>NZ_SUNC01000001.1 GCF_007570835.1 Croceicoccus sediminis
TGCCGAGATGATCGGAGCCGCGCTCGTCGCGCTGATCGGACCGGCAACGAAAGCTTCGCCCGCATCGGTCTCGTCGACCGAGACCGAGCTGCCCAGCTGCACGTTCGTGACCGAGGGGCCATCATCGAAGAAGGTGACCGCATCGCCGACCTGGACAGTGCCCTCGTCGGTATCGCCGTCGTTGTCGGTGATCGTGACCGTGGCGGTGACGAGCCCTGCAAGGTCGAGCGTGTCGTTGTCGTCGGTCGGGATGGTGTGCTCGAGAGCGACGTTCTGCGTCACCTTGAGCGAGCCGTCAGCCAGGATCTCGACCGTGAAGGCCGTATCCGCACCGCCGTTGTAGGTACCGGTGATGACGGAGTCGCTGGTCTGTTCCAGCGTGATCGACAGGTCGCCGTCCGAAGTCTTGAGCGTGGTCGTGCCGTCACCGACGATGTCGATCGAGTAGACCGGATCGCCCGCGGCATCGTCGGCACCGAACATCAGCGTTGCCGAGATGATCGGAGCCGCGCTCGTCGCGCTGATCGGACCGGAGACGAAAGCTTCGCCCGCATCGGTCTCGTCGACCGAAACCGAGCTGCCCAGCTGTACGTTCGTGACCGAGGGAACGTCATCGACGATCGTCACGTCGAATTCGCCCGGCTGCGTATCGTTGTCGCTATCGGTAACCTGGAAGTCGATGCCGGCAATGATCGCGGTGTTTTCACTGTTGCCGGTGTCGGAATGATCGATCGCCTGCGAAAGCGTGACCGAATAGGTGTAGGTGATGTCACCCGCGTTGGGGCCAGCGACGAAGCTGTCCAGCGCGATGGTGATCACCGGCGTCGCGCCGCCATCTACGGTGCCGACGATGTCGCCGCCGACCAGCGAGAAATCGACCGGCTGACCATCCGACGAAATCGATCCGTCCAGCGAGTCGACGTTGATGAATTCGAAAGCAGCAGCCGGGTCTGCCGGAACGTCGGCGAAATAGCTGACGACGATCGTGCCGGTGGTGCTGGCCGATCCGGTCGAAGTCACTTCAAGCGGATCAGTCTGGCCCGAGTCCGGATTGGCGCCGGCAAGACCGTCTTCGTCAACGACAACGTCGTTGGCGACGATCGTCGGGGTCGAATCCGGTGCAAGGTTCAGAGTGACGACTGCGGTGGCCGTGTCGCCATCGGCATCGGTGATCTGGTAAGTGAAGCTGTCGGGGCCGACCTGGCCCGGAGTGGGCGTGTAGTTGAAGGTTCCGTCACCGTTGTAGGTGACCGTACCCTTGGAAGGATCGCTGATCACGATAAGGTCGGTTGCCAGATCAATGCCGTCTGTGCCTGCATCGTCATTCGCAAACACGTCGATGTTGAGGAGCGGCAAGTCTTCCATGACCTGGTAGACGCCGTCGTCGTTGGCGTACGGGCCGTCGTCTTCGATCTGGAAGGTGCCGTTGCCGATGTCGATGCTGGCCGTGGCGATATCGCCGTCATAGTCGGTGGCAGTCGCGGTGAGCGTCAGGGCGCCGTTCGCGACGATCAGCGAAGCGGTGTCGTCATCGCTCGTCGTGTCGCCGTGCTGTACGTTTTCCGACTGGGTGAAGGTCACGACACCCGTGTCGGCATCGACCGAGATGCGAACATATTCGGTGCCGCCTGACGTGCCGACGATATCGCCGCCGACGAGGTTCAGGACGATGGCGTCACCGTCGAGAGTGAACAGGCCCGATGCCACGTCGCTGCCGACGAGGCCGAGCGAATAGCTGACATCGCCCGGGACGTCGGCGCCGAAAGCCGTTGCGTTCGGGTCGGTGTCGCTGGGCTGGAAGCTGACCGAGAAGTCGACATCGACGCTGGCAACACCGGCAGGATCGAAGTCGCCGCCTTCATCGAGACCAGCGGGAGATTCGTCGAGGACCGCGACCGGAATGACGCCGGTTGCGACGATGCTCGGCAGGTCGTCGTTGAACTGGATGTTTCCGCCCAGATCGAAAGAGCTCGACGCGGATTCGCTGTCACCGTCGGCGTCGACGATGGTCGCGGAGTAGGTCGCCTGGACGAGTCCGTTGGCGAGAACCGCAAGGTCGCTGTCCGCCGCGTGGTCGATCGGAGCCGACTGCGTGAGGGTGAGTTCGCCGGTCGCCTTGTCCACGCTAATGGTGAAGACCGAGCCTTCACCGGTTGCGCCGGTGACCGTGACGGTCGATGCCGTTTCGCTCAGCGAAAGGGTGATCGGTTCGCCGCCGCTGGCAAGACCGGTCAGTGCGCTACTTTCTACAAGGAGCGAGAGGCCGAAGGTTTCGGTCAGCGAGCCGGGGCCGTCGGTGCCGAAGCTGGTGGCGGCAGTCGTGCTGAAGATGTCCGAGAGAGCAAAGCTGTCGGTGTTCGGATTGCCGTCGTCATCGGTCGTGGCGATATAGTTCGCCTCGCCGGTCGCCTGGGCGCCGATCTTCGGGCCGTCGTCTTCGATCTGGAAGGTGCCGCTGCCAAGATCGATGCTGGCCGAGGAGGTGTCCCCGTCCGCATCAGTGGCGGTTGCCGTCAGGGTCAGTCCGCCTTCGGCGACGAGCAGGGCGGCGGTATCGTCGTCGCTGGTCGTGTCGGCGTGCTGTACGTTTTCGGACTGCGTGAACGTGACGACGCCGGTGTCGGCGTCGACCGAGATGCGAACGTATTCGACGCCGTCAGCCGTACCGACGATATCGCCATCCACCAGGTTCAGAACGATCGGGCTGCCGTCGAGGGCAAGGAGGCCCGAGGCGACGTCAGAACCCGAGAGGTTCAGCGAGTAGCTGACGCTGCCCGGAACGTCGGCCCCGAAACCTTCGGCGTCGGTGTCCGCGTTGCTGAGGCTGAAATTGCCGGAATAGTCGACGCTGACGCTGGCGAGACCGGCGGGATCGAAATCGCCGCCTTCGTCGGCGCCAGCGGCGGATTCGTCGAGGATGGCGGCCGCGATGGCGGCATCGACGGTCGTAATGACCGGGCTGTCATCGTCGATCAGGATCGCGATTGCGCCGGTGGCTGCGTCGCCCTCGGCATCGGTGACGGTAACGGTCACCTGCAGGGTGGCGTCATCTTCCGGGCCTGCAACCGCGTGGGTCACGGGCTGAAGCAGAGTGAAGGTATAGGCACCGGTCGCCACGTCTGTGATTTCGAGCGTGAAGACCGTTTCGCCGGTCACCGAATCTTGGCCGGCAAGGGTGTGCGATGCCGCGTCCCAGACCGTTTCGACCGGATTGCCCGCGGCGGAAACGAGGCCCGTATCGGCCGAAGCCGCAAGGACGACGTCGCCCATGCCGTCGACGCCGAAAGCAAGACCATCGAGCGTGCCGGTCTGCACCGTGGCTTCGCCAGGCAGGTCGGACGCCGGGCCGCCGGCGAGACCGCCGAGGCCTTCTTCGTCGACCGCGATCGAAGCGGCCAGTTCGGAGATCGACGGGCCTTCGTCGGTCAGCGTGACGGTGAAGGTCGAGGGATTGCTGACGTCACCGTCGCCATCGAGGATGGTGTAGGTGAAAGTTTCGACGGCCGTTTCGCCCGGTGCGACATCAGTGCCCGAGGTATAGACGAGGTTGCCGTTCACGATCTGGATCGTGCCGCCAAGGTCGCCCGTGGCGATGGTGATCGCCGGGGAACCGGCGCCGTCCGCGCCGTATTCGTCATTGCCAAGCAGGCCTGCGACCGTACCGACGACCACGCCCGCGGCATTGTCGTCCAGCGTGGCGAGATTGCCGTCGTCGTTCGTGAACGGGCTGTCGTCGATGATGTCGATGCGGGCGGTACCGGTGTCGGAATCGCCGTCGGGATCGATGACCGTGATATCGAATTCGACGAAGGTGTCGTCGCCCAACGTATTGTCGTTCAGCGTGTAGGTGTAGGTGATCGAGCCGTTGACGATGTCGACGGCGTTGATGACCAGCGTGCCGTTGCCGATGGTATAACCCGATACGAACGGTTCCTGGATGACCAGTTCGCCGTCGACTATCTGGAAAACGTCCATGCCGTCGATCAGCAGGCGATCAGTGCCGTCGGGCGAAACATAAAGGATCGTGCCCGTCGTCGCTTCGTCGTCGGTCTGGTCCATCGTGCCCGGCGATTCGGGACGCTCTTCGGTGTTGCCCTGCAGGCCGTCTTCATCGACGATTGTGCCGTCGCCCGTTTCCGGGATGAAGGTGATTTCCGGGATTTCGTTGACGAGACCCGGGATGATTTCCTCGTCCTGCGGTTCGGGGAAGAACAGTTCGGTGTAGGGCAGCAGGTCGCCCAGCGCGTAGGCTGGATCGATCGGGTTCACCGGATCGGCGAAGTCGCCGCCCGAGCTCTGGCTGTCGCCGGCCGCGGGCTGAGGCTCTTCGGAAATCAGCAGGGCGGCAAGGTTCATCGGCGGGACGGTGACGCCGTCGATGACGATCTCGGGCACGTAGATCGCGCCGTTGATGACGACCATCTCGGTGCCGTCGGGCAGTTCGATGATGAGGTTGGCACCGTCGACCTTGATATCGTCGAGCGAGACGCCCGCGGGAAGGACAAGGACGTTTTCGCGGGCCGGGTCGGCGATCACGCGCTTCACCGCACTGCTGCCATTGAACACCGGAGTGGTCTCTGCCAGGCCGTTGGTTTCGTCAGCGCCGTTCGAGCCGTTCGACTGATAGTCCATTTCCATCGCCTCGTCACAACTGCGTCACGCCATGCGCGTGGACACAGAAAAAAGGTTCAGGCCGCCCGTTCGTCTGGACGGCCACTGCCTGTGGTTTCGTGAAGAGCCGAACAGGTGCCCCACATGGTTTCCTGTTCGCGAGGAGCTGACTGTGTCAGTAGCGATGCCCCCCGGCTGAGCTACTTCTTGAAAACGTTAAACAAGCCTTCTGCGTAATCTGTCTTAGGCCACTAGGATGCAATTGTTAAAGCAGATCGTTCAAGCGACCTGATTGCCATGACCCATAATGGGATAAGCGCCGGCCATTTGGCTGTGACCGCAATCACAGACACCTGAATCTAAAAGGTTTTGGAAAATATCGGTCGCTGCGCCCGAAAGGCCGGGAACTAAAAGCATGTTTAACATTCGCGGTTAATGAATCTTAACCTTTTTTCCGACTCGGCGAATCGGTCTTACGCAAAAGCAAAGACCGCCGCGTTCCTGCAGGAACGCGGCGGTCCTTTTTCCGTGAGGTTTGAGAGCGTTATCAGGCGTCTTCGGCGACCTTCGACTCTGCTGTCTGCAGCATCTCGATGAGGGCCTTGCTGAAGGCCGGGATGTCATCGGGATTTCGGCTGGTGATGAGGTTGCCGTCGATGACGCATTCCTCGTCAACGACATGGCCGCCCGCATTGCGCAGATCGGTGCGGACCGAAGGCCAGCTCGTGACCTTGCGGTCTTCGACAATGTCCGCCTCGACCAAAAGCCAGGGGGCGTGGCAAATCGCGGCGATTGGCTTGCCGGCCTCGTTGAACGAGCGGACGAGCGAGATCACGGTATCGTTCATGCGCAGGATGTCGGGGTTCATCTGACCGCCGGGCAGCAGCAGGGCATCGAAATCGTCCACGTCCGCATCTTCGACCGACATGTCGACCGAGACGGATTCGCCCCAGTCCTTCTTATCCCAGCCACGGATAGAGCCTTCTTCGGGGCTGGCGATCGTGGTGATCATTCCTGCGTCCTTGAGGTTCTGGCGGGGCTTGAGAAGTTCCGACTGTTCGAAACCGTTGGTGGCGACGATGAGGACCTTGCTGGTCATTGTATTCTCCGGGGGTTTGCGTTTGTGCATTTACCCTTATAATGCCCGGAAATCCTTGGCGTTCCGTGTCATGCGACGACCCGTAGCCAGCGTCCGCTCAGTCGCTTTCAGGACCCGTTTTTCGTTCGGAAGCCGTCGGCGATGCCGATGGCCTGAACCGGCGAAACAGCTTGAAACCGCCAAGGGCGACAAGGCCGAGCGGTATCAGGACCGTCAGCAGCACGATGGCAAAAGCCAGCATGTTGCCGAGGATGCCCGACACGCTGGACATCGCCTGCCTGACCGGGCTGGCGAAACTTCCCGTTTCGGGCATGCCGGATTCGTACGAGACGTTCACGCGGCTGAAGTCGACGCGTCCGCGCATTTCGGCAAGCCAGCTCTGCGCCTGGTCGATTTCCTCGTTCACCTGGGCGACGGCGCGCTCGGCCTCGACCAGTTCGGCAACGGTTCCGCGCCGCGTTGCCAGCACTTCGAGCAGGCGGTCGCGCAGGATCGTGCGTGCCTTGATCCGGGCCTCGGTATCCACGATCTGTTTCGACAGGTCCTCTCCGCTGATGGCGCTGGAAACCTGCGTTCCGCCTTCCTTGCCTGCAAGCTGGCCCAGCTTTGCCCCGAAAGCCCGTGCCTGCGGTGCGGCTACGGCCAGAGTCAGCGAGCCGGACGAATATTCGCCCTCCATGCCAGACTGGCGCATGTCGAGAATGCGGCAGGTGGCCGGTCCCTGCGTGTCGCACAAGTCGGCATGGGCCAGCTGGAGCGGGGCGATCCTGTCTGCGGGCAGGCGGAAACCGTAGCTGTAGACATAGGCTATTTTCGGAAGCGCGACGGCGATTTCCCCGCCGGTCGCGGCAGATGGCGGCGCTTCTGCGTCGGCAACGGCCTCTTCGGCGACGTCGATGGCGGTCATGCTCTCGGTGCCTTCGTGGACCGCCACGGGGCTACTGTCACACGATGCGAGCGCGAGTGCGAGGATGGGGAGTGCGAGAGCTGTCTGCCGCATTAAGGCCTCCTTTATGCCATATTTTCGCCTTATTCTGACCCTGATCCGACTTGAGCGCAAGTCGCCAGGTTCGCAGCGTAATGGTGGATCAATCGAAACCCGCCGTTTCCGCGGCCTTGCACCGCTGCTAGATCGGCAGGTCTGATGGCTGACGATCTGACTGACATGACCGAACCCGATCCCTTCGACAGGCTGATTGACGCGCCGTTCGACGCGGCGCTGTCCGAGCGTTACCTCGTCTATGCCTTGTCAACGATTACAGCACGTTCGCTGCCAGACCTGAGAGATGGTCTGAAGCCCGTACACAGGCGCCTGCTGTGGGCGATGCGGATGCTGAAGCTCGATCCGCAGTCGGGATTCAAGAAATCGGCCCGCGTCGTTGGCGACGTCATCGGCAAGTATCACCCGCACGGGGATGCTTCGGTCTATGACGCGATGGTCCGCCTCGCTCAGGATTTCGCGCTGCGGTATCCGCTGGTCGAAGGGCAGGGTAACTTCGGCAACATCGACGGCGATAACGCCGCTGCCTACCGTTATACCGAGGCGCGGCTGACCCGCACCGCCATCCTGCTTATGCAGGGGCTGGACGAAGGTACGGTCGATTTCGTCCCGACCTACAACGGGGAAGAGGAAGAGCCGGAGATTTTCCCCGGCCTGTTCCCGAACCTTCTCGCCAATGGTGCCAGTGGCATTGCGGTCGGCATGGCGACCTCGATCCCCAGCCACAATGCGGCCGAGATCATCGACGCAACGCTGAAACTGATCGACAACCCGAAGACCGAGCATGCGGAGTTGATGGAAGTCTTTCGCGGTCCCGACTTCGCGACCGGCGGGCTGGTCGTCGATAGCCCGGAAATCATCAGCCACGCCTACGAAACGGGTCGCGGATCGTTTCGCATGCGCGGGCGCTTCCACGCGGCGGAGGCGGAGAAGGACGAGGATCGCGAAGCCGGGATCGAACGGCTGGGCGGCGGGCAGTGGCAGCTGGTCCTATCCGAAATCCCCTATCAGGTTCAGAAGGGCAAGCTGATCGAGCAGATCGCCAACCTGATCGGCGATCGCAAGTTGCCCATCCTTGAAGACGTGCGCGATGAAAGTGACGAGCAGATACGCATCGTGCTCGTCCCCAAGAGCCGCAATGTCGATCCTGACCTGCTGAAGGAAAGCCTTTACAAGCTCACCGACCTGGAAAGCCGGTTCTCGCTCAACATGAATGTCCTCGACGCCAGCCGCACGCCGGTTGTGATGGGGCTGGGCGAAGTGCTGCGCCACTGGATCGTGTCGCAGATCGATATCCTGGTGCGGCGTTCGCGCTATCGCCTGGAACAGATCGCAAAGCGGCTCGAATTGGTCGAAGGCTACATCATCGCCTTCCTCAACCTCGACCGGGTGATCGAGATCATCCGCAACGAGGACGAGCCCAAGCCGATCATGATGGCCGAATTCGGCCTGACCGACCGGCAGACCGAGGCGATCCTCAACATGCGTCTGCGCAGCTTGCGCAAGCTTGAGGAAATGCAGCTTCGCAAGGAGCGCGACGAGCTTCTGGCCGAGCGGGACGAGCTGGAAAAGCTGATCGAGAGCCCCGGCCGTCAGCGCACCCGGTTGAAGCGCGATCTCAATGCCTTGCGCAAGGAATATGCCGAGACGACCGCGCTGGGCCGTCGGCGCACGACCATTGCCGAGGCAGAGCCCACGGTCGAATTCTCGATGGATGCCATGATCGAGAAGGAGCCGGTGACGGTCATCCTGTCCCAGCGCGGCTGGATTCGCGGGATGAAGGGGCACGTCGACCTTGGCCCCGACGGGATCGGGAGCGAGTTCAAGTTCAAGGAAGGCGACGGCCCGGCCTATGCGCTGCACGCGCAGACGACCGACAAGCTGCTGATCGCCAGCGGGGATGGGCGTTTCTACACCCTGGGCTGCGACAAGTTGCCCGGCGGGCGCGGGTTTGGCGAACCACTACGCACCTCGCTCGACATCGACCCCAATGCGCCCATCGTCGGGCTTATCCTGCACCGTCCCAAGGGCCAGATCCTGCTGGCCAACAGCGCCGGGCGCGGTTTTGCGGCGGGGATGGACGAACTGCTCGCCGAAACGCGCAAGGGCAGGGCGGTCGTGAACCTGAAGCCGGGCGTGACGTTGAAAGTCGTGCGCGAGATACCGGCGGATCACGATCACGTCGCCGTAGTGGGCGAAAACCGCAAGCTGGTGATGTTCAGCCTCGAGGAACTGCCGGTCATGACGCGCGGGCAGGGGGTTCAGCTGCAACGTTACCGCGATGGCGGCATGTCGGATGCCACGACGCTCAAGCTGGAAGAGGGCCTGTCTTGGAAGATGGGCGGCGATAGCGGACGTACGCGAACGGAAAGCGACATGTGGCAGTGGCGCGTCGCGCGCGGGGCCGCAGGTCGTCTTCCACCGCAGGGTTTTCCCCGCGACAACACGTTCGACTAGGCGCGCTTACTCGTCAGGTGTGAGCGAGGCCTTGAACGCTTCGAGGTTCGGCTCACGCCCGAGGAAATCGCGTACCAGTTCGATCGCAGGCTTCGAACCGCCGGGTTCGAGGATCAGTTTGCGATACCGCTGTGCCGTCGCCTTGTCGTTCAGGCCGTTCTTCTCGAACACGCTGAACAGATCCAGTGCCAGGGTTTCCGACCAGTTGTAGGTATAAACGGTCGCGGAATAGCCTGTTAGGTGGCCGAACGAGTCCTGGTACTGCGAGAAATCGGCCACGCCGATCGGGTTGTATTCCGCTCGCAACGCCCTTGATGCGGCACCCAGGTCGTCCGGTGCGGGTCCGCGGTGCAGACCCAGCGAGAGATTCGCCGCACTGAGCAGCACGAGGTTGTTGACCGCCCGGTTGAAGTAGTTCGACCGGCGCATCTTCTCGAACATGTCGCGGGGCATCACGTTGCCGTCCACGTCCATCGCGAAAGTCGTCAGCGTGTCGTAGTCTTCCAGCCACAGCGGCATGATCATCGACGGCGCTTCGACGAAGTCGCGTTCGGTCGCGGTGCCGGATTGTGCGGCCCACTTCTGGTGACCGCCCAGGATGTGATGCATCAGGTGCCCGAATTCGTGGACCATCGTTTCGACAGGCGCCGGGTCCATAAGGCCGTCCGGCAAGTTCATCACGAGAGCTGCGGTCGGTATCGAGCGGCCGCCGGAGAGCCCATGCCGCAACGGCATCATGGCGCCGTGGCTGAACTTGCCCTGTCGGGGATGCGGGTCGATGAAGAACCGTCCGATCAGGGCGCCGTGGTCATAGACTTCATAGGGTTCGACATCTTCGTGCCAAACCTCGATATCCCATGGCCGAATGTCGATGTCGTACATGCTCTCGGCCAGCGCGATCGTCGCGTTGCGGACATTGTCGTAGGAGAAGTATTTCCGCGCCTCCTTCGCATCGAATCCGAAATCGCGCTCCTTCACCAAGGTGTTGGCAAAGGCGTAATTCCATGGTTCCAGCGATTTAGCGTCGGGATGTGTTTCGCGCCAAACCTCCATCGAGCGGGCCACGTCGCTTTCGGCGACCGGAGACGCAGCGGCGTACAGTTCCTCCATGAACGTTTCGACTTTTTCAGTCGTGTTCAACATCATGTCTTCCAACACGAACGCGGCGTAGTCTGGCTGGCCGAGAAGCACCGCATATTCGTGACGCTTGTCCAGCAGTTCGGAAAGAACCGGATCGTTCTGGGGGTAGGCGCGTGTCGAGTTCGCCTCGGCGAGGCGCCTGCGAAGGTCGAGATTGGTGGCAAACGCCATCACCGGGCTGAGATCGGTATAGTCGGTGCTGATCTCCACCAACCCGTCATCGCCGACCGGGTGGGAGGCGATGAAATCTTCGGGCAGGCCGTCCAGGTCTTCGGGACGGGCCCTGATAACCTTGCGGCTGTCGGAGATATTGCGCCGAAATCGCGTTTCCAGTTCGCCGATTTGCGATTTCAGCTCCTGAACTTTCGCGCGTTCTTTTTCCGGCAAGGCAAGACCGCTACGCTCCATCCATGCCAGGTTGCGGGAGAGATATTGTCGCGTGGCAGGGTCTGCATCAGTGGTATCGATTGATTTCAGGCGTCTGTAGATCGGCTCCGAGATCAAGACTCTTCCGCTAAGATCCTTCGTCCGGTTCTGACAGGCGGATCCGGCATCCCGCAGTTCGGCGGTCTGCGCAAAGTGCTGGTAATTCGACGTCCCGTACAGCGCGCTGATCAGGTAGGAGATTTCGTCGAACCGGCGAAGCGTCGTGTCGACCGTCGCAGGGCCGGTCTCGGCCACGATCTCGGCCTCGATCCGCTTGATTTCGCCAATCAGCCGGTCGCACTGGTCCGTAACCGACTGCGCGCTGGCGGGGGCGGGGTCGAACTCGCCCGCGAATTGCCACGCCGGTTCCCGTGCTGCAGCGGTGGTGGAAATTGCGACAAGGCTTGCGCCCAGTAGTGTGCTGCGAACCCAGGATGTCATGGTAATCCCCCCAATGGACATTACGGCAGGCTATGACCTGTTCGTTTGGGGGGCAAGAAAAAGGGGCGCCACAACGGACGCCCCTTTCAAAAATCGATTTGGGATCGATCAAAGCTGGCCGAGCATATGCTCCGCGCTCGACACTTCGAACTGACCCGCTTCTTCGACGTTCAGTTCGACGACTTTGCCGTCATCGACGACTGCCGACCAGCGCGAGCCGCGCTGACCCAGGCCAAAGCCCGAACCGTCCATGGTCAGGCCCAGGGCCTGTGCCATGTCGCCATTGCCGTCGGCGAGCATCGTGATGCTTTCCGAACCGTCGCGTTCCTTCCATGCCTGCATGACGAAAGGATCGTTGACCGCGGTGCAGGCGATCTCGTCGATGCCCTTGCTCTTCAGGTCGTCGGCCTTTTCGACGAAGCCCGGAAGGTGCTTGGCCGAACAGGTCGGGGTGAAGGCACCCGGGACCGAGAAAAGCGCGACCTTCTTGCCAGCGAAATATTCGCCCGACTGGACCTTTTCCGGCCCTTCGCTGGTGGCTTTCACCAACGTCACGTCGGGAATCGTGTCTCCCACCTTGATCGTCATTCGTAATCCTTTCGATGCGTGTTGTGCGCGCGGGTTCACATAGGTTCCGCATTCGCCGCCACAAGGTGCGATCCGCCCAAGTCTGGTTAATTTCCTTTTACCGCCCGCCTTTAACTTTCGGTAAAAGGTTTGGCCGATGATGCTTCCCATAGAGACCAGACAATCTGAATTGGGATTTCACGGGGAGCATCGGACATGGGGAAACTGGGTAAAGCGATCGGTGCCGTTGCTTCGGCTGCCGTTCTGGCGACGGCGATGCCGGCACAGGCGGGCGGTTATGCCGATGCCGAAAAACTGCGCAAACTGGACATCATGCTGATGGTTACGGCCCTGCGCTGCCGCCACGGCGCGGATAATTTCCAGCGCGACTATGAAAAGTTCGCGGTGAAGCACAACGTCGCACTGCAGGGCGCGGCACGGTCGCTTCAGTCGTCCTATCGCGGCAAATACGGCGCGAAGGGCGCCAAGCGCCAGCTCGACAAGATCAGCGTCAGCATGGCCAACGTATACGGCCAGGGTCACCCCTGGCTCGAATGTGCGGAACTCAAGCAAGTGACCAACGGTCTTGCCGCACACCGTGACAGCAGCCAGCTCCTGGTGGCTGCTGACGAGTTGCTTGCAACCAGCCGGCCCGCACAATTTGCCATGAAGCGTTGAGCGCGGACGGCAAGGTCACGGATCGGACAGGATCGTCCACGCACGGGACGGCGGTCACCAAGGGGAACGGGGTGACCGCGGACAGGGCCGCGAGGCGGATATAAAGTTTTCTTTATATTTGCCCTCTGGACGGAGAGCGGGTAGAGGCCTCGGCAACGCCGGGCTTCTGCCCGCTTTTCGTTTTTATGGCCCGTCAAAGGGCCGCAGCCAAGCTCAGGAGTTGCCCGTGGCCACTGCCGCCGTCGAGAACGACTACGTCATCGCCGATATTTCCCTTGCCGATTTCGGGCGCAAGGAAATCGCCATCGCCGAAACCGAAATGCCGGGCCTGATGGCCCTGCGCGAGGAATATGGTGAAGCCAAGCCGCTGGCCGGTGCGCGCATCACCGGATCGCTGCACATGACGATCCAGACCGCGGTTCTGATCGAAACGCTGGTCGCGCTGGGCGCCGAAGTGCGCTGGGCGACCTGCAACATCTTCTCCACGCAGGATCACGCCGCCGCGGCAATCGCCGCGCAGGGCATTCCCGTCTTCGCGATCAAGGGCGAAAGCCTTGCCGATTACTGGGACTACGTCGGCCGCATCTTCGACTGGGGCGCCAGCGACGGTAGCGGCGAGACCGCCAACATGATCCTCGACGATGGCGGCGATGCCACCATGTTCGCGCTTTGGGGTGCGCGTCTGGACGCGGGCGAGAAGATGCCCGATCCCGAAAACGCCGAAGAGATCGAGATGCAGCGCGCGCTCAAGGCGTTCGTGGCCAAGCACCCCGGTTACCTGATGAAGTCGGTTGCCAACATCCGCGGCGTTTCGGAAGAAACCACGACGGGCGTCCATCGCCTCTACCACATCGCCAAGGGCGGCAAGCTGCCTTTCCCGGCGATCAATGTGAACGATTCGGTCACCAAGTCGAAGTTCGACAACCTCTATGGTTGCAAGGAATCGCTGGTCGACGCGATCCGCCGCGCGACCGACGTGATGCTGGCCGGCAAGGTCGCCTGCGTCGCCGGGTTCGGCGATGTCGGCAAGGGCAGCGCGGATTCGCTTCGCAACGGCGGCGCGCGCGTCATGGTGACGGAAATCGACCCGATCTGCGCGCTTCAGGCCGCGATGGAAGGCTACGAAGTTGTCACGATGGAAGAAGCGGTCGAACGCTGCGACATCTTCGTGACCGCCACCGGCAACGAAGGCGTGATCACCGGCGAACACATGAAGTCGATGAAGAACATGGCCATCGTGTGCAACATCGGCCACTTCGACAGCGAGATCCAGATTTCGGCGCTCGACAACTACGACTGGAACGAAGTGAAGCCGGGTACCGACCTGGTCACGCTTCCCGATGGCAAGCAGATCATCATCCTGGCCAAGGGCCGCCTAGTGAACCTGGGTTGTGCCACCGGTCACCCCAGCTTCGTCATGTCGTCCAGCTTCACCAACCAGGTGCTGGCCCAGATCGAGCTTTACACCAAGGCCGACGAGTACAAGAACGAGGTCTATGTCCTGCCCAAGCACCTCGACGAAAAGGTCGCGGCGCTGCACCTTGAAAAGCTGGGTGTGAAGCTGACGACGCTGTCGCAGCGTCAGGCGGATTACATCGGCGTGCCGGTCGAAGGGCCGTTCAAGCCGGACCATTACCGCTACTGATCGAAAATGCCGCGCGGACGGACGCAACTTTTCCCAACTCTATCGGGCGGGGCAGTTGTTTTCGTCCGCGCCAGCGAATAGCCAAGCCCGATGGGAAACTGGTGGGGCGCAGACTCGATCACGATCGGCATACCTGCACTGGTATTGCTTGGGTTGATCATGGCTTGCTGGACGGCTGCGGCCGTCTGGACATTGCTCATGGCGCGCCGCCGGCACGGCTCGTCCCGCAAGACCCGCATCCAGATGCTGCGCATGAGTCGCATGATGGAAGAAGCGCCCGCGCTTCCGCTCATCGTCCGGGCCGATGGCAAGCTTGAAGGCAGCGAGCGGCTGGCGACCTGGTTCGGGCTCGAAGAGGTGCCCAAGAACCTCGACGGTCTTGCCCGTGAAGGCGCACGCGGTGTCGGTCCCGCAGAACTCGAAAAGCTGAAACAGAACGTACAGCGCACGCTGTCTTCGGCCGCCCCGTTCAGGATGATGCTTCATCCGACGGGAGAGGGTCATGCCCTCTCGGTCAGCGGCCACCTTGCCGATCCGCAAATGGCACGCGGCGGTGCGGTCGTCATCTGGGTCATCGACGCCAGCGACAGCGCCGCTGAAATCACCCGGCTGACCGAGGCGCTGGAAAAGGCGCTGGCCGATTTCTCGGCGCTGGTCGGCCTGATCGAGGCGGCGCCCGTGCCGATGTGGTTCCGCGGGGCCGATGCGCGCCTGCGGCTGGTCAACAGCGCCTATGTCTCTGCCGTCGGCGGCGAAAGTGCCGAAGAGGTCGTGGGCAACAACATCGAACTGGTCGAACCGGTCGAAGGGCTCAGCGCGTCCGAAGTCGCGGTGCAGGCAAAGGAAAGCGGCCGCGCGATCCAGCGCAACGTCATGGTCACGATCGAAGGGGAACGGCGCGCCTACAAGGTCAGCGATCTTCCCGTGGGCAGCGAAGGCATCGCCGGATACGCCATCGACGTCGAGGATCTCGAACAGCTCAGCCGCGAATACCGCGCGTTCCGCGCCGCGCAGCGCGCCTTGCTGGACCAGATGTCTTCGGGCGTGGCGCAGTTCGACGCGGCTCGCAACCTGATCTTCGTCAACCTGCCGATGCAGCGCATCTTCCGCCTGCCGCCTACGATCGGGCAGGAAGCGACACCTTTGAACGAGGTGTTCGAGATCATGCGCGATGCAGGACGCTTGCCCGAGGTCCGGGATTTCCCGGCCTGGCGGCGCGAGAAGGAGGCGTGGTTCACCGCGAACGACGTGAAGGACGAGGAATGGGTCCTTCCCGATGGAACGCACTTGCGTATCGTGGCCCAGCCGATGCCCGACGGCGGGTTGATGATGATCGTCGAGGACCGCACCGAGCAGCTTCAGCTGGCCAGCGCCCGCGACACACTCTTGCGGGTCCGCACGGCGACGCAGGACAGCCTGTTCGAAGGTCTTGTCGTGCTCGCCCCCGATGGCCGCCTGCAATTGTGGAACCGTCGTTTCGCTGCCGAGTGGGGGCTGAGCGAGGAGTTCCTTGGCACGCACCCCCATATCGATGCCTTGCTGGAGGCGCTGACGCCGCAGCTGGCGACGGGGGGCGATGCCCGCCGCATCGGCATGGTCATCGAGGCCGCGACCCTGCGCCGCGAACAGTCGGGCGGGCGCGTCAGCCTGGCCGACGGGCGCACCTTGGCGCTGATGGGCGTGCCGTTGCCCGACGGGAACGGCATGTTGACCAGCCTCGACATCACCGACAGCCAGAAGGCCGAGGCCGCCCTGATGGAGCGTAACCAGGCCCTGGTCGAGGCGGACGCGGTGAAGACCCGCTTCCTTGCGAACATGAGCTATGAATTCCGCACCCCGCTGACTTCCATCACCGGCTTTGCCGAAATGCTGCGCGATGGCGTGGCCGGAGAGCTTTCGGAAACCGGCAGCGAATACGTGGCGGCCATCCTCGATTCGACGGCGCGTCTTTCCGACCAGATCGAATCCGTGCTCGACCTGACGCAGAGCGAGGCGGGGCTTTTGCCGCTGACGCGCGAAGTGGTGGAACTCATGCCGCTGGTCACGCGCGTCGTCCATGATCGGGCGGCCTTGATCGAGGGGGCGGGTATCACGCTCAACTTGCGCGGCGATCGCAGTTCGGGAACGGTGCACGGCGATGCGCGCAGGCTTGCCCGCGCGATCGGCAACGTCCTTGACAACGCCATCGCGTCGAGCGGACCCGGCGGGCGGGTCAACGTCGACCTCAAGCGCCGCCGCGACGGGGCCCAGGTCGTGATCCACCACGTGCCGGGCGCGGAAGGGCCGGAGGCGGAAATGGCGCGGCAGAACGCCGGGCTTGGCCTGCCGCTCGCTCGCGAGCTGATCGAGGCGCATGACGGCGCTCTTGAATTCGTGCAGCACGCACGGTCGGGCGTGACCGCGACGATCAGGCTGCCATGACGGCAAAGAAGACTTGTCCGCTGCCCAATGCGGCGGCGACCGAACGGCTGGGGAGGCGCATTGCCGGGCACTTGCGCGCCGGCGACGTGGTCGCGCTTTCGGGCGGGCTGGGTGCAGGCAAGACCACGCTGGCCCGCGCAATCATCGCGTCGCTTGGCCATGAAGGCGAAGTGCCGTCGCCCACTTTCGCGATCATTCAGACTTATGAACCGCCCGCCGTCAGCCTGCCGCTCGTCCATGCCGATTTCTACCGGCTGGAAGATCCATCCGAGGTCGAAGAGCTGGGCCTCGACGATTATCGCCGTGACGGGGCGTTGATCGCGGAATGGCCCGAACATGCCGGCGGTTTCGCGCATGAACGCGCCTGTCTTTCGATCCGGCTCGAAACGGCGGATGAAGGACGCTTGGCGATTGTCGAGGCAGGGCCGGATTGGTTAGAGCGGATGCCATGACCGAGCCAGCCAGCATTCCGAATCCGTCAAATTCAGTGCCGCCCCATGCGCGGGAATTTATTGCCCGCGCCGGATGGGGTTCGGCTGCGATCGAACCGCTGGCGGGCGATGCCTCGTTCCGCCGCTACTTTCGCATCAATCGCGATGGCGAGAGCGCGATGCTGATGGACGCGCCGCCCCCGAACGAGGATCCGCGCCCGTTCTTGAGCGCGGCACACTACCTGCTGGACCACGGCTTCCGTGCGCCCAGGGTGCTGGCCGAAGATGCCGACATGGGGTTGGTCCTGCTGGAAGATTTCGGCCACCGCCGGATGCGCGATCATCTCGATGTCGCCCCCGATGACGAAACGGCGATCTACCGTGATGCGGTGACGGTTCTGTCGAAGCTGCACCGCGTGCCGGCCGGCCCGTTCCGGCCCTACGACCTAAACGAATACCTGCGCGAGGCGAAGCTGTTCACCGAATGGTTCTGCGTGGCTCACAATCTTGCGGTCGACGACGACGGTTACGAGGCGGCATGGCGTGAGGTTCTGGGCCCGCTTCTGGATAATCAGGGGGACGGCGTGACCGTCCTTCGCGATTACCACGCCGAGAATATCATGCTGCTCGATGACGATGACGGCTTTGAGGCCTTCGGTCAGGGTCTGCTGGATTTCCAGGACGCGCTCGTCGGCCACCCGGCCTACGATCTCGTATCGCTGCTGCAGGATGCGCGGCGCGACGTCGATCCGTCGTTGGAGAGCGAAATGCTCGACCACTATCTTGCCGACATCGGCGACCGAGAGGGCTTCCTTGCCGATTACGCACGGCTGGGCGCACAGCGCAACGCCAAGGTCGTGGGCATATTCGTGCGGCTGTCGCAGCGCGACGGTAAGGACCGTTATCTCGACCTGATCCCGCGCGTCTGGGAGGCGATGGAACGCGATCTGGCGCATCCCGCGCTGGGCCCGGTTGCACGCTGGCTGGACGCCAACATTCCCGGCGAACTGCGCGCCGCGCGCGGGTTTACCGGCGCATGAGCGATCATGCGAAACTGGGGCAGGAACCTCTCGCCTCCGACGTGGCGATGGTCATGGCCGCAGGGCTGGGAAAGCGGATGCGACCGCTGACGGTCAGCCGCCCGAAGCCGATGGTGAAAGTCGTCGGCAAGCCGCTGATCGATCATGCGCTCGACAAACTGTCCGCGGCCGGTGTCGGGCAGGCCGTCGTCAACGTGCATTACCTCGCCGATGCGATCGAGGCGCACATGAAACTGCGCAGCGCTCCGCAAGTCACGATTTCAGACGAGCGTGAGCAATTGCTGGAAACCGGGGGCGGACTGGTCAAGGCGCAGGACCTTCTGGGCGACACGTTCTTCTGTCTCAATTCCGACGCCATGTGGCTTGACGGTCCCCGCGACGTGTTCCGCCAGCTGTCGGTAAGCTGGGACGCGGAAAAGATGGACGCGCTGCTCCTGCTCGTGCCGCATCAGCGTGCGCACAATTATCGCGGGAAGGGCGATTTCCATCTCGACGCACTCGGCCGCGTATCACGTCGGAAATCGGGCCGGGTCGCGCCTTTCGTGTTCAGCGGTATTCAGCTGTGTTCCTCTCGCCTGCTGCGCGATCCGCCTGAACAGGCGAAGTTCAGCACCAACCATTTCTGGTCCCGCGCGATCGAGGAAGGCCGCCTTTACGGCACGATCCACATGGGAGAGTGGATAGAGATCGGCCAGCCCGAACATATCGCCCCGGCCGAGGAGCTGTTCACGCGTGTCTGACGGCACGCGGCTCTCCCTCTATTCGATCGCTGCGCACCGCGGTTTCGCCGATGCGCTGGTGGCTGGCCTGATCCCGCGTTATCGCGAAGACCGCTTTGGCCTTGCCCGGCTGACGCTGCTTTTGCCCAGCCGCCGCGCGATCCGCACCGTGACCGAGGCTTTCGTGCGGCTTTCGGGCGAAGGCCTGCTGTTGCCGCGCATGGCGGTGATCGGCGATATCGACCTCGACGAAACGCTGGGGCCCTTGCTCGATCCGATCGGCGAAGGCGCGGCCATTCCGCCCGCCGCGGACCCGACACGGCGCTGGCTGGCACTGGCCTCGATGTTGCGGCAGGCGATGGAGGCCGAAGGGCTGACCGTGCCGGGCCGCGCCGCGCTGCTGCGGCAGGCCCGCGAAATCGCGCGTACGATGGACCGCTTGCTGGTCGAGGATATCGACCCCGACGAGCTGATGGGCGAACGCGTCATCGGCATTGTCGGCGACCTGTCGAAGCATTGGGAGCGCAACTTGCGCCTCTTCATGATCGTGCAGCGCATGTGGCTGGCAGAGCTCAATTCGCGCGGCGAGATCGACGCACCGGCGCGGCGCAATGCCCTGTTCGAACACGTGTCCCGAAGGTGGAGCGTGGTGCCACCGGCGCATCCTGTCGTTGCGGCGGGCATTACCAGCGCCAGCCCCGCCATCGCGCGGCTGCTGCGCACGATCGCGGGGTTTGCCGATGGGGCCGTGATCCTGCCCGATCTGGACCTGACGCTGGACGACGAGGTGTGGAACGCGCTGGGCAGTGCGGGTCATTCGGACAATCCCGACGACCCGCCGCTGTCGCCGGGCGATGCCGTGACCCACCCGCAATACCACCTGAAGCTGCTACTGAACCGTATGGGCGTGAATCGTGGAGAGGTTCGTCCATGGCACAGGCGGGGCCTTGGGGCCGCGCCTCCGGAGCGCAGCAAGGCGATTTCGAACCTGTTCCTGCCGCCGGAACAATCGGCCACGTGGGTCGATCTGCCTGCGAACAGGCGGCGTCTTGCCGGTGTCCGCATCATGGAAACCGCGCATCCGGAGGAAGAGGCGCAGGCCATCGCCGTCCTGATCCGCGAGGCCCTCGAACAGCCGGAGCGACGTATCGCGCTGGTCACGCCGGATCGCGGTCTTGCCGGACGCGTCATCTCGCATCTTGCCCGCTGGAACGTGATCGCGGACGATTCCGCCGGCCATCCGCTGCCCCAGACGGTGGCGGGGCGATTGTTCCTGCACCTGGCCGACGTGATGGGCACGCGCGCTGCCCCGATCCCGTTGCTGTCTGCCCTGTCGCACCCGCTTGCGGGGGCGAGCGGGAACGAGGAGAGGCGGCTCTGGCTGGCCAATGTCCGCAAGTTCGATCTGGCCTTGCGCGGGCCGCGACTGGACGCGGGGCTGGAGCCGCTTGGGCGTGCGGTGATGGAACGTGCGCACAGGCGCGATGACGCCGCGTTGGCGCAATGGTGGCAGGACGCGGCGGACATGCTTGCCCCGCTGACGCAGATGGGAGAGGCCGAGAGCGTCGATCTGGCCGAAGTGCTCGACTGCCTTGTCGTGACCGCCGAAAAGCTTTGCGGAACGCGCATCTGGGGCGAGCCGGACGGCCGTATGCTGGCCTCTTTCGTGGAAGACTTGCGCGAGGCGGCACGGGCAGAGCCGACGACGCTCGACCCGGCGGAGATACCCGCCATCCTGCGCGATGCGATGGATCAGCAATCGGTGCGTCCGCCGTGGGGCGGGCATCCGCGTATCGCGATCTACGGCTTGATCGAGGCGCGGATGAGCCGGGCCGATCTCGTCATCTGTGGCGGGCTTACCGAAGGGTCCTGGCCTGCTTCTGCCTCATCGGACCCGCTTGTCGCGCCCGCCGTTCTGCGCGGTCTGGGCGTTCCGGGCGGCGATTTCCGTATCGGACTTGCCGCACACGACCTTGCCGCCGCGCTGGGCGCGCCCGAAGTCGTGCTCAGCCATGCGTCCCGCGATGTCGGCGGGCCGGTGATCGCCAGCCGGTTCGTGCTGCGCGTGAAGGCGATGTTGGGCGAACAGTTCGAAAGCCACCGGGAGCTTGAGGCCGTGAAGCTGGCCCGCGCACTGGACGACACCGAACCGGCACCACCCTATCCGCGCCCCGCACCCCGGCCCGACGCCGAACAGCGCAAGGTCGCGATCAGCGCCACCGCGCTCGACCGGCTGCGGTCGGACCCTTACCAGTTCTACGCCAGCCACATCCTGCGGCTGCGCGCGCTGGACGCGATCGACGAGGAACCGACCCCGGCGTGGAAGGGCACGGTCGTGCACGACATCCTGCAGAAATGGCACGAACGCCACGACTGTGCACCCGGCACGCTTGCGCCGCTGGCTCTGGAGGAGTTGGGCAGGCTTTCGGGCCATCCCTTCATGCGCGGGCTGTGGCAGCCGCGCCTTCTGGCGGGTCTGGAATGGGTCGAGCAGGAGCAGGCGGCCCTTGTCGAAGCGGGGCGCGAGGTTTTGCTGGTCGAGCAATCGGGCGCGATGACTTTCAATGGCGTCAAGGTCACGGCCAAGGCCGACCGTATCGACCGCCTGCCCGACGGGACGCTGGCGATCATCGACTACAAGACCGGCAAGCCGCCCAGCGCGTCGATGGTGGAACAGGGGTTCGCGCTGCAATTGGGGACAACAGGCCTGATCGCGGAGAACGACGGTTTCGATCGCGTCAGGGGAACGCCGACGCACTTCGAATACTGGTCGCTTTCGCGTGGCAAGGAAGGGTTCGGATATCGCGAAGAACCGATCCCCGAAGGCCGCCGCAAATCGGGCATCCCGCGTGAGGATTTCCTCTACGAAAGCGCGCGTTATCTGGGTGAGGCGATCGATGCGTGGATCACGGGTGACGAACCTTTTACCGCGCGGCTCAACCCCGATCTGGGCGGCTACAACGACTATGACCAGCTGATGCGGCTGGACGAATGGCAGGGCCGGGGCGAACTCGGCACGAAGGACACGGCGGGATGAGCGCGAAGGTCTATCCGCTTCAGGACCGGCAGGCCGATGCCGTCGATCCGCGCGATACCGTCTGGCTTTCGGCCAGCGCGGGAACCGGCAAGACGCAGGTGCTGTCCGCCCGTGTGCTGCGCCTCCTGCTACAGGCCGAGGTCGAGCCTTCGCAGATCCTGTGCCTCACCTTCACCAAGGCCGGCGCTGCGGAAATGGCGACGCGCGTCAATGACGTGCTGGCCAGCTGGGTGCGCGCCGACGACACGGCGCTGGCGCACGATTTGCGGGCCATCGGCGCAGATTTCGGACCCGAAGACATTGCCCGGGCACGCACGCGGTTCGCCGCCGTGCTCGACTGTCCGGGCGGGGGGCTGAGGATCGAGACGATCCACGCTTTCTCGCAGTGGCTGCTCTCCGCCTTCCCGCTGGAGGCCGGGCTGGTCCCCGGCACTCGGCCGATGGAAGATCGCGACCGAGAGCTGCTTTTGCGCGAGACCCTGTCCGACCTCCTGCTCGATGCCGAGGCAAGCGGCGACGAGGCGCTGACCGATGCGCTTGCCATGCTGTCCCTGCGCACCGACCAGTCGGGTATCGAGCGGTTCCTGATGGCTTGCGCCGATGCGCGGACCGCATGGCATGGGCCGGGTGCGTGGCAGCCGCCCCTGTTGCCCCGCGTGCATCGCCTGCTGGGTCTGTCAGCAGACCACGATGCCGATGCGGTTACTGCGCTGTGTGAAGACGCCGCTTTCGATGTCGCGTCGCTGCGTCAGTGTCTTGCCGCGCAGCAGGAATGGGGCACCAAGACCGCGAACGAATTCTGCGACGTGGTCGGGGCATGGCTGGCCAGCGATGCGGAAGGCAGGCTGGCGATGCTCGATGCGCTCCGCAGTGTCGTCTTCACGCAGAAGGGCGATGTCAAATCGCTGAAATCCGTCATGAAGTTTCTGCCCGACTATGCCGAATATGCAGGCCGCGTAGGCGAATGCCTTGCCGAGGTAGAACGGCTGCGCAACCTTGGCGAGCTGGCCCGCTGGCTTGCCCCGGCTTTGACGCTGGGGCGTGCTTTCGCGCTGCGCTGGGCAGAGGCGAAGACCCGCGAAGGGCTGGTCGATTTCGATGACCAGATCCACGAGGCGGCGCGCCTCCTCAAACGGTCCGACATGGCGGACTGGATCCGCTACAAGCTCGACCGCAGGTTCGACCACATCCTGATCGACGAGGCGCAGGACACCAATGCCGCGCAGTGGGATGTCATCGACGCGCTGACCGAGGAATTCTTCGCGGGCGAAGGGGCGAGGGGCGATCGTTCGCGCACGCTTTTCGTAGTGGGCGATTACAAGCAGGCGATTTTCCGGTTTCAGGGCACCAGCCCGGAAAACTTCGAGGCCGCGAAGATGCGCGTGAAGAACCGTATCGACGCGGTTCGCGAAAATTTCGCCCAGCTGCGCGGTGACGGTCAGGTCCGCCCCTTGCGTGAATATGGGTTGGGCCGCAGTTACCGGACCGCACAGCCCGTGCTGGATTTCGTCGATGCCGCGATCAAGTCGATCGGCCCTGAGAACCTGGGCCTGAAGGACGAGCCGGAGCGTCATGTCGGCGAGGAACGGCCGGGGCAGGTCGTGCTGTGGCGCGCCGTGGGCGTCGATGCGGGGGATGAGGGCGACGAGCCTGAGGACGAACATTCCTGGCTGTCGCGTCCCGACCGCAAGGTCGCCGAAGGCATCGCGGAACAGGTTCGGACCTGGCTCAGGACCGGCTATCCGCTCGCCAAGGGCGGGGCGCGCAACGCGCAGGCCGGCGATATCATGATCCTGGTGCGCAAGCGCAAGGAACTGGCTGGCCTCATCGTCGCGCGGCTTCATGCCAAGGGCGTGCCCGTTGCGGGCGTGGACCGGCTTCGCCTTGGCGCGCCGCTGGCCGTGCGCGACCTGATGGCCGCGATCCGCTTTGCCGCGCAGCCCGCGGACGATCTTGCGCTGGCGTGCCTGCTGACATCTCCGCTTGTCGGGTGGAGCCAGGAGGACCTGCTGGCCCATGGCTATCGCGAAGGGAAGGCGACCTTGTGGGATCACCTTCGCAAGGCAACCGAAGAGACCCCGCGCCGTGCCGTCGCCATGTTGCTGGACCTGTTGCAACGCGCCGATTTCACGCCGCCACAGGCTTTGCTGCACTGGATGCTGGTCGGCCCGTGGCAGGGGCGCAAGCGTCTTGTCGCGCGGTTGGGCAAGGAAGCGAACGACCCGATCGACGAGCTTTTGAACGCCGCGCTGGCCTTTTCGGCGAGCAACGTGCCCAGCCTTGCCGCTTTCATCCGCTGGTTCGATGCCGGTGATGGCGAATTGAAGCGCGAGGCCGAGCAGCAGGGCGGGTTGGTCCGCGTGATGACCGTCCACGGATCGAAGGGGTTGCAGGCCCCGATCGTGATCCTTGCCGATGCCGCCGACGATCCGGACATGTCGCCGCCGCGCACGCTGGAACTGGAAGAGCCGGGCGATGCCGCGCTGGGCTTTGCGACCCGCGCCCTGCCGCTGCCGGGGCTGCGCAAGGAAGAGAAACTGGGCCGGATTGCCGAGGCGCAGGACGCGGCGAAACAAGCCGAGGACGAAGAGCACTGGCGCTTGCTCTACGTCGCAATGACGCGGGCCGAAGAAGCGTTGTTCGTGGCAGGCGCCTTGTCGACCCGGCGCAAGGAATTGCCGGCCAAGAGCTGGTACGCCGCGCTTGAGCCCCTGTTCGAGGATGACTGGGCCGAAAACCCGGTCTGGGGCGCGTCAAAACATTGGGGCGTGGAGGCGGAGGCGCAGCCCGGCATGCCGAAGGGCGCGGCGCAGTCGATGCTGCCGCTGGTGCCCGCTTGGTTGACCAGGAACGCGGGTGACGAACCGCGTCCGCCAAGGCCGCTTGCCCCGTCGTCTCTGGGCGAACACGAAGCGCCCGATCCGCCGCGTCCGCCGGGTACGGGCATTGACGCTGCGCGTCGCGGCGTGCTGATCCACCGCCTGCTCGAAAGATTGCCCGAGCTGGCACCCGATGCGCGGGGCGCTGCGGCAAAGAAGTGGTTGTCGCGGCAGGGAAAGGACCTTTCCGAAGAAGTTCGGCAAGAGATGGTCGGGGCCGCGCTGACGGCATTGTCGGACCCTCGGTTCGCCGACGTTTTCGGCCCCGATGCCCTTGCCGAGGTTCCGGTCGCGGCGGTTGTCGGCGGGCAGGTCGTCGCAGGGACGATCGACCGGCTATGTCTGCCCGATGGGGACGCGCCGATCCGCATCGTCGATTTCAAGACCGCCCGCCGTCCGCCCGACACGCTTTCGGACGTTCCGGCCGCCTATATCCGCCAGATGGCGGCCTATGCCTGCGCGTTGGAGACGATCCATCCGGGGCGGCGGATAGAGGCGGCCTTGCTCTATACCCATGCCCCGCGGCTGTTCCTTTTGCCAAACAGCCTGCTCGACCCGGAAAAGGCACGGTTACGCGGGGGTTAGAAATCCTTGGCCCAATCGCGGATTGCGCTTGGCCGCATGCCACCTATCTTGGGGGCAAGATTTTTCAGGAGACGTTTCCAATGCCGACCAAAGCCGTAACCGACGCCAGCTTCCAGAGTGATGTTCTGGATTCCGACAAGCCCGTGCTCGTCGACTTCTGGGCGGACTGGTGCGGTCCGTGCAAGATGATCGCCCCTGCGCTGGAAGAGATCAGCGACGAGCTGGCCGACAAGGTCACGATCGCCAAGGTCGACATCATGGAAAACACCGACATCGCGGCGAAGATGGGCGTGCAGTCGATCCCGCTTATGATCCTGTTCAAGAACGGTGAAGCGGTCGCGAACAAGCTGGGCGCGGCGCCGAAGGGCGCGCTCAAGGCCTGGATCGAAGGCGAACTCTAGGCTTTCTGGCGCTTAAGCGTTCAGGCGTTCGGCCAGTTCGTCCCAAAGGGCCGGGCTGGCCGCGCCGATCATGCCTTTCCGGTCCCATTCGTCGGTCCGGTAAGGCGAACCATCGGGCCGGGCGACCTTGCCGCCCGCCTCGTTCAGCCACAGCGCACCGGGCGCGTGATCCCAGGCAAGGGTTCTTTCGAAAATCGACAGGTCGTTGACGCCCAGCGCAAGGCGCGGGTACTGATCCGCTGCGCAATAGGGGATATCGGCCAGTTCGTAGAAGGGCGCGATCGATTCCTTCATGCGTTCGCGTTGCGTATCGTCCATGAACAGCAATGAGATGGCGGCAATCGGCGGGTTCTGGCCGGTCGTTTTCGCCGTCACCCGGTCCTCTCCGATGTAGGCGCCTTCGCCAAGGCGCGCGTGGCAGAGCCGTTTCTGGATCGGGTCCCAGATCCACCCGGCCTGCGTCTCTCCGTTTTCGGCCAGCGCGATCATCAGGCCGAAGGGCGGCTTTCCGGCGGCGAAGTTCCTCGTTCCGTCGATGGGATCGATGATCCAGCACAGGCTGTCGCCCAACCGCTCGATCAACGAAGGGTCGGCGTGGCAGGCCTCTTCCCCAACGATGGTGGCTTCCGGCAGTATGCGGGAAAGGCCTTCCGACAGGCGTTCCTCGCTCTCCCGGTCGGCTATGGTGACGAGGTCGCCGGGGTTCTTCTCGATAATCTCGTGACGGGCTAGCGTCTGGTAACGCGGCATGACGATCTCGTCGGCCACTTCGCGCATCAGCGCAAAGACCTGTCCGGTCAGGGCATCGATCATGTGCGGTAATCCGCGTTGATCGAGATGTATCCGTGCGTCAGGTCGCAGGTCCACACGGTCGCGGTGCCGTCGCCAAGGCCCAGGTCGACATCCATGCGAATGTCCTGCCCCTTCAGGTGCTGCGCCACGGGTGCTTCGTCGTAATCGGCAAGCGGCAGGCCGTTCTTCGCCGCCCAGATGCCGCCGAACCCGATGGACAGCTTGTCGCGGTCCGCCGGTTCGCCCGCCTTGCCCACGGCCATGACGACGCGGCCCCAGTTTGCGTCCTCACCCGCAATCGCGGTCTTCACCAGCGGCGAATTCGCGATGGCCAGCGCCACCCGGCGTGCGCTTTCGTCGGACACGGCACCCGATACGGCGATTTCGATGAATTTCTGCGCACCCTCACCATCCCGCACGACAAGGTGGGAAAGTTGGCGGCACACGTCATGGATCGCGACGGCAAAGGCGTCCGCGCCGGGGCTGTCCGGTCCAGTTAGCTCGGCATTGCCTGCCTTGCCCGTTGCAAAGGCGAGCACGGTGTCGCTGGTCGATGTATCGCTGTCGACGGTAATGCACGAAAATGTCGCTTCGTTCGCGGCGGAAAGGCACTGCTGAAGGAAGGCGGGGGACACTTTTGCGTCGGTGAAGAGATATCCCAGCATCGTTGCCATATCGGGCGCGATCATGCCGCTGCCCTTGATGACGGCGCTGATCTCGATCCGGGTGTCGCCGATCATGGCACTGGCGGTCGCACCCTTGGCGAAAGTGTCGGTCGTCCCGATGGTCTCGGCCACCGCTTCCCAATCGCAGGGCTCTGCCGAAAAGGCGTTGCGCACACCTTCTTCCGCCTTGTCCTTGGGCAGGGGCACGCCGATCACGCCGGTCGACGAGACGAACACGTCGCTCGGCTCGCAATCGAGATGCGCGGCGACTTGTGCCATGATCTGTTCGACCGCCTCACGCCCGCGATAGCCGGTGAAGGCATTGGAATTGCCCGCGTTGACGACCAGCGCGCGGGCGTGGCCCAGCTTTACCTGTTCGCGGCCCAGTTCCACCTCGCTCGAACAGCAGACGTTTTTGGTGAAGACGCCCGCTACGCTCGTCCCCTCGGCCAGTTCGACATATGTGAGGTCGCAGCGGTCCCACGTCTTGTACCGAGCGCGGGCGACGCGCGGCACGGCCCCGTCGATCGGCGGCATGGCGGGAAAGGGGCGGGCGAGCGGCGAGGTATCCATATTCAGCGCGGGTTAGCGCCGGGCTTTGGTCGCGACAAGCGGGCATTGTGCGCCGCCTTGTGCATCTCTTGCGGATTTCGCGGCATTGCGGGTGGATTTTAGGTCGCGTCGACCTTATCTTGCAGCCCGCATGAAACGGTTTCTTGCCTATATCGCCCTGATGCTGGGCCTTGCTGCGCTGGTCTCGCCAGCGCAGGCACGCCTGCATTACGAGGCCGGGGGCGCGGAAATATCGCGGGTCGATCGCCCGTCTTCCGGGATCGAGGCTATTCGCCGCGACGCCGAAGAAACCAAGCCGAGCACCAGCAGGGCCAAGCGCAACCGCGATCTTGGTGCCCCTGCCACCGGCCAGTCGCGCACGGTGCTGATTCCGCTCGTCATGCTGGCCGACCGGCCGCTCGAGTAGCATTCCCGACGCGCGGGACCTGTATCCGGCGCGCTCCCCCATGCCATCTTTCGCGCGCCGCTCTGCTGCGCGTCATTCCAGCACATTGCACGGCCCGCGCGTTTGTCGCCCGCCAAGACCCAAGGAAAACCCCGAGCCATGTTCGGATCGATTGCCAAAAACCTGTTCGGTTCCTCCAACGACCGTTACGTCAAGTCGATGGGCAAGACCGTCGCCCGTATCAACGCGCTTGAGCCCACTTACGAGGCGATGAGTGACGAGGAACTGCAGAACCAGACCGTCCTGTTCCGCGAACGGCTCGATGCCGGGGAAACGCTGGACAGTTTGCTGCCCGAGGCTTTCGCCGTCGTGCGCGAAGCGTCGAAGCGCGTTTTCGGCATGCGTCACTTCGACGTGCAGTTGATTGGCGGTATCGCGCTTCACCGCGGCGAAATCGCGGAAATGCGCACGGGTGAGGGCAAGACGCTGGTCGCGACGCTGGCCACTTACCTGAACGGCCTGACGGGCAAGGGCGTCCATGTCGTCACCGTAAACGACTACCTCGCCCGCCGCGACGCGGAATGGATGGGGCAGCTCTATCGCTGGCTTGGCCTGACCGTCGGCGTCATCGTGCCCAACATGCACGAACAGGACCGCCGCGCGTCCTATGCCTGCGACATCACTTATTCGACCAACAACGAATTGGGCTTCGATTACCTGCGCGACAACATGAAGCAGTCGCGCGACCAGCAGGTCCACCGCCCGTTCAACTATGCCATCGTCGACGAAGTCGACTCGATCCTGATCGACGAGGCGCGTACCCCGTTGATCATTTCCGGCCCGACCGAGGACAAGTCCGATCTTTACGTCGCGATCGACATGGTCGTGAAGCGGCTGGACGAAGAAGACTTCGAGAAGGACGAGAAGACCAAGAGCATCACGCTGACCGAGGACGGCACCGAGAAGGTCGAGAAGATCCTGTTCGAAGAAGGTCACTTGGAGACCGAGAATCTCTACGACTATGAGAACACGCAGGTCGTTCATCACCTCGACCAGGCCCTGAAGGCCGTGCACATGTTCAAGCGCGATACCGACTATATCGTGAAGGACGACAAGGTCGTCATCATCGACGAATTTACGGGCCGCATGATGGACGGTCGCCGCTGGTCCAACGGCCTGCATCAGGCGGTCGAGGCCAAGGAAGGCGTCAAGATCGAGCCCGAGAACCAGACGATGGCCTCGATCACGTTCCAGAACTACTTCCGCATGTATCCCAAGCTTTCGGGCATGACCGGTACGGCCGCGACAGAGGCGGCGGAATTCTTCGACATCTACAAGCTCAACGTCGTCGAAATCCCGACCAACGTCCCGATTCAGCGCATCGACGAGGAAGACCAGTTCTTCAAGAATACCCACGACAAGTTCCGCGCCATCGCCGCATCGATCCGCGACCATAACAAGAAGGGTCAGCCCGTTCTGGTCGGCACTGTCTCAATCGAGAAGTCGGAACTGCTGTCGAAGTTCCTTGAAGAAGAAGGCGTGCCGCACAGCGTTCTCAACGCCCGCATGCACGAAAGAGAAGCGCATATCGTGGCGCAGGCGGGCCGCATCGGCGCCGTCACCATCGCCACCAACATGGCGGGTCGCGGCACCGACATCCAGCTTGGCGGTAACGTCGAATTCCGCGTTGAGGACGAATTGTCCGATATGCCCGAAGGGCCGGAGCGCGATGCCGCGGTCGCCAAGATCAAGGAAGAGGTCGGGGCAGAGCGTCAGGCCGTGCTGGACGCCGGCGGCCTGTTCGTGCTGGGCACCGAACGTCACGAAAGCCGCCGCATCGATAACCAGCTGCGCGGCCGTGCGGGTCGTCAGGGCGATCCGGGCCTTTCGCGCTTCTACCTGTGTCTTGAAGATGACCTGCTGCGCATTTTCGGCCCCGACACCCTGTTCGCCAAGATGATGAATTCGAACCTCGAGGACGGCGAAGCGATCGGGTCGAAGTGGCTGTCCAAGGCCATCGAGACCGCGCAGAAGAAGGTCGAGGCGCGCAACTACGACATCCGCAAGCAGGTCGTCGAATACGACAACGTGATGAACGACCAACGCAAGGTCATCTATGAACAGCGCGAAGACATCATGGATTCCGAAACGGTCGACGACGTCGTTGTCGACATGCGCAACGACACGGTGAATTCGCTGGTCGGTTCGGCGTGCCCTCCGGGCTCCTATCCCGAACAGTGGGATGTCGATGGCCTGAAGGAAAAGATCGAGCAAATCTTCGGCGAACCGGCCCCCATCGAAACGTGGATGGAAGAAGACGGCATCGAGCCCGAAGACATAGAGCAGCGCCTTGCCGCGATGGCCGATGCCAAGATGGATGCAAAGCTTGCCGAGACCGATCCGTCGATTTGGCGACAAGTCGAAAAGTCGGTCCTGCTCGATCGGCTCGACTATCACTGGAAGGAACACCTCGCGACGCTGGACGCGCTGCGGCAGGTGGTCTTCCTGCGTGCCTATGCGCAGAAGACGCCGATCAACGAATACAAGCAGGAAGCCTTCGGCCTGTTCGAACGCATGCTCGAACAGATCCGCGAAGACGTGACCAAGATCCTGATGACCAGCCAGCTTCGCATGGCAGAGCCCGAGCCTCAGCGCGCGCCTTTGCCCGAACTGCCGGACTTCCTGACCAATCCCGACCTGATGACCGGCCATATCGATCCGCTGACCGGGCTCGACAACTCGAACGACGGTGACGGTTCGTCGCAGCGCGCGGCACTGTTCGGTGCTCTTGCCGGTTCGACGTTCGCACAGGCCGGACCGGGCGGCGCGGAAAGCGAGAATCCGTGGAAGGACCTGGACATTTCGCGCAACGCGCCCTGTCCTTGCGGGTCGGGCAACAAGTACAAGCACTGCCACGGCGCAGCCGCCTGACAAATCACGCAGAAAGCCGGGCCGGAGTTGATCCTGTCCGGCTTTTTTCCATAAAATCGCCCTTTCACGGTGCGGATCGCGATCTAGTCACGATTGCGTCATAGAAGCACGGCATTTGCCCATGGAATTGACCATTCCGGGGGCAATGCGTGGACGTCGTCAATATCTTCCTGAGCGATCCGATCGGCGAGATTCTCGAGCCGTTCGAACACGACGGCACGCGCTTTACGTTCGACAGGCTGGACTGCAATGGTCCGCGACGATTGGTCGAAGGGCAGATGTGGGCGTTCGTCGACTGGGTCATGGACGAATGCTCCGGACTTGAACTTTGCCGCCGCCTGCGGGCCGATCCCCGGACGGAAAACGCACACGTGACTATGGTGCTGGAGGAAGACGACGCCGATGACCGGCGCCGCGCCCTTCGCGCAGGGGCCGACGATTACCTTGTCGGGCCGCTGGACCGTACCGTCGTGCTGGACCGTGTCTTCGCGCTTCAGGATCGCGGGCGTCCGCGTCACGTGACGCAGCAGGTTCGCCTGGGCGACCTGGTGATCGATCTGATGGCGCTTCAGGCGCGGTGGAAAGACCAGGCGATTGGCTTGCGCCCCAACGAATTCCGCCTGCTGCGTTTCTTCGTCGAAAATCCCGACCGGGTTCTGACACGGCTGGAACTGATCGAGGGTCTGGGCAAGCTCGATCCGCCGATCGATGAACGCACGGTGGACGTGTGGATCGGCCGCCTGCGCAGGGCGCTCAAGAACGTGGGCGCAGGCGATATGCTGCGCACTGTCCGCGCGATGGGTTACGTGCTCGACAGCCCCGCCGGGGTCTAAGGCCGTTCAGATCGGCGGTGCGGCAAACTGGCCGTAGTAGTCGAAGACCTTTGCCAGCTTGGTCGCCGGTGCGGCGCCACCGAATTCTGCCAGCTCTTCTGCGTCGTAGTGGGGTGCAGCCTCAAGTTCCTGCCGGCTGAGCGGGACGATGAAGCCTTTGCGCGATGCATCGTAGCTCAGGATCGACCAGGGCAGGGGATGCAGCCGGTTTCCCACGCCCAGGAATCCGCCGAACGACATGATTGCATGTTCGACCTGTCCGGTTTCCCGATCGATGGACAGGTCCTTGATATGCCCGACCAGCCAGCCGTCTTCGTTGAAGACGGGCGTATGCTCAACCCGGCTGGCGAGGATCAGTCTGTGATCGCTTGCCATGTGCCATTCCTCTCTCGAAGGAAGGGCATTCTACGCCTTTCCGCGCCTTTTCGCCACTGTGCCCAAATGTCTGGCCTGGAACAAATCTGGGCCGAAACAAAAAGACCCGGGCTCCCGCTGGGTAACGGGAGCCCGGGTACAGTGATTCCTGCATGAGGGCAGGGTGGCTCGTCAGAACTCCATCGATACGCCCAGCGAGAAGCTGGTGCCGACCGCATAGGTGTTGTTTTCGATCCGGTACGTGTCATTGGCCTGATATTCAAGGTTGTCGCGGCCAAATATGTTGCGAGCCTCGAATTCGAGCTCGACCGGCACACCCAGGAAATCGGCACCCTGCCGGGCCACGAAATCGACGTTCAGACCCGGATTTTCGATGATGTCGGGACGCTGGAAATCGCGGCGGGTCACGCGCTTGCTGGCATAGCTGAGCAGGAACGTGAACTGCGACAGTTCCTCGGTATCTTCGAGACCCAGTTGCAGGTTCGCGATGTGATCGGACTGTCCGGTCATCGGATCGCCCGGATCGACGAAGTTCGATACCAGCGTCTCGCTACCCGGGATCAGCGTGGTGTCGCCGTCTGAATAGCTGAGTTCCGACTTGGTGTAGGTGTAGTTCGCAATCGTGACGAACTGCTTGTTCATGAACCATCCGCCCATGTCGAACAGGTCCACGCTGTACTGCACTTCCAGTTCCGCGCCATAAAGCTCGGCCTGGGGCACGTTGGCGAACGTGGTGTAGCGCCCGCCGCCCGGAAGCGAGAGTACGATGGCCTCGATCGGGTTGTCGATCTTCTTGTAGAAACCGGCGAGGCTGACGTGGTCCTGGCCCGCGATGTAGTATTCGGCGCGCGCTTCCAGGTTCAGCAGTTCGCTGTCCGACAGGAAGGGGTTGCCGCGGTACTGGCGGTTGTTGTCCGGATCGAAATAGGTCTGTTCGACCAGTTCGCGGAACTGCGGACGGGCGATGGTTTTCGAACCCGACACGCGGAACTGCAGTTGGTCGGTCGCTTCCCAAGTCACCGTGCCCGCGGGCAGCAGGTAGTCGTTGGCGATGTAGGTCCCGTTCGCGCCGACGATCGGGGTGTTGAACACCGACTGGTCCAGCGCGACGGTCTGCGTCGCGTCCTCATAGCGCACACCCAGATCGATCGTGACGGTATCGACCGGCAGGTAGCTGATCTTGCCATAAGCGGCATTTATCTCGAGCCCGGCATCGAAGGCCGGGAAATTGGTTGTTTCAGCAAGGCCCACGGCGAAACCGGCCAGGCTGGCGCCGTTGACGAGGTCGCCCGGACGGCGCAGCGAAACCGCGTTCAGGACTTCCTGCGTCAGACCGAGGCCGACCGTGTTCGGATCGGTCGCCATCTGCAGCTGGAATTCGCGGCGGGTCGAATAGCGGCTCGTGTCCGAATAGGCATAGCCGACCGTGCCGGTCAGGTTGTCGAGCACTTCGTAACTGGCGTCGATGCCGCCGAACCACAGCTTTTCGGTCAGGTCGTCGAAGGCCGAAGTGATCGGATCGACGTTGTTGATCTGGTTCGTGACGTTGGCGACATACTGGTCACCCGTCGGCGTATCGAGGTTGGTGCGGACGTAGTTGAACGTGAGGTTGTAAGGCGCCTCGCGGTCCGTCTGCGCATAACCGCCGCGCACGTCGAGCGAGAAACGGCCGAATTCGAACTCGCCCACGAACTGGCTGTCGATCAGCTGGCGTTCGTACCAGCCGGTGTTCTGTTCGATAAGGTCGTAGTCGTCTTCGTAGGCATAGCCGACACCAAGCGACGCCTGTTTCAGCGTGTCGCGGATGTAGAGGTTGGTCCAGCGCAGCGTGTGATCATCGATGTCGAGCCCGACGCCGAGCAGCGCGTTCATCAGGACGCGGTTGTCGGTGATGAACGTGGTCATCTCGTCGGTGATTTCCGACAGGTCCGTGGTCGCCTGCTGCGACAGGACCGAACGGTTGCGCCAGCTGTTCTTGAGCCCGACGGTCGCCACGACGCCAAGGATGCCGTCGCTGCCCACGTCCATCGACGTGCCCGCGGTGACCGAGCCGGAGAAGTTGGGCGGCAGGTCGCCGTCGCGCGTCACCGTGGCGAGATTGAGCGGGAAGAGCTGGGCCGCGATGCCTTCCTGCACGTCGGTCGAGACGTTCTGGAGCCGTTCGCCGCTGTCGATGAAGGCCTGCAGGTTAGAAGGCACGTCGCGGTTGCCGTTGTCGAACCCGACCCAGTCGAGATCGGACCCGTAATAGGTCAGTCCGTCGCGGCCCAGCGTGCGGGTGTCGCCGCCGGCCGATGCCGAGATCTTGACGAAGGATTCGTCGGGAATAGCGCGGGTTGTCAGGTTGATGACGCCGCCGCCGAATTCGCCGGGGAAGTTGGCCGAGTAAGTCTTTTGCACCAGCGAGGATGCGATGACGTTCGTCGGGAAGATGTCGAGCGGAACGACGCGGCTGAGCGGTTCGGGGCTAGGCAGCGGGAGACCGTTCAGCATGGCGAGCGAGTAACGGTCGCCAAGGCCGCGGACATAGACGCGGCCCGAGCCGACGACGGTAAGGCCGGTCACGCGGCTCAAGGCGCCCGCGATATCGCCTTCGCCGGTACGCGCGATGTCTTCAGCCGAAAGGACCGAGACAACTTGCGTCGAGGCGCGAACGGGATCGCGATTGCGGCGGCCGGTCACGATGATCGCGCCGCCCGGGATCGAGACGTCTGGACCTTCGTAGGTTTCTTCACCGAGCTCATCCCGAGCCGGATCCACCTGGTCGAGCATTTCCTGTTCGGCGGCATCGGTGCTCGGGCCGTCGCCCGGCGGTACGCCGATGGCTTGCGCGAACCCGGATACCGGGAACGAAAGCGCGGTGGTCAGCATAAGCAGCCCCGCAAGGCGCTGGCCGGTGGACATGGTGTGGAACCCCCTCAATGGTCCGAAAATCTGGTGCCGGTCGCCCGGCCGTAAAAAGCAGGGAAGGGGAGAGATCCGAACGCCTTAAGGCAGTCCGGATCTCTCCCGCGTATTCCCAACGATTATTAGTAAACCGGCAGCTGGGTGCAGGAGCCGGTGCCGTCGCCGAAGGTCAGGACAGCGGAGTCGCAGGTCCAGCCCGCGTACCAGTCGTCCGACGCGTCCTTGACGGCGCCGATGTAACCGGCATCGTCGAAGAACGACGAGAGCTGGGTCGGGTTATAGTAGAAGCCGGTCGCGTTGATCGCGTCCGAGTTGATGAAGCCGCTCACGAGGTCGATCGTGAAGTTGCTGTCGGTCTGCGCGCTGTTGTTGAACAGGTCGGCGACCTGCTGTGCCGTCACGCCCGAGCCGCCCTGGAAGGGTTCGGTCTGGTCGCAGTCGGCAACGACGGCGGCGAAGAAGGGCGCACCGTCGCCAACTGCGGCGTTGATGGTCGGATCTTCGTCGATGCGCAGGCACGCTCCGTTGTCGGTGTCGATGACCGAGTTCACCAGGCTGAAATCAGCACCGCCGCGCAGGCGCAGAGCGCGCGAGTTGGCCGTGCTGCGTTCGATGAACGTGGCGTTCGAGATGCGCAGGTTGGTGCGGGGCAGGGCGTCGAAGTCGTAGTCGCCATCGGGCGAGTCGAGTTCGATGATGTGGTCGCCGCCTGCCGCACGCTGTGCGACGATGACGTACTGCATGTCGGCCTGTGCGCCGGTGTCGACGTCGATGGAGTCGTCGTCCGCGCCAACGGCCACGACATACTTCATGTTCACGGTGCCGCCGAAGAACTCCATGCCGTCGTCAGAGCTGTTGAAGCTCTGCCAGTGGTCGATGGTCGTGCCTGCGCCGATACCGCCGGTGGTGAGCGACTGAAGCTCGCTGCCGCCGGTAAGGGTGAAGCCCGAATAGCGGATCTGGAAGTACTGCATCGTACCCGAGCTGTCGTTGGCATCGTCGCCGCCGAACAGCGTGGTGAGCGCCGCACCTTCGAGTTCCTGTTCGCAGGAAGCCTGGTTGAAAGCGGTCGAACCGTCGTTGAAGACGCCGCTGCGGCAGTCGGAAACCGGTGCACGGCCCAGAAGGACCACGCCGCCCCACTGGCCGATCGATGCCTCGGTCGCGATGCCAAGGACGTTGTCGCGGCTGGTGAAGACGATCGGCATGTCGGCGGTGCCGACGGCGTCGATCTGGTTGCCGCGGTTGACGACGAGGTAGCTTTCGCCGTTCGGCGTGGTCGCGTTACCGGCGAACAGGATGACGCCCGGTTCGATGCTGAGCGTGACGTCGGTGTCGGCCGACGAAGCGACTGCGCCGCCATCGGTGCCGACGTCGACACGTCCGTCCATCGCGTAGAGCAGGCCCGAGATATAGGGCAGGTTCGTGTCGGCATCGATCGTCGAAGGCAGGACGCAGACGCGGTACGTGCCGGTGTCGCCGGTGATCGTGCCGTCATCGGTCAGTCCGCCACTGGCGCTGATCGTCGGGCAACCGCCGGCCGGGGTCACCGCGGCCGAAGTCGGCGCGGGCGTCGGCGTGGGCGTCGGCGTGGGCGCCGGGTTGTTGATGATGATGTCGCCGCCCGTGCCGGGCGATACGATTTCGTCGCCACCACAGCCGGCAAGTGCCAGCATGCTGCAGCCAATAACGAGATTGCGGTGAAGTTTTGTCACGGCGAGCGGTCCCCTCAAGTACCGAGAATCGAAGATGCGCGAATGCGTTTCGCGAGGCCTCGCCTAGGGGTCGCAAGTGACAGTTTGTTTGCCTGCGTGTGACAGTTCGATGGCAGGCCAAAAGTTTTTCGAATGCGGGAGTATGACCGATCTGTGTCGCGATCGTGTCTGGAATGCCGAATTCTGCCCATGCCCGAATATTACAGTTCAGTGACAATATGACATTTTCATTGCGACTGGGCCTTGCTCGTCGCATCCTCGGGGCAAGATAACGAACGTTGGGAGTAGAAAATGGCTGCGACTTTCATTCTCGCGACCGTCCTTGCCGCAGGAGCACCCGCCGCTGCCGACTCGGTCGATGTCGCTTACGACGCCTTGATCCAGGGCCAGCACGAAGTTGCGATCGAGAAGCTTGAAGGCACCTCCGATGCCGCGCGTCTCATCAACCTGGGTGCGGCATACGCTGCCGAAGGCCGCGTGCTCGATGCACGTGCCGCCTATGAAAAGGCCGCCTTCGCCGAACGCTACGAACTCGAAACGGCCAGCGGGGAGTGGGTTGATTCACGTGTCCTTGCAAGGCAAGCTCTGGCGTCGCTTGATCGTCCGTACCTGGACACGCGGATGGCCAAGATCGACTAAGGGAAACGGGTATAGCGATAGAGGCCCGCATCCGAAGCCACCCCCACGGTTTCGGTTACTGGCTACGCAAGGACACTAACCGTTCCTCGTTTCCGGGGCCGGGCTGGGCGACCAGTCCGGCCCCTTTGCTTTATTATCATGGTACGTGTGCATCACGGGTGGTTCGTCTCGCACTTGCGGGATCGTGCCTTGGCGCTCATTATAAAGATGTCGCGACGGGGCGGGATGGCCCGGCTTGATCGGTATCAGCGCCATGGCCGTAATACGATTGTAACGTGCCGTGACCATGAACCCGCCGATGTCGCAAACCGAAACGCCGCCAAGAGGGCCGATGAACGAGAGAACCTCTCCTCCCCGGGAAAACGCCGCATCGCTGGACTCCATGCCGGCCGAGGCGCTTTACACCAATCGGGAATTGAGCTGGCTCGCCTTCAACCGCCGCGTCCTGGCAGAGGCGCAGCGTGAGGCCTATCCGCTTCTGGAACGCCTGCGCTTTCTCTCCATCTCGGGCAGCAATCTCGATGAATTCGTGATGATCCGCGTGGCGGGGCTGGCCGGACAGATGCAGCGCGGCATCACCAAGATGAGCATCGACGGACGCACTCCGTCGCAGCAACTCGCCTCGATCCGCCGCGCGATCCGCGAACTGGAAACGAAGCAGCAGTCGATATGGCGCGAACTGCGCGGGCTCCTGTCGGACGCAGGGCTGCACGTGTGCGACGAAAGCCGCCTGGATGCGGGTGCCCGTGCCTGGCTGAAGGACTATTTCGAAGAGCACGTTCTTCCCGTCCTGACACCGCAGGCGATCGACCCGGCGCATCCTTTCCCCTTCGTCGCCAACCAGGGCATGGGCCTGCTGTTCAACCTGACACGGCTTCAGGACGGGCAGGGCGTGGTGGAAATGATCCTCGTACCCGCTGCCGTGCCCCGTTTCATCCGGGTGCCGGGGGAGGGCGCGGAAGCGACCTATATCCCGGTTGAAAGGCTGATCTGTCGCTATGCGGACCTGATCTTCCCCGGCTTTCGCGTGAACGGCGACGGCGCATTTCGCGTCATCCGCGATTCCGACATCGAGATCGAGGAAGAGGCCGAAGACCTCGTCCGCTATTTCCGCAGTGCGATCCAGCGCCGACGCCGCGGGCAGGTCATGATGCTGGAACTGGAATCGGACTTCGATCACGATGCCGAACAGCTGCTGCGCGAACAGCTGGGGCTGGAAAATGCGATCGTCATCAAGACCGACGGCATCGTCGGGGTCGAGGGTCTTGCCAGCGTGGTCGAGGAAGACCGCCCCGACCTGAAGTTCGAGCCGTACAGCCCGCGCTATCCCGAACGTATCATGGAACACGACGGGGACTGTTTTGCCGCGATCGGCGAAAAGGACATCGTCATCCACCACCCTTACGAAAGCTTCGAGGTGGTGGTCGATTTCGTCCGGCAGGCCGCCAAGGACCCGGACGTCGTCGCGATCAAGCAGACGCTCTACCGCGCGGGCAAACAGTCCTCGATCATCAATGCGCTTATCGCCGCAGCAGAGGCCGGAAAGTCGGTGACCGCCGTGGTCGAGTTGAAGGCCCGTTTCGACGAGGAACAGAACATCCTCTGGGCCAGCCAGCTCGAACGCGCGGGCGTTCAGGTAATTTACGGCTTCGTCGACTGGAAGACCCATGCCAAGGTGTCCATGGTCGTGCGGCGCGAAGGTGATGGCTATCGCACCTACTGCCATTTCGGCACGGGGAACTATCATCCGGTCACGGCGCGTATCTATACCGACTTGTCCTACTTCACCGCCGACCCGCGCCTTGGCCGCGATGCCGCGCGGCTGTTCAATTTCGTGACCGGTTATGTCGAGCCGCGCCGCATGGAGGGCCTGGTGATGAGCCCGATCCACATGCGCGAGACGATCTATGAAAACATCGATCGCGAAATCGCCAATCATCGCAACGGCAGGCCGTCGGGCATCTGGGCCAAGTTCAATTCGCTGACCGACAAGGGCGTGATCGACAAGCTTTACGAAGCCAGCATGGCCGGTGTGCCCATCCGCCTGGTCGTTCGCGGCATCTGTTGCCTGAAGCCCGGTATTCCCGGCATTTCCGAGACGATCGAGGTGAAGTCGATCATCGGACGGTTCCTTGAACACAGCCGCATCTGGGCCTTTGCCAACGGCTATCGCATGCCCAGTCCGCGCAACCGGCTTTTCATCACTTCGGCCGACGCGATGAGCCGCAATCTCGACCGCCGGGTAGAGGCAATGGTGCAGATCAGGAACCGAACCGTGCACGATCAGGTTCTAGGACAAGTGCTGGTAGCAAATCTTCTCGACACCGAACGCAGCTGGGTGCTGCAGGACGACGGACAATACGTGCGCGCCAGCACGGGCGAACGCTCGTTCAACCTCCACCGATACTTTATGACCAACCCCTCGCTTTCGGGTCGCGGTCAGGCCCTTGCCGAAGACCAGATCCCGCGTCTTGCCCTTCGCCGGGGCGCGACGGCGTGAGAGGATCGAAAAGCTCCTACCGCCGCCGGATCGAGAATTCGTGGACGACCGACGACGGCAAGCGCGCGATCATCGACATCGGTTCGAACACCGTTCGTATGGTTGTTTATGGCGGATCGCCGCGCGCGCCGCATATACTCGCCAACGAGAAAGTCACCGCCCGCCTTGGTCGCGAACTGTCGCAGACCGGGCGCATGGCGGACGAGGCCGTAAACCTGGCGCTCGAAGGGCTGGGCAGGTTCGCGCTGATCCTCAAGGACTTGCAGATCGATGACGTCGAAACCGTCGCTACCGCCGCGGTGCGCGAGGCGGAGAACGGCCCGGAATTCATCGCCAAGCTTGCGGACATGGGCTTCCAAGTCCGCGTCATCAGCGGAGAGGAGGAGGCAAGGACCAGCGCGCTCGGCGTGCTAGGCGCCTTTCCGGGGACAAGCGGCGTGGTTGCCGACCTTGGCGGCGGCAGTCTCGAACTTATCTCCGTTGCGCCGGACGGGCCGGGCGAGGGCGGTACGGCTCCGCTTGGTACGCTGCGGCTTGCGGCCTTGCGCGACAACGGGGACGACAAGTTCCAGTCGCGCGTTGCCAAGGCGCTGAAGAAGATCGGTTGGCAGGACGCGGTGGGCGGCAATCTCTTTCTCGTCGGCGGCACGTGGCGAACGATGGCGATCCTTGCCATGCGGCTTCAGGGGCATCCGCTGTCGGACCCGCACGGCTTGCGCGTTGACGGTGCGACCGCGCTGAAACTCGCCAAGCGCACGGCGAAAAGCACGCCAGAAGAACTCAAGACCATTCCGCGCGTGTCGAGCATGCGCGCGCAGATCCTGCCCGACGCGGCGGCCTTGCTCGTCTGCCTGCTCAAGGTCCTGAAACCCGACAACCTGATCTTTTCGGCATGGGGTCTGCGTGAAGGGCTGCTTTATCAACGCCTGACCGATGCGGAACGCGGACGCGACCCGCTGCTTGCAGGCATCTCTCTTTTCGCCGGGCAACACGGCACGCCGCCCACGCTTGCCACGCGCATCGCGGCCTGGACGATGGATGCCATCGCGCCGACCCGTAATTCCAGTGAACGCCTGCGCCTTGCCGCCACGATGCTTGCTCTGGCCTCGCTTCAGGTAGAACCCAATTTGCGGTTGCAGCAGGCGGTTGATTGGGCCTTGTACAAACGCTGGCTCGACGTCGACGATACCGGCCGGGCGATGATGGCGATGACTGTCCTTGCCAATGCGGGCGAGTTCGAATGGCCGCCGATGCTCGCCGAACTGGCGCCTGACGAAAAGTTGGCCGAGGCGCGCATCTGGGGCCTTGCAATACGCTTGTGCCGCAGGCTGGGACTGCAATCGCGCGCATCGCTGCAGGCGACGCAGCTTCGCATCGCGGGTAAGACCCTCGTGCTTGCGTTCAACGAAAGCCATGCGGCGCTTGCGGTCGGCCAGGCGCGAAAGGACTTGAAGAACCTTGCCGACTGCCTCGATCTTTCGAGCGAGGTCAGAATTCTGGATAACGCCGAGTTTGCCGCATTCCGCGATGACGCTGTCACCTCAGGGCAAAGCTACCGCGAAGTCAGCGGCGCGAAATAGCTCATGCACTTCGGGCACGAAAAAGGCCCCGGAAGGACAAACCTTCCGGGGCCTTTTTCATGGTTTCGTCGGCAGACGATCAGATGTCGTTACCAAGCTTGCCTTCGACTTCGCCCTTGAACTGCTGGGCTTCGCCCTTGGCTTCCTGATTGCGGCCTTCGGCGCGCGTTTCCGGATTGTTGCTTTCCTGCTTCACGTTGCCGATTGCTTCGTTGACGTTACCCTTAACCTTTTCCGTAAGTTCACCCATGGTGATTCTCCAATTCGTTGATAACTGGCGACTTTCGCCTGTCTTTGCATAATCAACGTATGGGAACGGCAAGTGTATCCGATCGCGAATGCGCCCTGTCCGATGCACGGCGCCGCTGACCGCAGCATTGCGGCCAAAGCATGGCGAAGGCCCGATTTCAGAGCCTGCCGGTGTCAGCGATGTGGAAGAAAATGGCTCCCCGAGTTGGATTCGAACCAACGACCAAGTGATTAACAGTCACCTACTCTACCGCTGAGCTATCGGGGAGCAGCCCTGAAAGGGCGCTGCTTGCTGGGCAGGGGTGCGCCTATATGGGGCGCAAAAGATTTTGGCAAGCCCGTTCCGGCACCAAATTTCACCTTTTTTCAAACCGCGAACTGTTCGCCCACGATGCGTTCGTCCAGGCTGTGCCCGCGATCGAAAAGAAGGGTCAGGTCGCGTTCGTGCGCGACCTCCACGTGGATGCTGGAAACGTCGCGGATTTCGCGCTGATCGGCAACGGCGGAGACGGGGCGCTTTTCCCCTTCAAGGCTGCGAATCTCGATCGGAAGGTGATCGGGCAGGATCGCCCCGCGCCAGCGCCGCGGACGAAACGCGGAAATCGGGGTGAGGGCCAGCAACCCGCAGCCCAGCGGCAGGATCGGGCCGTTCGCGCTGAAATTATAGGCGGTCGATCCGGCGGGTGTGGCGACCAGCACGCCGTCGCACATGAGTTCGGGGATGCGCACCTTGTTCCCGACCTTGATCTCCAGCTTGGCCGTCTGGCGCGTTTCACGCAGCAGGGAGACTTCGTTGATGGCGCAGATCCTGTGGGCTTCGCCCGACTGGGTTATCGCCTTCATGATGAGCGGCGACACGTCGAAAGAGCGCGCCCTGTTCACCCGCTCAAGGATCGGCATGCGGCTTGCCTCGCGCTTGTTCATCAGGAAGCCGACCGTGCCCAGGTTCATGCCATAGGCGGGCAGGATGCGCCCGTCGTCGATCATCTGGTGCAGGGTTTGCAGCATGTACCCATCGCCGCCCAGCACGACGACAGCATCGGCCTCGTCCATGCTGACGAAGTCGAACCACGTGCGCAGGCTGGACGCAGCCTTCTGCGCCTTTTCTGTCGGCGATGCGGACAGCGCCAGCTTCTCGTACTTCGCCATTTGCGACTTCCCCCCTTTAGGTCCCGCACCACGACTATGGGTTGGGGTGCGGCATTACAATGGAGTTCAGGGCAATGATAGTCAGGCCGGTTCCTTGACCTTGGCCGCGCGCCGCACAATGCCCGACAGGCCCTTGGTCAGCTGGAACAGCCCATTGAGCCGCGACTTGGGATCGCCCCAGTTGCGTTCGATCACCATCTTGTTGTCCGGCCGCAGCCGCGCGGTGCCTTTCAGGCGCTCTACATAGGAGATGAGCCCCATCGGATCGGGGAATTCGTCCTTGTAGAACGTGACCAGCGCACCGCGCGCGCCAAGGTCGATCTTGGCGATGTTCGCCTCGCAGGCCTGCTGCTTGATCTCGATAAGCTTGACCAGGTTCTCGGTCGGATCGGGCAGGGGGCCGAACCGGTCGATCATCTCTGCGGCCAGAGCTTCGATCTCTTCCTTGTCCTTCGCCTCGTTCAGGCGGCGATAGAGCGCCATGCGGACGGCAAGGTCGGGGACGTAGTCTTCGGGGATCATGATCGGTGCATCGACCGTGATCTGCGGGCTCAAGCCGCTGCGATCTTCCTCCAGCCCCAGTTCGCCAGCCTTGGCCGCGATGATCGCGTCTTCCAGCATCGACTGGTACAATTCGAACCCGACCTCGCGGATATGGCCCGACTGTTCGTCGCCCAGCAGGTTGCCCGCACCGCGAATGTCGAGATCGTGGCTGGCAAGCTGGAAACCGGCACCCAGCGTATCGAGATCGCCCAGCACTTTCAGGCGCTTCTCCGCGACTTCGGAAAGCTGGTTGTCGGCCCCCGTCGTCAGGTAGGCATAGGCGCGCAGTTTCGATCGGCCGACTCGACCGCGCAGCTGATAGAGCTGGGCAAGGCCGAAGCGGTCGGCGCGGTGGATGATGATCGTGTTCGCGCTTGGGATGTCGAGCCCCGATTCGACGATCGTGGTCGATAGCAGGACATCGTATTTCTTCTCGTAGAAGGCGCTCATCCGCTCTTCAACTTCGCTGGGCGACATCTGGCCGTGGGCCGAGACGTATTTCACTTCCGGCACGGTCTCGCGCAGCCAATCCTCGATCTGCGCCATGTCGGCGATGCGCGGCACGACGATGAAGCTCTGCCCGCCGCGATGGTGTTCGCGCAGCAGCGCCTCGCGCACGACCATGTCGTCCCATTCCATGACGTAAGTACGCACGGCCAAACGGTCGACCGGCGGGGTCTGGATGACGGACAATTCGCGCAGGCCTGACATCGCCATCTGCAATGTGCGCGGGATGGGCGTGGCGGTCAGCGTCAGGACGTGGACGTTCGCGCGCAGGGCCTTGAGCTTTTCCTTGTGGTTGACGCCAAAGCGCTGCTCCTCGTCGACGATGACGAGGCCTAGGCGCTTGAACTTCACGCTTTTCGACAGGATCGCGTGCGTGCCGACGACGATGTCGATGGTCCCGTTCTCAAGCCCTTCGCGCGTCTCGCTTGCCTCCCTTGCGGGGACGAGGCGCGAGAGGCGGCCAATGTTGAGCGGGAAACCGCCGAAGCGTTCGCAGAAGTTGCTGTAGTGCTGACGCGCGAGAAGCGTGGTCGGCGCGATCATCACGACTTGCCGCCCGCTCATCGCCGCGACGAAGGCTGCGCGCAAGGCGACCTCGGTCTTGCCGAAGCCGACGTCGCCGCAGACCAGTCGGTCCATCGCCTTGCCATCGGCAAGATCGCCCATGACGTCCTCGATCGCGCGTTCCTGGTCGTCGGTTTCGTTCCAGGGAAAGCGGTCGACGAAAGGATCGTAGCTCTGCGGATCGGCCTCGATGACCGGGGCCTGTTGCAGCGCGCGCTTGGCCGCGGTGGCGAGCAATTCGTGCGCAATCTCGCGAATACGCTCTTTAAGGCGGGACTTGCGCTTCTGCCACGCTTCGCCGCCCAGCCGGTCGAGCGGGACCGTTTCCTCGCCGCTGCCATAGCGCGATAGGACGTCGAGGTTCTCGACCGGTACGTAAAGCTTGTCGCCGCCGTGGTATTCCAGCGCGACGCAATCGTGCGGGCTCTTGCCGACGGGGATCGATTCGAGACCGAGGTACTTGCCCACCCCGTGGTCGATATGGACGATGTGGTCGCCGGGCTGCAGCGCCTGCAGCTCCGCCATGAAAGCGTCGGCGTCTTTCTTGCGCTTTTTCCGGCGGACCAGCCTGTCGCCAAGGAAATCGCGTTCGGTAATCAGTTCCAGATCGTCGTTCGCGAACCCGGATTCGAGCGGCAGGACGACTGCGACGGGACGCTTCTTCGCGGCAAGGCCCAGCGCCTCCTGCCAGCTTTCCGCCGTGGTCGGCGCGGTCTTGCCCGCTTCGCCCAACTGGCTGACGATACGCTTGCGCGCGCCTTCGGAATAACAGGCCAGGATCGCCCGGCGACCGGCCTTGGCCTGTGTTTCGAGGTGGTTCGCGGCGATTTCATAGACGTTGTCGCCGCGCGTACGCTCGGGCGTGAAATCGCGCGCCGAGGTAAAGCCGAAGTTGACCGTCCTCTCCGACTCAGGCTCGGCAAAGATCGAGGTCCGGTGCACGGGCCAGCTGTCCAGCCGCTCCTCGAACTCTTCGCGCGAAAGGTAGAGCGCCTCTGCGGCGAGCGGGCGATAGGCACCGGGACTGGTTCGCGCGCTTTCGGTGCGGGCGCGGTGATAGTCGATGATTTCGTCCAGCCGCTGATCGGCTGCGCGAAGGGTGCCGCCATCGATGACCGTGACATCGTCGCTGCTCAAGTGATCGAACAGCGTGCTGAGCTTGTCCTCGAACAGGGGAAGCCAGTGTTCCATACCCGCGAGGCGGCGGCCGTCGCTGACCGCCTGATAGAGCGGATCGCCCGTCGCCGTCGCGCCCCAGCGTTCGCGGTAGCGGGATCGGAAACGCTTGATCGTATCCTCGTCCAGCAGCGCCTCGCTGGCGGGAAGGAGCAGGTGCTGATCCACCACGCCGGTCGTGCGCTGCGTGTTCGGATCGTAGAGCCGCATCGATTCCAGCTCGTCGCCGAAGAAATCGAGGCGCAGGCCGGCCTGGACCTGTTCACCCTTGTCGTTGGTGTATTTGAGGCCCGCCGGCACGATGTCGAATATCGAGCCGCGCACCGCGAACTCACCCGAATCGATGGCCGTGTCCGAACGCGAGTAGCCTTGCCGCTGAAGCAGGCCGGTCAGGCTTTCGTGTCCGATCTCGACACCCGGTTCCAGCATCCGGGTCGCCTCGCGGATGCGGAACGGCGTCAGGACGCGTTGGAGCAGGGCGTTGATGGTGGTGACCAGAAGCTGCGGCCCGCTGCGCTTGCGCTGCAGCGCCTGAAGCGCGGCAAGGCGACGGGCACTGACCGACAAGGCCGGGCTGGCGCGGTCATACGGGAGGCAGTCCCAGGCCGGAAATTCGATGACTTCCAGATCGGGCGCGAAAAAGGGCGCGGCATCGGCGATCGCGGTCATCGCCTGTTCGTCTGGCGCTATGAAGACGGCGCGGGCAGGGGCCTTGCCATGCGCAGCAGAGCGCGCGAGATCGGCCATGACCAGCGGCAAGGCGCCGCGGGCAAGCGAAGACAGCACCAGCGGTTTTTTCGCGGCGGTAATTCGGGAAAGATCAGCCATGTTTATGGAGGACTATCTGGCTATCGCACGGTTCCTGTGCAAGCCTTAAAACAAACGGTGTTGACGCCCTGAAAACCTGCGCCTAAGAGGCGCGCCTGCCGAGCGCCAAGGCGCGCTCGATGCCTCTCGGGGCGGAGTAGCTCAGCTGGTTAGAGCAGCGGAATCATAATCCGCGTGTCGGGGGTTCAAGTCCCTCCTCCGCTACCATTCCTTGATCCGGAAGCTTCCGCTAGCTTCCGCATTTTTCCATAAATCGAAAGAAAAGCAGAGGGTTGCGGGTGATTCGCGTCCGCATGCGCCCATGGTCTTCCACATGCAGCCAGATTTGGTGTGGGGGTATTTTGGGGGTATTTTCGCGGAGTATCGGAAAGGAGCGATACCCCCAATGCCTCTCACGGAGATTCAGGCCCGAAATTCCAAGCCACGCGAGCGCGCCTACAAGCTGGCCGACGGGGAGGGCTTGTTCCTGTTCGTCCAGCCGAACGGGTCAAAGTTGTGGCGGATGAAGTACCGCTTCGCGGGCAAGGAGAAGTTACTCTCGTTCGGCGCCTACCCAGACCTCGGGATAGCTGCAGCGCGCGACAAGCGCACAGCCGCAAAGGCGTTGCTAGCCGAGGGTAAGGATCCAATGAAATCCAAGGGAGAAGTGATCTCGCAGGAAGGAGCCACCTTCTTCGAGGTCGCAAAGCGCTGGCATGAAAATCGAAAGAGCGCGTTGAATGCCGCGCACGCCGAACGCGTCTGGTCGCGCATGGAAAGGGACGTCTTTCCAGCCATCGGCGAGAAACTCGTGAATGAAATCACGGCACCCGACGTCCTGGCAATGATCCGCAAGATCGAAGCAAGAGGCGCGCTCGATATCAGCCGGCGTGCGAAACAAGGGGTGGGGCAAGTCTTCCAGTTCGCAATCGCGTGTGGTCTGGCCTCGAACGATCCGACGACGCATTTGCGCGGGGCTCTAAAGCCGCGACCAAGAGTGAAGCATATGAGCCGGCTGCCGCTCAGCGAGTTGCCCGCCTTCATCGAGAAGCTGCATGCCTACCAGGAAGAGGGCGAACGACGGTCCGCGATCACCCGTGACGCAGTTCTCTTTGCGCTCCTGACTTGGGTTCGAACCAAGGAACTGCGTTTCGCCGCCAAATCCGAGTTTGAGGACCTGGGCGGGAAATCACCCGTCTGGAGGATACCAGCCGAGCGAATGAAGATGGGACGAGAGCATTTGGTACCCCTCTCGCAGCAGGCAACGCACATCGCGAAATCCATGATAGCAGCAGCGCCTGGCGAGTTTCTCTTCCCGGGTAACGGCCCGAACAAGCCGCTTTCAGAGAACACAATGATCTACGCGCTCTATCGCCTCGGATACCACAGCCGCCAAACCGTACACGGCTTCCGGGGCTTGGCGAGCACCTGGGCCAATGAGCAGTTGGTAGAGTTTGGTACGCCGCCCATTTGGATCAGGAAATACCATGAGGATTGGGTCGAACTACAGCTCGCGCATTCGGAGAAAAACGATGTGCGTGGAGCGTACAATGCCGCTGAATACCTGGCTCCTCGGCGCCGGATGATGCAGGACTGGGCTGACTATCTGAGCGGCGGGAAGGTGATCGACATCAAGAAGGCAGGGAAGCGGGCAGCCTGATAACGATGGCTTCGATCAGAGCGGTCCAATCCAGTCCGCGCGCAATCGATCTCGACCTGCTACAACGCCTTCGACAATCACTGCTAATCCGACGAATTCGCATTCGGGTTCGTCGCTCTCGATGATCCAGACGACTTCGTCTGTTGTGGTCAGGAACATTCCGCGTCTACCGCGGCTTAACGTCCCCGACACGCGTATTCGACCTGCACTCACAATGCCCCCCGCTCAAAAGCGCCAATGGCGCAGCACTTCGCGCACATAGGCCGGCGTCTCGCCATTGCGTGGAACACCGCCGGCGCGCTCGACGGCACCGGGACCTGCATTGTAGGCGGCGAGGGCCAGATGAACTACCCCGAACTTGTCCAGCATCTGGCGTAGGTATCGGGCCGCACCTAAGATATTCGCCTTGGGATCGAAGCGATTTGAAACGCCAAGGTCCCGCGCTGTCGCTGGCATCAATTGGCCCAAACCTGCGGCGCCAGCCTTGCTGATCGCCAGAGGATTATATCGGGACTCCGTCCATACAAGCGCGTCGAGAAGACCTCTTGGTAGCGAGTATTGAGCTTCAGCGGCGTAAACATGAGGAAGGTAGCTTGCCCGACGGAAGCCGGATGGCGCACTGCCCTGGGGCTTTGGATATCGATAGGGCAGATAGGTTCGACCCGCATCGGTAGCCGACGGCTCGGACGAGCCCGCTGGAGGCATTCTCCAAATGCCGTGTTCGACGAGACGAAAGCCATCGGCTCCTTCTGCAACGCGGAAGCCGTCGGTCGTCAACTCCGAGGCAAAGGTCACCTGAGGGGCTTCCAGCTCCTGCGCGTGAGCCGGGCGGACGAACCCAAGTCCTGCCGTTGCCACTGCGGCTACTGCCCATTTTAGTCTCATTCCCGAATCCTTTGGTGGTCGAATCGGGAAAGAACATATATAGAACATCTGATGTAGGAAAATGAAACATCAGCGACGCAGAGCGGAGGCTGCGCGGGTGGAGGCACGTTACGATGGAGATGCCCCATGCACCAACACCGATCATCCCAATTCCAAGGTCTGCAACTGGAAAACCGCGCGCGCAAGATAGTCGAGCAGCTGGGCGGTGCCTGGTCGCGTTCGCGCGGAATGTGCTGCTGCCCGGCCCACGACGACCGGACTCCTTCGCTAAGCATCACACTCGGAAAGCGCGCAATCCTTGTTCATTGTTTTGCCGGCTGCACGAACGAGGCGGTGATAGAAGCCATGGCCGGGCTCGGAATACGAATTGCGGACCTGTTCGATGGCACGAGTGGTCCGATCGTGGCCGAACCGCGCGAGGAAGTCGCCAATCGGAATGCGCTGAGGCTCTGGCGTGAGGCGTCGACCATCGCTGGCAGCCCCGCCGAGAAGTACCTCGTGTCCAGAGGCATCACGATTTCTTCGCCGGAGCTGCGTTTCCACCCGCATATGCCGCTGGGGCCAAAGGGTGCTGTCCGGTTTCTACCCGCGATGGTGGCGGCCGTGCGCAATGATGCCGGAATTCTGGCGCTGCACCGCTCCTTCCTTGACCTCGACAAAACCAGCATGGCTTCTTTCGATCAGCCCAGGCGTGCGTTAGGCAGCCCCGGTTCTGGGGCGGTGCGTTTCGCGTATCCGAATGGGGGACGCCTTGGCCTCGCAGAAGGAAACGAAACGGCCCTCTCCGCGATGCAATTGTTCAATGTTCCCTGCTGGGCGACGCTGGGAAACGAACGCTTCGGCCTAGCCACCATCCCTGAATCGGTGCGGCAGCTGTATCTCTTTGTCGACAATGATGCGGGCGGGCACCTTGCTGAGGAGCGCGCGCGCGAGGCTTACGCTTGCGAAGGGCGGCTGATTGTCACCAGGCGCCCGGAGCTAACCGGCGACGACTGGAATGATGTGCTCATGCGCTCAGTACGAGCTGCGGTCTGAATGTCGGTGAGAGGAAAGCGGGCTTGGGGCATTGTGAGGCCCCCGGGCGGATCCATCTGAACGGACACCCGGACAAACCCAGGGCCTCTTCAGGAGGTCTCTCATGTCACACGCAAATACCGCTTTCGCATTCTCCGATCCCGCCGAGCCGCAAGTGTTGGCAGCGGCGAGGGCGCTGGCCGCGCGGCTAGGTTCAGATGAAGCAATCTCACGGCACACTGTGAATGCAACAATGGCCGATCATTTCGGCGGTAGCGACGCCGAAGGACGCTGGTCCTTACGCGATGCCCATGCCGCACTTGAATTGGCGCAGGTGCTGTTCCTGGCGCAGGCAACTGAATTCTCTCTCGCGATGCCATCCAGCACTGCCGATGAGGCTTTCACGCGCCTTGAAGGTCTGGTCCCGACCCAGTCCAACCGGAGCGACGAGCAGATCGAGTGGCAACAATTCGCAACGCCGCCCCGTCTGGCCTGGATGGCTGCAAAGGCTTGCGCGATTTCTGCCGCTGAACTGGTTCTCGAACCGTCGGCCGGGACCGGGATGCTAGGCGTATGGGCAGCAAAGGCAGCTGCGCGTCTCGCTCTCAACGAGATATCACCGCTGCGCCGCGAATGCTTGGGCGCCGTGTTTCCGGAAGCGACAGTCACGGGATTTGACGGGGAACTGATCGACGAACTTCTCACGCCCGACGTGGGTCCGAGCGTGGTGCTGATGAACCCGCCCTATTCACACGGTATCGAGAGGGGCCACGATAGTCGCACTGGCGATCGGCACTTGCGTTCTGCCTGGAAGCGACTTCTGCCCGGTGGCCGCCTGGTCGCAGTAATGCCAGAATGGTTCGAGCTTCCGAAGTTCCTTGCCGGGATCGCCGGCCCCATCTCGTTGCGCCTCAACGCGACGATCGAGCGCGGTTTCGTCAAGCAGGGCACCTCAATCTCAACCCGGCTCCTGGTTCTCGACAAGGCTGAGGATGGTAACAGTCCGATCATCGCCCAGCCGGCAAACTTTGCCGAGCTTCATTTGCTGATCGATATGCTGCCTGGCCGGGTAAGCCTGCCCGCCGAACCCAGCATCGGCCCCAAGCCAGCCTTGCCGCTTCGACTGGTGGCGAACAGGACGAAACCGGTTCCACTTAAGATCCATCCAGCCGCGGCAGCGGCGTCGATACTGCCGCTTGAATTTACTCCGCTCGAAGCACCTGCGCCGATCGAAAGCCAGGTTGGGCATTATTTGCCTTACCGACCGAGCCGGATCTCGATTGCAGATGCTGTCCCGCATCCGACCCCGCTGGTCGAATCTGTCGCGATGGGTTCGATAACCGCACCCGTGCCCGAAGTGGTGCCTCAGCTTCCTTCGAGCATCATTGCTGGAGGCGCCTTATCCGCTGCGCAGGCCGAGACCCTGATCTATGCCGCAAGCGCTCATGCCCGCGATCTGCCGGGCCGGTTCGAGCCCGACGACAAGGGCTGCGCCTTGAAGGCGAGCGCCGAGGGGCACGCCTACCGCATGGGCTACTTTCTTGGTGACGGAACTGGCGCAGGTAAAGGCAGACAAGTCGCTTCCGTCATCCTCGACCGGTGGGTGAGGGGTGAACGGCGCCACATCTGGATTTCCAAGAACGAAGCTTTGCTCGAAGATGCCCGCCGCGATTGGAGCGCCCTCGGCGGCCTTCCCATCGACGTTCAGCCCCTTGGTCAATGGAAGCTCGGTGTCCCGATCGGGATGCGCGAGGGCATACTCTTCGTGACTTATCCGACACTACGCTCGGGCCGCAGCGATGCGACCCGGTTCGAGCAGATTCTCGAATGGGCAGGGGAGGACTTCGACGGGCTCATCGTCTTTGACGAAGCCCATGCGATGGCCAACGCCGCTGGCGGGGAAGGCTCACGTGGTAAGGTCAAAGGGTCGGAACAGGGCATTGCCGGTGTTCGCATCCAGAATCTGTTGCCGCGCGCCCGCGTGCTCTACGCATCGGCGACCGGGGCATCCGACGTCAATAATCTCGCCTATGCCACCCGTCTTGGCCTGTGGGGTCCCGAGACGGCTTTTGCCAATCGCGAAGCCTTCGTCGCAGATATCCGCGATGGCGGTATCGCTGCAATGGAACTGGTCGCCCGTGATCTGAAGGCACTCGGACTGTACGCGGCGAGGGCACTTTCATTCGCCGGAGTTGAGTACGAGATTCTCGAGCATTGCCTGACCTCCGACCAGGTAGCGGTTTATGACGCCTATGCAGACGCCTGGGCAATCATTCATGCCAACCTGCGAGAGGCTCTCGAGGCAACCCGGATCGTCGACGCTGACAGTGGCGATACCCTGAATTCAGGTGCCAAATCGGCTGCGCTTTCGGTATTTGAAGGCACCAAGCAGCGCTTCTTCGCGCAGCTCCTTCTATCCATGAAGCTGCCGAGCCTGCTGCCTGCGATTGATACGGCACTTGCGGACGGCAACGCTGTTGTCGTGCAACTCGTCTCGACCGCCGAAGCCATGCTCAACCGCCGCCTCGCTGATCTCTCCGATGCGGAACGCGAAGCACTCGAAATCGATCTCTCCCCCCGCGAATATGTGGTCGATTACCTCACCAAATGCTTTCCGGTTCGGTTGATGGCGGTGTTCACGGACGAGAATGGCAATGCCCGGTCCGAACCGATGAGTGATGATAACGGTGCTCCTGTTCTCTGCCGTTCGGCGCTTGCCGCGCGCGATCGCATGATCGAACAGCTCTGTGCCTTGCCGCCGATCGCGACGGCGCTCGATGCGATCATCGAACGGTTCGGTGTCGATCAGGTGGCCGAAGTCACCGGTCGTACCCGCCGCCTGATCGTCGGACGCGATGGACGCCAGGTGCTCCAGTCGCGCTCCCCGCGCGCCAATGTCGCCGAGACGCGAGATTTTATGGACGGGACCAAACGAATTCTGGTTTTCTCCGATGCCGGTGGCACCGGCCGCAGTTATCATGCCGACCTCGCCGCAAAGAACCAGATGCGCCGGGTCCACTTCCTGCTTGAGCCGGGCTGGCGGGCCGATGCCGCAATCCAGGGCCTTGGTCGCACCAACCGCACCAATCAGGCATCGGCCCCCCTGTTCCGCCCGGTGACCACCGATGTGCGTGGCGAACGTCGGTTTATATCGACCATTGCACGTCGGCTAGACAGCCTCGGCGCACTGACCCGCGGGCAGCGCCAGACGGGTGGGCAGAACCTCTTCGATCCTGCCGACAATCTCGAGAGCACATACGCCAAGGAGGCGCTTCACCGCTGGTTCGGCCTGTTGTTCGAAGGCAAGCTGGAAGCCGTTACGCTTTCTCGGTTTGAGGAATTGAGCGGGCTCAGAGTCGAAGGAGCCGACGGCGGGATGGTCGATGACCTGCCAACAATCCAGCGCTGGCTCAATCGCATCCTCGCGTTGCCGATTGTTTTGCAAAACGGCATATTTGACGAGTTTCTCGGCCTCGTCGAAGCGCGGATCGATGCCGCACGCCAGGCCGGCACGCTCGACATTGGGGTGGAGACCATTGCGGTCGAGCATTTCGAGGTGCTGACCGATACGCTACTGCGCACCGATGCGCTGTCGGGTGCGACTACGCATCTCCTGGAACTCGAGATTGCCCGCGCGCTCAAGCCTTTGCGTCTCGAACGGCTCGAGGACCTCTACGGCTTTTCAGGTTCGCGTCAGCAACTTCTGCGTAATGCGCGCTCAGGCCGGATCGGGCTGCTTGTCCCGGCGCGTAGTCTGCTCACCGACGAAGGTATGCGTGTGGCCCGCTTCGAGCTTGTCCGTCCCTTGAAGCATGGGCACATCACCGCCGATCAACTCGAAGAGAGCAACTGGGAAGCGGTGGATCCATCCGAGTTTCGCCGCCTCTGGCAGGCTGAGGTCGATGACGCCGCCTCAAATCACAAGCGCGAGCGCCTGCATCTTGCAACCGGCCTACTGCTTCCGGTGTGGGATAAACTCCCTTCGGACTATGTACACGTCAGCCGGATCTCGGCGCGAGACGGACGCTCGCTGTTAGGTCGGGAGGTTCCGCTCCATTGCGTGCCCGAACTGTGCCAGGCGCTTGGGCTTGAAGACGAACATGCCTTCTCGGCAGAGCAGATCGTCGATGCGGTGAACGGGACCGGGCGGCCGATGCAAATCAGAAGCCGCGAAGCGCTCACGCTCAAGCGTAGCTTGGTCAACGGCGCGCAGCGGCTCGAACTGGCTGGTTGGTCGGCGTCGCGGCTCGACTGGTACAAAGCACATGGGTGTTTCACCGAGATCATCCGCTATCAGACGCGTCTTTTCGTTCCGACCACGAACGCAGTGGCGGTCTTGGCGCGGCTTGCAGGCTGAATTTGACGCATCTTGCCAAATGGCATTCAAAGTGGTATATGCTGCCATATGGAGAATAGTCATGTTGGCTTTGCAACCCGTTGATACCGTCCCCCACGCCTTCCGACCCGATCCTATAACTCAGGAGGAAGCATCGGCGATGTTTCGCGCCGTGCTAAACCTGTTCGGCAAATGGGAACTCACAGACGAGCAGGCAGCGACTTTGCTCGACATGCCGGTTCGCTCCTACCGGCGGTGGAAGGCTGAGGGTGCGGGCCGTGTCTCGCGCGATGGTGCGGCACGGCTCTCCAACCTGATGGGTATTCACAAGGCGCTGAGGATCATCTTTTCAGAAGCCCAGCGTGGCTACGCCTGGATCAAGGCAGGCAACGCCGCCTTTGCCGGAGCGAGCGCGCTTGATGTCATGCTTGGCGGCGAGCTGACTGATATCATGCGGGTGCGTCGCTATCTTGATTCCGAACGTGGTGCCTGGTGATTGATCCCAAGGCAATTCCGGTTGCCCAGGTCGAGTGGAAAGGTGCTGTACGGATTATCCGCAGTGCCTTTCCACCGATCGACCTGTTCGAAGATATCGCAGACCCCGCAGACTGGCCGCTGCTGATCTCTGCCGAGCAAAAAACCAATCCTCGCATCATGGCGACGATCGGCAATCTCGATCTGGTACCTGCAGACCGTCGGGTAGGGGGCAACGGCGCATCATATCTGATGGCCCCGTTCACGCATGTCAGCACTGACCGACCAAGTCGATTCACCAATGGGACCTACGGCGTCTTATACGCGGGGGATGCATTTGAAACTGCGCTGTTCGAGACAATCCATCATCATGCCCGCTTCATGGCTCGCACTTCCGAAGCGCCAGGTTGGACCTCGCAGTTCCGTGAGATCATCCTTTCGGTAAGCGCCGATCTTCACGATCTCAGGAGCCTTGCCGCAGGCGATCCCGCACTTGATCCCGACAACTATGCTGCATCGCAAGCCCTCGCTGTTGAGCTTCAAGGGGGCGGGGCCGAAGGTCTTGTCTATCCGAGCATCCGGCATCCGGGTGGTGAATGTGTCGGCTTGTTCTACCCGGATTGTGCATCCGACCCCATTCAGGGACGTCACCTCGACTACCACTGGGACGGAACGGGTGTCGATCTGGTTCGAGACGCTGGCACAGGGGCGGTATTTCGAGTGGTGGATGCTGCGTAGACCGAAGATCCAACGTCCAGGTTTTGCTGCGGTGATCCCGAAAGCTTTGCGCTCTAATCCCGGCCATTCAAGGTCGATCGCCGATCTCCTGAAAGCGGACGCAATTACCAAACGGCGCAGTTGGCGGCGTCTGGGACTTTCCTGCCATTCTCCCGCAACTTGGCGAACGGCTAGACCGGCCAGCACCGGCCATTCGCCATCTCCCAGGACGCAGCCCCTGCTGGATGACATAAATGCGCGCACAACTCGCGACCAGTCCCGAGAACTGCGTGCGTGTGTCGGTACCGACGCTCACACGCCTCGGCGAAGGTCTACGCAAAAATATCAAACCTTTCTCGTGCTAGAGAACCTGTTTCGTGGGGCGGACTTGGGTGCTAATGTCGCTACTAGCGGGGGCCTTGCGTGTATATTGCTGAGATCAGGATCGAGAACTTCCGGCTGTTCGGATCGGCAGCGCGCGCCTTCGTTCTTCCGCTCAATCCCGGCCTGACGGCGCTGGTCGGCCAGAATGACGCGGGCAAAACCGCGATCATCGACGCGGTCCGCCTGGTGCTCGGTACGCGCGACCAGGATATGCTGCGCGTGGATCCGCTCGATTTCCACCAAAGCGCGCCCGGAGCGGAACGCGCCGACCAGATCGCCATCCGCCTGACCTTCCGCGGCCTAACCGTTGCCGACCGTGGCGCCTTTGCCGAGTTCCTCACCTACGAAAACGTCGGCGAACAGCTCGAGACGGCGCTGATCGTCACCTGGATCGCCAAGCGCAACGCGAAAGAAGGCAGCTCGCGGCGGGTGCTTCCGCCGGAATGGCGCACCGGCGCCAAAGGCGATGGTCCCCTAATGGACTGGGGTGCGCGCTCGCTTTTGACCGCGACCTATCTGCGTCCGTTGCGCGATGCGGAGCGCGCGATGAGCGCCGGACGCGGATCGCGGCTGTCGCAGATCCTCCAGCACACCGCTGAGATTCGGAACACCGGCGTCGCCTTCGATCGCAACGCCAACCCCCCGGTCGAAGCCAAAGACCTCAGTGTGCTCGGGCTCGGCGACTATGCCAGCCACCTGTTCGGCGAAAGCGAAGGCATCAAGCAGGCACGCAAGCGGCTAAACGAGGAATATCTCGCGCCCTTGTCGTTTGCAGATGATCTGCTTCTTGCCCGCATCGGCGTTGCTGGAGCGCAGGAGGACAATCTCAGGCTGCGCCAGCTTCTCGAAAAGCTGGAACTGGCCTTGACGGCCTCGGCCGATGCGGACAGCGCGCAAAACCGCGGGCTCGGGTCGAACAATCTGCTGTTCATGGCCTGCGAGCTGCTGCTGCTCGCAGCCGAAAGCGACGGCTTCCCGCTGCTGCTGATCGAGGAACCTGAGGCGCATCTCCATCCGCAGCGCCAGCTACGTCTCATGTCATTCCTGCAGGCACAGGCAAGCAAGCCCCGCGCCGATGGCCAAAATATCCAGATCATTGTCACGACGCACAGCCCGAACCTCGCTTCGGACCTGCAGCTGGACAATCTGGCGCTGATCAAGGGCGGGCGGGCATTCCCGTTGTGCCGCGGCAAGACTCTGCTCAGCGCCTCCGACTATCGCTTTCTTGAGCGCTTCCTCGACGTGACTAAGGCGAACCTATTTTTCGCACGCGCGGTGATGATCGTCGAAGGCGATACCGAGACGATCCTGATGCCGGTCGTCGCCAAGCTGCTCGGGCGCGATTTCCACGAATATGGCGTGTCGCTGGTCAATGTCGGCGGCGTCGGGCTTGGCCGCTATGCGCGCATTTTCCTACGAAAGGACCCGGAAGAGGATGGCGAAATCGGTATCCCCGTCGCCTGCTTGACCGACATGGACGTGATGCCCGACATGGCGCCGTGGATCGTCGGAAAGCTCGAACCAGGCCAGCCAGTGCCGGCACGACCGCCCTCGCGGCGGCAATGGCGGATCAAGGCTGACCTTCCCGGCGAGCAACTTGCCCAGCGCCGCGCCGAACGCCGCGCCAAGGCGTCTGGCCAGCGGGTCGAGACCTTCGTCTCCGACGAATGGACGCTTGAATACGACCTCGCCTTTCACGGACTCGGCAAGCAGGTCTATCGCAGCGCTTCGCTGGCGCTCGCGGACGATGCACTCAACGCCGGCGGCGCAGTACAGGCCGAGGTAATCGCAGGGGCCGACGCGGCCTATCAGGCTTTGGCCGATGCCGGTCATGATCGGGAGACGCTTGGGTCTCACATCTATTCGCTGTTCGAGGCCGAGGGCGCCTCGAAGGCGATCGCCGCCCAATATCTCGCCGAATTGCTCGAGAAGGAGGTGAATGCCGGAACGCTCACCTCCCTTGCGTTGCGGCAGCTACTGCCGCCCTATGTCGTCGCGGCAATCGCGCACGTCACCGCGCCCTTCACCGCGCCCGCGCCGAACGGCGCCGCGGCACCGGGGCCGGCGGCGGCGGCCTGAAGCCGATGTTCGACGATCTCATCCGCGAGCAGGACGTCGCCTGGGCGGCGGCGCTCATGGGACTGGGACCGGACGGCTTCGCGCCGGTCGGTGATGATGACAGCCGGCTCAGGGCGATGCTCAATCTCGATACGGTCGATTTCGAGGCCTGTCCCGGGAGCGGCAAGACCACGCTGCTCGTCGCCAAGCTTGCCGTGTTGGCAACGCGCTGGCCGCACCGGCACCAAGGCATCTGCGTACTCTCGCACACCAATGCGGCGCGCAACGAGATCGGTACCAAGCTGGGCAATTCGGCTGCGGGAATCTCGCTGACCCGCTACCCGCATTTCGTCGGCACGATCCACGCGTTCGTGAACGAGTATCTGGCGCTGCCCTGGCTGCGCTCCAAGGGTCTCGAAGTAAAGTGCATCGATACGCAAATCGCGCTCGCCAAGCGCCGGGGGCTTCTGCCCGGAAACGCACGCTGGGCGATCCAAAAGGCCCGGCTTAGCGAAGGGTGCCTGATCTACACCCGCCCCGACTATACGGGCGGCAGCACCGGCAAGTTCGGGCCGCAGACGCAGACATACCAGGCGCTCATCGAAGCGCGCCGCGCGGGCAGCCAACAGGGCTATTTCTGCTTCGACGAGATGTTCGTCTGGGCGAACGAATTGCTCGACAAGCGGCCCGAGGTCGCAGCAGACCTCCGGCGGCGCTTCCCGTTGGTGTTCGTCGACGAGGCGCAGGACAACAGCGAGGAGCAGTCCGCGCTCCTACACCGGATCTTTTGCGCGGGCGACGCGCCTTCGCGTCGGCAACGCTTCGGGGACTCGAACCAGGCGATCTATGCGCGCGCCGGCGCCGAGGGCGCTGCAACCGATCCCTTTCCCGGCGCTGCGGTCCAAGCGATACCACGCAGTTACCGGTTTGCGCAGCCGCTCGCCGATGAAGTGAAGGGGCTCGGAGTCGCGCCCCAGGACCTGGTCGGTGCGGGACCGCCGCCCGAGCACGGCATTGCCCACCAGGCGCCCACGTTGTTCCTGTTCGACGACGCCAGCGTGCGGTCGGTGCTGCCTCGCTATGGCGAGCATCTGATCGCGACCTTCGACGCCCAAGTGCTCGAAAGCGGCGTGTTCACCGCGGTGGCGGGCGTGCACGATCTCGATGAAGCTGGTCGGGTGCCGCACGCGATGGGCCACTACGCCCCCGCCTATGATCCGGCCTGCGCGCGCAAGGAAGCGGCGCCGACCAGCTTCGCCCAGTATCTGGCACGAGCGCGGTTCGAGATGGTAGGCAGCGGCAACAGCGACAAATTGGTCAATGCGGCGGCATCGGCGCTACTCGCAGCAAGCGAACTGACTGGCGGGACGCACGGGCGGATGGCGCGCAAGTCGCCGCATCGCCGCGTAGTCGATCTCCTCACAGGCACCGAGGCTCATCCCGCCTACTTCGCACTGATCGAACGGATACTCGCCGGCTGCGGCGAGTTCGTGGAGGCCGATTGGCAGGCGGCGGTGCGTCCGCACGCGGAGATGGTCGTCCATCAGTTGAGCGGCGCCGAGGTGCTTGGAAAAGGGGCGGCATTCCTCGCATGGCCGCAGGACGGACCAGCGCTCTACGCTGGGGCCGCGGCTATCGCGCGAACCAACAATCTGTTCGCCTATCCCGAGGGCGCCCCGCAAGTCCGCATCCGGCTGGGATCAATCCATTCGGTAAAGGGCGAGACCCACACTGCGACACTGGTGCTCGACAGCTTCTACTTCGCACATCACCTGAGCGAGCTTAAACCCTGGCTCCTCGGCGCGAAGACGGGCGGGTCGCGCCTGAATGGCCGAGGAAATGTGGTCGCCGAAGGTCCGCGGATGCTTGGCAGGCTGCGACTGCACTATGTCGCGATGACCCGCCCGACTCATCTCCTGTGCCTAGCAATGCGCAAGGATGTCTTTGCCGCGGGAGAACTCGACATTCTCATCGGGCGCGGCTGGACGGTCATCGATTGCTGTGCGCCTGCGCAGGCCTGAGCATCCGGATGATAGCTTTCAGGAGGTCGACTGACCGACATTGGTCGGGAGCGCAAGTCTGTGAAGCGTATGGCCTCTGGCTCCCGAATGCGCGATGATCGCCTTGCGTACAATCCGGCATCTCGAGGATCGCAGTCGCTTCCAGACAGAGGCCATCAAGTGCATAGTCAACCAGTATTCAGGGTTGGCGTAGCAGGGTGCCTGCGATGAAAAGTAGGTTCGGCTTCACACAGACCTAATCTCAATCTGGCTCCCGTTCGCTCGCTTGTGGACGGTAAATCCGTTCGGGACGGCCTGCTGGACCAGTGGCACGTGTGAAATCAGACCCACGGCGCGCCGCTCACCGACAATATTCTGAAGCACCCGCAGAACCTGATCGAGCGTGCCGGCGTCGTTATCCGTATCGAGGCTGCCGAAGCCCTCATCGATGAAAATGGTGTCGAGCCTGATGGCCCCGTTTGTCATTTCGACGATGTCGGACAAGCCGAGTGCGAGGGACAAGGCTGCGATGAAGGTCTCGCCGCCCGAAAGCGTGATGATCTCGCGGGCGCGGCCGGTCTCGATGTCGTGGACGCGAACGTCCAGCCCTCGTTTTGAGCGTCCTCCGATGCTCTCGGTGTCGCGCTCGAACCTATATCGGCCGGTGGTCATTGGATCGAGCCGGAGGTTCGCCGCTTCAAGAACCTGATCGAACATAGCACCAATGGCGAATGTTTCGAGGCTCGTCCGCATCTCGTTCTGACCATCGAAGGCTTCCGCGATACCGCGAAGTGCCTGCGAGGACTGCTCAAGGACCCGAAGGTTCTCAAGTTGGTCGGCCAAGCTGGCCTGCAGGTCGACGAGTGATTGGTGACGCTGCTGGGCGGCGGCACTCTGCTTCGCCGCATCGTCTGCCGCCGTCTGCGCTTGAACGCAGTTTAGGCGGTAGGGCTCCAAGCTTTGGCGCTGCGCGTTGCTCACGGCGTTTTTTGCTATCGTGTCGCGCGCGCGCGCTTCAGCAATGGCCGTGTCAAAGCCCGCGATTGATTTCTCCAGTTCCGCGATCGCGGCAATATCGGGGATGGCGGTGCGATAGTCTGCCTCGGCAATCCCAAGCTCGATAAGACGGGCTTCGAATGCGGCCTGTTTCGCAGCGAGACCTTTCTCGCTTTCGCTGACTGTGGTGGCGGCGCTCTGGAGTTCGGCTGCGGTCTTGATAGCGATGGCGTTGAACTCCCGCTGCTTTGCGTCAGCATCAGCGAGTGCCTGCTTTCGGCCGCCCAAGTCTGCGGTGGCGGAATCGATTGCGGCCTGCAGAACGTCGTGTTGGCGCAGACTTTCGGGGACCGATGTAATCCGCTCTTCGTAAGCTTGACGAGCCAAGGCTTCTGCAGTCGTTGCAGTTCCCAGCGCATCGCGGGCCTGCTGGAGGGCTTCCGCTGCTGCCAGCTTGCGCTTGCGTGCGTCATCCAGATCCTCGGTGACAATGCCGATATCGACTGCGGCGCCCAACGCATCGATCTGCCCGGCGACCCGCTGCAAGTCGCCTTCGATTTCGCTTAGGCTGCGCTTTGGCTCCGCAAGGCCGGTAAGAACCGTTCTCCTTGCGTCGAAGGTCGCTTTCGCTGAGCTGGCACTCGATTGTGCCTCGCGATCTGCTTTGGATGCGGCAAGCGCTGCGCCTTGGGCGTCGCGCCATGCCTTTTCGAGTGCACTCGCATCGCCTGATCCCTGTGCCGGTTCAGGGTGATCGCAAGCGCCGCATACGGGGCAAGGTTGTCCATCCTGCAGGCGCTCTGCGAGAACACTCGCCTGAGCGGAAATGAAGGCGGCTTCATGCGTTTCAGCTGCCTCGACCGCCTCGGCATGGTGGGCCTGCGCGTCGCGGGCGATTACCGCTGCTGTCTCGTAGGCGTCCTGCGACACGGCCACAGCCTGAGTGGCTTGAACAAAGGCCTGCGCAGCATGGAGCTCGCCTTTCAAGCCATCATATGTTCCAGTCAGCCTCTGCCGCTCAAGAGCATTGGCTTGGGCTGCCGCGAACGCGCTTTCCTTTTCATCGCAAAGCTCTGCGGCCTGCGTCTCGGCGGACATGGCTCGCGAAAGAGCCTGTTTCGCGCGGTCCAGGACTGTCACGGCAGCATCATGGCCAGCCTGACGTTCGACAGCATCGACCAGAACCTGCCTGTGCCGGTTAAGCTGGTCAATCTTGCGCGCGAGGTCCTCGATCTCATGCTCGCGGCAACGAAGATCGGTCAGCGTAGCGCTCGCTGCCGATACAGCTTCACCTGCTTCCCGTGCTGCAGTCTCGGCTTTGGAATGTGCCGCAACCGCGACTGTATGGCGCTTTCGCGCATCGCCAACGGCGGTGTCGAGGTCCGACATGCGCCGTGCCAGGTCCGCCCGTGATTTGCGTGAGCGCATCGTGTCGAAAGCTGGGGCCTCGGCCTCAAGCTGTTTAAGGGCACCTGCTGCAGCCTCGACCTCGACAAACCGCTTTTCTTGTTCTTCAGCGGCCGCGTAGGCCTTGTTGGCCAAGGCGAGCACAGTCGCCGTCTCAGACACCGCCAGCTGGGTAAATTCATATCGTTCAAGTGCGGAGGCAATGCCGTAGGTAAGCTCGTTCGAGCTGGCGAAGCCCTCGGTTTGAAGGCGGTGTCCGTGCAGTCGATAGCCGTCTTCAATCTCACGCCTGATGCTCGCAGCATCGGTTTTGAGCTTTTCGGTGAGCCGGCGGTAGAGCGAGACGTCGAACAGCTCCCGCAATATCTCGAGCCGGTCCTTGCTGTTCGACACGAGGAACCGCTCGAACCGGCCTTGCGGCAGCAGGACGATCTGGCGGAACTGCTGCGCGCCATAGCCGAGAAGACCCTCGACATGGCTGAGTACAGCACCGACTTTCCGTTCCGCCAGCGGAGTCCCGCAGCAGTCCGGACCGACGTCATCGATCGCCAGTTCCGATACATCGAACAGCCAGGCAGCATGTGACTGCATCGTGTGGCCTTCGCCTCGCGCTTTGGGCCGTGCCTGGTCAGGCTGACGCCTGATATAGTAACGCTTTGCGCCAAGCTCGAATTGCAGGCTGACCTCAGTTAGAAGGTCGTCAGGCGCGAAATCAGACCGCATGGTCCCGATGCCCTGTTCTTCCTTGGCGCCCTCGCCAAACAGGGCAAAGGAGATCGCGCTGAAGATTGACGACTTGCCTGACCCCGTGGGGCCGTAGATTCCGAAAAGACCGGCGTCGGTCGCTTCGCGAAAGTCGATGGTCTCGGTGCCGCCATAGGGACCGAAAGCGCTGAGGGTGAGCTTGATAGGTCTCATTGACCTTCCTCCGTCGTGGCGAAGGATCGCAGCGCGGACGCCACAATCTGCCCCTCTGCTTCGGAAAGCGGCTCACCGCGGATAAAGTCGAGAAATGCAGAGGACAGCGTCTGCGGGTCATCGATGACAGCGCGCTGTTCCTCGAGGCGCTGCGCTACGGGGCGCTCGTTGCGCTCGTAGGAGAGCTGAACGGCATTGGGATAGAAGTCTCTGATCCTTTTCATCGGATCGATTTGCGGGGTGTCGTCCGTGAGCACGACGCGGATGATGTCGTTGGAAACCTCCGTGGCGGCGAGCAGCTCGAGTAACTTGCCGCGAATGGTTCTGACCTGTCGCAGCGGCCGCAGCGGCATTTCTGTCACCGCGGCAGTGCCATCGGCCGCGAGATCGATCAGGCTGATGGACTTCTGCTGACCTTCTTCATCGAAGCCGAATGCGAGCGGCGCGCCGGAATAACGGATGTGATCCTGTCCGACCGGTTGCGGGCGGTGGAGGTGCCCAAGGGCTACATAGTGCGCCCCATCGAAGGCGGCTGCAGATACCGTCTCGATCCCGCCCACCGTGCGTGTGAGTGGGCGCTCGCTTTCGCTAGTCGCGGCGCCGTCGACAAAGGCATGGGCGACGACAACCCAACGCATTCCATTGGCCACGTGCTTGCGGGCGCTTGCAAGCTGGGCCCTGATCACATCCGCAGGGCATGCGATGGCGTCGTCTTCGAAACAGAGTCGGGCGGCATATTCGAATGCAAAAGGCAGGGCGGAGATGGCCACCGGGCCGTGGGCATCGGAAATCATGAGCGGCCGTTCATCTTCATCTAGTGGTCCGCGCACAATCGCCGCGCCGCCTTCTGCAAGAACACCCATTGCACCAATCTGCGCGGCGGAATCGTGGTTGCCGGCGATCATAACGATTGCTGCATCGGATGCTGCCCGCACGGTTGTGAGGAACTGCGAGAGGCGGCTGATCGCGCTTTGGGGCGGGTTCGCCCGGTCAAAAATGTCGCCGGCGATGATCACGACGTCGGGACGCTCATCATCGATCATCGCAAGGATCTGAACGAAGATATGGTCGTGGTCCTCATCGAGGGACAGGCCATGGAATTGTCGGCCCAGATGCCAGTCGCTGGTGTGCAAGATGCGCATTAACCTGTCCTTGAATCCAGATGCATATAAATTTTATATAGACGTATGATGGTGCGTCAAGTAGGGTTCGGGCATGGACGATCCCTCACTCAAGCCTGCAATGCTTGCTCGCCTTGTCTATCTGGACAGGTGCCTGACGTGGCGCGGGCAGGTGAACCGCAAGGACCTGATCGAGCGCTTCGGTATCTCATCTCCACAGGCGGCAATCGATCTCAGGGAATACCTCGAGCGGGTCGCCGAGCCGAAGCCTGGCTATGACACAGTGCGAAAGTGCTATGTTGCCGACCCGCACCATCGCGGCCTGCCGTTTGTCGAGGATGCAGGCTCACCGGATGAATTTGTCGGCTATCCCGCATCGGAGGGCCTTTCCGTTCTGCCTTCGCCTGTTCGGCAGTGCCCGCCATTCGTGATCCGGCGTCTCTGGCAGGCGATCGAGCAGCGGCAGAAGATCGAGATCGGCTATGTGTCGATGTCGAGTGGGCTGCGTCAGAACCAATGGATCGCGCCTGCGCATTTTGCTTCCGACGGTGAGCGCCTGCACATTCGGGCCTGGAGCTTCCACCGCGAGGAATGGCGCGACTTCGTGCCGGTCCGGGTTCTGCCTGAGAGCACCTTTGCCGTGGCGCCGGTCGGCGAAGACCTTCCGCGCGATGCAGAATGGGAAGAATTCGTTGAAATTCGGCTTCGGCCGCTGAGCAGCCTGACGGAAGAGCAGCAGGCGGCTGTCCGGCTTGAATATGGGTTCACGCAGGAAGTTCTGCGCTTCGACGTCCGCAGGTCGCTCGAATTCTATGTCGACCGGCGCTGGGGGCTCAACCGAGCGGGCGCGCGACTGGAACGCTTTTAGGCTCGCCGTGCGAACGCAGCCTGCTGCCTCAAGGAAAGGAGATGACCATGGTTGGAAACACGACAATCGATCCGCTGGCGAGGGCAGAGGCGGTGACAAGGCCGGAAATCGACACGGTCAGAAACCTGAGAACTGGCCATGTGCGCGATGTCCGTCGTCTCGTCCGGGCGTTTCGGTACGAGCGCGCTATCCTGCTGCGCCAAAATCTCAAAGCACTCGTGAAACGTGACGAAGCACGCCTCGTCTGCGCGACGTGCGGCGTTCCGGTCTATCTGGCTTGTAGCACGACCAAGAGGTTTTTCTTCCGGCATCGCCATGAAGATGGCTCGTGTCCAGCTGTCACGCGGACAGAGTTGAGCGAAGCCGATATCAGGGCCATGAAGTACCGCGGCGCCCAGGAGAGCGGGGCGCACAAGCGGGTCAAAGCACTTCTTCTGCGAAGCCTCTCGGCCGACCCCCGGTTCAAGGACGTGGTGCAAGAAAAGACATGGAAAGCGAGCGAGGGCCTTATCGGGCTGCGACGGCCTGATGTTTCGGCGCGGACGGACACCGACAGGTTGGCCTTTGAAGTGCAGCTGAGCACCACCTTCATGGACGTCGTGCTGAGCCGGAAGGAGTTCTATCGAGCCGAAGGGGCGGCGCTTGTATGGGTTCTGCCGAGTTTCCACCCGAGCTATCGACGCATGACTGATGACGACATCCTTTTCGGGAACAACTCCAACGTTTTCGTCGTAGATGAAAAAAGCGCTGCTGCGTCCGAAGTGGCAGGAACCTTCATCATGACGTGCTGGTATCGCAAGCCGTTGATCAACGATGACAAGATCGTCGACGAGTGGATCGAGCGCGAGGTGCGGTGGGATGAAATTACGGTCGATTTGGACCGCCAGACCATTATTGCCTTCGACTATGCGCAGGAGGCAGCAAGACTCCGTGACGAGCTGAGGGTTGCCCGCTCGGAAAGGATCGCAGCTGCCGAGGCTGCAAGAAAGCAGGCTCAGCAAGACCGCGAGGATGAGATCCGTGAGCAAATGCTTCGGTTCGTTCTCGATGCCTCGCGCGATGACGAATACCTGCCTCGACACAAGGCATGGTTGCTCCTCAACGATCGCCTTCGTTCCATCGGATGCGGCCTCGACGGGGAATACCCTGATCTCCTAGCAGCCACTCGCATCGTCCATCTCATCGAGAGCGCAAGGGCGGGAAAGCCGGTTGGCTTCGGCTACAAGAGCTTTGCTGAACTTGGGCATCATCTCATCCACCAGCACCCCGAGCTTCTTCTCGCCTTCGGCCACATGCTACGGAAATTCGGAACGAAGGAAGCCCTGTATCGCGACGATCGAACTGGGAAGCTAAAGGCAAAGCTTGAGGCGGTGCGGGCTCACCTTCTCCATGACCCAAAATACAGGATGGCAGAAGATGAGGAGCGCTTGTGCGCATTGCTATCGGAGGGGGCCTCTCGGAAGGCAAGGTCGGAGAACGACAATCCTGATCGGCCCGGTCGCGCGGCGGCGTAGCCGGGCAGGAGCCGCCAGAAGAACACGATCAATCTGGTTTCTCGCGCTCGCCACCGCTGAAGCCGTTTTTTCAGGCAAGGCAATCGAAGTGGTATGGCGGCTTCGGGTAAAACCAGACGATCAAGGTCGCGGTCTTGAATAACCGACTCTGGGTCGAGTTCAGCCGTCGCTGGGTGGCAGACCCGATGGCAGCTTTCCACCGCTTGCCACCCACCGGCAGTCATTGAGAGGGAAGGGGGCTTGCTTCTGTTTGAGCCGAACGAGCGTCGGATGGTCGATGCCCGTGCTCATACTCAGGAGTAAGTCCCATGATCAAGACGATCCCGCTGACCAAGTTGGTCCAGTCCCCTCGCAATGTGCGCCGTCACGGCGACCCCGCCGCAGATGCCGAACTGAAAGCGAGCATTGCAGCCCATGGGTTGTTGCAGAACCTCATCGTTCGGCCTGCTGCTCGTGGCAAATTCGAGGTTGAAGCCGGAGAGCGCCGCCGATGCGCCTTGCTGGCGCTAGCCGAAGAGAAAGTCCTGCCGAAGGGCTACGAGGTTACCTGCCTCGTGCTTGAGGACGATGCGGAAATAGCCATCGAAACGAGTCTGGCCGAAAACTTCCATCGCCTCGCGATGAACCCAGCCGATGAAGCGCAGGCGTTCGCTGCCCTTATTGATGCTGGTGCCTCGACGGAAGATGTCGCGCGCCGCTTCGGGCTGAAGGTCCGCTTCGTCGAAGGCCGGCTGCGTCTCGCGACCCTCGCGCCTGTCGTCTTCGATGCTCTTGCATCCGGTGAAATCACTCTCGATCTCGCCAAAGCTTTCGGCGCGACCTCCGACCAGGAGATTCAGGCTCGCGTCTATGAACAGGCGTCCTCGGGCTATTATGCGCCCAGCGCCGACAGCGTCCGGCGCATGGTGCTCTCCGGCACGGTCCGCGGCAGCGATGCTCGGGCCCGTCTTGTCGGTCGCGACGCATATACCGCTGCAGGTGGCCGGATCGAACGCGAACTCTTCGACGACGATGACAGCGAGTCCTGGGTTGATGTCGCGCTTCTGGAAACCCTCGCCTCGGAGGAGATGGAAAGGCGCGCCAAGGCGCTCGCAGCAGAGCAGGGTCTTGCCTGGGTCAAGCCTACGCTTGACGCTTATGCCAGTCACGATCTCGTAGAAGGTCTCATTCGCCTTCCGGCCGAGCCGGCTCCGTTGACTGACGCCGAACTGGCCCGCCTTGATGAACTCGATGCTTCTTACGACGAGCATGCGGCCATTCTCGAGGATGAAGACAGCGCGGAAGAAGCAATTGCTGCGGCCGAGGCGACGATCGAAGCGATTGAGCGCGAATGCCAGGACATTCGGGCAAAGCCCCCGGAGCTGGCGCCCGAACTGAAGGCCGATGCCGGAATGATCCTCGTTCTCTCGCGCGATGGCGCACCGGTCCTCCAGCCGGTGTTCTACGGCGAGCGCGTTATCGAAGTCGTTGGTGACGACGATGTCGTCGAAGTCGTGGCGAGTGTCGGCAGTGATGGCAAACGTCGTGCAGCGCTTTCCAAGCGTCTGGTCGACGAACTTGCGATGCAACGTCGTGACGTGCTCGCGCTCCACGTGGCATCGGATCCCGGCCTTTCGCTCGACATCATGGTCTTCACCCTCGCGGATGCCGACACCCACGACTGGCGGTCACGCGCGGCCACGACTCTGCGTGGCGGCGTCCCTGCGGGTCCGATTGTCGGGTTCGAAGCGAAGGATGCGCCGGCAAGCGCATCCCTTGCGGACCTGCGCTCGGGTCTCGATGAGAGCTGGCGATCTGGCGAAGACGCTTCGTCGCGCTTCAAGATGTTTCGGGCACTCGCTGATGAAAGTCGCGCAGCATGGCTCGGCTTCGTCGTCGCTCGCACACTCGAGGCGAGCCTCAACATGGCAGGCGAACGTCAGATCACGTTCCAGGATCATCTGGGCAGCACGATCGGCATCGACATAGCGCAATGGTGGCGTCCGACCGCGGCAAACTACTTCGACCGCGTCTCGAAGCAGGTCATCCTTGATGCGCTCTTCGATGTTGGCGGTTTGGAACTGTCCTCACGCTTTGCATCGGTGAAAAAGGGCGATCTCGCGATGAGCGCCGAGCGCGTCTTCGCCGGGACCTACATCACCGAGGTCGAAGTTCGGGAAAGAGCCCTCGCCTGGGTGCCCGAAGTCATGCGTTTTGCCGACCAGCCGGAAATTCCTGCCGATAACGAAGCGCAAAGTCCCGATGCGGATTTCGTCGCCAACGACGACAATCAGCCCCCGAGCGAGCTGGCCGCCTGACCTCCTCCTGACAGGAACGGCTGCTCGCCACCGTGAAGCGGTCCTCCGGCACATGCCGGGGGGCCGCTTCCTTCATGGAAAGAGAGCGGAGGGGGCTCCGGGATCTCCGGCACTGACCGACGGAACTGTCGTCAGGCCATTTCAGGAGATACAACATGGCCTATCGCAAGGGACAAAGCGGCGGAGTGTCGCCTGCTACCCGTATCACCCAGGAAATCATCGCCCGCCTCGAGTCCGGCACGAAGCCCTGGATCAAGCCATGGCGCGGTGTGCCAGTCTCGCGCCCATTGCGGGCGTGCGGCATCCCTTATCGCGGCATGAATGTATTCTGGCTCTGGATGGTTGCCGACATGTGCGGTTACGCCTCGCCGTTCTGGATGACCTACAATCAGGCCAAAGAACTGGGCGCACAGGTGCGCAAGGGTGAAAAATCCACCATCGCCATTTTCTACAAGAGCTACACCAAGGAAGTAGAAGCACCCGACACCGGCGAAAAAACCGACGAAAGTCGTCGCGTGTTGAAGGCCTATCCGGTTTTCAATGCTGATCAGGTCGAAGGTCTTCCGGAACGTTTCCATCCCGCCGCGACGCTTGAGGTGGTGGAGCCCGAGGGCCGTCAGGCTGAACTCGACTCATTCTTTGCCAGTATTCCGGCCGTCCTGCGTCATCAGGGCGACGAAGCCTATTATGAGCCGGTAGCTGACCGGGTGACAATGCCGCCCTTGCATCTCTTCTCAGGCTTCGACCACTATTACGCGACGCTCGCGCACGAGCTATCGCATTGGACCGGTCATGCCAGTCGCCTCGACCGCAATCTCAAGAATCGATTTGGCTCTGCAGCTTACGCTGCAGAGGAACTCATTGCCGAACTTTCGAGCGCCATGCTCGGCGCTGAATTCGGTCTGCCAGTCACACACTTGGATAGCCATGCGAGCTATATCGAGCAATGGCTCAAGCTCCTGAAGCAGGATGACCGTGCCATTCTCACCGCTGCCGCAAAGGCGGAGGAAGCATCAAGGCTTCTGCTCAGACTCGGGGGACGGACCTCTGCCGATGATATTGACGAAGCGTCTGACGACGCTGCGCTGGCCGCTTGAAGGAGGGCATCATGGGCCGATCGGTCAGCTATCCCAGCGGGGCCATTGTCGCCTTCACCGTGCTCGAAGTCGAAAACGACGACGACTGGGACTTCGAATATGAATGGCTCCGCGAGGATCTGCGCGAGCGCGCAGGGCAGGCATTCCCTTCCCTGATCGCGCACGACGGTTGGCGAGGCCGCGAAGACCGTATCCTCATGCGCAATGCCTATGCGGATTTCGGCGTGTCAGTTTACGCCGGCCTGGTTGCGGTGTGGATCGTCGAGCGCGACGATGGCGCCTATTGGGATGCCGATTGGCGCACGGCCAGATCGCCCAGAGCACAACGGTGGCTGTCCCAGATCGCCTCGCGCTTTGAAGCGTTGTTCGGCGACTACGTCTGCCTCGGTCACATGTCGAACGGTGAGGGCGTCTACGCAAAACGGGTGGCCTGAATGCGCCACTCAATCGTGAGCGAACACATGTACCAGTCCTGACTGACGAAGCCTGCATGTGCACTCATGGTCTGAAGCCATGCGAGAGAGGCCCTGGGCCAGCCGCCAGTCTGCCGCAACCCGGCTTGCGCAGGCCCGAGTTGGCCCGGCCCTGTGGGCCGTTGGCCTGCCCGCGCCAGCCTGCCCAAGCGGGTTTCCCCTGTCGGGTGCGGAGACTGCCTCAAGCTGGCCCTGACGGGCTCTCGCTGGCGCAGCCATGAGCGGGTGCGTCAGCCTCACGCCAGTCAGGAGGACAATACCCATGCACTCATCATTTTCTGAGCAACTTGCCGGCCTCGATCTTTCCGGTTTTTCGATTGGTCCTGCCCCGGTTTCCACCAATGATTTTCCGGTCCACGATGCGGTCGTCCAGACTCTCGAAGCAGTATGGTCCGATCTATTTGCGATGGTCGCTGGGACTGCGCTGGAGGCCGATGCCGAGGACCTCGGCTGGGCGTTCGTCAACATCTTCCACCGTTCCGCGACCCGCAAATCGACCGCAGTCGACCGCGCAACCGACGAAGTCCGAGCGCTCCTGGCCACTGCAGATGGATCCGAAATTCATACCCATGAACTCGAGACCCAGGTTGAGCGTGCGCAGTGTGCCGAAGGTGCCATGATCGCCCTCGAAGAGATGCGCGAAGTGGCCGCTGCCCTCTATCTCAACGAATTCGGCTCCTCATGGAAGCCCGTGTCGAGTTCGCGCTTCAATCACAGCGCCATGCTGACTTCCGCGCTTGTGGAGGGCCGCGAGTTCATCCGAGCCCGGTCCGAAGCCAAGCGTCGCGCCGCCATGCCAGAAGGAACGCCGGTAATCTTTGCCGGTGGCCGCACACGCCATCCAAACGAGCAGGACGCGCTCACTTTCGCCAACAACGTCTGGGCTACTCTGGATAAGGTTCACGACCGGGTTCCTGACATGGTTCTTGTCCACGGCGGTGATTCCAAGGGCGTTGACCGTCTGGCATCTTCATGGGCGGAACGACGCAGTATCCCCCAAATCAGCTTCTCCCTCGACATGCGTCTGGGGGCTCGCGCAGGCTTCAAGCGCAACGAGCGTATGCTTTCGCTCGACCCCCGTTATGTCGTCGCCTTTCCCGGAAACGGGGTCCTGGAGCGCCTCGTCATCGAAGCCAAATCCCGTCGGATTACCGTCGTTGATCGCCGCGGTCCGCTTGGAACTTCTCCCAAGCGCGCGGCTCAGGATACCGACTGATGCGTCCGGCATCGCGCCAGCACCATCGGCGCTGGCGCAGCCCGTCAGAGGAAAGAGATCGCCTGTTATCGTGGGCAAGACGATCGGTTCTTGCCCGCACATTGCAGGAGAAATCTGATGACTGATTTTCAGGCAATCATGGCGGACTTTGCTGTCCGCCAGGCCGAACGCGCGGCGCAGGCACAAAGTGAAATCCAGCAACTCAAGGCAGCTATCATTGCCCCGCTGCGCAATGCCGAAATTGTCCGCGTAGAAATCCGTTTCGATGGGTGCGGCGACAGCGGTGCGGTCGAAGAATGCGTCTTCTATGACGCCGGCGGGGCGAGTGTTCCGTGTCCCGAAGTGACGATCGACCGTCCTGGAGAAGGCGGCGACCAGAGCCTCAATTCCGCCCTCGAGCAACTGACTTACCTTGCTCTCGAACGCCATCATCCCGGATGGGAAATCAATGATGGTGCCTGCGACGAACTGGTCATCGACGTGGCTACGCCGAAATTCGTTCTGGACTGCCAGCTGCGTTACACGGCGACCCACGACCATTCGACTGATCTCTAGGAGAAGTGCGATGGCTCATTGCTATTATCACGCCCTATCGTCGGTCCGGAAATGGGGAGGGGTGGTGGAAGATTACCTGCCGCTCCACCAATGGTTTGACCAGTCGAAGGCGATCTTTGCTGATCCGCGGCACCGGGCCCTTCGACACCATGCTGAAGGCATTTTCATGCTCGAAACGCTGTTCGGGCCTACCATCGTCAACGCCGACAGCCGTGTCGTGCCCGTTCGCCTTGTAGGCGAGCAGCACGTCCGCGAGGACTTGGGCACGATTCCTTCCTTTGCGGATTGGGGGCGCCTCATCACGCCCCAAGACTGGATGTTGCGGGGCCATCGTCTGGACGAGCCTATGCCGCTTGGCACTGTGGAGACTGCTGCTGGCGGCGCGTTTTCAGGGGGGCTTTCGTCCGCTTCGGGAGGAGTGTCGGTAGTCGAGATATGACGTCGCCTTTGAAGGCAGGCGAGGTCAAGGGGTACGTCGCATCCCGATAATACGAAAGGTCATGGCTTGGCCTGGCAAGGCACTCGGGACCAACCCGGCCTGTAAGCAAACCTTTCCTGAAGCATCCCCGTCGAGACGCGCAACCCCGATCAGGTCCGGCCGAGTTGCCGGGCTGCGCCCGGCTGCCCGCACCACCCGAACCAGATCGAGGTTTCCCTTCGGTGCGCTTCGCCGTGGCCGCTTCCTAGTCGGGTTTGCAGCCGGGATGGACCCGGAATGCTCGATCAGGAGAAAGACCATGACCAATCTCGTAATCCTCGTTGGCCGCATCGCCCGCGATCCCGAAACCCGCACGACCCAGGGCGGTACCAGCATCACCTCGATCTCGGTCGTCACCGACCGTCCCGCACGCAAGGACGGCAAGACCTACAAGGACGAAAACGGCTACACCGCCAAGGACAGCGAATTCCACCGCGTGACCTGCTTCAACGGGCTCGGCCAGAACGTCGCCAAGTATTGCACCAAGGGCCAGCTCGTGACGGTCGAGGGGCGCATCCACTATACGCAGTGGGAAGACCAGGACGGCACCAAGCGCTACGGCTGCGAGATCATCGCCGACAAGGTGGACTTCCTCACCAAAGGCCGGGCGTCGAACAATGAGGGTGCGCCCGACATCGACGAGGACTGAGTTCCTCCCACAAACAACAAGGCTCCGATGGTTCGCGCCATCGGGGCCTTTTTTCGTGCTCGCTGGCGTGAACGGCGGGGCGGGGCATCGAGCCCACACCCCGCCGCGGTTGAAGTGTCAGGCGGGGGAGAGCCGCTTGAGAGCATCGTCGATTCCGATGGTGAGCGATGCGCGGATGAGCTGCTTCAGTTGCGCCGGTTCGATCGTCTCGGCTCCGCATTCGAGAAGAACCTTGCCCAGTTCGCCGGCTGCTTCATCACGGAGCCTGGCCTCCTGTGCATCGAGTTCTTCGCGCTGTTCACGCAGTTTCTTGAGCGCATTCCGCGCGCTCGGTTTGGACCTGGCCATCAGATTGTCCTTTCGCTGGCCGTTGGTCCCCTCCACGCGCGACAGTGCCAGCATGGGGCCATGTAGGAAAACGGTATTTGCCGCGATGCCAGTGCTTTTCTCGCTGACGTTGGAGAGGTCTCTCTCGCAGAAAGACCAAGTGTGATGCGGGCTTTGGGGCCGCGTCAAGGACGACGGGGCCCCACCATTTTTACCGGGCAAGCCCGGCAAAAATCGTTTCCCCCATCGCCGCTTCGCGGCCGCGCTATGCGCGGTCCCTGACCCGGCCCGTCACCCACATCCTCGCAGCTCCTGATGCGACGCATCGAACATCAGGAGGAAAGATCATGTACGCTTCACTGAATATCGCGCAGGGTTCATTCCAGGCAGATCAGGCAGCTTTCGTTGCCGCACTCGACAAGGCTCATGCCCGGTCCCTTCACAGCTACTTCACCCAATATGTCCTGACCGATGGTGAGGCAGGTTACATCGCGGTCGATGAGGGCGATTACGGCGCACTGCCCAAGGCCATGCTGGACCGGGTCATCGACACAGTGCCAGGAAAGCTGAGCGATGAAATCTGATGCCACACACAAGGAGGAAGTCCGTCAGGGCTTCCTCCTATCTTTTTGCTCGGGTCCCGTATTGTCGCTCCCGGAGGCACCGCGCGAGCATTCCCTGCAGCATCAGTCCTCGGCATCCGACGCATCGAATTTCTCGAGTCGATCGGGCATGTCGAGTACCTTCATGGCCGCTGCTGAAATGGCTTCTGCCTTCGTCGGAAAGGCTTCTGCCGAACTGATCGACACGCCGCTCGAATAGGTCACGGTTGCCTGGAAACCATTGCCTTTGGGTGTCGCGCTCAGTGTTACGTCCGCCATAGCGATGCTCCCGGTGGGATGCCCGCGACACCATTCTTCCTGCCCGCGGACTCGATCGATCTTTTAACACAATTGGCAATCGAGCGGCATCGTCTTCATCCCTTGGACTTGGGACTTCAAAACCGCCGATCCCGTGCTGGTGATGACACTGGGACCTACCCTCTAAGCTGGGGACAGAGGTGCACACCGTACGCCGCCACGCGGCAGAAAGAGATTGTTAAGCAATAGGTTACGTGAAGTTGTTCCTCTACAAAGAGGAGCAAGTCAATGCAAGCGAATGGCTATGTGCTACCAGCAAATGAGGCCCCGAATCATGCCCAGACCCGCTCCGGTGATGGGCGTGGGAGTAGTGAAAAGGCAATGCCGTCCAACCGGGTGCGGCTCAACGGCAATATCGTTCGGCGTAAACCGGGCAAGCGTATCAGAGAGTATTGGGATGTTGATCTGCCGGGCTTTGGCCTTCGGGTAAATCCCGGCGGCAGGCGAACGTGGTTTGTCCTGTTCCGCCAGCGTGGCAAACTGCGGCGTTTGTCGCTCGGAACTTCCCGCGACATTTCACCTGCCACGGCCCGCCGCCTCGCGCGGGCGAAACTGGCCGAGGTGGCGCTCGATGGGCTGCCGACGCGCAAGAAGGCCCGCGCCGCGCAAAAGAGCGATGCGCCCCTGCTGCGCGATTACGCCGAACGCTTCTGGGCCGATTACGCGCGGCACTGGAAACCATCGACCCGAAAGCGCAACGAGAGCGCTATCTTCAAGGAAATTCTCGGGGCATTCGGCGACCGGCGGATTGACGGTCTGGCGAAGGGTGACATCCTGTTCTGGCGCGACAGCTTTGTCGAACGCCCCGGCGTGTTCAACCGCACCCTGCCTGTGTTTTCCGTGATGATGGGATACGCGGAGCGACTTGGTCTGCGACCGCGTGGCTCCAATCCGTGCAAAGGCACGCCGCGTTACAAGCGTAAGCCGATGGAGCGGTTTCTCGCTAGCCATGAATATGCGCGACTTGCCACGGCATTGCGGGACTATGAGGCGGAGCAACCGCTTTACGTCGCGGCGATCCGCCTGCTGGTCTACACCGGCGCGCGTTGCGGGGAGATCGAGCAACTGCGCTGGGAATGGGTGCAGGAACCACGCCTGATGCTGCCGGACAGCAAAACCGGCGCGAAGATCGTCTATCTCAACCGGCAAGCCATGGATGTGATTGCATCGCTCCCAGACCGGCAAGCAACCGGCCTGCTGTTTCCCTCGTTCCGCAATCCCGACAAGCCGATCACGCTCGGCATCCATTGGTCGAAAATCCGTAACCGCGCGGCCCTGCCGGATGTACGCCTACATGACCTGCGCCACAGCTTCGCGTCAGTCGCAATCCGCGACAACATCTCGCTGATGGTGATCGGCAAGTTGCTCGGGCACGCGCTGGCAGAAACGACGACCAGATATGCCCACTTGTCCGATGAGATCGTCGCCGATGCAGCGGAGCGCGTATCCGGCTCAATTGCCCGCCTGATTGGAGTAGGGCAATGAACGCGCTGACCCTGCGGGGGATCGTCGCCGAGGAGCTGGGCAGCCTCAAACTCCATGTGATTGGCAAGTGCGGTGGCCTGGGCGAGCTGCGCAAGACGTGCTGGACCCGCGAACTGCCCGGCTTCGGGACGCGGCATTATGCCAGCGGGCGCAAGGTCTACATCGTCCAGGCACGGATGGAAGGGCGCACCCGAACGGTGACGATCGGCAACGCCAGGGTGCTGAGCCGTGCGCAGGCGATTGACGTGGCGCGCCGCGTGCTGCTCCGCGCCCAGACTGGCGACAACCCGGCAGAGGAGCGCAAGCGCCTGCGCAAGGTTCCGTCCTATCGTGACTTCCTGAAGACCTATTGGGAGCGGGTATCGCCGAAGTGGAAGCCGTCCACGCTCTACACCCACCGCTATTACAAGCGGAAATATCTCGACCGGGCCTTTGAAGGCCTGTTCCTTGATGAGATCGAGGAACGCCATGTGCAGGAATGGTTCAACCGGATTACCGACACCGGTGGTCCCGGTGCTGCCAATCGTTGCGGGGAAATCCTGAGGGCCATGTTCAACAAGGCTGAGGCTTGGGGCGTGCGGCCCGAAGGATCGAACCCCTGCCTCTACATCCGCAAGAACAAGGGGCGGAAGTGCGAGCGTTTCCTGTCCGATCAGGAGTTCAGGCGCATCGGCGAGGTGCTCGACCGGTACCGCAAAACCTTCCCTCTGCATTGCGCGGCAATCAGCCTGTTGATCCTGACCGGCTGCCGCAAGTCGGAGATCACCTGTCTCAAATGGAGCGAGGTACGGGGGAGGCGCTTGCTGCTGACCGACAGCAAGACCGGCCCGCGCACGGTCTGGCTGGCGGAAGCGGCTGCAACCATCCTCCACGCGCTGCCGCGCCGTGAGAAGCAGCGGTATGTGTTCTGGAACCCGGCCACCCAGCGCCCGATCACGGACATCGGTAACCTATGGGGCAAGCTGCGTGACGAGGCGGGCCTACCCGGCGTCCGCATCCACGATCTGCGGCACAGCTTTGCCAGCCACGCCGCCGCCCATTCGGAAACCCTGCCGATGATCGGCAAGTTGCTGGGACATGCCGATGTGCGGACTACGACCCGATATGCTCACCTTGACGATGGGCATGTCATCGAGGCAGCCCAGCGGATCGGCGACCGGATCGAGCAGAACATGAGCGGCTCATATTCATTGAGCCGTAACACTAAGTATGATAGTGGGCCGTTGCTGCATGACTGAGAGCCCGCGCATCCGCATCTACGCCAACCGCTGGTTCGCCAAGTTCGCGGCAAAGGAAAAGATCAGCGATGCAACGCTTGCTGATGCCGTGCATCGGGCCGAATCTGGCCTGATCGACGCCGATCTTGGCAGCGGTCTGATCAAGCAACGCATTGCGCGCCAGGGCGGAGGCAAATCGGGCGGCTATCGCTCGATCCTGATCTTCCGCTCGGGCGAGCGGGCCATATTCGTGTTCTCCTTCGCAAAGAGCGACAAGGCGAACCTGAGTGCGGCGGAACTGAAGGTCTATCGCAAGGCGGCCAGCATCATGCTGGAACTGGACGATGACCAGATCGAAACTGAAGTTGAAGCAGACCGATTGGTCGAGGTGAAAGACGATGAGCAAGGCTAAGGCAAAGACCTACAAGAGCGAGGCGATGGCCGCCGTCCATGAGATGATGGAGGGCCTTCATGACGCGGGCAGCATCGACAAGCGCACCATGCGCGAGTTCGATGAGGCCTGCCTTGCGCCTGCGCCTGTTCTGTCGCCGGATGAGATCAAGGCTATCCGCGAGGCGGAGCATGTCTCGCAGCCGGTTTTCGCGCGCTATCTCAACGTCTCGAAGAACCTCGTGTCGGACTGGGAACGCGGAGCGAAGAAGCCGGGAGGTCCCGCGCTGCGGCTCCTTTCGATCATCCAGCGCAGCGGGCTGGATGCGGTGGCATGACACAACATCGTGCATCCGTCGCTGTCGGATGACAGTCGATCGCCCCTTCCGCACCGGTTGAAGTTTGGAATAATCACACTGTCCGAGTTCAATAGATGCGGAGTGGGTATGCCAAAACTAAAGGTTGAAGCGTTGCCATCCGGAGATTCTGGACGGCACTTGGTCAGGTTGAACCACACGCACCGTTCTGGAGTTGCAAGGTATGGCATCGCGCGAATAACCAACAACGCAAACGGCAGATCGCTCAATGTTCTGTTGCTAGGTCATGACCGATCAGACGCCATCTTCATGCCGTTCGATCTCCGGGAGGCGTTGGGGGTTGCAAAGGGTGGCGAGCTTGATTTTTCAATATCGAAGGTCGGGTTGTGCGGGAAGATGGGCTGGTATGTCGGCTCCATCGATCCTGCCATACACATCCCAGCGTGGATCGCTGTTGTAGGCCTGGTTCTGGCAATCTTCGGTTTAGGGATCGGGATACTATCAATTATCTGTTCGTAACGTCGTGGTCTCGATTCTTTAAATCTTCTGGACGCCGCCACGGATCGGTCGCGTAGCGGCGTGAGTCCATCAACCCGAAGCCTGCCGGGATCCCAAGCAAAAGGGTCCAGAAGAGAAATCTTGCTCCACGTTGTTCCAGCGTTGGCTCATAGCCATCGTCTGCGTATTGTTCACAGCCACCGTATAATGGGTCGCCTGATTCTTCACAGGACGGATTTCCCATCATAGCGGCCGCGAAAAGCGCAATTCCCGCAACCCACGCAATCCCCTTCAACAGAGCGGACCAGCGCCCGGCTTTCTCGCCATAGTCGCGGGTCATTTTGTATGCTTGGAATGCGATGAACGCCAAGAACAACGTTCGACCAACATCCCAAAGAGTGTCTGAATAAAATTCAGACATATCTGCCTCCGATCAATCCCGGAATCCCTGCAGCACATGCATGCCCAGCCGTCAGACACCTATCCATTAATTCCATGTGTCCTATCGAGCGGTACGCGAATTATCGCGAATTTGAAGAGAGCAAAATATTTGCAGAGTCCTCCAATATGCCACGCTGATTGAGTGCTTCTGCGGCGGACATTTGAGACACGGCGATGAACTGCATAATTCCATTTAGGCTGGGAATCTCGACCACCCTAACTGACACGTAGACGTCACCCTCTGAAGTGCGGGCCTGACCTGCTGCCGTCGCCGAATCAAAACCGCGCCACTTGATGAATACCGGGGGACGCCCTGTCGCGCCTGCACCCTCAACCGCCGCCCTCGCGTTCGAAACGAGTGATCTGACGGGGTCGGAATATCGACCGCCGTTTGCCGCAAAGCTGACCCCAATATACGTGGATGGGTCCAGTGTTTGGGAAAGGCTTATCATTTCGACGTCGCGCGCGCCGGGGTTCCGAATCTGTTTTCGTTCCAAGGTGAATGGCGCAAGTGCGAGGATCGACACATGGGCTGCGGGATATTCGAATTCGGTGAGCCGGTCGTCCCAAGAAGGAGAAACGAGTTTAGCGAAACGGAACTCGCTCGCACGGATACCGGACAAGACACGCTCGATCAGATCGCTGGTAATGTAGGTTCGTCCCCCAGGCACATCGAGCGGGCTTCCGCTTCCTGCCGCGGCAAGCAGCCTCTCTGCGGAAGCGATGCTCTCCCGAATCTTGGCCTGATAGCCGGGGTTCGTCGATGCGTTTAGCGCCGCCTCTTTTGAGGCCAGATAGGCTGCTGTCCTGACAATGCGGCCCGCCCTCAGGCTCTCGTTTGCACTTAGCCAAGTCTGTTCCTGAAAGTCCTCCCGCGCTTCGCCAACTTCAGCCAGCAAGCCTTGCAGCATTTCATTCGCAGATGGGGAATCCCGCAAAGCTGAAGGCATCAGCATCCAAAATTCATCATGCAAAGCCTTGTCGATGTAGCCATCGACCGAACGCACGGTTCGCATGATCTCCATCTGCCTTGCGTTCAATTCTGGGCGGGCTTCGTCAGCAGAAGCAAGATTCCTTCGGCCCGCGCATTTCTCAAGTTCCGCTACACCTTCGGCGATGCCATCTAGCGAAACGCGATCAAAGAGGTTGCCGTCTATCTGAATGCCCATCTGCCCATACGAGCGCAGGGCTTGATGAAGCCTTTGAGGATCGAGAAAGAGGGCTACGCCGTGCCCGAACATTCCGAGGTCGAAGGCCTCTGCAGTACGCTCGCCAGTGTTTAGATCGAAGCTTCCACCGTTCCCGAACAACAGTGCCACTCGGTGGTCCTGCTGTGAAAAATCGGTATAGCGAGGGCTATAAACCATTATGCTTGACGACCCCTGCGCAACGGGCAGTTCGATCGTCACATTTGTCCGGTTTTCGGCCAAACCCTCCCTGAGATTTGTCTGAGAAAGATTGCAACTCCCATCCTGTTTCCAGACCCGCCAGTTGTCCGAGCGCCAGACGGTATTCGACGAAGTCTGCGCCGAAACGGGTGCGCTCACAGCGCCCAAAACAAGAGCGGCAAACACGCATTTCGCTTTTAAGTTCTTCAATCCCGCCGCCCCCCAAAGAATGCCCGATGTTGTTATGCTCTAACCTAGCGATGAAATGTTGCCAGTCCATTTAGCTGGTGCCAGTCGTTTCAGCATGAGATTGGCCTTCGCAAATGGCTATCCGCTACAAAAACGCAGTTGCAAGTTCGAAGAGATGGGTCTGCGCTGGCTATCCATCATGCGCCGGATAGGCTAGGAAATCCACGTGAAACCAAAGCCTTTGCCTTCACAAATCGGGCGGGGAAGTGGTCGATCACAACGGTCCATATAGGGAACAACTTCGCGCACACCGTACGCGACAAATCGCAAGCGGGAGGCAGTAAAAAAGATAGTAAATGCATCGTGTTGATGGATTTTTGCAAAAATGGCAGCTTCTCAATCAGAAATGAATAGTCGCCAATTCGCCAATCGGATTCGATTGAATGCAGCCAGAAATGGCGCATTCCTGCGCATCTCGCATGTTCTTGACATGTTCTCGTTTCTGATTTAGACAATAACCGCCTTTCGCAGTGCGTTCCGGGCTCCTGACCACAAGGAGTCCGTGCATGACACGGCCAAAATCTCTCCAGGTACATGTCACCGTCGAGCTCGCTGAGCGGGTTCGTGCTGCAGCTAAGCGGCGCGATATCAGCGTCAGCGAATGGATCCGGTCGCTGCTTTCGCAGGCATGCGAAAATGACGATCTTGCATCAAAGCTCGAAACATCTGTGGACCGCGTCAGCCGTCAATCGGTGTTCACAATGGTCGGCGTCGATGCCCTTCTCGCAGGGCATGCCGATCACGGTCTGCGTGAGCGAGCCCATCAGGCCTACGCGCGCAAATGCAAGGAACTGGGGCTCTCCGCAAACGCCGGCGAGGGAGGTTCCGATGAAGCGTAACCTCGTCAACTTCACGCGCGGAAGCCAGCTGCTCGGGCACTTCAGCTTCATGTTTGCAGCAGGTCTCAAAGGGCCGCTGATCATCGCCGCCATCGGCATTTCCTGGACTAGCTGGTGGACCATTTCGGCAGGGCTGAGCGATCACGAAACCTACCTCGTCTGGATGCGCATTTATGCTGCCATCTACGGCTTCATGGAGTTCGATCCGGCCAAACAGGTCGCACTCGAAACGGGGTTCGGAGGAACCGTCCAGCTCCCCATCATAATGCTCGATGCCTATCCGCCGGTGATCCGTGCGTGGGATCATCTGCTCGACTTGCTGGGCGATGCACTGGTGCGTTCGGCCTTGCTTCTCGTGCCGGCCTTCGCGCTGTTTTACTGGTTCGCAGCGCGCTTCGGCAGCCGTTCGAAAGAGCGCAAGCATGAACGCGGAGCCATGCTCGTTACCTTACCGGAACTGGTTGATGAGTTGCGCGGGCACAACCAGCGCGAGCGCGCCCGAGAGCTTTCGAGCGCCATGGGTTGGAAATGGCATCTGTGTTCGCCCAAGGAACTGTCGGCGGCATTTCCATACCGGCCGTCGCATCTTGCGACAGTTGTCTATCCCTGGCGGCTCGAACAGAGCCACGCCATGCTCATCGGGACCACCGGCATGGGCAAGACAGTCGCCATGTCGGACATGATTGCCGAAGCCGGCGCGAAGGGACAGCGCTGCGTCGTATTCGACCTAACCGGCGCTTTCATCGAACACTTCTACCAGGCCGACCGGGACATCATTCTGAACCCGCTCGACGCGCGCTGTCCGCAATGGAGCCTCTTCGACGAATGCCGCACCGAAGGTGAATTCTGGGCGGCAGCGGAAGCCCTCGTACCCCATGACGGGGGCGGGGAGGCGCAGTTCTGGGTCATCGCGGCGCGTGCGCTGTTCGTCGAATTCTGCCTCAAACTGGCGGCCGAAGGACGGGGCACAAATGCCGCGCTTGCCCGCGAACTGATGACCGCTGATCTCTCGCGGGTCCACGCAATGATGCGAGGCACGATCGCCGATCCCCTGACCGCTCCTGAAGCCGCGCGTATGGCGGAATCGATCCGGGCAGTGTTCAACGTGAACGCCAAGGCGCTGAAGCTCCTGCCCACTTCCGGGCGCCGCTTTTCGGTCCGAGACTGGATCGAGGAGGGCGCCAATGAAGACGAGGGCACTCACGCCAAGAAAAGTGGCTCGATGGTCTTCATCTCCGCGCGCTACGTCGACATGAGCGTGTGCGCGCAGCTGCTCACACTGTGGCTCGATACGGCGATGAACACGCTGATGACGATGCCCCGCACCAAGGACCTCAAATGCTGGTTCTTCATCGACGAGCTGGGCGCGCTTCACCGGCTACCCGCTCTTGAGAAAGGACTGCAGACAGCGCGCAATTTCGGCGGCGCAATCGTCACCGGCATCCATGCCTATGCCAAGCTCAAGGAGGTCTACGGTGAGAACATGGCGATGACGCTTGCATCGCTTGCCAGGACCAAATTGATCCTCGGTACGGCAGACCGCGAGACGGCCACCTGGTGTTCCGACTTCATCGGGCATCGCCAGGTTCGCGACATGGAAGAAGGCTATACCTATGGCTACAACAATGCCCGCGACGCCGTCAGCCTGACGCCGCGCAAGCATATCGAGCCTTTGCTGCTGCCCGACCAATTGATGAACCTGCCGCGCCTGTCAGGCTTCATCAAATTCCCGGATGGCTTTCCTGCAGCGCCGGTCCGTTTGAAGCCGATAGACCGGGAAAGAATCGCACATGTCTTCGTCGGTCGGGCCAAGGATCGAGAGCCAATCCGGAAAGCCGAAGGCGAAACTGGGGGCGGCCAGACGTCTGCTAATCCGCCAACAAACCAGAGCGAACATCCCTCGTCGAACGATGACGGGGCAGGCAAGCCTGTCGTCCCAAAGCAAGGTACTCTTCCGCTTGAGCCAGCAGTCGAGGTCGATGCCAAACAGGTACGCCAGCGGGTGGCGAAACAGGCCGAAAAGGACGTTCCTGAAGACACTAGGAAGCCGTCAGCCAAATCCGGTCATCCACGAGGATCGTCGCCCGACGAGCGCACGGCAACGCCACGCAATTCCCGTCCGCTGCTGCCGACCAATGCGGCGTTCCGCAAAGGCGATCATCCCGATGAGAAGGAGCCATCGAATAGCGTGAAGGAGGGACGCCGAAGCGACTTGCCGCGGGCCAATCCACCCTCGGATAAGCCGCAAGCCGTCGATCGAGCAGCCCAGCGTCAGCGAGAGGCAGAAGCCCGCAAGCTCATGCTCGAAGACGGCGTTCCCGAGCAGGATCAGCCATCGCAGGAGGGGCCCGATCTCGGCGATTTTGAACTGTGACGCACGAGGCAGATGCCGCCTGGCGGAGTGAGACCTGATGCTCTCTGTAGCCAATGTCCGTACCGCCAGCGGCGCTGCCAACTACTTTGCCGCCGACAATTACTATACCCGCGCCGATGCCGAGAGATCTGGTCAGTGGCTTGGCAAAGGCGCGGAGACGCTTGGCCTGCGAGGCGTTATCGAAGCCTCGCAGTTCGAGGCCGTGCTCAAGGGCATGCTGCCCGATGGAAGCCGTGTCGGGAGCGATAACAGGGCCCATCGCGCCGGCACCGACCTCACTTTCTCGATGCCCAAGAGCTGGTCCATCCTTGCCCTCGTCGGCGGAGACAGGCGTATCCTCGATGCCTATGGCGCGGCCGTCCGCGAGACGCTGGCCTGGGCCGAGAAGAATCTCGCCGAAACCCGCATGGAGGTCCGAGGCAAGGAACGGGTGGTCGCGACGCTCAATCTCGTGATCGGGCTTTTCCAGCACGATACGAACCGCAATCAGGAGCCCAACGCGCACTTTCACGCCGTGGTTGCCAATGTAACCCAGGGGCCCGATGGCAAATGGCGAGCGCTGAGAAATGACAAGATTTGGGAGCACAACACGCTGCTCAATGCCATGACCATGGCGCGCTTCCGCTTAGCCGTAGAAAAGCTCGGCTACCAGGTTGGGGAATACGGCAAACATGGCAATTTCGAAGCGGTGGGCGTTCCCAAACCCGTTCGTGATGCCTTCAGTTCGCGCCGTGCCGAGATCCTCGACAAGCTTTCGACGATGGAAGGCAATGGCCTCGCGGCACGCAATGCGGCCAATCTGATGACCCGAGCGGACAAAGGGCCGGTGGCAGACCGCCAGGCTCTCGTGAACCAATGGCGCGAGGCAGCAGCAAAGTTGGGCTTTGATCCGAGGCTTGTCATTTCACAGGCCAATGCACGGGCCGCCACCGACATTGGCTCCGTCTCCGGAATTGGAAATTCAGTACGATCGATCGGCCAGCGCGCGCGCCTTTTGGCTGCGACCTTTGCGGAGCATCTGGGGCTACGTCAGGGCGACCCGCTAGTGCCTCGCGACATGGGGCGCCGGACGCCCGAGCAGATCGCGGCCGTTCATGCGGTCGCATCGGCAATCCGGCATTTGGGCGAGCGCGAGGCCGCCTTCTCGCGGACCGAGATATATCGCTCAGCGCTAGGCTTTGCCTTGCCCACCACGCTCCCCGACATCGAACACCGCGTCGACCAGTTGCTGCGCCAGGGCTACCTGCAAAAAGGCAATGGTGCAGATCGCAATCTTGTCACGACCCGCGATGCGATCGGGCTCGAGCAGCGCATCATCGCCGCCGTCGAAACCGGACGCGGGCATGGAACTGCCGTAGTCGCAGCTGATGTGGCCGGAGAGCGGCTACAGGCGCTATCTCAGCTCAAATATGGCCTGACCTTGAACCCTGGGCAGGAAGGGGCAGGGCGCCTGCTTCTCGCCTCGCACAACCGGATTGTCGCCATTCAAGGCGTAGCTGGCGCCGGCAAGAGTACCGTCCTCAAACCTGTGGCGGACATCTTGCGCGAGGAAGGCAGGTCCGTGCTCGGGCTCGCAGTCCAGAACACGCTCGTGCAGATGCTTGAACGTGACACCGGCATTCCCTCGATGACGGTCGCGCGCTTCTTGCGCCAACATCGGGATCTTCTGGAAAAAGCAGACCAGGCGAGGCTTGCCGAGGCTCGCGCGTCTCTGCGCGGCACCACGGTTCTGCTCGACGAAGCCTCGATGGTTGGCAATGCCGACAAGGAAAAGCTGGTGCGCCTCGCCAACCTGCTTCAGCTCGACCGCTTCGCCAGCATCGGGGACAGGAAGCAATTGGGCGCTGTCGATGCGGGCAAACCCTTCGACGTCATGCAGCAGGCAGGCATCGAAACCGCCACCATGAACACCAATCTCCGGGCCCGCGATAAGGCGTTGCGCGATGCTCAATATGCAGCGCAGGGCGGACATATCGATGAGGCCTTGCGACACCTTGGCCCGCATGTCGTCGCGTCGGGAAATACAGCTGCCGTCGACGCCGCGGCGGCCTGGCTATCGCTTTCACCTGCTGAGCGTGAGGTGACCGCGATCTATGCGTCGGGTCGCAATTTGCGCGGACAGGTGAATGAAGCCGTCCAAACTGGGCTCAAGGCCAATGGCGAATTGGGACCGGGTTCCTTGGGTCTCACTGTGCTGTCGCGCGTCAACCTGACGCGTGAGGAAATGCGCTATTCGCGCAGCTATGCGGCCGGCATGGTGCTCGAAGTCGACCGCCGGCAAAGGGGGCAGGGGCTGCAGAAGGGCCGCTATGACGTGGTCGAAACCGATCCCACCCGCGAACGCGTGATGCTGCAGAACGAGCGGGGCAAGCGCTTTGAATTCCGTCCGGGCCAGATGCGACCGCAAGGTGACCAGGATCCGCTGCGTCTCTTTGAGGTTCGCCCACTAGAAATTCACGATGGTGACCGCATCCGCTGGACCGCGACCGATCATAAGCGCGGCCTGCTCAACGCCGATCAGGCGCGCATCGTGGCGGTTGATCCGAAGGGTGTCACAGTGAAAACGTCGCTTGGCGCCGAACACCTTCTGGGGCTGGGCGACCCCATGCTCGAGCGTCTTGATCTCGCCTACGCGCTCAATGCGCACATGGCGCAGGGTCTGACCTCCGACCGCGGGATCGCCGTCATGGATAGCCGCGAACGCAATCTTGCCAATCAGCAGACATTTCTGGTGACGATAACCCGCCTGCGCGATGGTCTGACCCTGTTTGTCGACAATGCGGTCAAGCTCGAAGCAGCTGTTGAGCGCAATCCGGGAATGAAGCGCTCGGCGCTTGAAACGGTCAATCAGCTGCGCGATGCGGCAGCAACGGGCCAGGCGAAGGGCAAGGCGTCTGATCGTTCGCAAGAACCGGCCCGCGAGCCGCCCGAACTCGATCGCTCGATCACCAAGCCCTTCGAAATCGGGATCTGACGCAGCTGCGATCCGAAAGGGTCCGTATGGGACCGGTTGACTGTTAGTTCTGCTTTTGTTCTCATGGCGACATGTCCCGAATCGCCGATGAAATCCTGTTCACGCATATCGAAGTCGCGCTTGCGGTTGCGTCCGAAGCAACGCTTGTCGGGCTCGGTGCTGACGACCCGCGAACCCAGCGTAATGCTCGTGTTGATCTCGCGCGCCACCTGGTCGAACGCATGCAGGGTTTGGAGATCGAAGGAGAGGGGAATGCGGGCGGGAGCTCTCAGCCCACACTCTTTCCGGGCGATCTATCGCCGATCGGCTAACCGTTGCTGTGAATTGGCTGAGGCAGTTCTGGCTTATTGAAGCTGGGTCGGGCCTTTCTTGCCCATCAGCTCCGCCACGCGTTTGGCAATGGCTTTCCAGGTGGCGATACCCGCCTCGTCCCGTGCCAGAGCGAGCGCGCCGATCTGCTCGGCGACATGAAGCGGTGCATCATCGCCATGTGTCTTCAGGACCTGGTTGGCACAGGCCCAGAGTTCCCAATCGCTCAGCATCAGCCGAGACGTCCAACAAGGCCGAGGAAGAACGCGATCAAACCGTAGCCCACGACACTGCCCGCCAATAAAAGTTCAATATTGAATTTGGAGCGAGGAGGGCGGGGTTGTCCTGCTGGCCAGATCTGATCGCAGATGAGCTCGTTGAACCCAGCGCGGCGTCCGCAGACTTCCACTTCGCATCCGAGCAACCGGCGTGCTCCACGCCCGGTGTCGAGCTCCCACACACCGCCTCCCGAATGCAGTTCAAGCCCTAAGGGGCCTTCGGCAAGACGGCCTGTCAGACAGAGTTCCGGGCCTAGCGGCATGCAGGACCTTTCCAATAGCGATCCCAGCGCAGCACTGTGCGTGTCTGGATCATCGCGCAGGAGAGATCGGCTCCGTTCGGCAGTTGGCACCAGGCAGCCGTCCGGTTGCCGCCTGCCGAACCTTCCGACCGGCACGTCAATCTCGGTCCGCGAACCACGACGTGCCCTGTCGAGATGGTCCCTCGAGGGCCGCCAAGAAGATCGACGAGCGCGTCGCGCGCTTCGATAGCCGACGCGTCGGGGCAGGGCTGGTTGGTTCGGCATGTTCCGTCCATTTCGCGCGCGGCGATTCCTGCAATTCGGACATGGGGGCCTTCGGCACACCAAATGGGCCCGTCGCCATCCCACACACGCGTGGGTGTGCAGGTAAATGTCTGGCCGGCAGCGACGATCGAGGCAGCGAGGAAGGCAAGCATTGGCGAGCTACCTAGCGCAGCGCGCGGCCGAACCAAAGCACGCGGCCGACGATATTGATCGTCCGCTTTTCCAGGCCGCGCCAACTTGGATAGGCCGGATTATCGCTGAGCACCGAGACCCGCTTGCCCTGTGGTTCGATAGCGACCCGCTTGACGCTAAGCATGTCATCCATGCGCAGCACATAGATCCCGTCGCGCAGCCGCGACTGTCCATCATTGAGATCGACCATGACTTCATCGCCGTCATGCAGGGTCGGTTCCATCGAATCTCCATGCACGGCGATGATCGAAAGGCTCGTTGCCTTGCTTGCGGTCAGACGGCGCAGCCATTTCTCGTCGAACCCGAACTGGGCGCATTTGGATTCCATTTCGGCCAAAGCGCCGTGCCCTGCCGAAGCTTCGACATCGAGAACAGGGACATGGACCAGTTCGACGACTGGGCCGGATCGCCGTTCGGGCGCACCGAGGATCTTCTCGTCTACTCCGAAGAAGCGGGCGAGCACGGAGCGGTCCTGCTCGTCCAGTTGTCGCGGGCTGCCGCGGCGGATGTATTGCTGGATGTAGGCCGCGTTGCGTCCAAGAAGGCGGGAGATCGAGGAGTAATTGCATCCTCGTTGCTGGATCAGATCGTCCAGGGCTTTGCGTGCATCTTCCATCGCTGCGGGTCCTATCGCATCCGTCTAGGAAATTCGATCCTAGACTCTAGGAAGCCTTCCTAATAAGAACATATCAAGAACACAAGCGGAAAGCGAGTCGAAGGCGATGGAGCTCCTGGACCAGATTGAGGGCTATTTGGCGCGAAGCGGTATGAAGGCCAGCATGTTTGGTAGGCAGGCCGTCGGCGACCCACGGTTTGTTCAGGATCTTCGCGAAGGGCGTCGGCCGAGGCACAAGACGACGCAACGTGTCCTTAATTTTCTCGCGTCTACAGAGGGAGTTGCGTCCACGCTCTCGGATCGTGTTGACGTGTTGGCGGATTAGATTCGCATTGCCTTAATCACATCCGTACAGTAGGTGTACCCATACAGAAACTGGTCAGTCCAGCTTTTGTGGGGGCTACGGGGTATGGACGGCGAATCAGGATTACGAAGAGGGGTCGAGAGCAGGCTGGAGTTCATCGAATTCCGGTTGTTCTGGGAAGGCCACGTAAACCGAAGCGACATCGTCGAGACTTTCGGGGTTTCAATCAATCAGGCGTCAGCCGATCTCAACAGATATCTGGGTCTGGCCGAGACCAACATGGTCTACGACAAAAGCGCACGGACCTATGTGCGAAGCTCTTCCTTCAAGCCAATCTTCCATAAGCCTGACGCCGAGCGGTATCTCACCCAGATCCGGTCGATCGCTGACGGGATCATTACTCCTGACGATGTCTGGATCGGCAGCGTTCCGGGGTTTGCTTGCGCGCCAACACCTGCCCGCGGTGTGTCTGCCCCCATTCTCCGAGCGGTCGTGACCGCGATCAAGCGCAAGGAAGCACTCGAGGTCCTTTATCAATCGATGTCCTCGCCGGATCCGTCCTGGCGCTGGATCGCGCCACATGCCTTGGTCTTTGACGGGTTCAGATGGCACGCCCGGGCCCACTGCGTCCGTAGCGGGGAGTTCAAGGACTTCGTTCTGTCCCGCATCGGTGAAACGCGCGCGAGCAAAGCTAGCGAGGGGACAGCTTCGCGCGATCATGATTGGCTCAATGACATTGAGCTCGTCATCGCGCCCCACCCTGAACTGAGCGTCGGCCAACGAAAGGCGATCGAACTCGATTATGCGATGGATCGGGGCAGGGCGACCATCCCGGTCAAGCGGGCGCTTCTGTACTACGCACTCAAGCGGCTTGGGCTCGACACCGACCCGTCGGCTCGGCGCCCCCAGGACCAGCAGATCGTTCTGTTAAATTCGCACGAAGTCAATCTAAGTTTGGGTGGCGTCGATAAGTAATGCGCCGTGTTGATTATTTACTAAGCGATCTTGGGCAAGCACCGAGATCAAATAGATGCTTACATCGGATTATGGGGAACTGCAGATGAGTTTGGGTTACAATATTCCTTTGGTCACCTCTCTCTGCGACGTCAGCCCAGACGTGTTTTCTATGAGCCGGTCGGAGCAAGTGGAGCACCTCTCATCGATTGGCGACGCGGATTTATCGACCGCGCGCTCTTTCTACGCGCGAAACCATGTAACTAGCGGGATGTCCGAGTTTTTGGGGGGCGCGCTTCGGCGCCTGTCCGGCCAGAGTCAGCAGGCGGTCTTTGAACTTCGTCAGGCCATGGGGGGAGGCAAAACCCACAATATGATCGCCCTCGGTCTTCTGGCCCGGTTCCCAGAGCTGAAAGACCAACTCCCGGACACAGTCACGGCTGGAATGAGCGACGAGCCTGCCGTGATCGCCACCGTCAATGGGCGGGACGTTCAGAATTTCATTTGGGGAGACATCGCCGAGCAGCTCGGTCAGGCGGAAGCGTTCCGGGACCACTGGGTCAACGGGCCGAAGGAGATGAACGAGGGGGACTGGATCCGGCTCATAGGAGACCGGCCCACCCTGATCATGCTCGACGAACTTCCCCCGTACCTCGCCATGGCGCACACCAAAACAATCGGTCAGGGGACCCTGCTCGACCTTCTGAAATACTCAATCGCCAACCTCTTCTCCGCTGCGATGAAGCTCAAACGCTGCGTGGTCGTCGTCGCCTCCCTCGATGCCGCTTATGACGAGGCGCGCCGGATCCTGGGCGGGCAGCTCGCGGACCTCCAGAAGGAGACGAGCCGCGGCGCGAAGTCCATCACCCCGGTCGATCTGAACACGGGCGAGATCTACGATATCCTGCGCAAACGCCTCTTTACCCGGTTACCGGATCCGGACGGGGCGGAAGTGGACCGGGTGGCGCAGGCCTATCTCGCCACCTACCAAGAGGCGATCCGGGGCCGGGCGCTGGCGAAATCCGCAGAGCAGATGGCGGACGAGATCGTCGGCTCCTATCCGTTCCACCCGAGCTACAAGGACATTCTCTCCCTGTTCAAGGAGAACGAGAAGTTCCGCCAGACTCGGGGCCTGATCCAGTTCACCGCAAACCTGATGCGCGGGGTCTGGGGTAGGAAGGACCAAGAGGAGGTATTCCTGATCGGAGCTCAGTTCCTCGACTTCTCCGATCAGGAAACCCGAGATCAGGTGAAGGAGATTGAGCGGTCGCTCGAGTCCGCCCTCGCCAGCGACGTCTATGACACGGACGGGTCTGCTCATGCGCAGGGGATCGACGGCGACCGCCACGATCGCGTCGCGTCGCAGGTGGCGACGCTCCTGTTCATCTCGTCGTTGTCGGACAACACGGATGGGATCCGTGGCCTGCCGCGCGACACGGTCGTCGAGTATTTGGTCTCTCCCGGCCAAGAGCCCACGCGGTTCATTGAGGCGTTCGACCAACTCCGCGACAGATGCTGGTACCTGCACAACCGGGACGGGGACCGGTGGTATTTCTCGGACATAGCCAACGTCCGCAAGCAGATTGAAGACAAGGTCGGGAAGATCCCTCAGGACCGGGTCGATGAAGAGATGCGTCGCCGCCTCACAGACATCTTCCGTCCAGTGAACAAGCTCGCCTATTCCGAGCTGGTGGTGCTTCCGCGGGTCGATGACGTGAACCTGACTCCGTCTAAGCGGACCTGTCTGGTCCTCTCTCCCGACGCGAAGTCCCCGCCCGCTGCGGCGGCGCGGTTCTTCGAGGACGTGGTGTACAAGAATGCGTTCTGCGTGGTTACCGGTGACGGGTCGAAGATGGCCAGCGCGGAGGACAGCGTACGCCGTCTCCTCGCGATCGCTGCCGTGAAGACGATCGTCGCGGATACCCCAAGGCATCAGCGGGAGATCGAGACAGAGCAGGAGACGACCGAGATCGGCTTCAACTCCACCGTCAAGAGCCTATTCAACGCGGTCTGGTACCCCCAGACCAAAGAGTTGAAGAGCGCCCGGATCGACCTCGGCCACTTCCAGGAGCGGGGAGTGATTCAAGGGGAGAAGGCTGTTGAGGCGGCCCTCGCGGGGGGAGGGGCAAAGAAGCTCGTCGAACTTGACCCGGAGAAAATGGACGGGCTGATCCAACGCTGCGAGGATCAACTCTTTCCGGAGAACCAGTCCCGCACACGCTGGTCGGACGTGCTGGAGCGCGCCGCGTCGAACCCTCGCTGGATATGGCTTCCGCCGAAGGGCATGGAGGAGATCAAGGCAGCGGCCCTCGCGGAGGGCCGCTGGGTCGAAGAGAATGGCTACGTCGACAAGAGCCCGCCCCCGCCCCAGCCCGTGGTCAGGGTCACCCGGATCGGTGGGGACGACACGACCGGGGAGAGCGAGCTTGAACTCGCTGTCTCGAATGCCGGACGAGCACCCGAGGTGCTAGTCGCCCCGACCCGGGAAGGTCTGGGCGCGGGTGAGACCATCACGGACCGGACCTACCGGACCACGGAAGTCGAGCTCTGGTTCCAGGCCCGCAACCCGGAATCGGGCGAAGTGAGCGAACCCTATCGCTGGGCTGGGTCGATCACGATTACCCATGAGAGGCGCGATAACGCGGGCATGTGGCAGGTGACTCTCGCGGCGCGCCCCGAGGCCGAGCTGCGTTGGAACATTTCGGGCATCAATCCGAAGGACGGGGCGATCTACGATGGGGAGGCGATCGAGATCGATGGGCGCCAGAAGACCACGCTCTACGTTTACGCGGTCAAGGGGAGCGTATCGGCCCAGAGGACTTTCGCTTTCGACGCAGTCGGTGCGCAGCGAACTATCAACAACGAGCGCCCCGCGAAGGCGAAGCGGGACTTTCAGTTTGCCTCGAAGGGTGAGGTTCTCAGGGTTGTCCGGGCCGCGAAAGGGAAGGAGAGCGTCCGGTTCCACGGGGTCAGCGTCACCGTTGGCGAGGGAGAGCGGAGCCTCCGCGTGCGCAGCGGCGGGGACGTAGCCCTGTCGGGTGCGGACATCGAGACGATGATCGAGGGTCTGCGCGGTGCACTTGGGCAGGCGGACGCGGAGGTGCAGCTCCGGTTTCGTGAGGCGGAGTTCCCGGATGGGTACGCCCTGAAGGACTTCGCGACCCAGGTTGGGATCGACATCCCGGTTGAGGACGTGGAGCAGGAGGCCTGATGGCGGAAAAGGTGATTACTCACGGGTTCGGGGTTCCGAATGACCCACTGCCGCACCAGTTCCTGGTCCGGGTCCCGGCTGGCCGCACAGACCCAGTCGAGGTCTGGGAAGATTTCGGCGCGGTCGGGGTCGGGACAGCCGCGCAGCGGCTCTGTCGGGCTGCAGTACCGCGCGACACCTGGCGCCAGGTTGCGGAGGGGGTGAAGGCCCACCTGAACCGGCGCTTGAAAGAAAAGGACCTGAAGGCGTCCCGGTTCAACGCCGGGGACAACCGCGTCGAGCGGATCCTCGGGCGCGAACTCTGCGTGCTGGCCTGGGCGATCGAGGACGCGATCCCGGACGAGGCAGCGATCGCCTTCACCCGGTGGTCCTCTCACCGGCCGGAGGAGCTTTGGTGGCTCTTCCAGCAGATCAATAAGGACGGGGGGGAGTGGGATAGCCCCAAGACCGGGTGGCGTATCGCGATTCGGCATGCCCTAATTCGAGAAGGGGAGGAAGTTTCAATAGGAGCGCGTCGCGTGCGCCCCGCGACACCTCCAGAGAAAATCCCTGATCTATTTACCAAATTGTAAGGACCGACAATGGCCGTGACCGCTGCCTTGAAGACCGAAATCGTGCCATTCAGCTTGCGGGATGCACCGTCCCTGATTGAGCGGGCCTGGCCGACAGCGAAGATATCGGCTGAGACACGTCGAGAACGAAACGCAAAACAGGCTCAGACACTTACCGGCCTAGGTTCCTATTGGAAGGGGAGGAAACCCCTTTTTCTAACTCGCGCCTGTGTGTTGGCATCACTTATTCCAGCAACCGATAATATTGAACGCGATGTCGAAATATTTGAACTATTGATGGGGATTAACAACGAAGCTTTTGGTAAAAGATACTCAGGAACGGCAAGGGACTTAAAGAATCTATTTCCTGAAAGGTATGCGGATGTCGTTGAAGACAGCGGACGATCGTGCTCTTGGAGAGATGATATAGATTTAGAGGAGCGTCAAAATTATATATCCGCAATGTTTAGTGAAATACCTTATGATTTTCGGCTTGAGAAAGAGTACTCGATAAGGCGTCCTGAAGAAATTTCTGAGAAAAATCTTCTGAATGGGATTTGGGAAGAAGTTAATAGTCACCTAAATACATCTGCCTCGTCTGTTTCGGAGCTTGTCGAGCAACTTGGAATTATGCGCTTCGGTCGCCGCCCGAAGCTCGCTGACACCTTCTCGGGCTCTGGTTCAATCCCCTTTGAGGCGGCCCGCATGGGATGCGATGTTTACGCTTCAGACCTGAACCCGGTCGCCTGTATGCTCACGTGGGGCGCGTTCAACATCGTTGGCGCTGCCCCGGATGAACATGCGCGCATGAAGGCCGAGCAAGAGCGGATTGTAGCTGCGATTGATGCGGAGATAACTGCCATGGGGGTGGAGCATGACGAGGCTGGGAACCGTGCTAAGGTGTTCCTCTACTGTCTCGAAACCCGCTGCCCCCAAACAGGATGGATGGTGCCAATGGCGCCCTCTTGGGTCATTTCAAAAAAGCGTAATGTCGTCGCCCGTATGATCCCAGATCACGTGCACCGCCGTTATGAGCTGGAGGTTCATAGCGGCGTTGACGACAGTGATATGAAGGAAGCGGCACTCGGAACCGTTCGCAACGGGCGCCTACATCATCCGATGTTGGAAGATGGTCTTGGCGTCTCTCTCAAAGATATACGAGGTGATTACAAAGACGAGAATGGAGTTGGTCGTAATCGTCTACGGCGCTGGGAAAAATCTGATTTCCGCCCGCGCCAAGATGACATTTTTCAAGAACGGCTATACGCTATTCAGTGGATGTCCGGGAGGGATTTATCGGAAGGCAAGAAGAACCCGTTGTTCTGGTTCTCGTCTCCAAGTTCTCATGACCTACGTCGCGAGGATATTGTATCTGAGTATATCGAGCGAAACCTTTCCAATTGGCAAGATTCGGGGCTTGTGCCCGATATGGCCATTGAGCCCGGGTACAACACAACTCAGCCCATTCGAGAGCGTGGATGGACATATTGGCATCATCTCTATGGACCTAGGCATCTTCTTATAAATGCGATCGCTACCAAACATGCCAAAAGCCTTCCCTTTATGAATATTGGATTGGCTTGCCTATACGATAGGTCGGCAAGGACTAATCGCTGGCATTCGAGGGAAATGAATGTCGAGCAGACTTTCGACGATCAGGTGATTAATACCTTACTTAATTATGGATCTAGAGGCTGGCGACATGCAGCGCCAAACCTGAATTTGCCGGAAAGAGTTGAAAAATTCCCAGAAAAATCGTGGATCATAAAGAACTGCGTTTCATCCGAAGTATCCGAATGTACCGATATATTTCTTACAGACCCCCCTTATGCGGATGCTGTGAACTATGATGAAATTACGGAATATTTTATTGCGTGGCTTCGGAAAAACCCACCTGTGCCGTTCAACCAATGGTTATGGGACTCACGCCGAAATTTGGCGATCAAAGGCGACGGTCAAGCGTTCAAATCGGCGATGATAGAAACCTACCGGTCGATGACCGAGCATTTGTCGGACAACGGGCTCCAAATCGTCCAGTTTACCCATCAAGATGCCAAGACGTGGTCAGACATGGCCCAGATTTTTTGGGGCGCGGGCCTTCAGGTCGTACAGGACTGGTACGTCTCGACTGAAACTGTGACTGAGTTGAAGAAGGGCGGCTACGTCCAAGGTACCCACATAATCGTCCTTCGAAAGCGCCATAGTGAACAGTCGGGTTATACGGATGAGATCGTCCACGAGATCCGAGAAGAAGTAGAGCGCCAAATCAAGGACATGATTGGGCTAAATGACCAGACGGACGCAGCGCGCGGGGAGAACATCTTCAACGATGCAGATCTTCAAATGGCTGGTTACGCGGCAGCACTTCGGGTTTTGACGTCCTATACCAAGATTGATGGGATTGACATGACTCGGGAGGCGCTGCGCCCTCGCAAGAAGGGAGAAAAGACCCTGGTCGACGAGCTGACCGAGTTCGCTGTTCAGACTGCCAACGAGTTCCTCGTCCCGGACGGGCTGGAACGGGAGCTATGGCTACAGCTGAACGGCGCGGAACGGTTCTACCTCAAAATGATGGACATCGAGGAGGCGGGTGAGGCGAAATTGGACCAGTTCCAAAACTTCGCCAAGGCGTTCCGGGTCGGAGATTATGACGACCTGATGGCGTCGAAGTCACCTAACAACGCCAGGCTCAAGACTGCCAAAGGTCTCGGCCGCAGTGCCATGGCGGAGGGCGTGCAGTTCGGCCGAGACAGCATTGCCCGGCTCGCCCTTCGCGGAATCTGGCGTGTCGATAAGGGAGACGAGGTTGAAGACGTTCTCGAGGAGCTGCGCGACTTGATCTCGGACTACCTGCGCCAGCGGGATACGCTACTCCAGATCGTGGCCTACCTGGCCACGAAGCGGGCACGGACCGACCCGGAGGAAGCGAGCGCGGCCCGGATTCTTGGTACGGCTATCCAGACGGAGCGGATCTAATCATGACGAAGATACGCGCATGGAAGTTGAGACCTGGGTCTGACGATATAACTGTCCAGCAGGTTCTGAAGACTGGCCAGATCCAGCTGGACTACGAAGTCCCCGATCTGCGTCTGGATATGACACGAGACGATCTGATCAGCGCAATTCGGACCCATAATCAGGACCGGTCCGAAAAGGGAGTGCGTGCACGCGCCGGTCAGATCGACAACCTGTTCAATGAGGTCCGCAAGGGGGATCTCGCGCTCGTCCCTCGAGACAAGGGTCGACTTATGATGATCGGGGAGATCTTGTCAGAACGCTCGAACGTGACCGGCACATCCATAACGGTCCAGGTGAGCTGGATAGACCCGGGGGTGCCCATGTCCCGCTTCGATCAGGACCTTCAGTACTCTTTCATGGCAATTCATAAATTCTGCGAAGTCTCCCGGAATGACGCGGTGCGTCGCTTGCTTCGGATCGCACAGGGTGAGGTGGATCCGGGGGATTCAGAATGAACAGAGAAGTTACCAGGTGCGAGATTTATGATCTATGCCTGACCTAATTTCCCGCTTCTCCTCCCGTAACCAGCGCCTCTCGCATGTGTTCCTGAAGGACCGGCTGATGGGGGCGCAGACCTATGACCGGATTGCGGGGTACTTCCGTTCTTCCATCTTCGACCTGATCCACGAGGAGATCAGCACGATCGGTAGGGTCCGAATCGTCTGCAACGCCGACCTTGATCCGCGCGACCTGACCGCAGCTACCCTGAGCCAGAAGGCCCGAGACCAAGCGCAGGTTGAGCGGTGGCACGAGCACGAAAACGATATCGACGCGCTCCTCGAACGGCCTCGCTGGCGGCGCCTGCACGAGCTCCTGACCGCCGGGAACGTCGAAATCCGAGTTGTCTCGCGAGACAATGCCCCGTTCCTGCACGGCAAGGCAGGAGTGATCACGCGTCCGGACGGGACCACTTCCAGCTTTATCGGCTCCATCAACGAGACAGCGAACGGCTGGGCCCAATCCTACGAGATGATCTGGGAGGACCCGTCCTCGGAGGCCGCCGCTTGGGTTCAGTCCGAGTTCGACTGGCTATGGAAGAAGGGGGTACCCCTCTCACAGGCGGTAATCGACGAGATCGGCCGGACAGCCAATAAGGTGGAAGTCCAGATCGAGGCGATGCGGACGGACCCGGTCGGGCTAGCAAAATCCGTCACCGTGGAGAGCCCGCTCGTCCGACGCGGCGAAGGACTCGCGCCGTGGCAGAAGGCTTTCGTGAAGGTCTTTGTTGAGCATGACCAGAAGTACGGTGCTGCCCGACTCCTGCTCGCGGACGAGGTCGGAGTGGGTAAGACCCTCTCGATGGCAGCGACCGGGGCGCTCACAGTTCTGATGGGGCATGGGCCCTTCCTGATCCTCTGTCCGGCGACCCTGACTCTCCAGTGGCAGATGGAGCTCTGGGACAAGTTAGGGCTGCCTGCCTGCGTCTGGGCTCGGGCTCCGCAGCGGGGCTGGGTGGACCAGCGCGGTCACCTTTACAGATCTCGGGATCCGGAGGACGTGCTGCGCTGCCCAGCACAGATCGGTATTGTTTCTACCGGCCTTCTGGTTCGAGGCGGTCCCGAGGCGCAGGCGCTAATGCGCGGGACCTTTGGGATGATCGCGCTCGACGAGGGGCACAAAGCCCGAGTCAAACGTGGGATCGGGACGGAGGAGCCGGAGCCGGGTAAGCTCTATCAGGCAATGGAACGTCTCGCCGGTCGAACACGGCACTTGGTGATCGGGACTGCTACACCGATCCAAACGCACCGGGAGGAGATCTGGGACCTTATGAAGCTGCTCGCTTACGGGCAGGATCATGTTCTCGGCCGGCCAAGCGCGTCTCGGTGGTGGGACTCGGAGCAGGCACTCGACCTGGTGTCCGGGCGAACGGCCCTGCCGGATCCGGAGGTAGCTTGGCCATGGCTTCGTTCCCCACTCCCTCATGCCCGCGAGGCGGCTGTGTTCCGCGGGATCCGGGAGGACTTAAAGGTCCCGGAAGACGAGTTCTTTACTGACCGCGGTCTCGCGGACTTGGACGATTTTACCCGCGAGGATTTAACCGAGGTTATCGAAAGGGGGGAGATCGCTCGGAGACTACCTTTCATGCGTTACCACAACCCGCTGGGCCGCCACGTCGTCCTCCGGCGCCGCAAGACGCTTGAGGAAGCGGGACTAATGGATCGGATCGCGGTGAACATCCACCCTCGGTCCGGCACTTCCCCGGCGGTGTTCGAGCGCAGCGCGGTCCGCACCCCGCATTTCTATGACCGTGCGTACGAGGAGATCCAACTTTTTACGAAGGCAATGAAGGCGCGTCAGGCTGGAACTGGATTTCTAGGAAACCTGATGATGCAGCGCATATGCTCCTCCGTCGCGTCCGGAATAGCCACCGCCACAAAGATGCTCGAGCGTCGCCGCGAAGGAATTATGGCCGAGGAGGCTGAAGATCCGGACCTCCTCGAGGCGATCGAGGAAATGGGGGCAGAGGCCTATGCGGCCGTCGTGGATGTGGAGGCGATCCATCTGGAACGGGTTTTGGAGATTCTGTCTTCGGCCAAGCAGGAAGACCCAAAAGGGCGGGCGGTCCTCCACTATCTCGACCAGGAGGGATGGATCGCGCTCGGCTGCATCATTTTCTCCCAGTATTATGATACGGCTCGCTGGGTAGGCGAGCTAATCAGCGCGGCGCATCCCACCGAGCCGGTCGCGATATATGCCGGGGTTGGAAAGTCAGGTATTTTACTCGGCGGCGAGTGGCGGTCGATCGACCGCGAGGAGATCAAACGTGGGGTCAAGGAACGGAAGCTTCGGGTCGTCTGTGCGACCGACGCGGCCTGTGAGGGTTTGAATCTTCAGACCTTGGGCACCCTAATCAATGTCGACTTGCCATGGAATCCGTCTCGTCTCGAACAGCGGATCGGGCGGATCAAACGGTACGGTCAGCAGCGCCGCGAGGTGGACATGGCGAACCTAGTCTATTCGGGCACCATCGATGAACGGGTCTATCAACGTCTCTCTGAGCGAATGCAGGACCGTTACGACATACTTGGCTCGCTGCCGGACACAATCGAAGACGATTGGATTGAAAATATCGAACGACTTGAGGAGGAGCTGAAATCCTTCACCAAACCGGAAAGTCCGGCTGATGTTTTCAGCTTGAGGTACGGTGATTTTCTTGAGGTTGGCGACGGGGACGCTGACTGGGAGCTTTGGACCAAAGTAGTTTCGCGCAGAGATATCGAGACTTTGCTTGAACTTCCATGGAGCTCTCGGCGGTAACGGGCCTTAATTTTTTTCAGAATTTTTAGCATTTGCGTCTGAATGGCCATGCGACTGGGGGAATTGTGACCGAATCTGACGTTATTGGCGCTCATGCTCAAGCGATAGAAATTCGGTCGAGTGGGCTGGTGCATTCGGCGGAAAGCGACATTCTCCGCCTGCAGCAAATCTTGCGTGAGGGATACGCTTCGGGCTTCACGATCTTCAAGGAACTCCTTCAAAATGCGGAGGATGCAGGCGCGCGCCGGATGGTGGTTGCCGGTCATAGAGGGTTTGATGACGCAACCAATCCGTTACTTCGAACTCCGGGGTTGATCGTCGCAAACGATGGTCCCGTGCTTGCACGTCACATGGAGGCAATCACCCGAGCGAGTGGCGGTAGTAAAGCGGATGAGCGTTCGGCAGTGGGGCGTTTCGGTCTTGGCCAGAAGTCAGTCTATCACCTTTGCGACGCGTTCATTGCGGTAGGTCGAGTAGAGGATCGAGAAGGCCAGTCGCAAACGTTAATCATGAATCCCTGGGGACAGGTTAGCGAAGCCAATACCGCGCAGCGCGATTGGCACAAACTGGGGCCCATCGAAGCAGCGGCTCTAATCGAAGCAGCTGCGAAGCTTGGCATGGACCGAGGGATGGTACTGTTTCTTCCACTTCGCACAGAGCATTTGCGGCCTGGCCCAAACCTTTGCCTATCGGATACGAATTGGTCACCCGATGGAGCCATTGCCGAGATCCTGGAAGGAGACGAACTAGCCCCGACCCTTGCGTGCCTAAGAAATATCGAGGCCATTGAGATCATTCCGATAGATGGCGAGGCTCGCAGAATTTCGATGTCCCGCGGGGCGCGACGCCTAGCCGGACCAGGGGTCGAGGACGGTCTGACTATCATTGGCGGCAAAGTCGATGGTGCGGTCTCTGAAGTGACATTCAGTGGCTTTCAAAAATGGGCGCCCGAAGGGAAAGCAGCGCGGCTGCTACATGATGTCGGCTGGGATAAGGTCTTCGACATACATGGGAAGCATATCCAACCCAAAGCCAACCCACATGGCGCTGTAATCTTATGTCGTACTGCAGCGGCCGATGGCGCAAGCCATCTTAGATTGCGTCACGCAGTATATTTGCCGCTGGGAGATCCGCTGTTTTCTGAACCGATGGAACGCGGTTCCTACAACATAGAACTGCTGATTCACGGCTACTTTTTTGTCTCGAGCGACCGTCGCAAGCTGCGTGATGATGATCATATCGAAACCCGATGGAATCAGGCTCTCCGCCGCGAAGCGACGCTTCCTTTGTTGCTCGAAACTTTGGCTGACGCATTGCCCAGTTTGCCTAGCGATGCGGAGCGACATGCACTTGTCCGCACCTTACAACGTACGCCGTGGTGGGACGAAAACCGAAGTGACGTCTGTCAAGGTCGGGCGCTAGCCAAATGCTGGCCAGGCGATAAAGCTGAAAGCTGGAATACATGTTCGGGCGTGTCACTACGTCCCATCTTGAGGGGTGAGGCAACGACGCTCACCCGGCTTAAGTTGGCTTTTCCAAGGATTGAAGAATGGTGCGATAAGAACGGCCTCGTTTTGGCGTTCGACACTGTTTTGGCGGATGTCGAGCCAAGGTGGCCAGATACTCAATTAGCCGAGTTGGTGAGGCTTGCCGGACCAGCTGTCTTTCAAAAAGGCCAAGTGGCCGAGACGCTGGTTGCGCTCCTCGACTCGGTACACCTTGGCGCGGAAACAGAGGCAGCCTTGGCGGACATCTATCGGGAAGCTGTCGCCGACGTAAATCAGAGTTTCGCAAGAACGGAAAAGCTGCGGGGGTTGGTACGCCACCTTCCTCCGGATCGCATTTTCGTCCTGCCTCCCAGCGTCGAAAGCCGCGAACTTCTTAGCGCTCTCGTCGCGGCGGGCAGCAGCATCCCGATCAAATCGTCCTGGGCAGAGCAGAGCGGATCGATAGCTCGGCAATTGGGTTTGAACGAGACGATCGAATTGTTGGCGGTGACAGAACCCTTCCTTTCGGCTCGAGGCACAGTAGCGCAAGAGGCGTCTGCCCTAATTTCGCACCTTCTGCGAAATGGCCCGTCGCTGGACGCGCTCGCTGCCGATGATCGGGGGAATAAATTGGAGGTCATCCCTGCGCGATTGATGCAGGATGAGAACGACGTTCGCCTCTCGTTGGGATCCATTGCAGCTCTTACTCGACGAGGTTTGCTCTTCGATGCCGCACCCAATCGAGAGCTGGGCGTGCTTGCCGCGGCAGTGGCGACACCTCCTATTTACCGGCTAGGTTTGAAGGACGGTGGTCTTGAAAATCTGGCGTCGGCCAAAAAGACGGACTGCCTTTTGGCCGTTTTGAGACAGGCCGAGCGCTTCGGGGATCCCGGTAGTTGCGGTAAGCTTGCGGAGCTGCTCGGTACCGATGCTTCGCGCGACGATCTGCGCAAACTTGTTGCACTCGATCCGGCTTTGCCTGCGAATGTCGCCTTGATCGAACTGGATGAACTCGGTGGCATTCTCGATGAGTTGGTCCAAGTCCTCTTGCTGGACAGGGAAGATCGTCTCGTTGCCTCCGCAACAACGGCAGAACTGAAAAAGGCACTTCGCGACCGCATTGGCTTGCGTCGGATCGATGTCGCGGAATTGGGGGATTGGCTCCGTGATGCACAAGTTGAGGGCAGTTTGCCTTCGATGGATGAATCCAAGTCCATCGCATTGCTCAAGTCGGGTATCGATGACGGCATTCTGAAAATGCTGCCTTTGCATCAATCCAATAGGGCTGATATTTTATTGCCAGCCACGGACATTTTCCGGGGGCGAGCCTCTGATGTTCCGGCAGCGCTGATGCCACTCACCCATCTTGTCGAGCTTTGGGGGGATACTTCGGCAGCGGGGGTCCAGAACAGGCTTATCGCGCGATGGGGGCCTGAGGCGGCAATTCGGACAGCGTTGTCCGCGTCTAACCCCCATCGGTTCACCTCGGAAATAGCCAGTGCATTGGGCGAATTGGAGCATTTGCCGGATGATTTGATCGATACGCTTCGTCAGACGGCCTGGGTCAGTGCAGATGGTGATGCATGGGCGCCAACTAGTGTCCTCGACTTACCTCTGGAAGCCGAACATGCACTCGAGGGGCTGATTATCGAGAAGGGCGGGTATCTGTTTGCCAGTGCGCTTCCCGGCCCTCTACGCGACCCGAAAGTGCAGCTGCATCTGGAGAGGCTTCGACCGGATCGATCCCAGTCATTCCTTCTGGCAGCCCAACTTGCCGCTGATCACGGTGCGACCGGCCTTTGCTTCGATATCGTAGAGCACCTTGATGACTTGGCGAAGCTGGCTGGCGCGAATACCGAGCTGAACGCTGAAGCGTGGCCCCTGATTTCTGCGGCGTTGCGAGACGGCATGGTGGACGCGACCATTGCCGGGATGGGTGAAGTTCTATGCGTGCCATCTTCGATAGGCATAGTTGCTCAAATGAACGCAATGGCTGCGCAAACTGGACTTGATTCGTCTGCTGAAGCGGCACGAAGACTTTATCGGGCCGCGTTTGACGGAAACTTGCCGGTTTTGACGCATGGTCCCCGCTTTCTTCCGCCAGATCTGCTCGTTCCAACCGAAGCCGGTCGGTTCGAAAGGGCGGACAGCGTTGCGCTCGCAGCAGCGGGTATCGATCCATCAGCGCTCCTTGAACGTGGATATGCGGGCAAACTCGACCAGCCCACAGATCAATCGACCCAAGAAATTTTGACGGCCCAGTCGGTCGATGCAGATTGGCTTGAAGGCATCGAACGCGCCTTCTCGCCGCTCACCCAATATGATGTGCATGACGGCATTCTTTTGGCCTTGGCTATGCTCGGCCGTGATCGCGGGATCCAGTCGCTTGCGGCGAAATGGGAAGGGCAGCGTTCGTTTCACCGAATTTGCGATGATCTCGATAAGCTAGCCGACGAACAGCGCGATGTGGACAACGCTAATCTGGACCGCCTTGCAGAAATCCGCTTCGCCGTAGCGCTGCCAGATCAGGGGCAGGTTAGTGTGCCGTCGGCAGCTGGGACTGACTGCACGGTGCCATTGTCCGGCAAAGAGGATGCATTACTCCTCGATTGCATCCAGCGAGGAATTGAGCGCGACGAAGCGGGATACCGACACGTCTACGATTTGGTGATCGGACCAGTGTCACCATCCGATGAAACCGAGGCTCGGCAGCTACTGGATCAGTTTGTCAGAAAACTGGCCATTGCTCTGATGCTCGGCTTCGAGCGTCACAAAACGGCACTGTCCGAGCTGTTGGCCAGCTATTTCGCTAGCGATCAACGCACACTCTCAGACACCTGCGCGGAATTGCAGGAGGTCCTTCATGATCGCCTGGCCGGTATCAAGACCGGGCCTGTGATGCGAACTGCATTAAGTGACTACCATCGCGATGCGCCTCGCGACCGCGACAAGGCGCGCTGCGCGCTTTGGGCCGCCGCGCAGTCGGACGAGGGTGCGAAGGAACTCCTCGATGCCACCCGCCAAAAGATCGATGAGATGGGCTATGCCCCACATCGCGTGCTGTTCGAACTGTACCAGAATGCTGTCGATGCACAGGCGCAGTGGCACGGCAACGGACGCTTTCGTGTCGAAGCCATCTCCGACGGCGATCAAATGATCACGTGTTTGCGGGTGATCCATTGGGGGCGGCCGGTCAATCAGCCCGGGAGTGATCCCCTGAAGGCCGAAGAGGAAGGGCACCGCCGCGATCTTTCGAACATGCTCGCGATCAATCACTCTGCAAAGGATGGGGATGCAGTAACCGGTCGCTTCGGCCTTGGATTTAAGACCGTCCACATGCTCGCCGACGAAGTTCGACTGGCCAGCGGTGGCATAGCCATTCGTATCCTGGGCGGCATGATCCCTGCCGACTGGGAAGGGGGAAGCAGGACGATCGCCCCTTTTCACGACAGGGGGCGCAAAGCGACACTCATTGAAATTCCTGTGGCACCTGGTCGAGAAGATGAGGCGCTTGAGGCATGGGAAGCGTTTCGGGAGGCAGCTCCGTTCTTGGCTGCACTCGGTCAGGACGCATCCATCGAAGTGGCAGGCCCTGAAGGCGAGAAAGTATTCCGACACGAGGAGCATCGGCTGGTTGATGGCGTAAGCTGGCTGGCAATCGATGGCACTCGCCGCGTACTGCGCTTCGATTTGGGGAATGATTTCCGGCTCTTCCTGCCCTTCGGTCGCAATGGACCCCATGCCTTCCCGAGTGATGTGCCTCAGTTCTGGCATCTTGTCCCGCTCGTTGGCGAACGCCGCCGGGGAGCCTGGCTATTGGAAGGCCGCTTTCCGGTCGATCCCGGACGCACCCAATTGTCCGGTACGGCAGACGAGAAGGAAAGCCGATTTGCGCGGCTGGGCCTTTCCCTTGGCCCCCGGCTTATCGCCTTTTACGACGCTTGCAGTGCCGACTGGAAAGGCTTTGCGCACGCGACGGGACTGGATCCCGAAGGACGAGAGGACTTCTGGCGAAAACTCGTGCAGCTCTTTGGGCATGACTTGGCAAGTTACGGACCTGAACATTCACTTCATAAATCAGGCCAGGGCCTCGCACGACTATGGGCGGAACGCCCCCTAGTTCCCTTGGCATTCGGCGGTGCATCGTGCGCGGCTGATGTCAAATGGCGCTTGTCAGGAGCGATCGCCGACCATGATGCTCAAATCGCGATTACTGAATTGCTCGCCTTGGAAGAATTCGCGAATGCCGTTGTCACGGAGGAAACTGGCCGGCTGCTAAAATCTGTTGGGCTCCCTTCGGGGCAACGTTTGGATACCGTTACGTTGGTCGAAGCGCTCTCCGGAGGCGAGGGAATAGACTGCGCACTAGCGGAAAGTCTTGCCTGCCTTTGCGGAGAAGCCGTGTCGCTTGCCATGACCGGCGAGGAAGAAGCGGAATTCCGCAAGGTCCTGCGAGAGCGGAACTGGCTAGCCGAAGATGGAAGTTGGCAGCCCATCCGGCTGCTGGCATTTCCGCAGGGCAATAGCGATGAACAAGAGCGGGCAGCCTTCGCGCCTCCTTCAGGGCGGTTGGCTTCGAATTACACGGGATCTGCCTTTGACCTCGCCGCCTTCGCACGTGAACAGTCCGGACATACACCAAATGTTTGGGAGAAATGGGCTGAGAGTGCTGGTGACAGTCCAGTGCGCCAGACAGCCTTCATTCGCTATTTGGTCGGCGCGGATGATCGGACTGTCGCTCAATTGGCGAGCGCGGCAAAGTGGCTTCCCACTGTGGACGAATTGGTGAACTCTCCGTTGCTCGCCGGACTGCAGCAGGACGAAAAAAACCGATTGCTCGCCAAACTTGGATATTCCTTTGGGTTTCCTTCAATACCGACCGATACGACCAGCCCTTGGCAACCCGATGCTGAGCAGGCGCTTTCGGGCATCGCGCAATGGTGGCACGCCAATAAGGTCGGTCTGCGCGAGGCGTATGATCGTGCGGTCTATCCTGAGGATTTTTCCTCCGGGGCTTTGGCTGACGGGGATAAGCCTGCTTGGTTTACCATGCTCTCGCTCGCAACCTTCCAGACGCTTGGGAGGATCAAACCGGCTCAGTCCCGGCAATTTGTTGCCAGGGCGATCCAGGATGGATGGTGGCAAGAACTCGCGACAATCGACCCTTGTGACGAGGAGCTGAGACCTTTTGTCGAGCGGCTTCGAGCCTGGAGCGATCCGGATGCGGATGAGAGCTACCTGATGTGGCGCCGATGCCTTCCCGATCTATGCATGATCGCACGGCACCTCGAGAGCTACCAAAGGCTATTTATGAAATTTCCGGCGGTAGTTGCCCAAGAGGGCGATGTATCCCTTCGCGGGCACTTGCGGCCGGCGTTCTCCCACGTTGCGGCCCGCATGGGCATAGAGGCAGCGCCCCTAGCAAGATCGCTTGGTATTGGCGCAAACTGGCTGGTGCGCGAATTAGGCCGCAAGGGTATCTATTCGCAGGCTCAATCCGAACAGATTATGCCTTATGGCTGGAGCGCAGCGGAACGCGTCCGCCGCCTCGCCCACACGCTTGGCATGGGCCAGTTCGAGCGTGGCATTGACGAAGGACGCGCCCTGTATGGGGCAGTCGAGCGTTGCATTGGAGATGCCGCCCATTTCGATGGTGACGGTGATTTGCCACTGCACGTCATCACACTCGCCAAGCACCGCGATGACCTCGTGTCGATCCTCTATGATGCCGACGTCGCAGAATGGCCAGATAACAGTTGGGACGATGCCGAAGATGACGATGCCTGAAGCGCTGGCCGCCGATACAAGGGTCAATCACCCACGCCACGGCGCTGGCCAGGTGATTGCGGATGCAGGTGAATTTGTCGTTGTTCGTTTCGGCGCAACGATTCAGCAGGTCTTGCGCACCGAACTCACCCTTGCTCGGGCGCTCGAGCTGGCTCTTTCCACCGGCACATTTGATGAAAGCGCAGAAACTTTAATGCGCGCCAGCGCCATGGCTATTCGCTCTGTGAACGATCAGTGGGGGGTATTTTCAAGATCGCGGGTGCAGCTGCTCCCGCATCAGCTTTGGGTTTGTCACAAGGTCAACCGGACATTCCCCTTCCGCTGGCTGGTGGCCGACGATGTGGGGCTGGGAAAGACCATTGAGGCTGGCCTTGTGCTCATGCCTTTGGTGGCACGAGCACAAATCCGCCGCCTACTGGTATTGGCGCCTGCCAAACTGGTGCCCCAATGGCAGAAGCGGCTCCGTCAGATGTTCGATATCCGTCTGCAGGTGTATGATCGCTCGGTTGATACGCCGACCGTGGACTTCTGGGACACAGCGAACATGGTTGTGGCATCGGTTCACACTCTGCGCCGTGAAGTTGCCGATGGTCGATCGGATGGTAGTCGCTTCCTTTCTGCCGACCCTTGGGACGCTGTGGTGGTCGACGAGGCGCACCATCTTCACGCCGATGAGCGGACAGGGGAAACTCTATCCTTCCAGCTCCTGCGCGCGCTGGAAGAAAGACATAAGATCCGCTCGCTTTTGCTTTTCACCGGTACACCGCACCGTGGAAAGGACTTCGGCTTTCTTTCCCTACTCAGCCTGCTCGATCCGGACCAGTTCGGACCCGAACATGATATCGACGAGCAGTTGACCAAGCTTCCGGATGTGATGATCCGCAATAACAAGGCGACGGTTACTGACCTCAAAGGCAACCGCCTCTTCACGCCGGTCACGGTGGAGACGCGAGAATACGCCTTCAGCCCCGAGGAAAGCGCCTTTTACGAAATGCTGAGCAGCTTCATCATTGATGGGCGAGCTTATGCATCGACACTCGATGGCCGGGCGCAGTCAGCCCGGATGCTCTTGCTCATTGCGCTTCAAAAACTGGCAGCCAGTTCGATCGCTGCAATTCGAAGCGCTTTGACCAAGCGCCGGGCCAAACTGGCAGATGTCGCCGAACAGGCTCGCGCCCCTATTCCGACGATAACGGAGGAAGACGAAGACGAGACTTTGGATGATCGCGCCCGAGCCGATGAGGAAGCGTGGAGCAAGATGCTTGCCGAACTCATGGAGGGGGAGATTGCTCGGCTTGATGAGTTGCTCGAATTGGCAGAGCCTATTCAGCAGGAGCGCAAGATCGAACGTCTAGTCGATCTCATTGAACGCGAGCTGCCTTCAGGTGAGCCCGTACTTCTCTTCACCGAATATAAGGCGACACAAGCCTTGGTCGTTGATGCCCTGCACGCTCGATTTGGGCACGGTTGCTGTGCCTTTATCAACGGCGATGAGCGCTTGGAGGAGATCAACAAGGCAGACGGGTCTCGCGGGCCAAAAAGTTGGTCGCGCGACGCGGCGGCCGAGGCTTTCAATCAGGGTTCGATCCGGTTTCTGGTCTCAACTGAGGCAGCAGGCGAGGGGATCGATCTCCAAGAGCGTTGCGCCACGCTGATACATGTAGACATGCCATGGAATCCGATGCGTTTGCATCAGCGTGTCGGGCGACTTTCCAGATATGGTCAGACACGGCCGGTCCAGGTCTTTATCCTGCGAAACCCGGACACCGTAGAGGCGCGAATTTGGGACCTATTGAACGCCAAACTCGAGCGAATTCAGCGCGCTCTCGACGAAGCCATGGACGAGCGCGAAGACATCAGTCAGCTCGTCATCGGCATGACCGGCCCGAGCGCATTCGAGAAGATTTTTGCGGCTGGACAGACGCAGTCGCGCGAAAGCCTTGATCAGTGGTTCGACCGGGAATCCGCTACCATTGGCGGAGAAGACCTGGTCGACAAGGTCAAGACGATGATGGGGAACGTAACCCGCTTCGATTTTGCGCAAGTTGGACGAAACCTCCCGCAGGTCGATCTTCCCGATCTCGAACGTTTCTTCGCGATGATGATGGAGTCGCAAGGCCGCCGCGTGTTTCGGAGGGACGATGGGCTGGATGTCCTGTCCCCTGAGAAATGGGTGGATGACGATTACGCGATGCAGGATCGGTACAAAGGCTTGCTGTTCGATCGCAACGTCCGCCTAGGCGATCGGGAAGGCCCAATGCGTCTCGTGGGTGTAGGGCATACACTTTTCGATCGCGCTTTGAAGGAAGGAGAGGGCTTGCAAAGCACGCTGGCGATTTGCCTGCGATTGCCAGCTCCCATGCTCATTGCTTCGGTCGAGGACCAAGTCACCGGCCAAGACCATTCGGTTACCAGGATTGTGTTGGGGGCATGGCGCGATCATGAAGGGCAGACCCATGTCCTGCGGGATTGGGAGGTTCTGCAGATGCTCAACACATTGGGCCGAGCAGACAATCCCAAACCACCTTCTGTGAACGGCGAGCAACTGAAGGCACTCGAGGCGAGTCTACTTTCGTCCATGAAGGCAAGCTTGCCAACTATCGCCGAAATGATGACCCGGCCCGGCATCCGCAGTGAGATCATGCTTCTGCCGGATGAAAACGCCGGTACGTGACCGCCCTGCCTAGGCTCTGAGGAAAGGCTGCCGCGTCTATTGTGGGACATGTTTCTATGGCGTGGGCCCTTGTTTCTGCTATGTTCTAAGGAGAAGCGAGATGAATGCGATCATGACCAAGTTTGACATCGACACCGCTGAGCATCGTACTCCGAAGTGGGAGGGGCTGTCCGAAATCGATCAGGCGATCCGTGACAATCGCGTGATGGAGTATCGGATCAAGAAGTCCTGGGCCGACCCGTGGGGACGGAAGCTGACTGTCGCGGTATTTCTAATTCTCACGATTTTCGCCTCCTTTGTCCTCTACTGGGATGTCTTGAAGGGCTGAAATTCTACCATTCCTTCACGTCATCGGCTGCTTCCGCGCTTGCTCCCTGCGCTCCTTTGGTAACTGCGTCCAGACGGTGTCTGGACCCGCGGATCCGTTGACGACCGGCATCCTGAGCGCGCTGTACTTCGTCGTGAACAGTGCCCTGATCCACCTGCGGCACGGTTCCTGAACCCCCTCCACCGATTTGGGCGCGGCCACGTACAGATCCGGGTCCTGTCACCGAAGGGCGCGAGATTGGCTGTCCTGGTGTCAGTACGAGCCTGTCTTCGATCCCGTCGCGCAGCTGTTCCGCGTAGCTTTCAATGAATTTGCCCTGCAGCGCCTGGCCTTCCGGGCTGAGTTGGAAGGTCAGGTCGTCGAAGCGGACATTGCCGTAGAAGTCGCGATTGCGTTCAATTTCGACCAAGCCCCATTCGCGGTAGGCCTGTGACAAGTTTAGGCTGCCTGCGGCGCTGTTGCCTTCGAAGAACGATGCCTGGCTTTCGAGGCGGTTCGCCAGTTCCTCAGCCCGTCGTGCTTCGCGGCTGTAACTCTGGGCCTCGGTGAGCGAAGCGTTCATGCCGCTCGCGGTCGAGGAAATCGAGGAACTCGACGATGTGCTGACACTGCGAACAAACCCATCGCGCGTGCTCGACCAGTTCCGACTGTCCGACATTTGCGCGAGGCTGCCGAAAATGCGTGAGCGGTCTTCGGATGCGATACCAATGTCGCTGTCAGTCCACGATTGGTTGCGCCCACCTTTCGCTCCGATATTCGCGGAAGCCACACCATTCGTCACACCAGCGCTGGCGCCGGCCTCGCCGTTAAGGAACCAGGCAACAGTAATGTCGTCAGCGGCCCTTCGTGATAGGCCGAATTGACGCTGCAGGTTGGTGGACGCCTGGTCAACCTCGTTGAAGGCGGTCTGGATGCTGTCGGAGTTGGATGTGCCGGTCGCGCTCTCGAAAGCCGATCCGCGGCTGAATTGGCTGCGCAGCTCCCGGAACTTCGTGACCGCGCTGGTGGTCGATTCCGTCGCAATGTTCGCATAGCTCTCGCTGTTCGAGCGGGCTTGCGATGCCATCGTCGACAGGCGCGAGGTGAACTCCTGTCCGAGGCTGGGCGTGAAGGGATAGCTCGAGTTCGGAAGCTGGTCATAGCTGGCTTCGGGGAAACTCGTCGTCATCGAGCCGGTATCGCTGAACGTGCGGGTCTGCGCCGCGCCATAGGTGAAGCTTGGTGCGATTGTCCCTTGTGCGAACTGACGCGTCAGAACGCTCGAATTCTCGAAGCTGGTATTGCCCAGCGAGACGTTGCCTGTGCTTGCCTCGCGCGCCGCTTCCTCGGCCGCGTTCTGGCTCGGATTGAGATAGCTTGTCGCATGGTGCGAAATCGCCATGGCGCCCTTGGCGACGCCGCCGGCCAGAAACGGCACCGAGGCGATGAGATAGCCTGCGAGCAGCCCGATATCGCTGTTCACATCGGCCATGCCGGTGAAGCTTGCAAGACTGAGCCCGCTGCTTCCAGCAACCGCGCTCATGTCCGAGGCCCCCTTGTACATCAGCATCATATGCAGGATTACGAACAGCGGTCCCCATGCCGCCAGGTAGAAGAAGCCCGTCACATAGCCTTTGAGTGCCAGCGGCCCGGTCTTGGGCAGCAGGAACAGGGGGAAGAGAACAGGAAACAGGGCGTAGAAAAGCACGGTCAGCACGACATTGAGGAGCGGCACCCACTTCATCGCGTTGCTGGCAATCGAGCCGTAGGTCCGCTCGGTCTGGATATCGGCGCGCGTCTGGGCGTAGACATCGACATTGCCCGCGCCGCTCGTCGCCGCCATCGAATGCATGGCCTGGCTCATCGCGTTGATCGTCAGCGTCTGCTTGAAGATCTCGGTCGCATTGGCCGAGACCCCGGTGAGGTACTGGTAAGCCACCGGCAAGTCAGCAAAAAGCTTGGCCTTGGCGAGGGCGGCGGTCTGGTTGGGATAAAGCTGGCGCCCGAAGACCGTCCCCATACCGTCGATCAAACCGGCCCACTGCGCGTTCAGGGCGTCATAGGCTTCGCGGCAGGTGATGATATTCGAAGTCACCTGACCGGTCCCGGTGTCGCGGGTGAGGAAGCGCTGGGCCCGCGCCTGACTGCCGGGCGCAATGGTCGTCCAGATGTCGCTGGTCTCGGCGAGCTCCTTCATCGAATAGCGGCCAAGCAGCACGTCGTAGAAGACGCATTGCCGGAAGTGCTCGTCGAGATTGGCGGCAAATTCGGGGTCGGAAATACGCAAGGAGCGCGTAGCATCGTAGAGCCGCGCGCCGTAGATCATGCCGTTCTTCGAGTAGTTGAGATCGCCCGGCAGCCCGAACACCACCTCGGCCGAGCCGGTCAGGTAGTCGCCGACCTGGCTGGTGAAGCTCGCCATCAGCGCAAGCCCCAGCGGCACATTGCTGACATTGGCGGGAGCAAGACTAGGGTTGAGCCGGTCGGTCACATGGACGTCGAGCCGCGGCACCATCAGGCACGAATAGATCAGCGTCGCGCCGAGGAACCAGTTGATCCAGGCCCGCCAGTCCTGATTGAACGCCAAAGTAATGGCGGACAGGCCAAGCCCCATGACCATGACGACCTGCAGGAGGCTCTTGTAGCCCCCATTGCCCGTCCAGGCGGCGACCGCCTGAAAGACATTGACCAGGTAGTCGCCGCCGCCAACCGTGAAAATCTCGACCATGATGCTGGGCTCCCGCCGCTGTCGGCGCGCTGAAAGGGATCAGTGGGTAAGGGCGCGCGATTGCACGCCGCGCGACCAGTCGAGCGAAGCGGCCATGCCGGGCGACATCGAGGCGGCGAGCACGTTCTCGATGAAGGCCGTCTTCTCGATGATCTGCATGATGGCGTTGACCTTCAGATGCGTGTTCGCCTGCCTGTCGGCGAGTGCCTGCCGAACGACATTCACCTGGCCCTGCCACATCGCGATCTTGGCTTCGTCCGCGCCGATGAAGCTCGACATCGAGCGGCCCGCCTCGCTGACGATCCGGTCGAGGACTGCGAACAGCAGGTCGACGCTTGCGATCTCCGCCAGCGTCTCGCGATCGTCGGTTGGCATGCCGCGACCATAGGCCGCCTGGACCGTCAGGATCTTGTAGAGCGGGATCGAAGCGACCTGCAGCAGCTCCTTCTGTGCGTCGGTGATCGCGGTGTCGTCATGGATTGCCTGGATCATGCCGGCGATCAGGGCCGCAACGCGCGGGCGCAGTGCTTTGGATGCGGGAAGGCTGAGCGACTTGAAGCCGGGATCGAGGCACTTGTCCGGCTCGTCACAGTCGAAGATCAGGACGTTTCCGTTGCTCGTCCCATCGAGCAGTGAGGTGACAAGCGTTGAGGACGCTTCCCCGACGATCGGCACGAACTTGCCCGGCTCGTCATCCTTGGGCGGGACGTAGATGATCGTGCCCAGGAGCGTCATTGCATATTCGGCGAGTTCCTCGTCGAAAGTGCCATTCGGCGAAAAGAATGCGGACTTCTTGAGGATCGTCCAGGTGTAATTTCTCGCGACGGCGGGATTGACGTCGTCATATTTGCCCGAGCCCTGCGCCGTCGTGCTCGACCGCTGGCCCTTGGTGCCGCACCCGTGCTTGGCGGCGGCATAGTCGGTGAAGATGCCTTCCGAATTGCCGATCGCTTCGCAGATCGCCTTGTCGGCCAGATCGCCCTTGGGCCAGATGCCGCCCACCAGCCCCTGAGCCATTTCGCAGGAGTTGATGTTGAGGTTGTTCATGAGCTGAGCCTTCTGGCTGAACTCCTGCATGATCTTCGAGCATTCCGGGCAAACCGTGTCGATCGCCAGGCTGAAAGCAAAGCCGACCGCATTGTTGGCGACAGCCTTCAGCATCGCGACGATCTCGCTCGCGTTGATGAAGCTGAAGGATCCGGCGAAGATGTCGATTCCGCCGCAGCCCGCACGGGCGCGCGGCAATTGCAGATTGGCGATGTTGGTCGTCTTCTGCGGGAAGCGCGTCCAGACGTTGCCGAGGCTGTAATAGCCTGCCGACTGACCCTCGAACGCGGTCGGCCCATTGACGTTGGCGGCGCCGCCAACATCGTTGAGGAACGAGTCCATCGAACTGCCGACATCGGCCGATGCGCTTGTAAGGGGCAGGGTGGCCGCGAGGATCGCGGCGACGGCACGTTTCATCCTAGTAGTCACGTCCGGCTTCCTTCGATGTGAGGAGGTAAATGCGGTCCTGAAGCTCGTCGGCACTCATCACGCCGTAGCCGATCGGGATGGGCTGGCCCTTGGCGGCATCCCAGAGCACCACCGCCGGCGTGACCTTGGGCTCGAGCCCCATGCGGCTGCGCTGATTGGTCTCGACCGTGTAATTTGGGAAATGGCGTGAGGGGCCGCCGTCGGTCGAAATCGCGCGCACCGTGATGTGCCAGGTCGAAGCAACGCTCTGGACGATCGGCGACATGACTTCGCAGGCGCCGCAGCTCTGGGCGAAGAAGTAGAACAGCCCGTAGCGTTCGGACAGCTGCGCCATGACCGCATTGCGCTCGGCGTTGCGCGAGTCCTGCCACTGGCGCTTGCCGAGCGTCGAGACTGGCCGCTGGAGCGTGTAGTCGAGATCAGGATCCTGCCAGATCGCCCGCTGCCAGACATCGCTGAACAGAGATGCCCGGTCGAGCTGGGCGCGCTGGAAGCGGATATAGGCCGTCACATTGGCCGGCGTCGGCTCGAGAATCGCCTTGGCTTTCAGTTCGCGCAGATTTGCCGTGATGGCATCGAGCTGGCTCGTCGCACTCGGAGCAGGCTCGGATGTCTCCTCCTGCCCTTCGGGCGGCTTGGGCCTGGTGCAATAGAACCAGTAACCAAGGCGCCGCTCCTCGCAGTAGAAGCTGTCCTGGCTGTCGCTGGTCGTGACCAGCGGCGGTTCCTGCCCGCGTGCCGGAGCACTGAGCGTGGGCGCAACAGCGGTGAGCGAGAGGAAGGCGGCAAGCAGCCGCCGGGGGGCCTTATTGGCTGGCGCGGGCATAATAGTCCTCGATTTTCTGCTGGATTTCGGTGGCGGCCTGCAGCTCGTCGGGCAGGCGAGCGGCTTCGGTGAATTCGGCGTAGACCTCGCTGAAATCCATCTTCGAAAGATCGAGCCGCGAGAACTCGTCGATGGTGAAGCCAAGGCACTGCTCGGTCTTGGGCTTGCCCCAGGGCTTGTTCAGTTGCTGGCGGCCCTGTTCCTGCAGGATCCGCGAAAGCTTGGATTCAAAGCAGCAATAGACCTTCTTCTTGGTGAGGCAGACGCCCAGGAAGCTGTCCGAGCAATAGGTCCCGACATAGGCGCATAGGCCCTGCACATCACGCTGGTGAAGCAGCATTTCCTCGCGGCTGCAGCCGAGCGCGACAAGCAGCTGGATACCCGGAATGAGCGGGAAGCCTTTGCCCTTGCAGCAATTGAGCACGCCGAAGACCTTGGACGAGCAGGTGTTGCGCGTACCCTTGAACAGGGTGAGCGTGTCGGGATCGAACTCGCGCCGTGCCTGGTCCATTGCGTTGAGCGCGACAACCGCGTCCTTGAACTCGTCATTGGCCTCGCGCTCGATCGTCTCGCACGAGCCATCGATGCAATAGACGTCGCCGTCGCAGATGAACTGGCTGGTATTCGCAGGCTGGTCCGGGACCGGGCAGTCGTAGACCCGCTCCCAGGTTCGACAGGGCTCCCCCGAAAGGCAGTCTTCGCGCACCAGCGAGCAGCCGGGCGTGCTTTCCAGCGTCTGGCAGTCCTGAGCTTGCGTAAATTGGGCGCAGGTATAGCTGCGCGACCACGCCCAGCAGGGCTGGGTGACCGCGATGCCGTCGACAATCCGGGTGACAGGATCGCTGTCGGTGCAGGTCTCGGTGTCCTGCTGGCATGAGCTGTCCGCAGCAAGGCCCGCGCACTGGCTTTCATCGCGGCTCGTCGTGACGACGTTCTCGCCGGTTACGGTGAAGGGCGTCGCGCCATCGACCGGTGCAGTGCAGCTTACGAGATCGACGCGCAGGTCGCCCGAGTTACAGCCCCAGTAGATGCCGAGATAGGGATCGCACAGATTGATCGGATAGGACTGCGTGACCGTGCACTGCGGCGCCGGGTAGCGATTGCAATTGTAGATCGACGCCGGATCGACGCCGCTCCCGCCGACGCAGTAGTAGCCATAGACCTGCCGCTGCTCGATCGTGGCATTCAGCGTCACCGGGCAGCTTCTGGTCTCCTGGTTCGCGGTATAGCCGACATTGCAGGTCGCCATGTAGCGCGCTGCGGTGCCGGTTCCCGGAGGCAGGAGGACGCAGCGGCCCTGGCTCCCGCTGATGCTCATGCCGCTCGTGTAGGAGAGCGGATCGTCGTTGATGACATTGCTGCGCGCGACAACCGCGTCGAGGTCCTGGGGCGCGAACTGCGCACGGCGATCCATAGAATCGCGCATGGTCCGGTAGCCAGTGTTCGCCGTTGCCTGGCTCGCGGCTTCACGCGCCATCCGGTCGGGATCATCGAAATAGCCCGATTGGTTCGGTACACCCCCGAAATTGGGAATGCGGTTTGCATCCGGGTCGGTTGTCGCCGCGCTCTGCGCTGCGGCCGCCCGGTCGCGCCCGAACGCCTTGCCATCCGCCTTGGCGGCATCGGTTGTGGTCTGGGCCGAGACGCTTGCCGGCAGACAGGCGCAGGCGAGATAGAGAAGGGGAAGGAGAAGCCGCTTCATGGGTCACTCCGTTGCAGGCGGGCAAGATGCTGGGATGCGAGAAGGGCGCCGGGACCACCGCCTTGCGCGAAGGTTTCGAGCGCATAGGACACGCTGACATTGCCGCTCATCCGGTCGTGGGGCGGAACCTGGGTCCGGCACTCGAAGCCATCGCAGAGATCGAAATCGCTGCTGCTCACCACATAGGTGGGGACCGCCTCGACCCCGAAGGCGCGAAACAGGCGCGGATCGATGCCGACCGCGTCGAGCTTGCCGCCGTCCGCTGCGACTTTCGCGAGCGCCGCAGTCAGGGTCTTGGCGCTGCCTCCTGGCAGCCCGCGAAGCACGACCACACCGCCTGCGCGGGCGACGTCGTCCGCCATGGCGCGCAAGGCTGCCGGCGGCATCGAGAGCGAAGCGAAGGCGATGAAGCGGGGTGCTTCACCCAAGCCCTCGCTGGCCATGGTGCCCGCGTCGGCCACCATCTTGTCGAAGTCGAAGACGTCCTCACTTTCTGGCCGCGCGGTTCTTGCCGCCTGCTCGGTGTAGCGCTTGCCGTGCGCCTGGGCTTCGGCGGCGCTGGCATTGGCTTGGCTAAGGACCGCTTCGGCGCGCGCGCGGGCACTGGCGGCAAGCGCATCGGCTTCGCTCGCCTCGACCTTGGCGCGGGCGCGTATCGCTTCGAGATCGAGCTCCGGCTCGCTCGTCCGCGCTGCGGCTCCCGCCATGGCGGCGGCGCCAGTGATCGACGCGATTACAAGGAGATGAGGGAGTATTTTCATAACGCGCAGCAGTTCCGTTTGCGCCAGACCAGATAGCCCATGTCCTCGCCGATGGCGGGATAGACCTGGCCTGCCGACATGAAGGTTGTGGATGCGCCAATGGGCGCGCAGGCGTAGCGGCCCTTGGTCTGCGGATTGGGATTGGTGGCCTGGAAGCGGTATTGCTGCTTCCTCATCACCGGCATCAGATACTTGCCGCAGAGCCCCTTGCTGCCCATCGTGCCCCAGGCGACGAGTTCGCGGTGGAGCTTATAGGAGAAGCGGGCGAGGGCGAGCCGAGATGCCTGGACGTGCCCAATCGTCGCCGAGACATTGCCATTCAAGGGATACATGCTGCCCTGGCATCCCGCACACCAGAAGAGCTCGTCGGTCGGGAGCTTGGCCGTCGCAGCAACGCAGTCAGCCGCACAGGCCGCAAGCGCGAGCGGATTGGCGAAGAGAACCGCTTCGGGATTGATGATCGCGGTGAGCTCGCTGTCCTGCCAGAGCGGATCGATCTCGGTGATGTAGAGAATGTCGACCGAGCCCTGTTCGAGGCACAGGAAATCGGCAACGATCTCCATCCAGTAGATCAGCGGATAGGCATACCAGTGGACATGCCACTGCGAATTGTATTGCGTCGCGCCGCCCACCGCCGAAGGACCCGCCATCGACTTGAACCCGATGTCGAAACCGGGATCGAGTTTCATCCCGCCGAGATTGACGAAACACCAGGGCTTCATGCTGACGTCGGCAAGCCGCACCGGTTCCCAGAAGCCCATGGCGATGCCCGGCCGCAAACCGCACAGGCAAACGGGGAGCGCCGGGTTGCTCGTGTCGGGACGGCTCGACGGCCAGATCTTCAGGCCGCCGACCGAGATCGGAAACAGGCACGACCAGCAGATGTCCGTGATCGGATTGACGAACTTGCCTGTGCAGCGGCCCGGACCGGCAGATGCCTGCGCTGGCGAAGCGGCAGCAAGGCTCAGACTACAGGCAAGGAGCGCGCAGCAAATCCATGTGAGAAGACGATTTTTTCTGCTCATGACGATGCGCGCTCCTTGGGTCGAACCGGCTGCTCGGTAATGATAAGGACGCGGCCCTGCTGCTCGACGGTTGCGGGCACGGCGCGGATGCCGAAATGCTTCACGAGGCTGCCGCCCTGGTCGAAATAGAAACGGCGCTGGCGGGCCTTCATCAGTTCAAGCGGCGCGCCGCGTACGAGGATGAGTTTGGCCTTGGTGCTGGCATAGCGCCGGGTTGCCCAGGCAAGCTGCTCGGGGTCATCCCCGTCGAGGAAGACCAGCGGCACACGCAGCGGTACGGTGTCGAGCGGATTAACCCGAGTTCCGGCGGCGACGATCACCCGGCCCTTGTCGTCGGCAATGTCGCGCTCCACGCTGATCGTCGGATCAAACCGCCAGCTACGCGCCGCCGCCGCGGCATTGATCCCCGCGACTGGCTCAGGGCGGTTGACGCGCGCGATCGTGCGCTGCTTCAGCTCCTCGTTGAGCTTGGCCGTCTCGCCGGTCTTCTCGAGATGGGTGAGACGCGCATGGATTTGCTCGAGCAGGTCAGGCTCGATCACGGACCAGACCGTGCCTTGCTGGCCGTAGTCGCGGGCGCTTGCCGGCGCGGCCATCAGAAGAGCAACTACGAGGAATGGGGCGGCGCGCAGCGGTGTCACAGGATCGGCCTCCCGACCCCGAGAATGCGCCTGGCGCAGATCCACCCGATCGCCGCATAGCGGCTGTCGAAGCCGTCCTTGTGCGCGGTGGTGACGAAATAGCAGCCTTGAGGCACCACACCTGTCGGACCGAGCGCCAGTGGCTCGCCGAAACGGCTTGCGCGCTTGGCTACCGCAACCTTGCGGCCATTGACGAAGAAGCTGCGCTCCTTTTCGGTCACGATGTCGCCGGGCATTCCGCTCACCTTCTTGCCGAACGGCTTGGGCTTCTTGCCGAAGTGCCTTTCGAGCAGCGGCGAGGCGGGCGGATCGAACAAAATGATCTCGCCGCGCTGTGGCAGCGCGCCGCGATCGAGCCAGATCGCCCAGTATGGCAGGCTCGGACTGGCGTTGATCATCAGCGCATGGTCCTTCGAGAAGGCGGCGAGCGAGGTGAGCGCGAGCGCTGCCGCGCCAAGCCCTGACCACAGCGCGAGGCGCCGCCCGGTTGGTGAGTGGAGGACAAGATCAGCGGCGCGCATCGGGAATGGCCCCCACGCGGCGCGCGACATCGGCGCGCACGGCTTCGGTGAGATCAGGCGTGCTGCCGGCCACCACCGCTTCGGCGACAAGCACCGTGCGGCCCTCGCGGCCCAGATGTTCGACCGAGGCTTCGACCGCCTGGAGATAGGCCTGGACGCGCATCTTGGTTTCTTCTGGCGGTCGGCCTGCGCGAGCCTCGGCTTCGATGAAGTCGCCCATGATGCGGCTCAGCTGCACGGTCACCACTTCGCGCTTGTCGAGCGCGAGAAGCTTGTCGGTCGCCCAGACGCCCCAGAGCGCCGAGCCGACCATGCTCAAACCGAGCGCGACGGCAGTCCAGTTCACCGCACTCATGCGGCCGCTCAGGGACGGTGTTGCCAATATGTTCTTCACAGCTTTTCTCCCGAAAGCTCGCGCTCGAGATCGTTGATGAAGCGCGGCAGGCGCCAGACCACGACGAGCGTTGCGACACCGATGAGGACGAACTTGAACTCGTCGAGGAAACCGATCTGGCGGCCTTGCTCGGCGCCGAGAAAACGGTCCGAAATATTGGCGAGATGGGCGAAGAAGACCCCGGCATCGCCGCCGGAAATCAGAAGGAAGAAGAGCAGCGGCAGCCCAAGCGCCATGAGGTAGCTCGAGGCGAGGAAGGTGCTGCCGCGAAGCACAATGTAGCAAAGGTCGGCGGCATGGGAGCGCCAGCTCTTGTCCGGCAATTCGAGGCTGTCGCTGTCGGCACGGGCGTCCTGGGCCCGGTCGATCGGCGTGACGAGATGGAGTGGCATCGGTTTTGGGTGTCCTTGGATGGAGGGCGAAGTCAGGTGCGATTGGCAAAGGCGATCCGTTCGATCGCGTCGGCAAGCTGGTGGCCGCGCGCAATTTCGGCATCGATCGCGGCAAAGGTCTGGGGCGAGCTTGAGAACAGCGTCGCCGAATAGTCGTCGAGCACGAGCCGGCCGATGGCTTCGGTCTCCGGGCCCTTGATGAAGACTTCCGAATAGTCGCTGCCCGAACGCTTCAGGCTGCGGATCAGGGTCTCGGTGCGGTCGTCCATGTCGAGGCGCTTCGACGCCTTGAAATCGGCGATCGTCTCGGGCTTCTGCTGGAGGATCAGCATCCAGTCGCTGTTTTCGAGCGCAGCGGTCGCTCCATCGGACTTGTAATAGTCGTTGAGTGACTGCGTCGCGGTTGCCAGCGCCCCGCCATACTTGCGGCAGGTGCGGGCATAGGTTTCGACGAACTCGCCCATCGAGCCACCCTTGAGCATCGACCACGCTTCGTCGATCAAGAGCAGCTTCCTCACCGAGCGCGGGCTGCGGGTCATGGCCTGGCTGGTCATGAACATGATCGCCGAGAGAACGACGCTGCGCAGTTCCTCGCGGGCGGCGAGGTCTGACATCTCGAAGACGGTGAAATCGGTGTCGAGATCGAGGCTCGCCTGGCCTTCGAAGAAGGCGCCATAGGTGCCGCCGGCCATGTATGGCGCAAGCGCCGTGGCGAGGTCGCTCGCGGCTTCGTTGCCGAGACCGGCCAGTGCTTCGCCGACGCCGGTGATCGAGGCATCGACGCCCCGTTCGCTCCAGACCATGTTGACCGCCCGGTCGATCAGGCCGCGCTCGGTGTCGTTGAGCTTTGCACTGTGCCGCGCCATCTGGCCGACAATGGCCTTGACCATGCCGAAGCAGTCGAGCCGGTAATCCTCGTCTTCGGCCGCGCGCTCGCCATCGATCATCGAGAACGGATTGAGGCAGAAGCCCGCCTTCATCGTGAACTCGACGAACCGGCCGCCTTGCAGCTTCACCGAATGCTCGAAGCTGCGCCCGTCGTCGATGACCACGACCTGAGCGCCAGCGCCGCGCAACGCCGCGCACATTTCCTGCAGCAGCACAGACTTCCCCGAGCCGGATTTGCCGCAGATCGCGACATTGTGGTTGCCAGCATCATTCTCGAACGGCGACCAGAAGAAGGGCTGGCCGCGCCGGCCCACGAACAGCAGGTGCGGATGGACACTGCCGAGATACTCGCCCTGCATGGGGGCGATATTGGCCGCTGTCGTCGAGAGCACGGTCTTGAAGCGCTTGAGGCGCTCCATGTCCGCGCCAAGCCCATCGGCCAGCGTCATCGGCATGGCCGCCAGCAGCCCCTGTATCTGCAGGTAACGCTCGTCGGCAAGATCCCAGCCCGCCGCTTTGTAGATCGACTTGATCGCGCGTTCGTCGCGGTCCCCGCGGCCGAGCGGGGAGTAGGTCGTCAGGCCATAGAAGACCCGCACCAAACGTCGGCCTTCCTGCAGCTCGGATTGCACATGCTGCCACTCTGCCGCCTGCTCGCCGATGCGGGGCAGAAAACGCGCGCTGCGCGTTCCGGCAAGGCTCGTCGTGCGCATGAATTTGAAGCCGGCCTTGGCCGAAGCGGCTTCCTGGTCGGGATAGACGAGGCACAGCATAGTCGCGGCCGGGCAGGGGAAGCGCAGCTTGTCGGTGAACATGTCGCCGATGAGCCGCGCGCATTCCCACGGCGCCCAGCGCTGGGGCATGTTGCGCGAGGAAAAATGCCGCACGTCGAACGCGTCTGGATAGACTGTGCCGATCTCGGGAACGCCGTCTTCGATCTTGCCCGTCGCACGAAACCGCTCGGTGACGAGCCGCATCCGGTCTTCGTGGATGACGAGCTCGATATCGTGCCGGATCGCCTGGGCCGCGATCGCGTCGTTCGGATTATAGGGCAAGGCATCGTCTTGCGGCGCGGTGGTCGGCGAAGTCAGGTCGTCGATGATGGCGATCAGTTGCTGTGGCTCGACTTCGGCAACGCCCAGATTGAGCGACTTCAGCATGGCGATGAGGCCGTCGCGGGTCTGCTTGAGATCTTCGTTGCTGACCGCCTTGGCCGCAGGCACGCCGACCGAAACGATGACCTGATGGTGCCGGGCGTGAAAGGGCGCGTCCTGTGAGCCGGATTCCCAAACAAGGCCATAGAGCCGACGCGCGCGGTGACGGGCAATCGCCTCGTAGACGCCGCCCTGGACATAGCGCGGCGCAAACCAGGGTGCGACGATCCGGCTGATGCGCGGGGAGGCGAGATGCAGGACCTGGAGACAGGCGCCTGCCGGAAGCCCTTCGGAGAAGAATGACCCGAGGATCTCGCCAGTGCGTTCGTCCGCCCCGATCAGAGGAGTGACCGAGAGCACGAAGCCTTTGGAGCGCGCGTTGAAATAGAGCCGGCTCGCCGGATCGTAGACCCGGTATGGGAGCCAGTCCGAGAGCAGATCGAGCATCAGGGCAGGCCGGTCATGTTCGGCGTGCTCGGCATCGCCCAGAAGCCCGGTAAGGAGCCTGTCGACAATCGTCTTGAGTTTCTCGGCCATCACTTGGGCTCCTTGTGTGCCTTGGCGGCGGCGTTCTTGGCGGCCTCGATCGCCTCGATGGTCGGGAAGATCAGCGGGGCCTTGTCGGCCGAGGGCCGAGGGGTTCGATCATGCGGGGGCTGCGCCATGTCGAACCCCTCGACCGCCGGTGCGCTCGCACCGGCAACCGCCTCGCGCGCCGTGGAGGGGAGGACCAGCGGCGAGGCAGAGGGGATGTCCCCGAGCGAGGACGAAGGCTGAAAGGGCTGACCGAGATCGAACGTCTCGGCTTCGGACTGTTCGGCCGGGGGAAGGGTAGTGGTTTCGTTCAGGAGATCGCTCTTGGCCTGTGCGGCCTTCAGCTGGCGCCTGAGCTGCCGCATCAGCGGCGGGGCGGTATCCTCGCCTGCCTTGCGGCGCAGTTCTGCGGCCCAGCGCGGATTTTCGACGACCGCCCAGGCGACCGCATCGTCGTGCAGCGTTCCGGTTTCATCGATGTGCGCCGGAAAGACGATCCTGAGCGTCCGTTCGGAGGTGCGGCCCTGATCGCCGGACGCGACGGAAACAGGCGGACGCAGCCTATCCTGGACCGGTCCGGTCGCTGACAAATCCCTGGTCGCGCGCGCATCGATCACCTGGCTGGGGGCGCAGTCGCCCTTGGGGGCACGGCAGGTGAAATCGCCCTCAACATTGGTGCCGAAGGTGGCGCAGCCGCTTGTCAGCACGGCAAGGCAGGCAGAGGCGAGAATACGGTGGGAAAATCCCATGACGATTATCCTTTCTTGGCCGGAGCGAGGGCGGCCGCTTTTGCGGGCTTGAGGAATTCGCGAAGCACGGAAGCCGGGCGATACCCTTCGAGGATCGCGCCATCGGACGGGCGCACGATCACCGGCGTTCCGTTGAAGCCGTGGGCCTTGGCAAATGCCTCGTTGGCATCGAGCCCGCTCGTGACACACGGCTTCGGATTGGCGAGCGCGAGACCCGAATAGGCCATGTGCAGGGACAGCTCGGGCCGCGGCGAGCACAGCACACGTTCGGCATCGCGGCGGCTGTCGGCCCCGAAGATCGAAATGGGCCGCTCCTCGACGCGCGCGCCGATCGCCTTCAGTTCGGCTTCGAGCTTCTTGCAGTAGCCGCAGTGGAAATCGGAAAAGACGACGACCTTGGGGCCGTGGGGTGGTCCCCAGGTGATCGCGCCGTTCGCGGGCAGGCCGGCGAGCGATACCTTCTGCGGGGTGGCGCGCGGGGCGGGCTGGCTTTCTTCGTTGGCATTGCTCCGCCGTGCAGCACCAGCAGCCAGCAAGTCTGGGTTGAGTGCGAGGAGACGGGCTGCGGTCAGGTCCTGACGCGCTTCCATGTCGTAGATGCGCCCGATCACCAGATACTTCGCCGCGCGATCGACGTAGAACAGCGTCGATTTCGAGGCGACTTCGCACAGGCCGCCAAGGCCATCGCAGGTGATGGCGTCGATCGGCGTCTTCGGGAGGCGCAGCTTGAGCGCGGCGCGCACCTTTGCCGTGTCGGGAGCCTGGGTCGGGGAAGCGAGGCTGGCCACGCCCCAGCCAGTTGCGGCTGACAGGGCGACGACGGCAGCGACCGCCGCCACAGGTCGGAGCCAGCGCCGCGGCTTGGTCAGGGTCGGATCGTTTGCGACGGGGGTCATTGGGAGTTCCTCACGTAAACGCCGTCGAGGAAGACGATCTCGACATCGATGCCGGTCGGCATCTCGACGACGGGTTGGTATTGTTCGGCGCGCTCGATCAGATATTTGCTGACCGTATCGGCGGCGTCCGCAGCGCCCTGGCCGAGCCCGCCGCCAAGGATGTCGCCGGCAGAGAGCTTCGAGCGAGTGCCGTCGGCATTGGTCGTGACGCCGGAGAAGACGCTGTTGGCGTTCGCCGAAAAGCCGCGCCCGAACCCGCCGACAATCCCGGCAAGCAGGGCCTGGCTGACAAGGCTGCCCTCGCGGCTAACGACACGGCCACGCACGCCCGATTTTCCGGCAAAGCTGATGAAGCCCTTGACCTCGCTCACCGCGACGCGCCCACCGGGCTGGTCGCAGGTCATCCGCGCCAGCTTCACGTAAACCTTCTCGGACGAGAGATCGCCGCGCGCTGCGCCATTGACGATGCAGCCCTGAAGCCGCGTGGTCAGAACCTTGCCGTTCTGCATGACCGATCGCGCCGGACCGGTAATGCGCAGCACCACGGGAAGCGGATCGGTCTGGCTCGCGACGCCTGCCGACGCATCGACGCCGACGATGACCTTGGCTGGAGCATAGGAATTGGGCGGGAGATAGTCGGGCGAGTCCTCGACCACCACCGGCGGCGCTTCCGGGCGAGCCGCCCTCAGTCCGCTGGCTCCTGCCTTGTCGGAAGTGAAGCTCATGAGTTTGACTTCGCCGGGACCGGGCAGGCCGGTTTCGTTCGCGCCCAGCGCAGAACCCGCAGGGGCAGGCTGAACCGGTCGACCGCGCGCATCGTAGCCACCCGCCTGCGGACCGTAGGCCGGTGGCGGCAGGCTTGCGGCTGCCGGGGCGGCCGGGCTGGCAAGGCGCGATTTCAGATCCGCATTCTCAGCGGAGATCGCATCGATCGCGGCCTGGCCGTCGACCCGCATGGCCTGGTTCTCGGCCTTGAGTGCAGCCAGCTGGGATTCGATTTCCTCGCGCGGGAGGCTCGCGTCCTTCATGGCCTTCTGCTCGCGGGTCACGGCATCGAGACGATTGCCGTAAGTCGCGACGAACTCGCGCTGCGAAAGGTCGCGATTGATGAGCCCTGCCGTGTCGATGGTCTGCGCGGCGGTGGGATCATCGCTCTTCGCGTTGTCGTCGCCGCCCAGGATGAACCAGCTGCCGCCGACAAGTGCGACTACGCCCAGGGAGCCAAGCAGAAGTTTCTGCCGCCGCGCGGTCTTCGCGTTGAGGCTGGTCACCGGCGACGGTGATGCCGGATCGGCCTGTACCGGGGTTGAGATCGAGGGAGCGTCAGTCATGGCCCAACCCTCCGTTCGAACCGACGATGAAGGCGACCGTGCTTTCTCCCGATTTGAGAGTGGGCTGGGCGATCGAGATTGCGAGTGTCTGGGATGACGCGAGATCCGCTTCGGCAAGCGTCAGCGGCTTGCGGCCACGGTTCGCCAGGCGGATGACCTTTCCGGCGAGCGCGCTGCCGCGGTAATCGGCGATGAGCTGAATCTCGAGATCGCCGACCCGTGTCGGAAGTGCCGAGGATTGCCGGACTTCAAAACCTTCGACCGTGCGGTCATTGGCCATGGCCTGGATGAGGCGTACTGCGCTCGTCTCCAGCGGCGTTTCGCTTTCCCAGCCTGCCGCCTTGTTCGTCGCGATCGCCGGGTTGGTGATGAAGACCTGGACTGCCGGAACAGACTCGACCTGGCAGGAGACCTTGTAGACGAAGCCCTTCTTGGTCGTAGCGAAGAAGCTGATCGACCGGGCCGCAAAGGTCTCGGGCACCGACACATAGATGTCGCCGCGCAGCGGCTCGTTGGTGACCGCAAAATCGTTGTAGGGCGTTCCGGTCGAGATCTTCGAAACGCTGGCAAACTGGTCGTCGACGAGCGCAAAGCGCGTCAGTTCGCGGGCCGACACGGCGCATTCGATGCTCGCTCCGTCTGCAGCCTGTTTGAACTGGTCGGCGGCCTGGGCGCCGCTCCCTGAAAATGCGAGAATGGTGCTGGCGCAAAGAGCCAGGCTCCACGCGCGCGTCTTGCGTCGGTAAGCCATCACTGGGCCTCCTTCGTTGAGTCTTTGGGTGGCAACTGGCTGAAGCCTGACAGCGCGAGACGCAGGCCCCGGTAGGTCCAGTTGAAGCGGAAACGGCGTTCGTCGCTCGCGATGACCTGGGCGCCGACAAAGGTCTTGAGCGTGCCGGTCACATCGGACGTCAGCCCCTTGGGGTCGACGGTCATCGACCGGATGACGAAGGCCTGGGTGACGTCCGAGCCACGCTGTTCCTCGACGATCCGGACGAGATCGGCCTTGAGGCGACCGTAGCTGGCCGGATCGGCGAGCTTCAGGATTTCGTCCATCCAGTAGTCGAGGCCCTCGGGACTGCGATTGAGCAAGACGAGCGCGGCATCGCGGGTCACGAGTTCGAGATAGTCGGCCTCGACCCCCGCGCTGCTGACGATGAGCTGCTTGGGGAGCGTCGGCAGGAGCACGACTTCGCGGTCGCGGGTGGCAGCAAGGCAGACGGCGACGACGAGCGCAATGCCAAGCCCGGCGCTGGTGAGCGCGAAGAGGTTGCGCTGGCGCAGCAGCGACTGCTGACGCTCGTGTGAAATGTCGGCAAACATGGATATCTCCCCTCAACCGGCAAGCAGGCGGCAGTGGGAAGGCGGCGTCGATTTCAGGCCCAGCAATCCGGCCGGCAGATACCAATAGGCGGCATGGGCTACCCAGGAGCTGGCGCGTCCTGCTTTTGCCTTTCGCAGCGCGAACCAGGCGCCGAAGGCAACGATGATGCCGATAAAGATATGCTGGCTGAGGATCCCCCAGGTGAAGGGGATGAGCATCCCGGCGAACTCGTCGATGGTCCAGAAGCCGATGAGCTCCGGATCGTCGAGCCGACGCGGGATGATATATGGGTCTGCCATGGCGACGCGCCTTCCCGTCCGATGCGTCAGATGACCGCGGTGACGACCGAGGTGACGATCGGAACACCCGTGCCGACGCCGATGCCGACACCGACCGGAACAGCGACCTGTCCGAGCGAGAACCGGCCCGAAGCAAGACCGATGAGGCCGCCTGCGAGGCTGAGGACGGTGATGATCTTGCCGCCCGAGCCTTCGAGGAAATCGGTGAATTTCGTGAGGGCAGGGGTGAAGGTCGTGTCAGCGCCCGCGTAGGCAGCGCTGGCGGCGAGGGCTGCAACCGCAAGCGGTACCGCGAAGGTCATGGCTCGCCCGAACTTCGAGGGGCGCTGGTCGATGGCGCCGGAGCGCCGGGAGAGGGTGAAAGACTGCATATGGAGCTCCATCTGGAGGGGTGAACCCAGCGTTCTTTCGTTCGCTGTGTGTTCCACATGCATCTAGGAATTCGATGTAGGAAAGTCGGAACGCCTGTCGAGCTGATGCGGCGGACGGATACGGACGCATCGAATGGTTGCTGTCGGCGATAATAAGCAGAAACAGCGGTTTATTTCGTAATCAGCGTCGACGAATCTCGACAGGAGTGGCGGCGATTGTCGACGACTCGAGCCTAGGGAATGATTCGCCTAGAAACGAGATGTTCTATATATGTTCTTTTCATTTTCCTACATGGACGGCGCGAGATATGGCTACGACTCAGTTCCTCATCGTTGGAGTTTTTGTCGATGCACCAGCCCGCGCCACTCCGAGGCGAAGCCAACACCAGCCTCGCGCACATTCTTGCCCATGCAATCCAAACGTCTGACAAGCCCAAGCACCAGATCGCTCGAGAAGTCGGGATCCACCGCGAGACCCTGCTCCGTGTGATGCGCGGCGATCGGCCGATTGGCCTTGATGAAGCCGCGCGCGTTCTCGAAGTCTGCGACGCTTTTCCCCGCGCGAGCATGATCCTCGCCTTGGCTGGTCAGGAGGATCTCGCCTGCGAATGGATGCGCAGCGAAATGGGAGAGTTTCTTGAGGACTTCTTTACGGCCTTGCCAGGCCAGCTCGAACGCACGCTTGGGCGACGCGTCGAAGATTTGCGACCCCGGTGGGCGAACGGCACTTCGCAGCTCGTCGCGCGCATGCTCGCCAAGCACATTGATGATTTTGCCAACCGCGACATTTCGATGTCGCTGCCACGCTGATCCAATTCACCTCGGAGGGGACCGAGAAATTGACCCGACAGGAACGATCATGAATGCACAGCCCCAGCCTACCAAGGACGGCGCAAACGCAGAACATGCGACGCCATCTGGCCCCCCGCCGGCCAGGCTTTTGCGGCTGCCTGAAGTCATCGACCGTGTTGGCCTGCGTCGTTCGGCCATCTACCAGCGGATGAGCGAAGGGCGCTTTCCGAAATCCCGCTCGCTCGGCCCCAAATGTACGGTGTGGGTTGAAGCTGAAGTAGAAGAATGGATCAGGTCGGTCACCGAAACGTGATTGGCGTGTCCCAGGGATCTGCTGGAAACGTAATGATGATACGTCACCTATCACAAATGCATTGACATTCAAAAATGATATGTTACCTATCATGCCATAAGGAGGTGGTCATGAAGGTACCCAATCTAACTCAGCTTGAACGCAATCTGAGAGAAACGCTTGTCCTTAAAGCCGAGGAACTCTCGATCATCGCTGGAAGCGAAGTTGGAGCACAGTTGGTTTCAGCTCTAACCGGGCTGAATGCTGTTCACGGCCTTCCCACTGATTGGTTTGCAGCCGAGAATGAGCTTGAACTCATCGACATCGACCGTCTCGCCATCACAGCTTGCATCCGAGACCTTCATGCTCGTCTCGAAACGCACTCTCTCGGCATGTCAGTTAATGATGGGAGGATTTCTTGCGAGGAAGTCGAGCAGGAGGATCTGGATCCGATCGAGCTCTATCTCTCGTCGCTTCCGGATGTCGCGCTAGCTGCATATGACTGGACTGGGTGTCGCAACGGTGCGGTTAAGGAACTCTTTTTGCTTGGCAGAGCCTGGAAGCACTTGATCGAGGCATTGGACTACGGGTCGAACGGAGACTTCGACTTCGAACCGCTAACAGTCAGTGACGTGGCATTGCTCGCCGGTATCGAGGAACGTTCCCTCAGAAATAAAGTGGGCAAGAACGGGCCGCTTCGGTCGGTGGACCAATATCGGGAAAGAAAGAGCCCCGTTTCGCAGAGAGGTTTTGTTGCGATTGACCGCTTCGACGCGATCGATTGGCTGTTGTCTCGAAAAGGATTTGAGCTGGGCCGCATACGGCCGGGGCTAGTCGCGATCCGTCTAGAGCGCATCTCCGACCCGATAGTCAAAGGCCGCGCCGCGCTAATCTCGGCAATGGCACTTGGCAAAAACTTTGAAATCGTCGCTGCCGAAACGGGGATTTCGACAGAACTTCTCAAAGCGCTCGGCGATGGGCTTGGATCAAGTGAAGTCGCTCAGGGTGTCGCAGAATTTGTTGCAGAACACGAAATGAAGCGATCGTCCAACACCGCCTCGGCTGGATAGCTGATGGGACGATTGCATCGAACCAGCTGCATTGTTGGTTCGCGTGCATCCGGCTGCGCGTCAATTGCCGGATGAGGCTCCGATCGGTCCACCTTTCCCGGTCGCAGCTTCCCTAAACGCGGGGAAACGCGTGACAGCCGGAGAGACGGCACACTTTTCTCGGTTCGGACGGGGAGCGCCCCTCGGCCAAGACGTAATTAATGAGGTGACGATGTATTACGCGGATTCAGCGGGGAAACTCGCAAATGCTTCTGATCTCAATGACCAGGCGATTTATGACGCCCATTCAGTCGCTGGCTCAGTGATTGGGATGAGTGAACAAGCAATCGAGCTCGCTGTTGAGAAGGGGGCGTTGATCGACGATACACAGTTCGCCCGGGGTAAGGTCGGCCATCTAGGAGCGTTCTATGCCCCTTTTGATTGGATCAACTCCAGGGCGGATGTGGTCATTGTCGGTATTTCGCCGGGTCAAGAGCAGGCGAAGACCGCTTTGAAAACGTTTCGGCGCCAGCTTCTCAAGGAAGCAGTGAACGACACGACGCTTCGCCGTGCATTGAGTGAAGCAAAAGCGGCTGCATCGTTCGATGGCCAAATGCGAGATATAGCGGCCAAACTCATGGATCATTTCCGAATTCATGATTTGCTGGGGCTGTCCAGTTCGTCTCAACTCTTCGGTGCTGCATCAGGAAGGGCGCACTATACCTCGGCATATCGCTATCCCGTTCTTGTGAACAAGAATGGGGTGTGGGCCAACTACTCCGGTGGCGAAGACGTTCGCGCTCGGTCGAATACGTTGCTGTCGGGGTTCGTAAACGACTACCTTGTTCCTGAGCTGCAATGCTTTCCTAACGCATGGATAATTCCCTTCGGCCCGACGCCGGCTGCAATTCTCAGCGAGCTCGGGCGTCTTGGAATTATTGATGATACTAAGATACTTGCCGGATTGAATCATCCCACCGGGCAGCAATGGAATCGCCACCGCTGTCAATTGGATATGGTCGACCACGATCGCTGTGCGACGAATGTCGGTTGTTCCAAAATTCAACAGCGATCCCTCGCACTTCGTTCTCGGATATTGGCTCTACTGGGGTAGGCCGAGACCGACACTGACGTTAAAGTGGTGAAATCGCTCTACCGCTGGAATCCAGCAGGCGCTAAGCAATGGAAATGGCTTACAGATATCCCGTCAATAGTCCGCTGCACCCCGACGCTCTAAAGACCAAGCAGCGCGAGCTTCGCGAAGGATTTTCGACGCCTCTGACGCTGCGCGTCCATCGTGCCATCTCTTGGCTTCGCCGTGCTGAAGCAGAAGAGGAAGACCAGGACGTTCGTTTCATCCTGCTCTGGATCGGTTTCAATGCTGCCTACGCCGGCGACGTGGAAGCCTCCGCCAGCAATTCAGCGCCGGAAGGCGAGCGCGGGCTGTTTCAGTCGTTTTTCTCGACATTGGTGAAGTTCGATGGGCGTCACCGTGTCTACGATGCCGTCTGGCAGCGGTTCAGCCAGGAGATCCGCCTCCTTCTGGACAATCGCTATGTCTACCACCCCTTCTGGCAGCATCAGAACGGTGTGCCAGGATACCAAGACTGGGAGCACAAGCTCGAGCGCGGTCGCCTTGCCATTAACCACGCCCTGCGCGAGCACGACACGGTCCGGATCCTGTCGATCCTCTTCGATCGGCTCTACGTCCTGCGCAACCAACTCGTCCACGGCGGCGCGACCTGGAACAGCGATGTCAATCGCGACCAGGTGAGGGACGGGGCATCGTTGCTCGGTTGCCTCCTACCGATCTTCGTCGATCTGATGATGGAAAACCCGCAGCATGAGTGGCCGATGCCGAACTATCCGGTCGTGGATTAGGCTTGATGGAGACGATTGACGATCTCGTCGCAGACTCGTCTGCGCTCATCGATGGCTATCTCGATCCCGCCGACCGAGAGCAGCTTTACAATCGCATCTGGCATTGCTTGCGCTGGCAACAGCACGATCCCGATGACAGGATAATGCAGCTCATCATCCGGCTGTACGACCTGTTTGTCCGCGTCATGCCCGTGGAACACAGAATGATGATCTATCAGGCGGCGAAGGAAGAGGTCGAGCACCGCCGTTTCACGCCAGCGGTCTTCATCGTTTTCATGCAGAACGAGATCGACGAAGGGATTGCGTCCACCGCGACGATCGACCTCTTGGCCTACAGCAAGCGTGACTGGTCGTCGCTACCCGTGGGGTTCAAGGCGCTCCTGGGCATTGTCGAACACGGCATGTGCAGAATTCCCGGAGCGTTGTTTGGGGCCGCAATAACGTTCGGCGATGGCAATCTGCTCATCGGCCTGGACACGATGGCGCCCCATATGACCGATCGTCATATCAACATGGCCGCGCGCATGCAGACTGGATACGTCCATCATGCGGCGATTCAGTACTGGCTTTCGATTGCTCGCCGCATGGCAACACGTGAAGACCAAGTTGCTCAATCAGTCGTCGGAAGCTGCGCCAGTGCGCTGGTACGTTACCACCAAAGCGCCTTCCAGCCTGTCGTGACCGATATAGAGAGACTTTATCCGGCGTGGGATTTTGACCCCGCAGTATCGGTAAAGCAGCATTGGAGCTTCGAGGAATACGGGAAGCTGATCGAGCCGCAGCTATGTGCGATTTACGAATCTGAAGCCGGCGAGAAGATTTTTGGCGAAGTCTTAAATGTCTGGTGTGCGTCAGTAGATTAGTCCTTTCCTGCATTTCGACATTCGCCTGATCAATTGTTGCGTTCCGCGTTTACGGAACGATGATTGGGCGGAGAGTTAAGTTTCTTATTTCTGGGGCATGATGAATGAGGTCGCTGGGGGATCAATTAAAGGACATCGGCCTGATCGATTCGCAGAATCTCGCTCAGTCAGATGGTTCGAAGTCCGGCAAACAAAGACCCTCCCGCGACAGAGATACGACCTCAAAGCTGATCCTCGAATTGCCATTGTTAGGGCGAGTTACCCGAGTCGACGAGGGGCGAGGGTTTGGGTTTGTCGCCACTGATGGTGGGAGGGAGGACCTGTTCTTTCATCTCAAGGGCTATGCTGGCCGTCGTGCCGGGGCAGAAGTGCTTCCCCCGCCCAACACCCCTCTACTCTTGATCACAGGAAGCGACAGGCGCAGGCGAACTGGCAGGGAAGCGGTGCGCTGGTACCCCTTGGTCGAGGTCCCGGCTCTGGCCGACGACCCTACGATCGATCAGAGAACGTACGACGTCGTCCGTCGGGATCGCTTGAACTCGATGACTACGGATGCCTTGTGGCGCTTGCTGCGCGCGGATTGGTACTGTCGGCAATGGGCGAACGATGCGCCCGCTGATCTCGACGACCCCGAGCTGGAAGCCATATGGAAGGCACGCCTTCGCGAGATCGACGTCAATCAGTTGGCCGATGGCACGTTTTGGGACCGGCTTTCCCATTGCCAGTACGAATTTGCAGCCCGGCTTCATCCTAACCATCCGCGCCGCGCTTTTGACTTGGATCTGTTCGAACCTCGCCAACTAGCCGCATTGGGCGCACCCAATCCATCTTGGATGCAAAATGCGGACGACGCCCTCAAGGGGAGGCTCTTGGAATGGCGTCTCCTGCGAAAGGATGACAGCGACACCGAAGACGAATGGCGTCCGTGGTTTCAAGGTACCGAGAGTGTCGAACGGGAGTTGGCCGTCAAGCTTCTTGGTGAACGGTTTCAAACCGACCGTTTTGTCGATGATTGGCTCGCAAGGCTTGCCGGCAATGAACTGCTGTCGACCGCTGATCTGGTTCAATGGTCTGAACACAGTCCAGCCACTGCTTTGACATTGTTCGAGTATCTGCCGCAGGAAGCGAAAAGCGCCTACTTTGCAGCGTGGCGCGCAGAGCCCGAGACACTCATCGCAACAGAGCCCTATCGATCTCGTCTCGGCAGTATTTTGACCAGCGAAGCTCTCGCAATCGATCTGGAAACAGATGGCGAGAACATATGGGAAGTGGGTTGCGCGCGAGGGAGTCTGGCGCGCCGCCTCCACGATCGTGGATCCGAAGAGCATCTTGTCGCCGCGATGGCTGAGCTCGAGAATCAAATCCGTTCAGCACCACTGCTCGTAGGACATAACTTTCTGGCTTGGGACTGGCCGATCATTCAGCGGTTCATCACGCTCGAATCCTTACCGCTGATTTGGGACACTTTGCTCATACAGTTTCTGCTGACCCCCCAGGCGCATTCCCATGCCCTTGGTGGCGATCACCACGCTGATGGCGACGCTCAGGCAACCAGGGAACTGTTCAAGAAGCAGATCTCGAAATTCACTCCGGAATTCGCTCGATCGATTCTGGCTGGCGAGTTCGACGATGCAGGGCAAATCATTGAGGCTATGCCCGCAGCATTGGCCTTGGCTCTCCAATATGCGCGAGAAATGCCGGCGGACATTGCTGCGCATGCAGATCCGCACGATCTCTTGATCCTCCCGCGAGAGCAGCTGCGTACATTCGACTGGGTACCGCATGTGACGGTGGTTCCTGCTGATCCCGTCGAGGGGCTTCCTCCGGAACTGCGGCAGATTGATGTCGAGACACTCGAACTGAATGTTCAAGACGCCAAACTTCATCAACCAGCGGCCAAGGTCGTTGTTGCTGTGGCCCGCATGGCTGCGGATCTCAGCATCGCTATTAGGCGCAACATGATCCCCTTCTGGTTGCTGGAAGGGGATCCGGCTTTGGCCTCGGCGATTGATCGTGCTGCCGTAATTCCTCACGCCGAGGGTAGCTGGCGCGTGGCGCCAATGCCCTCCCGTCCGGAGTGGTGGCGCGATGCCGATCATGGAAGCTTTTGTCTGGCAACAGGCGGGCAGGATGTCCTAGTTTTTGGCCGCCAATATGGATCGCCGGGGGCCAACAGCCAGAACTTGCAGGATGGCCGGGCAGCGTCACTGATCCGTTTGAAAAGCCAAGAAGGCATGACCGACTGGGTAAGGGCTGATCGGGCCGCTCATATTCTTGAGCGTCGCGGTGGTCTACAAGGTTTCACCACCTGGAGGCTCCCCGATGAGTTGAAACGTCTTCCTGGCGCCGTTGGCTCAGGGGCTTCTGCAAGGATGAATCTGGCGACAAGGCGCCATCATGTCCTGCATCCGGGGGCAATGGATCAACTCGGTTACTGGACCGAAGTGCTGCGCACATTTCGTGAACTATCTCAGCGCGAAGGTCGCGCTACACCACTGCTCATCATTAGCAGTTCGGAAAGTCCTGAACTGGTCAAGATGCTTGAAGTGGCGCTCGCCGAGCTTGGCTTGGGTGAAGTGCGTCCGGATCACAGGAGCAAACGCGAGCACCTGCTACGTGCTTCTCGTCAAGGCTACGCCGTCGTGGACATCCTGGACAACTGGTCCAGTTGGCATGGCTTGGCCCAAAGTGCTGACATCGTCCTGCAACCGGTTGTTGAAGCTCTGCCATTAGAAGAATGGTTCGCCTGCTCTCAAGCCAATGGGGATCAATCCGGAGGCTCGCCGCTCCCAGATGATGAAGCCGGTGAGGTAGAAGATTCAGCCGAAGTCCGAAGTTACGGAACGGGTGCGATTCTCGAAGCGATGCCGTCATTAGTGGCGGAATATTTGGCCAGTTGGCTTGCCGGTCATGAGCCTTGTAATAGCACGTTGCCCGCAATCCTTATCGATCCGCGCTTATCGGGTGTCGGCCGTGAATTGAAAGCACATGTCGACGTAGTTCCCCTTCGCGGAACGAAGCTTTCTGAGGACGAGCTTCAACGGTTGGAGAACGTGCTATCGCCCTTCAAACTTGTTCGAGAGGTAGCGCCAACAGATTTCGCGTCGATGGAACGCTTCCTCGTTGAGAATTGGAATCCCAAAGGTGGTTCGTCCAGGGGCGTTGAAGGTTTCAAAGAATCGCAGCGATCGGCGATGGAAGCTATCTGTGCGCGAACCAGCAACGTGCTTGTCTCGCTCCCGACCGGCGAAGGGAAATCCGTTCTGTTCCAGGTGCCCGCGCTGAGCCGCGGCTTGAGAAACAGGCGTCTTACACTGGTCATCTCGCCGCTGAAGGCGCTTATGCGCGATCAGGTCGAAGGACTCCGTGACCTGGGCTTTGCAGAATCGGCGGATTTCCTGAGCGGTGATCGTCCGAAACACGAAATCGAAGAGGTCTTGCAAGGCGTCCTCGATCATCGGCTGGTTCTCTTGTACGTCGCACCCGAACGCCTGAGAAGCGCTGTCTTCCTTGACGTTCTCGACAACCGGATGCGCTCGGATGGTGGCCTGGATCATGTCGTCATCGATGAAGCGCATTGCGTAAATCAGTGGGGCTTCGAATTCAGACCCGATTACTTTTTTGCAACGGACCTCTTGCTGCGGAAGTGCCGCGAAATCCCAGGTGCTGAGCCTACCCCATTCCTCCTACTGTCCGCGACGATCACGGCGTCTGACAAGGAACGACTGGAAGCCACCGTCTCGGGTATGGACGACGATCATCGGCTGCCAATGCTGGTTCGGCCGGAAACTTTTGCTCATCCGATCAGGTCTCACATCTCGATCCTGCCGCGAAGGGTTCGTGGCAGAATTGGTCAGGACGATCTCGAGAGAGAAATGGCAGAACGTCTGCCGATCATCGAGAAGGCCATTTCCGACGCGAAACAGAACCGGCTGAATACCGGCCAGAGAAGTGCTGTCATTGTCTTCGTTCCCACCAGGCGCCTCGCGGAAGACCTTGCTAGGCGCTTGTCAGATGACAGCGGAACCGATGCCGAATTCTACCATGCTGGACTTGACGCCGCGACAAAGGAGGAAGTTTACGCTGATTTCCGCGATGGCGAACTCGATGTTCTCGTCGCCACCAAAGCTTTCGGCATGGGGATGGATATTCCCGATATTCATTGGGTCGTCCACTTGTCGCCGCCTGGATATCTGGAAGACTATCTTCAAGAAGTGGGCCGGATCGGTCGTGGCGAAGAAGAGCGCGAGCAGGCCAGGCTCACGAATCTCAGCGCTCTGCTTCCCTTCTCGAACGAGGATTTCGAACACATACGAGATCTTCGCGCGCGCAATACTCTCAGGGCTCAGGACATTGATGACGTATTCTCGGAGATCCGAGGCAATGCTCATAGCGTCGACGGACAGTTGCTTGCGATCGTTCCCGCAGAGGGCTATCAGCCGCTAGAAACTGAAACAGAGAGGCGAGCGGCAGCCACGAGGCTGCGGATGGCCATTTATTGGCTGGAACGTGCCGGGCGTCTCACCCTCTCCGGCTCGCTTGCGGACATCTTAACAATCGGAATCACTCCTCAGATCCTTGAGAGGATTTCACACGAGGAGGGGCCGCTTGGCCAACTGGCTCAGCTACTGCTCGACCTCGAGAACGCCGACGCCAATAATTTAAACATTGGTGATCAGGCGGAGAGCCGCGGAGGGAGGGCAAGTCAAACGGGCCTGCTCGGCCGGCTGCTCGAGGGCCTCGCCGATATGGTCGGACTGGTCTTCAACGATACTTCTGACCAAAGCAAAATCGAGCCGTTCGCCAGTCCTGCAAGCCGATCTCGAGCGCGATCGGCGACAGATCTGGATCAATCGGATCGAACGGCAGTCGTCAATCTTTCCCAGATCAGATTTCGCCTGCAATCGATGGATTCAAACGACGATGTCCTGGCTGGTCTGGTAGACCTCGAAAAGCGCGGCGGTATCTCGCTGAATCGGGAAATCGAATTCTCTCTCAGACGGTTGGCACGAGAGGAGCGTGACGACAACATTCAAACGCTTTTCCGCTTCGTCGATGACGCCGCAAAGCAGCTGTTGGGCAAGCTTGCCAAGAATGCCAGCATCGAATTTCATCCCTTCGAATTTGTGGAGATCGAACCTTTCATTCGGACTGTCGCGGTAGAAGGGGCCGCCCGACAAGGTGATCAAGAACGCGAGGCTGAGCCAAAAACGCTAGCGGAGACGGACGAAGAAGCCATTCGACGCCGACGCAGGTACGAACGCGCCTTCATCAATGGGTTTCGGACCTTGGTGCGGTCGTCTGGCGTCCGCCTTCGACAAATCGCGAACGCTGACGAAACAGTTTTTTGGGAGGCCAAGCTCGCTTCCTCAGAAGGCCGAAATGCCGACTTACGCCGCAGGGCCCTCATTCGCGGTGCTCAATCAGTCTTTGATGTCATCAAGAAGTCAGATGAGCGAATTGCCGTATCCAAGCTCATCGAAAGGGTTCGCGATGCGAGCTTTGGTAAGAAATTCCGCGAGCAGGATCTGAAGAAAACAGCTGGTCTTCTGGCGACGATGAACCTCGTCGGCATGAGCGTTGATATCGTCCAGTTTTCGCACATCGTCCTGCTTGGCGAGAGTACGGCTGAGGACGAGGAACTGTGGAACGAGCTCGCCGAGATCAATGATTTCTCCGAAGCGCGCAACCTCGCGATGGAGCTGTTTGCTAATGTGCGAACAGATGCCCAAGAAGCATTCATAACCGGCTATTTCTCAAAGTCTGACGCGAGCGGCTTGAAGGAGTTTCTTGAGACTCAGTTGGGCGAAATCGAGGAAATCGATGAAAATGAGGAAGGCTCGCAAAATACGGGCATTATCGCCCAGATGCAGGAGAAGTTGCGCGCCACCAAAGCAGTAGAGTTCTTCGAGAAGTTCAAGACATCCGAAGAGCCTGCGCAGTGGGAAGCCGTGCGCCATCCTTACAACCAGCATTTGTTGGTCAATGCAGGGCCGGGAGCCGGCAAGACTTTCGTGCTTGTGGGTCGTATCGTTCACCTCATACGCGAGCAGCACATTCACCCGTCACAGATTGTCGTGCTCGCATTCAATCGTGCAGTGGTCTTCGAAATCAAGCGCAGAATCCGCGATCTGTTCAGATCTCTGGGCTATGCCGCCTACGCATCAAGACTTCGCGTTTCGACCATTCATGCGTTCGCCATGGGGCACCTCGCCAGGGATGGCTGGCAGGGCGAAGATTCCATGATGGACGGGGCTCTTTCAGAGTTTGCCCGGCGCATGAATAACGATGCCGGGTTTCGTCGTGCAGTTGCCGGTGACGTTCGCTGCATTCTGGTGGATGAATTTCAGGATCTCACCGATGACGTATATGCCATCCTGCGTGCACTCCACCAGGGAAGCGATTCCCGTGCAGGTGTGATGGTGATCGGGGACGATGACCAGGATATTCTCCGGTGGCAGCGCCCGGCGGGGAATTTCTCCGAAACCTACTTCGACCGTTTCAAACAGGACTTTGGGGGCGAGAACCTCAAACAGCTCGTGCTGTCGGTAAACTTCCGTTCTGGAACCGAAATAGTTCAGAAGAGTCAGGCGATGATAGCCGCGTTCTTTGACCGATCTACTCGCTCTCACCGCCTGAAAAAATCCACTCTTGTCCCCCAGCAAGACGCACCTGTTCAATCAGAGTGCCATCGCCTTAACTGGCGCGGGAAATCGTTCGGTGACGCCGTCAATGAAGTACTTAAAATTTGGAATGAGATTGGCGGTCGCTCAGGCAAGTCAGTCGCTATCCTCTGTCGCTCCAACGCCGAAGTTGCTCAAGTCCATCGGCTGCTTGAGCCGCACATATCCGGAATAACAGTTCAAGGAACGGCGAACCTGCGCGTCGCCAATCTTCGTCACGTTGGTCTTTGGCTCGATTTTCTTCGAGCTGAAGTCACCAAGTCAGACCGTGCGCTTTCGGCGCAATTGGCTGACGAACTCGTCGACGAATTCATCCGCAACATGAAAATCCCCGAGGGCAACGCAGCCGGCAGAGACACGGTCAGCTTGGCAAGTCTTTGGGAGTTATGCAGCCAAGAACAGGCATTTCCGCACATATCATCACTCGTACGCTTCGTCGAAGAGTTGCGCAGCGATGATCTAAGCCGACTTATGGGAACGACCGCGACGGCTTCGACCATTGTCGTGTCGACCATTCACAAGGTAAAAGGCCTCGAGTTCGATAGCGTTGTCATCCTCCCATCAAACCTTCCATTCGGAAAGAGCCGCCATGGCAGGCATGCGGATCTGGAAGGGGACGCCGCAGAGGAAGCCCGCCTACTTTACGTTGCAATGACCAGGGCCAAACGCAATTTGTGGCAATTTGTCGGAGATCGGGAGCATAGCTGGGCGAGCAGTTCACCCGCTCCCTTCGATGGCCAGCAAACCGACGGATGTGTGCTCATCGGGTCTCCTGAGGATGTAGGACTGGGTTGGGCATTGCAACGAAGCGGCTTCAATCCTGAGCCGGATCAATGTCAGGATTATATCGAGCGCGAAGTCAAAGTGGGTGATCCCGTGCTTCTCGGCGGGCGAGGGCTAGGTGCGAACAAGGCGCTGCTACATCGAAGCGCTTCGGGCACAGTGCGTCAGATCGGATTTCTGGCGAAGAAGCATGGTGCCGGAAGCAATAATTCTGATCTGCGTGTTAGCTCAGTGATCAGATTTCACCCAAATGAGACAAACGATGGCGATCTGGGCGCGGACGTGGCCGAGCGAGGATGGGGGTACGTGGCACTGGTGTCGGGACGAATTCGATAGCTCGGTAATATCATCGTCGAGCCTTCCTTGGAACACTTATGCGGCCCTGAGGTTTCGTTTATCGATGTTTGCTGGCGTCGTTACCGCTGTTCAAGGGATATGAAAGTCCATCGCTCCGCGGTTGTGATCGCCGCGCGCCTCAATTTCCTCGCGCAGCCAGCGAAGCAGAACGGCGGGCTCGCGCTCTGACAGCAAGTGAGCACGATGCGCGACGACGGCAAAGTCACCCGGCGTTTGTCCTTCATGGACTGGCCACTCCGCCGGCCAGACTTGGCCAAAGTGTGCCTGAATGAGCTTGCGGGCCTGGTCCATCGTCATCCGCCTGAATGTGGCGCGCATGGTGAAGCGCCGCTGCGTCGCCGCATCCAGCTTGTCGGCGAGGTTCTCCATGGAAGATGGCCTCTCGCGATCGGCCACCTTGCGTAAGGCATCGACCGGCACTTCCTGCTCGATCAGTTCAATCAGGTCCTCGCCGCAACGCTTCAGCTGATGTGTGGTCAATGCGCGCAGCACTTTCGCCGCGGCGTTTGCGAAGTGCGCTGCTTCGCCCTTCGCGTGATGGCCGAATTCGGTTTGTGCAGTCAGACGACGTCTCATTTTCTTCGCGATCTCCCTGAGTGCGGTTCCATTCCTGGTCATAAACCACATTCTTGCGACAAAAATGGTCGCAAAATGTGTGGATCGAGGTCGAACTCACTTGCTCTTACCGATCAGGGAGTTAGCAATGGTCCGTGATGACCAAGCGCCTCAGTAATCTCGACCGCACATTGAAGCTTGTGCACGCGCTTACGCAGAGCATGGAAGGTCTGACTCTTGACGAAATGGCAGCGTTGCTTGAAGTCAACCGGCGAACGGTTGAACGCATGCGCAACGTCATTCTGCTTCATTTCGATCTCGAAGAAACGATCGACGGTCGAATCAAGCGATTTCGGATCAAAGACAGTCCGGGACGAGCCTATGCGAGGCCGAGTTCGTCCGAGGTTGCCGCGCTTCAGTCCGTGGTGGAAGCGGGGCGCCGCGAAGGCACCGCCAACACCGAAGCGCTCGAGAAATTGCTCTCCAAGATCAAGATTGCCTTTGACAGCGCCGAGAGGCGTCGGCTGGATAATGATCTTGACCTGCTCACCCGCCTGCAGCGCTCGCGTGTCGCAGCGGGGCCTGCCGTCATTGCCTCGCCCGAAGACCTGACCACGATCCAGTCTGCTATTCTCGCATCCCATTGTGTCGACTTCGATTATCAACCCGACTGGGCGGGCGAGCCCTCTTGGCGCAGGGTTGTTCCCTATGGCCTGATCCATGGACCGATCACCTACCTGGTAGGCAAGAGGCCTGACCGGGACGATCCGCCTTTTACCTTCCGCCTGGACCGGATGAGCAACGTTCGGGACAGCGGGCTTGTCGGCTGCCCTCCCGAGGATTGGGATCTCGATGCATGGATGGCCCGCAGCTTCGGCATCTGGCACGAGGCAGGTCACGAGATCGTTCTGAGAGTGCTGGCCCCGGCGGTCGATCGGGCGCGGGCTTGGCGCTTCCATCCGCATCAACAGTTTGAAGAAGTTGGCGACGAACTAATTGTTCGTTTCCAATCAGGCGGCTTATTCGAGCTCGCCAATCACTTGTTTGGATGGGCCGGCGAACTGGTGATTGAAGGCCCTGACGCACTCAAGGACATGATGGAAAAGCGCCTGGCTGACGCGCAGACAATGCTGCGACCAGATTTGTCGTAATTCTCTGGCAAGCGTGTGGAATGACGGCGTGGGGCGATTTCTGAGGGGGTAATTTTGAATGTTTGAGAACTGCCATCTTCGGATCGGCGAAGCGCCCTTTACGAGCTGCATGCCCCTCAGTGCGCAGCTTCTGGGGAGCCTCTATGCCTTGCCTCAGTTCACCGAGAAGCCGTTGCGCGAGGCTCTTGATCCCTTGGGTGACAGCGTCCCTTGGGCGGAAAGCTTCGCGGTAGCACCTGAGCAGACGACCGGTGCCGTTGGATCAATGCTCCGCCACATCATGATGGCTACGCGTGATCTCGAACCGTCGTCGGTTATGATTGATGCGCTACCGGGCGAGGGCAGGGCGCGCCTTCATTTGGATGCCCTGCGCAATCTGTGGATCGGAAGCAATGCCCTCGTTCCGTCCGATCTTGCGACGCTCAAGGCGTTCCTTGCTTGTGAGGCAAGCGACGCTCTTCAGCAGTTCCAGGTCGTCTGGGATCGCAACTGTGGTCACCTGACCCCGCTGGAGCGTGCGGTCCTCGAACACATCGAAAATCACCTTGGCAGGCTGAGCGAAGACGATGATGATGTTGTGCGTCTGATTTCCGACCGGAAACGGGCGCGCGCGCCCGCACCAACTCTGGCCGGCCATGTACAACGCCATCTTTTGGATCCCGATGTCCCGGTCATGCCGCTCGACGACAGCCTGGCCATACTTTCGGTCCGGGACTCCCTGACCGAGTGCGAGGCCGCGGCGGCCATCGTGCAGCGATGGCTGGCTGATGATGCAAGTCTCGCAGCCAGCGACATCGGCATCATCGTCCCGCAGGGTGCGGAATATGGCCATTATCTGGCAGAGACCTTCGCCCACGCTGGCTTGGTTGCCTCATCGCTTCCTGGGGTTGGTCAGCGGAGGAACATTGGCGGTGAGGCTCTTCTGCATTTCCTTCAATGCCGACGCCGACCAGCTCCCGCCATGGCGCTCGCATCGCTTTACTGTTCACCCGTCTTGTGCTGGCCCGAAGAAGTAGGAACGGCCTTGGCGGCAGCCGTTATGGGTGGCGACTTTCAGCCAAGAGAGGCTCGTGACTTTGCAGGCAGGCAGGCATCTCTCTTCGCCCTGATCCGCTCGGCATCGCCTTCGACCAACGGGCAACTCAAGGAACAGATTCGATCTTTCCAGAGGCTGCTCAGCGACAACGAGGCACTCGCTGAGGATGTCGCTGAAGCGAAGCAACAGGCATCGCGTCTGATCGCAGCGCTTGGTAATGCCAACGACGCCGCAGAAGCGGAGCTGGAGAAAGCCATCCAGATGGCAGCGGCCTACCAGGCTGCGCCACCCGCGAGAGGGGCTTACTTCCTCGGTGGCATCTCGGTGATGATGGCTCACGAAACACCCAAGCGGTCGTTTCGCAAGCTTCTCGTCCTGGGCTTCAATGACGGTGCCTATCCGTCACCGCCCGCAGGCAATCCGTTTTTCCTCGACAGCGAAGTTGCATCGATTGCCGATGTCACCGGTATACAGTTGCCATCGCAGGCGCAGCAACTCGCTGCCGCGCTCGAGCTCTTCACCCGCCAGATCGGTGCAGCGAGCGAGCAGGTTATCCTCATCCTGTCAGAGCGTGATCGCAGCGGTAGCTCGCTTTCGGTGTCGTCGAGCCTGCCGCTGATCTCGCGGCTTGTGGAAGGGATTGAGGACCCAGAGGATCTGATCGTGCCTTTGAGCCATAGCGAGGGGACGATCTGGGAAAGGCTGGTGGGATGGAAGCCCCGACCAGTGATCGAACCGGCGATGATGCCGGAGGTGCCGCCTCATTATGCCTTCGACTTCAATCTTCTGGGGCTGCGCCAGAAGGAAGACGGCAGTGCGCGAGCGCAGAGCCCGAGCCGGCTCGAAAAGCTTCTGGTCAGTCCCCTGGCATGGCTCCTCGCTGAGCTGGGCGCCGAACATGTTTCCTGGCAGCCCGAGGCGCTCGATGTCATGCTTCGCGGATCCCTGGCGCACGAGGTTTTCGAGCGCCTGTTTGTGCCGGGCAAGGCGCATCCGTCCAACGAGGAGATCGAAACCAAGGTCCCCGACATCCTGCTCGATCGCATTCGCGCACTGGCGCCGTTTCTCCAGACATCGGCATGGGCGGTTGAGCGCAACACGCTTGAGGCAGAAATCACCAAGTCCGCGAAGCATTGGTCGTTGGTCCTCAAATCTCTGGACGCCGAGATCGTGGGCAATGAGTTCTGGCTGTCGGGAGAGCTGTTCGGTCATCCCGTGCATGGCAAGGCCGATTGCCTGCTGCGGCTTCCCGATGGGCAGCCGGTTGTCGTGGATTACAAGAAGAGCAGTTCCGGCACGCGGCGCCAGCGCCTCCAGAAGGGATGGGATCTACAGGTCGATCTCTACCGGCGCATGAGCGTTCGGCTCGACGAGCGCAGCAACGAAGGCGTGGTCCGTATTGCCGAGGCGTTGAGCGGGTGGTCGGAGCTCCCGGCAGTCGCCTATCACACGCTCAACGACGGGAATGTCCTGCTCAATGGGATCGATGAATTCGATAGCGCTGAGGTCGAACTTGTTGCGGGCGATATTGCCGAGCATGCGCTGGCGCTCATTTCGGCGCGGTTCGATGCTCTGAAGGCAGGCCGCCTCGATACCAACACTACAGCCGACGAGAAGTTCTTCCAGCGCTCCGCCGCGCTCGGCACCTATGCGCTGGAAGACAGTCCGTTGATCACCGCTTTCATGCGCGATGACATCAACCCCTCGGTGGCGCTTACGGACAATGAAGATGACTGAGCTTTCGATCGTTCCAGCCGGTGCAGGGGCTGGCAAGACCCATCACATCCAGGAAACCCTCACTCAGTGGGTACGCGACGGCAAAGTTCGGCCAGAGCGGATCCTGGCCGTCACTTTCACGGAGGCCGCGGCTGGGGAACTTCGTCAAAGGATACGTGGAGCACTGATTGCTGACGGCAATCTGCAAGCGGCTTTGGCCGTTGAACGAGCCTATGTTTCTACGATTCATGGCCTTGGACGCCGACTGCTGATTGAACATGCATTTGCGGCAGGCTCTTCGCCGCAGCAACGTCTCATCGCCGAGGACGAGCAGGACCTGCTCATCCACCGTTCGATCGAGGAAAACCAGGCGCTAAGCGAGCTTTCCCGTAACCTCGGGGCCTATGGCTACCGGGGTAGCTTCACCTCCGACGACACGGCGGAAGACAGCTTCCGCAAGTCCTTGCTCGGCGTGATCGCGCTCCTGCGAACGCTTGGGCCGCGGGGAAGCGACCCGGCTATGGCCGACTTTGTCGAGGCGTCGATCAGGCAAGGATATCGCCAGTCGGTCGGGGTGCCAGAGACATTGGCGGCTAGCTTGAAAAAGGCCGTCGAAGCACTGCTTTTCGCCTTTCCGAGATCGCTGGCGGACGACGCCGGGAGTGCTGCAGCCAAGACGGCGTTTCGCGATAACTTCCGCACCTTGAAGCAAGCCGAACAATTGCTTTCGAGCGGAGGGAAGGACTGGAGACTTTGGCAACGGCTGCGTGATCTTCGCCAGTCCAAGCGTGGCAGTCCGACGGCCGATGGTTACGATGACCTGGCCGCCGCAGTCATGGGGGTTGCCGACACACTGGTCTATCATCCGGGTCCGCTCGAAGATGCTGTTTCTCATGCGCGCGCGCTCGTGGAAGGCGCGCAATCCGCCATGACCGACTACGAGACCCGCAAGCGGGAACTCGGCGTCATCGACTTCAGCGACATGGTCACCAACGCCGCGCGGATTCTCGATGAGAAGCCCGGCGTGCTTGCCGCGATCATGGATGAGGTGGACTGTGTCATTGTCGACGAGTTCCAGGACACCAACCCGATCCAGTTCACGTTCCTGTGGGCCCTGGCGCGGCAAGCGAAGCGCTCGCTCGTCGTCGGCGATACCAAGCAGGCCATCATGGGCTTTCAAGGCGCCGACCCACGGCTGACCGTCGCGCTCACGAAGCAGTTCGAAACCAGCCCGCTCAACCGGAACTGGCGTTCCGATCCGCGGATCATGGATTTCGTCAACGCGCTGGGCCCTTGTCTTTTTGGCGATGACTACACTTCGCTCACCGCGCAGAACCCCACCGGACATGACACCGCGCTTGAAGTCATAGAGCTGGCTAACAAGCGCGGCGCGCGCTCGGGCGGGAAGCCCCAGCATTTCGTCGCGGATCGCCTTTTCTCCCTGCTGTCCGACGATCATGTGACTATCATCGACAGGCATACGAAGATTTTGCGGCCGTTGGAGCCCAGAGACATCGCGGTCCTGTGCCCCACCCATAGCCATTGCGCGAGCTATGCCAGCGCACTGCGGTCCCTCGGCCTGCCGGTTCGCGTGGCTGAAGGTGGCTGGTGGCAGAGCAAGATCGTCCAGGCCGCGTGCTTTGCCCTGCGGTTCGCCGTCGACCCTGCGGACAGCCATGCCGCGATTTGTACGGCGACGCTTGGTCCTGGGGCGACAGCGCTTCCGGACGCGATCAGGGCGCTTGCCGAGCAAGGCCGCATCGACACGCCTGAATTGACTGCGCTGCAGAGACTTTGGCCAGACTCGCTTGCGACACCGGTTGATCGTCTGGTTCACCAAGTCATCGAAGTCGCGGGGCTTCGCGACTGGTGCGACAGGCTCGATGACCCGGCCCAGATGAGGGCAGACCTGCTCCGGTTCGAAGCGGAAGCCGCAGCATTCATGGATGCTCACCGCGACATGCGCGAGGCGTCCGGCTTTTATGGACAGAGCGCCAACGTCTTTCTCGGCTGGCTTGAGAACAAGGTCGGTCTCAAAGGCGAAGATTTGCGGCCGAACCCTTCAGGCAGTGAAGCCGACGGCGTCGAGATCGTCACCTGGCACGCATCCAAGGGACGTGAATGGCCAATCGTCGTTGTCTGCGGGCTCGACCACAAGCTCGACCCCCGTGCCGGGACCTTCAGCACGAAGTTTCCGGGGTTCGACGATCTCGATCATGTGATCGAGGAAGCAACGCTCGCCTATGCTCCGGAATTCGCCGCCCCTGAAGCGACCGATCGCTTTCTTCATGAACTCCATCCGGAGTCCGAAGAAACAGCGAGGCGGTTGCTTTACGTGGCCCTGACCCGTGCGCGGGATCGCCTGATAATCGAATGGCCGCAGGACGATGAGAAGGTTGATCCGCCTCTGCCGATCACTGCCCGCCGCCTTCTGAATGACGCCTGCGGCATCAGATTTCAGGGTAACCAGATCAGCGTCGGCGCCGAAGAATTTCCTGCGCGCATGACGATCTGCAGCAAGGAGTTGCCGGCTTCGTTCGAGGCTGAGAACAAGGTTCATCTCGACGCGTCCGACCGCGAGCTGCGATTTGCCCTGGAGCGGCGCCCGATCGACGCCATGACATCTGTGGTAAGCCCCTCGCAGGCAACTGAAACGTCACGGCCGCTTCCTTCTCAGATCGAGACGCGTGCGATCGCACCAGGTGTCATGCTTGCCGGACCCGACCTCGTGCAGGCGACCGATAGGGGCACGGCGATCCACGAAGCGCTGCGCATTCTCCTCTGCCGTCCTGATTTACCCCATAAGGTTCACGAGCATTGCCGCATTCTCGATGCCGAAGTGGAATTTCTCGCGCAGCAGGCAGAGGCTCTGCGTCAGGCTCTCGCCGACCTTGGCTATACGCAACTGCATGTCGAGCAACCGATCGACATTCCTCTTTCAGATGGTGGGAGCCAGAGCATCATCCTGGATCTCATCGCTGAAGGTCCCAGCGGCTTCATGATCGTGGATCACAAGAGCGGGGCGGTCTCAAATCATGCGCTGCGCTTTGAACGCTACTGGCCGCAACTGGCAGCCTACGTTGATGCAGTTGGGGCAATGGGTGGCAAGTCCGTTGATGGCGTCGCCGTATTCTGGACAGAGACCGGCGAACTAACGCTGGGCAGAGGGATCTGAGGGGCACTGGCACTTGGCGCTAAGAATGAGTTCAGCAATTGGCTGGGTCGATTTTGACGAGACAGAACGCGATCGTGCGCAGCGGTTGATGGACCTGTTCCGTGAGCAGGATAGCCGCGACGAGCTTGGGCTTGGCGCGATCAGGGATTCTATAGCCGATCATCTTTTTCCCGGAACGAGCACCATTCACACGCGGCTGCGGTACATGCTGTTCATTCCGTGGATATTCGACTCCCTGCCGTCTCATCTCAGTCCGCGAGACATTGCAGTCAAAGCACGTCAGAAGGAAATCGAACTTGGCCAGGCGCTGATGTCTGGCGCGCCTGGCGCCGTTGGCATCATTGGTAAGGACGCTGGCGAGAAGCTCAAGCGCCTGCCGAGTAGCATATATTGGTCGGGACTGGAAAGCTGGGGCATCCGGCAATTTCCTGGTTCGATTGAGTCCTATTTTGCCGCCTTGCCGCACTGGCCCAAGGATACTGGCAAGGATCACGTCGAAGACGACATGAGCGGGGCACAGCGGCATCGACATCTGTGGCACGACCGCATGCCTCAGCCACCGAAGGGATGGCCTGACACCGTCGATTTCGATCTGGAACCGGACGAGGCGAGTTTTCTTGTCGATCGCCTTGTCGATCGCCATCCCCACAGCCTCTTGACCTATTTGGCAAGTCGGAGCGATCGGGCAAAGGCAGATGCAATATGGCTGCATCCGCATATTGCGGATTTTCCTGCCCAGGCACGAGTGCTGGTTGAACATGCCAGGATATTCTCGGGCGTCATGCATGGCGCCGCGCTGCTCTACAATCTGCTGTTGAGTGAGCTGCGGGAAAACGAGGACTGGATTGAGCGCTACCAGACCGCACTCACCGAATGGAGCGACGAACTCGATACCAAGGAATTGGCATCTTGGTCGCTGGAAGATTTCTGGCACGAGACACGCCATACCGGCCATTCGGTTCTCGATCCGGCCAAGCGGTTTGTCACCGAATGGGTGGCCTTGGTGCGGAAGGAGGGAGGATTAGGCCGCAATCGTGACGCAGCAAACGCGCTCGTCATGACGCGTGAGAGGAGACTCAAGAAGGGGCAATCCCGGTTTGCAAACAAGAGTGCGCGGGACCGTTGGCAAGGAGCATCCGGAACTGGAAGGCTTCAGTTTCGCTGGTCAATCGCACAGAGCCATCTGAAGGATCTCAAGCGTTGAACAGGGCGACGCTCGATCCCGAAAACCGGCTTCTCTACGGCGATAGCCTTCAGGCTCCCCCCGGGTATCGCTTCGATGCCGGCGTGGCGACGACATTCTCACTCGATTTTGAGACGGCGCTAGCCGTACCGGTCAGCCTGGCATTGTTTGCCGCCGACAATAGAGAGGAAATTTTGCAGCATCCTATTGCTCTGCTCGAGGGAGCAGAACGGATTTCGGGGCGCTTGGCCGTCTTCGCCGAGGCAGGTCAAATCCATGCGGGGCTTGCCCAACAATCTCGACTTTGCTCGTTGCTCGAGAAGGTTATCGTCGAAGTCCAAGCGCCAGGAGAGGGTAGCTTCCATCCGAAAATCTGGGCGCTGCGGTTCAAGCCATTGGACGAAGAGGGCGATGATCTTCTTAGGGTACTCGTATTGTCGCGCAATCTCACGCGTGACAGATCATGGGACATAGCCGTGCGTCTCGACGGACGCCGCACTCGCCAGCCTAAGGCCCAGAACCGTCCGTTGTACGCGTTGCTCTCCGCGCTCCCAGATCTCGCGGTCAGCCCGGTCCCGGATGAGCAGCGGGCGCTCACTTCGGAACTCGCCGAAGACATGCGCTACGCCGAGTGGTCATTGCCCGATGCCTGTGAAAAATTTGAGTTCGCAGTCAACGGGCTGGGAGGACGGCCTTGGCAGCCGCCGGAATGCACGCGCATCGGTGTGGTCTCGCCATTTTGCGACGATGACGCGTTATCGATGTTGGCTGGAAAGGCGCGCCGCTCCGCCGAAATCTTGATAAGCAGGCCCGATCAGCTTGCCTGCATAGCTGCCGAAACACTCGACGATTTCGCACATGTCGCGGTTCTGGATGAAATGGCCGAGCGTGAGGATGGTGAGGAAGCTATTTCGGGAGCTTTGGAAGGGCTCCACGCCAAGATAATTGTCGCTGAGCACAGCTGGGATACCCGTCTGACCTTAGGCTCCGGCAATGCGACTAAACCCGCGTTCATCTCAGGGCGAAACGTCGAGTTCTTCATCACATTCACGGGTAAAACGTCAAAGCTGGGGTCAATCGAGACCATTCTTGGCGAGAACGGGTTCGGGCGTCTCACTCGTGCTTACGTTCCAGGAGAATTGGCTGCTGCTGACGCTTCCGAGCGTGCTGCTGAAAGGGTGCTCCTTGATGCCCGGCGGGCACTTGCCCGCGGAGGCCTCAGCATCCGTTGTGAAGCAGACGCGACCGAGGGCTCAGGCAATTGGCGCATGTGGCTGGTTCCACCTGCTGGAGGCATTGCACTTGCAGACATCAACCGCGTGCGGGTTTGGCCGATAACCCGAGGGGAAGGGCACGCCAGGGATGCTCAGGCATCACTGGAAGCCGGTGCGGCTTTGGACTTGGGTGTGGTTCCGCTCGCCGATGTCACACGCTTTCTGGCGATTGAAATGAAGGAACAGGCAACCGGTCAAAGCATCCTCTTTAGCACTGGCTTGCCGATTGAGGGCCTACCGGCCGAGCGCGACGCAGCGATCATGCGATCGGTGATCAATGATCGCAAAACATTCCTGCGCTATTTGAGGCTCTTGCTCACCGCACTCGGTGATCCGTTTGCGGCGGCTTTGGCGGCCGACGGAAGCGGCAGTGGGGCAGGGTGGGCCATGGCCGTGGCCGACGATGAGCCGTTGCTCGAGGAACTCGTCCGGGCCCTTTGCGCCAAGGATGGGCGCCTGAATGCAGTTGATCGTCTGATGACCAGGCTAAGAGAGGCAAATACGGAAGGCGCAGACCCAATACCCGAAGAGTTTCGGGTTCTCTGGCAGACATTCCGCGCCGTACTGGAGGAGTCCGGCAATGGAGAATGAGCCGTTCGACGCGGGCGCCGCACTCGCTCAACTCAAGCGCTTTCAGCGTCGCACGGTAGAGTATGTGTTCGACCGTTTGCATGGCGCTGATCCCGTGCGTCAGTTCCTGGTCGCAGACGAAGTGGGTCTGGGCAAAACCATGGTTGCCCGCGGGGTGATCGCCAAGACCATCGAAGCGTTGTGGAATCGATCAAAGCGGATCGACATTCTTTACATCTGCTCCAATCAGGCCATCGCCGCGCAAAATCTCAATCGTCTCAATGTATTGGGAAAGCGTGCGATGGCCTTGCCCACTCGCATGACTTTGGTGCCATTGCAGCTTCGCGGCGAACAAGATCTGTCTGCGAACAAGGTCAATTTCATCAGCCTCACGCCTGGAACCACGTTCAATCTTCGATCCACCACCGGGGTCGTTGAAGAACGGGCGCTCTTGCATCGCCTGCTTGAAGCCATGGGTTTTTCGTTCACGCCGCTCAGAAACGCGCTGCAGGTGGACGCCGGGAATGGACGCTGGGATGCGTGCGTCGGTAGCATGTCACTTGAGGGTATTGATCCGACGATAGTTTCGAACTTCCACGACGCAGTCCGTCAAGATGCATCGCTGTTGTCGGCAATCGACGAAATGACCTCGCTGTTCCCGCGCCGCCAGCCAACATACCCTGACGAGAAGCGTTGGAAACGAAACGAGGTAATCGGGGCGCTACGGAGCAAGCTATCGCACGCTTGCGTCAGTGCGCTTAAGCCAGATCTTATCATCCTCGACGAATTCCAACGTTTTCGGGAATTGCTGCGCGGTGAGGGGGAGCCGGCCGAGCTCGCAAGGGCCCTGTTTGACTATTCTGACGATACAGCCAGCGCACGTACCCTTCTACTCTCCGCAACTCCCTACAAGATGCTCACGCTCTCGGGCGATGAGCCCGATGACGGCGATCATTACGAGGACTTCCTCGAAACAATCGAGTTCCTGTACGGCCGCGATAGGGGGGCGACCATCAAGGTCGAACTCGACCGCGAAATGCGCCGCTTTCGTAAGCTACTCCAGCAACTGCCGACGAGCGCTACCGACGCCAAGCGCGCGCGCAACAAGGTTCAGCGTACACTGAAGCGCGTTATGGCGCGCACCGAGCGCGTTGGCAGTACTGCTGAACGAGATTCGATGCTGGCGGAGCCATCGATCAACGTGCCGCTCGCACCTGCCGATCTCCATCAGGCCGAAGCGTTTGCCCGCGTAGCGCGAGCCGTCGATGCGCGCGAAATCATCGAGTATTGGAAGTCCGCACCTTACCTCCTGAATTTTATGCGTGATTACACGCTTAAGCATCGCCTGAAGGATAAAGCCGCAAGTTCGAACCCGGCCCTGATATCCGCGTTGAGCGATGCGCAGGCGCTGGCCATCAGTCGCGAACAGGTCGAAGCTTATCAGCCGATTGATCCCGCTAATGGGCGCCTTCGAGCATTGATGGCTGATTTGTTTGACTCCGGGCTGCATCAGCACCTCTGGCTTCACCCAGCGGTCACATATTATGGCCCGGCATCTGAGGGCACACCGGCTACGAAAGCGCTTGTCTTTTCTGCATGGCAGATGGTGCCCGACGCGCTTGCCGCACTGCTTTCCTACGAAGCCGAACGGCGGATGGGGGCAGCGTCGGTAGTTCGATCCTACTCGGAAGCCACGCGCCGCCGTCCGCTTCAGTTCAAGCTGGTCGATGGTCGCCCGGCTGCGATGCGCGCGCTACACCTGATCTATCCGTCACCAACACTGGCCAGAATCTGTGATCCGCTAAGCGTCTTTTCTGGCGCTCCGGAACAATTGTCGGTTGCAGAAATGCGCGCAGCGATAGCGGATCGTATTCGTACTGCACTGGGGCACCTGTTCGCCAAGGAAAATGGCGAAGAAGCAGCTGGCAGGGATGCAGAATGGTCCACACCGGCAACGATCGACGTATTGTTGAGGACCAAGTCTTCCGGGTGGCTGCAGTATCTCGGTTACAGATGGACGATCCAGGAGGAAGGCTTTCGAGAGCACATCGCCGAGTTGCGAAGGACTGCAACCGAGGCATCCCTTGGGGAGCTCGACAACGACACGCTGGATCTGCTGGTCGATGTAGCCTTGGGAAGTCCGGCTGTCTGTGCATTGCGCGCGCTCCATCGCATTGCGCCAGGACTGGCTTGGGATGACCCGCATTTGATGGACGCCGCGGCATCAATCGCTTGGGGTTTTCGGGCGCTCTTCAATCAGCACGACGCCGTTGCTCTCCTACGACAAGAGCGCGATGACCATTACTGGCGCAGCGCATTGACGCATGGTGTCGAGCACAACCTCCAGTCAGTGCTCGACGAGTACGCCCATTATCTCGTCGAAGGCGAGGGTTTGGCCGGGAGCTCCGAGCGTGAACGTGTCGCCGGCGTGGCCGCAGCCATGACCCACGCGTTGTCAGTCCGCCCCTCCCAGATTGATGTCGATGATGTGGGAGTTGAGGACGGCAAGGTCGTCTTTCATCCGTCCATCAGGATGCGCGGTCGCTTCGCTATGCGATTGGCTGAATACAAGGATGATGAAGGCGGAACCGTGCGGCTCGGAAGCGTGCGAGATGCGTTCAATTCGCCTTTCAGACCGTTCGTGCTGGCCACGACATCGATTGGTCAGGAAGGCTTGGATTTTCATCCCTATTGCTATCGAGTCTACCATTGGAATCTCCCGGGGAACCCGGTCGATCTTGAGCAAAGGGAAGGGCGTGTTCACCGGTTCAAAGGACATGCGGTCCGGCATAATGTTGCCCGGGCACACGCCGATGCAATCCGCACTTCTACAAAGCCACCTGCGGACCCATGGGAGGCGATGTTCAACGCGGCCAAGCGCGCTACCACGAGCAAATCCGAACTTGTTCCGTACTGGGTTTTTGATGGTCCGGTAAAGGTCGAGCGCCGCGTACCAATGCTACCCATGAGTCGGGAAAACACGCGGTTACGTTGGCTCAAACGCAGCCTGACACTCTACCGGCTGGCATTTGGGCAGCCGCGGCAAGACGACCTGCTGGCCTATCTTGACCGTCTCGTTGACGAGGGCGTCGACGTGGCTGCTCTAGAAGAATTGCAGATCAAGCTCGAGCCGTGATTGGTTCGGTTTGTTGGAGTGTTAATTTCTCAGGCGGGGCGAAGCCGGATCGGGGGAACCTCGACTAGCAAGTACGGAAGCGCGGAGCTGCGCTCTGACCAGCGAAACGCATAATTCCCAGCGAGGCTAATCGGTGGCCCATACGCGCCGGTCTTGTAGGTAAGGGCGGTTCCTCCTGCATACTCTCGCTCATGGCGAAAATCGAAATCGCTCGTGTCGCTGGAATAGCTTGTCTGGTCGACATAATGTCGATGATCGGTCGCCACCAACATGAACCCTAGATCCGCGACATCTGCGCACTGCTCCAGTCTGGCGATGTCCTTGAACACGTCGTAGCGATTGTTTGGTTCGCGGTGATTTTCCCGTTTGAAAAACTTAAGCTCGATTGCACAACGCCATTCGCGGCCATCACCGTCTGTAAGTCGAAACCACACGTCGATCCGCCCTCGCTTGCCGCCATTGCTCCGCAGCGGCTTTTCTAGTTCGACAGAAAACGTCTCGCGCTCGCTGATGATCTCGAGATCGGCGGCCGACGAAATTATGCGTCCGAGGTGTAGCTGAAGAGTTGCCTCGCTTTCGCATCGTACTCGTCCACCACCGATCTGGCGAAAAAGCGTGGGCACAGCGAGGTTCACGATATTGCGCAGACGACTTAGTGACATCTCATCCTGACTATACAAAACAGTTGGCAAGTGCTGGCCGAGAGCCTGATAACCTACTGCAAGAGTGGTTGGAACGCGTCTAGCGCGCCTCCCAACCACTTTGGCAAAAGGCGGCCGTCTACTACGACCGCTTTTGACGCATAATGACGATAGGCCGATCCTATGAGAAAGCCCGATTCTGTATCTACGCTCGCTGACTTTGGTCGCGTTCGGCTGTCGAAGTCGTTCTTCATGCGGGATTTCCTATTCTCCGACATTGCAGCCGTTCACGGGCTAAACAATGTACCTGATGATCCTGACCTGGCGATCGCGGCAGGAAGCAGGCTCTGTGAAGAGCTGCTTGAACCCTTGCAGGATCGGTTCGGCCGCATCGCTGTCAGATCTGCTTTTCGCTCGTGCGAAGTCAACGGGCTGGGCAATGAGATGCAAGTAGCGGGAAAAGGCGGATATAACTGCGCTTCGAACGATGCCAATTTCGCTGGCCACATTTGGGATCGTCCGGATTCGGCGGGGCGAATGGGGGCAACGGCGTGCGTCGTAGTCCCGGCGTTCTGGGATGCATTTCAGAATGAAGGTGATTGGCGGAAGCTTGCCTGGTGGATCCACGACCACTTGCCCTACTCAAGCCTATATTTTTTCCCGAAGTTTTGGGCGGTGAACATAGCTTGTCGGGAGGAGCCGGAACGTCGGATCGACAGTTACACTTTTCCCAAGGGCTGTTTGACCAAGGCTGGGATGCCGAACAATTCAGGATCACATGTGCAGGACTGGGCTGGCATTGAAGCAGCAATGGTCAGCAGGCTCCCTTGATGGATGACTGGGCAGCAAAATGTCAGATCAACTGATTACCGCCGTCGAGATGGCGAATGCCAACGGCATCAATCCAAAGCGGTTTCGCGCCGCCCTTCGAGCTGCGGGACTCGGTTGGCATTCGCACAATGGCCGCTGGGAGGTCATGCGCGGGAGCAGTCAACACGCAGACATGGAAAATGTCATGGCGAGGTTATGCGGAGAGACTTCAAGCATTCGGTCGGGCAAGAAGGCAGTTGGCGCAAAGCCAAGGGTGTCTTCCCGTGACGAGCACTATGTTCTCGACCTTTGCGATGAGTTTCTCGGACTGAAGGCCGTCCGCCAGCATTGTTTTCCGTTTTTGACCGGAGATCCCGATCTGCGCGGGAATCGAAAGCCTTTGCCGGTCGATGGCTTTTATCCGGAACTAAGGCTTGTCGTGGAATATCACGAGCGTCAGCACAACGAACGCGTCGGCTTTTTTGATGACAAGCTAACTGTCTCTGGAGTGCCTCGCGGAGAGCAGCGTCGACGTTATGACGCGCGCCGCCGCGAATTGTTGCCTAAGCACGGTTATGCGCTAGTAGTTCTCGAGGTGAATGAATTCACCCATGACAGCAGCAAGCGTCTCCAAAGGACGTCTCTGGACCAGGCCGTCGTCGCTAGGCGGCTGGGGATATTTCGTGTGTCATAGACTGCCTTACGCGACGTTTCTGGACGATCACCAGGTCGTCAGCTTAAATTGCACGGGATAAACAGAAAAGTAATGCGAATTGATGCTACATGGCGGCATTAAGGGGTCCTAATGAGTGGTTCTATGGAAGAAGACTTTTCTGGTTGCGAGCAGTCGGTGATCGACATGGCGGTGGAGGGTTGGCGATTTTCGCGCCTGTTTGCTCGTGTCATCTCTAAGTTGGATGCGGGCGAAGCCAATCGATATGTCAATCAGCTGCGGTATTTTCAAAAACGTATCGAAGAGAATCTGGAGCGGTTGGATATGAGGCTTGTTAATGTGGAAGGACAGGTCTTCGATCAGGGAATGGCCGCGACCGCTTTGAATATTGCGGACTTCGATGCGGAAGATCAGTTGATCATAAGCCAGATGATTGAGCCAATTATCATGGGACCAGAAGGTTTGAAGCGCCAGGGAACCGTGATGGTCGGCAAGGTGGATCTGTGAAATACGTTGGCATCGACCTCGGAACTACTAACAGTGCAATCTGCTCTTTCGACGGTGAAGATGTTCGTCTCTATAAGAGCCCGGAACAGCAAGATGTAACGCCATCCGCAATTTTTATCGATAAGCGCGGTAAGAAATACGTGGGGGCGAGGGCGTACAATGATTCTGCCCGAAACCCCGAGAATGTCGCGACGCTGTTCAAGCGGCACATGGGTACGAGTACCCCGATCAAATTGCCCGCCGTCGATCTCGTAATGACACCGGAGGAGTGCTCAACCGAGGTGCTCAGGGTGCTCTTTTCTTATCTACCCGAGGAAATTCGCAATGACGAGGAAACCGGCACCGTTATCACAGTGCCGGCCGCGTTCAACCAGATGCAGAAAGATGCCACGATGGCAGCCGCCAATGGCGCCGGCATCGGTCGCGTCGCCCTTATGCAAGAACCAGTAGCTGCGGTCATGAGCGTGATGCGGTTACGAAAGAGCGATGGCATTTTCCTGATCTACGATCTCGGTGGCGGTACCTTGGACATTGCCATTGCAGAGAGCACTGCTGGCCGTGTCAGTCTACTCGCGCATGGCGGCATCGCTATGTGCGGTGGTCGCGACTTTGATCGGATGCTATTCGACAATGTGATCAAGCCTTGGCTGCTAGAGCATTTCGACCTTCCTGAGAACCTCAATGAATTCCCTCAGTTTCAGAAGCTGAAGCGCATCAGCGAATGGGCGGCAGAGAAGGCCAAAATTGAACTTTCGCAACGCGACGACGCTGTCATTAGTCTTGATGACTCCCTCTTGGGGGTCCGGGATAGTTCAGGCGAGGACATCTATCTCGACATCGAGATAAGCCGCGACCAGTTCAACGCCTTGATCGCAGCAAAGATCGATGAGTCTATACAAGCTACAAGGGAGACCTTGGAGAAGGCCGGTTTGAGCCCTCACGACGTCGAGCGAATCGTCTTTGTCGGTGGGCCGACGCACTACCGTCCCTTACGTGACAAGGTGGCGTTCGAACTTGGGATTGCTGCCTCGACGGATGTCAATCCAATGACGGCCGTGGCCGAAGGTGCAGCGGTGTTTGCCGAATCTATCGACTGGGCGTCGCAAAGTCGTGGGCGGAAGAGTTCGCGCGGTTCGATTAGCGCTGGAGGGGCGCTCGATGTGTCCCTCAATTACATCGCGCGGACCCCCGATTCCAAGGCAAAGGTTCTCATCAACCTCGGTGGCGAACCAAACCCTGGAAGTGAATTTCAGATCGATAGCCTCGACACAGGCTGGTCTTCAGGGCGCATCGCGTTGCGAAATGGAGCTTCTGTTGAGGTTTCGCTCCTGAAGCCGGGAGAAAACGTCTTCAAGGTTTTCGTTTTCGATGGTGCTGGTGGAGCGATCAAGCTTGCCGAGGACAAGATTACAATTTCCCGCACGGCAGCGAGTATCGATGCCATACCCGCATCCCACTCCGTTTTCGTCGAGGTCCTGGACAGGATTGGCGGTAAATCGGCGATTGATTACCTGGTCAAGGAAGGTGACCAACTGCCTAAAAAGGGAAGGAAGACCTACAAGGCAGCAGAATCGCTCAAGGCGGGGAGCCCAGGAGCTATTCGGATCAAACTCTGGGAAGGAGACATCCAGGATCCCGTCCACGACAATCGTCCAATCGGTACGCTGAAAATTAGTGGTTCCGATATCGAGGACGGGGTAATCGCTGCCGGCGCGGATCTCATCTGCGAGTATGAAGTGCTGGATTCGGGCAATATCATTCTCGAGGTCTCGGTGCCGTCCATCGGCGGATCGTTCCACTCGGGCCGAAACTTCTATTCTCGCCAAGAAGGACAGATTGACTATTCCAAGGCGGCCCAGCTGGTGGAGGAACAGTCCTCGGCCGCCCGAGGCCGATTGGAGGAGATCGAGGCGCACGTCGATGATCCAAGGCTCGACCAGGCGCGTGAAAAGCTTGACCAAGCAGATATGGTCCATGCGAGCGAAACGGATCCTGAAGTTGCAAAGCAGGCCTTGGACAAGGTTCAAGACGCGAAACGATTGCTGGCATTGGCCCGCAAGGATCACCTCAAAATTATCCGTCAGATTGAGCTCGATCGGCTGGTTGCGCATTTTAACACTTACATCAGAGAGTTCGCACGGCCAACCGAAGCGACTGTTTTCGACAATCTCACCCGCACAGCGCAGCGTTCGATCGACAGCAATTCCGCCGATTTTGAAGCCCACCTTGACGAGCTGCGCGGCAAAAACTTTGCTATCCTTTGGCGTCAGGATTGGTTCGTCGTGGAGCGTTTCAAGTGGCTCGCCAGCGCTAGTCACCTTTTCTCTGACGGGCATGAGCACGCCAAGCTTGTCGTGCTCGGTGGCGAGGCGCTCAAAACGAACGAAATCGATAAACTTCGCGATGTTGTCGCGCTGATGGATAGCATTCGCTTTGCGACAAGTGGCGAAGACGAGATGCTGGCTGGCGCAAACATTCTTCGTGGAAGCTGATCATGGTGAAGGAGGCTTGGCTCCCGATTGGGTTCAAGATGCCAGACGGGGCGAAGGCGAGAACAGTGCTCCATGCTGGCCGCGATTGGCAAATTCTTGAGGCAATCGGGGGTGGCCGTGCTCTCGTTGCGGAAGAGCGGCTGATCCAAAGATGGCTGAACGATGGCCTGATCGCGGATGGCCTCTTCCAAAGCTTCGAGTTCGACAATCGGCGTCTAGGCCAAATGTCATCGGGCGCTAGCCACCTGCTTTGCCCGATCGGAGGCGGACCAGCCCCGAATAACAAAGCCGAAGCTATCGCTTTTGCGATTGCTATGCGTTCGACGAGGGAAGTCGACGACACCCTGCCACTCCAGGACGCAATCTATGTGGAGAAGATCAGCAGGTTACTTCCCACCTATATGCTTGGTCCCGAGACGCCGGCCGAGGTGGTGGCTGGGTTTTGGTTGACCGGGGGTATTGAGATCTCGGCCTCATCATTTCGCCGGATGCGACAGGCCATGGGCTGGCTCTCGCCAACAGACCTGAAAGAAGTCATCGAAGCCGCAGGTTTCGTCGTTTCCGAAGTGGTTCCCTCGTCCAGGAAGCGGGAAGCAGCCCGACCGTTGGGAGAGGACGGTGCCAAAAATGGTAAAGCCGTCGAGGATCCAGGCCGGAAGGTTTTTGACTTGCCAGGAAGGCCGGGTCTGGCTGCCTTCTTCAACGAGCATGTGGTTGACATCGTGAATCACCGGGAGCGCTACAAGGCTCTCGGTATCGACTTTCCTTCAGCGGTCATCCTCCATGGCCCCCCAGGATGCGGCAAGACTTTCGCGGTGGAGCGCTTGATCGATTTTTTGGGGTGGCCGAGCTTTCAGGTTGACGCCTCGAGTGTCGCAAGCCCGTTTATTCACGAAACAAGCAAGAAGGTTGCGGAGGTCTTTGACAAGGCCATGCAGAATGCCCCGTCAGTGATCGTGATCGATGAGATGGAGGCATTTCTTGCTGATCGAGAAATGGGGGCTGGCCATCATCGCGTCGAGGAAATGGCAGAGTTCTTGAGAAGGATACCCGAAGCCGCTCAACATGAAGTCCTGGTAATCGGGATGACCAATCGGATCGAGATGATCGACCAGGCAATCTTGCGTCGCGGACGCTTTGATCACGTGGTTGAAGTGACGCATGCGAGCGAAGCGGAGATCTTGGCCCTTGTCGCAACCTTGCTGCTTAAGCTGCCGACCGCTGAAGATGTCGATGGCACGACCTTGGCGAAGGAGCTGAGCGGGCGACCATTGTCCGACGTCGCGTTCGTTATCAGGGAAGGTGCCCGCCTGGCCGCCCGCGGCGGCAAGGACCGCATCGAGCAAGAACATCTGACCGCGGCTCTCAAAGCTACTCCGTCGCGCAAAGGAGATGGCGATCATGAGCGGCGCATTGGTTTTGTCTGGAACTGATTCCGCATGTCTTCAGATGAAAAAAGTGACAACGACCGGTCGCCCAGGGGATTTGCTGGCTTGTCGAGCCAAATCTCAGACATCGATGCTGAGATCGCTCATGCCAATAGTTTGGCTCCGGTCCCGAGCCCTGTTGTGCAGGGTGCTGGGCGTTCCGAACGGCCATTGCGGCTAGACGAGCAGTCCGAGGACCAATCGCCAGAAAACTCCGCAAGTTCTGTCAAAGCGGTTGTTTGGTGGGGGATCGGCGCAGCAATTCTGGGTGTCATATGGTTCGCCAGCCAATCAGGGACAGGCCCTGCCGGCTCTTCGCCTCCAGCGGAATATGCAGATGAGCAATCGCCCCCAGAGATAACTGTTGAGGCTCAAGCTCCCGCGGTGCCCCAAGCGCTGAACGAAGAGCTGCCGCCGGTCGGCTACGGTCTGGAGCACAGCGTCGGGCAGATCAGGTACTGCCTTGCTGAGAATATCCGACTTTCGGCAGCCGAGCCTGTCGTCAATGGCTACAACTCAGCTCAAGTAGACCGCTTCAACGCAATGGTGTCGGACTACAACAGTCGATGCGGTCAGTATCGCTATCTCGAAAGTTCAATGAATCTCGCGCGCAGTGATGTGGAGGCGCATCGGTCGGAACTGGAGCAAGCCGGACGTGACCTCATCAAAAATGTTGGCGGTATAGCTCGTCCGAGTGTTTCAACCGATACGAGCAGCACTATCACTGGGCCGAAACCTGGCGTGGTGCCATACGGAGGACTAGACACCTCCGACCCGCTCGATGCTGGAGCCGATGGATCGGCGTTCGGTGACGAGAGTGGGATGACTGAGGACGGCGGGGGCCAAGATGACTGAGACCGTGACCGCCGGTGCGACGGCGACGCAAATCTACCAAAATCCTTTCTTTATTCTCGGCGCATCGACCCGAGATGATCGTCGAAGAATCCTTGAACTGGCCGATCAGCGATCATTGGAGATCGATGACGATGTTTGCCAGAAGGCTCGCTCCCAGTTGACGTCCCCGCGTCAACGCTTGACCGCTGAGATCGCTTGGCTTCCAGGCATTTCCCCGCGGAAGGCGAGCGAACTTCTGAGTACCTTGGAGCGGGCTCCGCTTTCGCTTCGACGAGCATCGGGCGTGCCCACTCTGGCGAACTTGAACCTCGCGGCAGCGGCTTTTGGTAGCGCTGGCGATGTTATCGATCCTGCCGACATTGCCGATTTCATCATCGAGATATCGAACTTGGTCGAGCGGCTCGATCCAGAGGATGTAGCGCGAGATATCAACGAAGATCGGGCAGTATCGGGATTCGCGGAAGTGCGGGCTCTTGATCAAGTTGAAGCGGAACTAACCGAGCGTAAGCGGCATATCCGCAACTGTATCCGGGATGCGCTCGATCGGATGCCAGCTGACAAACTGGTGACAGCGATGACGATTGCAGTCGAAACCGCAACGAGCGCGGGGCAGGCGCATGCTCCTGAGCTGATAGACGATCTTGTTGATTCATACGAAGTTGAGACCAAGGGATTTCTCGAAAAGGAGGCCGACAACATCGCTCGCCTCGTAGATGCAGCCCTCAATGCCGCTCACAGCGGCGAAAAGGCGATACTTCCTCTGATCGACAAGATTGAAACCGTTGCGCGAAATTGGGACATGGCTGCTCAGCCTATTCAACTCAGTGCAAAAGCTCGCGGTCTTGATCATGAGCCCAGCCGCTCGGTGGCATTCAAGATTCGCAGCCTCGCGATTGAGTTGTTCAATGAGCATGACCTCCTCGAGCAATCCGAGAGGCTGACAAAACTACTGCTCGATCTCTTCTCCGAGATCCCCGACGTCCATGATCGGGTGCAGGAGGACAATCACGCCTTGTCGGAAATCTCGCAACGCCGAGAAGAATCCGCAGCTATCGATCCTGTCCGCGAATTGTGTCGGGAGGTCTCGAAGGTCATTGAGCGACAGCCTGCTCGGGCAGATCAGGAGGCATCTAGGCTGTTGAAGGATGGCGCAGTTCTTCTCGATGCGGCACCTGTCCAAAGGACCTCGCCTACCTATAAAGATGCACAAGATTTCATTGCAGCGACAGTCATGCAGTGTGCGGTAGCTTACGGCAACGCTACGTCAAAATGGAAGTCATGCGTAACATTGCTTCAGCAGGCGAGAAAACTAGCGAACGATGAGGATTTATTGCAAAGGATCAACAAGAATTTGGAGATCGTGAAATCTAATGACGAAAGCCTGGGGGATCTGGAGCCTATTCAGTCGGCGCCATCGTTGTCGACTATCAATGGAATAGGATTTAAGCTTTATGGATCTACAGATCCCCGCCGTGATGGCTCTTATATGGCGACATATTATTTCGTGTTCCTTTTCTTTCCGATATTTCCAATATCTAGATACAGGGTCATAAGTGACGGAACACGATATCAATTTCTTGGTAAGGGCCCTTTGCGTGATTTTGACAAGTGGCACATTGGTATTTCAATTTGTCTAATTGCGTTGCTCATTTTTAATATAAACTGAAATGGCTTAAATCCACTTATGGCGGCCGATCCCAGAACTCCGCGGCTTTGCGTCCTTATTGATGCAGATAATGCTTCATCTCGAATTGCGCCCCGTCTCTTCGAAGAGATAGCGAAAATTGGCGAAGCGAGTGTTCGCCGCATCTACGGAGATTTCTCGGGGACTAGACTGAAATCCTGGGCAGACGTCCTCGCAACACATGCGATCAAGGCACACCAGAACTTTGCGTACACAAGCGGCAAGAATGCCTCGGATATTGCCTTGGTCATTGACGCGATGGACCTGTTGCACACCGGTCGGTTTGACGCCTTTTGTCTCGTATCTTCAGATAGTGACTTTACTGGCCTGGCATCACGCATCCGGGAACAGGGCATCGATGTCTACGGGTTTGGCGAGCAGAAAACGCCAGAAAGCTTTCGACAAGCATGCCGTCGCTTCATCTACACAGAGAATCTGCTGCCCGAGGCGCCAGCGTTGGATGAGCCAGAGCGACAGGATGCCCGTCCAGCCAACGTCAAGAAGCCGCCGACTGCTGCGATTCCGCTGATCCGAACCGCTATCTTGCAGTTGGATGATGAAGGCGGTTGGGTGCCTTTAGGTCGGGTAGGGCAGCGGCTTGCTGCGCTTGCATCCGACTTTGATCCCCGAACTTATGGTCAGGGCAAGTTGAGCGACTTGGTTGAAACTGCAGGGGGCTTCGAATCACGCAGAACCGAAACCGGCCATCTGCAGGTCCGTGTCCTTCCTTCTGGGAGGGTGACTACGGCGAAGTCCAAGAAGGCTAAGTCCGCATGAAAGCCGTGGCAATGTTCTACACCTCTTTGACCCGGCCGTGCGTGGCTGCGCCTTGAAGAGGGAGCATCACGATTGGCTCGCCTGACTAAAGCGCATCTGCGCTATCTCAAGCATCACGGGATTGACGTTGACGAAACCTTTGATGCCTCGGGTTTGAAGCGCGCTGAATATCGACCGCGGATGAAGGCTGAGGGCAAGTTCGTGGCTTACGGTGTGACGAAATGTCACAACGGGCATTCTTTGCGCAATCGATACGGGACATGCATCGAATGTTTTCCGGCTTCGATCGCCTTCGCTCGTCGAAGTGAAATGTCGGGCTATCTCTATCTCGCCAAGTCAGCGGATTTGGGTCTGATCAAGGTCGGCTTCTCTGGGGATGATCCGGATAATCGAATCTACATCGCGAATCTCGAAGGATACGGCGGAGCTTGGGACTGGCAGATTTGCCTGACTGTCTGGGCAGATCATGCCGGGGCGAAGGAGATAGCTGTCCATCAATCGCTTGCTGACTTTCGCGCCGAAAGGGTCTGGATACGAAATGGAGCGGGCATCGTTTCGAGGGAGATGTTCGATTGTGACCTAGCGGCAGGCATCGACGCCTTAATTTCGCAGCTCACATTCAGAGAAGTGCAGTTGATCGATTATCGGTAAGCGATCGTGAGCTCCCAATGCATGGGCACACTGTTTTGGGATAATGTGAGTTGGAACGAATTCGGGCTGGCAGCTGGCTGTCGGATTTGATGGTGCGACCGATTTTGACGTATTCACGGGCTATTATGGGGTTATGAGCGAACTATTCCTTCCAGGAGTCCCCGAGAGCCTCGTGCGTCACTCGTTAGACATAGCAGGCGGTAACGAACTAGCCTCCGGAAAATTCGAAAGCCCCGAAAGTAGCGCCGCTTTGGCGGTCAATGGGTTCGGCTGGTTCATTGAAAGACCAGCCTTGCTCCCGCCTTTCCCTGGCCTTGACGATATCGAATGGCCGCCAGTTTCCGTTGAGATCGAACGACAGATGCGCTTTCCTTGGAATGGCGGTCGTCACCCCTGGCTTGATGCTGCCGTTGTCACCGACAGTTGCCTTATCGGAGTCGAATCCAAACGCTTCGAACCATTTCGCGACAGGAAACAAGCCACCCTCGCCAATGCATATGACCGCGACGTGTGGGGAGAAGCGATGGATGCGTGGTGCGCCATGCGTGATAGCTTAAGAATGGCGCCGTCATCTTTCCGCTATCTCGATGCTGCCCAACTCGTGAAGCATGCATTCGGGCTAGCGACTGAATCCCGGCGGATCAGCCGCGCGCCGGTCTTGTTTTATCTTTTTGCCGAGCCTGCGAGAATATCAGCCTCTGCGCGTTCGGAGCACCGGGCGGAAATCGAGGCCTTCTCTGTGGCGGTAAGTGGTGCCCGTGTCAGATTTGCTGCGGCAAGCTGGTCAGCATGGCTGATGCGGTTCTCATCGGCTGCCACATCTCCTGAGGTTGCAGCGCATGCAGAGGCATTGCGAAGGAAGTTTAAGCCGTAGTTAGACGCAAAGGTTATTCAGGCTTGGTTTGGGGTTTGGCTCGAGGCCAACCCATTACCAAGTGTTGTTTGATGCGCAGGGGCTCAGATACGGCCAATTTTGTCGTAGGTAGGAATTAGTCAGGCACAATGAGTAGAAGCCTTCGGACCAGCTTAACCGACCCTATCCAGATCCCGACGCTGTCAGCAGCGACCGGTCGAATTGGAGTATCGTTCTGTCCGGGTAAAAGGGGGCCGGCATTTGCCGGCTTAGATTGGAAGCGCGATCTCGCTGTCGACTTGGACGCGGTGCGCGACTGGGGAGCCGCCGTAGTCATCTCTCTAATCGAGGATCATGAGATCGAATTTCTTGGCGTTTCCAATCTGGAAGCGGAAGTGACCGCTCGCGGCATGGAGTGGCTTCATCTGCCAATCGTTGATGTTACCGCACCCGGTGATGAATTCGAGCAACGATGGCGATCCGCTGGACCTCGCGTGCGCGGCATGCTCGCAGAAGGACGAAGCATTTTCATCCATTGCAGGGGCGGTCTCGGCAGGGCGGGAACGGTAGCAGCGAGGCTCCTTATCGAACTAGGCGAAGCTGACGCCGCTAGCGCGATTGCACGAGTACGACACGTTCGACCGGGGGCCATCGAAACCAGGGCGCAGGAGAACCATCTGCACGAGCTTTGGCGCGTGTACGATCGTGCGTGTGGATGTCTGATCGGTTTGGCCGTCGGAGACGCCTTGGGGACGACGCTCGAGTTCAAGCCTCGTGATAGCTATGACCACCTCACCGATATGGTCGGGGGAGGGCCGTTCGGTCTGGACGCGGGCACTTGGACTGATGATACCTCGATGGCTCTTGCTCTCGGGGACGCTCTTCTGGCTAGTGCGGCCAAGGGCTCAATCTTTGAGCCGCAAGAAGCACAACGCCGATTTGTCGAATGGTGGAAGAACGGGGCTTACAGCCCAACAGGCCACTGTTTCGATATCGGGATCACCACTCGCCAAGCACTCTCGCGGTTTGAACAGAGCGGGGATCCCATTTCCGGTTCGGACGATCCCTATTCAGCAGGAAATGGATCTCTGATGAGGCTGGCACCAGTCGCGATCTGGGGCATCCGGGTTGATCCTGCGGTGGTGACACGAGTGGCGCGTCGACAGAGTATGACCACCCATGCGGCCGATGCATGCCTGGAAGCGTGCGAAGCTTATGCGCTCATGCTGCGAGCGGCGATTCTCGGTGCAGATTTCGACAGTGCACTGGAAGATGCTCGCGGATCCTACGGTCCACACATCGGGCCGATTGTCGCCGGCAGCTGGCGCGGGAAGGCCCGAGATCAAATTTCCAGCAGCGGATTCGTGGCTCACAGCCTCGAAGCGGCAATCTGGTGTGTGGCGAATACCGATAACTTCGATGATGCGGTGTTGCTGGCAGCCAACCTTGGTGACGATGCAGACACCACTGCGGCAATCGCTGGGCAGTTGGCTGGTGCCATCTACGGAGCCTCGTCTATTCGTCAGTCATGGCAGGAGAAGTTAGCTTGGCGCGACGAAATTGAAGCGCTCGCCCGAAAGTTAGCTTTCCCCGCAACTCTGCTCCCAAGTTAGTGTCGAGCGATCGCTTTGCAGCGCGGCTCAAATGCCCGAGTTAGAGCACGAGCATTCAATGGCCACCGGTAGGCATCAGGTCGCGATCGGATTCGTAATGCGTCAAGTTTGACACCGTAAAGCTGTTTCAGGGGATAATGCTGCAAGTTTGCGACATTATGAGCTGTTGTCTGAAGTGAACGCTGCGAATGACGGCAGGCTTGGCCCAATTACCTACAACGAGATCTGTGTCCCAGAAATCAGAACGGGGTCCAAGCCTGCCTCCTCCTGCTGGAGGAACAGCGAAGGTTCGCCGTCTGCGCGAAACGGCGAACCTGATTTCCACATTCCGAGCATGATCACCGCAAGCTTCCTGGCCACGGCAACGCGCGCCTTCAGGAAGCCAACCCGCTGAGCCAGCTCGAGACCCCAAGTACGAAGTCGGCTTTCGATCTCAATCCTGCAAAGTAGCACGGTGGCTGCGGTAATCAGGTGCATCCGTGTCAGCTTGTTGCCGTGCCGACTGATACGCCCCCGGCGTGAAGTGGCGCCTGACTGATATAGGGTCGGGGTCAGACCCAAGTATGCTCCAATGTCACGGCTCCGCTCAAATCGATGTGGATCGCCGATGGCACTGTAAAACGAAAGCGCGATCACAGCTCCGACGCCGGGGATCGTCTGGAAATTACGGCATGTAGGATTCTTCGATGCGATGTCGCGCATCTGCCGGTCAAGTGCGGAAATCTGCTCTCTTAGAGCCTCGGAAATCTCGACGAGCGGTTGCAGATTGACCCCGATTTCAAGCCCGTGCTGTCGCATTTTCCGCACCTGGTCGTTCACCTCAGCGGCTAGCGCACCCCTTCCGTTCAGGAGTTTCACGTTCCCGCCGTATAACCTGAAAATCGATTGGATGAGCGCATCTGTCCTGGCGCGGTTCTTCAGCATTGTTCTCCGAACATTGATCAGGGTTCGGATATTCTGATGTTCCATCGGCTTCACGAAAACCTGCGACCCCATCGATCGAGCGAGCCGCCCGAGCTCTGCGAGCCCTCGAGCATCGTGGACATCTGTTTTCTGTCGCCTGATTGCCAGGAACTTGCTCGATTTGCGTACATCGACCACCTGAACAGGAAATCCGTATGAACGCAGTTCTCGAACCATCTGGGTGCCATTGCCGGCCTCGATCGTGAGGCACTGCGCTGCCTCGACGCCAAACCTCCGCAGAATATCTCTGATGGGACCGGATTTCGTTTCGCATGTCGCTTCAAAGAGGATCCCGCCCTCTGCGTCGATGAGGCAAACGGCTGTTTCGAGATGCCCCGCATCGAGCCCCACCCAGTAGTGCTGATAAACCAACCAGCGCCTCCTTCGAAACTTATCCAGAAAGCCCAAATTAGGTTGGCCCGCGCAACTCGCCGAGTAGGAATTGTCCGCTCTGGCGTGATAGTGGAATAGGATATGCTAGGAGTTGATAGGATGACCCCAAGGCAAGCGCTTGATGATTTGATCCGCGAGCGGGAAGAGACGTACGCTGCGGTTTCGCGTCTACTTGGCCGAAACTCCGCCTATATCCAGCAATACATCAAGCGCGGCACGCCCGCGCGTCTCGATCAAAGCGACATCGCTCAGCTGGCTCTGCATTTCGATGTTCCTGCCAAACTGCTCGGGGGAAAAGAGAGCCCTTCAACTCCGCGACGTTCGGTCATCACTGTGTCGGTAATTGAGGCCAAGGGCATGGAAATCCCACAGGAACGATCTCGGATCGTAGATGAAGCCTGGCTAAGGCGCCTATGCAACAGGCCTGCAGGTTTGGCGATCTTACCCATTGCTGGTGAGGCTATGCAGCCGACCCTGCAGAACGGCGACGAAGTCATAATCCAAAGGCTGCGCTCTGACGATGCCCTTCACGACGGGCTCTATGCTGTCCGGGGATCATCAGAGACGTTCGTCAGGCGGATCGCTCTGGACCCGACCAAAAATCGCATTTCTGTCCTGACCGACCATCCCTCCTATCCAAGCTGGAACGGTGTTCAGCGAAAGGCGATCAATGTCGTCGGCAGAGTGATCTGGATTGGTTCTCAGGTGTCGTGAGTGGGAGCTATGCTGCCTGCGACATACGCCAAGTTGCGAAGCGAATGCCCGTTGCTCGGGGTAAATAGAACGGTTTGCCGCGATCAAATTTCCGCTCATCGCAAAGGTCCCAAGATGGGGGTATCACAGGGGGTATTTTTGGAGAAGATGATGGAGAAATGACGTTTTAACAGCTGCTTAAGCGAGATTGGTGGATCCCTCCTCCGCTACCATTCCCAGATAGCATCAGAACCCCAGGCGCAGCGTTGAATCCATCACGAAGGCCAGCGCAAAGCCTGCGAGTATGACGATCAGGTTGAGCCCCGCTCGTGCCGCCCAAGGCAAGCGTTCGAAGCTCCAGCCCATTGCATCGGTGACGACAACAGCGATGCCCATCATCAAGAACCATGGTGTAAAGAGGAAGGCGGGCCCCCCGCGACTAGCCACGATGACCAGGTCGTGGAGCAAGCCGCTTACCCCAAACGTCAGAATAAGGGCGGCCCATGGAGGAAGAACGAGGCGAAGAGGGCCGAGCACGAATCTTCCCAGGCCATAGCTCCAGATCGGGTTCCAGTGACGCCAGAACCCCGCCAACGACCCCGCGCCCAGAGAACGATCGAGCATGTTGCGCAGCGAATGCTTATGCCCAAGCGGAACACCGTTCCGTCTGCGCACGTATTGCGCCAAAGTCAGATTTCGTCCCACACGATGCCGTTAGCATTTTTTCCAAAGGAAACTCAAAGAGCCGCGTTCATGCTATGCGTGTCAGGAAGCAAGTTCTTACTCCGCCACCACTGTCACGCACTCATTCGCTGTAGTTGCGGCTTCGATTGCCTATGCAATCGCGTGATAACACTTGGAGTGGTGAGCAAGGCTGCAAAACCCCGCAAAATGGGGGACGCCGCCCGCCTCAATCGTTCCAGTAGAGCCGCATCGGGTTGTCCACCAGCATCCGCCGTTGAAGTTCGTCCGTCGGTGCGATCAGAGGGATCATGTCGACGAGCGCGCCGTCGTCCGGCAGGATGTTCTGCTGGTTCGGATGCGGCCAATCAGTGCCCCACAGGCAGCGTTCCGGATAGTCCTCGACGAGCGGGCGGACGGCGGCTGCAAAATCGTTCCACGGCGGGCCGCTTGCGTCGAGGCGATCGGGGCATGTCGCCTTGAAATAGATGTCGTCCCTGTCTTCCAGCAAAGAGCGAAAGGCGCGCATTTCCGGGCCATCGGGACCTTGCGTCACATCGGGGCGACCCATGTGGTCGATGACCACAGGCACGGGAATAGCGCCGATGAATGGGCGCAGTTCTTCGAGCAGTTCCGCCTCGAAATAGATCACCACGTGCCAATGCGCGGGCAGGCGGCGCGCGACTTCGAGGAACTTGTCCTTCGGCGCATTGTCCACCAGGCGCTTCAGGAAATTGAAGCGGATGCCGCGAATGCCGCCATCATCGAGCTTTTGCAGCTCAGCCTTGCCGATTTCCGGATCGACCACCGCGACGCCGCGAGCTTTCCCTTCGGATTGCGCGATCGCGTGGAGCGTCGCCGAATTGTCCGTGCCGTGGCAGCTTGCCTGCACGATGACGTTTCGGGAAAAGCCGAGGTGATCGCGCAGGGCGAAAAGCATCTCCGGTCCCGCGTCCTGCGGCAGGTATTTCGCCTTTGGGCTGAAGGGGAAGCGGTCCATCGGCCCGAAGACGTGGCAATGGCTGTCCACCGCCCCGGGAGGCGGAGAGTAGCTTGGCTTCGACGGGCTGGAATGCCAGCTGACAATACGCTCATTCATAGACGATGCCATCCATCAGTTTGCGAGCCGTGCGCAGCAAGGCGCTGCTCTTAACCTGTCCCGCGTCGTCGACTTCGAGGACGCAGCTTGTCTCGCCGCTCGGATGCTCGACACTTAGGGTCTTGGTGTTTCCTGCGGGGATATCCGCACAGTCCGCCGCGGCAGAACCCTTGACCAGACAGGCGGTTGCGGTGGTGACCGCGCCCAGCACGCCGATGCTGGCATGTGCGCGGTGCGGGATGAAGACCCGCGCAGAGATTGCACCGCCGTGTTTTGGCGGCGCGACCAGGGTCATCTTCGGAACCGACTTTTCCGCAACGTCGCCCAGATTCATCATCGGACCGGCAGCGATGCGAATTTCCTCGATCCGTTGGCGAACCTCGGCGTAGGCGTCGCTTTCAAGCTCGTCGCGGCTTTCGTAGCCGGTCGCGCCGACGTCCTGCGCCTTCATGACGACGCATGGCATTCCGTTGTCGATCAATGTGCAGGGTACGCCCTCGACAACATCGACCGGATTGCCGGTCGGCAAAAGGGCGCCGCAGCTTGAGCCCGCGGTGTCGCGAAATTCGATCGGGACCGGCGCGTGGGTGCCGGGCACACCGTCGATCGATGCGCTGCCGGAATAACTTACCGCGCCGCCGGGCGTTTGCACGGTCGCGATCGCCATTTGCCCGGTATTTTCCATGTAAATCGAAACCCGGGTCTCTTCCCCCGTCGGCGTCACGAGGCCGCGTTCGATGGCAAAAGGCCCTATGCCAGCCAAGATGTTCCCGCAGTTCTGTTGATCCGATACGCGCGCTTCGTCGACGAAGACCTGAAGGAACAGGTAATCGACGTCGACGCCTGCACGGTCCGACTTGCGGACGACCGCGACCTTGCTGGTCAGCGGATCTGCGCCGCCCATGCCGTCGATCTGGCGCGGATCGGGGCTGCCCATGATGCGCAACAGAAACGCATCGCGCCGCGCCGTATCGTCCGGCAGGTCGCCCGCGAGGAAATATGCGCCTTTCGACGTTCCTCCCCGCATCCACATGACGGGCGCGGAAGTCATACGTACTTCAGACCCGCTTCCTTGAGCCGTTCGCGCATCTTGTACATGTCGAGGCCGAGAACGCCTTCGGCAAGCTGCACGCGCTTTTCCTCTTCCTTCGCCTCGCGCTCTTTCGCCTGGGCAAGCACCTGGGCTGCGTTTTCGCGCGGCACGCAGACGACGCCGTCGTCATCGGCGACGATGACATCACCGGGATTGACGTGCGCGCCTGCGCAGACGACAGGGACGTTTACGCTGCCCAGCGTGTTCTTCACCGTTCCTTGCGCGAAAATCGCCTTCGACCAGACGGGGAATTGCATTTCGGTCAGATCGCGCACGTCGCGCACCCCGGCATCGATGATGAGGCCGCGGCATCCGCGCGCCTGCGCGCTGGTGGCAAGAAGATCGCCGAAATAGCCGTCTTCACAGGGGCTGGTGGGGGCGAGCAGCAGGATGTCGCTTTCCTGCAATTGTTCGATGGCGACGTGAACCATCCAGTTGTCGCCCGGAGGCGCGCTGATCGTGACGGCGCTGCCCGCAATGCGCGCGCCGGAATAGATCGGGCGCATGTAACTGGCGAGGAGCCCTGTGCGGCCCTGCGCTTCATGTACGGTCGCGGTGCCGCATGCGGCGAGGCCGTCGATGACGTCCCGGTCGGCGCGTTCGATATTCTGGACGACGATACCCATAAGTTCTCCTTCAGCTTCGGCTATGCGCCCGGTGTTGGGGGATCGCCAATGCGAAGCTTTGCCGTGTTATAATATTTTGCTAATCCTGTGGTATGAACGAACGACTTCCCAACATACGGCACCTGGCCGCATTCGCCGCGACGGTCGAACATGGGTCCGTTACGCGCGCGGCTGACAGGATCGGCCTGACGCAGCCCGCGCTGACTCAGGCGATTTCCCGGCTTGAGGCGGATCTTGGCTGTCAGCTGTTCGAGCGTGAGCCCGGCGGGATGCGCCCGACGGAGCCTGCCCTGCTGCTCGCCCCGCGGGTTGAGAGCGCGATTTCGCGTATCGGATCCAATCGCGTCACGGCGACACAGATGCGGGCCTTCATCGCCTTGGCACAGGCGGGCAGCTATGCTGCGGCGGCAGAGCGAACCGGGCTGACCTCCGCCTCGCTCCACCGCGCGGTTGCCGATCTGTCGCTGGCCGTGTCGGAGCGACTGGTGGACCGGCGCGGCAGGCATCTGACCTTGACGCGCAAGGGGGAAAGGCGGGCGCGTGATTTCGGCCTGGCTCTCGCCGAGATTCGCAGCGGTTATGCCGAGGTGTCGCAATGGCTGGGCAAGGCCGGCGCGCGGATCGCGATAGGTGCCATGCCGCTTAGCCGGGCGCGATGGCTGCCCCGCGCCATCCTCGTGTTCAAGGAGCGTAATCCGCATATCGACGTTACTGTCGTGGAAGGCAGCCATAGCGAGCTTTCCGGACCGTTGCGCGACGGGGAAATCGATTTCCTGCTGGGCGCGCTGCGGGATGAAGCCGGGTTGGATGACTTGCGCCAGCAAACGGTGTTCGAGGACAGGCCAAGGATCATCATGCGAAGCGGTCATCCGCTGGCAGCGCGGTCGACGCCGCCCGATACTTCCGATCTTGCGCGATATCCCTGGGTGCTGCCCAATCCGCAGACACCGCTTTACGGGTACTGGAAGGACATGATGTCCGATGATGGAAGCCAGCCGCCGCATGTGACGATCGAGTGTGGTTCGGTCCTGACGGTTCGCGAACTGTTGCTCGAAACCGATATGCTTACGTTGCTATCGCCCGATCAGTTGCGGGTCGAGATCGAGGCGGGCCTGCTCGTCGCGCGTGATACGCCGACGCCCGTTTTGCGCACCATAGGCATCACCACCCGGCAGGATTGGCGTCCGACGCAATCGCAGCAGCAGATGATCGACATCCTGTGCAATATCGGTCGAAACATTTCGTAAAAACTTATACCTGAACTGCGCTATTCATTTGGAACCGGCGGGCCGCTTGGGCAAACCGTTTCCCATGAACGACAAGATTGCCCTGATCGGTTTCGGAGAGGCCGCCACCACTTTCGCGCAAGCGGCGCGGTGGAGCGGCTGTGCGTTCGACATCCTGCCGGATCGCGCACGGGTGATGGCGGATGCGGGCATCGAATGTTCGGCGACTGCCGCGGATGCCCTCAAAAATGCCGATATCGTGCTCTCGCTCGTCACGGCGGACAGTGCGCTGAACGTGGCGCGCGACTACGCTCCGTATTTGCAGGCCGGGGCGATCTGGTGCGACATGAATTCCGTGGCGCCCGATACAAAGCGCGATGCCGCGCTTGCCGTGGAAGCGGCGGGAGGGCGCTATGCGGACGTTGCGGTTCTGGCACCGGTCAATCCGGCAAGGCTGGCTGTTCCGCTGCTCGTTTCCGGTCCGTGCGCTGCCGAGGCGGTCGTGGCGCTGGAAGCATTGGGGTTCACCAATGTCCGGTCGGTCGGGTCCGAAATCGGCCGTGCTTCGGCGATCAAGATGATCCGGTCGGTCATGGTGAAGGGGCTTGAAGCTCTGACCGACGAGATGATGCAGGCGGCCCGTGCCGCAGGCGTCGTCGACGAAGTGCTGACCTCGCTCGACAAGAGCGAGAAGTCTGCGCGGTGGGCCGACAGGGCCGAATACAATCTGGAACGGATGACGACGCATGGTTTGCGCCGCGCCGCGGAGATGGAGGAAGCCGCAAAGACCCTCGCGTCTTTGGGCATCGAACCTCTGCTGACGTCCGCCACAGTCACGCGGCAACGCGAAGCCGCCACACGCCATGAAAAAGTCGGGAGCAAGGAATGAGTTTGGTTATCGATTGTCACGGCCACTACACCGTGCTGCCCAAGCCTCACGAGGATTGGCGGGCCGAACAGATCGCCGCCTTCGAAGCGGGGAGGGAAGCGCCGCCCTATCCGGACATTTCCGACGACGAGATCCGTGAAACGATCGAAAGCAACCAGCTGCGCCTGTTGAAAGAGCGCGGCGCGGACCTGACGATCTTTTCCCCGCGCGCCAGTGCCATGGCGCCCCACGTGGGCGACCAGTCGGTGGCGAGTGCCTGGGCACGGGCCTGCAACGACCTGATCTACCGCGTTACGCAGCTTTATCCCGATACTTTCGCAGGGGTGTGCATGTTGCCGCAAAGTCCGAAATCGGACCTTTCGGCATCGGTGACAGAACTGCGTCGCTGCGTCGAGGAAATGGGTTTCATCGGTTGCAACCTCAATCCCGATCCGGGTGGCGGCCATTTCGAGCATCCTCCGCTGACCGACGAATACTGGTTCCCGATCTATGAGGCGATGTGCGATCTCGACGTGCCCGCGATGATCCACGTTTCGGGCAGCTGCAATCCGGCCATGCACGCTACCGGCGGTTATTACCTGGCGGCGGACACTGTCGCGTTCATGCAGCTGCTGCAGGGGGACTTGTTCTCCCGCTTCCCGACGCTTCGCCTGATCATCCCGCATGGCGGCGGGGCCGTGCCCTACCACTGGGGGCGGTATCGCGGACTGGCCGACATGTTGAAGCAGCCGGACATCGAAACGCACCTGATGAACAACGTGTTCTTCGATACCTGCGTCTATCACCAGCCGGGCATCGACCTGCTGGCCGACGTGATCGCGAACAAGAACATCCTGTTCGGCAGCGAAATGGTGGGCGCGGTTCGCGGTATCGATCCGCAGACGGGCCATTATTTCGACGATACGAAACGCTACGTCGATGCGCTCGATATCTCCGATGCGGAACGCCACGCCATTTTCGAAGGCAATGCCCGGCGCGTATTTCCGCGCCTTGATACACAATTGAAGGAGCGAGGGCTGTGACAAGCTGGGTCGAAAACGCCTGGTACGTGGCAAGCTGGGACGCGGGCATTACGTCCACGCCCAAGGCGCGCACCATCTGCGGCATCCCGATGATGTTCTATCGCAAGCTCGACCGCAGCGTCGTGGCGATGCGCGATGCCTGTCCGCACCGGATGCTGCCGCTTTCGATGGGGATCAAGGAAGGCGACTCGATCCGCTGCAAGTACCACGGGCTGAAGCTGGGGCCTGATGGCGTGGCCGAGGAAATGCCGCTGCGCAACGATCCCGTGAACAAGCGCATCTGCGCGGAAACGTTCGCAGTGCACGAACGCCATCGTTTCGTGTGGGTGTGGATCGGCGACAAGGACAAGGCTGATCCGGCGCTTATCCCGGATCTTTGGCCCTGTTCCGCCGATGGCTGGACGTTCGACGGCGGCTACTATCACATCGCCTGCGATTATCGCCTGATGATCGACAACCTGATGGACCTGACGCACGAAACCCACGTGCACTCCAGCTCCATCGGTCAGCCCGAAATCATGGAAGCCCCGCTGGAATGCGAGGTCAAGGGTGACAAGGTCGAGCTGTGGCGCTGGATGTCGGGCATCGACGCTCCGCCTTTCTGGCGCGAGGCGCTGGGCAAGGAAGGGCCGGTCGATCGCTGGCAGATCTGCCAGTTCCTGCTGCCCTCCAGCGTGATGATCGACGTTGGCGTGGCGCCGGTTGATGCGGGGGCGACTCTGGCCAATCACGATCAGGGCGTGCGCGGCATGGTCGTCGATTGCATGACGCCCGAGACCGAGACGAGCCACCATTACTTCTGGGGCATGGCCCGCAATTTCGATATCAACGACGTCGGTTTCACCGCGCGCTTCAAGGCTCAGCAGGGCGGCGTCTTCGCCGAAGACAAGGTCATCCTCGAGGCGCAGCAGCAAGCGATCGAGCAAAATCCGGACCTGAAGATGAACAGCTATTCCATCGACCAGGGCGGCGTGCGCGCAAGGCAGATCATCGCCCGCGCAATCAGGGCAAAAGAGGAGCAAGGCGCATGAGCGGGCCGAAAGACATCCACACCTATCTTGCCGAGTTCGACGACATTCCCGGCACCCGCGTGTTCACCGCCGCCCGGGCAAGAAAAGGCTATCACCTCAACCAGTTCGCGATGAGCCTGATGAAGGCCGAGAACCGCGACCGCTTTCGCGCCGACGAAAAGGCCTACCTCGACGAGTGGAAACTGTCCGACGAGGTGAAGGCGGCCGTGCTGGCGCGCGATTACAACGCGCTGCTCGACCTTGGCGGCAACGTCTATTTCCTGTCCAAGCTCTTTTCCACCGACGGCATCAGCTTTGCCGAAGCGGTTTCGACCATGACCGACATGGACTTTCCCGCTTATCGCGAAATGATGAACCGTGGCGGTCGTTCGCCCGAAGGACTGCGTTCGATAAGGGAGAAACGCTGATGGCCCGTATTACTGCAGGCATCGCCACGAGCCATGTCCCGCTGCTTGGCGTGGCGGCCGATCAGGGCAAGTCGGGCGACGAGTACTTTTCGCCGATCTTCGCAGGTTACGAATGGTCGCGGGAGTGGCTGGCTGAAAACCTGCCCGACGTGATCGTGCTGGTCTACAACGATCACGCATCCGCCTTCGACATGAAGATCATCCCGACTTTCGCCATCGGCTGCGGCGAGAGCTATGCCCCCGCGGACGAGGGGTGGGGGCCGCGGCCCGTTCCCGACGTCGAAGGGCACCCGGACCTTGCATGGCATATCGCGCAAAGCCTGATCCTCGACGAATTCGACATGACCATCATCAACGAGATGGACGTCGATCACGGGCTGACCGTACCGCTGACCATGCTGTTCGGCGCGCCCGACAAGTGGCCGTGCAAGGTGATCCCCTTGGCGGTCAATGTCGTCACCTACCCGCCGCCTTCGGGCAATCGCTGCTGGGCGCTGGGCGAGGCAATCGCGCGGGCCGTCGACAGTTTCCCCGAAGATCTCGACGTGCAGGTCTGGGGCACGGGCGGCATGAGCCACCAGCTTCAGGGCCCTCGCGCCGGCCTGATCAATCCGGAATGGGACAACATGTTCCTCGACGGACTGGTCGGCGACACCGACAAGCTGCGCCATATTCCGCATATCGAGTATCTGCGCGAAACCGGCAGCGAAGGCATCGAGATGGTCATGTGGCTGATCATGCGCGGTGCCCTGGGGCGTGAGACAAGGGCGCTCCACCGCCACTATCACGTGCCCTGTTCGAACACGGCCATCGGGCACATCGTGCTCGAGCCAGTCGACGGCACCGTGCCGCCTTCCACGACGATCGAAGGCAACAATTCGGCCGCCAAGGCATAAGCGCCAAGGCCATAAACGAATACATTCAGGAGAGTCCCATGATCCGCATCGCCCTCGTCGGCGCCGGCGCTTTTGGTGAAAAGCATCTGGCCGGCCTCAAGAACGTTCCCGATGCCGAAGTCGTCACCGTCGTCAGCGCATCCGAAGCAGAATCGCGCAAGTTGGCCGACCAATTCGGCGTGGCCGACGTTTCGGACGACTACGAAGCCACTTTGCAGCGTGACGACATCGACGCGGTCATCCTGACCACGCCGACCCCGATGCACGCCGCACAGGCGATCCAGGCGATGGATGCCGGAAAGCATGTCGAGGTCGAGATTCCGGCTGCGGATAGCTGGGCCGATGCGCAGGCCGTGTTGGCCAAGCAGCAGGAAACCGGCCTTGTCTGCATGGTCGGCCACACGCGCCGCTTCAATCCGTCGCACCAGTACGTGAAGCAGCAGATCGATGCCGGGAAGTTCACGATCCAGGCGATGGATATCGAGACGTTCTTCTTCCGGCGCACCAACACCAATGCCAAGGGCGAGCCGCGTAGCTGGACCGACCACCTGCTCTGGCACCATTCGGCCCATTCGATCGACATTTTCCAGTACATGACAGGGGCGAAGGTCGTGAAGGCCAACATCCTGCAAGGGCCCAAGCATCCCGACCTCGGCATCGCGATGGACCAGTCGATCCAGATGAAAACGGACAAGGGCCAGATCCTGACGCTTGCGCTGTCGTTCAACAACGACGGGCCGCTGGGCACCTTTTTCCGTTACATTGGCGATACGGGCACCTATATCGCGCGCTACGACGACCTGGTGAATGGCCGCGAGGAACCCATCGATGTCAGCAATGTCGATATCAGCATGAATGGAATCGAATTGCAGGACCGGGAATTCGTCGCCGCGATCAGGGAAGGGCGCGAACCCAATTCCTCCATCGCCCAAGTCATGGACTGCTACCGCGTGATCGGCGAACTTGCCGAAAGTCTTGAGCAGCAGGACGGCTGGTCTTGAGCGCAAGGCAGCTTTGCGGCCGATCGGTGCAGCCGATCGGCCTGGGGTGCATGAACCTGTCGTGGGCCTATGGCGAGCCGCCGGAACACGCGGAAAAGATCCGCCTGCTCAACGAAGCGCTCGATCACGGTTACGACCACCTCGACACTGCGAATATCTACGGACAGGGCAAGAACGAGGAACTGCTGGCCGAGGCAGTGATGCACCGGCGCGGGGAGTTCTTACTTGCCAGCAAGACGGGCATCATCGTCGATGGCGCGCGGCGGGGTATCGATTGTTCGCCCGATGCCATTACGCAAAGTCTTGATGCCAGCCTGACGCGGCTTAAGACCGATCACATCGACTTGTTCTACATGCACCGCTTCGATCCGAAGGTGCCGATTGCCGACAGCGTCGGCGCCATGCAGCGCGCGATCGAGGCGGGGAAGATCGGGGCATACGGCGTGTCCGAATGGTCTGCCGCGCACATCCGCGAGGCGCATGCCTGCTATCCGGTCGGGGCAGTTCAGACCGAACTGTCGCTCTGGACCCGCAATGTCGAACTGGGCGTGCTGGATGCGACCGTGACGCTTGGCATACCGCTTGTCGCGTTCTCACCCGTGGGCCGCGGCGCGCTGGGTGGTGTCTTGAAAAACCCGGCAAAGCTGAGCGAGAAGGATCTGCGCCGCAAGATGCCGCGGTTCAGCGAAGAGAACTGGCCCGTAAACCGCCAGTTGATCGAGCGGTTTGACGCCATCGCCGCGCGGGAAGGGCTGGCGCCTGCCCAATTGGCGCTGGCGTGGGTTCTGGACCAGGGCGCGAATGTCCACGCGATCCCGGGCACGACCAGCATCGCCCACATGGCCGAAAACTTCACGGCCGGTTCCATCGCGGTGGACCGGGCAGTGCTGGATGAGGCGGGTGCGGTGATCAACACGCTTACCGTGGCCGGGCACCGCTATCCCGAGATGATACGCCCGACCATCGACACCGAAGAATACTGAAGCCCTGAGGGCAATGCTCGATCTGCGGGACCGCCATGGCTGTCCGCGCAGAGGCTGCCGATTTGGCGGTGATGGCTGGCACGCCGCACGGCCCGATGAACTATAATCAAAACTTCTAGTGATGGACAAAAACAAACAATTGGACCGCTTGTTCTAAGCGGCGCAGTCTGACCGGCGTGAAGGCCAAAAAAGGCCACTGGGGAGGATTGTGAGATGAAGCATTTCGCGTTGGCGAGCACGGCCATGGTGCTGGCGCTGTCCGCAACATCGGTGTCGGCACAGACCGCAGATGACGCTTCGGGCGATAGCCGGACTTCGACGAACGAGGTTCGCGGCGGCATTAGCGAGATCGTCGTCACCGCGCAGCGCCGCGAAGAAAGCCTGCAGGACGCCGCGATTCCGATCAACGCGGTCGATGGCGCGGAACTGGCGCGATCGGGTGTGTCCGACGTTACTCAGCTGAACAAGGTCGCCCCCGCGCTCTACGTGCCCGAAGCGGGCGGCGCGAATGTCGGTTACTTCGTGCGCGGCGTCGGCAATTTCGCCAACAATGGTTATACGAACCCTGCCGTCGCCTTCAATCTCGACGGCGTCTATATCGGCCGCCCTTCCTCGACCGTTGCCTCTTTCCTCGATGTCAATCGCGTCGAAGTGCTGAAGGGGCCGCAAGGCACGCTCTACGGCCGTAACGCGACCGGCGGAGCAGTGAACGTCATTCCCAATGCGCCGCGCCTCGACGTGCTGGAAGGCAGCGTTTCGGCGCAATACGGCAATTACGATGCGCTGGAATTGGGTGGCGTCCTAAACGTGCCACTCGGCGAAACCGTGGCCGCGCGCTTCGCCGGTGCCTGGACCGATCGCGATGGCTACTATTCGGACGGAACCGGCTCGGCCGAAAACCTTGCCTTGCGCGGGCAGCTGTTCTTCGAAATTTCGCCCGCAGTGGACCTGCGCCTGTCCGCCGATTATTCGACACAGAAAGGAACCGGCCCGGGCCTTGATGTCGACGGCGTCTATACTTTCGCTCCGTTCACGCCCGATGCGACGGTCCCGAACTGGCAGTTCATTCCCGCGCCTGCCACTGTGTCGGACCCGTTTACCGGCCTTTTCGTACCCGAAGCGCTGGGCTTCATTCAATCGAGCGCCACGGCCGCACCGCTCTATTCGCCCGTCACCGGCTACGCTTATCCGTTCCGTGACGACGAGTACTGGGGCATGAATGCCGAACTCAACGCCGATCTGGGTTTCGCGGACCTGGTGGTGATCCCGGCCTATCGCCGGTCGGAGCTCGACAACCTGTTCAACGGCGCGCCGTTCAAGGGCGCGCTCAACCAGGACAAGGCCGAACAGTTCTCCATCGAAGCGAGGCTGTCGGGCGATGCGGGTCCGCTCGAATGGCTCGTCGGGGCATTTTACTTTGACGAGGACGTGTCCGGCCTCAATTCCTATAACCAGTTTTCGACGATTTCATTTCAGGACTTTGCCACCAAGACGGAATCCACCGCTGTCTTCGCTCGTCTGAGCTACAGCGTGACGGACGATTTCCGGTTGGTTGGCGGCATCCGCTATACCGACGAAAGCCGGTCGATCGATGCGCAGTCGATCGCGGTGGCGGGCGTGTGCCTGATCGAGCCGGCCTTTGGTCCGCCCAGCTGTCCGCAAGTTCCGACTTTGCCGCTGGGCCTGACACTGGAAGACAGCATCGCGCAGCTCGACCCGGCCCTGTTCCCCGCCGGTTCGCCGCTTACCCGCCCGTCGCCTTATGGCGCGTTCCCCTACGGTCCGTTCGGCATGATGGGGCCACAGGCACTGCTGATCGTGACGCCGACCGAAATCGTGAGGGACGCAAGCGATGACCAGATCACCTGGCGCGCCGCGGCAGAGTACGACGTCACCCCCGACAATCTGCTCTACGCCATCTTCGAAACGGGCTTTCGTGCCGGTGGTTTCAACCTGACGTTCGGCCAGGAGGAATACGACCCGGAATTCATCGACGCCTATACACTTGGCGCGAAGAACAGCTTCCTGAACAATCGCCTGCAGCTCAACTTCGAGGCTTTCTACTGGGATTACCGCGGGCAGCAGCTGGCGGCGCTGGGGGTCGATGCGCGGGGTAACAACTCGTTCTTCACCCGCAATGTGGGGAAATCCACCATCAAGGGTGTGGAGATCGATTTCCAGGCGCTGGTTGCGCAGAACACGTTGCTGCGCGGGGGCGTGCAGTATCTCGACGCACAGTTCGACAGCTTCGTCTACGATCAGGTCGACCTGTCGGACCAGACCGACCCGCCCAACTTCCTCACGCCGATCACGGGCTGCGACTATACCCAAAACCTTGGCGCACAGCGGTCCTTCACCATCGATTGTTCGGGCAAGCCATCGCTCAATGCGCCGAAATGGACGGTGAATTTGGGCCTGCAGCAGACCTTCGAGCTGACCGATTACGAGATCATCGCCACGATCGATGGGCGCTCTCGCAGCAATCGCGTGACCGGGTTCAATTACCTGCCGACCGGGAACAGCGGCAACGACTTCACGCTTGATGCAAGCATCTCGCTCGTACCCATCGACAAGGGTTTCACGGCCGGGCTGTACATGCGCAATATCACGAACGAGGCGATGCCGTCGCTGTACCAGCTGGGCGCTGCGAACGTGGCTTCGGTGAAGTATGAGCCGCCCCGGACCTACGGCGTGCGCGTCGGGTACGAGTTCTGATCGTGGCGTGTTTCCGTCAGGTTGCCGTCGGCGTAGCCGCCATGCTGACGGCGCTGGCCGCGCCGGTCGGTGCGCAATCGGGGCAGTCGGGTTCGGATTCTGAAGGCATATGGATCACTTTGGGCACTGCCGGGGGGCCGGTTACGAACCCCCGGCGCTCCCAACCGGCGAACCTGCTTCGGTTTGGCGGCAAGGATTATCTTGTCGATGTCGGTGATGGAACGGCGGGTCAGATCAGCCGGGTCGGCGTGCAGAGCAAGATGGTCGATGCCGTCTTCATATCGCATCTTCATTTCGATCATACCGGCGGGCTGGCTGCGCTCCTCGGCCTTCGGTTCCAGACCAGCAGCCGCGATCCGCTCACCATATACGGGCCTCCGGGCACGGGTGAGATGGTCGACGGGTTGCTTGCCTCGATGGTGCCGGGCGCCACGGCCAATTACGGGGTTGCCGGGGCTCCTCCCGTCGATCACCGTGCGAACATAAAGGTCGTGGAACTACGCGGCGGTGACAGCGTGACGGTGGATGGCATGACCGTGACCGCAGCGTCCAATACTCATTACAGTTTTCCGCCCGGCAGCGATCTGGCACAGCGTTTTCAGGCACTCTCGTTCCGTTTCGACCTGCCCGGTCGCTCCATCGTCTATACCGGTGATACCGGGCCCAGCGATGCGGTGGTAAACCTTGCCAGAAATGCCGACCTGCTGGTGGCGGAGATGATGGACATTCCACTGACCATCGAACGCATGAGCAAGGCAAATCCCGGGATGCCGGAACCGATGCTGAAGTCCATGCAAACCCATCTCAGCGAACATCACCTTTCACCCTCGGACGTGGGCGAACTGGCCCATGCCGCGGGTGTCGGATCGGTGGTCGTGACCCATTTTTCGGGCTGGGAAGCGGATGACCCGCGCCATTTCGCTTATCTGCAGGGCATTGGCGCGGTCTACGATGGCCCATTCGTCATCGCCAGCGACATGGACGCGTTCTGATGGATTAGCTGCGCGAAGATAGTTCCCTGATCTTTTCCCTCAACCACATGAGGCCCGGATCGGCTTCGCGCGTGGCGTGAAACTGCATCATTTCGCGCATCGGCGGTATGGGGAAAGGCGTGGGCAGCACTTTGAGCGGCAGGCGCTTTGCCATGTAGTGCGCCAGCCTTTCGTGCATGACGCATAGCCGCATCGTGCCGGGGACGAGGAACGGGGCCTGGATGAAGGAGGGCACGCGCACTTCGATCCGCCTTTCCACGCCGTTGCGCTCGAACCATTCCTCGGCAAAGGTGTGCTTTCGCGCCACGCTCACGCCAACGTGGCCGGAATTGGTGAAGGTAGAGCGGCTCAGGCCATCGGTAACCATCGGATTGTCGGCGCAGGCGACAGTTACGTGCCTCTCCTCGAAAACCAGCTCGTAAGGGTGGTCGGGGTGAACGAAGACCTCGGGCGTGAGCATGAGGTCCAGATCGCCGTTGCCCAGCGCGACCTGCGATTCCGGTCCGGGAAGTTCGAACGCAAAGCGGATCGAGGGTGCTTCCTGCGCAAGGGAATTGATCAGCGGCGCGAACAGCACGGTTGAAATATAATCCGAGGCCGCGATCCGGAACCGGCGATCCGACTGGCGCGGATCGAACCGGCCCTGGCGCGTGATGAGCGCGCGCAGTTCGGAAACCTTTTCGGAAATTTCACCCTGCATCGTCAGCGCGAAAGGGGTGGGGATCATGCGCTTGCCATGCTGGGCAAGGATGTCGTCCTGAAAGCTTTCGCGCAGGCGTTTCAAAGACGCGCTCATCGCCGATTGGGTGACGTTCAGGCGATTGGCCGCCTTGGTGACGTTCTGCTCCTGCATCAGCACATCGAAGGCCACGAGGAGGTTCAGATCAAAGTTGTCGAGCCGCATGCTCCATCGATAGCGATGATGATAAGTAAGCAAAAGAAAAAATTGGACTGATTTTGCGGTGAGTGAGACTGTCTCTCCACACGCTCTTTGGAAGCGCGGGAGAGATTTTGACAATGCAAAACCTGGAAGTCCTCGTCATCGGTGGCGGGATCGGCGGGCTGACCGCTGCGATCGCACTGCGCCGCGATGGCCACAACGTGACGGTGATCGAGAAAGATCCCAACTGGGCGGTCTATGGCGTCGGCATCATTCAGCAGGGCAATGTCCTGCGCGCGATGAACCAGCTGGGCCTGCTGGACGACTACATCAATGCATCGGTCGGCTTCGACACGGTCGCGGTCCACGCCCCCGACGGTACCGAAGTCGCGCGCGTGCCCAGTCCGCGCCTTGTCGAAGGTTATCCCGCCAATGTCGGCATCGGCCGGCCCGCGCTGCAAAAAGTGCTGGGCGACCGCACGATAGCCGCGGGCGCAGAAGTGCGCCTTGGCGTCACCGCGGACAGCATCGCGGACGACGGCGAAGGTGTCACGGTAGAGTTCTCCGACGGCACGACGGGCCGGTTCGATATCGTCGTCGGCGCGGACGGCGTCTATTCGGACACGCGCCAGAAGATCCTGCCCGATGCCGAAAAGCCGGAATATACCGGGCAGGCAGTCTGGCGTTACAACCTTCCGCGCCCGGACGATCTGGATGCGCTCCACGCCTATAACGGTCCGACCGGCGTTGGCCTCGTGCCGATGAGCCCGGACCTCATGTACATGTTCGTCACCACGCCGGAACCGGACAACCCCTGGTATGAGAAAACCGGCATCGCAAAGACGATGCGGGAAAAGCTGGCGAATACCGCGCCGCAGTTGCAGGAAATGGCCGAAGGCATCACCGATGACGACGGGGTGGTCTATCGCCCCTTGGAAGCCATGATGATTTATGGTCCTTGGAGCAGTGGCCGGGTCGTTCTGCTGGGTGATGCCGTCCACGCGACGACGCCGCATCTGGGGCAGGGCGCGGGCATGGCGATCGAGGACAGTATCGTTCTGGCCGAGGAACTGGCCAGGGCCGACACGCCCGAAGCGGCTTTCGAAGCCTATCGCGAGCGCCGGTTCGAACGCTGCCGCTATATCGTCGAAAGCTCGCTGGCGATTTGCCACGGCCAGATCGGCAAGGGGCCCCCGGTCGACAATCACAAGGCAACCGCCGAAATGTTCAAGGTCGTGGCCGAGCCGATCTGAGCGTCCGTGCCCAGCCGCTTTTACCGAGTGCAAAGCGAGCGGGTGGACCTTTCACCATGGGGATCACCGGCAGTGTAGCCCCAAAGAATTCATCGAAAACGCGCCTGCCGCATTTTCGAACAGCTGATGAAACAAGAGGAATTGCAATGAGCCGAGTCACCGAGATCCGCTACGTCGGCTACGGCGTCCAGGACTTCGACAACGAGCGCAAGTTCTACGCCGACGACTGGGGCCTGGTCGAAGTCGAAGCCAATGACGACACCGCATGGTTCAAGACCCACGGTCATGACGAACACCACGTGGTCCGCCTGCATCGCAGCGAAACCAACTGCGTCGAAGTGATCGCGCTCGCCGCAGACAGCCGTGAGGACGTGGACGCCCTGCAGGCGAAAGTCGAAGAGGCCGGGTGCAAGATCATCCACGCCGCGCGTGAACTCGACGCGCCGGGCGGCGGATACGGCTTCCGCTTCTTCAGCCCGGACGGGTTGCCCTTTGAAATCAGCGCCGACGTCAAGCGTCTCGACAAGCGGGCGATGGAGCGTTGGGAAGGCGTGCCGGTCAAGATCAGCCACATCGTACTGCATTCGCCCGATCATCACGCGCTGACCAAGTTCTTCACCGATGTCCTTGGCTTCAAGGTTTCGGACTGGCTTGGCGATTTCATGGTTTTCCTGCGCTGCAACGATGCGCACCATCGCATCGCCCTGCTGCCCGGGCCGCCGTGCCTCAATCACGTTGCCTATGACGTGCTGAGCGTTGACGACATGATGCGGGGCGCCAGCCGCCTGCGCAAGCGCGGCACGGACCTGCGCTGGGGCCCCGGTCGCCACACGGCGGGGAACAATGCGTTTTCGTATTTCTGCACACCCGCGGGCTTTGCCGTCGAATATACGGCCGAGCTGGAGAACGTGGACTTCGAAACGCACGAACCCAAGGTGCACGAGCCGGGTCCGCAGATCATGGACCAGTGGGGCGTTGGAACCGGTGGGCCGCAGACGATGCCCAAGCCCGAGGCCGATCCCTGCCTTTTCCAGCCGGCGGGAGCGTAATCGATGTCGCTCTATTCCCCCTTCAAGAACTACATCTGGAACCTCTCGGTCGCCATCGCGATGGAGAGCGGCGGGCGCATCGGCGAGATCGTCGACATGTGCCAGCCGATCCTCGACGCTGCGGATAAAGGCGCGGATGCGGGCACGCCGCAGTTCATGCAGGCATGGGCCGGGATGGGCCACAAACTGCTGGAACTGGCCGCAGAGGACGAGGCCAAGGGCCGGATGTTCTCCGCATCGGACAAGCTGGAGCGCGGAGCGCTCTACCTGCTCGTCGCCGAACGCATGCAGGGTCACGGAACCAAAGGGCGCGAGGAAACTTACGCGCTGGCCCGCGATACGTTCGACAAGTCCACCCGGCTCGGCAAGATCAACCGCGAGCGCGTCGAAATACCGCTTGAGAACGGCACGATGTCGGCGCTCTTCACCCGCGCTCCGGGTAACGGACCGAAGCCCTGCGTGGTGTTCTGCAACGGCCTCGATAGCTGTAAGGAAATGCTCTACTGGACCGGCGTACCTGCCGCCCTCGCGCGGCGGGGTATCTCAACGCTTTGCGTCGATCAGCCCGGTACCGGCGAGGCGCTGCGCCTGCAGAACCTGCCTGTCGATCCCCATTCGGAAAGCTGGGCCAGCAAGGCCGTCGACTGGCTGGAGCAGCAGGACGAGGTCGACAACGCCAAAATCGGCATGACCGGCATCTCGCTCGGCGGGCACTTCGCACCGCGCGCCGTTGCCTATGAGCCGCGCTTTGCCAGCGGTGCGGTATGGGGTGCGAACCACAACTGGCGTGAAGTGCAGGACAAGCGGATGGAGCGCGAAGGCGAAAATCCCGTCCCGCATTACTGGGCGCACGTCCATTGGGCCTTTGGCGCCAAGGATCAGGAAGACTTCCTTGAAAAGTCGACCGACATGAACCTCAACGGCCACATGGACCGGATCAAGGTGCCATTCCTTGTCACCCACGGTGCACACGACCGGCAGATCAACGTCGGTTACGCCGACGATCTCTATGACCAGCTCGTCAATTCGCCGCGCCGCGAGAAGGTGATCTTCACCGAACGCGAAGGCGGGGTCGAGCATGTCGGCGCGGACAACATGAGCTATGGCCGCGACCTCATCGCTGACTGGTTTGCCGAAACGCTGGGCGGTCATTGCGGATGACATCCGCCGCTTGGCCCGGCCCGGCGGTCAAACAACGGGAAGGGGGCATGGACTGGCCGGCTTCGGCCAACATGCCCCTTGCCCCGTGTGCCGGTGACAAGGCACGCGCGCAGTGACCACGCAGACCAGCCCCGTGGCATCGATGGGCAACGGGCAGACCCGTCACGGCGTCGTCGTCCTTGCCGCGTCGATCATGCCGATCATGGCGATCATCTCGCTGGTCCCGGTGCTGCCGCTGCTGGAGCGGGAATTTGCCTCCGTGCCGGGCAGCGAGTTTCTGGTGCCCATGGCGCTGACGATACCGGCCCTGTGCGTGGCGCTGTTCTCCCCGCTTGCCGGGTGGCTTTCGGACCGGATGGGTCGCAAGCGGTTGCTGGTCGCGGCGCTGGTGCTTTACGCGGGCTTTGGCATCGTCCCCTGGTTCCTGACCGACCTGATGCTGATCATCGCCTCGCGCATACCGCTGGGTCTGGCGGAAGCGGCGATCATGACGATCGCCACGGCCCTGATCGGTGATTACTTTTCGGGTGAACGGCGGGAGAACTGGATCGCGATCCAGATCGCCACGGGCAGCATCGCGGCCATCGCGCTGATCGCCATCGGCGGAGGTCTGGGAGAGCTCTTCGGCTCTCGCGGTCCATTCCTGCTTTACCTCGTGGCTTTGCCCATCGCTCTTGCCGCGGCGCTCATTCTTTACGAACCCGCAAAGCCGCATGGTGATGAAGAGGCACGCGGCGTGCGTTTCCCGTTTGCCGCCGTTTTGCCGCTGGTGGCCACGACGCTTCTGGCAGGGATCGTCTTCTATACCGTGATCGTACAGCTCGGCCCGATCCTGCAGCTTTCGGGCAGTGTGTCTCCGGGGGTCATCGGCCTTATCGGTGCGGGCGCGAACCTGGGCGTGGCGGCGGGCAGTTTCCTGTTCAAGCGATTCAGGAGGAACGCGGGACCGCTGCTTCTGGCGCTCGGCTTTGCCCTGGCCGCTGCGGGTTATCTGGGCGCGGGTCTTTCGGACAGTCTCGTTTCGATTTCCGCCTTCGCCATTCTTGCCTGTGTCGGCAGCGGTGTCGTCCTGCCCAACATGATGACCTGGACGATGCGCCGCGTGCCGGTCGAAACGCGCGGGCGCGGCATGGGTCTTTGGACCGGCGCTTTCTTTCTGGGCCAGTTCATCGCACCGCTGGTGGCCGTCGCCCTCATCGGCGCGGCGGGTGGGCTGGCCCCCGCACTGACGCTTTACGCCGCGGTGATCGCCGCAGCCGCGCTTGGCGCGCTACTGGTGGCACGAAGCGGTGCGAGCCGCGCCGCACATTCGCCATTGAATTGAGAGGATAGAGCATGAACATCAAACCGATCCGCCGGATCGTGACCGGTCACGATGCCGAAGGCCGCGCCATCATTCAGGAAGACGGCGCGGTCGCCCGCATGCAGCGCATCGGTGGCGACATCGGGCCCATGTTCCATGAAGTGTGGAACACGCAGTCCACGCCCGCCGTGATCGACGCGGCCAGCGGAGAGCCGGAGGAGGAAGGCATCGTCCTTGCCCCGCCAAAGAACGGCACGCGCATTCGCGTGCTCGACATCCCGCCCGAAGGGGACGGCATCCGCAACATGACACCCGAAGAGGCCGCGGCCCACTTTGCCGAGGTTGGCGCAGGCCATGCATCCAACGCCGCCAAGTCCGGTGCGAAACACGCGTTGATGCACCGGACGGAGACGATCGATTACGGCATCGTCCTTGAAGGGGAACTGGTGCTGATCATGGACGAAGGCGAAACCACCGTGCGCGCGGGCGATATCGTGATCCAGCGCGGCACGAACCACGGTTGGGCCAATCGCAGCGACGCCAATTGCCGTATCGCTTTCATCCTGATCGATGGCGCTTTCGAAGAAGGCCTTGCCTGATGCGCCTTGCGACCAGACGGAACGGGACGCCCGATGGCGAATTGATCGTGGTGTCGGCCGATGGCACGCGGTGTCTGGCCGCTGGCAACGGCGTGCCCAACCTGCTGGGCGCGATGGGCGATTGGTCCGCCGCCGCCGATGTGCTGTCGATGCTGGCCGGGCGTCTCGACGCGGGTGAGGGCGAGCCGCTCGACATGGGCGCGCTTACTGCGCCGATGCCGCGCAGCTGGCAATGGCTCGACGGGTCTGCTTTCGGCACGCATGCTGAACTCATGCAGATCGCGTTTCAGCAAGAGCCGCTGCGGCACGAACGTCCGCTGATGTACCAGGGCATGTCGGACCGGTTCTTCGGCCCCACTGAAGACGCGGTCTTTCCCGACGAGAAGGCCGGCATCGATTTCGAGGGCGAATTCGGCGTGATCGTCGACGCCGTGCCGATGGGCACGAGTGCGCAGGACGCCCTAAATCACATCAAGCTGATCGTGCAGATCAACGACTGGTCGCTGCGCGCCTATGCCGTGCCGGAAATGCAGACCGGGTTCGGTTTCATCCTGGCAAAGCCTGCCAGCACGATAGCGCCCTTTGCGGTGACGCCCGATGAACTGGGCGATGCATGGCGCGATGGCCGTGTCGGCCTTGACCTGTGCATCGACTGGAACAGCGACAGGTTCGGCAGCGCCAATGGCCGGGAAATGGCGGTCGGTTTCCATGACCTGGTCGCCCATGCCGCCACGACCCGGGACCTGGTGGCCGGGACGGTGATCGGATCGGGAACCGTTGCCAACAAGGGTTACGCACAAGTCGGATCGAGCTGTATTTCCGAACGCCGCGCGATCGAGATCATCGCCGATGGGAAGCCGTCGACCCAGTTCATGAAATTCGGCGATACCGTGCGGATGGAAGCCAGGCTGTCCGATGGGCGCGCCCCGTTCGGTGCAATCGAACAGAAAGTCGCCGCGCCCACAAGCTGAGCGGCGCGCCGTACTGGACGCAGCTTCGCTCGACCGCGTTATGGCAATTTTGCCGCGCCCGTGGTGACTTTCGTCACAGGGGCGCGGCACGTTTAGGGCGCTAGCATCTGCCGTGGCCAACAGCTGCGAGCGGACCCGCTGCCAATTAGATCACTGAAATTTCACGAAAAAGCGGACTGTTGCCTCGTTTCGTCCGACACCAAAGACCCACGCAAAATTTTTTCACACTTCCTGCATCCGGTTGGCGATCGGCGACGTAGCTGCACGTGCCCGCGACAAATGCGTGGCACCGCATCAGGGGTGAAGGCGTGTTCGAACGTTTGATCCTGTTACCCGGTGCGGTTCGAACAGAACCGGGAGCAGACAATGCGCAAGATGAGAACACTTACCCTTTCGGCAGGAGGGCTGGCGCTTGCCACGGGCGCCGCATTGCTCGTGCCGGGCCTCGGCGGATTTGCCGCCGATCACCTCGACCCGCCGGCGCGAACCGATCCTTCGGTCGATGCAACGCCCGACCGGGCGGCCGACATCGCGGACCTCTTCGCGTGGCACGATGACAACAACGTCAATCTCGTCCTGACTTTCGCAGGCCCGCAAGCCACCGATCAGCCGGCCACTTACGATCGCGACGTTCTCTACACGATTAACGTGTCGAACGCGTCTCCGCGCACAACCGCCGAATTGCCGATCGAGGTTCGCTTCGGTCCGGGCAATACGGACGGTAGCTACGGCGTCCAGATTTCCGGCGTGCCCGGCGTGACCGGCGCGATTGCCGGGCCTGTCGAAACCGACCTGATGCAGGACGGCGTCATGGCGCGGGCAGGACTGTTCGACGATCCGTTCTTCTTCGACCTCCAGGGCTTCAAGGATACAGCGGCGACCGGCGAACTCATGTTCGACAGCACCCGCGATTTCTTCGCAGGTCAGAATCTTACCGCTGTCGTGATTTCCATCCCCAAGGACCGGATCGCGAATGGCGACAATCCCGTGGACGTATGGGCCACGACCGCACGTTTCGGAGGACAGCTGTGATGACTTACTCAGCAAGAAGTGCCGCAAAGGCCCTTGGCCGCCTCGCGCCGATCACGATCGCAGCCCTTCTGGTCAGCGGCTGCGGGGGCGACGATGACTACATGAAGGACGACCCGGTCATGATGCCGTCGCCATCGCCCAGCCCATCGCCAACCGCGACGCCGACACCCACCGCCAGTTACGACGTGACCGCCTGCCTGACGCAGGAAGTCGCACCGGGGGTTTCGGTCGCCGATCTCGTCGTGCCGGACACCCTGACGCTGAACCTTGCGGGCACGTCGGGATTTCCGAACGGGCGCAAGCTGGCCGACCCGGTTATTGACGTGACGCTGGCCGTGATCTTCCTCGACCTATCGGTCGATGGGCCGGGCACGCTGGCCGGGCTTCCACTGAACCCGCCGAAAAACGACGTGGCATTCCGCTCCTCGTTCCCATTCCTCGCCGCCGCCCAAGGTTCACCGCCTACGGCAACGCAGGGAAGCGGTTTCGATTTCAGGAGTGACGGTGCCTCTGCCTATACCCGCGTCGATCGCATGGGGATGCCCGCGGTATCGACGGCCCTTATCGGTTCGGATCAGAAGAACGCCTACAACGACGCCGATCCGGCCGATGACGCCAGCGGCGTCTTCGTCGACGAGCTGACCGAACAGCTGACAGGCCTGACCAACGCGCTGGCGGATGATCTTGTCGCTGCTGGCCTCACGCCGTGCGCGACACCGGTCTCGTGACAATGGGTGCATCGCTTTCGCAGGAGGGCGATGCACCTTCGCCCTTTGTCGGGAGTGCGTTCGACTTTGTGCGTTGGGGCGGGGGTTGGGCGATACTTCTTCTGCCTCTTGCGATCGTCCTTGCGGTCGTCCTGGCCGAATGGGCTTCGAGCTCTGAGGGTCAGGACGAGCTGCTCGGTCGGTCAGCGCCCGTTCCGGCAGAGCTGGGGCAAGGCTTGGCCTTCGGGCCCGCCACACACGGCCTTGCCCTGGCTGCCAATGCAGATGCGATCGCGCTTGCGAATGAGCGCGTGGCGAATGGCCCTGGCCAGTGGCTCCGTCAGGAAGGACTGGCGGCCGCCTTGTTGCAGCGTTTTGCGCTTACCCACGATTATGCCGATCTGAAGAATGCCTCGGATACGCTGAGAAAGGCGCGCGGCCTCGCACCCTCGGGATCGGGGCCATGGCTGCGCGAGGCAGCGGCGGCGATGATGAATCACGACCTTGCAAAGGCCGAACGCGCGCTCAACGGGGCGGCGGCTATGGCGGTCAGTCCGTCGCGCCCGGACAGGGCGGAGATCGCCGCGATACGCGGGGACATCGCATTCTATCGCGGCGAAATGACCGGTGCGGCGCATCGCTACAGAGAAGCGCGAAACCTCGACGAGACCTCTACCCAACCTTACCGCCGTGCTGTCCTGGCGCGCTCGCAAGGACACTTCGACGAAGCACGACAGCTTTTTGCGGCGGCGGCCGCGACGGGCGATACGCCGCAGATGCGCGCGCAAATCGCGATGCAGATCGGCAGGACCGATAGCGCGCAGGGGCGCTATGCCTCGGCCGCGGAATGGTATCGCGAAGCGGACCGCCTGTTTCCCGGAAGCCCGCTGGGCGCTGCCCTCAACGCCGAAGCGCTGGCATTGTCGGGTGACAGCGATGGGGCGATTGCGGCGCTTGAAAAAGCAATCGCGGCGCATCGTTGGCCCGAGATGATGGACGCGCTTGCGATGATCCACAGAAGCAGGGGCGAACGCGCCGAGAGCGAATACTGGTCGGCACAGGCGAGGGAAATCTGGGCGGATCGGATGTCCATGGCACCGCTTGCCGCACAGGCCCACGCCGCCGAACACGAACTGGCTTTTGGCGATCCGCGCCGCGCATTGCGACTGACAAGCGCGAACCTTTCGGCCCGCCCACATGGCGAGGCGCGCATCCTCATGGCAAACGCCCTTTTGGCCAATGGGCAGCCGGACAAGGCCCTGGGCCAACTTCGGGCGGCAGAGCGAGAGGGGTGGCGCAGCGCGCCGATGTTCGCGGCCATGGCCGAAGCTGCGGCGATGACGGGCGACGATGCTCTCTCGACCGAAGCGACCGAGAAGGCCGAACGCATCAATCCCGAAATCTTCAAGTCAGCAACACGATTGGCATGGTTTGGTCATGGCTAGAATTCTGCAAATCCTCATCGCCCTCTCCCTGCTGGTCTGCGGACAGTCGGCAGCTGCGCACCTAACGCCCAATAGCGAGATCAGCCTTCGGCCGGTATCTGACGGATATGCCGTCAGTATCATCGTGCCCGCGGCCGAATATACATACGCGTCGGGGAATGCGTCAGACAACCGCGCCTCATCGCTGGATGACGCGGTCGGATACCTCAAAGATCGATTTCGGGCGACCGGCGAGGACGGAACGCCTCTTGCCATCGACATCCTCGACGTCAAATTCGCGCAAGTCGAAGGCCCCGAAGACCTCTTTGCCGAGGCAAGGATAACGCAGCCGCCGGGCAGTGCGGATTCCCCGTTCACGCTGCACTGGTCCGTCGTCATCGACCGTGTGCCCGATCACTTCGCGCTCGTGTTCATGGACAAGGACGGTTCGCGCCAGGTCCAGGGTTCGCTGCGGCAGGTGGACCAGTCGCTCAGCATCGATCCGAAAGGGGCGCCGTCCGCCGGATTTGCGAACGCGGTCTGGTTGGGGGCGTCACATATCATTGGCGGGTTCGACCACCTGCTTTTCCTGCTGGCCTTGCTGATTTCCGCGCCGCTTATCGCGCAGAAGGGGCGCTGGGTCGGAATAGCACCGCCCAAACGTGCAATCTGGCAAGTTGCGAAAGTCGCGACCGGATTCACGCTTGGCCATTCGATCACGCTTGTCGTGGCGGGGCTGGCGAACTGGAGCCTGCCGGTCGCTCCGGTCGAGGCGCTGATCGCGCTGTCGGTGGTGGTCACCGCGACACACGCGATACGACCGATTTTTCCTGGGCGGGAGGCTTGGGTCGCAACCGGCTTCGGACTCGTCCACGGACTGGCTTTCGCGACGCTTGCGACCGGTTCGACCGCAATGCCTTCGCTCAACCTGACGACGTTGCTTGGCTTCAACATCGGTATCGAACTGGTGCAGCTTGCCGTGCTTGCGGCAGCCCTGCCGGTCCTGTTCCATGCGATGCGCGACGCGCGTTTTGGCAAGATACGCAATGCTGCGGGCCTGTTCACCGCCGTGTGCGGATCCATCTGGTTGATGCAGAGGCTGTCCGGCGCGCTGGCGTGATCGGTATGAACAAGTGGCATGGGCGAAAGGCGGTCAGAGGGCCGTCTGAATTGTAGAATTCGGTGCCCAACCGTGATACCGGCCCCCCATCATCCGGCAGGAACAGGGGGAGGGTCTTTATCATGGCTGAATTGAAACTGGGTACACTGGCCGTGCACGCGGGTTGCGAACCCGATCCGGCCACCAATGCGCGGATCACGCCGATCTACCAGACCGCGGGCTACGTTTTCGACAGCGCGGAACACGCCGCGGACCTGTTCTCGCTCAAGCAGTTCGGCAACATCTATTCGCGGATCATGAATCCAACGAACGACGTGCTGGAAAAAAAGATCGCGGCGCTCGAAGGGGGCGTCGGGGCTTTGGGTGTGGCCAGCGGTCATGCGGCGCAGCTGATCGCGTTCCACACGTTGATGGAGCCGGGCTGCAATATCGTGGCGGCTCGCAAGCTTTATGGCGGCTCGCTCAACCAGATGGGCGAATCGTTCCGCAAGTTCGGTTGGGAAACGCGCTTCGTCGATGCCGACGATCCGGAAAACGTGCGCGCGGCGATCGATGAAAAGACGCGCTGCATTTTCGTGGAAAGCCTTGCCAATCCCGGCGGTGTGGTCACGGATATCGCGGCCATCGCCGATGTTGCGCACGCCGGCGGCGTGCCGCTTATCGTCGACAACACGATGGCGACCCCAATGTTGTGCCGCCCGTTCGAACACGGGGCCGACATCGTCACTCATTCGACGACGAAATTCCTGAACGGCCACGGCAATGCGGTGGGCGGGGTAATCGTCGATTCCGGCAAGTTCGACTGGAAAGCGCATGGCGACAAGTTTGCCAGCCTGACGCAGCCGAACGGATCGTATCACGGCGCGGTTCTGGTCGATGCGCTTGAACCCGTGGGGCCGATTGCCTTCATCATCGCCTGCCGCGTCCTTGGGCTTCGCGACCTTGGCCCGGCGCTGGCACCGCAGAACGCGTGGCTCGCGCTGACCGGCATGGAAACGCTGGCCCTGCGGATGGAGCGGCATTGCGAGAACGCGCTGAAAGTCGCGCAGTGGCTGGACGGGCACGACCGTATCGAATGGGTGTCCTACGCCGGGCTGGACGACAGCCCCTACAAAAAGCTGGCCGACAAATATCTGGGCGGCAAGGGCGGTGCGGTTTTCACCTTCGGCGTGAAAGGCGGGTTCGAAGCAGGGGTGAAGCTGGTTTCCAGCGTGAAGCTGTTCAGCCATCTGGCGAACATCGGCGATACGCGCTCGCTCATCATCCATCCGGCATCGACGACGCACAGCCAGCTGGAAGGCGAGGACCTGATCGCCGCAGGTGCGGGGCCGGACGTGGTACGCGTTTCGATCGGGATCGAGAATGTCGATGACCTGATCGCGGACCTCGACGCGGCGCTGCAAAGTATCTGATCGGGGTTTCGGCCCGCATAAGCAGCCGGTTCCGGCGTCGACGAGATGACACGAAAAAGGCGGCGACCCATCACGGGGCGCCGCCTTTTTCCATGTCCGAAATGTCGTTTCGTCAGGCCGGTTCGGTCTCTGCCGCGGCCTGCACGCAGAACGGGCAGTTGGTGGCGAAATGGTTGGGCCTGATTTCAGTGAGGATCGGTTCCTCGTGCTTCATGCGCTCGTCATGCTCGATCGGGCTACGCGGCCAGAAGTTGCAGCCTTCTGGCGGGTTCATGGGCGAAGGCGGATCGCCTTGAAGCACGATGCGGCTGCGCGTTTTTTCCGATGTCGGATCGGGACGCGGAATGGCGCTCATCAATGCGCGGGTATAGATGTGCAGAGGATGATCGACGACGTCGCTTGCCTCACCCAGTTCGAGGATGCGGCCCAGATACATCACGGCGATCCGGTCGGCGATGTAGCGAACCACCGAAAGATCGTGGCTGATGAAAATCATCGTCAGCCCCATCTCGCGCGTCAGACGCTTCAACAGGTTCAGGATCTGCGACTGGATCGACACGTCTAGAGCGGAGACAGGCTCGTCCGCGATGATCAGCTTGGGCTCGGGCGCAAGAGCGCGGGCGATGGCGACACGCTGACGCTGGCCGCCCGAGAATTCGTGCGGATAGCGCTTCATCTGGTTGGGGTTCAGGCCAACCGTGCGCAAAAGTTCGGCTACCCGCGCGCGCAGGGCATCGCCCTTTACGTTCGGGTGCCGCGTTCGGATCGCCTCCGACAGGGTGTCGAGGACCGTCATGCGCGGGTTCAGCGACGCATAGGGGTCCTGGAAGATCATCTGGAAGTTGATGCGTTCCTTGCGGATTTCGGTGTCCGAAAGCGCTGACAGTTCCTTGCCTTCAAGGAAGATGCGGCCCGAAGTCGGGCGGATCAGCTGCATCACGGTGCGCGAAAGGGTCGACTTGCCGCAACCGGATTCGCCGACCAGGCCCAGAATTTCGCCTTCCCGTACGGTCAGCGTGACGCCGTCGACCGCCTTGACCACGCCCTTGCTTTCACGCGTCAGCAGCGTCTTGCCCATGTCGAAATGGGTGTGGACGTCGTCGAGGACGAGGAAATCGTTCTGCGGATCGACCGGCACGGCTGGTTCCACATGCTCGCTCATTCGGCCGCTCCCGTCTCTATCGCTTCATCCGGGCTGTCGGTCTTGGCCAGCACCGTTTCGATCGGGGCGGAACTGTCACAGAAGCCGCAGTCGGCATAACAGTGCCCATCGGCCATCTCGACCAGTTCAGGACGATCGCCTTCGGGCTTGCCGGTCTTGGGATAGGGACAGCGCGGATAGAAGGCGCAGCCGTGGATCGGCTTCGACACGTCTGGCGGCAGTCCGGGAATGGTATAAAGCTCTTCACCCTTGGTCTGCAGCGACGGGATCGTCTTCTGCAGGGACCGCGTATAGGGGTGCTTGGCCTCGTAGAAGACCTGTTCGGCCGTGCCGCTTTCCATCATGCGGCCGCCGTACATCACGTTGACTTTGTCGCAGGTGCCGGCAACGACGCCGAGATCGTGAGTGATCAGGATGACCGCGGTGCCGAGGTCTTCCTGACGCTTCTTGATGATGTCCATGATCTGCGCCTGCACCGTCACGTCGAGCGCGGTGGTCGGCTCGTCCGCGATCAGCAGATCGGGTTCGGTGATCAGGGCCATCGCGATCATCACGCGCTGACGCATGCCGCCCGAAAACTCGTGCGGGTAGTTGTGCACGCGTTTAGCCGCTTCGGGAATGCCGACTTCTTCCAAGGCGGCGATCGCCTTGTTGATCGCCGTTTTCTTGTCGACGTCGTAGTGAAGGCGCAGCGATTCGATCAGCTGGGTCGAAATCCTCAGGAACGGATTGAGCGAGGTCATCGGGTCCTGAAAAATCATGCTGATCCGATTGCCGCGGATCTTGCTCAATTCCTTCTTGCTCATCGTCAGCAGGTCGCGGCCGTCGAACATGGCCGTGCCGCCGTCGATCCGGCCCGGAGGTTCCGGGATCAGCCGCATCAGAGAATAGCAGGTTACCGACTTGCCGGAACCGGATTCGCCGACGATGCCCAGCGTTTCGCCCTTGTCGAGCGAGAAGGAGACACCGTCCACCGCGCGGACGACGCCGTCGCGGGTGTAGAACGATGTCCTGAGGTCTTTGACTTCGAGTAGAGCCATGATCGATCAGTCCTTCGCGCTCTTGGGGTCGAGCGCGTCGCGCAGGCCATCACCCAGGAAGTTCAGGCAGAACAGGGTGAGGGCAAACAAAAAGGCGGGGAACATCAGCAGCCACGGGAAGATTTCCATGTTCTGCTGACCTTCGTTGATGAGAACGCCCCACGATGCATTCGGCGGCTGAACGCCAAGGCCGAGGAACGACAGGAACGCCTCCAGCAGCATGACGGCCGGAACAGTCAGCGTCGCGATGACGATGACGGGGCCGAGCACGTTGGGGATCAGGTGGCGCAGGATGATGCGCTTGTGGCTGTAGCCCAGCGAAACCGCCGCCTCGACGAATTCCTGTTTTTTCAGGCCAAGCACGCCGGAACGGACGATACGCGCCATCGAAAGCCATTCGACGCAGCCGATCGCCACGAACATCAGCCACATCGAGCGACCGAATGCGACCATCAGCAGGATGACGAAGATGGTGAAGGGCAGAGCATAGAGCAGGTCGACGAAACGCATCATCGCCGCATCGACCTTGCCGCCCAGATAACCCGCGGTCGCGCCGTAGATCACGCCGATGAGCAGCGAGACGACCGTTGCGACGAGGCCCACCATGAGCGAGATGCGCCCGCCTTCCATGGTGCGGACCAGCAGGTCACGGCCCAGCGTATCGGTACCGAACCAGTGTTCGGCGGACGGGCCGGTGGCGCCCAGGAACAGGTCCTGTTGCTGACTGTCGTAGGGCACGAGGAACGGGCCGACGACGCAGAACACGCAGATTACGAGGAAGATCACGAGGCTTGCCACGGCAAGCTTGTTCTTCTTCAGGCGCGACCAGGCGTCCTTCCAGAGGGAAGACCCTTCGACCAGTTCCTCGTCGGCGATCTCCGATGCGCTGTGCTTTGGCAGCGGCGCGGCTTCGTTGCCGAGAACGGCAGTTTCGGAATGATCAGTCATACTTCAGCCGTGGGTTGAGGGCGACCTGTGCGATGTCGACCAGAAGGTTCATCAGAACGATCAGCGATGCGAAAAGAACGGTAAGGCCCAGGATCAGGAAGTCGTCGCGGTTGAGTGCGCCCTTCACAAACCACTGGCCAAGCCCCGGAACCTGGAAGATCGTTTCGACGACGAAGGAACCGGAAATGATACCGGCAAGCGCAGGGCCGAGGAACGTGATCGCGGGGATGAGGCCGCCCTTGAGGCAGTGCTTCCACACGATGGTGCGTTCGGGCACGCCCTTGGCACGCGCGGTGCGGACCCAGTCCTGGTTCAGCATTTCTAGCATGCCGCCACGCGTCAGGCGGGCGAAGTATGCGGCATAATAGAGGCCAAGCGTCGCTGAGGGCAGGACCACGAATTCGGGCCCGAACCAGCCAGCGACCGGCAGGACCGCGAAGATCAGGCCGAAGACCAGTGCGAGCAGCGGACCCATGACGAACGTCGGCAGGCAGATGCCGGCCATGGCCGTCGACATCGGGACATAGTCGAGCCAGGTGTTTTTCTTCACCGCCGCGATGATGCCCGCCGGAATGCCCAGCAGGAGCGCGATGGCGAGCGAGATCGAACCGAGTTTTAGCGAGACCGGGAAGCTTTCCGCGATGATGTCGGTAACCGAGCGGTTGGCATAGACCGCGCTGGGCCCGAAATCGCCGTGCAGGATATTGCCGAGCGAGGCGATGAAACGTTCCGAAGTCGGCTTGTCATAGCCGTAGAACGCCTCGATCTGGGCGAGGATTTCGGGCTGGATCGCGCGTTCGGAACTGAACGGGCTGCCCGGCGTCGCCGCCACGAGGAAGAATGTCACCGCATAGATTCCCAACAGGACGAGAATGCCCTGCAGGAAGCGGAGTGTGATGAATTTTGCCATTGGCGGTTACGCTCGCTTCTGGAAGGCGGGCGACCCGATGGGGCCGCCCGCCAGTTTCGTGTCACTCGGCGTTGATAGAAACGTACTTGTAGGGGTGGTTGTCCAGCAATTTCGGATACCAGCCCTGTACGCGCGGATCCTTCAGATAGACGCGCGTGTACCAGTAGACCGGCACGATCGGCAGATCGGTCAGCAGCAAGTTCTCCGCTTCGCGAAGCAGGCCGAGGCGTTCTTCCTCGCTCTGCGCAACCTGTGCCTGTGCGACCAGACGGTCGTACTGGGGATTGGACCAGCCGGTGTCGTTGTTGCCGTTGCCGGTGGTGAACATGTCGATGAAGGTCGACGGGTGCACATAGTCACCGATCCAGGCAGACCGCGAGATGTCGTAATCGAGGTTGGACTGGCTATCGAGATAGACCTTCCATTCCTGGTTATAGATGCCGACGTCGATGCCAAGGTTCTGCTTCCACATGGCCTGCATCGCTTCGGCGATCTTGCGGTGCGCTTCGGACGTGTTGATCAGGATTTCCGCCTTGGGAAAGCCCTTGCCGCCCGGATATCCGGCCTCTGCCAGAAGCTTGCGACCAAGTTCGGGATCGTACTTCACCTTGTCCGACGTTTCGTAGCCCGGAATGCCCGCGGGCACATAACCCGTGGCAGGTGCCTGTCCGCCTTTCGTCACCTTGTCGACGAGGAGCTGCTTGTCGAACGACACGGCCAGCGCTTCACGAACTTTCGGATTGTCGAACGGCGGGCGCGTGACGTTCACGCGGTAGAAGTAGGTGCCGAGATAAGGCTCGATCTTGAGCTCGTTCGGCATCTTTTCCTTGAAAATCGGAATCTTGTCGGGCTGCACCGTGTTCGTCATGTGCAGGCGGCCGCCGCGGAACATCGTCTCTTCGGTGGCGGCATTCTCGACCGGATAGAACTCGATCCCCTTGAGCTTGACCGTGCCCGCGTCCCAGTACGTGGGATTGGGTTCGACCCGGATGACCTGGTTGGTCACCCATTCCTTCAGCACGAAGGGGCCGTTTCCGACGTAATTCTCGAACGTGGACCAGCGGCTTGCGCGGTCTGCCATCCCGCCATTTTCCTCGACCACGCGTGGGTTCACGGGGAAGAAGCTGTAATGCTTCAACATATTGAGGAAGTACGGGGTCGGCCCTTCGAGCGTGACCTGGAGCGTCTTGTCGTCGATGACCTTGACGCCGACGGTGGAGAAATCCTTCGTCTCGCCATTGTGGAACGCCTGCGCGCCCTTGATGACGTAGAGCATCGGGGCATATTCCGCGCCCAGCGCCGGGGTCAGAATGCGCTGCCAGCTATAGGCGAAGTCGCCCGCGCGAACAGGGTCGCCGTTGGACCACTTGGCATCGCGAAGGTGGAACGTCCAGACGGTGTAGTCGTCGTTGCTTTCCCACGATTCCGCCATGCCCGGTTCGGGTTTCAGGTCGTCGGTCGGATGATAGGAGATCAGCCCTTCGAGCAGGGCCGAGATGATCTTGTTCTCCGGCACGCCAGTCACGAGATGGGGGTCGAGGCCTTTCGGCTCTGAACCATTGCCCATCATCAGAATGCCTTCGCGTGCGGCAACATCGGTGGCGCGTTCACGATCTCCGCACGAAGCGAGGCCGAGACCCATGCACGCCGCCAGGATGACATTTCGAAGTAGTTTCATTTGCATCCTTCACGGGTATGAAATTTTATTGCGTCTCGCAAGCACAGTATCCCCGAACAACGCCTGAACGCGTGCTTTTTTCCGGATTTCGCTTGCTGCAACGCGGTAAAGGCACGCAGGCCTTCGAAAGATTTATTCGCCCTCGAATTCGACGAGCGATAGCGGCGAGATGTCGGCCTGGCGCAGTTTCGCCGCACCGCCCAGTTCGGGCAGGTCGATGACGAACAGCGCCTTGTCGACATGCGCTCCGCGGCCGCGCAGCAGCTCGACCGCTGCAAGAGCAGTGCCGCCGGTGGCCAGCAGGTCGTCCACCAATACGACTTTCGCGCCGGGGCCGCAGGCATCGTCATGCATTTCCAACATGTCGGTGCCATATTCGAGCGCATATTCGATGGACACGCGCGAACCGGGTAGCTTGCCCGATTTGCGCATCATCAGCACGCCGCAGCGCAGGCGATAGGCAAGCGCGGAGGCAAAGACGAAGCCGCGCGCCTCGATCCCTGCGACAAGGTCGGGTTCCTCGCCTTCGATCAGGTCGGCCAGCCGGTCGATCGTTTCGTGAAAGGCCCCGCCTTCGAGCATCAGCGTCGAGATGTCGCGGAACATGATTCCGGGTTTGGGATGATCGGGGATCGTGCGGATGAGATCTTTCAGATCGCCATTGTCATCCATATTGCTGAACCGGCCTCCTGTGGTTTCAGGAAGGACGATAGGGAAAGCCTATCGCCCCCGCAACGCCTGCTCGATAACGGCGGGGTCGGTTTTTGAAACCACCGCTCGCTTGCCGCGCGGCGTCCTTGTCGCTAAGGGCGGCGCTTTCCGACAGGAATCCACGTTCTTTCACAGGCTGAAGCACCATGAAGATCAGCGGCGTCGACATTCGCCCCGGCAACATTCTCGAATACGAAGGTGGCATCTGGAAGGTTGCCAAGATCCAGCACACGCAGCCCGGGAAGGGCGGTGCCTATATGCAGGTCGAAATGAAGAACCTGCAGGACGGCCGCAAGACGAACGTGCGCTTCCGCAGCGCCGACACGATCGAGCGTGTGCGCCTGGATACGAAGGACTTCCAGTATCTCTATGCCGAAGACGACATGCTCGTCTTCATGGATACCGAAACTTACGAACAGATCATGCTGCCTGCCGACCTTCTGGGCGATGCGGTCGCTTTCCTTGAAGACGGCATGCAGGTCCTGCTCGAACTGTGGGAAGAAAAGCCGATTTCGGTCCAGCTTCCCGAACAGGTCGAGGCCACCATCGTCGAGGCCGACGCCGTGGTTAAGGGGCAGACCGCTTCTTCCAGCTACAAGCCCGCAGTGCTCGAAAACGGTGTGCGCGTCATGGTGCCGCCGCATATCGAAAGCGGCACGCGCATTGTCGTCGACGTGTACGAACGTACTTACGTGGGCAAGGCCTCGTAAGGAAAACAGACGATGGCAATTACCGGACTTATCCGCGTGATGGAGCGCGCCGCCCGCAAGGCCGGACAGCGCCTGCGCCGCGACTTCGGCGAAGTCGAACACCTCCAGGTCAGCCGCAAGGGCCCTGCCGACTTCGTGTCGAAGGCGGACCGCGCAGCAGAGCGTACCTTGTGGGACGAACTGAAGGTCGCACGGCCGGGCTGGGGTTTCCTGCTCGAGGAATCGGGCGAAATCGAAGGTGAAGAGGGCAAGCCCCGCTTCGTGATCGATCCGCTCGACGGCACATCGAACTTTCTCCACGGGCTGCCGCACTTCGCGATTTCGATCGCGGTGCAGGAACCCAAGCTCGACGGATCGGGCTGGGGCGAAGTCACGCATGCCGTGGTCTATCAGCCGGTTACGGACGAGACGTTCTGGGCCGAAAAGAGCCGCGGTGCATGGCTGCACGATGCGCGCCTTCGCGTGTCCGCCCGGCGTGAACTTTCCGAATCGCTGATCGCGACCGGCGTGCCCTTCGGCGGCTACGGCAACTTCGGCGAATGGGCGAAGATCGCGGGCGAAATCGCGCCGCGTGTGGCCGGTATCCGCCGTTATGGCGCTGCCTCGCTCGATCTCGCCTGGGTTGCCGCGGGCCGGTACGAAGGTTTCTGGGAAGCGGGCTTGAAGCCTTGGGATTCGGCGGCGGGCTGCTTGCTCGTGCGTGAAGCCGGCGGTTTCGTGTCGGATTGGCGCGGCCGTTCGCTGCCGATCTGCGACAGCACGATCCTTGCGGGTAACGATGTATTGCACTCCCGGCTTCACAAGTTGCTCGTCGGCGCGCTGAAACCTGCTTGAAGCAGGCGGGCGCTGCGGTTAGGAGCGACGTCCCGCGTGCAAGCGCGGCAGGCCCCTGTGGCGGAATGGTAGACGCGAACGACTCAAAATCGTTTGTCTTAGGACGTGCCCGTTCGAGTCGGGCCAGGGGCACCATTACCGGGATTGCGATTGAAATAATGAAACGCGCGCTTCTCTCCTTGGCTGTAGCGCGCGCTGCTAAGGGCTGGTAACCATGGGTTATATGCCCGGCATTCCCCCCTATCATGCACTGGGCGCGATGGTCCTGACCCTCGCGATGTTCATAGCATTCGCCCGCGGCCGAATCGCGACGGAGATCGTCAGCCTCGTCACGATCGTCCTGATTGCGCTGGGCCTGTTCTTCTTCCCGTTGGAAGGTGAGAGCGCGACACAGGGCCTGACGCTTGCCTTTTCGGGCTTCGGGCACCCCGCGCTGATTACGATCTGCGCCTTGATGGTCATGGGCCGCGGCCTTGTCGTCACCGGCGCGCTGGAACCTGCGACACGCCTTCTGGCTACGGTCTGGAAGCTCAACAAGCATCTCGGGATGCTCGTATCGCTGCTTCTGGCGATGATCCTGTCGATGATGGTCAACGATACGCCGGTGCTGGTCCTGTTGCTGCCGGTCTTTGTCGGCCTTGCCGAACGCGGGGCCATGGCGGCATCGAAGACGCTGATTCCGTTGAACGCAGCGGTCCTGATCGGCGGCATGGCGACCACCATCGGCACGTCGACGAACCTGCTGGTCGTCTCGATCGCGGCGGACCTTGGCATGGCGCCGATGCGGGTGTTCGATTACACGCCCATCGTCGCGGTCGCGGCGCTGGTGGCGATTCCCTATCTCTGGCTCGTCATGCCGCGGCTACTTCCGGACAACGGACAGGCTTTCTCGCGGGCGCGGCGGACCTTTTCGGCAACGCTTCGTGTCGATGACGACAGCGAACTGGTCGGACAGACCCCGCGCGATTTGCTGGAAAATCTGCCCGAGGGCTTCGCGTTCGAAGGATCGCTGGACCGGCAGATCACCGCCAATTCACGCCTCCCCGTTTCCGGCACCCACAAGGCGCTGGAAGACGCGGTCCGCATCCTGAAGGCACGCGTTGCCCCGGCCTGGGTGGTGGAACGCATCAACGCTGCCGCGCGTACGCAGGCCAGTGACGTCGTCGTTGTCGAAATGGCGGTTACCGCCGAATCGCGCCTTGTCGACCTGACAATCCCGTCATCGGGTGTTGCCGGGCAGTTCGGCGTCGCGGTTCTTGGTATTCACCAGCTCAATCGCGGGCCGGATCGTGGCCGCCATGAATATTCCGAACTCCAGCTGAAACCGGGCGACGTGCTGCTTGTCATGGGCCCGCTGGCAGAGATCGAGGAATTTGCCGAGAGCGACCGGCTCCTCGTCCTCGAAGGCATCGTCGAGGTTCCGCGCCGGTCCAAGGCGGTTCTGTCCGCGGCAATCATGTTCGGTTCGGTCGCCACCGCCAGCATGGGCTTGTGGCCTATCGCCATCGCTGCGCTCGTCGGTGCGATCCTGATGTTCGCGACCGGCTGTGTGAAGTTCGACCGCGTGGGCAGGGCGCTTTCCGCCAATGTCATCGTGCTGGTCGCGGCCAGCATCGCGATCGGTCGTCTTATCCTGGAAACCGGGGCCGCGGCATGGCTGGGCGCATTGCTTTCCGCCGGGCTCCAGTTCCTGCCACCGGCGATGATCGTCGCGGCCGTCATGCTTTTCGTGACGCTGCTGACGAACTTTGCCTCCAACGCGGCGGCAGCGACGGTGGGCACGCCAATCGCGTTCAGCATTGCCGAAAAGCTGGGCCTTCCGGTCGAGCCGCTGGTCCTTGCCGTCCTGTTTGGCTGCAACCTGTGTTACGCGACCCCTATCGCCTATCAGACGAACATGCTCATCATGGAAGAAGGGCAGTACCGGTTCAGCGACTATCTGCGCACGGGCGTTCCGCTCGTGATCCTGATGGCGACCACTTTGTCGTTGATGCTGGTGTTCTTCTACATGTGACGATGGCTGGCCGGACGGCCCAGGCGATAGCCGATGGCCGGTTCGGACAGGAAATAGCGGGGAAGATCAGGCTCTGGTTCGATCCGCTTGCGAAGCCGGTTGATGGCAACGCGCAGGTTCTGCCGGTCCGTCGTGCGCGAACCCCATGCCTTCTCCAGTAACTCTTCGTGTGTCGCGAACCCGCCCTGCTTTTCGAACAGGGCCTCGACAAGGGCGGCTTCCCGCTCGTTAAGGCGATGGACTTCGCCGCCAAGCGACAGTCGGCCACTATCCATATCGAACGACAGGTCCGGCGGCAGGGCAGGGCATCCGCCCAGAAGATCGAGCCTTGCCGAAAGCTGGTCGGGGTCGACAGGGCCGGTTGTCAGGAATTCGTGCACCCCTTGGTCAAGAGCGCGCTTGCGCTGTGTCTTGCGGGCAATGGTGGCGAGAGCCAGGACAGTGCGTCCTTGTAAGATGCGTGCGGCAATTCGATCCCCGGCATCGGGCAAGTCCAGGCTGACGAATGACAGCGTTTCGAGTCGTCCTGACGAACTGATTCGCGTCAGAACCGCCGAAATCTCGCTGCGATCGGCATCGGTGCAGTCAAAAAGCGCATCATCGGGCAAAAGATTGTCGGCAATCATCGTGCGTTTGCTGTGCGATCCGGGACGTAAAAGCAATGTGGGAACCATTTCACTTGTTGCGGCATTGCCACAGGCGGAATCCCGCGCTTTTTGTCATATTTTCCGATATTGACATTGATGTCAGGGCGCGGTTTTCTAGCAATCTGGATCAACCGGGGTTTACTGCAATGGATACTGCGCCGACATCGATTCTTCCCCAGGGCAATGGAGAGGAAAGCACCAGCGACATCGCTGCGTGGCTCGATACTATCGCCAAGCCCGAAGGCGCCCGCTCCGGCGAATTTCGCCGCACTCTGGACGGCCTCCTCGGCGGCTGAAATTGCCCCGCAGGATCGCGCTTGCGGAACAACATACTGACCTTCGGTGTTTTCCCTTCAAGTTGATTTGAAGGGGAGACCTCCGATGGTCGAAGAACGTTATACCGAAACCCGCACGCCCGAGGGCAATACCCATACCCATACCGAGATCGTCCGCGATGCGTCAGTACGCTCTCGCGGGGGATTTGGCTGGCTCATCGTCGTGATCCTTCTGCTGGCCGTCGTACTTGGCGGCTTTGCCCTAATGAAGAGCAGCAATTCCGAAGTCGCGCGCGACAATGCCATAGCGGATGCGGCAAGCAGCGTCGGTGACGCTGCCGAAAGCGTCGGGAACGCAGCGGATACCGCGGCAGATAATATTTCCAACTAAGCTTGAACCCGTATCGGTCGTTTTGGCCGAATGGATGCGATGAACGCCGGGGCTCTTTAGGGGCTCCGGCGTCTTTGCGTTTACGGCGCATTTACCATGCGTGTTTAAGTTTGCAGGCCATGTTCCAGGCACGCATTCAGCCCTGCGATTTCAGCTCCCCAAGGGGTGAGGAGATCACGCCCCCGGATAAAGTGGGATGAGCGCGACGTTCGTCGTATCGCTCGTCCAGGCGCTGGCCGCGCTCGCGTGCCTTGCATCGGCCTATATGCTTTGGCGCGGACAGGCGGCTGCGCCGTCCCGCGCGCTGGTGATCGCGGGGCTCGGCACGGCGGCCGCACACATGCTGGCCAGCACGCCGGGCATTATCGATCCGGCCGGTATCTGGCTTGTCACAGCGCTGCGCAATCTCGTCTGGCTTGCCCTGATTCGAGCTCTTTTCGCGGCCGACGGACGCCATGCAAGCCTGCGGCCCGTCGAACCCTTGCTGGTTGCGCTCGCGCTGGCCGAACTGCTTCAGGTTCCGCTGGCCGTGATGGCTGGCATCTTCTCCGATCCCGTCGCTTTTTCGTTGATGGCCAAGGTTTCGGCGATTTTCCACCTGCTCTTCGCGATCGGCATACTGGTTCTCGTCCACAACCTTTACGGCGGTGCCGGACCGCAGCAACGGCCGCGCATCAAGTGGATGGCAGGCGCGCTGGTCGTGGCCTGGGGCACGGAACTCAACGTCTTTGCAGCAAGCTACCTTTGGGGCGAATTGCCGGTGGCAATGGAACTGCTGCGCGCCTCGGCGTGGGCCGTGGCTGCGTTTTTCCTGTGGCTCGACGGGCGGCAGTCGGGCGCACGCGAATTTTCGCCATCGCGCACGGTGACGTTCCAGTCACTGTCCCTCATCGTCATCGCGCTCTATCTGTTCGCGCTGTTCACGATCGACGGCGCGGTGACCGGTGATGATCCGGGTCTCGGCATTGTCGGACGTTTTGGCGCGGTGGTTTTCGCCGTGGCAATCGGGGCGCTGCTCGCTTCGCGCAATTTGCGTGCCTGGCTGCGCGACATGATCGTGCGCAACCTGTTCCGGCATCGCTATGACTACCGCGAGGAATGGTTACGGCTTTCGGCGACGGTCGGCGCCAATTCCGCCCCGGCCGAACAACGCGCGGTCCAGGCCCTGGCCGATATCATGGACAGCCCCGGCGGCTTCCTGCTCTCCCCCGGGGACGAGGGGGCGTTCGAACTCAGCGCGCACTGGCATTGGCCAACGCTGGACGTTCCGGCCACTGGCCTGTCCGAGCCGCTGGCGCGCATCATCGGGCATGACGGCGCGGCCATCGAACTCGATGCGGTGCGCGGCGGCCACCAGCCTTTCGGCGGTCATCACTTGCCCGAATGGCTGTTGTCGACGGAACGGGCATGGCTGCTCGTGCCGCTTCAGGTCGATGGCCGGACGACGGGCGTGATCGTCCTTGCCCGCCCTGCCTATTCGCGCGCGCTGGACTGGGAAGACCACGACTTGCTGCGTATCGTCGGGCAACAGCTTGCCGCCCATCTCAGCCAGAACCAGGCGCAAAAAGCGCTTTTGGAATCGGCCCGGTTCGAGGAATTCAATCGCCGCATGGCTTTCGTGATGCACGACATCAAGAACCTTGCCAGTCAGTTCGGCCTGCTGGTGTCGAATGCCGAACGCCATATCGAGAAACCGGCCTTTCGTGCCGACATGCTGGTCACCTTGCGCAAGGCCACCGAGCGGCTCGAAAGCCTGTTGGGGCGGCTTTCCAGTTATGGCGCGAACGGGGTGGGTAAACCGGTGCCGGTCGCGCCGCTCGATGCGGTACATTCGGCGCTGAAGTCGGAGCTGGCCAGCGGCCTTGTGGAGATCGGCCACGGCGGCGGCGCGACGATGCTGGGCGACCGGGAGGCGCTGGAGACCGTGCTCAAGCACCTGGTCCGTAATGCGATAGAGGCGAGCGAACCGGGCCAGAAGGTCGAGATTCATTTCCCCGGCACCGACCGCATGGCAGGTGTCGCCATCGTCGACAGCGGTAGCGGGATGACGCCGGAATTCCTTCGCGCCGGACTGTTCAAGCCGTTCGTTTCAACCAAGAACAACGGCTTCGGCATCGGGGCATACGAAGCGCGCGAGCTGGTGCGCGCGATGGGCGGCAGGCTCGAGGTGGAATCGCGCGTCGGGGCCGGTTCGCGGTTCGTGATCTGGTTGCCGCGTGCGGCGGATCTGGCCGACGAAGACAGGAAGGTTGCGTAAGATGGGCGGGAAAAGCGAAACGGCGCTGCCAAGGCTTCTGGTGATCGAGGACGATCCCGGCCTGCAGGCACAGCTGAAATGGGCATGGGACGATTTCGACGTCACGTGCGTCGGAGACCGCGATGCCGCGCTTGCCGCGCTTCGGTCCGAGGAACCCGACGTCGTTACACTCGACCTGGGCCTGCCGCCCGATCCTGACGGGACGAGCGAGGGCTTTGCCGTGCTCGACGCGATCATGGAACTGAAGCCCGACACCAAGGTCATCATCGCCAGCGGCCACGGCGCGCACGAAAGCGCGCTTCAGGCGATCGAGCGCGGGGCCTACGATTTCTATGCCAAGCCGGTGAAGATCGACGAACTGGCCCTGATCGTGCGCCGTGCGCTGCACTTGCGCGAGATCGAACAGGAGAACCGCTCGCTCGCCGCGAAAACGGGCGAGGAACGACGCGTGCTTGGCACATTGGTGACTTCCGCGCCCGAAATGGTCCGCGTCGCCCGCACCATCGAACGCGTCGCGCCCGCCGACGTTTCCGTCCTGCTTCAGGGGGCGAGCGGGACGGGCAAGGAACTGCTGGCGCGCGGATTGCACGATTCCAGTCCGCGCCGCGGCGGAGCGTTCGTTGCGATCAACTGCGCCGCCATTCCCGAACACCTGCTGGAAAGCGAACTTTTCGGGCACGAAAAAGGGTCCTTCACCGGCGCGACTACGACGCGTGAAGGCAAGATCGAACTGGCCCAGGGCGGCACCCTGTTCCTGGACGAACTGGGCGACATCCCGCTTGCGCTCCAGGCGAAGCTGCTGCGTTTCCTGCAGGAGCGTACCCTCGAACGTGTCGGCGGGCGAAAGTCGATCGCGGTCGACACGCGCATCGTTTGCGCCACGCACCGCGATCTTCAGGCGATGATCGCGGAAGGCACTTTCCGCGAGGATCTCTATTACCGCCTGGCAGAAATCGTCGTCGCCATCCCCACGCTTGCCGAAAGGCCGGGCGATGCGCCGCTGCTGGCGCGGCATTTCCTGCATCGCTTCGCCAAGGAGATGAACCCGAAAGTCACCGGCTTTTCCGCCGATGCGCTGGCGGCGGTGGATACCTGGCACTGGCCGGGTAATGTTCGCGAGCTTGAGAACCGGGTCAAACGCGCCGTCATCATGGCCGATGGCAAGCTGGTGAGCGCAGAAGACCTCGACCTGGCAGAGCCTGACGAGGAGCTGGCCCACGCGCTGAACCTGAAGGCCGCGCGCGAGCAGGCAGACCGCAAGGTGATCCGCCATGCCCTTGCCCGCAGCGACGGCAACATCAGTTCCACCGCGCGGATGCTCGGCATCAGCCGGCCCACGCTCTACGACCTGATGAAGCAGTACGACCTTTCGGCCTGACCTGCCTCAATCGATGGTGGCGTTCGCCTCTTCGGGGTGTTTTTTCGAATAACGGACCGACCACCACAGCGAGATGAGGATCAGCGTCGCGCCGACGAGGCCGGTGATGACTTCGGGGATGTGGAACTTGGCGGTCAGCAGCATGATCACGCCCAGCACGATGATCGCCCAGAACGCGCCGTGTTCGAGATAGCGATACTGCGCCAGCGTGCCAGCGCGCACGAGGTGGATCGTCATTGAACGCACGAACATCGCACCGATCGACAGGCCAAGCGCGATAATCAGCATGTTGTTGGTGAGCGCGAAGGCACCGATCACGCCGTCGAAAGAGAAGCTGGCGTCCAGCACTTCGAGGTAAAGGAACCCGCCAAGACCGGACCGCGCCGCGCCTTCGGCTGCCTTGTTGTCGGCCATGTCGAGCAGGGTGCCGATGGCCTCGACCGCGATGTATGTCACGATGCCCAGCATGCCGGCGGTCACGAAGGTCAGCGCCTCTTCGTCGGGCAGCAGCAGCGAAATACCGTAAAGGCCAAGCACGAGGATGGCGATTTCCGCCGCCTTGATGTTCGAGACCTTGGCGAGAAACGCCTCGATCTTGCGAATCCAGTGGATGTCCTTTTCGCCGTCGAAAAAGAAGTTGAGCCCCACCATGGTCAGGAACGCGCCGCCGAAACCCGCAATTCCGGTATGGGCCGACGACACGATCTCCTCGTAACGCTTGGGCTCGTTCAGGGACAGGTGGATCGCCTCGATCGGGTTCAGATTGGCCGCGATGCCGACGATGGCGAGCGGGAACACGATGCGCATGCCGAAGACGGCAATGGCGATACCCCACGTCAGGAAGCGCTGCTGCCATTTGGGCGGCATGTCCTTGAGCACGGTCGCGTTGACGACCGCGTTGTCGAAGCTGAGCGATACCTCAAGGATCGACAGGACCACCACGATCCACAGGACGTTGAATACGCCTGTGATCCCGTCACCTTGCGAAATGCCCAGCCAGACGGCGAGGGCAAGGCAGATGAACGTGAAAATGAACGAGCCTTTGTAATGGGCAAGGAGCGTCTTCAAGGTAGGGGGATCCAGTCAGGACAGAGGCGCGGGTTTGTGAGGGCGAACGATCCGGGGGCGGATTAGTTCAATCCTTCTTGGCGGGATAGACTTGTGCTTCGCCCGGGAAAGTCCGGTCGCGGACTTCCCTGGCGTAAGTCGCGGCCGTTTCGGAGATGACGGCGGCGATGTCGTTGTATTTCTTCACGAAACGGGGGACGCGTTCGAACATGCCCAGCATGTCTTCGGTGACGAGGACCTGCCCGTCGCACTTTTCCGATGCGCCGATGCCGATGGTGGGGATGGAGACTTGCTCGGTCAGGCGAATGGCGATGTCTTCGACCACACCTTCGATCACGACGGCGAAAGCACCTGCTTCTTCCACGGCCTTGCCGTCGGCCACGATTTTGGCTTCTTCGGCATCGCTGCGTCCGCGCGCCATGTAACCGCCCAACGCGTTCACCGCCTGCGGGGTCAGGCCCACGTGGGCCATGACCGGAATACCGCGCTGTGACAGGAAGCGGATTGTTTCCGCCATGGCCTGGCCGCCTTCAAGTTTCACTGCCGCCGCGCCGGTTTCGGCCAGGATTCGGCTTGCGCTTTCGAAAGCCTGCTGCGGCGATGCCTCGTAGCTGCCGAAGGGCATGTCGACCACGACGACCGAATGATACGACCCACGAACGACCGCGGCCCCGTGGGCGACCATCATGTCGAGCGTGACGGGTAGGGTCGAGGGCAGGCCGTAAATCACCTGTCCCAGCGAATCCCCCACCAGCAGCATGTCGCAATGCGGGTCGAGCAACTGGGCCTGACGCGCGGTATAGGCGGTCAGCATGACGAGGGGTTCTTCGGTCACGCCATCCACCTTGCGGCGCATGATCTTCGGCACCGTCAGGCGCTTCATCGGGGCGGGAGTCGGGTTGGCCCGGCTGGTCGAAGTGTCGAGTTGGAAAGTCGTGGACATGCCGATGCTTTTAGCGAAGCTGGTCAAAGTCGCAAACCACGCCTCGACGCGGGCTTCATTTAGTTGCAGAACGCGCCAAACCGGTTTCGACCGAGACAAAATGAAAGCAAGGGCAGGGAAGACACGCATGGCTGCAGCAGGCGGAGCAACGGGGCGCGAGGGATGGTCGTCGAAGACCGGGTTCGTGCTGGCGGCGATCGGGTCTGCGGTCGGGCTGGGCAATCTCTGGCGTTTCCCGGCAGAGGCGGGTGCGAACGGCGGCGGGGCCTTCGTCCTGTTCTACATCTTCTGCGTACTGCTTATCGGTTTGCCGGTTCTCCTGTCCGAAACGCTGATTGGCCGCCACGGCCAGTCGTCTGCGACGTTGAGCGCGCGCAAGCTGGCGGTGGAATCCGGCGCCTCGCCCTATTGGGAAGCGGTTGCGGGCATCGGTGTCCTTGCCGCGTTCCTAATCGTCAGCTTCTACTGCGTGGTCGGGGGCTGGGTGCTCTATTACGTCTGGCAGTTCATCGCCGATCTCATGGCATCGGGCGTTACCGGCGGGGCATTCGATGGCGTCGAGGTCGATACGATCCGCGCGTTCTTCCCCGACCTCCTGGCAAGTCCGGGGCTTACCGTTGGACTTACCCTCCTGTTCCTTGCCGTCACGGGCTTCTTCGTCGTGCGCGGGGTTACGGGCGGGATTGAGGTCATGGCCGTGTGGCTGATGCCGGTTTTCTTTGTCCTGCTGGTCGCGATCACGGTCTATGGCGCGTTCGGCGGAGCGTTTGGACAGGCGATGGACTTCCTCTTCACGTTCGAGCCGGAGAAGCTGACCGGCGATGTCATGCTGGCCGCGGTGGGGCAGGCGTTCTTCTCGCTCTCGCTGGGTGTTGCGGGGATGGTGACTTACGGCTCCTACGTCGGGCGTGACGTGAACCTTGCCGGTACGTCCACGATTATCGCGGCGGCCGATACCTCGGTGGCCCTGATCGCGGGTGTGTGCATATTTCCGATCGTCTTTGCCGCAGGGCTGGCTGTCGATGGCGGGCCGGGGCTGATGTTCCAGACGATCCCGGTCGCATTTCAGGCGATCCCCGGCGGGACGATCGTGGGCCTGCTGTTTTTCCTGATGGTAACCGTCGCGGCGCTGACCAGCTCGGTCGCACTGCTGGAAGTGCCGACCTCATGGGCGATGGAGAAGTTCAAGGCTTCGCGCCGAACCTGTGCGCTGGGCGTGATTTCGGCAGCGGGCGCACTTGGCACGCTGGCGGCGCTATCGTTCAATGCGATGGCCGATTTCCATGTGCTGGGCTTTATCCCGCTGTTCGAAGGGCAGGGCATGTTCGACGTGCTGGACGGCGTGACGTCGAAGCTGTTCATGCCGATCGGCGCGATCCTGGTCTGCATCCTTGTCGGCTGGGTCGCCGATGCCCGGCTGGTCGATTCCGAAAATGGCCTGGACGGCGCATTGCATGTGTTCTGGCGCTTTCTCGTGCGCTGGGCCTGCCCGATCGTGCTGGCCGCTATCCTATTCGTGGGGCTGACCGCCTAGGCTGGCATCAGCAAGAGCATCCGCCAAAGAAAAGGCCGCCCGGTGAGGGGCGGCCTTTTTGGTTATGGGGTTTGGGGGTCAGAGCGCGGTTTCGACCTGTCCGCCCTTCACATCGTCGGTGACGTCCATGCCAAGCAGCATCTTGCCGACGGAAAGCAGGCTCATATCGCCGGACCAAATCGAGGCGTCGCCAAGGTCCATCCGCATCAGCAGAAGGCGCGGGTCGTTCTTGCCTTCGGGAAACCAAGCTTCGACCGTGTTGTCCCACTGCTTGTCGAGGCGTTCCCTGCTCGTCTCCTCGGTCAGTACGCCGTGGAAGCGGGCGAAGACTTCGTGTCCCTTCGATGCGAACGTGGCGGTTGCCGGGCCCATCTTGGCAAAGCGGTTGTCGCGATAGGTGAAGAACCAGATCGTGCTGTTCGCATCCTTGTCGAGCTGCGCGGTCATCGGGGCGGCGCTGTCGGGATCGGCGTCGAGCTGGAGCATGACGAAGGGCGAATCGGAAAGTTCTTCCCAGAACTCGTGCTTCATTTTTTCGGGATCGGGGTGCTTGTCATATTTCATTGCGAATCCTTTCTCTTTTGCCTCACCAACGGATGGGACGGACCTGCGTTCCGAGAGGCGGGCCGACATCTTTCCCCGGCGCGACGAAGCGTGGGCATGGACTGCGCATTGGGAACATAATAAGAACAAAGATCGTTCCACACGGGATTCGCCATGACCGATTCGGCCGCTCTTTCCCGCGGCGGTGACGGACCTTCCGATGCGCTTCGGGCCGATACGGCCCAGGGCTTGCCGGAAGGACTGTTTCCGGCCGCCCGCCTCGCTCCCGCCCGCTGGCTGGGGGATGGTGCAGGCGCGTCTGCGAAACCTGCTGCCGATGACTGGAGCCCGGCTTCCCCCTTTCGCGGGGCGGGCGACATCTTTGCCCATGCGCACGAAGGCACAGGCGCTGCGCTGGCCATCGCACTGGCCGAAGGCGCGCCGCGTATCGGCCCGGCGCGCGACGTTCCTGCTCAATGCAGCGATGAACGCCCTTTCCTGTGGGTGCAGGACAAGGCCGCGCGCAAGGCAGGCGGCAGGCCCTATCTGCCCGGACTGCCGCGCGATCTGCGCCACCGGCTGGTCCATGTCTGTGCCGATAGCCCCGCCGACCTGCTCTTCGCGCTGGAAGAAGGCATCCGGTGCCGTGACCTCGCCTTCGTGATCGGAGAGATCGCCGGCAATCCCAGGGAACTGGACTTCACCGCCTCGCGCCGACTGGTGCTGGCCGCCGAAAGGCATGGCGTGCCGCTCTGGCTCGTAAGGCTCGATGCACGGCGCGATCTGGGCGCGGCGCGGATGCGATGGGACGCAGTGGCCGCGCCGTCGGGCCGGTCGCGGTGGAACCCGCAGGCCCCCGGCGCCCCGCGCTGGAAGGCGGACCTGTTCCGCGCGCGCGGGGTCCGGCCGGGGCCATGGTGGATCAGCAGGGAGGAAGAGGCCGATGGGCGAAGTCGCCTTGAAGCCGCCCGCGTCGCCGCCGCGCCGGGTGCTGGCGATCTGGCTGGCCCGGCTGGCGATCGATCGCTGGCGGCGCGCGCGTCCGGCACCTGACGGGCGCCTGCTGGCGGGTGGAGAGGGCGAGGACGCCGCACCCGTCGCGCTGATCCGCGAAACCGCGCACGGGCCGCGCATCGCCGCCGTCAACGCCGCTGCCGCCGCCGCTGGCGTGCGAGCCGAAACGATGCTGGCCGACGCGCGCGCGGTCTGTCCCGGCGTCGTGACCCATCCTGCCGATCCGGCGGGCGATCTCGCGTTCCTGGAAAAGATGGCGGTCTGGGCCCAGCGCTGGGGCCCGTGGAGCGCGATGGACCCGCCCGACGGACTGATCGTCGATGTGACGGGCGCGGCCCATCTTTTCGGTGGAGAGCGCCGCCTGCTGGCCGATGCCGAGACTATGCTCAACAGTCGCGGGCTGACCGCGCGTGTCGCCATTGCGCCGACGGCGGGGGCTGCCTGGGCGCTGGCGCATCATGGCCCGCCCGGCGCGATCCTTGCCGCCGATGACGACATTGCCGAACGGCTTGCACCCTTGCCGATGGCGGCCCTGCGGCTTGATGCCGATGTCCTGCTGGTGCTGCGCCGCCTCGGGCTGAAGCGGCTCGGCGACATCTCCGGCATCGGGCGCGATGCGCTGTCCCGCCGGTTTCGCAACAGGCGCACGCCTGCGGCCAATCCGCTGCTGCGGCATGACCAGCTTGTCGGCCGCGTGCCCGAACCGTTGCTGCCTGTCATCGCGGAACATCCGGCCATGGTGCAGCACCGGTTGATGGAGCCGATCCGGCACTTGTCGCTACTGGAAATCGTGCTGGGCGATCTGGCCGCTGCGATGGTGCGCGAACTCGAAGGACGGGGGCAGGGCGCGCGCCGGCTCGACCTTGCGTGCTGGCGCGTCGATGGCGAAGTCGCCTGCCGCCGCCTCGAACTTGCCGCCGCCAGCCGTGATCCGGCGCATATCTGCCGCCTCTTCACCGAAAAGCTGCAGGACCTGGAGGCCGGTTTCGGGTTCGAGATGGTGCGCCTTACCGCGACCTGGGCCGAACCGCTTGATCTTGCGCAATGCCGCCTGGGCGAGGAGAAGGGCGAGCAGGGGACCAGTCTTGCAGCCTGCATCGACCGGCTGAACACGCGGCTTGGTGCCGATGCGGTACGCAGGCCCGTGCCCCATGCCAGCCACCTGCCTGAACGCGCCCAACGCTGGCAGGCCCCGCTGGACCCGCTACCTGCCTCGCAGGAGGAGATGCGCTTTCACCAGCGCCCGCTGAAATTGCTGGATCGGGCCGAGACGATCGAAGTGCTCTATGCCACGCCCGACGGGCTGCCCCGCCGGTTCCGCTGGCGCGGGACATTGCACGAAGTCGCCAGGGCAGAGGGGCCGGAACGCATCGCGCCGGAATGGTGGCGCGAGAAAGGGGGCACGCGTCTTCGCGACTATTACCGGATCGAGGACGGGGAAGGGCGCCGATACTGGGTCTATCGCGCGGGGCTGGCCGGGGACGGGCGCGGCGGATTGCCGCAGTGGTTCCTGCACGGATTGTTTGCGTGAAGCGGACAGAGAAAAGGGGTGATGTGCATGAAGCCCATCACCCCCACACGGAGGCCGTCCGTGTATCAGTATCTCTATAAAAAATGCGAACGGCATTGCCGCATTCGGTGCGGTTGCTCGCTCTGGCGAATCCGGTTCGCCTCTTGCCGCGGACTATGGCCCAGAAATGGTTAACAACCAAGAAAAAACGGCAGATTTCCTAGGCTTCCGGCAAAAGAAAGCGGGCCGAGGCCCGCTTCTGTTAGAATTATGACGCTGCTTCAAGGTTTTCGGCCCTGACCTTGCCAGCCCCTGCGCCGGAGAGGAAATCCAGCAGATCGCGTGTCAGCCTGTCCTGCTGGGTCGCGAAAACGGCATGGGGCTCGCCTTCGTACTCGATCAGCTTTGCGCCCGGCACCTTTTCGGCAACCACATGGCCGGTGGCCTCGATCGGGACGGTCTGGTCCGCGGTGCCGTGAATTACCAGCGTGGGCACCTTCACATGATCGAGGTCGGGCCTGAAATCCGTGGTCGCAAAGGCGTCGGCAGCCTGCAGGATATTGCGAAGGCCGGCATGCATCGTCGTCTGCCATGCCCAGTCCAGCTGCTCGTCACTGACGGGTGAGGCGCTGTCGACGGTACGGCCATAGAAATCCTTGAAGAAGCCGGTGAAGAACTTGCGGAAGTCGTCCTTCATGCCCTTCGTCATCTCGTCGAAGGTTTCCTGCGGCACGCCATCGGGATTGTCCGGCGTCTTGAGCATGTAGCCCGCGACCGAACTGACGAAGATGGCGCTGGACACGCCCTTTCCGCCATGGCGCGACATGTAACGGGCGATCTCGCCGCCACCCATGGAAAAGCCGACAAGCGCTACGTCATCGCTCGCGCCGGTTGCCTTCAGGACATCGGCCAGGTCGTCGGAATAGGTATCGTAATCGTTGCCGTCGGAAGGCTGGTCGCTGCGGCCGAAACCGCGGCGGTCATAGGCGATGGTGCGATAGCCGGCGTCGGCAAGGGCGATCATCTGCGGATCCCAGCTGTCTGCCGAAAGGGGCCAGCCATGGATGAGGACGACGGGGCGGCCTTCGCTCGGGCCCCATTCCTTGACGTAGATGTTCGTTCCGTCGCGGGTCTGGATGATGGTCATGATTATTCTTTCCGGCTCTCGCCTCGTGTGTTTTCGGTGCCGTGCACCTTTGATCATCAATCGCCTTGAACGCCCCTTCGTTCCCCGCGGCCCGACAGGGTGCGCGCAGTTTCGGGTGAGGCGATTCACAAAGGTTATTGGCTTATGCCGGATAAGAACATAAAAAGAACATATGGCGCATAAATCCACTCTCGACCGGCTCAGGATTCTTGCCGATGCGGCAAAATACGATGCCTCCTGCGCGTCTTCGGGGACGAGCAAGCGGGATAGCCGGGGCGGGAAGGGCATCGGGTCGACCGAAGGGATGGGCATCTGCCATGCCTATGCGCCGGACGGCCGGTGCATCTCGTTGTTGAAGCTGCTGCTCACCAATCACTGCGTGTTCGATTGCCACTACTGCGTGAACCGCAAGAGCTCGAACGTGGAGCGGGCGAAGTTCACGCCGCAGGAAGTCGCAGACCTGACGCTCGCCTTCTACAAGCGCAATTACATTGAGGGGCTCTTCCTTTCATCGGGCATCATCCGTTCGTCCGATCACACGATGGAGATGCTGGTCGAAACCGCGCGAATCCTGCGCGAGGAGCATGACTTTCGCGGGTATATCCACCTCAAGACCATTCCCGAGGCGGACCCTGAAATCGTGCACTGCGCCGGGCTTTATGCCGATCGCGTCTCGATCAATGTCGAATTGCCGACCGATGCGGGGCTGACCCGCCTTGCACCCGACAAGAACGCGGGTCAGATCGACAATGCGATGGCAGGAATGAAGTCCGCCATTGTCGAGGCGAAGGACGCGAAGAAACGGTTCCGCCACGCACCCAAATTCGCGCCCGCCGGCCAATCGACGCAGATGATCGTCGGCGCCGATGCGGCGAGCGATGCCGACATCGTGACGCGGGCCAGTTCGCTCTATACCCGGCACCGGCTGCGGCGCGTCTATTACAGCGCATTCAGCCCGATTCCCGATGCCAGCGCGGTCCTGCCGCTGAAACGTCCGCCGCTGATCCGCGAACACCGGCTGTACCAGTCCGACTGGCTGATGCGATTCTACGGCTTTGCCCCGCATGAAGTGGCGCAGGCGGCGGGCGCGGACGGGATGCTGCCGCTCGACATCGATCCCAAGCTGGCCTGGGCGCTGAAGTTCCGGGAAAGCTTCCCCGTCGACGTGAACCGCGCCCCGAAAGAGACGCTGCTGCGCGTGCCGGGGCTGGGCACGCGGGCGGTGGGGCAGATCCTGATGGCGCGGCGGCATCGGCGGTTAAGGCTGGATGACGTGGCCAAGCTGACCGTCTCGGTAAAGAAGGTGCAGCCGTTCATCGTGACTGCCGATTGGCGGCCGGTGCTACTGACCGACCGGGCGGACCTCAAGGCGCTGATCGCTCCCAAGGCGGAGCAGCTGGAGCTGTTCGCGGCATGACGGCGCTTCAGCACGTTCGCCTTGGCACGTATTACGTCATGCCGATGGCCACTTCAGACGATTTCGAGGAGTGGCGCGATCACGCGCGCCGCTTGCTCATGGCCGACGTCCCACCCGACCGTGTCGCATGGACCGAACCGGGCGGCAGTGCGGGCGACCTGTTCTCTCATGGCGATCGCCGCTTGCCGGTGCCGGACCGCGACGCGCCGCAGCCGCGTGTATCGAAACGGTTCATGGACATTGCCAAGACTGTCCTGTTGAACTCTGATCTGGAACGATTTTCTCTTCTCTATCGCGTACTCTGGCGCTTGCAGGCGAAGCCGCGCCTGATCGAGGACATGGCTGATCCCGACGTTCGCGCAATGGCCGACATGGCACGCGCGGTGCGCCGCGACATTCACAAGATGCGCGCCTTCGTCCGCTTTCGCGTGGTCGAGGAAGAGGCCGAGGACGGTTCACGCGGCGAACACTACGTCGCCTGGTTCGAACCGTTCCACCACATCCTGCGCCACAACGCGGGCTTTTTCACGCGGCGGTTTGCCAACATGCGCTGGTCGATCCTGACCCCGCGCGGCAGCCTGCACTGGGACGGCGAAACGTTGCGGGAAGGCCCGCCCGCAACCCGCGCCGATGCGCCCGGCGGCGATCCGGCGGAAGACCTGTGGCGCAGCTACTACGCCTCGATCTTCAATCCCGCCCGCCTGAAGGTCGGCGCGATGCTGAAGGAAATGCCGCGCAAGTACTGGAAGAACATTCCCGAGGCGCAGCTCATCCCAGAACTGATCGCCGGCGCACAGGCGCGTGAGGCGACGATGGTGGAAAAGGGCGCGCTCGACATGGGGGAACGACCCGAAACGCTGGATGCCATCAACAAGGCGATCCACGCCTGCGCGCGCTGCCCCATCGGCGAACTGCACAATACCGCCGTCATGGGTGAAGGGCCGCAGGACGCGGTTTTCATGATCGTGGGCGAACAACCGGGCGATCAGGAGGATTTGCAGGGCCGCCCCTTCGTCGGTCCCGCGGGGCAGTTGCTGGACGTGCATCTGGCGCAGGCCGGTATCGACCGCAGCGCGGCCTATGTCACCAACGCGGTCAAGCACTTCAAACATGCCCAGCGCGGGAAGCGCCGGCTGCACCAGTCGCCCACGGCCAAGGAAATCGACATGTGCCGCTGGTGGGTTGAGAGCGAACGCATGATCGTACAGCCCAAGCTCGTGCTGGCCATGGGCGCAAGTGCGGCGCGCGGCATGTTGGGGCGGACGGTTTCGATCACCAAGGCCCGCGGCGCGCCAATACCGCTGGAAGATGGCAGCGAGCTTTGGGTCACCGCACATCCGTCCTACCTGCTTCGGCTCGACGGGGCGGGGCGGGAGGAGCAGGAACGGCTTTTCCGCGAAGACCTTGCCGCTGTCGCCGCGCGTCTTGCGCAGTTGCAGGCGGCGTAAGGTGCGCCGATGCCCGATGCTCCGCTTACTCCCGACAAGCGCCGGGTCGAGGTCGATCCAGACAGCATAGGCGCGCCGTGCCGTGCCCCGTTCGTGGAACTGGGGCTGGTGTCCTGTTTCACGTTCCTGCGCGGTGCTTCGGACGCGGTGGACCTTGTCATGACCGCGCGTTCGCTGGGCTATGACGCCATCGGGATTGCCGACGCGAACTCGATGGCGGGCGTGGTGCGCGTTCACACAGAGGCGCGGACGCTGAAACTACGGCCCGTCATCGGCTGCCGGATCGAAACGGTCGAGGGGCTGGCTTTCCTTGCCTATCCCAGGGACCGCACCGCCTATGGCCGCCTGTGCGGCCTGATCTCGGCAGGGCGGATGCAGACCCTTTCCGGCGAATGGCAGGAAAAGGGCGTGTGCGAGATCGATCTGGCCATGCTTTCGGCGCATGGCGAGGGGGTGCAGCTGATCTGCCTGCCGCCGCGCGATCTTGATCGGGTGATCACCGTGAAGCTGCCCGGTAATGTCGTGCCGATGGACGGGGGCGAGGCTGCGCGGGTGGAAACGCGCCTGCCGTTCGCGCAGCTGGTCCCGCACCTTGCCCGCGAACTGCCGATAATGGGGCACCTGGCGGCCAGCTACCTCTATACCGGTGACGATATCGCCCGGATCGAACGGCTCGATGCGCTGGCCCGCGAAAACGGTCTTGGATTGCTGGCCACGAACGACGTGCACTATCACGCGCCGGACCGACGTCCTTTGCAGGACGTGATGACCGCGATCCGTCACAAGACTACCGTGGCAAAGGCGGGCCACCTGCTGGATGCCAATGCGGAGCGGCACCTGAAGGCCCCCGAAGAGATGTGTCGCCTTTTCGCCCGCTGGCCCCACGCGATCCGCGCCGCGCGCGAGGTGGCCGACGCCTGTGACTTCACGCTGGACGAGCTGCGTTACGAATATCCGGAGGAGATATATCCCGAAGGCCGCACGCCGCAGCAGCATCTTGAAATACAGACGTGGCAAGGAGCGAAAAGGCGTTATCACAATGGCTTGCCTGACACTGTTAAGGAAACACTGAAACGCGAACTGGTGCTGATCGCGAAGCTTGATCTTGCCCGCTATTTCCTCACCATCAAGGAAATCGTCGACTTCGCGCGTAGCGTCGATCCCCCGATCCTGTGCCAGGGACGCGGCAGCGCGGCCAATTCGGCGGTCTGCTATTGCCTTGAGATCACCGCCGTCGACCCGGCCCAACATGCCCTTTTGTTCGACCGGTTCATTTCCGAAGAGCGCAAGGAGCCGCCCGACATCGACGTCGATTTCGAACATGAGCGGCGCGAGGAAGTGATCCAGCACATCTATGAAAAGTACGGCCGCCAGCGGGCCGGGCTTTGCGCCACCGTCATTCACTATCGCCCGCGCATGGCGATCCGCGAGGTGGGCAAGGCGATGGGCCTGTCCGAGGACGCGACCAGCGCGCTAGCCGGTACGGTCTGGGGCGGATGGGGCCGCGATATCGGTGAGGCGCACGTGGCCGAAACCGGCATGGACATTTCCGACCCGCACTTGCGGCGCGTTCTCAAACTGACCGAACAAATGATTGGAATGCCACGTCATCTTTCGCAGCATGTCGGCGGTTTCATCCTCACCGAAGGCGCGCTGACCGAAACGGTGCCGATCGGCAATGGCGCCATGCCAGACCGCAGTTTCATCGAATGGGACAAGGACGACATCGAGGCGCTGGGCATCCTCAAGGTCGATGTCCTCGCGCTCGGCATGCTGACCTGCGTGCGAAAGTGCCTCGATCTCGTTGCCGATCATCACGGCAGCCGGATGACGCTGGCCACCGTCCCGCGCGAGGATCCCGAGACATATGCCATGCTTCGCAAGGGAGACTCGCTGGGCGTGTTCCAGGTGGAGAGCCGGGCGCAGATGAACATGCTGCCCCGCCTGCGCCCGCGTGAATTCTATGACCTTGTCATCCAGGTCGCCATCGTGCGACCGGGACCGATCCAGGGCGACATGGTGCATCCCTATCTGAAACGCCGTCGGGGCGAGGAGAAAGTGCAGATCCCTGCGCCCGGCCCGGATCACGGCCCGCCCGATGAACTGTCCAGCATCCTTGGCCGAACGCTGGGCGTGCCTATCTTTCAGGAGCAGGCGATGAAAATCGCGCTCGACGCGGCGAAGTTCTCTTCGGCAGAAGCGAACCGGCTAAGGAAGGCCATGGCGACGTTTCGGTCCCGCGGAATGGTGGACGAGTTGCAGGACATGATGGTCGAGCGCATGGTGAACCGCGGTTATGACCGCGACTTCGCCCAGCGCTGCTTCAACCAGATCAGGGGCTTTGGCGAATACGGCTTTCCCGAAAGCCACGCGGCCAGTTTCGCGCATCTCGTCTATGTGTCGAGCTGGCTGAAATGCCATTACCCCGCCGCCTTCGCCTGCGCGCTGCTCAATTCCCAGCCGATGGGGTTTTACGCCCCGGCACAGATCGTGCGCGACGCGGCAGAACACGGGGTCGAAATCCGCCCCGCCGACGTCAACGCCAGCCAGTGGGACTGCACGCTGGAGCCGAATGAAAGGGGCGTGGCACTGCGACTTGGCCTGCGCATGGTAGATGGATTGCCCGAACACGTGGCGGCCATGCTGATCGACGTGCGGGACCGGGAAGGGGCCTTTGCCGACGTGACGGCGGTGCGCGAACGCAGCCGCATCCCTGCCGCCCATGTCGAACGGCTTGCCAGCGCCGATGCCTTCACCTCGATCGGCCTGGCGCGCAGGCAGGCGCTGTGGGATGCGCGCAGCCTGGTTTCCGCACCGCCGCTGCCGCTGTTCGAACATGCCAGGGCACGGGACGAGGGGGCAGAGGCGGCACCTGCGCGCCTGCCGACGATGCCCTTGTCCGAAGAAGTGGTCGCCGATTACCAGACCACGCGGCTGTCGCTGAAGGCGCACCCGATGGCCTTCTTGCGCCCGCATCTTGCCGAACGCGGCTTCGTCCGGGCGAGCGAGCTGAGATCGCGCAAGTTCCGCTCCACCGTGCAAGTCGCCGGTGTCGTGCTGATCCGCCAGCGACCGGGCAGCGCCAAGGGGGTGTGCTTCATCACGCTGGAGGATGAAACCGGGGTCATCAACCTCGTCGTCTGGCCGCACCTGAAGGAGAAATACCGCCGTGTCGTCATGGGATCGCGCCTGATGGAAGTGCGCGGGCGCGTCGAATACGACGACGAGGTCATCCATGTGATCGTCAGTCACATGGAGGATGCGACGCACCGGCTTGACATGTTGTCCGAGGATGTCCTGCCGATGACGCTGGCGCGCGCGGACCATGTCGCCAGCCCGCTTCCCGGCAAGTTCAACCCCAGAAACAACCCGCGCGATAATCTTCGCGAAGGGCCGGACGATCCCTATGTCTCGGCCCCCGACGGCGCGGTTGCAGGCGCCCCCGTGGACGAGGCGAAGCTTCCCATCGATCCGTGGGAGCCGCCGCCCGCAGGCAATCGCGAATGCGGCTTTCAGGGGCGCCACCCGCGAGACGTTCGGATCATCCCGAAAGAGGGCCGCAGGATACTTCCGAAATCTCGGGACTTTCATTAGGGATGCCCCGTTTCGCAAAGCTTCCCCGCCGTCCCTTTCGCCTGGATTACCTGCTGATCGCGCTGTTCGTCGCGGGAGGCGTGGTGCTTTACGGGATCGACTGGCTGGCCCGGCATCCGGAGCATGATCCCCGCGCGCCCCTGACGATCACGCAGGAAGAAGGCTGGGCCACGGGCGGCAAGCTGGCGGCGCTACGCGAAGACGGTGCGGCATGCCGCGACGTGCTGACACGCTCCGACATCGAATTCGAAAGCCTGGAACCGGCAGGCGAGGGGCAGTGCCGGCGGGCGGACCGCCTGCTTCCGGCGACCGACGCGGCACCGGGGCTGGCTTTCACGCCGCGCCGGGCCGATGCGACCTGTGCGGTTCATGCAGGTCTTGCCTGGTGGCTCGATCACCGCGTCCAGCCCGCCGCCCGCGAACTGCTGGACAGCGAAGTCGTGCGGATCGTTCAACTGGGCACCGCGAACTGCCGCCGCGTCAACGGGTCGGAAAGCGGGCGGTGGAGTGAGCACGCCACCGGCAACGCCATCGATATCGCCGCTTTCGAACTGGCCGACGGTCGGCGGATTTCGGTCCGGGAGGACTGGACATCGCAAGGCCCGGAAGGGGTCTTTCTGAAGACCGTGCGCGACGGGGCCTGCGACGTGTTCGGGACGACGTTATCGCCCGATTACAACGCGCTTCACGCCGATCACTTTCATCTGGACCAGGCGCAGCGCGGTTACGGCGGTTTCTGCCGGTAGGAGCAGGGCGGACCGGTGAAGGCCCGCCCCGCAACGCGTTATTTCCAGTTCACTTCACGCAGCAGCATCGAGCTGAGGACGTGGCGGAATTCGGCGCGACCGGCGGATGCTTCCTGCATCTGGGATTCGGTGCGCGCATCCCATTCGCGATAGGCCTTGTCGCGGGCGTCTTCCTCGGCCGAAGTCGGGAAGCTGGGGAACCGGCGGATGAGGTAGAGCGTGGGCTCACCTTCGCGCGGGTTCACGTTGTACATGATCTCGTAGCTTGAGAGCCAACCCTTCGAGACAGCGAAATCGGCGCTCTTGCGCCATTCGGACGCAAGCCACTTGGTATATTCCAGCTCGTGCCCGTCATCGACCGAGATGCCGGTCACTTCGACATAATCGCCGTTGTCGACGGGCCACTCGCTCTGGGCCGACGCGACTTGCGGAGCGGCCATCGCCGTCGTTGCCAGAACGACGGGCGCAAAGATACGAAGCATTTTCATAAGGTCTACCTTTCCCATCCCGCAGCCAGAAAGACCGCGGGGTTCCCAAAAGACAAAGGCATGGGCGACCCACTCCCCCCGGAGGGCCATCCCTTTGCTTTTTAAAGGCTAGGCTTAGACCAGCGTTGAGTCCAGCCGCAGTTCAAACGGCTTCGAAAGCATACCCGGCAGAGCGGACGGTGCGAACCGGATCCTTGCCGCTTTCGACGGTCAGGCCCTTGCGCAAACGGCGGATGTGAACGTCAACGGTGCGCAGTTCGATATCGCTGCCCGTGCCCCAGACCGCGTCGAGCAATTGGCCGCGGCTAAACACGCGGCCCGGGTGTTCCATGAAGAACTTGAGCAGGCGGAATTCGGTCGGGCCGAGTTGAAGCGAGTGTCCGCGGCGGGTCACGCGGTGGCTGGTGGCGTCGAGCTTGATGTCGCCGACTTCCAGCATCTCTCCGGCAAGTGCGGGACGCACGCGGCGCAGAACTGCGGAGACGCGCGCGATCAGTTCGCGGGGCGAAAACGGCTTGGTGACATAGTCGTCCGCCCCGGTTTCGAGGCCGCGAATACGGTCGTCCTCGCTGCCCCGTGCGGTGAGCATGACGATGGGAACATGGGCGGTGGCCTTGTCGCGGCGCAGGCGGCGACAGATTTCGATGCCGCTGGTCCCTTCCACCATCCAGTCGAGGATGACGAGATCGGGGGCCTGTTCGGTGGCAAGGAGCATGGCTTCATCGCCGTCGGCAGTTGCCACGACGTCATAGCCTTCGGCTTCGAAGCGGTACTGGAGAAGCTCTGCCAGCGAGAGGTCGTCTTCAACGAGGAGCAGGCGTGGAGAAGGCAAAATCGGGCCTTTCGGTCTTTTCGAACTGCACCACCTTCACACGTCTTTTGTTACCCGCTTATGACAAGAAGGCGACCATCAGACGTTCCCTTACGGGTTCATTTCTTCGCGATCCGGCGGATAGACGCCGGTTGCGGCAAAGTGGACCATTTCGGCCACGTTCGTCGCGTGATCGCCGACGCGTTCGACATTGCGCGCAACGAACAAAAGCTGTGCCGCCGAACCGATCGTTGCCGGGTTCTCCACCATGTAGGTGACGAGGTTGCGGAAGATCGAATCGTAAAAGGCATCGACCACGGCGTCCCGCTGAATGACTTCGCGGGCGAGCTGCGGGTCGCGGGCGGCATAGGCGGTCAGCACGTCGTGGACCATTTCGGCTGCGACTTCGCCCATTGCCGGGATCAGCGCGATCGGTTCGAAATGGCGGCGTCCTTCGATCTTGCCGACGCGCTTGGAGATGTTTTTCGCATAGTCGCCGATGCGTTCGACGACGCCGGCGATCTTCAGCGCCGCGATCACTTCGCGAAGGTCGTCGGCCATCGGGGCGCGCAGGGCGATGATACGGACGGCAAGGCGATCGACTTCCGTTTCCAGCGCGTCAATTTCCTTGTCTCGGGTGATGACTTTCTCGGCCAGGTCTTCGTCACCGTTGACGATCGCTTCCAGCGCTTCCTGCACCGAAAGCTCGGCCAGACCGCCCATCTCCGCGATGAGGCCGCGCAAACGCGTGATGTCTTCTTCGAAGGCCTTGACCGTATGTTCCATGCTGCCTGACTTGTCTCTTTCAAATCGCCCGGTCATCCGTAGCGGCCGGTGATGTAATCCTTGGTCCGTTCTTCGCGCGGATTGGTGAAAATGTCACTGGTACGACCATATTCCACGAGGTTTCCGAGGTGGAAAAACGCCGTGCGCTGCGAAACGCGGGCGGCTTGCTGCATCGAGTGGGTGACGATCACGATGGCATAACGCCCGCGCAGTTCGTCGATCAGTTCCTCGATCCGGGCCGTGGCGATCGGATCGAGCGCCGAACAGGGTTCGTCCATCAGGATGACTTCGGGATCGACTGCGATGGCGCGGGCGATGCACAGGCGCTGCTGCTGTCCGCCCGAAAGCGCGGTGCCCGAATCCGCCAGGCGGTCCTTAACTTCTTCCCAAAGGCCGGCGCGCTGCAGCGACTGTTCGACGATCTCGTCCAGTTCGCTCTTCGATTCGGCGAGGCCGTGAATCTTGGGGCCATAGGCGATGTTGTCGTAGATCGATTTCGGGAACGGGTTCGGCTTTTGAAAGACCATGCCGACACGCGCGCGAAGCTGCACTACGTCCATCTTCGAGCGGTAGATATCCTCTCCGTCTAGGAGGATTTCGCCGTCGACACGCGCGCTGGGGATCGTGTCGTTCATGCGGTTGAGCGTGCGCAGGAACGTCGACTTGCCGCAGCCCGACGGGCCGATGAATGCGGTCACGTACTTGGTGTGAATGTCGATCGACACTTCGTCGATCGCCTTCTTCTCACCATAGTAGACCGACACCTTGCTGGCGCTGATCTTCGCGGTACCGGCGTCGCTGAAAGCTGTGTTCGCCTGTCCCTGGAGGTCCGGGTTATTCATCTTCATCCTTTACCAGCGCCTTTCGAACCGATTGCGCAGATAGATGGCCAGGCCGTTCATGACCAGCAGGAACAGCAAAAGAACGATAATCGCTGCGCTGGTGCGTTCGACGAAGCCGCGGTCGATTTCGTCCGACCAGAGGAAGATCTGGACGGGAAGCACGCTCGACGGGGAAGTAAATCCGTCGGGCGGGGTGGCGACGAATGCGCGCATGCCGATCATCAGCAGCGGCGCCGTTTCGCCAAGGGCACGGGCCATGCCGATGATGGTGCCGGTCAGAATGCCGGGCAGGGCCAGCGGCAGGACGTGGTGGAACACGACCTGCACCGGTGATGCACCGACGGCCAGCGCGCCGTCACGGATCGAGGGCGGTACCGACTTGATCGCGTTGCGGCCCGAAATGACGATGACCGGCATCGTCATCAGCGCCAGCGTCATGCCGCCGATCAACGGGGCCGAGCGGTAGTTCGGGAAAATCGCGAGGAAGACAGCGAGGCCCAAAAGGCCGAAAATGATCGAGGGAACAGCCGCGAGGTTGTTGATGGACACCTCGATGATGTCGGTCCACTTGTTCTTCGCTGCGTATTCTTCGAGGTAGACCGCGGCCAGCACGCCGATCGGGAAGGCGAGAGCAAGCGTGATTATCATCGTCAGCAGCGAACCCTTGAGCGCGCCCCAGATGCCCGCTTCCTGCGGGTCGGTCGCGTCCGCGCGGCTGAAGAAGCCCCAATCGATGGCGCGCGTCAAAGCGCCTTGGGATTCGAGCTCGGCGGCCAGCGCCCGCATTTCGGGGCTGCCTTCACCGCGGTAAGCGGCGGCAAGGTCTTCGCTGACCGGCACGGATACGACGGTATCTTCGGAAAGCATCGAGGGGCTTGAGATCAGCTGGCCGGCAAGGTCACGCCATGCACTGCTGCCCAGCTGCTCTGCCGCTTCGGGGCCATAGGCCTCGCTCGCCGCGAACTGGAGAACGTCAGGCAGGCCCGCGCTTTGCAGTGCGCCGAGCGCGCCCGGCTGCTCCAGACGGTCCTGCGAGATGGTGAGACCCGCGCCGCCGAAATCGACCGGCACCTTCATTTCGGTGCGCGTGAAACCGGCAATGCCGTTTGCCGTCATCGTGATCAGCAGGAACGCCAGCACCAGTGCCGAGAACAGCACCGATGAAAGCGCCAGCAGCTTGAACCGGCGTTCAGCGGCGTATCGCTTCTGAATGCGCGCTGCCAGCCGCTCGTTGCGGGCCTTGCGGACAAGCTCGGCGTCGTGTGCGGATGCGTGAGGGGTCGCTTCGCTCATGATCTTACTCGTAGGCTTCGCGGTAACGTTTGACGACGCGCAGTGCGACGAAGTTCAGTGCCAGGGTCACAAGGAACAGCACCATGCCCAGCGCAAATGCGGAAAGCGTCGCCGGATGGTCGAAGCTGCCTTCGCCGGTCAGCATTGCGACGATCTGATAAGTCACCGTGGTCATGCTTTCGAACGGATTGGCGGTCAGGTTCGCCGCGGCACCGGCGGCCATCACCACGATCATCGTTTCGCCGATCGCGCGGCTAATGGCGAGCATGACGCCCGCGACAATACCGGGAAGCGCGGCGGGGATCAGGACTTTTCGGATCGTCTCCGACTTGGTCGCGCCCATTGCCAAGCTGCCGTCGCGCATCGCGCTTGGCACGGCGGCGATGGAATCGTCGGCCATCGAGGACACGAACGGAATGATCATCACGCCCATGACGAGCCCGGCGGCAATCGCGCTCTCGCTCGACGCGCTGGCGATACCGACCGAGCGGGCCACGTCGCGGATGAAAGGGGCAACAGTCAGCGCCGCGAAATAGCCGTAGACGACGGTGGGAACACCGGCGAGGATTTCGAGGATCGGCTTCATCCACTTGCGGAACGTGGGGTTCGCGTATTGCGTCAGGTAGACCGCGCTCATCAGGCCCAGAGGGATCGCGACGATCATGGCGATGATCGCACCGATATAGATCGTGCCCCAGAACAGGGGCAGTGCGCCGTAATCCTCGCTGTTGGTGAAGGACGGATCACCCATCGGGTTCGGCGACCATTGGGTTCCGAACAGGAAGTCGATCGGATTGACCATCCCGAAGAAGCGGATCGTCTCGAACAGCAGGGAGGCGACGATACCGAAGGTGGTCAGGATGGCGACCAGCGATGCAAGCAGAAGACCCAGCATGACGCCGCGTTCGACGCGGGTGCGCGCGGTGAAATCGGGGCGCAGGCGGGTGAAAGCGAAGACCCCGGCGGCAAAGCCGACCAGCACCGTCACGACCATGCCGATGATGCCGTAAAAACGCATCGCTTCTCGTGCGGGTTCGACCAGTTCGGCTGCCAGGGGATTGAACACGCCCTGGGCCGAGCCGCTGGCCACGGCCATCGCCTCTGCCAGGACCGAATCGCGGGTAATTCCGAATGCGGGTAGTTTCGCGGCGGCAGGATCGGACAGGATCGCCTGCATCACCAGGTTCGGACTTACCGCGTTCCAGACAAGTGCGAATATGACGGCCGGTACGAACGCCCACATGGCGACGTACCAGCCGTGATAATTCGGCAAGGAGTGCAGGCGAACGCCCTCATTCGAGGCGAATGCCCAGGCACGTGACCTTGCGGCCAGCCATCCGATCAAACCGAGACCGATGGCAACGAGTACAAAGATGGCTGGCGACATATTCCCTGACTTTTTAGGTCCGGACTATTTCAGTTTCGAGGCGTCGATGACGGTCATGTTCGTCACGACATCGGCGTTGGCGGACTGTATCTCGTCGGTCGACGCGATCATGCCCTTGCCCGTAAGCAGGCCGCCCTTGCCCCAATTCGAAACCCAAGTCGAGAGATACTCGCGAAGGCCGGGGATCGCATCGAGATGCTGCTTCTTCACATAGACGTAAAGCGCGCGGGCACCGGGATAGCTGTTCGAGGCGATGTTGTCGTAAGTCGGTTCGACGCCGTTGATGGCAAGACCGCGCAGCTTGTCGGCGTTCTCTTCAAGGAAGGAATAGCCAAAAATGCCGATCGCTTCGGGGTTCGAGGCAAGCTTCTGGACGATCAGGTTGTCGTTTTCGCCCTGCTCGACATAGGCGCCGTCATTGCGAACACCGGTGCAGATCGCTTCGAAGCGTTCCTCGTCGGTGTCCTTGAGCGCCTTGGTCGCCGGGTCCGACTTGCAGCCTTCGGTCATGATCAGTTCGGCCAGCGCATCGCGCGTGCCCGAAGTTGCCGGCGGGCCATAGACGAGGATCGGCTCGTTCGGGAGCGAGGGGTCGATGTCGGACCAGTTCTTGGCGGTGTTCGGCTTGCCATAAGGCTCTGCCGCGATGGCTTCGTAAAGCTGCGCGGTGGTGAGGCCGAAAGTCGGGCCTTCCTTCGATTCGGCGATGGCGATGCCGTCCTTGCCGACTTCGACTTCCATGACTTCGGTGACACCGTTGGTCTTGCAGGTTTCAAGCTCGCTTGCCTTCATGCGGCGCGATGCATTGACCATGTCGGGGTATTCGGTGCCGACGCCTGCGCAGAACAGCTTCATGCCGCCGCCGGTGCCGGTCGATTCGATGATCGGCGACTTGTACTGTCCGGCGTAGCTGCGGGCGAATTCCTCGGCTGCGGCCTTGGCGAAGGGATAGACGGTCGACGAACCGACGGCCTTGACCTGGTCGCGCGTGGACGCCTGCTGTCCGCCGCAAGCCGCGAGGGCGAGGCTGGAAACAGCGGCAATGACGAATGTCTTGGTGAAGCGCATGGAATGTTTTCCTTTTTCTTGAACTCTTGCCGGGCGCTCTATGGACCTGTCGTGACAATGATATGACAGCCACGCGTCGCCCGGTCAAAAATTTGAAAACCTATTTACATCAATGATTTGTCAGGTTTTCCTGACGAGCCTGTGAACAAAATCCGCGGATCAGAAGTCGATCTGGGCGCGAACACCGAAGGCATCGACCCCGTACGAGGTGTCTCCGCCCGCCGCGACGAGGGCGGCATCGGTATATTCCAGCCGGCCGTAGTTCATCATCAGGCGGGTGTAGTCGGTCGGCGTCCAGATCAGCGAGACGAGGTAACCGTCCTGCGTTCCGCCAGCGATGGTGCTATCGTTGAGATCGAGGCGATCGTAGCGCACGTTGATCTGCACCGCGCCGATGCCGCCCTCGTCGACGGGGTTCGAAGGCTTCACGCGGTCGAAAATGCCCTTCTTGTAGCCGCGGCTGTCACCGCCGGTCAGGAAGTATCCGACTTCGGCATAACCACCGAAGAAAGTCGGATCGGACAGGCCGGGGCGGGCCGACTTCTGCCAGAACGCTTCGCCGGCGAAGTGGAACGGGCCGTTGATGGCCGCCGCTTCGAGGCCGTAGCCGGTTTCCGAGGTCGCGAGGTATGCGCCGGTGTCGATATAGCGATTGCTGGTAAAGTGGACGAGGGGACGCTGGCGATAGCGGACCGACAGGTTTTCCTTGTCGAGTTCGGTGTAGTGGACCGATCCGCCGAGGTGGAGCTGGGTGTTGCCCATTTTCGGCATGAAGACGACGCGGCCATCCGCGCCCCACTGCTTGTTCGACAGTTCTTCCATGTTGTCGGTGAACAGGCCGCCCTGGACCAGGACATCACCGGCTGCGACCGATGCCGAGAGACCGACACGGCGCTCGAAATTGAAGGCGTCGGTAAAGGCGGCACGTTCGATGAACGAGGTGAAACGGCTGCTGGTCAGCTCTTCCATCGACTGGAAGTTGTTCTGCTGACCGGCGGCGACCTTCAGGCCGCCGTCTTCGTACGTGATCATCGCGTCGGCAATCTCGACCTCGTTACCGGCGAAGTCGGCTTCGAACTTGTAACCGAAGCCGCCCGGAACGTCGCCTTCGACGCCAAGGCGGATGCGGCGAGCCTCGTTGCCAAAGCCGTCTTCACGGCCGTCGATGTCGGGTGCGTTGGTGAAACCGGCATCGTACTGAAGGCGGCCGCGCGGCTTGAAGCTCCAGCCACCCTTGCCCTCGATCAGCGGCGCGCCCTTCCATTTGACGGTCGTGTCGCTCTTGGCTTCGTTGGCAGCGGCAAGCGCGGTGCCAGAGGTTTCGGTGGCCGCGCTGGCAGCAGTGGTTGCGGCATCGGCTTTCGCTTCTGCGACGACAAGCTGGTCTTCCAAGACGTCGATTCGGGCCGCCATCGCCTGCATCTGGGCGCGCATGGCCTCGATCTCGGCCTGCATGGCCGATGCGTCCTGCGCCTGTGCGGGGGTGGAGATTGCGGTCGCGGCGGCAACGGCGATCAGCGAAACCTGATTGATCCTCATGACGATTCTTGCCTTCCTGACAATTCGATGTCTGAACGGCGACGCATCTATGACCGTCACGTGACGCTTTTGTTACAGTTGGCCGCCAAGGCACTATCCTGCCGGGGATAACCGTATCGGCCGCTGTAATATCAGGGTAATTTTATGACGCGGTTCAGGCCGCGGAAGCCGCTTCGGCCGGGCGATGGCGCGGCAGGCGTACGGTGATCGTGGTGCCGACACCGATCTTGCTTTCGATATCCATGCGCCCGCGATGCCGTTCGACGATGTGCTTCACGATGGCAAGGCCCAGACCCGTCCCGCCGACGGCGCGGCTGCGGCCGGGATCGGTGCGGTAGAAGCGACGGGTGAGATGAGGCACGTGTTCGGGCGCGATACCTTCGCCGGTGTCGACCACCTTAAGCTCGAACAGGTCGTCCCGGCGCTGAACTGACACGCGAACCGGTTCCCTTTCCGATCCATACTTCAGCGCATTTTCGATGAGGTTGCGGGCAAGCTGGTGCAGCTGCTGCTCGTCCCCGCGAACCGGCATCGGCACGCCCGCGCGTTCAAGGATGATGCGATCCTTGCCGTGCAGAGACTGCATCCCGGAAACCAGCGTTTCCATGCTGTTGCCGAAATCGACGACCGTAGCGGGCAGGTCGTGCTTCTCCGCCTCGATGCGGGACAGGCTCATCAGGTCTTCGACCAGAGCTTGGAGCCGTTTGCCTTCGCGCGCGATCGTTTCGAGGAAGCGCTTGCGCGTTTCCGGTTTCATCGGGCGGGCCTGTTCTTCTTCGTCCGCATCGACGAGCGTCTCTACATATCCGATGATCGAGGCGAGCGGCGTGCGCAGTTCGTGGCTGGCATTGGCGACGAAATCGGTATGCGCGCGGCTGATGTCCGCCTCTGCCGTGCGGTTCACCAGTTCGATCATCGTCTTGGTCGCATCGACGGGGCGAAGCGATATCGCCCAGACGCTGCGCGGGCCGGTCAGGCCGCGAATGATCGCTTCGCCGCCCTTGTCGCTTTCCAGCAGGCGCACCGCTTCGGGATGGCGCAGCGCGACGCGGGCGTCCTGTCCGACGACATGGGGGCCAAGCACATCGCGCGCGGCGCTATTGGCCAGAACGATGCGTCGGTTTTCCATGACGAGATAAGGCAGGCTGAGCGGTTCAATCAGCTCGCGCATCCGGTCTTGCGTGATCGCCATGCCGTCATCGCGCGGTTTTTCCCGTTCGGGTGCAGGGCGCAGCACCAGCAGCGACCCGCACCAAACGATCCACAGCGCGAAACTGATGAGGAATTCGTACGTGGCGATCAGCAGGGCGATCGAGCCCGCCGTGGCAAGAGCCAGTCCAGCCCAAGGCATGGTACGCTTCATCGCGGACCATCCGTCTTGGGCGTTGCCGAAAACTTGGCGCAGGGAATCACGTTGGCATTCGTCACGGCGACTGGCTGTAGTCGCGCGAAACGCGCCGCGCCACTGTCATATAAACGTAATATCAGGGAGGAGACTGGTGACCCCTACGGGAATCGAACCCGTGTTTCAGCCGTGAGAGGGCCGCGTCCTAACCGCTAGACGAAGGGGCCGTGCCTGACCGGGGCAAACGCCGCGCCGGAGTGGCAAATACTGCACCGCGTGGTGACCCCTACGGGAATCGAACCCGTGTTTCAGCCGTGAAAGGGCCGCGTCCTAACCGCTAGACGAAGGGGCCACGTCGCGGTGCAGGTGGGCCATCTACGGTCGCTTTCGCGGACGGTCAAGGGACCATTTGCACTTTTATTGCGCGAAGCCGAAATTGGTTGTCGGCAAGCCTGCCTCAATCGGCAAAAGCGGCGTCCTCCACGTGAAGCTCTGCCGCCGGGACCGCCCCCCAATCGTCGATCTTCGGTCGTCCCGCCAGCCACAGGCTGCGCCCGCGCGATGCGTGGAGGAGCGCTTGCCCCATGTCGCTTTCCTCCGCGCGAAAGACGATTGCCTTGAACCGCGCGCCGTCCTGTCCGGCTGCGATCAGGCGCACGTGGCCGTTGCCGACAACGTCGGCCTTCACCAGCTTCACCGGGCCGACCGCGATGCGCGGCGCGGGCCAGCCCACACCGAAGGGCCCCGCCGATTCGAGCAGTTCGACCAGATCGGGTTGCAACCCGCGCGGGCTGACCGAGATGTCCACGACGGTCGCCTGCGATGCGCGGGCGCGGTCCACGTCGCGGGCAAGCTGGCTGTCCAGCCAGTCGGCCAGGGCATCGATTTGCCCTTCTTCCACCGTCAGGCCCGCCGCCATCGCATGACCGCCGCCCTTTACCAGAAGCCCGTGTTCGCGGGCGGCGATGATCGCGGCGCCAAGATCGACCCCAGAGAGCGACCGGCCCGATCCCTTGCCTTCGCCGTTTTCGTCGAAGGCGACCACGATCGTCGGCTTGCCTGCCTTTTCCTTGATACGCCCGGCCACGATGCCGATCACGCCGGGATGCCATCCCTTGCCCGACAGGACGAGGACGGAGCGGTTGTGCTGCCCGGCAAGTTGTTCTTCCGCTGCGGCCTGGACCTCGGCCTCGATCGCGCGGCGCTCTTCGTTCAAGGCATCGAGGCGCGAGGCGATGTCCTGGACTTCGGGCAAGTCCTCTCCGGTCAACAGGCGCACGCCCAGCGTCGATTCGCCCACGCGCCCACCGGCATTGATGCGCGGGCCGAGCGCGAAACCCAGATCGCTGCATTGCGGTGCGCGTTTCAGGCGGCTCGTGTCGATAAGCGCGCTAAGACCGACGTTGCGGCGATGTGCCATGACCTTGAGGCCTTGTGCCACGAAAGCGCGGTTCAAGCCGTGGATCGGCGCAACGTCGGCAACCGTGCCCAGCGCGACGAGATCGAGCAGGCCCATGAGGTCGGGGGCAGGGCGATCCGCGAAGAATCCCCGGCTGCGCAAGGTACGCACCAGCGCCACGCCGAGCAGGAAGGCGACGCCGACGGCGGCAAGGTGGCCGTGCGATGCGGCCTCGTCGCTCGAATCGAGGCGGTTGGGATTGACCAGCGCGACGGTCCTGGGGTTTTCCGAAGCACACTTGTGGTGGTCGACGACGATCACGTCGATGCCCGCTTCGTGCGCCATGGCCAGCGCCTCGTGCGCCATGGCCCCGCAATCGACCGTGACAATCAGGCTGGAGCCTTGCTCACCGATCCGAACCAGCGCCTCTCCCGAAGGGCCGTAGCCTTCGAGCAGGCGGTCGGGGATATAGTGCGCAGGGTTCGCGCCCAGTTCGCGCAACAGGCGGATAAGCAACGCGCTGCTGGTCGCGCCGTCCACGTCGTAATCCCCATAGATCGTGATCGCTTCACCCGAAACGACGGCCTGCGCCAGGCGGTCGGCGGCGGTGTCCATGTCGGCAAAGATCGAGGGATCGGGCAGGAAGTCGCGGATCGTGGGATTGCGATGCCGTTCGATATCTTCGGCCGAGACCCCGCGCGAAGTCAGCAATTGCGTGACGAGGTCTTCCCCCGCCATGCCGCCGCCCGCGCCCAGTGCCATGTTGCCGCCGCGCCAGCGCCATGCCTTGCCGCTGAGCGAGTGGGTGATCCCGCAGGCCGCGCCTTCGAGTTCGTGATGTCCTGCTAAAGATGCCATGTCAGGCAGATACAGCATCGCAGGCCTGCTGCGCAAAGGTCAGCGCAAGACGCGTCCACGCCTTTCCACCTGCACGGCGGACCTGCTAGCCATGAAGACATGAGTGAAGACGCGAACCTTCTTATCGTCTGGCATTCGCGAACCGGCGGAGCCGAGGCGATGGCTGGTGCAGCGGCAGTCGGTGCCGCGGGACGCGCAAGGCTTATCCAATGCGACGAGGCCGGTCCCAACGACTTGCTGGCGGCAGGGGCGTACCTTTTCGTCTGCCCCGAAAATCTCGCGTCGATGTCAGGCGCGATGAAGGAGTTTTTCGACCGTTGCTACTATCCGGTGCTCGGCAGGATCGAGGGCAGGGGCTTTGCCACTGCGATCGCCGCGGGGTCTGACGGCGAGGGGGCGACGCGGCAGATCGACCGTATCGCGACGGGGTGGCGGCTGAAACGCGTGACGGATCCCCTGATCGTCAATTTCACGGCGCAGACGCCAGAGGAGATCATGGCGCCCAAGGTGCTGTCTGCTGAAGACGAGAAAACCTGCCGCGATCTGGGGGCCGCCCTTGCCGAGGGGCTGACGCTCGGTATCTTCTGATAGTGAGACCAATGCATCGTCGATGCGTAATTTTGTGTCCATATCGGATACAGCCCGTGTCTTGGCCCTCGACGGATCACAAGGCGACTTGCATATCAAGACCACAGCGCAGCGGGAGCGCGGGACGATGGACGGCAACGAAACAAATTCCGATGACATGATGGCTGCCGGGAAGGCTTGCTTCCGGTTCTGGTTCGACGACGCCAAACGTGCCGAGGACAAGCTGGCTGCCCGTCATGGCGCGGCTACCGTCCCCGTGTCGATTTCGTACAAGGGTCTGGAATTCAGCCTGCGGCCCGCATCGGCCGGTGTGGACGACGCCCAGTTCATCGCGGTCAATCCGATCGACCTCCCCGAAGGTCCCTCGCACGAACTGATCTTTGCCGGGGGCGAAGCGGGATCGTTCGCCGCGCTCGCCATGGTAATGACCACACTCGCCGCCGAGATCGCTGAGGCCGGGGCTGCCCGCGCCGTCATGTGGGTTCCGTCAGGCACGGTCACGGGCGCGGATTTCTTCGTGAAACTCGCAAAGGCATGGGCCGATGGGGGGGCATTCCCCGCCATGGTCCTTGTCGCTTTAAAGAGCGATGGGAACGCGGGGCTTACCTCGCGGGGGCTCGATCTCTTCTGCGGACAGGAATTGATGCTCGACCTCGCGCCGATGGCGATGCCCGAACAGGCGAAGGTTGCGATCCGGATGATCGATCATCTGGTTGCCGAAGGGCCGGTAACCGAAAACGAAATCGTTGAAGTCGACGGCTTCGGCTCTTTCGAAATCGGTCCGCGCAACAGTGGTAAGAATATTTACCTTAGACGCACACCATTTGCTTAAACCTGCCTTCCCATGAAGCGGCATGGGAACGGGCAAGGAGTCGCATTGCCGAAACCATAACGCGGTCCGCTGGTTCTCCAGTGTAAATCGACGCGGTTGGGCTGGGCACCGCAGGGGTTGGCAAAAACACCACCTTCTGCCGCGCCAGACTTTTGCCCGCCGCAGTTTTGCGACGATGTTTTATTCGATTTCTCCGAAGGGGGAGTGGTTCAACGATTTCAACGTGAACGGCATGCTTTTGCCGGGAACGGAGGCGGCAGCACTGCATGCGGGGCTTCCCCTGCATCGCGGGCCGCACAGAATTTACAATGAACTGGTGTTCGAAAGGGTCGGCGCAGTTGAAATGGAGTGGTCGCACACTCGCAGCCGTAATGAGCTGCTTGCACGAGATGTCGCCTTGGCGCGCATCCGTCTTATCCAGCGCGGGTTGGCGCGTGGATTGGCAAAGGGCGGCCATGGTCCCTTCGTGTTGAACCGCCGCGATCCGATCGGGCGCGACAAGGATTTTTCCGACCTCGATGCGATGGCAGACGCACTGTGGGGCGCAGTTGCCGACGTGTGAATCTGGCGGCGGCAAGTGTCCCTGCCGCCGCCGTATCAGGATCAATCCGGACGCGTGATCAGTCCGGCCGCGTGGCGTTCGCCGCGCTCAGGATCGCGCGCACGCTAGCAGTCGCGACGTCGGCGCTGATGCCGACGCCCCAGACGATGTCACCGGTATCAGTCATGCATTCGACATAAGCCGCCGCACGTGCGTCCGAGCCCTTGGACAAGGCGTGCTCGGAATAATCGAGCACTTCGAGTGTCATGTCGAAAGCGTCCGAAAGCGTCGCCACGACGGACGAGATCAGCCCGTTGCCGCGGCCCGAAACCGTGCGTTCCTTGCCATCTTCGCTGATCGTCCCGGAAAACACCCGTGTGCCGTCCTTGGCGCGCTGTTCCTCGTAATCGACCAGCTGGAAGTGCTGCGGGCGCGAAATGTGATATTCGTGCCGGAAGGTGTCCCAGATATCCTCGGCGTTGAGTTCGCGCCCGGTTTGGTCGGCCATGCGCTGCACCGCCTTGGAGAAATGCGCCTGCATCCGCTTGGGCAGTTTCAGGCCCTTGTCCTGTTCCAGAACCCAGGCAAAACCGCCCTTGCCGGACTGCGAATTGACGCGGATCACCGCCTCGTAATTGCGGCCAAGGTCGGCAGGGTCGATCGGCAAATAGGGCACGCGCCACTGTTCGTCGTTCTGCTTTTCGTGCGCCTCGAAACCCTTCTTGATCGCGTCCTGGTGGCTGCCCGAAAACGCGGTGAAGACCAGTTCGCCGCCATAGGGGTGACGCTGGTGCACGGGGATCTGGTTGCAGTATTCGACGGTCTCGATCACGTCGTCGATGTCGGAGAAGTCGAGGCCCGGATCGACGCCTTGCGTGTACATGTTCAGCGCCACGGTCACGAGACAGCAGTTGCCTGTCCGCTCGCCATTGCCGAACAGGCAGCCTTCGACGCGGTCCGCGCCCGCCATGATGCCCAGTTCCGCCGCCGCGACGCCGGTGCCACGATCGTTATGCGTGTGCAGCGATACGATCGCGCTTTCGCGGTTGGGGAGGTTGCGGCAGAAATACTCGATCTGGTCGGCGTAGATGTTGGGGGTGGCACATTCGACCGTCGCCGGCAGGTTCAGGATAATCGGACGTTCCGGCGTCGGCTGCAGGATCTGCATCACCGCCTCGCAGCACTCGATCGAAAAATCGAGTTCGGCCGTGCTGAACGTTTCAGGTGAATATTCGAAGTGCCAGTCGGTGTTCGGGCGCTTGCCAGCCTCGTCACGGATGACCTTGGCCCCGGCCTCTGCGATGCCGCGCACTTCTTCTTTCGTCATGCGGAATACGATGTCGCGCCACGCGGGCGAGACCGCGTTATAGACGTGGACGATCGCCTGCTTCGCGCCTTCCAGGCTGTCGAAGCTGGTTCGGATCAGGTCTTCGCGGCTTTGCGTCAGGACCTGTACCATGACGTCGTCGGGGATGCGGCCCGAACGCACCAGGTTCTGGATGAAATCGAACTCGGTCGCGCCCGCGGCGGGGAAGCCGACTTCGATCTCTTTCAGGCCGACCTTGACCAGCAGGTCGAAGAAGCGGTTCTTCTTCACGCTGTCCATCGGATCGATCAGCGACTGGTTGCCGTCGCGCATGTCGGTCGACAACCAGCGCGGCGGCTTGGTGATCGTGCGCGACGGCCATTGGCGGTCGGCGATGTCGATCTGCGGGAACGGACGGTACTTGGCCGAGGGGTTTTTCAACATCCCACCGGGTGCTTTGCCTTGCGGAGCTTGGGTCATGACAGGAACTTCTTGGCTAATTCGACTGGGCTTTGGTGGCTTTCGATCCCCCGGGCGACAGGTGCGCCGCCAGCGGACAGCGCAAGGGTCACGCCCGAGGGCGAGTAAGTCGAAGTAGCAGGCCCAGGGCCGTGGAGGCGTAAATCGCGGTCATTGCGAAAGCGGCTATGGTCGCTCGATTCCTCTTTGTCCAGACCCGAATCCGGCCGTTTTCGGCCCGGTGGCAAAGTCTGGGTTCAGCCGCCACTTTCCTTCAACAGGGGCGTCACGTCGGTTCCCTGGGCCTGCAAACCTTCGATCACGTTGGCCTGCGTGCGCGAGACATCGGCTTTCGCGGCCATCAGCTTCAGCGCCTCGATCGCTTGCCGGTCGTGGACCTTGCCTTGCGCAATTACCAAGGCCGGATCGGACAGTGTCGCCAGCCCCTTGGTTGGATCGGCGTCGAGCACCAGCAGGTCTGCGGCGCAGCCGACCGCGAGACACGCGTGCGTCTCGCCTTCTTTCAGCACGGAAGCGGCATTGACGGTCGCGGTCTTGAGCACTTCCACCCGCGTCAGGCCGGCCTCTTCCAGCAAGTTCAGTTCGTCGAGCAGCGAGAGGCCCGCCGGATTGGCGTGGATGCCCGCATCGCTTCCGGCGACAAGCGTAACACCGGCATCGGCCATGGCCTTCGTCATCAGCTTGTAGAATTCGAAAGCTTTACGGGCAGGGGCCACGGCCTCGTTCGCCCAGCGGTCGTAGTTCGGCTGTTCCTGCGCGACCAGCATCGGGTTCAGCCATTGGGTACCGGGCCGCGACACGTAGGCGCCCTTGGTTTCGGCGGTGCGGAGCAGGTTGTAGAACGCTACCAGCGTCGGATCGACGGCGACGCTCGCATCAGCAATATCCGCGGCCAGCGCCTTTGCGGCATCGGAATCGCGGCTATCGCGAAGGCCGTGCCAGACGATGCTTTCGGTATGTTCGATGGTGACGAACCCTTGATCAAGCAGGTCTTCGAAGGGGATGTTGAAGGGCTTTTCGTAAGGCATGCCCTCTGCCCGGCGGCCCTCGGGCGTATGGCCCATGATCGTCATGCCCAGGGTGTCAGCCTCGGCCTTGATCCCGCGCCATGCCTCTGGCGTCAGGTTGGAATAGACCTTGATCCGGCGAAAGCCCGCTTCGTGCTGGGCGCGGACGGCTTCGCGCGCTTCTGCTTCGGTGTCGACATATTGGTGGATGATCTGGCCGTTGGGACCGTGGCTGTTGAGGATCGGCCCGGTTGTCACGATGCGCGGGCCGGCAAGCTCACCGGCCGCGACGCGCTTCGCCAGTCGCAAGTGGAACGGCATTCCCGATGCGTTACGCACCGTGGTCACCCCGTGGGCGAGATTGGCGGCCAGTTCCGCCTCGTCCCAGATATGGACGTGCATGTCGTAAAGACCGGGCATGACGACGCGGCCTTCGCCTTCGACGACGACCGCATGGTCAGGGGCCTGGATTTCGTCGGCGACGCCGATCGCGACGATCTGTCCGCCGTCGATCAGGATGGAGCGGTTGGCGGCAATTTCCGGCTGTTCCGCATTGAGGTCGAGAACGCCGACATTGCGAAGCAGCAAGGGCTCCGCCGTGACCGGAACTGCCGCAAGCAGCGCGGTGCCTGTCAGACAGGCAGCCAAGATCCGTGATTTCATGTTGACCCCCATGATGCCGACCCGCGCCAAGGCCTAACCCACTGGGGCGAATTTGCGAAGGGGTGACCCGGCGCGGCGGACGGGCTGCGCCGGGCCATTACCTCACTGCTTTTCGAATCCCGCCGAGATGTCGAGTTCGACTTCGTCCGAAACGAGGGGGAGGAAGGCGTCGATCCCAAAGGTGCTGCGCTTCAACAGTGCGCGACCTTCAAAGCCCACGGTTTCGGCCTTGCTCATCGGATTTGCGCCCGCGCCAGTGAATTGCGCGGCGATCACCACGGGGGCGGTGACGCCGTTGAGGGTCAGATCGCCGACGATCTGCGCGGTCGTCTCGCCAGTCGGTGTCACCATGGTCGAAACGAAGCGTGCCGGGGCCGGATCGGGACCGAAGAAATCGGGAGCCGCGCCGTCGGAGCCGGGACGCAGCAAATGGTCCTTCAACCCTTTTGATGCGGTCGCGACCGAAGCGATCGGGATCGTCACGTCAAGCTTTGCTGCCGAAGGATTGGCCGGATCGAGTTCAAGCGTTCCGGTCACGTCACCGAAGATGCCGAAATAGTCGTTGAAGCCGAAATGGTTCACGCGCCAGCCGACCAACGTATGGCTGGGATCGGTCGCGTAAGTACCGGCGGTCACACGCGATGCGTCGACAACTCCCGGCAGGCTGGGTTCTTCGTGGTGATCGGCCAGAACCGGCGCGGCAACGGCAAGGCCTGCGGCGGCAAGGATGGCAGGTACGAAAAGTCGCTTCATCGGGTTTCCCTTTGCTACATCACTGCACTGGAGTGTGGTGCCTGCGCCGGAAGGCTTCAATCGGGTACAGCGGTGTGCCTGCCCGAAAGATGAGGGGGCGCAATACAAAAGCCCGCCGGATCGCAGTGATCCGGCGGGCCTTCGTTTTCGTTACCTTGCGCCCAGGCGCGCGGCGATCAGTTCTTCGACTTGTCGACCAGCGCGTTGGCGCCGATCCACGGCATCATCGCGCGAAGCTTCGCACCGGTTTCCTCGATCTGGTGGCGCTGCGCAGCCTTGCGCGATGCCTTCAGTTCCGGCTGACCGGCGCGATTGTCGAGGACGAAGTCCTTCACGAAGCGGCCCGACTGGATGTCTTCCAGAACACGCTTCATTTCCTTCTTCGTCTCTTCGGTGATGATGCGCGGTCCGGTCTTGATATCGCCGTATTCGGCGGTGTTCGAGATCGAGTAGCGCATGTTGGCGATACCGCCTTCATACATCAGGTCGACGATCAGCTTCAGTTCGTGAAGGCATTCGAAATAGGCCATTTCCGGTGCGTAACCGGCTTCGACCAGCGTTTCGAAACCGGCTTGGACGAGCGCGGTAGCGCCGCCGCAAAGAACGGCCTGTTCGCCGAAGAGGTCGGTTTCGCACTCTTCGCGGAAGTTGGTTTCGATGATGCCCGAACGGCCGCCGCCGACGGCGCTGGCATAGGCGAGGGCGACGTCATGGGCATTGCCGCTGGCATCGTTTTCGACCGCGATGAGGCAGGGCACGCCGCCGCCACGCTGGTATTCGCTGCGCACGGTGTGGCCCGGGCCCTTCGGCGCGATCATGATCACGTCGATGTCGCTCGGCGCTTCGATCAGGCCGAAGTGGACGTTCAGGCCGTGAGCGAAGGCAAGGGCCGAACCCGGCTTCATCTTGCCGGCGATGTCGTCGTTGTAAATCGCGGCCTGATGTTCGTCGGGCGCGAGGATCATGATGAGGTCGGCCCACTCGGCAGCTTCCGAGTTGGTCATGACCTTGAAGCCGGCACTCTCGGCCTTCTTCGCAGTGGCCGAACCAGCACGCAGGGCGATGGCGACGTCCTTCACGCCGGAATCGCGCAGGTTCTGTGCATGGGCGTGACCCTGCGAGCCGTAGCCGACGATGGCGATCTTCTTGTCCTTGACCAGGTTCAGGTCGCAGTCGGCGTCGTAATAGACTTTCACTTCAATTCCCCTTGGCTTTTCGCCTGATGATATGGCCTGCCCGCCGTATTACGCAGCGGCGCATAGCTGTGTTGGATGGTTGCTTCAAATGTATCGTTTGGAACGAAATCAGGCCCCGTTCACGCCGCGCATCATGCCCACGATGCCGGTGCGGCCTACTTCGACCAGACCAAGTTCGCGCATCAAGGCCACGAAACTGTTGATCTTCTCAGGAGCGCCGGTGATTTCGAAGATGAAACTCTCGGTCGTGGAATCGACCACCTTGGCGCGATAAACGTCGGCAAGGCGCAGCGCCTCGACCCGGTTGTCGCCCTTGCCGGCCACTTTTACCAGGGCCAGTTCGCGTTCGACGTGCGGGCCCAGTTCGGTGAGGTCCGAAACCTTGTGAACCGGGACCAGCCGTTCCAGCTGTGCATGGATCTGGTCGATCACCGCGGGCGGGCCATGGGTGACGATGGTGATCCGGCTGACGTTATGGTTTTCCGAAATGTCGGCAACGGTCAGCGAATCGATATTGTAGCCGCGCGCGGTGAAAAGGCCCGCGATCTTGGCAAGGATGCCGCTTTCGTTGTCGACGGTGATGGCAAGGACGTGACGTTCCTGCGCTCGGTGCTCGATCTGCATCAGACGGATGCCTTCTGCTGTGCGGTGACGGTGACGGCGGCAGGCGCCTCGTCTCCGTAAAGGATCATGTCGGTGTGCGATGCGCCGGAACGGAACATCGGCAGGCAGTTCGCCAGCTTGGCAACGCGGCAATCGACGATGACCGGGCCGTCGTGTTCGATCATGGCCTTGATCCCTGCGTCGAGGTCAGCAAGATCGTCGATCACGATCCCCTTCCAGCCATAGGCCTCTGCCAGCTTCACGAAATCGGGCAACGAATCCGAGTACGAGTTCGAGTACCGCGATTCGTAGGTCAGTTCCTGCCACTGGCGGACCATGCCCATGTATTCGTTGTTGAGGATGAAAACCTTGACCGGTAGGCGATACTGGCTCGCCGTGCCCAGTTCCTGAATGTTCATCTGGATCGACGCTTCGCCGGCAACGTCGATGACGAGCGCGTCAGGGTTACCCAGCTGCGCGCCGATCGCGGCGGGAAGGCCGTAGCCCATCGTGCCGAGCCCACCACTGGTCAGCCACTTGTTGGGGCTGAAGAAGTGGAAATGCTGTGCCGCCCACATCTGGTGCTGGCCGACTTCGGTGGTGATGATGGGATCGTACTGCCGGGTCAGCTCGAACAGGCGTTCGATCGCCAGCTGGGGCATGATCTCTTCTTCGGACTTGGGATAGGACAGCGAGTTGCGCGCGCGCCAGCCGTCGATCCGGGCGTACCATTCCGACAGGTTTTGCGCAGAAGCGCCGGTCGCTTTCCACTCGTCGATCATCTGGCGCAGGACAAGCGCGCAGTCGCCGATGATTGGCAGGTCGACCTGAACCGTCTTGTTGATGGACGAACGGTCGATGTCGATGTGGATCTTTGTTGCATCGGGCGCGAAATCCTCGATCCGGCCAGTGACGCGGTCGTCGAAACGCGCGCCGACACAGATGACGAGGTCCGAACGGTTCATCGCCATGTTGGCTTCGTAAGTGCCGTGCATTCCCAGCATGCCCAGCCACGCCTTGTTCTGCGCGGGGAAGGCACCAAGGCCCATCAGCGTGCTGGTCACCGGCGCACCGGTCAGGTCCTGCAGCTCACGCAACAGTTCCGATGCCTCCGGCCCGGAATTGATGACCCCGCCGCCCGTATAGAGGACGGGTGCCTTTGCTGCCGCGATCAGGGCCACGGCCTTGGCAATCGCCTCTGGCGCGCCGGTCGTGGGCGGATTGAAGCGTGAACGCGGCTCGGCCTGCGTCGTGGGCGCGCTGGCGACCTGAACGTCCTTGGGAATGTCGATCACGACGGGGCCGGGGCGTCCGGTCGTGGCGATCTTGAAGGCCTCGTTGATCGTCGCGGCAAGGTCGGCCGGGTCTTTGACGAGGTAGTTGTGCTTCGTGCAGTGGCGCGTGATGCCGACCGTGTCCGCTTCCTGGAACGCGTCGGTGCCGATCATCGCGGTTGCGACCTGGCCGGTCAGGACGACCATCGGAATCGAATCCATGAACGCATCGGCAATACCGGTCACGGCATTGGTCGCGCCGGGACCGGAGGTGACGAGGACGACGCCCGGCTTGCCGGTGGAACGGGCATAGCCTTCGGCCGCATGGGCCGCCCCTGCCTCGTGCCGGACGAGGATGTGGCGGATGCGGTTGTCGTTGAACAGGGCATCATAGATCGGAAGCACCGCGCCGCCGGGATAGCCGAAGACCACTTCGACTCCCTGCTCGACAAGGGTGTCCATCAAGATGTCGGCGCCGCTGCGCTCCGTCACGTTTCGTCTCCGTCAGCAAGGGTTCTGGTCAAGAAAATGGGCCCGGGTGACGTGCACCCGGGCCTCTCTCTCCCAACTCAATTGAAGGGCGCACTAGGCGACACAGAATATCATGTCAACCGCAAATTTCGTAATAATATTTCTATTATTGCCGCTTTTGAGTAATCTTTTGTTTCAAACCGGTGCCAGTCAGCCGGTGGCTGGTGGCGGAACCAGGTGTACTGGCGCTTTGCGTACCGACGAGTCGCCTGCGAACCGCGCCTTGCCGCCTCGGCCTCGTCGTATTCGCCGCACAGGAAACCCGCGATTTCCGGAACACCGATCGCCCGCATCACCGGCAGGTCGGGATCGAGCTTGCGGGCCAGCAGGTCGCGAGCTTCGCCGATCGCGCCTTGTTCCAGCATCAGGTCGAAGCGAAGATCGCACTTTTCGTAAAGCGTGTCCCGGTCCGGGATCAGGATCGCGGCGGTCAGGTCGATCGCGTCACCGATCCCGCCTTCCAGCCGCCGTTGCCAATAAGCCATCGGATGGCCCGTACTGCGCACGACTTCCAGCGCGCGGGCGATACGGGTCGTGTCCGCGGGATTGAGCCGGGCCGCCGCTTCGGGGTCTTCTATGGTGAGAGCGGCGTGGGCATCGGTGACATCGAGGGCGCGCACGGCTTCGCGGATGGCAGGGTCGATGGCCGGGATCGGGGCGATGCCGTCGATCAGGGTTCTCAGGTAAAGGCCGGTCCCGCCGACAAGGATGGGCAGGCGGCCTTCGCCATGGGCCCTGGCAATCTCCTGCTTCGCCCGTGCGGCCCAGTCGGCGGCCGAACAGGGCTGCGCACCGTCCCATGCCCCGAACAGGACATGGCGCACACCGCGCATTTCCGCATCGCTCGGCCGGGCGGACAGGACACGCAAATCGGCATAGACCTGCGCGCTGTCGGCATTGATCACGGTGGCCGGCATACCGGCCTTTTCAGCCCCAAGGGCGAGGTCGACCGCGAGATCGCTCTTGCCGCTGGCGGTCGGCCCTGCAATGAGCGCGACCCGAGGCTTCGCATCACCATGCGAGAAGCCGGAATTCGAGGAGATAGCATCCGTGCTCATTGCCCGGCTGATAGCAGACCCGGCCATATTGGAAACCGCGCTCGACAAGGCGGCGAAGGCCCTGGCCGAAAAGGGTTGGGCCATTGCAGGCGCCCAGATGCTCGATTTCTGCGGCGATGTTCTGGAGATCGACCTGGCTGACGGAGACCCGGCGGAAGTGCGCGCGATCCTTGGCGAGGCATTCGGCCCCTGCGATCTGCTGATGTCCGATCGCGAAATCGCGGTGCCGCAGCTTTTCGTGTCCGACATGGATTCCACCATGATCGGTCAGGAATGCATCGACGAACTGGCTGATTATGCCGGGATCAAGGACCAGATCGCCGAGATCACCGAACGTGCGATGCAGGGCGAACTGGATTTCGCCAGCGCGCTGACCGAACGCGTCGGACTTCTTGAAGGACTTGAGGAAAGCGCGATAAGGCGTTGTCTTGACGAACGTATTCGCCCGATGCCCGGCGCGCGTGTGCTTGTCGAAACGCTGAAGTCTCGCGGCTGTCGCACTGTTCTGGTCACCGGAGGGTTTCACTCGTTCGCCGATCCGGTTGCCGAAATGCTCGGTTTCGAACGCGTTGTCGGTAACGTGCTGGGCGTCGACGGGGGTAAGCTGACCGGCAAGCTGGCGGCGGAAATCGTCGACAGCGGGACGAAGCTGGCGACGCTGGAGCAGGAATTGGCGCGACTGGGCAATGGCGCGCTGTCACTGGCGACCGGCGACGGCGCGAACGACATTCCGATGATCGAGGCGGCGGATTTTGGCGTTGCCTACTACGCAAAGCCCAAGGCCAAGGCGGCGGCAAACGGATGGATCGAACGGGGCGACCTGACCGATCTTCTGAAACTGCTCGGCGTGCCGCAGGGTGACTGGGTCGCCGACTAGATCCAGCTGCTGATCCGGGAGAGCGGTTTCTTGATTGTGGCATGATCGGGCACCGTCGCATCGGCGGCAGGGTGGCCGACGACCACGATCATCATTGCTTTCTCTTCCTTCGGCCGCTGGCAGATTTCGCGCAGGAAATGCATCGGCGCGGGCGTGTGGGTCAGTGTCGCCAGTCCCGCTTCGTGCAGCGTTGACAGCAACAGGCCGCACGCAATCCCGACGCTTTCAGTGACGTAGTAGTTCTGCGTCACGTGATCTTCATCGATGCCGCCGCGCCGCTGGGCGAAGACGACGATGAGCCAGGGCGCGGTTTCGAGGTAGGGCTTGTCCTGGTCAGTGTGGAGCGGGGCGAGGGCGTCGAGCCACTCTTCACCCGCGCGCCCGTCATAGAACGCCTTTTCTTCCGCTTCTGCCGCCTCGCGGATGGCGCGTTTTGCTTCGGGCGAACCGACGACGGCGAAATGCCATGGCTGATGGTTCGCACCCGACGGAGCGGTTCCGGCAGCGGCGATCGCCATTTCGATTACTTCGCGCGGAACGGGTTTGTCGGTGAAAGATCGGCACGAATGGCGCGTGCGCAGCCGTTCATAGGCCGCGCGCGCGATCTCCACGCGTTCCTCGTCGCTCAGGTCCGGCAGCGCAGGGAAAGGCTGCCGGTCCTCGCTCACGCTTCCATCCACTCTTCGAAAAAGGACAAGTGCGCAGCCTTCAGGTCGGCGACCGCAACACGGCTTTCGCCGGCGATGGAGCGGAAGACCACCTCGTCACCCTCGACATCGCCAAGCGCGACGGCAGCAAGGCCGGCGGCTTCGGCCGCTTCGAGGATCGGTTCCGCCTCGGCAGCGGTCACGACATAGCGCGACTGGTCTTCACCGAACCAGAACGCAGCGGCACTGGACCGACCTTCGGGCAGGGCAACCGCGCAGCCAAGGCCGCTTGCCATCGCCATTTCGGCCAGCGCCACGGCAAGGCCGCCGTCCGAACAGTCGTGAACGGCGGTCGCCACGCCGTCGGCGATCAGCTTGCGCACGGTTTCGCCCGCACGCTTGGCAAGCTCCAGCCCAACCGGCGGGGGCGGACCTTCCTCACGCCCGTGCAGGTTGCGCAGGTAAAGCGACTGGCCAAGGTGGCCGCTCTCACCGCCGATGACGACGATCTGGTGGCCCGCGGCCTTGAAGCCAATGGTCGCCATGATCTCGTGGTCCTGCATCAGGCCGACGCCGCCGATGGCGGGCGTGGGCAGGATGGCCGAACCGCCGCCAGTCGCCTTGCTCTCGTTATAAAGGCTGACGTTGCCCGACACGATCGGGAAGTCGAGCGTGCGGCAGGCATCGCCCATGCCGTTGAGGCAACCGACGAACTGGGCCATGATCTCGGGCCGCTGCGGATTGCCGAAGTTGAGGCAGTTGGTTACCGCCAGCGGCGTCGCGCCGACGGCCGAAATGTTGCGATAGGCCTCTGCAATCGCCTGCTTGCCGCCTTCGTATGGGTCGGCATAGCAATAGCGCGGGGTGCAATCGGTGCTGATCGCCAGAGCCTTTTTCGTGCCGTGGACACGAACGACAGCCGCGTCGCCGCCGGACTTTTGAAGCGTATCGGCGCCGACCTGCGAATCGTACTGTTCCCAGATCCACTTGCGCGAGGCGAGATCGGGCGTCGCCAGAAGGGCCTTCAGATCGGCCGCGACATCGGTGCTTTCCGGCACTTCGCCCAGCGGCTTGGTACCGGCCCAGGCGGCATATTCCTCGCGGCTGACATAGGGGCGTTCGTATTCCGGCGCGTCTGCGGCCAGGGGCCCAAGCGGAATGTCGCAAACGACCTCGCCGCCGAATTCGAGCACCATGTGCTGCGTATCGGTGACTTCGCCGATGACCGCGAAGTCCAGCTCCCACTTGCGGAAGATAGCCTCGGCCATTGCTTCCTTGCCGGGCTTCAGGACCATGAGCATGCGCTCCTGGCTCTCGCTCAGCATCATTTCATAGGGTGTCATACCCTCTTCGCGGCAAGGCACCTTGTCCATGTCGAGCCGGATGCCCGCCTTGCCGTTGGTCGCCATCTCGACCGACGAGGAGGTGAGGCCCGCCGCGCCCATGTCCTGGATCGCGACGATGGCGTCGGTCGACATGAGCTCAAGACAGGCTTCGATCAGCAGCTTTTCCACGAAGGGATCGCCGACCTGAACGGTGGGGCGCTTTTCCTCGATGTCGTCACCGAAATCGGCGCTGGCCATCGTTGCGCCGTGAATACCGTCGCGGCCCGTCTTCGATCCGACATAGACGATGGGGTTACCGACGCCCGTCGCGGCCGAATAGAAAATCTTGTCCGCATCCGCGACACCGACGGTCATCGCATTGACAAGGATGTTGCCGTCATAGGCCTTGTGGAAATTCGTCTCGCCCCCGACGGTCGGCACGCCGACGCAGTTGCCATATCCGCCGATGCCTTCGACCACGCCTTTGACAAGATGCTTCATCTTGGGATGGTCGGGCCGTCCGAAACGCAGCGCGTTCATGTTCGCCACCGGACGCGCACCCATCGTGAACACGTCGCGCAGGATGCCGCCAACGCCGGTTGCCGCGCCCTGATAGGGTTCGATGTAGGACGGGTGGTTGTGGCTCTCCATCTTGAAGATCGCAGCCAGTTTCGTCCCATCCGGCCCGTCGCCGATGTCGATGACGCCCGCGTTCTCGCCCGGACCGCAGATGACCCACGGTGCCTCTGTCGGCAGCTTCTTCAGGTGGAAGCGCGAGGACTTGTAGGAGCAATGCTCGGACCACATGACCGAAAAAATGCCCAGTTCGACCAGGTTCGGTTCGCGGCCCAGCGCATGCAGGACGCGTTCGTATTCTTCGGGGGAGAGGCCGTGAGCCTCGACGACGTCAGGGGTGATCTCGCTCATGCTTCGCGCCCTTAAACAGGCCAGCGTCCCCTTGCCAGTCCCAATTTGCCGGTTGTCAGCCCTTTGTCGACGCTTGACCGCATCGAAGCGCGTCGCCATTGCTGTCGCCCATGGATGAGGCTCCTCAAGATATCTCCGCCCTGACTTACGAACAGGCCCTCAAAGCATTGGAAGACGTGGTGCGCAGGCTGGAAAGCGGGGAAGTCGCGCTGGACGAATCGATTTCTCTGTACGAGCGCGGTGAAAAGCTGCGTGCCCACTGCCAGGCGCGGCTCGACGCGGCGCAGGCCCGGATCGAGAAGATCGTGGCCGGTCCCGACGGCGTGCCGCAGGGCACGCGTCCGTTCGACGAAGGCGCCTGAGGCGATGGCGGTCGAAGGCGTGGTCGGTCGTAACGTGCTGGGCGAGGCGCTAGCCTCGATCCGGGAAGAGGTGGATCGCCACTTCGACATTCTTCTTCCCGTACCCGACGATGCACGCGCCCGGTTGATAGAGGCCATGCGCTATGCCGCGATCGGTGGGGGCAAACGACTGCGTCCGCTGCTGTTGACGGCGACGGCACAGATGTTCGGCGTGGACCGCGAGGCTGCGGTGCGGACCGGGTGTGCGGTCGAATCGATCCACGTCTATTCGCTGATCCACGACGATCTGCCCTGCATGGACGATGACGACATGCGCCGCGGCCAGCCGACGGTTCACCTCCAATATGACGAGGCGACGGCGGTTCTGGCGGGGGACGCGCTTCATGCGCTCGCCTTCGACATTCTGGTCAGCCCGCAAGTGACCAGCGATCCCTTCGTGCGCAGCGAACTCGTGGCGTGCCTTGCCAGAGGCAGCGGCATGGACGGCATGGCGGGCGGCCAGATGATGGACATCGTCGCCGAAGAAGCGGGCGAGGGGGATGATGGCTTCGACCTGCATACGGTGACGCGGCTTCAGCAGCTCAAGACCGGCGCCTTGTTGAGCGCATCGGTCGAAATGGGCGCGATACTCGGGCGCGTGCCGCCGGAAGGGCGCGCGCATCTGAAAAGCTATGCCCGGGACATCGGGCTCGCGTTTCAGATCGCCGACGACCTGCTTGACCACGAAGGTGACGAGGAACTGGCAGGCAAGGCGCTTCGCAAGGATGCGGAGGCGGGCAAGGCGACTTTCGTGTCGCTGCTGGGTGCACAGCGCGCTCGCGAACAGGCAGAAATGCTGGTGCGACAGGCAATCGGACACCTGACGTCCTATGGCGCGGAGGCCGAAGTGCTGCGCGCCGTTGCACGTTATATCGTCGAACGGGACCGCTAAGGACCGTGCAGGGGCCGGATACGGGGAGAGGCATGAGCAAGCGTATCGGAATCTATCCGGGAACATTCGATCCCATCACGTTGGGCCACCGCGACATCATTCGCCGCGGGTCCAAGCTGGTCGACGAACTGATCATCGGGGTGACGACGAACCCGTCGAAGAACCCGATGTTCACGCCGGACGAACGCATGGAAATGGTCAAGCGCGAGGTTGCCGACCTTGGCATCGACAATGTCCGGGTCGTGGGGTTTAACGCCTTGCTGATCAAGTTCGCGCAGAAAATGGGCGCGAACGTCATCGTGCGCGGCCTGCGCGCGGTTGCCGACTTCGAATACGAATACCAGATGGCGGGCATGAACCAGCAGCTCGATCCGGGGATCGAGACCGTGTTCCTCATGGCCGACGTCTCGCTTCAGCCGATCGCATCGAAGCTGGTGAAGGAAATTGCCCAGTTCGGCGGCGAGATTTCCCGCTTTGTCAGCAAGGATGTCTGTGACGAAGTCATCGCCAGGGTCGAACGGGAAGGGCCGAAGGGCGACTATTGATCCGCTGGGTCCGGCAACGGACCCGGTCACGCCATTCATTGAAACGTCAGCCACGGACCGCTAAGCGGCGGACCGAATGTAATTTCGGGATTACCAGAACGACATGAAGTTCCGCCTTACCGTCCGCGCCGCTGTTCTTTCCGCCGCGCTTGGCCTTTCTGCAATCGCCGCCCCCGCCATGGCCCAGGACGCCCCCGCCGCAGAGGCGGAGACGACCGAGGCTGCGACGCCGGCTCCTATCGATCCGGCCACGTACTGGCGCGTCGACCCATCGTTGCAGACCGATCCAGACAACATCCTGTTGCTCGACCTGTCGAACGGCGGCCGTGTGGCCATCCGGCTGAAGCCCGAATGGGCCCCCAACCATGTCGAGCGTATCAAGACGCTGACCCGTCAGGGGTTCTATAACGGCGTAATCTTCCACCGCGTCATCGAAGGGTTCATGGCGCAGACCGGTGATCCGACGGGCACGGGCCGGGGCGGTTCGCAGCTTCCCGACCTGACCGCCGAATTCAACCGCGTGCCGCACCTTCGCGGTACCGTTGCCGCAGCGCGCGAAGGCGCGAACGAGGATTCGGCCAACAGCCAGTTCTTCATCGTGTTCTATCCCACGATGCAGCTCGACATGAAGTACACCAACTTCGGCCGCGTCATCGCCGGCATGAACTATGTCGATTCAATCGCGCGGGGACAGCCGCCGGCAAATCCGACAAAGATCCTTCAGGCCTCGCTCGCCAGCCAGCACCTGGCCCCGCCGTCGACCACGCCGATGCAGGGAGAGATCACCAGCGACATGCTGAACGCCCCGCTGACCGAGGAAGAGGCCGCCGCGCTCGACGCGGGCAACTGAGCGGTTTCCTTCGCGCGCGCCAACGGCTAGGCGCGCTCGATCATGCGCGTTGACCTTTTCGATTTCGACCTTCCGCCCGAACGCATAGCCCTGCGCCCGGCGCGTCCGCGCGATTCCGCGCAATTGCTTGTCGCGAACGGTGATGCGCCCTTGGCGGACCGGATCGTTCGCGACCTGCCAGACGTGCTGAACAAGGGCGACGTGCTGGTCTTCAACGACACGCGCGTCATTCCCGCCCAGTTGGAAGGCCGCCGCGGGGATGCCCGCATCGGCGCGACCTTGCACAAGCGGATCGACTTGCGCCGTTGGCAGGCCTTCGTCCGCAATGCCAAGCGACTGCGGGTCGGCGAGCGGGTCGATTTTCCCGCCGACGTCACCGCCATTGCCGAACAACGGTTGCACGATGGCAGCTTCGTCCTGGCCTTCGAAGGGGAAGAGCCGGTCGAGGTCCTGCTCGAACGCGCAGGGCGGATGCCGCTGCCGCCCTATATCGCGGGCAAGCGCGAGACGGACGAGGCGGATCGCAGCGATTACCAGACGATGTTTGCGCAAAAGGACGGCGCCGTGGCCGCCCCGACGGCCGCGCTCCACTTCACGCCCGAACTGATTGCTGCCCTCGATGCGGCAGGTGTCGTGCGCGAAACGCTGACCCTGCATGTGGGAGCGGGCACGTTTCTGCCAGTGAAGGCCGACGACACCAACGATCACGCGATGCATGCAGAATGGGGCCGGATCGACGCGGCGACGGCGGATCGCCTGAATGCGGCGCGGGCTGCGGGCGGACGCGTGATTTCTGTCGGCACGACCAGCCTGCGCCTTCTTGAAAGCGCGACGGGGGAGGACGGCGTGATCCGTCCGTTCGAAGGCGATACCTCGATCTTCATCACGCCGGGATATCGCTTCCGCGCGATCGACGGGCTGATGACGAATTTCCATTTGCCCAAATCGACGCTGTTCATGTTGGTCAGCGCGCTGATGGGGCTGGAAAAGATGCAGGCCGTCTATGGCCATGCCATCGCCAACGACTACCGGTTTTACAGCTATGGCGACGGGTCGCTGCTGATACCCTGAGTGTGCAAAAAAAGGCCCGCCACAATAAAGCGGCGGGCCGAAGTTTGTTGGAGAAGACACGAGCCAGGTAAGCACGTGCTGAGGCTTCTTCGCGTATGCAGCGTGGGGTTTCATTGATATTTGTCAAATGCGCGTTTTTCCTCGCATCTTGCATCACGGGAATGAAGGCACACATTGCCGCAGTGACTGATCCAATCCTGAAAATCACCGGACTCGACAAGACTTACCCCGGGCGCGGCGCGGCCCCGGCGGTCAAGGCGCTCGACAATGTCGATCTTGAAATCCGCAAGGGCGAGATTTTCGCCCTGCTCGGCCCCAACGGTGCGGGCAAGACGACGCTGATCGGTGCGGTCTGCGGACTGGTGCGGCCGACCGGCGGGACGATCGAGGCTTTCGGCAAGGATCTTCATCGCGACTGGCGGAATATCCGCTCGCGCATTGGGCTGGTTCCCCAGGAAATGGCGGTCGACATCTTCGATACCGTGATCCGCTCGGTCCGGTATTCGCGCGGTCTGTTCGGCAGGCCTGCCGACGAAAAGCGGATCGAGGAAGTCCTGCGCGCCCTGTCGCTGTGGGACAAGCGCGATGCCGAACTGCGGATGCTTTCAGGCGGCATGAAGCGGCGCGTGCTGATCGCAAAGGCATTGGCGCACGACCCGGACCTCTTGTTCCTCGACGAACCGACGGCGGGCGTCGATGTCGAACTGCGCCGCGATATGTGGCGGCAGATCGACATCCTGCGCGAACTGGGCGTCACGATCATTCTCACCACGCACTACATCGAAGAGGCCGAGGAAATGGCCGACCGTGTCGGCGTGATCGACAATGGGCGGATTCTGCTGGTCGACGACAAGGCAGCGATCATGACCCGCCTTGGCCGGACCGAGGCGAGCTTTGCCCTGAACGAGCCGATGCTCGAAATCCCGCCCACGATCATGCGCGAGGGCCTTAGCCTTTCGGAAGAAGGGCGTGTTCTGGTGTTCCGCGGCGGCGACGGAGCAGGGGGCGGCAAGGAGGCTGTCGCCGAAGTGGCGCAGCAACTGGCGCGTCAGGGCATCGGATATTCCGCGATAGACATGCGCGAATCGAGCCTTGAGGATATTTTCGTAAAGCTTGTCGAAGACCAGCCGGAGATCGCGGCATGACGATGGGTTTCAACGCCCGCAGCGCATGGGCGATCTACAAACGCGAACTCGCGCGGGCATGGCGTACCGTTTTCGGCACGATCATTTCGCCCGTGCTGACCACGTGCCTTTATTTCATCGTCTTCGGCGCAGCCATCGGATCGCGCATGACCGACATCGGCGGCGTGAACTACGGCGCGTTCATCGTGCCGGGCCTGTTGCTGCTCACGCTCTTGTCGGAAAGCACGTCGAACGGCAGTTTCGGCATTTACATGCCGCGCTTTACCGGCGCGATCTACGAATTGCTGTCCGCGCCGGTCAGCGTGGCCGAAACGCTGGTCGGCTTCGTCGGTGCCGCAGTGACCAAGTCGCTGATCATCGCGGTGATCATCCTGGCGACAGCAACGTTGTTCGTCGATTACACCATCGCACACCCCTTCCTGGCCTTCGTCTATATCGTGCTCGTCGCGTCCTCGTTCTCCCTGTTCGGGTTCATCCTGGGCCTGTGGGCTGACGGGTTCGAGAAGCTGCAGATGGTGCCATTGCTGGTTCTCACGCCGCTGACGTTCCTGGGCGGTACGTTCTATTCGATCGACATGCTGGCCGAACCGTGGCGCACGGTCGCGCTGTTCAATCCGATCGTCTACCTCGTCTCCGGCCTGCGCTGGACGTTCTTCGAACAGTCGGACGTGACGATCGGGGTCGCTTTCGTCGCGACCGCCGGGTTCCTGGCGCTGTGCATCGGCATCATCAGCTGGATTTTCCGCACCGGGTGGCGATTGCGCGACTGATTTGCTAGCGGCTCGCCCATGAAACGGACAGCCGCACTCTCAACCGCCTTTCTTGCCCTTGCCCTTCCTGCCGCCGCGCAGGCAAAGTTGCCCGAACCCGTCCTGAAGATGATCGCCGCCGCAGAGGCGACGGGCGATGAAGAGCAGGTGGCCGCCGTCTATGCCGCGGCCGAGGCAGCCTATCCGCAAGAAGTAGAGACACTGGCCGTTCGCAAGGCCAGGTTCGACGGCCTGGCCGAAAAGCGGGCTGAGATCGTAGAGCTTCGCGAAAAGGAAGCGATCCGCAAGGCTGGCCTGTTCGAATACTGGAAAGGGAGGGGCGAGTTGGGCGCGATCCGCGCGACCGGCAATAGCGACGACCTTGGACTTACCGCGGCGCTTGGCCTTGAACGCGTCGGCATCGACTGGCGCCACAAGGTTGCCGCGCAGGCCGACTATCAGCGAAGCGATGGCGATACGACGCGTGAGCGCTTCCTGTTATCTTACGAGCCGAACTTCAATATCGCGGACAACAGCTTCATCTTCGGCCTTGGTCAGGCAGAGCGGGACAGAATCCAGGGTTATTCCTCGCGCTTCTCGATCTCGGGCGGGCTTGGCCATCGCTTCTTCGACCGCGAAGACCTGAGCTTTCAGGTAAAGGCCGGTCCGGCATGGCGTACCAGCAAGATCCGCGACGACGTCGAACCCGGTTCGGACCGTGAGAGCTATTTCGCAGGGCTCGCCGCGATGGATTTCGCCTGGCAATTCGCACCGACGCTGAAATTCACCCAGAACGCCAGCGCCTTCGTGCAGAGCGGAAACGACACTTATACCAGCCTGACGGGCATCGAGGCAGAAATGGGCAGCGGGCTTTCGGCGCGGCTGTCCTATCGCATCCTGCACGATACGAGTCCGCCCGACGATTCGGTAAAGACCGACACGCTTTCGCGCATCACGCTGATCTACGATTTCCAGTAACCGGATCAGCCGGGGAAGAACCAGCCGTAGATCAGCTTTGCGGTCAGCAGGACGCTGATCGTTACGAGCAGGGGGCGGATCAGTTTCGCGCCGTGTTTTACGGCAAACTTCGATCCGATCCACGAACCGACCATGGACCCAACGGCCATACACAGGCCCAGCGTCCAGATGATCTTGCCGCCCAGCGCGAAGACGATGACGCTGGCTATGTTCGTGACCATGTTGAACAGCTTGGCATGGCCTGTTGCCGCGGTAAGCCCTTCACCGCGAAGGCCGACGAGCGATGCAGCGAAGAAACCGCCGGTGCCGGGGCCGAAGAACCCGTCATAGAATCCGATCGCGCCGCCAACGGGGGCATAGCCCTTGCGGCTGACGAGTTCGTGCGATTTCGTGTCGTCCATGCGGGGCGAAAAGATGACATAGGCCGCAACCCCCATCAGCAGGAGCGGCACGACCAGTTCCAGCACACGGGTCGATATCTGCTGCACCAACAAGGACCCAATCGCCGCGCCGACGAAGGCGATGAGGGCAAGCCACTTTTCCTTGCGCCATTCGACAAGCCCGGCCCGCGAATAATTGCGAAACGCCATCGATGTCGCCCCGAGCGCGTTGATCTTGTTCGTACCCAGCGCCAGCGACGGCGGCAGCCCGGCAAAAAGCAGCGATGGCATCATGACCAGCCCGCCGCCACCGGCGACCGAATCGAGAAAGCCGGTAAACACGGCCAGAAGAGGCAGGGCGATAAACAGCCAGGGTTCGATTTCCATGCGCCCTCCATAGCCGAGCCTGCACCGGACGAAAGCTGGTCTTTCGTCGCTTTCACACCATATTCGGATCGTGACGATACAATTCGATCTCTTCGGGGCCGGAAAGCAGGAGCCGCCTGTGCCGGGCCTTTCGCTATCGGACAGGCTAGTCGATGCAGAGGGTGACGCGCGGCTTTGCGCATTGATCGACGCGACCGGACTGTCTCCATTCCGCTTTCAGCAATGGACCGGCAAGCGGATGACGCGGTCGTTCGGGTGGCATTACGATTTCGAAGGTGGCGGCATCGCGAGGGCCGAACCGATGCCGGAATGGCTGCTGGCGATGCGAGACCGTGCCGCAGGATGGTTCGATGACGATCCGACTCTTTACGAACAGGCGCTGCTGATCCGTTACGATCGCGGAGCGGGGATCGGTTGGCACCGTGACAGACCGCAATTCGGGCGCGTTATCGGACTCTCGCTCGGCTCACCGGCCACGATGCGGCTGCGCAGGCGCAGTGGTGGCGGATTTGAACGTGCCAGTTTTGCACTCGAGCCCGGCCACGCCTACCGCCTCGATGGGCCGGCCCGGAGAGATTGGGAACATTCGATCGTGCCGATGGAACGGCCGCGCTGGTCGATCACGTTCAGGACACTGGCCTGACATGCTGGTCCTGACGGGCTGGCGCTGATCCTCGCAAGGCGCTAGGGGCCTGCTTTTCCATTACCTGGCGTTCCATGACCCGATTTGCCTTCACAATCCACGCCCGCGACGGCAAGGCGCGCACTGGCGAAATCGCCATGAAGCGCGGCACGATCCGCACGCCCGCCTTCATGCCCGTCGGCACCGCCGCAACAGTCAAGGCGATGAAGGTAGAGGACGTGCGCGCAACCGGCGCGGACATCATTCTTGGCAATACCTACCACCTGATGCTGCGTCCGGGGGCAGAGCGCGTGGCGCGGCTTGGCGGATTGCACAAGTTCATGGGATGGGACCGCCCGATCCTGACCGATAGCGGCGGGTACCAGGTGATGAGCCTGTCGGACCTGCGCAAGATCACCGAAGAAGGCGTGAGCTTCAAGAGCCACCTCGACGGGTCGAAGCACATGTTGAGCCCCGAACGCTCGATGGAGATCCAGCGACTGCTCGGCTCCGACATCGTCATGGCTTTCGACGAATGCCCCCGCGCGGACCAGGACCGCGACGCGATCGCGCAAAGCATGGAAATGTCGATGCGCTGGGCAAGGCGCAGCCGCGAAGGGTTCGACAGCGGCGAGGAGCACGCCGCGCGGTCTGCGCTGTTCGGCATCCAGCAAGGCGCGCTGGACGAGGAATTGCGCGGTATTTCGGCCCAGAAGCTGACCGATATCGGTTTCGACGGCTATGCCATAGGCGGTCTTGCCGTGGGTGAGGGGCAGGAGGCGATGTTCGCCACGCTAGACTTCGCACCGGGTCAGCTGCCCGACGACAGGCCGCGCTACCTCATGGGTGTGGGCAAGCCCGACGATCTGGTCGGTGCGGTGGAGCGGGGCGTCGACATGTTCGATTGCGTCCTGCCCAGCCGGTCCGGCCGCAACGGTCAGGCCTTTACGTGGAACGGACCGCTCAACATTCGCAACGCCCGCTTTGCCGAGGACGAGGCGCCGCTGGACGATCGTTGCACGTGCCCGACCTGTGGGAAGTATTCGCGCGCCTATCTGCACCACCTGAACAAGGCGGGCGAAATCCTGGGCGCGATGCTGATGACCGAGCACAACATCTCGTTCTACCAACAACTGATGCAGGCGATGCGCGACGCGATCGGGCAGGGCAGCTTTGCCGCCTTCGCTGCTGATTTCAGGCGTGATTACCTGCGCTGATCAGGCGGCAAGGGGGGCATCGTCTTCGGGTGAATTGCGCACCTGCAACTGCGTATCGCGATACTTGAAGAACTGCCCGCTGGCCTTGTCATAGTAACCGGCACCGATTCCTGCCGCCTGCTTCATCGCAAGGTTCAGTTCGGGGTACCATTTGCCGATCCGGTTTGGCGTGATGAAACGGTATTCCATAGTGCTGGATAAATGCTTGATGGCGCCCGGAGGTTCCCGGCCAAGGCGTTGATCGCATTGCAGAAATGATGGTGCAGTGCACAAATGAAAAAGGGCGGGAAGACCCGCCCTTTTCCGTGAATTCGTGTGGTTACCCGACTGATCAGCGCGAGTAGAACTCGACGACCAGGTTCGGTTCCATGCGGACCGGATAGGGCACTTCGTCAAGCGTCGGAACGCGGGTGAAGGTCACCTTGTCGTTGCCGTCGGTGGCGACGTAGTCGGGGATCTCACGCTCAGGCAGGCTCTGCGCTTCGATGATGAGCGCCATTTCCTTGGCCTTGCTGCCGAGGCTGATGACGTCACCGACGCGGATGCGGCGCGAGGGGATGTTGCACTTCACGCCGTTCACGAGGATGTGCCCGTGGTTGACGATCTGGCGGGCCGAGAAGACGGTCGGCGCGAACTTGGCGCGGTAGACGATCATGTCGAGGCGCTGTTCCAGCAGGCCGATCAGGTTCTGGCTGGTGTCGCCCTTCATCTTCGACGCGTCGAGGTAGGTCGCCTTGAACTGCTTTTCGGTCACGTCGCCGTAGTAGCCCTTGAGCTTCTGCTTGGCGCGCAGCTGCAGGCCATAGTCGCTGACCTTGCTCTTGCGGCGCTGACCATGCTGGCCGGGGCCGTAGGAACGCTTGTTGACCGGGCTGTTCGGGCGGCCCCAGATGTTCTCGCCCATGCGACGGTCGAGTTTATGCTTGGCGCGGGTGCGCTTCGTCATGGTATTCTCCAATATGCTGTCCCCGCCACCATGGCAGGGCCAAAGCCCGGCATCGCACCGACTGGCCTTCTGCCAGTCGCGGCCACCGCTTCACCGGGGTGCGGGGCCTATCGGGAACGGACCTGTAGCAGGCCCGGCCGACGTGGATGCGCGCCCCTTAAAGGAAAGCGGCGTGGTGTCAAGCGAAACGGGCACTCGACACGGGCGCGGGGCTTGGGCAAAGCGCGCTCCTATGAACACACCTTTCAAGTCGCCGGAAAACTGTGAAACGATGGCCGAGGTGCGGGTTGGCGTCGATGCGACCGACCGTGCCTTGATTGATCTGCTGGCCACCCGTTTCGGCTTCATGCGGGCCGCTGCCCGGATCAAGGCCGAGCGGTCAGAAGTCCGCGATGAAGATCGCAAGGCCGCGGTGATCCGCGCCGCCATGAACGAGGCGCTGGAAAAGGGCGTGCCCGTCGGCCTGATCGCAAAGATCTGGGAAGAGCTGGTCGAAACTTCGATAGCCTACGAGATGGAGGAATGGGACCGCATCCGGTCCTGATCCGGCCCTTCCCGATCGGTCAGGTCTTGTCCCGTTTACCCAGCGCGGAAAGCATGCCGCGCATCGTTCGCACTTCCAAGTGGTTCCAGCCCGGCTTCGTCAGCATGTTGCGAAGCGTGCGGCGGGTCGCGGCGGCGCGGCTTTCGGGAAAGAAATAGCCCTTGGGCTCCAGCAGGGCTTCCAACTGCGCGATCATGCCGTCCAGCTGGTCCTGCGGGGCAGGGGGCAGTACTTCCTCCTGCGTGGGCTGCGCCAGAACCGAATTGGCAGTCTTTGACCATTCGTAGGCCATAAGGATCACGGCCTGCGCAAGGTTGAGCGAGCCGAATTCCGGATTGATCGGCACCGTTACAATATTACGTGCAATCGCGACGTCGTCTGTTTCCAGTCCCGACCTTTCCGGACCGAACAGGATCGCGTGACGGCCGCTGGCGGTCGCCATCTCGCGCGCGGCTTCCTCTGGGGTCAGCACGGGCTTCGTCACGCCGCGCTTGCGCACGGTCGTGGCGTGGACGTGCTCGCAATCGGCAACCGCGTCGGCCACGGTTTCAAAGACCTGCGCCTTTTCCAGAACGATGTCCGCGCCGCTGGCGGCAGGGCCCGCGCTGGGATTCGGCCAGCCGTCGCGCGGTGAAACCAGTCGCATTTCGGCCAGGCCGAAGTTCAGCATGGCGCGTGCGGCCTTGCCGATATTCTCGCCCAATTGCGGGCGAACGAGGACGATCACGGGTTTCATGGCTCAGTCCTGCGCCGCGTCGCGCACGGTTTCGGCGAACTGGGCAAAGTCCTGCGCCTCGGAAAATTCGCGATAGACGCTGGCGAAACGAATGTAGGCGACCGGGTCCAGCTGACGCAGGCCTTCCATCACCATTTCGCCGATCTCGGCTGCCTTGATCTCGCTTTCCCCGCGGGTTTCGATCTGGCGCTGCACGCCCGAAACCAGCCGGTCGACGCGGTCCTGTTCGATACCCCGCTTGCGACAGGCCAGGTTGACGGCGAGTTCCAGCTTCGTGCGGTCGAACACCTCGCGGCGATCACCACTTTTCAGCACGAATATCTCGCGCAGCTGAATGCGTTCGAAAGTCGTGAACCTTGCGCCGCAGCCTTCGCATTGACGACGCCTGCGGATAGCCGCGCCGTCTTCTGCGGGGCGGCTATCCTTTACCTGGCTCGATTCATTGGCACAGAACGGGCAGCGCAAGTCGTGTCCTTCAGATCTTGCCCTTGGCCTTCGCGTAGCCGAGCCCGCCGCCGACGATACCGCCGATGATGGGGCCAACGAAGGGCACGGGAATCGCGATAAGCGCACCGATCGCGCCCCATTTCAGGGCGGTCTTGGTTTCGGGCGTCATCTGGTTGCCGTTCTCGGCCATTTGGAACTCCTTAGCTGTAGATCGGGAATCGATCGCACAGCTCTTCGACGCGCTGGCGCACGTTCTGTTCCACTTGGGCGTCACCTTCTTCGCCGCAGCGGGCAAGACCGTCGAGAACGTCGGCGACCATGTGGCCGATCTGGCGGAACTCCTCGGCCCCGAAACCACGGGTGGTCCCGGCGGGCGAACCGACGCGGATGCCGCTGGTCTTCGTCGGCGGAAGGGGGTCGTTCGGGATGCCGTTCTTGTTGCAGGTGATGCCTGCACGCTCCAGCGCCTCGTCCGCGTCCTTGCCGGTTACGCCCAGCGGGGTGAGATCGATCAGAGCAAGGTGTGTATCGGTGCCGCCCGACACGACTTCGGCGCCGCGTTCCTTCAGCGTGGCGGCAAGGACCTGGGCGTTCTCGATGACCTTCTTGGCGTAGTCCTTGAATTCGGGGCGGAGCGCTTCGCCGAATGCAACTGCCTTGGCGGCGATGACGTGCATCAGCGGGCCGCCCTGAAGACCGGGGAAGACGGCCGAGTTGATCTTCTTGGCCAGCTTCTCGTCATTGGTCAGGATCATGCCCGAACGCGGACCGCGCAGCGTCTTGTGCGTCGTGGTGGTCGCGATGTGCGCGTGCGGGAAGGGCGAGGGGTGGACGCCAGCGGCCACGAGCCCTGCAAAGTGCGCCATGTCGACATGCAGCAGCGCGCCGACCTTGTCGGCGATGGCGCGCATGCGGGCAAAGTCGATGATGCGCGGATAGGCGCTGCCGCCTGCGATGATCAGTTTGGGCTCATGCTCCAGCGCCAGCGCCTCGACCTCGTCATAATCGATGAGGTGGGTGTCGGGGGTCACGCCGTACTGCACGGCGTTGAACCACTTGCCCGACAGCGCAGGCTTTGCACCGTGGGTCAGGTGGCCGCCCGCATCGAGGCTCATGCCCAGGATCGTGTCGCCCGGTTTCACCGTGGCGAGAAGCACCGCGCCGTTCGCCTGCGCGCCGGAGTGCGGCTGAACGTTGGCGAAGCCGCAGCCGAACAGTTCCTTGGCACGCTCAATCGCCAGCGTTTCGACCGCATCGGAAGGCGCGCAGCCCTGGTAATAACGCTTGCCGGGATACCCCTCGGCATACTTGTTGGTCAGCACCGAGCCCTGCGCCTCAAGCACCGCCTTCGAAACGATGTTTTCCGATGCGATCAGCTCGATCTGCTTGCGCTCCCGCGCCATTTCGGCGTCGATCGCCTTGGCAATGGCCGGATCGGTCACGGCCAGATCGTCGGTGAAGAAGCCGGGGGCTCTGATAATGGTATCGGTGGTCATGATCTGGCTCTCACTGAAAAAGGGGGCTGACAGTCAGCAGGAGGGGTTCGAAAGCTTGTCGACACGTCCGGCGTGGCGACCCCCGCCGAAGTCTGTCGAAAGAAAGGCGTCAAGGCATGCCTTGGCCATGTCGATGCCGGTCAGGCGGGCACCCATGGCGATGACGTTCGCATCGTTGTGTTCGCGGGCCAGCGCGGCCGAAAGCGGTTCGGACACCAGCGCGGAGCGGCACTTGGGATTGCGGTTCACGGCGATCGAAATGCCAATTCCCGATCCGCACAGCGCGACGCCATATTCGGCCGTCCCGTCCGCCACGACCGAGGCGAGCTTGTAACCGTAATCGGGATAGTCGACGCGGTCCGCGGTTTCGGGACCGAGATCAGCGACTTCGTGGCCCTGTTCGATCAGGTATTCGCGAAGCGCGGACTTGAGGTCTACGGCGGCGTGATCGGAGGCGATGGCGATGCGCATTTTGTTTCCGTGTCGCAGATGGGATTCGGCTCGCGCCTGCGCATAGTGCGAAGAACGGCGAAAGGCCACCGCTATCGCGGCCTTGCGGGGGATAGGGAGCGCCGTGATCCAAATTTACGCTCCAAAACGTGGAACTTAGCCTTCGCGGGATCGCTTCATGCAGGACAGAACAATCCAACGCATGGAAAGGGCCCGATCATGGCCGACCCCAAGAAAGTTCCCCATACCACTACCGATGCCGGCATCCGCGTACAGAGCGACGAGCATTCGCTGACCGTGGGGCGGGACGGGCCGATCGTTCTAAACGATCACTACCTTCTCGAGCAGATGGCCAATTTCAACCGGGAGCGTATTCCCGAGCGTCAGCCACACGCCAAGGGAAGCGGCGCGCATGGCTATTTCGAAGTGACGCAGGACGTGTCGAAGTACACCAAGGCAAAGGTTTTCCAGCCCGGTACGAAGACCGACACGCTGATGCGTTTTTCGACCGTCGCCGGTGAGCGCGGCAGCCCTGACACCTGGCGCGACCCGCGCGGATTTTCGGTCAAGATGTATACCGAGGATGGCAACTTCGACATGGTCGGCAACAATACGCCGGTCTTCTTCATCCGCGATCCGATGAAGTTTCAGCACTTCATCCGCAGCCAGAAGCGCCGCGCCGACAACGGCCTGCGCGATCACGACATGCAGTGGGATTTCTGGACGCTTTCACCCGAAAGCGCGCACCAGGTCGCCTACCTGATGGGCGATCGCGGCATTCCCAAGACCTGGCGCGAGATGAACGGCTATTCCAGCCACACCTATAGCCTGGTGAATGCCGAGGGCGAGAAGTTCTGGGTGAAGTTCCACTTCAAGACCGACCTTGGCGACGGCAATGCGCACTTCACGCAGGAAGAGGCGGACATGATGGCGGGCAAGGACGGCGACTTCCACCGCCGCGATCTGTTTGCCGCGATCGCCAAGGGCGACCATCCCAGCTGGACGCTCTATTGGCAGATCATGCCCTGGGAAGACGCCAAGACCTATCGCATCAACCCATTCGATCTCACCAAGGTATGGCCGCACGCGGATTACCCGTTGATCGAGGTCGGCAAGCTGGTGCTGGACCGCAATCCGACCGACTTTCACACCGAGATCGAGCAGGCCGCGTTCGAGCCGAACAACATGGTGCCGGGCATCGGCCTTTCACCCGACAAGATGCTGCTGGCCCGCGGGTTCTCCTACTCGGACGCGCACCGCGCGCGTCTTGGCGTGAATTACAAGGAAATCCCGGTGAACAGGCCGCAGAGCCCGGTCCACTCCTACAGCAAGGACGGAGCAGGGCGCACGCAAGGCGTTACGGATCCGGTCTATGCGCCCAATTCCTACGGCGGCCCGGCGGCGCAGCCCGATATGGGCGGAGAGGCGGGCATCTGGCACGCTGACGGCGACATGGTGCGAGAGGCGTATACCTTGCGCGAAGACGACGATGATTTCAGCCAGGCCCGCGCGCTGATCAACGACGTCATGGATGATGACGCCCGCGAACGGCTGGTCATGAACGTGACCGGACATCTGTGTGATGGCGTGAGTGAGAAGGTCCTCGTCCGCGCCTTCGAATACTGGCGGAACATCGACGGCCCGACCGGGGAGAAGATCGAGAAGGCCGTCCGCGAAAAGCTCGGCGGCGAATCGAAGGCACCGGGCATGGCCTCGGCGCTTTCGATCTCCGGCTGATTACGGTTGCCGCAATCATGAAAAGGGGCCGCTCCATGAAGGGGCGGCCCTTTTCGTTTGCCTATTGCACCGGCGGAGAGAACAAAAGCTTGATATATGAGCGCAGTAAAACGACCTGTTGAGGCAGGATCGAGGAATCCTCCAGGGCGCGCGACAGGATGATGCCGCCTTCGACCTGCCCGCTGACCATGTCGGCCACGGCATCAAGGTCGACTTCGTCGCGCGGCGGATAGATCGCTGCGATTTCGTCCAGCATGGCCCGAAACCGCTTCCGCCAGCCGAGCACGGCCTTGCGGTTCGATGCTCGCACGTCGCGATTGAACAGGCGGTCCTGATAGGCCGCTGTCGCGACGATGCAGCCGGGATGCTGGTTCGGCATGTCGGCGATGAGTTCGGCCAGAAGTTTCAGCCCGATCAGCATCGTCTGCAAGGGATCGTCCGACAATTCGCGGGCGCGCCCGAACAGATCGTCGAACAATGCGTCCTCGACCTCGATGTGCCGCTCGATCAGGGCGAGAGCCAGGGCGTTCTTGTCCGGAAAGTGATAGAAAAACCCGCTCTTCGTAATTTCTACGCTGGCGACGATCTCCTCTATCGAGGTCGCGTCGAATCCTTTGCGCAGGATCGCTTCCTGCGCGACATCCATGATGCGCTGACGGGTGCCGCTCGCTCGCGACATGACTGACCCTCCTCATGGCCCCAACGGTAGTTACTTTACCGCCGGTACAGTCGTGCCCGCAAGGTGATCGGCGATCTGATCGAAAGTCACATGCAAGTATCTGAAAGATCGCGATTAAACTGACTGCACCACGGGTCTACTGGATCGCGGCTCCGCCCTGCGCGATAATTTGGCCATTCAATGACATGGTTGGGGATAGACAATGTCGCAATTTGCAAACCTGATGCAGGCCCGAAGGCCTTACCTTACCGATGGAGGGATGGAGACCTGGCTGTTCTTTCAGCAGGGCTTCGAAGCACCCGAATTCGCCGCAATCGCGCTGATCGAGGATGACGAGGCGCGTAGTGCGATGCGCCGATATTTCGATGGCTTTCTGGAAATGGCGGAGGCGGTCGGCACCGGCTTCGTGCTCGACACCGCAACATGGCGCGGCTCACCTGTCTGGGCCGCGGCCATCGGGCAGAGTGAAGAAGGGCAGATCGCCCTCAACCGCCGCGCCGCGGACTTTGCCCGCGATATCAGGGCTGACTGGGCCGGGCGCGTGCCCAATATCGTTCTCAACGCCGTGATCGGACCTGCTGGCGATGGCTATGCGCCGGGCAAAGTGCCGACGTCGGACGAGGCGCTGGCGATCCACCGCAAGCAGGTGGCTGTGCTGGGCGAATGCGACGTCGACATGATTTCCGCGATCACGATGACCAACATTGGAGAGGCAATCGGCATCGCCCGCGCCGCAAGCGAAGCAGGGCTTCCGGTCGTGATCTCCTTCACGGTCGAGACCGATGGACGCTTGCCGACCGGCGATCTGCTCGGTGAGGCGATCGAGCAGGTCGATGCCGCAACCGGCGGCTATCCGGCGTATTACATGGTCAACTGTGCGCACCCTGACCATTTCCGTGATGCGATCACAGGCGGCAAGAACTGGGTCACGCGTATCGGCGGCCTTCGCGCCAATGCATCGCGCATGAGTCACGAGGAATTGGACAACGCCGAGGTGCTGGATGACGGCGACCCGGAGGAATTCGGCAAGCTGCACGGCGAACTGGCCAGAATGCTTCCGAACTTGCGCGTCGTGGGCGGCTGCTGCGGCACCGATCATCGCCATGTCGGCCACGTCTGCCGAGAGGTCTGCGGCGCGGGTCAGAACGCCTGACGCGCATAAAAAAACCCCGCCGTATGTGGCGGGGTTTTTCGTCTTACTGGTCGAGGAAGGAGCGCATCTTGCGGCTCCGGCTCGGGTGCTTGAGCTTCCTCAACGCCTTCGCCTCGATCTGGCGGATACGTTCGCGGGTGACCGAGAACTGCTGCCCGACTTCCTCCAGCGTGTGATCGGTGTTCATGCCGATACCGAAACGCATGCGCAGCACGCGTTCCTCACGCGGGGTGAGCGAGGCAAGGACGCGGGTGACCGTTTCCTTGAGGTTCGCCTGGATCGCGGCGTCGACCGGAATGATCGCATTCTTGTCCTCGATGAAATCGCCGAGGTGCGAATCCTCCTCGTCGCCGATTGGCGTTTCGAGGCTGATCGGTTCCTTGGCGATCTTCATCACCTTGCGAACCTTTTCGAGCGGCATCGACAGACGCTCTGCCATTTCCTCGGGCGTAGGTTCGCGGCCCTGCTCGTGCAGGAACTGGCGGCTCGTGCGGACGAGCTTGTTGATCGTCTCGATCATGTGGACCGGGATACGGATCGTGCGTGCCTGGTCAGCGATCGAGCGGGTGATCGCCTGACGGATCCACCACGTTGCATACGTGCTGAACTTGTAGCCGCGACGATACTCGAACTTGTCGACCGCCTTCATCAGGCCGATGTTGCCTTCCTGGATCAGGTCCAGGAACTGAAGGCCGCGGTTCGTGTACTTTTTCGCGATGGAAATCACGAGGCGCAGGTTCGCCTCGACCATTTCCTTCTTGGCGATACGGGCCTCACGCTCCGCCTTCTGCACCATGTTCACGATGCGGCGGAATTCGTGCAGCGCCATACCGGTCTGCGAAGCGATGTCGGCGATTTCGGCGCGGATACGCTCAACCGCGTCTTCTTCCTTCTCTGCGAAGGCGGCCCACTTCTTGTCCTTCTTGGACATTTCGGCAAGCCAGGTGTCGTCCAGTTCGCGGCCGACATATTCCTTGAGGAAGTCGGCGCGCTTTACCTTGTGACGCTCTGCCAGGCGGAGCATCTGGCCGCCAAGCGCGGTCAGGCGGCGGTTGAAGGCATAGAGATTGTCGACGAGGAATTCGATCTTCGTCGCGTGGAACTGCACGGACTCGACCTCTGCGGTCAGTTCTTCGCGCAGCTTCTCGTATTTGTCTTCCTTGGACGCGGCAAAGCTCTCGCCGCGGCCCATGGCATCGACGCGCTCTTCCTGAAGCTTTTCAAAGGACTTGAACAGCTTGGTGATGCGGGCGAAACGTTCGATCGCGTCGGGCTTCAGCGCCGCTTCCATCTGCGCGAGCGAGAGGGTGTTGTCCTCGTCGTCGTCGTCTTCCTTGCGGCTCGAACCTTCTTCGCCGTTCTCGCCCTCGGAAGATTCCTCGTCCTCGTCGTCGTCATCCTCCTTGTAGGAGGGGCCGGCCGTTTCCTCGGAAATCTCGCCGTCGCCTTCGTCCTCGTCGTTGAGGTTTTCCGGCGCGGGCTCCTTCGACAGCATGGCATCGAGATCGAGGATCTCGCGCAGCTGCATTTCCTCGTTGTTGAGAGCCTCGGACCACTGGATGATGGCGTGAAACGTGATCGGGCTTTCGCAAAGGCCCATGATCATCATGTCACGGCCAGCCTCGATGCGCTTGGCGATGGCGATTTCGCCCTCGCGGCTGAGCAATTCGACCGCGCCCATTTCGCGCAGGTACATGCGAACTGGATCGTCGGTACGCTCGATCGTTTCCTTCTTCTTGGCAGGGGCCTTGTTGGCCGTGCCCGAAGACGGGGTATCCGAATCGTCGTCGTTGTCGTCGCTGCCGACTTCCTCGGGGCCGCCGTCTTCGCTGTCGGAATCATCGTCGCTTTCGACGATGTTCACGCCCATCTCGCTGATCGCGGCCATGATGTCCTCGATCTGCTCCGACGACATCTGGTCGGACGGAAGCGCCTCGTTCAGCTCGTCATAAGTGATCACGCCGCGCTTCTTGGCGCGAGCGATGAGTTTCTTGATGGAGGCTTCGTTGAGATCGATCAGCGGAGCATCGCCGCTTTCGTTCTTTTCCTGTGTCGCCATTACCGAAATATGTTCCCGTATCCCTTGAGCCGGCCGTCCAAGTCGCGATATTCAGGCCGACGCATTCGCGCGCGATGCCGCCATTTGCATGAGACGGCGTTCGAATTCCAGCTTTCTCTTCAGCAACCGCTGCTGTTCCGCATAGGCTCCTTCCGGATCCTCGGCAAAACGCGCGGTCGCCTCGGCGAGGGCGGACTCGATTGCGGGTCTTTCGACCAGCAGCTCGATCGCCTGCACCAGTTCTCGCGTGGCCTCGTGCTCCTCTGCGTGATCGGTCAAAAAGGCAAATTTCATGCCGCCGATCGTTTCCCTGTCGGGTAGGGCCAGTCCACGTCCTTGCAATATGGCCGTAACTTCACCCGTTTCAAGCGGCTGCGAATCGATTTTCGCCGCAAATTTTCGGGTTTCCGCAGCTTCCAGCAATGCGTCGAGAACGCGGGCGTGCATCGCGTCCTCCGGGTGCAGCGTGGCGAGCCGGTCGCTCTCCTCCGCGATGACGCCGGGATGGCGGGTCAATCCAACCAGAAGCGCGGTAATCAGGCGGCTTCGCGCAGCCGCGGGGGTCAGCTGTTTCAGACGGCCCGATGCGGGTTCTGTGCCAAAGCGGTTGGGGAAAGGTGCGCGCCCTTTCTGGAACGAACCGCGCTGAAAACCGGACCGCTGTTCGCGCGGCGGGAAGGCGAATGCGCCATATCGGTCGAGCAATTCGCGCCTGTAGAGCGAGCGGATGTCGGGATGCTGGATCGTCTCGGTATGTTCGATCAGGCGCGCTTTCAGGCCCGCCTTGTCCTCTGGCGTGCGCAGCGGCTGTGCGTCACGCTCGAACCGCCAGATCGCGTCGAGCAGCGTCTCGCCCTTCGAAAGCAACGCTTCCATCGCCTGCGCCCCGTCACGGCGGATGAGGTCGTCGGGGTCCATCTTTTCCGGCAACGTCACGATGGACAGGGAATGACCGGGTTTCAGCATGGGCAACGCACGCGCAATCCCGCGCAGCGCCGCGCGCTGGCCCGCGCTGTCGCCGTCGAAACATAGTGTGGGCACAGGGACAAGCCGCCAGATCAGTTCAAGCTGGTTCTCTGTCAGGGCCGTACCCATCGGGGCGACCGCTTCGCCCATGCCTGCGCCGGCGAGCGCGATGACGTCCATGTAGCCTTCGACCACGACGATCCGGTCCGTCTGGCGCGAAGCAGCGGCGGCGCGGTGCAGGTTATAGAGGGTGCGCCCCTTGTCGAAGACCGGCGTGTCTGGGCTGTTCAGGTATTTCGGCGCATTGGGGGCGTCGGCAAGAATACGGCCGCCAAATGCGATAACACGCCCGCGCCGGTCCTGGATCGGGAGCATCAATCGACCGCGAAACCGGTCGTAAGGCTCTTTACCCTCGACATCGATCAGCAGACCTGCCTCGATCAGCATTTCTTTCGGAAAGCCCGACAGCGCCTTGGCAATCGCACCGCGATCGTCAGGGGCATAGCCGAACCCGAATTCGCGGATCGCCGCCGCCTTGATCCCGCGCTTTTCCAGATAGGCGCGGGCCTGCGTCCCGGCGGGCGAGGCGAGGTTGTCGACGAACCACGCCTGCGCCGCAGCCATGACATCGTGCAGCGATGCGCGCTGTTCTGCCGCCTTGGCCATGCGCGGGTCTGGGGCGGGGACTTCCATCCCGGCCTCTGCCGCCAGCTCCTTCACCGCGTCCATGAAGGGCAGGCCCTGCTGATCGGTCATCCAGCGGATGGCATCGCCATGCGCGCCGCAGCCGAAGCAGTGGTAGAAGCCCTTTTCGTCGTTGACGGTGAAGCTGGGCGTCTTCTCGTTATGGAAGGGGCAGCAGGCCTTGAACTCGCGCCCCGCTTTGGTGAGCCGCGTGGTACGGCCGATCACGCCCGAAAGCGTGATGCGGCTACGCAGTTCGTCCAGCCATTGGGGTGAGAGCGCCATCTCTCACGGATATTACGAAAGAGAGGCCTTAACCAGTCCGCTGGCCTTGCTCATGTCAAGCTGTGCACCGTGACGTGCCTTCAGCTCGGCCATGACGCGCCCCATGTCCTTCATGCCGGTCGCGCCAAGCTCGGTCTTGATAGCCTCGATCGCGGCCTTGGTATCCTCCTCGCTCATCTGCTGGGGGAGGAATTCCTCGATCACTTTCATCTCGGCTTCTTCGGCGGCGGCCAGTTCCTCGCGGCCGCCCTGGCGGTACATCTCGATCGATTCGCGGCGCTGCTTGGCCATCTTCTGCAGGACTTCGATCACCATGGCATCGTCGTCGACCGGCTTGTCGGACGTGCGCAATTCGATGTCGCGGTCCTTGATCTTGGCGAGGATCAGGCGAACAGCGTTAAGGCGTTCCTTGTCCTTTGCCTTCATGGCATCGATCTGGGCGGACTTCAGGTCATCGCGAAGCATGGTGGAGTCTTTCGGTCAAAAATGCGGTTGAAGCGGGCCGATAGCGAAAAGAAACCTGCCCGGCCACCTTGACGGTACAGTTGCACCCCACTAGCGAGCGAGCCTTAGCACGCATCGCTGGATTCTAAGATAACGGAGCGCCTTTTTTATGGCAGACGCCGCACCCTCGCACGCGCCTCAACCAAAGGGAGCAACGGCCGTTATCGTCTTTGCCGACGGTCATGTCGCATGGGGGCGCGGATTTGGCGCGACCGGCGATGCGGTTGGCGAACTTTGCTTCAACACGTCGATGACCGGTTATCAGGAAGTGATGACCGACCCGTCCTACGCCGGGCAGTTCGTCTGCTTCACTTTCCCGCATATCGGCAATGTCGGCACGAACCCCGAAGACGTCGAGGGCCTTTGCGATTCGGCACTGGGCTGCGTCGTGCGCGAAGACGTGACCGACCCGTCGAACTTCCGCTCGATGGGTGACCTGCCGCAGTGGATGGCAGAAAAGGGCAAGATCGGCATTGCCGGGCTCGACACCCGCGCGCTGACCCGCCGCATCCGCATCCAGGGCGCGCCCAACGTGGTCATCGCGCATGACCCGGACGGCAATTTCGACCTGAAGGCGCTCCACGCCAAGGCGCAAGGATGGCCGGGTCTTGAAGGGATGGACCTTGCCAAGACCGTTGCGCGTTCGTGCCATCAGGACTGGACCGGCGGCCACTGGACGCTGGGCGAAGGCTATGGCCAGCCTGGCAGCGAGGGCCGCCCGCACGTCGTGGCGATGGATTTCGGCGCGAAGGACAACATCTTTCGCAACCTCGTAAAGGCGGGCGCGAAAGTGACCGTGGTGCCCGCAGAGGCAACGTTCGATCAGATCATGGAACTGAAGCCTGACGGCGTGTTCCTGTCGAACGGCCCCGGCGATCCGGCGGCGACGGGCGAATACGCGGTGCCGGTGATCAAGTCGCTGCTGGATGCCAGCGTGCCGCTGTTCGGCATCTGCCTCGGCCACCAGATGCTGGCAATTGCCGCAGGGGCCAAGACCGGCAAGATGTTCCAGGGCCACCGCGGCGCGAACCACCCGGTCCAGCGCGTCGGCGGCGTGTGGGGCGAGAGCGAGGGTCTGGTCGAGATTACCTCGATGAACCACGGTTTCGCAGTCGACGGCACCACGCTGCCCGAAGGTGTGATCGAAACGCACAAGTCGCTGTTCGACGGCACCAACTGCGGCATCGCCATTACCGGCAAGAAGGCCTTCGGGGTACAGTATCACCCCGAGGCTTCGCCGGGGCCGATGGACAGTTTTTACCTGTTCGAGAAGTTCGTGGGTGAGTTGGGGTGAAGCGAAGGCGTGCTTTGCTGATTGCCCTTAGCATGGCCGCTAGTTTCTTTGGAGGATGGGTTTTCAGTCAGATGGAGAAACGCGCTGAACTGAAATTGGCTATTCGGGGAACACAATCTGTTGAGTGGAGGTCCGATAGCGAACTCTATGAAATGGATGACATCTCTCCAACATTTCTCGTAACACACTGTAAGGCAAAGAGTTTTGATATCGAGAGCGGAACTCACGGTAATGAGACTGCATCGATCGATCTCTACAAGGAAGAGCCCTCTGTAATCGACTGCATACTCTCAAGCGCGACTTTTGGCCCAAGGCTCCAGGTCGGTCTGTATTTGCTAGGTGATAAAAATTGATGCCCAATCGCGCCGACATCTCCTCCATCCTCATCAGCGCCGCCGCGCTGTCGGTGGCGATGCCCGCCGTTGCTTCGGCGGAGGATGGCTGGGTTGTCGGTGGCAACGAAGAACACCCCGTCCATATCGAGCACACGGTCGCCGCTGCCACGTTGCAGTTCTATGCCGAATACGACGCCGACGATGCCGAGTACGATCTCAGCGTGCACATCAGGGTTGCCCCCTGCGACGAAGACGGCGCGACCTCCATCGAGGTGCGCAACGGCGTTTTCCCCTACGACGATACTGCCGAGGAGCGCGCGAGGCTCGTTCGCCGCTTTATGGAAAGCGCTGTCGAGAATGCGCAGAACGGCTGCGCGCTTCCTGACGATTTTGCCCAGCGTATCCTGAAAGGCTTCGGTCCTGCCTATCGCGAGGCCGATGCCATGATGATCGAGGCCGGCATCCTGCCGCTGCCCGATCCCTTCGCCTTTTTCGATGAGCCGAACCCGGCCCCTGCCCAAGAGACAGAAAGCCAGTAATGCCCAAACGCACTGACATCTCCTCCATCCTCATCATCGGCGCAGGCCCGATCATCATCGGGCAGGCGTGCGAGTTCGACTATTCGGGCACGCAGGCGGTCAAAGCGCTGAAGGAAGAGGGCTACCGGGTCATCCTGGTGAACTCCAACCCCGCCACGATCATGACCGATCCGGAAATGGCCGACGCGACTTATGTCGAGCCGATCACGCCCGATTTCGTAGAACGCGTCATCGCCAAGGAACGCCCCGACGCGATCCTGCCGACGATGGGCGGGCAGACCGCGCTCAACACCGCGTTGAAGCTGTACGAAACGGGCGTGCTGGATAAGTACGGCGTGAAGATGATCGGCGCGGATGCCGATGCCATCGACAAGGCCGAAAACCGCCAGCGGTTCCGCAAGGCTATGGACGCGATCGGGCTGGAATCGGCACGTTCGGGCGTTGCCAACACTGTCGAGGAAGCGTTCGAAGTGCTGGAGACCACGGGCCTGCCCGCGATCATCCGCCCCTCGTTCACGCTGGGTGGCACCGGCGGCGGCATCGCCTATAACAAGGCCGAGTTCGAGAAGATCGTGCGCGAAGGCCTCGACGCCAGCCCGACCACCGAAGTGTTGATCGAGGAATCGCTGCTCGGCTGGAAAGAGTACGAGATGGAAGTCGTTCGCGACAAGAACGACAACTGCATCATCATCTGCTCGATCGAGAATGTGGACCCGATGGGCGTCCACACCGGCGATTCCATCACGGTCGCACCGGCGCTGACGCTGACCGACAAGGAATACCAGATCATGCGCACCGCGTCTTTGAACGTGCTGCGCGAAATCGGTGTGGAAACAGGCGGTTCGAACGTACAGTTCGCAGTGAATCCAGCTGACGGCCGGTTGATCGTGATCGAGATGAACCCGCGCGTTTCGCGTTCCTCGGCGCTGGCATCGAAGGCCACCGGCTTCCCCATCGCGCGCGTCGCGGCGAAACTGGCCGTGGGCTACACGCTGGACGAGATCACGAACGAGATCACCGGGGCGACTCCCGCCAGTTTCGAGCCGACGATCGACTATATCGTCACCAAGATCCCGCGCTTTGCCTTTGAAAAGTTCAAGGGGTCGCAGAACAAGCTGTCGACCGCGATGAAGTCTGTCGGCGAAGTCATGGCCATCGGGCGCAACATGAAGGAATCGCTGCAGAAGGCGCTGCGCGGCCTCGAAACCGGGCTCGACGGGTTCAACCGGGTCGAGGAGCTGGAAGGCGCATCGAAGGACGTGCTGACCGCGCGTCTGTCCGAACGCACGCCCGAACGGCTGCTGATCGTGGCGCAGGCTTTCCGCGAAGGGATGACGCAGGACGAAATCCACGCCGTCACCCAGTACGATCCCTGGTTCCTGACGCACATTCGCCAGATCATCGAGGAAGAGAGCCGCATCGTCGAAAACGGCGTCCCCGGCGATGCCGAGGGTCTGCGCCGGTTGAAAGCCATGGGCTTTTCGGACAAGCGGCTTGCCACGCTTGCCGTGCGTTCGATCGGTGTCGCTGGCGGCCTAGGTGAAACGCAGGCGAAGCGGTCGGGCCTGCTGCACGATACGCTCAGGGCTATGGCGGGCGGCACCTCGGAAGAGGAAATCCGCAAGCTGCGCCACAAGCTGGGCGTGCGTCCGGTGTTCAAGCGCATCGACAGCTGCGCCGCCGAGTTCGAGGCGATCACACCCTACATGTACTCGACTTACGAGGCCCCGCTGTTCGGTGAGCCCGAGAACGAGGCCGACCCGTCGTCGCGCAACAAGATCGTTATCCTTGGCGGCGGGCCGAACCGGATCGGGCAGGGGATCGAGTTCGACTACTGCTGCTGCCACGCATGCTTTGCGCTGGCGGACGCAGGGTTCGAGACGATCATGGTCAACTGCAACCCGGAAACCGTCTCGACCGACTATGACACGTCGGACAGGCTCTATTTCGAACCGCTGACGGCCGAAGACGTGCTGGAAATCCTTGCCGTCGAAATGTCGAACGGCACGCTGGCCGGTGTGATCGTGCAGTTCGGCGGGCAGACCCCGCTGAAGCTGGCCGCAGACCTTGAAAAGGCGGGTATCCCGATCCTGGGCACTTCGCCCGATGCGATCGACCTTGCCGAAGACCGTGAACGCTTTGCCAAGCTGGTCAACAAGCTCGGCCTCAAGCAGCCCGCCAACGGCATCGCCCGCAGCCAGGAAGAGGCGAGGGGCATCGCCGCGCAAATCGGCTATCCGGTGCTCATCCGCCCGTCTTACGTCCTTGGCGGCCGCGCGATGGAAATCGTCGACAGCGAAGCGCAGCTTGACGAATATATGGCAACCGCGGTTCGCGTATCGGGTGAAAGCCCGGTCCTCATCGACCAGTATCTTCGCGATGCCGTCGAATGCGACGTCGATGCCCTGTGCGACGGGACCGACGTGGTCGTGGCCGGTGTCATGCAGCACATCGAGGAAGCTGGTGTCCATTCCGGCGACAGCGCCTGCACCCTGCCGCCCTACAGCCTCTCGGACGACATCATCGCCGAGATGGAGCGTCAGGCCGATGCGCTCGCCCGCGCTCTGAAGGTCGTAGGCCTGATGAACATCCAGTTCGCGATCAAGGAAGATGAGGTTTACCTGATCGAGGTGAACCCGCGCGCATCGCGCACCGTTCCCTTCGTGGCAAAGGCCATCGGCGACCCCATCGCAAAGATCGCTGCACGCGTCATGGCGGGCGAGAAGCTGACCGACTTGCCCAAGATCAAGCGCAAGGTCGATCACGTCGCGGTCAAGGAAGCGGTCTTCCCGTTCGCCAAGTTCCCCGGCACGGACCCGGTGCTCAGCCCCGAAATGAAGTCCACGGGCGAAGTCATGGGCATCGATACCGACTTCACCGCGGCCTTCATCAAGAGCCAGCTGGGCGCAGGCGCCCTGCTTCCCGAAGGCGGCGTCCTGTTCGTATCGGTCAAGGACAGCGACAAGGATCACATCCTTCCCGCGGTCAAGAAGCTGGAAGCCAACGGTTTCGCCATCATCGCGACCGGCGGAACGCAGAAGTTCCTGGTCGAAAACGGCGTTGACGCAGAACGCGTGAACAAGGTGGCCGAAGGGCGCCCGCATATCGTGGACCGGATCATCGACGGCGACGTTTCCTTGATCTTCAACACGACCGAGGGATGGCAGTCTTTGAAGGACTCCGCGTCGATCCGTCAGGCCGCACTGGAAGCCAAGGTCGCGATCTACACGACCGCGGCGGCAGCGGTCGTCGCGGCCGATGCGATTGCGGCTCAACGTGGCGGCACGCTTGAAGTGCGCTCGCTTCAATCCTATTATGGCTGACTGATCGGATTTCCCTCAAACGTTCAGGTACTCCGCACGCCGACTTCTTTACGAAGGGGCGAACGGCGAACCTGTCGCGGGGAAATCCATGGCGACTGATAGAACAGGGAAAGACATGGCGAGTATCGAAAAAGTCCCGATGCTGGCGGAAGGCTACGAAAAGCTGACTGCTGACCTCAAGGCACTGCGACTTGAACGTCCTCGCGTCGTGGACGCGATCGAGGAAGCGCGCGCCCACGGCGACCTTTCCGAAAACGCCGAATATCACGCCGCCAAGGAACGGCAGGGCCAGATCGAGGCGCAGATTGCGGAACTGGAAGACAAGATCAGCCGCGCGCAGATCATCGATCCGGCATCGCTTTCGGGTGACAAGATCGTGTTCGGCGCGACCGTTACGCTGCTGGACGATGACGACAAGCCGGTGAAGTACCAGATCGTCGGTCAGACCGAAGCAGACGCGAAGAAGGGCCGCATCAGCTACAACAGCCCGCTGGCCCGCGCGCTTATCGGCAAGAGGGTCGAGGACGAAATCGAGGTGACCGTCCCTTCGGGCGACCGTTTTTACGTCGTCGACAAGATCGAGTTCATCTGAACCCACGCCCACACGGGCCAGGTTCGAAGAAAAACCCCGCGGGCCGGTTTGGCCTCGCGGGGTTTTCTGGTTTCCTACTTCTCGCCGCCCATATTCGGCTCGAGCAGCTTGTGGAGGTGCACGATGACGTACTTCATTTCTGCATCGTCCACGGTGCGCTGTGCGTTGGAGCGCCAGGCTTCTTCGGCGCTGGAATAATCGGGAAAGACCCCGACGAGGTGAACCGAAGGCAGGTCGGCGAATTCGAGCGAGCGCGGGTCGGTAACCCGGCCACCCATCACAAGATGCAGCTTCTGCGTCATGAGAACGGGTTCCATTCCAGTTGAGGGAGAAGGCCGCCCCTTCGTTGAAGCGTGCCCTTGCGCGCACCCATTAAAGAAAAATCGGCCCGGCGCAAGATATGCACCGGACCGACATTTGTCTTAGTAAAAGGTGAGGCGGCGATCAGCGCTTGATCTTTCCGGCCATCGACTGTGCCTGCGCAGCGGTCGCTTCGCCCATATGCTTGATGCTGGACAGGACCGAGGTGCCAGTTTCAGCAGCCGTGTCGGCAAGCGATTCGCTGGCGGCAGCAAAGCTCTCGCCAATTTCGCCAAGCTTTTCCTGGCTTGCTTCGGCAGCGTCTTCGGCCATCGAAAGCATGCGCGCGCCATAAGTGGCGGCAAGCTCGGCGACGAGACCACCAAGCGCCAGCGTACTGCTGCGCAGCTTGCGGCTCGGCTTGCCGGGCAGGGCATATGCGATGGCGATGCCAGCAGCGAGTGCGCCGCCGATTGCGATCACAGGATGGTCCTTCACGAACTGCTTGGTCGAGCTCGCCGCGGCCTTGGTCTGTTCCGCGGCCTTGGCACGGGCAGGGGCGGTGCGTTCGGCAATCCGCTTCTGCGCGGCGGACACGCGATCGGACAGGGACTGTGTTTCGGGTTCGGGATTGCTCGCCTGGATATTCAGCGGAATGGCGGCGCTGTCATTGGCGGGCTGTTGGTCTGTGTCGGTCACGAAAGTGGTCCTTCCTGTCGGAATGTTCTTGTTTCGCCCGATCATGAACCGGGCCTTTGCCAAATCAATGCAGTGAAAGGCCTGTGGTTCCGCAGGAAAGCCCGATAACCTACCGGGCGACGCCGTTTTCTTCCTCACGCTGGTCACTGTCCGCATCTTCGTCCTGTTCAGTGCCGATGATGCTTGCCGCAAAGGCCATCAGGGGCTTGCGGAAGAGAAGCGCGGTAACGGCTAGCGCGCCTATACCCGTCAGTGCCTTGTTGCGATTGGCGACGTCGGCGGCCTCTTCACCAAGGTAACGTGCATCCTCGCTGATGCGCGTGGCGACACGCTTGCCAAGCGAGGCGGCGTCGAGATCGGCGCGAACGAGGTTCTTTTGCGTGTCGAAGACGTCGCGGGCTGTTCTGCGGAGGCGCTTGGCCTCGATGACTTCGGCCTCGGTCATGCCTGTTCCTCGGTGCTCAACACGGACTTCACGCGGTCGAGGCGGGACTTGCCCATCGACACGAATACGAATGCGATGAGCAGGAGCGCACCGACCACAACAGCCGTCGAACCCCAGTAAGTGATGATCTGCCCCAGCGCGAGGATCAGTCCGAAGACCAGACCCATCACCGCGAAAAACGCCAGCACGCCCGCGATCGCGAACGAGATGGCGATTTTCTTGCCCTCGTTCGCGCCGTAAATAGCGCGCTTCTTGTGAAAATCGATCTCCGCCTCGGCAAGAAGGCGCCCGTCGCTGACGAGCGCCTTTATGTCTTCGGCCAGCGACCTTTCGGCCGCCAGATCCGCACTGTCCGAGGCATCGGAATCGTAGCGGGTGCTATCCAGCATTACCCCTTCCGTTCCTGTCCGGAACTCACTTGGAGCGGAACAGGCGGGCGAGCAGGAAACCGGCGCCGACGGCGACGGCAACTGCGGTGCCCGGGCTCTTGCGGACGACTTGCCGTGCATCTTCGCCAAGCTCGTCAAGGCTCTTGGCGTCGAGCTTTGCCGCGTTGGTTTCAAGGCTGCGCGCTGCCGAACGGGCATAGTCGCCGTACTTCACGCCCAGCTTTTCATCGATCGTGCCGGCGTTGTCGGTGGCAAAGCGGCCCAGCGAAACCATCGCCTCGCTCGTCTTCGCCTTGGTTTCCAGCGCCAATTCGGCTGCCTTGGCCTTCGCCTGCTCGCTATATGCGGCGGCGTCGCCCTTCAGCTGTTCGCCCTTTTCACCGGCGCGGCCCTTGTAGCCGTCTGCCTTGACCTTGGCATCCGCCTTGAGCGTTCCTGCCTTTTCGACTGCTTCCGCCTTGAGAGCGGCGGCACCGGCTTTCGCTTCGTCGAGCGCCTTCGAAAAGCGGCTCTTGGCTTCGGCGCGGTTCGAATTCACCGGCGTTTCCGGCGTGGTGGGTTCGATCGGTTCGACCATCGTTTCCATCTTTCTTCCTTAATCCACCCGAGTACCGGGCGGCCCCTTTAGTGATATGTGGCGGGCAGCCTCGCGGCTCCCCCCGTTTACCTGACCAACGAGTGTTGCCAGCGATTGTTCCGCCATCTATCGGCTCCGAGCGTATCATATACGGAAACGCGATGCGCGTGCCGTCTCAGACTTGACAGGAAGGTGCCCGAAAATGACCGCCATCATCGATATCCATGGCCGCGAAATCCTCGATTCCCGCGGGAATCCGACGGTGGAAGTCGACGTCCTTCTCGAAGACGGATCGATGGGCCGCGCCGCGGTTCCCTCGGGCGCATCGACCGGCGCACACGAAGCCGTCGAACTGCGCGATGGCGACAAGACCCGCTACATGGGCAAGGGTGTTCTAAAGGCGGTCGACGCCGTGAACGACCAGATTTCCGAGGTTTTGCTTGGCCTTGATGCCGAGGACCAGCGCGACATTGACCTTGCCATGATCGCTCTCGACGGGACGGAGAACAAGGCCCGCCTTGGCGCCAACGCGATCCTCGGTACCTCGATGGCGGTGGCAAAGGCCGCGGCCGCAGCGCGCGGAATGCCGCTTTACAGCTATATCGGCGGTGTTTCGGCCCATGTCCTGCCGGTGCCGATGATGAATATCATCAACGGCGGCGAACATGCCGACAACCCGATCGATTTCCAGGAATTCATGGTCATGCCGGTCGGTGCCGAGTCGCTGGCCGATGCAGTGCGCTGGGGCGCGGAGATCTTTCACACGCTGAAGAAGGGTCTTTCGGAAAAGGGCCTGTCGACCGCCGTTGGCGACGAAGGCGGCTTTGCCCCGAACCTTGCCAGCACGCGCGACGCGCTCGACTTCATCATGCAGTCGATCGAGAAGGCCGGTTTCAAGCCGGGTGACGACATCGCACTCGCGCTCGACTGCGCCAGCACCGAGTTCTTTACCGATGGCCGCTACGATATCGCGGGCGAGGGGCTATCGCTCACCGGCGAGGAAATGGCCGATTACCTGGCCGACCTGTGCGCCAACTACCCGATCAAGTCGATCGAGGACGGCATGGCCGAAGACGACTTCGACGGCTGGAAGGCTCTCACCGACAAGGTGGGCGACAAGGTCCAGCTGGTCGGCGACGACCTGTTCGTGACCAACCCCAAGCGCCTGACGATGGGCATCGGCCAGGGCCTTGCAAACTCGCTGCTGGTCAAGGTCAACCAGATCGGCACGCTGACCGAAACGCTGGAGGCGGTCTCGATCGCGCAGCGCAACGGCTACACCGCGGTCATGTCGCACCGTTCGGGCGAGACCGAGGACAGCACGATCGCCGACCTGGCGGTTGCCACCAACTGCGGCCAGATCAAGACCGGATCGCTCGCTCGGTCCGACCGGCTTGCCAAGTACAACCAGCTGATCCGCATCGAGGAAGAGCTGGGCGCGTCGGCATTCTACGCCGGGTCCAGCGCGTTCGGCCGTCTCGCATAAGGACAGCCGCCGCAATGGCAGTGGCGCGTTCTTAACGGTCGCGTCCAGATATTTGCGAAGCGTGGCAAGGTCTCGTAAAAGGGTTCTCGCCACGTTTTTGCCACATTGAAAGTCGGGTTCTGCCTTGCGCCACGCAATCCTAGCTGCTTCCGCCCTCCTGGCGGTGTCGTTCGGGACGCTGGCTGCGTGTTCGTCTTCGGATGATAGCGGCTATGTCGCGACGCAAGGCACAGGCGTCGGCATCGACGTCGAGGCGATGGACAAGGCAATACCGCCGGGCGACGATTTCTACCTGTACGCCAATGGCGGGTGGCTTCAGTACGCCGAAGTTCCCGATGACCAGCCCTCTGCCAGCAGGCGCGATGCCGCGGCCAGTCTGCTGGAAACACGGCTGCTCGCCATCCTGCAGGAACTGGCTAACAGCCCGCAGCCCAGCGGCAGCGGAGAGGCACAACTTCGCGAATTCTACCGCGCCTTCATGAACCGTGCCGCGATCAAACGGGCGGGCCGCGACATCGTTGCCGACGATCTGGCGCGCTTTGCCGATATCGAAACCGCGCAAGACCTCGCCCGCGCCATCGGTGAAAACGTGCGCGGCGAAGCGAACCCGATGCTGGCCGATGGCGACAATAGCGACGGACTGTTCTCCGTTGCCGTCATGGCGGGTCCGGATGGGGAAACGCAGATACCCTATCTTTTCGCGGGCGGACTCGGTCTGCCGCAGCCTGAAGATTATGCCTATACGCCCACGCGAGCGGCCTATCGCGTCTATGTCGCTCGGGTTCTGGGCTGGGCCGGGCTGAACGGCGCGGCTTCGCGGGCCAGGGCGGTCGTGGAACTGGAGCAGAAGCTTGCTGCGGCCCAGGGCGAAGGTCCGGGCGAAACCGTGACCTGGGATCGCGCGGCGCTCAGTACAGAGGCGCCGGGCATGGACTGGGACGCATTTCTCGCGGGCGCAGGTCTCAACCGCGCCGACAAGATCGCGGTGCAGTCTGCTGGAGCGGTGAAAGTATCCTCGGCGCTCGTTGCATCCGAACCGATCGACGTCTGGCGCGACTGGCTGTTGTTTCACCGACTGAACCGGCAAGCGGGCCTTTTGCCGAAAGCCGTGTCCGACGCGCATTTCCAGTTCTACGAGCGGGACATCAAGGGCATTCGTGGTCGCCCCTCGCGTGAAAGCGAAGCGGTCTTGCGGGCAGCGAAACTCTACCCCGATGTCCTCGGTCGGCTCTACGTCGAACGCTACGTGCAGGCATCGCAGGTCAAGGACGTGGAGCAGATCGCCGAAGCCGTTCGCGGCGCGATGGGGCAGGCCATCCGCAATAGCGACAACCTCGACGAGGCGAGCGCGGCTAGACTGCTGGAAAAGCTGAAGAGCATTCGTATCTCGGTCGGCTATCCGGACAAGATCGCTCCGGTAAAGCGCCGCGACCTCGAACTGGACCAGGCCTATTCCATTGCGCAAGAGGCGGACCGTGCTCTCTATCTGCAGCAGGCATCGCGTACGGGTACCTCCGCGCGGGCGGGGGAGTGGTGGCTGGCCCCGCATGAGGCGAGCATTCTGACATTGCCGCAGCAGTCGTCGATCCAGATAAGCGCGGCCTTCATACAGCCACCGATCTACAACGCGTCTTCCGATGCGGCCGCCAATTTCGGCGGGATCGGTTCGATCATCGGCCGCGAGATGGCGCGCGTGATAGATCAGCCGGGCGACGACCAGGAGGAATCGGCCGATCTTGCGGGATTACAGGCAGCCCATGGAGCCTACCGCCGATCGCTTGGCGGCAAGGAGCCCGCGGTGATAGAGGGTTTTACCGGCGACCAGCGTTTCTTCATCGCATGGGCGCAGCTGTGGGGCACAAAGTATCCCGAAGGTAGCAGCCTTGAACGTCGCCGGGCGCAGGACGCCCTGCAGGCCCGGGCCAATCTGGTCGAGAACATCGACGCCTGGTATCGCGCGTTCGACGTGCAGCCGGGCTCGCGCATGTACCAGTCCGAAGCAGACCGGCTGAACGCCTTTTAGACCGCGAAGCGCGACTGCAGGTCGAGCAGGGCGAGGGCAGCCTTTGCCGCTTCGCCGCCCTTGTCCTTCTGTGCGGGATCGGCGCGGACGAGCGCTTGTGCTTCGTTTTCGACTGTCAGGATGCCGTTACCGATGGCCACCCCGTCCATGGTCAGCGCCATGATGCCGCGCGCGCTTTCCCCGGCGACGATTTCGAAGTGATAGGTTTCGCCGCGAATGACGACACCGATCGCGACATAACCATCGTACTGTCCGCTTTCCGAAGCCATCGCGATGGACCCCGGCAATTCCAGCGCGCCGGGCACGGTCAGCACGTCTACCGAATGACCTTCTGCCTCAAGCGCGCTGCGGGCGCCGGAGACGAGCATGTCGTTGAGATGTTCGTAGAAACGGGCTTCCACGATGAGAAAGCGGGCCATGTCGGTCTCCGGTAGAAAGTCTGGTCAGTCGATGGGACGTTCGCCCGCGATCGAAAGGCCGTAACCTTCCAGCGCGACGAGCGAGTGGTGCGTGTTGGTCAGCAAGATCATCTCCTGCACGCCCAGTTCGGTAAGGACCTGCGCGCCTACACCATAGTCGCGCAATTCGTCCATGTCGGCCGTGCTCTTTGCCCCGGAATGCATGTCGAGGATGGCCGACCACATGCGCTTGCTGTGGCGATTGATAATGACGACCACGCCCGCGCCTTCATCGGCGATCTGCTTCATGAAGCGCGCCATCAAGCCCGATCGCGACCCTTCCTCGCCAAGCGCATCGCTGAATACGTCAAGCGTATGCATCCGGACCAGAGTCGGCTTGTCAGGGCTGATGTGGCCGAGCGTAAGCGCCAGCGTTTCGTCGCCCGTGGCGGTGTTGTAATAGGCCCGCGCGGTCCACATGCCCCCATACTGGCTTGCGAAACGGGTTTCGGAACGCAGCTCCACGATATGATCGTGCTTGCGGCGATAGGCGATGAGATCGCGGATCGTGCCGATCTTGAGATCATGGCGGCGGGCAAAAGCGATGAGATCGTCCATGCGCGCCATCGTGCCGTCATCGTTCATGATCTCGCAGATCACGCCGGAGGGGTTCAGCCCGGCAAGACGCGAAATGTCGACCGCGGCTTCGGTATGGCCGGCGCGCACCAGGACGCCGCCGTCCCGGGCGACGAGCGGAAAGACATGGCCCGGGGTGACGAGGTCGTCCTTACCCTTCGAGGAATCGATCGCGACGCTGATCGTACGGGCGCGGTCGCTTGCGCTGATGCCGGTTGTGACGCCTTCGCGCGCTTCGATCGAGGTCGTGAATGCGGTTTCGTGGCGGGTGCGGTTGTTGCGGCTCATCAGTTCGAGGCCGAGGTCCTGAACCCGGGACTTGCTGAGTGCGAGGCAGATCAAGCCGCGACCATGCGTTGCCATGAAATTGATCGCCGACGGCGTGGCCATCTGCGCGGGGATGACCAGATCGCCTTCGTTTTCACGGTCTTCGTCGTCGACCAGGATGAACATGCGACCATTACGAGCCTCGTCGATGATCTCTTCCGGCGTGGCGAGAACCGGACGGTCGTCATTGTCGCGCAGGAAAGCATCGAGCTTTGCCAGAGTATCGGACGTGGGGTTCCAGCCGTCTTCGGTGCAGTCGCGCAGCGAGTTGGGATGAAGGCCGGCGGCCCGTGCGATGGCGGAACGCGACATCTGGCCCTTCAATACGAGGGTCCTGATTCGCTCCTGAGTCGTGGTGATCGTGGTCTGCATATCCGCGCTGTCGCACATTAGAATGTGAATGACAACCCGATCAACATTTTAGTGTGAATGCGTTGGAGGATATTAATGGATCACTAGGGGAAACCCGCAGAATTGCTGGCTTTTGGCAATCGTTCAGACCTAATGAAAAAGGCCCCGCCAGAGGGCGAGGCCTTTAGAAATTTGGTTCGTGGATCCTCAGACCCAGTGTTCGAACCAATTCAGACACCAGTCAAACATAATAGGCCTCCGTTCTTGAGGACTACATGTTAACCACAAATTTTAAGGTTAATAAAGGGTTAATTTTGTTGGCTCGTCGACAACCTGGCTTCCGAGCAAGTGTATGAACTGGGTCAGCAACTGCGGTTTGCCCAGCAGATAGCCCTGTCCAAGCTCGCAGCCGAGGTCCAGCATCGTGTTGCGATCGTCTTCGGTTTCGATCCCTTCGACGATGAGCCGCATGTCCGCCATGCTCGTCGTCTTTTCCAGCGCGCCGATGACCATGCGGGCACGGTCGCTATGCTGGGAGAGGATCACGAAACTACGGTCGATCTTGAGTTCATCGCAAGGCAGCGCGACCAGAAGCGACAGGTTCGCTTCGCCGGTCCCGAAGTCGTCTAGCGCGATGTGGTAACCGATCGAACGCAGCTTTTCGAGATTGCGGGCGGCGCGCTCGATGTCGGGGGTGCGGGCGGTTTCGGTGATCTCAATCGTGATGGCGGAGGGGCGTCCGCCGCCCGCAAGGATGTTTTCGTGAACGAACGGGACGAAATCGTCGTCGGCAACCAGCGTGGCGGAGACGTTGACGCTTACACGGATGCCTGTCGACAAGATCCTGTCCGCCGCACGGGCGGCAAGACGCAAAGTGTGCGCGGTCAGCGGCTTGAGGCGGCCAGCACGCTCGATCTGCGGAATGAACTGCGAGGGGCTGATCACCCCGCGTTCCGGGTGGCGCCAACGGACCAGCGCCTCGACCCCGATGATCCGGTTGTCGGCCAAGCGGCATTGCGGCTGAAAGGCGAGGTAAATCTGTTCGCGCTCCATCGCGTCACCGAGCGAGGCGAGCAGTGATAGCTGCCAGTTGGCATCGAAACCGTCCTGCTCGCTCACGTAGGAGATGTGGGTCGGGCGGGATGCAGCGCGGTCTGCGGCGACGATCGTCGCGCTTATCGCTTGCCGCGGTTTGTCGATGGTGCAGTCGAGCAGGCCGAATGCGCAGTTGAAGTCCAGCGTGCGATCACCGGTTACGATCGGCGCGCTGGTCAGGGCAAGCAGTCCTGCGACGTGGCTCTTGGCGTGTTCGAGTTCATCGAACCATGCGAAGTGCCCGGTCGTGTCGGTGTAGATCTGCGTGGAACCACCGATGGAGAGACGCTGGGCGATCTGCTTGACGAAATCGGCGTGATGCGTGCTTTCGAGGCTGGCGAGGATTTCCTCGTAGTTCTCGACCTTGGCGATGATCAGGCGTCCCTTGGAAGCCGTGAAATCGTCTTCGAGCGAGTGGAAATTAGGAAGGCCGGAAAGCCGTTCAACGCCGGCGGCCCGCTCCCGAAGGCCCGAACGCAGGCGCAGGCCGCCATAAACGAAAAGGACACAAAGTCCGGCACCGGAATTGATGATGGGTCCAAAAGGCGCCACGAAAAGAGGCACCGCGATCATCAGTCCGGCAGTGGCGGCATAAGTCTTGCGGCGCATACGACGCGGCAGCAGCGCCGCGATATAGAGCATGATTATCGCGAAGAAGTATCCGATCTCGGTCGGCACGCGGAAGGGGACGCCGCTGATCAGCGTTTCAGCTGCGAGAAGATCGACGAAGATGATTGGAACCCGCCAGTCCCTGGGGACGAGAGCATTTCGCTGCAACGACGTGATGGAGGCAATCACGACCCGTTTGCCGCGTAGCTGGGCCGTCATTTTGGAGCGGCCGGCAAGGTCATCGATCGAGTAGACTTTCAGGTCCGATGCCCGGTGGCGGTAATCGATGGGAAAAACGCCGGGGACATAGTCGACGCCTGAAATGGCGGCACTGAACGAACTCCATCGCTTGCCAGCGACAGTGATCGGCGACTCCGCTTCGCGCACGAAGCCTGTCATCAATTGGCGGTTGGCCTGGGCGGTTTCAGTCACGTCCGGAAATGATGCCCGCCTGTCTACGCGAACTCCGATATAGTTCTCGTCCGCCGTATAGGCGAGCGGCCAGCCAATCGTAACCGGGGTGGACGTGGCGGAAATCGCGTTGGCGAGGGCGGAAATACCCGGGTCGGATTCAGCAAATTGCCCCTCGATGAAGATCGCCTCGGCACCCGCTTTCGAAGCGATCCGAACTGCCTGTGCCTGACGTTCAGCAACCGATTCATCGGAAAAGTTCTGACCGCTACCCGTGTCTATCAGGACGATCTGCCCCGAGATCGGCTCCACCATCATGGCCGAGCCGAACCATCGCGGTGCGTGGTCGATCAGATGGGGCAGGGCGGCCAGACCAAGGATGAACGCGGCAACAGCACTCGCCGCCAGTTGATACAGGCGTACAAGCTCCTGCGAGGAGGCGCGGCGCGCGGAAAGGAGGCGGAGCCCGAACTTCACGCGCGTATCTTTATAGGGAAGTGGTTAACTTTTCGCTGCAAAAGTGACGAGGCGGCTCCTCGTAGCAATGCAAGTTGGATGGTTAACGACGCGCTTACACTATTGGGACGCTGCGTCCTGCGTCTCTGCCGCGTCATCAGATGGTTCGGCACCGGCGTCATCTGACGCTTCGCCGCCGACTTCATCGTCCTGCGGAGGCGGCGCGACCGAGATTTCCACGCGGCGGTTTTTCGCGCGCCCTTCCTCGTCCGGCGTACCGTCGAGCTTGGCGTTAGGCGCGATGGCCAGCATTTCGCCCATCGGCACGATCTTGATCCGTTCAGGGTCGACCCCGGCATCTTCAAGCGCCTGCGCCACTGCTTCGGCACGGCGTTTCGAAGCGCGCAGGTTTGCCTCGTCATGGCCGGAACTGTCGGTGTGGCCCCAGATCGTGATGGCCCCGCCCAATCCGAATTGCTTGGATTCGATCACGGCCTTGATGGCTTCCTTCGCCTCATCAGACAGTTCGCTTCCGCCTTGTGCGAAAGGCACGGTCTGCTCAAACGGTTCGGTCGGCAGCAAGTCCTCGACGATCGGGTCCGGCGTTTCGCGCAGGATGGAGATCGGGGTCTCCGTCGCTTCTGGCAGGGCCGTTTCCGTCGGCTCAGGGTCAGGCTCAGCCGGTGGCTTGCACCCTGCGAGCAGGATGGCTGGCATCGTTGCCACCAGTGCCAGTTTACCGACAGTCCTCATCACGTTCCCCGTTACCTTCATGCAGGTTTGGCCTCCGCCTTGGATTGGCCCCGAGCCTTCTTCTCCTTGCGGGCCTGGACACGTTGCATGTCCGGCTCTTCGGGCGGAGAATAGGACACGACATAGTCGCCGGGCGCAGGGCTGGGCCGCGAGGCGTGCGTGAAGAAGCGCAGTGCCCCTCCGGTCTTCACGACCATCAGGAAGTCCGCCTCGTCCGGAAGCGCGGCGCGGGCGGCATCGAAATTGAACTGTTCGGACAGGCGCGTCTTGCGAAATTCCCAGCCGGCCTGCTGGCGACGGTGCATCTCGTTCATGTCGACGCCCGACTGAAACAGCGAGCGGCCACGGATTGAGGCCGGCAGCGAACGCGGGTCGTCGTGATGGCCCGCTTCGCCAAGCTGGTAGACGGCATCACGGCCGATTTCAGGCGCGAATTCGTTGCAGACGAGCGCATTGTACGCCTCGTTCTCTGTCGCGGCGACAAGGGTCTGGAACTGCGAGAGGTCGAGCGAGTGTTCGGTCGCCTCGGCCAGGATTTCGCCGTGATAGGTTGGCAGTCCCTGCTGCCGCGCGCCGGACAGTCGCCACCAACTGGTGTCGGCGATCGTCACGGGCACTTCCATCTGCTTCAGCTCGCGCGCCAGTGCGATCGACCAGGGCGTCGCGCCGACGAGAAGAATCCCCGGCGTGGTCGATCCGGTAAGCCCCAGCCAGCGTGCCACCGGCGAAATGGTGAAGCCATGCGCGACGATCGTGACGACGCAGACTGCAAAGGACAAGCTGATCAGGATCGTACCGTCGCCATAGCCGAGATCGGACAGGCGCAAGGCAAACAGGCCCGAAATGGCAACCGCGACGATACCGCGCGGTGCGATCCACGCGACGAAGATGCGTTCTTTCCAGGGGATCGAGCTGAAAGCCAGGCTGAGCAGCACGGTCAACGGGCGCACGAGGAAGAGGATCGCTATCAGGAACAGGGTGAATTGCCATTCGAGCGCCCGGAGCGTTTCGAAATTGAGCGAGGCGGAGAGCAGGATGAATATGCCCGAGACGAGCATCACGGCGATGTTCTGTTTGAACGGATGGATGTCCCGCAGGGAATCGACGTTCATGTTGGCGAGCGCAATACCCATGAGGGTAACGGCGACGAGGCCGGTTTCCTGCTGGATCGTGTTCGAGACTACGAAAAGCCCGATCACCATCACCAGAAGGACGGGCGCCTTCAGGAATTCGGGTACCAACCCGCGCGGGAAGCTCCACGCGATGAGCCACGCGGCCGCGTAGCCGAGCACCGCAGCCGCCAATGTCGCGAAGGCCATCTGGGGCAGAACTTCGACAAGGCCCGCGCCATTGGCCGATGCGCGGAAATATTCATAGGCGATGACGGCGCACATCGCGCCGAAGGGGTCGTTTACGATCGCTTCCCATTTCAGGATCGCGGCGGGCCTTTGCGCAACGCTCGACTGGCGCAGGAGCGGCAGGACCACTGTCGGACCGGTGACCACAAGAATACCGGCGAACAGGATCGAGACCGGCCAGACCAGCCCGGCGATGTAATAGCAGGCCAGTGATCCGAAGAACCAGGCGATCGGCACGCCGAATATGACGAGCCGCCAGACCGCGCTGCCGGTCTTTCGCAATTCGCGGAAATCGAGGCTGAGCCCACCTTCGAAGAGGATTATGGCGACCCCGATGGAAATCATCGGTTCCAGCAGTTCGCCGAAAGCATGATGGGGATCCATGATCCCGGTGATGGGTCCGGCGATGAAGCCTGCGGCTAGCATCAGCACGATGGCCGGCCAACCGGTTCGCCAGGCTACCCACTGAGCGCCGATGCCGAGCACGCCGACCAGCGCGATTACGAGAGCCTGTTCTTCCATTACCCCTCAGATGCTGCCACGTGCCGTGCGGTCGTGCAATCGCAACGACCTGACCTGTGCCCAACCTAAATGCCGAGAAGCGATACGGTTCCCGTGCATTCAGGTGTCATCGCGGAGCGAGAGGGGTCGTTAACTGCAATCGCGGACGCTGCCCTCCAGGATTTGCAGGGTCTTGAGATCGGAGTGGAAGTCGAGCGCGTAGTCGCCGCCTTCCCGGCCGATCCCGGAAATACCGATGCCGCCGAAAGGCGCGGTGAGATCGCGGACGAGGAACGTGTTCACCCACACAGTCCCGCCCCGCACCTGACGCCCGACACGTTCTGCCCGTGCCGCGTCACCGGTGTAGATGATGCCCGACAGGCCATAGGCGGTCGAATTGGCCAGAGCCACGCCTTCGTCCTCGGTAGCGAAAGTCTGGAACGTGAGGACCGGCCCGAAGATTTCGCTCTGCACGACTTCGCTGTCGTTGCTTTTCGGTTCGATCAGTGTCGGCTCGATCCAGTTCTGCCCTTCTTTCCAGCGCTTGCCACCGCGAACGATGGTGTCGCCAGCGGCGCGGGCGCGCTCGATAAAGCCCAGCACACGTTCGACGTGGATCGGGTGGATCATCGCCGAAACCGTGGTCGCGGAATCGAAGCTGTCGCCGAGCACGTGCTGATCGGCGTAGTGGTGGAAGCGTTCGAGGAATTTCTCGCGCACGCTTTCCTGCACGATGATGCGCGATCCGGCCATGCAGACCTGGCCGCTGTCGTCATACTGGCCCGCCGCCTTCTTGGCTGCGGCGTCGATGTCGGCGTCTTCGAAGACCAGCAGCGCGCTCTTGCCGCCCAGTTCGGCGGTGAAGGGCACGATGTTTTCCGCCGCGTTCCGGCCGATGATCCGGGCCGTGGGCACCGAGCCGGTAAAGCTGATGCGCTTGATGCGCGGATCGCTGGTGAGCGCATTGCCGATCTCGGCACCGCCCTGAACGATGTTGAACACGCCGGGCGGCATGCCGGATTCGGCGATCAGGTCGGCCAGCACCGATGCCGAAAGCGGCGACCAGTCTGCGGGCTTGAGGATGACGGTATTGCCAGCTGCCAGCGCGGGTGCGCATTTCCATGTCGACAGCATGAAAGGCGCGTTCCACGGGGTGATGATGAGCGCGGGACCGGCGGGCATGCGGATCACCCTGTTGGCGGTGCCCTTGGAGGACCACACGCGCTCTTCATGCTCTGCGGCAAGGTCGGCGTAATTGCGGAAATTGAGCGCACCGCGCGGCACGAGCCGCAGTTGCAGGCTTTCCAGTAGCATCGCCATGTCGAGGCATTCGACCATCGCGATGTCGTTCTTGCGCTCCTCGATCAGGTCGGCCAACCGGTGAAGGTGAGCCGACCGTTCGGCCTGGCACAGGGCTGCCCAGGCAGGGAAGGCTTTGGTCGCCGCTTCGACGGCCTGGTTCGCCGTGTCGGCATCGCCCAAAGAGATATCCGCCAGCTTGCGGTCCCAGTCGAAGGGGCAACGGGTCTCGAAAGTGCGCGGCGACGATACGCGCTTCCCGCCGATGAAATGGTCGGGAGATACGGAAACGCCGCCGATGTCGATACGATCGCGCATGAATGATCCTAGATGTAGTGCAAGTAGTAGGCGATACGCTGCTCATCGCTCATGTCGTTGAGCGTGAGCACCTCCTGCCGCTTGATGCTGACGTAGTTGGCGACGAGATCGGTGCCCAGTGCCTCTGTCAGCGCGGTATCCGCCTCAAGCGCGTCGAGAGCCGATCCCAGATCGTGCGGAGTGTGTATGTCGGTGTTGACGTTTTCCAGTCCGTCCGCCGTTTCCGGTTCGGGAAGGGCATAGCCGTTCTCGACCCCCAGCAGCGCTGCCTGCAACATAGCGGCCATCGCGAAGTACGGGCTGGCCGCGCAATCGGCCATACGATGCTCGATCCGCGCCGCAGGGCCCTGTTCTGCCGAGATACGCACGGTCACCGAGCGATGGTCGATGCCCCAGTTCGCCCAGTATCCCGAAAGGCTGGCCGGTTGCAGGCGGTCATAGGAATTCGTCAGCGGCGCCATGATCGCGGCAAGGGCCGCGTGATGGTGCAGCAGGCCGGCGATCGTCCCCTTCATCGTTTCGGAATAGTTTCCGCTGGCGACATCGGCGGCCAGCACATTGGTGCCGTCCTTGTCCCGGAAGCTGAGGTTGAAATGCATGCCGCTGCCGCTCTTGTCAGCAAAGGGCTTGGGCAGGAACGACAGGAGATAGCCGCGCTTGAACAGCAGTTCGCGGGCCATCTGCCGGAACAGGAAGGCATCGTCCGCCGCTTTCAGCGCATCGGCAAAACGGAGCGTCAGTTCCCATTGCGGTGCATCGAATTCGGCATTGATCGATTCAACCGGGATGTCGCAGGCTTCTGCCGCTGCCCAGATTTCGTCGATAAGGCCCGCGGGATCAGAGAAGGGCCCGGTGCCGTAAACGAAGGCGCCGGGTGACTGATAAGGCCGCCATCCGCCTTCGCCGTCGGGTTCGAAGATATAGGCTTCGAGTTCGACGCCAACCATCGGGTCGAGCCCGCGTTCACGCCACGCCTCGATCGCGCGGATCAGTGCCGACCGGCCGCAGAGTGCGAAGGGCTTGTCTTCGGCATAGACGCGGCCGAGCGCGATGGCGGTACCCGGCTCCCACGACTTGCGCATGTCACTCGCATCGAAGCGCAGTTCCATGTCTGGCAGCCCGTCGAGCAGGCCGCCGCCCGGCGCTGCGACCAGTTGCTTGTCGTAAGTCACGGCATAGGCACCGACGCAGAAGCGGGCGTGGCCCTTTTGCGCTTCGCTCATCGGCACATACTTGCCGCGGGCCAGGTTGAGCTGGTCGGCGAAAAGGATGCGGCAGCGGCGGACATCCTTGTCGGCGCCGGAAACCGGGGCGAACGTGTCGTCGCGCCCGGTCATCGCGGGGTCACCCGGATCGGGAGCTTCTTGATCCCGTGGATGAAGTTGGAGCGCAGATAGCTGTGTTCGGCCGTCTGCTCGATCTTTGCCAGTCGGCGCGCCATTTCCTCCAGCACGATCCTGACTTCCAGCTTTGCCAGCCACATGCCGAGGCAGATGTGCGGACCGCCTTGGCCGAACGAGAGGTGCGGGTTTCGCGGACGGTCTAGCCGGATCTTGTAAGGGTCTTCGATCGCCTCGCCGTCGCGGTTGCCCGACAGGAACCAGAGAACGACCTTGTCCCCTGCGGCAACCTGTTTGCCGTGATATTCGAAATCGCGGGTCGCGGTGCGGCGGAAATGCGATGTGGGGGATGCCCAGCGGATCATCTCGTCCGCCATCGCTTCCCAGCCGGAATGCGCACCGTTCTGCAATGCGGGCAGGAGATATTCGCAATTGGCCAGCGAATGGATCGTCGCCGCGATCGAATAGCGGGTGGTGTCATTCCCGGCCGCGACGAGCAGGCAGAAGAAATTGCGGAATTCGTCGTGGCTCATGCTCGTGCCGTGGCTCGTGGGTTCGAGCACGGTGTTGAGCACGCCGATCTGCTCACCCGCCTCCATCCGCTTCAGCAGGTCGTTGGCGTAATCGAACAGCTCGACCGCAGCGGGCGACCGGAAAGGCAGCATCCGGTATTCGTCGGTATCCACCTTGTCGATGACGAAGTCGGTGTAGTCGGGATCGGCGTTCGAGATCAGGGCATCGCCTTTCTCGACCAGCCATGCCGCGTCGTCGTCGGGAATGCCGATGATCTGCGCCAGCATCTGCATCGGCAGGCGGCGCGCGATCTTGTCGACCGCATCGAATTCGCGGGCATCGAACGCTTCGTCGAGCAGTTCGGTGACGATTTCGCGGATGCGATCCTCGTACTGGGCGACGGTGGATTTTGAAAACGCCTTGCTGACCAGCGCGCGGAAGGCGCGGTGCTGCGGTGCATCGGTTTCCTGGAAGGTCTTGCGAGCCTCGTATTCCTCTTCCGTCTGGTCTTCCATGCGGATGCCGCGCGCCGATGACAGAAGATCGGCCTGGCGGTTGAGGTCGAGCAGGTCGGCGTGACGCGTTACCGACCAGAAGCCGCGATCGGGCCCGTCGAATTCGGTCCAGTGCATCGGGTCTTCCGCGCGCAGCCGGTCGAAAGTCTTGAACGGCGCGCCTTCGTTAAAGGCGTCCTGCGAAGACAGATCGACATATGCGTCGTCGGATCGAGAAAACGGATACGACATCATAACTCCCGCCTATTAAGTCTCTGCTTTGCATGAGCCGGACCAGGGGAGGGGTCATGCGCGGCGTCCCATCGCGGTGTTATGCCGGGGCGGTGCAGCTTACTTGGCAGAACCGGACAAGCTGGCCTGCGCCTATTCATAGGGCGGGGCCGGGCATCTATAGTCGGGCTTCAACAGATGCGAAGGATAAGCAATCATGGGTGAGATCGTCGGTGCCGGAATCGTGGCCCATGCGCCAACCATCATGCTGCCCAGGGAGGTTCGCTATGAACTGAACGAGGGCAAGGAGATCAGCCTCGTGCCCGGCCTGCATCGCCTGCGGGACGAGGTCCTGGACGAAGTGAAGCCGGACACGATCATCGTGCTCGACACGCACTGGCACACGATCGTCGAATTCTGCGTCACCGCGCAGGAGCGGCGCGAGGGAAAGTATACGTCTGACGAACTTCCCCGCGGGATGAGCCAGATACCGTACGACCTGAAAGGCAATCCGCAACTGGCGCATGCCATTGCGGAGCGTGCGACCGAGGCGGGTGTGCGTACCAACGCGATCGAGGATCCGTACCTGCCGGTCCACTACCCAACGGTGAACCTCGCCACTTACCTGAACAAGGGTGAGGAGTGGATTTCGATCAGCCATGCCTATACCGGCGAACCGGAAACCTTCCTTGCCGTGGGCGAGGGACTGGGCCGCGCCATCCGCGAATCCGACCGGCGAGTGGCGATCCTTGCCAGCGGGTCGATGAGCCACCGTTTCTGGCCGTTCCGGCAGATCCCCGACCACGAGGCATCGGATCCGTCGCACATCTCCACGCCCGAAGCGCGTGAAGCCGATCTTGAGCGGATCGCCTGGATGGAAGAGGGCAACCATGCCGCAGTCATCGATACGATGGACGAATACCTGCGCCACCTGCCGGAGGCGCGTTTCGGGCATTACCTGATGATGGCGGGTGCCCTGGGCGGTCGCGACTGGAAGGCGAAGGGTCGGCTCATGTCCGACTACGAAAATGCCACCGGCACCAGCCAGGTCCACGTCTGGTTCGACCAGCCCTGATCTGGAGCGATTGAAGCGGCGTCGGCAGCCTGAGGGCTGGCCGACGCCGCTATGGCATTAGTTCAACACTTCTTCCTCGATCCACGCGATGATCTCGCCATTGCGGCAATGATCGTCGAGAATGTCCCGGTCTATCCCAAGCTGCCATGACAGGGCGAGGTTGTCGGGGTCGGCGTCCAGCGTTTCCAGCTTTGCGACATAGTCGGCAAGATCCTCTTGCGAGGCGAAGAAGCCTTCCTTGACCATGTCGTCGGCATAGAGGGTGTAGAGCTGGATCAGCTGGCGAAGGTCGAATTCGGGATGGTACTGGACGGCCCAGACCACGCTCTTGCCAAGCGGCACCAGTGCAGCCTGAACCTTGCTGTGTATATTCGACGCCAGCAAGGTCGCACCTTCGGGCAGGCGTGTAACTTCGTCGTAATGGATGCAGGGCGCATCGAAGACCGCGGGCTTGTGGCGGAACATCGGGTGTCCCTGGCCCGCGTCGGTCGGCGCGATCTTGCGGCAGATGCCGACTTCGCGGCCGCGCGGATTGTATTCGACGAGCCCGCCCGCTGCCATCACCGCGATCTGCAGGCCCCAGCACGAACCGAAAATGGGCAGGCCGTGATCGGCGGCATCGGCGATCATCGCGATCTGGTTGGTGACTTCGAATTCGGTGTCATAGGCGTGGAGCGCGGATCCGGTGACGACCACTCCATCGTAATCGGTCCAGCCGCGTCCATCGGGAAAGGACCAGTCTTCATCAGCGCCATTGACGATATCCAGCGCGATGTCGGGAAAATGGCTTGCGATCGCCTCGGCATAGATCGTGCTTGAATTGCGTACGCCGAGTTTCGCCGCGCCGGCTCGTTTGGCCGCGGTGTTTCCTTCAAGAAGGACAAGACGGGTCATGATGTGAATTTGCCTTTGTTCGGATCAGTTTACGCGAGTGGCCAGCCGGTTGCGGAAGGCCTGGGGGGATTCGTCGAACCATCGGTGGAATGCACGGGTGAACGTGCTGTGTTCCGAATAGCCGAGGCGCAGGGCGATTTCCGCGATCGGTAATGTGGGCTTGGTCCGGAATTCGAACACCGCCTGCCGCATCCGGCATTCGTCGAGGATCTGCTGAAACGATAGCCCGTCGCTGGCCAGCTTGCGCCGCATCGTGCGGCTCGACATGCCGATTTCGCGGGCGATTTTCTGCTGGTCGATCGCCATCCGGTCCAGATCGCGCAGAACGACGCGGGCCAGTCGCTCGCAAAGCGGGGTATCGCGGTTCTTGCGCACGAGAGAGGCATTGAGCCGGTCAATCGGCGCACTGGCCTGCGGAAATGAAATGGCCTGGTCGAGAAAGCGGACCGGGAACCGCATGGTGTTGGTATCGGCCTCGAAATGGCAGGGGGCGTCGATGGCACGGCTCATCGGTGCGACCAGCTCGGAAGACGGGGTCTCGAACCAGAACTCGGTATGGTCCCAGGCTTCTTCCGATCCCTTGCGCAGGATTTGTGCGACGATACCCAGGCTGAACATCGCGTCCTGGTGGCGCGGCCAGATGTCGGGGTCGAGGATGCGGTAGCTGACGCTGGCATACTCGCCGTCGCACTCCATCCGGATATCGGTATAGTCCTGAAGAAGTTCGTAGAAGGCGACCATCCGCTTGATGGCCGATCCCACCGTGCTGCAGGCGCGGATCGCTGTACCCACGTCTTCGAGCGATCCGAGATCGTAGCGTGTGCCGACCATCCAGGGGATCGAGACGTCGCGCGTCTCGCGCACGATGTTTTCGGAGAAGCTGACAAATTCGCGCAAGGGAATGCGGGAACGGGCTGCGCCGACCTCGTCCGGATCGGGCTGTGCACAGGCGATGGCGGCGGACTCGTGACCGGCTTCGATCAGGTATGAACGCCAGCCCCTCAGGGCAGACCCACTGACGGTGGCTCCTGACATTGTTTCTTCCCCTTTATGCAATGCGCGATGTTCCCTCGCGTCACCATTTGGGTATGCCAGACGTCCTCCTAATAATTGACATTTTGCATCGTTTAATTGTCATTTTGCGATGGCGCGTGGCCATTTTTGAAAGTTTTTGACCGTTCCTGCCAAGAGCGATCGCATCACTCGGCTCAATAGAAACTCGTCGTGACCCACATCGCTCGATCCGGGTCGACGAAGTAATCTTGTCGATGCCGATGGGGCGAATATGCACGAACTGATTGACCGTATTTCCGACGAGCGGGGGGACTTGCCGGTCCGCGATCCCGCCACGGGCAAAACGATTGCCACGGTGCGGACTTACGGCGTTGACGAAGTCGCCGGGATCATCCGCGATGCCGATGTGGCCCGTGGCGCATGGGCTGCCCGAACCGCCAAGGAGCGGGCCCGTGTCCTGCGCGCGTGGTTCGACCTTATCATGGATCGGCAGGAGCAGCTGGCCCGGATCATCACCGCCGAATGCGGCAAGCCGATTGCCGAAGCGCGCGGCGAAGTGGCCTATGGCGCGGCTTTCATCGAATGGTTCGCCGAAGAAGCCAAGCGCGCTTATGGCGAGACGATTCCGACCTTTGCCGACGGCAAGCGGGTTCTGACCATCAAGCAGCCGGTCGGCACCTGTGCCGCGATCACGCCGTGGAACTTTCCCGTCGCGATGATCACCCGCAAAGTGGGCCCGGCCCTGGCTGCTGGGTGCGCAATCGTGCTCAAACCCGCCGAGGCGACACCGCTTTCGGCGCTGGCGCTCGAACTGCTGGCGCGTGAGGCCGGCGTGCCCGAGGCGCTGTTCCGCGTGGTGCCCGCCAGTGAGCCTTCGGCCATCGGCGAGCTGTTCTGCAGCGATCCCTTGATCCGCAAGCTCAGCTTCACCGGATCGACGAGAGTGGGCCAGATTCTGATGGCGCAGTCCGGTCAGAACATCACGCGGTTAAGCCTGGAACTGGGCGGCAATGCCCCTTTCATCGTGTTCGATGATGCTGACATCGATGCCGCGGTCGAAGGTGCCATGGCGTCCAAATACCGCAATGCAGGCCAGACCTGCGTCTGCGCCAACAGGTTCCTCGTCCAAGACGGCATCCATGACGCTTTCGTCGCGAAGCTGACCGAGCGTGTGGCCGCCCTGAAAGTCGCGCCCGGCGCGCAGGAAGGTTCGCAGATCGGGCCGCTTATAAACGCTGCCGGTCGAGAAAAGGTCGCCTCGCTTCTGGATGCGGCCGTGGCGCGCGGCGCGCGGGTCATGACGGGCGGGCATCGATCGGATCTGGGAGAAAATTTCTTCGAGCCGACCGTCCTTGTCGATGTCGCGCCGGATATAGACATCGTCCGCCAGGAAATCTTCGGCCCGGTCGCGCCGGTCATCCGTTTCCGTGACGAGGCCGAGGCGATCCGCATCGCCAACGACACGCCCTATGGCCTTGCCGCCTATTTCTACGCCCGCGACCTGGGCCGAGTGTGGCGCGTCACCGAAGCGCTCGAATACGGGATGGTCGCCGCCAACGACGGCCTTCTTTCCACCGAGGTCGCGCCGTTCGGCGGCATCAAGCAGTCCGGGCTTGGCCGCGAAGGGTCGAGGCATGGCCTCGATGAATATCTCGAACTCAAATACTGTCTTATGGGAGGCCTTTCGGCATGACGACCAATCGCGAACTCTGGGCGCGACGCGAAGCGGCCGTGCCGCGCGGCGTCGCATCGATGCACCCGCGCTTTTTCGAACGCGGCGCGAATGCAGAGGCGTTCGACGCCGAAGGCAATCGCTACATCGATTTCGCCACCGGGATCGCGGTGTGCAACACCGGGCATGGCGATCCGCGCATCACCGACGCCGTCAAGGCGCAGATCGACCGGTTCTCGCACTGTTCGTTCCAGGTGACGCCCTACGAAAGCTACGTCGCGCTTGCCGAACAGCTCAATGCCGTTGCGCCCATCGATGGCGATGCGAAGTCGATCTTCTTCACCACGGGCGCAGAGGCGCTGGAAAACGCGGTGAAGATCGCGCGGGCGGCCACGGGGCGGCGCGGGATCATCACCTTCCAGGGCGGCTATCACGGCCGTACCCTGCTGACACTGGCGATGACCGGCAAGGTCGTGCCGTACAAGGCCAGCTTCGGCCCGATGCCGACCGACGTGTTCCACACGCGGTTCCCGATCGCTTACCATGGCTTTGACGAACAGGCCGCGCTCGACGGACTGAACGCGGTGTTCGCCAGCGCCATCGAGCCGAGCCAGGTCGCCGCCATCGTGCTGGAGCCAGTGCTGGGCGAGGGCGGTTTCTACACTGCGTCCTACGAATTCTTCCGGATGCTGCGGAAGGTCTGCGACACCTACGGCATCCTGCTGATCGCCGATGAGGTCCAGTCGGGCTTCGCCCGGACTGGTGAGATGTTCGCGATGGACTGGGTGCAAAAGGCAACCGGTGTTCGCCCCGACCTGATGACGGTGGCCAAGGCGATGGCCGGCGGATTTCCGATATCGGGGGTGATCGGGCGTGCCGACCTGATGGATGCGCCGGGGCCGGGCGGCCTTGGCGGAACCTATGGCGGGTCGCCGCTGGGCTGTGTCGCGGGGCTGGAAGTGCTCAAGATCATCGAGAGTGACGATCTGTGCGGGCGCGCAAATACGATCGGCGGGCGAATCAAGGACAGGATGCGGTCGCTGCAGCAAGGCGGCATCGCGTCCATCGGCGACATTCGCGGCCCCGGTGCCATGGTGGCGATCGAGCTCGTCCACGACGGCGATCCGAATCGGCCCAACCCTGAATTGACGCGCGAAATCGTGCAGCGCGGCGCGGACAACGGGCTGTTGCTGCTGTCATGTGGCATTCGCGGTAATGTGCTGCGTTTCCTGCCGGCGCTGTCGATGCCCGAAGAGATACTGGACGAAGGGCTGGAACGCCTGTCGCAAGTCATCACGCAGTGCGCCTGAACGCACGCCATTGCCCCTTTGGGGATGGCCGCATCCGCCAAGCGTAACGAGACCGGGTCTGCAATTACATTCGAGAGCCGTTCTGCACGGCCAGTCGGGGCAACCAGGAGGCAAGAAAAATGAGGGATACAGGGATTAAGGCATCGGTTTTGGCGCTGGCGATCGGCACGATCATGGCAACGCCTGCCGTCGCTCAGGAAGCCGGCACGGCGCAGCAGCCCGATGCGGAACAGTCCGGGGTTCTCGGTACGATCGTCGTCACCGCCAGCAAGCGGGAAGAGAACGTACAGGACGTTCCCATCTCGATCTCCGCCTATTCCGGCGACCAGTTGACCGCTTTGGGCGTGACCGACACGACCGGCATCACAGAACAGATCCCGGCGCTGCGTGTGAACCAGTGGTCGCCCAATCTCACCATTTTCTCGCTTCGCGGTGTTTCGCAGAACAACTTCACCGACAACCTCGAAGCGCCCGTCGCGGTCTATTTCGACAATGCCTACATGGCCTCGATCAATGGCGTTAGCGGGCAGATCTACGACATCGCCCGCGTCGAAGTGCTGCGCGGTCCGCAAGGCACCCTGTTCGGCCGCAACGCGACGGGTGGTCTTATCCATTACGTTTCGCGGACGGCGGACGAGGATTCCTGGAACGGCTATGCCGAAGCGAGCTATGCCCGCTTCAACGATCTCTCGGTCGAGGCCGCCGTTGGCGGCGGGTTGACCGAAGGCGTGCGCATCCGCGCGGCCGGTCGTTTCCAGAAGGCCGATGGCTACGTCAAATCGCGCGATGCCATTCCGGGCGTGCTTGAAGGCAGCGGCCAGGATCTGGGCGGCAAGGACGGCTGGGCCGGCCGCGTCACGATGCAGGTCGACGTGGGCGATGATGCGGTCGTGAACCTCTGGTACAAGCATGCAGAGGACAACAACGTCGACACCGGCGGTTACGTCTTCGACAACTGCGATTTCCTCGCCAACGGCTATTGCTCGGTCGACACTGCGGGTCTGGGCAACGGGCAGGGCGGTGTGATCAACGGTATCACCGGCGAACCGGCCTCTCCGTTCGAACATTTCGGCGAACGCCGTGGCTACCTCGATCGCAGCGTCGACATCTACCAGGCCGACCTCGAATGGGACATCGGCTCCGACCTTACGCTGACCTCGATCACCAACTACACCACGCTGGACAAGGCCTATGGCGAAGATGGCGACGCGATTCCGGTCGTGGTCATCAACTTCGACACCTTCAACAAGCACGAGCAGTTCTCGCAGGAACTGCGGCTCAGCGGCGAAACCGATGCCCTGAAGTGGCAGGCGGGCGTCTATTATCTCGACTTCAGCTCCGACGGCTCGATCATCACTCGCGGCGCGCCGGTCCTGGGCTCCGCCATCGAATTCAACGGCAGCGCCGTGGATCCCGCGGTGGCGCAGACCTACAAGATCGATTCGGAGAACTGGTCGGTCTTCGGCCAGGTCGATTTCCTGCTGACCGACCGGCTCACCCTGACGACCGGTGCCCGCTGGTCGCAGGACAACAAGTCGATCGATTACCTTGCTGTCCTGACCGATCCGCAAGTCGCGCCCGATGTCACGATCGCGGCAAGTGACGCGTTCGAGACGATCAATCCCGGCGTCAACGACATCGACTATGGCGACTGGGCGGCACGCGTCGCGCTGAGCTACGAAGCGAACCCCGATCTCCTCCTGTTCACCTCGTGGAACCGGGGCATCAAGGGTGGGAACTGGTCGCTTGGCACCGATGTCGATCCGCTCGACTTCCAGCATGGCCCCGAAACGCTGAACAGCTTCGAGGCCGGCTTCAAGAGTACGCTGGGCAACGGCGCACTGCGCCTCAACGGCACGCTGTTCCACTATATCTACGACGACTATCAGGCCTTCGCACTGACCGGCGGCGTGCCGTTCGTCACCAACAGCGACGCGAAGTCGACCGGCGCGGAACTCGAAGCTTTCTGGTCGCCGTCGCGCAGCTTCGACGCGGTTCTGGGTGCGACCTGGCAGACGTCCAGCGTCGATGAGGTACGCGGTCCGGGCGAACAGTTCGGTCCGGAATTTTTCCCCGGTGCGCCCGATGCGGAATATTGCAGCAACCAGGGCGGGTTCTTCTTCTGCGACTATCCGGACAATTTCATCACGGATGCAGAGTTCCCCAACGCCCCGCGCTTCAGCTTCAACTACCTGCTGCGGTACAATTTCGACATCGCAGACGGCAACACCGCGCTGCAGGTCGACGGGGTGTGGTATGACGACCAGTACCTGGAAGTGACCAACGGCCGCTCGTCGCTTCAGAAAGCGTACAACGTGACCAATGCGTCGATCACTTATACCCACGACGACAGCGGCGCTTCGCTTCAGGCCTGGGTGCGCAATATCTTCGACAAGGAATATCGCGCCTATACCCTCAACCTCGGCATCCTCGGCACGACGTCGTTCTTCGCGCCGCCGACGACTTACGGCCTGACCTTGCGCGTACCGTTTGGTGATTAAGCCTTAGCGATCCAGCCGGAAAGCCCCTTGCACCCATCCCCCCCTTGCGGTGCAAGGGCTTTCCCAAAACGCCGGACGCATCCGCAAGGACGCGGCAGGCGCATGACCCGGGCAAGGCACAGCAGGCCTTGTCCGGGTCAGCTTTTTTTGAACCGGGCCTCGCGGAACTCTCCCGCGCCGGAAGCGAAGATCAGTAACCGGTAACGACGTCGGGCAGGATAATGTTGTGCGTCTGTGCCCAATTGTCCCACTGCGCGACTAGGCGAGCGAGGACGGCCGGTTCACCCGCGGCAAGATCCGTGGTTTCGGCAAGGTCGGTATTGAGGTCGAATAGCTGCCATTGACCCGTGCCATAGGGTGGGGGCAGCAACATCGCCTTCCAGTTCGCCACACGGATCGCCCGCTTCCCGAAAAGCTCCTGCACGAAGGCTTCGCCTGCCGGATGTATCGCGGGGCTCATGCCGGTCAGAACCGGAAGCAGCGATGAACCGCTTGGTCGGTGAAGTTTTCGGTCGGGGAATTTCGCTGGGTCGAACGGTACGCCCGTCCAATCCAGCATCGTTGCAAACAGGTCGGTCACGTGGACGCGGCCATGGTTCAGCCCCGTGCCCGCCACGCCCGGCATGCGGACGATGGCCGGAACGCGGGTGCCGCCCTCTGTCGGAAAGCCCTTGAACAATCGGTACGCGGCGGTCGATGCGCGGGACCAGTCCGGCCCCATCCAGACGTAGGAATTGGGCGCGCCGATGTTTTCCAGCGAATTGTCGCAACATTCCTGCGACCACTGCGCCGCCTCCGGAAATCCGGATCGCATGTCGTGTCCTTCATAACCGTTGTCGGACAGGAACAGGATTAGCGTGTCATCAAGCTGGCCCGTCGCAGCAAGCCGGTCGATCACGCGGCCCAAATGCCGGTCGAGGTCGGATACCATCGCGGCATAGGCCTCCATCCTGCGGGCCTCCCGCGCCTTCTCGTCACCGGGCAGTTCGGACCACGGCACCCCGTGCGGCGCGCGCGGCGCAGCGGTGGCATTCTCGGGGATCACCCCCGCACGCTTGCCCGCGGCCAGTCGGCTGTCGAGCAGGTCGTCATATCCCGTGTCATAGGCGCCGCGGAAGGCATCGATGCTTTCGCGCGGAGCCTGGATCGGCCAGTGCGGGGCGGTATAGGCGAGATAGCCGAAGAAGGGGGCCTGTCGGTCGCCTTCGTCAAGAAACGCCAGGAACTCGTCGGTGAAGTTCTTGGTCGAATAGAAATCGTCGGGCAATTCGGCCACCGGCTTGCCGTCGCGGGCGTAGCGCGCCTTGCCCGGCCCGACCATGGGCATCATGTTGGCAAAATGGCCCGCGCCGCCCTGCAGCATCGTGAAGCTGCGATCGAAGCCCCGCGCCGACGGAACGGTTTCGGGCGTCATGCCCAGATGCCACTTGCCCGCCATGAAAGTGCGATATCCTGCCGTCCGCAGGATTTCCGGCAGCGAGGCGACCGAGAAGTTGAGATAGCCCTCGTATCCGGGCCGCCCCTTTTGATTGGGAGCAAGATCCTCGGCCATGTTGCCAAGGCCGGAGAGGTGATGGTCCACCCCGCTCATCAGCATCGCACGGGTGGGCGAACAGGTCATTCCGGTGTGAAGGTCGCTGAACCACGTTCCCTGCATCGCAAGCCGGTCGAGGTTCGGCGTCGGGATTTCGGAACCGTAGATGCCGAGGTCGGTGAACCCCACGTCGTCGGCCACGATCAACAGCACGTTTTTCGCCCGCCGGGGCGTAAGTGCGTGCGGTGCGCAGGCCGCGGCACTCGCGGCCGCAGCTCCGGCCAGCACCGCGCGGCGCCCCAGTCGGATCGTCATGATTGTTGTCCTTTGCGAAACTGCATCGGTGTTTTTCCCGTCCGTGCCAGGAAAGCGCGCGTGAAGCTGGCGCTTTCGGAATAGCCGGTGGCCAGCGCGATATCGGCTATGCTCCGGCGGCTCTGGCCAAGCAGCCGCTTGGCAACCGTAATACGATGTTCGCCCTTGATCTCGCGCCAGCTGGTATCGTGCTTTTCCAGCCCGCGCTGCAGCGCTGCACGGCTTATGCCTAGGTCGCGGACCGCGTCGTTCAGAAGCAAGGGTCCCGAAACGTCCCTGACTGCGAGCCAGCCCCGCACTGCGGCCACCACATCGCCGCGCGCGACGTCCGATGCCGGTTCGCGGCGGCGCAAGTGGTCCTCGATGATCGGAAAAAGCTCAGCACTAAGCAGGTTTCCGCGCCGGTCGGTCAGTCGCGCGTCGAAACGGATTGCATTGACGGGTTGTTCGAAAAACACGTCGCAGCCGAACAGGTCGCGGTAACGGGCATAGGGCGAGATCATCTCGTGCTCGAACCACACCTCGCGCAGTTCGAAGTCGCCGTTGCAGTAATTGCGGGCGAGGGCGTGTGTGGCGCTGAGCGAGTATTCGGCGTCCTGCCGGCGGCGGCCGATGTTCGGGGCCGTGACGCTGTAGGTCCAGGCGGCGCAATCGCCCTCGATCTCGAACTCGCAGCGCGATCCTTGCTGCATGGCCAGAAGGTGCGCGGCCATCGCCTCAAATGCGCGGCCAAGCGACGGTGCGGCGAGGAACAGGAAGCTGAGTGCGCCCAGGCTGTCCGACCCGGTCAATCGCCCGGCCTGAAGTCCGAAGGCGGGGTTGTCCAGGAACTCGGCCGCCGCTTCGAACAGGGCAAGGAAATCCCTTAGGTCTATCGTTGCTTCGCGGTCTTCGAGGACACTGCGCGCAATGCCGAAACGCTGCAGCAGCGGCTCCGCAGATCGGCCGGTCAGCTCCACGCAATCAAGGATGTGGCGAAGGAACTGTGCTGCGATCTGGGGCCGCTTCATGGGCGCAGGATAAAGTGCCCGCGGCGTTTCGCCAAACGTTTCAGTCCTCGGGCGCAATGGTCACCGTGCAATCTTCGGGCAGGGCCGATACCGGGACCTGACAGGACAGGCGCGAATGTTCGGTCCGGTGGTCGGAACTGTCGAGCAGGTCGTCCTCGTCATCGGACGGCTGGCCCAGCGTCTCGTAGACTTCCGGTGTCAGGAACACGTGGCAGGTCGCGCAGGAACAGCATCCCCCACAAAGCGCCAGAAGTTCATCGACGCCGTTGTCGCGCAAGGCTTCCATCAGGCTCATGTCGCCGTCCGCCTCGATGGTCTGCGTCGAACCGTCGCGCAGGTTTACCTTAAGTGTCGTCATGAATTTGCCTCTACCCCGCCAAAGACGGATTTCACTTCCAGGAATTCCTCCAGCCCATAGACTCCCCATTCGCGCCCATTGCCGCTCATCTTGTAACCGCCAAAGGGTGCCGCGCTGTCCAGTCCCGCGCCATTTACGTGGACCATCCCGGTGCGCAGCGATGCCGCGACCCGGCCTGCCTCGGCGCGGTCGGCGCCCCAGACATATCCGGAAAGCCCGTAGGGGCTGTCGTTGGCGATGGCGATCGCCTGTTCGACGCTGTCGTAAGTCATGATCGCGATGACCGGTCCGAACACTTCCTCGCGGGCGACGGTCATGTCGGGCGTGACCGACGCGAGAACTGTCGGGGCGACCTGATACCCGGTCTGGCCCTCGGCCTTCTCGGGGCCTCCGGCGACCAGCTCCGCGCCTTCGGCAATCGCGCCTTCGATCATGCCGATGACGCGGCCGTACTGAGCCTTATTGGCGATGGGGCCAATGTCGCACGCCTGCGCTGCGGTGCGCGCCGCCGCTTTTGCCTCTTCCAGACGGTCGGCCGGGACAAGCAGGCGCGTACCTGCGTTGCAGCTTTGCCCACTGTTGAACATGCAACCCGAAACGCTGTCCGTGACCGCGCGGTCAAGGTCGGCGTCAGGCAGCACGATGACCGCCGACTTTCCGCCCAGTTCCAGCGAGACCCTTTTTACCGTTTTGGCCGCATTCTCGCCGATCGCGATTCCCGCGCGGGTCGACCCGGTGAAGGACACCATGTCGACCTCGGGATGGCCCGTAAGCGTCGCCCCCATGTCCTCACCCGTGCCGTGGACGAGGTTGAAGACACCCGGAGGAACGCCAGCCTCATCAATGATTTCCGCCAGGATCACGGCGTCTAGCGGGGCCAGTTCACTGGGTTTCAGCACCATGGTGCATCCGGCGGCCAGTGCCGGTGCGACCTTGGTGGCGACCTGGTTCATGGGCCAGTTCCACGGCGTGATGAGGGTGCACACGCCAATCGGCTCGCGCCGGATCAGGGTGGTGCCCATTGCCTGAGAGAATTCGTAGCTTTCCAGAACCCGGATCACTTCGGCAAAATGCTGCGGACCGGACCCGGCCTGTGCCGAACGGGCCAGCGCGGTTGGCGCCCCCATTTCAGCACTGATCGCATCGCCGATCTCGTCCTTGCGCGCGATCAGCCCGGCCAGGATCTTGCGCAGCAGGTCGAGCCGAAGCGCCACCGAACTGTTTGACCAGTCCGGAAACGCGCGCCGTGCTGCAAGGATAGCACGTTCGGCATCGGCGGCACTGCCCAGCGCGATCGGCGCGACCGGGCTGGCGGTTGCCGGATCGACGACTTCGGCCATCCGCGCACTGACCGGATCGGTCCACTGGCCATCGATGTAATATCGGGTCGCATCGGGCAGGGCCATCGGATCAGTCCTTCAGCTTGGATTCGTAGAATTGCGCGCCTTGGCCGCCTGCCGCACGCTTGCCGCGATGTTCCCAGTCGCCGCCCATCGCGGTGGAGATGACCTCTTCGCTTTCGCTGGGCTGCGCGCCGACGTCGTCGCGGATCGGCGTGGGGCCGACGACGATCGTGTTCGACAGACGGCCAAGGCCGTCGACTTCGACGTCCACGACGTCTCCCGGTTGCACGGGGCGGCTGTTGGCCGGCGTGCCCGACAACAGGATGTCGCCCGGCTCCAGCGTTATCGTGCGGGCAATGTCGGCGACGAGGTAGTGCATGTCCCACTCCATGTTCGCCGTCGTGTCTTCCTGCACGACCTTGCCGTTCACATAAGTGCGGATCATCTTGTCGCGGAAATCCCAACCGGTGACGAGGCCCGGCCCGACAGGGCAGAGCGTGTCCGAACCCTTGACCCGCAGCATCGAGCCCGCATCGGTGTCGCGGAAGTCGTGAAGGCCGTAGTCGTTGGCGACCGAGTAACCGAGGATGTAATCGCCCACGTCGGCGGGCGCGACATTGCGGCAGGTCTTGCCGATCACGATGGCGATCTCGCCCTCGTAATTCAGGTACTTGCACCTTTCTGGCCGAACGATGCGGCCCTTGTGCGTATTGAGCGCGGTCAGCGGCTTATGGAAATAGGTCGGCGCGGGCGGCAGCTTGGTGATGAACTCGTCGACCCGGCTGTGGTAGTTCAGATGGACGCAGATGATCTTGCTGGGATTGACGGGCGCAAGGTGCACGGCATCGTCGACACCGATCGATCGCCCGTCCTTGGTCACCAGTTCATCGCCGTGCCTGGTGGTGAGGATCGGGTATCCGTCGAGCAGGATTCGGCGATATTCGGTGGTCATCTGGTAAACTCCGCAAACTTGGTCTGATCCCGTGACTAGCATTGCGTACCGCGACAGGCTTTGGCCATTCCGGCCAAGCTTCGCATGTCGTTTCTTGTCAGTGGGGTTCGACGCAAAACGAGAAAGAGGCGACCATGGCCGAACTCAACGGACTGTTTTATCCCCGCACGCCGACCGGCAAGGCGAGCATCGTGCCGCCGGTTCCGTGGCATTATTCAGGTGAGCTGATTACACTGGAATACCGGACCGACCCGGCCAAGGTCGCCGCGCTGCTGCCCGAAGGTTTCGAACTGGCCGACGAGGATCCCGGCGCGCTTGCCGCGATCTGGGCCGAGTGGCAGTCGACCGGCGACGACCCGGCCCAGCTGCTCGACCCGGTGCGGGTGCAGTACAAGGAGATGTTCATCGTCTGCCGCTGCAAGTACCAGGGCAAGACCTATTCCCGCTGCCTCTACATCTGGGTGGACAAGGAATTCGCGATGCTGCGCGGAATTCACCAGGGCTATCCCAAGAAGCTGGGCAGCATCCAGATGAGCCGCCCCGTCTATGTCGGCAAGGCCGGCCCTCGGCTTGAGCCGGGCGGGACATTCGGCGTCACGCTTGCCGCGTTCGACCGTCGCCTTGCCGAAGGGCGTTTCACCATCCGCGAGGAATGCGACAGCCCCGGCTTCGTGAACGGCCATCCGATGGCGCACAACCGTTGGCTGCCCGCGATCGAGACGGACGGTACGCAAAGCCTGAACGAAGTCGTGACGATGAGCAGCTTCGACGTCGAACTGGGCCGTTGCTTCAAGGGGGACTTCGATCTTTCCTACTTCGACAGCCCGGTCGAGGAACTGCTCGACATCACGCCGGACGAAAAGATCGCCGGTTACTGGCACGAAGTCGGCGCATCCTGGAAGGCGGGTACGACGCTGTCCCGAAACAACCTGGCCTGACCCTATGGCGACGCGCGCGGGGTGAGAGCTTTCCCGACTTGCGCGTCGCCGGATCAGGGCGTGGGGATAAACAGATAAAACATTCATGAAGGAGAGTGGCATGGCGGGATCGGATCGTGCGATTGACGTAAACAGCCCCGGCACGATCGCAGCCGGTATCGTCCTGGGGACGGTCGGCGTCCTGTCCTTCATCGTCCAGCCCGGACTGGTTCAGGGCTACGCCACGTCTTTCGGCATTGGCGAGGATGCCGCGAATTTCCTCGCCTCGGCCGAGGGTTTCGGGATCACCGCCGGGGCGTTCGCATCTGCACTGGCGAGCCGCCAGATCAACTGGCGCTGGATCGTGCTTGCCGCGCTGCTGCTGGCGGGGCTGGGCAATCTGGCTTCGGCGATGCTGAAGTCGCCTGACGCCGTATTCAGCATGGTACGCTTTGTGACGGGGCTAGGCGAGGGCGCGATCATCGCCATCAGCTTTTCCATCGTCGGCCTTACGCGCCGGATAGAACGCAACCTGGCGCTCTACCTCATCCTCTTGCTGACTTACGGCGCATTCGGCCTGATGGCCATGCCGACTGCACTCTCCGCCATTGGCCTGCCGGGCATCTTCGTGGGCTGGGGTATCATCTCGCTCGTCGCGATCCTTGCCGTGCGCGTGATCCCTCGCGGCTCGCATGACCGAGCCGAGCCCAGTCCCACGGCCGCCGACGTCGGATTGCCGATGCTCACGGTAGGGTTTCTGGCCGTGCTGGCCTACAACACCGCGATCGGCATGGCGTGGGCGAACCTGTTCTTCATCGGGCTCGAGGTGCGTAACGATGTCCAGGCCATCGCCAATGCCCTTCTGCTCAGCCAGTTCGTGGCCATCGGCGGTGCACTGATCCCGGTTTTCATGGAATCACGTTTCGGCCGTTGGTTTCCGCTCGTGTCCGGCATCCTGCTGGCCGCCGGAGCCATCGCCTTGCTTTTGGGACGCCCCGATTACGCGATCTTCGTTTTCGCGGTCTGCCTGTTCAACTTCATCTGGAACTTCTTCCTGCCCTTCCTGCTCAGCGCCGTCGGCGACATGAGCACCAAGGAAGTGATGCCGGTTACGATCGCGATCCAGATGCTCGGCCTCGTCGGGCTGGGTCCGTTGCTCGCAGGCACGATTCTCGGCGCTGGCGGCTCGCAGCAGGCGGCGCTGGCTACGGTCGTCGTGCTGCTTCTGCTCAGCCTGGCACTGCTCACCATGGCAGAAACCGCCCGCGGTCGCGCGGCTCGGAATTCGGCCTGACGCACCGATCCTGAACCGTAATTGGTAAGCGCCGAGCGATCGGCGCTGGCCGCTAGAGCATGCGCACGACTTCGCATGCGGCGCAGTCGGCTGCATGATATCAGGCTGTATCCATTTCGAAAAATGGTGGACGCACTAGGGCTCGAACCTAGGACCCGCTGATTAAGAGTCAGCTGCTCTACCAACTGAGCTATGCGTCCACTTCGCCGCTTTTGAGCCGCGAGACGGTGTCTGGCCATTGAGGCCGTCCCCCGTGGGAGCGCCCCAAATAGTCATATGCCTGATTCGTGCAAGGGGTTTTTTGCACTTACTCGAAACTTCCCTTCACATCGCGCTTTCCCCAACGGTCGACCGCCATGATCAGGCCGACACAGATCATGATCGTCATCATCGATGAACCGCCGTGGCTCATGAAGGGAAGGGGGATACCGACGACGGGGGCAAGCCCCATGACCATCATCAGGTTGACCGCGGTATAGAAGAAAATCGTGGCGACAAGACCGGCCGCCATAAGGCGTGAAAACCGGTCCGGCGCGTCGCGCGCAGTGCGCAGGCCCCAGCGCAGCAGCCAGCCGAACACGAACAGCACGAACAGGCCCCCCATGATGCCCCATTCTTCCGCCATCGTTGCGAAGACGAAGTCGGTGTGCGGCTCGGGAAGATAGTTGAGGTGGCTTTGCGTGCCATTGCCGAATCCCTTCCCGAACAGGCCGCCGGACCCGATCGCGATCTTGGACTGGGTAATGTGATACCCCGCGCCCAACGGGTCGCTTTCCGGATCGAGGAAGGTCAGAACGCGCTGTTGCTGATAAGGATGGAGCGCAAAGAAAAACAGCATCGGGACCGCGATTACCCCGGCAACGCCGCAGGTTATGAACCAGATCAGCGGAAGGCCCGCCAGGAACATGACGACGACCGCCCCGAAAACAATGGCAAGGCTGGTGCCGAGATCAGGCTGCATCAGGACCAGGCCGACCGGAACCCCGATAAGCGCACCGGGTATCAGGAGAGAGCGAAACTCGCGCGTCGCGCCGGGGGGAAGCATGTCGTAAAAGCGGGCCAGGATCAGGACGATGCCGGGCTTCATCAGCTCCGACGGTTGCAGCGTCATGAACCCGAGGTTGAGCCAACGCTGGCTGCCGCCGCCGACGAAGCCCATTGCCTCCACCGCCATGAGCAGCAGCACGAGCAGGACGTAGACCGGCACGGCCATCATCTTGATGAAATCGCGGGAAAACTGGGCGATCACCATGGCCATGACAAGGAAGACCAGAAACCGCACGATATGGAGCGCGGACCACGGCATCCAGTGTCCGCCCGCCGCCGAATAGAGCACCGATGCGCCAAAACAGACCAGCAGGAACAGCGGTATGATCACGCTCCAGGGCTGACGGCCGAGCCCGGCGGGAAGGGCGCTGAGCGTGTTCATCGGCGCGGACCGGGCTGATTGAAGGTCGGTGAGGGACTGGCCGATGGCGAGGGGGTCGGACTGGGCGACGGGGTCGGTGTCGGGTTGGGTGCGGGGCTGTCGGCTGCCGCGTTGTCCCCTTCGGGCGATCGGGGGTTTTCCGCCGCGTTCACGGGTTGTGGGGCGGGCGCGCCATCGCCCTGGCTCGTCGCGTTTTCGACTTCGCCGCTTTCAGGCCTGGGCGCGCCGCCGCCATAGGCCTCTTCATAGGCGCGATATTTGCGGGCCAGACGTTCCTGCGCCGTGCCGCCCCACTGCTCTTCATACTGGTGCAGGACTTCGAGCGCCTTTTGCGGATCGAAGAGGTAAGTCATCACGTCGCGCGCCACCGGATAGGCCGAGGACGAACCGGCACCGTGTTCGATCGCAACGGCGCAGGCGTATTTCGGCTTGTCGTAAGGAGCAAAGCAAATGAAGTGGCCATGGTCGCGATATTTCCACGGCACGCCCATGCCGCCGCGGCCATAGGCGAGGCTCACGACTTGCGCCGTGCCGGTCTTGCCGGACAGTTCGATCCCGTCCAGCGGCAACCGCGCGCGGCCCGCCGTGCCCGGCCCGTTGACCACGTCCCACATCGCCTTGCGCACGATTTCGAGATGTTCGTCAGGAATGTCGAGATGGGGGGCAGGGCGCGGGGCCGAGGTCATCAGCAGGCGCGGCTGAAACCGACGCCCGCTGGCGATGCGCGAGGCCATGACAGCCTGTTGTAGCGGGTTCACGAGGAAATACCCCTGGCCGATCGTGGCGTTCACCGTGTCGTAGGCCTGCCATTCCTGGCCATATTTCTTCAGCTTCCACGGCGGATCGGGCACGGTGCCATAGGACTGGCTGGCGACGGGCAGGGGATACTTGTAACCGAGCCCCAATTCGCGGGCCATGTCCGAGATGACCTGCATGCCGACACGCTGGGCCATGGCGTAGAAATAGACGTCGCAGGACTGATATATGCCCTTGGCCATGTTTGTCGTGCCGTGGCCGCGCCTGTTCCAGCAGTTGAACACGCGGTTGCCGACGCGCAGGCCGCCACCGCAGAATACGGTTTCGTCCGGGTCGATCCCCGCCTTCAGAAGGGCAAGGCTGACGAAAGGTTTTACTGTCGAACCGGGCGGGTAGAGGCCGGACAGTACCTTGTTGCGCAAGGGGACGTGATCGTCTTCGGACAGCATTTTCCATTCGACGCGGCCGATGCCGTCGGAAAAGCTGTTGGGATCGAAACTGGGCATCGATGCCATGCACAGAAGGTCGCCGGTTTCCAGGTCCATGACGACGACGGAGCCGGATTCAAGCCCGATACGCCGTGCGGCATAGTCCTGCAGCTTGGCGTTGATCGTCAGTTTGACCGGATCGCCCTGGACATCCTCACGCGTTTCGAGGTCGCGCACGATCTTGCCGTTGGCGGTAACTTCCGCCCGGCGCGCGCCGGGTTCGCCGCGCAATTCGTGCTCGAAGTATTTCTCGACCCCGTCCTTGCCGATTTTGAAACCCGGCGTGATGAGAAGCGGGTTCTTCTCTTCCTCGTACTCCTCGGCAGAGACCGTCCCGACATAGCCGAGCAAGTGCCCGACCGAGGGGCCGGTGGGGTAGTAGCGGGTAAAACCGCGCTGCGGGACGACGCCGGGAAGGTCGGGCAGGCGCACCGAAAGGGCAGCAAACTGTTCCCAGCCCACGCCGGTCGCGACTTCGACGGGTCGGAAGCCCCGCGTACCGTCCATCTTGTCGCGAAGGTCAGTGATGGCCGCGGGCGTCAGTTCGAGCACTTCGCCCAGCACGGCCAGCGTGCGATCCTTGTCGATGACGCGTTCGGGCACGAGGTCGACGCGGAAGTCCGCGCGGTTCGACGCCATAGGGATATTGTTGCGATCGAGGATCCAGCCCCGGCGCGGCGGGATCAGGGTAAGATCGACGCGATTGGATTCAGAGGCGAGATTGTACTTCTCGTTTTCGGCTACGGCGAGATAGCCCATGCGCGCGGCCAGCAGGACGCCGATGCCGCCCTGCACAGAGCCCAGCACGAAGCTGCGCCGGTCGAACCGGTTACGCAGTTCGCCGCTGCTGACCCGCTGAAGCAGGCGCGCACCGCGTTTACGCTTGAAGAGCATCAGCCGAGCACTCGTATCCGGGCAAGTCGCAAGAGATCCAGAATCGCAATCACACGGGTCAGTAACGGAAAGGCGATGAACGAAAGCAGAATCTGCGGAATGATCAGCCCGGGCGCGAATGCCCCACCCGCGATCGAGGCAATAACGTGCGCGAGAAAGAGATAGGAAGCGATCACCACGCTCGCAACCAGCCAGTCCTGCCAGAAACCGCGCCAGCGCAGCCAGCCGTCGATCAATTCCATGCCGATCATGGCGAGGGACCAGAGCAGGATCGCGCTCCCGAAAGGCTGGCCGGAAAAGAGATCGTCGATCAGGCCCAGCGGCGCACCGGCCCAGAGTGGCAGGAGGCCGGGCCGCAACAGGCGCCAGCCCACCAGTAGCATGAAGGACAGCGGCGGCACGACCGGTGCGGACGCGATGACCGGCGACAGCGGAACCAGCGAGGCCAGCGCGATCGTCAGCCACGGCACGATCGTCGCAAGGGTGCGGGACGGTGCGCGGTTGATGCGGCGGGAAAAGAGGCCGGAGCCGGGGAGCCGGTCGCCACCAAGGCTCACGGCGTTGGCCCCTCGGTCGGATCGCGTAGTTCGGTGATCGGCTGCCAGATCGGCTCGACAACGACGAATTCGCTGGCCGCCGGGTCGGACACGATCTGCGCAACCGCGCCATCGCGCGTGACATTGCGAACGATGGCGACCGGCACGTTAGGACGATAGAGCCCGCCCGAACCGGAAGTGACGAAGACATCGCCCTTCTTGAGCGGATTGATGCCGAGATCGATCAGGCGGATGATGAGCGTGCCGTCTGCCTGCCCTTGGGCGAACCCGGAAATGTCACCCCTGACGCGGCGAACCGGCACGACGCTTTCGCCATCGGTGATCAGCAGCACGCGGGCAGTGCGATTGCCGACTTCGAGGACCCGGCCGACAAGCCCCTTGGCCGAACGGACCGGCTGTCCGGGCAAGATCCCGTCCCGCTTGCCTGCACCCAGCAGGGCGAAACGCCGCGTGCTGGTAGAGCTCGAGCCGATCAGGCGCGCGGTGGCAACAGGCGTACCATCGGTTTCGCGCACGTCGAGCAGAGCCTTGAGCCGGGCATTTTCGGACTCGATCGCCTCCGCCTCGGCCAAGCGGGACCGGGCGACCGCGAGTTCTTGTTTCAGCTGCGCGTTCTTGCTCCCTGCCTCGATATAGCCGGAGATGACGTCGATGAAGGTCTTGCCGCCCGAACGCGTCGTGGCCGAAACTTCGCCTGCGGGCGCGGCAAGGTCGTTGGCGGCGGCGCGGGCAAAGGCGAAAGCGGTCGGGTTGAGCAGCGAAACGACAAGCACGACGAAGCCGAGCGCTGCCCCGGCCGAAGCCGCGACATAGCTCGTGAACAGCCCAAGGTGCGCCCTTTTCGAAAAACCCGGACGCCGGTCTTGCGGCGCCGCCATCGCCGTTCCCCTTCAGTTCAGGACAGCCCTCAGGCCGTCATCAGCACGCCGCGGTAGACCGGTTCTTCCAGAGCGCGGCCAGTGCCCAGTGCCACGCACGACAGCGGATCTTCGGCCACGGTGACCGGCAGGCCCGTTTCTTCGCGCAGATATTCGTCGAGGCCCTTGATCAGCGCGCCGCCACCCGTCAGCACGATACCCTGGTCGACGATGTCGGCGGCCAGTTCGGGCGCGGTGTTTTCCAGTGCGATGCGAACCGCTTCGACGATGGCGCCGATCGGTTCGTTAAGCGCCTCAGCTATGTTCGCCTGATTGATCGTGATTTCCTTGGGCACGCCGTTCACCAGGTCGCGGCCGCGGATGTGGATCGTCTCGCCTTCACCGTCTTCCGGGACGGTGGCGACGGCATAGTCCTGCTTGATACGCTCGGCAGTTGCCTCACCGATCAGCAGGTTGTGGTGTCGGCGCACGTAGGAAACGATCGCTTCGTCCATCTTGTCCCCGCCGACGCGAACGCTGGTGGTATAGGCAAGACCGCGCAGAGAAAGAACGGCAACCTCGGTCGTGCCGCCGCCGATGTCGACCACCATCGAGCCGACCGGTTCGGTCACGGGCATGTCGGCGCCGATCGCGGCGGCCATCGGCTCGAGGATCAGGTAGACTTGGCTGGCCCCTGCGTTGCTGGCCGCGTCGCGAATGGCGCGGCGTTCGACCGAGGTGGAGCCCGAAGGCACGCAGATCACGATTTCGGGATAGCGCAGCATCGACTTGCGACCGCCGTGGACCTTGCGGATGAAGTACTTGATCATCTCCTCAGCCACTTCGATGTCGGCGATGACACCGTCGCGCAGCGGGCGGATCGCCTCGATGCTGTCGGGGGTCTTGCCCATCATCATCTTCGCGTCGTCGCCAACGGCCTTCACCTTCTTGATGCCGTTCAGCGTTTCGATTGCGACCACCGAGGGTTCGTTCAGCACGATGCCACGCCCTTCGACATAGACGAGCGTGTTCGCCGTACCGAGGTCGATGGCCATGTTCTGCGAACCGAACTGGAAAAGGCGGGAAAAGAATGAGGACATGATCGGTGTGCGGTCCCTGAAAATTGGCGCCGATTAGCGCATGATGGTTTCGTTGCCGTGTGACTAGCCCAAAAGCATAGCCAGATGGAAAATATTTCGCGGGGATTTGCGGGCTTTTCCACACCGTCCGCCTCGAAAAAGCCGGGCTTCGTCGCTAGACCCGTCCCGATGCCTCAAATTCGCCGTCTTCCCGAAAACCTGGTGAACCGGATTGCTGCCGGCGAAGTGGTCGAACGACCGGCCGCCGCGCTCAAGGAACTGGTCGAAAACGCCATCGATGCGGGGGCTACGCGCGTCGACATCGCGCTCAAACTCGGCGGACTGGACGGGATCGAAGTGACCGACGACGGTTGCGGCATGACGGCCGACGAAATGGCGCTGGCGCTTGAACGCCATGCGACATCCAAATTGCCTGACGAAGCGATCGAACAGGTCACGACCCTGGGTTTTCGCGGAGAGGCGTTGCCTTCCATCGCCAGCGTTGCGCGGCTGTCCATCGAAAGCCGCCCGCGCGGAGCGGATGAGGGGTGGAGACGCGTTGTCGACCACGGGCGCGTGGTGGAAGAAGGGCCTGCCGCCCTGCCGGTGGGAACGCGCATTAGGGTGGATCATGTCTTTGCGAACGTGCCCGCGCGGCGCAAGTTCCTGCGCACGCCGCGCAGCGAATATGCCGCCTGCCATGATGTCGTGCGGCGACTGGCCATGGCGCGGCCCGATGTCGGCTTTTCCTTTTCCAACGATGGCCGCCGTATCGTGCAGGTGCAGCCCGGCGAAGACGTGGCAACCCGCGTATCGCGCCTTGTCGCGCGTGAGCTGGCGGACAATGCGGTCGAGGTGGACGTGCTGCGCGGCCCGGCAGAGGCGCCGATCCGCATGACCGGCATTGCGGGCCTGCCGACCTACAACCGCGGCGTCGCCGATCACCAGTACCTGTTCGTGAACGGACGGCCGGTAAAGGACCGCCTGCTGACCGGCGCGGTGCGCGGGGCCTATTCCGACATGCTGGCGCGCGATCGCCACGCGGTGCTGGCGCTGTTTCTCGACGTTCCGCCCGAAGAGGTCGACGTGAACGTCCACCCGGCCAAGACCGAGGTGCGTTTTCGCGATCCGGCAATGGTGCGCGGGATCATCGTGTCGGGCCTGCGCGACGCGCTGGCCAGTGGTGACAAGCGCAGTGCGCAGACCCCGGATGCAGGCGCGATGGGCGCGTGGATGCGCGAGGGTGATGCGCCGCGCGTTCCCGATGGTGAGAACCTTGCCCGCGACAATCGCAGTGTTTTCGCAGGCCTTGGCTGGCAACAGCGGGAAAGGCCGCAGACCCCACCGGTCTACCGCGAGATGGAAGGGTCCATCCTTTCGGGTCCTGCCACCCTGGATCCCGGATTTGCCCCCCAGGCCCGCGCCGAAGAGGCGCTCGAACAGCCCGGTGATGCCGAACATTTTCCGCTTGGCGCAGCGCGCGGCCAGATCGCGCAGACCTATATCGTGGCAGAGGCCGCGGACGGGCTCGTCATCGTCGATCAGCATGCCGCGCACGAACGGCTGACGCTGGAACGGTTGAAGTCGGCAGGGGCGGAAGAAGGCATCACGCGGTCGCAGGCGCTGCTCCTGCCCGAAGTGGTGGAGATGGAAGAGGCGGACTGCGACCGGATCGAGGAAGCAGCTGAAAAGCTGGGCACTTTCGGTCTTTCCGTTGAACGCTTCGGCCCCGACGCGATGCTGGTCCGCGCCATGCCCGCGGCGCTGAAGCGGGCCGATCCGGGCAAGCTTTTGCAGGACATTGCCGACGATATCGCGCGCAACGGTGATGCCCTGCTGCTGGGCGAAAAGCTCGACCTCGTTCTGGCGACGATGGCCTGTCACGGGTCGGTGAGGGCGGGGCGCACGCTTTCGGTTGCCGAAATGAACGCCCTTCTGCGCGAGATGGAGCGCACGCCCCGTTCAGGGCAGTGCAACCACGGACGTCCGACGTGGGTCAAGTTGTCGATGGACGACGTCGAAAAGCTTTTCGGACGGCACTAGGCCGCGATCGGACGGGGGAGAATATCGAAATGCGCCTGAACCTCGTGATCATCTGCGCCATGGCCGGAACGCTCGCGGCCTGTTCGGATGGATCGGACCCGGCGCAGGACGCCGCCGACGTGGCCGAGATCGAGGCGATGCACGACATGCCCGCGATCGAGCAGATCAGCCCCCAGCACATCCGCTATCCCGATATCGAGAAGAACAACCTTTTCGGTGCCAGCTGCGGCTTTGCGCCGGGCAACAGCATGAAGGTCCTGTTTCTGGCCCAGGACGAACACGGCTATATGAAGCTGGACGACAAGATCGTCACGCTGGCCCCGGACAAAGGCAGCGCCGAACTGCCGTTGACCGGCTTTTCCAAATATGACGGCAAGGAATTTTCGGTCACCATCACGCTCGACGAAAACGGCAAGTCGAGTGAGGGGATCGAGCAGACGAAGTGGCAGGGCCGGATGGTCGTCCGCGATCACAAGGACCGTGTGACTTTCGACAGGGAAGGCCTCGTCGGCTGCGGCGCGTGACCTAGGCCGCGTCGCCGTCCGGTTCGCACCCGACCAGGCCCGCCGATTGCAGCTCCATCACAAGCTCATCGTTCTGATTGAACAGGCGCATCCGGACCACGACGATACCGACGCCCGGCATCGACCGGCTCTTGCGCTTTTCCACGAACGTCCATTCGAGGCTGAGCACGTCGCCGGGATAGACCGGGCGAGGCCAGCGCAGGCCATCGACGCCAAGGCCGCCCTTGCTGTCCGAATTGGAAAGGACATGATCGACGTAAAGCCGCATGGCGATGCTGCACGTCTGCCAGCCACTGATCGAAAGGCGTTCGAACGGGGTGCCGTCGGTGCCTTCGTCCGACAGGTGGAAGGGCTGCGGATCGTACTTGCCGGCGAAGTCGATCGCGTCATCGCGGGTGACTTCAAATGCGCCGGCCCGCATGGTCTGACCGACGACGACGCTTTCGAAATACTGCATCGCCGCCGATTAGACCACGCGGGCCGGTCACTCAATCGATAAGATCAGGCCCGGAAAGAAGGCTTCATACCGGCCGAATCCATTTCCGGAATGATCCGGTACTGCGCAAGGATCAGGCTGAAGATGCCGAACATCAGCAGGCCGACCGCGACCAGCGTGAACCAGATGCCCATGCCCGAAAGCGAGGCGACCGCATCACCCAGCGTTTTCACCTCCTGTCCGCCTGCCGACATGAAACCAGCCTTGAACAGCGACCAGCCGATGATGGCAAAGACGACCGAGCGTGCCAGATAACCGGCGCCGCCAAGCCAGCGGGTGAAATCGGGTGCCTTGGCGCTGATGCGGTGCATGAAGTCGCCGGAGATGCCCTTTTTCGCTTGGAATATGGCGGCAAGGAAGAACGCGATGCCCAGCAGGCCCAGCACGACGCCGCCCAGCGACATCGACAGGATGCCCGACGCCGCTTCCTGAGCGCTGCCGCCCGATGGTTCGGTATTGCTGGTTGCGAACTTGAAGGCCGACCATGCCAATGCAAGGTGTCCGATGGCGCTACCGGCATGGCCCAGGCGCTTGGCGATGCCCTTCTTGTCCGAACCGTTGTTCTCGATATCGAAGAAGGTCGAGGCGAAGCGGAAAAGGGCATAGGCCAGAAGGCCCACGACCATGATCCAAAGGATCACCGTGCCTGCGGGAAAGTCCTCGATCGCGCGGAAGATGCCGTTGGTGCCTTTCCCGATCTTGCCCGCGCTGGTCAGGGCGATAATGCCTAGTACCGAATACAGGATAGCGCGCGAGAGGTATCCCACCCGCACGGCCCAGTTAAACTTTTCTGATTTGTCTACCATTACGGCGTGTCCCCTTTGTCTTGGGTTAGGGAACGGGCGAAGCCGCATTTGGTGCCCAAACAGGTTAGTAGGGGGCAAACAGCATCCATAGCGCCATCGCGATCATGAACAGGTTCTCGGTCAGCGAAACGAAGCCGAGCGGAACGCGGCCCGAACCGCCGACGCAGGCGCACTTCAGCTCCCGCTTCTGGACATAGACGGCGTAATAGACGCTGATCGCGCCGACCGTGCCGATGAACAGGGCGAGCGGGATCGACAGCCATGGGAGCAGGTGGCCGGCCATCAAAATGCCCGCCGTCGCCTCTGCAAAGGGATATATCCTTGCATAGGGCACCCAGCGCCGCGCCAGCAGATCATAGCCCAGGAACATGGTCGCGAACTTGTTCACGTCCTGAAGCTTCAGCATGGCAAGGATCGCCATCGAAAAGGCAACGAACCATTCCGCTGCACGCACCGTCAGCGGCGATCCGAAGACCATCCAGCTGACCGCCAGCGCCAGTCCCGCGGCAATGGCGAATACGGCCAGAACCGGCTGATAACTGACGGCATCGGGGTCCTGAATCTTCAGGCCCAGGTGACGGCGCAGGTCTTCATAGCCGCCGATACGCTCCCCGCCGATGAAGATCTGCGGCGTGGTCTTGACGTCGTGTTGGGTTTTGAATGCCTCTGTCTCTTCCCTCGTGGAGAGGTGGTGATCGTCCACCGTGAAGCCGTGGCTTTGCAAGAGATGCCTCGCCTTCAGGCCGAAGGGACAGATGTGCTTGTCCATCACCATGCGGTAGAGTTTGGCGGTCTTGGGCGTGTCTTGTTTGCTCATGAGGCTAGGTCTACATTGCGTACCATGGTACGGAGTCAACGACAAAACGCGTCATCGCACCGCCCGTTCCGCATTTCGGAACTGGCCGCCGCCGCCGATGTCGGCGTGGAAACTGTGCGTTTCTATCAGCGCAAGGGCTTGATGGACGCGCCGACCGGGGGCGCTACTGGGGGAAGGCACTATGGCGACGATGACGTTCGTCGGTTGCGCTTCATCCGGCAATCTCAGGCGGCAGGCTTCACCTTGCGTGAGATAAAGCGACTGCTCGACCTAGACCGTATCGACGACCGCGCAGAGGCTCGCTCCATGGCGCAGGACCGTATCGCGTCACTGGACACGGAAATTGCCCGCTTGGAAGCGGCGCGGGCATCGCTGAAAAAGCTGGCCAACGAATGCGCGAAGGGCGGGGCGGGGCCTTGCCCTATCCTGTCGGCGTTCGACCCCGCGTGATGCCGGTCAGACGTTGAACTTGAACATCATCACGTCGCCGTCCTTGACGACATATTCCTTGCCTTCCTGACGCAGCTTGCCAGCCTCGCGCGCACCGCTTTCACCGCCGAGCGAGATGTAGTCGTCGTAGGCGATCGTCTCTGCACGAATGAAGCCGCGTTCGAAATCGGTGTGGATTTCACCGGCCGCCTGCGGAGCCTTCGCGCCATCCGGGAAAGTCCAGGCGCGTGCTTCCTTGGGTCCTGCGGTAAAGAAGGTTTTGAGGCCGAGCAGCTCGTACCCTGCGCGGATCACGCGGGCGAGGCCCGATTCCTCAAGTCCCATTTCGGCGAGGAATTCCTTGCGGTCTTCCGGCTCCATCGCGACGATCTCGCTTTCGATCGCGGCAGAGACGACAACGGCCTGCGCGCCTTCTGACTTGGCCTTTTCGAAGACCTTTGCCGAAAGGTCATTGCCGTCCGCGGCGTCTTCCTCGGCCACGTTGCAGACATAAAGCACCGGCTTTGCCGTCAGCAGCTGGGCCTGTGCGAAGACGCGGGCCTCCTCGTCGTCCTTCGGCTCGGTCAGGCGTGCGGGCTTACCCTCGCGCAGCAGTTCGAGTGCCTGTCCCAGGACGCTGGCCGCGATCTTCGATTCCTTGTCGCCGCTCGTCGCACGCTTGGCGGCGGCGGGAACGCGTTTTTCCAGGCTTTCGAGGTCGGCCATCAGCAGTTCGGTCTCGACCACTTCGGCATCGGTCAGCGGGTCGACCTTGTTGGCGACGTGCTGGATGTCATCATCCTCGAAACAGCGCAGAACATGGACGATGGCATCCACCTCGCGGATGTTGCCGAGGAACTGGTTGCCCAGGCCTTCGCCCTTCGACGCGCCTTTGACCAGTCCGGCGATGTCCACGAAGGCAAGCTGGGTCGGAACGATCTTCGCAGACCCTGCAACCCTTGCGATCTCGTCAAGGCGCGCGTCGGGCACACCGACCTGCCCGACGTTCGGTTCGATCGTGCAAAACGGATAGTTCGCCGCCTGCGCCGCCTGTGTTTCGGTCAGCGCGTTGAACAGCGTCGATTTGCCGACATTGGGAAGGCCCACGATGCCGCAACGAAAACCCATGGAATGCTCCGTAAATCTGTTTGGCCGCGCGATAGAGGCAAGCAGGCCGAAAGGCTAGGGGAGAGTTGCCGCAAAGGTGCCATGTCATGGCAGTTGCGGCTTATCCCTGCATCCTTAGCGCAACGTCGTTCATGAAACGCGCGTCGTCGCCCTTGGCCAGCCAGTCAGCCTCTCCTGCCATCGCGCCCAGCATGACGACAAGGTCGTCCATTTCGGCCTTCGCGTAATTGCCCAGGACATGGCCGTGAACGCGGTCTTTCGATCCGGGATGACCGATCCCGATACGCACTCGGCGGAAATCGGGGCCCAGATGCTGGTTGATCGACCGCAGCCCGTTGTGACCGGCAAGCCCGCCACCCATGCGGACCTTCACCTTGAACGGCGCGAGGTCGAGTTCATCGTGGAATACGGTAAGCGCATCTGTGTCGAGCTTGTAGAACCGCATCGCCTCGCCGACGGCGCGGCCGCTTTCGTTCATGAAGGTGCCGGGTTTGAGCAGCAGGATCTTTTCCGTCCCAATCCGGCCTTCCTGAAGCCAGCCGGAAAACTTCTTCTGCACCGGGCCAAAGCCATGCACTTCGGCAATCGTGTCGAGCGCCATGAAGCCGATGTTATGGCGGTTGAGCGCGTATTTCGCGCCGGGATTTCCAAGGCCTACCCAAAGTTGCATGGCTGCCCCCTAGCCAAGGCGGCCGGAAAAGAAAACGGGCCAAAAGAAAACGCCGGCCCCGCGAAGGGACCGGCGTAATTCTTCAAAGCCTGCGTTTGGCAGGGCGAAGGGACGATTACTCGACTTCGCCGTTCTGCTCGGTCGCGGGGACATCGTCCGCTTCGACTTCTTCGCCGCCTTCGGCTGCAGCAGCGCCTTCGGCCTTCTTCAGGGCCGAGGGAGCGACCAGCGTGGCGATGGTGAAATCGCGGTCGGTGATCGCGCTTTCGCTGCCCTTGGGCAGGGTCACTTCGCTGATGTGGATCGAATCGCCCACATCCTTGCCGGTGACGTCGATCTCGATTTCGGTCGGGATCTTGTCCGCTTCGCAGACCAGCTCAAGCTCGTGACGAACGACGTTGAGAACGCCGCCCTTCTTGAGGCCGGGTGCGGCTTCTTCGTTGACGAAGACGACGGGAACCGAAACGTCGACCTTGGCGCCCTTGGCAAGGCGAAGGAAGTCGACGTGGGTCGGACGGTCTGAAACCGGGTGGAACGAAACGTCCTTCGGCAGGGTCTGGACCGGCTTGCCGCCCATGTCGATCATGATGATCGAGTTGGAGAAGTGACCGGTGTTCAGCAGCTTGATGAGAGCACGTTCTTCGACGTGGATCGGCTGCGGTTCTTCCTTGCCGCCGTAGATGACGGCGGGGACGCGACCTTCACGGCGCAGTGCACGGGAGGCTCCCTTGCCTGCCCGCTCGCGCGCCTCGGCCGTCAGGGTAAGCTGATCGCTCATGATTTCTGACCTTCGAAACTGGTTGATACAAGTAACGCTGCCCAGCGCCTCCAGGGATGACCGACAGGGCAAGCGAAGGCGCGCGGCTAAACGCAAACGCGCGCAAAAGCAAGCGCGAAGGCGCCTACTGAATGCGGGTGACCTTCCATCCGCGCGCCTGCAACAGCGCGATAAGGCCGTCATCACCCCCGATGTGCCCCGCGCCAACGGCCACGAACGGCTTTTTGCCGTCCTGCAATTGCCCCACGATCCGACCGATCCATCGGGCATTGCGGCGCGAGAGAAGGGCCGCGCGCAATTCGGGCGAGGCATTGAAGCCCATGTCCATCAGGCCGGCCAGCTTGTCGGCATCGCCCGCGCTCCACGCGTTGGACAGATCGTATGGGCCGATGGTATCCACCTGGTCGACGAACGTTTCCAGAAGGTCCTGCTGCTCATCGCCGCTGAGCTGGTCGAATATGCGCAGCTGTTCCTCGGTCGTCTCGAAGCCGATGATCGGCTTTGTCCAGTCCGCGATCAGGGTCTTGTCGACGCCGAATTCGGGGTCGAGCGTGCTGCGCTGCTGCAACATCGATGACAGGGTGAGAGCGGCAGCCCACGTTTCGACATAATGGAAGTTTTCTTCCGAAGCGCCTGCTTCGTCCAGCACTTCGGCCAGTTCGTCGCGGTATACCGGCGAAACCCGTTCGGACAGCGGCGGCAAGGCCGGATCGACGGCCAGCTGCTGAAAAATCCGCTGGGATTCGCTGGTGTCGAGGTTTTCGATCTCGACCATCAGGACACCGGCATTCGCCAGCGCGTTATCCAGCGTCTCGCCGTGCCATTGGGTGGTGCGGGGAAGGGCGTGGATCGTGCCGAACAGCCAGCCTGCCGGTTCGGCCCCATCGGGGGCATCGGCCGCATCGACCCGCCACAGCGCCGGTTCTGCCGAGCTACCGCAGCCTGCCAGAAGGAGGACGAGCGGAGCAAGCAGCAGGGCGAAGAGGCGGGTCGGCATGCGTCGGATTACCTCAATACTCGATTCGAGTAGCGGTCAGGCCCTTGGCGGACAGCATGGACTGCACGCTGTCGTCGCCCGAAAGGTGGCCTGCGCCAACCGCCACAAAGACGGTGCCGGGTGCCTTCATGCGGGTGTCGATCCACTCTGCCCATGCGGCATTGCGGTTCTTCAGCAGCACTTCGTGAAGCTTGGGCGTGTCTTCCATGCCTTCGTTGAGCAGTTCGGCGGTCGCCGCCGTGTCACCCATGGCCCAAGCCTTTTCCATGTCCGCGAAAGTCTGCTGCATTTCGCCCATGTCGTCGACTCCCGACATCAGGAACGCGACCTGGTCTTCCTGGCTGAGCCCAGTGAAAAAGCCCATCTGCTGTTCGAAGGTTTCGAGGCCGACCATCTGCATCGCGCGTTCGGTCGCCGCTTCCTGAAGGACCTGTTCGGCGCCTGCTTCGGCGGAATAGCCCAGCTGCTGCAGCGGCGCGGTGGCCAGTGTCACGCCGGCAAACCACGGCTGCATCGGTTCAAGCGCCTGCGCCGGAAGCCCGATCGACGATGCCGCGGCTTCGAAACGGGCATATTGATCCGGGGTCAGGACCTTCGAAAGGCCGTTGCCCGGCTTTGCAAGCGCGGCGCTTTGCACGAAGCCTGCCATTTCTTCCGGCGGCGGGGGGAGCATTTCGAGAACAAGCTCATCCGATTTGCCGAATGCCTCGGAAACCGCGTCGTCGAACCAGACCAGGTCGGTCTTCAGCGCATGCATCGTGCCGAACAGGTAGATCGTGGTGTCGTCATCGGACAGGACCCAAAGCGCGGGATCGGCATCGGACCGGTCGAGAACCGCCTCTTCGGCATAAGCGGGCGAACCCAGGCCGAGCAGCGCGGCAAACGGCGCCAGTTTGCGGAACATGGACTTCAAATTCATGGCAACCCTCTTTTGGCTAGAGCGAATATATGGTCGAAGGGGATGAACGAAAAGTGACGGATCAAAAGTATCGCTTCCAGATCCACACGGCGGACCACACCACCATCGTCATTAGGAAGATGGGCATAGCTTCGACCGGGGTGGCCAGCCCGCCCTTGGCGAGCACCCACCACGCTGCGGTCAGGGCGATGTTGCAGTTGAGCGCCACGAGCGCGCCAATCGAATAGGCAGCAGCCTCATGTTCATCGAGCGCGCGGAACCAGACGAGCGTCAGGACCGGGACGACCACCAGCGCACAGACCGCAAGGATCACGGCGACCGTCGGCGAAATGTCGTCACCGGACACCAGGGGGCTGCGACCCGACTCGCCAACGCTGAGCATAATGCCGATCGCCACGCCCAGAGCCAGTGACACCACCGTCAGCATGCGGGCACGCCGCGTGCTTTTGCCGACCGGCTCTGCAAAGATGCCTCGGATCATTCGAAAAGCCTGCCAGAACAGCAAGACGCCGATAACGAGGCATGCCGTGCCGATAAGGCCGGCGCGTATCGACAGGCTGCCCTTTTCCAGCCCTGCCGTGGTTATGCCGGTCACGATGCCGATGCAGAACAGGCCGCCAAGACTTGCGAGCGTGGCAAGGATGGTCTTCGCGACGGGAGAATGGCCGAAACCGTGTTCGGCGGCGGGATCGTTATGCGTTACCATCGTCGAAAATGTCCTCAATCTTCATGTCGAACAGACGGGCGATGCGAAAGGCGAGGGGAAGCGACGGATCGTGCTTTCCGGTCTCGATCGCGTTCACGGCCTGTCGCGATACGTCCAGCCGGGCGCCAAGTTCGGCCTGGCTCCACTGCCGCTCGGCGCGCAGCACTCTCAATCGGTTGTTCACGCCCGTGTCCGCAGCCAGCGCCAGTGGAAAGCGGCATAGAAGGCCAGCAGCGCCAGCGCCGCCTTGTGCAAGCCAAAGCCGTTCGGCGGCGTCGCGTCGAAGGTCGGGCCTGTGATCGACGCGCCAGTCAGGGCGGCAATCAGGTAGGGCAGGAAGAACAGGACGACGACCGCGGCAAAGCAGGCCACAGTGCCCGCGTTGAAAAGGACTTCCATGAATTCGTCAGTGCGGCGGCGCAGCGCGATCGCGACAAGGCTGGCTAACAGCATTCCGACCGACAGCCCTTTCACGAAGTCGGGCCAGCCGAAATCGTAGGCAACGATGTTGAGTAGTGTCGCGAAGCCACCAAGATGCGCGGCGGTCATGAACGCACGAGCACGCCGATCGGTTGAGGAGCGGAAGGGAAGAACCATCGAACAAACTCTTTCTTTGTAAGGTATGCCTGACACAATGTCGCGATTCGCTGACATTGTCAAGATAACCTGACATTACGTCACGATTGCATGACAAGACGCGGTAGCTGTCAGGATTGAGACGCAAGCGCCATTGACGCCCTTGACGCCACGCGTCATTGCCCCGCGCATGACACGCGATCCGACCCGATCCTTTCAGGACATGATCCTCGCCCTCCACGATTTCTGGAGCGCGAAGGGATGCCTCATTCTTCAGCCCTATGACATGCGCATGGGCGCAGGGACCTTCCACCCGGCAACGACGCTGCGCGCGCTTGGCCCCGAACCGTGGAATGCCGCCTTCGTGCAGCCCTGCCGCCGCCCGACCGACGGCCGCTATGGCGAGAACCCGAACCGGCTTCAGCATTATTACCAGTATCAGGTGATCCTGAAGCCGAGCCCGCCTGAGATTCAGGACTGGTATCTCGACAGCCTGCGCGTCATCGGGATCGACCCGTTGAAGCACGACATCCGGTTCGTCGAAGACGACTGGGAAAGCCCGACTCTGGGCGCCTGGGGTCTTGGCTGGGAAGTCTGGTGCGACGGGATGGAAGTGACGCAGTTCACGTACTTCCAGCAGATGGGCGGCTTCGACTGCAAGCCGGTCGCCGGTGAGCTGACGTACGGGCTGGAACGTCTCGCCATGTACATTCAGGGCGTCGACAACGTCTATGACCTTGCCTTCAACCAGCAGGGCGTTTCCTATGGCGACGTTTTCCTTGAAAACGAGCGCCAGATGTCGACCTGGAACTTCGAGGTTGCCGACACCGACGCGCTGTTCGACTTGTTCCGCAAGGCATCGGCAGAGTGCAAGCTTTGCCTCGAAAAGGGCCTGCCGATCCCCGCCTACGAACAGGCGATCGAGGCGAGCCACGTGTTCAATCTTCTTCAGGCGCGCGGCGTGATTTCCGTGCAGGAACGCGCCAGTTACATGGCGCAGGTCCGCGATCTCGCGCGCGGTTCGTGCGAGGCGTACATGGCGAAGTATTCCGACCAGTGGGCCGAAGCTTATCCGGAGTGGGCAGCATGACGGACTTTCTGCTCGAACTGCGCTGCGAGGAAATTCCCGCCCGTATGCAGGCCGGTGCCCGCGCAGATCTGGAACGCCTCTTCCGTGAACAGATGAGCGCGGCGGGCGTCGATCACGGTGCAATCACGGTCTGGTCGACCCCGCGCCGCCTGGCCCTTGTCGTCGCCGACATGCCCGAACGGACCGAGGCAGTCAGCGAAGAGGCCAAGGGGCCGCCCGAGGGCGCGCCGGATCAGGCCATCGACGGCTTCTGCAAGAAGAACGGCGTGACGCGTGACCAGCTGGAAGTGCGCGACGTAAAGGGCCGTGCGACCTATTTCGCGGTGAAGAACATTCCGGGCCGCGACGTGAAGGACGTTCTGGCCGACGCGATCCCCGCGATCGTGCGTGCATTTCCCTGGCCCAAGTCGATGCGCTGGGGCGCTGCTTCGATCAGCACGGAGAGCCTGCGCTGGGTCCGTCCGCTTTCGGGCATCGTGGCGATCCTGGGCGAACAACTGGTCGAGTGTGAAGTCGGCGGCGTTGTCTCGGGCTATGCAACACTGGGCCACAGGTTCCACCATAGCGGCGAGATCACCATCGGCGGGGCCGACGACTATGTCGAAAAGCTGCGTGCCTGCCACGTCGTCGTCGACCACGCAGAACGTCAGGACCTCGTCCGTTCACAGGCCAAGGACGCGGCGAGCGCGGCCGGACTGGTTCTGGTCGAGGACGAAGGACTGGTGATCGAGAACGCAGGGCTTACCGAATGGCCCGCGCCGCTTTTGGGCCGGTTCGACGAAAGCTTCCTCGACGTGCCGCCCGAGGTCATTCAGCTGACCGCGCGCACGAACCAGAAATACTTCGTGTGCAACGACGCGGACGGCAATCTGGCCAACGCCTTCGTCTGTACAGCGAACATCGCGGCGGACGATCCGGCGGTGATCGTGGACGGCAACCGCAAGGTCCTCGCCGCCCGCCTGTCGGACGCGCGCTTCTTCTGGGAAGTCGACCAGAAGACGGCGCTGGCCGAACACGCCAAGAAGCTGGAGCGGATCACCTTCCATGAAAAGCTGGGCACCGTGGCGGACAAGGTCCGGCGCGTTGCCAAGCTGGCCGATTGGCTGGTCTTCGACGCCAAGGCGCCCAACGGCGATCATAAACTCGCCCGTAGGGCAGCGGAGCTTTGCAAGGCCGATCTCGTGACCGAAATGGTCGGGGAATTTCCTGAGCTTCAGGGATTGATGGGCGGCTACTACGCCCGTGCCGAAGGTCTGCCCGACGAAGTCGCGGATGCCATCCGCGACCACTACAAGCCCGCGGGCCTGAACGACGAAGTGCCCACCGCGCCGACGACGGTGGCGGTCGCGCTGGCCGACCGGCTCGACAACCTTCTCAGCTTTTTCAAGATTGGCATTCTGCCGACAGGCTCGAAAGACCCGTTTGCGCTGCGCCGAGCGGCCTTGGGGTATTTGCGACTGGTCCAAGAAAACGGGCTCGAACTTTCGCTCGATACCGTCGTCCATGCCTGGGAAGGCCGCCCGCACGCGGCGCTGGCCGAAAAAATCTCTGAATTCCTGCTCGATCGACTCTCGGTCCAACTGAAGGATCAGGGCGTCCGACACGACTACATCGCCGCATCGCGCGAATGGAAAGGCCGTACCGACTTCCGCGTCGACCGGGTCGAGGCACGCGCACGCTCGCTAGCTGCATTCCTGACCGGCGAAGACGGTGCAAACCTGCTCGCCGGATACAAGCGCGCCGCAAACATCCTGAAAAAGGAAGGCTACGAAGGCACCGACCGCATCGCCAGCACGGGCGAGGAAGACCCGCTCGAAAACGTCGACGATCCGGCCATGCGCGAAATCTACGCCCAGCGTGGCAAGTCCGCCAGCTATGATCGCGAACCTTCCGAACAGGCATTGGTCGACGCGCTCGACCGGGCGGAACCGGCTGCGAACGCGGCAATCGCGGCAGAGGACTTCGGCGCGGCGATGGCTGCACTGGCAACGCTGCGTGCGCCGATCGACGCGTTCTTTGACGACGTGACGGTCAACGATCCGGACCCGGCAAAGCGGTCGGCAAGGCTTGCGCTTCTGGCGCAGTTCGTTGCTGCGGTGCACAAGGTGGCAGACTTTTCCAGAATCGAGGGCTGACTCTTTGCAATTGTAACACTACACGGGCGCCACTGAGGGAGAATTGAACCCGAACGTGTCGTTTTTGCTGCACTGCAGGGTATCGCAACAAGAGGTCAAAGGTATCATGACGCAATATGTCTACACCTTCGGAGGGAACGCGGTTTCGGACGATCCGCGGGCGAAGGACAAGACGGTCACCGGCGGCAAGGGCGCCAATCTGGCCGAAATGGCCTCGATCGGTCTTCCTGTTCCTCCGGGCTTCACGATCACCACCGAAATGTGCGTCAAATACCTTGCCGAAGGCGCGAATTTCGATGACGCGCTGCGCGCCGATGTCGGCTCTGCGCTGGGCCATATCGAACAGACCGTCGGCAAGAAATTCGGCGATGCGGCAGACCCGCTGCTCGTCTCCGTCCGTTCAGGTGCCCGCGTTTCGATGCCCGGCATGATGGACACCGTCCTCAACCTCGGCCTCAACGATGCGACGGTCGTCGGGCTTGCAAGCGTGTCGGGCGACGAACGCTTTGCCTGGGATTCGTACCGCCGCTTCATCCAGATGTATTCCGATGTCGTTCTCGGCCTCGACCACGGCCTGTTCGAGGAAGCTCTCGAAATCGCCAAGGAGGACAAGGGTTACTACAACGATATCGAGCTGACTTCCGATGACTGGAAGGCGCTGGTCGGCGAATACAAGGAAATCGCTGAGCGTGAGCTTGGCCACCCGTTCCCGCAGGACCCGACCGAACAGCTTTGGGGCGCGATCGAGGCGGTCTTCGCCAGCTGGGATTCGGACCGTGCGAAAGTCTATCGCCGGTTGAACGACATCCCGGGCGGCTGGGGCACGGCCGTCAACGTCCAGGCGATGGTCTTCGGCAACATGGGCGATACTTCGGCCACCGGCGTTGCCTTCACTCGCGATCCCGCGACGGGCGAGCGCGCCTATTACGGCGAATACCTGATCAACGCACAGGGCGAAGACGTCGTCGCCGGCATCCGCACGCCGCAGTACCTGACGAAGGCGGCGCGCGAGGCTGCGGGCGCGCAGGCCGAATCGATGGAAGAAGCGATGCCCGATGCCTACGGGCAGCTGGCGAGCGTGTTCGACATGCTCGAAAAGCACTATCGCGACATGCAGGACATCGAATTCACGGTCCAGCAGGGCAAGCTGTGGATGCTGCAGACCCGCAACGGCAAACGCACGGCGAAGGCCGCGCTGAAGATGGCTGTCGACATGGTGAGCGAAGGCCTGATCGACGAGGCGACCGCGATCGCCCGGATCGATCCCATGGCGCTCGACCAGCTTTTGCACCCCACGCTCGATCCCGATGCGCACCGTCATGTCCTGACCGTGGGCCTGCCCGCATCGCCGGGCGCGGCTTCGGGCAAGGTCGTGTTCGATGCCGATACCGCCGAAAACTTGGCCGACCGAGGCGAAGAGGTCATCCTCGTTCGTGTCGAGACGTCGCCTGAAGACATTCACGGCATGCACGCGGCACGGGGCATCCTGACAGCGCGTGGCGGTATGACCAGTCACGCGGCCGTCGTCGCCCGCGGCATGGGCCGTCCCTGCGTATCGGGAGCGTCCGCCCTGTCGATCGACCGCAAGACCAAGACCGCGCGCATCGGTTCGACCGAGATCAAGGAAGGCGATATCCTCACGCTCGACGGCGCTTCGGGCGAAGTCATGCTGGGCGCGGTTCCGACGATCGAACCCGAACTGGTCGGCGATTTCGCAACGCTCATGGAATGGGCCGACGCAAAGCGCCGCATGAAGGTCCGCACGAACGCCGAAACGCCCGCCGACTGCAAGATGGCGCGCCAGTTCGGTGCGGAGGGCATCGGCCTTTGCCGGACCGAGCACATGTTCTTCGACGCGGGCCGGATTTCCAGCGTGCGCCAGATGATCCTGGCCGAAGACAAGAAGGGCCGCGAGGCCGCGCTTGCCAAGCTGCTTCCCGAACAGCGCAGCGACTTCAAGGCGATCTTCACCGAGATGGCGGGGCTTCCCGTCACCATCCGCCTGCTCGACCCGCCGCTGCACGAATTCCTGCCGCAGGGCGATGCCGAGTTCGCGGAGCTGGCCGAAATTACCGGTTACGGCATCGATCACCTGAAGCGCCGTGCGGACGAACTGCACGAGTTCAACCCGATGCTGGGCCATCGTGGCTGCCGCCTTGGCATCACGTTCCCCGAAATCTACGAGATGCAGGCTCAGGCCATTTTCGAAGCGGCTATCGAAGTCGCGGTCGAAAGCGGCGAAGCGCCCGTTCCCGAGGTCATGATCCCGCTGGTCGCAACCAAGCGCGAACTGGCGATCCTCAAGGCACTGGTCGACAAGACCGCTGCCGAGGTGTTCGCGGCCAAGGGACGCACTCTGGACTATCTGGTCGGCACGATGATCGAACTTCCGCGCGCCGCACTGATGGCGGGCGAGATCGCAGAAGAAGGTGCGTTCTTCTCGTTCGGCACCAACGATCTGACGCAGACCACGCTCGGCGTCAGCCGTGACGATGCGGCACGGTTCCTCGGCCCCTACGTCGACAAGGGCATCTATCCGCGCGATCCGTTCGTCACGCTTGATATCGAGGGCGTCGGACAGCTTGTCGAACTGGCGGCAGAGCGCGGCCGGGCTACGCGCCCTGAAATCAAGCTGGGCATCTGCGGCGAACATGGCGGCGACCCGGCGTCTATCGCTTTCTGCGAGAAGGTCGGCCTCGATTACGTATCTGCGTCGCCCTACCGCGTGCCGATTGCCCGCCTGGCCGCTGCGCAGGCGGCGTTGAAAGCCTGACCGAACGGGGCTTCGCTAACCTTGCGGGGCCCGGTTATCCACGCGGCGCTGGGGTCCACCCGCTGAGCGTGACAACTTCGAACCGTTCGCGGATGAGGCCGTCTTCACCGGCTTCGTCCGCGAATGCGTTTCGGGCGCGCTGCAATCCGGCCTTGCTCACGGGCGGCCCCGGATCGGCCAGCACGTTGCCGAGGGCCTGCGCGCGCAAATCGCCGACCAGCTGGTCGAGGCTTTCAAAAGCGACGTCGAACCCCCAGCCATCGACGACGGGACTGGCATAGCCAAGCCGCGTCATCAATTGCCCCGCAGCGCGCACGTCGACTTGAGGATGGATCCGCGGGGCAGGGCGTTCGCCATCGCCCAGGAGCATCGCCTTGCGCAGGGCCGGCAGCGAACCGGCAGCCAGGAAGCTGGCGATCATCAACCCATCGGCGGCAAGCGCGCGGCGCATCAGGATGAGCGCACCGGGCAAATCGTTGACCGTGTCGAGGAGACCCAACGAAGCGATCAGGTCGTAAGGACCGCCGGCAATCGGCTTTTCCTCGTCGATCTCTTCGCCGAAATGCCCGCTCGGGTCCGCGACCTCGACCGTGCTGCCCTGATCGCGCAAATGCGCGGCAAATGCGCCGGTAACATCGCCGATGACCAGCGCGCGATCGAACGTGCGGTTAAGGAAGCCGAGACGGTCGATCGCATCCGCCGCGATTTCACGCGAGATCGTGGAAACCGCATCGCCGCGCTGGCGCAGGGCCGCCATGCGGGCGCGGGAGGCCAGCCGTCGACGGTTTGAAAAGATAACGGGCGGCGAGGGAGGGGTGTCCATGCGCGGACCTGTGCCGTGGATGGGGCAGGGGTGCAAGCTTGCAGCACAGGGGCCGGGCGGGCAATCATGACAAAGTGTCGTTTCGTCAGACCTTTGCGCCGATTCTGGACTTCGTCTATCCGCCGCGCTGCCCTGCTTGCGGCAACGGCATCGCGGGCGGTTCGCCTACGGGTGACGATGCGTTTTGTGCCCCGTGCTGGGGGAAGCTGCAATTACCCGGCCAGCCGTGGTGCGCGACTTGCCAACATCCGTTCGGAGCCGACCATTTCGGTGCCGAGGCGCAATGCGCACGCTGCCTTGCCGACACGCCGATGCATGATGGTATCGCTGCCGCTACGATCTACGGCGATGTCTCTCGAGAAATGGTATTGCACTTCAAGCACGGCGGCAGGATCGCGCTTGCTGGCCCCATGGGCCGGACCATCGCGGCGCGGATCGGGCAGATCGGCGGCGAAAACCCGCTGGTAACGCCGGTTCCCCTTCATCGCTGGCGGCTGTGGAAGCGTGGGTACAACCAGTCGGCGATGCTGGCGAAAGTCGTGGCAGGAACACTGGGGCTGGAATTTCGACCGGACCTGCTGCTGCGCCGCAAGGCTACGCCCAGTCTGGGCGGGCTGGACCCTGGGCAGAGGCGCGATGCGCTGAAAGGGGCCATCGCTTGCAATCCGCGGGTTGAGTTGGCCATTCGCGGCCGTAACATCATCCTTGTCGACGATGTCCTGACCAGCGGCGCGACCAGCGATGCCTGTGTCCGCGTGTTGAAAAAGGCAGGTGCGGATCGCGTTGTAATCGCGTGCTATGCCCGTGTGCGTCACGCACAAGATGTCCCAAAACGCGAAACGCCCGAGACCGTGGGCCTCGGGCGTCCGCGTGACTGACCGGTTAAGCGCTACAGGGATCCCGCCGATCCCGAGCTGCCATCCGGCCCCTCTTTTAGGTGATACCCCCCGGTATCACCGATCCCTGAACGTTGACCGCTTCAGAGGACGTCCTGGACAACGTCTACCGCTCTTTCGAGCGGGTCCGGCTCCCTCAAGCCGTGGGCGCCTTGTGCCCTAGTGATGGGGGTCGTGGAAGGATTCATTGCGTTCGACCATGGAAATTATGCAACGCTGTGCCTATCGTGCAACAGGCGCTATGTGGCGCATATGTCGCTACCTCTTTTCGAATCTTGCGAGGCCCCATGACGACCGATACCGTCGAGACCACTGACCAGTTCAAGCCCCGTTTCGACGAGAAGGGGCTGATCACCGCGGTCTGCGTCGATGCTGATGGCGGACAGGTGCTGATGGTCGCGCACATGAACGAAGACGCGCTGAAATTGACCCGAGATACCGGATTTGCGCATTTCTGGTCGCGTTCGCGGGGCAAGCTTTGGAAGAAGGGCGAGACGTCGGGGCACGTCCTTCGACTGGTGGAGATGCTGGTCGACTGCGATCAGGATTGCCTTGTCCTGCGGGTCGATGCCGCCGGGCCTGCCTGTCACACCAATGCGCCGACCTGTTTCTATCGCCGGGTGACGAGCGAGGGGCTCGAGCGAATCTCTTGACGTTGACGTAAGCGTAAATTAAATCAGCGGCATGACAGATCGTGCCGCCGCCTCCGATGACAGGACATGGACCATTGCCGAATTGTCGGCAGAGTATGGCATCACGGCGCGTGCCCTTCGCTTTTATGAAGAGCAGGGGCTGATCTTCCCCGAGCGTATCGGAACCCAGCGGATCTATTCTGCGCGCGATCATGCACGCCTGCGCTGGATCGAACGCGCCAAGAGCGTCGGGTTCTCGCTCAAGGAAGTGGGCGAGATGCTCGATCTCTACGATCTCGACGACGGACGGACGACGCAGCGCAAGGTGACGCTGGAGCGTTGCCATGAACAGCTCGCGAAGCTCGAACGTCAGAAACAGGACATTGATTGGGCCATGGGCGTGCTTCACGAATTCATCGACAGCGTGAACAGCAGGCTGAACCTGGCCAAGCGAGAGGATTGAAATGCCTACTTATACTGCCCCCGTTCGCGACACGCGCTTCGTGCTGGAAAACGTGATCAACCTGCCTGGCATGGCAGGAAAGCCCGGTTTCGAGGATTTCGACGCCGACATGATCTTGCCGATCCTTGAAGAGGCGGGCCGCTTTTTCGCCGAAGTCGTCGCCCCCACGAACTTTCCTTCCGATCGGCAGGGCTGCACCCGCAACGACGACGGTTCGGTCACCACTCCCGACGGGTTCAAGGAGCTTTACGCCAAAGTGCTCGAATCCGGCTGGACGACGCTGGCGATGCCGGCCGAACACGGCGGGCAGGGGTTGCCTGGCGTTCTGGGTTTTGCCGTCGAGGAATATTTCACCTCCGCCAACATGGCGTTCGCGATGTATTTCGGCCTGACGTCCGGTGCGGTCGAGGCGATCGAGCTGCGCGGGTCGGAAGAACAGCGCGAGCTTTATCTTCCCAAGATGTCGAGCGGCGAATGGTCGGGCACCATGAATCTGACCGAACCGCATTGCGGCACCGACCTTGGCCTGCTGCGCACACGGGCAGAGCCGAACGACGATGGTTCGTACGCGATTACTGGCACCAAGATTTTCATCTCTTCGGGCGAACACGAACTGACGGACAATATCGTCCATCTTGTCCTGGCCCGGACGCCCGATGCGCCGAAGGGGACCAAGGGCATTTCGATGTTCATCGTGCCCAAGTTCATTCCCGATGCCGACGGGAATCCGGGGGAGCGCAATTCGCTTTCCTGCGGTTCGATCGAGGAAAAGATGGGCATTCACGCGAATTCCACCTGCGTGATGAACTACGACGGAGCCAAGGGCTTCCTGATCGGCGAGGAGAACAAGGGCCTTTCCGCCATGTTCATCATGATGAACGCGGCGCGCCTTTGGGTCGGTCTGCAGGGCTTTTCTCAGGCGGAGAACGCTTATCAGAACGGCGCCGCCTATGCGCTGGACCGCCGTCAGGGCAGGGCGTTGACCGGTCCGAAAGATCCGGGCGAAAGCGCGGACATGCTGATCGTGCATCCCGATGTGCGCCGCCTGTTGATGGACGCCCGCGCGCGGACCGAAGGCATGCGAGCGCTGGCCCTGTGGGTCGCGCTGAACGGCGATATCGCCAAGCACGCAACCGGTGAAGACGAACGGCAGGCCGCCGACGACATGGTCCAGCTGCTGACGCCCGTGGTGAAAGCCATCGGTACCGACATCGGCATGCGTGTCGCACAGGACATGCAGCAGGTCTGGGGCGGCCACGGCTACATCGCCGAAAACGGCATGGAGCAGTTCGTCCGCGATGCCCGCATTACGCAGATCTACGAAGGCGCGAACGGCGTTCAGGCGATGGACCTTGTCGGTCGCAAGCTGCCGATGCATGGCGGGCGCGCGATCCAGTCGTTCTTCGCGATGGTCGACAAGGATATCGCCGCAGCTGCGGGCAACGACAAGGTCGCGGAACTTGCGACCGCGCTTGAGAAGGCGAATGGCGAACTGAAGGCTGCATCGATGTGGCTGATGCAGAACGCCGCTGCCAATCCGAACAATGCCGGGTCGGCGGCCTATCACTACATGGAAATTCTGGGCCTGGTTTCGATGGGCTGGATGTGGCTGCGCTCAGCCATGGCCGCATCGGCGGCGCTTTCGGATGGGGCCGAAGACGCAGGCTTCATGGAAGCGAAAATCCTGACTGCCCGTCATTTCGCCGAATCGCACCTGCCCGAAGCGGGCGCGCTACGTCGCAAGCTTCAGGCAGGAGCCGAAACGATCATGGCCATGCCTGCCGAGGCCTTTGCCCGTATGGGCTGAGGCCCGGCAGCGCCGGTCATTCAGGCAGGAAGTCGGGTACCGAAAGGTAACGCTCGCCCGTATCGTAGTTGAAGCCCAGAACGCGTGCCCCAGCGGGCAGGCTTTCCAGCTTCTTCGCGATCGCGGTGAGCGTCGCGCCCGAACTGATCCCGACGAGCAGGCCTTCGGTCGACGCGCACTTGCGCGCCATTTCCTTGGCCTGGGCGGCGTCGACCGGAATGGCTCCGTCGATCGATCGCGTGTGGAGGTTTTCGGGAATGAAGCCCGCGCCGATCCCCTGGATGGGGTGAGGGCCCGGCTGTCCGCCCGAAATGACCGGCGAAAGTTCGGGCTCGACCGCATAGGCCTTCATCTCGGGCCAGGACTTTTTCAGCTCTTCAGCACAGCCGGTCAGGTGGCCGCCGGTGCCAACGCCCGTGATCATGACGTCGATCGGCGTATCGGCGAAATCGGCAAGGATTTCCCTGGCCGTGGTTTCGGCATGAATCTTCGGATTGGCGGCGTTTTCGAACTGCTGCGGCATCCAGCTTCCCGGCATTTCGTCCAGCAATTCCTGCGCCCGCGCCAGCGCGCCCTTCATGCCCAGTTCCCGCGGGGTAAGGTCGAACGTCGCGCCATAGGCCAGCATCAGGCGGCGGCGTTCGATCGACATCGAATCCGGCATGACGAGGATGAGCTTGTAGCCCTTCACCGCGGCGACCATCGCAAGACCGATGCCGGTATTGCCCGATGTCGGTTCGATGATCGTGCCGCCGGGGGAAAGATCGCCGGATGCTTCCGCCGCCTCGACCATGGCCAGGGCGATGCGGTCCTTGATCGACCCGCCTGGATTGGTGCGTTCGGACTTTACCCAGACTTCATGGTCGGGGAACATCCGAGAAAGCCGGATATGCGGCGTATTGCCGATCGTTGCCAGGACACTGTCTGCTTTCATGGATTGGCTCCTATCCCCATGTCCGATACCGGATCATTCGCGATAAACCGGAGCGAACGTGCGAGCGTTCCTGATCTCCGGAAAGGCGAAAGCCCATATAATCGTTACCAATACCGCGCCTGCGCCGCCAAACACAACCGCCCCCGTCGCGCCAAGGATGGCGGCGGCAATGCCGGATTGCAGTTCGCCCAGCTCGTTCGACGCGGAAATCGCCAGGCCGGATAGCGAGGACACGCGGCCGCGCATTTCATCGGGCGTGTTGAGCTGAACCAGCGATCCGCGCACGAAGACCGAGATCATGTCGGCCGCGCCCAAGATGAGCAGCAGGAAGAGGCTGAAGATCAAGTCGTAACTGAACCCGAAGACGGCGGTGGCAACACCATAGACGCCCACGGCCCAGAGCATCTTGACCCCGACGTTGTGTTCCATCGGCTTGACCGCGAGCCAGAGCGCGACAATCCCAGCTCCGGCCGCCGGGGCGGCGCGCATCCAGCCGAGCCCCTCCGGCCCGACTTGCAGGATATCGCGCGCGAAGACCGGCAAGAGCGCGGTTACGCCGCCCAGCAGGACGGCAAACAGGTCGAGCGAGATCGCGCCCAGCAGGAAACGGTCGTGCCAGACAAAGCGGAACCCCTCCGTAATCTGACGGACAGGGTGCTTCTTGCGGTCGACATCGGGCTTTCGCAGCGGTTTAATGAGCAGCACGAGCACCGAGCCAAGGCCGAGCAGCGCGACCGAGACGATATAGGGTAGCGACGGAAACACGGCATAGAGCATGCCGCCCGCCGCCGGACCCAGCACGCTGGCGAATTGCCAGGCAATGGCGTTGGTCGCGATGGCGCGCGGGATCATCGGCGCGGGCACGAGGTTCGGCGCCAGCGAATTCATCGCCGGACCGAAGAATATGCGCGCGACCCCGTGCAGCGCGGCGAGCGAGAATAGCAGCGGCAGGCTTAGGCTCTCGCTCCACGTCGCATAGCCGAGGGCAGCGGCGACGAACGAATCGATCCCCATCGACAGCGCGGCGACCTTGCGCCGGTCGAACCTGTCGGCGACGACACCGGAAATCGGCGTCAGGACGAACAGCGGGATGAACTGGACAAGGCCCAGGATGCCGAGCTGGAACGCGGCAGCGCTTCGGCTCATGCCATAGTCGGAACGCGCAACGTCATAGACCTGCCAGCCCAGCACGACGACCATCGACAGCGTCGCAATGACGCCGGCAAACCGGGTCAGCCAGAATATCCGGTAATCGCGTATCTGGAGCGGATGGCGCGGCAGTGGCACCCCGACCGCGGATTCGGTGGTATCTTCCAAGTCAGGCGACCGGCTGGAAGTTTCCGCTATCCTCGTCGAGCCAGTGGAGCACACCGTCCGAAATCGCGAAGAAGGCACCGCGCAGCCTCAGCTTGCCCTTGCCTTCCTTCACGTTGATGCAGGGGAAGGACCGCAGGTTTTCGATGGAGACACGGACCGCGGCCTGCTCCATCGCGCGTTCGGCCTTGCGCCCTTCGGTGCCATGTTCGGCGGCAACCGATTCGCGCGCCTCGTCCAGAAGGTCGATCCAGTCGGCGATGAAGCCACCCTTGCCGGGTTCTGCGCCCAGCATCTGCTGCGACAGCGCCGCCTGGCAACCGCCGCACATGCCGTGGCCCAGGACGACGATTTCCTCGACCTCCAACACCTGCACCGCAAATTCGAGAGCGGCGGACACGCCGTGATGGCCGGGCGTCGTCTCGAACGGGGGGACCATGGCGGCGACGTTGCGGACCACGAAGATTTCGCCGGGATCGACGTCGAACACCTGCGCGGGATCGACGCGGCTGTCGGAACAGGAAATGACCATGACCTTGGGCGATTGCCCGTCCTTGAGGCGCGCCCAGCGTTCATGCTGAGGATGCCACAGCTTTTCGCGAAAGCGCATATAGCCGGCGTTGAGGGCCTCGAAGGCAGAAGGAGAATCGGTCATGCGTTCCCTTTGCCGCCAAGCATTGCGGCTTGCAAGCGGTGGGCCTATGTGGGGGCCATGAACGAGATACCCGCCGCAGCAGACCTCAAGACCGAACAGCAGGCAGAACGCCGTCGCAAGCCCGACTGGATTCGCGTGAAAGCGCCGACCAGCAAGGGGTATGCGGAAACGCGCCGCCTGATGCGTGACCTGAAGCTCAACACCGTGTGTGAAGAGGCCGCTTGCCCGAACATCGGCGAATGCTGGACCAAGAAGCATGCGACCGTGATGATCCTGGGCGACGTGTGCACGCGTGCCTGCCGCTTCTGCAACGTGAAGACTGGCATGCCGCGCACGGTCGATCCGATGGAGCCGGTGAACGTCGCGACCGCAGCGGCGGAAATGGGCCTTGAGCACATCGTCATCACCTCGGTCGATCGCGACGATCTGCCCGATGGCGGGGCAGGGCACTTCGTCAAGGTGATCGAGGAACTGCGCGCCCGCACTCCGAATACCACGATCGAGATCCTGACGCCGGATTTCCGCGGCAAGATGAAGAAGGCGATCGCCGCAATCGTCGAAGCGCGCCCGGACGTGTTCAATCACAACCTTGAAACCGTGCCGCGCCTTTACCCGACGGTACGTCCCGGTGCGCGTTACTACGCGTCGCTGCGCCTGCTGGAAGAAGTGAAAAACATCGATCCGTCGATCTTCACGAAAAGCGGCATCATGCTGGGCCTTGGCGAACAGCGACTGGAAATCCACCAGGTGATGGATGACATGCGCAGCGCCGACATCGACTTCCTGACGATGGGTCAGTACCTGCAGCCGACGCCGAAGCATCACAAGGTTATCGACTTCGTGACGCCGCAGCAGTTCGATGCGCTGGGTTCGATCGCGCGGGCGAAAGGCTTTCTGCAAGTCGCGTCCAGCCCTCTGACCCGGTCGAGCTATCATGCTGGTGACGACTTTGCCGAAATGCGCGCCGCGCGCGAGGCGAAGCTCGCCAAGGCCGCCGCCCGCAGCTGAGAACCCGAAGCGATGCCGTCCATTCGCGAGAGCCGCGAGCTACCCTATAGTGCCGACCAGATGTTCGCCCTTGTCGCGGATGTCGGTCGCTATGCCGAATTCCTGCCATGGGTCGTGGCGACCCGCGTGCGTTCCGACAGCGACACGGAAATGGTGGCCGACATGATGGTGGGCTTCAAGGCGCTGCGCGAAAAGTTCACGTCGAAGGTCCACAAGGAACGGCCAACGAAGATCGTCGTCGAATATGTCGATGGACCGCTGAGCCGGCTTGAAAACGCATGGCACTTCGAACCGCTTACCGAGACCAGCTGCCGGATCGACTTCTGCGTCGATTTCACGTTTCGCAATTCGGTGTTCGAGGCGCTGGCGGGCCAGTATCTCGACCGCGCCTTTCGCAAGATGGTCGGCGCATTTGAACAGCGTGCACGCGACCTATACGGCCCGCCTGCCGCCTGATGCGGCCCTTCCTCGCCTAGCGGCGGGGCAATAGCAGTTCGAGCGCGCAGATCGCGGCCCGGTGCCGCACTTCGGGCCGCGTCGTGCATTCGAACTTCTTCAACTCTGCATGAGGCTCAGTATCTTCCGCGTCTCTCTTTCGCGCGCGGGCGAAGACGACAGTGCCGACCGGCTTCTTGTCCGTACCGCCATCGGGGCCTGCAATGCCCGTGATTGCCACGGCAAGATCGGCGGACGAATTCGCGATTGCCCCCTGGGCCATCGACCAGGCGACGGCGACCGATACGGCGCCGAACGTTTCGATGAGGTCGGACGGAACGTCGAGCATCTCCATCTTCGCGTCGTTCGAATAGGAAATGAAAGCGCGGTCCAGCACCTGCGAAGAACCGGGAATCTCGGTCAGCGCGGCAGATACGAGCCCGCCGGTGCAGCTTTCCGCGACCACGATCTTCGTGCCCAATTCGCGATGGGCATCGACGACCTTTTGCGCCAGTTCAATGATATCGGTGGGAAGTAGTCCGTTCATGAAATCCGTCAATCTGCTGGTTGGCCGAACACGTGCGTCAAAGCGTCACGCCGATTGTAGCAGGACTTGCGCCTGGGCCGCGATGCCTTCGCCGCGGCCGGTAAAGCCAAGTCGTTCGGTGGTCGTGGCCTTCACGGATACAGAACCAATGTCAACGCCCATCAGTTCCGCAACCCGCGCCCGCATGGCATCGCGGTGAGGCCCGACCTTGGGTTTTTCGCAGATGATGGTGATATCCGCATTGGCGATCGCAAGGCCTGCTTCCCTCACCAGCTTCACCGCGTGCGACAGGAAAATGTGCGATTCGGCACCCTTCCACTGCGGGTCCGAGGGCGGGAAATGCTCGCCGATGTCGCCCATCGCCGCCGCGCCGAGGATCGCATCGGTCAGCGCGTGCAGCGCGACGTCGGCGTCGCTGTGTCCGGAAAGCGTCTGGTTATGCGGGATGTGCACGCCGCAAAGCCACAGGCCATCGCCGTCGACAAGCCGGTGGACGTCGTATCCGCTGCCGATGCGGAAAGCGGGGCGGGCGTGCCGCGCCTCGGCCAATGCGAAGTCGGCGGGGTGGGTCAGCTTTTCCAGCATCGTGTCTCCTTCGACCAATGCCACGTTGCCGCCGATCTGGCGCAGCATCTGGGCATCGTCGGTCGCCTCTTGCGCGGCGGGCCATGCATCGTGAGCCGCGACGATGTCGGCAAATCGAAAGGCCTGCGGCGTCTGCACGCGCCAAAGTCCGTCGCGCGGCACCGTATCGCCCAGCTTATCGCCGCCGCGCGCCAGCGTATCGACAACGGGCAGAACGGGGATCGCACCCGGATCCCTGTCCAGCGCAGCAATCAGGTCGTCGATGACCCGCGCGGGTAGGAAGGGACGGGCCGCGTCGTGGATCAGCACGCGACTGGCGCCGCCATCGCGCGCAATGGCGCAAAGCGCGTTCTGTACAGATTCCCTGCGGCTGGCTCCGCCGGTCACGTTTCGCGGTGCAGGGGCCGGAGCAACGGCCTGCGCCAGCAGTTCTTCCTGTCCTTCGCCGATGACGACAATCACCCGGTCGATCGCAGGGTGCGCCTCGAACGCGCGCACGGCGTGTGCGACGAGGCTTTGGCCCGCAACGTGCCGGAACTGCTTGGGCAAGCCGCCGCCTGCACGTTCCCCCCGTCCGGCAGCGACGATGATCGCGATTGTCTGGTTATCCGAATGCATCGGCGCGGCCATAGCGGCAGGCGCATCGCCAATCCAGTGGCCTCGCGCCCAAGCCTGGGAGGGGCTTGTCCTGCGCCGCGTATTTCTGTAATGGCTGCCCAAATTTTAGGCACATTCGCACATGCAACATCCAAAGCCCCCCAAGCTGGACCCGATCAGCGTCGGTCCGGTCAAAATCGATTCTCCCGTGATCCTTGCGCCCATGACAGGCGTGACAGATCGCCCGTTCCGCACGCTCGTTCGGCGTTTCGGCTCGGGTCTGAACGTGACCGAGATGATCGCAAGCCCGGCGATGATCCGCGAAACGCGCCAATCGATGCAGAAAGCCGACTGGGATCCGTGCGAGGAACCCGTTTCGCTTCAGCTGGCTGGCTGTAATCCGTCCGAGATGGGCGAAGCGGCCAAGCTGAACGAGGATCGCGGCGCGGCGATCATCGACATCAACATGGGCTGCCCGGTAAAAAAGGTCGTGAACGGCGATGCCGGCAGCGCGCTCATGCGCGACCTCCCGCTCGCCGCCAGCTTGATCGAGGCGACGGTCAAGGCCGTTTCGGTCCCCGTGACGGTGAAGATGCGCATGGGCTGGGACCATGCCAGCCTGAACGCACCGGAACTGGCCCATATCGCCGAAGATCTTGGCGCAAAGCTGATCACCGTCCACGGCCGCACCCGTAACCAGATGTACAAGGGCAGCGCCGACTGGGCGTTTGTCCGCAGCGTGAAGGACGCGGTCTCGCTGCCGGTCATCGTCAACGGCGACATCTGCGGTATCGACGACGCGGCCAATGCGCTGGAGCAAAGCGGCGCAGACGGCGTGATGATCGGGCGCGGCGCCTATGGCAAACCGTGGCTTCTGGGACAGGTCATGGACTGGCTGGACGGCAGCGAAGTCCGCCGCGATCCCACGCTTGCCCAACAGTACGACCTGATCGTCGAACACTACGGCATGATGCTGGATCACTATGGCGAGATGACGGGCGTTCGCATGGCCCGCAAGCACCTGGGCTGGTATACCAAGGGTCTGCCCGGATCGGCCGAATTCCGCAACAAGGTCAACTTCGTCGACGATGCGCGCGACGTCGTCGCGATGTTGCGCGATTTCTATGCGCCGTTGATCGAGGGTGAGCCGGAACGGAGGGCGGCTTGATCCTCGCAGGAGGAAACGACGCTCCCGAAGCCGCCCGCCTGATCGCCAGCATGTCACAAGCCGTGATCGTTTTGCGGCCCGGCCTGCGCATCTCTTCGGTGAACGCGGCCGCAGAACAGCTTCTGGGGCAGGGTGCCCGCCGTCTGTCTGGCAAGACGTTGTCCGCAGTTGTCGAGTTCGGCGAAAGCCGCCTGATGGACATGATGGCCGACAGCGACGTGCAGATCAGCGCGCGCGACATCGCTACCAGGATCGGCAAATCCGATGCCGCGCGGCTGAACCTGGCCATCGCGCCGGTGATCGGACATCCCGGCTGGCAGATCCTGACCCTGACCGCCCCGACCGAACTGGACGGTCTTGAAGGCACGGCGACCGAGCGGGAGGACAATACCCTGCGCGCGCCCGAAGTCCTCGCGCATGAGATCAAGAACCCGCTTGCCGGTATCCGCGGTGCCGCTCAGCTGCTCGCCCGCAAGCTGCGCGCCAAGGATCGCTCTTTGGCAGAGCTGATCGCCGATGAGGTGGACCGCATTGCGCAGTTGATCGACCAGATGCAGTCGCTGAGCCGCCGGACGCGCCAACCTGCGCGCCCGCTCAACCTTCACGTTGCGGTGCGCCGCGCGCTTGCCGTGGTGCAGGCCAGCGCGGCGGACCAAGTCCGCATTGTGGAGGAATTCGACCCCTCCTTGCCCGAAGTGATGGCCAACAACGATGCCTTGATGCAGGTCCTCATCAACCTGCTCACCAACGCGAGCGAGGCGTGCTCGGCCATGCCCCGGCCGCGCGTCACCGTTCGCACCCGCTTTGCCAGCGGCATTGCGCTTCATTCGCAAACCCGGCTTTCGCCGCTTCGCCTGCCGATAGAGATTACTGTCTCCGATAACGGCCCCGGCATCGATCCGGCCGTGCGAGAGCATATTTTCGAACCCTTCGTCACGTCGAAAAAGACCGGTCAGGGCCTTGGCCTCGCGCTTGTCCGCAAGCTGGTCCGCGACATGGACGGACGCATCAGCCACGACCGTGACGAAAACGCGGGCATCACCAGCTTCCGCATTCACTTGCCGGTTGCCGAAGTGTCCGCAGCCCCCACCGATACAATCAAAGAGATACAGTCATGAGCCAACCGGTTCTACTCGTCGAAGACGACATTTCCATCGCCATCGTGATCACCGCCGCCCTTGAGGACGAAGGGCTGGAAGTCGTACGCTGCGACACGATCAAGGACAGGGACCGGCTCCTGACGGAACAGGCTTATTCCGTCATGCTTACCGACGTCATCCTGAAGGACGGCGACGGGATTGAGACGATCGGCAGCGTTACCGAAAACTATCCTCAGATGCCGGTCATCATCCTCTCGGCACAGAACACCCTCGATACCGCCGTCCGCGCGACGGAAAGCGGGGCTTTCGAGTATTTCCCCAAACCCTTCGATCTCGATGAACTGGTGCGGGCGGTAAAGCAGGCCATCGGAAGCGGGGCCACGCCGCTGGTCTCTAACGTGAGCGAGGACACGATCGGCCTGCCGTTGGTCGGCCGTTCGCCCGCGATGCAGGCGGTCTATCGCATGATCACGCGGGTCATTCGCAACGATCTTACCGTCCTGATCCTTGGCGAATCCGGCACGGGCAAGGAACTGGTGGCAGAGGCGATCCATCAGCTTGGCGACCGCACGCGCGGGCCTTTCGTGGCGGTAAACACGGCCGCGATCCCGGCAGAGCTTATCGAATCCGAACTGTTCGGTCACGAAAAGGGCGCTTTCACCGGCGCGGTCAGCCGCCATGTCGGCAAGTTCGAACAGGCACAGGGCGGTACTCTTTTCCTCGACGAGATTGGCGACATGCCGATGCAGGCGCAGACCCGGTTGTTGCGCGCGCTTCAATCCGGGATGATCCTGCGCGTCGGCGGGCGCGAGGAAGTGCCGTTCGACGCGCGCATCATCGCCGCCACGAACAAGGACCTTGCCCCGATGATCGAGGAAGGTCGTTTCCGCGAGGACCTGTTCTATCGCCTCAACGTCGTGCCGATCCAGCTTCCGCCGCTGCGCGAACGCGGCGACGACATCAAGGCGCTGGCCCGCCACTTCCTGAATCAGGCAGCCAAGGACGGGCTTCCGTCCCACGCGCTCAGCGATGGCGCGGCTGACCTCCTTTGCAAGCAGCCCTGGCGCGGCAACGTGCGCGAATTGAAGAACTTCATCTTCCGCCTCGCTCTGCTGGCACGCGAAGAGGTGATCGACGAACAGGCGATCCACGCCGCGATGAATGAAACGACGCCGGTCGCCAGCGGTCAGGCCGCGCCCGATGTCGATGCAGGCCCGGCAGGAAAGGACGATCTGGCGACCGCGCTGGGCCGTTGGCTGACCGCAAATGCACCGGAGCAGGGCGAAATCTACGCCAAGGCCATCGCCGCGTTCGAGCGTCCGCTTTTCGAGCACATGCTGTTCGCTACCAACGGTAATCAGCTGCGCGCGGCCCAGATGCTGGGCATCAACCGAAACACACTGCGCAAGCGACTGGTGGAGCTGGAGATCGATCCGGAAGTCTACGCCAACAAGGTCTCGTAAAGCGGCAAGGCGAGGTACAAGTCCCAGAATGCCCTTGCGTTTGCGCAACAGGGGTGTTGTATCTGCGCAACGATGAGCGCGGAAGCATCCGGACAGACCTTCGATACGCCAGAGCGTAAGCCGAATAACGGCTCCGAAGGCGTGGACTGGTCCCGCGTCACCCGCAGGCTGAACCTTTTCTGGCACAAGGCAAACGGCTTCCTCATCCTGGAGGGGCTGCTCGTTATCGTCCTGCTGGTCGTCCTGTTCGGCGGCTGGCTGACGCTGGGCAAGGGGGACACGCGTGGGCAACTGCTCCCGCTGGCCACGACGACCACGCTGCTCGTCGGTACGCTGGTCCCGGCGATGGCCCTGCTCATGCTGGCGGGGCGGCGGCTTGCCCTGCGCCGGGCGCGCAAGCGGATCGGCAGCACCGGGCAGCTTCACGTGCGGCTCGTGTTCTTCTTCTCTCTGATCGCTGCCGTGCCGACCCTGCTGGTCGTGGCGTTCGCATCGTACCTGTTCCAGTCGGGCGTTGAATTCTGGTTTTCAGAACGGTCGCGCGGCCTGCTCGAAGATGCGAACCAGCTTGCCCGCGGCTATTATGAACAGAGCCAGCGCGACATCGGCGACGAAACGGTGGCAATGGCCGGGGACGTGCGCTTCTATCTGAGCCAGGTCTCGATAGCCTCACCCGAATTCGCAGAGGCGTTTACCCGGCAGGTCGTGATCCGCAAGCTCAACGAATCCGCGATCATCGAACGCGGCGAAGATGGTACCGTTCGCACCGCCGCTATCGTGGACCCGGACCAGGAAGCGGGTCCGCAGCGCATCGATGCCAAGACGTTCGACCGGCTGGCGCAGGGCGAATCCGTCGTCGTCACGGCAACCGCTCAGCGGATCGAGGCTGTGACCCCGCTCGACCGCGATCGCGACATCTACCTCTACACCGCGCGAAAGTCAGACCAGGAAGCGCAGGAACAGTGGCAACGCGCGCAAAGCGTGCTGGCCAACTACGACAGCCTGACGCGCAATGCGCGTTCGCTCCAGCTGCAGTTCAATATCGCGCTTATCGGTATTTCGCTGGCGCTTGTCGCGCTGGCGGTCTGGTTCGCCTTGCGCTTTGCCGACCGGCAAGTCGAACCGCTTGCCGCGCTGGTCACCGCGGCGCGCCATGTCGGGGCGGGCGATTTCAGCAAGCGCGTCGACGGGCGCACCGGCAATGACGAAATCGGCCTGCTGAACCGTGCCTTCAACCGGATGACGGAACAGATTTCCGGTCAGACCCGCGCCTTGGTTGAAGCGAACGAACTGCTGGTCGAACGACGCGCCTTTACCGAAGCGGTCCTCGATTCCGCGACTTCGGGCATCATATCGGTCGATGACGACGGTTCGATCCTGCTGATCAACGGCTCTGCCACCGCGATGCTGTTTGAAAACGGGGAAGGGGAGGCAATCGGACGCGGCCTTGGCGAACTGGCTCCTTCGCTCGCCGATCATCTCGAAAGCGGACGCAGCAGCGGCGTGGTTCAGCATACTCGTGGCGGTGATACTCGCACGCTCGCCGTAAAAGCCGCGCGGACACGGCACGGCACCGTCCTGACGTTCGAGGATATCACGCGCCAGCTGCTCGACCAGCGCCGCGCCGCATGGTCCGACGTCGCTCGCCGTATTGCGCACGAAATCAAGAACCCGTTGACGCCGATCCAGTTGGCGACCGAACGACTCGGCCGTCGCTATCGCCGGCAGATCGAAACCGATACCGAACTGTTCGACGAATTGACGCAAACCATTATTCGGCAGGTTGGCGACCTCAGGAAGATGGTCGACGAATTTTCCAGCTTTGCCCGGATGCCCAAGCCCAGCTTCCGCAGCGAGGACGTGTCCGACCTGGTTCGGCAGGCCATGTTCCTGCAGGAAGTCGGCAATCCGGAAATCGGCTATCGCTTCGAGGCCGAGGACGGCGACACGATGATCGCCTGCGATCGCCACCAGGTCGGCCAGGCGATGACCAACGTGCTCAAGAACGCGGCAGAGGCTATCGAAACGCGCAAGTCGCAGGACGGCACGAACTATCGCGGCACGATCAGGGTACGCCTCGCACCGGACCGTGATGGCGTCACGGTCACTGTGACAGACAACGGCATCGGACTGCCCAAGGAAGGCGACCGGATCGTCGAACCCTATATGACTACGCGCGAGAAAGGCACGGGCCTTGGCCTTGCCATCGTACAGAAGATCCTGGGCGAGCATGGCGGCAATATTTCGTTCGAGCCGGCGGAAGAGGGCGGCACGCTCGTCCGCCTGCGTTTCGCCCGCGATCCGCTGAGCGACCTCGCCTCTGAAACAGAGGCCCCACAATGATCACACCAACCGGAGGCGCCCTATGGCACTCGATATCCTGATCGTCGACGACGAACGCGACATTCGCGAACTGGTCGCTGGCGTCCTGTCGGACGAGGGCTACGATTGCCGAACAGCAGGCGATAGCGTGGCCGCCTTGAACGCGATCGACGAGACGCGGCCCAGCCTCGTCCTGCTCGACGTCTGGCTGCATGGCTCACCGATGGACGGGCTCGAAGTGCTCGATGCGATCAAGCAGCGCGAACCGGAACTGCCGGTCATCATCTTCTCGGGCCACGGCAACATCGACACCGCCGTCGCCGCGGTCAGTCGCGGCGCGGTGGATTTCATCGAGAAGCCCTTCGAATCCGAACGCCTGCTCCACATGGTAGAGCGCGCGACCGAGACCGAGCGTCTGCGCCGCGAGAATCAACAGCTGCGCCAAGGCGAAAGCACCTTCGACGAATTCAACGGTGCGTCGACCGCGATCAACCAGGTGCGCGCAACGCTGAAACGCGTGGCGGGCACCGGCAGCCGCGTGCTGATCACGGGCCCCGCCGGTGCTGGCAAGGAAGTCGCCGCCCGGCTCCTCCACCACTGGAGCCCGCGTGCTGACAAGCCCTTCGTCACCATCAATTCCGCGCGCATCACGCCCGAACGCTTCGAACAGGAGCTGTTCGGCGAGGAACAGGACGGAAAGCTGGTGAGGGCAGGGCTCCTCGAAATGGCGGACGGCGGCACGCTGTTCTTCGACGAAGTCGCCGACATGCCCGAATCGACGCAAGCGCGCATCCTGCGCGTCCTGACCGACCAGGCCTTCGTCCGCGTTGGCGGCAATCGCCAGATACGCGTCGACGTGCGCGTGGCGTCGGCCACTTCGCGCGATCTGGAGGAAGAAATCGCGGAACGCCGCTTTCGCGAGGATCTCTATTACCGGCTCAACGTCGTCCCGGTGACGATCCCGTCGCTTTCGGAACGGCGCGGCGACATCCCCGCACTGGTCGACCACTTCTTTGCACGGTTTGCCAGCGGGCAGGGTGTTCCCGCTCCCGAAATCAGCGACGATGCAATGGCCGTCCTGCAAAGCTACGACTGGCCCGGAAACGTCCGGCAATTGCGCAATGTCATCGAACGCACGATCATCTTGGCCCCGCGCGACAGGTTGAGCCGGATCGAGGCCGATATGCTGCCGGCAGAAATCACGCAGGAAGAAACCGGCGAAAGCAGCGGGATTACCGCGATGATGGGCATCCCACTTCGCGAAGCCCGTGAGCAGTTCGAGCGGGAGTACCTGCGTATCCAGATTCGCCGATTTTCGGGGAACATTTCGCGCACCGCCAGCTTTATCGGGATGGAACGGTCGGCGCTGCACCGCAAGCTGAAGTCGCTGGGAATTGCCGATCGTCGCGACGATAACGACTGAATTGCTGCATTTGCGAAATAAGACTTTGCAGACTGGTCCCAAATGATAAACTAGGGCCTGTTCTTCGGTCGATCCGCCCCCGCGGAAAGGCCTGATTGCGGACGGGGAACCCCGCCGCCAACAAAATGGAGGCCAAAATTGGCTGGCAAAACGTTATCTATCAAGACGCCCCCTCCCTCGGCGGCGCCTGAACCTGCACCGGCTCCTGCTCCCGCTCCCAAGGCGGCGCTCAAGGGCAAGAATTTGCAGGATCTTTTCCTGAACCATGTACGCCGCAACAAGACCCCGGTGACGATGTTCCTCGTCAAGGGCGTCAAATTGCAGGGCATCGTGACATGGTTCGACAATTTTTCGATCCTGCTGCGCCGTGACGGACAGTCGCAGCTGGTCTACAAGCACGCGATCAGCACGATCATGCCGACTGCGCCGGTCGATGCCGACCAGTTCGACATCATCGACGATGGCAAGGGCAAGCGTCAGTTGCAGGACGTGTTCCTGTCGTCGGTGCGCGATGCCGAAGTTCAGGTCACGATGTTCCTGATCAACGGCGTCATGCTTCAGGGCCGGATCGCGTCATACGACCTGTTCTGCATGTTGCTGGAACGCGAAGGCTATGTTCAGCTGGCCTACAAGCACGCGGTTTCGACCGTACAACCGGTAACCCACGTCGACCTTTCCGGCGACTGGGACGAGGATTAAGCGAGAAGTTATTCTGGGTGAGGAAATAACCGGGGAGGTCTCACGCGGCGCACGCGCCGTCGTGGTCCTTCCGGACATACGCTCCGCCAACATTGCGGACCCCGAGGCGCGGCTTGAAGAGGGCTGCGGCCTTGCGCTTGCCATCGGGATCGAGGTGGTCGAAAGCTTCATCGTGCCCGTCCGCGACGTGCGTCCGGGTACCCTGTTCGGGTCCGGGCAGATAGAGCGGATCAAGACGACCTGCGACATGGAAGAGGCCGAACTCGTCATCGTCGATGGCGCGCTTTCGGCTATTCAGCAGCGCAATCTTGAAGAAAAGATCGAGCGCAAGGTCATCGACCGGACCGGCTTGATCCTGGAGATCTTCGGCGAACGCGCCGCGACGGCGGAAGGCCGTTTGCAGGTCGAACTCGCGCATCTCGATTACCAGGCCGGGCGTCTCGTGCGCAGCTGGACCCACCTTGAACGTCAGCGCGGCGGTTTCGGCTTCCTGGGTGGTCCGGGTGAAACCCAGATCGAGGCTGACCGGCGCATGATCCGCGATCGCATGGCGCGCCTGCGCCGCGAACTGGAACAGGTGCGCCGCACGCGCGCGCTTCACAGGGCGCGTCGGGGAAGGGCGCCATGGCCGGTGATCGCCCTCGTCGGCTATACCAACGCCGGAAAATCCACCCTTTTCAACCGTGTAACGGGCGCCGACGTCATGGCCGAGGACCTGCTGTTCGCGACGCTCGACCCGACGATGCGGGGCATCACGATGCCGGGTGTCGAAAAGGCGATCCTGTCGGACACGGTGGGCTTCATCTCCGACCTTCCGACGCAGCTTGTCGCAGCCTTCCGCGCAACGCTGGAAGAAGTGACCGGCGCAGATGTCATCGTGCACGTGCGCGACATATCGAGCCCGATGACCGATCTTCAGAAATCGGAAGTCGAACAGGTTCTGGCAGACCTTGACGTCAATACCGAAGAGGAGGGCGCCTTGCGCATTCCCGTGGTCGAGGCGTGGAACAAGTGGGACGTCGTGGACGAGGACCGCAAGGAAGAGCTGCTGGCGATTGCCGAGCATTCGGACATCCCGGTCGTGCCGATTTCTGCCCTGACGGGTTTCGGGGTCGATGATCTGCTCCGCCGCGTGGCCGACATCCTGACCGCATCGGCACGCGTGCATACGTTCAACGTGCCGCTCGGTGACGGCCAGCGGATTGCCTGGCTCCACGCGCATGGCGAAGTCTTGAGCGAACACACGGTAGAGAGTGACAGCGGCGAGCCCGAATTGTCGATCGAGGTCAAACTGGACCCGCGAGAATATGGAAAATTCCTAAGTTTGTGAGGACTTTGCAGATCTTTCTTCAGACTTGACTGCATTCCAAAGGGTGTCTTGTGCCGTCAGGTCGAGCGCCGCGAAATCATCTCCCGATTGAGCCGCCAGCTGCTCCATCCCGGCAAACCGGCGTTCGAACTTGGCATTGGCGGCCCGTAGTGCATCTTCCGCCGCGATGCCGTTCTTGCGAAGCCAGTTCACCATTGCGAACAACATGTCGCCCGCTTCTTCAAGGCGTTCCTCGTCGTTCGTTGCGCATTCAAACTCGGCAATTTCCTCGCGCAATTTGTCGGCAGCGCCGTTCTGATCGGGCCAGTCGAAACCGACGCGCGCGGCGCGCTTTTGCAATTTCTCGGCGCGGAGGAGACCCGGCAGGCCAAGCGCCACGCCGTCCAGGGCACCGTTCTGTGCCTTGTCCTTGCGCTCCGCAGCCTTGATGGCTTCCCATTTTTGACGAACGGCCGCTGTCGATCCATCCTCGGAGCTGCCGAAGATATGCGGGTGGCGGCGCTCCATCTTGTCCGAAATCGCGTTGGCCACGTCGGCAAAATCGAATTGACCCAGTTCCTCGGCCATGCGCGCATGGAACACGACCTGGAGCAATAGGTCGCCTAGCTCGTCCTTCAGGTCCGCCATGTCTTCGCGCGCTATCGCGTCGGCAACCTCGTAGGCTTCCTCGAGTGTGTACGGCGCGATCGTCGCAAATGTCTGGGCCAAGTCCCATTCACAGCCGCCATCGGGATTGCGAAGCTGGGCCATGATGGCGACGAGACGGTCAATTGCGCGGTCCTTCATGGTCATCGCGCTAAGTCATCGAGGCCTCTGATGCAATTGCAGAGACGGGGGAGCGCGGAACCTGAACCGCGCGCCATTGAGCTAATTCGGATAATATATATTATGTTAAGTATGGTGTCGGATCAGGAGAAGCCCAACGCCTTGAAGACCATCGCGATGATCGCAAACAGCGCGACCCACATCGCGATCTGTCGCAGCATCTTCGCGCGAGGAAGATTGTAGGACCGATAGTTCGCCACGACGAGGATCAACCAACCCAGCATGCTGACCAGAGAGACCATCGCCAACGTCGTCATAGCGTCACCATCATCCCATCGTACGCAGGTTCGACATGATCGGGCGTCTCGTCCGCCAAGGTCGCGTAATCCATGCTCTTGTCCAGATGCGTAAGGATCACGCGGCGCGCGCCACACCTCTCTGCAAGCTCTAGTGCCATGCCCAGGTGCGCGTGGGTTGGGTGCGGCTCGCGGCGCAAGCAATCGACGACGAGTATGTCGACATCTTCCATGATGTCCACGAGACCGTCCGTGATCTCGCTGAAATCGGTGGCATAGCCGATGGAATGATCGCCGCTGGAAAAACGGAATGCCGTGCTCTGTGCCGGACCATGCGGGCATTGCGTCCATTCGATGGACATTCCAGCGACAAGCCGCAACCTGTCCAGCGTGTCGACCGTGACGATCGTCGGATAGCCATGCTGACCCGCGAAGACATAGCCGAAACGTTGACGCAGGCGCCTGACCGTCTCGGATGCGGCATAGCCCGGTATCGGTCCGCCGCGTCCGTAACGAAGGACGCGCAGATCATCTATTCCGTGGCAATGATCCGCGTGGTCGTGCGTCCAGAAGACAGCGTCGATTGCCTCGATATCGTTATCCAGCAACTGCTGACGAAGGTCCGTCGACGTATCGACCAGAACCCGTTGGCCATCGTCCGCCTCGACGATGATCGATACGCGGCTGCGCCGGTTCTTCGGATTGTCGGGATCGCAGGCACCCCAGTCGTTTCCGACACGCGGCACACCGGTCGACGTGCCCGAACCAAGAACGAGAAGCCTCACACCTGCGCCTTGCTGAACAGAGCCGCAAAATTCCGGCCGGTTGTCTCGGCCAGTTCGTCCGGCGTTACACCGCGCAAATCCGCGACGAAATTCAGCGTATCGGCCACGAATGCCGGCTCACACGTCTTTCCCCGGTGTGGCACAGGAGCCAGGAACGGAGAGTCGGTTTCCACGAGGATGCGGTCTTCAGGAACGATCTTCGCAGTTTCCTGCAAGTCCTTGGCATTCTTGAATGTTACTATGCCGGAAAGAGAAATACTGAGGCCGAGCGCAAGTACTGCTTCACCGAACGCCTGTGACGCGGTGAAGCAATGGATAAGTGCGGGAAATGCCCCCTTCTCCATCTCCTCGGACAGGATCGCGAGAGTGTCCTCTTCGGCATCACGGGTATGAATGATCAGCGGCAGGCCAGTTTTGCGTGCGACGCCGATGTGCACCCGGAACAGGCTCTTCTGAACCTCGCGATCCGAATGATCGTAGTAGTAATCAAGGCCAGTTTCGCCGATGGCAACGACCTTCGGATGCTCGGTCGCGGCCAGCAGGGCCTCCTCGCCAAGATCCGCGTGATGGTCGGCCTCGTGTGGATGGATGCCGACGCTGGCCCAGACGTCGTCCTCACGCTCGGCCGTGGCGATGATGTCGTCCCACTCGCTCCGCCGTGTGGAGATGTTGAGAAACCCCCTCACCCCGCGTGCCCGCGCAGCGGCCAGCACTTCGCCCTGGCGCTCGACGATGCCCTTGTAATTCAGGTGGCAGTGGGAATCGATCAACATCAGGCGGCGGCTTCTTCGGGCATTTCCAACCTTGGGAACACACCCACCGGCTTTTCGATCCGGAAACTGCTATCGCAAAGCGCGGCAAACCAGTCCGCATCATCGATGGCGGAATAGTCACGCGCGTCAGCTGCGACGCCCATCTGGTCAAGCAGCCGATCGATAGAACCCGGTACGACCGGCCTGACGGCGATGGCAAGATCGTGAACGACCTTGAACAGCGTCATCAACACGCCCTGCATCCGTTCCGGATCGGTCTTGCGCAGGGCCCAGGGCGCCATCTCGTCGACGTATTGGTTGCAGGCGAATACAGCCTTCATCCACGCGTCGAGACCTTCGCTGAAAGCAAGGTCCGCGAAAGACGATTTGAGGCCAGCAATACCCTCGGCCACGTCAGAGAACAGCGCCTCGTCCGCTTCCTCTATCTTCGATGGCATCGAAAGTTCACCGTCCAGATTCTTGAAAATCATGGATAAAGTGCGTTGCGCAAGATTGCCGAAGCTATTGGCCAGTTCCGCATTGGCGCGGGTTACGATCGCTTCGGGCGAATAGGACCCGTCCTGACCGAAAGCGATTTCGCGCATCAGGAAATAGCGGAGCGGATCAACGCCGAACTTGTCGGCCAGATCTACCGGATCGGTGACGTTGCCGAGCGACTTGGATTCCTTTTGCCCACGGTTGAGCAGGAATCCGTGCCCGAATACCTGTTTGGGGAGCGGCACCTTGGCGCTCATCAGGAAGGCTGGCCAGTAGACGGTATGGAACCGCACGATGTCCTTGCCGATCAGGTGCAGGTCCGCCGGCCAGAACTTCGCCATGTCATCGGTTTCGTCCGGATAGCCCAAACCGGTCAGATAGTTCGTGAGCGCATCGACCCACACGTACATGACGTGGTTCTCGGCCCCCGGCACCTTCACGCCCCAATCAAAACTGGTGCGCGAAACCGATAGATCGCGCAGACCGCCCTCGACGAAGCGCATGACTTCGTTCCGGCGGCTTGCCGGGCGAATGAAGTCCGGATTGTCGCGATAGAGCGCGAGAAGCGGTTCCTGATACTTCGAAAGCCTGAAGAACCAGCTTTCCTCCACCGTCCAGTCGACCGGCGTCCCCTGCGGAGAGAGCTTTTCGCCCCCTTCCCCTTCAGTCAGCTCGCTCTCGTCGTAATAGGCTTCGTCACGGATCGAGTACCAACCTTCATACCGGTCAAGGTAAAGATCGCCCGATGACTCCATCGCTTTCCAGATTGCCTCGCTCGCCGAATGGTGACGATCTTCGGTGGTGCGAATGAAGCTATCGTAACTGATGTCAAGAAGGTCGAACAAGTCACGGAAATACTGTGACATTTCATTACAGAGGTCGCGCACGTCGATTCCGAGGTCGCGGGCCTTCTGAGCCATTTTAAGGCCGTGTTCGTCCGTCCCTGTCTGGAAGCGCACTTCGCGGCCCATCGCGCGTTGAAAACGGGCGATCACGTCGGCGGCGATGGTTTCGTAGGCATGGCCGATATGCGGCTTGCCATTGGGATAGTGGATCGCGGTGGTGATGTAATAGGGTTCGGCCATCAGGCCCTGCTTTCGTCAGGCGTTGCGGGAAATTTGCGGCGCTGCAACACGCCGGTCAGCGGCCATCCTTAGGGGCCGCTGCCGCCGCCAGCAAGCCGCCAATTTCGACCACCGCCAACCCGGCATCGAAGTTGGCATAGGGAATCTCCTTGCCAAAGCGGGTCAGGCGCGTGTGCGCTTCGATCAGCCGGGCCTGAAACGGGCGCGAGGCAAGCGCCGCGCTTTCGGCGCAGATCGTGCGCGCCAGTTCGACACTGGCGAGAAGCCTTTCACGATCGGGCCGGGCACCGATCGCCGCCGCCAGGGCGCCGCGGCGGGAAAAGTCGCTGTCGCCTTCCTCTACGATGCGGACAAGTTCGCGCCGGATGGCGGCAAGGTCGTTCTCGATAAACTTGAGCGCCGCACCGGGCGAACCATGGGCCGCGCTGACGGCGGCGGTGCGAGCATCGGCGCTGGCCTGCGGCTCACGCTCGGCGACGATCCGCTCAACCTCGGCATCGGGAAGCGGCTGAAAGCGCAGCGTGCGGCACCGTGATCTGACCGTGGGAAGAAGTCCGCCCGGACGGTGCGAGACCAGCAGGAAAAAGCTTCCCACCGGCGGTTCTTCCAGGCTTTTCAGCAAGGCATTCACGGCAGACTTCTCAAGGTCGTCGGCGGAATCGAAGATGATGGCCCGCTTTGGGCCAAGCGTTGGTCGCGTCGTCAGCCGCCTTTGCATCGCGCGGACCTGATCGACGCTGATACTGCGTTTGGTCGCGTAAGGCTTACCGTCTTCGCGCTTCTTCTCGTCATCCGTGCTGGCGGGAAGACGGCTCAGTACGATGATGTCGGGGTGATGATCGGCCGGCGGTTGTGGCACGCCCGGCTCCGCGACCAGCTCGGCCGCGGCATCCTTCGCGAACCCTGCCTTGCCAAGGCCCGACGGCCCGGTCAGCAGCCACGCGTGGTGCATGCGTCCGCCGTCGATAGCGGCCCGCCATTCCTGCCACTGTACATCGTGCCCGACCAGTCCGCTCATGACTGCGCCGCCATGGCATCCACTGCGGCCAGCACGCGGGCGTGGACGTCCTGTGCCGATCCGTCGGCACCTACGATGGCGAACCGATCCGGGTCGGCGTCGGCAAGCGCCCGGAAACAGGCGCGCACGTCGGCATGATAATCGGTTGTCTTGGCCCCGATGCGGTCCGCCGCGCCCGCATCGCGCGCATCGGCACGGCTTGCCGCCTCTTTCGGATCAAGCTCCAGCAGGATCGTCAGATCGGGAAGCATCCCCTCGCTCCCGATCCGGTGGAGTTCGAGAATGTCGGCATCGCCCAGACCGCCCGCCCCGCCCTGATACGCGCGGCTGGAATCGAGGAACCTGTCGCACAGGACCCAGGTCCCCGCCCCGATCGCGGGACGGATCAGCTTTTCGACATGGTCCGAACGTGCTGCCGCGAACAGGAGTGCTTCGGCACGGTCGCCCCAGTCATGCTCCGGCGAAAGCAGAAGTGCGCGCAGGGCTTCGGCGCCTTTCGTCCCGCCCGGTTCACGCGTGACGACGTGTTCGATCCCGCGTGCTTCGAGAGCCTTTGCAAGCAAGGCGATCTGGGTCGACTTCCCGACCCCTTCCCCGCCTTCGAAAGTGATGAACCGCCCCCGTGCCATGTCAGGTCACCAGAGAGAACAGGCCGTTGCGCAGCCTTTGCCACCAGTTCGCCTCACCCACGGTTTCGGAGGCGACGAGCGGCACCGAGCTCTTGCGGCCATCGGCGGTTTCGATGACGAGGTTGGCGACACGATCGCCCTCTGCGATCGGGGCGAGAGCGGGGCCCTGATAGCGCACGCTGACATGCGCTTTGGGATCGCTGCCTTCGGGTACGGTCACGAAAACGGGACGTTCCGCCTTCAATTCGATCTGCCGCTCCGCTCCGCCCTGCACAGCGACTTTCGCGACAGGCTGGTTCATTCCGTAAAGTTGATGCGCGCGCCAGCCGTCGAAGCCCCATGCAATGAAGTCGCGCGCGATTGCCTTGCGCTCACGCCCGCTTTGCGTTCCGCCGATCACCATGACCAGCCTGCGGCCATCCCGCTCGGCCGATCCGACGAAACCGTATCCTGCCTCGTTCGTGAATCCGGTCTTGAGGCCGTCCGCACCCTCGACAACGCCAAGGATCGGATTGCGGTTCTTCTGCGTGATATCGTTCCAGGTGAACTGCGGGAGGCCGAAATATTGCCGATACTTCTGCGGGTGCTTCGTGATCAGCGCCTTCGCCAGGGTCGCGAGATCGCGGGCACTGGTATAAGTGCGGCCTTCGTCTGGCCAGCCGTTCGGGGTGTTGAAGTGGCTATCGTTCATGCCAAGCTCTTTCGCCTTGGCATTCATGATGTCGGTGAATTTCGCGACGCTGCCTGCTGCACCTTCCGCCAGAACGACGCAACCGTCATTCGCCGAAACGGTGGGTATGGCCCGCAGCAGATCGTCGACCCCGACGCTGGTTCCACGCGCGACGAACATCGACGAACCCTTGCCGCTCCATTCCCGGAACGTTTCGTCCCGAACGGGCATCCGCTGTTCGGGCTGCAATGTGCCATCGTCCAGCATCTCGAACGCGGTGTAGATCGTCATCAGCTTGGTTAGCGAGGCTGGCATGAAGCGCCGATCCGCCTCGCGGCTGAAAAGCACGCGCCCTGATCCCAGGTCGATCATCAGGGCGATGGGCGCGCCATCCATCGACGGTGGAAGCGTTGGGGTGGCACTTTCGGCCGCCGAAACGGCAGAGACTTCGGCCACGGTCCGGACCGGGCTGGCCAGGACAAGGCCCGCCAAGAGCGCGCTGGCTATACGGACGCTGGCCCCGTGGGCGAAGTTCATTGTCAATTCCCGCTAACGGCGCGCACCCGCGTGGGTGTTCAGCGCCGGATTTCGTCTGCCAGAAGGCCTACCGAAAGCGCGTAATAGTTGGAACAGTTGTAGTCGAGTATCACCCGGTAATTGCCGGTGAGAAGATAGGCGGTGCGCCCTTCCCCGTCGGGCTCGAACAGGATGGCCATCGTATCGTCCGCAATCGGCTTCTGAGGCCGGATGCCCATGGCCTTCCATTCCGCCACCGAACGCCACTGGCTATGCCGGGCAAAGACCCGCGGGCAGCGCGGCGAGGTCAGCTGTGTCTTGACGCTGTCGCGGTTGAAACCGGACGGAACATATGCTGGGACGCCCCAGGGTTCTCCCGATCGCCAGCCGGCTGCACGGAAATAGGCGGCGATGGAGGCGAGCGTGTCGGCCCGGCTGTTCCAGATATCGCGTGTTCCGTTGCCATCCCCGTCCTGCGCCACGCGCAGCCAGACGGACGGCAGGAATTGCGGATTGCCGATCGCCCCGGCCCAGCTTCCGACAAGCTGTGAGCGCGCCACGCCGCGGTCGATCATCTTCAACGAGGCGATCAGTTCGTCTTCGAACAGCTCGCGCCTGCGGCCTTCGTAGGCCAGCGTTGCAAGAGAACGGATGGTGTCGAACCCACCCATGAAAGAACCGTAGTTCGTTTCGTGCCCCCAGATCGCGACGAGGATTTCACCCGGCACGCCGTATTCGCGTTCGACCGCCGGAATGATCGACCTGTTCGCCGCATAAGTCCGCTTTCCACCCGCGATGCGGGCCGCATCGACGTGCCTGAGCCGGTAGGGTTCGAACGGCGGCGGCACCGAATTGGGATCGTAAGCCTGAGGCCGGTCGAGTTCGATCACCCGCTGGTTGAGTGTCAGCCCCGAAAGCCCTGAGGCGATGGCACGTTCGGAAACGCCCTCCGCCCTGGCCCTGGACCGCACCTGTTCGAGGTAATTTTCGAAGCCGGACTGTGTGAATACTTGCGCCGATGCCGGGGCGGCGATGCCGACACCCCCTGTAAGCAGTGCAAGCGATTGAAGGATCGGAATGAATCGTCTTGGAAATTTCATGGATGAAGAGTGACACAGTCACGCGCGATTATAAATCCCGAGATGCGATGCATGCATACATAGACGTGACAAAACGAATCTTTGTCGCTAGCGGGCTGTGCGTCGCGGACAGGTGGCCGAGTGGTTTAAGGCAGCGGTCTTGAAAACCGCCGTGCGGGCAACCGTACCGTGGGTTCGAATCCCACCCTGTCCGCCAATTTCCGCGAAATCCGCTAATTCCTGCAGAGGATCACTCGGACCTCATGTTGGGGGAATGCGGAAGGCCGTGGTAATCTGCACCCTGAAAGCAGGTTTGAACGGGGGCGCGTGCTATGGCCAAGGGGAATCTTAAAGGACCGCTCGGTCCCATGATGCTGGCCATGTTGATCGGGCTGGCCGTGTTCATGCTCTTTGCCGTCAATTCACCCGCGATGTCTGCGAAATTCGTACGGCCCGAAGGGTTTTACGACGACATCTTCGGCAAGGTCGGAATGGCCTTGCTTTTCGCAGGCGCGGTGGCGTTCGTGGTTGAAGTCGTTCGCCGTTTTCTAAAGCGGTGATGCCGGCGATGATCGGCTAGAATGGCGACAACCGGCTTCGGCGGAACCGGATATGTGCTGCGACCCAACGAGAAAGGGCGCCAACACCGATGTGTCGACGCCCTTTGAAGCCTTTCGGCCTTTAGAAAAGCAACGGGCGGCAATCCCCACGATGCCGCCCTGCTACCACCCGCTCAGCAGACCGGGCGCAGTTCCGGGCTTTCCAGCCGGATCGGCTCGCGCTTGGCCATGCCCAGAATTGCAGCGTTACGGGCCTTGCGGGTGAGGTCGTCCAGCACATGAGGCTGGAGCGCACGGAGAAAGCGGAGACCAATCCCTTCTCCTGAGCGCATCCAGCGTACCTCTGCCTCGATCGGCCTGGCTTCGCCGATATTCAAAGTGACGATATCGGCGCGGCGAAGCGGAATACGCGTAGCTTCAAGCGAGCATCCGTCCGAGGACAGATCCCTGATCGTGGCACTACGAGCAAGGCCCGGGCCGGTACGGATCCGGCACGGTGCGTTGAGGTTTCGGCGCGTTTCCTGGCGACACTGCATGATATTCCCCCCGGAATTGCATGATTGCTGAATTACGCAGCCCTGATGCCTCGCCACGAACATGGTTTCAATTTCGGTAACCATAAACGCCGCTCGCCTGTCCCGGCACAGCACAGTTTCGGAACGAGTTGATCGACCAGCCGTTCAATCTCGCAACAGGCGGTGGGGGCTCTGCTGAGGAGAATTGCCGTGGAATCCATTAATCCGATAGTCTGGGTCCTGCTGGCGGTCTTTGTGATCGCGGGCCTGATCGTGTGGTACCTCGCCGCGCGCAAGCGTACCGCCCACCTTCGCGACAAGTTCGGCGACGAATACGACCGCACGCTCGACGATGTCGGCCATACCGGCAAGGCCGAAGCGGCGTTGGAAGAACGCGAAAAACGCGTCGCGGCGCTCGATATCCGCCCACTGACCGTTGAAGAACGCGACAAGTTCGCCGCCGAATGGCACGATGTGAAGGCCGTATTCGTGGAAAGCCCGCCCGAAGCGGTGCTTCACGCCGACCGCCTTCTGGCGCGTACGATGAAGACCAAGGGCTTCCCGATGGCCGATTTCGACCGCCGCCACGAAGACCTGACCGTCAATCATGCCGATGAGGCGCGCCACTACCTTGCTGGCCACGAAATCGCCGAGCGTCAGTCGCGCGGCGAGGCTTCGACCGAGGACTTGCGCCAGGCGATGATCCATTACGAGGCGCTGTTCGACAAGCTGGTAGCCGACGTTGGCGAGGGCAGTGTCAGTCGCGCCGATGACATCCACGACACGCGCGGTCCCGTCCGCACCGAAGACGGGGCAGTCACGACGCGGGTCGATCCCGTCCGCTGATCATACTTGATGCGTGCGGTCAGTAGCCGGTGTACCGTCCCGGCTTGTGATAGGCGATGAGAATGCCGCTGACCGCCGCGACGCTGAGTACTGAATAGAGCGCGAGGTCCGAGGGGATCATCAGGATTGCGGTCAGGATGATGGCCGCATCGAGCACGAAGCTTATCCAGCCCACGCTCCACCCGAACTTCTTTTCCATCCAGATCGACAGGATCGTCACGCCGCCCACCCCTGCCTTGTGGCGAAGGATCGCGAGAATTCCCGCGCCCGCCGCAGTGCCCCCGGCAAGTGCACCGAATGCCGGGTGGATCGAGCCGATCTCCATCGAAAAGCGGGTGATGGCCGTGATGATCGAAACAAGCCCGACCGCGACCACTGATTTGATGAAATAGTTGCGTCCCAGCGCATTCCACGCCAGGACGAAGAACGGCATGTTAAAGAGCCAGAAGGCTTGGTCGACGGTAAGCGGGCTGAGATAGGATGCGAGCAGCGCCAGACCGCCCATGCCGGCCGTGACGATACCGCTGGCCTTCATCAGCGTGAGACCGATGGCAAACAGGGTCGATCCCGTCACCAATCCATATACGTCTTCGGCAATGCTGTGGGGTATGGCCTCGGGAAAAGCCGTCTCAGGTACGGTTTTCCCATCTTCGCTAGCGGTCGTCTGCTTTTCCATCGCGCAGCGCTAGACGCTCACGCAAAGCCGGACAAGTCCGTCAGGAAGGGGCTACCGGATGCTCTTCCACGTATTGCACGCCCATTTTCCGGCTGGGCTTGGCCTCGCGCGTGCGCTGACCAATCGTGCGTCGACGCTCAAGCTGCGAAAACGCGGCGCTCTCTCCATGGTTGGGAAGCGTTTCGTGATCGAGAATTTCGAATTCCATCGGCTCTCTCCATCTGTCCCTGACAAGGACGATACTCTGGAAAGAGCGTGAAGTTCCGCCCGCCGCGCCCGGTCGAACCAGGCGTGCGGCAGGCAGAATTTCAGGATCAGATGTGGATCGCGCGCCCGTATGCGGCGAGCACGGATTCGTGCATGGATTCGCTGATCGTCGGGTGCGGGAAGACGGTCTGCATCAGTTCCGCTTCGGTGGTCTCCAGCGTCTTGCCGACGACGAAGCCCTGGATCATCTCCGTCACTTCCGCGCCGATCATGTGTGCACCCAGGAGTTCACCGGTCTTTGCGTCGAACACCGTTTTCACAAAGCCTTCCGGCTCACCCAACGCGATGGCCTTGCCGTTGCCGATGAAGGGGAACGTGCCCGCCTTCACCTTGTAACCGGCTTCCTTCGCTTTCTCCTCGGTCATGCCGACGCTGGCGATCTGCGGGTGGCAATAAGTGCAGCCCGGGATGTTGTTGCGGTCCAGGCCGTGCGGGTGAACGTCCTTGTTGCCCAGTTCCTGCGCAATGGCTTCGGCAGCGCTGACACCTTCATGGCTCGCCTTGTGGGCCAGCCAGGGTCCCGGCGTGCAGTCGCCGATGGCCCACAGGCCCTTGACGCCCGTGCGGCCCAGATCGTCGATCTGGATAAAGCCGCGGTCCATCTTCGCGCCAACGGCTTCGAGGCCGATATTCTCTGTGTTCGGCACGATGCCGACAGCAGAGATGACGTGGCTGAACTCGTGCTCGGCGACTTTGCCGTCCTTGCCCTTGATCTTGGCCTTCACGCCCTTGGCTCCGGCCTCGATTGCCTCGACGCCCGCGCCGGTCATGATGTTCATGCCCTGCTTGGTCAGCGCCTTTTCAAGGAATGCGGACACGTCCTTGTCCTCGACCGGGACGATACGGTCCAGCATCTCGACCACGGTCACGTCTGCGCCCATGTCGTTGTAGAAGCTGGCAAATTCGATGCCGATCGCGCCCGAACCCATGACGAGCAGCTTGGTCGGCATTTCCTTCGGCGTCATCGCGTGGCGATAGGTCCAGATGCGTTCGCCGTCCGCCTTGGCAAAGGGAAGCTCACGCGCACGTGCGCCGGTCGCGACGATAACGTGCTTGGCGCTAATCGTCTCGGTGCCGTCCTTGCCCTTGACCTCGATGCTGGTGGGCGACTTGAGCGTCCCCTCACCCATGTGCACCGTGACCTTGTTCTTCTTCATCAGGTGCGTGACACCCTTGTTCAGCTGCGAGGCGACGCCGCGGCTGCGCTTCACGACGGCATCGAGGTCCGCCTCGATCTTTCCGGCGATCTTCAGGCCATAGTCGCTCGCATGTTCGGCAAAGTGCTTCACTTCGGCCGAACGCAGCAGCGCCTTGGTCGGGATACAGCCCCAGTTGAGGCAGATCCCGCCGAGCAGTTCACGCTCAACAATTGCGGTCTTCAAACCCAGTTGCGAAGCCCGGATGGCCGCGACATAGCCGCCGGGTCCCGAACCGAGGACGATCACGTCATAGCTTGCCGACATCTTTCAAAGCTCCTGCCCAGTCTTCAGCGCCGGGCGGTTCTTGACCGCGCGAGGGCGCCCTGTTTCGTCAATCACCACGAACGTGAATGTGCCGTTGCACACTTCCTTCGTGACTTCGGTGTTACGTTCGCGCGCTATGCCGCGCACCTCGATATTAAGGGAGGTATTCCCCTCCCTTGCGATGGTCGTGTAGATCGACAGCTCGTCCCCCACGTCCATCGCACCGGGAAAGCGAAAGTCCGTCGCCCCGATCACGACCGCAGTGCCATTGGCATGGCGCGAGGCGGTCGAGCCTGCTCCCAATGCCATCTGGCTCATCAGCCAGCCGCCGAACACCCCGCCATAGGGGTTCGTATCGGCTGGCATCGCGGTCACTCGGATGGTTGGCTCGCCCATCCCCTCACTCATCAGGCCAGCAGACCCATCGGCTTTTCGACGAGGTCCTTGAACACCTGCATCAGCTGCGCGCCGTCCGCACCGTCGATGGCGCGGTGGTCGAAGCTGCCGGTGGCCGACATGACCGACGCGATCTGAAGGCTGTCATCGATCACGTAGGGGCGCTTTTCGCCCGCGCCGATGGCCATGATCATGCCCTGCGGCGGGTTGATGACCGCCTCGAACTGCTTGATCCCGTACATACCCATGTTCGACAGGCTGGCCGTGCCGCCCTGGAATTCGTGCGGCTGAAGCTTGCCTTCGCGGGCGCGGGTGGCCAGGTCCTTCATCTCGGTCGAAATCCTGGAAACGGTCTTGTCGCCCGCGTCCGTCACGATCGGCGTGATGAGCCCGGCGGGGATCGACACGGCAACCGAAATGTCGGCCCGGCTGAAGCTGAGCAGCTGATCGCCGGCGAACTGCACGTTGCACGACGGCACCGCCATAAGCGACTTGGCCAGCGCCTTGATCAACAGGTCGTTGACCGAGAGCTTGACCCCGCTGCTGGCGAGGCTGTCGTTCAGTTCGCCGCGCAGTTTCAGCAGCGCGTCGAGGCGGATGTCCACCGTCAGGTAGATGTGCGGGACCTGCTGCTTCGATTCCGTCAGGCGGCGCGCAATGGTCTTGCGCATGCTCGACAGCTTTTCCGAAGTGTGCGGAATGCCGAAGTCCTGCGCCTGTGCGGGTGCAGCAGCCGGGGCCGGAGCCGCGGCCTGTGTGGTCGCAGCAGCGCCGGGCTTTGCGCTTTCGACGTCGGCCTTGATGATGCGTCCGTTCGGGCCGGTGCCCTTGACGGTTGCAAGGTCGATGCCCTTGTCCTGCGCGATACGCTTGGCCAGCGGCGAGGCGATCACGCGACCGCCATCGGACGCCGGCGCGGCGGCGGGCGCCGGGGAAGATGCAGGAGCAGGCGCAGCGGCCTCTGCCTTTTCCTCGGTGGCCTTGGGGGCCGCGGCAGGTGCCGGAGCAGCCGCAGAGGTATCGATGCTGTCGGGGTCTTCGCCTTCCTCAGCCAAAGTGGCGATCACGGTGCCGACCTTCACGCCTTCGGTACCGGCTTCGATAGCAATTGCTGCGACGGTACCTTCATCGATGGATTCGAATTCCATCGTGGCCTTGTCGGTCTCGATCTCGGCGATGATGTCGCCCGGCTCTATCTTGTCGCCCTTCTTCACAAGCCATTTGGCGAGGGTGCCCTCCTCCATCGTCGGGGAGAGAGCCGGCATCTTGAGCTGGATTGCCATCGATTTCCTTATTGGTTTTTGGGCGAGGGATGTTGCGAAGCTTTCTGGGCCAGCTAGGGCCGGTTGGTCAAGACGGGCAACGCGCCTTTTTCTTGCGAAAGGCGAACCTTTCGCCCATCCATCGCTGCACGATCTGAAATCGAGGAGTTATCGCCATCACGATGCGCGTCTACCTTGTGATTATGGACGAAACGCCCGAAGCGCGGGTGGCGCTTCGTTTCGCGTCTCGCCGCGCAGCAAAAACCGGCGGTACGGTCCACATCATCGCGCTCGTTCCCAAGCAGCAGTTCGTCGCTTTCGGCGGCGTTCAGGCCACTATCGAATCAGAGGCCAAGAGCCGTGCCGAAGTGCTGGTCATGGCCGCGGCCGGCAGCCTGCTTCAGGAAAGCGGACGTATGCCCACGATCTCGGTAAAGGTCGGCGACGGTGCGAAAGTGGTGCAGGAATATCTTGTCGAGCACGAGAACATCGCTGCGCTCGTTCTGGGCGCGGCCGCAGAGGGTGCGCCCGGCCCGCTGGTCGCGCACTTTGCCGGAACGCGGGCAGGACAGCTGCCCTGCCCTTTGATGATCGTGCCGGGCGGCCTTACCGAAGAAGAAGTCGACGCGCTGAGCTGACGCGTCAGCGTTTCTTGCCCTGATGCCGGATATTGCCCGGCCTGCCGCGCTTGCCCTTGATATAGCCGGTCTTGTCCTGCCGCTTTGGCCCGCGATTTTGCGGCCTTCCGCCGCGCGGTTCGATACGGCCCTCGAACTCGGGCGGCTCGAACTTGAGCGCGCCGGTAAGCGGGTTCGCCTCGGCCAGACGTAGCTTCATGCGGTCGCCCGAACGGTATGTGGTACCGGTCCGGTCGCCGCGAAGAACCTGCGCCTTCTCGTCATAGAAAAAACGTTCGTCGCCCAGGACCGAGACGGGAACCAGCCCGTCCCCACCGAAACCGATAATCGTCGCGAACAGGCCGAACTTCTGAACGCCGGTGACGCGGGTGTCGAAGACCTCCCCGACACGGCCCGACAGCCAGGCGGCGACATAGCGGTCGATCGTGTCGCGCTCTGCCTCCATTGCCCGCCGTTCGGTCCGGCTGATCGCCTCGGTCACGCGGTCGAGCGACGCGCGGTCGCGATCTGACAGGCCGGATGAGGCGGGGATCGAGTGATCCTTGGGCCGCGGCTGTTCAAGACCATATGCCTCCACCAGCGCGCGGTGGACCAGAAGGTCCGAATAGCGGCGGATGGGCGAGGTGAAGTGCGCGTAGGATCCAAGCGCGAGACCGAAGTGGCCCGCGTTCTTCGGCCCATAATAGGCCTGCGTCTGCGTGCGCAGAACCTGCTCCATTACCAGCGCCTTCTCGGTATCGTCGGCAACGTCCTTCAGCAGGCGGTTGAACAGGCCGGGCGTGATGACCTGTCCCATCGACAGCTTGCGATCCATCGTCGCCAGATAGTCCTTGAGCGCGATCAGTTTTTCACGGCTTGGCGGTTCGTGGATGCGATAGACGACCGGCGCGGCCTTGGCCTCAAGCGCCTTTGCCGCCGCGACGTTGGCCGCGATCATGAAATCCTCGACCACGCGGTGCGCGTCGAGCCGCTCGCGAACCGCGACTTCGGCGATGCGCCCCTGCTCGTCCAGCACGACGCGCCGTTCGGGCAGGTCGAGGTCGAGCGGATCGCGGTCGTCGCGCGCGGAGTTGAGCGCCTTCCAGCAAGCCCACAAGTGCTTGAGGTTGTCGCCAGCATCGCCCGAGTCGATCCGCGCCTGCGCGTCTTCGTAGGCGATGACTTCGCTGATCTGGACGATGGCGCGGGTAAAGCGCCAGTCCTTGATTCGTCCGGTCTTGTCGATGACGAGATGGCACGCCATCGCGGCCCGCGCCTCGCCCTCGCCCAGCGAACAGACGTCGGCGGAAAGGATTTCGGGCAGCATGGGCACGACACGGTCGGGGAAGTAGACCGAGTTGCCCCGCTTTCGCGCCTCGCGGTCGATGGCGCTGCCGGGCCGGACATAGAACGACACGTCGGCAATCGCGACGAGCGCCTTCCATCCGCCCGCATTACCCGGATCGTCGTCCGGCGCGGCCCAGATCGCATCGTCGTGGTCCCGCGCATCGGCCGGGTCGATCGCCACGATGGGCAGCGACCTGAGGTCTTCGCGCTTGTCCTCGCTGAGCGGAAGCTTTGCCGCTACTTCTGCTTCCTCAAGCGAGTCCGAGGCGAATTCGAACGGAATGTCGTACTTGTTGATCGCGATCAGCGAATAGGACTTGGGCGCAAGTGGGTCGCCCAGCACCTGCGTCACTTTCACACCTGCCCGCGGAGAGCGGCCTGCCGCTTCGGCAAGGACGAGCTGGCCCTTCTCGGCCCCGCCAAGGTCCGCGATGGGGAGCGACGAGCGGACCGATTTCTCGATCGGGGCAAGCCAGCCCTTCCCGCTGCCGTCGATCTCAACCACGCCCATCATCGAATCGTGCGTATCGGGCAGCTTCTTCATCGGATGGGCGAGCCAGCCATTGGTCGTCTCTTCCGTCCGCGCCAGCACACGGTCGCCCTTGCGCAGCGCGGGCATCTGCCGCGCCTTGCCGCGGGCCTTGGTTTCCACCATGCGCAGACGCGGTGGCGGTGTCCCACTGTCGGGCTCCCAGTTATCGGGAATGGCGATCGCCTCGCCTTCCTCGATATCGACCACGCGCAGGACCGTTACCGTGGGCACGCCGCCCATCCGGTGGAAAGCGCGGCGGTCGCCGTCGATCAAACCTTCGTCGGCCATGTCCTTGAGCAATCGTTTGAGCGCGATCTTCTCCTGCCCCTTCAGTCCAAAAGCACGCGCGATCTCGCGCTTGCCAGCAGGGGTTTCGGACGACTTGATGAAGTCCATCACCTGCTTCTTGGTGGGCATTCCGGGGGTGCGCTTGGGAGTTTTCGCCATATCCGCCCATGTGGCCATGCCCGCGCCCATGCGCAAGCGCGATCGCTTCATTGCACAGTCAGGCACGGGGCTGTATCTGGTTTCATATTAAACCATCCCCGTGCGACAGAGCACGCTGAGAGAGTAGAAACGCCCTCATGAAGACCCTCATCACCGCAACGCTGATGTCCGCCACGGCCCTGACTGCCCTTCCCGCACAGGCCGGAACAGTGGAAGATTTCCTAGGCGCGCCGATCGCGACGGCCAAGGATGCCGCGGCAATCGATGCCCGGTGCGACATGGTGATGACCGAGCTTGAGCGGCAGTTGGGCGCACTGGAAAACGGCAAGGGTACCGCCAATGTCGCCAACACGCTGAAGCCTTACGACGAGATGATTGCCCTGCTCTATGCAGCGGGCGGAGAATTCGTGGTCTACCGCGAAGTCATGCTCGATGCGGAGCGGCGCGAGGCGGCGGGCAACTGCGAAAGCAAGATCGACAACTTCGATAGCACGATCAAACTGTCTCGCCCGCTTTACGACCGGCTGAAGCTCGTCGACGTCAGCGACGAGGATGCCCAGACCCGATATTACATGGCGGACATCCTGGCGGAGTTCGACCGAAACGGCGTGTCGCTGGATGATGAAGGCCGCGCAAAGGTCGCGCAGATTCAGGAAGAAATCGCGAAGGCCGGGACCGATTTCGACCGCAACATCGCGGAGAGCACCGGTTCCATCAAGGCACTGCCCGCCGAACTGGCCGGTTTGCCGCAAGACTTCATCGATGCCCATCCGGTCGGGCCGGACGGCCTCGTCACGCTGACCACCGCAGGGCCGGACGTAACGCCGGTGCTGGCCTATGCGGAAAACGAGAACCTGCGCGAACGGTTGATGCGGGTCTATTATTCGCGCGCCTATCCCGAAAACCAGGAAGCCCTCAGCCGCCTTATCAATACGCGCGACGAACTGGCAAAGGTGCTCGGCCGGGAGAACTATGCCGCGCTCGCGCTCGAGCCGCGCATGATCGACACTCCGGCCAAGGCCGCCGAACAGATCGAACAGGTCGCCGCCGCGTCCCTGCCCGCAGCACAGGCCGATATCGCACTCAAGAAGGAAGTGCTGGCGGAATTGAAGCCGGACGAGGATCTGGACATCTTCAACACAAGCTACGTCGCGACGCAGGTGCTGAAGGATCGCTACGACCTCGATCCGCAGGAAGTGCGCCAGTACTTTACCTACGACAACGTGCGCGACGGGGTGTTCCAGCTGGTCGAGGACCTGTTCCAGGTCGACATCGTGCCTTGGGAAACCGACGTCTGGCATGAGGACGTGGAGACCTTCGAAATCCGCGATCGGGGTCAGGTAAAGCCGGCCGGGACTGTTCTGGGTCACTTCTACCTCGATTCCCATCCGCGCGACGGGAAATACAGCCATGCCAACCACGTCACCATGCGCGACGGCATGGGAGACAATCCGGCCATGTCGGCGCTTGTCATGAACCTGCCCAAGGGCGGTTACGATACCGGCCTGATGGAGCATGCCGACGTCGAGACGTTCCTCCACGAATTCGGCCACCTCATTCACAACATCCTTGGCGGCGGTCAGCGCTGGTACGGCCAGGCCGGTGTCGCGACGGAACGTGACTTTGTCGAAGCGCCTTCGCAGATGCTGGAAAACTGGGTCTACGACTACGACACGCTAGCGCGGTTCGCGAAGAACGAAGCCGGAGAGACGATCCCCCGCGAGCTGGTCGAGAAGATGAATGCTGCACGGTATTTCGGTCGCGGTCAGTACGAACGCCGTCAGGCCGGATACTCGAATGCCTCGCTGAACTTCTACATGGGCGCCGCGCCTGAGGACTTGTCCAAGGCCTATCGCACCTGGGTCAACGAATATTCGATGCTGCCCTTCCCCGAAGGCACGCACAGCGAGGGACGTTTCGGCCATCTCAACGGATATTCGGCCGGTTACTACACCTATGGCTGGTCGCGCGTGATCGCGGCCGACCTGTTCACTCGCTTCAAGCAGGCGGGCCTGCGCGATCCGCAGACGGCGATGGACTATCGCCTGAAAGTCCTTGGCGCGGGCGGGACAAGGCCTGCCGCCGAACTGGTCGAGGATTTCCTTGGTCGCCCGATCAGCTTTGAGGCCTTTGCCGAAGAAGTGGCGCAAGGCACGAAGAAGGACTGAGCCGATGGCCTTCGTTTCCAGCGACCTTCTGCGCGCCCGGTTCAGCGCGGCGATGTCGGCCATGTACCGCGAGGAAGTGCCGCTCTACGCGACGCTCCTCGACATCGTGGCGGACGTGAATGCGAAGACGGACGCTGACCTGGCAAGCCGGGATGGCGCTCGTCTTGCAGCCGAACGGCATGGCGCGATCCGTGTAGGGACGGCCGCCGAACTGTCGCAGATGCGGCGTTTCTTCGCGGTCATGGGTATGGAGCCGGTGGGATATTACGACCTGTCGCAGGCGGGCGTGCCGGTTCATTCCACCGCGTTCCGCCCGGTCACGAACGAGGCTTTGGCCGCCAATCCGTTTCGCATGTTCTGCTCGCTGCTCAGGCTCGAGCTTATCGAGGATGCCGCGTTGCGCGACCGCGCGGGTGAGGCGTTGGACAGCCGTCAGATCTGTTCCGACCGTCTGCTCGACCTGATCGACAAGGCGGAAAGCGACGGCGGGCTGGCCGACGATGATGCCGCGGCTTTCCTTGCAGAAGGGCTGGAAGTCTTCCGCTGGCATTCGCAGGCGCAAGTTTCCGCAACCGATTACCGCGCAATGAAGGCGCAGCATGGCCTTGTCGCCGACATCGTCTGCTTCAAGGGGCCGCACATCAATCACCTTACGCCGCGCACGCTCGACATCGATGCGGTTCAGGCGGAAATGATTGCGCGTGGGATCGATGCGAAGGACCGGATCGAGGGACCGCCGCGCCGCAAGTGTCCGATCCTTTTGCGGCAGACCAGCTTCAAGGCCCTGTCCGAGGCGGTCACGTTTCAGGACGGCAGCGAAGGCGCGCACACCGCTCGGTTCGGAGAGATCGAACAGCGCGGCGCAGCCCTGACCCCCAGGGGCCGCGACCTTTACGACACATGCCTGAACCGGGCACTGGCCGCTGGCGGCGACTACGAACGCGAACTGGCCGCAGCATTTGCCGATTTCCCCGATGACTGGGAGATGCTGCGCAGCGAAGGGCTCGCCTATTTCCGAGAGGATGAAGGTGGCGTCACGCCGATCGTATGGGAGGATTTCCTACCGGTCAGCGCGGCGGGCATCTTTCAGTCGAACCTTGGCGACGACGCGCGCGACAGCGCGATGGACGGCGGCACGCAAGACGCTTTCGAAGCCTCGCTGGGCCGCAAGGTGCTGGACATGTTCGAACTCTACGCGGCCCAGGCGGAGGGGAGCCCCCTCCCCGCCTGAGGCGCGTGATCAGTAGGCGCGGCCGACGTAGATCGTCTCGACCGCCTCTTCGCCCGTGAAAAAGCAAGGCTTTTCAGGCTTGTCCGCATCCATTGGCGTGTTGCGGATGGTCAGCTTCAGGCTCTTCAACTTTTCGACCACGGCTTCCAGCGCATCGCCGGTCGGCCTTGACCATGCAATCTGGACCCAGCCCGGCTTCTTCGCGCTTTCGCCGAAATGTTCCGCCAGCGCTTCGAACGTTTCGATGTCGTGGCGAATATTCTCGTCCCGGCGCTTCAGTGCTTCTTCGTAAAGTGCCGACTGGATGGATTCGAGCGTCGATGCGGCGCTGAAAATGAAATCGTCACGCTCGGCAAAATCGAAGTCGGGCTTGCCGTCTTCGCGCCACAGGCGATCGCGGCGAAGAACGGCGACTTTGCCGTTTTCCATGTCGCGCGGGCCTACTTCGACGATGATCGGCGCACCCTTGCGGACCCAGTCCCAGCGCTTCTGCGACGACTTGCCGGGGCGGCTGTCGAGCAGGACCCTGACCGGTTCGCGGAAAGCGTCGTGTTCGGCCAGAGCCTTGCGGACGTGTTCGCAATAGGCAAGCACTTCGGCATCGCCTTCCTTTTCGCGCAGCATGGGCACGATCACGATCTGGTGCGGCGCAAGACGCGGCGGCACGCGAAGTCCGTCATCGTCGCCATGCGTCATGATCATGCCGCCGATCATGCGGGTCGACATGCCGAAGCTGGTCGTGTGGCACAGCGTCTGCTGGCCTTCCTTGTCCTGGTACTGGATGTTCGCGGCTTCGGCGAAGCCGGTGCCGAGATAGTGCGAGGTGCCGGCCTGAAGCGCCTTGCCGTCCTGCATCATCGCCTCGATCGAATAAGTCGCGACCGCGCCGGGGAAGCGTTCGTTCTCCGGCTTTTCGCCCGCGATCACCGGCATGGCCATGACGTCTTCGGCAAAGCTGCGATAGATTTCGAGCGACTGAAGCGTATGCTCCAGTGCTTCTTCCTTCGTGGCATGGGCGGTATGCCCTTCCTGCCAAAGGAACTCGCTGGTGCGCAGGAACATGCGCGTGCGCATTTCCCAGCGCACGACGTTAGCCCACTGATTGGTCAGCAGCGGCAGGTCGCGCCACGACTGTATCCAGCGGCTCATCGCCTGTCCGATCACGGTTTCGGAAGTCGGGCGCACGACGAGCGGCTCTTCCAGCTTCGCCTCGGGATCGACGACGAGCGTGCCGTCCTCCGACTTCAAGCGGTGGTGCGTGACGACCGCCATTTCCTTGGCAAAGCCTTCGACGTGTTCGGCTTCCTTGGCGAAGTAGGACAAGGGAATGAAAAGCGGAAAGTAGCAGTTCTGGTGCCCCGTCGCCTTGATCGCATCGTCCAGCACGCGCTGAATCCGTTCCCAGATGCCATAGCCCCACGGCTTGATGACCATACAGCCACGCACGCCCGATTCCTCGGCCATATCGGCCTGAGCGATGACGGCCTGATACCAACCGGCGAAGTCGGCTTCGCGCGTGATGTCGAGAGCATGGCGGATCTTGGAGTTGGACACTGGGGTGTTCTGCCTGAATGCGCGTGTGGAACCGAAACCGGCAAAATGCAGCGGGGCAGCCGAAGCCGCCCCGTCAACCGGACCTTTCGCCCCTATGCGGGGGAAGCCCGTTTGCCAAGAGTTCTTGCTACTTGCCCAGCTTGTCCAGCTGCTTCTGCATCTCTTCCATCTGCTTGCGCAGGGTGTCGATGTCGTCGGTCTTCTTCGCCGGCTCCTCATCAGAGGCATCGCCGGCACCGGGCGTACCGGGACGCGCAGCCATGAAAGCCTCCGTCGCGGCCTGGAACATGGCCATGTTCTGCTGCGCCAGCTTGGCCAGCGGGTTGGTGCCGAGGCTGTCCTCGAGCGCCTTGCGCATCTTGAGCTGGTTGTCGCGGAAATGTTGCATCGACATTTCAAGGTAGTGCGGGATCATCGACTGCATCGAATTGCCGTACATCGAGATCAGGTCGCGCAGGAAACTGACGGGCAGCATTTGCGAGCCGCCCGATTCCTCGTCCATGATGATCTGCGTCAGGATCTGGTGCGTGATGTCCGCACCGCTTTTCGCATCGATAACCTGAAAATCGACGCCGTTACGCGTCATTTCGGCAAGATGATCCAGCGTGATGTAGCTGGACGAATCCGTGTTGTAGAGGCGCCGGTTGGCGTATTTCTTGATGATGATGACATCATCTTTCTTTTCGGACTCAGCCACAGATATCCGTGCCTCCTTTATTGCAGCATGCGTGCCGCGATTATGCTGCAACTGCTATTAGCACACGCACAATATCGGCGGCAACCAATTAGCCGCGCAATCGGGGGCCCGACAACGTAAGCAATTCGTATTGGGTCAGGCCGGTACAGCTCGATGCCTGCGCAAGATCGTACTCGGCATCGACCCAATCTCCCTCGTTCAGGTGCGGCGCGGCCGAGATGTCGATCGCGGTCATGTCCATCGACACGCGGCCAAGCACCGGAAGCACGATTTCCCCGTGGCGAAACGCGCCCTTCCCGCTCCAGGCTCGAAGGTATCCGTCGGCATATCCGATCGACAGGATGGCAATGCGCATGTCGCGTTCGACACGGAAAGTCCCCCCGTATCCCACCGTTTCGCCGGCGGGCACGGTACGGGTCTGGATGATCGCGGCTTGCGGCGTCACAACCTGGCGGATCCTGCCCGCCAGTTCGGGCCGTGCGATCCCGCCGTAAAGCGCAAGTCCGGGGCGGGTCAGGTCGAAGGCGTAATCGGGGCCCAGCGCGATACCTGCGCTGTTGGCAAGGCTGGCCCGGCGATGGGGTATCCTTGCCACGATGTCCCGGAAAGCGGAGAGCTGCCGCGCGCTTTGCGGGCCATCTTCGTCCGCGCAGGACAAGTGCGACATGAGCGTATCGACTTCGAGCGGGTCCAGCGCCGCGTCGCCCAGTTCCTCAGGTCGAAGGCCAAGCCGGTTCATCCCGGTATCGACCATCAGGTCGCACGCACCGCCGCCACTGTTTTGCCAAAGCCGCACCTGGTGCAGACTGTTGAGCACGGGGCGAACCCCCGCCTCCCGCGCGTAAGCGCAATCGGCCGGCGAAGTCGGACCATGCAGGACCGCAATGGAAGAGCCGTCCACATGGCCCAGCACCTCCGGCACTTCGCACCAATGCGCGACGAAAAAGTTGCGGCAGCCGGCATCGAGCAGCGCGGGCATGGCGCGCGAGACGCCGACGCCATAGGCATCGGCCTTAACCGCCGCCCCGGCATCGGCAGAACCCGACAGCGAGTCGAGTGACCGCCAGTTGTCGGCAATCGCGCCGCTGTCGACGCGCAATCGCAAGGCAGGGGGAGGTAGCGCGGGGTCGGAGGGCATCAGGTCGCTGGTTCGCTGTCTTCGAAATCGCGCGGCGGACCGCTTTTCAGGCCCCATGCGCAGATGACCACGGCCATAGCCACGAAGCACCAGGTATACCATAGGCCCGAATAGAAATTGCCCGTCCGCGCAACGATATATGCGGCGATCAGCGGCAGAAATCCGCCGAAATACCCTGCCCCGATATGATAGGGGATCGACATCGAGCTATATCGGATCTTCGGCGGAAACATTTCCGACAAGAGCGCGGCAACAGGGCCGTAGTTCGCCGCCGACAGAATGCCCAGAACGACGATCAGTGCGACGATGCCGACCATGTTCATGTAGGGCGGGGTCTGCTTTTCGAAAGAGTAGCCTTCGTCCTCCAGCTCGCCGCGAATTGCCGAGCGCCGTTCACCAGCATCGGCCCAGTTCACGCCGTCGAAGGATACCGCGCGATCGGCGATGCGCATCGCGACAGCATCGCCTTTCTCCAGTTCATAGCTGATCCCATAACCGGTCAGGACCTCAAGCAACTGGCCGCATTGCGACTGCTTTGCGCCCGTCAGGTCAGAGAACGGGTTGTACGAACAATTCGGCCCGCTCACGCTGACAGGCGCATTGCGCGACGCTTCGGAAAGTCCCGGATTGGCCAGTGCGCCAATGCCCAACATCACCGGAAACAACAGGACAAGGATCGCCGCGTTGCCCCAGACGATGGGAAGCTTTCGTCCGATCCGGTCGGAAAGCTTGCCGAAATATATGTAGAACCCCATCGAAATTACCGCTGCGATGAGAAGGATCAGTTCCACCGCCAGGTCTTCCATTCGCATCGGCCCTTTAAGGAACGACAGCGTCGTGAAGAATGCGGTGTACCAGATCGTTGTCAGGCCCGCCGTCACGCCCAGCGCGACGATGATCCGCTTGAGATTGCCGGGATAGGTGAAGCTTTCAACAAAGGGATTGCCGGCGGTTTCGCCTGCCTCCTTCATGGCCTTGAACACCGGGCTTTCCGACAGTTTCAGCCGCATCCAGAGCGACACCGCCAGCAGCAGCAAAGACAGGAGGAAGGGAATGCGCCAGCCCCAATCGGCGAACACGTCCTCGGGGATAAGCGCGCGGCAGGCCAGCACCACGACGATCGAGAGAACGAACCCGCCGACGACGCTCGCCTGAATGAACGAGGTATAGAATCCGCGCCGGTTGGGCGCCGCATGCTCGGCAACGTAGATGGCCGCCCCGCCGTATTCGCCGCCCAGCGCAAGCCCCTGCAATATGCGCAGGACAATGACGATCGCGGGCGCAAAAAGCCCGATGCTTTCGGCCGACGGCACGAGGCCGACGCCCGCCGTAGCGATGCCCATCAACGTGACGGTGACGAGGAACGTGTACTTGCGCCCCAACTTGTCGCCAAGAAACCCGAAAAGGATCGCTCCAAGCGGCCTGAACCCGAAACCGATGGCGAACCCGGCCCAGACCAGAAGCGTCTGCAGGATCGCATTCTCACCCGGAAAGAACGCCGCGCCGATCAGCCCCGAAAGCGTGCCGTAGATGAAGAAATCATACCATTCGAAAATGGTGCCGACCGAAGAGGCTCCTACGACAAGCCGGACTTCCGATCCGCTCAGATCGCTGGCGTGCCTGTCGGCATCTGCTGCAGTTGTCATGATTTCCCCTCCGGTCCCGTCTTGCGACGAGACTTATGCGGGAGGGATAGCGTTTGCCAAGCGGGAGAAGCGCGCTTTCACCTGTCTTCAGGCAGCCAAGGCCTCGCAAGCAGCGTTCCAGGCGAGCATCATGGCACCGTGCCGTCCCGGGTAATCGACTGCAAGGGCAACGAGTTCCAGCCCCGGCCACTGCGGCATCGAGCCGTTCCCGGCCAGCCAAAGCGACATGGCGTCACGCGCATTGATGATCTGCGAGCCGGTCATGCCCTTGGCAGCGGCGGCGAAAACGGCGGCGCTCGCCTGTCCTATGGCGCAGGCGTGTGATGCCATTCCAACGTTCTCGATCCGGCCATCAGCACCGAGCGCCAGGCCGAGTTCGATCCGGCTTCCGCAGGACGCAGACCGCGCCGAACCGCGCAGCGGCAAGTCCGCGGTCAACGGATAGCCCGCCAGCGAAACCGCGGCGGACAGGACTTCGGGCGTATAGAGCCGGTGCCCGCTCACGCCTCCGCTTCCGGGTCCTGTTCCTCGAACATCTCTTCCTTCCGCTCCGAAACGGTATCGACCAACGCCGCGCTGGCCGCGTTCACGAAAGGATAGGACCGCGCATCCTTCACCCAATCGGGGCGCCCTTCCGCGCTCCACACCGTGTCATACCCCAGGGAGATGATCGAGAAGGTTAGGACCACGAGAATGAAGCCCTTCACCAGCCCGAACCCGAAACCGAGAACCCTGTCGATGAAACCGAGCGCGGAATCGCGCATTTTCGATCCTGCCCAGCGCGCGAAAAGCCGCATGACGATAAGCGGCACGATCAGTAGGATGACAAACGCCAGCAGCGCCGCATTAGTCTGGTTGTCCCGGAAGAACGCCAGGATGATGTCGCTGAGCGGCGCATGGAAAAGGTAGACCGCGACGATCGCCGCAATCCACGCACCAAGCGCCAGTATCTCGTGAACGAAACCGCGTGAAAGTCCGCCCAGCGCGCTGAGCCCGACGATCACCAGGACCGCGATATCAAAGGGTGTCATGACGGGAAGCTATGAACTACCTACAAGCCTGTCCACAAGGTTAAGCAAACTTGCCATGGGGCGGTAGTCGGGGAAATTGTCTTTCCCCTCCTTACCGGCTCCGTTCATCGGACCGGATGCACACTCGAACCCCAGCTTGGCAGCTTCCCGAAGTCGCAGGCCGGCGTGCGCGACGGGCCGGATCTCTCCGGCAAGCGAGACTTCCCCGAACCACACCGATCGCCGCGGCAAGGCCCGGTCGGACAGGGCGGACACGAGTGCCGCGGCAACGGCAAGGTCAGCCGCCGGGTCGGTCAGCCGGTAGCCGCCCGCCACGTTGAGATAGACCTCTGCCGACGAGAAATTGAGCCCGCAGCGCGATTCGAGCACCGCGAGAAGCATGGCCAGCCTGCCATTGTCCCAACCGACCACCGCGCGGCGCGGTGTCGCACCCGATTGCAACCTTACGATCAGGGCCTGTATCTCGACCAGCACCGGCCGCGTCCCTTCCAATGCCGGGAAGACCGCGCTACCGGCCAGTGGCTCATCCCGGCCAGAAAGGAACAGGCTCGACGGGTTCGAAACCTCGGCCAGCCCCTGTCCCTCCATGGCGAAAACGCCGATTTCGTCGACCGCGCCGAACCGGTTCTTGAGCGCGCGAAGAACCCGGTACTGGTGCGACCTTTCGCCCTCGAAGCTCATGACCACGTCGACCATGTGCTCCATCACGCGCGGCCCTGCGATGTTGCCGTCCTTTGTCACGTGACCGACCAGTACGAGCGCGCAATCGCTGGATTTGGCATAGCGGATCAGTTCCAGCGCACAGCCGCGCACCTGGCTGACCGTGCCGGGCGCGCCTTCGATCTGGTCCGAATGCATCGTCTGGATCGAATCGATCACCAGCAGATCGGGCGATTCCATGTTGCCGAGCGTGGTGAGAATGTCCCGAACCGACGTCGCCGATGCGAGCCTGATCGGTGCATCGGCAAGCCCCAGCCGTTCGGCGCGCAGCCGAACCTGCCCTGCCGCTTCCTCTCCGCTTATATAGATGACGCTTCCGCCGCCGCGCGCGATGCTGGCCGCGGTTTGCAAGAGCAGGGTCGATTTGCCGATCCCCGGATCGCCGCCCATCAGCACGGCGCTGCCCGGTACAAGACCGCCGCCCAGCGCTCGGTCAAATTCGGCAAGGCCGGTCTTGCGCCGCACTGGTAGCGGCGTGGGTCCGTCGAGCGAGACGAAATCGATCGCCCTGCCCCCGCCCGACAGGTCATGCTTGGCCGAAAACACCGTCGCTGGTGTCTCTTCCATCAGGGTGTTCCATTCCGCGCAATCGGGGCACTGCCCCTGCCAGCGGTGGCTGACACTGCCGCATGCCTGGCAGACGTATCGACGCTTTGGTTTGGCCATGCCCATCGCCTAACCGGAACATAAAAGGAACGCAATAGCGATTGGCTGGGGAAAAGCGCTTTCCATCCCGCACCTTGCCGTGCCATCCTCACCCGATGCGGGAGAAGGAACTGCGGATCGCGCTTGTCTGTTATGGTGGGGTCAGCCTCGCCGTCTACATGCATGGCGTGACGAAGGAAGTGTTCAAGCTTGCCGCGGCAAGTCAGAAGCACCGGGACGGTCAGCCGAAGCCAACTGGTACCGAAGGCGCCTATTACGGACTGCTCAGCGCTATCGAAAAGCATGGGCAGACGCGGCTGCGCGTCGTGCCCGATATCCTCTCGGGAGCCAGCGCGGGCGGGATGAATGCGATCTTCCTGGGCCAGGCGCTCCTGACCGGGCGGTCGCTCGACCCGCTGACTCACCTGTGGCTGGAATGTGCCGACAGCGACGTGCTGCTCGCGCCAGAGGCCCGGCCCGGACACCGCTTTTCGAAAATCTGGGCGCAGCCGCTCGTCGAATACACCCTGCGCCGTCCGGGGAACGCGGTTTCGCGGACCGTCGCCCCCGAAACCCGTGCGGAAGTGCGGGGAAAGCTTTCGCGCCTCATGCGCAGCCGCTGGTTTGCGCCTCCGTTTTCCGGCCCAGGGTTCTCTCGCCTGATCGATGATGCGCTGGTCGCCATGCAGGCCCAGCCTGCGGGACAGCCATTGATCCCCTTCGGGCATCCCATCGACCTGTTCGTCACGACCACCGATTTTCGCGGTTATCGCGCGCCCTTGCGCGTTCACAGCCCCGCCGATGCCACCGAATCCGAACACCGCCTGCCGATATCTTTCCGAGCCCACGGCGGGGACGAAGTTATGGCCGCTCGCCCCGAACTGGTTCTGGCGGCACGCGCCACAGCAAGTTTTCCCGGTGCCTTTCCGCCCCTGCAGCTGGAGGAAATCGACCAACTGGCGGAAGAGCGCAGCACGGGATGGAGCAATCGGGATCTTTTCCTGCGCCGCATCATGCCGCATCACGTCCATGCCGGAGATCTCGACAGCGTTGCCCTGATCGACGGTGCGGTCCTGGTGGGCGCGCCTTTTGCGGAGGCGATCCGCGCGCTGGATAATCGCCCTGCGCTGCGCGAGGTTGATCGCAGGTTCGTCTACATCGATCCGCATCCTGATTTCCGCATGGCCGAAACGAATAGCGAGACAAGGCCGATCGGCTTTTTCAGCGCGATCTTCGGCGCCTTGTCCTCCATCCCGCGCGAGCAACCGATCCGCGACGACATCGACCGCATCGCCCGCCATTCGGCCGAAGCGGTCAGAGCTCGCAGTATCGTCGATGCCTTGCGCCCTGAGGTTGAGGCAACCATCGACAAGTTGCTGGGTCGCACTCTCTTCCTCGACCGGCCCAACACAGAACGGCTTGGCAAGTGGCGCAGGAAGGCGCAGCAGGCTGCAGCGGAAAAGGCCGGTTACGCCTTTCACGGCTATGCGCAGTCCAAATACGCGCAGATTCTCGACAACCTGACGCATCTCGTGCGCCGCTCGATCGAAAGCGAGCCACCGACGCATGACGCGATCATCGCCAGCCTGACCCGATTCTTCGACGGACAAGGGCTGTCGACGCTGGCCGCGCAAGGTGGCGGCGCAAACGAAGAGGCAATCGCCTTTTTCCGCACGCACGACATCGGCTTTCGCAACCGGCGCCTGCGGCTTCTGGCCAGAAGGCTCGCTCCCGGCGATATCGGAGGGGAACTGGAACCCGAAACGCGCGAAATCGCCCGCGATGCGATCTATCGGGCTTTGTCGCTCTACACCCGCCTGGAACAGCCCGAAGCGCTGGGTCCGGATTTTCCCGCCATCGCGGAAAGTATTATCGACGACCCGGAAACGGTGATCTCGGCGATTGCCGATAGGCGCAATCTTGCGCAAACCGACCCGCAGGTCGATGCGATCCTTGCCGATGGGCTGTCCCCCCTGCCGCGCGAACAGCGTCGCAAGCTGCTGCTCGCGTATCTCGGCTTCCCGTTTTATGACATCGCAACGCTGCCCTTGCTGGGTGCGCGGGGTATGGACGAGTTCGACCCCGTGAAGGTCGACCGTATTTCACCTGAAGACGCCAGTTCGATCAGGAAGGGCGGAGCGGTAGACACACTACGGGGCATCGAGTTCTATAATTTCGGCGCATTTTTCAGCCGTGCCTATCGCGAGAACGACTATCTTTGGGGCCGCCTGCATGGTGCGGAACGCCTGATCGACATCACCGCATCGACACTGGGCGACGAAGGCCCGGTGCCGACTGGTGAAATCATGGCGCTAAAGCGCGAAGCGTTCCTCGGCGTGATCGAGGAGGAGCGTGAGGCAGGTCACCTGAACCGCCACCTGATCTCGCGCATTGAGCGTGAGATTATCGAAAAGCTGGGTTAAAGCTTCGAAAATCCGGCCTTGATGCGTTCGAAAAAGCCCTGCGATTCCGGGCACTGGGCATCGGTCTCGCTCTGCTGGAATTCGCGCAGGAGTTCTTTCTGCTTGGTCGAAAGCTTGCGCGGGGTTTCGACCTTCACTTCGACCACCAGATCGCCGCGGCCACGCCCCTGCAGGACGGGCATGCCGTCACCGCGCTTGCGAAGCTGTTCACCCGACTGGATGCCAGCGGGAATGTTGATCGTGACCCATTCACCGTCGAGCCCTGGAAGACCGACCGTCCCGCCAAGTGCCGCCTTGGTAAACGTGATCGGCACGCGCGTCAGAAGGGTCGTGCCCTCACGTTCGTAGACATCGTGGCGGCGCACGTGGATGAAGATGTAAAGATCGCCCGGAGGCGCGCCCATCGGGCCAGCCTCGCCCTTGCCCGAAAGCCGGATGCGGGTGCCGGTTTCGACACCTGGCGGTATCGTGACTTCCAGCCTTTGCGGCTGATCGACCCGTCCCTCACCGCGGCATGCACGGCACGGTTTTTCGATGATCTCGCCCCGGCCATGACAAGTCGGGCACGGACGCTCGACCATGAAGAAGCCTTGCTGGGCGCGGACTTTGCCGTGGCCCTGACAGGTCGGGCAACGGGACTTGTCGGTACCGGGCTCGGCGCCCGATCCGGAACAGGGCTCGCAAGTCTGCGAAACCTCGATCTCGATTTCAGTGTCCTTGCCATGGAACGCGTCTTCCAACGTGATTTCCATGTCATAGCGCAAGTCCGCACCGCGACGGGGGCGGCCGCCCGCTCCGCCGCCAAAGGCGCTGCCAAAGATCGTCTCGAAGATATCGCCGATGTCGGAAAAGCCGCCGCCGCCACCGCCGCCACCCTGCTGCGCCTGTGCATAGGCGGCATGGCCGTAACGATCATAGGTGGAGCGCTTCTGCGGGTCTTTCAGGCAATCGTAGGCGACGCTGATCGCCTTGAAACGTGCCTCGGATTCCGCGTCACCCGGATTGCGATCGGGGTGATATTTCATCGCGAGCTTGCGATAGGCGGACTTGATCGTCTTGTCGTCCGCCGTGCGCTCGACTTCGAGAAGCTCGTAAAAGTCGACCTCGGTTTCCACTGACTAACCCGTCCTCATGATCTGGAATTCGTTGAATACGCTGCCCTGTCGCAGCTTTGCGGCGTGCGCCCTACGCCCATTGGGTCCGTTCGCGCACATCCTGCTGGTCGTTATATAGATCCGGCCCGCTCTCCCGTTGGTTAACGCTGTTGCGTGTCCCTTGGAAAAAGCGGGCCGGACTAATCACGGTTTCACCGTCGGCCTGTGCCGATCAGTTCTTGTTCTCGCCTTCGTCGACTTCGGAGAACTCGGCATCGACGACTTCTTCGTCGCCGCCTTCGCTGCCCGCTGCCGCACCGTCTGCCGGTGCCGCTTCGGCCTGCTGCTTCTCGTAGATCGCCTGGCCCATCTTCATGGCCTTTTCGGCGAGTTCCTGGCTCTTGGTATTGATCGCATCGGCGTCGTCACCTTCAAGCGCGGTCTTCACTTCAGCAACGGCAGCCTCGATCTCGGACTTGAGCGAAGCGTCGATCGCGTCGCCGTGTTCCTTCAGCTGTTGTTCGGTCGAGTGGACAAGGCTGTCGGCCTGGTTACGCGCCTCGGCACGTTCCTTGCGCTTCTTGTCTTCCTCGGCGAACTTTTCAGCATCCTGCACCATCTGGTCGATGTCGTTGTCGGACAGGCCGCCCGATGCCTGGATGCGGATCTGCTGTTCCTTGCCGGTGCCCTTGTCCTTTGCCGACACATTGACGATGCCGTTGGCGTCGATGTCGAACGTCACCTCGATCTGCGGCACGCCGCGCGGTGCGGGCGGAATGCCAACAAGGTCGAACTGGCCGAGCAGCTTGTTGTCGCTCGCCATTTCGCGCTCGCCCTGAAAGACGCGGATCGTCACGGCCTGCTGATTGTCGTCAGCGGTCGAATAGACCTGGCTCTTCTTGGTCGGGATCGTGGTGTTGCGGTCGATCATCTTGGTCATGATGCCGCCCAGCGTCTCGATGCCCAGCGAAAGCGGGGTCACGTCGAGCAGCAGCACGTCCTTGACGTCGCCCTGAAGCACGCCGGCCTGGATCGCTGCGCCCATGGCGACGACTTCGTCCGGGTTCACACCGGTGTGCGGTTCCTTGCCGAAGAAGTCCTTCACGGCTTCGCGAACCTTGGGCATGCGGGTCATGCCGCCGACGAGAACGACCTCGTCGATTTCCTTGGCCGTCACGCCGGCATCGGCCAACGCCTTCTTCATCGGCTCCTTCGTGCGGGCGATCAGGTGCTCGACCATCTTTTCGAGGTCGGTGCGAGTGATCGTCTTCACAAGGTGCTTCGGACCGTTCTGGTCGGCCGTGATGAAGGGCAGGTTCACTTCGGTCGACTGCGCGCTCGACAGTTCGATCTTGGCCTTTTCAGCGGCTTCCTTCAGGCGCTGCAGGGCAAGCTTGTCGCCGCGAAGGTCGATGCCTTCGTCCTTCTTGAACGCATCGGCGAGGAATTCGACAACCGCAGTGTCGAAGTCTTCACCGCCGAGGAACGTGTCACCGTTCGTCGATTTCACTTCGAACACGCCGTCGCCGATCTCGAGGATCGAGACGTCGAAGGTGCCGCCGCCAAGGTCGTAGACCGCGATGGTCTTGCCGTCTTCCTTGTCGAGACCATAGGCGAGCGCGGCCGCCGTCGGTTCGTTGATGATGCGCAGCACTTCAAGACCCGCGATCTGGCCGGCGTCCTTGGTCGCCTGGCGCTGCGCGTCGTTGAAGTATGCCGGGACCGTGATGACGGCCTGCGAAACGGTTTCGCCGAGGTAGCTTTCAGCCGTTTCCTTCATCTTCTGAAGGATGAACGCGCTGATCTGCGAGGGGGAATATTCCTCTCCGCCAGCCTTGACCCATGCGTCGCCGTTCTTGCCCTTGACGATGTCATAGGGGACCAGCTCCATGTCCTTCTTGGTCATGGGATCGTCGAAACGGCGGCCGATGAGGCGCTTGATCGCGAACAGGGTATTGTCGGGGTTGGTCACGGCCTGGCGCTTGGCCGGCTGGCCGATAAGGCGCTCTCCGTCCTTGGTGAAGGCGGTGATCGAGGGCGTCGTGCGGGCGCCTTCCGAATTCTCGATAACCTTGGGCTTGTCGCCGTCCATCACCGCGACGCAGCTGTTGGTCGTGCCGAGGTCAATGCCGATAACTTTAGCCATCTTGTACTTTCCATCCTTTGTTTGACACCGCGCATTCGGGGCCCCCCTATAGCGGGCAGGCCCGCCGCGCGGCTCGTGACTGCAACGGCGATATAGGGGCGCTTTTCGGTGGCACAAGACCTGTGTCCGTCCTATTTGGGGACCAACTCGAACAGGCTGTGGAACCTTTGAAAATGCGACTGAATACCAAGACCGCACTGCTTTTTGTTACTCTGTGCGCCCCGATGGCCCTGGCCGCATGCGGTTCGGACGCGCCGGAGCCGGTCGAGACCGAAATCGTCGATGTTCCCGCGGCGGCCGATGCGCCCGAAGGTGTGTCGCTGACCGATGCGCAAGTCCGCATGCCCGCCGTATCGGGCCGTCCGGGCGTTGCCTATTTCACCATCGCGTCGGAAACGCCGCGCACCATCGTGGCGGCAAGCGTACTGGGCGCGGGGCGCAGCGAGATCCACGAAACGAACATGGTGGACGGCAAGATGACGATGGCCCCTGTCGAATCGATAGAACTTCAGCCCGGTGAGGCGCTGAACTTTCAGCCGGGCGGCTATCACGTCATGCTGTTCGACATGGACGCCACCATCGCGCCGGGCGGATCGGCAGACGTGACGATCACGTTTGAGGACGGAGACAAGGCATCGATACAGGCCCCCGTGACCGGCGCGGGCGGCATGGACCATTCGGCCATGGAGGACATGAACTGAGCGGAGTGACGAAGCCGGTTCACGCCTGCCCGGCGGGTGCGACGCGAAGCCTGACGGACGGGGAAAAGGCCCTCGTCCGTTCGGTTTTCGGTCATGCCGTCGATGTCGATCCGGTCACGATCCGGCGCAGGCGCTGGTTTCCGTTTCAGCCTGTAAATACCGCGATGGCCCCAATGGGGCACATCCACTTTCCCGCCGAACACGTGCTTTATCACGACGATTTTTCGGCAGGCCCCCTGCAGGCGCAAGGCCTGTTCATTCACGAAATGACGCACGTCTGGCAGGCGCAGGAAAGAGGCCGCTTCTGGCTTCCGCTGATGCGCCACCCGTTCTGCCGCTACGACTATGCCATTCGGCCGGGGCAACCGCTTCGCAAGTACGGCATCGAACAGCAGGCGGAAATCGTGCGCCACGCGTTCCTGTTACGCAACGGCTACGGATTGCGAGGCGCCCCTCCTCTGGAGCAGTTGGAGAGTATACTGCCGTTTACCGGGGCATAGAAAAAGGCGCGGTGCCGAAGCCCCGCGCCTTTATCATAAAGTCCCGTTTACTCGCAGCTCAGTAGCGCGGGTCGACCGGGTAACCGGCGGTTCCGTAGCAATCGTCGTCAAGGCGGCCATCACGGTCATAGCCGTCACAACCGTCGTTCTTGTCGATGAAATAGCCACCGGCGGCACCCGCAGCGGCGCCGACCGCGGCAGCGGTTCCGATATCGGCGCCGGTCACGGCACCCACTGCGGCGCCCGCAGCAGCACCGGCGGCAGCGCCTTCGACGGCATAGTTGTCAGCACAGCCAGCAGTCGCAAGCGCGGCAGCGGCAAGGGCGGGAATGGCAAAAGTCCTGGTCTTCATCGTCACGTCTCCTCTACCCCCGTTCATCGACTCTACGGGGATCGGCGGGCGAAGTTCCGAAAAAGACAGGACTTTTTTGTATCAGCCTGAAAAGCGATCAGGGCTTGCGCGCCACGCCGACCATTGCGGGGCGCAGCAGGCGATCCTTGATCATGTAACCGGCCTGCATTTCCTGAATCACGGTGCCGGGTTCGGCATCGTCGCTGGGAATTTCGACCATGGCCTGATGCTGGTTGGGATCGAGCGGCATGCCCATCGCGGCAATACGGGTAATGCCGTGCTGACCGAACACCTTTTCGATCTCGCGGGCGGTCGCCTCGATCCCGGCGACAAGTCCCTTCATCTTCTCATCCTCGCGCAGATCGGCAGGAATGGCGTCCAGCGCGCGGGAGAGGTTGTCGGAAACCGAAAGGATATCGCGGGCAAAACCGGTCGCGGCATAGGCACGCGCGTCGGCAACGTCCTTTTCCATGCGGCGACGCACGTTCTGCGTTTCCGCGCGGGCATAAAGGACCTGCTGCTTGGCTTCGGCAAGCTCTTCCTCAAGGACGGAGATACGCTCTTCGTCGGCGGCCAGTTCCTCGACCGCGCCGTCATCGTCCAGCATGTCTTCGGGTACGCCCTTAAGTTCGTTTTCAACCGCTTCGTCGCGGGTGCGTTCTTCGCTCATCGCTCTTGATCAGTCCTGTAAGTAATTGAGCCCCGGCCAATTCGGTCCGGCAAAATTCAGCCTGCCCCGGTAAAACGCCCGAGACTGCGACCCAGGCTCCGTGCAGTGAAATCAACCATGGGGACGAGCCGCGCGTAATTCAACCGCGTTGGGCCAATCACCCCTACCACTCCGATGACCCGCCCTTCCCTGTCGCGGTAGGGCGAGGCGATCACCGAAGACCCGGAAAGCGAGAACAGCTTGTTCTCCGAACCGATAAAGATGCGGGCCGAATCGGCATCGCGCGCAGAGGCCAGAAGCGCCGCCACCTGTTCCGAACGCTCGATATCGTCGATCAGCGACCGAACCCGTTCAAGATCCTCGATCGCGGTTTCGTCGAGAAGGTTCGCCTGTCCGCGCACGATAAGAACGGGCCTGCGTGCGGCATCTTCGGTCCAGACCGCCAGCCCGCGTTCGACAAGATCACGCGCCGCCGCGTCGAGCGAGGCGCGTTCATCGGCAAGCTCGCGCTTAACTGCGGCAACCGCCTCGGCCAGCGTCCTGCCGGCCATTTGCGCCGATATGTAGTTACCCGCCTGTTCAAGAGCCGAAGCATCGGTACCCGGCGGCAATTCCAGCACTCGGTTCTCCACCGCCCCGTCCTCTCCGACAAGCACGGCCAGCGCGCGCCCGTTGCCGAGCGGCACGAGGCTCATCTGCGACAGGCTCGGTTCTCTCGCGGGGACCATGACGACACCGGCGCAAGCCGAGAGGCTGGAAAGCATGGCCGAAGTCTTGGCCAGCGCGTCCTCCACAGGCCCTGGCCGAGCAAGCTCACGCTCGATCGCAATGCGCTCTGCCTGGCTCGGCTCTGCAACCTGCATCATGCCGTCGACGAACAGGCGCAGGCCCGATTCGGTCGGCATACGGCCCGCGCTGGTATGCGGGGCGGCCAGAAGGCCCAACCGCTCCAGATCAGCGAGGACCGAGCGGATGGAAGCAGGCGAAAGATTGATGCCGTCCGCCGTCGCCAGTGCCTTCGACCCGACCGGCTGACCCGAATCGAGATAGCCTTCGACCACGAGACGGAAAATCTCGCGGGCACGGCTGTTCATTTCGTTGAGCGGCAAGCTTGGCATATGCCTTATTTAAGCCATCCCCTTGCGGCCTCAACCCCGGCTGGCCTAACGCCGCACGCAATATCTGGATACTTCACAAGGGAATCATCGAAAATGCGCCCATCCGGCCGCGCCGCAGACGAAATGCGGGCGATCACTATCGAGACCGGCTTCACCAAGCACGCCGAAGGTTCGTGCCTGATCAGCTTTGGCGAAACACGCGTGCTTTGCACCGCCAGCATCGAGGAGCGCCTGCCGCCATGGCTGCGCGGCAAGGGCGAAGGCTGGGTCACGGGCGAATACTCGATGCTGCCCCGCGCCACGCACACCCGCGGCAGCCGTGAAGCGGCCAAGGGCAAGCAGTCGGGCCGCACGCAGGAAATTCAGCGCCTGATCGGCCGTTCCCTGCGTGCCGTGACCGATCTCAAGAAGCTTGGCGAACGCCAGATCACGCTCGATTGCGACGTTCTGCAGGCCGACGGCGGTACGCGAACCGCGTCGATCAGCGGCGCATGGGTTGCCCTGCGCCTTGCGGTTCAGGGCCTGCTGGACAGCGGCGCGATCAAGGAAGACCCGCTGACCCGTAAGGTCGCGGCGGTTTCTTGCGGCATCTTCAAGGGCACGCCGGTGCTCGACCTCGATTACGACGAGGATTCGAACGCCGATGCCGATGCGAACTTCGTCCTGATCGAGGGCGGCCAGATTGCCGAAGTGCAGGCCACCGCAGAAGGCGCGACTTATGACGAAGAAGGCCTGCTGCGCCTCCTTCGTCTGGCCCGCACCGGCTGTGACGACATCTTCAAGGCCCAAGACGCCGCAACCCACATCGCGGTTCGATGACCGATAATCCCCGTCTCGGTTCCGGCAAGCTGGTCATCGCTACACATAACGCGGGCAAGCTGAAGGAAATCTCGGCCCTGCTCGCGCCTTATGGCGTCGAATGCATCTCGGCAGGTTCGCTGGGCCTGGCCGAGCCGCCCGAGACGGGGACCACATTCGTCGAAAACGCGCTGATCAAGGCGCGTGCGGCGGCGCAGGCTTCGCAGATCGCCAGCCTTGCCGACGATTCGGGCCTGTCGGTCGCGGCGCTGGACGGACGGCCCGGTGTCTACACCGCCGACTGGGCAGAGCGGCAGTGGTTCGAAGGGACCGCCGGTCGCGACTGGTACATGGCGATGGGCAAAGTCGAAGGGATGCTGGCCGAAAAGGGCGCAGATGCGCCGCGCGATGCGTGGTTCTCGTGCGTTCTGGCAATCGCATGGCCCGATGGGCGCGAAGCGGTCTACGAAGGCCGTGTCGACGGATCGCTCACCTGGCCGCCACGCGGGACGATGGGTTTCGGATACGATCCCGTGTTCGTGCCCAAGGGTCGCGACGTGACCTTTGCCGAACTTCAGCCCGAGGAAAAGCACGCGATGAGCCACCGCGCCGATGCTTTCCGCAAGCTGGTCGCCCAGCAGTTCGGCGCCTAGAGCACCGGCTTGCCGTAAGTGTTGCCTGCGGGCCAATAACGACAGACCAGCCAATCGTTCCCGCCGCCCGGCACGACGGCGCAGCCGACATCGGTCGTCTCGCGCCAGATCACTTGCGTGTAATGCCCTACGTCGCGCCACTGTCCGGTGCGGCTGACGTTCGGGAAATTGCCGCTTCTGAAGTGGCGCTTTTCGTCGATCATGCCTTCGATCATCTCTTCGGCAGAATAGAACCCGGCCCTCCCTGCCCAAAGGTTCTCGCCCGCACCGCCGCGTTCTGCATGGCTGGCATGTACCAGAGAGCGGCCCTTCGATAATTTGCGGGCATAGGCCTGTGCCTCGGCGGCCAGTTTCGGGCTCCACCGCAATTCGGGCACGCCGACGCGGCGGCGTTCGGAATTGTGGGATTCGAGCAGGCGTCCGGCAAAATTGCCGGGGCCGACTTCTTCGACCCAGCCCCGTTCGCGCGACGACGCGACGCCGGCTGCAAATGTCGATATGATGGCGATTGCGCCCGCCACGGCGAGCGTCTTTGCTGTGACCCGTCCCATGGGCTACGATATTGACTCCAGCCGGTTAACAGGCGCTGAAAGGAACCCATGGCGCTCGCGCTCTACATCCACTGGCCCTTCTGTCTGAAGAAATGCCCCTACTGCGACTTCAACAGCCACGTGCGTGCCGAGGTCGATACCGGCATTTGGGAACAGGCGCTTTTGGCCGACATGGCTTTCGAGGCGGAAGTGACCGGGCGGCAGCAGCTCGGCTCGATCTTCTTCGGCGGGGGAACACCTTCACTGATGCCGCCCGCACTGGTCGAAAAGCTTATCCGGCGGGCCAGCGAGCTGTGGGATTTCGCGCCCGATATCGAGATAACGCTTGAGGCCAATCCGTCGAGTGTGGAGGCCGCGCGGTTCGCGGATCTCGCCGTTGCGGGTATCAACCGGACTTCACTCGGCTTGCAAAGTCTTGACGACAAGGCCTTGAAATTCCTTGGACGCCTCCATGATGCCAGCGAAGGCATCGCCGCACTGGAAGTCGCGCAGAACCATTTCGACCGGGTCAGTTTCGACCTGATCTATGCTCGCCCGGAACAGACGATGGCGCAGTGGCAGTCGGAACTGGGAACAGCGCTGGCGTTCGGCACGGGCCACCTTTCGCTCTACCAGCTGACGATCGAGCCGGGGACGCGCTTCGCGACCGATTTCCGGCAAGGGAAATTCCAATTGCCTGACGAGGATCTGGCAAGCGATCTCTATGCCATGACCCGCACCCGCACCAGAACGGCAGGCCTTCCGGCTTACGAGATCAGCAATCACGCAAGACCCGGCGAGGAAAGCCGCCACAACCTCACTTACTGGCATTACGGCGACTACGCGGGGATCGGGCCGGGTGCCCACGGCAGGCGCGGCGGCGTAGCGACGCAGCGCCATCGCAAGCCGGAGAACTACCTGAAAGCCGCGACCGATCAGGGGCACGGCATTTCCGAAGAACGCACGCTCCCCCCGCCTGAGCAGGCTGCCGAAGCGCTGATGATGGGTTTGAGGCTTGCCGAGGGGATCGACGCGCCCGCCCTCGCCCGCCGGTTCGGACTTCGCGAAGGGTCTGTCGTCGATCAGGCCCGCGCCGATCTCTGCACGAAACTGGGCCTGATAGCGCGCGAAGGCGACAGGCTGCGCGTTACCGGGCGCGGCATGGTCGTGCTCGACAGCGTGCTGGCCGAAATCGCCGGACCGGACCTGATGGACACGCCATGACCGGGCCCGACCTCGACTTTCGGGCCGAGCGCATCCTGTCTACATGGCACGGCCATCTTTCGCACAACCTGCGCCGCTCCGAACACACCGTGCGAGCCTATGTCGCGGCGGCGGAGCGGCTGTTGCGGTTCGACGGGGTAGAGCCGGAGTGGCAGCCGCTAGCGGCGTCGGACCAGGCATTGCTGCGCCGTTTCATGGCAGCCCGGCGGGCCGGCGGCCTATCCAACACATCGGCCGCACGGGAGCTTTCGGCCATCAAGAGCTTTTTGAAGTTTTGCCAACAACAAACTGGATCAGAAAGGATTTCCTCGCCGCGCATGCGGGGGCCGCGAGTCAAGAAGGGCATCCCGCGGGCGGTTACTCCTGACGATGCGGTGAACCTTGCCGCGATGGTGGATGAGGACGCGGCCGAGCCATGGATCGGCGCGCGCGACCGGGCGGTACTGCTGCTGCTTTACGGATCAGGGCTACGCATTGCCGAGGCACTGTCGCTGAACGGTGACGCCTTCCCCCTGGGCGACAGGCTGGTCGTGAAAGGCAAGGGCGGGAAAGAGCGGACGGTGCCGATCCTGCCACTCGTGCGCGATGCGGTGGCCGCCTATGTGCAGGCCGCGCCCTATACCCTTAATCCGCACCAGGCGCTGTTCCGTGGCGCGCGTGGCGGGCGGCTGGCGCAAGGCGTTGTTCAGCGCGCAACCGCGCGGGCGCGCAAGGCTCTTGGCCTGCCGCCATCTGCCACGCCCCATGCCCTGCGGCACAGTTTCGCGACGCACCTGCTGGCAGCGGGCGCGGACTTGCGCAGTTTGCAGGAGCTGCTGGGCCATGCCAGCCTCGGCTCTACCCAGATCTATACGAAAGTGGACGCGGCGACCTTGCTCGACGTCTACCGCAATGCGCATCCGCGCGAGGAAGCGGACTGATTACTCCGCCGGTTCGCTTGCGGGCGACTTGGGTTCCCAAGTGATGACGCGGTAAACGTACCAGACAAGGCCGAGGGCGATGAGGCCCAGGACGATATAGCCCAGGACATCCTCAAACCCGGTGATCCAGCCAGCTAACAGCGTCGCACTGCCGATGAGGGCGGCATTCCAGATCGCAGAGCCGAGAAAAGTGAATATCAGGAACCGCCACGTGCCCATGCAGGCCAGTCCGGCCGGCAGCGAGATGATCGTGCGCATCAGCGGCGAAAAACGCAGAAAAAACACGACCCACTGCCCGTGCTTGCGAAAGAAGCGCGAGCTGCGTTCGATATCGCACCATTCGATCGTCAGCCACCGGCCATGTTTCTCGACAAAAGGCTGCAGGCGTTTGTAGCCCAGCTTTTTGCCGAGGTAGAACCACATGTAATTGCCGATGGTCGCACCCAGCGTGCCCCAGATCAGCACCGGCCAGAACGACAGGCGACCGGCGTGCACGCCGATCCCCGCGACGCCCATGATGACTTCGCTGGGAATGGGCGGAAATATGTTTTCCAGTGCCATCAGGAAGGCGATGCCGAGATAGCCGCCGCCTTCGATCAGCCGGATGATGAGATCGTTCATGGTCTTCCAAACGGGTGAGCGCGCAAAAGGCTCCGTCGCCCTGCCCCGAAGGTCAGTCCGCCTGCCGCGCGGCGACCCGGCCCTCGATCGCTTCCCAGATCATGCCGGAGGTGTCTGTGCCGTTGAACTTGTCGATCGCGACAATGCCGGTCGGGCTGGTCACGTTGATCTCGGTCAGCCACTTGCCACCGATGACGTCGATCCCGACGAAGACGAGGCCAAGCTCCTTCAGCTGCGGCCCCATCGCGGCGCAGATTTCCTTCTCGGTCTCTGTCAGGTCCGCCGCTTCGGCATAGCCGCCCTGTGCAAGGTTGGAGCGGAACTCCCCCTCGCCCGGCTTGCGATTGATCGCGCCTGCGACTTCGCCGTCGACCAGCACGATGCGCTTGTCACCCTTGGACACGTCGGGAAGGAAAGGCTGAACCATGAAAGGTTCGGGCCACGTCTGGAGGAACATCTCGACAAGAGCGGACAGGTTCGCCCCGTCTTCGCCCACGCGGAACACCGCCTTGCCGCCATTGCCGTGGAGCGGCTTGATGACGATGCCGCCGTGTTCGGCCATGAAATCGCGCACGTCCTCGATCCGGCGGGTAATCAGCGTGGGCGGCATGAACCGCGCGAAGTCGAGCACGTAGACCTTCTCCGGAGCGTTACGCACCGAGACCGGGTCGTTCACCACCAGAGTTTGATGGCGAATCCGCTCCAGCAGCCAGGTGCCGGTGAGATAGCCGATGTCGAACGGCGGGTCCTGACGCATCAGGATCACGTCGATGTCGCTGCCAAGATCGATCGTGCGATGATCGCCCAGTTCGAAGTGGTCGCCTTCGACGCGCTGGACGGTGACCGGTGCGGCCCATGCCGTGACGCGGCCGCCGCCCTTTCCGTCCGACTTCCAGGCCAGGGTGCGAACGTCGTAATGGAAAAGTTCATGCCCGCGCGCCTGCGCCGAAAGCATCAGGGCAAAGCTCGAATCGCCCCCGATATTGATCGAATCCATCGGGTCCATCTGGACAGCGACGCGCAGCGGTTTGGTCACGGTATCATCCCCAAGTCACCGTTCAGAATTGTCCGGCATTGGCCAGATGGCGTGGCAGGCGGCCCGGCGCAAGGAGAAGGACGTCGATCCTCATGTCGTCGCCGTCCCTCAGGTACTTGTGCGCCTCGGCCTCTGCAGCGGCGCAGACGCGGGCAAGGCGGCGCTGATCGATGGCCGTGTCCAGGTCTTCGGCCCTCGCCCGCCACTTGACCTCCACGAAGATCACCATCGCCCCGCGCCGGGCGATCAGGTCGATCTCACCGGCAGGATTGCGGACGCGCTCGGCGAGGATGCGCCATCCCTTGGCGCGCAGATACATCGCGGCGGTGGCCTCGCCCTTGCGGCCCTGTCTCTCGGCCCTGACGCGTCCTGGCGCGGGACCGGTCATTTCAATTCCATCGCGCGGGCGTAGAGCATCTTGCGGTCGAGCCCATGCGCCTTGGCCAGGCGGGCCGCGGCCTGCGACGGCTTGTGATCGGCCAGTTCGGCCCGTAACAGCGCATCGATGTCGAGATCGGCCTTGCCCTCGTCCTCATCCGGCGGGCCGATCATCAGGACAATCTCGCCTTTTGCGGGCGTTTGCCCGTAATGCTCGGCCAGCTGGGCGGCGGTGCCTGCACGGCATTCCTCGAACTTCTTGGTCAGCTCTCGCGCAACCGCAACCTCGCGCCGGGGCATTGATGCGGCGATGGCCTCAAGGCTGGCGACCAGTCGCGGCGCGGTTTCATAGAACACCAGCGTCGCCTTCAACGGGGCCAGTTCGGCAAGCGTTTCGACGCGCGCCTTTTCCTTTGCGGGGAAGAACCCGGCGAAAAGAAAACGGTCGGTCGGAAGCCCGGAAAGGGTCAGCGCAACGATCAGCGCGCTCGGCCCCGGAACGCTGGTGATCGCGATTCCCCGGTCGCGGGCGTCGCGTACTAGCCGGTATCCCGGATCGGAAATCAGCGGCGTGCCGGCGTCGGAAACAAGCGCGACCGGCTCTTCGGCGGCCATTGCCAAAAGCCTTTCGCGAACGGCATCGTCGGCATGATCGTCATAGCGGATCAGCCGCTTTTTCAGGCCCGCGTGGTGGAGAAGCTTGCCAGTGACGCGGGTATCCTCGCACGCCACCGCGCTGCAACCACCGAGTGTCGCAAGGGCGCGTGCTGTCAAATCCCCTAGATTGCCAATCGGGGTCGCCACTATATACAGGCCGGGTTCAGTCACGGACTTTTCTTGTGCATCAGCCATATCATTACGCATTGCACGGGGTTTTCAGGGAGATGCAAGCATGAACACGCGGACCACCGCCAATCGCAGGGGCATGATCCGCAACGGCGTCGTCGCTTTTACGGCCATGATGCTGGCCGGTTGCGCCGGCGTCATTCCGGATAGCGCGGCCCCGCCGCCACCGCCGACCGACCAGGGACCGACCGCCGGACAGCTTCCGGACCAGGACGAAACCCGTCACCGGATCGCGCTTCTCGTGCCGCAGTCGGGCTCCAACGCGGGCGTGGGGCAAAGCCTTGCTAACGCGACGACGATGGCCCTGCTCGACACCAATACCGCCAATATCCGCATCACGACGTACGACACTGCGACCGGCGCTCGCGCCGCCGCGCAGCGCGCGATCGCGGATGGCAACAGCCTGATCCTCGGCCCGCTGCTGTCCGACAACGTGGAAGCGGTGAAATCCGTGGCCGCACCGGCCCGTGTTCCGATGATCAGCTTCTCCAACAACAAGGATATCGCCGGCGACGGCGTCTACATCATGGGCCAGGTGCCGTCCCAGTCGCTGGAACGGTCGATGACTTATGCCGTGGGTCAGGGGCTGACGACGTTCGGTGCCATCGTGCCGCGCGGCGAATATGGCCGCAGCGCGTCCGACGCGATCATGGACACGGCCCGCGATACCGGCGCCCGCGTTCTGGGGATCGAAACTTACGACCGCGACATGACCTCGCTTTCGGCCGCGATCAGGCGGCTTGCCGAAAAGGGCGACTATCAGGCGATCATCATCGCAGATGGATCGCGCATGGCGGTTCGCGCCGGCCCGCTGATCCGCGACGCCGAACAGGCTGCGAAGATCATCGGCACCGAGCTGTGGAGCGGTGACGAACAGATACCGCAGTCGGCTGCGCTGCGCGGGGCATGGTTCTCGGCGATCAGTGACGGACGCTTCAAGCGGTATTCCGACAGTTATCGCAGCCGGTTCGGCAATGCGCCCTATCGCATCTCGACACTGGGTTATGATGCGGTCCTGCTGACGATCAATATCGCGCGCGACTGGGATGTCGGCACGCGGTTCCCGACCAAGGGGCTGTCGGCAAGCGACGGTTTCGTCGGTCTGGACGGTGCATTCCGCTTTGACGACGGCGTCATCGAACGCGCTTTCGAAGTGCGCGAAGTGACCGGGTCGGGCGTCAAGGTGATCGCCCCCGCGCCGACGAAATTCTGATCGAGCCAGCTGCCTGTTTTCGGTACTGGCGATAACTTGCCCGGCGCGCTTGCCTGACTGGCGCGCCGGGCCCTAGTGTTCCCATTATGTCCGACGACCTTTTCGAGAATGCGCCCGCCGCCTCCGGCGAGGCTTATGACGGCTCCGCGATCGAGGTGCTCGAAGGGCTGGAACCGGTTCGCCGCCGCCCCGGCATGTACATCGGCGGCACCGACGAACGCGCGCTCCACCACCTTGCCGCCGAAGTGCTCGACAACGCGATGGACGAGGCTGTCGCAGGCCACGCCAACCGGATCGAGATTTCGCTCGACGTCGGGCCCGATGGCACCGCCGGCACCGTGACGGTCAGCGACAATGGCCGCGGTATTCCGGTGGACGAGCATCCGAAATATCCCGGTAAGTCCGCACTTGAAGTCATTCTCACCACGCTGCACTCGGGCGGCAAGTTTTCGGGCAAGGCCTATGCCACCAGCGGCGGCCTGCACGGTGTGGGCGTTTCTGTCGTCAACGCGCTGTCCGTCGAAACGCGGGTGGAGGTTGCGCGCAACAAGGAGCTGTTCGCGCAGGTTTTTTCCAAGGGTCTGCCGGTCGGCAAACTGGAAAAGGTCGGTGCTGCGCCCAATCGTCGCGGGACGACCGTCACTTTCACACCCGATACCGAAATCTTCGGCGCGCAGAAGTTCAAGCCCGCGCGTCTGTTCCGCCTCGCCCGATCGAAAGCCTACCTGTTCGCCGGGGTCGAGATCCGCTGGAAATGCGCGCCCGAACTGGCCAGCGACGACGTCCCGGCTGAGGCCGTCTTCCAGTTCCCCGGCGGCCTTGCCGATCACCTGAAGGAACAGGTCGGCAGCCGCGAATGCGTAACAACTGACTTCTTCGCCGGGTCACAGGATTTTCCGGTGGGCGAGGACGGGGCCGAGCAAGGCCGCGTCGAATGGGCGATCGCCTGGCCGCTGTGGTCCGACGGGTCCTATTCCTGGTACTGTAATACCATCCCCACCCCCGATGGCGGCACCCATGAACAGGGCCTTCGCGCCGCGCTGACGAAGGGGCTGCGTTCCTTTGCCGAACTGGTGAACCAGAAAAAGGCCAAGGACATCACGCCCGACGACGTGGTTACGGGTAGCGAGGTGATGCTCTCGCTCTTCATCCGCGATCCGCAATTCCAGTCGCAGACCAAGGACCGCCTGACTTCGCCAGAGGCCGCGCGCATGGTCGAAAACGCAGTCCGCGATCACTTCGACCATTTCCTCACCGACAACATGGAGCGCGGCAAGGCGCTGCTTGGCGCGGTGATGGAGCGGATGGACGAACGCCTGCGCCGCAAGGCCGAGCGTGAGGTCAAGCGCAAGACCGCGACCAACGCAAAGAAATTGCGCCTTCCCGGCAAGCTCACCGATTGTTCGGGAGAAGGTGAAGGCGAGACCGAACTGTTCATCGTCGAAGGCGACAGCGCAGGCGGCAGCGCCAAGCAGGCGCGCAACCGCAAGACCCAGGCGATCCTGCCGATCCGCGGCAAGATCCTGAACGTCGCCTCGGCCAGCGCCGACAAGATCCGCGCCAACCAGGAGATCGCGGACCTGACGCTCGCGCTCGGTTGCGGCATTCGCAAGGACTGCGACGCGGAAAACCTGCGTTACGACCGTATCATCATCATGACCGACGCGGACGTTGACGGCGCGCATATTGCGACGCTTTTGATGACGTTCTTCTTCCGCGAAATGCCGGATATCGTGCGACGCGGACACCTTTTCCTCGCCCAGCCTCCGCTCTACCGCCTGACCGCGGGCAAGGAGAGCCGCTACGCCCGCGACGACGCGCACCGCGCCGAGCTGGAAGAAACGGTGTTCAAGGGCAAGAAAGTCGAAGTCGCCCGCTTCAAGGGCCTGGGCGAAATGAACCCGCAGCAGCTTCGCGAAACGACGATGAGCGTGGAGAGCCGCAGCCTTATTCGCATCACGCTGCCGCAAGAATTCGAACAGCGCGCCAGTGTCAGCCGGCTTGTCGACGAACTGATGGGCCGCAACCCCGAACACCGGTTCAACTTCATCCAGAACCGCGCGAGCGAGATCGATCGCGATCTGATCGACGCCTGAGACCGGCCTGTCCTTGCTGAGCCTTGTCTGGTTGCACTGCACAATCTAGCTTGCAGGCAAACACGCATCGATCAAGGTAGGGCATGGACCAGAAATTCACCGGCACGAAGAATTACGTCGCAACCGATGACCTGAAAGTCGCGGTGAACGCGGCGGTCACATTGCGTCGCCCGCTGCTCGTCAAGGGCGAACCGGGCACGGGCAAGACCGTACTGGCCCACGAAATCGCCAAGGCGACGGGCGCACCCTTGATCGAGTGGAACGTGAAATCGACCACCAAGGCGCAGCAGGGGCTCTACGAATACGACGCGGTTGCCCGCCTGCGCGACGGTCAGCTTGGTGACGAGCGGGTTCACGACATTTCCAACTACATCAGGAAGGGCAAGCTGTGGGAGGCGTTCACGTCGCCCGAACTGCCCGTCCTGTTGATCGACGAGATCGACAAGGCCGACATCGAGTTTCCGAACGACCTGCTTCAGGAACTCGACCGGATGAGCTTCGACGTTTACGAAACCGGGGAGCGGATCACGGCGAAGGAACGCCCGATCGTGGTCATCACCTCGAACAACGAAAAGGAACTGCCCGACGCGTTCCTGCGCCGCTGTTTCTTCCACTACATCAAGTTCCCCGATGCCGACACGATGCGCGAGATCATCGACGTCCACTTCCCCGACATCCAGAAGACGCTCGTCATTAAGGCGATGGAAATCTTCTACGAACTGCGCGAAGTGCCGGGCCTGAAGAAAAAGCCGTCGACGAGCGAGCTTCTCGACTGGCTGAAGCTCCTTCTGGTCGAGGACATGCCGCTCGAAGTCCTGCAGGACCGCGACCCCAGCAAGGCGATCCCGCCGCTCCACGGCGCGCTTTTGAAGAACGAGCAGGACGTCATGATGTTCGAACGCCTCGCCTTCATGGCGCGCAGGCAGGGGCGGTGAGCGTGAAAAACAAAATTCTGTTTGCACTCGCAGCGGTGCTGGTTTCAGCGCCTGCGCTGGCAGAGCCCCGGCAGATCCAGGTAGGTCAAGAGGCATATACGCACGCCGCGACAGGTTTCGTCGCGCCGCCTGACTTGCTGGATTATGCCCGCATCAGAGTTGTCGACTTCGGGGCGAACGAGATCAATCTCCTTGTCCGGTACTGGTCCGAGGCGACGAAGACCGACGTGAGCGTTTACATCTATTCGATGGGCGTCGCCGACGCGAGTATCGAGACGGATCGCGCGATGCAGGCAATTCTGGCTCATGACAGGTATTCGGGCGTAGATGAAGATCATCGTTTGATCACGCGCTTTGGCACGGAAGCGATCGGGCCAGAGAGCGGCTTTCGCATTTCCCTGCCGACGCCCGAAAGCCGATCAACCGCAACGGGCGTCGCGGTGTTCACTGCCGATGAGTGGGTCATAAAGACCCGTATGACCTCCGAAAAGCTATCGGCCGAAGAACTGGATCAAGTGCTCGCAAAATTCGTCGCGGAAATATCCGTGAACGACCCCAAGCGCCGCGCTCCGATGGCACAATTGATAGAGACCTGTCAGGTGGACGCCGACCGCAAGCCGGCAAAGCGCTCCAAGAGCGATGCAACGCAATGGTTGATGGTCACGACGCTATGGAAAACATATCTCGACGCAACGGATGAGGATGAAGGTCCGGCCAAGCGTGAATGGTGTCGCGATACGAATATAAGCCCGCCCCTGTTCGGTTATAAAAACAAATTGAGCGACGAAACGGTTATCGTCTTTGGCGATTCCGGGTTCACCGGTCAGGCCCTTCGGATCAAGACAGCCGAACTTCTCGGTGGAGGCAGGAAATTCTGGCCGATGCTCAGCAACGGTCAGATTACTTATTTCTTTGACCCATTTCGGTCACTTCCCGATCCCGGACAACTTGCTTCCGCCGTGAAGTCCGAAAAACCTAAAGCCAGTTACGCACGCGATCCCGAAGGCAACAGCAATGTCTCTATTCCCGGATCGTAGGACTGCATTCGATGCCAACATGGTTCTGACATGCTCCTGAACTTTCTCGACGAACTGCGCGCCGCAGGTATTCCTGCCAGCCTCAAGGAGCATCTCGTGCTTCTCGAAGCGCTTGAGCGCGAGGTGATCGAGCAGACGCCCGAGGCGTTCTACTACCTGTCCCGCGCAACATTCGTGAAGGACGAAGGCCTGCTCGACCGGTTCGACCAAGTCTTCCAGAAAGTCTTCAAGGGCGTCCTTACCGACTATGGCCAGGAAGCCGTCGACATTCCAGAAGACTGGCTGAAAGCCGTGGCCGAGAAGTTTCTCAGCGCCGAGGAGATGGAGAAGATCAAGTCCCTGGGCGACTGGGATGAGATCATGGAGACGCTGAAAAAGCGGCTTGAGGAGCAGCAGGGACGCCATCAGGGCGGAAACAAGTGGATCGGCACCGGCGGGACCAGTCCTTTTGGCAATGGCGGTTACAACCCCGAAGGCGTGCGGATCGGTGGGGAGAGCCGGCACAAGCGCGCGATCAAGGTGTGGGAAAAGCGCGAGTTCGCGAACCTCGACAATACGAAGGAACTGGGCACCCGCAATATCAAGATGGCGCTGCGCCGCCTGCGCCGGTTCGCGCGTGAGGGTGCGGCGGACGAGCTGGACCTGGACGCCACGATCCGCGGTACGGCGCGGCAGGGTTTCCTCGACATCCACATGCGGCCCGAACGGCACAATGCGGTCAAACTGCTGCTGTTCCTCGATGTCGGCGGTTCGATGGACCCGCATATCAAGCTGTGCGAGGAGTTGTTCAGCGCGGCCAATGCCGAGTTCAAGAACCTGGAATTCTTCTACTTCCACAACTGCCTTTACGAAGGGGTTTGGAAGGACAACCGCCGCCGCTGGGCCGAGCGCACGAAGACCTGGGACGTGCTTCACAAATACGGGCACGACTACAAGATCGTCTTCGTCGGCGATGCGGCGATGAGCCCGTACGAAATCAGCCATCCCGGCGGCAGCGTCGAGCACATGAACGAAGAAGCCGGACATGTCTGGCTTTCGCGGGTAACGCACACTTATCCCGCCTGCGTCTGGTTGAATCCCGAACCGAAACGGCTCTGGGACTACAACCAGTCCAACAAGATGGTCCGCCAGCTGATGAACGACAGGATGTATCCGCTGACGCTGGACGGACTGGATGACGCGATGCGCGAATTGAGCCGGAAGCAGGGATGATCGAGCTTCCCGAAGGAATAGAGCTGGAAGACCCGCGCCCGATCGTGGCCGATGCGCCCTACACCTTCTTCATGCCGTTCGAGGCGGAGCTGGCCGCACTGAAACCGCTCGACGGTATCAAGGCAATTTTCCGTCAGACGGCGGGAGAGCCCAAATATTCCGCCGAACGCATGTGGGTCCTGATCGAGGCTATCGAAGACGGCGACGTCATCGGCACCCTGGACAACGAGCCGGCGGGCATGGACCGCATCAAGCTGGGCGACAGGGTCCGCATCCCCCTCACCCACGCCATCTCTACCGCGTTTCACAAGGACAATCCGCGCCCGCAAGTGCCGGTGCGGCGCGAATACTGGGACCGATGCTTCGTCGACGATTGCGTGCTGGAAGGGCGCAGCCACGTCGATTACCTCTACCGCGAAGTGCCCGACATGACGCGCGAGGGCGACAAGTATCCCGACAGCGGCTGGCGCATCCGCGGGACCGAGGTCGCGGTCGAAGATGACGAGAAGAACGGCCGCGACGCGCACTACATCGCGATCGGCAAGGTGCTGAACGCCGACGACCGCTGGATCGACTTGATCGATGCGCCTTACGACAGCCATTTCGGCTGGCGCGAAGAGGAAAGCTGCTACGTCGAGCTGGAATAGGCACACGATTGTGCCTTCTTGGCCGCGCGTCCGGCCAGACTATATCGGGCGCATGACGAAGCAAGCTGCCCTCTTCATCGGCCACGGTTCACCGATGACCATGATCACCGAAAATGCCGAATGCCGGGGCATGGAAGAACTTGGCCGCCGCCTGCAGAGGCCGGATGCCATCCTCGCCATCACGGCGCATTGGGAAACGCGCGGGGAAACGCGGCTGACGTCCGGCGCGGCGCCGCATACGATCCACGATTTCCGCGGGTTTCCGCAGGAACTCTACGATATGCGCTATGCCGCGCCGGGATCGCCAGACCTTGCCCGACGGGCCGCCGAGCTGATCGGGAAAACGGCGGTGCTGGACGACGATCACGGGTTCGACCACGGCGTTTGGGGCACCCTGATGCCGATGTTTCCCGACGCCGAAATTCCGCTTGTCGCGATGAGTGTCGACATGACTCTGGACGGCGAAGAACACCGCCGGATCGGTGAAAGGCTTGCCCCGCTACGCGATGAAAACGTCCTGATCGTGGGCAGTGGTAACGTGATCCATAACCTGGCGCTATGGCGAGAGGCGAAAGGCACGATGCCCGACTGGGCCGTAGATTTTCGCCGCCGCACCAACACGGCCCTGCTGGAGCGGCAAGATGCCGCGCTCACCCGCTTTGCGCCTGACGACAAGGCGGCGCAGATCGCGATCAACAGCGGTGAGCATTACCTGCCGCTGCTCTACCCGCTGGGTACGCGCCAGCCGGAGGACGATGTCGCCCAGTTCAACGACACGATCGATGGCGCGCTGTCGATGACCTCGGTCATCTGGGGCGATGCCGCGCTGGTCGAAGGTCTTTAGTAGAGCAGCAGCGGCGCGATCTCTTCGCGCCAATTGGCCTCGTCGGCCCCGGCAATCGCCTCCAGGTCGCCCGGCTCGCTCGCCGCGTCGTCGACCCATTCGCGCAAGGCCGCCCCCCCGTTGATCACGTCGATGGCAAGGCGGTCGAACTCGTACTCGTAAGGGAAGTCGCGCCAGATCGGGTAATCGGGATAGAGCCGACGGATCGCCTTGAACGCCAGCGCCTGCAGCCGCCATGGCCGAAAGGCCTGGTGATCGTAGAACGCACCTTCGGCATGGACCATCAGCGCGTTGCAAAGCTGGCCCGCGTGCTTGTGAAAGGTCGGCTCGAAGTGGCATTCGCGCAGCGCGCATCCGGCCAGCCAATGTGGCGCGAAGGCGGTCATCTCCGCCAGCACGGCCTTGGCATCTATGTCGGGCGCGCCGAACAGGATCTCCAGCGGGCGGGTCGTGCCTCTCCCCTCGCTCAGCGTCGCGCCTTCGATCATCACCGTGCCCGCATAGGCGCGCGCCATGTTGACGTTGGCGGCATTGGGACTGGGATTGATCCAGATGCGGCTGTCGGGCCATCCGAACCCTGCGCCTTCCGGCTCCCAACCGTCCATGCCGATCACGCGGTATTCGACGTCGAGACCGAACCGCTTGATAAACCAGTGGCCCATTTCCCCCAGCGTAAGGCCGTGGCGCATCACCATCGGCCCTGCCCCGACAAAGCTTTCCTGCCCCGGCAGCAGCAGCGTGCCTTCGACCGGGCGGCCGGCCGGGTTCGGCCTGTCGAGGACCCAGACTTCCTTGCCCGCCTTCGCCGCCTCTTCCAGCAGGTAGAGCAGCGTGGTCACGAAGGTATAGATGCGGCAGCCCAGGTCCTGCAGGTCGAACAGGAAGACATCGGCCGAAGTCATCATCTGTCCGGTCGGGCGGCGGACTTCGCCATAAAGGCTGAAAACCGGGATGCCGTAGACCGGATCGGTCTCGTCCTCGGTTTCGACCATGTTGTCCTGCTTGTCGCCCTTAAGGCCGTGCTGCGGACCGAAAGCCGAGGTGATATTCACCCCGGCCGCGATCAGCGCGTCGAGCGAATGGGTCAGGTCCGCTGTAACCGAGGCGGGATGGGCGACGAGGGCGACGCGCTTTCCTTCAAGAGGTGCGCGAAGGCTAGCGTCGGCGAGCAGGCGATCGATACCGAATTTCATTTCACCGCTGCTGCTTCAATGGGCAAGGCAAAGCAAGCCGCGTCGTGAAAATCCGGACGATCGGTGGATTGTTCGAGCGCCCAGAACGACTTGGTCCCATCGCTCTCTTCCAGAACCGCGTTCAGTCCCATCGCATCGAACCCGGCCAGATCGCGCGCGCTCAGCGTCACGTTGACCGCCAGCAGCCGGTCACCGGCACGGGCCGAAACTTCGGGCATTGTCGTCGGGTTGAACTCGCTCATCCCCGCCCGATAGCTTTCGAAATCGTAGATCGCCCAGCGGCCCGACGTGGCAAAGTTGTATTCACGGTACGATCCGTCCCCGCGCCTCAGGAACAGTTCGAAGCATGTCGTCTGCCACAATTCGTCCTGACGCCCGCGTCCTGTAAATTCGGGCAGAATCAGGTCGTCGATCCCTTCGACGCGGTACCGCGCCATGGCCATTCCGGGTTTCGGGAAAATCACTTCCGCCTCTACGCTGCGGACGCTGACCGGCGGATGCGCCGGATGGGGGATCAGGGTGTGCATCGCGGCTATCTAGCGCCGGATCGAAGGGGCTGGCAATCGCGCATGTCACAGGTGCTTTGCCTTCTCCACCGCCCGTGCTAGGCGCGCGCCACCATGACCGAATACAAATCCTCCCTGCTCCGCCTTCTCGACGAACGCGGCTACATCCACCAGGTCACCGATGCCGATGCCCTTGACGCGTTGGCCGACAAGCAGATCGTGCCGGGATATATCGGGTTCGATCCCACGGCACCGTCGCTGCACGTGGGCGGGATGGTCCAGATCATGCTGCTGCGCCGCCTGCAACAGGCGGGGCACAAGCCCATTGTCCTGATGGGCGGCGGAACCGGGAAGATCGGCGATCCCAGCTTCAAGGACGAGGCGCGATCCCTTCTCGACGAAGAGCGGATCAAGGCCAATGTCGCCTCCATCCGCACGATTTTCGAACGCTTCCTGACCTTCGGCGACGGCCCGACCGATGCGGTCATGGTCGACAATGCGGACTGGCTGGACGCGCTGGAATACATTCCGTTCCTGCGCGAGGTTGGTCGTCACTTCTCGGTGAACCGGATGCTGAGCTTCGATTCGGTGAAGACCAGGCTCGACCGGGAGCAATCGCTCAGCTTCCTCGAATTCAATTACATGATCCTCCAGGCCTACGATTTCCGCGAACTGGCAAAGCGCATGGGATGCGTGTTGCAGCTCGGCGGATCGGACCAGTGGGGCAATATCGTTAACGGTATCGAGCTTGCCCGCCGCATGGACGGCACCGAGGTCTATGGTGTCACGACACCGCTTCTTGCCACCGCCGATGGCACGAAAATGGGCAAGACGGTCGCGGGCGCGGTCTGGCTGAACGAGGATATGCTGCCGAACTACGATTTCTGGCAGTACTGGCGCAATTGCGACGATCGGGACGTGGGGCGGTTCCTGCGCCTGTTCACCGATGTGCCGCTGGAAGAGATCGCCGAGCTTGAGGCGCTGGAAGGTGCCGCCATCAACGATGCCAAGATCCGTCTTGCCAACGAAGTCACGAGCCTGGTGCGCGGGCCCGAAGCGGCGCAGGCCGCCGAAGCCACGGCCAGGGAGACTTTCGCAGGCGGCGGCCTGGGTGCCGACCTGCCGACGCTGGACCTCCCCGCGGGCGGGATCAGTGTCATGGCGGCGCTGACCGAACTTGGCTTTACCAAGTCCAATGGCGAGGCCAAGCGCAAGGTCGCCGAGGGCGCGGTGAAGCTGGACGATGCGGCCATGACCGATCCGGCGGCGATGATCGCGCCGGACGCGGGCACAACGGCGAAGCTGAGCCTCGGCAAGAAGAAGCACGCTATCCTGAAAGGCTGATCGCACCACTCGCTGGCATGGGCGTCATGCCCGCAAAACATTGCGGTCATTTACCTTTTGTTCGCCATTGCCGGTTACTCTTTGCGGATCGAACGCAATTGGAGTGACGCGGGTGATCGGTGGTGCGCAGCTTTCGGTAACGGACCTTCGCCAGGCAGCTCGCCATCCCGTCGATTATCCCGTGCTTGCAGAGCATCGCCGCATCGGCGACGTCCACATGCGCATCACGAATGTTTCGGCCAATGGCTTCATGGTGGAAAGCGATATTGTTCTCGGCCGCGGGGAACGCGTCATGCTGCGCCTGCCCGAAATCGGCCGGATCGAGGCGCACGTGATATGGGTGTCCGAAGGACGCGCCGGGTTCCAGTTCGAACGCATCCTTCGCCCCGACGCATTTGGCGCGATGGTCGACCAGATGCAGCCACGCGCAAAGCCGAGGCCCCGCCCTCGCAAGGCAAAGTAATACACCGCCCGGATAGCCCACGACTTGTAATCATGGCCGCCAGTCCGCACATCACGCGGCAATGACAGAACAACCATTGCAGAATATCGCGTTGCTTATCGACGCGGACAACACCACCCCTGCCGGGATCGACCCGGTGCTGACGGCGCTGGCAGAGCTTGGGCAGGTCAACATCCGGCGCGCCTATGGGAACTGGGCCAAGCCGAACCTTGCCAAGTGGGCAAAGATCACCAACGAATACGGCATCCGCCCGCAGCAGCAGTTCGACCTGACCAAGGGCAAGAACGCGACCGACATGGCGATGACGATCGACGCGATCGACCTGCTCTATCAGGGCAAGGTCGATGGCTTCGGCATCATGAGCAGCGACAGCGACTTCACGCCGCTTGTGTCGCGCCTGCGCCAGGACGGCTTGCTGGTCTACGGCTTCGGCTGGAAGAACAAGGCACCGCAGGCATTGCAGACCGCCTGCACACGCTTCATCGACATCGATGCCCTGATCCGCGACGACACGGACGACGGCGCGAAGAACGGCACCAAGCCCGAAAGCGAGCCGGTTGACGAAGCGCTCGTCACCCTGCTGGGCAAGGCATGGCGTGCGGCGAACCGATCGGAAGACGGTTTCGCCAAGCTTGGCGAGGTTGGCCAGATCGCGGGCAACCGGTCGAACTTCGACGTGCGCAACTATGGCTACAAGCGGCTCATCGACATGATGGAATCGCTGCCCAACTTCGAGGTACAGCGCCGCGACGGGCAGGCATGGGTAAAACGCCTGCGCTGAAATTCGCTAAGGTACCGGCAAAAGAAAAGGGCGGCCCCGAGAGGCCGCCCTTTTTGTTTTCGTGATGAGCGCGGCGATTAGCCGGCGGTCTTGCTGTCGACGTAGGCGATCCAAAGCTTGGCAAGCGTCGAACGATTGCCGGTCGTGATCTGCTGGAACGTCGACTTGGCTTCGGCGAACTTGCCCTGATCGGCCTGCGCAATGCCAAGCCCCGTCATGGCAGCTGCCTTGTCGGTCACGCCCATCGAGATCGCCTTGTTGTAAAGCGTCTCTGCCTGAGCAGCTTTGCCATAGCCGAGATAGACGTCGGCGATGGCCATCGCCTCGTTGCCGCTTGACGGGTTCTTGGAGTCGGTGTCGATCTCCTTCAGCGTCTGAGCCATGCGGCCCTTGGCCGAATTCAGCTCTTCGCTAACGATAGCGGACGAGCCATCAAGCACGCCGTCGGCAATGCCCATGTCGATGACCGACTTTACTTCCGCCGGACGGCGACGCGAGTCGGCACCCTGCAAATAGGCCATGTACTGCTGACGAACGGTCAGACCGTCGTTACGGGCCATCAGGCGCAGCAGGTCGAGCTCTTCTTCCTTGTTGAAGGGCGAGAGAGCCGAAAGGACCTTGTACGCTTCACCGCGATATTCCGGACGCGGTGAGCTTTCGAGCACGTAAGTCGCCCACTTGAAAGCCTGATCGTTGAGGCCGTTGTTCGCCGCAATCGCAAGGCCGCGGAACGGGGTCGTGTCGGGGATCGGCTGACCGGCGGCGCGGCTCGTCTCCATCGACTTCTCGATCAGGTCGAGAGCCTGCACGAACTGGCCTTCGGCGACGTAAGTTTCAGCGATCAGCGCCGGGACCTGCGGGTCGTTCGGCATCAGCGGCTGTGCCTTCTGAAGGTAGGAACGCGCGGTCGCGTAATCCTTGGCGTTGTAGCCGAGCTGACCGGCGGCAAGGTAGATCTTGCCCACGTTCTCTTCCGGCAGCTTGCCGCTGTCGGCCATCATCTTCACGCCCTGATACTGCAGGGCCTGGTCGCTCGTCTTGGCACCGACGTTATAGATCAGCTGACCGGCGGCGAGCATTTCGTCGGGCGACTTGACCGTAGCGGTAAGTCCGGGCAGCTCCGCTGCAACGGCGGTATCGCCGGCATCGACCTTGGCAGAAATCGGCTGGTAAACGGCGATGAACTCCTTCGAGTACTCTCCGCTGCTACCCTTCTTTTTTGCAGCTTCGGCAGGCGCAGCGACGGCAACCATACCGGTGGCACCCATTGCCAGGGCCACGGCCATCGCAACACGCGAAATCGAACGCTTCATGAAATACTCCTCAACCATCCAGATGCGATACGGCGACCTTTGGGACCGCCAGAACGCGTGAATTTCAATTCCGTGCGGGGCCATGCCGATTTTTGCCAAAAATGGCAACCGGACAGGGGCCTGCACAATTGATATTGGTGATAGGGTACCGCCGCTGAACGCGGATTGAATGGGGTGTTTGCCCACATGCAGCATCGCCTTGTCCGGGCGGGGCCGGAATGTGTGGAAAAAGCGCACTTTACCGGGCGCTAATCCGCCGTTTCGCTAGCCATTGCGCCCCCCCTTCCCTAGGGTGCGGACATACGAAAAATCATAGAGAACAAGAGCCGTCATTCGTGAACGATCTGACTGATACTGCGCCGCTTCCCGGCCAACCCGACATCGAACCGATCGACATCGTCGACGAGATGAAGTCGAGCTATCTCGACTACGCGATGAGCGTCATCGTCAGCCGCGCGCTGCCCGATGTGCGCGACGGTCTGAAACCCGTTCATCGCCGCATCCTTTTCGCCAGCCAGGAAGGCGGCTTCGTCGCCGGACGCCCCTATCGCAAGAGCGCGAAGATCGTCGGCGACGTGATGGGCAACTATCACCCCCACGGCGACAGCGCGATCTACGACGCGCTGGCGCGCATGACGCAGGACTGGTCCATGCGCCTGCCGTTGATCGACGGTCAGGGTAACTTCGGCTCGATGGACCCCGATCCGCCGGCATCGATGCGTTACACCGAAGCGCGCCTTGCCCGCGTCGCCAATTCGCTGCTCGACGACCTCGACAAGGACACCGTCGATTTCGCCGACAACTATGACGGTTCGCGCCGCGAACCCGAAGTGCTGCCCGCACGCTTCCCGAACCTGCTCGTCAACGGCGCAGGCGGCATCGCGGTCGGCATGGCGACGAACATTCCGCCGCACAACCTGGGCGAAGTGATCGACGGCTGCCTTGCCATGATCGAGAACCCGGCCATCACCGTGGACGAGCTGTTCGAGATAATCCCCGGCCCCGACTTCCCGACCGCACCGCTGATCCTGGGCCAGTCTGGCGCGCGCAATGCCTATCGCGAAGGGCGCGGCTCCATCCTGCAGCGCGCCCGTCACAAGATCGAGGAAAAGCGCGGCGACCGCCGGTCCATCGTGCTGACATCGATTCCCTTCCAGGTCGGCAAGTCGAACCTCGTCGAAAAGATCGCCGAAGCCGCCAAGGACAAGCGGATCGAGGGTGTTTCCGACATCCGCGACGAATCCAACCGCGAGGGCGTGCGCGTCGTCGTCGACCTGAAGCGCGATGCCTCGCCCGAGGTCGTGCTCAACCAGATCTGGCGCTACACCCCCGCGCAGTCGAGCTTTCCAGCCAACATGCTGGCGATCCGCGGCGGCCGCCCCGAAGTGCTGAACCTGCGGGACATCCTGCAAAGCTTCATCCACTTCCGCGAAGACGTCATCACCCGCCGCACGAAGTTCGAGCTGAACAAGGCCCGCGAACGCGCGCACATCTTGCTCGGCCTCGTCATCGCGGTCACCAACCTTGATGAAGTGGTCAAGATCATCCGTGGTTCGGCAAGCCCGGCAATCGCACGCGAAAGCCTGCTGTCGCGCGAATGGCCGATGGGCGAAATCGCGCCCTATATCCGCCTTGTCGAAGCGATCGAGGACGACGACGACCTCGACCAGCAGCCGACCTACACGTTGAGCGAGACACAGGTCCGCGCCATCCTCGACCTGCGCCTGCATCGCCTGACGGCCATGGGCCGTGAGGAAATCGGCGAGGAACTGCAGAAGCTGTCCGAAGACATCGCCGGATACCTCGAAATCCTCGGCGACCGGGTGAAGCTGTACCAGGTCATGCAGGACGAGCTGCGCGAAGTGCGCGACGCCTATGCCACCCCGCGCGTCTCCGAGATCGCCCCTGCTTGGGACGGTATCGAGGACGAAGACCTGATCGAGCGGGACGAGATGGTCGTCACCGTCACATTGGGCGGCTATATCAAGCGCACCCCGCTCTCGACTTTCCGTGCCCAGGCCCGTGGCGGCAAGGGCCGCGCCGGCATGGCGACGAAGGAAGAGGACGCGGTTACCAACCTGTTCGTGACCAGCACGCACAACCCGGTCCTGTTCTTCTCCACCGCGGGCAAAGTCTATCGCATGAAGGTCTGGAAACTGCCCGAAGGCGGCCCGACCACGCGCGGTCGCCCGATGGTGAACCTCCTACCGCTTGGCGAGGGTGAAACGATCCAGACCGTGCTACCCTTGCCCGAGGACGAGGAAGAGTGGGGCAACCTGCACGTCATGTTCGCCACCGGCAACGGCACCGTGCGCCGCAATTCGATGGCATCGTTCACGAACGTGCCTTCGAACGGAAAAATCGCAATGCGGTTCGACGACGACAGCGACGACTATCTCGTCGGCGTTCGCCTGCTGACGCCCGATGATGACGTTCTGTTGGCAAGCCGTGAGGGCAAGGCCATCCGCTTTTCTGCCGAAGACGTCCGCGAATTCCAGTCGCGCACCTCTACCGGCGTTCGCGGCATGACGCTGAAGGGTGACGACAAGGTCATCTCGATTTCCGTGTTGAACGGCGCGGAACTTGAACAGCGTGACGAATACCTGCGCGCTGCTCCGTGGAAGGAGAACGAGAGCGAACCCACGCTCGACGCCGAAATCATGACCCGCATGGAAGAGGCGGAGGAATTCATCCTAACCGTCTGCGCCAACGGGTACGGCAAGATGAGCTCCGCCTATGAATATCGCCGCACCGGTCGCGGCGGCCAGGGCATCACCAACATCGACAATATCGCGCGCAACGGCCCGGTCGTTGCCAGCTTCCCTGCCCACAAGGGCGAGCAACTGATGCTTGTCACCGATCAGGCGAAACTGATACGCATGCCGCTCTCTTCACTGCGCGTGATCGGTCGCGGTTCGGCCGGTGTCCGCCTGTTCGACGTGGCAAAGGGTGAACACGTCGTGGGTTGTGCCCGTCTGGACGAGGAAGAAGCCCCCGAGAACGAGGCCGAGGAAGCCATCGTCGAGGAGATCCTCGGTCGTGATGCGGAAGAGACCACGCCCGAAACCACGCAGGACCGCGACGACCCGCCGCCGACCGACGTGTAATGGTCTATATCAGGCTGCGGCGTCGCGCCGCAGCCTGCTGACCACGCCCGTTGCGATCAGAAGCTGGCCCGAATAGTAGAGCGGCCAGACGAGCTTCGTCGCGATCGGGCTATCATGCAAAACCGGTCCCAGCGTTGCGAAAAGCAGCAGGTCGGACACGACGAACAGGACCGCCCCTGCCCCCACCCGGTAACGGGAAAACCGGCTCGTCCATGCCGTCGCGGCCATGATCGCAAGCAGCAACGAGAATCCGGTCGCCAGAAGACGTCCTTCCTCTCCGCGCAGCAGGAACCAGCTGATCACCGGCACCGCGATGACAAGCACGAGAGCCAGAATCTTCTGCGACGTCACCGTGTGATCGCGCCGATTGCGGGCATAGAGCCAGATGCCGAGCAGGAGCGAAAAGCCCATCAGGGTCGCGGCGCTGGCGTATTGAAGCTCGGAAAAACTGTCGGCGACGCCCGCGATCAACAACAACCCCGTCAAGGCATGACCATCGGGACCGAGGTGCCGCTGAAACGCGTATAGTGCGAGCAGGATGAGCGGCAGGCCCTTCCATACGACCTTGAAAAGGCCGGGAATTGCGTGGCTGTCCGCAAAGAACCACCACGAGACCGCACCGATGATGCTGGCGAGCAACCAGGGCCGCCTTTGTGCCAATGCGCGTTTCACGATCTTCGTCTGATGCTCCCCTGCGCCGTCAAACCGGCCTGCGTTGTCTCTTTGCATTTGCATTACCCGATAGGCAATCGCTAACCCGCGCGCATGACACACCAGGTCCACATCATCGGCGGCGGTCTCGCAGGGAGCGAGGCGGCATGGCAGCTTGCGAACAGGGGCGTGAGGGTACGCCTGTCCGAAATGCGCGGGGGCGGTGACACGACGCCCGCACATCAGGGCGACGGGCTGGCCGAACTCGTCTGCTCGAACTCCTTCCGGTCCGACGACGACACGGCGAATGCGGTCGGCCTGCTGCATTACGAGATGCGCCAGTGCAATTCGCTGGTCATGAAAGCGGCGCAAGTGGCGCAAGTTCCTGCAGGGTCGGCGTTGGCCGTCGACCGCGACGTCTTTTCCGAGAACGTCGAAAAGGCGCTGGGCGAACATCCCAATGTCGAAATCGTGCGAGAGAGGATCGACACGCTGCCTTCCGAAGGCATGACGATCGTTGCCACCGGCCCGCTGACCGCGGCCTCTCTCGCCCAGTCGATCGGGACGGCGACCGGCGCGGACAGCCTCGCGTTTTTCGATGCGATCGCGCCGATCGTCTATCGCGATTCGATCAACATGGACATCTGCTGGATCCAGTCGCGCTGGAACAAGCGGACCGAGGCATCGAACGAGGATGGCGACTACATCAACTGCCCCATGAACAAGGATCAGTACCTCGCCTTCTGGCAGGGGCTGATGGACGGCGAGAAGACCGAGTTCAAGGAGTGGGAAGCCGACACACCCTATTTCGATGGCTGCATGCCGATCGAGGTCATGGCATCGCGTGGGGTCGAAACCTTGCGTTTTGGCCCGATGAAACCGGTCGGCCTCGACAATCCGCATGACGTGACGCCCGAATTTCCGCAGGGCCGCTGGCCCTATGCCGTGGTTCAGCTTCGCCAGGACAACAAGCTGGGCACGCTGTGGAACATGGTCGGTTTCCAGACCAAGCTGAAGCACCGGGCGCAGATCGAACTGTTCCGCACGATTCCGGGGCTCGAAAACGCCGAATTCGCGCGGCTTGGCGGTTTGCACCGCAATACGTTCCTCAATTCGCCTACCCTGCTGGACCGTCAGCTTCGCCTGAAAGCCGCGCCGCATATCCGATTTGCCGGACAGATCACGGGCTGCGAAGGCTATGTCGAAAGCTCGGCCATCGGGATGCTGGCGGGCCTGATGGCGGCGAACGAACTGGCCGGTCGCGACTGGACGCCCCTGCCCCGAACGACCGCGCTCGGCGCATTGTTGTCGCACATTACCGGCGATGCGGAGGCAGACAGCTATCAGCCGATGAACGTCAATTTTGGACTGTTCCCGATGCCCGACGACGACGGCGTGAAGAAGAAACAGCGCAAAGCCTATTACACAGAGCGTGCAAAGCGCGACATGGCCGAGTGGCTGGGCACGGCGCGGATTACCGAACCGGCCTGATCCAGATCAGCAGCGGCACTTCGATGCAGGCTGCGCTTTCTTCTTCGGCGCGGTCGTCGCATATTCCGCAGGCGTCAGGCGGCCGTCCCCGTTCCCGTCGGCGCCTTCAAACCGGTTCACGGTGGTTACGGCCCATTCCTCAAACGTCAGCAGGTTGTTGCCGTCGACGTCCAGCTTGCGGAAAGCGCTTACCCGCGTCGAAAGCATTTCGTTACGCGTGATGATGAGATCGCGGTTGATGTCATAACGGGCAAAGCGGCGCTGTTCGTCGTCCATCCTGATCGCGCTGGGCAGGTCCGGCCCCTGCATTTCGCCGACATCGGCCACGGGCAGCGCTTCTGGTTCACGCACTTGCGGCTGCGCGGCCATTTCGGGCGGCGGCAGGCCTTCGACCTCGATGGCGCGGCCCTGCCACCAGAACAGCCCCAGTGCGACAAGCAAAAGCGCGCCGAGCGCGCCCACGACCATGCGATTCATAGATTGCGACCCTCCTGCAGGTTTGGACCCTAACGCACTGACCGTGCAAGAAAAGTTACCGGATCAATCTATCACCGGCCAAGCAGCCCGATCCGCAGGGCAACGGCAAGATCACCCGGCCCGCCGATCCGCCGCCCTTCGGCCAGTGCGCGCTGCGACTGAGCATCCAGCACGACGATCGGGCGCATGACCTTTGTCGCTTTGCCCGAAGGCGCCTCTGCCGAGGCGAGCAGCGCCTCGACACGCGAACGTTCCGTCTCGTCCGAAAGGTTCATCGCGATGTCGGCCAGACCCCAGCGATACGCCGCGCCGCGCGCGCCGTCCGATCCTTTTCCGAAAACCTTGCCAAGTGCCACGACCGCTTCCTCCCGCGCTCCTGCAAGCGATGCGAAAGCAGCGGCATCCAGCGGCGGCTCACCGATCATGGCTTCCCAGCCATCGGCCAGCCTTGCCAGTGCGCCGCGCTCATCATCCCAGGCCGCAAGGGCTGCCAGCAACGGTTCGCCGGCAGGCCAATCCGCGACGGGCCGATGCAGCGTCTCTCGCCACCAGGCGAGCCGCATCTGCGCCAGCATCGGTTCGCGCGCTGTCGCCACGATCGTCGCGAATCGGTGGTCGAGTGTGAAGAACCCGGTCCACAATTGCCGCGCCGCAGCAGGCGCATAGGCTATCGCCAGCCGTGTCGGCGGCGAAAGCTGCGCTTCGGCTTCCTGCCAAAAGGCATGCAAGTCAGGGTCATGGGTCACTAACGTCTCGCTAACCACATCTGTTTAAGGCCCGATTACCAGAATTTACGTAATCTCAACCTGTGTACCCGATCTCTGTCGTGCGCTTACCGCATCGACAGGGCGTAAATTTTGCATGGGAGCCTATTGATGATCCTTCGCCGTTCGGCCAAGAGCGCCAGCCGCTTCCTCAAGCGTTTTCGCCGGGAAACGAGTGCCAATGCCCTGATCCTGACCGCCTTCGGTATGCCGATGGTGATCGGTGGGGGCGGCTTCGCCATCGACTTTGCGCAGTTCTACCTGTGGAAACGCGAACTGCAATACGCAGCCGACCAGGCGGCCATGGCGGCGGCATGGGAACTGGCGGAAAATCCGAACAGCACCGAATACGTGGCGCGCGGCACTACCGAGTTCGACGCGAACGAAGCGGTTACCTCGACTTTCAACACGGCTCCTACGATCGTGAAATCGCACTATGCCGGTGTTTTGAACAACGCGATCACGGTGAACGTGTCCGCGACGAAGCGGCTGCCGTTCACCAGCTATTTCACGAAGAGCGACACGACCGTATCGGTCATGTCCCAGGCCGCCTTCACCGGCGGCGCGACCGTCAGCAACTGCCTCATCGCGACGGAAGAGAGCGATTCGGACGCCATCCGTCTCAACGGTGACGCGGTCTTCACGGCCGAATGCGGTATCCTTGCGATGTCGGATTCGAAAAGGCTTTGCGTTACTTCGTTCGACCTCGACGGCGACTGCATAGACAAGGACGACGGCAGCAGCGGTTGGGAAGGCCGTGATGCCATTGTCGTGAACGGACAGCCGACCATCGACGCAGGCTCGATCACCTCTGCCGGTACGATCGACGACCAGTTGAACGAGATGACGGACGACATCATTCTTGAAAACATTCCGAGGGACCAGCTGCTGGATCCCTTCGCAGGTATCGACGCACCGGTCGACTACGTGACGAACGAAGGCAGCTATACCTGCAAGGCGACCGGCAAGGGCAAGAAGAGCGGCGAAACCGTCGAACTCGGCATTGCGAAGCCCGGGATCTATACCCGCGGCCTCACCGTTGCCTGCGATACCACGTTTCAATCTGGCATTTACGTCATCGATGGCGGCTCGCTGAAGATCAACGGCGATCACCAGGTGATCGGCAACGACGTGATGTTCATTCTGACAGGTGGCGCAAAGCTCGCGCTTGGCGGCAGCTCGACCAACAACTTCGAGAACACAACCGATTTCACCACCGATGGCACTGAAATCAACCTGCAGGGTATCACCTACAATACGCTGATCGGCTATGGAATTCCCGATGCTGAAGCGACCGCCATGGCGGGCATGCTCATTTTCGAAGATCCGACTTCCGAAGGTGCAAACCCTTCCGGCGAAGGTAATGGACACCTCTTCGCCGGTACGAGCAACACCTGGGTCAGCGGCGCGATCTATCTGCCGAAAAGCTCGATCACGATGGCCGGTACCGCGCAAGTCGCGAACATGTGCCTGATGATCGTCGCCAACAAGGTGACGCTGACCGGTACGACCGACATGACTGAATTCTGCCCCTCGGGCCAGAGCCACCAGACGTCGGTCATTTACGGCACTGTCAAGCTGATCGCGTGAGGCAAGAGCATGCTTAGAACCCTTCGCCAGTTCCACCGCGATACTACGGGATCGACGCTGATCGAAACCGCGTTTGTGGCCCCGGCCCTGATCGCGATGACCTTGGGCGGCGTCGAAGTCAGTTCGATGGTCGCGCGCCAGACTGAGATGCAGTCGATCGCGGCAAACGGCATGGAAATCATCCTGGCCGCAGCGCCAGAGGACGATGCCGACGTGGCCCGCACGATCTCGGAACTCAAAACGTACCTTGCCAGCGCAAGCGATCTCACGATCGTCGAAACCGGCAACCAGATCGAACCGGGACAGATCAGCGTCTACAAGCGCTGGCGCTGCGGGAACAACAGTGACCGGCAGGCCACCGAGGGTTGCGCGAATGCGTCGCAGACCCAGAGCGAGTTCCTCGTCATTTACATGAAGGACACTTACTCGCCGATCTGGACCAACTACGGGATCGGCGACGATATGACTTTCGAAGTAAAACGGTCGATCCAGATCGGGTGATCATGATGAAAAAGCACCTCAAGACCCTCCGCACGGACGAAAGCGGGAGCACCATCATCGAGATGGCGGTGCTGATGCCGGTCCTGATCACGATGCTGATCGGCGTTTTCCAGGCCGGCATCTACCTGCAGGCCCAGAACGCGGTGCGCGGCGTGGCCGGTGAGATGAGCCGTTACATGGCGGTCGAAGCGCAGAAGGCCAACTTTCTCACCGACGAGCAGATCGAGACGAAGGCGATGACGGTCGCGGTTTCGGCGCCCTATATGCTGCAGACCAACGACCTGCAGATATTCGTCGAGAACGAGGAAACGCAGAGCATGGACCGCGTGCGCAAGATCGACCTGCACATGATCTATGACGTGCCGAATTTCCTCGGCTTTACCAACGTCCCATTGCTGCAGCTCGAATATACGCGTTCGGTCTTCGTGCCCGGCGCTGACCTGCCCGATCCGACGCCGACGACGACGCCTATAGGCACCGAGTGACCCCTTCATCGGCGTACAAAAGAAAAGGGCCGGCTGCGAAGCCGGCCCTTTCTGTTTGCAGCATGACGGTCGTTCAGCCCGCGTAGCAGACCTTCTTCACCGCCTCGACGATGCGAGGCGTATCGATAAGAGCCGCCTTTTCCAGATTGGCCGCATAGGGTAGCGGGACATCGACATTCGTCACGCGGATAACCGGCGCGTCGAGATCGTCGAAGCCCTGTTCCATGCAGACCGCCGAAATTTCGCTGGCGATCGAGCAAGTCGGCCAGCCTTCTTCGGCCACGACCAGGCGGTTCGTCTTCTTGAGGCTTGCCAGCACCGTGCCGGTGTCGAGCGGGCGCAGCGTGCGCAAGTCGATGACTTCGGCATCGATCCCCTCGCCCGCCAGCTTTTCGGCTGCTTCGAGAGCAAGGCCGACGCCGATCGAGTAGGACACGATCGTCACGTCCGATCCTTCGCGCATGATGCGGGCCTTGCCGATCGGCAGGACGAAATCGTCCATGTCCGGAACGTCGAAGCTCTTGCCGTACATCAGCTCGTTTTCGAGGAAGACCACCGGGTCTTCGCTACGGATCGCGGCCTTCAGCAGGCCCTTGCCGTCCGCCGCGTCATAAGGCGCGATGACGACTAGGCCGGGCACGCTGGCGTACCAGGGGCCATAGTTCTGCGAGTGCTGCGCCGCGACGCGGCTTGCTGCGCCGTTGGGGCCGCGGAACACGACCGGGCAACGCATCTGACCGCCGGACATGTAGTTCGTCTTGGCGGCCGAGTTGATGATGTGGTCGATCGCCTGCATGGCGAAGTTGAACGTCATGAACTCGACGATCGGACGCAGACCGCCCATCGCGGCACCCGTGCCGATACCGGCGAAACCGTATTCGGTGATCGGCGTGTCGATCACGCGCTTGGGGCCGAACTCGTCGAGCAGGCCCTGGGTCACCTTGTAGGCGCCCTGGTACTCGGCGACTTCTTCGCCCATCACGAAAACACGCTCGTCGGCGCGCATTTCCTCGGCCATCGCGTCGCGCAGCGCTTCGCGTACCGTGGTGGAAACCATCTTGGTCCCTTCCGGCAGGTCCGGATCGCGTGCGATCTCGACCTTGGCTGTCGCGGGCTTGGCCGCTTCGGTCGGGGCCTCTTCCTTGGCCTCGGGCTCGCTGGCCGCAGGCGTCGGGGCCGGAGCCGCGACATCGGAACCGTCACCGTCAAGCACGGCGATCACGGTGCCGACCTTCACGTTCTCGGTCCCTTCGGCGATCATGATCTTGCCGACGGTGCCTTCGTCGATGGATTCGAATTCCATCGTAGCCTTGTCGGTTTCGATCTCGGCGATGATGTCACCGGGCGAGATCTCGTCGCCTTCCTTGACCAGCCACTTGGCGAGAGTGCCCTCCTCCATCGTCGGGGAGAGCGCGGGCATCTTGAGTTCGACAGCCATCAGTAGGTTTCCACCAGCACGTCGGTATAAAGTTCGGGCAATTCCGGTTCGGGCGAGTTTTCCGCGAAGTCGGCGGCTTCGCCAACCTTTGCGCGGATATCTTTCTCCATATCCTTGAGCTTCGCCTCGTCGACGCCGCGCTTGATAAGCTCGGCCTTGGCCGCCTCGATCGGGTCATGCTTGTCGCGCATTTCCTTGACCTCGTCGCGGGTGCGATACTTGGCCGGGTCGGACATGGAATGCCCGCGATAGCGATAGGTGTTGAGTTCCATCAGGACCGGACCGCCGCCGCCGCGAACGTGTTCCAGCGCAATTTCGGCCGCGCTGCGAACGGCAAGCACGTCCATGCCATCGACGTCCATGCCCGGAATGCGGAACGCGGTGCCGCGGCGATGGAATTCCGTCTCCGCGCTCGACCGTGCGGTGCTGGTGCCCATGGCGTACTGGTTGTTCTCGATCACGAAAATGATCGGGAGGTTCCACAAGGCAGCCATGTTGAAGGTTTCGTAGACCTGGCCCTGGTTGGCGGCGCCGTCACCGAAATAGGCAAGGCAAACGCCGCCGTCGCCGCGGTACTGATGCGAAAACGCCAGACCTGCGCCCAGCGGCACCTGTGCACCGACGATGCCGTGACCGCCGTAGAAGGCGTGTTCGGTGCTGAACATGTGCATCGAACCGCCCTTGCCGCGCGAAATGCCGGCTTCGCGGCCGGTCAGTTCGGCCATGATGACCTTTGGATCGATACCATAGGCAAGCATGTGCCCGTGATCGCGGTAGCCGGTGATGACCGAGTCCTTGCCCTCTGCAAGAGCGGACTGCAGGCCGACAGCAACAGCTTCCTGGCCGATATAGAGATGGCAAAAACCGCCGATGAGGCCGAGACCATAAAGCTGGCCCGCGCGCTCTTCGAATCGACGGATCAGGAGCATCTGGCGATAGAACTCGACGAGTTCGTCGTCGGTCGCCTGATAGGCACCCTTCTTTTCATAAGCATCCTGCAGTGACCGCAGGGCGAATTCAGGGTCGTCGGTGGGTGACGTTACCGCAGCCTTCTGGCTGCCGCCTTTCGCTTTCCTCGTAGCCAATCGATGTACCTCTATTCTGTCGTCACGCGCGAGGGAGGGTGATGCGCACGATCATTCGCCGTATAGGGGCGAGCCGCCCCTACGCACAAGAGGAGCGCACAATTTAACCTATTTGGAAAAAGGTCAGTCTTCGCGCGAAAGGACGACTTCGTCGGGGTGAGCGACGTTGAGATTGCTGCGCAGCAATTCGCCGACCAGATCGGGATCGGCATGGGCCGGGTCCAGAAGCTCGACACGATTGGCGATCCGGTCACGTTCGGCATGCAGCTCGGCAAGCTCACGCTCCCGCTGATCGAGCATGCGCGAAGATTCGCTCCACGCACGAACGCCTGTGGGACCGACGAGCATCAGCGCGCCCAGAAGGATCAGCGAACCAACCGCGGCCACCCGCCCGAAGCGACGCTTCGGCAGGTGGGGCCTTGCCGCCATTTTGCGGCGCCGGCCAAGCGATGTGAGATCGTTCGCGGACATAGGGTTACCAGAATCACAACCACGGCCACTCCGCAAGCGGAAAACTCCGCTTTTGCGCCGAATGGTGGATAAGTTCGGCCGACCGGTCCCCAGCGTCCGGCGGTCGGGATGCGCCGCTCGTCACAAATTGGTTTCAATTGAAACCAGATTGTGGTTTGAGCGCGCCCGGTCGCTCACTTCGGTTCCCCCAAACACCGGAAATTGCTGACCGTTCCAGCCTGGCCGCGTCCCACCAGCGGCTAACGAAAACGCATGATCGCGGAGAGTTTTCCTTGTACAAACCGGCTTTGCTGATTGGCTCGGCGCTTTGCCTCGCCAGCCTTGGCGCTTGCACCACCACGACGGACACAAACATGGTAACTGCCACCCAAAGCACCACCATCCTCGAAGGTAGCGGCATTTTCGCGCAGCCCTCCAGCCTGCCCTTCCAGGCACCCGACTTCGCCCGGATAAACGATGCCGACTTCAAGCCGGCCATCGAACAGGGCATGGCGATAGAGCGCGCCGAATGGGCCGCGATCGGGGCGAACCCGGCCCCGGCCACGTTCGACAACACCATCGTCGCACTGGAAAAGGCAGGCCGCATGCTGGACCGCGCCCGCGCCGTCTTTTCCGTCAAGACGGGAACGGTAACGAACGACACGCTCGATGCCATCGACGCAGAGCTTTCACCAAGGTTGGCCGCGCACAATGATGCGCTCTACCTCGACGACGCGATCTTTCAGCGGGTCGAGGCCGTTTACAATGCGCGCGACACGTTCGACCTGACGGCAGAGGACCGGGTCCTGTTGCAGCGCACTTACGACGATTTCGTCCATGCAGGGGCCCGGCTGTCACCTGACGCCAAGGTACAACTTCGCGAGATCAATACGGCGCTGTCCTCGCTCAGCACCAAGTTTTCGCAAGTCCTGACCGAGGCGGACCGCCAGCAGGCGCTGGTCGTTGCCGACCGGGCGGCGCTGGCCGGTTTGAGCGAGGCCGAGATCGCCGCTGCCGCGCAGGCTGCGCAGGAACGCGGGCTGAATGGCAAGGAGATCATCACGCTCCAGAACACGACGCAGCAACCCAAGCTCAACGCGCTGACCAATCGCGACACGCGCCGCGAACTGTTCGAAAAGAGCTGGAACCGCACGTCCGACGGCAGTGCCAACGATACGCGAGACATGGTCCGCCAGATCGCCAGCCTGCGCGCCAGGAAAGCCGCGCTGTTCGGCGAGCCCGACTTTGCCAGTTACGAAATGTACGACCGCATGGCCCGCGACCCACAGACCGCGATCGAGTTCATGAAGGGCCTTGCCGGTCCGACCGCCGCAGCGCAGCTGCGCGAAGCGGCCGCGATCAACGATGAAATCGCGGCAGAGGGCAAGAACTTCCCGGTCGAACCATACGACTGGGATTTCTATGCAGAGAAAGTCCGCGCGAAGAAGTTCGACCTCGATGCCGGGCTTATCAAGCCCTACTTCCAGGTCGACCGGGTGCTGGAAGACGGCGTGTTCTTCGCCGCCAACAAGCTTTATGGGCTGACCTTCGAAAAGCGCGACGACATTCCGACCTGGCACCCGACGGTGTCGGTCTACACCGTTTTCGACAAGGACGGGTCGGAACTGGCGCTGTTCTATTTCGACCCGTTCCGCCGCGACAACAAGCGCGGCGGGGCATGGATGTCGAGCTTTGTGTCGCAGTCGCATCTCTATGGCGAAAAGCCAGTGATCTACAACGTGCTCAACATCGCACAGCCTGCCGAGGGTGAACCTGCGCTGGCCACATTCGATGACGTGACAACGATGTTCCACGAATTCGGCCATGCGCTGCACGGCCTGTTCGCCGACCAGAAATATCCTTCGCTGTCGGGCACCGCCGTGGCACGGGATTTCGTCGAATACCCGTCGCAGGCGAACGAGAAGTGGGCGGTGGAGCCGACCGTCCTTGCCAACTATGCCAGGCACTATCAGACGGGCGAGCCGATGCCCGCCGACCTGCTTGCCAAAGTGCGGGAATCGCAGACCTTCAACCAGGGTTATGCGCTGGGCGAGACACTGGCCGCAGCGATGCTGGACATGGACTGGCACACCCTGCCCGATGGCAAAGTGCCGGAAGACGTCAACGGCTTCGAGGCCGCTGCGCTTGCCGCCAATCCGCTGCACACCGACATCGTGCCGCCGCGCTATCGCTCCACCTATTTCCGCCATATCTGGTCCGGCGGCTATTCGGCCGGGTATTACGCGTATCTTTGGACCGAAATGCTTTCGGCCGACACGGGTGAGTGGTTCGACGAACACGGCGGCATGACCCGCGCCAATGGCGATCGTTTCCGCGAAACCGTGCTGTCGCGCGGCGGGACCGTCGATTACGGCGAGGCTTTCCGCGCCATGACCGGCAACGATCCGGAAGTCGAACCGATGCTTCGCCAGCGCGGCCTGCTGGACGAAGCCAACTGAGTTACAGGACAGGGCGGTCCGGCGACTGGGCCGGGCCGCCCTTCCCCTCAGTAATCCATCCGCGCCGAACCCGGTTCACGCGGACTGGTGAGCGGATTGTCGAACAGGGCCCGTTCGGCCAGGGCAGTATCGAAGAAGGCATGCATCTCGATGATCTTGCCGTCTTCGAACCGAAATATTTCGCAATAAGTCTGGTCGTACAGGTCGCCGCTCTTGGTCGGCCCTCCCCCTTCCATGATCGCGACGACGCGCTCGTCGTCGGCGCACATGATCTTCCAGCGCCTTGCGAAAGCTATACCTTCGGGCACCAGCGCACCGTGGACCTTTTCGGCGATCAGGTCGTCGGTCACCATCGCCTTGCCGTCCAGCCTGCCGGAGGCGGGTGTCGTGCCCAGCATGTGGATGACGATCCGATCGTGGTACATCGCCTCTGCCTCAGCCCACTCGCCGTTCTGCATGTGCTGAAAATAGCGGTTCAGAAGATCGATGTTTTCCTGTCGCGACATGAGCTTACTCCTTGACCTTGCCACCGGTTGTAGGTTTGTCCTCGACCGGGTTGGCGGCGATCAGGTCTTTCAGCGATGCGCCGTTGATCAGCGCATCGACATTGCGGTGAAAATGCTCCAGCCGGCGCTCGTCACTGCTCAGGATCGGGGCATCGAAGCCCCTTGAACGCATGCCTTTCTGGACGTGTTCGACAAGATCGACATCCTGCCCCAGCACCTGGTTCACGACCGGATGCGAACGCGCGCCCCATTCCAGCACATCACCGACTTCCTGTTCGCCGCCGCGCACCACGCGGTGTTCGTATGGCGGGACGGTTTCGCCCTCCTGCAAGGGAGCGCACATGATGAAATCGAAATACATCTTTTCCGGATCGCCATCGGGATGCAGGCGATAGCGCATGGCGACGTAGAATTCGGGGAAGAGATTAAAGTGCAGGCTGGGGAACAGCATGAAGTGATAGGCATCGCTAAGCTGCCCGTCGCTCAGGCTGGCATAGGGAAAAACGCTGCTGTCCTGCTGGCCGCGCTTGGCCTGCTGCACCGCGCGGCGCACGTCGGATGCCTTGCCCTCGAACGTTGCGGGATCGATGCCGCTGGCCTGCAACAAGGCCTCCAGCGCGGGGTTCAGCTTGTCGTGTTCGGGATATAGCGTGCTGGGGCTGCCATATTCGTTGTACATGAAGCTGTGAATGCCCAGCAGGCCGATCGGCGCGTCCTCGTTGCCCCAGGCAAGGATTTCAGGGTGCAGCGACTGAAAGTGATAGCTTTCGTTGAACGCGTCGAAAGTCGTCTTCCAGTTACAGGCGAATTCGAACGTCTTGTAATCGACGATCGTCGCCCGCTCCATGTGATAGGGCTCCAGCCACTCGGCAACGGGGCCGAGAAATTCGCGGAGCGGCACCGCGTCCTCGTCCAGCGTGAACCAGATCCAGCCGGCGAAACTCTCGGTCCTGAAACCGCGTAGCGATGTGCAGGCGGCATCGTCGATCTTCGCCGGATCGAACCGTTCACGGTAGGGTACATGGCCCAGCTTGCCGTCCAGATCGTAGACCCAGCCGTGAAACGCACAAGTGAAGTTCCGCGCAAAGGCTGGACCGTCGGCCCCAAGCAGAAGCCGGTTCCCGCGATGCCTGCACACGTTGTAGAAGCCGCGGACCGACCCGTCCCTGCCGCGCGCGAAGATCAGGCTTTCGGGGCCAAGCGAATGAAGGAACAGGTCGCCCTCCTCGGGCAGATCCTCTTCGCGCGGGCCCATGTGCCAGGTGCGGGTCCATACCGCATCCCATTCGGCATCGGCCCGGTCACGCGACCAGTACCACTCAGGGTCGATCCTGAAGCCGCCTTCGCCCATCGCCTGTCCTCTTCCGCATTGTTCTTGTTCGCGCAGGCTAGGCACGAGACGGCGAGGCCTGAAGTAGCGTAAGTGATAGGACCGAGCCGCAGCGAACTTTCGCCGGGCATTGATATCGGGGATAGATCGGTCGCGCATGGCACCAAACCGGGCCGGTCTGCGTTAAGAGGTCATATGTCCGATCGTCTCAAAGTCCTTCTCCAGTATCTCCTGCCCAAGCAAGGCCTGACCACTTTCGCCGGCCGCGTCGCCGGAGCCCGTGGCGGATCGATGACGACGGCGCTGATCCGCACGTTCGTCGGCAAATACGGCGTCGATATGAACGAGGCGGAAAATCCCGATATCGCCAGCTATGCAACGTTCAACGAATTCTTCACTCGCCCCTTGAAGGCGGGCGCCCGGCCGCTGGCCGAGGCCGATTTCGTATGCCCCGTCGACGGCGCGATCAGCCAGTTCGGGGCCATCGACGATCATCATATCTTCCAGGCAAAGGGGCACCGCTTTACCACTGCCGACCTGCTCGGCGGTGACGCGGCGCTTGCGGACCGGTTCCGCCATGGCAGCTTTGCCAACCTCTATCTCTCGCCCAAGGATTACCACCGGCTCCACATGCCGTGCGACGGCACGCTGACGCAGATGATCTATGTGCCCGGCGCGCTGTTCTCGGTTAATCCGACCACCGCGCGCGGCGTGCCCAACCTCTTCGCTCGCAACGAACGCGTAGTCTGCATGTTCAACTCGCCCGAACATGGGGTATTCGCCATGGTCCTCGTCGGCGCGACGATCGTGGGCAGCATGGAAACCGTGTGGCACGGCGTGGTCAATCCGAAACGCACCGGCCGTGTCGCGCATTGGGACTATGCGGACGGCGAAGTCCGCTTGAACAAGGGCGAGGAGATGGGCCGTTTTCTCCTCGGATCGACCATCGTTATGCTGTTCGAACGCGGCACTATCGCGTTCAACAGAGACTGGACCCCGGAACGCCCGGTCAGGCTTGGCGAAATGATGGGCAACGCGCCCGCGTCTTAGCGGCATCTGTCGAGCGGCAAGGCCCCCTTGCCGCGAGCATGACCAAAGTCAAATCGCGCGCCATCCGGATCTGTTATGATCTGTGCTGGCGTCGGCCCCTTGCTGCGCCGCCGCATCCTTGGGGAGGTCCGCCATGTCATTTGCCAGATTGTCAGCCATTCTCACCGCCGGCCTGCTATCCGCATGCACCTACGCGGGAAACGAAGCGCCTTTGCAGAGCCCGGCAATCGCTGCGGCAGGAAGCGAGGAGGCAAAAGTAGCGCGCGGCCTTGCCTTCGTCGATGCGCGGTGCAGCAGTTGCCATGCGGTCCGGCCGGGGGCGGCACCGCCTAACCCGCAGGCCCCCAGCTTCGTAGCCGTCGCGAACGAGATGGATTTCGACCAGGACACCCTTCGCGAATTCTTAACGGACGGCCACGACTTGCCCTTTGCCATGACGATCCTGCTTGAAGAAGACGAAGCAGACATCGCCGCCGCGTACATCATGTCACTGCGTTCGGCGCGGTGACGCACCGTCCGCGAATGGAAGCGCCGTCCAGAGAATTCGCATAAGCCTCAGGGCGGCCCCTCGCGGCCGGTTCGTTGGCATGCTATCGCAGCTCCCGAACGACCCCGGACGAGACGATGAACCCCACAAAACTGAACCGCGCCGCCACCATCGCCACGGCATTCCTGCTCGCTGCCTGCACGACAGCAGCGCAGGCCGCGCCCTACGTGATGTTCCGCGATCCGAACTGCGGATGCTGCCACAAGTGGGCCGAACACGTGCGGCAAGGCATGGATGCAGAAGTGATCGTGCGCGAGGACGTTCCGATGCCTGAGGTAAAGGCAAATCTGGGCGTGCCGAGCGATCTCGTGTCGTGTCATACCATGACGGTCGACGGCTACGTCATCGAGGGTCATGTGCCTTCCCGCGAGATTGAGCGACTGCTCAGCGAACGTCCCAGCGACGTGAAGGGCCTGGCTGTCGCCGGCATGCCGATTGGCTCTCCCGGAATGGAAATGGGCAATCAGCATCAGCCCTATCAGGTCATCGCTTTCGGCGATTTCGGACAACGGGTCTACGCGACGTACTAGGTCGCTGACCTGATATCTGATGCGCCGGACCTGGCAGTAATGGGCGCTCACCTCGTGCGATGCAAAATCGTCGTCGAACGCCACCGTGCATGATCTGGCGAAGGAAGCGCCCTGGCATCCGACTGACAAGGTCTACAGCATGATCGGCAATGCGGCCTCGGATCTTCTCGCGAGCGTCAGTCACCGATGACGATATAAGGTGCCCAGAACGCTGGGTGCGCGAACGCCGTTCCGTCTCTTGCCTCGTCAAGCATCCTGAGCTGCGCCTTCTGCAGGGCGAAAGCAAAATCGCCCCCTGCCGCAGCGGCTTCTACCGCTCCAGCGGTCAACTGCGCCGCCGCATCGTCGCGCACTCGCCAGTGGGACAACATCAGGTTCCGGCTTCCGGCGCTAAGGAATGCGTTGGCAAGACCGGTATAAGCTGGCGCAGTCCCACTGCGGCCCGCAGCGCTGTTGCATGCAGAGAGGATGACAAGGTCCGATCCGAAGTCCAAGGCGGCGATCTCGCTTGCCAAAAGGAAACCATCATCCTCTCCGTCTTCGGCCTCCTCTGGGCGCGACAGGACTAGCGCAGGTTCACGAAGGCCGCCGATCTCGCCGGCTACAAGACCGTGAGTTGCGAAGAGAACGATATCGGCAGGGGTGCGGATCTCATTACGGACCTGTCTCTCGCTCGCCAGCGCGCCTGAAAGGACCCGCGTTTGCGCAGCACGACTGGCCTTGGCAACCGCGGCGATTTCCGCAACCGCGCCGGGCAATGCTGGCAGCACTTCGAGGTCCGCCCCGCTGTAAAGCGCGCCGCGAAAGGCGGGACCGTTGCTATCGATCTCGCTCCCTTGTGCCGGCACGCCGATGCCGAGGAAACTCTCGATGTTCGCGCTCTCGTCACTGCCAGAAAACGCACTCGACGGGGTCAGCGCGGTCGAGAAGGCGTGATGACGCACGGCCCAGTTGATCGCGGCAAAATCGCTGCCATTTTCCGGGCGCGAGGCCAGCAGGACGCTGAAGGGAATGCGCGACAAAGCATCGCTGGTGACGATGGCAACCCTGGACTTGCCGTGCAGCACGGCGCGTATCGCAGGCGGCATGATGAGATCGTGCAGGCTATGTGCGGCCTGTGTGTCGAACTCTCGGCCCAGCGCCGCTGCGCCGTCCAGCGTATCTCGCAAGCGCGCGACAAGTGGGCGGATCGCCGGCCTGCCGCCAGCGGTATCGGCCATGGCGACAGCATCTGACGTCACCACCATGCTGAACAATCGGTGGCGCGAGGGCATGGCGATCAGCACCGCTTCATTGGCGGAAAGACGTTTCTGCAGGCTTTGGACAGTGACTGCCTGAGGGGTGAGCCAGTCGGCATAGTCGGGCCGCGCAGCACTGAGCTCTGCGTGCGCTGCCGCGACTTCGGCTTCGAGACGCGCGATATCCTGCGCGCGGGCCTCGGACTAATCATTGCGTTGGGCGGGAAGGAGCGCCGCCCGCTCCCGGCTCAGCACCCGTAGTCGCGCATTGCCCGATTCCAGCACGTCGACCGCCGCAGCAGCCTTCGCATCGGAGGACAGGCTGGACTTGAGCGTCAGATATTGCCGCGCCTTGGATTCGCATCCCAGCTGGCAAGTTCGAAGGCGCGCAAGGCATCGTCGGCACGGTTCGTGGCGATCGCTGCTTCGGCCAGTCGCATGGCGCTTTCGTAATAGCTTTCCAGATCGGTCCCTAGTTCGAAACTGCGCGCATCTTCGACCATGGCGGAAGTCAGCCGTTCGCGCGCTTCCGCGATCCGCACCCAGCCCTCATCGCCCTGTCCCGCACGGAAAAAGCGTGCGCCGCATTTCGATTGCTTCGGTATGATCTGCGTTTGGGTCGCAACCCAATGGCCGCAATCTTCACTACCGCATCCAAAACCAGACAGTCCGCAATCGCCCCGAAAGCTGCCCAAGGGCGCCTGTTATTATCCGGTTGGGTGAACGCGGAATTCGCAAAACTCTGCGCATCTTTGCAAATGGTGCGCCCGACAGGATTCGAACCTGTGGCCCCCGGATTAGGAATCCGATGCTCTATCCTGCTGAGCTACGGGCGCACTCGAGGCTTCGTTTAGAAGCGCTCTGCCGGGATGACAATGCGCTATGTGACTGGGCGTTAAGTGCCTGGGCGTTAAGTCCCCGACAAAACGCCTGCGTCGTCAGTTGACGACATCGGGCGGTGCGACGGGGAACGGCAAAGGCGCGATCTCGACGCCTTCCTCAAGCAGTTCCTCGACTTCTTCGCCGGTCGCTTCGCCGTGGATGGCCTCGGCCTCCCGCTCGCCATAGTGCATGGCGCGGGCCTCGTCGGCAAAATCGCCGCCGACCCAGCGCGACTTTTCAAGCGCTTCCTTTTGCAAGGTGGCTAGCTTCACCAGTGCCTCGCGCATTTTCGGGGTCACGTTCGCGACCGAAGCGGTCGGCACCATTTCGCCTTCGTCCACGCCGGTTTCTACGCGCATCTCACGCGCGGGCATCTGGTTACCCTTGCGCCCGACAGACGGCGCCATGACCGCTTTCTCCACCTCGGGCGAGCCGCATTCCGGACAGATCAGGAGCCCCGTGTCCTTCTGACGCGCGTAATCGTCCGAGGAGCGAAACCACGCTTCGAAGCGGTGCCCGTTGGGCTGGCAGGAGAGGTCGAAAACAATCATCAGGGCTGCGAATTAGGGATTTTACGGCGATTGGCAAGACTGGGCAACTGTCGGCGCACTTCCTCTATACGGCCAGGATCGATGTCGGCAAAGCCGACGCCCGAAACCTCGCCCATGTCGAGCAGCACTTCACCCCAAGGATCAACGACAAGGCTATGCCCATAAGTCTGCCGCCCGTCCTCATGCGTCCCGACTTGCGCGGTCGCGATCATGTAGGCACTCGCCTCGATCGCACGGGCACGGATCAGCGTTTCCCAATGCGCCTTGCCGGTCGGAACCGTAAACGCCGCAGGCAACGCGATCGCATCGCATCGTTCGTTGCCAAGCGCCTCGAACAATGCGGGAAAACGCAAGTCGTAACAGATCGCAAGGCCAAGCCGGCCAAGCGGAGACTGCACGGTCACCACGCGGTCACCTGCGACATAGGCATTCGATTCGCGCCAGCTTTCGCCCGTCGCAAGGTCGACGTCGAACATATGAATCTTGTCGTATCGGGCGGCGACTTGGCCATCGGCATCGATGAGGAGCGAGCGGTTCGCCCACTTGCCATCCTCACGCTCCACCGCAAGCGAGCCAAGCGCGACCCAGATGCCATGCTCCTTCGCCGCATCGCGAACCCGGTGCAGAACGGGATCGTCGCTCTCGCGGACGATATGGCCCTTCGCGCGGGATCGATCCCGATCCAGCAGCCCGGACATTTCCGGCGTGAACAGCATGCGCGCTCCGCCCGCCGACGCCTTGCCGATCGCATCCACAATCGACTCCGCGTTGGCGGCCGGATCGATGCCGGTAGTCGCCTGGTAAAGCGCGATGCGGGTCGTGCGCTCGTTCACGCCGATACCGTCGTCAAAGGCCAAGCATCGGGTCGAGCTTGCCCGCACGCTCCAGCGCGGCCAGTTCGTCGCTGCCGCCGATGGCCTCATCGTCGATGAAAATCTGCGGCACCGTGCGCGCACCGGGCTTACGCTGCACCATTTCGGCCCGCTTCTCCCTGTCCATCGTCACGTCGTACTCGGTATATTCGACGTCCTTCGATTTCAGCAGGGCGACGGCGCGGTGGCAGTAGGGGCAGCCGAACTGGGTGTAGATCTCGACCTTCGGCTTGTTGTCTTCGGACACGCAATTTCCTTTCGATGACGATGTTCCCGCCCGCTCCGGGGGACTTGAAGCGGACATTACGGCTACCCAGATGTGTGTCGGCGATGCATGCCGCAAGGGTGCAGCGCCAATATCGGATGCGGGCATGCCCGGCGCCTCATGGGCCGGATCAACGCCTGCAGTGAATTGCTTCTCGAGGAGGATTTGCAAGATGAACCGTTTTGATTTTACTCCCTATCGCCGCACCACCGTTGGTTTCGACCGCCTTTTCGACTTGCTCGAAAACAATGCGCGGATGAATTCGGGCGACAATTACCCGCCCTTCAATATCGAGCGCCGCGGCGAAGACAACTATCGCATCACTCTCGCCCTTGCCGGCTTCAAGCCCGAGGATATCGAGATCACCGCGCAACAGAACCTGCTGACCGTGCAGGGCCGCAAGGCCGAGGAAGCCCAGAAGGGCGAATTCCTCCACGTCGGCATCGCCCAGCGCGGGTTTGAGCGCCGTTTCGAACTGGCCGATTTCGTCCTTGTGAAGGATGCCAAGCTGGCCGACGGCCTGCTCGTCATCGATCTTGAGCGGGAAGTGCCCGAAGCGATGAAGCCGAAGAAGATCGCGATCAACGGCGCGAAACAGCTTTCCGTCGTTGAGAGCGAGGATGGCGGCGAAGACAAAGCCGCCTAACTCTTGGTGAAAACACATAAAAAGGGCGCGTCCGGGCAATCCGGACGCGCCCTTTTTAGTATAATTTGATTATTTTATGTAATTTGGGGGCAGGCCGAAGCCCGCCCCCGCGACGTCACCGCCGCATTGCCCCCTAGAATGACCATCCGGGTCGCAGAAAGATAGTCACCCCCGGGAAGCAAACCCTTATAACATTTCTAACATTCTTCCGCGATATCGATAAGAGCATTTCTGTCAACAATTGTTACCTTTCCCTGATTCAGGGAAACAATGTCGCAGTCCGCCCATGCCGAAAGCTGTCGATTGATCTGTTCGCGGCTCATACCGGCAAAGTTGCCAAGCTCCCCCTGGCTGAGCGCCAGTTTGAGCTGGCTTCCGCCCTTTTCATCGCCCTCGCCGATCATAAGGCGCAGCAGGAACCGCGCCAGGCGCGGGCCGGACGTATAGGCGCGCTCTGCCTCGATCGTGAGGTTGGTCTGCCGAAGACGGCGGGCCAGTGCCCGCATGACGCGCAGCGCCAGCGCAGGCTGCTCGGTCATCGCCGCCTCGAACGCAGGGCGATCCAGCCGTAGCGTCTCGCAATCGGTGAAGGCATGAACGCTGGCCGTGCGGTCGCCGCCGTCGATCATCGCGATCTCGCCCAGGATTTCGCCGGCCTCGGCATAGTCGAGCACGATTTCCCGCCCGTTGGCGGCAATCACGCTAACCCGGGCGATGCCCGATACGAGGATGAACAGAGCGTCGCCCTCCTCCCCTTGCGAGAGAATTTCGGCACCGGCCTTGAAGCTGCGCGGACGGGCACGGGCGAGGATATCGGAAAGCTCATCGGCAGAGCAGTCCGCGAACAGGCTTCCGCTCGGCAGAAGGCCGCTCAGTTCGCTTGCGTCTACGGACGACATGATAGTTTCGATAGCCCCGCGCCCTTGCGCGCCGTCCGGGCCATCGTGCCCGGATCCAGCGACCCGCATCACATTAACTTAAGTTAAAGCATGCACCGGGCTATCGGCCGGAAAAGGGGTTTTGACAAGCCCCCTACCCCTTATGCCCATCACATCAGGCGAGATTGTTCCAGAGCGGCACCGATGAAACCGGCGAACAGCGGGTGCGGATCGAACGGACGGCTCTTGTATTCCGGGTGGAACTGCACGCCGACGAACCACGGGTGGTCAGGACGCTCGACGATTTCGGGCAGCAGGCCGTCGGGCGACATTCCGGAGAACATCAGGCCGCCCTCTTCAAGCCGGTCCTTGTAAGCCACGTTCACTTCATAGCGGTGGCGGTGACGTTCCGAAATGTCGGTCGTGCCGTAAAGCGATGCCGCGCGGCTGTTGCCCGACAACTTGGCATCATAGGCGCCAAGACGCATCGTGCCGCCAAGATCGCCGCCGGCTGCACGGGTTTCGAGGCCTTCGGCCGTCATCCACTCGGTAATGATACCGACGACAGGTTCGGAAGATTCGCCGAACTCGCTCGACGAAGCGGCAGCGATGCCGGCGGTGTTACGCGCGCCTTCGATGCAGGCCATCTGCATGCCGAGACAGATGCCAAGGAATGGCACGCCGCGTTCGCGCGCGAAACGCACGCTTTCGATCTTGCCCTCGCTGCCGCGATTGCCGAATCCGCCGGGGACGAGAATGCCGTGCATCGGTTCGAGCTGGGCCAGAATGTCGCTGTCGTCCTGCTCGAACAGTTCGGCGTCGATCCAGTTGATGTTGACCTTCACCCGGTTCGCCATGCCGCCATGGACCAGCGCCTCGTTCAGCGACTTGTAGGCATCGGGCAGGCCGACGTACTTGCCCACGACCGCGATGGTGACTTCGCTTTCGGGGTTTTCGTAGCGGTCGACGATGTCGTGCCAGGTCGTGAGATCGGGCTTGGGAGCTTCGAGGCCGAAGTGGCGCAGCACCTCGTTGTCCAAACCTTCGGCGTGATACTGCAGCGGCACCGCGTAGATCGAGCTTGCGTCAAGCGCGGGGATGACCGCCTCGGCACGCACGTTGCAGAACTGCGCGATCTTGCGGCGCTCCCCATCGGGCAGTGGCTGTTCGCAGCGGCACAGCAGGACGTCGGGCTGAACGCCCAGCGAAGTCAGTTCGCGGACCGAGTGCTGCGTCGGCTTCGTCTTAAGCTCGCCCGCGGCCTTGATGTAGGGGACCAGCGTGACGTGAATCGCGCAAGTATCCTCGCGTGGGAGCTCGTTGCGCAGCTGGCGGATCGCCTCGATGAAGGGCAGCCCCTCGATATCGCCAACCGTGCCGCCGAACTCGCACAGAACGAAGTCCAGCCCGTCGGTGTCGGCCAGCGCGAACTGCTTGATCGCGTCGGTCACGTGCGGGATCACCTGAACCGTCGCGCCCAGATAGTCGCCGCGGCGCTCCTTGGCGATGATCGACTGGTAGATCCGGCCCGATGTGATGTTGTCACCCTGGTGCGCCGAAACGCCGGTGAAACGTTCGTAGTGCCCCAGATCGAGGTCGGTTTCCGCGCCGTCATCGGTCACGAAAACCTCGCCGTGCTGATACGGGCTCATCGTCCCGGGATCGACGTTGAGGTAGGGATCGAACTTGCGGATGCGGACCTTGTACCCGCGCGCCTGCAGCAGCGCTGCAAGACTTGCCGCCATGAGACCTTTGCCGAGCGAGGAGACCACGCCGCCGGTGATAAAAATGTACCGCGCCATGGGAGTCGGGCCTTAATCAATAAAGGTGCATCGCCGCAAGCTAGGCGAGCACCGGTTTGCACAATTGGATGACATTTTTACGCGCGGCCAACCGACCGCGCGACGGCATGCGTGCCTTACTGGCCGACAGCACCCGCAAGCGGATCGTCGCTGGCCGGTGCCGGCGAAGGCGTTTCAGCCGGCTCACTGGGCGTTCTGTCGTTCGCATTGGACGTTCCGGCAAGCGGATCGACATCGAGCGGAACCGTGCGGTCGAGCGAGGTGTCGACGTCGCTGCCCGAGGTCGTATTCACCGAAACGCCGGCAAGCGCGATCGAGAGAACCACGAAAAGCGTTGCCAGAATGGTCGTCGCACGAGTCAGGAAGTCGGCCGCACCGCGCGCCGACATCAGGCCCGACGGGCTGCCGCCAACGCCAAGGCCACCGCCTTCGGAACGCTGCATGAGGACAACCGCCACGAGCCCCGCGCCGACAAGCGCCTGGACCACGGTCAGGAACAGAAAAAGCGACATGACCTGCTAAACTTCCGTCTGGTATCTCTTGAAATCGTCGCCGCCCTTAGACCCATGGCGGGTGCGGCGCAAGGACCGCGACGGTGCGACGTGCAATCAGTCCTGCTCGGCAGCGGCCGCGATGATGGGGACGAAACCGTCCGCAGTCAGGCTTGCCCCGCCGACGAGCGCGCCGCCGACTTCGGCAACGGCGAGCAATTCCTCTGCGTTCTCGCCCTTCACCGAACCGCCGTAAAGGATGCGCACGTCCGCGCCTTCCTCGCCATACTTGTCGGTCAGAACGGTGCGCAGACGCTTATGCATGGCGGCAACGTCGGAAACCTGCGGTACGCGGCCCGTGCCGATGGCCCAGATCGGTTCATAGGCAACCGACAGGCGCTGCGCCGTGTCGGGAAGCGATGCGGCCAGCTGGCGCGCGACGACTTCCTCGGCCTCGCCCGAATCGCGTTCGGCTTCCGATTCGCCGACACACAGGATGACGCCCATGTCGACGGCCTGCGCGGCTTCGGCCTTGGCTTTCACCTGCTCGTTCGTTTCATTGTGATCGGCGCGACGTTCGGAGTGCCCGACGATTACGAAGTCGGCCCCGGCCTCACGCAGCATCGGGGCGGCCAGATCGCCCGTGTGAGCGCCTTTTTCCGCGTGATGACAGTTCTGTGCGCCGACGCCGATGCCGGTCAGCCCCTCGCGCATGGCAGCGATCAGCGTGACCGGCGGCGCGATGGCGACCTCGACCTTGGGCTGGCGCTGGGCGGCGCGATCGATCGCGCGTGCTTCCGACAAAGCGGCACGCATGCCGTTCATCTTCCAATTGCCTACGATGTAATAACGTTGGCTCATGAGCCCCTCTGGTCCTGACCTGCCCTGTTTAGCGAATAGATGCGAAGTGCGCGGCGGCTAGCCGAAGCGGTCCACCGTGTCAAAGCACGAGACGCCGATTGGTTGCAGCCTTGCCTCTAGCCGTTTAGAGCACCGCGCAAACGGGCATCCCCGGCAGGACCGCCCCACTTGATATTTGACAGGCCGGAAAAACATGATCCAAGGTTTTCGCAAGCTTTTTCAATCACCTATCGGCCTTGTGCTCACTCTGGGCTTCGTCGGCCTGATCGCGCTTGCCTTCGCCAGCGCAGATATCACCGGATCGGGCTTCGGCGGCATTGCCGGCGGTGAACGCGTGGCGACCGTCGGTAGCGAACGGATTTCCACAAGTACCTATCGCGAGACGCTGAACGGCGCATACGAACGTGCTCGGGCTGAAAATCCGGGCCTTACGTGGCAGGAATTCCTCGACGGGGGCGCAACCGACGGCGTGCTCGACCAGATGACCGAGCGTCTGGCGGTCTTTGCTTTTGCCAAGGAAAACGGCGTGCGGATCGGCGATTCGCTGATCGGCAGCGAACTGACGCAAATCCCGGCGTTCCAGGGCCCTGACGGCCAGTTCAGCCAGGAAATGTACCAGGCTGCCCTGCAGCAGCGCGGTCTTTCCGAAAAGCTCGTTCGCGAGGATCTTGAGCAGGGCCTTGCCGCCCGCATGATGCTGATCCCGGCGCAGATCGGTTCGCAGTTCCCCGAAAAGATGGCGCGCCAGTATGCGCGCCTGCTCAACGAAACGAGGCATGGATCGGTCGCCTTCGTGCCGTCGTCGATCTTTGCAGCCGACATCAAGGCGACGGACGAGCAGCTTCGCAGCTACCTTTCCGCGAACCGCAGCCGATATTCCCTGCCGGAACGTCGCACGGTCCGTTATGCGATCATCGATCGTAGCGGTCTTTCCGACGTTGCGGCGACCGATGCGGAAATCGCTGACTACTACAAGAACAATCGCGACGAATACGCAGGCTCCGAACAGCGGGTGATGACCCAGCTCGTCCTGCCGACCGAAGCGGCGGCCAATGCCGTGCTGTCCGATCTTTCGAGCCCCGCACAGATGGCGGCCGTCGCTCGTGAAAAAGGCCTCGCGACCACGCAGGTATCGGCCGAGAGCCGCGCCGACCTGTCGGCCAAGACCTCGCCCGCCGTAACGCAGGCCGTCTACGACACGGCCCAAGGCGCGGTAGCCGGGCCGGTTCGCGGTCCGCTGGGCTGGTATCTCATGCGTGTCGATTCGATCACGCGCACGAACGACCGTCCGCTTGCCGCTGTACGCGACGAAATCGCCGGTATCGTGACCGAGGACAAGCGCCGCCAGGCCCTGGCCGAGCTTGCGTCGGAGGCCGAGAACGAGCTAAACAGCGGTGCGAGCCTTCAGGAAGTCGCCAAGTCGCTGAATGCCGAGGTGGCGACGACTGAGGCCCTTCTCGAAAACGGTCAGCCCTTCGATCAGGGCGCCGGCGAAGTGCCCGCACAGGTCCAGCGCGTCGTGCAGAACGTCTTCGCCATGGAACCGGGCAGCGACGCGCAGATCGCCATTGCCGCCGATGGCGAATCCTACATCCTTTACGAACCGGCCGATATCACCCCGTCGGCCCCACCGCCGTTCGACCAGATCAAACCCGCTCTCGAAGCGGCCTACAAGCAGGAGCAGGGTTCGAAAAAGGCCAGCGCCGCTGCGGACAAGGTCCTTGCCGCGATCCGCAAGGGCCAGACCCCGGCCGAGGCCATGAAGCTGATCGATAAGAACACGCCACCCGTCAGCCCCGTCGACATGAGCCGGCAAGAACTTGTCGGTGCGCAGCAGCAGGTTCCCCCGCCGCTCGCCCTGATGTTCTCCATGGCCAAGGGATCGGCCAAGAAACTGGAAGCGCCGCGCGACGCGGGCTGGTTCATCGTCGATCTCGACCGGATCGATACCAAGGACATTGCCAAGGACGATCCGCTGGTCGCGGCGACCGTTCGCCAGCTTGGTCCGGCGGTCGGCGGCGAGATGGGCGAACAGCTTACGCGCGCGATTCAGGCCGATGTCGGCGTGACGAAGAACCAGACCGCGATCGACGCCGTCATCGCCCAGCTCACCGGCAATCGCTGAACCGGTCATGGGGGCACCGACCGCATTGAGTGACGAGGCCGCGCGCGACAGGCTGGCCGAAAGCGAACTGGCAGCAGGCCGCCCCGGCGTGGTCTGGCGCAAGGTCATTGCCGACTGCGACACGCCCGTCGCGGCGGCGGTGAAGCTGATCGAGCCGGGACGCGGCGACTTCCTGCTGGAATCGGTGGAAGGCGGCGAAGTTCGCGGGCGCTACAGCCTTGTCGGGCTGGACCCCGACCTCGTCTATCGCGCACAAGGCACGAAGGCCGAGATCAACCGCCAATGGCGCCGCGACCGCGATGCGTTCGAGGATACCGGAGCCGATCCGCTGACCTCGCTTCGCGCGCTGGTCGAGGAATGCCGGTTCGAAATTCCCGAAGGTCTGCCTGCCGCGCTTGCCTGCCTCGTCGGCTATTTCGGTTACGAGACGATCGGACTGGTCGAAACGATTGGACGCCCTCCGGCAAATCCGCTCGACGTGCCCGATATGCTGTTCACGCGCCCTGCCCTGGTGCTGGTGTTCGACCGGCTTCAGGATGCGCTCTATTGTGTCGCACCGGTGTGGCCGGGGGACGAGGCCGCTGCCAGCGCCGTCGCGAAGGCCCGCGCGCGCGTCGACGAATGCCTTGCGCGGTTGAGCGCGGCACGCCTGCCTGCACAGCCCTATCCCGCAGACGTGCCGGAACCGGCGCTGAACCCGAACCTTGCACCCGGCGCCTACCGCGAAATGGTGCTGAAGGCGAAGGACTACATCACAGCGGGCGACATCTTTCAGGTCGTGCTTGCACAGCGGTTTTCGACGCCGTTCCCGCTGCCGCCGATCGACCTCTACCGCGCGCTGCGCCGCGTGAACCCTTCGCCGTTCCTCTACTTCCTCGACTTGCCCGGCTTTGCATTGACCGGATCGAGCCCGGAAATCCTCGTCCGGGTGCGTAACGACGCAGATGGCACGCCCGAAGTGACGATCCGCCCGATCGCGGGAACCCGCCCGCGCGGCAAGACGCCGGAGGAAGACCGCGCCAATCGCGAAAGCCTGCTGGCAGACCCCAAGGAACGCGCAGAGCACCTGATGCTGCTCGACCTCGGCCGGAACGATGTCGGCCGTGTGGCCAGGGCAGGCACGGTGCGCGTCACCGACAGCTACACGGTCGAAAACTACAGCCACGTCATGCACATCGTATCGAACGTGGTCGGCGCGCTCGATCCCGCGCGCGATGCGATCGATGCTTTGTTCGCGGGCTTCCCGGCCGGGACGGTGAGCGGCGCACCCAAGGTCCGCGCCTGTCAGATCATTGCAGAGCTGGAGCCGGAAACGCGCGGTGCCTATGCAGGCGGCGTCGGCTATTTCTCGCCCGATGGCTCGGTCGACAGCTGCATCGTCCTGCGCACCGCCCTGGTGAAGGACGGGGTGATGCACGTGCAGGCCGGTGCCGGTATCGTCGCCGACAGCGATCCCGAGTACGAACAGCGCGAGTGCGAGGCCAAGGCAGGCGCGCTCGTCGCCGCGGCCCGCGAAGCGCTCCGCGTCTCGCGTGAGCCGGGTTACGGCCAGTAGGACCAACGTGAAGATGACCGAACGACGTACTCTCTACCCCGAAATCGAGCCTTACGAGAGCGGCTGGCTGGACGTGGGCGAAGGGCATTCGATCTATTACGAGCGCGTCGGCACGCCCGGCGCAAAGCCAGCGGTTTTCCTGCACGGCGGCCCCGGCGGCGGCATGTCGCCCAGCCACCGGCGCCAGTGGAATCCCGAGCTTTACGACGTGGTCCTGTTCGACCAGCGCGGTTGCGGGCAGTCGAAGCCTTTTGCCGAGATCGAGAACAACGATACATGGCGCATCGTCGCCGATATCGAGCGTTTGCGCGAAATGTGCGGGCACGAGGCATGGCAGGCTTTTGGCGGCAGTTGGGGTTCGACCCTTGCGCTGGCCTATGCGCAGGAGCACCCAGAACGCGTGACCGAACTTGTCCTGCGCGGGATATTCCTTGCCCGCGAGAAAGAGGACGAGTGGCTTTACGGCCGCGGCGCGAGCGAGATCATGCCCGAACAGTGGGACGCCTTCACCGGACTGATCCCTGAGGAAGAGCGCGACAACCTGGTCGGTGCCTACGAACGCCGCCTCAATAGCGATGACAAGGATGTCGCACTTGCCGCTGCGCGGGAGTGGTCCTTGTGGGAAGCCAATGTCGCGACCCTGCTGCCCAATCCCGACCTGCTCGAAGAATTCGCCGATCCGTCGAAGGCGCTGCCCTTCGCGCGTATCTGCGTGCGTTTTTTCCGCGACCGTTTCTACCTCGAGGAAGGCCAGTTGCTCGCCAACATCGATCGCATCCGGCACATTCCGACCGTGATGGTCCAGGGCCGCTACGATATCTGCACGCCGCCGACTTCGGCCTGGGAAATCAAGAAGGCCTGGCCCGAGGCCGAACTGTGGATCGTGCCCGATGCGGGCCATTCGGCTGGCGAGCCCGGCATTATCGACGGCCTTGTCCGCGCGACCGACATGTTTGCCGGGGGCGCGGCATGATCCTCGTCATCGACAATTACGACAGCTTCACCTGGAACCTCGTCCACTACCTCATGGAAATGGGCGCGAAAGTCGAAGTCGTGCGCAACGACGCGATGACCGCGGCCGAAGCGATCGCGACAGGCGCCGAAGGCTTCCTGCTTTCACCCGGCCCTTGCACACCGAACGAGGCGGGCATCAGCCTCGATCTCGTCGGGGCCTGTGCCGATGCAGGGAAACCGCTGCTGGGCGTTTGCCTTGGCCACCAGTCCATCGGCCAGTATTTCGGCGGCACCGTGGTCCAGGGCGGCTTGATGCACGGCAAGACCAGTCCGGTCGATCATGATGGGACCGGCGTTTTTGCCGGCATCCCCTCGCCCTATCTCGCCACGCGTTACCATTCGCTGGTGGTCGAGGATATTCCGGAAAGCCTTCTGGTAAATGCCACGACGCCGCGACCGGGCGAGGACGGCACCCACGCGATGGGCTTTCGCCACGCCGAACTGCCGATCCACGGCGTGCAGTTTCACCCTGAAAGCATCGCGACCGAACATGGCCACGCGCTGCTCGCCAACTTCCTCAATATCTGCGGCATCGACGCAAGGGTGCCCGCGTGACCTATTCCGCAGCCGAGACCGAGGCGCTGTTCGGGCAAATGCTCGACGGGCTGATGACCGACGATGCCATCGCCGACCTGCTGGTGGAAATGGCCGATCGGGGCGAAACGGCAGAGGAAATCGCCGGGGCCGTGCGCGCGATGCGGGCAAGGATGCTCACCGTTGCCGCACCCGCCAATGCCATCGACGTGTGCGGAACGGGGGGTGACGGGCAGCATAGCCTCAACGTATCGACCGCCGTTGCCTTGGTCGTCGCGGCCTGCGGCGTGCCGGTGGCAAAGCATGGCAATCGCGCGGCGTCCAGCAAGGCGGGCGGCGCGGATACGCTTGAAACGCTGGGCCTCGACCTCGCCCGCGCAGGGATCAGGGCCGAAGAGACGCTGCCCGATCTGGGGATCGCGTTCCTGTTCGCACAGGCGCACCACCCGGCGCTGGCCCGCATCGCTCCGATCCGCAAGGCGCTGGGCCGCCGCACGATCTTCAACCTCACCGGCCCGCTCGCCAATCCGGCCTGCGTGACGCGCCAGCTTGTCGGCGTGCCGCGTCCCGAACTCGTCCCTCTCTATGCAGAGGCGATGCGTTTGCTGGGGACCGAACGTGCGCTGGTCGTGTCGGGCATGGAAGGCCTCGACGAGATGTCGATCGCGGGTCCGACGCGTGTCAAAGCCATCGGCATGGACGTTCCAGCACAGCTTTCCCCTGCCGATGCGGGCCTTCCCTCGCACCCGTTGGAGGCGATCAAGGGCGGCGACCCCGACTACAACGCCGATGCGCTGCGCCGCCTATTGATGGGCGAGACCGGGGCCTATCGCGACGCCGTGGTGCTCAACTCCGCCGCCGCGCTATGGCTGGCGGGAGAGGCGCACGACCTTGCCTCGGGCGCGGAAGAAGCGGGCGAAGTGATCGACAAGGGCCTTGCCAAGGCGCTGCTCGATTGCTGGATCGCGACGGTCAAGGCATGAGGCTGGCATGACGACGGCAAAAAACAAGCTCATCGAAATCTGCGACACCAAGCGCGGCGAAGTCGCCGAACGGAAGACGCGGCTTTCGCTCGCCGATCTCGAAGCGGCGGAACTGGCGCGCGAACCCGTGCGCGGGTTCGAAGCGCGCTTGCGCGAAGCGGCAAGGGACGGCTTTGGCCTGATCGCAGAAATCAAGCGAGCTTCTCCATCGAAAGGATTGATTCGAGAAGATTTCAATCCCGAAGATCACGCACGCGACTATGCCGCAGGTGGTGCGGCATGCCTCTCGGTTTTGACCGATGCGCCCTATTTCCAGGGGCATGAGAATTACCTCCTCGCCGCGCGCAAGGCCTGCACCCTTCCGGTCCTGCGGAAGGACTTCATGGTAGACCCTTGGCAAGTGGCAGAGGCGCGTTCGATCGGAGCGGACGCGATCCTTGTCATCGTCGCCGCACTGGAAGACGCGCAAATGGCCGAGATCGAGGCCGCCGCGATGGAGCGCGGCATGGACGTGCTCGTCGAAGTGCACGACGAGGCGGAGATGGAACGCGCCGCGCGCCTCAAATCGCGCCTCATCGGGGTGAACAACCGCGACTTGCGCACGTTCGTCACCGATATCGCGAATACCGAACGGCTTGCCCCTCTCGCCCCGGACGGCACGCTGCTCGTCGCGGAAAGCGGCATCAATTCGCATGAGGATTGCGAAAGGCTGGCCCGTCACGGCGTGCGCGCCTTTCTCGTCGGAGAAAGCCTGATGCGGCAGGCCAATGTCGAAAACGCGACCCGCAAGCTACTGACCGGAGAGGGTTGAGCGCCATGAGCAGGCTGACCCATCTGGACGATGATGGCGCGGCCCGCATGGTCGATGTCGGCGCGAAACAGGTCACGCGCAGGGTCGCGGCGGCTTCTGGCCGGATCACCATGTCCGCCGAGGCGCTGGGCGCGATCAGGGACGGGCTGGTCAAGAAAGGCGATGTCCTCGCCACGGCGCGGATTGCCGGAATCATGGCGGCAAAGCGGACGGGGGAACTGATCCCGCTGTGTCACCCGCTCGGTCTCGACAGCATTTCGATCGACTTCGCATTTGAGGACGATGCGATCTCGGCTACGGCCATCGCCGCGCTCTCGGCCAAGACCGGCGTGGAAATGGAAGCGATTACAGCAACTTCTGTCGCACTCCTCACAATCTATGACATGGCCAAGGCGATCGACAAGGGCATGGTCATCGGCAATGTGCGCGTCATCGCGAAGGATGGCGGCAAGTCAGGCCGCTGGCGCGCTGCTGGTTTCGAGGACTTTGAACTTTGAGGCCACTCCTCGCGCTCGAAGAGGCGCAAGACCGCCTTCTTGCCCTGGCAAAGCCCGGCGATGTCGAAAGTGTCGCGGTAACTGACGCTCTCGGCCGCTATATTGCCGAGCCCGTCCATGCCGGGAGGACCCAACCGGCGCATCCCTTGTCGGCGATGGACGGCTGGGCACTGCGTCAGGCCGACATGCCCGGCCCCTGGACCGTGACTGGCGAAAGCGCAGCGGGCCACCCTGCCGCGACCGCCATCAGGCCGGGTGAAACCATGCGGATCTCGACAGGTGCGATCTTGCCGGACGGGGCCGACATGGTCCTCGTGCAGGAAGATTGCACGCTCGACGGCAAGACGCTGATTTTCCACGGCAACCCTCCCGCCCCGTTGGGCAAGCACATCCGTCCGCGCGGGCTGGATTTCATGGAAGGCGACGTGGTTCTACCGCCCGGCACCGCGATCACGCCCGCCTCTCTGGCTCTTGCGATCAGCAGCGGGCACGCCCGCCTGCCGGTCCATCGCAGGCCCAGGATCGTCGTGATCGACAGCGGGGACGAATTGGTCTCCGCCGGGCGGCCGCTTGGGCCAGGCCAGATACCGGCCAGCAATGGCCCTATGCTCTGCGCGATGCTGGCCGGCTTGTCCTGCGATGTGACGCTGGCCGGCCCCGTACCGGACCGGCTGGGCGCGATTGTCGCATCCCTTGAACAGGCCTCCGATGCCGACCTGATCGTCACGAGCGGCGGGGCATCGGTGGGCGACCACGACCTCGTCCGCCCCGCGCTCGAAAAAGTCGGCGCAGATCTCGATTTCTGGCGTGTGGCCATGAAGCCGGGCAAACCGATCATGGTCGGCACGCGCGACAGGCAGACGATTATCGGACTACCCGGCAATCCGGTTTCAAGCTTTGTCACGGCTCATCTTTTCGTTCTGCCCTTCGTGCGTGCCCTGCTGGGCGCAGCAGACCCAAAGCCGAGGATTCTGACGGGACGGACCTGCTCCAACCTGCCCGCCACGGCAAAACGAGCAGAGTTTCTGCGCGGGTCGTCAACAGCGCATGGAATCGAGCTTTCGTCCATTCAGGATAGCGGCGCCCTTCTCCCCCTTGCCCGCTCGGATGCCCTGATCGTCCGCGATCCATTCAGCGAAGCCGCAGCGTCGGGCAGCAAGATAAGATATATCCCCATCGGATAGGGTGCCCGCTTGACGGGACTGACTTTGTTTACTAATTGTTCCTCGTTCGTTCACTTATTTTGGCGGATAAGGATCAGGTTATGCTCACCCGCAAGCAACACGAATTGCTCCTGTTCATTCAGCGCAGGCTCGAGGAATCGGGCATCTCGCCCTCTTTTGAGGAGATGAAGGAAGCGCTCGACCTCAAGTCGAAGTCCGGTGTCCACCGGCTGATTTCTGCCTTGGAAGAACGCGGCTTCATTCGCCGCCTGCCCAATCGGGCGCGCGCGCTTGAAATCCTGCGTCAGCCCGATGATGTCAGTGGCAATGCCCGCCCGGCACCGTCCAACGTGGTCGAGATGCCCAAGGCCAAGGCTCCTGCGCCCGCACCTGCCAACGACGTCATCGAAATTCCGCTCCACGGCCGGATCGCGGCCGGTATGCCGATAGAGGCGCTGGAAGATTCGCAGACGCTGCCGGTACCTGCGGCCCTGCTGGGTTCGGGGGAACACTACGCTCTCGAAGTGTCGGGCGATTCCATGGTTGAGGCCGGCATTTTCGACGGCGACTTTGCGCTCGTGCGCAAGACCGACGTCGCCCGCGACGGCGAAATCATCGTGGCGCTTGTTCGCGGAGAAGAAGCGACGCTGAAATACCTTCATCGTGAAGGCAGCATGGTGCGGCTCGATCCGGCAAATTCGGCCTACGAACCGCAGGTCTATGCAGCCAACGAAGTGCAGGTTCAGGGCCGTCTTGCTGGTCTACTGCGCCGCTATCACTAGAGCGTGACGCTCGCCGTTACCAACCGTGAGCGTCCCCGGCGGGGCGGACGTAGCTGACCACTCGCGCATCGACATCGATCGCCGCCCCGCCCCTTCGCGACAACGTCCTACCGTCAAGCTTCAGCCATCGCGGCCGACAGAAATCCGGAAGCGCGTTTTCCGCCACGACGATCTCGCTCGCCGCACAGGCCCGGCGAAGTTCCTCCGATGGCGAATGAACGCGCCCTATGCCTATCAGGATATGGGCATTGCCCGCCTGTCCAATGGGCGCCTTGCAGAATCCCTCATTGCAATGGGCACCTGGCATCTCGCTGATCAAGGGTGGAGACTCCGTCTCAATCGCTGCGCTGTCACGAATACCGGCAAGCTCTCGCAACCTTCCGCCCTCGAACGTGTCGTTGGGCCGCAACCAGTACGTCCGATCCCCGCTGGTCAGGGCCACTTGCCGCCCGCTTCCGGCAACGATCAGGTCGGGCGGAGACAGCGTCGCCAGAGTGGCAAGGCCGACTGCCATGACCGGCAGGCCAAGCAAGCGCCCCTTGCCGTCCCACAGCGCAAGCCAGAGCCCACCCGCGAGTATGGTCATCACGATCCAGACCGGCACCATGGGTGAGATCTTGATCGATCCGGCAGCTTCAGATGTCAGGACCGCAATATCGATTAGGCCACCGGTCGCTATACCCGTCATTGTCCAGAACGGCGCAGCCAGACCCAGCGGTTCCAGCACGAGCGAGAGGCCCAGCAGAGGCATGACGACCAGCGTGGTCAGCGGAATTGCGAAAAGATTCGCCGCCGCCCCGTAAAGCCCCGCCTTGTGAAAATGCATGAGCACCAGCGGAAGCAGGCTCACTTCGATAACCAGTCCGGTCAGGAATAGTAGCAGACCGGCCCTTGCCATCCTGACCGGCCAGGGATGATCCCGTGCGCTCTTGCGAAATCGCACGATCGGCGCGCTGTTGTGCAGGGCCACGATTGCTATGACGGCGGCAAAACTAAGCTGAAAACTCGCTCCGACGACCGCTTCTGGCCAGAATACCATCACCACGATCGCGGCAATCGCCACGAGCCGCATTGATAGCGCCTGACGGCCCAGCGCCATGGCGGCGAGCACCAGCAGGGCCGCAATGCACGCACGCACCGTGGGCAGCGCCGCCCCTGTCAGCAGGGTATACCCGATTCCCGCCATCGCCCCTGCGCCCGATGCCACGAACGGCAGGGGAATGCGCAGCGCCAATGCGGGCCACATTGCGAGGAGGCGCAGGGTTGCAAACCATACGATGGCGATCACCGCGCCCACGTGCAGGCCGCTGATCGACAGAAGGTGCGCCATGCCCGAATTTCGCATGGCCTCGGCATCTTCCGCGCCGATGGACGACCGATCTCCGGTTACCAGAGTCGCCGCGATTCCCGCAGCGCCGGCATCTTCGATCCTTTCGAGGACGAGATCAAGGAGGTCGGATCGCACCCCCCCGTGCCTCCTGACGGCCGGTTTCTCGAAAATCTCCGCTTCGGACATGACCGATCCGGTTGCTGAAATACCGTCGAACCAGGCCGCGCGGGCATAGTCGTAGGATCCCGGCGCCACTGCCCGCGAAGGCGGAATCAGGCGCAATCTCATCCTCGCCAGGGCCCCTGGCGCGAGTTCGGGCAGGTCATACTGTTCGGGTATCGAAACCCGTGCAGTGATGGTCTCGCCCGTCGCCTCGCGGGTCGCGACAAGGATTCGCGCCCGTCTTGGGCCAGAAGCATCTTCGCGTTCGACCACCCGCACGGTCATCTCGCCAACGATAGGGCGCCCAATTGCAGGGGTTCCGATCAGAGTCGAGCGCGCCCAGACAATTAACAGGCCTGCAGCAAGAAACAGAGCCAGGGACACGATGGCTGTCTTGGCGAAAGGATAGGTCTCTTCGTCGAGAAAAAGCAGCGCAAATGCTGCCGCCAAACCACAGAATCCAAGAAAAACAATCCATTGCCAGGTTGATGGCAGGCCAAACCAGGTAAGGATTCCGACCAACATGGCCACGGCCAGCCACGGCATCTTCTCGAACTGGCGCGCTCCGAGGGCCGTTTCAACCCATCGGAGACTGGACAAATCGCGCAACCTTCCCCATTGCCGCACCTGCGAAGGTGGCGGGGCCCGATCCGGTGCCCCATCCGCGACCGGAACGGCGACATCATCTGCCATGTCTAACCGTTCCTTCGTCTGCGGCCACTCCCGGACATTATTGAGAGGAAACAAGGCGATATGGCAAGCGGTTCGGCAGCGGAAGGCAACGGTGCGAATGACGCCCCACGCCCGGTTGTCACCCGTTTCGCGCCTTCGCCCACAGGATTCCTGCACATCGGCGGTGCCCGCACGGCGCTGTTCAACTGGCTCTACGCCCGCCATTTCGGTGGCAAGGCGCTGCTTCGGATCGAGGACACCGACCGTGCCCGCTCGACCCAAGCGGCGATCGACGCGATTCTCGACGGGCTAAGCTGGCTCGGCTTCGACTTTGACGAGGAGCCGGTGCTCCAGTCCGAGCGCGCGCAGCGCCATGCCGAAGTCGCGCACAAGCTGCTCGACGCCGGGCATGCCTACAAGTGCTTCGCCACTGCCGAAGAACTTGAAGCCATGCGGGCGGAACAGCGCGCGAAGAAGCAGCCGATGCGCTATGACGGGCGGTGGCGCGATCGCGATCTGTCCGAAGCGCCGGAGGGTGCGCCTTACGTCGTCCGCCTCAAGACGCAGACCGATGGTGAATCGGTGATCGAGGATGCCGTTCAGGGCCGCGTGAAGGTCAAGAACGCCGAAATCGACGATTATATCCTGCTGCGTTCGGACGGCACGCCGACCTACATGCTCGCGGTCGTGGTCGACGATCACGACATGGGCGTCACGCACGTTATCCGCGGCGACGATCACCTCAACAACGCATTCCGCCAGCTGCCGATCTACAAATCGATGCAGGCGATCGAGGGCGGTTGGGAAGAACCGGTCTATGCGCATATCCCGCTGATCCACGGCGCGGACGGGGCAAAACTTTCCAAGCGCCACGGCGCGATGGGCGTCGATGCCTATCGCGACGAGCTTGGCCTGCTGCCCGAAGCGGTCGTGAATTACCTGCTGCGTCTTGGCTGGGGCCATGGCGACCAGGAATTCTTCACCATCGACGAAGCGATCAAGGTCTTCGACCTGCCCGCCGTCGGCAAGAGCCCTTCGCGCTTCGACTTCAAGAAGCTGGCCAACATGAACGGCCAGTACATTCGCGAGGCAGACGATGCCCGCCTGGCCGAACTTGCCGCGCCGCGCATCGCAAAGCTTGAGCCTGCATTCGACGCGGCACGGCACTTGGCGCTGCTGGTCGAGGCGATGCCCTCGCTCAAGGCGCGTGCCAAGGATCTGGACGAGCTTGCCGCAGGGGCATTGTTCCTGTTCCGGGAGCGTCCGCTTCCCATGGATGAAAAAGCGGAAAAGCTTCTCACCGAAGATGCCCGCGCATTGCTGGGTGAAATATCCGAAAAGTTGAAAGCTGGTTCGGTTTGGACTAGCGAACAGCTCGAAATCGAACTCAAGGCGATGGCGGAAGAGCGCGAGCTCGGGCTCGGCAAGCTGGCACAGCCGCTGCGTGCGGCGCTGACCGGCCAGGCGACATCACCGGGAATTTTCGACGTGCTCGTTCTTCTTGGACGCGACGAGAGCCTGGCGCGTATAGACGCGCAGGCTAACGACGCGACCAAGGCGGACGGTGCGGTGGCCAATTGAACGAATGGAGGCAGACTAGTGGCTGACAACATGGCGAAGCTGAACGCCGGGGGCGGCGAGTACGAATTCCCCGTCAAGAGCGGGACGATCGGCCCCGATGTCGTCGACATCGGCAAGCTTTACGGCAAGTCGGGCATGTTCACGTATGACCCGGGCTTCACCTCGACGGCGAGCTGCGATTCCGGCCTGACCTACATCGATGGCGAGGAAGGCGTTCTTCTGCACCGCGGCTATCCGATCGGGCAGCTGGCCGAAGAATCCAGCTTCATGGAAGTCGCGTACCTCATGCTGAACGGCGAACTGCCCAGCAAGGACGAATACGACAACTTCACTTACACCATCAGCCGCCACACCATGCTGCACGATCAGCTGCGCGGCTTTTACCAGGGCTTCCGCCGCGACGCCCACCCGATGGCTATCATGTGCGGCGTGGTCGGCGCGCTTTCGGCGTTCTACCACGACAGCACCGACATCGCGGACCCCGAGCATCGCAAGATCAGCTCGCACCGCCTGATCGCCAAGATGCCGACCATCGCGGCAATGGCCTACAAGTACTCGATCGGTCAGCCCTTCCTCTACCCGGACAACTCGCTGAGCTACACCGGCAACTTCCTGCGCATGACCTTCGGCGTGCCGGCGGAAGAGTATGAAGTGATCCCGGCCGTCGAAAAGGCGATGGATCGTATCTTCATCCTCCACGCCGACCACGAACAGAACGCATCGACCTCGACCGTGCGTCTTGCAGGGTCCTCGGGCGCCAACCCGTTCGCCTGCATCGCGGCCGGCATTGCCTGCCTGTGGGGTCCGGCACACGGCGGCGCGAACGAGGCGGCGCTGAACATGCTGCAGGAAATTGGCCGTCCCGAACGCATTCCCGAGTACATCGAGCGTGCCAAGAACAAGGACGATCCGTTCCGCCTGATGGGCTTCGGTCACCGCGTCTACAAGAACTACGATCCGCGCGCGACCGTCATGCAAAAGACTGTCCGCGAAGTGTTCGACGCGCTGAAGGTCAACGATCCGGTCTTCGAAGTCGCGCTGCAGCTCGAAGAAATGGCTCTCAACGACGACTATTTCGTCGAAAAGAAGCTGTTCCCGAACGTCGACTTCTATTCGGGTGTCATTCTTTCGGCGATTGGCTTCCCGACCACGATGTTCACCGCGCTCTTCGCCCTTGCCCGTACCGTCGGCTGGGTCGCGCAGTGGAACGAAATGATCTCCGATCCCGGCCAGCGCATCGGTCGTCCGCGTCAGCTCTATACCGGCCCGACGCAGCGCGACTACGTGCCGTTCGACAAGCGCTGAACGGCTGACAGGTAAGGATCAGGGCGATGCCGAAATTCCTATTCAGGGTCTTCGGCGTCGCCCTTTTTCTTTCCGGAATGCTCTGGACCCTTCAGGGCCTGGGCCTCGTGATGTGGCCCGCCGAAAGCTTCATGCTCGGCGAAAGGGAATGGGCCGGTTACGGCCTTATCGCTGCGGCGGTGGGAATATTGCTGCTCTGGCTGACCCGCAGGCGCGGGCCCAGAGACTAAACCGCCGGAAGCGTCAGGGTGCAGCGGTTGCCGCCACCCTCGCCCGCGGACCCTTCCAGATCGCCGCCCATTGCGCGGGCCAGCATGAGGGCGATGTAAAGGCCAAGCCCGCTGCCGCCATCGCCGCTTCGGCCAAGCCGTTCGAACTTGTCGAACATGCGGATAAATTCCTCGGCCGAAAGGCTTTCCCCCTCGTCCGTTACGGACACCACGACATTCAAGCCGTCTCGCGCGATGTCGACTGCGACCTTGCCGCCTTCGGGCCCGTAACTGATCGCGTTGCCGATGATGTTGAGCAGGATCTGCGTCACCCGCTTGCGATCCGCCATGGCGACAGCTCCGTCACTCGACACTTCGAAACGGACCGAACGCGCATCCGCACGCACCTGAAGCAGGCGGCGTACGATATCCGCAACCTCGGACACCATGACCGGTTCGGCCTGGATCGCGATGGTGCCATGTTCGATTGCCTCCGCATCGCCAAGGTCATCGGCCAGTTCGCCCAGGTGGCGACCGGCATTGACCATGTCGTGCGCGTATTCGCGGTATTCGGCCGGAAGCGGCCCTGCCAGCCTGTCGCGGATGGCCTCTGCCTGCCGAATAATGCGCGCGATCGGATTGCGCATGGCGGGCGCCAGTTCGTCGCCCAGCAGGTTGGGCGGAAGGAGATCGGTCTGATCCACCGGTTTCTCACCCTCACCCACAGGACGAAGGAGAAGCTGGAAACCCACGTTCGCCGACGCCAGAAGCAGATGCCATTCGCGCGCGGAACCATCGATGCGCACCGTCATCCCGCTGCGTGCCTGCCAGATCGGCGGCGTGCCTGCGTCGTGACCGGAAAAATCGAACAGGCTGGTCCAGTGCTGGCCGCGCAAGGATCGCGCCTTGCCGACCAGGGGCGCCAGATCGGCAACCTGGCTTTCGACGGCAACGACATGCTGTCCTTCGTCCAGCCAGACGACACCTTCGGCAAGCAGGTTCTCGACCGCAAGGCGCGTCGCCTCTCCATTGCCGCTTCCCGCCGGATGGGTCGTCTGATGCCAGTCTGACAGCCGGATTGCACACCCGTCGCCGTCCGGTTCGACTTCGGCCCAACCTTCGAGGCTGCCCTCGCTGTGACGCATGACCAGCGGGCGACCCAGCTTCATTCCGAAACCGCGCGACTTGCGCACGAGTTCCAGCAGGCCAGGCGCTGCTATCAGTCCGGGAATTTCGCCGCCACAGGCGATCTGCATTTCGGCAAGCGGGCCATCGGCCGACACGAGACGGTCCGCCGCATCGCTGCGCGCGACCAGCGGTTCGACCGCTGCCGTCTCGGTAATGGCTTCAGCCCCTGACATTGTCCGATGCCCCTTGCCCCGTCAGAAGAGCACGGGCGTCACCACCCTGCAAGCGCCCGAAGCCTTCGGGAAGGGTGATTTCAGGGTGGATGGCATAGAACTCGCGCTCGATCTCCCGGTCGCCAAGACCGGCTGCGCGCAGGGACAGGGCAAGACGGGCGAGCTGGCTCTCGCTCGTCGCGACGGCCACCGTATCGCGCGGATCGCCGGTGGCTGCGGCCAGTGCCGAGAGGAATACGGCGACGCCCGCGTGCGTGATCGAAAGCGCGGCAAAGGCCCCTGCCCCCAATGCACCGACAAGGCGATTGGCAAGCGAGATGCGGCAATGCGATTCGTCATAGCTTTCGCGGATCGCATGTTCGGTGTTGCGGGCATGCGCCTCATACGAAAGATCGCCTGCGACCGCGTGGCGCAAGGTTTCCAACAGCGAATGAAGCACTTCGGCCGGAAGTTCGGTCACGGGCAGGCTCATGCGCTGCTGATGCCGGGCAAAGGCTGCCTGAGAGGTGAGCAGGTCCATCGCCAGTGCCGAACTGGTCGGATCGTCCGCGCCAATCAGCGCCTGAAGCAACGGCGAAAGCGCAGGATCGACACCGGCGCGGCGTTGCATGGATTCGGTAAGCTGCCATTCGAGCGCGATCGAGTGAAGGTGATCGACGATCACGGGTTCGTCGATAAGCGCGCCGGACAGAGGCTCTGTAATGGAATTGGCCCACCCTCGCGGATCGGCCTCTCCCGCTGCCTGGGCAAGCTTGTAGCCAACTTGCCGGGCCAGATCTTCGGCGATGGCGCGCACGCGTGCGACGATCGCGTCGCTGAACATGGAACGGTCCTCGGTCGCGATCAGCTGCCTGAGCACGACACCGCGCGCGCCGAGAACGCGGTCACCCCGCTTCAGCTCAACCCGCATAACCGATTGTAGGCCAGTGGCCTTTTCCAGTTCACCCATGCGAACGGACTATCACCTCATGGTTAAAGCCGCGTTATCTCGTCACCTGATTCGCGCGGAAGGTCGCAAAAGCGGCCCATCCGGCCATGACGGCCATCGAAACTGCCATGACGACGGGCGCAGTCCAACCGCCCAGTACGGCCAGCCCCAGTACGAGACAGTGCGTCATCCGGTCCTCGAAGAAGGGCCGTGCATGGGCAACGGGAAAAAGCACCGCGCCAAGCCTGACCAGGCACACGAAAACGGTCGCCACAAACCAAGGGCCGAGCGCGCCCAGCCTTTCGCCCTCGATCCCTCCCGTCAGCGACAGCGCGAGGACGACTAGAAGGAGGATGTCGATCGCAAGGTGGACATAGACCGGCCTGCTATCGGGCATGGCGGCATCGATCCGGCCCTGCCGCTCTGCCTTGTCCAGGATGATCGCACCGCGCACGACCAGCCACGTCACCGCGATGGCAAAAAACGCCGCGGCGAACATCGCGAAACCGGCAAAGGCCACTGCCGCCGCCGCGGGCAGGATCGCGGCCCACCAGACGAGGATCGCCGAACGATCGGCCTCGAACAGGCGGTTGCCGAACTTGCCGACGACAAGTCCCGCGATCTTGGCACCCGGCGTCCGCCCCCGCGCCTCGGACAGGCTGAGCCGCAGGCGGTGCGCCTCGATCGCCTGCCCTTCGCTTTCGCTCCGCACGATGACCCAGCGGCGGTCCTGCAACGCCTGCGGCTCGACGGACCGCTGCGTGACGCCCGCCATCAGCGCAATGCGCAGCAGCGATGATGCTACGTCGCAATCGCGTGGCAACTGGCGCAACCGTTCGGCCAGCGCGCCGGGAATGACGAGCAGACCCGCCCATGCCAGTTCCGCATCGATCCGCTCGAAACCCGCCTCCAGCCCCGCTTCGACCGGCAGCGTTGCGATGCCCGACTGGTTGAGCAGCGGCACGGCAAGGACCGGATCGGCCAGAAGCGCATCGCCGAACACCACCAACTCGTCAGCGGCGGTCACCTCGGAACAGAGCGCCGGGGCATCGGCGATCACCCGTGCCTCCAGCTTCATCTCGCTAGCCCGAGCAACGACGTCGTCGAGCCCGACGGTGCGCCGGTCAGCGAGCAACAGGATCCGCTGCGCGCCTGTGGCTTCGGCCAGTTCCAGCTGCCTTTCGACAACTGCTTCGCCGCCCACGCGCAGGCCCGCGCGCGTCAACAGGCCGTCGACGGCCAGCGGCTCCAGCATGGAAAGTACGGCAATACGCAAAGGTCGTGGTCCCTGGGCCGTCCTGTCGTCGCAGGGCGGCTTTGTCTCGATCAGTTCGATGCCGGTTCATGGATCGCCCCGCGCCGCTCTGCAAGATGGGACTGGGCAATTGTGTCTAACCCTTGGAAATCCGTGGATGAGCCGGGGGAAAACGAACGATTTGCCGCGTGCGCATGCGTTCATTCGGTGTTAGTCATAGCGCCATGACAAAGCGGCGGAACATCGTCCCCTTCGGCGGACAGGGTAGCGAAGAAGAATTCCTGGAAACGACGGCGGCACAAACTGCGCCGGTCGAGGAAGAATACGTGGAAACCGAGGACTGGTACGAAGAACCGGCCAAGGCTCGCAATCTGTCGTGGATCATTCCCGCACTGGGCGTTGTCGCCTTGGTCGCGTGGACCGCGTTCTTCGTCTGGGCCAACATGGCGGCGCTGACTTCCGCTCCCGCGCCCAGCGAATGGACCGCTCTGCTGGCACAGTGGGCCATGCCCGCCGCCCTCGTCGTGACATTGTGGATGCTGGCCATGCGCCACAGCCGGGTCGAGGCGGGCCGTTTCGCTGATGCCGCCGCCAGCCTTCGGGCCGAATCGCTGGCGCTGGAAGACCGGCTCGGCCACGTGAACTCGGAACTCAGCATCGCGCGCGAATTCATCATCGCACAGGGCCGCGATCTCGAAGCGCTGGGCCGCATCGCGAGCGAACGCCTTGGCGAAAGCGCGAACAAGCTCGAAGCGCTCATCTCCGACAATTCGGAACGGGTGGACCGTCTGCAGACGGTCAGCACCGCAGCGCTCGAAAACATGGAAAAGCTGCGCGGTCAGCTTCCCGTCGTCACCAATGCGACCCGCGACCTGACGAACAATATCGGACAGGCGGGCCAGGGCGCGAGCGAGCAGCTTGCACGCCTCTCCGAAGGCTTCAGCAGGATCGGCGAAGCGGGCGAGGCCAGCACGCTGAAAGTCGACGCCATGCGGGAGCGGGTGAACGACGTCCTGAGTGAATTCAATCGCTGTGCCGAACAGCTTGGCCAGATCGCCAAGGACCGCTTCGAAGCACTCGACGCAGAGGGTGCAGCCCTTCGCGAGCGTATGGACGAACAGGAAATCGCCGCCCTTGCCGCCGTTCGCAAGCGCGCGGACGACCTTGAAGGGATGCTCGAAGGCACCCGCGCCAAGCTGGCCGAGGCGGAAGGTTTCGCTCTCAAGTCACTGCGCGAACGCCTCTCCACGCTGGAAAACGATGCCGGCGATCTGGGCGAACGCCTGAAAAGCGGAGAGAGCGGCGCGATCGACAGCTGGCGCGATCGCATCGCCGTCATCGAAAGCGACACGCGCGCCCTCTTCGCGCAGCTCGACAACCATTCGGGCGAAGCGCTCGACGCGGCGGGTGCCCGTGTTGCCGCGCTGTCTTCGGAAATCAGCCGCCTGCACGGCGACCTTCGCCGCCAGGGCGAAACGCTCGATACCCAGATCGAGGAACGCTACGCCAAGAGCGAGGACGCCAATCGCGGCCTGGCAGAGCGTCTCAACGCGCTTGTCGCCGGGCTCGACAGCGAGATCGAGGCCCGCCGCGTTCGCGGTGCACAGGCAAGCCGCGCCCTGGTTGAAGAGCTGGCCTCGACCTTCGCGCAACTCGACAACGGCATTCAGGACCGCATCGCCCGCGGCGAAGAAACGAGCCGCGTTCTGGCCGAAAAGATCGGCGAAGCCCTCGCCCGCCTCGACGAGCAGATCGATGCGCGCACCGAACGGGCGGAACAGCAGAGCCACGCGCTTGCTGCCCGTGTCACCTCGGCGCTTGCGTCCCTCGACGCGGAAATCGCGCAGCGTGCGCAGCGCGGCGAGGAAGCGGGCCGCGCGATGACCACCGGCGTGTCGACCGCCCTCACCACTCTCGACGGCGAAATCGAAATTCGCGAGGAACGGGGCCGCGAGGCAGCATCGCTCATGTCCGAAAGCCTGCGGACCGCACTCGACGCGCTCGATAGCGAGATCGCCCGCCGCCGCAATCACAGCCGCGACGCCGCGCGTGAACTGGCCGAAGGCTATGCCGATGAACTGGCAGAGCTTGACCGCCAGCTTACCGAACGCCGCGAACGTCACGAGGAAGCCGGCCGCGACCTTTCGGGCAAGCTTCAGGACTTGTTGGTCCAGTTCGATGACGAATTCGAAACCCGCCGCGCCCGCCACCTGGAGGCGACCGAGGCACTTGGCCGCCATGCCCAGCGCATTGCCGACCAGCTTGGCGAATACGGATCGCGCATGGACGCGGCCGCCGGTCAGGGCCGCGACGCGGAACAGGCCATCGTCAACGGTCTCAATATCCTGTCAGAAAAGCTTGCCGCAAGCCGCGACGCGCTGGCCGGGACCGACAGTGCCATCGTCGGCCTGACCGACAGTTCAGTCCGCCTGCTCGAACTGATCGAAGCCAGCTCGCGCCACACGCGCGAGGCTCTGCCCGGCGCGCTGTCCGAAGCCGAGGGCCGCCTTGATGACGTATCCGGCCGGATCGAGGCAATGCGCCTCATGCTCAGCCAGGCAGGAGAGCGCGGCGACGAGCTTGGCCGCGCGGTTGACAACACGCGCGAAACAACGCGCTCGGCCCTTACCGAGCTCGAAGGGCTGCATGATACACTCCACGAACGCGGCTCGGCCCACGCCAGCCAGCTTGGCGAATTGCGCGAAACCCTCTCGCAGGCACGCGCCGACAGCGAGGCCATGGCGACTGCGGCGGAAGCCACGCTCAACGGCGCCATCGCACGTCTTGCCGAAGCGAGCCGCGAAGCCGTCGCCAATATCGAGGGTACGTCGTCCGACGCCGTCCGTTCGATCGCGGAAAAGCTCGCCAAGGAAAGCGGCATTGTGGTGACCGAGGCGCTGCGCGAAAGCACGAGCGATGCGCTCGAAGGGCTCGACAGTGCAGTCAGCAAGGCGACCGAAGCGGCGCGCGAGGCCGCAGCAGACCTTCGCGAACAGCTGAGCCGCGTCGACGAGATCACCGGACACCTCGAAGCCCGCATCTCTTCTGCGCGCCAGCGCGCCGAGGAAGACATCGACGACCACTTCGCCCGCCGCGTCGCGCAGATCACCGAGTCGCTGAACTCGACCGCGATCGACATCGACAAGGTGCTGTCGGCCGAAGTCAGTGACGCATCATGGCAGGCCTATCTGAAGGGCGAACGCGGCATCTTCACCCGCCGCGCGGTGCGCCTGATCGATTCCGGCGATGCCCGCCAGATCGTCGAGCATTACGAAGCCGAAGACGAGTTCCGCGAACACGTTAACCGCTACATCCACGATTTCGAAGCGATGCTGCGCAACTTGCTCGCCACGCGGGAAGGCAACTCGCTCGCCGTCACGGTGCTGTCGTCGGACATGGGCAAGCTCTACGTCGCGCTGGCGCAGGCAATTGAACGCCTGCGCCGCTGAGCGCGGGAGTACTAGTCGGCGCCGCCTTCGCGCATCCAGATCTGCTCCTTCACGATCTCCTCGGGAGGTTCCATGAAGTTGATGTCGGAGGCGGTGATCCAACCGTTGACGTAATTGGCGTAGAATATCGCGCACAGCACGGCTGCCAACACGGTGGCACGGATGGCGACCCGGCCCGGGCGAAAGTTGCTCGGCGCGGAATCGGCCTGGCCGGGGATCAATTCCTCACCAGCTTCGCGGTGCGTGCGGATGCCGAACGGCATTACGATGAATGCGCTCATCACCCAGAAAAGCAGGTAGATCGCAAGGACCGAGGTCCACTGCATCGCTCAAACTCCTAGTCGAAATCCTGCACGGTCACTTGCGGGTTCTTGCCCGACCAACGCCGCGCCGCACGCCTTACGGCAAGCCGGACCGCTTCGTGGACCGCTTCGCGATCCTTGGTACGTCCGCCCTTGAGCCTGCCGACGGCCTTTGAGAGATCGTCCTTCGCCTCGGCAAGGAAATCGGCCTCGTCCTCGTCAAGCGGAAGGCCCATGGGCAAAATGATCGGGTCTACCTTGGATCCCGCAGGCGGCAAGGTCACGACGATATGGCCGTTCTGCGAAAGACGCCGACGCTCGGCAATGGTTTCGCCGTCCGCAGGCACGATGATGTCGCCATCAAGGACGAGCCGGCCCGTGCGTGTTTCCCCGATCTTGCCCGGTTTGCCGGGTGCGAGGCGAACGATATCGCCGTTTTTCTGGAAGACCTGCGCCGGAATCCCGGCCTCCGCGCCCACTTTCACTTGCTCGCGCATGTGCCGGACTTCGCCATGGACGGGGACCAGCACTTCGGGGCGCAGCCAGGAATAAAGCGCTTCCAGCTCGGGCCGTCCGGGATGGCCGGACACGTGGATCATTTCCTGCCGGTCGGTCACGATGGTGATCTGCCGGTCGGCAAGCTGGTTCATGATACGCCCGATCTGAAGCTCGTTGCCGGGGATCTGCCTGCTGGAGAAAAGCACGACGTCACCCTTGCTCAGCTCGAGCGGATGCGATTCGGACGCGATGCGCGCAAGCGCCGCACGCGGTTCGCCCTGACCGCCGGTCGCGATGATCAGCACTTCACCGCGCGGCAGGCGCATGGCGGTGTCGAAATCGACGGGTTCGGGAAAGTCCTGCAAATAGCCATTGGCCTTCGCAACCGCGATGATCCGGTCGAGCGAACGTCCGGCCACGCAAAGCTGCCGACCGGAATCCTTAGCCACCTGGCCCAGCGTCTGAAGGCGGGCGACGTTGGACGCGAAGGTCGTCACCAGCACACGCTTGCCGCCGTGTCGCGCGACTTCTGCCTCAAGGGCCGTTCGCACGGCCCCTTCAGACCCCGAAGCCTCCGGATTGAAGACGTTGGTCGAATCGCAAACGAGCGCAAGCACGCCCGCATCGCCGATCTCGGTCAGTTCTTCCGGCGTGCTCGGCTCACCGATCTGCGGATCGTCGTCCAGCTTCCAGTCGCCGGTATGGAAGACGCGGCCATAAGGCGTCTCGATCAACACGGCATTGCCTTCCGCGATCGAATGCGCGAGCGGCAGATAACGGGCCGTAAAAGGCCCTTTTCCACCGGGCGTGAATTCGTCGAGGTGGTCGATCACGTGCAGTTCGACCGCCTCGGTCAGGTCCGCTTCTTCGAGCTTGCGCAGAACCAGTTCTGCGGTGAAAGGCGTGGCATAGAGCGGGACGCCGAGGTCGGCGGCGAAATAGGGCACGGCGCCGATATGATCTTCGTGCGCGTGGGTCAGCACGATGCCGAGCAGGTCGTCGGCCCGCTCTTCAATGAATTCAAGATCGGCAAAGACGAGGTCGACGCCCGGATATCCGGGGTCGGCAAAGCTCATGCCGAGGTCGACCATCAGCCATTTTCCGTCCGCCCCGTAGAGGTTGACGTTCATGCCGATCTCGCCCGATCCGCCGAGCGCGAGGAAAATCAGTTCTTTTTCTGGAGTCATCGCCCGCGTGTAGAGGCCTTTTCGGCCAGAATAGCCAGTCCCTTTAACGTCAGGTCGACATCGATTTCGTCAAATGCGTCGGTATGCCTGTCGAACAGGAGCGCGAGGCCACCGGTCGCAATGACTTTTGCCGGGCGACCGATCTCCGCCTTCAGGCGTGCGACAAGCCCTTCGACCATCGAGATGTAGCCCCAGAAGACACCGATATGCATCTGCGATTCGGTATTGCGGCCGATCAACGTGGTCGTCTCGCCCGGTGCCTCGATGGCGATGCGCGGAAGCTTTGCTGCCGCGCTGACCAGCGCGTCGAGCGAGAGATTGATACCCGGCGCAATGATCCCGCCCTTGTAGGCCCCGTTGAAATCGACGACGTCGAACGTGGTCGCCGTGCCGAAATCGATGACGATCAGGTCTTCAGGATGCCCGTCGTGCGCAGCGATCGTATTGACCGCGCGGTCCGCGCCCAGCGAGGCCGGTTCGTCCACATCGATGGCAATGCCCCAATCTGCTCCGCCCTCACCCGCAAAGATGGGTGCCTTGCCGAAGTACTTCTCGCCCAGCACCTGCAGGTTGTGACGCGCGCGGGGGACAACGGTCGAGACAATCAGGTGATCGACAACGTCGAAGGAAAACCCTTCGAGGGTGAACAGTTGCATCAGCCAGACCGCGTATTCGTCGGCCGTGCGGCGCGCGTCGGTCGCAATGCGCCAGCGGGTGCGTACTTCGCGCCCCTCCATCAGGGCGAAGACGATATTGGTATTTCCGACGTCACACGCCAGCAGCATGTCAGGCTCCCTCTTCGCCGATCAGCGAAACTTCGCCTGCATGAATGGCACGCATGGTCCCGTTGGCCAAGCGCATGAGCAAGGCCCCGTCCTGGTCTATCCCGGCGAATGTCCCGGTCTCGACCACGTCCGTCACGCCGGTATAGCGCACCGCCGCACCGATGTGCGGGCCGCGTATGGTCCAGCGCGAGACCGTCTCTCCAAGACCGGCCTTGCGCCATGTTGACAGTTCGTCCGCCATGGAGCGGGCGAGCTGATCGGCAAAATCGTCCCGATCGACCGATAACCCGTGCGATGCCAGCGAAGCGGTCTTGCGGTCCGGCAAGGCAGGCGCATTGGCAAGGTTCACGCCGATCCCCATGACGACGACATCGCCCGACCGTTCGAGCAGAATGCCCGCGAGCTTCGCGCCATCGAGCAGCACGTCGTTAGGCCACTTGAGCAAAAGCCCTTGCGCATTACCGAGGAACTTCGAAATCGCCTCGTAGAGCGCGACCCCGGCTACCAGCGCCAAGGTCTGAGGTGCAGGGTCGGAACTGCGCAAGTGGACAAGCGTCGAGCCCATGAAATTGCCCGCGCCATCGGACCATTCCCGGCCGAGCCGCCCCCTGCCCTCGCTCTGCCGATCGGTGACCAGCCAGGCGCCTTCTTCCGCCGCTTCGCCAGAGGCAAGACGGCGGAGAAGTTCCGCATTGGTGGAGCCGATCTGCTCGACCCGCTCGATGCGATGGCCGCTGGTCATGCGGCGCGCCCCTTATCCTACGAAGTAGAGGGCGGCGGCTGCCTTGTCGGCAAGCTCGCCCAGCCACGGCGTGAGAAGGTATCCAAGCGGTGAGATGAACAGGCACGCGATAAGCAGCATGACCTTGTGTGCGAGCGCATCGACGCCGCTTTCGCCGCTTTCCGCAACCACGTTGGCCGGTTCATCGAAAAAGACGATCTTCACGACCTTGAGGTAGTAGAAAGCACCGATCACGCTGGCCGCGATACCGATGGCCGCCAAGGCGATAAGATCGGCGTTCACCGCGGCCTGGAAGACCACGAACTTGCCCCAGAAACCGAACAGCGGCGGAATGCCGGCAAGGCTGAACATCACGGCGGCCAGCGCCCATGCCAATGCCGGACGCGTGCGCGAGAGGCCCGCCATGTCGGCGATCACCTCGACCGGGCGGCCTTCGGCATCGCGCAGCATGAGCACGACGACGAAACCGGCAACGCTCATCGCGACGTAGATCGCGAGATAGACGAGCATGGCCGAAGCACCTTCCTGCGTCGCGGCAGCAAGACCGATAAGAAGGAAGCCGACGTTATTGATCGAAGAATAGGCGAGCAGGCGCTTGATGTTGGACTGACCGATCGCACCCAGCGCACCGACCACGATAGACGCGAGCGACACGAAAATCACGATCTGCTGCCATGCATCAACCTGTGTACCGAAGGCACCCAGCGCGACGCGCATGGTAAGCGCCAGTGCAGCAACCTTGGGCGCAGTGGCGAAGAAGGTCGTCACCGGCGTCGGCGCGCCTTCGTAAACGTCAGGCGTCCACATGTGGAACGGCACTGCGCTGATCTTGAAGGCGAGCCCCGCCAGCACGAAGATCAGGCCGAACAGCGCGCCGGTCGCCAGCGTACCATCCATGGCGAGAGCCACGGCGGTGAAGTTGGTCGACCCGGTGAAGCCATAGGTCAGGCTCATACCGAACAGGATAATGCCCGAAGCCAGCGCGCCCAGCACAAAATACTTAAGGCCCGCTTCGGCCGAGCGTTCGTCATTCCGCAGGAACGAGGCAAGGACGTAAGCCGCAAGGCTGTTCAGTTCCAGGCCGATATAGAGCGTCAGAAAGTCGGTGGCCGACACCATCATGTTCATGCCGAGCACGGCGAACAGGATGAGGATCGGATATTCCGCCCGCATCGCGCCGACCTGGCCAAAGAAGCGAGGCGCCACGATCAGGGAGGCGATACCCGAGGCGTAGATGAGCAACTTGGCAAAGGCGGCGAAAGCATCGGCCGTATACTGGCCCATGAAGGCGACGCGTTCCGGCCCCATCAGTCCGCCGCACAGTGCAGGCGCGGCGATGAAGGCGCAGGCGACCAGCGCGGCGACTGCGACGATCGAGATCATGCGCGACGCCTTGTCGCCCATCCACGCGGCACAGAGCAGCAGGACGAGACCGACGACTGTCAGCAGTTCCTCAGCGGCGATCAGCGCCAGCGATTGAGAGAAATCGGTCATCAGTGCGACCCTCCCTCAGCAGCGGCTTCTTCGCCGTGATGCGCCGCGGCAGCCTCCGGATTCGGTTCCGACAAGTGCGCGTCACCGGCAGGGGCAGCCGAGGCGAGACGCTGGTCCAGCCATTCGATATCGGCCCGCATCGGCGCAAGGAAGCTTTCGGGATAGACGCCCATCCACAACACGGCAGCCGCGAGCGGGAGCATCATCGCCCATTCGCGCTTGTCGAGATCAGGCATGGCGGCGGCATCGGCGTTCTTCTGTTCGCCAAAGGCCACACGGCGGTAGAGATAGAGCATGTAGGCAGCGCCAAGGATGATGCCGGTCGTGCCGATCAGCGCGACCCAGCTGGAAATCTGGTAGACGCCCGCAAGCGACAGGAATTCGCCGACGAAACCGCTGGTGCCAGGAAGGCCGATCGAGGCCATCGTGAACAGCAGGAAGAACAGCGAATATTTCGGCATGTTGATCGCGAGACCGCCGTAACGGTCGATCTCGCGGGTGTGCAGCCGGTCGTAGATGACGCCCACAGCAAGGAACAGCGCGCCCGACACGAGGCCATGGCTGAGCATCACGATCATCGAGCCTTCGAGGCCCTGCACGTTGAAGCTGAACAGCGCCATGCAAACGATCGCCATGTGCGCGACCGAGGAATAGGCGATCAGTTTCTTCATGTCATGCTGAACCAGCGCGACCAGCGAGGTGTAAACCACCGCGACCATCGAGAGACCGAACACGAGCCAGGCAAGGTTCGCCGAAGCCTCAGGGAACATCGGCAGGCTGAAGCGGATGAAGCCGTAACCGCCCATCTTCAGCAGGACGCCGGCCAGGATGACCGAACCGGCAGTCGGTGCCTGAACGTGCGCGTCGGGAAGCCAGGTGTGGACCGGCCACATCGGCATCTTCACCGCAAAGCTGGCGAAGAAGGCCAGCCACAGCCAGTTCTGTGCGCCCGCCGGGAAGTCGGTGGCCATCAGCGTCGGAATGTCGGTCGTGCCTGCTTCGCGAACCATCCAGAACATCGCGATCAGCATCAGGACCGAGCCGATGAGCGTGTAGAGGAAGAACTTGTACGAAGCGTAGATGCGGTTGTCGCCGCCCCAGATACCGATGATCAGGTACATCGGGATCAGGCCTGCTTCGAAGAAGATGTAGAACAGGAACAGGTCCTGTGCCGCGAAAACGCCGATCATCAGCGTTTCCATCATCAGGAACGCGGCCATGTACTCGCCGACGCGCTTGGTAACCGAATTCCAGCTGGCTCCGATACAGATCGGCATCAGGAAGACCGAGAGCATGATCAGCATCAACGCGATGCCGTCGATGCCCAGCGCGTAGGAAAAGCCCGCGAAAAGGTCGGCCCGCTCGACAAACTGCCACTGAGCGCCGCCGATGTCGAAACTGGCCCAGAGGACCACACCCAAGGCCAGGTCGACCAGCGTGGCGACGAGCGCGACCATGCGCGCCGTCTGGGCCGGGACGAAGAAACAGATGGCGGCACCGACAAGCGGTACCAGCAGCATCAGCGAGAGGATCGGAAAGCCGTCCATGTCTTTAAACCTGCCCCGCCCTTATCGAACCATGATCCAGCTGATCGCGGCGATCAGCCCGAGCAGCATGACCAGCGCATAGCTGTAGAGATAACCGGTCTGCACGCGTCGTGCGTAGTGAGACCCCTGTGCGACGACCCATGCGGCGCCATCCGGGCCGAACCGGTCGATAGTACCGACATCGCCCCACTTCCAGAACTTGCGGCCCAGCCAGAAGGCAGGCTTCACGAAGATCAGGTCGTAAAGCTCGTCGAAGTACCACTTGTTCTTGAGGAACGTGTACACCCCACCGAACATACCGACGAAACGGGCCGGAGCCTGCGGATCGCGGATGTAGTTGTTCCATGCGATGGCAAGACCGATCAGCATGACCACGCCCGGCGCTACCTTAACCCAGGTATCGACGTTGTGCATCGCGTGGACCAAGTGCTCGTTATAGAAGATCGAGCCGTTCCAGAACGCGGCACTGTCGAGGAAGTAGGGCGACCAGACGAAGCCGGCGAACACCGCGCCAAGCGACAGGATAACAAGCGGCGTCAGCATGACCCACGGGCTTTCGTGCGGGTGATATCCGCCAGTCGTATCGGCGCCCGCCTCTTCCGGCGTCTTGTGGACGGTGTGCTGGATATGCTCGCTCTCGATCCAGCGCGGCTTGCCCCAGAAAGTGAGGAACATCAGGCGCCAGGAATAGAAGCTGGTCAGCAAGGCCGCGACGATGCCCATGAAGAAGGCGAAGCGGCCCATCTCGGTCCCGCTGGCAAAGGCGCTTTCAAGGATCGCGTCCTTCGAGTGGAAGCCCGCGAAACCGGCGTGCAGGAACCAGATACCGACGCCCGTGATTGCCAGCGTACCGGCCATCATGGCCCAGAACGTGATCGGGATGTGCTTACGCAGGCCGCCGTAATAGCGCATGTCCTGTTCGTGGTGCATCGCGTGAATGACCGAACCGGCACCCAGGAACAGCAGCGCCTTGAAGAAAGCGTGCGTGAACAGGTGGAACATCGCCGCGCCATAGGCGCCGACGCCCGCGGCAAAGAACATGTAGCCGAGCTGAGAACAGGTCGAATAGGCGATGACCCGCTTGATGTCGGTCTGCGTCGTGCCGATCGTGGCGGCGAAGAAACAGGTCGCAGCGCCGATGAAAGTCACGAAAGTGAGCGCGGTCTGGCTCGTTTCGAACAGCGGCGACAGGCGGCAGACCATGAACACGCCTGCGGTAACCATCGTCGCCGCGTGGATCAGGGCCGAAACCGGGGTCGGGCCTTCCATCGCGTCGGGAAGCCAGGTGTGCAGGCCCAGCTGCGCCGACTTGCCCATCGCGCCGATGAACAGCAGCAGGCACAGGACCGTCATCGTGTCGACACGCATGCCGAGGAAGCCGATCGTGCTGCCCGCCATTTCGGGCGCGCGGTCGAGAATCTCGGGGATCGAGGTCGTGCCGAACACGAGAAAAACGCCGAAAATGCCCATCATGAAGCCAAGGTCGCCCACGCGGTTGACCACGAAGGCCTTGATCGCGGCGGCGCTCGCGCTCGGCTTCTTGAACCAGAAACCGATGAGCAGGTACGAGGCAAGCCCCACGCCTTCCCAACCGAAGAACATCTGGACGAGATTGTCCGCCGTCACCAGCATGAGCATCGCGAACGTGAACAGCGACAGGTAGGCGAAGAACCGCGGCTGATCCGGGTCTTCGTCCATGTAGCCCCACGAATAGAGGTGGACGAGCGCCGAAACGCTGGTGATCACGACGAGCATGACCGCGGTCAGCGTATCGACACGCAGCGCCCAATCGAAGTTCATGGTGCCCGACTGAACCCATTTCAGCACGGGATCGACATAGGCCGTTTCCGAACCGGTCATGAAACCGATGAAGATCGGCCACGACAGCGCGCAGGAGATGAGCAGCGCGCCGGTCGTCACGATCTTGGCCGGCAGGTTGCCGATCAAGCGATTGCCGAGACCGGCAATGATGGCCGCCAGAAGGGGCGCGAAGACGATGATCTCGATCACTTGGATCAGCCCCTCATGCGATGGATGTCGTCAACCGCGATAGTGCCGCGGCCACGGAAGTAGATGACAAGAATGGCAAGCCCGATCGCGGCCTCGCCAGCAGCGACGGTCAGCACGAACATCGCGAAGACCTGCCCGACGAGATCGCCCAGGAACGCGCTGAACGCGACGAGGTTCAGGTTCACCGAGAGCAGGATCAGCTCGATCGCCATCAGGATGACGATGACGTTCTTGCGGTTGAGGAAGATCCCCAGCACGCCCAGCACGAACAGGATCGAGCTGACGACGACGTAGTGTTCGATACCGATCACAGCGTGACCCCCTTCCCGACTTCCGGCTTCACGTTCACCGTCGCGTCTTCAGCGCGGCGCTTGTTCTGCTTCGACACGTTCTGACCGCGCGTATCCGTCCGTTCACGGTGCGTCAGGACGATCGCGCCGATCATCGCAACCAGCAGGACAAGACCCGCCGCCTCGAACAGGAACAGATATTCGCCATACAGCAGGGCACCGATACTCTCGATGTTGGAACGGCCCGCGATGGTCGCGGCCGTGCCGTCCGCCTCGCCCAGCTTCAACGTACCCGCGCGATAGGCTCCGAAACCCAGCACGAGTTCGGCCAGCAGGACGACGGCAAGCAGGATGCCGAGCGGGAAGTTCTTCACGAACCCTGCGCGCAGTTCGGCAAAGTCGATGTCGAGCATCATGACCACGAACAGGAACAGCACCGCGACCGCGCCAACGTAGACGATGACGAGCAGCATCGCGATGAACTCTGCGCCGACCAGAACCATGAGGCCCGCGGCGTTGAAAAACGCGAGGATCAGCCAGAGCACGGAGTGCACCGGATTGCGGCTCATGATGACCAGAACGGCGCTGGCGATCAGGAGCACTGCGAAGAGATAGAAGGCGATGATATGGATCATGGATAATGTCCCTGCGCGCGGCCCCTAGCGGTAGGGCGCATCGGCTTCAAGGTTCGCGGCGATAGCACGCTCCCACTTGTCCCCGTTCGCCAGCAGTTTCGCCTTGTCGTAAAGCAGTTCTTCGCGCGTTTCGGTCGCATATTCGAAGTTCGGCCCTTCGACGATGGCATCGACCGGGCACGCTTCCTGGCAGAAGCCGCAGAAGATGCACTTGGTCATGTCGATGTCATAGCGCGTGGTACGGCGCGAACCGTCATCGCGCGGCTCGGCCTCGATCGTGATCGCCTGCGCGGGGCACACGGCCTCGCACAGCTTGCACGCGATGCAGCGTTCCTCGCCGTTGGGATACCGGCGCAGCGCGTGTTCACCGCGGAAACGCGGGGACAGCGGGTTCTTCTCGAACGGGTAGTTGATCGTCACCTTGGGCTTGAAGAAATACTTCAGCGTGAGGGCATGCGCCTTCACGAACTCCCAAAGGGTGAACGACTTTACGAGATGGGCGACGCTCATGCGTACCTCGTGAACATAAGCCAACCTGAGATCAGCACGACAAACAGGAGCGAAATCGGCAGGAAAATCTTCCAGCCAAGCCGCATCAGCTGGTCGTAACGGTAACGCGGCACCGTCGCCATGACCCAGCTGAACATGAAGAAGAAGAAGAAGGTCTTCAGAAGGAACCAGATGATGCCCGGCACATAATACAGCGGCGCCCAGTCGATCGGCGGCAGCCAGCCACCGAAGAACAGGATCGTGTTGAGCGAGCACATCAGCAGGATGTTCGCGTATTCACCCAGCCAGAAGAGCGCGAAGCTCATCGAGGAATATTCGGTCTGGTACCCTGCGACGAGTTCCGATTCCGCCTCGGTAAGGTCGAAGGGAACGCGCTGCGTTTCAGCGAGCGAGGAGATGAAGAACATCACCCACATCGGGAACAGCAGGATGTTGAAGACATATCCGTTCACGATGCCGAGGCCGTGGCCCTTCTGGGACATCACGATTTCGGTCAGGTTGAACGATCCTGCGTAAAGGACAACGCAGACCAGGATGAAGCCGATCGAGACTTCGTAGCTGATCATCTGTGCCGATGCGCGCATGGCCGAGAAGAACGGGTACTTCGAGTTCGAAGCCCAGCCCGCCATGACGACGCCGTAAACCGACAACGAAGAGATCGCGAGGATGTAGAGCAGGCCGACATTGATGTCCGCCAGCACGACGCCCGCATCGAAGGGGATCACCGCCCATGCGCCCAGTGCGACCGTGAACGTCACGATCGGGGCAAGGATGAAGATGCCCTTGTTGGCGGCCGACGGAATGATGGTTTCCTGCAGGAAGACCTTCAGACCATCGGCGAACGATTGGAGCAGGCCGAGCGGGCCGACCACGTTGGGCCCGCGCCGCAGGTTGATCGCGGCCCAGACCTTGCGGTCGACATAGATGATCATCGCGACGGCCAGCATCAGCGGCAGGGCAATCAGCAGAATCCCGCAGACCGTGGCGATAAACCAGGCCCACTCGTAATTCATGCCAAGCGATTGGAAGAAAGCAGTCATTCTGCGGCCTCCGCAAGTGGCTCGCCGTGGAGCAATTCTGCCGAGCAGCGCTGCATCGTCGGGCTGGCGCGGCAAATCGCGTTGGTCAGGTAGAAATCGGCAACCGGATAGGCCTCGATAATGCCCGAGGCATCACCGCCGCCTGCCGGGAGCTCGCCGCCCAGATCGGCCAGACCTTCGTTGGCCAGCGCCGGAGTATTGGCAAACATGGCAGCACGAAGCTGGTCAAAGCTGTCGAACCCAACCTTCACGCCAAGCGCATCAGCCAGCGCGCGCAGGATAGTCCAGTCCTCGCGGGCGTCACCCGGTGCGAAGACGGCCTTTTCGCTACGCTGCACGCGGCCCTCGATGTTGACGTAAGTGCCAGCCTTTTCGGTGTAGGCAGCCGCAGGCAGGATGATGTCCGCCGCGTGCGCGCCCTTGTCGCCGTGATGGCCGATGAAGACCTTCAGGGCATCGGGAAACTGGGTGAAGTCCACCTCGTCCGCGCCGAGAGCCAGCAATACCTTCGGTTTCGCCGCCACGAGATCGGCCATGCCGCCCTTCTGCGCGAGGCCGAGCATCAGGCCGCCCATGCGCGAAGCCGAGAAGTGGAGCGAGTTGAACCCGTTCCAGCCTTCACGAACGACGTTCCATTCCTTGGCCAGCGCAAGTGCCTTGCCCAATGCGCCACGGCCCAGCGCCGCACCGCCGACGATGATCGCGGGACGTTCTGCCTTGCCGAATGCGTCGGTGACGTCGGCGGACAGCGAATTCAAGACGCCCAGATCGTTGCCGAGGAACGTTGCGGGATAAGTCGTTTCCCACTCCGGCCCGACGATGAACACCTTCGCGCCGCGCTTCACCGCCTTGCGCAGGCGTACGTTGAGCAGCGGGGCTTCGTGCCGGATCTGGCTGCCCACGATCAGGACCGCGTCCGCGTTCTCGATCTCGGCCAGCGTGGTGTTGAAGTTGACCGCGGCAAGGTTCGACGTGTCGTAGGTCATGCCGGTCTGGCGGCCTTCGATCAGGGTCGACCCCATCGCGCCGAGCAGCGCCTTGGCCGCGAACATCGTTTCGCAGTCGAGCAGGTCGCCATAGACCGCGGCGATGTCTTTTCCTGGCTTTACAGCCTTGATCTTCTTGAACGCCTCGTCCCAGGTCGCGGCCTCAAGCTTGCCTTGTCCATTTTTCTTGGGCTTGCGGATCCAGACCTTGTCGAGACGGCGGCGGGTAAGGCCGTCGACGGCATAGCGCGACTTGTCGGAGAGCCATTCCTCGTTGACGTCGTCATTCACGCGGGGAAGCGCGCGCAGCACTTCGCGGCCGCGGCTGTCGATGCGGATGTTCGCGCCCATCGCGTCCATCACGTCGATGCCGAGCGTCTTCTTCAGCTCCCACGGGCGTGCTTCGAAGGCATAGGGCCGCGAAGTCAGCGCACCGACCGGGCACAGATCGATCACGTTGGCCGAAAGCTCGTGCTTGGCCGCGTGTTCGAGGTACGTCGTGATCTGCATGTTCTCGCCGCGATAAAGCGCGCCGATTTCGTCCACGCCGGCGATCTCTTCGGAGAAACGCACGCAGCGGGTGCAGTGGATGCAGCGCGTCATCGTCGTCTTGATGAGCGGGCCCATGTATTTTTCGGTGACCGCGCGCTTGTTCTCGTCATAGCGCGTCGCGCCGCGGCCATAGGCCATCGACTGGTCCTGCAGGTCGCATTCGCCGCCCTGGTCGCAAATCGGACAGTCGAGCGGATGGTTGATGAGGAGAAACTCCATCACCCCTTCGCGCGCCTTCTTGACCATTTCGCTGTCGGTGCGGATTTCCTGGCCTTCGGTGGCCGGAAGCGCGCACGAAGCCTGCGGCTTAGGCGGTCCGGGCTTCACTTCGACAAGGCACATGCGGCAATTGCCCGCGATGGAAAGCCGTTCATGATAGCAGAAACGCGGGATTTCCTTGCCCGCAAGTTCGCAGGCCTGCAGGACGGTGGCGCCTGCGGGAACTTCGATTTCCTGACCGTCTACCTTAACTGTCGGCATTACTCAGCTGCCTCTGCCATGTTGCCGGCGTCCGCGATGCGGCGCTCAAGTTCGGGGCGGAAGTGGCGGATCAGACCCTGGATCGGCCATGCGGCCGCATCGCCAAGGGCGCAGATCGTGTGCCCTTCGACCTGCTTGGTCACCTGGAACAGCATGTCGATCTCTTCCGGCTGCGCATCACCGACACGCAGGCGTTCCATCATGCGCCACATCCAGCCGGTGCCTTCGCGGCACGGCGTGCACTGGCCGCAGCTCTCGTGCTTGTAGAAGTAGCTGATCCGGCTGATCGCTTTCACGATGTCGGTCGACTTGTCCATGACGATGACCGCCGCGGTGCCAAGACCCGACCCGACCGCCTTCAGGCCGTCGAAGTCCATCGGCGCTTCCATGATCTCGGCCGCGGGAACCAGCGGAACCGACGAGCCGCCGGGAATGACCGCCAGCAGGTTGTCCCAACCGCCGCGAATGCCGCCACAGTGCTTTTCGATGAGTTCCTTGAACGGAATGCTCATCTCTTCCTCGACTACGCAGGGCTTTTCGACGTGCCCGCTGATCTGGAAAAGCTTGGTGCCTTTGTTATTCTCGCGCCCGAAGCTGGAGAACCAGGCCGAACCGCGACGCATGATCGTGGGGGCGACCGCGATCGATTCCACGTTGTTGACCGTCGTCGGGCAGCCATAAAGGCCCGCACCTGCCGGGAACGGCGGCTTGAGGCGAGGCTGGCCCTTCTTGCCCTCGAGGCTCTCGATCATCGCGGTCTCTTCGCCGCAGATGTAGGCGCCCGCGCCGCGATGGACGAAGACGTCGAAATCGTAGCCCGATCCACATGCGTTCTTGCCGATCAGGCCGGCGTCATAAGCCTCCTGCACGGCGGCGAACAGGGTTTCGGCCTCGCGGATGTATTCGCCGCGAATATAGATGTAAGCCGCACGCGCCCGCATCGCGAAACCGGCGACCAGAGCGCCTTCGATCAGCTTGTGCGGATCGTGGCGGATGATCTCGCGGTCCTTGCACGAACCGGGTTCGGATTCGTCGGCGTTGATGACGAGGAAGCTGGGACGACCGTCCTTGCTTTCCTTGGGCATGAACGACCACTTCATGCCCGTGGGGAAGCCCGCACCGCCGCGACCGCGCAGGCCGGAGGCCTTGATCTCGTCGATGATGGCATCCTGCCCCTTGGCCAGAATGTCCTTCGTGTTGTCCCAGTCGCCGCGCGCACGTGCCGCGTCGAGGTTCCACGGCTGATAACCGTAGACGTTGGTAAAGATGCGGTCCTTGTCAGCCAGCATCACAGAACTCCGAATACGAAAATTGCAGCCACGATCAGGATCGCGACAAGCGCCAGCGTTTTAACGACGCCCTTCAGCACCTTCCAGGCGATGAAGACGGCGACGAGCGCCGCGATGATGATCGGCAGCGAGTCCATCAGGAGCGGTCCTTCCGCTTCACCAGGCCAAAGGCGAGGAAAGCCACGCCCACGGCCAGCAGCGTCGCGCCCACCGGGCCGCTGTTACCGGTCGCGTAGAACAGCAGCGCCGCGATCACGAAGAGCGCGCCGGCAAGCACGAAGTTGCGTCCGGTAACCGGCATTACCATTCGCCCCGATAATCGTGGTTGGCATCGACCATCGCGGTAAGCGTGGTCGGACCACCGACGGGTTCGACGGTGTGACGGCCCGGTTCCTGCGTACCGGCCTTGGGCGATTTGCCCGCGGCCAGCGCATCGAGAACGACATCGAGGCGTTCGCCGGTCAGGTCCTCGTAATTGTCGTCGTTGATCTGGACCATCGGAGCGCTGGCGCAGTTGCCCATGCACTCCACCTCGGTCAGCGTCCACAGGCCGTCCTCGGTCGTGTGGCCCTTCTTCATGCCGCGCTTCTTGCACGTTTCCATGACTTCGTCGGACCCACGCAGCCAGCACGGCGTCGTGCCGCAGACCTGCACGTGGAAACGGCCCACGGGCACGAGATTGTACATGGTGTAGAACGTCGCGACCTCGACCACGCGAATGACCGGCATGTCGAGATAGGCGGCCACGTATTCCATGACCGGAATCGGCAACCAGCCTTGCGTATTGGTTTCTTCGCCCACCTGCCGCTGGGCATAGTCCAACAGGGCCATGACGGCCGATTTCTGGCGTCCGTCGGGATAGCGGGCGATGGCCGCCTTCGCCTTTTCCTCCCACGCAGGCGTAAAGGCGAAGCTGCCCCAACGTTCGCGCAGGTCGGCGGTGACGGGTTCGATGTAGCGGTCAGCCATTAGCGGACGAACTCCACACGGGCGCACTTGTCGCCCTCGAAAGTATAGATCGCGACGACGTCAAAAGGCTCGACCAGCGGCGATCCGTCGGTCGAAGGGCCCCGCGTGACGTGTTCGCGGAAAATGACGTAGTTGCCGATCTCCTGCGCATCGCGGATTTCGGCGCGGTTCTGCGGCCAGCGTTCGAAAGCGGCAGCAAGCCCGCTGCGCGTGCCTTCCTTGCCCTCGCGCACAACATCGCCGCGATAGTTCGCCTCGCAGGCGTCGTCGGTCATGTACGAGACGTAAGTGTCCACGTCCTGCGCGTTGTAGGCATCGATCATGGACCGCGCGATCGCGGTGCGGTCGATCAAGACGGCGCTGTCAGCCACGGTCACCTCCGCGCGTATTGGCACGGCGACGCTTCAGCGCCTCCCATTGGACCTGTCCGAACAGGAAAAGCTCAAAACCGGTGATGCCAGCGATCATGTCAGGCAGCCACCGCGCTGTTTCGGCACCGAGATAGAGGCCCACGAAATAGGCCGCGATCAGGATCAGGCCCGTTGCCGAGGCCAGCACGCTGATCTGCTGGGTCGCGTTCAGCCTCACCGGTCACACTCCCCGAACACGACGTCGATCGCGCCAAGGATGGCGGTGGCGTCGGGCAGCATGTGACCCTTGCACATCATGTCCATCGCCTGGAGATGGCTGAACGCGGTGGGGCGGATCTTGCAGCGGTACGGCTTGTTCGAGCCGTCGCTGACCAGGTAGACGCCGAATTCGCCCTTGGGGCTTTCGGTCGCCACGTAGACTTCGCCCGCGGGGACGTGAAAGCCCTCGGTATAAAGCTTGAAGTGGTGGATCAGCGCTTCCATCGAGCTTTTCATCTCGCCCCGCTTGGGCGGGCTGACCTTGCGGTCGGTGCTGGCGATCGGCCCTTCGGGCATCTCGGCCAGGCACTGCTTGATGATCTTGCCCGACTGATAAACTTCCTGAACGCGGACCATGAAACGGTCGTAGCAGTCGGAATTGGTGCCGACCGGAATTTCAAAGTCCATGCGATCGTATACGTCGTAGGGCTGGCTCTTGCGAAGATCCCAAGGGATGCCCGCGGCACGGATCATCGGGCCGGAAAAGCCCCAGGCCAGTGCGTCTTCCTTCGACACGTGCGCGATATCGACGTTGCGCTGCTTGAAGATGCGGTTGCCGGTCACCAGGCTCATCGCATCGCCGAACAGTTCGGGCAGGCGCCCATCGACCCAATCGCCGATGTCGGTCAGCAGCTTCAATGGAACGTCCTGATGAACGCCGCCGGGACGGAACCACGCGCTGTGCATGCGTGCGCCCGATGCGCGCTCGAAGAAATTGAGGCAGTCTTCGCGCAGTTCGAACATCCACAGGTTCGGCGTCATCGCGCCGACGTCCATCACGTGCGAACCCAGGTTCAACATGTGATTGCAGATACGGGTCAGTTCGGCGAACAGCACGCGAAGATACTGCGCACGCTCCGGCACCTCGACGTTCAGCATCTTTTCGATCGCCAGAACGTAGCTGTATTCCTGCGCCAGCGGCGAGCAGTAATCGAGCCGGTCGAAGTACGGCAGCGCCTGAAGATACGTCTTGTACTCGATCAGCTTTTCGGTGCCGCGATGCAGCAGGCCGACGTGCGGATCGACGCGTTCGATGATCTCGCCGTCAAGCTCCATCACCATGCGCAGAACGCCGTGCGCCGCAGGGTGCTGCGGGCCGAAGTTGATCGTGTAGTTGGTGATGACCTCGTCGCCGGTGGTCGGCGACTGTTCGAGCTGCATGGTCATGCCTTGCAGACCCATGTGCCGTTATAGGGATCGCGCTCGCCATCACCGATGTCGACGGTCAGTGTCGCGGCATCGCTGTCTTCGGCCTTGACGACGGTAACCGTCATCCCGGCAAATTCCGCGTCGCCATCACGTGACAACATCGGCGAATTCTTCAGGTAATCGGCGCCATCGTCAAAGGCATAGAGCACGATCGCCGGTACGCCGTTGGGCCGGACCACGCCTGCACCCGCCTTCTCGTTCTCGAGCGGAGCACCGACGGACAGGATGACGGGACCATCTTCCACGGTAAAAGTGCAAAGCCCCGCACCGGTCGTGATATCGGCTATCACCGAACCGTCGTCAGGCTCCAGGGGCAGAAGGTCGATATACGAATACTCGTTCCCGGCATTTGGCTGGGCGTCATCATAGATTTCCTGGTCCGGCGCGACGCTGGTCGCCTCTGCCGCAGGAGTCTCGTCGACGACTGCCGGCTCTTCGGCAGGCTGGTCGCAAGCCGAAACGGCAAGCGCGCAGAGAAGTGCGATACGCAGTTTCATTCGCCTTCCTCCTTCTTCACTTCGGTCGATGCAGGCGTGTCCTGCACTTTGCCCTCGCGGGCCGGACGGTCGGGCCGATCCTCGGTCGCCTCGGGCTCGCCCGGCTTTGCGCCAGCGTCCTTTTCGGCAGGAGCCGGAGCGCTCTGCGTCTTTGCCGCCTTGGCATCGGCCTTGGCGCCCGCGCCGGTCTGTCCGGGCTTTTCCGTCGTCTTGGGCTCGTCCACTTTCGGCGCAGCGGCCTGTTCGGCAGCCTTCTCGTCACCCGGAAGGACGTAGTCGGCCCCTTCCCACGGGCTCATGAAGTCGAAGCTGCGGAAATCCTGGGCCAGTTCGACCGGTTCATAGACGACGCGCTTTTCCTGTTCGGAATAGCGCAGTTCGACATGACCTGTCAGCGGGAAATCCTTGCGGAAGGGATGCCCTTCGAAACCGTAGTCGGTGAGGATGCGGCGAAGATCGTCGTTCCCGGCGAACAGCACGCCGTAAAGGTCGAAGACCTCACGCTCGAGCCAGCCGGCATTCGGCCAGATCGATGTCACGCTCGGCACCGGGGTCGCCTCGTCGGTCGAAACCTTGACGATCAGGCGGTGGTTCTTCGTGACCGAAAGCAGACAATAGCAAACCTCGAACCGCTCTGCCCGGCCCGGATAGTCGACGCCCGCGATTTCCATCAGCTGCTGGTATTCGTGTTCGTCGCGCAGCGTACGCATCACGTCGGCCAGCTGATCGCGAACCACGTTCAGCAGGATTTCGCCATGCTCTTCGTGGATCGAGGCGATCGCAGCGCCCAGCGCGACCTTCATCGCGTCGGCAACGCCGTCGTTGGAGGCATACTTCGGTGCGGAATGGAGAACAGCCATGTCCTTGCCCCTTACCGCGAAACCGTGCCGACGCGGCGAATCTTACGCTGCAACTGCATCACGCCGTAAAGCAGCGCTTCTGCGGTCGGCGGGCAGCCGGGCACATAGATGTCGACCGGCACGATGCGATCGCATCCGCGCACGACCGAGTACGAATAGTGGTAGTAACCGCCGCCGTTCGCGCACGACCCCATCGAGATCACGTATTTCGGATCCGACATCTGGTCGTAAACCTTGCGCAGGGCCGGAGCCATCTTGTTGCACAGGGTTCCGGCCACGATCATCACGTCCGACTGGCGCGGCGAGGCGCGCGGCGCGACGCCGAAACGTTCCATGTCGTAACGCGGCATGTTCACGTGGATCATTTCGACCGCACAGCAGGCAAGCCCGAACGTCATCCACCACAGCGAACCGGTGCGGGCCCACTGAAATAGGTCCTCGGTGCTGGTGACGAGGAAACCCTTGTCGTTCACCTCGGTCTGAAGCGCGTGGAAATAGTCCTGGTCCGGCTGACGGACCTCTCCGGGCTGAGCAGTTGGCATCTGGCCCGCGGGGACGAGCGTTTCGTTCACTCCCATTCCAGGGCTCCCTTTTTCCAGGCGTAGGCAAAGCCGACGACGAGTTCACCCAGAAACACCATCATCGTGATCCAGCCCGGCCATCCGGTAAGATCGAGGCTGACGGCCCAGGGAAACAGGAACGCCGCTTCGAGATCGAAGATGATAAACAGGATGGCGACGAGGTAGAAACGCACGTCGAACTGGCTGCGGGGATCCTCGAACGCGGGGAAGCCGCATTCGTATTCCGAATTTTTCTCGGCATCCGGGTTATGCGTTCCGGTCAGGCGCGAGACGCCCATCGGCAGGAACACGAAGAGGGCCGAGAGGGCCACTGCGACCCCAAGGAACATGAGGATCGGAAGATATTGCGATAGGTCGACCAAGACAGACTCGCTTTAGCTTGTCGCGTTGCGGTTGCGAGAAGCGCCCTAGGCATCTGTCAGGCTACGCGCAAGGGGGACCTTGGCCAAAGTCCCCTTCCGCTTGCATCCGAAACGATTCCTAAAGCGGAAAACCCGCCATTCTGACCGCGATCGCCGCCAGAGCGAGGAACAGCCCCAGCGGCAGGGCAGATTGCGAATCCACCTCTCTTCCCGCGATCTTGAGGACTAGCGCCGCCGCGATTCCCGCAAGCGCGGCAAGGAACAGTGTCGCGATCACCCCCGTCATGCCGAGCCAGAGGCCGATCGCGCCCAGAAGCCAGGGATCGCCTGCGCCCATCCCGTCTTTCCCGCGCAGCCAGCGATAGGCGAGCGCCGGCCCTGCCAGAAGCGCGAAACCAAGCGCGCCGCCCGCCAATTGCGACAACGCCGCCGCCTGCCAGCCCCCTCCCGCGCCGAGGGTGACGAGCACGGCACTGACAGCAAGCAGCGCGACGAATCGCATCGGCAACCAGAAATGGCGCCCGTCCAGAAGCGCGAGGAGCAGGAGCTGCCATCCAAAAACGGCCGTCGCGGCGATCTCCAGCCAGTCCGAACCGAGAGCGACAGCGCCTGCGCCGATGGCAGCCGCGCCGACCTCTGCCAGAATGTGACCGCGATCTATTACCGCGCCGCACGTCCGGCAGCGTCCCTTGCTCAACAGGTAGGAAAAAACGGGAAAAAGATCGCGGACCGACAGGACACGCCCGCAGCCGTCACATTTCGAACGGCCGGTCACGATGCTCTCGCCGCGCGGCAGCCTTAGCGCGACCGCGCCGATGAAGCTTCCGACGAGCAGCCCCAGCCCCGCGCCGCAAAGGACCCACGGCCAGTCCACCGATCAGGGTTCGCCGTCGCCCCAGAGGCTTTCGGCGTTCATCCAGCCCGCCTTCTCGCCGATCGAAACCTTGCACCAACCCGAATCGCAATCGCCTAGCATGACGACGACTCCCGGTTCGGCCCGCCACAACAGTGCCGCGCCCGGTGATGCTTCGGCCCGGATCGGTGAAGGTTCGTCGCCCGTGACGATCGCGCTGCGCTCAAGGCTCAAGAAACGTGAGACGATCCAGCCCCGCGCGCCGTCCGGATCCTCGACCAGACGCCAACCGCTCATCTTGCGAACGACCCTCAGCGGCAGCCCAACGCGCTGATAAACCCATTCGATGGGATAGGCCTCGCTCGGCCCGACGCGCATGTTCGCTTCCTCGGCGCGGAGCGAGACCCAGTAGGGCACCTCGTCCTCTGCATGGGCAGGCGCCGCGGCGAAAGTCATGGCAAGGGCGGCGCAGATCGGGCCGGTAAGGGAAAGACGCGGCATGGACACTCCGGTGCGCGAAAAATCACGGTATGCCCCGCGCATAGCGCCCTGCCCCCGCGACTAGCAAGCTTCGAGCCTTGACCAGCCCCCGCCTGTGGACGTAGCGCATCTGTCATGCCCAATCGCGCCGAACCCAGCCTGTCCAGCTCCGAAACCCGCCGTATCGAGGGCAAGGCCCGCGTCGGGGTCACCCGGCATCTCCTGCCATCCATCGAAATGCGGATGGAAGAATTGTTCGATGCCCGCCTCAACCGGGAAGACCGGCCACTTTCGCGCGACGAGATGGCGGCCTTGATGCAGGACATCGACGTGCTCGTGCCGACGGTCACCGACCATCTCGACGGCGATCTGATCGCCAATGCCGGCCCTTCGCTGAAGCTGATCGCAAATTTCGGCGCGGGCACCGATCACATCGACCTGAAGGCCGCGCGCGCCAAGGGGATCATGATCACCAATACGCCTGGCGTCTTTACCGAAGACACCGCCGACATGACCATCGCGCTGATCATCGGCGTGATGCGCAGGATGCGCGAAGGCACGCGCCTCGTCCGCCGCAAGGAATGGACCGGATGGGCGCCTTCGGCAATGCTGGGCCGCAAGCTGGCCGACAAGGTGCTGGGCATCGTCGGCATGGGCCGCATCGGCCAGGCCGTCGCCCACCGCGCCCGCGCATTCGGCATGACCGTCGTCTATCACAACCGCCACCGCCTTCCCGAAGCTCTGGAAAGGATGCTGGGCGCCGAATACGTGCCGACGCTGGACGGCCTGCTCGAGATGGCCGACATCGTCAGCCTGCACTGTCCGGCAACGAAGTCGACGCACGACCTGATCGATGCACGCCGCATCGCGCTGATGAAGCAGGGTTCGGTCATCATCAACACCGCGCGCGGCGAATTGATCGACTACGAAGCGATGATTGACGCGCTCTGCAAGGGAAAGCTGTTCGGTGCGGGGCTGGATGTCTTTCCGGACGAGCCGAACGTCGACCAGCGCCTGATCGATCATCCCAACGTCATCACCCAGCCACACCTGGGCAGCGCGACCGAGGAAGGCCGCGAAGCATCGGGCGAACGCGTCATCGCGAACATTCGCACCTGGGCCGACGGACACCGGCCACTGGACTGGGTGCTGGAAGGCTGGGCCTGAGCTCGGGGCGGGCCGCGTGGTCCTCGCCGCCGGCCTATGCGCGAACTGCGGCCTGTGCTGCGACGGCAGCCTATTCGGCACGGTTGGAATCGTCGTGGAAGACGCCGACCGGATGCATGATCTGGGCGTCGTCCTGACGCCCTGCGAAGACGACAACTACGATTTCGACCAACCCTGCCCGATGCTGAAGGGCACGCGCTGCACGATTTACGCGCAGCGCCCCGAAACCTGCTCCGACTTCCGCTGCACGACGTTGCGCGAGCTGGATGCCGGAGAGATTGTGCTCGACCAGGCGCAGGATCGCGTGGCCACGGTGCGGCAGATGCTGGCAGACCTGACCCGCCACGATCGCCGCAGCTATCAACAGCTACGTGCGCAGTGGGCCGACGAGAAGCTGGCAGGCGCCGACGCGATGGCGACGGCGCTGCTCAACCTTGGGATGGAAAGCCTCAACCGCTACCTCGACCGGCATTTCCGCCGGGGCGAGGAGCGGGTTTACGCAGACCCGGACGACCTGGAGATCAGTCGCCCGTAAGGATGCGTTCGACCAGTTCCTTCACCGTCGGCGTGTAGCCGTTGGAATAGAACGGGTCCTGCTTGAAGCGATATGCCGCGTGGCCCGCAAAGGCGAGGTTTTCGTCCACCGGACCGCCGTGAGCAATGTCCTGAAGCGTCTTCTGAATGCAGAAGCTGCGCGGGTCGGCAAGGCGTCCCGTGGTGTAATCGTCATGGTCCTTCCACGACGAGAAACCGCAGTGCGACAGACAGCCCATGCAGTCGGCCTGGTCCTTGCGGATGACTTCGCGTTCTTCGGGCGTCACGAAGACCACGGTATCGTCCGGCGTCTTCAGTGCGGTTTCATAGCCTTCTGCGGCCCAGCCACGCGCACGATCGCGATCGTGTTCGGTGACCCAGAAATTCTTGCCCTTCACGCCGACGTCCAGCTGCACCGTGTGATCGCCCGCCTCGACGCGGGAATAGGGGATCTGACGCTCCGACCGCTCCTCAAGATTGCGCAGGAACGGGTTGCGGATGGCCGAGGAGTAGAAGCCCGTCGGCGAGAACTTGTGAAGCAGGACATCGCCCGGTTCCAGATCGCGCAGCGCGTCCTTCCACCCTTGCGGGATCGGGCTTTCCTGCGTCAGCAGCGGGCGCGTGCCGAACTGGAACGCGATCTTGCCCAGTTCGGGATTGTCGATCCAGTTTTCCCACTCGCGCAGGAACCAGACGCCGCCCGCCATGACGATGGCGGTGTCTTCCGAAACGCCTTCCTTGCGCATCGTGGCGCGCAGTTCGGCAACACGGGGGTAGGGGTCCTGCGGCTCACGCGGGTTTTCCGCGTTCGACAGGCCGTTGTGGCCCCCAGCCAGCCACGGATCTTCATAGACGACCGCGGCCATCAGTTCCGGAACCTTGGAATAGGAACGCTTCCACAGCGCGCGGAAAGCGCGGGCCGAGGAGATGATCGGCAGGTAGTGCACGTTGTGATGCTGCGCGATTTCGGCCAGCTTGTAGGGCATGCCTGCGCCGCAGGTTACACCGGTCACAAGGCCCTTGGTCTCTTCAAGAATGCCTTCGAGCACGGCCTGCGCGCCGCCCATTTCCCACAGGACGTTGATGTTGATCGCGCCCTGCCCGTTCGAAAGCTCGTGCGCGCGCTTCACCTGTTCGACGCCGCCGTCGATGGCATAGCGGATCAGCTGTTCGTGCCGTTCCTTGCGCGTCAGCTGTTCGTAGACCTGCGGGACGATTTTGCCTTCGGCGTCGTAGCTGTCGGCGTTCACCGCGCTTACCGTGCCAATGCCGCCTGCCGCCGCCCATGCGCCCGAACTCATGTGGTTCGTCGCGGACACGCCCTTGCCACCCTCGATCAGCGGCCAGACTTCCTTGCCGCCATAATTGATGGGCTGCAACCCCTTGAAACTCATGTGCTTACCGTCCCGGTTTCGGGCGCGCCATCAAGGCGGCCCAGGTGTCTCTCGATATCGCGTCCGGCCGCCACGTCCTGTTGGCAAGCCTCGATATCCTGCGGATCGGGGCGAGGACCCTCGGCCTCGAACCGTGCGTAATAACCGGCCAGTTCAGGCCGGCGGATGAAGGCAGCCAGGCGAAAGCCGACCGCCTCGAATTCACAGAATAGCAGAACCGGCGGGATTCCGTGCGAATCCGTGGGCCGGTCGGTATCGACGACGATCACCTGCCCCTTGTCCTTCAGCGCCGGACGCAGCCGCCACAGGAAGGCATAAGGCTCGGTCACCTCGTGATACATGTGCACGAGGAAGATCCTGTCGAAGCTGTTTTCGGGCAGCTTGGGATCGTCTTCCGATCCGCGCGCAATCGACACGTTGTCGAGCCGTTCGCGCTGAACCCGCGCGCCAAGCCGGTCGAGCACTTCGGGATCAATGTCCTGTGCCAGCACCCGCCCGCGCGGGCCGACGCGTTCGGCAAGGCGGGTTGTGTAATACCCCTCGCCCGCGCCGATATCGGCCACGGTCATGCCCTCGCCGATATTGGCAAGATCCATGACGGTCGCCGCTTCCTTGCGATCGTCGCGCGATCGTTCGGTGGCGGCCTGGTTGCTGATCGTCTCGGACACGGGCCGGTCGGGCTGCGGAAAGTCGCGCGCACTCGCCGCCCGCTGGTCACCGGCGGCCGATATGTCGCACCCGGAAAGGGTGAGAGAGGCCGTCAGGACGAGCGCAGCGGAAAAGGCGCGCGATGCGATCAATCCACGTCTTCCACTTCGACTTCCTCGCCCGTCACGCGCTGCGCCAGGGCCGCGGTGATGAACGGGTCGAGCGCGCCGTCGAGAACGTCGCTGGGGTTGGTCGAGACATGGCCCGTACGCAGGTCCTTCACCTGCTGATACGGCTGTAGCACGTAGGAGCGGATCTGGTGGCCCCAACCGATCTCGGTCTTCGCCTGGTATTCGCCCGAGGCCGCGGCCTCACGCTCTGCCAGTTCCTTTTCGTAGAGCCGCGCCTTCAGCATGTTCATCGCGGTCGCGCGGTTCTTGTGTTGCGAACGGTCGTTCTGGCTGGCCACCACGATGCCGGTGGGCTGGTGCGTGATGCGAACGGCGGAATCGGTCGTGTTGACGTGCTGACCACCCGCGCCCGACGCGCGGTAGGTATCGATCTTGAGGTCGGCCGGATTGATCTCGATCTCGATGTCGTCGTCGATGACCGGATAGACCCAGACCGAGCTGAACGAGGTGTGGCGCCGCGCCGAACTGTCATAGGGGCTGATGCGGACGAGGCGGTGGACACCGCTTTCCGTCTTGGCATAGCCATAGGCGTTCTCGCCCTTGATCAGCAGCGTCGCGGACTTGATACCCGCCTGTTCGCCGGCCTGGTATTCGACCAGCTCGACCTTGTACCCGCGCCGTTCGGCCCAGCGCGAATACATGCGCTGCAGCATTTCGGCCCAGTCCTGGCTTTCCGTGCCGCCGGCCCCGGCATGCACTTCGAGATAAGTGTCGTAGCCGTCCGCTTCGCCCGAAAGCAGCGCGCCCACCTTGTCGCGGTCCGCGCGCGCGACCAGCGAGGCAAGCGTCGCGATACCTTCATTGACGGTATCCTCGTCGCCTTCGGCCTCGCCCAGTTCGACGAATTCGATGGCGTCGGCCATTTCGGCGGAAATCGACTTTACCGCCCCGATCGAGCTTTCGAGGCGGCCACGCTCACGCATGACTTCCTCCGCACCCTTGGGATTGTCCCACAGGGTCGGGTCTTCGACGCGTGCGTTAAGCTCGTCCAGACGGCGCAACGCGGCGTCCCAGTCCAGCGATCGGCGGATGAGTGCAAGAGCCGCTTCGATGCGGTCGATATGGGCCTGCCCTTCGGCACGCATGGTGAATTCTCCGTAAGTCGGCGGTCCGCTTAGCCCAGCGGGTCCGATGTGGAAAGTGGCAGCTGTCGCAAAAGAGCCGTAGCGGTAAAGCTGTCCCCGGCAAGGGAACGAAGCGAAATATCAGCCCTTGCGCTTCAGCGCCTTTACCGCCGCCAGCGTCTTGGCCACGTGTTCGCGCCAGTCCAGGTCCGAATGGACCATGACGATGCGGCCATCGGTCCCGATGACATAGGACGTGCGGTCGGTCAGCCCGGTGGGCACGCCTTCACGCTTCAACGCGACGTCATAGGCACGGATCAGGCCCGGCGTTGCGCGCGCGACGGCAAATTCGTCGCGGCAAGCCTCGGTCGAAAAACGTTTCAGCGTGTCGATGTCATCGTTCGACATCCCCACGACCTGCGCCCCAGCGGCGCGAAAATCGTCCATCGCCTCGGCAAAGGCGTGCGCTTCCAGCGTGCACCCTTGCGTGAAAGCCTTGGGATAGAAGTAGAGTACGACCGGCCCCTTCTTCAGCGCCTCGTCCAGGTTGAAGCGGAAAGCTTTCCCGGCAAGGGCACCCGAAGTCGTGAACAGGGGCGCTTCTGCGCCTTTCTTGAGGGCGGCCTGGGCCGGTGCGGTCATCGTTGCGCCAACGGCGGCAGCCGCGACGACGAGGGAGAGGGCGATTTTCTTCATGCCACCTTCAATGGAGGTTGCCGTGCCGAAAGTCCATTGCCTGACAGTGCGCTGCAACATCGCAGCACGCGTCAGTAGATGCCGCCCTGATCCTCCAGGAAGGTATCGTCGATCCGGCGCGGCCCTCGTGTCTGGACGGCGCGTTCCTCGGTTGCGGCGCGAAGAGCGGCGATCGCGGCGTTGCGGCGTTCCTCCAGCGTCTGGCGATCGAGCGAACGGCGCGGTTCGCTGTCGGGCTTGAACGCTTCCCAGATGATCGCGGGCGTCCATTCGTTCGTCGGCCAGCCGTCAAATACGCGCTTGCCCGAACGGCGGTCGATACGGACCATGCGAATGCCTTCGGGCGCGCGGACCGGCGTCGTCGGCCAGCGGCTCTTCGTTTCCTCGATCAGCTGCTTGATGATGGGACCGGCGGTGTTGCCGCCCTGCACCCAGCCACCAAGGTTCCTCGGCTGGTCGAACCCGACATAGACACCGGCCACCAGATCGGCCGATCCGCCCACAAACCATGCGTTGGTCGGCCCCGAAGTCGTGCCGGTCTTGCCGAAGATCGGCAGTTCGAGACTGCGCAGGCGGACCGCGGTGCCGCGGGTCACGACGCCTTCGAGCATGTGGACGACCTGATAGGCGGTGCCGGGATCGAGCACCTGCTTTCCGGCAGCGGCAAGGCGCGGCATCGGCTTTCCGTCCCAGTCGTCGGCGTTGCACGATTCGCAGCGGCGCTTGTCCGCCCGCCAGATGACCTTGCCGTTGCGGTCCTGCACATAATCGATAACCGACTGGTCGTACTGACGGCCCAGGTTGGCGAGCGCCGAGTAGGCGTTGACCATCTTGGCGACCGTCGTGTCGCCCGCGCCAAGCGCGAAAGACAGGTAGTTCTGGTAATCGCCGATGCCGACGCGGCGGAACGTGTCGGTCACGTTTTCCATGCCTGCATCGTTGGCGATATGGATCGTCATCAGGTTGCGCGACTGTTCAAGGCCCCAGCGCATCGTCTGGTCCCCTGCCCCGCGCGAATTGCCGAAGTTGCGGAAACACTTCTCGCCAAGGCCCGCGCCTTGCCAGACGCAGAACGGTCCGTCGTTGACGAGGGTTGCCGGCGTCATGCCCTGGTCAAGACCTGTCGCATAGACGAACGGCTTGATGGTCGAACCGGGCTGGCGTTCCGCCTGGGTCGCGCGGTTGAACGAGCCGAGGCGGGCATCGAAACCGCCCTGCATGGCCAGTACGCGGCCATTGCGCGGATTTTCTACCACCAGACCGCCCGAAACGGTCGGCACCGTGCGCACCACCCACTCGGACTTGTTCTTGGGCGCGGCGGTAATGACGTCGCCAGCCTTCAGATTGTCGGGAAGGTTGGAAAGCGGATAAGTCTCGCCATCGGTGAAACCGATGCGTGCCGAATTGCCATTGCGTTCCGTTACTACGCCGACTTTCCAGTCCTTGTAATCGATCGACAGGTTGGAGACGATCAGCTGGGTCTGCCAGTTCTCGTCCATGTTGATCTTGGCGATCGCACCGCCCCAGCCTTTGCCGCTGTGATAGCGCATCAGGCCAGCGCGAAGCGCGGCGCGCGCCGCCTTCTGCATTTCCATGTCGAGCGAAGTGCGAACCCACAGCCCCCCAGCATAGACCGAATTTTCCCCGTCCTCGGCGGTTTCGCCGAAACGGTCGATCAGGCGGCGACGGACTTCTTCGACGAAATAGCCGCCGGCAGGATCGTAACTCGCCGAACGACGCGGAACGAGGCCCAGCGGCTTTGCCTTGGCCGCTTCCACCTCGGCGCGGGTCGCCCAGCCATTGTCGACCATCTGCTCAAGCACGTAGTTGCGACGCTCGAGCGCCATGTCGCGGTATTTCTCGCGGCCATAGCGCTCGGGTGCCTTGGGCAGGATGGCGAGAAACGCGGCCTCGCTAAGGTCGAGGTCCGCAACGTCCTTGTCGAAATAGGCGCGGCTTGCCGCCTGTACGCCAAAGCTCTGCCGGCCCAGCGGGATTTCGTTCAGATAAAGCTCGAGAATCTGTTCCTTGGTCAGCACGCCTTCGATGCGGCGGGCAAGAATCATTTCCTTCAGCTTACGGGTGATCGAATATTCGTCACCGACAAGGATGTTCTTTGCGACCTGCTGCGTAATCGTCGAGCCGCCCTTCGCACGCTCACCGGAACCCAGCTTGCTGACATAATCGACGACGGCGCCCGCAAGACCGCCGACATCGACGCCCCCGTGGGTCCAGAACGTCTTGTCCTCGGCAGAGAGGAAAGCGTCCTGCAATTGCTTGGGAAAATCGACATAGCGCAGCTGAACCCGGCGTTCGCGCGCATAGGAATTGACGATCTCGCCATCGATTCCGCGCACCATCGTGGGCAAAGGCGGCTGATAGGTCAGCAGCCTGTCGGCCGAGGGAAGCCCCGCGCCGATTGCGTAATAGGCGCCGATAACGACGACTATTCCCAGGGCAACAAGCCCCGAGAGCCAGCGAAACAGCCGGCTTTCGCGCCAGCGCGTGCGCAGGTTCCCACCCAGCGCGGACATGTCTGCGCGCGCACGGGTCCAGTACGTTTCGAATTGCGATCCAACTGTCATCGACGCCGCCCTAGCACGGTGTTTTGCGATCAGGAAAGACGATTGGCGACAGGGCGTTGAAACTTCGTGTTCAGCGCGGCTGCGCAGCGAGCAGATCAGTAAGGATCGCACGGGCCAGCGCCTCGGCCACGATCTGCCGCGTGGCGGGGTCGGCAAGCCGCTGGGCATCGTCGGGGTTGGTCAGGTAACCGGCCTCGAAAAGAACCGACGGCATTTCGGGGGACCGCAGGACGACGAAGTTGGCCGAACGGCGGAACGGGGCGTGGCGCGGCATCGCACCTTGCGATTCCTCGTCTATCGCCGTTGCAAGCCCAACCGAAGCCAGCGCCGTTTCGCGGCGCATCAGGTCGGCAAGGACGTGCGCCACGTCGTCCGCGCCGTCGGGAAGGTCCAGCCCGCTCGCGCTTTCGTTCGCGATCCGCGCCAGGGCCTGCGCCTCCCTGTCCGACGCGCGTGCGGACAGGACATAGACGTTCGCCCCTTGCGCTTCGGGCACAGGCGCGCTGTCGGCGTGGATCGACACAAAGGCATCCGCGCCGAGCGCCTCGGCAATGCGGGGGCGTTCCTCGAGCGGGAGGAAGCGGTCGTCCTCACGCGTCATGGCGACACGCACGCCGCCAAGGTCCAGCAAGACGTCGCGTACCGCTGTCGCGAGGGCAAGCGCAATGTCCTTTTCCCGCGCGCCGCCAGTGCTGCTGGCCCCCGGATCGAAACCGCCGTGCCCGGGATCGAGCACGACGAGAGGCGCATCCGCCCCTGTCCGGCCGGATACCGCGATGCGGGGCAGCTGAGCCTCCCGCAATGGCGGCAACTCGCGCGAAACAACCGCATCGCCGCCGCCCGGAAAGGCCGCGCCCAGCCCGAAGCCCGACAACGCGCCAACAAGGACCGCACCCGCTATCAACAAGGCGACCCGCCAACCAGCAGGCCCGGTCGTCCCGTCCGTTTCGTCGTTGTTTCCCGCCCGGTCCATCGCCGTTGACTATCGCCGGGCCATGCCGGCAGGCAAGGATCGAGGGCCCTCCATGCTCAGATTGTTGCGCGACCTATTGCTTTTTGTTGCCGCCGCCGATCACTGATGCTAGCGTCGATGACGAACCGGGACAGCGAGGTCCTTTCGGTTTTCAAGCCCTTCCCCGGATGCGCATCTGTTGCGCCGGGGCGGAAGCGGCGCCTTCGGAAGGAGGCAGGAAACCGGGATGCTATCTCGTCTGATGTTCTCCCGGTGTGCCGAGTGGCAGGCCCGTATCACGGCATCGCGCTGATTTCACAGCTGCGTGCCGATCGCAAAGCCGCCCGGATGAATTAGGTAAGTTCTTATGGTCGAAACATCGTCGATTGCAGTGAATAGCCTGCCCACCGGGCCGGCCGCTGCTCTCGCCGTGAGCGCATTTTCGCGCGTCTTCGACTATCCCGACACAAAGATTTCAACTTCGGCAACGCGCATCGCGCGTCCTGCCGTCCTTAACGTAGCTTTCGCGCCGAACGGCGGGCCATGGGCCCGGCCGGATCGGCGCGTTTTCACAAACAGACGCGCAGCACCGGCACAGCGGCCCGCCGCTCCACCCGGCCTATTGCGCGCACGGAGAATAATCGATGTCCACGCGTATGCTAATCGATGCGCGCCACCAGGAAGAAACCAGGGTGGCAGTGCTCAAGGGAAACAGAATTGAAGAGTTCGACTTCGAGTCGGCCGAACACAAGCAGATCAAGGGCAATATCTACCTGGCCAAGGTGACGAGGGTCGAACCCTCTCTCCAGGCCGCTTTCGTCGATTTCGGGGGCAACCGTCACGGTTTCCTCGCCTTTAACGAAATCCACCCCGACTATTACCAGATTCCCAAGGAAGATCGCGAAGCACTGCTGGCTGAAGAAGCCGAGCACGCCGAAGAGGAAGCGCGCCTGCGCGCCGAGGATGACGACGAGGATCACGGGGAAGACGGCGCCGACGAAAACCACGACGACGACGACGATGATCGCCACGACGAATCCGATTCGTTCGCCGAGGAACTGGCCGAAGGCGAAGATGGCCTCGAAGAAGTAGACACTTCCGAAAAGGACCACGTCGCCACGATCGAGGACGGCAACGTCTCTGGCAACGAAGACGACAGCGACGAGACCGAAGACCGTCGCCCGCGTCGCCGCAAGGGTCGCCGCCAGGGCGGAAACCGCGCCCGCGCCGCCGACGAGGCTCGCGCAAAGCGCCTTGCCCTGCGTCGCCGCTACAAGATCCAGGACGTCATTCAGCGCCGTCAGGTCCTGCTCGTGCAGGTCGTCAAGGAAGAACGCGGCAACAAGGGTGCGGCTCTTACCACCTACCTGTCGCTGGCGGGCCGCTACTGCGTGCTCATGCCCAACAGCAGCCACGGCGGCGGCATCAGCCGCAAGATCTCAAGCGCGAGCGACCGCAAGCGCCTGAAGCAGATCGTGTCCGAAATGTCGCTGCCCAAGTCGATGGGCTGCATCGTTCGCACCGCCGGGCTTCAGCGCACGAAGACCGAGATCAAGCGCGATTTCGACTATCTGGCCCGGCTGTGGGACGAGATTCGCGAAAATACCCTCAAATCCAGCGCGCCCAACCTGATCCATTCGGACAGCGACCTGATCAAGCGCGCGATTCGCGACATCTACAACCGCGAGATCGAGGAAGTGATCGTCGAGGGCGAGCAGGGTTACCGCTCGGCCAAGGAATTCATGAAGCTGCTGATGCCGAGCCATGCGCGGCGCGTGAAGCAGTATGCCGACCCCGTGCCGCTGTTCCAGCGCTATGGGGCCGAGGACCAGCTTTCGGCGATGTACGACCCGGTCGTGCAGCTGAAATCGGGTGGCTATCTCGTCATCAACCCGACCGAGGCGCTCGTCTCGATCGACATCAACTCGGGCCGTTCCACCAAGGAACACGGGATCGAGCAGACCGCGCTTTCGACCAACCTCGAAGCGGCCAAGGAAATCGCGCGCCAATTGCGCCTGCGCGACATGGCCGGTCTCGTCGTGATCGACTTCATCGACATGGAGCACAATTCCTCGATCCGTAAGGTCGAGAAGTGCATGAAGGAGTCGCTGAAGAACGACCGCGCCCGCATCCAGGTCGGCCGTATTTCGGGCTTCGGGCTCATGGAAATGAGCCGCCAGCGCCTGCGGACCGGCGTTCTGGAAGCAACCACCCGCGAATGCCCGCACTGCGACGGCACCGGCCTTGTCCGCACGGCATCGAGCGCGGGCCTGTCGGCGCTGCGCCTGATCGAGGACGAGGCGGCCAAGGGCAAGGGTACGACGATCACACTCTATGCCTCGACCGAGGCGGCGATCTACCTGCTCAACTCCAAACGCGCCGATCTGGCCGAGATCGAGGAACGCTACGGCGTCCACGTCGAAGTCATTCCCGAGGGTGAAAACGAAGGCGCGAAGATGCGCGCCGGATCCAGCGGCCCCAAGCCGAAGGATGCGCCCAAGTTCGAAGTCATCCATGACGATGACGACGACGACGATAGCGACGTCGAGGATGAAGACGACAACGATAACGACAGCGACCGCGATGACGAGCGCGGTGATGACGGCGATCAGCCCCGTCGCAAGCGCCGCCGCCGCCGCCGGGGTGGCCGCCGCAACCGCAATCGCAGCCGTGAAGACGGCAGCGACGACGATGGTTCGGACGATAACGGCAGTGACGACGATGACGTCGACGGCGGTGACGACCAGGGCGAAAGCCAGTCCGAAACGGCGGACGACAACACCGATGATGGCGAAGGCGCGCCGAAGAAGCGCCGTCGCCGCCGTCGCGGTGGCAAGAAGCCGGCGGACAATGCCGACGACAACGGCAATGCCGATGGCAATGCGGACGATGGCGAAGAGGCGACAGAAGCTCCTGTCGACGACAAGCCCGAAACCGTGACCGAGGAACCGGCAGCAGAAGCACCTGCGGAACCGGCACCCGCCGAAGCGGAAGCAGAGGAAAAGCCCAAGAAGCGCCGCACGCGTCGCAAGAAGGCCGAACCTGCCGCCGAGGAAGCGACCGAAGCCGCAGAAGCGCCTGCAGAACCTGCCGCCGAGGAACCCGCCAAGGCCGAAGCCGAAGCCGAGGAAAAGCCGAAGAAGCGCCGCGCGCCGCGAAAGAAGGCTGCACCCAAGGCTGATAAGGCCGCGGTTGCCGAAACGGCTCCGGAACCGGCGGTGAGCGAAGAACAAGCCGCACCCGCCGAAATGCCTGCTGACGAAGCTCCGGCACCGGAGGCTCCGGCTGCGGAAAGCGGCGCTGCCAACGATGTCGAGGCGCAGGGCAGCGATGCCGAGGCGCTGGACGAAAACGGCGAACCGCGCCGGGGCTGGTGGCAGCGCACGTTCGGCAACTGATCGCCTGAACCATGGTATTCAGATCGGCCGGATCCGCCAGGCGCGGGTCCGGCCGATTACCATTCTATCGCCTGCCCATCCCACGCGAAGAAGCCACCGTTGTCCTTGGGCCCAAGGCCATCGAGAACGGACAGCAGGCACGAAGCGGAATATTCGGGCGTGAACAGCTTGCCTTCCGGCACGTTGCTTTGAAACGGCTGCGACAGGCCCGTATCGACCGTGCCGGGATGCAGCGATACCACGATAGCCTCCCGGTTGCGGCGCCCCATCTCGATCGCGAAATTGCGCATCATCATGTTCAGCGCCGCCTTTGACGCACGATAGGAATGCCAACCGCCCAACCGGTTGTCTCCGATCGAACCCACCCGCGCCGATATCGCCGCGAATCGGCACGGTCCGTCCCGTCGCATGAGCGGCAGGAAATGCTTGCCGATCAGCGCGGGGCCGAAAGTGTTTATCGCAAAGACCTCCTCCATCGCCGCGGGTTCGATTGCCCGCCAGCTGCGTTCGGGGCGCACGTCGGGTTCGCGCTGCAAAATACCGGTGGCCACGATGACAAGGTCGAGCGGACCACCCTCTCCAATCGCTTGCGAGGCTGCTTCGATCGATGCCTCGTCCCGAAAATCGAAGTGAAATGGGTGCATGCGCACATCGTTGGAAACCGGCGGATTGCGGGAACCGACGTGGACCACGTCAACGTCGTCACGGGCCAGCAAGAGAGAGGCAAAGGCCTGCCCCAGCCCGCCGCTTCCACCAAAAATTGCGCAACGCATCGGCCGCTCCCGTCAGGAAAGTTCGGGTCGAGCCTCTACGAGCGAACGCACGAGGGCAAGGTCCGAGGCCTTGTCGACGTCGACTGCGGCCAGTCCGTCCCGTGCCGCCACGATCCGCGCCTCGATCCCAACACGCCTGCCCAATCGCGCAACGATTCCCGCAAGGCCCAACCTGCCGAACACATAACCGACCAGCATTCCAAGCCCCAGGCGCGCCGCGATGCGCCAGGGTTTCTTGCGGTTGGCCTCGACCTCGCTCCACAGGGAAAGGGCCCGCGATGCCGCCGGCGTGGCAAGGAGAAACATGTTGCAACCCGACCAGTGACCGTCGGCAAATCGCATCCACGTCCGCTGTGCACCGGGCACCGCCCGTTCCACCGCTTCGCGCCGGGCGAGCATGACGGCAAGGTCCGCATCTGCCGGACTGTCGGTAGCGAACTGGCGCACCCATTCCGGTTGCAGCAGCGCATGATCCGACGTCGTCACCAGCATCGGCGCGCCATAGGCAGCGAATGCAGCCCCGACGCTGGCGCTGGGGCCAGCTTCGGACGCGATCACTTCGGCCCCAAGGCTGCGGGCCATCGCCGTGATCGCCTCGCAATTGGTCGACACCGCGATACGCCCCACGCCCGCCGCTTTCAGCGCCGATACCACGCGGTCCAGAATGGGTCGTCCGCCAACATCGATCAGGCCCTTGTGCGCAACGCCGACCTCTTTTGCAAAAGGGTCGCCGCCCGGTCGCGTGCCGGCAAGGATCAGGGCGGTCGTTTCGGCCAGTTCGGTCATCGCCGACATCCTTAGCCAGCCTGCCGCGCCGCGCCCAGACCCTGTGGCGTGCTTATCCCTGTGAATGGCACTGCTCAGGCTTGTTGCGGTATGCGCCCCTTCCCCCTAATCGCTGGGCGATGAATACGACCGCCGTGAAACCTGCCGTCCAGTCCGTGGGCGAAAACGCGACGAAGCTCTGGGGCCTGTCCATGGCGGAGCGGACGCGCCGCCTTGCCAAGGCATCCGAACTGGAACTGGGCGACGGGGCTCCGCTCGTCCTTGCCAATGCGCGTTTCGCGTTCGATCCGGCTTGGCTGCGCCATGTCATCGCGGCGCCGGGACTGGTGCTGACCATGGACGGCGTGCCCGCACTTGCCCATGCCACGGACGACGCACAGGTCCGTGCCATTCGCGAAGCGATGGAGCAAGATGCCCCGCTTGGCGACAGCCCGGGGCTTACCGTCTGGCGTTACGAAGACGGCCCGACGATCGAGAACAAGCAGCTTCGCAAGCGCGAGACCCCGTTCCTGAAGGACCTGACGCCGCAAACCGTGCGCGAGATCGAGCGGGCCAGCTATTTCGGTGCCTACAAGGGCGTGACCGATATCCTGACGAAGTATCTATGGCCCGAATGGGCGCTGGTCATCACGCGCATCGCGGCCAGGATCGGCATGACCCCCAACATGGTGACCGCCATCGGCGCGGTCCTGTGCGTGGCGGCCACGTTCGCCTTCGCCTATGGCCATTACTGGGCGGGCATGGCGATGGGACTGGTGTTCATGGTGATGGACACGGTCGACGGCAAGCTGGCGCGCTGCACCGTCACGTCCAGTTGGTGGGGCAATGTCTTCGACCACGGTATCGATCTCGTCCACCCGCCGTTCTGGTGGTGGTTCTGGTGCACGGGTCTCGTCTATTGGGGCCTCGGCTTCGACGATACGACGTTCTGGCTGGTCCAGGGCGCGATACAGGGCGGATACGTGGTCCAGCGCCTGATCGAAGGGCTGTTCATGCGCCGCAACAACCTGATGCACATCCACGTTTGGCGCCGGATCGACAGCCAGTTCCGCCTGATCACCGCAAGGCGCAATCCGAACATGGTGATCCTGTTCGTGTCGATGCTGTTCGCCCGGCCCGACATCGGCATCATCGCAGTTGCCTGGTGGACGGTTATTTCCTTGCTGGTTCACGTGGTACAACTGGTACAGGCCGAATTTGCCCGCGCGAAAAAGGGCGCTCCGCTGACCAGCTGGCTCAGCGGCGATGCCTAAGGGAGAAAATTCGATGAACGAGACGATCGAGAAATTCGGCTATCCCGGAACGCTGGTTCGCGAATACGACCACTGGGTCGTCCTGCTGCGCCCGGCACAGCCCACGTTGGGCAGCCTTGTGCTGGCCGCAAAGTCCGACTGCACCGATTTCTCCGCCCTTCCGGCAGAGGCGTTTGCCGAATTGGCCTCGGTCACCAAGACGGTCGAGGATGCCCTGAAGGGCTTCGTCGATTACGCGAAGATCAATTACCTGATGCTGATGATGGTGGACCCCAACGTCCACTTCCACGTCATCCCGCGCTATGAAGGCGCGCGCGAATTTGCCGGCACGGAATATGTCGACGCCGGCTGGCCCAAAGTGCCGGACCTTGGCAGCGCAGTTGCGCTGGACGAAGCGGCGAAAGCGGCGCTGCGCGATGCGCTGAAACACCTATTCGCCTGATCGGGGTTCAGACCCAGCGGTCGGTAAGCTCGGTCGCGATCTCGATATCGTTGAGGAAATCGACCTCGGCCCAGTCGAGACCTTCGATCGACTTCGTGCCCACCTTGCCGCTGTCGGCGATCATGTCGATCACTTTCAGGTACCAGTGATTGACGCCGTCGGGCGTTCGCATCGTCTGGCGCACCGTTTCGCGGAACAGTTCCGCACCCTCGCCCCGAAAGGCAAGGAAGCCAATCGATTCGGCGTTCGAGACTTCGGCGGTCAGCGTCTTGCCGATACGCGCAAGGCGGCCGTTCTCACCGCGCGACACTTTCATGTCGTCGCTGTCATAGGCGTCCTTCACGTCGACGGTAACGGCGATGGGCCAGTCAGACCCTTCCTGCACGCGCGTCACGATGTCTTCCGACACCAGCGTATCGCCGTTGAGAATCATGAAGTCGCCCTTCATCTCCTCTCGCACGATCCAGCAGGAACCAAGGTTATCGGCGACCTTGAAGAAGGGATTGAAGTGGCAGGTCACCTCGATCCGCGGATCGTCGATCTTCGCCAGATGCGCTTCGACCATGTCTGTCATGAAGCCGGTGACGACGTCGACCCGCTTGACCCCGCCGCGGGCCAGCATCTCGATCTGCCATTCGATCAGCGAACGGCCGGAAAAGTCGATAAGGCACTTGGGCCGTTCAGCGGTCAGCGGCAGCAGGCGCGAGCCCTGCCCTGCACTCAAGAGGATGGCATGTTCGATCATGGCGCAGCCCTTTAGGACGCGGTTCCTTTCACCGCAATGACCGGAAGGAAATGCCGCACAAGTCGCGTCGATGGATCGCGCGACGCTTGCCGTTTGCGCCGCGCTCGTTCAAAGGCGCGATGATGGGTGCCAAGGGTCCAGACAATACGGGCACACGCTCGCTGCTTTCGCGCATGCTAACCAATGTCGCCTGGCTTGTCGGCGGCAAGGGATTCGGCGCGATATGCTCGCTCGTCTATCTCGCCATCCTCACCCGCTCGCTTGGCCTCAAGGACTTTGGCCACTTCGCGCTGATCTTCGGAACGTCGCAGGCGCTAATCGCCATCGCGGAATTTCAGACTTGGCGAGTCGTCGTGCGGTTCGGGGTCGAACACGTGCACGAAAAGGACTGGGGAAAGTTCGGGCGGCTTTCAATGATGGCGGGCCTGCTCGATGTCATCGGGGCGATCCTGGGCTGCGTAATCGCCTATTTCGCGTTCTATGAATTCGCCGAAGTTCTGCATCTCAATCCCAACCTGATCGACACCGCCTTCTGGTTCAACGTCGCGGCGCTCTGGGCACTGGTTTCGGCACCTACGGGCATTGTCCGCGCGCTCGACCGGTTCGACATGGCGGTCTATATCGAGGCGATCGTCCCGCTGGGCCGTCTGATCGCCGCGATCGCGATCTGGCTGACGGGGCCGAGCCTGGTGCTGTTCCTGATCGCATGGGCCGTGATCGACCTTCTTGAGGCGGCGATCTACTGGATCGTGGCACGCAGGCTGTGCCCGCAGGCGATCCGCCTCTCGCATTTCAAGGATGCTTTTCGCGCACGGGACGAAAACCCCGGCCTCGTTCATTTTTTCATGGTCACTTACGCCAGCGCCACGCTTGAGGCGATATTGCGGCAGGGCCCCCTGCTTGCGGTCGGCTATCTTGTCGGCACCAGCGCGGCGGGCCTGTTCCGCCTCGCCAATCAGCTGTCGCAAGGCCTTGCCAAGCTGTCGAGTTTGTTGAGCCGCGCCGCCTATGCCGAAATATCGCGGGCAAAAGTCGCCTCGGCGGCACAGGAATTCCGCAAGCTGGCAGCGCAGACCAGCAAGATCGCCGGGGCCGGCGGCGCGATCGTCGTGCTGCTTGCGGTGGCGCTTGGCGGGCAGATCATGGCCCTGCTGGGCGGGGACGAGTTCCGCGCAGGATACGTGATCCTCATCCCGCTGACCGTGGCGGCAAGTTTCGAACTGGCAGGGGTCGCTTTCGAACCCGTTCTCCACTCGACCGGCAAGGCCATGCTCTCGCTCGTCTCGCGGCTGGTGGCGGTCTTTGCGGCGGCGGCGGCGATGCTGGCACTGGTGGGCCCCTTCGGCAGCCCGGGCATCGCCTGGGCCGTCGCGGTCGGCGGTGCGGTCGGTTACGTGGTGATGGGCATCCTGGCCATGGTCACCCTGCGCCGTCTGGATGCAGAGCACGCAACCCTTCCGCCAGCCTGAAGGCCAGGTTAGCGGAAATCGGCGACCTGCCAGCCCCGCGCCAGCGCCTTGGCGTTCTTGCCCGGCCCGCCGTTCACGAACACTGCCTCGTCCGACCAGTCCAGAAGCGGCGCATCCGCCATGGAATCCGAATAGAACCGTATCTCGCAGTCTTCGCGGGCAAGTCCCATCGCGTCGAGCATGCCCTCGACCCTCGGCACCTTGTTCGGACCGTAGTTGTTGCCGCCGCGGATCAGGCAGCGGCCATCGACGACCTCGCTGCGCGTGGCGAGAACCTCGTCGAAACCGGCGCGGCGTGCGATACCCGCCGAATAGAATTCCATCGCCGCCGTGGCGAGGACAAGCAGGCGTCCCTCTTCCCGGTCCCTTGCAAAAGATTCGGCTGCGCCTTTGCCGATCCAGCCGGGTATGACGCGGTCGGCGAATTCTTCAGAAATCGCTGCCAGCTCGGCCTGATTTATCGCCCCTGTGAAAAGTGACAGGCCCAGCTGCTTTAGCTGCTCCCGCGTGAAAAGCCCCGCCTTGTAAGCGATCATCGCGCCGATCCACGCGGGCGCGAAAATCAGGCGCCACTTTGCACGCCGAACGGCCGCAAACAGCAGGAAAGGCGTAAAAGTCGCGCGCGACAGGAAGGTGCCGTCGAGGTCGTAAATGGCGATTTTGCGGCGCGAGGCCAGTTCTTTCCCGTCCGGCATGACGTCCGGTTAAGCCCTGGCAGTCACGTTGACAACGTGCAAAGAATCGCCATGTCGCACCGCAGCACCCTTGACTTGTCGGGGCTGCTGCTGTTGACGCAACAGCGCAAACACATAGTCGGTAGGTTTATATCCCATGGCCCAGTTCGCTTTGCCGAAAAACAGCAAGATCAGCGGCAAGACCCGCACCCACAAGGCTGAGACCGGTGGAGCGACGAAGAACTTCAAGGTCTATCGCTACGACCCCGACAGCGGTGAGAACCCGCGCTACGACGTTTTCGAGATCGATCTCGACGCCTGCGGCCCGATGGTCCTCGACGCGCTGATCAAGATGAAGAACGAGATGGATCCGACGCTGACGTTCCGTCGGTCCTGCCGCGAAGGCATCTGCGGTTCCTGCGCGATGAACATCAACGGCCGCAACGGCCTTGCCTGCACCACCGCGATCGAGGATTGCGGTTCGGGCGAAGTCCGCATCACGCCGCTGCCGCACATGGAAGTCATCAAGGACCTCGTCCCCGACTTCTCGCACTTCTACGCACAGTACGCCTCGATCCGTCCCTGGCTGCAGACCGTGACCCCGACCCCGTCGGGCAAGGAACGCCTTCAGTCGCCGGAAGAGCGGAACAAGCTCGACGGCTTGTACGAATGCATCCTTTGCGCCTGCTGCTCGACCTCGTGCCCGAGCTACTGGTGGAATTCGGACAAGTTTCTCGGCCCCGCGATCCTGCTCCAGGCCTATCGCTGGCTGGCCGACAGCCGCGATGAAATGACGGGTGAGCGTCTGGACGAGCTGGAAGATCCCTTCCGCCTCTACCGCTGCCACACCATCATGAACTGCGCCAACGTCTGCCCCAAGGGTCTCTCGCCCGCCAAGGCGATCGCCGAGATCAAGAAGATGGAAGCAGAGCGCCTCGTCTGAGGCCGCTGGCCTTCGAGATGTCTGACAGGTTCATCGCCGCACCGGACCATCCCGGTTGGCAGGAATGGTGCATCGGCACGCCGGAACAGTTCAATCGGGCGGTTCTGGGGCGGATGCTCGTCAGGTTCGAAGACGACAAGGTGCGTGTCCGATTGCTGGAACCTGCCGAACGTCATTCCAACCTGAACGGCGTATTCCACGGCGGCGTGCTCATGGCCTTTATCGACACCGCCATGTTCGCGGGCGCCAACCTGCTGGCGGGCAAACCCGATCAGCGCGGCGTCACGGTGGACATGCACACCCAGTTCCTCGCCCCAGGCAGCCTTGAAAAGCCGCTCGACGCATTGGTCGAACTGACGCGGGAAACCGGGAAGATGTTCTTCACGCGCGGTCTCCTGGTTCAGGAAGACGTGACGGTCTGCTCGTTTAACGGACTTGTCCGCAAGATATCGTAATCAACATGGCTGGCCTGCTCCAAAGATACGAAGACCTGATCGCCGCAGGCGAACTGCGCCCCGACGAGGAACAGCGCGCCGCGGCAGAGCGTCTGGATGCCCTTCAGCGGCAACTGGAATCGACACCGCGCAGTGGCGGTTTCCTGAAGCGCCTGTTCGGTGGCGAAACCCCGGCTCCCCGCGGCGTTTACATGTGGGGCGGTGTCGGGCGCGGCAAATCGATGTTGATGGACTTGTTCCATGACACGCTGGACGTGTCGGAAAAGCGCCGCGCGCACTTCCACGAATTCATGCTCGACGTGCACGCCCGCCTTCGGGAAGAGCGCAAGAAGGAAAGCGGCGATCCGGTCGTGCCCGTCGCCAATCAGATCGCAGCAGAAGCGCGCGTGCTGGCCTTTGACGAAATGGTCGTGAACAATTCGGCCGATGCCATGATCATGAGCCGTCTTTTTACCGCCCTGATCGAAAGCGGCGTCACCATCGTCACGACGTCGAACCGCCGGCCGTCGGAGCTTTACAAGGACGGCCTGAACCGGGAACATTTCCTGCCGTTCATCGCGCTCATCGAAAGGGCTCTGGACGTCGTGACCCTGAACGGCCCGACCGACTACCGGCTTGAACGGCTTGGCGGGGCGGATGTCTGGTATACCCCGAACGGCCCCGAAGCGACCGCGAAGGTGCGCGAGATTTTCTTCCGCCTGACCGACTACCCGCCAGAAGACGCCGAACACGTTACCGGCTGCGATCTCCAGGTCGGCGCTGCGCGCACGATCTGGGTGCCCAAGAGCCTGAAGGGCGTGGCGGTGTTTTCGTTCAAACGGCTCTGCGTCGATGCGCGCGGGGCTTCGGACTATCTGGCCATTGCGCGCAATTATCACTCGGTCATCATCGTCGGCATTCCCAGGATGGGTGCCGATATGCGCAACGAGGCCGCGCGCTTCGTGACCCTGATCGACGCGCTCTACGAACACCGCGTGAAGCTTATCGCCACCGCCGATGCCAAGCCTGCCGAGCTTTACGAAACGGGCGATGGACGGTTCGAATTCGATCGTACGGTCAGCCGCCTGATGGAAATGCAAAGCGCGGACTACCTCGCCCTCGGCCACGGCGAAGAATAAACCCTTCTTGCCAGCCTCTCCGCGCGCCTTGGACCTGCGGCGGTGGGAAACTTGTCGGACATCTCGATCGCGGCGCTTGTCGTACTGACGTGCCATTACCGTGCGCCGTTCTGCCCCCTGTTCGGGCTGGACAGTTAGGGCACACCACTGTGCCTTCTTGAAGACGTTTGCGGCGCCATCCATCTCGATCCTGTTCCGGCGGACCCTGCCCCTGATGCGGCAGTAACTTCCCCGCCGATGTGGAATAAAACATGATTGAGATCAGGCCCTTCGACAATCTCGGGAAGGCCAATCACGGCTGGCTCGACACCAGCTACCACTTCTCGTTTTCCAACTACTACGATCCGGAGCGCATGGGCTGGGGTGCGCTGCGCGTGTGGAACGACGACTGGATCAAGGAGCGCGCCGGCTTTCCGCCTCATCCGCATAGCGACATGGAAATCATCACGTACGTTCGCAAAGGCGCGATCAGCCACCGCGACAGCCTCGGCAACGAGGGACGCACCGCCGCTGGCGACGTCCAGGTGATGAGCGCGGGCACCGGCATCACGCACGCCGAATACAACCTTGAAGACGAGGCGACCGAACTGTTCCAGATCTGGGTCATGCCCGATCGAAAGGGGCTTGCACCCAGCTGGGGTCAGCGGGAGTTTCCCAAGGGCACGCGCGCGGGCCGTTGGGTCACGCTGGCCAGTGGACGCAGCGGAGAGGCGGACGATGACCTGCTTTCGATGAATGCGGATGCACGCGTCCTTGCCGCCACGCTCAGAGAAGGGGAAACCGTCGATCTCGAACTCGTCGGTGAACGGCACTATTACCTTGTGCCTATCGGCGGATCGGTCGAAGTCAACGGCAAGACAGCACAGGCGCGCGATGGCATCGCGATCACCGGCGAGGATACCTTGTCGGTGACCGCAAGAACGCCCGTCGAACTCCTGATGGTCGATTCGCGCTAACAGTCCATCTCCGCACCGGGCGCGGCGTCGGCATCGCTCGCAAAGATGGCGAGTATCCGGCGCTGCGCCCTCAGCCGTGCTTCTGCGCGGGCGATTTCCTCACGCAAGGCGCTGACTTCGCCTTCGAACCGGGGTGCCCCGCCCTCAAGCGTCACCGCAACCCCGACAAGGCGCCACAGATCGGCGAATTCGGGCCTGCACAAGCGCGGCATGAGCGTCACGCCGCCGCCCAGGATCACCTGAACCGGATTGCCCGAGCGGCGATCCTGCAACGCGCAAAGAGAGCGGCAGGCCTTGTTATCGAGCAATTCCGCCTCGTCCACGATGAGCAGGGTCCGTGCCTCCTGCCATGGCGCAAGAACAGCAGACCGGCCGTCTTCTTGCACCGTCAGGCCCGAACGTTCCAGCTGTCCTAAAAAGCCAGAGCCAACCTCTCGCACATTGATCCAGATCGTGCGGGAAAGATATCGCCCGGCAAGCCGCTCTGCCTGTGTCAGAATGGCCTTTCGTTCCGACCGCACCGAGGCTGACAGAGCGACCAGACTGTCCCCCCGCCGCAAGGCATGAAGAAGCGCCTGAAGAGCGCGGGCGGGCCCTGCCCTGACGTGACTGAAACGAAGACGCCGGCCCGGTGGCGGCAAAGTCCCTTCGGTGTCCTGCATGACCGATAACTCTTTTAGCTCCGATGCTTACACGATCGTGCAAGATCGCATCGAGCGAAAGGCCATGTGAATCCGTATCGGGATAACGCCGACCGTTAACCGGCGTCTTGCCGGCAATTCTGCGCATCAACTTCATCCGAACCGGACAAATCGTTAAACCAGCATCTCCTTCGCGGGGCCATGACCCAGGAACATCGCCGGGCTCGCGCTGGCGCCATAGGCCCCGGCACAGAACACCGCGATCACGTCGCCTTCCGCCATCGGCGGCAGTGCGACCTTTTCGGCCAACCTGTCGATGGGCGTGCAAAGCCTGCCGACGACCGACTGGGCATATTGGGCAGGCTCCTCCCCGAACCGGTTCGCCACCGCGACGGGATAGTTGCGGCGAACGACGGTGCCGAAATTGCCGGATGCGGCCAGCTGGTGGTGCAAACCGCCATCGACGACGACGAAGATCTCTCCGTGGCTGTCCTTCACGTCGATGACGCGGGTCAGATAAACCCCGGCCTCTCCGACAAGCCAGCGGCCCAGTTCGATGGCAAAGGCGCAATCCTGCAGGACATCGGGCAGATTTGCGAACGCGGCCCCCAGTGCATCGCCCACCGCCCCGATGTCGAGCGGTTCGTCGCCGGGGAAATAGGGTATGCCGAACCCGCCACCCAGATTGCAGTGTGGCAGCGCGACACCGGCCTCATCGGCCAGACGCGCCGCCAGTGCGAGCGTCTGCGCCTGAGTTTCGATCACAGCCTCGGCCGAAAGCGCTTGGCTTCCCGCAAAGATGTGAAAGCCGCGCCAATGCGCCCCGCTTTCCGCGATTTCACGGGCGAGCGCGGGTACGCGTTCGGCATCGATGCCAAAGGGTTTGGCACCGCCGCCCATCTTCATGCCCGATCCCTTGAGATCGAAATCGGGATTCACGCGGATCGCAAGGCGCGGTGCCATGCCCAGCCTGTCGCCGATGGCAAGCGCGCGGCGCATCTCGCCATCACTCTCCAGATTGAGCGTCACGCCGTTCGTGATGGCCGCTTCCAGCTCGCGGTCGTCCTTGCCGGGGCCTGCGAAGCTGATGCGGTCTGCGGGAAAGCCCGCATCGCGTGCCATGGCCAGCTCTCCGCCCGACGCGATATCGAACCCGTCAACCAGACCCGCCATGTGCTTCAGCACCGGCCCGAAAGGATTGGCCTTAATCGCGTAATGGATTGCCAGCCTTTCGGGCATTGCGGCCCGCAACCGGGCAACCCGGTCGGTCAATCTGGCACTGTCGTAGACGAAAAGAGGTGTGGCCCCGGCCTTTGCGATCCACTGCGAAACAGGCTTTCCCGCGATCGCCAGTTCGCCATCGACGCCTGCGTATCCCGCGGGGATCGGTCCCATCGCCTTCATGCCGCTTCCCCTGCGATTTCCCGCGCGAGCCCGGCGCGGTCGAGTTTTCCGGTCGCTCCGCGCGGCAATTCACTGCGCCAATGGATGACTTGCGGCTGCATATAGCTGGGCAGTTCCTTGCGTAGCATTTTCACCAGTTCGGCAGGTACTTCGTCGCCGCCGACGCCGCTTGCCGGTCTTGCGACAAGATGCACCGCCTGGCCCAGCTTTTCGTCCGGCACGCCAAGCGCCACGCATTCCGCGACCAGCCCCGTGGCTAACGCGGCGTCCTCGATCTCCTGCGGACTGATCCTCTGCCCCAGCGACTTGATCATAGCGTCACGGCGTCCGACGAAATGCAAAAGCCCTGCCGCGTCATAGCGCGCCCTGTCGCCTGACCAGACCGCGATCCCGCCGTATTTCGAGCCCTTGGGTGCGGGCCTGAACCTTTCATCGGTGCGCGCCTGGTCCTGCCAGTATCCTTGCGCCACCAGCGGCCCTGCATGGACCAGCTCGCCTTCCTCACCCGGCCCGGCCAGTTCGCCATCGTCCTTCACCAGCATGATCTCCGCATGGGGGATGGCCCCACCGATCGAGGTCGGATGGTCATCGATCATGGCGGGCGGCAGGTAAGTCGATCGGAACGCCTCGGTCAGGCCGTACATCGCGTAGAGGTCCGCCTGCGGGAACCGGCTGCGCAGCGCACGGACCAGCGGTTCGCCAAGCGCGCCGCCGCTGTTTGTGAGCCGGCGTAAGGGAGCGACCGCCTCTTGCGGCCAGTCCTGTTCCAGCAGTTGGGTCCACAGCGGCGGAACCGCGGCAAGTGTCGTGATCGCATGGCCCGCCACCGCCTTCACCACTTCACGCGGCAGCAGGTAATCGATCGGCACGACCGCACCGCCCGCATACCACGTCGAGAAAAGCTGATTCTGCCCGTAATCGAACGCCAGCGGCAGCACTGCGAGCGTCCGGTCGCTGGCATCGAGCGAGAGGTAGTTCGCCACAGCCTCGGCGCCCAGCCACATGTTGGCATGGCTGAGCATCACGCCCTTGGGCCGCCCTGTCGAACCGCTGGTATAGAGAATCGCGGCCAGCGCGTCGGTATCACCCTGCGAAGGAGCAAGACCGCCGATTTCGGCACAAGCCGGCCTGACGTCCACCTCGTCCCTAACCAGACAGGTCTGCGGGACATCGCCTTCTTCCAAACCGCCAAGCCGCCCCTTGTTGCCGATCAGCAGCGATGCCGAGCAATCTGCAAGGATATGCGCGACTTGCGCGTGTTTCAGCAGCGGGTTCACCGGAACATGGACCAGCCCCGCCCGCGGCGCGGCCAGCGGCATAAGAGCGGTCAGCCAGCCCTTCCCCGCCCAGGTCGCAATCCGCGCGCCCGATGCGAAACCGAACGAGGCCAACCAGCCCGCAAGGGACGCGACATCGTGCTCCATCCCGGCGTAGGACAGCGTCTCGCCCTTCAGCACGATCGCCGGTGCATCCGGCCGCCCGCGCAAGGTCAGACGGTCTATCGGTTCGGGATTCGCGTCCATCATGATCCCGCGCATAGCATGCTCGCCTGATGCCGCCACGCTTGCCTAGGCCTGATACCACGGCTAAAGGCGGGCCGCATGAATGAGGCCGATCCGACCGAGCTGCCGTCGACAGACGTACTTCTGCGGGAAATCCTTGCCGACGTGCTGGCGCTTTCGCCAGAGCGCGTCGCCGAATTCGACGCAGAGACGGAACTGTTCGGCGCCCTTCCCGAACTCGATTCGCAGGCCGTTGCCGGGCTGCTGACAGAAATCGAGGATCGCTGCGACATCGTGATCGAGGACGAGGACGTCGACGGCGAGATGCTGGAGACTTACGGCGCGCTGCTCGCCTTCGTCGACGAGAAGCGCGCGCAGTAAGGCCTTACTCCGCCGCTTCTTTCGCGAATTCGAGAGTGGCGAGGAAACGTTCCGCATCTAGCGCGGCCATGCATCCCGTGCCCGCCGCGGTCACGGCCTGACGATACGTGTGATCCATCACGTCACCGCAGGCGAAGACGCCGGGAACGGCGGTCTTGGGCGTGCCCGGTTCGACCAGCAGGTATCCGCTGTCGTCCATCGGCAGCTTGCCCTTGAACAGTTCGGTCGCCGGGGCATGGCCGATGGCGACGAACGCGCCCTCGGTCTCAAATGTCGATTCTTCGCCCGTAACCGTGTCCTTGAGGACGAGGTGGGTCAGCCCCTTGGCCGGGTCGCCTTCGAACCGTTCGACCGTCTTGTTCCACAGGGTTGAGATCTTGGGGTTCTTGAACAGGCGTTCCTGCAGGATCTTCTCCGAACGCAGCTCGTCACGCCGGTGGATCAGCGTCACGTCATCGGAATGGTTGGTAAGGTACAGCGCTTCCTCGACCGCGGTATTGCCGCCTCCGATGACCACGACTTTCTTGCCGCGGTAGAAGAACCCATCACACGTCGCGCAGGCCGAAACACCCTTGCCGGACCATTCCTGCTCACCCTCTACGCCCAGCCACTTGGCCTGAGCGCCGGTGGCGATGACCAGCACGTCACCGATATATTCGTCGCCGCTGTCGCCCTTGGCCGTAAAGGGAGAGCCGCCTTCGATGTCGATTTCGGTGATCGTGTCCCACATCATCCGCGTACCGACGTGTTCGGCCTGCGCCTGCATTTCCTGCATCAGCCAGGGCCCCTGGATCACGTCGCGGAAACCGGGATAGTTTTCGACGTCGGTGGTAATGGTCAGCTGCCCGCCGGGCTGAAGCCCCTGCACGACGATCGGTTCCATACCCGCGCGCGCGCCATAGATCGCGGCGGAAAGCCCCGCCGGGCCGGAGCCGATGATGAGCATGCGGGTCTTGTGGGTGGCCATTTTACGATTTCCCCTGAGTACGCGGGTTCGGATCTACACGGGTTCGGAAATAGGCGGACAGGCACCAAATGCAATGCCGCACAAGGCGGCTTTCCCCGTCAGCGAAGGACCAGCGGCTCCCAACCGGGCGGAGCAAGTTCGAAACCGGAAAAATCAAAGCCGGGCGTGACGATGCAGGTGACCAGTGTCCATTCGCCCAGCGGCTCGGCCGATTGCCATGCATGAGGCAGGTAGAGATGCTGCATCTCGTGCCCGCCGGCGAGATCGGGGCCCAGGATCGTATCGGGTAGCCCGATTTCCCCGTGCGCGCCCTCCGCTCCCCGCAACAGCAAGGGGCCGCCTGCGTTGTAGATCCACATTTCCGCCGCATCGACGCGATGCCAATGCGATCGCTCGCCCGTTTTCAGCAGGAAATGGATGCCGGTCGCCAGCGCGCGGTCATCCGAGGGCGAAGGCTCTCGCCATGTTTCGCGATACCATCCGCCTTCGGGATGCGGTTGCAGGCCCAGTTGCCTGATGACCTCGTCAGCGGTGTCCATGGGCGAAGCCTAGTCCGCCGTACCGCCTGTCAGCAAGGGATACGGATTTCGCGGCGTGCCTTCCCACCACGATTCGTCGGGGCGCATCTGCATGACCGCGAAATGAAGGTGCGGCGCGGCAGGATCGGCATTGCCGGTCGCGCCCACCGTCCCGATGCGTTGCCCTGCCCGGACGAATTCGCCCTCTTCCAATCCCGGCGCATAAGTATCGAGATGCGCATAATAATAGATCGTCGCACCATCGGCGCTGCGCACGTAGATCGTCTTGCCGCCGTCATCGGACAGGAACAGCTTTTCAACCGTGCCTTGTGCCGCGGCAACGACAGGCGTGCCCGTTGGGGCCATGATGTCGAGCGCCTCGTGACTGCGCGATCCGCGCGGCGCATCGTATGTGTCAATCAGGGCCGATGAAGCGACGCCCTCCACCGGAATGCGCAAGGCACCGACCGGCTTTAGCGGCTGGACCGGGGAGACCATCTCGATCGGTACGACGTCCTTAGGTAGGCGATCGTCCGCATCGGGCGAAACCGTGGTTACGGGCTCGTCAGGCTCAACCCTCGGCGCGAAAAGGTTCACGCCCGCGAAAGCCAGCAACACGATCCAGGCCAGCGACGTCAGCCCTGCGGTGACGAGCACGATACGCAAATCCCGCCCGAACCGCCGCATGCGCGACGGCCGGGCGGGGGCGGTGACGGCTTCGGTCTCGCTCATTCCTGGAAGATGACCTGCGTGCTTTGCGAAACCATCTCGGCAAGGCGCGCGGCGTCCCAGTTGGTCAAGCGGACACACCCATGGCTCTGCGCGCGACCAATGGTTTCAGGCGCTGGCGTGCCGTGAATGCCGTAGTGTTCCTTTGAAAGGTCGATCCAGACCACGCCGACCGGGCCATTCGGGCCAGGCGGCAACTGCTGCGGCTCCTCATCATCGGGCACATCCCAGAACAGCGAGGGATCGTAGGCGAACGGAGGATTGTGCGCGATGCCGGTGATCTTCCACTCGCCGATCGGAAGCGGATCGTGGCTCGATCCGCTAGTGATCGTGAACGCGGCGACCAGCTTGCCCTCGGCGTCATAGGCCTTGAGCGTGTCTTCCGACTTGTCCGCCACGATCTTCGTCACTTCGGGCTGATCGGTCCCGACGCCAAGCATCTGCAACGTATCGCGCCATTTCGAATCGGTATCTGCAGAACGATCGATGAAATCGGCGCCGATGTTGGGCACGCGGATCTGCTGCCCGGCAGCGAACTTGCTTGCCGGAGCGGCTTCCGCACCGTCCGACGCGGTCGCACTGGGTGTCGGTGTCGGTGTGGGCGTCGCGGTCGGGGTTGCCGTGGCATCGGCCGCCGGGGTCGTTTCGCTTGTCGCGGGCTTGCCGTTCGGGTTCAGCATTTCGAGCGTCTCGACCGTCGTGTGAAAACGTTCGGCCAGCTTTTCATCGAGCGATTCGTACCCGAGCCGGGTCATCTTCGCCTTTTCAGCCGGATCTTCGGGCAGCTTTTCAAACCGGCCCACGGCGAATTCCTCAGGGATGGTCACGACGCGGGTTGCCGGAATATCCTGCCAACGCTGCAAGGCCTCCTTCGTGGCCTCGTCCAGCTTTCCCGACTGGTCCAGCTCGTTCGCTTCCTGAAAGGAAACGAGAGCGTTTTCGGTGGAAAGGCCCATCTTGCCGTCGATCACGCCCGGCGAAAAGCCGAGCCGATCGAGCACGACCTGCGCCTGCATGATCGGGCGATCTTCCGCGTCGGGAATCGCAACCTGATCCTGCACGTCGCCGCGATCGTTGCTGCGCATCGAATCGGCGAAGTTCGAATCCGTGGTCTGCGTCGCGGTAGGTTCCGGCGCGGGCGCTTGCTCATTTCCCGAACAGGCGGCAAGGGCCAGCATGACTGGAAGGCCGAAAAGCAGTGTCGATTTGCGGATCATGGGAATTCCCGAAGATTTCTATTGTCTTCGGGAGCAACGCGCGAAACCCCGGTTGGGTCCGCAGGGCGAAGATCAGGTCTCCGGTTCAGGTGGCGGCGCGTCCTCGATCGCCTTGGCAAAGGCCTGCACGGCGGCAACCTCGTCCCCATTCCACACGGCGCCGCACACGGCCAGGAAATCCGCCCCGGCTGTCACCAGCGGTACGCAATTTTCGGGTGTGATCCCGCCGATGGCGACCGAGGGCAGCTCGAAAACGTGGAACCACCATTCCAGTAGGTCCAGTCCGGCCCGGTGCTCGGTTTCCTTGGTTTCGGTCGGGAAGAAAGCGCCGAATGCGACGTAGTCGGCACCGTCCTCACCCGCCTGCATGGCAAAGTGGCGGCTGTCGTGGCAGGTCACGCCGATCTGCGCATCACGGCCAAGCCGTTCGCGCGCGTCCTTCACTTCGCCGTCGGACTGGCCAAGATGCACGCCGTCGGCATTGAGGCGCTTTGCCAGTGCGATCGAATCGTTGACGATGAAGGCCACGTCCCGGTCCGCGCACATCTTCTGCAGCGGTTCTGCAAGGCGGGCGGCCTCGTGTTGATCCTCAATCCCTTTCACGCGGAACTGGAACGCGGTGACGACGCCCTTCCCCGCATCGAGTGCGCGGGCAAGCCGGTCGGGGAAATCGCCCGATACGTCGAGCGGGGATATCAGGTAAAGCTGGCACGTTGTGTTCATGTGCCGCGCCTTAGATCACCAGCGAAGGAGTGTGAAGCTGAATGCTGAAGTCGTTTGCCGCCGCTGCGCTGATGGCTGGCCTGACACTGTCCGCCTGCGCCACCGTACCGCCCGTCGCCGCCCCCGCCGCAGCGGGCACGCCAGTGTCGCTGAACCAGCCGGTGTACGTGGGCGATGTCGTGGTTACGCCGTTGGCCGTGAAGGAAGACAGCCGCTGCCCCGCGAACGTACAATGCGTCTGGGCGGGGCGCGTTGTGGTGACCACGCAGATCGACGGGCCGGACGACGCATGGCGCGACACGCGCGACCTGGAGCTGGAGAAGTCACAGGCGCCGAGCGGCATGACCGTGCGGCTGGCCGAGGTCAGCCCGGCGAAAACGGCAGGCGCGGAAATAGCGCCTGCCGATTATCGCTTTCGCTTCGATGCCGAGCGTACGTGGTATACCCGGCCCGAATAGGCAGGATCAGGCCACGCTTGCCGCGTAGATCTGGTCGATCGCATCGCCCAGAGTCTTGTCGAACTCTTCGTCCGACTGTCCGGCGCGCAGGTCCTGCAACAGGCCGCGGCTGAAGCTGGCGATCATGCCCTTGTTCTGGGCAAGCTTCTCGCAAGCCTCGTCGGTGGAATACCCGCCCGACAGCGCGACGACGGCCAACACCTTGGGATGGGCGATCAGGTCGGCATAAAGGTTCGCCTCGACCGGGATCGACAGCTTGAGCATGACCTGCTCGTCCATCGCCTCAAGATTCTTGAGGATCTCGGCCTTCAGGATCTTCTCACCCTCGGCGCGGCCCTCGGCCTTGATCGAGTATTCCGGCTCCAGCATCGGGACCAGCCCTGCGGCCAGGACCTGGCGGCCAACCTCGAACTGCTGCGCGACGATGGCAGCGATGCCTTCGGGGTTCGCCTCGTTGATGACCGAGCGTTCCTTGGTGCCGAACACGCCAAGCGCCTTGGCACGGGCCAGCAGCGTGTCGAGTTCCGGCATCGGCTTCATCATCTGGACGCCGTTGGCTTCGTCTTCCAGACCCTTGTCGATCTTGATGAACGGCACGATGCCGCGATCGATCAGGGCCTGCGGGGTCGGTTTGCCTTCGACCTGGCCGTCCATCGTCTTTTCGAACAGGATCGCGCCAATCACCTTGCCGTTCGAAAACGACGGGCTGGTGATGATGCGGCTGCGCATCTCATGGATTTTGGCGAACATTTCTTCATCGCCCGACCACTCGCTATCGTCCACGCCGTAACCGCGCAGTGCCTTCGGGGTCGAACCGCCCGACTGGTCGAGCGCGGCGATAAAGCCTTGTCCGTCGGCAATCTGCTTCTTCATATCCATCTAGTCTGCGCTCCCTCGTCGCATTGAAACCGGTGCGCCGCCTTTATTGCGACAGGGCGGCAACACCGGGCAGTTCCTTGCCTTCCATCCATTCGAGGAAGGCACCGCCTGCAGTTGAAATATAAGTGAAATCACCGGCCACGCCGGCATGGTTCAAGGCCGCGACCGTATCGCCGCCGCCTGCGACCGAGACAAGCGAGCCTTCCTTCGAAAGCGCCGCCGCGGTGCGGGCAAGAGCGACCGTCGCCGCATCGAACGGCTCGGTCTCGAACGCGCCCATCGGGCCGTTCCAGACCAGCGTCCGGCAGGTCTTGAGAACGTCTCCCAACGCCTCGACCGCCTGCGGGCCGACGTCGAGGATCATTTCGTCCTCGGCAACTTCGTGCACGTTGCAGGTGCGCATCGAAGGCGGGTTCGCGGCGAATTCCTTCGACACCACGACATCGTAGGGCAAGTGCACGGTGCAACCGGACGCGTCCGCCGCTTCCATGATCTCTTCTGCCGTGCCGGTCAGGTCATGTTCGCAAAGCGACTTGCCGACATCGACCCCGCGCGCAGCAAGGAAGGTATTGGCCATGCCCCCGCCGATGATCAGGTGATCGACCTGGCCGACAAGATGGCGCAGCACGTCGAGCTTGGACGAAACCTTGGCCCCGCCGACAACGGCTGCGACCGGCTTTTCCGGGCTACCCAGCGCCTTGTCGAGCGCTTCTAGTTCCTTCTGCATCGAACGGCCCGCATAGGACGGCAGGAACTTCGTCAGCCCTTCGGTCGAGGCATGGGCGCGGTGCGCGGCGGAAAACGCATCGTTCACGTAGAGATCGCCGTTTGCGGCAATGGCCTTGGCAAAATCAGGATCGTTCTTTTCCTCACCCGGCCAGAAGCGGGTGTTTTCCAGGATTGCGATGTCACCGTTGCGCATGATGCCGACCGACTGTTCGACGACTTCGCCCGCCACTTCGGGCACGAACATGATCTCTCGGCCCAGAACGTCCTGAACCGCATCGATCACCATCGACAGGCTCATCGTCGAATTGCGCGCGCCCTTCGGACGTCCGAAATGCGCCAGCAGCAGCACCTTGGCACCGGCATCGGCGAGTTCGAGGATCGTGGGGGCAGAAGCAGTGATGCGCGTCTTGTCGGTCACCTGCCCGCCGTTCATCGGCAGGTTCAGATCGACACGGACCAACGCGACCTTGCCCGAAACATCGCCGACATCGTCCAGCGTGCGGAAGTTGCTCATTCTTCGATCCTTATGGTGTCGCCGGCACGGATCGTGCCTTCTTCAAGCACGCGGCCAAGCACGCCGCCCCGCCAATCGGGGGTCAGCGCGGCCTTCAGTCCGGCGTGGATTTCTTCCATGCGGCTGCACGGATCGCATTCCTGCACGACCTCGATCACGACATCGTCGCCGATGCGGATGCGTGCGCCTTCGGTGCGCGGCAGGGTCAGCCCCTCGACCAGCAGGTTGGCGCGGCGTTCCTGCCAAGGGATGGCCCCGGCATCGAGACCGAGGTCCGACATTGCAGCGGCCCAGTCCTCCGCGCTGATGAGCGAGACCTGCCGCTTGCGCGGGCCGTCCGGCTTCAGCGCGCCGCGATAGTCGCCCGCGATGCCCTCACGGACGGTCACTGCCGCCTCGTCGGTCAGTTCCACAGGGCCACGCGGACGATCGTGCCGCGCGATGCCGCCCAATCGTCCCGTAGCGCCCATGTCAGCCAACCTCTCTTACAGGAAGCTCGCCATTTTGCCGGCGGTGTCGATCATGCGGTTCGAGAAGCCCCACTCGTTGTCGTACCAGGACACGACACGGGCAAGCTTGCCTTCGAGAACCGCGGTTTCGAGGCTGTCGACCGTCGAGCTGGCGGGATAGTGGTTGAAGTCCGACGAAACCAGCGGCTGGTCGGTATAGTCGAGAACGCCCTTCATCGCGCCTTGCGAAGCGGCCTTGAGCGCCGCGTTCAGTTCTTCCTTCGTCGTATCGCGCGAGGGCGTGAAGACGAGGTCGATGAGCGAGACGTTCGGGGTCGGCACGCGAACCGACGAACCATCGAGCTTGCCCTTCAGTTCGGGCAGGACGAGACCGACCGCACGGGCAGCGCCGGTGGTGGTCGGGATCATGTTCTGCGCACCGCCGCGCGCACGGCGCATGTCGGAGTGCATCTGGTCCAGCATGCGCTGGTCGTTGGTGTAGGAGTGAATCGTGGTCATGAAACCGCGCTCGATACCGACGGATTCCTGAAGAACCTTGGCAACGGGGGCGAGGCAGTTCGTGGTGCACGATGCGTTGGAGACGACGTCGTCCTCGGCCGTCAGGGTGTCCTGGTTCACACCGAACACGATGGTCTTCGAAACACCCGAGGCCGGAGCCGAGATCAGGACCTTCTTCGCGCCAGCCGCGATGTGCGGGCGGGCCGCTTCGTCCGACTGGAAGAAGCCGGTGCATTCGAGGACGATGTCGATACCCATGTCGCCGTGCGGCAGCTTGCCGGGCTCACGCTCGGACGTGACGGCGATCTTCTTGCCGTTCACGGTGATGCTGGCATCGCCTGCCTCGACCGTGCCGGGGAAACGGCCGTGCGTCGAATCGTACTGGAAAAGGAGCGCGTTTGCCTTGGCATCCGCCAGGTCGTTGATCGCAACGAGCTCGAGATCGTGGTCGTCACGTTCGAGGATAGCGCGAGCGACGAGCCGCCCGATACGTCCGAAACCGTTGATCGCAACCTTGGTCGCCATGCCAGTAAACTCCTGTCTTATTCGCCTAGTTTCGCTTTGATCTGCGGCACGATCGCGTCAACCGTGAACCCAAAGCGTTCGAAAAGCTGTTCTGCCGGCGCCGATGCGCCAAAACGGTCGAGACCGATGTTAAGGCCGTTCGCCATCGTGTAGCGTTCCCAACCAAGGGTCACGCCCGCCTCGATCGAGACCCGAAGGATCTCGGACGGCGCGACGTTGGGCAGAAGGTCTTCCTTGTAAGAAGCGTCCTGCGCCTCGAACAGTTCCATGCACGGCATCGAGATCACGTCCGCGCCGATGCCGTCGGCTTCCAGCGACTTGGCAACGTCGCAGGCCAGTTCGACTTCGGAACCGGTCGCAATCAGGATGACTTTGCGCGCGGCTTCGGCGGACTTCAGGCGATAGGCACCCTTGGCCGACTTGTTCGCGCCCGCATCCCACGCCTCGTCACCTTCGCCGCGAAGCTGGGGCAGGTTCTGACGCGACAGGGCGAGAACCGACGGCGTCTTTTCGTTCGCAAGCGCGATCGCCCAGCATTCGGCCGTTTCGATCGTGTCGCACGGGCGCATGACGTTGAGGTTCGGGATAAGGCGCAGGCTCATCACCTGTTCCACCGGCTGGTGGGTCGGGCCGTCTTCGCCAAGGCCGATGCTGTCGTGCGTGAAGACGTAAGTCACGCCGACCTGCTGCAGGGCCGAAAGGCGCACCGCGTTCCGGCAATAGTCGGAGAAGATCAGGAAGGTGCCGCCATAAGGCGCGATCCCGCCGTGCAGCGCCATGCCGTTCATCGCGGCGGCCATGCCGAATTCGCGGATGCCGTAATAGACGTAGCTGCCTTCGTAGTCGCCCGCCGTGATCGGGCCGGTCGACTTGGTCTTGGTGTTGTTCGAACCCGTCAGGTCGGCGCTGCCGCCGATCATGTTGGGGAACGCCGCGGTCAACGGGCCAAGCGCCATTTCCGAAGCCTTGCGGGTCGCGACCTTCTTCGGCTCTGCGGCAAGCCCGCGGACATAGTCCTGAAGCACCGCACCGGCATCCGCGCCGGGCAGCTTGATGCCCGCAGTATAGGCCGCCGCACGGTCCTCGTCGGCGTCGAAACGCTGCTGCCATTCCTGGTGAGCAGCGGCGCCGCGTTCACCCGTCTTCTTCCATGCGTCGGCGATGTCGCCGGGAATGACGAAGGGTTCTGCGGTCCAGCCCAGTTCCTTGCGAGCGGCCTCGATCTCTTCGGCGCCCAGCGGTGCGCCGTGCGTCGCGCTCGTACCCTGCTTGTTGGGCGCGCCCTTGCCGATGACGGTCTTGCACGCGACCAGCGAGGGACGCGGATCGGCGATCGCCTCGTCCAGCGCGCGGCGGATATCCGCCGGATCGTGGCCGTCACAGCGGACGGTATGCCACTTCGACGCGCGATAGCGGGCCTCGACGTCCTCGCTCGACGAGAGTTCGACCGAACCGTCGATGGTGATGTTGTTGTCGTCCCAAAGCACGATCATGCGGCCAAGACCGAGGTGCCCGGCAAGGCCGACCGCCTCGTGGTTGATGCCTTCCATCAGGCATCCGTCGCCTGCGATCACCCAGGTGCGGTGATCGACAAGGTCGTCACCGTATTTCGCGTTGAGGTGACGTTCCGCCAACGCCATGCCCACGGCCATCGCAAGACCCTGGCCCAGAGGACCGGTCGTGCATTCCACGCCGTCGAGCAGGAAGTTTTCCGGGTGACCGGCGCACGGGCTGCCGAGCTGACGGAAATTGCGGATCTCATCCATCGTGGGATGGGCATATCCCGACAGGTGAAGGAGCGAATAGATCAACATCGAGCCGTGACCGGCAGACAGGACGAAGCGGTCACGATCGTCCCAGTGCGGATCGGCCGGATCGAACTTCAGGTATTCGTCGAAAAGCACGGTCGCGACGTCGGCCATGCCCATCGGCATGCCGGGATGTCCCGAATTGGCCGCCTGTACAGCATCCATGGAAAGGGCACGGATGGCATTGGCCATGTCGGCCAGGCGGGTGGTCTCGGTGGTCATCTTCAGGCTCTTCCCGTTCAGCGCGCCAGGAGCGGGTGATTCGTTGCGGCGCTGCATTGCGGGTCCGACTGCCCCGCGTCAAGTTCACCACGGCCAGACGCGCGCGAGATGCCCCGATTGTCGCTTGGGAACGCCGGAATGTCGCTTTCGCGCGTTTAGGGGTTTGCCCGCCTTGCGACTATGCGCCATCGCCCCCAATTACCAATTCCGGAGCGGGGAAAGCGAATACCACATCATGGCAAAGACCGAGCGACTCGAAATGGAAGGCGCCCTCGACAGGCTGGAAGCCATGCTTGAGCGGCTGGAAAAGGCCGTGGTTAGGCCGAACCCGGCCCAGTCGGAGCTGGCAACCCTGAAAGTCGCGCACGAAGCGATGCGGCAGAAAGTCGGCACCGCGCTCGCCGATCTGGATGTCCTTCTCGAAGAATTCGGGAGCCACGGCTGATGGCGAACCTCGACCTTGAAATCGGCGGCCGCCGTTTTGCCGTTTCCTGCCAGCCCGGCGAGGAAGGCCATATCGAACAACTTGGCCGCATGATCGACACGCGCGTGCGCGATGCCGGCGCGGTAGGACAGTCGGAACCGCGCATGCTCCTGTTCGGCGCACTCCTTCTGGCCGACGAGGTCCACGCATTAAGAGAGGGCGACGCTGCCCCCGCGATCGATCGCGACGAGGACAAGGCCATGTCCCGCAGGATCGATTCGATCACGGCCCGGATCGAAAATATCGTCCGGCACCTTGAGGGTGGCGACCACCATTCCTAGATTCAGCGCGACGGGTTCTGCCCGGCACGAGCCGACAGAACATCCCTGAGGCTATAACCAATCCTAGGGGGCTGTCCCTCGGCTGGCTCGTGGGCCGGCCGAAACGGTCCCCACCTGATGCTTAGGCGTCAGAGGATTTCATACGGCAAACGACCCATGGTGGGCCCGTCACCTTCGCTGTACCGGCTTTTCGCCCATGCCGGCCTGCAAATGGCGTAGGCTTGTGCTTCCGGTGCTCACGACCAGAAGGTCGCTCCGCTCCGGTTCTCGGCCTCCACCATTTTCGGCTTCGGCCTGAACGAAAATCCGGCACAGCTCTTTTCCTTATAACAGGTGGCAACAACCGGATGGACAGCAAGGTGGAAATGCGCAGGTCGCTGCGTAGCGCGCGGCGGGCGCATGTTGCGGCCTTGCCCGAGGTGACGAAGGCGCTTCTTTTTCGCAGGCCGCCCTCGGCCGTGCTGGACATGGTGCCGGACGGTGCGACGATCGGGTTCTATCACCCACTTCCTACCGAGGCGCCGACCGGCGGCTATGCTCGCTTCTTTTCCGAGGCAGGTCATCGCATCGCCCTGCCCCGTTTTGCAGACGCCGACGATACCATGCATTTCGCGCAATGGGCCGACCCCTGGGGCGACAGCGACCTTGATGTCGGCCCCTTCGGCGCGCTTCAGCCCGCGCGCGATGCCGAAGCGGTGGTGCCCGATGTCATCTTCGTCCCGCTGGTCGGTTTTACCGAAAGCGGCGCGCGGCTGGGACAGGGCGGCGGGCACTATGACCGCTGGCTGGAAGCGAACGCCGACGCGCTGCCCATCGGGCTTGCATGGGACGTGCAGAGAGTGGACATGTTGCCGATGGAACCGCACGACAGGCTTCTGGCCGCAGTGGTGACCCCGACCCGGCTCTATGGCCCGTTTGAAAGGCACAATGCGTGAATCGCCCCGAATGGAAACCGACCTGGCGCAAGCCCGTGGGCATCATCGCTCTATTGGCAGCGATGATGCTTTACGTCGGTCTGGTGGTCACGCTGATCGAACCGATCTCGCGCTGGCATGTGTTGCTGCAGGTGCCGGTCTATCTGGTGCTCGGCATCGCCTGGCTGCTGCCTTTGAAACGCTTTCTGATCTGGATGGAAACGGGGCGCTGGGGCTGATTCCAGCGGCTGCGAAATCACCGCACGAACGTCTCGCAACATATTGATCGGAAACGAAAAAGGCCCGCTTTCGCGGGCCTTTATGCGTCCTCCAAGTGGCGCGAGTGACGGGGCTCGAACCCGCGACCTCCGGCGTGACAGGCCGGCGCTCTAACCAACTGAGCTACACCCGCTTGCCCCTTGGGGAGCCGCGCATCTATGGGAGGTTCCGCGCCCTGTCAACGATGATCGAAAACCTTTTTTGAAATTTTTCGAAAGTCGCGATTTTGCGTGGTCTTGGGCATCCCGGACTGGTCCCGGATCGCTTGCCCCGACGACTGATATCTCTCGCCGGGACGAATCGCGGCCCGATTTTTTAGCCGCCGCACAACAAGCGCGTTTGCGAAGGGCTGCTCTATCTGACAAACACTTGCGCAATGACGCAAACCGCCCCCTCCCTCGTCGACACGTACAAAAGACGCATCACCTACCTGCGCCTCTCGGTCACCGATCGCTGCGACCTCCGATGTCAGTATTGCATGCCCGAACGCATGCAGTTCCTGCCCCGCGCGGAGGTGCTCACGCTTGAAGAACTCAACAAGGTCGCGAATGCCTTCATCGATCGCGGCGTGACGAAGATCCGGCTGACCGGCGGCGAACCGCTGGTGCGGCGCGACATGATCGAACTGGTCCGTGCGGTCGGCCGCCGAATAGGCAATGGGCTTGAGGAACTGACGGTCACCACCAACGGCACGCGTCTTGCCGAATTTGCCGAAGATCTTTTCGCCGCGGGCGTGCGCCGTGTGAACGTATCGCTCGACACGCTGGACCCGGCCCTGTTCGAAGAACTCTCACGCCGCGACAGGCTGTCACAGGTATTGGAAGGCATCGCCGCGGCGAAAGCGGCGGGACTATCGGTGAAGATCAACACGGTCGCGCTGAAAGGCGTGAACGAGGACGAGATTCCCGACCTTATCGCATGGGCGCACGGCGAAGGGCACGAGGCAACCCTGATCGAAGTCATGCCCCTGGGCGAAGTCGATGGCGACCGGATCGATCACTACCTGCCACTGACGCAGGTTCGCATGAATCTGGAAAAACGCTGGACGCTGGAGGGGGACACCCATCGCAGCGGCGGTCCGGCGCGCTACGTCCGCGTGGCCGAAACGGGCGGACGGCTCGGCTTCATCACGCCGCTCACCAGCAATTTCTGCGACGGTTGCAACCGCATCCGGGTCACCGCGACCGGCCAGCTCTACGCCTGCCTTGGCGGGCGCGAGCAAGTCGACTTGCGCGCCGCGGTGCGGTCAAACGATCCCGACGCCGCACTCGATGCGGCGATGGACGAGGCGATGACGATCAAGCCCGAGCGCCATCACTTCGCCATCAACCGGAAGGGCGAAGCACCCGCCCTGCCCCGGCACATGTCGGTTACGGGCGGCTGATCGTGGCTTTGACGTTGCTGTTTTTGGGCAAGCTGGAAGACGTGGCGGGTGCGGGCGAGATCGCGCTCGACATCGCGGACCGGATGAGCCTTCCCGCCATTGCCGAGCGCCTCGACCCCGAACTGGCCGTCGCCATCGCCGCGCCCGATATCCGCATCGCGCTGAACGGTACGCTGGTCGCGGCTGGCGAAGTCCTGGCCGGTGACGGGGACGAGCTTGCCTTCCTTCCGCCGGTCAGCGGCGGCTGACGTGCGCGACGTCCGCCTCGCCACCGACCCGTTCGACCCGAACGAGGAACTGCGCCGCTTCTCGCACACTTGCGGAGATGCCGGCGGCATCGTCAGCTTCACCGGACTGGTCCGCGAAGAAGCGGGCAGCGAGGTCGAGGCCCTGGAGCTTCGCCATTTCGAACCGCTGACACTACCGGGGATGACCGATCTGGCTGCGCGGGCAGAAGCGCACTGGCCGCTGACGGGCACGCTGGTCCTGCACCGTGTCGGCACGATGGAGCCGGGCGATGCGATTGTCCTTGTCGCCTGTGCGGCCCGTCATCGCCGCGATGCGTTCGAAGCGGCAGATTTCCTGATGGACCACCTCAAAAGCAGGGCATGGTTCTGGAAACGGGAAAAAACCGCCTGCGGCTGGCGCTGGATCGAACCGCGCGATGCCGATCACTCGGACCTTGCCCGCTGGACCGCCGTGCCCTGAACGTCAGACCGCCCCTGAAAATCAGACCGCTACTTCCGCCTTGATGGCGGCGTGCGGGGCGTAGTCCTCGACCACGAAATCCTCGATCCGGTATCCGTCGATGCTGTCGGGTTTGCGGACAAGGTGCATTTTCGGGAACGGGCGCGGCTCGCGGCTCATCTGTTCGCGGGCCTGTTCGTAGTGGTTGGAATAAAGATGCACGTCGCCGCCGAACCACACGAAGTGCCCCGGCTTCAACCCTGCCTGCTGCGCCAGCATCAGTTGCAGCGCACTGGCCCCCGCCCAGTTGAAGGGAGCACCCAGCAGCAGGTCGGCCGACCGCTGGAACATCAGGGAATTTAGCCTGCCGTCCGACGTCACGTGGTACTGATAGACCATGTGACACGGCGGCAAGGCCATGCGGTCCAGCTCCGCGACGTTCCAGCCATGGAACAGCATCCGCCTGCTCGACGGATTGTTGCGCAACATGTCGACCAGCGTGGCGATCTGGTCGTGTTCCTTGCCGTCGCTGCCCAGCCAGCGGCGCCACTGCTTGCCATAGACCGGGCCCAGCTCGCCCCAGCGCGCGGCGAAATCGTCATCGGCAACGATTCGCGCCTCGAAATCTTCCTGCGAAATGTCTTCGCCGGTCTGTTCCCGGTAATGGGCCAGCGGCCAATCGGACCAGATGCGCACATTGTCGCGCAGTAGCGACTGGATATTGGTCTGCCCGGTCAGGAACCAGAGCATCTCCTTCACCGCGGTTTTCCAGTAGACCCGCTTCGTCGTCAGGATCGGGACCGAACCATCCGACAGGTCGAACCGGGCCATCGCCCCGAACAGCGAACGCGTACCGACGCCCGTGCGGTCGATACGCTCATCCCCGTGTTCGAGCACGTTTTCCATCAGGTCGAGGTACTGATACTCGGGGTGTCGCATTGCCTTCATCCTGTCCGCCGCGCACGATTACCTTTGGGCCTTTCGCGCGAATTTGCCAGTTTTCGCACCGCTGCATCCACACTTGCGAGCATGTTTCCGGGTCCGATCGAACAAATCGTCGAGAAACTTCCGATTGCCCGCTTGCCAGAACCAAATGCGCCGCTTATAGGCCCGCACCTGCCTCGCCGCAGCCTCGCAAGAGCGCTGTGGCAGACCGATCGGTCGGGGAGTAGCTCAGCCTGGTAGAGCACTGTCTTCGGGAGGCAGGGGCCGGAGGTTCGAATCCTCTCTCCCCGACCAATTTCGGCCCTTTGGCCGCGTTTCTGACATCGCTGCGCCATTCTGGCTTTGCGCCTAGATTTCTCTTGCTGGAAAGCGGGGCTTGTCGGGTCGCAAGGATATCTCGCTTCAATGCGTGCCCGCGTCTCCTAAATGCCAGACCGTCGAAGCCGGCCCCCACTTATTCCGGCGACTATCGCATTCAGGAAGCATCCCCCATCATGTCGACCCATCTCTCCCGCCTTTCGCTTGCCCTGGCGGTTTCCGCCGCTGCGCTGATTCCGGGCACCGCGCAGGCCACCGACGGCTATTTCCTCAACGGCACCGGAGCCAAGGCCAAGGGCGCTGGCGGCGTGGAGATCGCGATGCCGCAGGATGCGCTGGCCATTTCGGTCAATCCGGCCGCCGCGACAGAGCTGGGCCATCGCCTCGACGTCGGTGTCGAAATCTTCGTGCCCGATCGCGGCGCGCGTATTTCCGGCAACCAGGCCGGACTGGACGGTGACTATTCCGGCAACGGGTCGAACCCCTTTATCCTGCCCGAAGGCGCCTATGTCCGCCCGCTGTCGGACAAGGTTTCCGTCGGCATCTCGGTCAACGGCAACGGCGGCATGAACACGCATTACAAGGCCAACCCTTTCGCCAGCTTCGGCGCAACGGGTCCGGCCGGTGTGAACCTTCGCCAGATCATGATTTCGCCGACCGTTGCGGTCGAATTTGCCGAAGGCCACTCGATCGGCGTGTCGCCCCTCTTCGTGATCCAGAGCTTCGAACTGCACGGCGCGCAGCCCTTTGCCGCTTATTCGCAGGAACCGGCCAAGGTATCGAACAACGGCGCGGATTGGACGACAGGCGCGGGCGTGCGGGTCGGCTATCTCGGTTCGGTCGGCGACAACGTGAAGATCGGAGCGTTCTACCAGTCCAAGGTCTGGTCCGGGCGGTTCGACGATTACGCGGGCCTCTTCGCAGAAGGCGGCGATTTCGACATTCCGGCGTCCTGGGGCGTCGGCGCATCGGTCAAGGCCAGTGACCGCCTGACCGTGGGCGCAGATTACAAGCGGATCGAATATGCGGGCGTCCAGTCGGTCGGCAATACGCTGGCCCCCTTGTTCGAAGGCGTGCCCTTCGGCGCGGACGGCGGCCCGGGTTTCGGCTGGCGCGACATCGACGTCTGGAAGGTGGGCGCGGTCTATCAGGCTAGCCCCGCCCTCACCCTGCGTGCAGGCTATGGCCGTTCGGACAACCCGGTCCCGCAGTCGCAGACCCTGCTCAATGTCTTCGCACCGGGCGTCGTGCGCGGACACTACACGCTGGGCGCGACGGTCGGCCTTGCCGACGATGTCGAACTGACCGGCTATGTCATGCGCGCGCCAACCCAGACCGTGCGCGGTTCCGGTTCGATCCCGATGCCGTTCGGCGGCGGCGAGGCGGACGTGCACCTTGCCGAAACCGCGGTCGGCCTGTCATTCGGCTTCATTCTCTGATCTGGTGCCGCCCGGCGTAGTCGCGCCGGGCGGCCGCGAGTTACGTATTGCCGAGTAACCTGGCGGCTAACCGGGGAGACCGGCGAATCCGGGAACGTCTTGCAGGTCCGCGTCCCACTCGGCCCTGCTGGCAAGGCAGATATGCGCATCGGGCCTGATGCCAATCGCACTATCGACACTTCCGGCCGGTACGACGACGAACGCGCCATTCGCATGGACGCCGGGAAGCGCAGACCCGCACTGATCGCAGAAATTCCGTTCGTGGCGGCTTTCCGGCACGCGATAGGTCCGAACGCAGTCCTGCCCCGAAAGCCAGTTCAGCCTTGCTGTCGTCAAAACCAGATTGGCAGCATGCGCCGAACCGGAACCTTTTCGGCAGAGACTACAATGGCATAGGAAGAACTTCTCGAAACCACCTGAAATCTCGAACCTGACGGTACCGCAAAGGCAGGATCCGCTTGCGGATTCTGTCATAGCAACGATCTCATCATTCCTGATCTGCCGGTGCGGCTTCGCCCATGCCGGCGTTGGCATCGCCCATTGCGATGCTGACAAGGCGGATACCATCGACATTGTCGACGATCTCGCCGCCAAGCGCGCTGGCAGAAGCATCGTCAGGGCAGCCCACCAGAATCGCGCTGTCATCGAGGTAATTCGACGTTGCCGCGCTTTCGCCAAGCCTGCGGCAAGGATTGCCCGGTTCCGGGTACCCGTCGCCAAAAGGCGCGAGACTTTCGGGAATTGTCGCCATGACTTTCGTCGCGGGGTCCTCGCTCGCTTCGGGCTCGGGCGCGGGCTGCGCCCCGCAAGCAGCAAGGGCAAAGGCGACCGATACGGTCAGGCAGATTGTGCGCATTCGGCCGTTCCTTCTTGTCCTGCCAGCAGCGTCGGTACTGCTCGCGATCTTGCATTTTCCACTCGGAAAAGCTCCCCCTCCCCTTTCGTAAAGTCAACCTTGCGCCGAACATCGGTGCATTGCGAACCAAGACGGCTCCCTTTTGGAGGACTCGGCCGCTAGGCTGGCAACCGGATGAAGAAAGGTATGGCATGATTCCGTCGAAGTGGCGTTACGCGACATGGGCCATTGCGCTTGCGATGTTCATGCTCGTCATGGTGCCCAGGGGTGCGCAGGCCGCACTCGTCCCGATGGTCGCCGAAGCAGTCGAACTCGAAGCCGAGGTCGAGGCCGCCAAGATCGAGAAGCAGGAACGCGACCCGGCAGTCGAAGAGCTTTTCGAGCAATTCGAAGCGAATGCCGACGAAGCGCGTGCCTTGCTCGACGAGGACACTCAGGACCTTTCCATCCAGGGTCGAAGCAGGTTTGCCGTGGTCCGCGCAAAGCTGGCCCGCGACCGCGACCTTGCCAATGCCATGGCAACGAGCGGTTCGCTCGACACGCGCATTCTACAGGCGCGCATCGATGCCTTGGGCCCGGTTCCCGCCGATGGCGAAACCGAGCCTGCCTACATCACGGAGCGCAGGGAGGAACTCACGGCCCGGCTTGGCGAGATTCAGCAGCCGGTCATGCGCCTTCGCGATGCACAAGTGACCGCCGCCGTGCTTGTCGGCGAACTCGATGAAAAGATCGCGGCGCTGACCCAGGCAAGGCTGTTCCAGAACGGTCAGTCCCCACTCGATCCGCGCCTGTGGGTCGATAGTGCGAAAGACCTTTGGGCCGGCGTCAGCAAAACGCGGGATGCGATTCGCCAGGCCGTCGTCGATCACGGCATGGGCTATGTCGCTTTCGGCGCCATGCTCGTCATCGCGGCGATCGTGGGTCTACCCCTGCTCGCCGTATTCACCCGGCGGTGGATTACACGGCTGGTGCAAAGGCGCCTCCTGTCCGGCGGCGGCGTGGCGCGGCGGCTGGCCCTGACAATCGTGCTCGACAGCCTGCTGGCTCTCGTCCTCGGCATCAGCATATTGTTGGCCACACTGGCCCTGTTGGCCGCGTTCATCCCGCTCATCGGACCTGAAAGCACGAGCGAACTGGCCGCCAGTTTCATCGTCGCCGGGGTGATCGTCTCCGTCGGCCACTGGCTGGGCCGCGGGGTTCTGCTTTCGCCCTTTCCCGAATTGCGCCTGATCACGTTGCCCGAAGAAGGTTCGCGGCGCGCACTGCTGATCGTTCGGCGTATTGCCTATGTCCTGGCCGCAGAACTGGTCGTCGCGAACCTAGAGGAATACGACCTGCTCGGGACCGAGCTGTCACGGCTGCTCTCGGCGATGCTGGTCACCTTGGGCGCGTGGCTCTTGTGGCAACTGGCGAATTCGATCCTGGAGGCGCGGCGTTTCTGGGAAAGCCGTGAGGAAAAGAGCACGACCAGTTCCGAAGCCAGCCTCGATTTCGCGACCCCGCTTGCGCGAGCAATCAAGATATTTTCGCTGGCCGCGGTGATCGCCGCCGTTATCGGCTTTGCCCTGCTGGCCCGCTATATCTTTTCGGCCACGCTGCTGTCGCTGGGCACGATCTGCACCGCGATCTACATCCACCGATCCTTTGCACTGTTCGTCACGTCGCTCGCTTCGGGGCGCCTGTACCGCTATCGCCGCATCCTGCATTTCCTCCCGCTGCTCAGCGGGATCGTGGCGACACTCCTTGTGATTCCCCTGCTGGCGATCATCTGGGGTTACAGCGCGTACGAGATCGGGGACGCGCTGCTTGCCCTGCGCAACGGTATCGAATTCGGTGAAATCAAGATTTCCGCCGGGGACGTGTTCACATTCTTCATCGTCTTCTTCGTCGGGTACTTCGTCACGCGCTGGCTGCAAAGGTTCCTCAAAGTGTCGGTCATGCCCGAATTCGGCATGGAAGCGGGCGCAGAGGCGGCGATCCTCACGTTCCTTGGCTATATCGGGGTCACGCTGGCCGCTGTCATCGCCATCGCCACGACCGGCCTCGATCTGTCGAGCCTCGCCTTCGTGGCCGGTGCGCTTTCGGTGGGCCTTGGCTTCGGCCTGCAATCGGTGGTCGAAAACTTCGTCAGCGGCATTCTTCTCCTGATGGAACGCCCGATCAAGGTGGGCGACTGGATCGAAGTGGGCGAGCATTCGGGTATCGTGCGCAAGGTCGCGGTGCGATCCACGCATGTCGAGACGTTCGACCGCCACCAGATCATCATCCCGAACTCGCAGCTGATCACAGAGGTCGTGAAAAACCGCAGCTTCAGCACCGCGCCGACGCGCATCGTGGTACCCGTCGGTGTCGCCTATGGCACCGATCTGGAAAGGGCGCGGCGAATCCTGCTCGAAATCGCGCATTCCACCGATGCGGTCCTCGAAACGCCCGAACCGGCCGTGGCCATCGAAGGATTCGGGGACAGCTCGATCAACATGAAGATCCTGGCTTTCGTGCGCGAAGCCACGGAGGGCGCGCCGACCACCTCTCTTATCTATTTTGCGATCGCCAGCCGTTTTGCCGAGGAAGGCATCGAGATACCTTTCCCGCAGCGCGACCTGCACGTGCGATCGGTGCCGGAAGGATTCCTCGGCAAACCGGGACCGGCGTGAGTTTGAAGACGATGAACAAGACGCGAGGCGCGATGCTGATCGCCGGGGGATTGATGATGTCGCTGATGACCTCTTCGTGCCAGACAGTGCCACCGGTCATGACTTACGCCGATTTTCAGGAACTGGAACAGCCTGCCTCGCCCCGCGCGATCGCCTATGGCGACGATCCGCTGCAACATGTCGATCTCTGGACGCCGCGCGGCGCGGGGCAGCATCCCGTGGTCTTCATGGTCCACGGCGGATGCTGGCAGACGAATATCGCGACGGCAGAGATCATGAACCGGATGGCGCAGGCCTTCGTCGACAAGGGCGTGGCGGTCTGGAATGTCGAGTATCGCGGCGTCGACGTCGATGGCGGGGGCTATCCGGGCACGTTCACGGACATCGCGGCGGCGGCGGACCTGCTTCGGGACAAGGGTGCGGACTATGGTCTGGACACCTCGCGCACCGTGGCGCTCGGCCATTCGGCAGGCGGGCACCTTGCAATCTGGCTTGCCGGTCGCGGGCGGATCGGCGCCGACAGTCCGCTGCACGCATCGGGCGCGCAGAAACTGCGGGCCGTCATCAGCATCGGGGGCCTCCCCGACCTCGAACAGGCGCGCGTAGAAGCAGCGGGAGCATGCGGTTCCGACACGGTCGACCGGCTTGTCGGACAGGGGCGAAGCAATCCGTTCGCCGACACCTCGCCTGTCGAACTTCTGCCCATCGGCACGCCGCAGGTGCTTGTCTCGGGAGAGGCGGACGTCATCGTGCCGCCCAAGTTTGCTCACGACTACGCCGCAAAGGTCCGCGAAAGCGGCGAGGATATCCGGGTCGTCGATATTCCCGATCAAGGGCATTTCGAACTGATCACCCCCGGCACCAAGGCGGGCGACAAGGTCGTCGAGATCGCGCTCGAATATCTCGAAGCCGGTCGCTGACAATGGCAACGCCGACCTATCAGGACGTTCTGGACCTCGACGCTGGCGATCCGCTGGCGCCGCTTCGCGAAAGGTTCAGCCTGCCGGAAGGGGTGATCTACCTTGACGGCAATTCGCTGGGCGCGCTGCCAGGCGCTACACCTCGCCATCTGGCCGAAGTGGTCGAGGCGCAGTGGGGCCGCGATCTCATCCGGAGCTGGAACGCCCATGACTGGATCGGCCTGCCAAGGCGGATCGGCGAGAGGATCGCGAAGCTGATCGGTGCCGGACCGGACGAAGTGATCGCCTGCGATTCGACATCGGTGAACTTGTTCAAACTGCTGCAAGGTGCCCTCGCCCTGTCGCCATCGCACGGCACGATCCTTACCGAAGATTCGGGCTTTCCAACGGACCGCTACATGGCGCAATCGGTGGCCAACCTCGCGAGCGGCACGTCTGTGAAGGCGGCCCCGCGCGACGCGATCATCGACCATATCGATGACGATACCGCGCTCGTCCTGCTGACGCATGTCGACTATCGCTCCGGCCACAAGATCGACATGGCGGCGATGAACAAGGCCGCGCACGACAAGGGCGCGCTCGTGCTCTGGGATCTCAGTCACAGTACAGGCGCTGTCGCGCTGGATCTGGCCGGCAGCGGCGCGAACCTCGCCGTGGGCTGCGGTTACAAGTATCTCAACGGTGGGCCCGGCGCTCCGGCTTTCCTCTATGTCAGAAGCGGATTGCAGGAGCGGTTGGAAACGCCCCTGCCCGGCTGGATGGGTCACGCCGAACCGTTCGCCTTCTCGCAAGGGTACGCCCCTTCACCAAGCATAGACCGTTTTCTATGCGGGACCCCGCCCATCCTTGCGATGGCAGCGCTGGAAAGCGGGCTGGCGCAGTTCGACGGCGTTGATCTGGCCGCTCTTTTCGCCAAGGGGCAGGCGATTTGCGGGCTCTATATCGAACTGATGCAGGACTTGTGCGAAAGGCACGGCTTCACCCTCGCCTCTCCGGCAGACGCCCGGCACCGCGGCAGCCACGTCAGCTTTGCCCATCCCCACGCCCATGCGGTTTGCCAGGCCCTGATTGAGCGAGGCGTCATCGGCGATTTCCGCACGCCGGATATTCTCCGCATGGGTTTCACCCCGCTCTACACCCGGTTTGCGGACGTGTGGGAAGCCGTGCGGATCTTACGCGAAGTAATGGATAGCAGCGCCTGGCAGGACGATCGCTTCACCCGGCCGCGACGCGTGACCTGACCGGCGTAGCGCCCTTTCGGGACCAGCCGCAATCAGGCCGGAAAACGGACCGGCGCGTCGCCTTCCACCCATGGCGCGAACTTGGTCATTATGCCCTTGAACAAGGCGGATTCCAGATGACCTTGCAGCCACGAACCCACGTTGGGGATGCCTGCACCGGCAAACCAGTCCCGGTCGACGGCGGCGAACTGGCGGACGAAAGGCATTATCGCCATGTCCGCAATGCCCCTTGCGGGACCGCACAATTGTCCCGAAGCGGCGATCCGCGCATCGAGATCGGTCAGGAAACCAAGCGCCGCGGCACGGTGTTCCTCGGGGTCGGAGCCATGCCGATCGGGGTACTTGTATCGGTCGAGATGGTGTTTGAATTCGCCGTCGTTGCGCGCGATCAGGTCGGCGTCGTCGCGCAGCAGCCAGCCTTCAGGATCGTTGTGCGACAGGGCCAGCCGCATGATGTCGATGCTCTCATCCACGACCTCGCCGCCAAGCTTGACCAGCACGGGCACGGTGCCTTTGGGCGATGCGTCGAGCATGGCCTGCGGCTTTGCCGACAGCTTCACTTCGCGCAATTCGCAGGTCATGCCGCTGATCGACAGGGCAAGGCGCGCCCGCATCGCATAGGGGCAGCGGCGAAAACTGTAGAGGGTGGGCACGGTCTTGTCAGTCATCTCGGCGCCCGACCAAACGCGCTCCAACGTGCTGTTCGCCGCGTTCTGCCGCAAGGCGCTGTTGCTTGTGACGTTCGCGGTAGGATGCGCGCTGCTCCTCCGTCCGCTCTTCGAAACAGCCGGGGCAGCTGACCCCTTCCTCGTATAGATCCGACGCGCGGTCCTGCTCGCTAACCGGGTTGCGGCAGGCATGGCACAGGCCATAGCTGCCCTCGACCAGCCCATGGCCGACCGTGACGCGGTTGTCGAAAACGAAGCATTCCCCTTCCCAAAGACTTTGCTCTGAAGGGACGGTTTCAAGGTATTTGAGGATACCGCCCTTGAGGTGGAAGACATCTTCCACGCCTTCCTGCTTCAGAAACGCGGTCGATTTCTCGCAGCGGATACCGCCGGTACAGAACATCGCGACGCGCGGCTGCCGCCCTTCGCCCAGCAGGCGTTCGCGCTGTTCGCGGAACCAGGCGGGGAATTCGCGAAAGCTGGCGGTTTTCGGATCGATCGCGCGCCGGAACGTGCCGACCGCGACTTCGTAATCGTTGCGCGTGTCGATGACGATCGTGTCAGGATCGGCAATCAGCGCGTTCCAGTCCTGCGGATCGACATATGTGCCGACGCTGCGGCGAGGGTCGATGCCTTCCTCTCCCATCGTGACGATCTCACGCTTCAGCCGAACTTTCATCCGGTTGAACGGCATTGTCGAGGCCGAGGAGAACTTCACGTCGAGGTCGGCGCAATCGGGGAAGCTGCGAATATGGGAAAGGACTTCGTCGATGCCGTCATGCGGCCCCGCAATCGTGCCGTTCACGCCTTCGTGGGCAAGCAGCAAGGTTCCGCGAATGCCATGGCTTTCGCATAGCGACTGAAGCGGCGCCTGAAGATCGGCAAAGTCGTCAAGGCGCGTAAAGCGGTACAGTGCCGCGACAAGGACTTCGCCGGTATCGGAAATCGGATTGCTCATGCGCGGCCCATAGCGCCAAGCCCGCCCTCCGTCAGCCCCGATGCATCATGCAAACAGGCGAACGAAATCCCAGATGAGGATCGCGAGCAGCAGGATGAGGCTCGACAGCAGCGCCAGCGCAGCCGTGCGCCCACGACGCCAGCGCGCATTGGCGAGCACGATGCCGGTCTTGAACGCCATGTTCACCGCGACCGTCCCGGCCAGCGCGAGCGCGGCGATACGCGGGGCCACGGCGCCTTCCGGCAGCGCGGAAAAGGCAACGATGGCGGCATCGACATCGAAACTGCCCGCGATGAACAGCGAAAGGCCGCCCCCCGCTTCTCCGAATTCCGCCTGCGCCCAGTTCACCAGCAATGACGCACCAGCAACAGCAGCCAGGAAGACGAAAGCGGGCAGAAGCGCGAAAGGCTTGTTCGTCATTCTCGGCCCGCCTGATGCCGCCTCTTCCCCCGTTTCGAACCGCCATGCGAGGGCGGTCGCGGCGAAAGCCATCAGCGTCGGCGCACCCAAGAGCAGAAAGATCGGCACCGTCACGACCGGCGCCAGGATCGCAGTCAGCGCGATGACCCGCAAATACATGATCGCACTGGCCAGCGCGATGCCGGTCGACAAGGGGCCGCCGGTCCCTTCGCGCAGCCGTTGTGCAAGCGAGGCGGTGACCGCGGTGGACGAATAGGCCCCACCAATCATCGCCGTGACGATCGTGCCGCGCCGTTCCCCGACCAGACGGTTCGCGACATAGCCGGCGATCGAAAACCCGGTAATCAGCAGGACGACTAGCCACAGCCGGAACGGGTTCCACGCGTCATACGGTCCGAACTGCGCGTCGGGCAGGAACGGCAGGATCGCGACCGCGAGCACCGCGTAGCGCGCAATCGCCTGCATCTCCTCGCGCGTCAGCCGCGCGACGAAGGCATGGCTCTGCCGCCGCATGGCAAGGATGAAACTCGTGAGGGCCGCACCGGCAACAGCAAAGGCGGGATAACCCGCGCCGCCCAGCAGGCCAAGGCCGAGCGCCACGAGCGCGGCCACCATGGTCGTCGCGTCGCGGCTCCTGGTGTCGTTCATCGCACGCAGGAACATGGTGACGAGCACGACGAGCAGGCCGGCAAGAAGCACCGCGGCAACCGCATGGGATATGTTGAGCGCGACAATGGCGACGATGGCCCCGCTGCCGCCGATCAGCGTGAATGTGCGGATACCGGCAACGCGTGACCCGCTGGCAAGTTCACGCTGGCGCCAACCACGCTCTATCCCGATCAGCAGTCCGGCGGCCAGCGCGGACAGCAGCGGCAGGACAAGCTCCGTGTCGAGGTAGGGGTACTGCGCGGACAAGCCATTCCCGATCAGGACTGAAGACCGCGATCATGACTGCGCGCATTACCGGCGGCGGGCAAGCCGCGCCGCCCGATTGTTCACCGCCGCCGACCGGTTCTGCAAGGTGCCATCCATGCGATGTCCGTTCCCGCATTCGCGCCGGCATAACCGGTCTGCGACTGCGGAAACGGGACGCATCGACGCTTCAATCGTTTCCGGGTCAGCTGGCGAAAAGCGTGCGCCCCTGACCCGCGATATGCGCCAGCATGGCAGGCGATACCGGCACCGAGTTTTCGGCCCGAGCAACCATCGAGCGGAACTGGCGGATCGCCGACTGGCGATTCTCGGTCCAGTTAGCCAGAGCCTCCGCCGGATCGGCCTTGGCCTTTTCGCTCCGCAGCAGCTTGTGCAGGAACTGCAGGCGCATCTGCTGAAGATCGCGTGACAGACCGGCCACCAGCAGGCGTTCCCACGGGTCCGACGGGCTCATCACCGCGGCGGTCTGCTGGGCCCAGTCGATGCCCAGCTTCGCGCCCAGATCGGTGAAGGTTGCCGCAACCGTGCGCGCCTTGATGCCGCTGTCGGCCGAAAGCTGCGCCAGGCCGATCGCGCCGTCCATCTGGTAGAGGTGGACGACCGCATCGGCCATGGCTGCCGGAACGCCCTTGGCGGTCAGTTCGGTGCGCAGCCGGTCGGAATGGTTGCGCGCAGCCGTTTCCAGCAGCTTGATCGTTTCGGATGACAAGAGGTCAATCTGGGGGCGCAGGCGCTCATGGATGTCCGAAGGAGAAACTTCCCCCGCGCCAAGGCGCAGGACGTCGGCCATGTGGCTGCGAACAGCCCCTGCCGCCCGGTCGAGCAGCAGCAGGCGCCCTTCCTCGGGCATCTTCGCGCTCTCGATCTTTTCCCACAAATCGCTCAGATCGAACAGGCGATCGACAGCGACGAAAGCTGCCGCCACTTCGGCCAGAAGTGCGTTTTCTTCCTCGGCCAGTTCGTAGGGCAGGATCATGCCCAGCCGGTTGATGATGCGGTTGGCCAGTTCGGTCGCGATGATCTCGTGACGCAGGCGATGTTCCTCGAGATACTTGCGGAACTTGTCCTGCAACTGCTCCGGGAAAGAGGTGACGAGTGTCCTCTCCATCGCCGGATCGTTAGGCAGCTTCGAATTCTCGATAGAGTCCTGCAGCACCAGCTTCGAACTGGACAAAAGGACCGCCAGTTCGGGCCGGGTCAGGCCATGACCTTCCGCCGCGCGGCGCGTAAACACGTCGCTTGCGGCCAGCCCCTCGGTCCGGCGGTCAAGATTGCCGCCGTCCTCGAGCTGCTCGATGAGCCGGATCTGCGATGCCGTGGCCTGCGAACCGCCCTGCTCCGCCACCGACAATGCCAGCGTCTGGAGGCGGTTGTCCTCCAGCACGATGGTGGCAACCTCGTCGGTCATCTCCTCAAGCAGCTTGTTGCGCCGTTCCTCTGACAGGCGGCCCGCCTTGCGCGCCGCTTCCAGCGCGATCTTGATGTTCACCTCGTTGTCCGAACAATCGACGCCTGCCGAATTGTCGATGAAGTCGGTGTTGATGCGTCCGCCGGACAGGGCAAACTCGATACGTCCGGCCTGCGTGATGCCAAGGTTCGCGCCTTCGCCGATGGCTTTCACGCGAAGTTCGCCGGCATCGACGCGAAGACGATCATTCGACGGGTCGCCAACATCAACGTGGTTCTGCACGGTCGATTTCACGTAAGTCCCGATCCCGCCAAACCACAGCAGGTCCGCCGGGGCCTTGAGGATGGCGGAAATCAGGGCGTCAGGCTCGATCTCCTTGTCCTCTATGGCCAGCACCTCGCGTGCCTGCTTCGACAGGGGGATGCGCTTCATCGTGCGCGGGAAGACGCCGCCGCCCTTGCTGATCAGCTTGTCGTCATAGTCCTCCCAGCTGGAACGCGGCAGTTCGAACATGCGCTTGCGTTCCTTCCAGCTTGCCGCCGGGTCGGGATCGGGATCGATGAAGATGTGCCGATGGTCGAACGCGGCGACGAGCTTGAGCGCCTTGGACAGCAGCATGCCGTTGCCGAAGACGTCCCCGGACATGTCGCCGCAGCCCACGACGCTGATCGTATCGGACTGAACGTCGATGCCCATTTCCAGGAAGTGCCGCTGAACCGAAATCCACGCACCGCGCGCGGTGATGCCCATGGCCTTGTGGTCGTATCCGTTCGACCCGCCGCTGGCGAAGGCATCGCCCAGCCAGAAGCCTTCGGCCTTTGCGATGGCATTGGCGACGTCGGAAAAACGCGCCGTGCCCTTGTCGGCCGCGACCACGAAGTACGGATCGTCGCCGTCGAGGATCTTGACCCCATCGGGATGCACGACCTTGTCGTCGACGATGTCGTCGGTCACCGAAAGCAGAGCCCGGATGAAAATCTCGTAGCTTGCCTGGCCCTCGGCGGCCCAGCCGTCACGATCCTTCGACGGATCGGGAAGCTGCTTGGGATAGAAACCGCCCTTTGCGCCGGTCGGAACGATCACCGCGTTCTTTACGCGCTGGGCCTTCATCAGGCCGAGGATCTCGGTGCGATAGTCGTCACGCCGGTCGGACCAGCGCAGACCGCCGCGGGCAACGGGCCCGGCGCGAAGGTGGATGCCTTCGACGCGGCGGGAATAAACGAAAATCTCACGCCAGGGCAGCGGCTTGGGCAGTCCCGGCACGCCCGCGCTGTCGAGTTTGATGGCGATTGCCTCTTCGGCAGCGGGTACGAAGGCGTTGGTGCGCAGGATCGCCTCGATCGTGGCGTTGTACTGGCGCAGCAGGCGATCGTCGTTGATCGCATTGACCTTGGCCAGACCGCCGACAATCGCCTTGCGTGCCTTTTCGGCGGCTGCATCTGCCTTGGCCATGGCCGGATCGTGGCGCGCACGCAGCAGATCGACCAGACCGCGGGTCACGTCCGGCGCGCCGACAAGGGCGTCGACCACGGTATAGATCGTGAAGCCCAGCCCGCCCTGCCGCAGATAGCGGTAGAGCATGCGCAGCCATTCTGCCTCTTCCCGGCCCAGTCCGGCGACGACGACAAGGCGATTGAAAACGTCGTTCTCCGCCCTGTTGTTCAGCACCGCTGCAATCGCGGCCTCGATATCGGCGGCGCGGTCAAGGATGTCCTCAACCGGATCCCCTTCACGAAGACCGACAACGAAATCGTGGATCGTGCCGATCCGCGCTTCGTCGAGGCGCGTCGGCATTTCCGCCAGGACGCGAAAGCCGAAATTCTCCAGCGCCGGAACCGCATCGGACAGCGGCAGGGTGCCTTCGTACTGATAGATCTTCAAACGCAGCTGGTTTTCAGGATCGCTGTCGAGCCGGTAAAGGCGGGCATCCCGGCGCAGCGAGGAGGTATCTTCGGGCAGGTTGGCCAGTCCCTTGATCCGCAGGATATCCAGCGCCGCTTCATGCGCGCCGTAATCGGCACGGTAGGGCACGGGAAATGCATCTGCGAAACGCAGCGCCAGCGCGGCGGCACGGCCCGGTTCCTCGAACGCGGAAAGCTCATGCTCGACCGCCTCTTCCCAGCCGCGCAGCATCGTCTGCAGCCGCGCGTCGAGCGCGTCTTCGTCAGGGATGTGCTGTCCGCCGCGAATGTCGAGAACGAAGTGCAGTCGGGCGAGCTTCCCCCCCTCGATCTGGAGCGACCAGTCTAGGATGTCGGCCTTCGATTCGCTCTCCAGCATGTCCATGACGCGGATACGTGTCTGCGTGCTCATCAAATCGCGCGGCAACCAGACGAAGGCGAACAGGTGGCGCGACAACGGTGCCTCGACCAAGGCAAGGCGCGGGCGCGGGCGGTCGACTAGGCCCGACATCATCGTGGCAAGCCGCGCGATCGCATGGTCCTGCAAACCGATCAGCAAGTCGTGCGGCAACACGGTCAGCGCATGGAGCACGGCCTTGCCGGTGTGGCCCTTGGGATCGAAACCCAGCCGAATGGTCAGTTCCCCGAATTCGCGGCGCATGCGCGGCACTTCGTCGGGCGGAGTGTTGAGCGCGGCGCTCGTCCACACGCCCGCGTGGGTCGAAATAGCAACGACCTTGCCATTTTCCATCACCGGGATGAGGAACAGGTCGAGCGGAACCGAACGATGCACCCGGGAAATCTGGTTGGCTTTCACCACCAGCGGTGCGTGCGACAGCGCGTCTTCGCCAAGGTCGTCGAACCAGGCAAAGGCGCGATCCCACGATGTATCGGCAAGAAGTTCCTTCGCGCTCTTGCGGCAAACGCCGAGGCGCTGGCTGTGCGAACCGTCGCGCTTGCGCGTGACATGGCCCAGCTGGGTCAGCATTCCGCCCGCGAACCAGTCTAGCAGCGCCCGTCCTTCGGAGTCGGTCACGCTGCGCGCGTCACGTTCCATCGCGGCGACCAGCTTTTGCCAGTCCTCCACCGCGGCGCGTACGTCTGCAAGCGTCGTCGACAGCGCCTGTTCGATCTGGCGGCGATGCGCGCCGTCGACGCGGGGCGCTTCGACGTAGATTAGCGATTCTTCGGGCGCGTCGCTGTTCTCGCCCACGATGGCCAGAAGCTTTCCGGCATCATCGCGCTCGACCGGCACGACCGGGTGGATCAGCGTGTCGGCGATCAGCCCGAAATCGGCCAGCGTCGACGCGATCGAATCGACAAGGAAAGGCATGTCGTCGTTGACGATCGCGATCCGCGTTCCGCGGCGGCCTTCTGGGACCGAGGCGATAACGATGGTAACGTCGCCGTTTTCACGGACGGCGGCGGATTCGAGCAGGAACTGCGCGATCTCCTCCCGCCTTTCCTTGGGCAGCGGTTCGTCGCCGGGTAGTTCGGAATCGACGATATGCCGGACGAGCTGTGGCGCGAGCGTCTTCATATCGATGCCCGGCTTGTCTGCGATCTTGGTCAAGTTCCCCTCGCAATTCATTCTTGTGCCGTAAAACGGGGTCGGTCGTACTGGTTGGAACCGCCCTTTCCGGGCCTTGTTCCGCAATTGTGGCGTCCATTCGTGACGAACCGGCGACCTTCCTCCCGGTCGTATCGGTTCGCGCCGCCCCGCAGGCGGGTTTCTCAATGCCTGTCCCGTCGCACATCAGTGCGGTCCGGGCAATCGCGGCGGGATGGTTGGTGCACAAGGAAAGTCGCGCAATTCCGCCCTTTTCGTGCTGCAAGTGCGAGATGAACCTTGACCGCCCCCTTCCCCGGGCCACATAGACCCGAGGGTGACCGCACCGCTTAAATCACCGCCCCCGCCCGATCCTTCGCAGGACGTACTGCTCCTCGATTTCGACGGCACGCTGGTCCCCTTGGCAGAGCGGCCCGAAGGCGTCGTCGTGACCGGCGAACTCATCACCCGGCTAAACCGGCTGTCCGACCTGTTCGAAGGCCGCCTTGCCCTCGTCAGCGGACGGGCGATAGAGGTGCTGGACGACTTCGGCTTTGCAGGGCTGGCCATCGCGGGCAGCCATGGCGCCGAATGGCGGCTGCCCGACGGCACGCGCGACGGGCTTGCCCGGCCCGACGCGCTGGACGATGCAAAGGCCGCCTTCATCGATTTCGCACGCGGCAAGGACGGCGTCCTTTTCGAGGACAAGCCGCTTGGCGCGGCGCTTCATTTCCGGCTCGCGCCCGCGTTCGCGGATGCATCCATCGAACTTGCGCGCGAAATGGCCCACGGCCTCCACCTTCAGCACGGACACGAGATGATCGAAGTTCGCGTCGGCGGTGTGAACAAGGGTACAGCCATCACCGAACTGATGAACCATGCGCCCTTTGCCGGATTTCGCCCCGTGTTTCTGGGCGACGACGTGACCGACGAAGACGGTTTCGCCCGTGTCGAGGAGCATGGCGGCCACGGCATACTGGTCGGCCAGCTGCGCGAAACGCGTGCCAGCTTTCATCTATCCGATCCGAATGCCGTGAACGCATGGCTTGCCCATGCGTTGGAGCTTGCGGGATGACCGTAAACAATGACCTTGCCGAGGGAATAACCGCATGAGCCGCCTGATCGTCGTATCGAACCGCGTGTCCATGCCAACGCCCGACGCCGCACAAGGCGGGCTTGCCGTCGCGCTTCAGGCGGCCCTTCGCGAATCCGGCGGGTTGTGGTTCGGCTGGTCGGGCCGCACGGTTGAGGAATTCAACGGCTCCGTTTCGTTCGAGGAGCTCGACGGGGTCCGGTCCGCCGTCGTCGATCTGGAGCCGCAGGACGTCGACGAATACTACAACGGCTTTGCCAACCGCACGCTCTGGCCGCTGTTCCACTACCGCATCGACCTTGCCAAATATAACCGCAGCTTCGGCAGCGGGTACGAGCGGGTGAACAAGCGGTTTGCCGAACCGCTGCACGTCATGATCGAGCCCGGCGATACCGTCTGGATCAACGACTATCACCTGATCCCCATCGCCTCGCAGTTGCGCGAACACGGCGTTAAGAACAAGATCGGTTTCTTCCTGCACACGCCGTGGCCGCCGACGCGCCTGCTGGTATCGCTCCCTTATCACGAGCGTCTGGTCCGCACGATCTTTGCCTACGACATCATCGGCTTCCAGACCGAAGAGTGGCTGGAAAGCTTCTTGCACTACTGCGTCAACGAGCTGGGCGGCACGGTGGACGGCGAATACGTGACCGTCGACGGTACGACCTTGCGCGCGGTGGTCTGCCCCATCGGCATCGACTTCAAGAACTTCCTGCAGGCCAGCAATACCAAGGCATCGCAGGATCTTGCCGAGCGGATGCGTATATCTTTGCGCCAGCTCACCATGATCGTCGGCGTCGACAGGCTGGACTATTCCAAGGGGCTGGAAGAACGCCTCAACAGTTTCGAGCACTATCTGAACAAGCACGAGGAAGCGCACCGCTCCGTCGTGCTGATCCAGGTCGCACCGCCATCGCGCGGGCAGGTCGAACAGTACCAGCACGTGCGCGAAAAGCTGAATGAGATGGCCGGACGCATCAATGGCGCTTTTGCCGAAGTGGACTGGACGCCGATCCGCTACGTCAACCGCGGCTATTCGCGCGACGAACTCTCCGCCCTCTACAGCGCGGCGAAAGTCGGCCTCGTCACGCCGCTGCGCGACGGGATGAACCTTGTCGCCAAGGAATTCGTCGCCGCCCAAGACCCCGATGATCCGGGCGTCCTGGTGCTTTCTCGTTTTGCCGGCGCCGCCGCGCAGATGAAGGAAGCCCTGATCGTGAACCCCTATGCGCCAGAGGAAGTCGCCGACGCGATCCACAAGGCGATCACGATGCCGCTTGCCGAACGCAAGCGCCGGCATCAGGCCCTTCTGGAAGGCGTCAGGACGCAAGACGTCCACTGGTGGCGTGAGAAGTTCGTGAACCTGATCGAGGAAACGCCCCACGCTGCAGCGGCGGAATAGAGGATCGGCCCAGCAGCCCGTATTTCCCTGTAAATTGCAGGAATCCGGCCCGGTCGGCCCTAAAGTCTTTGGTAAACCATTGCCGGTACGATCCCCCACGGCCCCCGCATAGTTGCGGGCTGTGCGGAGGATATGATGAAGCAGGCAGGCTCGGTACGGATCATCATGATCGCGGCGATCGTCGCGGGCTCTATCGTGGCGTTCAAGACGGCGCTGCCGCAGATACCGCTTTCGACGACGATCCTGGCATCATGCATCGGCCTTGCGCTTATCTTCCTGCTTTACCGTTCCGACCTCAGGCGTCGGCGTGAGGATGCGGGAACCGAGATGCAGCTGGCCGGTGCGCCCGCGCGCGACCTCAACCCGGCATCGATCCGCGCCAGGCTCGAAAACCGACCCCTCCCCCAGGTCAGCCCGCCGCCCATGGCCCGCGACATGCAGGGCGCGGCGAAGGTACCTGCACCTGCCTACACGCCGCCCCCTTCCCAGCCTGTGCCCCTGCCCCGCTCGCCGGAAACGCCCGTGCTCGAACTCGTCAGCGACTTCGTGGCCGAGGAACCGCCGCTAGCCGAGCCCGTGGTCGAGCCCCCGGTGCTGGACCTTTCCGCCTTCGACACAGTCGAACCGGCGCAGGTGGAAGAGGACGTACTGGACCTCAAAGATTGCGGCGCAGCGGAAGCGGAAGAGGAAATCCTCGACCTCGCCGCTTTCGAGACGCCGCAGGAGGATCGCGACCTCGCCGAAGAGGATGCGGACGTCCTCGACCTTGCAGACTTCGGCGAAGCTCTCCCCCAAGACCCGACTTGCGAAGCGGACGATTTCGCAACCGGTGAGGAAACAGAGCCGGTATCGTTCGAGCCAGAAGCTCCTGAACCCACAGAAGATCCCGCGCCCCATGATCTCGACTGGAGCAATTTCGAGGATTACGCCGACACCGCTCCGGAAAAACCGCTGAGCCTTGTGCCGGAGCGCGAGGAGCACGCCGAGACCGATCGCGCCCCCGTTTCCGCAACTGTGCCCGCCTCCTCTCCCATAGAGGCGGCGCGCGGCCATGCCATCGTCTTGCGCGAGGCATTTCCGCCATCCCAAACGGCCAGCCTCTCGTTCTACGGCGGCCTGCCCGTCGCGCCTGCCGACTTTGCCTGGCCCCGCGCCATGACAGAGGCCGGCGATATCCCGCTCACTTTCGTGATGCAGTGGGATTGCGCGAAACTGGCGATTTCCGATCCCACTGACCTGCTGCCCCGTGACGGCGCGATGTACCTGTTCATGGACCTCGATTGGAGCAGGCCGATGGCCTACCGCTTCGTCCACGCGGCCGGAAACGGCGACGACTGGGCCGAAGTCGTCCCGCCCCAGGACCTTGCCCCGGCCTACGGATCGCAGGCGATCTGGGCATGGCCGATCTGCGCGGGCGAGGATCACGACGCGCGCGGCATCATTCCCCGCCGCCTGCCACACTGGCCATTCGAACCCGTCGGCATGACGCTGCCCGGTAACGATACGAAGTTCTGGCAGGACGACGAAGCCACGCGCAATGCGCTATCCCTCCTCGACCTTGCCCCCGCCCCGGCCGCGTTGCCGCGCGGTTTCGAACGGCCCTTTCCCGCTTTCCCGCACGACTGGTCGGCGGTTCGCACCGTCTGCGCCTGGCTGCTGGGACAGATGCGTCAGCCCGGCCAGCCCGCCGAACTGACCCGCTGGCTGGACGAGACCCGGATGCTCTACGCCGTCGCCTCGCGCGAGGAGCCGTTCGATCCCATCCCCCGGCTTTCGGCAAACGAGATGTGGGGCTGGATGGAACAGGTGCGCACGCCGCTAGAGCTGGTGTTCCACGATCTCGTGTCCGCCGCGATCAACGCCACGATCGGCGCGAACGGCAAGGCGATGGATGCCATCCCGGCCGAACGCATCGCGGCAGAAGCACGCGCGCATCGCCTGTCGGGCAATCCTCATGCGCCGGTGCCGAACCGCATGTTCGGCACGCCCAGCTACGTTCAGGGCGAAGTCGGCCAGTTCGTCCAGGACGAAGTGCTGCTGCTGGAAATCGGCGGGAACGACGTGCTCGGCCATTTCTTCGGCACGGGCGTCCTGCAATTCACGATCGCGCCCGACGATCTTGCCACGCGCAATTTCGACCGCGTGCGAATGACCGTCGCCGCGGCCTAACCGCCGCGCAGCAATTGCACGCCGTAATCACGCTCGAACAAGTATAGCGCGGTCCGCGCGGCTTCTCCGCGAGGGCCGGTCAGGCCGCCGTCCCGCTCCATCAGAACGCGCGCATCGTCATGCGCGGTTTCGAGCAGTTCGGTGATCTGTTCGGGCGTTGCGACGACGAAGGCCTGTTCGCCCGACTGCCGCGTGCCGAGGATTTCGCCCCCGCCGCGCAGTCTCAGGTCTTCCTCGGCCAGCCGGAAGCCATCCTGCGTCTCACGCATCAGGGCCAGGCGTTCGCGCCCCGTTTCCGACAGCGTATTGCCGCGCAGCAGCAGGCACACCGACTTTTCCGCCCCGCGCCCCACACGTCCGCGCAACTGGTGCAGCTGGGCCAAGCCGAAGCGTTCGGCCTGTTCGATCACCATCAGCGATGCGTTGGGCACGTTGACCCCGACCTCGATCACGGTCGTCGCAACCAGCACCGCGACTTCGCCCGATGCGAAGCGCGCCATGTTCGCATCCTTGATCTCGGGCCGAAGCTGTCCATGCACCAGCGTTACGGCACTGTCCCCCAGCACCTGGCGCAGCGTGTCGAACCGCTCTTCCGCTGCGGCGATATCCTCGGTCTCGTGCTCGCGCACCATGGGGCAGACCCAGTAGGCCTGCTTGCCCTCGGCAACGTGGCGCTGCAGCCCGCCGACGACATCGTCCATCCGCTCCGCCGCGATCACGCGCGTGTCGATTGGCTTGCGGCCCGGCGGCATCTCGTCGAGGCGCGAGACCTCCATTTCGCCATATTGCGCAAGGGTCAGGGTGCGCGGGATCGGCGTCGCGGTCATGGCAAGGCAATGGGCCGTGCCCTTCGCCTTCTGTTGCAGCATAAGCCGCTGCCCCACGCCGAAGCGGTGCTGTTCGTCGATCACGACCAGGCCGAGATTGCGATAGCTCACCGCCTCCTGAAAGATCGCGTGCGTGCCGACGATGATGTCGATGCTGCCATCCAGCAGGCCCATCAGGATGGATTCGCGCGCACGGCCCTTGTCGCGTCCGGTCAGAATGGCGATCTCGACACCCGTCCCGCGCGCCATTTCGACCAGGGTTTCGTGGTGCTGCCGGGCAAGGATCTCGGTTGGCGCAAGCAAGGCCGCCTGCGCGCCACCTTCGACCGCGATCAGCATGGCGTGGAGCGCCACGGCCGTCTTGCCCGAACCGACATCGCCCTGCAGCAACCGCAGCATCGGGTGCTGCTGCGCCATGTCGCCCTCGATCTCGCCGACCGACCGTTTCTGCGCACCGGTCAGTTCGAACGGCAGCCGCAACTTGTCGCGCAGATGACCGTCGCCCTTGAGCGGCACGCCCTTGCGCCGCCGGTTGTCCGCCCGCACCAGCATCAATGCCAGCGCAGAGGCGAACAGCTCGTCATAGGCCAGCCGGTCCCGCGCCGCCTTGTGCGCGCCCTTGTGCGACAGCAAGAGCGCATCGCGCCACGCGGGCCATTCGCGCTTGGCGAGCTGCCCCGGCTCGATCCATTCGGGAAGGTCGGGCACTTCGCCCAGCGCCTGCTCGATCAGTGCCTGCAAACGCCCCTGCGTCAGCCCGTCCGAAAGCGCATAGACCGGCTCACACGTAGCGCCCAGCGCCGCGCTGCCTTCCTCGCTCACGTGGTCGGGGTGCACGATCTGCAAGGCATCGCCATACTGGTCGAGCTTCCCCGCAACCCAGCGCCGCTCGTTCAACGGCAGCTGCTTTTTCGCGGTGTAGGACGCGCGCCCGAAATAAGTGAGCGAAATGACATTGCCGATATCGTCGGTCGCCATCACGTTGAATGGCCCACGCCCGCTGCGGCTGGCGCGATATTGCGTGGGGGTCAGCGGCACGATCACGTTTTCGCCAATCCCGGCATCGTCGAGGTTCGCGATGACGCGCCGGTCGATGAAGCGGTCCGGCAAGTGATAGGCAAAGTCCTTCACCCGCGTAAGACCAAGCTTCTCCAGCGGTTTTTCCAGCTTCGGGCCAACGCCTTTCAGGCTGTCGGCCTTGGCGAATAACGGATTGAGGACTTCGGGACGCATCGCGGCCCTAATAGCGCCTTGCGCGGGGGCCACGGCAAGGGCTAAGCGCGCGTGCATGGTTGATAACGCTCGTCTTGGCCGCCTCAGGTTTCGTGCATGGCATCGCGGTACGCGTGAAGCCGACTTCATGATCGGTGGATTTTTCGACAAGCATCACGCTTCGTGGAACGAGGCCGAGGCCGACTGGTTCGAAGCGCTGCTCGAAGAAGACGACGTCCACGTAATGGCCTGGGCATTGGGTACAGAAGCCGCGCCCGAACGCTATGAAGGCGACTTGATGGACGCGATGCGCAAGCTCGACTACGTCCACGTCCATCGCTGAGCGTTCAGCTCTTCCCCCGAAATTTCCAGCGGCCTGCCTCTTCCCAGGGGCCTCCGTCATAGAAATGCATTTCCAGTCCGGGAAACGCGAAGTCGCGGGCCCGGACCTGCGGGGCCAGCTGCGCCTGAAGCGCTTTGGCCTCTTGCGGTGACACCTTGTTCTGCACGGTGACGTGAAGTTTCGGCCGGTGATCGTCCTGCGCGGTAAGCGAGCCTGCGAAACGGTTCGCGATCATGTCGCGAAGGTTCAGCAAGTCCCGGCTTTCGATGTCGAGCGCGGTTCCACGGCCCAGCGACCGGATGCCGAGAAGGCGCGCAGGCGGCGGCGCGAACTCCCCCGTCAGATCGGCGATCACGCGGCGCACTTCCCCTTCGCAGGACGGCGGGATCGCGTGGAACAGCGTCAGGTGCGCGGACAGGAAATTGCGTTCGGGCGGAAAATGCGCCTGCCGCAGCCTGTCGGCAAAGGCGAACAGGTCGGGCGGCAACGTGGCCGTGATGATGATGGGGCGCGTGTTCATTTCGAAACCGTATCTCCCGTGCTCATCATCCGAACCACCGCGTGCACGACCTTGTTCCGAACCTTGCCGTACGGGCGCTGTGCGGACTATGCCCTTGTGCAACGATATAAATTCACTGGATACCCGTAATGGTCAGCCCGCGCCTCATCTTCGTTCACGGTGCCGCCGCCGATGCCCGGCTCTGGTCGCCCGTCATCGCCAAGCTGCCGCCCGAATGGGACGCACAGGCGATCACGCTGACTTATTTCGGAGATGCGGAATGGCCCGATGACGGCAGCCAGTTCGGCACGCGCCTCCATGCACAGGAACTGCGCCACATGGCGGCCGAATTGGGCGGCGATGTCGATATCGTCTGCTGGTCCTATTCGGTTCACGTCGGGCTTCAGGCGCTGCTCGACGCACCGGGCCTGTTCCGATCTGCCCTGTTCTACGAAGCGGCCCTGCCCCACTACCTTTCCGACGAAGGAGAGCGTGAGGTGTTCGGCAAGGACTTCAACTCCGTCTTCGGCGCGGTTGGCGCAAAGCTGGAAAAGGAAGGCCACGCGGCTGCCGTTCGTCAGCTTGTCGGCATCGCCTTCGCCTCGCTCCCGCAGGACCGGCAGGATATGTACCTGTCGAACGCCCGCATGATGCCGCTCCTGATGGGCGGGGGAGAGGCGCCGACGAAGATCGGGCCGGATCAGCTCTCTAAAATCAAAACGCCCTGCCGCGTGGCGATGGGCGCGAAGACACGGCCCTGTTTCGAATTGCCGAGCCGCGCGCTGGCTGCTGCTTTGCCGAATGGTAACCTCGACGTGATAGCAGGGGCGGACCATTTCCTGCCCGAAACCACCCCGGACCTGTTCGCCGCGGTGGTCGAGGAATGGGTGAGCGAACAAGGCGCGGAGTGACGAGACGATGAGCGACGAATGGTACCGCGGCCCCGCATGGGACGAGGATGCGCGGGCGCTGTTCGAAAAGAAGATCGCTCGCGCGCGAAACCAGAAGCCGTTCTATTTGTGGGTTAAGGCCGAAGCCATCGCCCCGCAGCACCCCAAAGACGCCGAAAACCTGTTCGAACGTTCGCTCGCCGCCGATGAGGAGGGGTTCGAAACCGGACGCGCGCTTGCCGCACGCGCACGCGCCAGGGCCGCGCGCGGCGATCTGGATGGTATCATCGAGGACCTGGGCGAAGCCGCGCGCGTAGAGCGTGAAGAGATCAAGGGTCTCGATACCGGTGCACGATGGGATTTCGCCGCGCTTGTCGGAATGCAGCGCCGCCGCGACAAATATGACGAGGCATTGAAGGCGGTCGGTTGGCCGGTTTCGAACCTGTCGTTTGCCGGACAGATCGCCCTTGCCTTCATCCACCACGATCGCGGCAACCGCATCAGGGCCCGGCGTGCGGCGAAAAACGCGCTGGAGCGGGCAACGATGAAGAGCGAAGTCGCGCCGGGCGTGCCGCTGCCCCCGGTGCCGCCCTTCCCCAACCCGATCTACGACAGGTTGCTGGTCATCGCGGGTCTGTGGGACGAAAAGGAACTGGGCCCCGCACCGCCGGTCTGGCCGGAGGACTTACCGGCCGAGGGTTAGTCCGCCGCAGGCCCGGCCCACTGGCGCCGCTCTTCCGCAGCGCGCAGCACTTCGTAGGCCAGCTGCAATTTGTGAAATTCCTTCGCGGCCTCGTCGTCGCCCGGCTTCACGTCGGGGTGTACTACCTTGGCCTTGGCACGCCACGCTTTCTTGATGGTGGCGAAATCCACGTCGTATTCGAGGTCGAGCGCGTCGAGCGCATTGATCTCGTCACGGCTGCGCGAACCGTCACCCGATCCGGTCCAGCCGTAATGGGCGGATTCGCGATAGCCTGAATTGTCGCGCTGTTCATCGGCGGCGCGCGCCGCCGCTTCCTCGGCGTCAAGGCCCGCGAAGTAGTCCCAGCCCTTGTTGTATTCCGCCGCGTGCTTCTGACAGAAATACCAGCGTTCCGGGCTGTTCGGGCTTTTGGGCGCGGGGCAATCGCCCACGTCCTCGCAACCGACCCGGTCGCAAAGGCGCACATTCTGCGCCTCGCGACCGGCTTCGTAACCGCGCCAGCGGGGAAACCCCCAGTCTATAGAACGTCCGTATCGAGCCATGATTATCGTCGAATAGCCCGATCCGGTGCCGGGGGAAACCTCGCTTGGCGTTGCTTTTTTACTGGACCGTCACGGTCACGGCGCGGCGGTTCTGGGCCCACGCGCTTTCGTTCGATCCCATGGCGACCGGGCGTTCCTTGCCATAGCTTACCGTGGTGATACGCGTGGCGGGAATGCCGAGGCTTACCAGGTAGTTCTTGGCCGAGTTCGCACGGCGTTCACCCAGCGCGAGGTTGTAGTCGCGCGTGCCGCGTTCGTCGGTGTGGCCTTCGATGGTCACGCGAACGTTGGGATATTGCATCAGCCACTGGGCCTGGCTCTGAAGCGTGGCCATGTCGGCGCTGTCGATGTTGTAGCGATCGGTGTCGAAATAGACGCGATCGGACGAAACGGTGGCGATGAAGTCTTCCTGGCTGCCGGGGACCGGACCGCTGGGCATCGGCGTGCTGGTCGCAACCGGCGTCGGGGTCGGTTCGGGGGGAAGTTCGTCGGGCGTGGTCTTGCAGGCGCCAAGGGCGAGCGAACCGGCCGCGATCAGGGCGACGGGTGCGATCATACGGGTGCGCAGGATGGACATTGGGGCAAGCTCCTTCTCTTCATGCAAGGCGAGTGGTCCCGGCCTTGCGAATTTCATGCGCGACAGACGGTGCGACCCGTGTCGTCTGCGCTGGCGATTACTGTACTAACGCAGTTAGGGCCGAACCGGTCCCCAAGAAGGATCGGAAGCGTCCTCCGGCGTCTCCAGCTTGCGCAGATGGCGGCCCGTCAGATCGACCTGCCACAGGCTGGTATCGCCCGAATTCCGCTCTGTCCGGAAGAACTGGACGATGCGGCCATTGGGGCTCCACGTCGGGGCCTCATCCTGCCAGGCATTGGTCAGGTGGCGTAGGCTACCTCCGCCCGGGCTCATCACCGCGATGCGGAAATTGCCCGCGATGTGGGTAAAGGCGATCTGGTCGCCGCGCGGGCTCCATTCCGGGGTCGCTGCGCGCCCGCCGAAGAAGCTGATGCGCTTCTGGTTCGAACCGTCGGCGTCCATGACATAGATCTGCTGACTGCCCGAACGGTCGCTTTCGAACACGATTTTCGAACCATCAGGCGAATAGGACCCGCCGATGTCGATGCCGGGGCTCGTCGTCAGCTTGACCGGACGCCCACCGCCAGCGCTCGACACGCGGTAGATGTCGGTGTTGCCGGCGATCGCCATCGAATAGAGGATATACCGTCCATCGGGCGACCAGCGCGGCGCGAAAGTCGGGTTCGAGCTTTCGGTGACCAGCGTCTGGCTACGCTTGGCGATGTCGTAGACGTAGATGCGCGGATTGCCGTCGTTGTACGACAGATAGGCGATCTTCGAATAGTCCGGCGAATAACGCGGGGTCAGCGCGGTCGAAGATCCGCTCGTGATGAACGTGTGGTTCGCGCCGTCGCTGTCCATGATGGCCAGGCGTTTGCGGCGGTTATCCTTGGGCCCTGTTTCGGCGATATACGCGATCTTGGAATCGAAGAACGGGTCTTCGCCCGACAGGCGCGAATAGATGAGGTCGGCACACTTGTGCGCGGCGCGGCGCCAGTCGGACGGCGCGACGACATAGCCTTCGCGGACAAGCTCGGACTGAAGCTGAACGTCGTAGAGATAGCAGCCGACCGTAAGTTGACCGTCAGCAGCAGCGCGCACGAAGCCGTGGACCAGCATTTCGGTGCCCAGCGGAGTCCAGCGACCGAACTGCGGGTTCGTCGCTTCGGAAAAGGCAATGCGCGGCAGGGCCGAGGGGCCGACCGGGCGAAACAACCCGTTGTTCTTGAGATCGTCGGTAATAATCTGTGCAAGCGCCACGCCCAGCGCGCCAGTCGTCTTGGGCGCGGCGGTGGTGGGCACGTCCTGCTGGGCCGGAAAGGCAGGGATGGCGATGCCGAGGTCCTGCCACTCGCTCTCGTCAGAGACGGAGCCGACGAGGCCGCCATCCTGGGCAAGTGCGGGCTGTGCGGCAAAGGCCACGAATGCGGCGGCGATGAGGGCTTTGGTCTTCATCCTTACAGTCTCCGGTCGAATCGGAATTCGCGCACGTTCTTCCACGTGTCGTAATATTCATCGGGCAAGTCGAAAGGGGCAGCCAGCTGAACCGCGCGGATCGCGAGTTCGGCGTGCCGGTCCTTCTGGGCGGCGTTCGCATCGGTTACGCCGCTTTGCGAAACGACGCGCGGACGGCCTTTGAGATTGCCGTTACGGTCCATTTCCCAAGCCAGCACAGTCACCAGCTTTTCGGCATCGATCCCCTGCGGCGCGGTCCAGTGCGGGCGCAGCTGGCGGCTGATGGCGGAGGACAGCGACGAAGCGGTCAGCGGGCCGACCTTTTCGGCGGGCTGATCGGCATCGCTGCCCGAACCGCCGGTGCCGGACAGGAAATCGTTGCCAAGACGGCTGCCGCGCGACGGCGCATCGGGGCGGCGGCGTTCGGAACGGTCGGCAGGCTTGCTCTCTGCCCGCGGGGTCGGTTGCTTGTCCTGACGCGGGATCGGCGCCGGGCGCGGTGCAGCAGCGACGGCATCGTCGGCGGCATCGGCCACGGCGTCAGCAACGCTCGCTTGGGCGGGAGGTTCTGGATCGCCGAGTTCCTGCCCGACGGAAGGTGCCGGATCGGCGGCGGGATTGGGCGAAATCGATTCCAGCGCAATCTCGTCCGATACCGTCACCACGACCCGATCGGGCAGCGGCATGGAAGGCGCTTCCTTGTCCCACGCGACCAGCACGATGACGAGGACGACGTGAAAGGCAATGGCGACCGCAAGGCCCAGCCGGTCGTCCCGCCCGAAGCGGGCGGTTTCAAGCTGATCCCCGTAAGGTGTTGCAAGGCGCATCGCGGTCAAGGCCTATGGGCTTGCGTCTGAACCGTGGGTGACCAGCGAGATCTGCCGGAAACCCGCACGATTAAGTGCGCCCATCACGGCCACGACACGCCCGTAATCGAGCGCCTTGTCAGCGCGCAGCACGACCGGCGGCGCGCCCTGCCCCGTGGGCGAGATCACCGCGAGCCGTTCGGCAAAGGCCCCTGCGGGAATGCGCTGTTCGTCGATATAGATCAGGCCCTGTTCGTCGAGAGAGACGGTCAGCGTCTGGTCCTGGCTGTCGAGCGGTTCTGCCTGGCTGTCGGGCAGGTCCACGGGCACGCCCGCTACCAATAGCGGAGCTGCGACCATGAAGATGATCAGCAGCACCAGCATGACGTCGACCATTGGCGTGACGTTGATCTCGGCCATGGGCGTACGGCCGCCCCGACCGCGGCTGCCGCGGCCGCTGCCCCGTGAAGCAAGCTTTACGGCCACTTACATCGTCTCCAGTTCGCGGCTGAGGGAGGCATGAAAGCGGTCGGAGAAGCGATAGAGCTTCGTCTCGAACGCGTTCACGCGGTGCGAGAAACGGTTGTAGGCGATGACCGCCGGAATGGCCGCGAACAGGCCGATCGCAGTGGCAAAAAGCGCCTCGGAAATGCCGGGCGCAACGACGGCAAGCGAAGTGTTCGACTGCGCGCCGATCTGGAAGAAGCTGTTCATGATGCCCCAGACGGTGCCGAACAGCCCCACGAATGGCGCGACCGAGCCGACCGTGGCGAGAAAGTTCAGCTTCTCGGCGATCGAATCGCTCTCGTTCGTGACTGCCGCTTCCATCGAAGAGGCGAGACGTTGGCGCAGGCCTTCCTTGTCGCGCAGGCCGCGACGGGTGGACGTTTGCCATTCCGCAATGCCGGCCGCGGCAACGCGGCGCGAAGGCACGTCGTCATCGCTGCGTACCAGCGGTTCGACATCGTCGGCCTGCCAGAAGCGATTTTCGAATTCGCGGTTCTTGCGGTCCAGCCGCCCCATTTTCATCGAGAACGAGACAATGATCGCCCAGACCCAGATCGAGGCGATGATGAGCCCGGCCATAACCGCCTGAACGACAATATCGGCCTGCAGGAACAGTTCGACCGGATCGAGCCGCGTCGGCGCGCCGGTCGCGGTGGATGCGGGGACCGCGACGGAAGCTATCTGGGTAACGATCTGGGATAGGGACAAGGGACTAACTCTCGGTCTGAAGAGTGGAAGTGACGGTTTCGAACGCGGCAAGCCATGCGTCGGGCTGTCGGCGCGGGCGGCCATCGGGCGATACGAACCCGACGCGCACATCCATTTCGGCCAGCAGCGTTTCGCCGCGAAAGGCACGCTGATTCAGTTCGCACGATGCCTTGCCGATCCGCTTCACCCGCGCTTCCAGCATGACGGTATCGGCAAGCTTTGCCGGTGCCTTGTACCGGATGGACAGATCGGCAACGGAATAGACGCCCTCGCCCGCCTCCATCGCGGCGCGCTGATCCACGCCGATGCAGTTGAGCAGGTCCGACCGCGCGCGTTCGAACCAGCGCAGGTAATTGGCATGATAAACGATGCCGGACAGGTCGGTGTCTTCGTAATAGGCGCGCACGGCATAACAATGCACGCCGTCGACTATCGATCCGGTCGCAGGAGAAGGAAGCGCATCAGCCATTGGCCAAGGGTAATAGCCGTGCCGCGATTCGCCGCACAAGCGGCTTATTTTTCGCCTGTGGAAGGCCGATTCATCGGCAATTCACCTTGGCATGAACCCCACCCAGATCAGGCCGGTGTCAGCATCGGTCCCATGACGCGTCCGCCAAGCAGGTGGACGTGAAGGTGTGGCACGATCTGCCCGCCGTTCGGGCCGATATTGTTGATGAGCCGGTAACCTGCTTCGACAAGGTTCTTTTCCCGCGCGATCTTGCCGACGGCACGGACGAAGCCGGCGATTTCCTCGGCCGGGGCGTTCACTGAAAAATCGTCCCAGCTGACGTACTTGCCCTTGGGCACGACGAGGATGTGGATCGGCGCGACGGGGGCGATATCCTCGAACGCGAAGGCCCATTCGTCCTCGTAAACTTTCGTGCACGGCAGTTCGCCGCGCAAGATTTTTGCGAAAATGTTGTTGTCGTCGTAAGGCGCGGTCGGATCGACGGGGCTCATTCGCTGGTCCTCGAAGCTTTTTCGGCGATTCCCGATATCCCGTCACGGCGATCCAGTTCGGCCATCACGTCGCCTATGGATAGGTCGCGCGCAGAGAGCAAAACGGCCAGGTGGAAGATCACGTCGGCCGCTTCACCGATCAGTTCCTCGTCCGATCCGGCCAGCGCGGCGACCACGGTTTCCACCGCCTCCTCGCCCAGTTTGCGCGCGGCATAGTCGGGGCCCCGGTCGAAAAGCTTTGCGACATAGCTCTCGTTCGGGTTGCCGCCCTTGCGGCTTTCGATCGTGGCGGCAAGCCGCTCCAGCGTGGTGAGTTCGGTCATCGGCGAAATCCTTTGGCCCGCGCCGGGGCAAAGATCAACGCCCCTCGTCAGGCTGTTAATAGGGCTGTGTGAAGATCCGGTCGCGCGCGGCCTTGATGTCGCCCTTGTCGATCTGTTCGATCAGGCGCGCTTCGTCACGTTCCCGATAGGCCTGCTCCGCCTTGTCGATCGCCTCGTCATTTTCGCCCAGCCCTTCCAGCGCCTTTCGCGCCAGCAGAATGGCCGAATCGAAAACTTCGCGCGCGATGAAGTCGGCCGGTGCCTCGGCAAGTTTGATGATCCCGCGCCGGTCGTAAACGCGCACGTATATGCCGGTATCGGGGAACTGGTCGCGCACGGAGGCGATCAGTTCCGGTGTCACCTGGTCGCCGTCGAGGCAGAAGACGATGGCCTTGGCCTCCATCCCGCCTGCCTGACGCAGCAGGTCGATGCGGGTGCCGTCCCCGAAATAGACTTGCGCACCGAATTCCGCCGCGACGTCGATCATGTCGACATCGCGATCGATGATCGTCACCCGGATACCCCCGGCGATCATCATCTGGGTCACCGTCTGCCCGAAGCGGCCATATCCCACGACCAGCGCGCTTGCGCCTTCGGGTTCGGGACCGGGCCGCGTGCCGTCTTCGCGCAGCGGCTCGCTGCGGATACCGGCGGTCAGCATCATCAGGAACGGCGTCGCGGCCATCGACAGGGTGACCACCGCGCCGAACAGGCTTGCCGCCTCCGGCGCGATCAGGAGGCCGTCCTGCGCCTCTGCGAAAAGGACGAAGCCAAACTCGCCGCCCTGGCTGAGTAGAAGTCCCATCGCCAGCGCCTTGCGCCAGGGCATTTTGATCAGCAGTCCCAGCCCCGAGATCACGACCGCCTTCGTCGTGATCAGCGCAAGCGCCATCAGGACGACGAAGAGTGGCCTTTCGGCAATGGCCGACAGGTCCAGCATCATCCCGATCGACAGGAAGAACAGACCCAGAAGGATCGAACGGAACGGTTCGACGTCTGCTTCCAGTTCGTGCCGGTACGGCGAACTGGCCAGCATGACGCCCGCGATGAACGCGCCCAGCGCCGTGGACAGGCCAAGCGCCTGCATCAACGCGGCGGCACCGACGATGGTGAACAGCGCGGCGACGATGAACATCTCCCGCTCCCCCAGTACGCCGATCAGGCGGAACAGCGGACGGATGAGGTAACGCCCCGCGATGATCAGGCCGATGATCGCGGCAGCCGATATCAGCGCGAGCTGCCAGCCGGGCGGGCCTGCTTCCTGTTCGGGATTACGGCTGAGCGCCGCGATGATCGTGATCAGCGGGATCAGCGACAGGTCCTGAAACAGCAGGATCGCGAAAGACCTCTCGCCCACAGGAGTACGCAACCGGCCCGCGCTTTGCAGCATGGGCAGAACCTGCGCCGTCGACGACAGGCCCAGCGGCAGGCCCAGTGCGAAGGATGCGGCAAGGCTGAAGCCGGTGAAGAAATAGATCACCGCGCTGACCGCGACCCCGCACAAGGCGACTTGGGCAAGGCCCAGCCCGAAAATCTCCTTGCGCATGCGCCACAAACGGTTGGGCGCAAGTTCAAGCCCGACGATAAACAGGAGCAGCACGATGCCCAGTTCGGCAAAGTTCAGCTTCGCCTCGGCCCCGCCGACAAGGCCCAAAGCCTGCGGCCCGACCAGCGCGCCCGCGACGAGATAGCCTAGCGTCGCGCCCAGCCCCAGCTTGCGGAACAGCAGCACGGAGGCAAGCGCAAAACCGAGGAGTATCAACCCCTCTACCAGCATGGAGCCGGTGCCCCCTTCGTGCATGAAATGTCCCCTGTTGACCGGAAAGGCCCGGCCGTCTGCGCCAAGTTAGGATCGGGCAGGCAGCAGGGCAACCGCGCGGGCGAAAGTCGTGATCGGATCGGAAAAAAGTGCGCGACGGGAACGGGTCACGGTGGTGGGGGGATGTGACCCGCCCCGCCGCGCTGGACGAAAGGTGCTGGAAGATCTTTTAGAGGAGGAGTCAGTCCTTCATGGGGCCGTCGAAAACGGTCCCAAAGAAATCATCCTTCTTCCAGACAGGCCTTTCGCCCATATCTGCAATGTTGCGTGCGATATCGAAATTGAGATCGGCAAACCGGGCCGCCTGATCGAACATGATCAGCTCCACTTCGTCGGACGGCGAGTGATAATGCTCCGCCAGAAAAGCGCCGAACGCGTCGAACCCGCCATTGCCCGGCCCGGTTGCGACATAGATCGAGGGGATACCCTCACGGACATAGGAATAGTGGTCCGAACGGGTAAAAAGGCCCTCTTCCGTGAACGGGTCCTTGGCAAATTCGATACCGGCTGCTTTCGCCGCCTTGGCAACTGCGCCGTACAGCGTCGACCTTTCGGCACCAAAGGCAACCACGTCGACATATTCGTAAGTCAGCATCGGCATGTCGAGATTGACGTTGGCAACGACGCTGTCCTTGGGAACGATGGTGTTGCGGGCATGATAGGACGAGCCGATGAGGCCCATTTCCTCTGCCGTCAGCGCCACGAACATCACTGACCGACGCGGAGGTGCCATCGCAAAACGGCGCGCGACATCGATCAGGATCGCACTACCGGTCGCGTTGTCCATCGCGCCGTTGTTGATCGTGTCGCCCTCTTCATCCGCATCGACGCCGATGTGGTCGAGGTGTGCGGTCAGGACGACGAATTCGTCTTTCAGTTCGGGATCGGTGCCGGGAACGACGCCGACAACGTTACGGCTGGTGACGTCTTCGAACTTCTGCTGGAAAGCGATTCTGGCCGTCATGCCCATATCGAACGCGGGCAGCCTTGCATCCGGTTCGTCGATCGCGGCAATCGCCTCGGCATAACTCATGGGCTGACCGTCGAGCAGCCTTGTCGCGGCAGCAGGGTTCAGCACGGCATAGGCGACCATCCCTTCGCGCGGATCGTAGGCCTTGCCATCTTCGCCGACCCAGGTCGCACTGGTCGCATGGTCACGGCCCGTAAGCCGCCTGTCCCAGCTGTAACGCTCTTCCGATTTCTCGGTCAGCAGCGAGACGAGACCGATTGCCCCGCGCCTTGCCATTTCGCGCGAACGCTGGCCGTTGAAATAGGCGCGTTCTTCGCTGTTCAGGAATTCCGGCGCGCCGGTAATGGCGACGGCGATCTTGCCCTTCAGGTCGATACCCGCAAAATCGTCACGGCCATTGCGCGGATCGACATAGCCCTGCCCGACGAAGACCAGAGGGGCCTCGATCACACCGCTTTCCTGCCCGACAAAACCGTCGACAAGGTAATCGGTACCCAGTTCCAGCTTGGGCGCATTGTCGCCCGACAGCGTCATCGTGTTGGCATCCATCGGGCCGGGACGCATGATCCGCAGGCCCACCGGCTGGAAATAAGTACCGTCGGCAGCGCCGGGTTGCACACCCACCGATGCGAAACGGTCCGCGACGTACTGCGAAGCCAGCTGATACCCACGCTCACCCGACTGGCGACCTTCGAGTTCGTCAGACGCAAGGTAACGCACGTCCGCCTCTATCGAGCGTTCGCTGGGCGCAGTCGCGACGTTCATGTCTGCTGCCGCGCATGAAGCAAGCGCAAGCGAGGCGGTCAGCAGGAGGGCAATCCGCATTGATTAAACCTTGGGAATGATTCGTGTGGTTACGCCTGTAACCAAGGAAACTGGCTTTGAAAACGTTCTCATTGCCGAAAAACGGCGATTAACCGTGTTTTTCAGCCAGCCCGTCAGCTGCGCGCAGGAAGCCCGGCGGCGCGCAGGGCGTCGTGCGCCTCTGCGATCGTGTGCTGTCCGAAGTGGAAGATACTTGCCGCCAGAACCGCGCTGGCATGACCATGCGTCACCCCTTCGACAAGGTGATCGAGGGTGCCGACACCGCCGCTGGCGATGACGGGTACCGTTACGGCATCCGCGATCGCGCGGGTCAGTTCCAGGTCGTAACCCTTCTTGGTGCCGTCGCCGTCCATTGAGGTGACGAGCAGTTCGCCCGCCCCCAGTTCGGCAAGGCGGCGCGCATGTTCGAGCGCGTCGATCCCGGTTGCCTTGCGGCCGCCGTGGGTGAAAATTTCCCACCGGCTTTCCCCGGAACCGTCCCCAGACTTATCCACACCTGGTCCACAGACTCGGCGCGCATCGACGCTGGCAACGATGCACTGACTGCCGAACCGCTCCGCGATTTCGGCGACCACTTCGGGGCGGGAAACGGCGGCCGAATTGACCGCAACCTTGTCCGCGCCTGCCAATAGCAGGGCACGGGCATCGTCAGCACTGCGCACGCCGCCGCCAACAGTCAGCGGCATGAAGCATACCTCTGCCGTGCGCCGAACGACGTCGATCAGCGTGCCGCGCCCTTCGTGGCTGGCCGAGATGTCTAGAAAGCACAGTTCGTCCGCACCGGCGGCGTCATAGGCCTGCGCCTGCTCCACCGGATCGCCCGCGTCCACCAGATCGACGAAGTTCACGCCCTTCACCACGCGGCCATCGGCAACGTCGAGGCAGGGAATGACGCGGACACGGACAGTCATGAAACAAACGCTCCGTCAGGTTGCGGCGTGGGCAAGTGACTACACCCTGTGGCGCGCCACTTCCAAAAAAATCAGTCGCGGTTCGCCATGGCCAGCGCGGTGGCAAGGTCGAGCCTGCCGTCATAGATCGCGCGGCCAGTGATGACGCCCTCTATCCCTTCGTTCGCGTGGAGCGACAGGATGTGAATATCGTCCAGCCCCTTCACCCCGCCACTGGCGATGACGGGCAGATCGACCGAGCGGGCCAGTTCGACGGTCGCGTCGATATTGCAGCCTTTCAGCATGCCATCGCGCCCGATGTCGGTGAACAGGAGCGAGGCGACGCCCGCATCCTCGAACCGGCGGGCCATGTCGACGACCGGCACGTCCGACACGTCCGCCCAGCCCGCGGTGGCGACCATGCCGTCCTTGGCATCGACTGCCACGACGATGCCGCCGGGGTATTCCTTGGCCATGTCCTTGACGAACTGCGGGTCCTTCAACGCCGCGGTGCCCATGACGATGCGTGCGACACCGGCATCAAACCAGGCCTCAACCACTTCGGGCGTGCGGATACCGCCGCCAAGCTGGACATAACCTTCGAAAGCCTCGACGATCGCCTCTACCGCCTCGCGATTGCGAGCCTCGCCCGCGAACGACCCGTCGAGGTCGACGACATGCAAATGCATCGCCCCCGCCTCTGCGAAAATCTTCGCCTGGGCGGCGGGGTTATCGCCGTAGACGGTGGCGCGGTCCATGTCGCCTTCAGCAAGGCGGACGACCTGGCCGCCCTTGAGGTCGATTGCGGGAAATACGATCATGGCTGGGGCCTATACACCGCTGCGCATCATGCAAAAGCCTGTTTTTGCGCTTCGGCCCAGCCGATCACGCATGAGCGGTCGTTACGGTTTCCACTCAAGGAACCGCTCCAGCAGTTCGATGCCGTAACGCTGGCTCTTTTCCGGGTGAAACTGAACGCCCAACATGTTGTCGCGCGCCACTGCCGCGGTGATCGAACCGCCATGGTCGGTGATCGCGGCTATGTCGCGTCCCTCGTCGGCAACGAAGTGATAGGAGTGCAGGAAATACGCCTCGCCCCGCTCGATCAGTTCGGCGCCGTCGTGATGCTTCATCGGCGCGACGTCGTTCCAGCCCATGTGCGGAATCTTGATCGCCGGGTCGGTCACTTCGATCGGCAGGACCTCTCCCGAGATCCAGCCCAGCCCCTTGTGAACGCCATGTTCGACACCGCGCGTGGCAAGCAGTTGCATCCCGACACAGATGCCGAGGAACGGCGCACCTTGATCGAGGACGCGCTTTTCCATCGAAGAAACCATGCCAGGTATTGACCGCAATGCCTTGATGCAGTTGGCAAAAGCTCCAACACCGGGAAGCACGACACGATCGGCGGCCAGCACGACATCGGGATCGCCGGAAACCTTTACGTGATCGGCCCCGGCAGCCTTCAGCGCATTGGCGACCGACTGCAGGTTGCCGGCTCCGTAATCGATGAGAGCGACGTGCGAAGGCATGCTCAGGTCTCGATCGTGCCCTTGCCCAGCAGGCCCTTGGTAGAAGGGATCGCGTCACCCTTGCGCGGGTCCAGTTCGACCGCCATCCGCATCGACCGGGCAAAGCCCTTGTAGATCGATTCAATGATGTGATGGTTGTTCTGGCCGTAGAGCAATTCGATGTGCAGCGTGATGCCCGCGGCCTGCGCGACGGAGTGAAACCAGTGCTCGAAAAGCTCGGTATCCATCTCGCCAAGGCGCGGCTGCGAAAAGCCCGCTTTCCAGACCAGCCAGGGCCGCCCCGAAATATCCAGCGCCACGCGCGACAGGGTTTCGTCCATCGGCGAATAGGCCTGACCGTAGCGCGAAATCCCGCGCTTTTCGCCCAGCGCCTGCAACAGCGCCTCGCCCAGCGCGATCGCGCTGTCCTCTACCGTGTGGTGTTGGTCCACGTGCAGGTCGCCGTCGACCTTCAATGTCACGTCGATCAGGGAATGGCGGGAAAACTGTTCGACCATGTGGTCCAGAAAACCGATGCCGGTGGCGATGTCGTATTCGCCGGTGCCATCGAGGTTCACCGCCACTTCGATGGCGGTTTCCTTGGTCTTACGCGAGATCGATCCGGTACGCATGGCAGCCGCTATAGGCCCGCGACCGCGTCACGCAAGATGCGATCGCACACGCACATGCACGAGCCATGGTGAAAATGACTATAAATCGATTTTTTGCTGATGCTTGAAGCGAATACCTCACAGTTTGCCACAGCTATGCACAATACGTAAAACACATCGGCAATAGCGGTTGATGACCGCTTTTCCGGCTTGACCGCGCGGCTTGATGCGGCCAAGCCACCCCCATGAGCGACGCACCGCCCGACAGCCTGATACCCTATGACGAAATCGTGCAGGAGGCCCTGCGCGCAGTCGTTGGCCGCGTGCTGCGCGAAGTGGAAGCATCGGGCAGCGAACTGCCCGGATCGCACCACTTCTACATCACGTTCAAGACCGGCGCTCCCGGCGTTTCGATCCCGGCGGATCTGCGCGCGCGTTTCCCGGACGAGATGACGATCGTCCTGCAGAACAAGTTCTGGGACCTCTCGGTCGAGGACACGCTGTTCTCCGTGGGTCTCAGCTTCAACCAGATTCCGGCAAAGCTCGTGATACCCTTTGCCGCGATCACCGCTTTCGTCGATCCCGCGGTCGATTTCGGGCTTCAGTTCCAGGCTATCGAACTGGACGATGAACCCGAACCGCACGACGATGCCGAAAACGACATGGAACAGGGTGACGGCGAAGACGTTTCTTCGGTGACGCCCCCGGAAGATGGCTCCAACGTCGTGACCGTCGATTTCGGGAAAAAGAAATAAGAGCCCGGCGCTTTCGATAACCGCGCGGGCCCATGATCGAAAAAGAGGTCTCAATGCCCAAGCGCCGCAAACTCCCCGGTCTTAGCCCCAATCCGATGACGAACCTGATCGTCACCGACATCGCCCTGCGCGGTGTGGGCCGCATTACGCGGCGACTAACCGAGAAGGCGCTGCTGCGCACGCGCTACAGCTCTGAAGACGCAGAGAAAGTCGTCGCCGGACGCTCGATGGCACAGACCCTGGTTTCGGTTGCCATTGCGCGCGTCGCCACGCGCTCGATCCCCGGCGCGCTGATCGTGGGCACCGGCATCCTCGGCAAGACGCTGTGGGATCGTTCGATGGGCAAGACCGGCGCGCGGATCGAAGGGCGCAAACAGATGCAGGAACGCATGGAACAGGCCGAAAAGTAAGCGCTTCTCCCGCAATTTTCGACAAAAACGGTTACGGCGCTTGACCGCGACGCCCAGTCGCGGCCATCAGCGCGCATGCCCGTTGACCAGACTTCCGACGAAAATACCGCGCTGAAACGCCGCGGGCTCATGTTCATCCTGTCCTCGCCCTCCGGCGCGGGAAAGACGACGATCGCGCGCAAGCTGCTGGCGTCAGATGACGAGATCAATCTCTCGGTGTCGGCGACGACGCGCCCGATGCGGCCCGGTGAGGTTGACGGCAAGGACTATCACTTCGTCCAGAAAGACGATTTCGACGCGATGGTCGATGATCACGCGTTCCTCGAATGGGCACATGTCTTCGGCCACAGCTACGGCACGCCCAAGGCGCAGATCTGGAACGGCATGAAAGAGGGCCGCGATTTCCTTTTCGACATCGACTGGCAAGGCACGCAGCAGTTGAACCAGCGGGCGAGCGAGGACGTCGTGCCGGTCTTCATCCTGCCGCCCAGCATCGACGAGCTGCGCCGCCGCCTGATCGCGCGCGGCACCGACGATCCGAAGGTCATCGAAGCCCGCATGGAGCGCGCACGCGCGGAAATCAGCCACTGGTCCGAATACCGCTACGTCGTGGTGAACGACGACGTGGAAAGCTGCTTCGCACAGGTCCGCGAAATCCTGCATGCAGAGCGCATGAGGCGAGAGCGTCAGACCGGTCTCGTCAGCTTCGTGCGCGAGTTGATGGCCGGCCCGCCCCCGGGGGCCTGACGCGTCAGAACCGTGCGGACCAGCGCAACGCCGCACCCTTGTCGTCGGACAAGTCGGCGATGTGCCCCGGATCGCGGCGATAGAATAGGCTGGCCGTCAGGCTGCCGCCCATCCACGGCCCGATCCAGCGCACTTCGCTGGTGATTTCACGGCCCGTAGGTTCGAGCGAAAGGCTGCGCTGTCCAAAAGTCGCGGTCTCGGTTGCGTAATCCCACGCGGTCGGCAGGTTAAGCGACAATCCGCCCCCTTCCACCCGCAGCGGTTGCGCAATCCGCAGACCGAGCGTGTCGCTGTCGGCAAAAACGCCTTGCCGCTGCGCGTCGATGCTCCACGCGCTACTGCTGAAACCCGAAGCGCCGTCGATCAGGCCGGCGGCACGCGGGCTGGTCATGCCGCGGCGATAGTCGGCACCAAGCGACCATCCCGGCGAAGGTTTCCAGGCAAACGCCGCGTCGAGGAACACGGTGTCCGCCCCGCTCGCGCCGATCGCGTCGGAAAACCGCGCGCCTAGAACGGTCCGGTCTTCTGCCAGAACGCTCGCCCCGAAAGAGGCGGAAATATCACGGCCCGACCAGTCCAGCGTCGCTGCGTAGCGGGTAAAATCATCCTGCTTCCCGCGCGACCTGAGGCCGCCTTCGAAACTGTCGCTCCACGCCTTGCCGCTCTCGACACTGGCGGTAACTCCGAAATCTCCGAAGCCATGACGCACCGCAACCGCGCCGTCGCGGCGCGCGACGAAGCCCAGTTCGCCAGCGCTCTCCCCCGCGACGAGGAAGGCCGGTCGCGAATGACCGGCAAGTCCGGCTTCCAGCCCCTGCGCCCCTTCGCGCAAGGCAAAAGCAAACTCGGTATCAGGCGCGATCCGCGCACCGATCCGCGCCGCCAGAAGGCGTGCTTTCTCAGCGTTCTCGTCATCGAGACGCAGCGGGATCGGGGATGCGGCGTGAACCGTGCCGGGTGCGACGGTAAAAGCGAGCGAGGTCGTGCCGCTGGTAACATAAAGCCCCTCGGCCTGGCCCGATATCGCCTGGTAAAGCCGTGGCTCCACCCTAGCCGTGGCCAGCCGCGCGCCCAGATCCGCGCCATAGGCCCGGTCATATTCATCCAGAACCACGGTGCCGATGCTGGCCCGCCGTGCCGCATCGCCCATGGCCGGGCTGGTCACGCCCGAACCATCGCCCAGCGCGACGGCCGTCGCCGTTCCGGCCAGCGAGGTCCGTCCCTGCGGCGCGAATGAGCCGGCAATGTCCAGCAGGCCGACGCCATAGACGGCATCGACCCCCGCATCGCCGAGGTCGGAAGCACCACGAAGGATCAGTTCCACGATTTCGGAACCGGTCAGGTTCGGGAACGCCTGGGCCAGCAGGGCCGCGGCCCCGGCGACTTGCGGGGCGGAAAAGCTGGTCCCGTTGCTGACGTAGATATATTCGACGCCGCCGACGACCTCGGTATAGATCTCGCCGTTTTCGTAGACGCAGCAAACGTCCTCTCCGCGTGCGGTGATGAAGCCACTGGCCTGCGACCCTGCGCGGTTGCTGAAGCTGGAGATCGTGTTGTTCGCGTCAACCGATCCGACGATGATGACATTCTGCGGCGCGGCGAAAAAGACACCGGAAGCGAAGGGATCGGGCTGTGCCGGATCGATTCCGGGATCAGTGGATTCGCCGTCGTTCCCCGCAGAAACCACGACGACGAGTCCCGCCTGTGCCGCGCGATCGATCGCTGCCGTCAACTGGGCCGTGGGCAGCGAACCGCCAAGCGAGAGGTTCACCACTTTCGCGCCGGACGCGATGGCGACATCGACGCCGCGCGCAATGTCGCTGTCGAGAAAGCTGCAACCGGTGGACGAATCCGCCGGATCGAACGAGCTGCACGTGCCCGGCTCGTCCGCCCGCAGCGCGAGGACGGTGGCGTCGAATGCAATGCCCATCACGCCGCTGTTGTTGCGCGCAGCCGCCGCGACAAGCGCGACCTGAGTTCCGTGGCCGTCCGGGCTGTCGATACCGCGATTGCCGGCGACGTCCTGCGATTCGGGGGCGACCCGGCCTGCGAATTCCGGACTGTCGCTGTCGATGCCGGTGTCGATGACCGCGATCGACACCCCCTCGCCCGTTGCGCCCTGCTGCCACGCGGTGACGGCATTATGCTGTTTCGGCCCGTCGGAGCGGCGGAATTCCGCGGTATCGAAATTCGTCGTCGACGTGGGCGTCGGCGAAGGCGTGGGGGACGGTGTCGGGCTGGGCGCAGGCGCGGGAGCGGGCGTGGAAATCACTCCGCCACCGCCGCCGCCTCCCCCGCCGCCGCATGCCGAAAGCGCGGCTAGCGACGCACCGGCCAGTGCGCGCAGGATCAGTGCTTTTGCATCAGGGGTTTGCTTGTCCGCCATTCCAGTCCCGTTCATCCGTCTATCGCGCGCATTTTCGCAGGCCTTGTTGCTTCGCCCAAGCGGCGTTCGCGCCGTTGCGGACCCTATCGCGCAGGGTATGGACGATCCGTGAATGAAGGCCCACGGGTAAGACGGCTTGCCAAAAGCGCAAGTCTTGGCCCCTAATCCCGGTTGCCCGCGCGCCGTTCTGGCGATAGGCGGCGCGGTGAGATCGTCACATTCGTGCCCGCAATCCATGCTGGCGACCCATCGCGAGGTATTTTCATGTCCGACAACGCCGCCCTGATCGCCGCCATCGACGCCGCTTTCGAAGATCGCGCCAGCGTCACCCCCGAAAGCACCGAAGTGCGCGCGAATGTCGAAAAGGCGCTGGCCATGCTGGACAGCGGCGAGGAACGCGTGGCCGAGAAAAAGGACGGCGAATGGGTCGTGAACCAGTGGCTGAAAAAGGCCGTGCTCCTCTCGTTCCGCCTCAACGACAACGAAATCGTGCCCGAAGGGTCCGCCGGCGCGCCCGCCTATGACAAGGTGCCGTCGAAGTTCTCCGGGTGGAGCGACACGCGCTTTGCCGAAGCAGGCTTTCGCGTCGTGCCCGGCGCGATCGCGCGTCGCGGTTCCTACATCGCCAAGGGCGTCGTCCTGATGCCCAGCTTCGTCAACATCGGCGCTTTCGTCGACGAAGGCACGATGGTCGACACATGGGCGACGGTCGGCTCGTGCGCGCAGATCGGCAAGAACGTGCACCTTTCGGGCGGCGCGGGCATCGGCGGGGTGCTCGAACCGCTTCAGGCCGGGCCGGTCATCATCGAGGACAACTGCTTCATCGGCGCACGTGCCGAAGTGGCCGAAGGTGTCCATGTCGGCGAAGGCGCAGTGCTATCGATGGGCGTCTATCTTGGCGCATCGACCCGCATCGTCGATCGGGCCACCGGCGAAATCCACATGGGCAAGGTTCCGCCCTACGCAGTCGTCGTGCCCGGCGCCATGCCCGGCAAGCCGCTTCCCGATGGCAGCCCAGGCCCCTCGCTCTATTGCGCCGTCATCGTGAAGACCGTCGACGCGCAGACCCGTTCCAAGACCTCGATCAACGAGCTTCTGCGCCCCTAAAACGGTATCTTCCATCGTCGGTCCTGTGCGTTGCGGGCGGAACATATCCGCCTGCAACCGCGTTCTATGTGGTGAAAGCCCGGCTCTTTTGATGGAAGCCGGAACCACAAGATCGCGAAACAACAGGAGCATTCGATGGAACGACATGGCGACGAAGTTGACGTCACCACTAACGAGGCACGTGGCGGGAGCACCCCGCACATCGTGCGCTACGTCCTCATCATCAGCCTCGTTCTGGCGGCCGCTGCAATGACGATTGTCTGGGTCACGGGTGCCGCAACGGCCGACGATCCGATCGAGAGCGGAGCGGAACGCACGTCCGAACCCTACACCGCCGCAGGCGAACCCGTCGCCGGCGCGGCGGACGAAGTTGGTCAGGCCAGCGAACCGGCGGCAATGGAAGAGGCCAACTGATGGCCGACAACAAGTTTCAGAAGAACCAGCACGTGAAGTGGAACTGGGGCAATGGAACCGGCACCGGCCAGGTAAAAGAGCGTTTCGAACGTGACGTCGAACGCACGCTTCAGGGCAGCAAGATCAGCAAGAACGGGACCGAGGACAACCCCGCCTACCTCATCAAACAAGAAGACGGCGACGAAGTCCTGAAGCTGGGTTCCGAGCTTGAGGCGGCGAACTGATGAAGGCCGAATCAAAGGCCCAGCAGCGCGCGGCAGGCGCCGCCTTGTCCGCCAAGCGCGGCAATACCAAGGTCGGCGACCTGCAGGGCGCGTCGAAAGACATGTACGAATCCATGACCGAAGAGGAACTGGACGACATGGCATCGACCAGTACGAAAGACTTGCCCGACCACAAGGATTGAGGTCGCTTGGCCGCCCACCTCGATCGCTTTGTCACCGCGCAGGAAGGTGTCTTCCCGATTGCGCTTGCGGAACTGCGGGCTGGCAACAAGCGCAGCCACTGGATGTGGTTTATCTTCCCGCAGATCGCGGGTTTGGGCCGGAGCGCTACGGCCCGTTTTTATGCCATTGCAGATCGGGGCGAAGCGGCGGCTTATCTCGCCCATCCGGTCCTTGGCCCGCGCCTTCGCGAATGTTGCGAAGCCGTTCTGGGCTGGGCCGGGAAACGCAGCGCGGTCGCGATCCTTGGTCCGGTCGACGCGATGAAGCTGCAAAGCTCCATGACGCTGTTTCTGGAGGTGGCCGACTCCCCCGCCCCTTTCGCCGATGTTCTCGATGCCTTCTTCGCAGGCGCACGTGATAACGCGACGCTCGAACGCTTGACCTGACCGCCTGTGCTGGCAAACCTCTTACCGGGGAGGTCAGCGTGGACGACAATACCGTTCAATCGATACATATCCTGATGCCGCAGCTGGCCTGGGCCACGGCCATGATCATGGCCTGCGTCACCGTGCACGGCCTTGGCCTCGCCCTGTTGACCCATTTCGTCCACCCGTCCGATTCGGATCAGCGGGTCACGCACCTGCCTCCCGTCTCGTTCCATGGCATTCTGGTCACGCTCGCCATTGTCTATGGCTTGTTCATTCTGCACGGCATCGAAATCTGGATGTTCGCCCTGTTCTTCCGCGCGGTCGGTGCTTTGCCGACGCTGGAATCGGCGATCTACTACTCGACCATTTCCTACGGCGCGATCGGTTATGACGACGTCGCCATGGCAAGCGACTGGCGCATCGTCGGCGCGCTGGAGGGTATTTGCGGCATCATCCTGCTCGGGTGGTCGACCGCCTATTTCGTCCGCATCCTCGGGCGGCTCGACATCAAGCGGCGCTAACCTGACATTTTCCGCGCCAGCGCCATCGCGGCGGCAGGTGCACGCTCTTTCGCGCCGTTGATGCAGAACATGAAGACATCGCGCCCGCCCTTACCCCACGCCTCTGCCCGACTGGCCAGCCGCTCGATCTCGGCAGGAGGATAGCCGCGCTTCAATCGGGATTGTGCGCGTTTCAACCGGGCATAGGAAAAGTCGGCGGTCTGCCGGTCGATCGTCGGTACGTCTTCGGCATCGATATAGGCGATGGCCACGCCCGCATCCCTGGCGATGTTTGCGAAGGCGTCGCAGTCGAAACTGTCGTGCTGCACCTCGATCGCATGGCGCAGCGGCAGTCCTGCCGCCTCTCGCGGCAAGAGGTCCAGAAATGCCGCGATATCGTCGGCATCGAACGCACGCGTCCTGGGCATTTGCCAAAGAACTGGTCCCAACCTGTCGCCCAATTCGGCAATGCCCTGATCGACAAAGCGCCGAACCGCCTCGCCCGCATCGGCCAGTTTCCTGCGTGTCACGACATAGCGCGAGCCCTTGAGCGCGAACACGAACCCGTCCGGCGCTGCGGCGCGCCAGCGGGCGAATGTCTCCGGTTTTTGCAGCCGATAGAACGTGGCATTGACCTCGATCGCACCGAGGCGCGATGCGGCATAGGCCAGTTCGTCCTTTTGCCGTAGCCCGTCAGGATAGAACAGCCCGCGCCACGGTTCATAGGTCCAGCCGCCGATACCGGTACGAATGGTCATTGCACGATGGGACCGGCTCTGCGCATGACATTGCAATGAGCAACGCCCAGACCGGTTCCGCCCCGCCCCGAAGTGAAAGCCGCAAGCGAATGGTCGCACGCCTCGTGCTCGCCGCGCTCTACGCCTATGCAGGCTATGCCCATATCGCGACGCCAGAGACTTTCCTGAAGATCACGCCGGACTGGGTGCCGATGGCCGAAACGGTCATTTTCTGGACGGGCATCGCCGAACTGGCGGGCGCGATCGCGCTGGCCCAGCCATTCAGCCGTCCGCTGCGGCAGGCAGCCGGGATCGGCCTTGCGCTTTATGCGCTGTGCGTCTGGCCGGCCAACATCAATCACATGATGATGGACCTGGCGTCACCGGATGGTGGCTGGGGCCTTGCCTATCACCTGCCGCGCATGGCGCTGCAACCGGTGCTGATCTGGCTGGCCCTCTGGACCGGCGGGGTCATCGACTGGCCCCGCCGGAAGAGGTAATCGCGGGCCGAAGCCCGTATTATTAGCCGAGGTGCTTCGACACCGCAGCGGTCATCTTGAACATCGAGATCTTCTCGTTGCCGATGACGGCGCCCAGCTTGGCGTCGGGTTCGATCATGCGCTTGTCGTCCTTGGCCTGCAGGTCGTGCTTCTTGATGTATTCCCACACCTTCGAAGTCACTTCACCGCGCGACATCGGACCCTTGCCGACGATTTCCTCGAGCGTCGGCGAAACGGCGACGGGCTTGTTGATCGCATTGTTCTTGGCGGCCATTTCCTTGGCTCCCTTCAAATATGGGCATCGATTGATCGCGGTGGACTATTCCACGTCGATGTCGTCCCAATCCTCAATTTCCTTCTCACGGGCATACGTGCCCGTCAGCAGCGACACGGCAACGACGTGCCCCTGCATCGCCTCGACCAGCGCCTTGCGCGAGGCGCCCGGCGCGAGATTCAGCGGTGCGTCCAGCGCATAGAGCTGGAACACGAATGAATGTTCTTCCTCGTCTTTCAGCGACGGAAGCAGCCAGTCGGAATTGCCGGCACCGTTCTTGCCCGTGCGGGGCGGAACTTCGCCCTCCATCAGCTTTCCGCGCTGCGGTGCGATGCCCCAGACAAGCCAGTGACACTTCGCCCCGTCGGTCGCATCTTCGACGATCAGCGCCATTTCCATCGTGCCTGCAGGCGGCTGGCTCCATTCCAGTGGCGGGGCGACGGCGTCTTCCTCGTCCGCGGTAAAGGACGGGTCCAGCTCTTCCCCGTCCTCGAACGCGGCGCTGGTCAGCTTCAGGCCTCCCGCACCAAGCAGCGAACCACTGCCAAGCGTTGCAACGCTAAGCGCGCCGTTGGCGGCATCGTTCAGGGCGGCTTCTAGCCAGGCGGGGCACTCGGGCATGGTCAACTCTTGCAAATTCGTGTCTTCAACTCCCGTGCCGAGCGGCCCTTACAGGCGTGTTCGACACGATTTCACTCTCGGACTTATGGGAAAAGCGCCCCCCTTGCGAGAGGTGCGCCGGGCGTTTTGCCCCATTTAGATGGCATCTGGCGACCCCGCGGGACTTGACGGGGCCGCCAGAACACTCAGGCAACCGGGTTCCGGCGCTGTGCGAAGCCCTGGTAAAAGCGGCGGAAGTCCAGATTCGGCTGCTCCCGCAGACGCTCGGTCAGGCTTTGCACGATCAGGCGTGCACGGCGGCGGCGGGCCTTCGGCGAACGGAACGGATTCGCCTCGTCGGGCCTGGCGCGAACCAGCCGCTTCAGAAGGGCGCGGCGGCCTTCGGCGCTACGCGGCACATCGCCGGTGGGCAGGACCGCGATGGTGGGCGAGGCATTGACGAACCCCGCGTCGTCCCACTTGCTGCCACCGTACGTGACATTGGGTTGGCGACGCTGGACGGCGACAGGCCTGGCCTCTGCGACCATCGCATCGTTCGGGGCGGCGGCGGCATCAGGAACGCGTTTGCGCAAGGGCATCGCCTTACGTTCGTCCGTGATTGCCGCCGTCGCCCCGTGACGGTCCCGACGCCTGCGACGCGCCGATCCCGCCATGAACAGTCCGATGAACCCGAAGCCTAGCGCCGCAGCCCCGCCCGCCATCGTGAGTGTCGCGTTATTCTCTTTCCCGGAAACATCCCCGCTGACCGGCAAGGCGGTTGCCGCGCTGGTCGCAGCGAGAGCGCCATCGCCATCGATCGCAGTGTCGGTCGCGGGCAGACCGGCGATTTCCGCGTCATTTGCCGCATCGGCCTGTCGAGTCGAAGACACGTCCGCAGCATCGCTGACTACAGCACGGGCAGAGGACTCACTTCGGTTGAGCGTCGTTGCCGTCGGCTGCGATACAGATGGTGCCGTCGCAATCGGTGCCGCCTCGACCTGCTCGACAGGTGCCGCAGTGACAGTCGGCCCGGACTCGGCCGCAATCGTCGTGGCAGGTGACGTAGTAGGGTCAGGAATCACGATCTGCGGCGCGGGTTGCGTCGTCTTTGCGGGCGCGGCTTCGGTAACCGTCGGAACGGTCGGCACCACGATTTCGGGCAACGCAGCGTCCTGCGCCAGCGCGTTGGTTGCAGTCAATGCCAGGGCAGCTGCAATCGCGCTGCCGGCGGGGCGGACAAAATACGGTTTCGTCTTCATAGCATCGGAAGTAACAGCGATTGTCATCATCCGATCCGCAAACATGGCAATCTTGCGGCAAGACGACCCGTTTTAATCGGCAAATAGAGATTTAGACAATTCAACTAATCTGATTATTAACAGAGAAGTGCACTTACATTAATATAGCGTTCATTTGATCAGAACGTAATTAATTTGGTGTTCATCGAAACGACATCCTTATCTTGACGCTGTCGTCGCCGGGATCGATAGCGCATGACATGGCAAAGCCCCTGCTCATCACGGCGTTCGAACCGTTTCCCGGCGTTCCCGAGAACCCGACGGAAACGCTCCTGCGCTCCCTCGCCCAATCGGACGACGATGTTCTTGCGGGCGCGCGGCACCTGGTCCTGCCCACCCGATATCACGTGGCCCAGGCAACCCTGCTGGACGCACTGGACCTCGAAGCTTCTGCCGTAATCATGACCGGATACAGCAACCGCGCCACCGGGCTGACACTGGAAAGCCGGTCGACCAGCGCGTACCTGCCCGACAGGCCCGATTCTGCAGGATACTGCCCAGTTCCGGACGATGCGCCGATGGTCACGAGAGCGACGCAGGTCGATCTGCACGCCCTTGTCGATCGATTGTCAGGCGAAGGTCTTCCCGCCGAGATTTCGGACGATGCCGGAAGCTACGTTTGCAACCATGTCTACCACGCGGCGCTGGGCGGCCCGTGCGGGGCCGACGGTATTCCCGGCCTGTTCGTGCATATCCCCGCCATTGCAGGCTCACCCCTTGCCGAAACCGCTGCGGGCCGGATGTCGCTCAACGACTTGCAGAAGGGCTTGGGCATTATAGCCAGAGCGGTCATCGTAAATTCAGAATAATACTTGCATATGAAACTGCAACAAGCGGACAGCCCGGTCCGCGACAACGGATTAGGACGCCCGTGAAAGCCAAGAAATTTCCCCTCGCCCTTGCGGCTTGCGCGCTTCTGTCCGCCTGTGGCGGCGGTGGCGGCAGCAGTGGTTCGGGCACGTCCGGTGGCACAATCGGCGGAACGCCGACGCCAACTCCCACTTCGACGACTGCGGCCTGTTCGCTTTCGAACCGTCAGCAGTTCGCCCGCGACGTCATCAACGAATGGTATCTGTTCCCCGACCTGGTCGATACCGGCGTGCGCGCGTCGAACTTCGACAGCGTGCAGGGATATATCGACGCGCTCGTCGCACCGGCGCGTGCGCAGTCGAAGGACCGCTATTTCACGTATATTACCTCGATCGCCGAGGAAGAGGCTTACTACAACAGCGGCTCGACCGCGGGTTTCGGTATCCGTCTCGGATATGGCACCGACAGCGTTTACGTGATCGAGGCGTTTGAGAACGCCCCGGCCCTGGCCGCTGGCATGGACCGCGGCACGCAGATCCTGGCCGTCGGCGATAGCGAGGGCACCTTGCGCAACGTCAGCGACATCGTGGCCGCAGAAGGGTGGGACGGCTTCTCCGACGCGCTTGGCTCCTCGGACGTGGGCGTCACCCGCTCGTTCCGCCTGCGCGACGTCGACGGCACGACGCGGGTCGTGACGATTTCGAAGGAAGACTACGCGCTCGATCCGGTCTCCGATCGGTATGGCGCGAAGGTGCTAAACGACAACGGCACCAGTGTCGGTTACCTCAACCTTCGCACTTTCATCGATACGGCAGACCCGGACCTGCGCGCCGCATTCGCCGATTTCCAGGCGCAGGGGATCGACAAGGTCATCGTAGACTTGCGCTACAACGGCGGCGGGCTGGTCCGCATTGCCGAGCTGATGGGCGACCTGATGGGTCGCGACAAGGTCGGCCAGGTGTTCAGCCGCACGACGCTGCGCGACAGCAAGTCGGAATACAATGAAAGCTATCTCTTCGCGAACCAGCCGCAGTCGATCGCGCCGATGAAGATCGCCTTCATCGGGCGTGGCGGCACGGCCTCGGCCAGCGAGCTGGTGATCAATTCCATGATCCCTTACCTCGGGACGGACATGGCGCTGGTCGGCACGAACACTTACGGCAAACCCGTGGGCCAGTTCGGTTTCGACAACGAGGATTGCGACGACCGTATGCGCGTCGTCACGTTCCGCACCGAAAACGCGGACGGCAATGCCGACTACTTTACCGGCCTCGCCTCTTCCGTTCCGGTGACCTGCCGTGCGGAGGATGACATTTTCACCCCGCTGGGCAATGCGAACGAGGCATCCATCGCAGGCGCGCTCGACTTCCTGGCAGGTCGTTCGTGCACCGCAATCAGCACCGGGCAAACCACCCAGTCGCTTTCGGGACAGCGCCGCCTGTTGATGCCGACGCGGCCAAGCACCGCGCAAAGGGAAGTGCCGGGCCTGTTCTGATCCGGAGCTTTTCGATCAGTAAATTATAGGTTCGCGGCCCGCTTGTATTTAATGCAAGCGGGCCGCTTTTATTGCATTTGCTGCACTGCAACCTTTTCGTATGCTGCATCGCACAACATACGGATGTCTCGAGGCAATCCCAACTCTTTGGAAGGAATTGCTTCATGCGTAAAATCGCTATCTCCCTCGCTCTCGCATCCACCGCCGTCGCCGCTCCGGCGATCGCACAGGAAGAGAAAACTTTCACCCACAACGGTGTCGAGTACGAATACACGACCCGTACCGTCGGCGACGCCACGATGGTCACCGGCACGGACGACCGCGGCAAGGCCTTCCGCCTCTACGTCACGGATTCGCGCGTTCGCGGCACCTACAACGGCTCGCGCGTCTCGTTCGACCGTTCGGAAGCGCAGGCACGCGGCATTCCGATGGCATCGCGCTGATCGCTGCGGATTGATGAAAGGGTCGGGGCGTTCGCGCTTCCGGCCCTTTTCTATTCGGTCGCGCCGGGCCTAAGCGATTGAAGCAGGACTTCGAGGTGTGCGCGGCCAAGCCTGCTCCACACGTTGTAGGTACAGGTCTGCCCGCCAAACCGGACATAGGCGAGCGAGTTGTCGCCCACGCCGTCTGGCGCTTCGGCGCGATAGGGCTTGGCCCCTTCCAGCCCATATCCCGCAAAAGCAGGTTGCTGAAGATCCGGAAGCTGCATGAAGTGCGGCCACTGGTCACGAAGCCTGTTCTCCTGCCCGTCCGCCTTATCAGCAGGAATCACGCCGGGCCCCGCAACGCCGTAGGCGCTGTTCACTTCGTCCGTATCGAAGGCAACGCCCCAGCCGCCCGCGAAATTCGCGCGACGCGGCTCGCCCCCTGCGCCGCCGTCACTGGTCAGGATAAGCGGCGCACACTCATCCCGGTTGGCGGCGGTTTTCCATTCGTTGCGCGTCAAATCGACGGCAAGCGGGACAGGATCGGGCGTATCGACGGAATCGGGCCCCACGTGCGGCGGAGGGCTGATCGGGGCCTGCGGCGTGTCGGGTGCCTCGGTCCCGGTTTGCGCAGCATCGGGCGCAGCATCGCACGCCGCAAGCGCAGCGCAGCAGATCGCCAATGTCAAAATCTTCTTCATGCTCCACCAACGCTCTCGCGACCGCATGGCTCCCCCCGATGCTGCGCGAAACGGACAAAGCGCATGATGCCTGCGGCAAGGCGGCCGAGCCGGGTGCAGGCTTTGCTTGCCCGACAAGCCCGATACGCGGCATGACGCTGTGATGGAGCCAATCCTCACCCTGACCCTCAACCCCGCCATCGACGGGGCTTGCGAGGCCGACGAAGTCCGTCCCACGCACAAGATCCGAACGAGCGCGGAACGCTACGATCCCGGCGGCGGCGGCATCAACGTGGCACGCGTGCTGAACCGGCTAGGTGCGCCGGTCACGGCGGCCTATTGCGCCGGCGGGGCCAGCGGCGGATTGCTCGACGACCTGATCGACCGGATCGGCCTTGCCCGCCATTGCATCCCGATCGAGGGACAGACACGGATGAGCCTGTCCGTATTCGAACGCAGCACGGGGCAGGAGTACCGTTTCGTGCCCCAGGGCCCCACCTTCTCCCCCCAGGAATGGCAGGGGGTTATCGACTATGTCTCGACTGCCCAATGCGGCTGGCTGGTGGCAAGCGGGTCGCTGCCCCGCGGTGTGCCGGACGATTTCTACGCCCGCCTTGCCGCCACATGCCGCCAGCGCGGCATCCGCATGGTCCTCGACAGCTCCGGCCCTCCGCTTGCGTCTGCGGTAGAGGCAGGCGGCCTCACCCTCGTCAAGCCGAGCCTTGGCGAGTTCGAGGCGCTGACCGGCACGAAATACGCCAGCCCGCAGGAAATCGGCGCCGCGGCCCATGCCATGGTGCTTGCCGGAAAGTCGGACATAGTGGCCGTCACCCTCGGCCATCGCGGTGCCGTTCTGGCCGATGCGAACGGATCGCTCTGCCGCCCCGGCCTCGACGTTCCGGTGCAAAGTGCGACCGGTGCCGGAGACAGCTTCGTCGCAGGCATGGTTCATGGCCTTGCCAGCGGGATGGACACGGCCAGCGCCTTTCGCCGCGGCATGGCGGCAGGCACGGCCGCGGTCCTGACGCCGGGGACGGACTTGTGCACCCCGGAAGACATCGAAACCATCTGGGCCCGAATGGGCGAGGATGACGGCTGCACCGCCTGATCCGCCCTACCCTCTGGCTTTCCGCGCCGACAACTGCCATCTGCCCCCGTCAAAGGAGCATGCGATGAGCGACGACGAATATGTTTACGACGAGGAAAGCGGCGAGTGGATGCCCGCTTCCGAACTGGCGGCAAAGCAGGCTTCCGCAGACACGGTCGAGGTTCGCGACGCGGTGGGCAACTTGCTGGCCGACGGGGACCAGGTCACGCTGATCAAGGACCTGACCGTCAAGGGCGCGGGCCAGACGTTGAAGCAGGGCACGCTGATCAAGTCGATCCGCCTTACCGGCGACTCTCAGGAGATCGACTGCAAGTATCCCGGCATCAAGGGCCTGGTCCTGCGCGCCGAGTTCGTGAAGAAACGCTGATCCGCCCTTGATGACGGAGCCTGTCACGATCCTGGTCGACGCCGACGCCTGTCCGGTAAAGGCGGAAATCTACAAAGTGGCGCAGCGCTATGGCGTGCCCGTCAAGGTCGTGACCAATTCGCCGTTTCGCGTGCCGAACGATGCGATGTTCGAATTGGTCATGGTCTCGGACGCATTCGACGCGGCGGACGACTGGATCGCAGAGCATTCAGGCCCGCGCAGCGTCGTGGTGACCGGCGATATCCTCTTGGCCGACCGCTGCATCAAGGCGGGCGCGACGGTCCTTGCCCACAACGGCAAGCCTTTCGACGCGGCCAGCATCGGCAGCGCCATCGCCACGCGCGCCATCATGGCCGACTTGCGCGCAGGGATGGACGGTGTCGGCGGCGGGCCTGCGCCGTTCAGCAAGGCCGACCGTTCGCGGTTCCTGCAGTCGCTCGACCGGGTCATGGTGGTGCTGTCGCGAAAGGCGGGCTGACGCCGCCATTAGGCGGCGAACACCGATTTCGTGCAAGGCTATCGCGCCGGGTGGGATAAGGTGCGTCGGGGCATTCCGCCCCGATTGGAACGGACATGGCCAAGGGCCAACGCAAGTCGAACAAGGAAATCCGCAAACCCAAGGCCGAAAAGGCGCCCAAGCAGAACGCGTCCCAGCCCAGCCTGAAGCCAGGCGGGATCAAGGGGCTGGAGAATATGAAAAACGGTTGAGCGCCGTCTCCGGCGGCCCACGCCGCCGGACCGTGCCGCCGCCTAGCGCGTCTTGTGCGCGGCGATCGCCTTGTCGATCTCCTCGATGCGCAGCCGTTCGGGCGTGCCCTTGGCCAGCCCTTTCAGACGGCAAGTCGCCCACAGCTGGCGGCGTTCGGATTCAAGGTTCTTGAGATAGAGATCGACCATGACGGCGCTTATGCGCGCACGGTTCCCCGCTGGCTAGTGTTGTGGGGGTTTTGATCGAGATGTGAGGTTGGAAAAGGGTTGAGCGCGGGCCTTACGGCCCGTGAGAGGGTGGTGAGTGCCGCCGGGTTTTTGTCTAGCCTCAAGCGCCGGCGGCTGCATCCGCAACCTTGGCTTTCCTCGCGCCTGACGGCGCTGCGGGCGGCCGTTCGGCCTTGCGGGAGACACCTTCGGTGCCCCGTGACAGCGCTACGTCGCTGACTGGCACCAAGCATCATGTTGCCAACCGTGAACTCTGGCGAAAGTCCGGGGCGCGTCAGCGACACCCGCAAGTGCGAATGCGCGCCTCCGCTTATGCGGCGTAGCCAAGGGGCGCGGATGCGCCCCGCCCGGCGTTTGAGGGACTAAAACAAATAATCCCCGACATTGACCAAGCTTCAATAATCGCACCATAAATAGGTGCGATGACTTACGCGATCGACGTATTACTCGACCAACCTGTGATTCTATTGGTCATTCTCGCCATTGGCGCAGCTATCGGCATCAGCGTTGAAAAGTTTTTCAACGGCATCGAACGGGAAAAGCGCCGAGCCTATTGGCGCGGGCGCAAGTCCGGCAACAAAACCAAGTCGTCGTGGACTGCGAAGACCAAAGCTGCACCCGCAAGCACGACCGAAACAGCAGCAGAGCAATTGAAGAGCGTGATGAGCGCGCAATTCAAGGCCCGCTCCCTCCTCAACAAACCGGAACGCCGACTCCTGGGTGTCATCGATCAGGCGCTGGCCGAGCACAGCCCCGGCTGGCGCGCGATGGGACAGGTTTCGCTGGGCGAGATATTGTGGAGCGAGGACAAGGACGCGTTCTGGGCGATTAACGCCAAGCGCATCGATCTGCTGATCGTTGACCCCGAGTGCCGCCCACTTCACGCGGTAGAGTTTCAGGGGACGGGCCACCACAGCAGCGACGAAACGGCAGCACGCGATGCGGTGAAACGGGAGGCGCTGCGACGGGCCGGGATCGGCTATGTCGAGGTAGTTAGTGGAGATACGCCTGCTGAGGTGAGGGAGATGGTGCGGAAGTTGGCCATAACGATTTAATCCGATATCCGGAAAGGCTATCGCACTCCCCAATGAACCGATTTGAAAGGATCAACATGCCGCCGTGGGCAAACCTGGCCACGGTCTGGGGCGTGCTTTTCATTCTGTGGCTGGTCCCCTCACAATTTCAGCTTATCAAATATCTGGGTGTGGTCGGAGCACCGGCGACTGCCGCGCTGGCAGCGGCTGGAACAGGCGCATTGCTCTGGTTGACTTCGCATTTTCGATTGGCACCGTCGCGCATCTGGTTCTGGTTGCTCTGCGGGTTGTTGGCAGTGGTTTTCGTCGTCATCTTTCCGCTGGCGAATAGCGGAGCTTATGGCGTCGGGTCAGATCGCGACGACGCGCTCAATGTCACGATAGAGGCTCTGCTCGCCGGGAATTATCCCTATGGCGTTCGGACTTACCTGGGCAACCCGCCTACGCCGATGCCCGGCGCGATGGTTCTAGCGCTCCCGTTCTACCTGCTGGGCACCGCCGCATGGCAGAACCTGTTCTGGATGCCGGTTTTCGTGATCTGGGTGTATAAGCGATTTGCCTCGCCTTCGCTCGCGCTTCTCGCACTGCTGATGGTATGGTTCTCCCCAGCCGTGATGCAAGACTTCGCAACAGGTGGCGACTACGTCGTGAACGCAATATACGTTGCAATTGCCGCCGATTTAGCCGTCAGAACTGAAACGCGTGGCGGCCGCTGGTCACGGCTTGTTGCCCTGCTGTTTCTGTGCCTGACAATCTCCTCCCGGCCAATTTACGCAGTCGTTGCGCTGGTCGTGGGCGGCCAGCTTCTACAAACTGTTGGACCGCTACGAGCCTTGCACTTTCTGATGGCTGCGGCAGCCATCGGATTGGCCTTGAACCTTCCTTTTTTCCTTTATGATCCGGCCCAATTTCCGACAGCGCACCTTATGGGAAAGCTTGACGGCCAGCGCCTGGGCATTGCCGCCAAAGTGGTCCTGCCGATCGTGGCTGTTCTGGCAACCTTATTCAGCTTGCGATTGAAGGCGACGAGCGCCAACCTCTTTGCGGTGATCGGGCTTTCGCTGGCGGCGATACTCTACCCGGCATTCCTTTTGGAAGTGGGCCAGACAGGCCACGGCGACAGGTGGCTCTGGACAGCAACCTTCGCCGTGGCGGTGTCGGTTTTCGGCACGCTCGCAGTGCTAATGAAGCTGGACGAACACGCTATGCAGGAAGACCAACATCAATTGGTCTAGCGCCGCTGAATAACAGAGCGCTAACCGATCAATCGTGCTCCCGATCGCCCTGCCCCATGTAAAGCTCCGAGCCGGTTTCCTTGAAGACCTTGCTCATCTCTTCCATGCCCTTCTCCGCTTCTTCCTTTGAGGCGTCCGCAGCGAGGAATTGATCGCTCGGCTGGTTCTGCTTGGCGGCGAATTCGCGGACTTCCTGGGAAATCTTCATCGAGCAGAACTTGGGCCCGCACATCGAGCAGAAGTGCGCGGTCTTTGCGCCTTCGGCGGGGAGCGTCTGGTCGTGGTACTGTTCGGCCGTGTCGGGATCGAGCGACAGGTTGAACTGGTCGCGCCAGCGGAATTCGAAACGGGCGCGGGAAAGCGCGTCGTCGCGCACCTTGGCCGCCGGGTGCCCCTTGGCAAGGTCGGCCGCGTGGGCGGCCAGCTTGTAGGTCACCACGCCGACCTTCACGTCGTCGCGGTCGGGCAGGCCAAGGTGTTCCTTGGGCGTGACGTAGCAAAGCATCGCCGTGCCGTACCAGCCGATCTGCGCCGCGCCGATGCCGCTGGTGATGTGGTCGTAACCCGGCGCGATATCGGTGACGAGGGGCCCGAGCGTGTAGAACGGAGCCTCACCGCACGCCTCGAGCTGCTTGTCCATGTTCTCCTTGATCTTGTGCATCGGCACGTGGCCGGGGCCTTCGATCATGACCTGCACGTCTTCCTTCCAGGCCCGCTTGGTCAGCTCGCCCAGCGTGTAAAGCTCGGCAAACTGGGCCTCGTCGTTGGCGTCGGCGATCGAACCGGGGCGCAGGCCATCGCCCAGCGAATAGGCGATGTCATAGGCCTTCATGATCTCGGTGATCTCGTCGAAGTGCTCGTAAAGGAAGCTCTCCTTGTGGTGGGCAAGGCACCACTTCGCCATGATCGAGCCGCCGCGGCTGACGATGCCGGTCACGCGCTTTGCGGCCAGCGGCACATAGGGCAGGCGTACGCCAGCGTGGATCGTGAAGTAGTCGACGCCCTGCTCCGCCTGCTCGATCAGCGTGTCGCGGAACACTTCCCACGTCAGGTCCTCGGCAATGCCGCCAACCTTTTCCAGCGCCTGGTAAATGGGCACGGTGCCGATCGGCACGGGGCTGTTGCGCAGGATCCATTCGCGGGTGTCGTGGATGTTGCGGCCCGTCGACAGGTCCATCACGGTATCCGCGCCCCAACGGATCGACCAGACCATCTTGTCGACCTCTGCCGCCACGTCCGACGCCACGGCGGAATTGCCGATGTTGGCGTTGATCTTGACCAGGAAGTTGCGACCGATAGCCATCGGTTCGGATTCAGGGTGATTGATGTTGTTGGGGATGATCGCACGGCCGCGCGCGATTTCGCTGCGCACGAATTCCGGCGTCACGTATTCGGGAATTTCCGCGCCCCAGTCCTGCCCGTCGCGGACGTGGTCCTTCATCATGGCGCGGCCCAGGTTCTCACGCTCTGCCACGTATTCCATTTCAGGCGTGATGATGCCCTTCCTGGCATAGTGCATCTGGGACACGTTCTGCCCCGCCTTGGCGCGCAAGGGGCGCTTCACGACGTTCGGGAAAGCGGGCACGCCGCCGCTGCGGTCGGGGCCGAGCTGGCCGTTGTCTTCCGGCTTCACCATGCGGCCGTCGTATTCCTCGACGTCGCCGCGGCCGATGATCCAGTCGCGGCGGATGGAGGGAAGGCCTGCCTGAATGTCGATGGTGGCGTCGGGATCGGTGTAGGGACCGCTGGTGTCATAGACGCGCACCGGTTGTTCACCGCTCGACGGTTCGAGGTTGATCTCGCGCATCGCCACCCGGCGTTCGCCGACGTAGATCTTTTTCGATCCACGGATAGGCCCGGTGGTCACGCCGATTTCGAGCTTCGAGTTGATGTCGGCCATTGCAGTCTCCCAAGTGGCGAAGACGGAACGGCTGCCTTGATATCCGACAGACCGCTCCCTCCGCCGATGCTAGTCGGTTCAGGTTCAACGGGTCGGACAGCGCAACCTGTCCCTCTCAGCGCATTTGCCCACTTTCGATTTCTCGAAGTGGGAAGCTCGCTCCCCGGGGTATGACACGGATGTAATGCCCCCGGACCGCGAAGGCAAATGAACTCTGGGTCCGGGGATGTGGATTGCGCCCGATTTCCGATCAGCCGAAGTGGAGCGCTCCCGCTACGGTCAGGGCAAGGCCGACCAGCAAACTTACCGTCGCCCAGCCCTTGTGCATGAACGACAGGTTCTTCAGCCAGAAATGGAAGTAGATGTCGGAAAAGCCGACGACGACCAGCGCTTCGAGGATCATCAGGCCGCCGATGACCTTCATCACGCAGGCCAGGAGGTCCGCTGGCACCCAAGGATTGACGAGATAGATCGCAGCCCCGGCCGCCAGTTCGGCAACGCCCGAAATCATCTGAAGCGCGGGGCTGTCCTCGACCTCTTTGACCAGCGTTTGCCAGATACCGGGACGGCGCAGCGCGCCGGTGGCGGCGGACATGGCGAACAGGCCCAGCAGCATGGCTGTCCAGGCAGTGGGGTCGATAACAGGCATCTGGAAATTCCCTCCTCATTTCCCGCGAATACGGGCAAACCGATCAAGACGCTCGAGGGGGTAAGCGTCCTGTGTTCATCGCGTATTTAGTGACTGGGCGCGCCGTGGTCCAGCGCGCCCTTCGCCTTTTCGTCAGAAGCCGGGATTTGGCTCAAAATGCATAGCCGACGCCCGCCAGTACCATGAATTGGTCCCGGTCACCGCGCATCGACACGATGGGGGTTTCCGCCGCGCTGCCCTGAAGCCGTTCGTAGACGAGCGAAGTCGCAATACCGAATCCGCCGTTGCGGAAGTCGCCGTCGAGATCCATGCCCCAGTACGCCTTCGCGTCCCAGTCCTTCATGCCCCCGTCGGCTTCATAGACCGGAAGCGCGCCGTCGGTGGCCGCGCTGCCTTCGGGGGTGATCGTGTAGTAATAATCGGCCCACTTGTCGTCGTGCCAGCTCGCGCCGACCGACACGCCCGCGCCCATGCCCTTCGACAGGGCGGTGAAGTAGGACAGCGAGATCCGGCTCTGCCGCCCTGCCCCCTTGCCCGACACGTCCCAGCGCATGCCATAGCTGAGCGCCAGCGAATCGACCGGGGTGAGCAGGTTCTTCTTCGAGATGCCCGCGCTGAAGCCCAGCTCGACCGTGCTGTCGAGTTCGGGCAGCATATCGACGATCTCGTCCTTCACCGATCCGGTGCGAACCGCGCTGTACTGAATTTCGGGACCGAAACTGAGTTCGATGTCGCCGGGAAGATTGGGGATGAGATCGAGTTCGAGGCCGATCCCGCTGGTCTTGAAGGCGATACCCGCGACCGAGCCGCGCACCGCGCCGCCGACCTGCACGCCATATTCGTCCGCGCCTTCGTAGTCGGGGACATAGCCCGCGCCCAGCGCCACGATGACGTAGTCGCCGTCATAGACTTCTTCGAGGTCGGGCTGTTCGAGGCGAAGCGGCTGACGGTCAACCGCGGCCGCATTGGCGTGAGCCGCCGATGAAAAAAGGACCGCCGCGGCAAAGGCTGCGCTTGTCATGACGGTGCGGGTCGGCGCGATCTGGTTCAAGTGGGTCAAGTCCCTGAGATTGGTTTGCTTCGTTCGGGAACGCTCCGCCGTCATGCCGGTTCCGCGATGACGAGGTATGGGACAAGGTATGGACAGGACCTTGTCGGCACTTGCGCAGGGCCGCCGGGCCGTGCGAACGAGGCGGGAATGGCCAATCGATACGACATCGCGATTGCGGGCGGAGGCCTGTCCGGATCGCTGATCGCGCTGATGCTGGCCGATCGGCGCCCCGACTTGTCCATCGCCCTTGTCGAAGCCGGTCCCGCGATCGGCGGCAACCACGTATGGTCGTTCTTCGCCACCGACATCGCCGAAGAGAATCGCACCCTGGTCGAAGGGCTGGCCGCAGCGCGGTGGAACGGCGGATACGACGTGCGCTTTCCCGCCTATCGCCGGACACTCTCGACGCCTTACCGGTCGATCCCTTCGGAAAATCTGGCCGAAGCGGTGGCAAAGGCGCTTCCGGCAGGGGCGATCCATACCGGCAGGGCCGTCACCGCGCTCGACCCCGAAGGCATCGACATGGCCGATGGCTCGCGCATCGAAGCAGGCGGCGTCATCGACGCACGCGGGCTGACGCGCGAGATGCTGGCCGACCTCGACGGCGGGTGGCAGAAATTCGCGGGCGTCATGCTGCGCCTTGCCACGCCGCACAAGATCACCCGACCCATCGTCATGGACGCGACCGTCCAGCAGAAGGACGGCTATCGCTTCGTCTATGTCCTGCCCTTTTCGGCGGACGAGGTCTTCGTCGAGGATACCTATTACAGCGACACCCGCTCGCTCGACGCCGAAACGTTGTTCGCGCGGATCGACGATTATGCGCAGGGGCGCGGCTGGACCGTGGTGGAAAAGACCCGCAAGGAAACCGGCGTCCTGCCGGTGGTGACGGGCGGCGATTTCGCAAGGTTTCGCAGTCACGGTGTGTCCGGCGTGGCCAAGGCAGGCGTGCGCGCGGGCCTGTTCCAGCCGCTCACCAGCTATTCCATGCCCGACGCGGTCCGGCTGGCCAGCGCAATCGCCGATGCCGACGCGCACGACAGCGCCAGCCTTGCCGCGCTGACCGAAGCACACGCCGCCGCGCACTGGCGCACTGGCGGTTTCTACCGGATGCTGGCTCGCATGCTGTTCGGCGCGGCGCAAGGGCGGGATCGTTACAAGGTGCTGCAACGCTTCTATGCACTTGACGAAGCGCTGGTGGAACGCTTCTACGCCGGGAACAGCACGCTGTTCGACAAGTTACGTGTGCTGGCCGGGAAGCCCCCCGTTCCCGTGCTGAAGGCCGCGTCGGTGCTTGCCGGGTTCGGTGCACCGGGGCCGCTGAGAGGAAAGAAATGACCGACAAGGACCAGCCTATCCGCCGCGCCGCCGTAATCGGCGCAGGCTTCGGCGGCCTCGCGCTTGCCATCCGGCTGCAATCGGCCGGTATCGACACCACCGTGATCGAGGCGCGGGACAAGCCCGGCGGGCGGGCCTACGTCTGGGAAAAGGACGGCTTTACTTTCGATGCCGGCCCCACCGTGATCACCGATCCCGACTGCCTGGAACAGCTCTGGCGGCTGACCGATCACGAGATGTTGGACGACATCGAACTGATGGAGGTCAAGCCGTTCTACCGCCTGCAATGGGAAGACGGGACGACCTTCGATTATTCGAACGACCTGCAGCAGCTGGCCGCCGAGATCAGCAAGCTGAATCCCGACGACGTGGCGGGGTACGAAGAATTTTCCGCCTATTCCGAAGGGGTCTATACCGAAGGCTACCTGAAGCTGGGGCACAAGCCGTTCCTCAACTTCTCCGACATGATCAAGGCCGCGCCCGCGTTGGCCAAGTATCAGGCATGGCGGTCTGTCTATTCGATCGTGTCGAAATACGTGAAGAACGAAAAACTGCGCGAGGCGCTGTCGTTTCACACGCTGCTTGTCGGCGGCAACCCGATGTCGACCAGCGCGATCTATGCCCTGATCCACAAGCTGGAAAAGGACGGCGGTGTCTGGTGGGCGAAGGGCGGCACGAACAAGCTGATCGCCGCGATGGTCAAGCACCTCGAACGGCTGGGCGGCACGGTCCGGCTGGGCGACGCTGTGGAAAGCATCGACACCGTGGGCAACCGCGTGACGGGCGTGACCACGAAAAGCGGGTGGTCCGAACGGTTCGACGCGGTGGCGGCCAATTCCGACCTCATGCACACGTACCGCGACCTGCTCTCGACCAACCGGCGCGGGGGAAAAGTGGCAAAGTCGCTGGCGCGCAAGCGGTGGAGCCCGTCGCTTTTCGTCGTGCACTTCGGGGTCGAGGGCGCGTGGCCCGGCATTCCGCACCACATGATCCTGTTCGGCCCGCGCTACGAAGGACTGCTGAACGACATCTACAAGTCCGGCGTCCTGCCGCGCGATTTCTCGATCTATCTGCATCACCCCAACGTCACCGACCCGTCGATGGCGCCGGAGGGGATGAGCACGTTCTACGCCCTCGTCCCCGTCGCCCACATGGGCAAGTTGCGGGTGGACTGGGAGAAGGTCGGCGTGGAACTGGAAAAGCGCGTGCTGGACGAAGTGGGCCGCCGCCTGATCCCCGACATCCATTCGCGGATCGTGACGAAGTTCCACTACACCCCCGCCGATTTCGGTACCGACCTGTCGGCGCACATGGGCTCTGCCTTCAGCCTGGAGCCGATCCTGACGCAAAGCGCGTGGTTCCGCGTGCACAACCGCGATGACGAGATCGGGAACCTCTATTTCGTCGGCGCGGGCACGCATCCGGGCGCGGGCATTCCGGGCGTCGTCGGTTCTGCACGGGCGACCGCGCGGTTGATGATTTCCGACCTGTCGAGAGGCTGAGACCGACTTTGCCGAAAAGCCGCGACGAACTGGTTGCTCACGCCCGCAATACGATCGCGCGCGGATCGAAAAGCTTTGCCGCCGCATCGATGCTGTTCGACCGCGTGACGCGCGAGCGGGTCTGGCTGCTCTATGCCTGGTGCCGCGCGGCGGACGACCTTGCCGATGCGCAGGACATGGGCGGCGAGCTTGGCGACCAATCGGACGCTGCCGAACGACTAGCCACCATCCGGACGCGCACCGCACTGGCGCTGTCGGGGGTGGAAACCGGCGATGCGTCGTTCGATGGGCTGGCCGTGGTCGCAGGCGAATGCGGGCTGACGCAGGACATGTGCGACGACGTCATCGCCGGGTTCGCGCTGGACGCCGACGACTGGCGACCGCGCAGCGAGTCCGACATGCTGCAATATTGCTATCACGTGGCCGGCGCGGTGGGCGTGATGATGGCCAAGGTCATGGGCGTGCCGGACGAAGATGCCGACACGCTGGACCGGGCCTGCGATCTTGGCATCGCGTTCCAGCTTGCCAATATCATGCGCGACTTGTGGGAAGACGATGCCGCGGGTCGTTGCTACCTGCCGGTCGAATGGCTGGTCGAGGCCGACATCGCGCCGGGCCAACACATGAAGCCGATGTACCGCGCCGAACTGGTCGCCATGGTCCACGATGCCTGCCTCATGGCCCGCGCCTATGAAGCATCGGCTCGCATCGGCGCGGCCCGCCTGCCACTGCGCTGTCGCTGGGCGATCCTGTCGGCCACCGGCATTTACGGATCGATCGCGCGCAAGGTCGAGAAAGCGGGGGTCCATGGATGGGACCACCGCGTCTTCACCAGCCGCTTCGAAAAGCTGGGCCACGTCTTCGGCGCAGGCGCCGCCAGCCTGCGCGCCCCGCCCGCCTCCTGCGGCCAAGAGGCAGAGGCCCGCCCCCTCACCCGCCGCGACTTCGAGGAGCGCGCACGGAAGGCAGCCCGGTGAAGGTGCGCGGATGAAGCAGGCCCGGTGAGTTTCAGAAAACCTTTTCGTGCTGTGCCGCTAAAAGGCAAGAACGGCAGACCAATTCGCTTTCGCAAACCGCGCTCTAAAGGGCCGACGCTCAAGTTCTGGGATAAACCCGTCATCAAGAAGAAAAAGATAAACTGGTGGGCAATCGCGCTCGCCATCGGCTCGGTAGTCCTGATCGGCTACGGCGTGTCCATGGGCTATGGCCCGATGGTGATCGGCACCGGTACGTCTTACAGCGAAACGTCGGCCGCCCCCTTGGCCAGCCCCGAAGACACGCTCTACGCCAACTTCGGCATCTGCGACGGCGGCAAGCGGCAGAACTGCGTCGTCGACGGCGACACGTTCTGGTTCGCAGGCGAGAAGTATCGCGTTCTCGACATCAACACGCCCGAGATTTCCAATCCGCAGTGCGACCGTGAACTGGCGCTGGGCCGCGCGGCGACGCAGCGGTTTCGCCAGTTGATCAACGACGGTCCCTTCAGCCTTGAGAGCGGGCCGGAGGAAACCGATCGCTATGGCCGCAAGCTGCGCCGGGTGATGCGCGGCGGCCAATCGCTGGGCGATATTCTCGTGGCCCAAGGGCTGGCGGAAACCTGGCAGGGCCATCGCAGCGGCTGGTGTTAATCTGCCGTTTTCCATTCTTCGCTACTGTGTTTCTTGTGAGTCGGGTGGAACTCCTGGCGCAGAAGAGGCGTTGGCCTATCATGACTGTCGATGTGCAACTTCACGAGATCACCGGCGCGACTGACGCCGAGGAACGCTTTATCAAGGACAGCGTGATCCTGCTTCGCAAGGCGGTGAGCAGTCCCGGCTTCGGCGGCTCCGTCCGTCAGGCCGAATACGGCTTTACCGGCTGGCAAAGCTTGCACGGCGCCGTGAAAGACATGGACGGCGACGCTATCTGGGATCGCATCGTCCATGGCCGTGAATGCGGCATGACGGCCGATCACACGCTCGATATCGCGATTTCGGTCGAGGATATGGACGGCCCCGACAGCGATCATCCCGTCATCGGCCGCACGCGGCTCGGCACCCTTCCCATCCGCACCGCACGCTGGTTCGTGGCGCTTTGCATGGATGCGGGCGACCGCGTGAACATGGCCGCGCACCTGATGCACCAGTGGATGCACGTGTCGGGCTTCGTCCATGGCAAGGACCATACCGGCCACGATGCGCCGGCCGTTCTTGCCAAGCTGGTCCGCCGTTCGCTCGAATCGGACTATGGCGACGAAATCAACGCACAGGTCACCGCGCACCTGACGCTGGACGTTTCCGACTGCGATTGCTGCGTCAGTGCCGATGCGCCCGAGCCGACCCCGGCGCGCGCCGCCTGATTCCAAATATCGCCGGGGGTTAAGCCCCGCCTGCTCATTGGCCTGAAAGCCTGCCGCCCCTATCTGGGAAGGATGGCGTCCGCCCCCCTTCCCCAACCTGTGCCCCTGCCCGCGCTGCATGCCAGCCATTCGGGCTGCTGGCTGGCGGACCCGTCGGGCAACGTCCGTGCCCTTTCGCGGGGCGAGGCGATCATGGCGGCGGCCGAAACGCCGCTGCTGATGCTGAACGCGCCGCTGGTGGCCAGCCGCCTCGGCTATCCCGAATTGTCGGGCCTCGACCTTCTCGAACTCTATGCCTTTGTCCACCCGGCGAGCTTTGTCGTGCCGACGCCCAAGGGGCTGGCGCAGGCTCTGAACCTGCCAGTGCCGGAGCATGAGGGCGAAGTACCGATGCTCCTCGCCCGTGCCGCCGCGCGCCTTTTCGAAAGGTGCGAGGCGGATGATTGGACACAGCGCGAAGGGGCGTGGTCCGTGCTGCAATCGCTGGCGCGCCAGAAATGGCCATGGTCCGGCCTGCTAGCGCCGCACGTGCGCAAGCCGGAACGGGCCGAACGCTGGCTCTTTGCAAGATTGCCGGAGTGGGAGGAACTGCCGCCCCGCCCTCAGCCAAAGCACGTCCCGCTCGCACCCGAAGACGTCGCCGCGCGGCTCGACACTCTAACCGGCGAAGGATCGGAAAAGCGCGAAGGTCAGCGCGACTACGCACAGGAAGCCGCGCACGTCTTTGCCCCGCGCCCCGAAAAGGGCCGCCCCAACATGGTGCTGGCCCAAGCGGGAACCGGGGTCGGCAAGACGCTGGGTTATCTCGCGCCTGCGTCCTTGTGGTCACAGGCGGCGGAAGGCACCGTCTGGGTTTCCACTTATACCAAGGCGCTGCAACGCCAGCTTCGCCGCGAAAGCCGCAGGGCCTGGCCCGAAGCCGATGGTTCCGACCGCCAGACCCCCGCCGTCGTCGTGCGCAAGGGGCGGGAAAACTACCTCTGCCTGCTGAACCTCGAAGACGCGCTGCAGGGCGGTTTCCAGAACCGGGCAGGCATTTTCGCGCAGCTCGTGGCGCGGTGGGCCGCCTATAGCGAGGACGGCGACATGGTCGGCGGCGACTTGCCCGGCTGGCTGCCGACGCTGTTCCGCAGACGCGGTCTTGCCGCGCTGACCGACCGGCGGGGCGAATGCGTTTATGCCGCCTGCCCGCATTACAAGAAGTGCTTCATCGAACGCGCCGCGCGGCAGTCGGCCCATGCCGACCTGGTCATCGCGAACCACGCGCTGGTCATGGTCCACGCCGCCCGCGGTGGCGAGCGTGACGGCCAGCAGCGCCCCAGCCGGATCGTCTTCGACGAAGGGCACCACCTGTTCGATGCCGCCGATTCGACTTTCGCCGTCGCGCTCTCGGGCAGCGAGGCGATCGAGATGCGCCGCTGGGTAATTGGCCCCGAAGGCAAGTCCAAAGGCCGCAGGCGCGGCCTTGCCGCCCGCCTTGCCGATGTGGCGAGCTATGACGAGGGCGGCGAGGAAGCGATCGCCGCCGCGCGCGAGGCCGCATCGGGCCTGCCCGCCGACGGCTGGCTTGCCCGCATCAACGAGGGCGAGCCCTGGGGCCCGCTCGAACAGCTATTCGCCGCCGTGCGCCGCGTGACTTATGCCCGCGACGAAGCGGGGAGCGAGGCGGGATACGGGCTGGAGACCGAGGCGGTGGAGCTCGACGGCCCCTTCATCGAGGCGGCGTCCGAGGCGCGCGACGCGCTCGCCGCGCTGCGCCAGCCGCTGATGAAGCTGGGCTCCCGGCTTGAGGCGATCCTTGAAGATCCGCCGGACTGGCTGGACCCGCAAGGGCGCCAGCGCGTGGAAGGCGCGCGCCATTCGTTATCGTGGCGGATCGACGCGCTGACCGCGTGGGAAGCGCTTCTGGCACGGCTCGGTGGGCCGGCCGATCCCGATTTCGTCGACTGGCTGTCGGTCGAACGGGCCGAGGCGCGCGAATTCGACATCGCCATCCACCGCCGCTGGCTGGACCCGATGCGCCCGTTTGCGGCGACCGTGCTGGAACCGGCCCACGGGGTGCTGCAAACCAGCGCAACGCTGTGCGACCGTTCGCCAGAGGGGCCGGACTGGGACCGCGCGGTCGCGCGTTCGGGTGCGTCGGTCATCGGCCTAAATCCGCGGATCAGCGAAGCGGCCAGCCCGTTCGACTATGCGACCCAGGCGCAGGTCATCATCGTGACCGACGTGAAGAAAGGCGACATCGCCGGGCTCGCCGCCGCCTATGGCCAGCTGATCGAGGCAAGCGAAGGCGGCGTGCTGGGCCTGTTCACCGCGATCCGGCGGCTGCGCGCGGTCCATGCCCGCATCGCAGACAGGCTGGCGCGATCGGGCCTGCCGCTTTTCGCCCAGCATGTCGATCCGATCGACACGGGCACGCTGGTCGACATTTTCCGCGACGATCCGCGCGCCTCGCTGCTGGGCACCGACGCCTTGCGCGATGGGGTCGACGTGCCGGGTGATTCCCTGCGCCTTGTGGTCATGGAACAGGTTCCCTGGCCCAAGCCGTCGATCCTGCACCGCGCCCGCCGCGCCGCCGCCGGGGGCGAGCGGGCGGACAGGCAGGCGCATGACGATGCTATCGTGCGGGCCCGGTTGTCGCAGGCATTCGGGCGGCTCATCCGGTCGCGTGGGGACAGCGGGGCCTTCGTCGTCCTGTCGTCTGCATTCCCTTCGCGGCTGCTCTCCGCTTTCCCCACAGGCACACCTGTCACGCGAACGACACTTGCCGATGCTTTACAAATGTTGCAGCGGGGTGTTTCCTGTTCCGAGCCACAAGATAAACAAAACGTAAGGGAAAGCGACGTTTGAAACGCCTGGGTCTCCTGCGCCACGCGAAATCCGAAGAGCATCAGCCCGCGGGCTATGACTTCGACCGCGGCATCAACGCCAAGGGCCGCCGCGCGGCAGAGGCGATGGGCCGTTTTATCGGGACCAAGGTCGCACCTTTCGATCGCATCCTCGCCAGCCCCGCCGTCCGCGTTCAGGAAACGCTGAACATCGCGCTGGACGCCATGGGCAAGGCCGCACCGATCCACCGTGTGGAGGACCGCCGCCTCTATCTCGCCACTTCCGATTCGATCGAGGAGGTGCTGAGCGAGCTTGGCGGAGAGGAAGACAGCATCCTGCTCGTCGCTCATAATCCGGGGCTTGAGGACGCGGTGCTGGACCACGTGCCCGACGACGGTTCGTCGCCGCTGCGCGACCTGGTGGCGGTGAAATACCCGACCGGCGCTTTCGCGGTGCTGGAATTCGATATCGACGACTGGTCGAAGATCGAGGGCGCGAAGGCCCGTCTTGTCGAGTTGAAGCGTCCGCGCGATCTCGACCCGACGCTCGGCCCAGAAATGGCGAACTGATCAGCGCGCGATCAGGGCTGTTCGATTAACGCGGATGCCAGTTTTTCCCTGATGGAGCGCAGCCGTGCATGGAGCAGGACGTCCTGCGTCCGATTCGGTGTGGGCTCCGGCGATGAGGGCGCGGTTTCGCTGGTGCTTTCCTCCAGCGTGCGGACCGCGCCGCGCAGTTTCTCCACCATTTCGGCAGACGGCGCAGGCGCCGGTTCGGGAGCAGGCGGTGCCTTCCCCTCGTCCTCGATCGCCTTCACCGCGCCGCGGATCGTGTAGCCATCCTGGTTCAGCAGGCGGTCTATCTTCTGCAAGAGTTCGACATCGCCGGGCCGGTAATATCGCCTGCCCCCGCTCCGCTTGACCGGGCGCAGCATCGGGAACTGTTCTTCCCAGTAACGCAGGACATGCGGTTTTATGTCGAGCGCGGCCGAAACCTCACCGATCGTGCGGAACGCCTGCGGATCTTTCCCGTCCTCGAAAAGAGTTTCCTGCGTTGGCGTTCCGTCACTCATAGGCTCAGGCCCCGCTGACGCGGTCTTTCAGCATCTGACTGGCGCGGAAAGTCATCACGCGGCGCGGCGTGATCGGCACTTCGACACCGGTCTTGGGATTGCGGCCGATGCGTTCGCCCTTGTCGCGCAAGAGGAACGTGCCGAAGCCCGAAATTTTTACGTTTTCGCCATCCGACATGGAATCGCACATCAGACGCAGGATCGATTCCACCATGGTCAGGGAATCCGACCGGCTAAGACCCACCTTGTGGTGCACGGCATCGGCAAGATCCGCACGCGTGAGAGTTCCGACAGAACGCATTTTGTCCTATCCCCTTTTTTGCCCCCAGAGCTGCGACCCAGACAGGCACTATTTCACAGCATCGCCGCTGCCACAAATGAAAATCGGGCAAAAACAGGGACATTTGGCCTCATAAGGCCATTTCGCATCAGAATGGGTCTGATTTCCGCCCTCGATCAGGCGCGCAGCAGGGTCGCGCCCCAGGTAAAGCCGCCGCCCATCGCCTCGAGCATGACGAGATCACCGGGCTGGATTCGCCCGTCGCGCACCGCAACGTCATAGGCCAGCGGCACTGATGCGGCCGAAGTGTTGGCATGCACCTCGACCGTCTTGACCATGCGATCGGGCGACAGGCCCAGCTTTTTCGCGGTCGCATCGAGAATGCGGGCATTGGCCTGGTGCGGCACGACCCAATCGATCTGCGACGCCTCGTACCCGGTCGATTCGAGCACTTCGGTCAGCACGCTGGCAAGATTGACGACCGCATGGCGAAAAACCTCGCGGCCCTTCATGCGCAGCTTGCCCACGGTCTGCGTCGTCGAGGGACCGCCATCGACGTAGAGGAGGCAGTTGTGCTCGCCATCGGTGTGGAGCTTGGTATCGATCACGCCGCGCGCGGTCGCCGCCTCGGCAGTCGGGAATTCCTGAAGTTCTATGACCATCGCACCCGCGCCGTCGCCGAACAGGACGCAAGTCGTGCGATCTTCCCAGTCGAGAATGCGGCTGAAGGTTTCCGCGCCAATCACCAGTGCGCGCTTGCCCATGCCCCGGTGCAGCAGCGAATCCGCCGTACCCAGCGCATAGAGAAAGCCAGAACAGACCGCCGCCACATCGAACGCGAATGCGCTCTTGCAGCCAAGCTCGTGCTGGACCTTGCTGGCGGTGGACGGGAACGTCTGGTCCGGCGTTGCGGTCGCCAGCACGATCACGTCGATGTCGTCCGGCTTCAGTCCGGCGGCCTCGATCGCCCTGCGCGATGCGTCGATTGCGAGAGTGGAAGTCGTCTCCCCCTCATCCGCGATGTAACGCTGACGAATGCCGGTGCGCTCAACAATCCAGTCGTCGTTGGTGTCGACCTGCTCTGCCAGTTCGGCGTTCGTCACGCAGCGTTTTGGCAGGGCCGAGCCGGAGCCGAGCACGACCGAACGGCGGATCATGTCGCTCACGCGGAGGTTTCCGCTGTCTTGTCTTCGGTGCCGCGCGCAAGGTCGGCGGAGATACGCTCGATCAGGTCTTCCTCCAGCAGGCGCGCCGTCACTGCAACGGCATTGGCGACACCCTTGGCATTGGCGCTGCCGTGGCTTTTCACCACGACCCCGTTGAGGCCGAGAAAGACCGCGCCGTTATGGTTGTTGGGGTCGAGATGGTGCTTCAAAAGCTCGGTCGCCGGACGGCTTACGAGGAAGCCCACCTTGGAACGCAGCGATGACTGGAACGCGTTTTTCAAAAGGTCCGTCACGAAACGCGCCGCGCCTTCGACGGCCTTGAGCGCGATGTTGCCCGAAAAACCGTCTGTCACGACGACGTCGACGCTGCCGCGATTGATCTTGTCGGCCTCGACGAAGCCTTCAAAGCTCATCGCCAACCGCTGGTCCGCCGCGCGCAGATTTTCGGAAGCGACGCGAAGGACATCGGTGCCCTTGATCTCTTCAGTCCCGATGTTGAGCAGCGCGACACGCGGTTCGGAAAGCCCCGTGGCAATCCGCGAATAGGCCGCGCCCATGATCGCGAACTGCACCAGGTTGCGGGCATCGCAATCGGTGTTCGCGCCAAGGTCCAGCATGACCATGTCGGTTTCGCCCAGCGTCGGCATAAGCGCCGCCAGCGCCGGACGGTCGATGCCGGGCATCGTGCGCAGCGACAGCTTGGCCATCGCCATCAGCGCGCCGGTATTGCCGCCCGAAACGGCAGCGCCCGCCTCGCCCTTCTTCACCGCGTCGATCGCAAGGCCCATGCTGGTCTTGCGGGCACGGCGAAGCGCCTGTGTCGGCTTTTCGTCACCCGAAACGGCTTCGGGCGCGTGGAGGATCTCCGACGCGCCGCGCATGTTCGGGTGATTTTCCAGAGCACGCTTGATCCGCTCCTCGTCACCGACAAGGAGGAACTTGAAGCGATCGTGGCGCCGACGCGCAAGCGCGGCACCTTCGATCATGACACGAACGCCATGGTCGCCGCCCATCGCGTCGATTGCGATACGCGGCAAGCTCATGGTCTACGTCCTAGCAAGTGTCTGTCCGCGGGCGATCAGAGCCCGACGGAAACGATCTCGCGCCCGTTGTAGTGGCCGCAAGCGTCGCAAAGGTTGTGCGGGCGCTTCAGTTCGCCACAGTTCGGGCATTCGTGGAACGCCTCGACCTTAAGGGCATCATGGGCACGACGCATACCGCGACGGGAAGGCGAAACTTTTCTCTTGGGGACAGCCATTTCGGCACCTGTTCAATCAATAACGACGATCTTTGCGTGCCGCCCTAGTCCAGCCTCCGGCACGGCACAAGCCCACATCGGGAGTTCTTTCCCATTGCGGACCGGGGCGCGCGCTTTGCGGCACGGGGGGTGCGGCGAAGGCGCGCGCTATAACGTTTTCTGCGATTAGCGCAAGGGCAGTCTATTGTTTGAACGCCATATCCGCAACGAAGGGATTGCTTTGCCGCTCCGCCCCGAAGGTGCTGATCGGTCCGTGGCCCGGAATGAAGGTGACATCGTCGCCCAGCGGCCACAGGCGCTGCGTAATCGAATCGATGAGATCCTGGTGATTGCTCATCGGGAAATCGGTGCGTCCGATCGAACCCTTGAACAGCACGTCGCCGACGACCGCGAACTGGCTGGGCGCGTGATAAAATACGACGTGGCCGGGCGTATGGCCGGGACAATGCACGACATCCAGTTCCAGCTCGCCCACCGTCACCTTGTCACCGTTCTTGAGCCAGCGGTCAGGCTCGAAACTATGCGCCTCCATCCCCCAGCGCGAGCCGTCATCGTCAAGCCGCGCAATCCAGAACCGGTCGGCCTCCTCCGGCCCCTCAATCGGGACGCCCATTTCCTTGGCAAAGACACCCGCGTTGCCGCAATGATCGAGATGCCCGTGCGTGATGAGCACCTTTTCCAGCGTGATCCCCGCCTTGGCGATGGCATCCTTGATTCTCGGCAGATCGCCGCCCGGATCGATCACGGCACCCTTCATCGTCTTCGTGCACCAGATCAGCGAACAGTTCTGCTGAAGCGGGGTAACGGGCACGATAGCGGCCCGCATCGGCGGTTCTTGCGTGGTTTCGGTCATGCAGCAGGATGTGGCGGCGGCGGCGGGGGAATGCAAGCGGGGCCGATGCGCCGGAAATGACTAAGCTGCCCATGCATCAACCAACCTTGCTCCAATTGTCATTTGCATTTTGCGACCTGCACGTGAACATCGCTCTTATGAGGGGTAAATTTATCGTGGCGGTTGCGATTGCGTCTGGCCTGCCGGTGGCAGCGTATTTCGCGTCGCCGTATGTAGGAGCTGGAGCCCCCCCCCCTTACGGGTTGCGCGCGCTACATCCGGGCGGATCAACCTTTGATCGCGCACGCTGGCGGCGGACTGCCCACAACCACTTATGCCAACAATCTGGAGGCGCTCGACCTTGCCGCCCGACATGGTTTCGACCTGATCGAACTCGATTTCGGGGAAGTCGACGGTGATCTGGTCCTGGGCCATGAAGGGCACCCTCAAAGCGATCTTACCGTCGGCAGACTTCTCGAATGGTTGCGCGATCATCCCGATGTGCGGATCGTGACGGACATGAAGCATGATAATGTCAGTCGCCTTGCTACGCTCAAGACATTGGCTGGCGAGGACATCGACCGTTTCATCCCGCAAGTTTATGCTTTGGACGAGATCGCACCCGTGGCCTCGATGGGATATCCAACGCCGATCCTGACAATCTATCAGATGGATCGCCCCCTCGATCTGAACGAAGTGAACGAAGCACCGCTGTGGGCAGTCACCGTACCAAGGGATGCCATGCCCCTTACCAAGGCGATCACCCATCCGGTCTATCTTCACACGGTCAATTACCCGATGCCGGGGTTCGGCCTTTATACCGATTGCCTGATACCGGGATGAGGATGCTCGCGCCTTGTATTGCGATTACGTTAGGCACTGTCGCACTCGCGCTCGGCTTGGCAGCTGGGTCGGTCAATTGGCTCGGCCTAGTGGCTTCCATGCTGGAATGGACTGTAATGGTCGCCGCGCTGTCGTCTCTCGCGCTGACATTCGTGATGATCCAGACTATCCGCAGCGGTGATGCCCTGATTCCCGGATTGAAGTCCCGTCTTGCCAGCAATGCACAGCGGCTCCGCGTCGTTGCTCTCGGACTTGCTCTATATGTTCCTTTTCACGCCTCTTGCGGCATCGTGAAGCAGCGGCTGAATGAGATTTATCCATTTTGGGCGGACCGAATGCTGGCAGATTGGGATGCCGCGTTATTCGGGACCGATCCTGCCCAATGGCTACACCAGCGCCTTACAGCGCCAATTCTGACACTTCTCGATTTCGGTTATTCGCTCTGGTTCCCGGTCAACGCCCTGTGCTTCATCACCTGCTTGTTTTACGGGCGAGGTCGCCTCCTCTTGGCTTACTTTCTTCTCTGGGGGATTTGCGGTCCGATGGGGCAGGTGCTGATGTCTTCTGCGGGGCCGCTGTTCTGGCCAAATCTCGGATACGGCGAACGCTTTGATGGCTTGATCGCAAACTTGTCTTTCGGCCCCATCTACGGCGCCAGATATCTCTGGCTAACCTTTATGAGCGAAGAAATGAGTTTCGGCGCCGGCATCGCCGCCGTACCATCCCTGCATGTTGCAGGTTCAGCGTGGGTTGCCGCATGCAGCTACCGCACACGCCTGATGCCGCTGGGCTTTTCTTATTTCGCAATGATATCCATCGGATCTGTAGCCTTGGGCTGGCACTACGCCGTGGACGGCATCATCGGCGTTGGCTGCACGATCGTGATGCTCGCTCTCACGTCCTTGTACCCGTTCAAACGGCGAACTGTTGAGCGGGGCCAATTGGCAAGGATGGCGTAGCGATAACCGACGCCGCCAACCCACAGGCCTGACGACGAAAGCAACTTGGGCGCCTATTAAATTCGCCCACCCTTCCACACGACGCGGCCCAACACTTCGACATCTTCCAGCGAAACCGCGTGGTCCGAGGGATAGGCCTTGTTGTCCGATATCACCGCGACCTGGCCTTCGCGTTCGAACAGCAATCTTTTCACCATAAGGGTGCCGTCGCGGCGGATGACGTGGATGCCGTCGCGCAGCCGGCCGCCAAACTGGCCGTCAACGCGGGCGACAAGGATCTCGTCCCCGTCGGCTAGGGTCGGATCCATCGAATCGCCTGCGACCGACAAAGCGGTCAGAGCATTGGGCGTCAGGCCCATTTCCCGCAGCCAGCCTTCCGAAAAGCCGAGGTGCCCCACGGGGGCGTCATCGTCCGCGAGCGCGCCCGGCCCCGCCGATGCGCCGAGGGCCAGCCTGGGAATCGCGATCCAGCTTTTACGCGGCGGCTTTGCCGGAACGTAGGAATTTTCCGGCCCATCGGGGGCACCCAGTTCCGATTCGTCCACGCCAAAGAACTGCGCCAGTGTACGCCGGTCGTTCTCTTCCAGCTTTCGTGGGCTGCCCTTTCTTATAAATTGTTGAAGATAAGTCGTATTCCTGCCGATAAGCTTCGACAGCGCCGAAAGCGAGGCGCCGCGCTGCTCTGCCAGTTCGACCAGTCTGTTTCGTGCCGGATCATTAACCATGCTCCAGTTCCTACACGATGTATTTTTCCTAGACAAGTAGGATTTGAACCGTCACTTCGGGATTATTCCTACAGCGAATCAAACAGGAGGGTCGCCTTGTTGCTTCGGGAAATAGAGAAGTTTCTTCGCCGGACGGGCATGCCGGCAACCAAGTTCGGGCGTCTCTCGGTGCGTGATCCGCGCCTCGTGCTCGACATGCGCAATGGCCGCGAACCCCGTCGCCGCATGGTGATACGGGTGGAACATTTCATGAACAACTATGCCAAGAACAATCCCTGCCAACAGGAGCCAATCAATGTTCGCTGACCAGTCCCCCTCCCCGGCGAAGGGCCGCCGCTATCCCGCAGAACGGATCGAGGCCGCCTTGCGCACGCTGGCATCCGGACACGGGCAAGTCGTCATCCACCGCGAAGTCCCCTGGGCCAGCATCACTTTCGCAGGCGCGCGGCACACGATTTCGATGTCCTTTTCAGGCCGCCCCGCCGTGGAGGCGGGCGAGCACCTCATCGCGCAGCTTCCCGATCACGAATTCGTCATTCCCGGCCAGCTCGTCGCCGATGCGCAAGTCCTGTCGGTCGATCACGCGATGCTGCCCGAACCCGTCATGCGGGTGGAGATCGAGCTGCTCCTGCTCGAGGAAGGTTAGTCCCCGGGGGCTCAGTTCCGGGCGATGGCGGTGGGGGTTCGTGCCCCCACCCACTGGCCCATGTCGACGCGGTTGGACACGCGGTAGACCTCGCCCTTCGCATTGAGGAACAGGCGCTCCATCTCGTCCCGGCGGAACGGGCGACTGCCCAAACGGCCGAATACCGCGATCTGTCCGCCCGTTTCATCGACACCGCGATCCCGGTCCAGACCCTTGCTGAGCGCCAATGCGGGCGAAGGCGTCTTTGCCCAGGCGATCAGCGTCGGTTTGGGCACCGGCGCAAAGCCATAGACACCGGGGGTGCGTTCAAAGTCGGTGAGTTGCAGGACCTTCATCCCATTCACGCCGTCCGCGACATAGGCAAAGGCGCTGGCGTTGGTGGAGCCGACGATCACGTCCTCCGCATCGGTCAGCGTGCCGCCGGCGGTAAACTTTTCCAATATCTTGGGCCGAAGCGGCGCCGTGATGTCGACGATCACGAGCCCTTCGGCCTTTGCCGCGACATAGGCGAAAGTGCGCGCAAGATAGACGCGGCGTGCATCGGCCAGCGGAACGGTCGCCCCCGCAACCGGCCTCGGCCTGGCAAGCTCGGTCACGTCGAGCAGTTCCAGCCCGTTCGCCGTCGTCGCCCAGAGATAGCGGAACTGTATCGCCGTCGCGCGCGGATCGTTCAGCGGCACCACGCTCGTCACCTTGGGGTCGAGGCAGGTTTCACCGCCTTTCTTCGCGGATACCTCGCATGGCGCGCTTGGCGACCAGGGCTTGGGCAAGTGCACCGCCACCAGTGCGCGGTCTGTCACGACATAGGCATAGTCGCCCGCCAGCGTGATGTGCCGCGCACCCGTCAGTACGCCGTCGGGATTGAAGGTGAAGGCGCGGGACAGGAAGTTGTTGCGGAATTGACCGTCGGCCATCGTGTCGACGTTGACCGCGATCAGGCCTTCTTCGCTGTCGGTGACGAAGGCATAGGAATAAACCGGGCTGAACGGCTGTTCCTGGTTCGCGTCGCGCAGTTCGGGCGTGTTGCGCGTGGGCGCGATCGCCTGGTTCGTCGGGATCGCCATACAGGTCGCGTTCTTCGTCTTCACCCGCGTATCATGACCCAGCGGGCTGAACGGGGCACTGACGATGCTCTCGGAAAAGCCCTTGTTGCCGACCGACGCAATGTCATAGACCGAAAAACCGCCCTTGCCCTGCGCCACGAACATGTATTCGCCGCGCATCTGCAGACACCGAACCGCATCGGGCGTCCCCTGCACGACATTGCGGAACAGCTCGCGCTGCTTCGTCTCGCCCGACAGGTTTGCGTCCGCGATCGGGCCGCGAGTCCATTCCTTCAGTTCGCGGCCGTTATCCTCGACATGAGCGCGCCAATAATCGGGATAAGCATAACGGTGAAGATACGACCCGATCACTGCCTGCGGCTCGTCCCACTCGGTCACGCGGATCGCTTCGAAGCCGTCCTCAAGCCCGGTGAAAGCGTGCAACCCGACAAAGTTCACGTAGTTGGTGCCAAGCAAGAGCAGCTGCGACATGATCGCATTGTTGTCTTCCTCCTCGCTCACATGACAGTCGGTGCACTGCTTCGTCTCTTCCTTGCGGACGGTGTGCGGGAAGTGCGGCGCGAAAGCCTGTGAGGAATAGCCGATCGCGCTGATCGGAGGCTGCTGCACATAGATGCGTTCGCGGTTGATATTGGTCGACGACAGGATCAGCGCCGAGGTCGAACGGATCGGAGCGATCAACGCCTTGCCCGGCTCGCCGCTGGTCTTCGTCGTCTGATGACGGCCCAGCTGGAACATCTGGTCGCGCGCGACTTGCGGATTGTAGGTCGCGTAGTTGCGCGTGTCCTCGTTCTCGTACTTGTGCACGCCCGATTTCCAGTTCGCCTCGATCGGCAAGTGGCAACCGGCACAGCTCGTCGTCCAGGCAAGGTGACAGGTGAAGCACGCCATGTCGTCGTCGTCATGCGCGCGGCCCGCCTTCGCGACGCCGGTGCCAAACGTGTATTCGCCGGTTTCCGCCGCCGATTTCGACATCAGCTTCGCACGCGCCGCCTTCGGGTTGAAGACCGGCTTGCCCAGCGTATCGGTCACCCCCTGCCAGCGTGCATCGACCGAATCCTTCACCAGGCTGACCTGCCATTCGAGATCGGGATCGATGATCGACCGCTGGATCAGCACCTTGCGTCCGCTGTCGTCGGAGAACCATTCGAAGCGCGGCTTGCCGTCCATGTTGCGCAGCAGGGCAAGGTTATGCCCTTCGGGCGGCGCGGCCAGATTACTGGTCTTCAACGTCGGATAGGCGTCTGCCGTACCGTGGCAGTCCTTGCACCCGATCTCGACCGCATTGGCGACTTCGCCGTAGATCAGGCCCGAACCGTGGCTGTCCTGCGCAAAGTGGCAATCGGCGCACTGCATGCCCTTTTCGGCGTGGATGTCCATCATGTGGACCGACTTGCCCGGATTATCGCCGGCGGGGACGAACTTGCCCTCACCCGTCCTGCGCCATTTTTCAGGATCGTCTTCGTCGACGATATGCGCGGTATCGGTGCCGTAACTCGACATGTCGCCGCCTGCGTCGAGCAGGTTGCCGCGCCGGTCACGCTTCAAAATGGCGCGGAAGTTCCAGCCGTGGCCGTGGTAATCGGCGAACTGCGTGTCCCGGTTCGTTTCGTTGAGGTCGTAGACGTTGCGCAGGAATTCGACATCGCGCCACAGGCCCGACGGCGACGCGCCTTCGGGGTTGCGATCCAGCACTTCGCGCTTTTCCTTCGCGGTCGGATAGTATTGTTCCTTGAACAGCGCCGCGTATTCCTCGTCGCTCATCCCCTCGGGCCGCGGGGCGGTGTTTTCCGGTCCGGGCCACATCTGCGACGCATCGCTTTCGTAATCCCACATCGTGTAGCCGAGGTAGGTATTCAGGAAGATATTCGGCTGATGCATGTGGCAGTTCATGCACTGCGCGGTCGGAATGGCGCGAGTAAAGGTATGGGCCAGCGGGTGGCCGCGCTCACGTTCGTTGAACGGGACCGGACCCGCCTGCCCCCCTGCTTTATGGCCATGTTCGTCGAGCCCCGCGGCGGCGTGCGCTTCGGCCTTGTCCATCGCGTGGGCCTTTGCCGTGCCGTGCGGCGCAACGCCCTCTGCCGGGCCGAAGGCGACCTGCTGCGCGGACATGGTCGCGGTGCGGCAATCGGCCTCGCTCGCCCCTTCCTTGCCCGTGTATCCCTTCGCGCCGTGATGCGTGTCGAGCACCGATCCGGCGACCTTGCCGTGCGCTTCGTGTTCCGCCGCGTCGTAAGTGCCGTAGGCGCCTTCAAGGTGCCGCCCTTCGCGCAGGGAATTGATCGTCGGGTCCGCCGTCACCGTCTGCCCGTCGCGCCCGCACTGGGCATAGTTCATCGAGTGGCGCGGTTCGCGGTCGTTGGCATAGATGACATGGCACGCCGCACAGCCGGATGAACGGTAATCGCCCGGCTGGTCGTTGGTGCCCATCTGGTAGAGGAACGGATCGTTAAGGCGGGTCTTGTGAATGTTGAGAACCGGAATCGCGACGCGAAGCCCGGTCGAAGGACCGCGATTGGACTGTTTCAGGTCCGGTCGGCCCGGCTCCTCCAGCCGCTGGATCAGGCCGGTCGAATTGGGCAGGCCGATTTCCGGAAACTGCGGATTGATCGTGCGGCCGCCATCCTCGAACACGCGGAACACGTCGCCGGGCGGCACCGTCGTCCACATCGGCAGCGGATAGAGAATTGGCAGCGCGCCGCGCGCTTTCTCATCCTCTTTCACCGTGCCCCACATCGGCTTGCCATCAGGGCCGATCTCACGGCTGGCGCTCTTTACCAGCGCAGGTTCGCCGTCGCGGGTATAGCTTTCGCCGAAGATGTAATTCTTGAACGGCACGATTCCGTTGTTGTAGGCGGCCCCGCCCCACAGCATCGCACCGGTCGACATCAGGCTGCGTTCCGATGCCTCGATGATCTCGATATGGCAGGCCCCGCAGGCATCGCGCACCACGCGGTAGTCCGACGGGTTCACGAAGCGGACGAATTCGGGGCTTTCCTTCGCCAGCAGCGCGTATGACCGTTCCGGGTTCGCGCTCGACGGCCAGTTCCAGCCAGCGGGATACTTCGGCAGGACATGCGCGGCCTTCATCGCGGCCATGTAGTCCAGTCCGTCATGCGGCCATTCGGGCGCGGCCTGGATCGTCGCATCGCCGCCGTGGCAATTCGCGCAGGACAGCACGACGGCAGGGCTGGCGTGCATTGTCTTGTGATCGGTCGCCGTGTGGCAGGATACGCAGCCGGTGTTCTGCTGATCGACGTAGGCCCAGTTTTCGGCCAGCGTATTGCCCGGCTGCCCCTTGGGCGCGGGCGCGGCGCGGGTGTGCTTCACATTCTGCGGCGTCTCTCCGCCCGCAGCCATGAGCGCCGCGGGAAGCAGGATCGCGGCGAGGATCAGGAAGATCCTGCCAAGGTGAGCCGAAGCGCGGCTGGTATGCATGATTGCGGCCATCAGAAAGCAAACGTCGCGTTGGCGAGGACCGAGTAAAACCTGTCATCGCGGCCCCGCGCCACGAACAGGTCGCCGAAGCCGTCGGACGGATCGAACACCGCGCCCGACAGGCGGATCACCGCGTTCTGGTTCGCCCATGGCCGCCAGATGCCCGCGACCGATACGTCATGTCCGATCGCCTTGGGGATCGAACCCTCAGAACGCAGCACCTGTACGACTTCGGTGCTGTCGAACCACAAGTGGTTCCAGTTGGCAGAGACGCGAATGTCGGGCGTAAGGTCCGCATCGACCCCCGCGCCCAGCAGGATCGTGCCGGGATTGTTGAAGTTCGACTGCCCCTGCTCCTTGCTCGACCGCAGCGAATTCAGGATGCCGTTGCGCCCGTTGACGGCAATCGCGCGTCCGCCGCCTGCAAACGGGATCGTCTGGCGGATCCAGTACGACGTGTCGGCCCCTGCAAAGACCGGGTTTTCGAAGATCGCGTCAAAGCCTTCTTCCTTGCCGTCATAGGGATCGTCGTCCCCGCTGGCGTAAAGGCCCGACAGGCGAAAACGCAGCCAGTCGACGTCGTAGCTCGCTTCTGCCGCGGCGAAGAAAGCCTGAATTTTCGAGGCATCGTCTGTGAAGATGTCGTTCCGGTCCTCGCCAAAGGCACCGTAAAGCTGCGTCGTCACGTTCACCCGGCCGAAGTGCCCGTCCATGGCGTGGCCCAGATAGACGACGTCGTAATCCCGCCCGCGCAGATTGCCCAGCAGCGCGGGACGAACCGGAAAGCCGTTCTTGTCGACCTCGATGTCGCCCGCCTCGCGGTTCATGTTGTAGGTCACCGAAAGCTGGCTGGTCATGCCGACGATGGGGAAATCCTGCCGATAGACATTGGCAGTAAAGACGTAATCGTCGCGCGGGCTTTGCGTGATGTCGTTAAGGCCGGTGTTCGTGTCCTTCTCCACCCGCCAGAACGCGGCGGCGTTGAATTGCCAGCGGTTGTTGTCGCGGTTGCCGAAGAAACGAAGGCCCAACTGGTTGTCCTGAAACAGGAAACCACGGAAATCCGACTGCCACGGCTGTATCCCGGCGCGGACGGAGAAGAAGTCGTACCGCTTCGTGTCGAACCGGCCGATGTGATAATCGACGAACGCTTCCTGCAGGCCGATGAAGAAGTCGTAGCGTTCGCTGTCCTCGCTCGGCTCAACCTCAAGCACGCGGCGTTCGGGCACGTCGACGTAGTTGTACTGCCCCGCAACCGTCACGCGATATTCCACCGTCGGCGGCTTGAACGCAGTCATCCCCTTCAGAAGCGAAACGCCTGCGATGAAGGTTTGTGCAAGCACGAGGCTGTCGCTGCGCCCGAACACGTCCAGGCTGTCGGGCCGGTTCGTCGTCTGCACGCCCACGGGAATGGGAAAGCTGCGCGGCTCGACCACCGTGTCCGAAATCCCGGTCAGGATCAGGTACCAGTCATCGCCCTTCAGGAACCCGGGCCGCTTTTCGCCCAGCGGATGGTCGCCCTTCAACAGGTTGTGATGAAACGGGTCGAGCTTCGACCGGCACATCGCCGCAAGGTTCGGGTAAAGCGCATAGATCGAGGTGTCGCCGCCCTTGGGACACAACGACGAGGTAATCCGCGCGCGATCGGGCACCGCGACGTCAAGCGTCAGGTCACCTTCGGTTCCGTCATACTTGGAATAGAACGCCTCTGGCGGCGGGGCGCGGACCGCGCCGTCGTTCTGCTGGACGATGGGATCGGGAAGCTCACTCGGCACGCCGGGGCGGCGGCGATCGTCGATCGGCACGTCCTCCGCGTCCTGCAAGACAGGGGCCGCCGGCGCAGGCGCGTCGACCGGTTCGGCTGCCTGCATCGCGATCAGCGCCAGCGGCGAGACGAAAGCGAAGACCAGCCCCATCACAGCCCCTCGCAGACGTTCTGTTCGTCAGTGTCGAGGAACGGCGCGAACGGGCAGGAGATATAGCGCAGCCGCACTTTCGCATCGCCAAGGTCGACCACGATCCTGTCTGCACGGATGTCCTTGGGCGCGTTGCCGAGGGTTCCCGTCCGATCACCGGCGTTGTTCGCGCCGAGGAAGCTGATCATGTCGTCCTGGTCGATGCCGTCACCCGACACGCCGATGCCGCCGACCAACACGCCGTCGCGATAGACCGGGACAGAACCGGGGAAAATCTGGATACCGTTGGCGAGACGCACCTGCCCCGTGGGCGATGCCGGAATGCCGGTGCACTGGCGCGGCGTATCGGCATTCTGGCCCAGCACGAAGCCGACGTGCTGCAACAGGTTGCCCGCAATCAGCTGCACCTGAAGCCCAGTTGCGAAGGGATTGAAATCCTCGACCGGGCGGCTGAACGGCCCGTGCGGGCGGCCCAGTTCGCCATCGGGAAAATAGGGACGCGAAAGGTTGCCGCCGCTGCGGTCGGCAAAGGCGAACGTGCCGGTCAGCGCATTCGGATCACCGAGAAAATCGCGCACCGCCTGAACGAAGGGCGCGCTGGCCGGGTTCGCCAGCATCTGCTGCGCCGCGACCGGGTTGGAGAAGAACGCCGCCGTGCGCGCCTTCTGCAGCGAAACGTCGGTGCCGAAAATCGGTGCATCGGGGCTGCGCACGACGCCCAGCACTTCGCCGTAGGTATCGACCAGGCTGATCGAGACTTGTGCGCGGCTGTCGACCGGGCGGCGGATCTGCGCGCGCGCACGGCTCATCACTGCGAACGCCTCTTCCAGGATCGCTTGCGCCTCATCCTGCGTCAGCGGCTGGGCATGGGCGGCCCCGTCGGTCGCGGCGCGCACGGGGAAGCGGTTCGTACCCGCTCCATCGGTCAGGACGAAGGCATCGCCGTTCGTAAATTCGGACATGCCTGCCCTGCGAATGCCAGAGGCTTCGGTGCCATACGCCGTGCCCGCGATCAGGGTGCCGTCGGTATAGCCATTGATCGCGATCAACGCGCCAGCCGTGCCGTTTATGGCTGCAAAATTCGTCTGCAGCGCGGCGAGATTGCCGACACTTGCGTCCGAGAACCGAAGTGTCGTGCCATCAACGGTGATGCGGTTGGCCAGGATGTTTTCTGGCGGGGCGAACCCCTGTATCGCGGCCAGCGCGATATATTCCTCGGCATCGGTATCGACGTCGAGCACGTTGGGATCAAGGCCATAGTCCCCGTCGCCCATCACGCCCACGCCGCCTACGACGACACCGTTCTTGTACAGCGGAAAGCCGCCCGGATCGGCGGCCAGGCCCAGCGGCGACCGCTTCGGCCCGATCAGTCCGTCGGATGCCCGCGCGACAAGGTCCGAACAGGGCAATTGCGAGAACTGGACCCCGAACAGCGGACCCGATTCCAGCCCCGGCGTGGTCGGCGCAGGGGGAAAGTGTTCCTGCACGATCATGCTGGCCGTGCGAGATGAAAACGCGTTGCCGCCGCTGGACAGGTAAGCGCCGGTAATCGCCTTTGCGATGGCGCCCGCCGCGGACGGAATGGTCAGCCCCTGTGCGTCAATCGGCGGATCGTTCTGTGCATTCAGGAACGGGATGAACGCGCTCGTCACCATGTCGTCGTTCGCGCCGTTCATGCGGAAGACGGCGAGCACGTTGCCCACCCGGTCCACCACCGCGATCGTGCTGGGCAGGCCGCGTGCCTGCGCCTCGCCCACGGCCTGCGCGATGATCTGCTGAACGTCGGTGGCCGACAGCGATTCCTGCGCCGGATCGGCATAGAGCCTGCCGCTTACCGGAGAAGGCGTGGGCGTCGGCGCAACGCCGCCGACCGAATTGCCGTCCCCGCCCCCGCCACAACCCGACAGGGCGAGCGAGAAGGCCGCGAGGATCGGCAAGGGTGCCGCGATCCGGCGCATCGTCAACGCATGCCCCGAACGGCGCGCACAGCGCTGGACAAGGCGGCGCGGAAGGCCAGCGGATCGAAGCTGTTCGGTTCCTTCACCGAGGCATAGGCGCGGTTGATGTCGAGCCGCAGCGAGCTTGCCTGCGCAGGGGTCACCGCCCCTTGCGCGACAAGGCCGGACAGCAGCGTGTCCATCGCCATGACCGACTGCACCGCGCCTTCATAATCGGTGTAGCGGACCGCCACCGCTTCGCTGGCAATCGCGTCCAGCATGGCAAAGCCCTGCTGGTCCGTGAAGGCGGACCCTGCAAAGCGGCGCGACAGGTCCTTGGCCATCGCGCGCATCCGCGCAGCCTCCACCACGGCGGCATCGCGCCCTTGCGCCATCGAGGCGTGGAACCGCTTTACCTGCGCGTCGTAGCCACCCGCCAGATCGGGCGCGAGAACGCGCACGGCGGCGGCCAGCATGATCATGTTTTCGTCGTTATAGGGCGGATAGCCCGTCGGGATCGGGCGATAGGGGTTGGCCACCTTCTTCGCCCGCGCGTCCGCCCCGTCATAGATCGGGCGGTGGCAGGAATGGCAGTCGAAGAAGTAGAATTCGGGAAACAGCCCGTCATTGGCCAGTCCCGGCTTTTCGAACAGCGACAGCGAACGGTTCAGCGCCTCTGCCTGGCCCACCGCCCATGTCTGCAGCGCATTGGGGCGGCCCTTGCGCTCGACATAGTCGGCATCGACGTTCCAGTGCTGTTGCAGAGTGGAGAACAGGTCCAGCTCGAACGAGATGCGCGGGTGCCCTGCGGCCATGATCCGGTGGTGGACGAACTGCCCCTTGGCCGTGCCGCCGAAGTGGCAGTCGAGGCACACGCCCGCGCGGGTCTGCGGATCGACAAGGTCGGTCATCCCTTGCGAGACATTGCGTTCGTGCGTCGCCCCGACGGTATAATGGCCCGCGATCCAGCCTCCGGCATCGCCGTGGCAAGCCTCGCACCCAACGGCATCTTCGAGCCGCGTCGCGCCGGGCTCTGCATGACAGCCAAGGCAGTCGCGCGCCACGCCCGCGTCGTTGAGGCCGAGGCGGCGGATGATGTCCTTGCCCCGCGGTTCGAACAGGACGCGATAGGCGCGGCTGTGCGCGCCGGTGGGGGACGATTCCTCCTGCCAGAGCTGAAGCTCGTCCTGCCGCACGGGAACGCCGTCACCCAGCGAGCGGCCATGGCACGTCGAGCCCGCGCAGGACGCAACGCCAAGGTGACGCTTCATCGTGTCGGAATGATCGGCAGCCTGCGCTTCTGCCGGTTGCGGGGCGAGCACGAAGCTGGCCCCGAGCGCGGCGGCGGCCATCAGGAAACAGGCCAGGATCGCAAGCTTCGCCGTTCGCGTCAGGCCAAAGCCATTCACGATACGCGCCAGCCCCGTCGCTGTGTGTCCCACACCTGTTCCCCCACTCAAGGAGCCGCAAGACATGCGGCCCCTTCCCTGCCCGTGTATCAGCCTAGCGTGGCCAGCCCCGATTTTTCAACCCGCACGTGGCGTTTTTAGGCCCTTCTGATCACCATGTTCCGGATTTCGCTCATGTCTTCCATCGCGAAACGGATGCCTTCGCGGCCCAGACCCGAATCCTTCACCCCGCCATAGGGCATGTTGTCGACTCGATAGGACGACACGTCGTTGACGACGATCCCGCCCACGTCCAGCTCGTCCCAGGCGTCCAGCACTTTGTGAATATCCCGCGTGAACAGGCCCGCCTGAAGGCCGAACTTGCTGTCGTTCACTTCGGCCAGCGCCTTGTCCCAGTCGCTGAACTTCGAAAGGATCGCCAGCGGCCCGAAAGCCTCTTCGCGAACGGCGTCGCAGCCTTCGGGCACGTCTTCCAGCAGTGTCGCCTCAAGCATGGCGCCGTCCCGCTTGCCACCGACCAGCAGCTTGCCGCCGCCATCCACGGCCGCCTGGATCCAGTCGTCCAGACGCTTTGCCTCTTTCTCTGAAATCATCGGGCCGATGAAAGTGTCGCGGTCCTTGGGATCGCCCGCGACCAGCGTTTTCGTCTTCTCGACCAGCATCTGGCGGAAGCGATCGTAGATGTCTTCGTGGATGATGATCCGCTGCACGCCGATGCAGGACTGACCCGACTGATAGAACGCGCCGAAGATGATGCGTTCGAGCGCGTGGTCGAGATCGGCATCATGGTCGACGATCACCGCCGCGTTGCCGCCCAGTTCGAGGATCACCTTCTTCTTGCCGCTCTTCGCCTTCAACGCCCAGCCCACGTCGGGGCTGCCGGTAAAGGACAGCAGCTTGAGCCGTTCGTCGGTCGTGAAAAGGTCCGCGCCGTCGCGGCTGGCCGGAAGGATCGAGAACGCGCCTTCGGGCAGGACGTCGCATTCGGCCAGGATCTCGCCCATGATGATCGCGCCCAGCGGTGTCATGCTGGCCGGCTTCATCACGAAGGGACAGCCCATCGCGATGGCGGGCGCGATCTTGTGCGCGGCAAGGTTCAGCGGAAAATTGAACGGGCTGATGAAGCTGCACGGGCCGATCGGCACGCGTTTCCACATGCCCATGTACCCTTTGGCGCGGGCCGAAATGTCGAGCGGCTGGACCTCGCCGTAATTGCGTGTCGCCTCTTCGCTGGCGATGCGGAACGTGTCGATCAGGCGCGTGACTTCGCCCTCCGCATCCTTGATCGGCTTCCCCGCCTCTACGCACAGGGCATAGGCCAGCTCGTCGAACCGCTCGCGGAAACGGGCAACGCAATGGTCGAGCACGCCCTGCCGCTCGAAACTGGCCAGCTTTGCCATCGCGGGCGCCGCGCGGGTCGCCCCGGCGATCGCCTCGTCGATCACATCAGGTGTCGCCAGCGCGGTGCGGAATGCGACCTTCCCGGTAAACTTGTCGGTCACCTCAAGGTCGGTATTGGGCTGCACCGCCTTGTTGTTGAGATAAAGCGGATAGGTATCTTTGAGTTTGGTCACGTAGTTCCTCCGGTCCCGAACAGGCTCACAGGCTGGCGCTGAGTTCCTTGATGTCGTGGTTCAGGATCTGGTCGTTTTCGTTATAGTCCACCGGACAGTCGATCAGGTGCACGCCCGGCGTGTCGCGGCAATGGGCCAGGACCTCCTTGAGATGGTCCGAACTTTCGACCCGGTGCCCCTTTGCCCCATAGCTTTCGGCATAGGCCACGAAATCGGGATTGCCGTAAGTCAGGCCCCAATCCTCGAAACCCATGTTCGCCTGTTTCCAGCGGATCATGCCGTAGGAATCGTCGCGCAGGATCAGAACCGTGAGGTTGAGCCCCAGCCGCACGGCGGTTTCCATCTCCTGGCTGTTCATCATGAACCCGCCATCGCCGCAGATCGCCATGACCTTGCGGTCTGGATAGAGCATCGCGCTCATCATCGCGCTGGGCAGGCCCGCCCCCATCGTGGCAAGCGCATTGTCGAGAAGGACGGTATTGGGAAGATAGGCGGTAAACCCGCGCGCGAACCAGATCTTGTAGACCCCGTTGTCGAGGCAGATGATCCCGTCTTCGGGCATGGCGGCGCGCACCTGCTGCACCAGGTGCGGCGGGAATATGGGAAAGCGTGCATCGTCGGCCAGCGGCCTGGTGTGCTCGACCTCTGCCTTGCGATAGGCAAGCATGTGATCGAAATTCCATGCGCCGGACGGGACGATGTCTTCCTTCATCTGCCAGATCGCGTTGGCGATATCGCCGATAACCTCGATCTGCGGGAAGTAGACCGGGTCCACTTCCGCCGACTTGGTCGACAGGTGGATGACCGTGACGCCGTCGTCCTTCATGAAGAAGGGCGGTTTTTCGATCACGTCATGGCCGACGTTGATGATGCAATCGGCATCTTCCACCGCGCGGTGCACGAAATCACCCGCAGACAACGCCGCACAGCCCAGGAACAGCGGGTGGCGTTCGTCGATCACGCCCTTGCCCAATTGCGTGGTCAGGAACGGGATACCGGTCTTTTCGACGAACTGGCGCAGCATACGCCCCGTCATCTTCCGGTTCGCGCCCGCGCCGATCACCAGCACCGGGGCCTTTGCCTTTTCCACCGCGGCCACGGCAAGGCGCACGGCCTTGGGCTCTGCACTGGGGCGGCGTGCGACGCTGGGTGCGATCGGGCGGCTGTCGGTGTGTTCGTCGGCGATATCTTCGGGCAGCTCAAGGTGGACCGCGCCGGGCTTTTCCTCTTCGGCCAGGCGAAACGCCTCTCGCACGCGGCTGGGAATGTTGTCGCTGCTGGCCAGCTGGTGCGCGTATTTCGTGATCGGGCCCATCATGGCCACTACGTCAAGGATCTGGAAACGGCCCTGCTTCGATTTCTTGATCGGTTTCTGGCCGGTGATCATCATCATCGGCATGCCGCCAAGCTGGGCATAGGCGGCTGCCGTCACGAAGTTCGTCGCACCGGGGCCAAGCGTTGCAAGGCACACGCCGGTCTTGCCGGTATGGCGGCCATAGGTCGCGGCCATGAATCCAGCGCCCTGTTCGTGGCGGGTGAGGATCAGCCTGATCTTGTCGGACCGGGACAGCGAATCGAGAAAATCGAGGTTCTCCTCACCCGGCACGCCGAAGATGTATTCGACGCCTTCGTTTTCAAGGCACTCGATGAAAAGATCTGATGCTTTCTGCTTGTCGGTCACGATACGTCCCCCCTTGATCGATCGCTTCTGAGGCAATGCCTAACACCGTTCGGCGCCTGCGCCCACCTGCTTTACCGCGATCCGGCGGAACTGATGATCGCCCCATGCTTTTGATAAGGCAATGACTGAGCGCACATGGGATATGGGGCTGGACCGCAAGGGTTCACCAACGAAGCTTTCACCGAAAGCATGGATATCGGTGATCAAGGGCGGCTGGGCCCGGGCGAGCGAGCACAACATGGGCCTCATCGCCGCCGGGGTCGCGTTCTACGCCTTCCTCGCCATCGTGCCGCTTTTGGCTGCAGTTGTCATGACTTACGGACTTCTTGCCGACCCGGCGACGGTCGCGAAACACGTCGCTGCCCTGTCGAACAGCCTGCCTTCCTCGGCAGCCGACATCATCGGCGGCCAGTTGAAGGCCGTTGTCCAGGAATCAAACAAATCGAAGGGTCTCGGCCTCCTCGTATCTCTCGCATTCGCTCTTTTCGGCGCGCGCAACGGGGCTGGGTCGATGATCATCGCGCTCAATGTCGCGTTCGGCTGCCCCGAAGGACGCGGGTTCATCGGCAAGAATCTGACCGCGCTCGCGATCACCGTGGGCGGCACCCTTGCCGCGGTCCTGCTGTTTGCCGGGCTCGGTGCGTTCAGCGCGCTTCAAGCGCTCGTCGCGCCGAACAATTCGGTCGTCGCACTTCTGGGCCAGCTCGGAACATGGGCGATCCTGATCGTCGCAATGGCCTTCGCGATCGCGCTCCTGTTCCACTTTGCCCCGGCCCGCGACACCCCGCCGCTGCGCTGGCTTTCGCCCGGCTCGATCTTTGCGGCAGTGGTCGCCGCCCTGCTCACGCTGGCTTTCAGTTTCTACGTTTCGAACTTCGGCAGCTACAACGCGACTTACGGTGCCTTGGGCGGCGTGGTCGTCCTGCTGACATGGCTATGGCTGACGAGCTACGTAGTCCTGATCGGCGCGGAATGCGATGTCGCACTGATGGAACGCGCGGATACGCCCGACCTTAGCCCGCGCCCAAGCTAGGGGCGCGAAGCGCTCCGAAGTTTGGAAGCGAGAGGGGTCGGGCCGGCCAGCGGGCGACAGCCCGTCTGACGTCACGGGATTTACTCCCGTGACGGCCGGTCAGCCCAGCTTGTACTCCCAACCCAGCGGATCGCCGTCCATCACCTCGACCCCCTTGACGGCAAGCTCGTCGCGGATGGCGTCGGACGCGGCAAAGTCCTTTTCCGCGCGGGCGACCTTGCGCCGTTCCATCGCGGCCTCGATCTCGCTTTCCTCGATCGTCGCGCCCTTGGGACGGATGCGCAATTCCTCACGCGCGATCAGCGGCAGGCCCAGTGCCGACAGCATCGCGCCGACAACCGACGCCTTCTGCTCGGCGTCCACCTTCTTCACGGCCACCGCCTCTTCCAGAACGGTCAGTGCGACCGCCGTGTTGAGATCGTCGGACAGAGCCGCGTCAAACTTGTCCACCAGCGGTGTCAGCTTCTGGTGCGTGACCGTCGCGCGCACCGATTCCAGCGTCGCACCGTCGGTGACCAGTTCCAGCAGGTTTCGCGCCGAACCCAAGAGCCGCTTCAACCGCACCAGCGCGGCGCCCAGCCCTTCCCAGCTGAATTCCAGTTCGCTGCGATAATGCGCCTGCAGGCACAGCATCCTGTAGGACAGCGGGTGATAGCCCTTGTCGATCAGCAATTGCAGGCGAAGGAACTCGCCGCTCGACTTGCTCATCTTGCCCGACCGTTCGACCAGGAAATTGTTGTGCATCCAGATGTTCGCGCCGCTGTTGGCCGCATCGGACAGCGCGCCGCATTCGCAGAAGGCCTGGTTCTGCGCGATCTCGTTCGGGTGGTGGATTTCGCGGTGGTCGATGCCGCCGGTGTGGATGTCGAAGGGAAAGCCCAGCACCTTGCCGCTCATCACGCTGCATTCGAGATGCCAGCCCGGCGCGCCGCGGCCCCACGGGCTGTCCCATTCCATTTGCCGTTTTTCGCCCGCAGGCGTCTTGCGCCAGATCGCGAAGTCGGCGGCATTGCGCTTGCCGTCCACCGCCTCGATCCGGCCCTCTCCCTCCTCGGTCACGGCGCGGGCCAGCCTGCCGTAATCGGCGACGGTCGAGACATCGAAATAGAGCCCGCTGTCGAGTTCGTAGCAGTGCCTGGTCGCGATGGTCTTCGCGAACTCCAGCATTTCCTCGATATAGTCGGTAGCGATCGTCCACTTGGCCGGCTGTCGGATGTTCAGCGCCTTTACGTCCGCCCAGTAAGCCTCGGTGTAATGGCGCGCGATGTCCCAGATGGATTGGGCTTTCGCCGCCGCCATCTTTTCCATCTTGTCCTCGCCCGCGTCGGCATCATCGGTCAGGTGGCCGACGTCGGTGATGTTGATGACATGGGTCAGGTCATAGCCCTTCCACGTCAGCACCCGGCCCAGCGTATCGGCAAAGACATAGGCCCGCATGTTGCCGATGTGGGGATAGTTATAGACCGTAGGCCCGCACGAATAGACCCGCGCCTCACCGGCATGGACCGGGACGAAGGCTTGCACGCTTCGGGTCAGCGAATTGAACAGGGTCAGCGGGTGATCTGCGGCCATAGTCATGCGCGCGCCTCTGCCCATGAAAGGCGCGCCCGGTCAAGCACCGACCGGGCGCGGCCTGTCACTGGTCGCCGTCTTCTTCCTCGCACTCGTCCTGGCGGACATCGACAGGGCACTGCTTTCCATCCAGCGCGCTGTCTTCCCACAAGTCGTCGTTGCCGGTGCCCGTCACCGGCTCATCGATCAGCGGCTCGAACCCTTCGGGCGTCGATTTCTCGATGGTGATGATGCGGGTCTCGATGGTTGAGCGCGGCTCTCCGTCCAACACGGAGTGCGGCGGTTCCTCGTTGATGATTTTCTTCACCAGTTCGATATCGATGGTCGGCCCGCACAGCCCGCCAAAGCCGATGTAACAGCCGTTGACCGACGAATAGGGCACTGCCGAAAGCGGGAAGGCGATGGCGAAAGCTGTGTCCAGCCCCACTTCGCCCGCGACCACGCCGTTGATGACCACGAAAGGCATCGTGCCGCCCGAATTGGTCACCGTCATGCTGTCGGCCACGATGCCGCGCCGCGCATCGAACGATGTGTCGGCCCCGGTATTTGCGACATAGAACCCGCCCGCATCGACGAGCACCGAACCGCCTTCGATCAGGCTGCGCCCGTCGCCGCCATCCACCGCGCCCAGCGCGTCGGTCAGTTCCGGGAAGTCCAGCGTGGCGATGTCGGACAGCGTCTGCGCGCTGCCCGCGACGATCGTGTTTGCGGACAGCATCAGGCTACCCGCCTGCACCCCGCCAGAACGCACGCGGATCGAACCGCCAGCCGAGTTCACGTAAAGATCGCCGCCGCTGTCGATCATCAGCATCGCCCCGTCCGCATTGCCCAGCAGGAGCCCGCCCGAAACGGTGACGTTACCCGCCGCCATCAGGGCCATGGTCCCGCCGCTCCCGACAGCGCTACTGCCTGCAACCAGGCTGACGTCGCCCACGGCCAGCGTGCCGCCCGCGCTCAGCGAGAAACCGCCCGCCGACGCGAACCGCGCCAGTTCCGCCGCGTCGAGTAGGAAGCCCGGCGAAGCCACGCCCGCACCCAGCGCCGCATTACCCGTCGCCACGATGGAGATATCGTCCGTACCCGTCGCGCTACCGATCAGCGCCAGTGCGCCGACGGCGAGGTCGGCCGCCTCGATATAGACGAGCCTGCCACTGGCCGTGCCGTCGATGCTGGCCAGATTGCCCGCGTCGATGCCGAACAGCTCGGCGGCAAGAGCCGTGCCCAGCACGTTGACGTCCGTTGCCGCGGTCAACGCGATATTGCCTGCGCCAAGGGCCGGGATGACGACCGCCTGCCCGCTCTGGCCGCTCTGGCCGCTCGGCGAAGTCGGCGCGACGCCTGCGAACAAGTCGCCCACCGTCACGCTTGCCCCGGTCGAGGTCAGCACGATATCGCCGCTCGCCTCGGCGAACGACACCGCCAGCGCGCCTGTCGTGGTGATCGCGACATTGCCATCGAATCCGGTCGCATCCGTGACGTTCAACGCCCCAGACGATGCGACGTCGATGTCGGCGCCATAAAGTGAGACGAGCCCGCCCGCGACAAGATCCGCTACACTGATCGCGCCGGTTGCGGAGAACAGGCTGACGCCCTGCCCCGCGGTGATCGCGGAATAGGATTGACCGGCATTGGTGAAGACCGAGATATCGAGAGGCGCGCTCAACGCGTCGATGCCAAGCACCGCATTGGCCGAGAGGTAGAGCGATCCGCCGCTCACCAGCGAACCACCCGAAATGTCGCCACCGGTGATGACGGTAATGTCGCCGGCCGCATCGATGAGGCCGGACAAGAGGACATCGCCGCCATCGGCCACGAGCGTGACGATGCCGCCAGATGTCACCGGCCCGACCGCCTGTGCCCCCGTGGTGAATACCGAAACGTCACCCGCTGCGCCCACAGGACCGAGGCCTGCAACCGAGGCCGCCGTCACGAAGACCGTGCCGCCGCTGCTGACCGCATCTGCGGAGAGCACACCCGCCGCATCGATCACCACATCGCCGCCCGCCGTCACCGAACCGCCGGTCACATCGCCGCCAGTCGAGGTCAGCGAGACCACTCCGCCCGCATCGAGCGCGGTGAAAGTCAGCCCCGCCGCCGTCAACGCATCGATGTCGCCAACCGCCGTGACCGGACCGAGCCCGCTGATCGTGTTCGCCGTCAGGATGACCGAAGCGCCGCTATCGATGGCCGTGGCCGAAAGATTGCCCGCCGCATCGATCACCACATCGCCGCCAGCCGTCACCGAACCGCCGGTCACATCGCCGCCAGTCGAGGTCAGCGAGACCACTCCGCCCGCATCGAGCGCAGTGAAAGTCAGCCCCGCCGCCGTCGACGCATCGATGTCGCCAACCGACGTGACCGGACCGAGCTCGCTGATCGTGTTCGCCGTCAGGATGACCGAAGCGCCGCTATCGATGGCCGTGGCCGAAAGATTGCCCGCCGCATCGATCACCACATCGCCGCCCGCAGTCACCGAACCGCCGGTCACGTCACCGCCGGTCGAAGTCAGCGAGACCACTCCGCCCGCATCGAGCGCAGTGAACGTCAGCTCCGCCGCCGCCAGCACATCGATATCGCCAACCGCCGTGACCGGACCAAGTCCGCTGATCGTATTCGCCGTCAGGATAACCGAAGCGCCGCTATCGATGGCCGTGGCCGAAAGATTGCCCGCCGCATCGATCACCACATCGCCGCCAGCCGTCACCGAACCGCCGGTCACGTTACCGCCGATCGAAGTCAGCAACACCGCACCGCCAGCGCCCAGCGCCGTGAAGACGAGGTCCTGCGCCGAGGTCGCATCGATGTCGCCCAGCGCAGATACCGCGCCCAGTGTGATCGAATTCGCGTCGAGAAGGACCGCCCCCCCGGCCGCGATGCCGTCCGCAAGCAGCGCGCCGCCCGCCAGGATCGTCACATCGCCCAGAGCATCAATGGTGCCGCCGGTCACGTCGCCTGCCAAGGTCATGCCGACCGGGCCATCGATGACCAGCGTGCCGAACCCGATTGACGCGCCATCGACCGTAAGCGCCGAGATGTTCGACGCCGTGCCGATCGTCACCGCGCCCGGTGCGAACAGCGAAAGGGCGTTCCCCGCGGTCTGGACATCGCCCAGCGCGATCGATGTTCCCGCCTCGATAACGCTCGTCGTGCCGAGCGAGAGGGAGCCGACATTGAAGGTGCCCGGCGTGGTGTAGAGCGTCGGCACCGGCGCGCCGATCGCGCCGGACTGGACCAGTTGCCCGCCCACCAGCATCGTGCCGATATCGATATCGCCGCCGACGGTGAGACCAAGATCGCCGGACGAGAAAACCGTGCCCGTGCCAAGCAGCGAACCGCTGATCGAAAGATCGAGCGGCCCGCCGAATGCCGTGGCAGAGCCGGTCAGCGTCAGGTCTCCGCCGTCCACGATCACGCTCGTCGCGCCGCCTGATCCGAAGCTGAGCCCGTCGGCGAGGATTTCGCCCGAAGCGACGAGCGTCATCCCGTTTGCGCCTGCGATCTGTTCGGTACAGGTCGCCGTCAGGCACAAGAAGCGGATCGCACCGGTCGCGAAAGCGTCGAGCGTATCGGCGACAAAGCCTCCGCCATTGCCCGCCTGGAAAACCAAGTCGCCCGAGGTGAAGAACTGCGCCGTGCCCAGAACCGTGATCGGGTTCAGGGTTGAGGTCACGGTGATCCCGCCCTCCTGCAAGCCCGCGTCATATCCGTTGTCGAAGAACAGGCTGTCGAACTGCACCGTACCGCTGGACGTGTCGGTCAGCGCGATGGTGCCGCCCGCGACTACCGATTCGACCAATATGCCGTCGGCATAGGCGCTAAGGCCGCCACCCAAGATCGAACCGGTGCCCGCCGCGTTGATGAATATCGCACCGCCGGCCGCATCGCCGTCAATGCCCGCAACCGTGCCGAACCCGCCCTCACCAGCGTATCCTTCGGCATAGATACCAAGGAAATCGTGCGTTATCGCCCCGTCCAGCGTCTCGAAGATAACCGTGCCGCCGCTGCCAAGTGCGCCGGCGCCACCTGTGCCGTCCGCTGCCGATCCGCCGAAACCGCCAAAGCCGCTCGCATCGAGGTAGAGCGGAGTCAGGGTATTGAGCGCGCCGCCGTTGATCGCGGCCATGCGAATGTCGCCGCCAATGCCGAAGCCTGCCGCGCCGCCGTCAGCACCCGTGCCGACCGCATCACCGCCCGATCCGCCATTGCCGTAAGCGTACAGGAACAGGCTGTCGAAAGTTAGTGCCGCGCCATCGGCGATCACGGAGGCGGATCCCGCCGTGCCATTCCCGCCGGTGCCCGCATTACCCGTATCGCTGTCACCGCCATCTGCGCCGACGCCGTCAGAGATCAGCGTGATGAACTGGCCCATGGGCCCGCCCGCGGTCGTGTCGAGATCGGCCAGGACGTTCAGCGTCGTGCTGCCGCCAAAGCCCGACCCGCCGTTCGATCCGGCGAACTGGCCGCTATCGCCGCCAGATCCGTCACTGCCCGCAGCGCCGCCCAGGCCCGCCGCACCGATGTCGATGATCGAAGCCTCGTTCGAGCCACCGGCAAATTCGTACAGCGCATCGCCGCCAAGACCGTCACCGCCCGTGCCGCCGAATGCTGCGAAGAAGAACGGATCGTTAGTGCCGCCATCGCCGCCGAAACCGGCCGCGGATACCGTCACGCCGAAGGGGCTGGGCAAGCCGTTCGCGATCTGGCCCAGAATGTCGCCGCCCGCCACGATCAGCGAGGCCGATCCGCCCGTGCCCGTCCCGCCCGTGCCCGCAGTGCCGCCCTGCGCCGAACCGCCTTGCCCGGCTTGCGTGCCCAGCACCGGGTCCGGACTGCGCGGATTGCCTTCGGCGCGGATGGCGATGCCGCCAAACATGTTGAGCGTGCCGCCGTCGATCCGCACCAGCGCCGTGCCGCCCGTACCGTCACCGCCGTCGCCGACAGGCTCGAAGCCCTCGACATTCTGGTTCGACCCTGCACCGCCCATGCCGCTGGCGTTCACGTCCAGCGTCGCGACTTGCGCAAAACCGCCCGCCTGCAGGAATTGCGCCGTGCCGCCCTGACCCGATCCGCCGTCGCCGCCCGCAATCGCGGAGCCGCGTGCCGAGCTGCCATAGCCAGTGGCCGAGATGTCGAGGCTCACCCCTTCAGGAAAGTTGAACGAGCCGACCGTGCCGCCCGTAACCGACACCGTGGCGCTGCCGCCCGCGGCGTCGAAACCGTCACCTGCGCTGCGCCCGCCAACGATGTTAAATGCATTGTCGAGCGTATGGGAAAGCCCGCGTGCATAGACCGAAATTCCGTCCGCCTGCAGGTCGCCGCCGCTGACCGAAAGCAGCGCGGTTCCACCCTGCGATCCGCCCAACGTTCCTGCCGCATCGGTGCGCGCACCCGCACCGCCATCGGCGCGGATATCCAGCGTTACCGCCTCGATCGAGTCGAGGCCGAACAGCATCTGGCCATCCTGCATCAGCACTTGCGCCGTTCCGCCAGTGCCGAACGCACCGTCGGGATTGCCGTCGCCGCCCATGCCCAACGCCCAGACGTGGGCGACGTTGATCGTCTGCATCGAGGCATTGGGGCCAGTGGTTGCCAGCGTCGCCGAACCGGCGGTTGCCGTGCCGTCGGAAAAGGCCAGGCTTTCGAGGTACAGATTGGTGGCCGCCACCGTCCCGTCGACAACCGTAAGCGTAACGTCACCGGAAACGATATTGCCGATGCCCGAACGCGCGCTGATCAGCCGGATGTCGCCATCGGCCAGCATCGCTCCGCCGGTATCGACCGTCGCATCGAGCGTCGAGCGACCACTGGCCAGCAGGTCACCGAACACCGACATGAATGCCCCGTTGGTCACGTCGATCGACAGTGCACCCGAGGTCGCTTCATTGAACCCTGCAAACAGGAACAGGTCGCCCTGCACCTGCAACGCCGCTTCACCCAGCGTGGCGAGCGACTGCGAAAGCGTCACATCCAGCGAATTGAAAGCGCCGAACAGTGCATTGTCCTGAAATACGTTGGCAATGCCGCCTGCATCGGAAATCGTGATATTGTTCGTCGCGAAGGCGTTGATCTCGCTGGACGAATTAAGCCCGTCGACCAGGATCGAGGCATCGCCCGATGGCGTATCCAGATCGATCCCACCGCCGGTCAAACCATATCCGGCCGAAAGGACGACAAGCCCGTCGACTTCACCCGCGGAGGCTGCCGGGTTATAGCCGACGTTGCCCGAGAGCAGCATCGTCACCGCATCGTTCTTCGGAACGGTCACGAAATACTGACGATGATTTGGGTCAGTCGCGGTTCCCGCCGGACCGAAGGTCGACCCGTCGTGGACGATACCGTTCGCATCGGTCGTGCCGACATCGACCTGAACATCGAAGATGCCGAAGGAAATCGTCATCGTGGCCGCTTCGGCAGCGACATAGCCGACCGAACCGTTCACGTTGATGTTCGCGCTCTGCTGGATACGCGGCGCGACGACGGCAAGATAGCTTTGCTGCGCGCTCAGCTGCAGATCGCTGTCACCGCGGGGCAAGAACGTGATCGAGGCATCGGGATTGATCGCCTGACCGAAGGTAATCGGCGTGCCCGGATCGGGCAGCGTGCCGTCACCGGCCAGCTGGATAGGACTGGCCGAAAGGACAAGGCCGTTGACGTCGAACGTCGCAAACCCGCCGACGACGAAGCCATTGGGATTGTAGAACCAGACATTGCTCTGCCCGTTGCCCCAAGTCGCGCTGACGAAACCGTCGATGGCCAGCGGATTGGTCGTGCCTGCAACCGGAGTGATCCGGTTCAGCACCGTGTACTGCGGGCCTCCGCTCTGGAACGCGAGCGTCGAGGTCTCGTCCAGGAAGACGTCGGCATCGGTCGCGGTCCAGTCGATCAACGCCTCGGTCTCGGTTGGCGTAATCGTGACCGTCGTGGTCGAACCGTTGTTGACGATGCTGTCGGTGCCGAACTGGCCGACACCGTTGGCATTGACTTGCGCATGAGCCGGACTGATCGCCGCAAGCGCCGCCGCCGCGACCGAACCGCCAAGCATGAACCGCCCGATGCGCATGGCCTTTGCCTTGCGCGTGTTGCCACCGATAGTCGTCATGGCCTCAATCCCCACATTGCGTCCCATATCCCCGCCCCTCACTGTGCAAGAAGCACGGAAAGGCTGATCAGTGCGCGCCAGTCGCCCTTTGCGCCATCGTCGAACCGCGTATCGCGCAGCGGCACGGCTAGCGCCGCATCCAGCCGGAACCGGTCCATGAAATTGGCGCGAACGCCGCCGCCTGTCGAAAACAGCTTTTCCGCGCCGAGATCGTCGAAGCCGCTGTCCTCGTTCCAAAACCAGCCCGCATCGAAGAAGGCATAAGGCTGAACCGCGTGTCCGCCCGCGACCTCGGGCCAGGCGGAACCGTAGCGAACCTCGGACCGGAAGCCGAGCGCACTGTCCCCCAACACCGCGCCCGGATCGTAACCGCGCCCGATGGTGTAGTTACCGCCGGAAAACTCTTCGTACGAAAGCAACGCATCGGGCGCCCACTGCGCACGCGGCTGGAATGCGATGGTGAAACGCGGATCGGGCCGCCACGCGACATTGGCATCGGCGCGCAGCACGAAGGCGGTCGGGTCGCCGTCCAGGCGGCTGGTGAAATCCTCACCGGGGGCAAGGCACTTGGCAAAGTTCTTCGAACAATCGGTGCTGGCCCCGAAGATATCGAGCCCCTGGCGCACTTCGACGCCGCCCGACACGCCAAGCCTCGGTTCCAGTGCCGAATAACCGGCGCGTCCGTTCGCGCTCAATTCATCCACCGTCGCATAATCGGCGCGCAGCCATGCAACGCGCAACCTGTCCTCGGTCAGGGTCGCACTACCGAATTTCACGTCCTGGTCCACGATGTCGAGCCCGCCGCCCAGGAACAGGTTCCGCGTGCGGCTGCGGATCAGCGGATAGTCGGCGCGGATCGTACCGGCGACGGTTTCCGCCGCGAAAGGATTCTGCCCCCCAACGGTCGGCTTGGTCTTGGCGTAAGTGAAATCGCCTGCCAGCCGCAATCCGTTGCGGCCCGCGCGCAACTCGTGGCCGATCTGGAAGACCAGCTGTTCATCGAAATCGGCAGAGCGCACCAGCGACAACGTCGTCGCATCTCCCATGCCGGTCTGACCCGCAAAACGCACGCGGCCAAGGATCGACCACGGACCGGTGGCCTTGCTGCCGAAATTCTGGACCAGCGCATCCGCGCTCCACGGAATGCGGCGCACCGATACCTCGCCGATCAGCTCGCCGGGGCGGCCGTCCACGGGCCGCAGGGCGAGGCGCGCATCGACGCCCGGCAAATCGCGGGTGAGCAGGAGTGTCCGCTCCGCCTCATCCGAATTGAATACGGCCTGTTCGGTGAGCGGCGAGAGATAGCGTAGCAGGATACCTTCGTTCGGCCCCGCATCGCCCTTGATCTGCAAACGCGTGATGCGCGCGGCCAGAACGTCGAGGCGCAGCGTGCCGTCCTCGATCGTCTGTGGCGGCACTTGCACCGCGGCAAGATAGCCCATGCTGCGCAGCATTGTCGCGGCGCGGTCCCGGATTTCGCAGACCGCGGCGACGGGCAATGTCTGCCCCGCCATGCCCGACCACGCACCGGAGAGGTCGGTGCCTTCGGGAAACGGCTCGAGCCCGGTGAACACCACGTTGCCCAGCGTGAAGGAAATGTCGGCGAATTCCGGTGCGGCAAGCGGGCAAGGCGCACGCTCCACCACGGTCGGATCGATGGCCGAATTGTTAAGGTCGCTGAGCGCGCCCTGCACCACCCCGCGCTCGATCTCCTCGCGGGTCGGCAAAGCGGTCGGAGGGACGTCGGGACCGGCCTGCGCCAGCGCGATGGCGGGCATAATCGCCGCGCCTGCCAGCGCCATTGCCGCAATCGCGCGCCCGGTGTTCACTTTTGTCATCGTACCTCCCGCAGCGCGGCCCCAAGTTCCGCGCTTCCCCGTAAATTTCGTAGCCGCCCCCAGCGAAAGGGCGCCCCATGAGGGCATCAGCCCTCGCTATCGCCCTCGGCATTCGTCTCGGTACCGGCCTCTGCCATCGTCTCGGCATCGGCATAGGCCGCCTCGACCAGCAGGTCGCGCTGCGCAGTGCAACCGGCATCGTTCAGCATCGAGAACACCGCCGTCGCATCGTCTGTCGGCACTTGCGGCAGGACGCGGGTGATGATCGTCACCGGTGCCATGCCGGGCATTTCCAGCGTGTAGGTCGCGTTGTCGACAACCGGGAGGTCCTGCGGCCAGAGCTTCAGCGCGCTGCCGCGCTTCCACGCGATATCGGACGATCCGGACTGGCCGGTGACCTTGCCGGTCACGGCCTCCACACGGTCGGGCCGCCAGAAGACGAGCCGTGCCGGATCAGCCACGCACCAGGTGCCGCCCTTTGTGCTGTCGATCTGCCAGATGTTGGTCGGGCCGGTATGCGTTGCCGAAGCCGCGCCGCTGCCTGCGCCGCGCACGGCCCCGGTACGAGCCCGCGCGCCAGTACCGCCCGAAACCAGGTCGGCAACCCGCTGCGTACCGGTGCGGTCGCGCACGACCGCGCTATCGAGCTTCACCTTGCCGGGACCGCGCAGAACGCGGGTGCCGGCCTTGTCGAGCACGGTCACGACATCGCCCGATTTGAGCACGATCTCGCTATTGGCCGGCAGTTTCTTGCCCGCTGGATAGCTTTTCGAAGACGGGCCCGTTGCACGCAGGACCACCGATTGGGCCGCCGCGACCGAAGCCGTTCCCAGCACCGCGAAAACCGCTGCGGCACCGATCAGGCCGCGCGTAAACTTGCGCTCAACCAAGGACATAACTTTCTCCTCCACTTGTCTGCCGCAGCCTTTGGACAAGGTTCTGCAGCGAACGTATTCCCAGCGTTGACGGACCGGACGGCCCCTCTGCCAGTGCGGCATCGCCTGCCGCGGTTTCCTTTTGCCCGATACGGCCCAGTTCTTCTGTGAAGCGGTTCACAGCATCGGCATCGCCACTGGCATGAGCCGTGACGAGCGCGGCAATCGATGCGCGGTCCTCGACACTGGCATCGGGTCGCGGCTCGAAGATTTCGACCGGCGTTGCCCGTCCGCGCAAGGTCACGCGGCCCATCGGAACGAACCAGTCGGCGATGTCGGACGAACGCAGCTTTTCAATGACTTCGGCGCTGACAAGAACGGTCGTGTCGAGCGCCTTGTTCGCCGCCTCAAGCCGGGCCGCAGTGTTCATCGCATCGCCCAGCGCGGTGTACTGGATACGCCCTTCCCCGCCAAAATTGCCGACGATCGCTTCGCCATAATGCAGGCCGACGCGCGTGCGGCCGATCGGCGGCACGCCTTCGGGCACGGCCTTGCGAAATTGCTCGCCCGCCTGGTACATCGCCCAGGCCGCCATGGCTGCGCGATACCCGTCGTCGGGCTTCGCAATCGGCGCGCCCCAGAACGCGACAACCGCATCGCCGACGAACTTGTCCAGCGTGCCGCCATATTTGAGCACCACGGCCGAAAGCCGGTCGAGGTAATCGTTCAACAGGCTGGCGATCACTTCCGGCTCGACCGCGTGGGTCAGCTTGGTGAAGCCTTCAAGATCGGTGAAGACGCAGAAAATCTCGCGTTTTTCGCCGTGAAGTTGCAAGCGTTCGGGATTGCGCAGGATTTCGCCCGCGACAGACTTTGGCAGATACTTGCCCAGCGCGCCGGTCGCGAATTCACGCTCCGCCTGGCCGATCACGCGCAAGGCCGAGGCAACGGCGAGATACCCCATTAGCCAACCCCCGACCCACCCGATCGAGGGCAGTTCATACGTGTTGTAGCCCCACTTCTCGAACAGGAAGGGCAGGATAAGGAAGATCGAGAACTGGAGGATCATCGCCAGGCCCACCGCCGGACCGCCTCCTTGCGGCGCAGCGCTGCCCGCCCCCATCAGCACCGCGACAACCGCCAGCACCCATATCGTCCAGCGCGGCAGGATCATCGGCATTTCGCGGTCCAGCAGCTGCGCCAGCATCTGGGCATGGATTTCGACACCGATGGTCTGCAACTCGCCCGTCACCGGATTGCCGGTGCGGGTAAAGGGCGTATCGAATTGGTCGAAGTCGGCAAAGTCCCCGCCGATCATGACATAGCGGTCCGCGATCAGGTCGCTCATGAACTCCGCCGTGGCCGGATCGGCCAGGAGATCGATCGGCACCTTGTCGAACACGGGCCTGTCGGAGCTGACCGGCACGCGATAGCGGATCGGGCCGGTATAGCCCTCGAAACGCTGCGCCTCGTCCGGCCCGTCCTGGGTGAGCGCAAGCGTCATCAACGGGGGCAACCCGGGATAATGGCGCGGCCAGCGGCGCGCGACGCCGTCGCTGTCCGTTTCCAGCAGGATCGAGGTCGACCGCACGACATCGGACCGCACGTCCTCATGCCAGGCGTCGAGGTCCTGCTGCTGTTCGAACGTGATCGCGTCGGGATTGGTCGCATTGTTGGCATAGGCCAGCCAGACCGGCGTCTTCATTTGCGACAGGACCTGCTTCAACAGGGGGTCGTCATCCTGCGGCGAATCGAACAGCACGTCGATGCCGATGGCCCGCGCGCCCATCGCATCCATGTTGGCCAGCGCTTCGGCCAGGACTGTGCGGTCCACCGGTGAGATCTGGCCCGTCGCCCGGTTGGTGTCATCGGTATAGACGACAAGGGCAATGCGCTGATCGGTGTCGACCGCCCTTGCCGCGGTCACCGTCCTCACGTCGTAAAGCGCGCGTTCGGCATCGCGCAGCAGCGGGAGCTTCCAGCTGCCGTAGGCGATGATCACGCCGATCAACATCAGCAGCAAGGCGATGACGGCGCGCGTCGACCCGAGCTGGCGCAGCGTACGACCCAGCTTGCGCCGGATGTCCGCCTCGCTCATCGGTGTCTGCGTATCCGGCATCGCGCCTTCCGCTCCTTTCGATCCAGCCGCCTTCCTCGTCTCAACCGCCCAGGTTCAGCAGCGGGCGGGCCGCATCGCCGACGATGGCAAAGCCCGACCAGTAATAGGGGTGCGAGGTCAGCGGATCGTTCATCAACGCCTGCTGCGCATCGAGCAACGCGGTGCCCAGCGTCTGCCCCTGACCTTCGAACAGGCCTTCCATCAGCTTCGTCGTCGCGCCAAAATCATCCGGAGCAGGCCAGTGCGAGGCCAGCACCGCGCGTCCGCCTGCGCCAACGAAACTGCGCACCAGGCCATCGAGGGCGGTGCCGCCGCCCGAACCCAGTCCCGCTGCGCGCGTCGTCGCTACGTCGGCCGCAGCCGCCGTGTCGCAGGCCGAAAGGATGACGAGATCGGCATCGAGCTGAAGGTCGAAAATCTCCGAGAACGTCAGCAGGCCGTCCGAACCATCGGCGCCGAAACTGGTCAGCAGGGCGGGACGCGTCGGACAACTGGGCCCCGGAGGCGTGACCAACCCGTGCGTTGCGAAATGCAGGATGCGAAAGCTCGACAGGTCATCACGCGACTTGATCGCGGTATCGGTAAACTGAGCGCCCGTCATCAGGTCAGTACCGCCACCGACCAGTGTCGTCGCGGTCAGCAGTTCTTCGGCCGAAATCGGGTTGTTCCATTCGGCCAGCGGCCATTGGCAATCCTGTGCCGTCACGCCCGACGCGCCGCGAATGCCGGTGAAGCCCGCGGGCGTTTCACCCACTGTCGCGTTGTTGCCCATGCCCAGGTAGCTGCGCGGCGCATCCGAGGACGGCAACGAGCGCGCATCGGCAAAGGCGCGGGCGGAAACGGCGGTGGAAACCATGCGGTCGCGGCCCATCCAGTCGATCATCGAAACGTCGAAGGGATCGGCGTCGGGTGCCTCCATCGCGGCGAGGTATTCGCCAAGCGAGGCATCGTCGGCGATCAGGAGATTGGGCGGCAATTGCAGCATCGCGCCATCGGGTTCGAAGATGACGTGGCTTGCACCCTTGATCCGGTCTGAAACGGGACCGAACAGCGAGACGTAGAGCTGGCGCGCGCTTTCGACGTCGAACGGCCCGGTCAGGTACATCCCGTCCTCGAACTTCGAAATCGTGTCGCGGATCCGGCGCACTTGTGCCGCCATGTCCCGCCCGCCGACACCGGCGCGGTAGCCGGTCGCGAAGTCGGTGCCCGCGACATAGACGAAGACATCGTTGTCCAGCACCGCCAGCTTGGCATAGACTTCGCCCGGCGCCAGCACGTCCTGAAGCTCGCTTTCGCCGATATGGCGCTGCGCCACGGCGCGATAGCGCGAGTAATAGTTGAGCGCGACGGTCGTGTTCTGCGCCTGCTCTTCCAGCTTCGCCAGTTCGCGTTCGACCGCGCGAAGCTGCTGCGGACGCGCGTCGGCTCCCTCCAGCCGGGCCAGCGCCGCCCGTTCCACGCGCAGGCGTTCGAGCGAGCGGTTGAGGCTGACCGACTGCCTGAAGAGGCGGGCGGCCTCGTCGTCTCCGGCCGAAAGTTCGCGCGCCAGGACCGCCTGCGTATCGGCAACGCCGGGACGCATCAGGATCTGCGCCGCGGCAAGAAATTCAGCCGAAGCGGCAGGATCGCTGTCCATCCGCGCGGCAAGGATGTCGAACCACGGCGCCATCTGGCTGGCCAGCCCGGTGAGACCATCCGTCCGTTCAAGCGAACGCTCAACGATTTGGCGGTAGAGCGTCGATGCGTCGGCCACGCGGCCATGGCGCGCATAGAAGGCGGCAAGCTGAGCCTGCGCGGCGGCAAGGCTCCGGGTTTCGGGATATTGCACCGCGATCATGTCGACCGCCGATTGCAGCAGGCTTTCGGCCCGCCCGTTATCGCCGCGATCTTCGGCCATGCGGGCAAGCTGTGCCAGGATCTGGCCGCGCATGCGGATGATCGACACGACGCGCCCGTTGCGCACGCCGACGACACTGCGCTGCGCGGCATTGAGCGCGACCTCCGCCTCTGCCGTCCGGCCAAGGTAATAGAGTGCCGAACCGCGCAAGTGATCGGCCTGAGCGTCGAGGATCGTGGCAAGCTCGACGTCGCTGAGCTTCAAATCGTCGACCATGCCCAGCGCTTCGAGGATCGGGTCGCCCGCGTTGATGCGATTGACGAGCGGGCCCGTCAGCGTCAGGCCCTGTCGCAGTTCGTCCCCGCCCGGTGCCAGCGAGATACGCAAGGGACGTCCCAGCCGTTCGATGGCCGCGGCATAGTCGCCCTTGTTCAGCTCGTTGATCGCCTCGAAGTTGCGCAGCTTACGTTCCGTGATGGGGTCCGTCGCGGGCAGTGCATCGGCCTGTGCGAAAAGGATTGCCGCCTCGGTGAACTGGCCGAGGTTCGACCGCTGCAAAGCGGTGTTGGCGAGATATTCGGTCTGCGATGCGCCGACGTCATCGGTGTCGCGCATACCCAGCTGTTCGAAGAACGCGGCGGCATCGGCATAGTCGCCCGCGTTGTTCCGGCGATACCCTTCGGCCAGCGCGGCGCGCGGGTCCAGCGTCTGGGCCTGAATGCGGGCGAAGGCTTCGCTGTCGGCAACCGACGCCGTGGCGACCGTGACTTCGCCGGGAACAACGCGATCTTCCAGAAGCGACTTCAGCGCCAGCTCCAGCGCGCTTTCATATGCGGTGTAACCCTCGGCCACCCAGGTCGCCTTGCCATGGCCGAGCGTGACGACGGTATAGGGAAGGCCCGTGCGCGAGCCTAAGCACTGCTGCTGCGTCGCGCCGGCCACGATCGTAGAGGGGACTTCCGGCGTGCCTTCGGGGCAAGTGAAATCGGCGCGGTTGGCGGCGATCCGGCCGATCGCGCCTTCATCGCGCAGGGCATAGATGCGCGCCACGGGAAGCGCGGTATCGCGGCAGACCACGGCCCATGCGCGGTCGAACGGGCTGGCAAGAAGCGGGCTGTCACCGCGGCTTTGCACCTGGCACAGCGCCTCTGCGCCGCTGCCGACGGGGAAACTGTCGGCCAAAAGGGGCGATGTTTCGGCCAAAGCAGGCTGGGCCGAGGCAAAAATCCCCGCCAACACGAATGCCGCACGAACGGCCCGACGACCGAAAAGCGAATGCTCGCTCCGCATCATAAATCCCCCACATCAATGGTCTTGCCGCAAACACAGTGGTTAACACCGATTTCCAGCAGGGCTTCCCGTAGCCCGACCGTCCCTTCCGACTCTGTGACACCTAGCACAGTTGCCAGTCGAAAGTGCGCAATAATGTTACGGAATACGCGAAATTTTGCAGGTTATCACCCGCCGAACGGGATCAGTCGTCCTCGAAAAGTCCCGCCAGCTGCTCGATCATCGTGCCGCCAAGCTGCTCGACATCCATGATCGTCACCGCGCGGCGATAATAGCGCGTGACGTCGTGCCCGATGCCGATGGCGACGAGCTGGACCGGGCTCTTCTTCTCGATCCATTCGATCACCTTGCGCAGGTGCTGTTCCAGATAGCCCGCGTTGTTCACCGACAGGGTCGAATCGTCGACCGGCGCACCGTCGGAAATGACCATCAGGATGCGGCGATCCTCTGGCCGCGCCAGCATGCGCGAGTGCGCCCACATGAGCGCCTCGCCGTCGATGTTTTCCTTCAGCAACCCTTCGCGCATCATCAGGCCAAGGTTGCGGCGCGCGCGGCGCCAGGGCTCGTCCGCCTGCTTGTAGACGATGTGGCGCAGATCATTGAGCCGACCAGGGTTCTGCGGCTTGCCCTTCGACAGCCACTGCTCCCTGCTCTGCCCGCCCTTCCACGCGCGGGTGGTAAAGCCGAGGATCTCGGTCTTTACGCCGCAGCGTTCCAACGTCCGGGCCAGCACGTCCGCGCTGATCGCAGCGATGGAGATCGGCCGCCCGCGCATCGAACCCGAATTGTCGATCAGAAGGGTGACGATCGTGTCCTTGAATTCCTGGTCCCGCTCGATTTTGTAGGAAAGCGACTGGCCGGGCGAGATCACGACGCGGGCCAGCCGCGCGGCATCGAGCAGGCCCTCTTCCTGATCGAAATCCCAGGACCGGTTCTGCTGCGCCATCAGGCGGCGCTGAAGCCTGTTGGCCAGCTTGGTGACGACACCCTGCAGACCCTTCAATTGCGCATCGAGATAAGTGCGAAGGCGGGTCAGTTCCTCTTCGTCGCACAAGTCGGCGGCACTGACGATCTCGTCGAAATCGGTGGTGAAGGCGCGATAGTCGAAGTCGTCGGGAATCTCGGTCCACGGCCGGTTGGGCCGGACCGGCATCATGCCTTCCTGATCGCCCTCGCCCGGTTCGTAGTCGCTGTCGCCTTCCTCGCCCTCGGCCTCTCCGTCCTCGCTCTCGCTCTCGCCGTCGGGGTTTTCGGTGGGCGCGGCTTCCATGCGGCCGTCGGAATCGCTGGGCTGCTCTTCCTCCTGGTCGTTCTCGGTCTCGTCCTCGCCTTCCGGCTCGTCTCCGCCGTCGTCCTCGGACGCGTCTTCCGGCTCGCTCGCCACCAGTTCGAGGTGTTCGAGCAGGCCCAGCATCTTGCGCGAAAAGGCGTGCTGATCGTCCAGCACTTCGGCAAGCTGCGCGAAATCGTCGCCGATCGCGCTCTCGATCCCGGCACGGCGCAATTCAAGGCCAGCCAGCGTATTTTCCGGCGGTGCTTCGCCCGTAAGAGCCTCTCGCGCCATAAGGGCGAGCGCGGTGGCAAGCGGCACGTCCTCGCGCTTGTCGGCGCGCAGGATCGGGTCGCTGGCAAGACGGCGGTCGAGCGCGGCGGCAAGATTGGCGCGCGTGCCCTGCATGGCGTTCGCGCCCAGCGCCTCGTACCGCACCTGTTCCAGCGTGTCGTAAACCTGCCCCGCAATCGGTTCGACAGGGCGCGATTTACGGTGCAGCGCGGCATTGTGGTGCCGGGTCTTCAGGGCGAAACTGTCGGCCACGCCGCGCGCGGCGGCGACGGGGCCTTCCTCAAGCTTGCGACCCGGCATCGGCACGCGCACGACATTGCCGGCCTGGTTCGGGCTTTCCGAAGTCCAGTTAATCTCAAGCTCCGCCTCCCGCGAGACGGCGCGCGATGCCGCCGTCAGCGCGGAGCGGAACTTGTCGAGAGGAGACTGATCAGCCAATTCGCGCGGCTTTCCGTTCCCTTACAGGATCGACTGGCCGGTCTTGGCCCAGTCGGCCATGAAGCCTTCGATGCCCTTGTCGGTCAGCACGTGCTTCACCAGGTTCTTGATGACGGCGGGCGGCGCGGTCATCACGTCCGCACCAATACGCGCCGATTCAAGCACGTGGGTCACGTGGCGAACCGAAGCGACTAGGATTTCGGTCGCGAAGGCATAGTTGTCGTAGATCAGGCGAATGTCGCGGATCAGGTCCATGCCGTCGACGCCGTTGTCGTCATGGCGGCCCACGAAGGGCGACACGAACGTCGCGCCCGCCTTGGCGGCCAGCAGCGCCTGAGTGGCCGAGAAGCACAGCGTCACGTTGACCATCGTGCCGTCCGAAGTCAGCGCCTTGCAGGTCTTGAGGCCGTCGATCGTCAGTGGGACCTTGATGCAGACGTTGTCCGCGATCTTCCGCAGGACTTCGGCTTCCTTCATCATCGTTTCGTGGTCGAGAGCGACGACTTCGGCGCTGACCGGACCATCGACGATGTCGCAGATTTCCTTCGTCACTTCCATGAAGTCACGACCCGACTTGGCGATGAGCGAGGGATTGGTGGTCACCCCGTCCAGCAGGCCGGTGGCGGCAAGGTCCTTGATGTCGGCGATTTCGGCAGTGTCGGCGAAGAATTTCATGGGTGCGCTCACTCGTTTCATGGCGGTCATCGCGGCCCTGTCGGCGCAGAAACGCCGCAAGTGCGCGATGACCCGATTTGCTGGGGCCTGCCTTGCCGCCGCATCGGCGACTTTGCAACCGGCAAGGACGCCAGTTTGCCAAGATTACCGGCGATACCCGGCCGTTCAGGCCACGCCGAATACGCCGATGAGGACGGGATCGTTGGTCGAGCGTGGATTTTCGCGAATGAAGGCCTCTTCGTTGCCCATTTCGGTCCAGATCGTCTTTTCGGCAACGTCGGTCAGGCCATAGACCACGTTCTGGAGATTCGTGCCTGCCAGCGCGGATAGCGCGGGCCCGACGACCGGATCGGACACGAGGTCGAGCGCATCGCCGATTTCGGGGACCATCACGTCCACAAGGCGCTGCCCCATGTTGGCGCGCAGGAAGCTGGTGGCCGCGGTCGGCTGTCCGGATATCAGGGCAGCGGCGTTCTGGATGCCGACCACGCGGATCGTGTCGGCAATGACCGGAGCGGCCCGTTCGGCACCGCTGGCGGCCACATCGGCAAGGCCGCGGAACAGGCGGTCCTTCACCAAGCCAGACGTGAGGATAGAGGACAGGATGCCGCCACGCGCGCCCAGGAACTGGTCGAGTTGAAGCCGGGCGACCTGGCTATCGTAGAAACCGTTCTGGGCGAGCAACCGATCGAACGCACGTTCCGACGAGAGCGTCAGAAGGCGGCGGATCGCCTCGGCAAAGCTGAAACCGCCATAGGAGGCACAGCCCGGCAGGGTCAGGGCAGCAGCGGAAAGGCCAAGGCCGCCAAGGAAAGCGCGGCGATTGGAAGCGGGGGGCAGATTCATGACGACAACTCCTGTTGGCGGGACGCGCCGGGGTGTCGCAAGCCACGGCAGCGCCCATATAGAAGGCTGCTCATGAACCGTGTCCGACTCCTCGTACTCAACGCAGCGCTAGGCCCGCTCGACTACCGCGTGCCCGATGATCTGCATGTCGAACCCGGCAGCATCGTGGTGGCACCGCTGGGCCCGAGGCAAGTGCTCGGGATTGCTTGGGAAAGCGAACGGTTGCCGGGCGCCGAGGTTCCTGATGCGCGCCTGCGCCCAATCCTCGACGTCCTGCCCGTCCCGCCCCTGCCCGCGCCGCTGCGCCGCCTGATCGAGTGGACGGCAGAATACTACTGCGCCGCCATGGCCAGCGTCGCGCGGATGAGCCTTTCGTCAAGCGCGGCCCTGCGCGGCGGGGGCACGATCACCGAATACCGCCTGACCGGCGTGATGCCATCGCGCCTGACACCGCAGCGCGATGCCGCGATTTCCGCACTCGATGGCGAACAGGGGACGATCCGCGAACTGGCCGATCTTGCGGGCGTTTCCGAGGCCGTCCTGCGCGGGCTGGTGAACGCGGGGGTGATGGAGCCGGTCGTCGTCGATATCGACCGCGCCTATCCGCCTGCCGACCCCAATCATGCCGCCCCCACCTTATCCGACCTGCAAACTGGCGTCGCGGACCGGTTCGTTGAAGCGGTGAAGGCCCGAAAGTTCGCGCCCTTCCTGCTCGACGGGGTGACCGGTTCTGGCAAGACCGAGACGTACTTCGAGGCCGTGGCCGAGGCGATCCGCATGGGTCGGCAAGTGCTGGTCCTGCTGCCTGAAATCGCGCTGACCGAGAATTTCCTCAAACGCTTCGAAAGCCGGTTCGGGGTCCCGCCGGTCGTCTGGCATTCCAGCCAGAAGCAATCGGAACGCCGCCGCGCTTGGCGGCAGGTGGCAGAGGGCGGCGCGCAAGTCGTGGTCGGAGCACGGTCGGCGCTGTTCCTGCCCTATGCGAACCTTGGCCTGATCATTGTCGACGAAGCGCACGAGGTCAGTTTCAAGCAGGATGACGGCGTGCGCTACAACGCCCGCGACGTTGCCGTGATGCGCGGGCGGTTCGAACAGATCCCGGTCGTGCTGGCATCGGCAACGCCCGCGCTGGAAAGTCTGCAAATGGCAGAGGCGGGCGTTTACGAGAAAGTCGACCTGCCCAGCCGTTTTGGCGAGGCATCGCTGCCCGAAATCGCGGTCGTGGACTTGCGCGAACAGGTGCCGCCGCGCGGACGCTGGCTCGCCCCGCCGCTAGTCGCGGGGATAGAGGAACGGCTAGCACGCGGCGAACAGTCGTTGCTGTTCCTCAACCGGCGCGGTTATGCGCCGCTGACGCTGTGTCGCAATTGCGGGTTCCGGTTCCAGTGCCCGAACTGTTCGGCATGGCTGGTCGAACACCGCCTGTCGAAGCGGCTGGCCTGCCACCACTGCGGCCACGAAGTGCCCTCGCCCAGCCAGTGTCCCGAATGCGGCGAAGCCGACTGCCTCACCGCCTGCGGCCCCGGCGTCGAACGCATCGCGGACGAAGTTGCACAGATTTTCCCCGACGCGCGCACCGCCGTCGTCACCAGCGACACGCTGTCCAATCCCGAAAAGATCGCCGCTTTCGTCGATGCGGCGGAAAGCGGGGCGATCGACGTGATCGTCGGCACGCAGCTCGTCACCAAGGGGTACCACTTCCCCGAACTTACGCTGGTCGGCGTGGTCGATGCCGATCTTGGGCTCGAAGGCGGAGACTTGCGAGCCGCCGAACGGTCCTATCAGCAGATCGCGCAAGTCGCGGGCCGCGCGGGCCGCGCATCGAAACCCGGCGAAGTCCTGATCCAGACGCGCCATCCCGATGCTCCCGTCATCGCCGCGCTGGCCGCCGGCGACCGCGACGCGTTCTACGCCGCCGAAACCGATGCCCGTCGCCACGCAGGTGCCCCGCCTTTTGGTCGATGGGCCGCGATCATCGTGTCGAGCGAGGACGAGGCCGAAGCACGGGAAGCTGCGCAGAACATCGGCCGGGCCGCACCGCGATTGGACGATCTGGCCGTCTTCGGCCCCGCGCCTGCCCCTCTATCGCTTCTGCGCGGGCGCTATCGCTATCGCCTGCTCATCAACGCGCGGCGCAGCGCGGCGCTACAGCAGACCATCCGCGAATGGCTCGATCCGATGGAGTTTGCACCGGGTGTGCGCATAGGGGTCGACATTGATCCATACAGTTTCGTATGAAATCGCTTCATCGCCGGTACAGGGCCTCTCGGCCATGGCACGGCGGTAAGGGGTTTGTCGAAACGAAGGTGAGGCCTGGCCGGATGACGCCGGTGGGCCGAAAGAGGGGTAAATGAATAAAGTTCTGGGTCGCATCCGCAACACTCTGGCCGCAACGGCCGCCATCGCCGCGCTGGCCGCATCGCCTGCGCATGCAGAATGGTGGAAGGCCGAAACCGACCATTTCATCATCTATTCCGAGGATTCGAAGGACGACACCGAAGCCTTCGCGCGCGAACTGGAACGGTTCGATAACGCGCTGCGCACGATCCAGGCCCTGCCGGTCAAGCCGGAAGAGGAACTGAGCGACGCGAACAAGGTCACGATCTTCCGCGAAGGCCGCGTGTCGGGCATCGCCAAGCTGGCCGGTGCCCCCGGTTCGGGCGTCGCGGGCTTTTATATCCCGCGCGCAGGTGCGCCCGTCGCCTTTACGCCGGTGCAGGAAGACATCACCGACATCCGCTCCATCCGTCAGCGCGCCCGCAATACCGAGGCGGAGATTGATCCGCGCTCGATCCTTCAGCACGAATATGTCCACCACTTCATGCTGCAGACGTTCCCGGCGACTTATCCCGACTGGTACATCGAGGCGTTCGCAGAGCTTTACGCCACGATCGAGCTTTACGACGACGGCACGTTCCACCTGGGCAACCCGCCTCAGTACCGCTCGTTCCAGATCTACAACCTGCGCAGTTTCCCGCTGAAGCAGATGTTCGACCAGAACCACGAACGCTCGGGCCTTGATCGGTTCCAGTTCTACGGCACCGGCTGGATGGTCGCGCACTACCTCAGCTTCAATCCCGAACGCCGTCCGCAGCTGTTCCAATACCTGAAGGCCATCGGCGAGGGGCAGGACGGCCTGACCGCCGCAAAAGAAGCTTTCGGCGATCTCGACAAGCTGCAGGACGAAGTCGACGCCTACAAGCGGCAGGCCAAGCTGGGCAAGTTGCCGGGTTTCGACATCAAGCCCGCCGACTATGTCGCCCCGGCAGTTGAAATGCGCGAGCTGACCCCGGCGGAGGAATCGGTCATCAAGCTCTACATGCGTTCCAGGCGCGGGGTCGACCGCAAGGACGCAAAGGAAGTCGCCGACAGCATCGAGGCCAAGGCGGCAGAATATCCCAGCAGCCTTTTCGTCCAGATCGCTGCCGCCGAAGCCTTCGTCGATGCGCGTCGTTACGACGAGGCCGACCGCGCCGTGGCGCGCGCGCTGGCGCTCGATCCCAACTCGTCGCAGGCATGGCTGTACAAGGCCAAGTCGATCATGGGCCGTGCGGAGTACGAGGCCAAGGACATGGCCATGTACGCCGATGCGCGTGAGCCGTTGGCCATGGCCAACAAGCTCGATCCGCAAAACCCCGAACCGCTGATCCTCTATTACGAGACGTATCGCCGCGCCGGCGAAGCGCCGACCGAGAATGCGATCGTCGCGCTGGAATCGGTGTTCGAGGATGCGGCTTTCGACGCGGCCTATCGCATGATCCTGGCCCGCCAGCTTCTGATCGAGCTGAAAGGCCCGCTCGCCAAGACGGTTCTGGCCCCAATCGCGTTCAGCTTCCACGGCGACCAGGAAGACAACAAGCTGGGCCAGGTGATCGACCTGATCGACGAGCAGAAGACCGAGGAAGCCCGCGACAAGCTCATCGAGCTCATGGCCGAGGCCGAACGCAAGGCCAAGGAATCCTGACCGGCTGAACGGCCGACCATCAACAGGCCGTTGACGGGGCCGGGACACCTTGGGCGCGTTCGTGCGTTGCTCAGGTCATGCCCGGCCCCGTTCTTGTACCTGTCCTTGGCGATCAGCTGACCCGTGACATTGCCAGCCTGAGAGGGCGGACGAAAAAGGACACGGTCATCCTGATGATGGAGGTCGCGGACGAGACCACTTACGTCAAACACCACAAGGCCAAGATCGCCCTGATCCTGTCGGCCATGCGCCATTTTGCCGCCGAATTGCGCGATGCGGGGTGGGCGGTCGACTACATCGCGCTGGAAGACGAGGGAAACACCGGCTCCTTCACCGGCGAGATCGCCCGCGCGGTGGAACGGCACGGCGCAAGCGAAGTCCGCATCGTGGAGCCGGGCGAATGGCGCGTGCTGAAAGCGCTGGAGGGGCTTAAAGGTCCCCTGCCCGTTCCGATGGAGATCATCCCCGATGATCGCTTCGTCTGTTCCCTGAACGAATTCTACACCTGGGCCCAGTCGCGCGACACGCTACGGATGGAGAACTTCTACCGCGAAATGCGGCGCAAGACCGGCCTCTTGATGGACGGCAACGAGCCCGAAGGCGGCCAGTGGAATTTCGACCACGACAACCGCGCCTCGCCCGACAAGAACATGGACCCGCCGCCCGCGCCCAAGTTCGAACCGGACGACGTCACGCGCGATGTCATGGATATGGTGGAGCGGCGTTTTGCCGACCATTTCGGCTCACTCGACCACTTTGGCTGGTCCGTCACAGCCGATCAGGCGTCACGGGCGCTGGACGCATTCGTTACCGAGCGTCTGCCCGACTTCGGCACGTATCAGGACGCGATGGTCCACGGGTCGGATGACCTGTTCCATTCGCTGCTTTCGACTTCGATCAATCTCGGCATTCTCGACCCGCTGGAGTGCTGCCGTCGGGCCGAACAGACCTATCGCGACGGCAAGGCCCCAATCAACGCGGTCGAAGGGTTCATCCGTCAGATCATCGGCTGGCGCGAATATATCCGCGGGATGTACTGGCTGGAAATGCCCGACCTGGCAGAGGCCAATGCGCTGAACGCCACGCGGCCCCTGCCCGAGTTCTACTGGACCGGCGAGACCGGGATGCGCTGCATGGCAGACTGCGTGCGATCGACGCGGGAGAACGCGCACGCCCACCATATCCAGCGGCTGATGGTGCTGGGCAATTTCGCTCTGATCGCGGGGGTGAAGCCGCAAGAGGTCGAGGACTGGTTCCTCGTCGTCTATGCCGATGCCTATGAATGGGTCGAACTGCCCAATGTCGCGGCGATGGCGCTGTGGGCCGACAAGGGCCGGCTTGCGTCAAAGCCCTATGCGGCGAGCGGCAACTACATCAACAAGATGAGCGATTATTGCAGCGATTGCGCCTATTCGGTCTCGAAGAAAACCGGCAAAGGGGCGTGCCCGTTCAACCCGCTCTACTGGGACTTTCTCGTCCGCAATCGCGCTCTGCTGGAATCGAACCACCGCATCGGGCGCGCATATGCAACGTGGGACCGGATGAAGCCGGACAAGCAGAAGGCCTACCTCGACAGCGCGAAGGCCGTTCTGGACGACCTGAAACCCGCAAAGGGTGGATGGGCGCGCGGCTAGTTCTTGATCGGCCGGGACAGATAGGCAAGATGCCCCAAGAGACTTGGGGGTCGCGAAAATGCATCGAATACATGGGTTTCTTCTGTCGGCCACGGCAGCGCTCGGCCTTGCCTCGCCCGCTGCGGCCGAATGGCACAAGGCGGAAACCGAAAACTTCATTGTCTATTCCGAAGGCAAGGAAGACCGGGTCCGCGCATTTGCACGCGAGCTGGAGCTGTTCGACGCACTTCTGCACCAGCTTCACGGGATCGAACGGTCGGGCAATCCGAACCGGCCCACCATCTACCTGGTAGACAGCAGTCGCGATGTCGAGAAGCTGTCGTGGAGCGGTGTGGGTGGATTCTACACGGCAAACGAATACGGCACTTACGCAGTCGGCCGTAACTCACGCATCAAGACCGGTTATCGCCTGAACGGCAATTCGATCCTCTATCACGAATATGCCCACCACTTCATGTACCGCAATTTCAACAGCGCGGTTCCGGCGTGGTATTCGGAAGCTTTTGCCGAGTTCTACTCAACCACCGTCATTGGCGATGACACCATCGAGATAGGCCGCCCCGCCAACCACCGCACCTATAGCCTGCAATACCACGACGGCGATTCTGTCGCGGAATTCCTGTTGGCGGAGCAGGGAGATAACACCTCCTACTCGCGCGGCTGGCTGCTGCTTCACATGCTGCAGTCCGACCCGGGCTACGCGCACAGGCTTGCCACCTATCTCGACGACTTCCGCAACGGAAAGTCTCTGGAGGAAGCGGCGAAGGCGCTGGGCGATCTGGATCGGTTGACCGATGCTGTCGGCCACTATGGCAGGGGCAAGCTGCAGTTCAGCATCCTCGACACGACTAACCTTCCCGCGCCCGCAATCACCACTTCGCTGCCCGATCCGGTGGAGCAGGAGCTTATCTCGATAGACCTGCTTCGCCGATCGGAGATGAGGCAGGACGAACCGATCCGGCTGCTGAAAAAGCTTGAGCAGAAGTATCCGGGCGAACCGCGCGTGAAGTTCGCCCTTGCAAAGGCCCACCACGATCACGCGACTTTCGTCGACGAAATCTACGAATACGTTGAGGAACTGCGCCGCACGCTTGCGGAAGAGGAGCCCAAATCCGAAAAGATCGAGGACCTTGAAGAGGCGATCGCCTACAACATCAAGGAATATGACCTTGCCGATAAGGCAAAGCTTCGCGCAGAGCAGGCGCGGGCCTATGCCGACGCGGAACGCGAGGTGGATGTTGTGCTGGCGGCAATGCCCGACCATCCTCGCGCCAATGCGCTGAAGGGCGAAATCTTGATGCACAAGGCCGCTAAGGGCGAAGACGACCAGTGGCGCGCTGCACGCGGATACCTTGTGAAAGCCAACCGCCTTTCGCCGGAAGATCCGCTGCCGCTCTACCTCTGGCACAAGGCCTATCGCGATTCAGGCGACGAAATGCCCGAGGTGGCGCACATGGGCCTTCGCAAGGCTTACGTCCTTGCGCCCGAAAGCAAGAAAATCCGCAATGCGCTGGCTCGCGACCTGGCGGATCTTGGCCAGTTCGAGCCTGCGATCGCGATTGCCAAGATCTCGGCCTTCTCGCCTCACGCGTGGACGACGGACCGCAAGCTGCTGGAAGACATCCGCAAGATGGCGAAACTGCCAAGGAGTTGAAAGATCAGCGTTCGCTTTCCCGCTTGAGCAGTTCGCGCTTGATCGCCTCGCCATAGGCATAGCCGCCGACAGACCCGTCCGAACGGATCACGCGGTGGCACGGGATCAGCACCGCGACGCTGTTCGCGCCATTGGCGCTGCCCGCTGCGCGGACGGCTTTCGGGGTTCCGGCGGCAGCGGCAAGCTGCGCGTAAGTGCGCGTTTCACCGGCCGGTATCTTGCGCAGTTCGGCCCAAATGCGTTCCTGAAATGCGGTACCCTGCACGTCGAGCGGGATGTCGGACGGCGTGCCCGGTTTTTCCACCGCCGCGACGATGCGGGCGAACAGCCTCGCGAAATCCTCTCCGCCCTCGACAAGGTCCGCCTTCGGGAACCGTGTGCGCAGGTCATGCTCGCTCTCCCCGAACGAAAGGCGGCACACGCCCTTGGCGGTCGCGGCGGCCAGCATCGGGCCGAGGCTCGTCTGCGCCACGGCCCAGCGTATCGTCACGCCCCTGCCGCCGTCGGCCCATGCCGAAGGTGCCATGCCCATTCTCTCCCTCGCCTTTTCATAGAATCGCGATGCTGCACCGTACCCGGCCTCGTGGATCGCGCCGGTTACGTCACTGCTCGCAAGAGCGTCCTGCGCGCGCTCCATCCGCAAGGCACGGCCATAGGCGGCGGGCGTCATGCCCGTGGCCCGCGCGAACACGCGTGAGAAATGATCGGGCGAATAACCGACAGCCGCGGCAAGATCGACCAGCGGCAAACGCGCGTCCGCATCGCCGATCAATCCGATCGCGCGCGCCACGGCATGCGAATCGCGGGCCGCCTCGTCGGGTCTGCAGCGTTTGCACGGGCGAAAGCCCATCGCCTCTGCCGCCTCGTTCGTCGCGGCAAGCCGCACGTTTTCCGGCCGCGGCCGCCGCGCGGGGCAGGACGGGCGACAGTAGATCGACGTCGTCGTGACGCAGACCACGAATCGCCCGTCGTAGGCCCGATCGCGCCGCGCAAAGGCGGCAAGCGCCTCCGTCTCGCTCAGCGGCAGGGGGTCTGCGGTCGTCGTCATGCCCCCTCTTAACGCGGCAGCCATGCCACGCGCATCCCGAAACCTGCGTGCAAAACCGATATTCCCCCTGCCATCGCGCTCAGGATCGGGTAACAGCGCCGTCATGGGTTCGCGGTTCCCCCTCCCCGCCAAGGCCTTGCAGGCCTTTCGCCTCGTGCTGTGCGCGCTCTTGCTCGCCTGCTCGATGCAGATGGCCGCACCCGCCCCGGCCCGCGCCGACAGCGCCGACATCAACGCCGCCGCGCGCAGCGTGGTGCGCGTGGTCATCGTGCTCCGCGATTCGTCGGGCTACGACGTCATCGGCCACGGCACAGGCTTTGCCGTGACGCCGAAACTCATCGTCACCAACGCCCACGTCCTCGCCCCGCTGCTGGAGGATGACCGCCTTCGCCTAGGCGTCGTGCCCGCGCAGGGACGAACCGGCTATTTCGCGCGAATCGTCAGGGTGTCGAGCGATGTGGACCTCGCCCTCATCGAACTGACAGAAGATGCCAGCCTGCCCGTCGCCACGCTCTATACCGGCGTGGTGGAGGACGGTGCGGACGTTTTCGCCGTGGGCTATCCCGCCAATGTGGACGAGGCGCTGGGACTGGGCCTCAATGGCCTCGTCTCGCCGCAGGCCCCGGTGAAGTCTCGCGGACAGGTATCGGGCGGACGCACGTCGACCCAGTTCGATACGCTGCTCCATACCGCCCCCATCGGCACCGGCAATTCGGGCGGCCCGCTGCTCGACGCCTGCGGGCGCGTGGTCGGCGTCAACAGTTTCGGCACGATCAGCGACAACGGCTCCGATTCGGAATTCTACTTCGCGGTTTCGATGCGCGAACTGGCCCCTTTCCTGCGCAAGGCGGGCGTGTCGGTCCATACCACGGCGCTCCCGTGTCAGAGCCTTGCCGCCTTCGATGCCGACGAGAGCGCGCGGGCCCTGCGCGAATCCGCGGCGCAACAGGCGCGGCTGGAGGCTGTCGCCGCCGAACGCCGCCTGAAGGCCGAACGCGCCTCGCGCCGGGCAGAACTGGAAACGATCGACAACCGCGAGACGTTGATGGCGCTTTCGGGCCTCATGCTCGCGCTCATGGTGTTGAGCGCGGCGGTATCGATGCGATTCTACGCGCGGCAGGAACAGGAACAGGGCGCGGCCAGCGCGATCTTCGCACTGCTCTGCCTGGTCGGCGCGCTGGCGGCATGGTTCTCGCGGCCCAGCGTCGACGATATCGTCGAACGTGCGGCACAGGCCGAACGCGCGGCCATGGCCGAAGTGCCCGACGTGACGCCGCCGGATTCGCTGGTCGACAAGGGACGGTTCGTCTGCCGCTTCCGCCCCGAACGCAGCCGCGTGACCGTGTCGGCCACGAACGAGGTCCGCCTCGACTGGTCGCCGGATGGATGCGTGAACGAACAGACGCAATTCGGCCTGATGGATGGCGACTGGACCCGCATCCAGATCAACGGCGCGGACCAGACGATCTCGGTCAACCGCTACAACCCGCAAGGGCGCGTCTATACCGTCGACCGCTATCTCGTGGATCTTCCGACGATGGATGCCGCACGCAAGGCGCGTGCCGATTTCCAGGCACCGGCCTGCGGCGCGGGCGACGATGCCGCGCGTGAATGGGGCGATGCACAGCAATCGATCCGCGCGCTGCTGCCCAAGATGCCGAACGAAAGGCTGGTCTTTTCCTGCGATCCGGCCCCTGCGGGCAGCGCGGCGACGGCCACCACCACCGGCGAAAGCGCATCGCCGGAGGGCTGATCGCGGCCTGCGACGCGTGCCGATTCAGCTCCATCCGGTGGGCTATTTCGCAATGGCGGAATATTAGCCGATAAGCGTAGTTGTCATTTGCGGGTTTCGTTGCTAGGCGCGCCGCCGAGAAGATACCCCTGTCTGGCTCACCGCCAGATTGCGAATCTGCAGGCCCCCGGGTCATCGCGCGATTCGCCAGGCGGTTCGCGACAACGAAGAGGGAAGCAATTCGCGTGGATATTTCCGGCGGCATTACGGCCAGTCTCGCAGGACGCTATGCAGCGGCCCTGTTCGACCTTGCGGTTGAACAGAATCAGGTGACTGCGATCGAAAACGACCTCGACAACCTGCGCCAGGCCATCGCGGCATCGGGCGACATGTCGGCACTGCTGACCGACCCCGAAATTTCCCGCAAGGCCGCCGGTGAAGCAGTCGATGCCGTCGGCCGCCACCTTGGCACGTCGGAGCTTACCCGCAAGTTCCTCGGCACGCTGGCGGAAAACCGCCGCCTTGCCGCGCTTCCCGACATCATCCGCGCGTTTGGCGCGATCGCCGCTGCCCAGCGCGGCGAAGTGACTGCCGAAGTCACCAGCGCCCACGCGCTTACCGATACCCAGATCGCCGCTCTCACCGCGAAGCTTACCGCTCGCGAGGGACGCGACGTCAAGGTCCGTACCACGGTCGATCCCGCGATCCTCGGTGGGCTGGTCGTTCAGATCGGCTCGCAGCAGATCGACGGTTCGATCCGCACCCGTCTCAATTCTCTCGCCCAGGCGATGAAGGGCTAAGCCCGCAAGGCTTCGACGAAAGGCTATTTAAATGGATATCCGCGCCGCAGAAATCTCGAAGGTCATCAAGGACCAGATTGCCAATTTCGGCACCGAGGCTCAGGTCAACGAAGTCGGCAGCGTGCTGTCGGTCGGTGACGGCATCGCCCGCATCCACGGCCTCGACAAGGTCCAGGCTGGCGAAATGGTCGAATTTGCCGGTGGCATTCAGGGCATGGCCCTCAACCTCGAAGCCGACAACGTCGGTGCCGTGATCTTCGGCTCGGACGCCACCATCAAGGAAGGCGACCAGGTCAAGCGCACCGGCACCATCGTCGACGTTCCCGTCGGCAAGGGCCTGCTGGGCCGCGTCGTCGACGCGCTGGGCAACCCGATCGACGGCAAGGGCCCGCTGACCGACGTCACCCGCGCTCGCGTCGAAACGAAGGCTCCGGGCATCATCCCGCGTAAATCGGTCCATGAACCCGTGCAGACCGGCCTCAAGGCCATTGACGCCCTGGTTCCGATCGGTCGCGGTCAGCGCGAGCTGATCATCGGTGACCGTCAGACCGGCAAGACCGCCGTCGCCATCGACACCTTCATCAACCAGAAGGAAGTCAACGCTGGCGACGACGAGAGCAAGAAGCTCTACTGCATCTACGTCGCTGTCGGCCAGAAGCGTTCGACCGTCGCGCAGATCGTGCGCCAGCTCGAAGAAAACGGCGCGATGGAATACTCGATCGTCGTCGCCGCAACCGCTTCGGAGCCCGCTCCGCTGCAGTATCTGGCGCCCTACACCGGCGCCGCGATGGGCGAATTCTTCCGCGACAACGGCATGCACGCCGTCATCGTATACGACGACCTTTCCAAGCAGGCCGTCGCATATCGCCAGATGTCGCTCCTCCTTCGCCGTCCTCCGGGCCGCGAAGCCTATCCGGGCGACGTGTTCTACCTGCACAGCCGCCTGCTGGAGCGTGCGGCCAAGCTGAACGAGGAAAATGGCGCCGGTTCGCTGACCGCCCTGCCGATCATCGAAACGCAGGCTGGCGACGTGTCGGCCTACATTCCGACCAACGTGATTTCGATCACCGACGGCCAGATCTTCCTTGAAACCGGCCTGTTCTATCAGGGCGTGCGCCCGGCCATCAACGTCGGTCTCTCGGTTTCCCGCGTCGGCGGTGCGGCCCAGACAAAGGCGATGAAGAAGGTCGCAGGCTCGATCAAGCTGGAGCTGGCGCAGTACCGCGAAATGGCTGCCTTCGCGCAGTTCGGCTCGGACCTCGACGCCGCAACGCAGAAGCTGCTGAACCGCGGTGCGCGCCTGACCGAACTCCTCAAGCAGCCGCAGTTCTCGCCGCTGCCGTTCGAGGAACAGGTCGTGTCGATCTTCGCCGGTACCAACGGCTACCTCGATTCGATCGCGGTCGATGCCGTCACCCGCTACGAAGCCGAAATGCTGAGCTACATGCGTTCGGAACACGCCGATGTCCTCGGCGAGATCCGCTCGACGCAGAAGTTCGAAGGCGAGACCAAGGACAAGACGGTCGCCGCTCTCGACAAGTTCGCCAAGCAGTTCGCCTGAGCCCCAAGAGACACTTAGCTAGGGAGCCGTCATGGCCTCTTTGAAGGAACTCAAGGGTCGGATCACCTCGGTCAAGTCGACCCAGAAGATCACGAAGGCCAAGCAGATGGTCGCCGCGGCCAAGCTGCGCAAGGCACAGGCGCGGGCCGAAGCCGCCCGGCCCTATGCCGAGCGTCTGACCGCGGTCATGGCCAGCCTTGCCAGCAAGGTCGGCGGTGACAACGCGCCGAAACTGCTTGCCGGCACCGGCTCGGACCAGCGTCACCTGCTGGTCATCGTCAACACCGACAAGGGCCTTTGCGGCGGTCTCAACGCGAACATCGTTCGTGCGGCCAGCCAGAAGGCCCGCAAGCTGATCGCCGAGGGCAAGGACGTTGAACTGTACCTCGTCGGCCGCAAGGGTCGTGCGCCGCTAAAGCGCAACTTCCCCGAACGGATCGGCAACCAGTTCGACACCAGCCAGGTGCGCGAACCCGGCTTTGAAGAGGCCGAGCAGATCGCATCGGAAGTCATCGGCATGTTCGAAGACGGCCGGTTCGACGTCGCTCACCTCGTCTATCCGATTTTCAAGTCGGCCCTGGCGCAGGATCCGACGGTTCAGCAGATCGTCCCCGTCCCTGCACCGGAAACGGCTGTCTCGGACGATGCGGGTGCGGTCGTGGAATACGAACCGGGCGAAGAGGAAATCCTCGAAGAACTGTTGCCTCGTTACGTGAAGACGCAGATTTTCGGCGCTCTGCTGGAAATCGCGGCCTCCGAACAGGGCGCTTCGATGACCGCGATGGACAACGCAACGCGCAACGCGGGCGACCTGATCCAGAAGCTGACCATCCAGTACAACCGCAGCCGCCAGGCCGCGATCACCACCGAACTCGTCGAAATTATCGCGGGCGCCGAAGCGCTCTAGGATACAGGCAAGGAAACAACCATGGCCACCGCAGCACCGGTGCTCGACAGCACCAGCAACATCCCCGCCCAGGGCAAGATCAGCCAGATCATCGGCGCCGTCGTCGACGTGACCTTCGAAGGCGAACTGCCCGCGATCCTCACCGCGCTCGAAACGCAGAACGGCGACAATACGCTCGTTCTCGAAGTCGCGCAGCACCTCGGTGAAAGTACCGTCCGCACCATCGCGATGGACGGCACCGACGGCCTGACCCGCGGCCAGCCCGTGCGCAACACCGGCAAGCAGATCTCGGTTCCCGTCGGTCCGAAGACGCTCGGCCGCATCATGAACGTCGTCGGCGAACCGATCGACGAAATGGGCCCCGTCGGCGCGGAAATGACCGCACCGATCCACGCCGAGGCTCCGCTGTTCGTCGACCAGTCGACCGAAGCGGCCATCCTCGTCACCGGCATCAAGGTCATCGACCTTCTCGCTCCTTACGCAAAGGGCGGCAAGATCGGCCTGTTCGGCGGCGCAGGCGTTGGCAAGACGGTTCTCATCCAGGAACTGATCAACAACATCGCGAAGGGTCACGGCGGCGTGTCCGTGTTCGCCGGTGTGGGTGAACGTACCCGCGAAGGTAACGACCTTTACCACGAATTCCTCGACGCAGGCGTTATCGCCAAGGACGCCGACGGCAACGCCACTTCTGACGGTTCGAAGGTTGCTCTCGTCTTCGGCCAGATGAACGAACCCCCGGGCGCGCGTGCCCGCGTCGCTCTTTCCGGCCTGACGATGGCCGAATACTTCCGCGATCAGGAAGGGCAGGACGTCCTGTTCTTCGTCGACAACATCTTCCGCTTCACGCAGGCGGGCGCAGAGGTGTCGGCCCTTCTCGGCCGTATTCCTTCGGCCGTGGGCTATCAGCCCACCCTGTCGACCGACATGGGCCAGCTGCAGGAACGCATCACCTCGACCACCAAGGGCTCGATCACCTCGGTCCAGGCCATTTACGTTCCCGCCGACGACCTTACCGACCCTGCACCTGCAACCTCGTTCGCTCACCTTGACGCGACGACCACGCTGAACCGTGCGATTTCCGAACTCGGCATCTACCCCGCGGTCGACCCGCTGGACTCGACCAGCCGCGTTCTCGAACCGCGCGTCGTGGGTCAGGAGCACTACGATACGGCTCGCAAGGTCCAGGAGACCCTGCAGAAGTACAAGTCGCTTCAGGACATCATCGCCATTCTCGGCATGGACGAGCTTTCGGAAGAGGATAAGCTCACAGTCGCTCGCGCCCGCAAGATCCAGAAGTTCCTTTCGCAGCCGTTCCACGTTGCCGAAGTCTTCACCGGTATCCCGGGCAAGTTCGTGCAGATCGAAGACACCATCAAGTCGTTCAAGGCCGTCGTCGACGGCGAATACGACCACCTGCCCGAGGCAGCGTTCTACATGGTGGGCGGCATCGACGAGGCGGTCGAGAAGGCCAAGAAGCTGGCCGAGGACGCCTGATCGTGGCGCTGCACTTCGAACTCGTGACGCCGGCCAAGCTGGTCCGTTCCGAAGACGTCCACATGGTGGTCGTCCCCGGTTCGGAAGGCGAGTTCGGCGTGCTTGAAGGGCACTCGCCCTTCATGTCGACGATCCGCGACGGCGCGCTGCAGGTCTTCAAGACCGCGGGCGGCGCACCGGAAACGATCATGATCCAGGGCGGCTTCGCCGAAGTCGGCGATGCGGGCCTCACGGTCCTGGCCGAACACGTCGAGGGCTGATCCGCAGTCACGACCGGCCCTGCCGAAATCCGAAGGCCCGGCTCCCACGTGGGATGCCGGGCCTTCTGCTGTTTGGGGCCTAACGCTTCGCCTTGCGCGTCGGTGCGTGAAAATCGGGCGGCTTGTCCGAAACCCACCGGATGAAACGCGCGATCTCCTCATCGGCGCGCAAGAGTTCGAGGTTTGCGCCGTTTCGCGCCAACTGCGCATTGGTGAAACGCGCATGCAGCGTGCGATGGCATATCCGGTGAAGCGGCACCGTCTCGCGCCCACCCCGGCTTTTCGGAACCGGGTGGTGCAGTTCGAAGCGGCTGCCGATCGGGCGCTCGCACAGCCAGCAATGCATCGTCGGGTTCATCGCGCCTTTCTCGCAACTTGCGCGACCAACGCCCCGAAAAATCGCTTTCCGGTCGCCCGCGCGGCATCGTGGTTAGCCATTTCTTAAGGCAATTGTCCGATCACGGCAGCAGAAGTTCAGATTGCGCGCAATTTTCGGGGGCGAGAACACCTTGCGGCTCATCATCCAAATACCCTGCCTGAACGAGGCGGATCACTTGCCGGACACGCTTGCGGCCCTGCCGCGCTCGATCCCCGGCATCGACGATATCGAGATCCTCGTCATCGACGATGGCAGCAACGACAACACGGCGGGCGTCGCGCGGCAGTGGGGCGTCCACCACGTCGTCAGCCACCGCCGCAACCGCGGACTTGCAGCCGCGTTTCAAACCGGCATCGATACGGCACTGAAGGCCGGGGCCGACATCATCGTCAACACCGACGCAGACGGCCAGTACGAAGGCGCGGACATCGCCGAGCTGGTCCAGCCGGTCCTGCGCGGCGAGGCCGACATCGTCATCGGTGATCGCGGCGTTGCCGACAATGCCCATTTCGGACCGTTCAAACGCCGTCTGCAACGCCTTGGCAGCGCCGTCGTGCGCCGCGCGTCGGGCACGACCATCACCGACGCGGTCAGCGGCTTTCGCGCGATCAGTCGCGAGGCAGCCCAGAAACTGACGATAACGACGGAATTCAGCTATACCACAGACATGCTGATCCAGGCGGGTCGCAAGCGGATGGCGGTCAAAAGCGTACCGGTGCGGACCCACCGCACGCCGCGCCCTTCCCGCCTGTTCAAGTCAATCCCCCGCTTCATTTCGCAGACCGGCGTCACGATCACGCGCGCCTATACGACGCACAACGCGCTGCGCGTCTTCGTCGGCCTCGGCATGGCACTTGCGATCGTCGGACTTCTGCCGATCATGCGCTTCGTGTGGTTCTATCTTGGTGGCGACGGCAACGGTCATGTCCAGTCGCTGATCATCGGCGGTTCGCTCCTGATGCTGGGCACGCTGGTGGCCGTCATGGGCATCCTCGCCGATCTCATCGCGACCAATCGCAAGCTCCTGGAAGCCACCCTCTACAAGCTGCGCAAGCTGGAGGAACAGCTGGCCAGGGGCGACGAGAATCCCGGCCACGAAGAGGGTGACAGCGCCGAGATCGTTTCCCTGAAAAGCCATCGGAGCCGCTGATGGCCAGCGCTGCGGTGCCGGTAGAAACGGGGCTCGCGCATTCCGGGCCGGAAACCCGTCCGGCTCACGCCGATAATGTCAGCGCCAACTGGCCGCTGATCGCGATCCTTGCGCTTATTGGGGTGCAGGTCGCGATGGTCTTCACCCGCGCGATCAACTGGGACGAGTTTTTCCACTTCAGCCAGATTGTCCGCTATGCCGCTGGCGAGAACGTAACACTGCTCCAGTCGCCGTTCCTGCCCATGTTCGCATGGGTGCCGGGCACGACCGACCTGGCCATCGGCGACATTCGCGTCATCCGGCTGCTGATGGTTCCTTACGAACTGGCGATCCTGCTCGCGATCTATGGCTGTTCGCGCGTCTTCGTCCCGCGTCCGCAGGCGCTGCTGGCGGTTCTTGCCTATGCGGGGGCAGGGTATGTCCTGACGAACATGCTGGTCCTGCGTGCCGATCCGATGGCGACGGCGCTGGGCATGGGCGCGCTGTGGATCGTCCTTGCCCGGCCCCTGCGCGCGGCATGGCTTGCGCTTTGCGCCGTACTTTTGCTGCTGGCCATGGCCTGCACGATCAAGTCGGTGTTCTACGGGTTTCCGATTCTGGGAGCCTTGCTTTGGCGTCATCAAGAGATTGCCCGCCCGCTGCGCAAGGCGATCTTCGCAGCATTGGTGACGGCGGTGATCGGTGGCATCGCGTTTCTCTCGCTCCCTCTTGGCCAGACCGGCTTTTTGGCAAAGGCCGCACCGCTGCAACAGCTCGCGCTCGCCTCGCTCGACAGGATGTTCGGTGCCGGTCTGTTTCCCGAAGGCGGCTACCTGCTATCCCAGCTTGGCAAGGCGCCTTACGTTCCGATCGCGATTGCCGTGGGCCTGTGGCAGTGGTTCGCGCGGGAAAAGACATGGAGCGCACGGTTGGGTATCGCCCTGCTCCTCGTGCCCTTCTTCACCGCAGCGATCTATCGCAACTCCTATCCCTACAACTTCGTCTTCACCCTTGCCCCCGCCGCGCCGGTCATCGCGCTGGGCCTGGCATGGTTTGTCGAGCGGTACGGGATGAAGCTGGTCATGCTGGTCATCGGGGCCAGCATCGGGCTTGTCCTCTTGAACGAAGACCGCCAGCCCGCGAAGAACCAGATCGCGCTGGAACGCGGTGCCCATGAAATCTTTGGCGGCCGCGTCACCTATATCGACAACAGCGGCATGATCGGGCGTTTCACGCGGGCCGTTCCCACGTTCTCCACCGGTTGGGGGCTTGCCGGCTACCAGGCGCAGGGCAAAGCGCGTTACAAGCTTGCAATGGAAAAGCACGTCGTCCCGATGGTTATCGCCAATAGCGGCACACTGGCCAATGCCTTGCTCGGCACGCCGAGCGATGAGGTCCTTCTTCCCGAAGACGTCGCAGCCCTGCGCGGCAACTACATCCCGCACTGGAGCGGTATCTTCGTGGCAGGCAAGATCGTGGAACCCGGCCAGGGCACCGAGACGGTCGAGGTGCTGGTCCCGGGCCGCTACACGCTTGAAGGTGCGGACACCTTGCTGGACGGCAAAGCCGTTCCGGTCGGCGAAGTGGTCGTGCTGCCGCGCGGAAGCCACAACATCGCGCGTGATCCCTCGCGGCAGGTAATCCTGCGCTGGGGCGACCATCTCCCGGTACCGGCCACGCCGGAGCCGGAAGGCGCGATGTACACGCAATATTGAGCCGGGTCATGGCGGGCACTGAACCACGCATCATGTTCGTGACCCGCAAGTGGGCGCCTGCCGTCGGCGGCATGGAAACCTACTCGATGCGCCTGACAGAGGCCTTGCGCGATTTCGAAGCGATCGAAGTCGTGGCCTTGCGCGGCAAGGCGAACGGCATGCCGCCGGGGCTTCTCGCGCTGCTCGCCTTCCCTTTCGCGGTGTTGATCCGCTTTCTTTCGCGACGCACGGCGCCCGCCGTCCTTCATGTCGGGGACATGGCGCTCTGGCCGGTCGGGTTGCTTGGCCGGTTGGGTTCGGCAACGCGAATCGTGCTGTCCGCGCATGGCACCGATGCGGGTTATCAGCGCCGTGGTGGTTTGAAAGGGCGGATTTACGGCGCCTACCTCAAGCTGGGATCACGGCTTCTTCGCTCTGCGACGGTCATCGCGAACTCTCGCGCAACGGCCGAAGCCTTGGCCGAAACCGGATGGTCGGCAGCGCCAGTGGTCCCACTTGCCACCGATCTTGGCGGACCTATGCCGGACGGCACGCACAACGGACGGATCCTGTTTGTTGGGCGGCTCAAGAAGCTGAAAGGCCTTGGCTGGTTCGTGCGCGAAGTCCTTCCGCTGATCGACCCGGAAACGACGCTGGACGTGGCGGGAACGGCCTGGGACGCGAGCGAGCGGGCCGCGCTCGACGATCCGCGCGTCCATTATCTCGGCCAGTTGGGCGGAGACGATCTCGTCACCGCCTATCGCGAGGCGATGTGTGTCATCGCGCCCAATATCTCCACCGCCAGCGGGGAATATGAAGGCTTCGGCCTTGTCGCACCTGAATCGGCGTCTTGCGGCGCTTACCTGCTGGCCGCGGATCGCGACGGGCTGCGCGATGCGGTCCTGAACGGGCGGACCGGATTCCTTATCGAAAGCGGCAATGCCAAGGCCTGGGCCGACGCGGTCGAGCGATGCAGGGCCATGACGCCCGACGACCGCGCCGTCTTTCTGAAAGCAAGCGTCGAGGCCGCGCGAGAAGTCTATTGCTGGGAACGCGTCGCACGCGACACTTACGCCGCATACGGGCTGCGGCCATGAAGATCTGGCTGCCATACACCCATGCCCCCACCGGATCGACCACGTTCATCAAGGCGCTGGGCCGCTGGCTGGACAAGCGCGGTCACGAGGTCACGGTTCAGGCGTTTCCCCACGCGTTTCAATATGCGCCGCGGCTCTTGAAAGGCATCGCCCCGCCCGAAGGGACAGAGGCGATCATCTACAACAGCTGGAACGCCCCGGCCTTTCAGCGCGATGACTTGCGCACGATCTGCGTCGAACATCTCTTCGTACTGGACCCAGCAATCCATCGCTACAAATCGGCCTCGCAGGCGATCTTCCACGACCTGTTCGTGCGCAGCTTCATCGCGCATGGCTATGCCCTTGCCGACCACATCGTAGCAGTTAGCGAATATACCGCGCGCGCCGTTCGCGCCGAATTTCGGCATAGCAATCCGGTCGCCATCCCCAACGGCATCGACGTCGAACGCTTCCGCCCGGTCGCACCGCCGCCCGTGGATGGTCCGTTTCGACTGTTCTTCGCGGGCACGCCCAGCATTCGCAAGGGCATCGACCTGCTCGCGCCGATCATGCAAAGCCTTGGACCGAGTTTCCAATTGCGGATGACAGCGAACGAGAGCGACTGCCCCGACCTTGCCGGTCTGGCAAACGTCACGTTCCTGGGCCGTTTGCAACAGGATCAGATGATCGGCGAATACGCGGCCTGTCACGCGCTGCTCGCGCCGACACGGCTGGAAGGGCTGCCCTTGTCGGTGCTGGAAGCCATGTCCTGCGGAGCACCGGCAATCGCCAGCGACATCTCGTCACTGCCCGAGGCGGTTGAGCATAGGCACACGGGACTGCTTTGCCCGGTGGACGAGGTGCAAGGCTTCATCACTGCGGCTCGAACGCTCGCTGCCGATCCCGCGATGCGACTGGAAATGTCGAAAAATGCCCGCGCGCGTGCGGTAGAGCAGTTCTCAATCGACCGAATGGGTGAGGCCTACCTCGCCCTGCTGATGGATTAACGCCTGCCGCCGAAATGCCGCACTCGCTTGTAGAGCGGATAAACGACCCAATAGAGCTTCTGAGAAATGCGATCGACCGGCCCGCGCGCATGGACCGCGTGGATCAGGCGATTTTCGACCAGCCGTTTTTCAAGGCTGGGCCAGTCCCGCCGCGCGCTGATGCCATCGGCAGGCATGACCGCGACGATGCGGTTCACCACCTTGCACGTCGCACCTGATCGTTTGGCGCGGAGCATGAATTCGTAGTCCATGCCGACCTTGTACCGCGCATCGAACGCGCCGATCCGGTCATAAAGATCACGCCGCACGAACGCCCCCTGGTGCGGCACGCACATCGACCTTTCGAGCTTTGCGCCCAGCCCGCGCGAACGGAACCGGATGTCTCCATCGGGATGCGTGACGAGGACATCGAAGCTAACGATGTCGCTGCCATCCAGTTCGGCCTCGATCTCGGCAAGGGTCAGACCGGGCGCGAACAAGTCGCCCGCCTGCAGGATCAGGAAATATTCGCCCGTCGCCAAGGCGATACCCTTGGTCATGGCATCGGCGATTCCCTTGTCGGGCTCGCTGATCCATCGCGTGCCGGTCTGGCCGAGATATTCGGACGTCCCATCGCTCGAAGCGCCGTCCACGACGACGTGCTCGATCCCGCCCATCGCAGCGACGCTGGCCACTGTCGCAACGACCCCTTCTCGTGCATTGAAAGCTGCGGTGACAACGGAAATTTTCGGCATCGTCGTTTTCGCGGAAACCAGCTCGTGCCCTAAAAGCGACACGTGTCGTAGCCAAACCGGACAAGATCGTCGCCGTGTTTCTCGCCGACCATGTCAAAGGTTTCCTGGCTATAGAACGACCGCAAATCTCGAGAACGCTTGGAAGCATTCGCGTGCGGAAGTTCGACCTCGATACCAATTCTGCGAATTGCCTCGGCAAAGTCATCGGTCAGGTTTTCAAAGCGACCCACGAAATCGACAAGGGAGACGCCATTATCATCGTCCAACAGGTCGCTTTGTACCCGAATTGGCCGCGAGTACCGCTCTCGGATATAGGCATCGAACGAACCTAGCGAGACAACTTTTTCGTGCCGCTGATCCTTTTTCTTCTGAACGATGTAGTGGTACATGGATATTTCCCAATCCCATGGATTGCGCACAAAGGCGAAGCTGAATTTACGGTTCCAGCAATCCTCGCCCAAAATATTTCTGATGCTCGCGGCGGTGATGTGCCTTTCGCTGATCAGCCAGCGTTTTTCTCCAAGAATCGCGTCCGCGACGCGAGGAAACTTGAGCGCCGGCTTGCGGAAACGAAAAATCCTATCCGAATAGGGCAGTAACGCCTTGGTGACTGACATCCCGCCAGCCTTGAAAACATGAACAAAAATGAAGTTATGTTTTTGTGATAAAAGCAAACCAACCTCTATGTCCCGGAGGGCCTATGATTGCTGACTAGGTTATGGACTTTTGAAGGCAAGTGAAAACTCCGGCCCGATTTTTCCCCACCCCCCCGCAGCGCTCGTGCATTTCGCCGGCCTTCGCTAAGATAGACCAGTCACCTCTGATCAAAATAGCAGAAAGCCTTATCAAGTGAATCCGAACCCGTTGATCGCCATACCCGCTTTCAATCGGCCCGATGCTTTGGCACGCCTTCTAAGGAGTGTAAGCAATAGCCGCATTACAGGCGACCGGCCGCGCGTGCTGATTTCAATCGAAGGCGAGGCTCCACACGAGACGGTCGAGGTCGCCGAAAGCTTCCGAGACAGGACGATCCAATTTGAGGTTGAGATAGTAATGCGTTCGAGGCGCCTAGGCCTGCGAGAGCACATCCTTAATCTGGGCGACTTGAGCCGCGATCATGGTTCAGTCCTTCTTCTCGAAGACGATCTGACAATCGACCCCTATGCTTACGAATTCGCCAAAGCCAACATGTCGGCTTACCGGGACGACAGCGATATCGCTGGGCACGCTCTCTACGCGCCGCGCTTCAACGAGTTTGCTTGGCTTCCCTTTGAAGCACTGGAAAATGGGTACGATACCTATTTCATGCAGGTGCCCTGTTCATGGGGGCAGCTCTGGACCGCAAATCAATGGATCAGGTTCCGAGAATGGCTTGGACGTGATGACTTGCCGGATCTGCGCGAGGATGTCCGATTGCCGCGTTCCCTGAGAAGATGGCCTGACAGTTCCTGGAAAAAGCACTTCGCTCACTTCATGGCGAGCGAGGACCTGTGGTTCACATATCCTTATCGCTCCTTCAGCACCAATCATGGCGAGGGCGGAAGTCATCTCAAGAGCAAGGTTCATCATTTCCAGACGCCGATGCCACTGCCCGATCGCACAGTTCGAGGCTGGTCACTTTGCCCGAGCGAGGATCGATCGGTTGCGTACGACGCATTTATGGAGCCCTGCGGCACGGCTATTTCTTTGAACCGCGATGACCTTACAGATGATGTTACGGTCGATGCCTATGGGATCAAACCGCCAGAATACCTGCAAAAATTCAGTTGGGTAATTACCAGCAAGGCAGTTCGCCACGCTGAAGCGGTCTTTCCTGTCAGTATGAGACCGATCGAGCACTCAATTCTGCAGCCAAGCGAGCCGAAAGCGGGATCGCCAAACCTCTATCTGGTCCGTTCGGCACTTTTAAATGACGAGGGAGCAAGTCTCTCCAAGGAATGGCTCAGATACTGGCTGGGCTCGTTCGTGATTTCACGCCGTCTTGTCTCCCGTTTCCTGAAAGCGTTCTGGGGGCGATAGCGATGGCTCCGGTCACACGAGATCCTGCATATTCGGATGGCGCCATCAGTGCCTGAAGCGGAAAAAGATCGGCTCGCCAGACAGACCGGCAAGGGCGGTATGTCAGCAATCGCCATTCAGCTCGCGAACCTCAGCATCCAGGTTGTCAACTTGGCGATTTATTCCCGCCTGTTACCTCCGTCTGACTTCGGCATTATCGCCCTGTCGACCTCGTTCAGTGCCCTGATCCTAATCTTCAAGGATCTCGGTTGCAGCGCGGCAGTCATTCAGCGCGAAGATCTGAAGGAAGCGACACGCCGAACGGCTTTCACACTCAACATGGGCGTTTCGCTCGCGCTGATGGCGGTCAGCATCGTCCTTGCGCCAATTGCCGCGCGAGTGCTCGGCGAACCTCGTCTGACCCCGGTGATTATCGTCTCCGCATTATTTATACCCGTCACTGCTGCTGGAGCCATTCACTCTGCACTGCTCAGACGAGAGATGGCGATCGCTACCGACCGCATGATTGCGCTTGTATCGATTGTCGTGGGCAGTGTGATCGGCATCGTTCTCGCAATTGCTACCAACATTGGGTACTGGGCGCTGGTCGCCCAGACTGCGACCGCCGGGTTTACTCAGACCTTGCTTCTTTGGCGCGCATCCGAATGGCAACCACGCATGACCCGTAAGTTGGAAGACGCCGGGTCGATCCTTGGCTACGGACTACCCTTGACAGGTACCGAGCTGATTTTCTTTTTAAACCGCCGCCTCGACGACCTGCTAATCGGCTGGCGATGGGGAACGACCGATCTAGGGTTCTATTCGCGCGCCTATTCGATACTGATGCTGCCCCAATCCCTCATAAGCGGCCCCGTTACGGGAGCGATAGTGCCGGCCTTGAGTCGCCTGCAGTCCGATCCCGCTGCTTGGCGAGATCTGCTTTTGTCTTCGGTCAGATTCGTCTCATGGATGCATTTCGCAATTGCCGCCCTAATAATCGCCAACGCACAACAGATCGTAGCACTTCTTCTCGGGCCAGAATGGGGCCGGAGCGTTCACATTCTGCAGACTCTCGGTCTTTCCATGTTTGCGCGCGGAATAATGAACCAGAATCCTTGGATATACTTGTCCCTCGCGCAAACCCAGCGAATGCTGAACTGGCAGATACTAAGTCTTCCCATTTTCCTGATCGGCATGATATCGGGTCTTCAATATGGGCCTGAAGGCGTAGCATTAGGTTTTGGCGCTGCCCATCTGCTCATAGCTTTCCCCAGCGTGTATTTTGCAGCCGCAAAAAGTCCGGTGGTGGGCACGGGCGTACTGGCGACACTTGCACCTTCCGCGATTGTCGGCGCGATCGCTGTTGCAGTTTCGTTGGCAATTTCCACCAGCCGCGAGCAAAACGATCTGACTTTCGTGTCGCTCGCTTTGCATTTGTCGGTCACAATGGCGGTGATGACTGCCGGATTTTTGGTAGTCTTGGTTGCTTCGCCGCGGCTGAGGCAGTCTATCAGCCAAATCCTGACAATTTTTCGGACGGAGCAGAGTTTAAGATGAGCCGAAACAAACGCACGATCCGGCAATCGCTTTTGCTCGTCCTTGAAAAAATCATCACGAAAATTACGAGCGCGATTAATTCAGAAAAACAGGCGCGCCTCCGCAAGGAAATGCAGTTTTGTGGCGTGGGTGGATTTATAGATCCCACAGTGACGGTCGTTCGACCTCCAGCGCTTTCGGTAGGGAATAATGTTTTCATCGGAGCGGATTGCTTCCTCCACGCAGAAGGCGGGATCGAAATCAGGGACAACGTCCACATTTCTCGCCGGGTAACGATCTACGCGTCTGACCATGATTTCCGTAATCAGGCGGTCTTGCCGTACGGAGAGAAGCGCACATGGTCTCCGGTTACGATTGGCAAGAATGTCTGGATCGGCATGAACGCATCCATCTTGCCGGGCGTAACGATCGGGGAAGGCGCCATTATCGCAATGGGTGCGGTCGTATCGAAAGATGTGTCGCCAGGCGAAATCGTTGCACTGCCTGGACAACGTGTGATCGGATCCAGAGACATGACACAATACGTCAAGGCCGAGGCTGAAAAGGCATATGGCGGGAAGAATGGCAGGCCCCTGACGAATGCATCGGTTGGTGATTTCTGGCCAACGGGGTCTGCACGCGTCCCTCAAATCACCTTTGTCGCCAGCACCGGGCGTTCTGGCACGCAAAGCTTTGCGCGCTGGTACGATACTCTGGACGATGTCATCGGTCTGCACGAACCGCGTCACCAACTAATCAAGTGGTCCACCGACTACGCCGAAGGCAGGTTATCGCGTGACGCCATACGCAACCTACTGACCAATTCCATGTTGAATGGCACTGTTTACGATCCGGCAAAATCCTATGTCGAATCCGATCAAAAGTACTTCAATGTAATCGATATTTTGTACGATCTTTTCCCCACGTCGAAGTTTATCTGGCTCGTACGCAAGCCTGAGGAAGTAGTTTCCTCGATTATCGGACGGGGTTGGTATTCTGATGCCCCCAAATCTTATCAGACTGAAAAAGCTGCTTGGTTTTATGAAAATTGGCGGGTCCAGGGAAATAAAACAACGCCAGAGGCACTAAACTTTTCTAGAATGACCCAGTTCGAAAAGTGTTGCTGGTACTGGCACTATGTAAATTCGACTATCAAGTCGCAAATGACGCCTCTAGCCGCAGATCGTAAGCTGATCGTCAGGCTTGATGACTGGCACCGTCGCACCGGCGAATTGAGCGCTTTTGCAGGCTCAAGGTTCACTGCCTCCCCGCCGGTTACCGAAAATAAAGCCCGTCATGGCCATCACCACACGAAAAACTGGTCTGAAACAGAGAAGGAAGCTTTCGCGCGGTGGTGTGAACCGCTGCGGGTTGAGCTCTTTGGTGAAAGCTGACCCTTTCCGGCTAGAGTGTTAACCAAAAATTTGCCCTAAGCCATGATAGTGCCAGCAGCCGGTGCCACATGTGAGCGCCGATCTGCTGATCGAGGATTTGGAATGAACGCTTTCGGCCGTCGCAACGGAATGAACGGAAACGGGGGAGGACGCCCCGCCTTCGGTGTCGCAAGGCCGATGAAGGGGGCAGAGCCGCTGCGCACGCAGCCGCCCGCGCCGCCGCCGATGGACGACGACCAGTTCCCGCCGCCGCCGCCGGCCGCATCCACCCCCGAAGAAGAGGCGCTTGCCCGCCTTGCGGAACGCGCGGCCGCCGAACATGCCGGCGAAGCAGTCATCGAAGGCTTTGAAGCGAGCGTTCACCGCATCAAGGAACAGGTCCTTCCCCGCCTTCTCGAACGCGTCGACCCCGAAGCGGCCGCGACGCTGACGAAGGACGAGCTTTCCGAAGAATTCCGTCCCATCATCCTCGAGGTGCTGGCCGAACTGAAGATCACGCTGAACCGCCGCGAACAGTTCGCGCTGGAAAAGGTGCTGGTCGACGAACTGCTGGGCTTCGGCCCGCTCGAAGAACTGCTCCACGATCCCGACGTGTCGGACATCATGGTCAACGGACCGAACCAGACTTACGTCGAAAAGAGCGGCAAGCTGCAGCTCGCCAAGATCAAGTTCCGCGACGAACAGCACCTGTTCCAGATCGCGCAGCGCATCGTGAACCAGGTCGGCCGCCGCGTCGACCAGACCACGCCGCTGGCCGACGCCCGCCTGAAAGACGGTAGCCGCGTCAACGTCATCGTCCCACCCCTGTCGCTGCGCGGCACGGCGATCTCGATTCGTAAATTCTCGGAAAAGCCGATCACGATCGACATGCTCCGCGACTTCGGATCGATGAGCGACAAGATGGCGACCTGCCTGAAGATCGCGGGCGCAAGCCGCATGAACATCGTCATTTCCGGCGGTACCGGTTCGGGTAAGACGACGATGCTCAATGCCCTGTCGAAGATGATCGATCCGGGCGAACGCGTGCTGACCATCGAGGACGCGGCCGAACTTCGCCTGCAGCAGCCGCACTGGCTTCCGCTCGAAACGCGTCCGCCGAACCTTGAGGGCCAGGGCGCGATTACCATCGGCGACCTTGTGAAGAACGCCCTGCGCATGCGTCCTGACCGCATCATCCTGGGCGAAATTCGCGGCGCGGAATGTTTCGACCTTCTGGCCGCGATGAACACAGGCCACGACGGTTCGATGTGTACGCTTCACGCCAACAGCCCGCGCGAATGCCTTGGCCGTATGGAAAACATGATCCTGATGGGCGACATCAAGATTCCGAAGGCCGCCATTTCCAAGCAGATCGCCGACTCGGTCGACCTGATCGTGCAGGTGAAGCGTCTTCGCGACGGTTCGCGCCGCACGACCAACATCACCGAAGTGATCGGCATGGAAGGCGACGTCATCGTCACCCAGGAACTCTTCACGTACGAGTATCTGGACGAAGGCGAAGACGGCAAGATCATCGGCGAACACCGCCCGTCGGGCCTGCGTCCCTATACGCTGGAAAAGGCGCGCCAGTTCGGCTTCGACAAGGCCTATCTGCAGTCCTGCCTCTAATTCGGGCTAGAGCATCGAAACCACGGGATCGCGCCGGTTAAAGCGGCGCGATCCATGTTTTGAGGGCCAGCCCGCCGGTCACGACCGCGATCATCAGGGCAACGAAGAACACCGGCGTCCACGGCACCCAGCCGACCCGGTCGGGCGCCTTGCGCTTCATACGGCGGCGATCGGCCAGCAGCGCGACGGCCGCGACCAGCAATCCCGCTACCGCGATGATCGTCCAGCGACCGGCGTCGCTGGTCACAAGGTTTTCCATGTCCATAACCTGATGCCGCATGTGCGAATTGCCGCTTGATCGCGGCCCCGTGCGCGCCCAATAGCCGCGACATGCCGCAAAGCGCAAACCCGACCGTGCACTTGCCGGACGCGCAGCACCGACCGGTGCTTGCCCTGACGATCCGCTTTTTCGCCGGGGTCGCGCTGGCCACGATGCTGATGCTGGTAAAGCTGGGCAAGACGCGCGGCATCGATCTTACGCACATGCTGCTGGCGCGGCAGGGGCTGACGATACCGATCCTGCTCGGCTGGCTGGCGATGCGCGGCCAGATCCACACCATGCGCACCGAACGCATCGGCAGCCACGCGTTTCGTGCAGGTACCGGCACCATCGGTATGGTCCTCAATTTCGCGGCGCCGACCCTGCTTCCCCTTGCCGTTGCCACGACGCTCAGTTTCACCAGCCCGATGTTCGCGGTCGTCCTGTCCGCCCTGCTGTTGCGAGAACACGTCGGCCGGTGGCGCTGGCTGGCGGCGACGCTGGGGTTCGTGGGCGTCGCCCTCGTGGCCGACCCGTTCCACGCCACTGTCCCGATGTTCGGTGCCCTTGTCGCCATCGGGGGCGCATTCATGGTCGCGCTGATCTCGATCCAGATACGCGACCTGACCAAGACCGAGGATTCGGTCGCCATCGTTACGTGGTTCGCGATTTTTGCGACACCCGTCCTTCTGATCGCATCGCTGTTTTCGGACTGGAACTACGGTATCGGTGACGTGCTCGTCATGCTGGGTATTGGCGTTGCCGGCGTTACGGGCCAGCTCCTCCTGACCGCGTCACTGCGCTTTGGGCCGGTATCGACCGTCATCATCATGGATTACATGGCGCTGATCTGGGCGACGAGCTACGGCTGGCTGATATTCGACAATCTGCCCCCTGCCAGCCTGTGGCTCGGCGCGCCGATCGTGATCCTGGCGGGCGGCATAATCGTGTGGCGCGAACAGAAGCTGGCCAAGCAACGCAACGAAGCCGCGCTTCGTTGACGGAACCAATGTTGGATCACGGCGTTTTCCCTTTCAAATCACTTGAAAAGGAAACTGTGATGATCCGTCGTATCGTTATGGCCGCCGCAATCGGCTCGCTCGCTCTCTCCGCTGCTGCCTGCAACACGGTCAAGGGCGCCGGTGAGGACATTCAGTCGGTCGGTGAAGCCGGTGAAGAAGCGATCAACTGATCGCTTTCAAAAGTTGCTAGCAAAACGCCCGTCGGACCCCGGTCCGGCGGGCGTTTTGGTGTGCGTTATACGCGCCGGTAGACGAGGATGAGGTTGTTCGCGGGCATTGCGATCCGCGCATCGCGGACCAGCCCATTCGATGTGGCCAGTTCGTCTATCGCGGCCACTTCGCGAAGGCCCCAGCTTGGATCGCGCGCCTTCAGGTTCGCATCGAAGGCAAGGTTCGAAGGCGCGGTCGGAGTATCGGCCTCGATAAACGGGCCGTAGAGCGCAAGCGGTGCACCGCGCGCGAGGATACGCCCCGCCAGTGCAAAAAGACCGACGGTCGCCGCCCAGGGCGCGATATGGGTCATGTTCGCGCAAAAAATCGCCTCGGCCGTTTCAACCGGGCAATCGCCCGCGGCAAGATCCAGCTTCACCGGCGGCAACAGGTTTGTCAGCCCGCTTTCCGCCCGCCATGCCGCAATCGATGCCAGCGCCGCATCCGAAACATCGGTCGGCTGCCATTCGAGCATGGGAAACTCGCTTGCGAAATGCACCGCGTGCTCACCGGTTCCGCTCGCGATTTCGAGGACCAGCCCGCTTGCCGGCAGGATCGCGCGCAAGGCGTCGGCAATGGGTGCGCGATTGCGCTCGGTCGCGGGGGCGTGCTGCTTCGCCGCGGCGTCGGCCAGCTCGAAAGGCTTGGGATCAGATCCAGCGTCGGACACGGCGGCGATATTCCTCGTAAGTCTGGCCGAACCGGCGTGAAAGGTGCGCTTCTTCGCGCCGGATCACGAAGACCTGGACCGAGATGATGGACAGCGGCAAGGTCAGCAGCCCGCCAAGGCAGTTCATGGCGACCGATATGCCAAAGCAGACCAGCGCCATGCCCAGATACATCGGATTGCGGGTAAAGCGGTAGATACCCTCGGCAACGAAGACGGTATCGGCTTTCCAAGGTTCCGGATTGTTGCCCGACCGCCTGAACCGCAACAGGGCCTGAACGATCACGACGACTCCGACGGCAATAGCGCCCCCGCCAAGTATCCAGCGAACGGCGGTCGGGATCGCGGGGTTGAGCCCGAACAAATCGTTGATGACCCGCCCGATCAAAAGGAACCCGAAGAACACCAGCGGCGGCGGGAAACGGACCTGCGCGCTGTCTTCGTCGACGCCGAAAATGCTCATGCCGCGATTGCCTTTTCATCCCCGGCACCGTTCCGATCCCTGCGCCAATAAGCCGCAAGCAGACTGCCGATGACCACGTGATAGACCGCCGAGATCGCGGCGGGAACCGGGGCCAGCGCGGCCTGCATCGGATCGACGAACTGGCGCGCAAAGGCCGGTGTCGAAGCAAGGCTGGCGCCAAGGCCGGAATTCTGCATCCCGACCTCGATCGAAATGGTCCGCAGATCGTCACGCCCGAAACCGAGCGCCCGTGCGATCAACCAGCCAAGCCCAAAGCCTAGAGCATGAAGCGCCAGCAAGGCCAGCAGCAGGACACCGGCATTCGCCTCGATCAGCGGCTTCGACTTTGCCACGATGGCCGCGACAATCAGCACGACGAAGACGATGGAAACGATGGGCGCCACCGGGACAATGCGCCGCGTCAGCCCCGGCAGGTAACGCGCCAGCGCGACCCCCACGACGACGGGGACCAGCACGACCGAGACCATGTCCAGGAACAGGCTCCACCGGTCTATCTCGATATAAACGCCCGCCAGCCAGCCCGTCAGCAGCGGGGTCAGCACGATGGCGACAAGCGTGGAGGCCATCGTCATCGATACGGATAGCGCGACGTTCGCCCGCGCCATGTAGGCGATGACATTGCTGGCCGTGCCGCCGGGACAGCAGGCGACGAGGATCAGGCCCACGGCAAGACCGTTCGACAGGCCGAACACCCCGGCCAGCGCCGCGCCCGAAAGCGGCATGACGGTGAATTGCAGCACCACACCGGCAAAAACCGCGCGCGGCATTTTTGCGACGCGCCGGAAATCAGCCACCGTCAGCGTAAGCCCCATGCCCAGCATGATGATGCCCAGCATGACCGGGATCAGCGGCTGGCCTAGCGGGCGAATCGAACCGTCCGTCACCCACGCGAAATCGCCCGGCGCGAACCAGGCCCAGGCGACGCCCAGCACGGTCCAGACCGCAAACATGTTCGTGATCCGCTGAATCAAACGTTGCCCCTCTTCCCGCGCGGCTTATGGCAAGCCGCGCGGGCGTCGGCAAATTTTCAGCTTCCGCCGATTTCCGAAAGCGACGGCGTGCCCGGCGGAACGCCCCCCGCTTCTGCGTTCGGGGCCTTGTAAGTCAGCACCGGCTTGCGCGCGGCGCGGGTCTCGTCAAGACGGCGGCGCGGGGCATGGTGTGGCGCGCTTTTCAGCGTGTCGTCTCCGGCCTTGGCGCGTGATGCCAGGCTCTTCATCGAGGCGATGAAGCGGTCGAGGCCGTCCTTGCTCTCGGTTTCGGTCGGCTCGATCAGCATGGCGCCATGGACGACGAGCGGGAAATAGACTGTCATCGGGTGGAAACCCTCGTCGATCAGGCCCTTGGCGATGTCGAGAGTGGAGAAACCGTCGGGCAGGTTGTCGTCGCTGAACAAAGCCTCGTGCATGCACGGGCCGGCATCGGCGAAGGGCGCATCGAGATCGCCTTCAAGGCTGCGCAGGACGTAGTTGGCGTTCAGCACCGCGTCTTCCGCCACCTGGCGAAGACCGTCGACACCGTGGCTGAGCATATAGGTCAGCGCGCGAGTGAACATGCCCATCTGGCCATGGAACGCGGTCATCCGTCCGAAGGTCTGCGGCAGGTGATCCTTCGCCCCGCGTTCCTCGACAAGGCGCAGGCGGCCCTTTTCGTCGCGGCGGACGAAGGGGATCGGCGCAAAGGGCGCAAGCCGCTCCGACAGGACCACCGGTCCCGAACCCGGACCGCCGCCGCCGTGCGGGGTGGAGAACGTCTTGTGCAGGTTGATGTGCATGGCATCGACGCCAAGATCGCCGGGGCGTACCTTGCCGACGATGGCGTTGAAATTCGCCCCGTCGCAATAAACCAGCCCGCCCGCCGCGTGGACCGCGTCCGAAATGGCTTTCATGTCGCGTTCGAACAGGCCGCAGGTATTGGGGTTGGTAATCATCACGCCCGCAACGTCGGGGCCGAGCCGGTCCTTCAGTGCGGCCAGATCGACACGACCCTCCTTTGTCGCAGGGATGTTTTCCACCCGATAGCCCGCGAAAGCCGCGGTCGCCGGATTGGTGCCGTGCGCGGATTCGGGAACGAGGATCACTTCGCGCGCATCGCCCCGCGCCTCCAGCGCGGCACGGATGGCAAGAATACCGCACAGTTCGCCGTGCGCGCCAGCCTTCGGGCTCATCGCGACAGCTTCCATGCCGGTCAGCTTGCACAGCCAGTCGGCCAGCTGCTCGATCACTTCGAACGCGCCCTGCACCGTGTCCATCGGCTGCAGCGGATGGATATCGGCAAAACCGGGCAGACGGGCCATCGCCTCGTTCAGGCGCGGATTGTGCTTCATCGTGCACGAACCCAGCGGGAACGGGCCAAGGTCGATGGCATAGTTCTGACGTGAAAGCCGCGTGTAGTGACGCACCGTTTCCGGCTCGGTCAGGGAGGGAAGATCGACCGGCGCCTTGCGTGCGAATTTTGCCAGCGCGGGGCTGATCTCGCCCGGTTCCTCGTCGAAATCGACGCCGCACTTTTCTGCCCCGCCCAGTTCGAAGATCAGCGCCTCTTCCAGCGCGAGGCCCGCATCGCCGCTGGCGGTCCGGACCGCAGCGCCGTTTCCGGCTTCGCCCATCTCAGGCTTCCATCCTGTCGGGTTCAGGGCACTCTTATTCGGGGCGTTCATGCGAGTTCCTCCGCAAGAGCGGCGACGAGGGCGTCGATATCCTCGTCGCTGCAAGTCTCGGTCACACAGACGATCAGCCCTTCCGACAGGTCGGCGGAATCGGGATAGAGGCGGCTGAGCGACACGCCCGACAGGATGCCGCGTTTCGCCATGCGAAGGGCCACTTCGCGCGAATCCTGGCCGACGAGGCGCAAGGTGAATTCGTTGAAGAAACCGCCCTGGTTGACGACTTCCACCCCGTCGATAGCCGCCAGCTTGCCCGCAGCCTTCACCGCTCGGGCGTGATTGATGCGGGCCAGCTTGTCGAGCCCGTCACCGCCCAGCAGCGTCATGTGGATGGAAAACGCCAGCGCGCAGAGGCCGGAGTTGGTGCAGATGTTGCTGGTCGCCTTCTCGCGGCGGATATGCTGTTCACGGGTCGACAGGGTGAGGACGAAACCACGCTTGCCGTCGGCGTCCACGGTCTCGCCGCAAAGGCGGCCCGGCATCTGACGCGTATACTTCTCGCGCGCGCCGAACAGGCCGAGGTAAGGCCCGCCGAAATTGAGTCCGACGCCCAGCGACTGCCCCTCACCCACCACGATATCCGCGCCCAGCGAACCGGGGCTTTCCAAGAGGCCCAGCGCGACCGGTTCGGTCACGACCGCGACCAGCAGCGCGCCCTTGTCGTGCGCGGCTTCGGCGATCCTGGCCAGATCAGGGATGCGGCCCAGAATGTCGGGGTACTGCACGACGACGCACGAAGTCTTGTCGTCGATCATGGCGATCAGCGCGTCGTCACCGGCATCGGCGATCAGCGCGGGCGAAAGTTCGCGGATCTCGTCCTTGGTAAACTTCGCCATCGTCTTTGCTGTCGACAGGTAATGCGGGTGGATCGGCCCGATCACGACCCCGTCGCGGCGCGTGATGCGCCCGGCCATCGCGATCGCTTCCCAGCACGCAGTCGAACCGTCGTACATCGAGGCATTGGCGATGTCGGTGCCGAACAGGCGGGCGACCTGCGTCTGGAACTCGAACAAGACCTGCAGCGTGCCTTGCGCGATTTCGGGCTGATACGGCGTGTATGCGGTCAGGAACTCGCCGCGCTGGATCAGGTGATCGACACTGGCGGGGACATGATGACGATAGGCACCGGCACCCAGGAAGAACGGCGCATCGGCCGCCGACAGGTTCTTGGCCGCCAGCTTCTTCATGTGCCGCTCGACCGCCATTTCGCTGGCGTGGGCGGGAAGACCCGCGATCTCGGCGTTCAGCGCCCCTTCGGGCACGTCGCGGAACAAGTCGTCGACCGTGTCCGCGCCTATTACGCGTAGCATCTCGCTGCGATCGGTGGGGGTAAGAGGCAGATATCGCATTGTCTCGGGTTCAATCCTTGAAAGCGAGGAAACGCAGGCGAACGTAATCGGCGGTCCAGTTGCCGTCCGGGTCCTGCAGTTGCGGGGCGAGAAGGTCGACGGTTTCGGCGATCATCGCCTCTCCGTCCTGCTGACCGAAAAAGCCGTGGCGAAACGTGTTCAGCCAGGCGGCCATGCCATCGGGAAGCGGCGTCGGCCGTGGGACAAGCGCGATTTCTTCAACGCGAAAGCCTGCCGCCTCCAGTTCGCGGGTGGCGCGCGCGACGCTGGGGAAGTTCTGCCGGTCAACCGAGGCTTGACCACGGCGCTCCGCAACAGCACGGATCGCTGTGCGGATGGCCGCGATATTGCCGAAGCCGCCGCATTCGCAGGCAAAGCGCCCGCCGGGCTTCAAGGCGCGATTGACGCCTTCGTAGACCGCCGGATGATCGGGCATCCAGTGCAGCGCCGCGTTGGAAAACACGGCATCGAATTCGCCATCGAAGTCGAGTGCCTGTCCATCGCCCTGCCGCACGGTCAGCCCGCGCGCCCGGGCGACTTCCAGCAGGCCCGCGTCGGCGTCATAGCCCAGCACATCGGCCCCCGCCTCGGCGATCCGCGCGGTCAACACGCCGTCGCCGCAGCCAAGGTCGAGCACGCGTGCCCCGTCCTGCGGTCCCAGCAGGTCCAGCACGGGCTGCCCCAGCGCGGGGACGAACGATGCGACCGTCCCGTAGGCCTTGGCATCCCATGCCTGCGGGGTACCCGTGGCGGTCATCAAAGCGTCTCGACGTATGCCTTGTAGGCCGCTTCATCCATCAGGCCGTCAAGCTCCGACGCGTCCGACAAAAGCACCTTGAACAGCCAGCCGTCGCCTTCCGGCTTTGTGTTCACCAGTTCCGGTTCATCGGCCAACGCGGGGTTGGCTTCGCGTACTTCGCCAGAAACCGGTGTGTAGACGTCGGAGGCCGCCTTCACCGAATCGACGACCGATACCGAATCGCCTTTCGAAACGCTGTCGCCCTCGCCCGGAAGCTCGACGAAAGTGATGTCGCCAAGCTGTTGCTGCGCATAGTCGGTGATGCCGACGGTGCCCATCGGGCCGTCGACCGAAATCCATTCGTGGTCCTTGGTGAAATAGGTCGTCATGGCATCGAAGCTCCTGCTCAGGCCTTGGGTTTGCGGTAATAACGGTGGGGAACGAAAGGCATGTCGGTCACGGTCGCGTCGAGCATCTTGCCGCGCACCTCGATCTGCAGTTTCGTGCCCGAAAGCGCGTGCCCTGCCTCGACATAGCCCATGGCGATAGGGCCGCCGACCGTGGGGGCAAAGCCGCCGCTGGTGACAGTTCCGATCCGCGCGTCGCCCGCGAAGATCGGCGCCCCTTCGCGTGCGGCCATGCGGCCGTCGATCGTCATGCCGACGCGCTTCGCGCTTGGCCCCTTGGCCAGCGTTTCGACTATCTTTCCAGCGGCAGGGAAACCGCCCTGCTCGCGCCGCTTCTTGGAGATGGCGAAAGCAAGGTCCGCGCTGACCGGGTCGGTCTGTTCGGTGATATCGTGGCCATAGAGCGGCAAGCCCGCCTCAAGCCGCAGACTGTCACGCGCGCCAAGGCCGATGGGCTTGACCTCGTCCATCTCGGTCAGCGCGTCGGCCAGCATAGCGACCTGCTGCGCCGGGACGGAGATTTCGAACCCGTCCTCGCCGGTATAGCCACTGCGCGTGATGTAGAGCGGAACGTCGCCCCACTTGGCGTAAGTGCCCTGCATGAACGACAGGTCCCGCGCCACCGGGGCAATACGGGCCATCGCGTCGACCGCCTTGGGCCCCTGCAGCGCCAGAAGCGCCTGTTCGTCATGGTGGGTCAGGGTAATTTCGTCGGGCAGGTATTCGCGAAGGTGGCCGATATCGTCCCACTTCACCGCGCCGTTCACGACCAGCGCGTAGTGTTCGCCCGCGTTCGTTACCATCAGGTCATCGAGGATGCCGCCTTCTTCATCGAGCAGCATCGAATACCGCATGCGTCCGGTCTTCAGCGCAGAGAAGTCGCCCGGCATCAGCGCCTCGAGCGCCTCTGCCGCGGCGGCCATGTCGCCGTCCGGACCGGACACAGAAAGCTGGCCCATGTGCGATACGTCGAACAGGCCCGCGTTTTCGCGCGTCCAGTTATGTTCGGCAAGGATGCCTTCGTACTGGATCGGCATCGAATAGCCCGCGAAAGGCACCATGCGCGCGCCGCGTTCCCGGTGCCACGCATCGAGCGGCAGGCTTTCGATCGTTTCGATTTCGGCTTCGTTATCGCTCAACTTGCAAGCTCCGTTTACAATCGGCAGGCCATCGGGCCGCAAACTGCGAACCCGCGGCCCCCTCTGTCACGGAAACCTGAGAGCTTTCCCCCGTTCCCAAAAAAGGATCGGAGTTACCCCTTCGGTGGTTCATGCCATGAACTGGCAGGAACGCTTTCCAGAGCGTCGCTATCGACCGGCACGGTCCCTTGTGCCTGAGAGATTCCGGGGCGGTTGCTCCTTCGGCGGCAGGTACTTCACATATGCGAATCACCTGCGCTCTCCCGCGCGGTCAGCGACTGGCTTCGGCTTTGTCTGCGCGGGGGCGCCGAGTCAATCGGCCAATGCCCCGTGCGTGGGCTTAATCCGCCGTTTTGCAAGGGTCAGCGCCGGTGCGCGCAAGATCGCGTCGTTGTCGTGAACGAAACGACCCTCCGCCTTTTCACCGGCCAGGGCGAGCATGGCACGCGCCACGTCCTCTGCCTTGATGGAGCGGAAACGGCGATACTGGCCGTGGAGCATCAGGTCGGTCACGGGACTGGCCATCATGGCCAACCGTTCGCCCCTGCGCCGTTCGCCGCCGCGCGGGCCGCGCAGCAGGCCGGGTCGCAGAATGTCGACACGCGCGAAATCCATCTTGTTAAGCGCGTTTTCCATCTCGCCCTTGACGCGAAGGTAGAATGCCTTGGCATGGGCATCGGCGCCGACCGAACTGACCGCCACCATTTGCCGCGTTCCGGCATAGGCCGCGGCCTTCGCGCACTGTACGACAAGCCCGTAGTCCACGGCACGAAAGGCCTGTTCGTCCTTACCCGCCAGTTTCCAGGTCGTGCCCAGCGCGCAGGCCAGCACCGTGGGCTTCATGTCCGCGATCGCGCCCGGCCAGTTGGCGGGATCGGCGATGATCATCTCCATCCGTGCGCCCGGCGGCAGCGGTGCTTCGCGCCGGGACAGCGCGGTCAGCCGGACATTGGTGAAATTGCGCGCTTCCCCGATCAGGCTCATCCCGACAAGGCCGGTCGCGCCGATAAGGACGAGCCGTTCAGACATTGCTGAGCTCCTCCGGCGGCGCGCCGAACAGGTCGGTGTAGCGGCGGATGGCGTAACGATCAGTCATCCCTGCGATGAAGTCCGCGATGTGCCGCGCACGGGCAGGCTGCGCCTTGGGCAAGGCGGCCTGCCAGTCATCGGGCAGCAGCGCGGGATCGGCGCTATACGCCGCGTGCAGGCGTTTCAGCAGGTCGACGGCAAGGTCGGCAGTCCGCTTCTGCGCCGGGTGGTAATAGACATTGTCGTACATGAACCGCTTCAGCACGCGTTCGGCCTCGCTCACCCCGCGTGAAAAGCCAGAGAGCGCGCGGCCCGCCATGCGGACTTCCAGCGCGGTTTCGACCCCGGCGTCGGCGATGCGCCCCTTCGTCTCGGCAATGACGTCGTTTACCATCCAGCCGATCTGGCTGCGCACCAGTTCGCGCTGAAGCCTTTCGCGCGGCGTGCCGGGAAAGCGCCGTTCGATCGCGCGCCACTGTTCGGCAATGAAGTCCATCGCCAGAAGCTGGTCGAGATCGATGAAACCGGCGCGCAGGCCGTCCTCGATGTCGTGGTTGTCATAGGCAATGTCGTCGGCAACCGCGGCCACTTGTGCCTCAAGCGAGGACCAGCGGCCCAGATCGAACGGGAATGCCGCGTTCAATTCCTCCAGCGCCCAGGGCAGCGGCCCGTCATCGGGGACCGGCCCGTTGTGCTTGGCAAGACCTTCCAGCGCCTCCCACGAAAGGTTCAGCCCCTCGTGCGTGCAATAGGGGCTTTCCAGCCGCATCAGCGTGCGCAGCGTATGGGCGTTGTGATCGAACCCGCCCTGCCCGGCCAGCGCGGCGTCCAGCGCGGTTTCACCTGCATGGCCGAACGGCGCATGGCCGATATCGTGGGCAAGGCACAGCGCCTCGGTCAGATCCTCGTCGAGGCCAAGACTGCGCGCGATGACGCGGCCGACTTGCGCGACCTCAAGGCTGTGGGTCAGGCGCGTGCGGTAATGATCGCCATAGGGCGCGACGAAGACCTGCGCCTTGTGCTTCATCCGGCGGAAGGCGATCGAATGGATGATGCGGTCACGGTCGCGCTGAAAGGCGCTTCGCGGGCCGCGCACGCCGCCGTCCGGCTCACCGAATTCGCGCCCGCGCGATAGCGCGGGATCGGCGGCATAGCGCGCGCGATAGCCAATGGCCTCGCCTCGATCGTCAGGAGCAGCCAGCGTTTCCATCCGCGCGCCCTAGGCCAAATGCGTCACGACTTGAAGAGCCGATCAGCTCTCGCCCAAAATCCAGTTCGCCGCGGCCTTGGCGTGAATGGCCGCGCCATCGAAGATCGGCAGGACGTTCGCTTCGGTATGGACGATCAGGTTCAGCTCGGTACAGGCCAGCACGATCGCCTCCGCCCCGTCTTTTTCGAGGTTGGTGATGATCGTGCGCAGCGCCCTTTCGCTCTGCCGCCGAACCTTGCCCAGCATCACCTCTTCGTAAACGATGCGGTCCATCGTCTCGACCGTGTCCATTTCGGGGGGCAGCAGTTCGATGTCGCGCGCGACCAGACGGCGGCGATAGAAATCTTCCATCATGACATTGCGCGTGCCCAGGATCGCAGCCTTGGTCTTGCCCTCGGCGATGATCGCATCGGCCACGCAGTCCGCGATGTGCAGGATCGGGATCGAAACCGCCTCTGACACCCGGTCATAGACGCAGTGCATGGAGTTCGCGGCAATCACCAGCGCCTCTGCCCCCGCAGCCTCGAGCCTGCGCGCCGACGCGATCAGCGCCTCTGCCGCGCGGTCCCAGTCCTCGCGATTGGACAGCCGGTAGAGGGGCGCGAAATCGAGACTGTCGATCAAAAGCGGCGCGGACGAGTGCGCACCGACCTTCCGCTGCACGATGCGGTTGATGTCTTCGTAGTAGTCGCGGGTCGAAACCCAGCTCATGCCGCCGATTACGCCCAGCTTGCGCAAATGTCCGATTCCCTCATTCTTCATGTTGCAGTGCACTTCTACGAACAAAAGAGGCGGCGCGTCCAGCGACGCGCCGCCCCGTTTTGCCTGTGTCCTCCCCTTTTTCGATCAAAGGGGCAAGACGCGGTACGATCAGTTGTGCGGTGCGGGTCCCGAACCGAGGATACCGATCGAGTAGCTGTCCTTGCGGCGGGTCACGCCGCCTTCGACCGTGATGCCTTCGCCCCACAGCAGGATGCCCGCCGCGTGCGGCGATGCCATCGAGGTGCCGCTGAGCGAGGCAAATTTGCCGTCGAGGTAGGTCGAGACGATACCGACGCCCGGTTCGGCAAAGTCGACTTCGTCGCCATAGTTCGAGAAGCTGGCCCAGCTGTCGGTGCTGTCGATGGCCGCGATCGTGTAGATGTTCGGGCCTTCGGCGCTGGCAGGCGATTTGCGCGAAGTGTCGGCACGTTCGTTACCGGCAGCCAGCGCGAAGAGCACGCCGCCTTCAGACGCAGCGACGACCGCATCGTTCAGAGCCTGCGAGAAACCGCCGCCAAGGCTCATGTTCGCGACGTCGCCCGGCTTGCCGCCACCGGCATAGTCGACGCCCGCGATAACGGCCGAGTAGGCGCCCGAACCGCTGGAATCGAGAACACGGACCGCGATGACCGTAGCACCGGCGGCAACGCCTGCAACGCCCTTGCCGTCTTTCTTCGCGGCAATGGTCCCGGCGACGTGCGTGCCGTGGCCGTTCAGGTCCTGGCCGCCATTGTTTTCACCGGTGAAGTCGCGGCTCCTGGCCGTGTCGACGACGAGATCGGGATGGTCGAGGTCGATGCCCGAATCGATGACGTAGGCGACATGGGTGCCGGTGTAGGATTCGCCGCCGTGGACGCGGTCGATGCCGTAGGGCGTTTCCGGATCGCCGTCGTCGTGCGTCAGCGTTTCACCGCCGCCGCCGCCGCCGCCGCCGCCGCCGCCCGGGCCCTTGCCGGCGGGCGGAGCCATCGGCGTCACGTCGATCGGGCCGAGCGAGAAGACTCGGTCCTGTTCGCAATAGGCGATGCCGGGGTTCTTGGCCTTCATCCGCTCCATCGCCTTTTCAGGCATATAAGTGGAGAAGCCGCGGATCGTGTTCTTGTAGGTGTGCATGACACGGCCGCCGTTGCCGCGCACTGCGCCTTCTGCCGCAACCTTCACGAGGTTCTTGGAGACCGCGCCCTTGTGGAAGACGCAAATATACTGGTTGGCGATCGGCTTTGCGCCGTTGGCTTCGGCCGGCTTTGCCGCTGCTGGCATGGCGATGAGGCTGGCACCTGCGAGTGCCGCGAAAATCAGTCCCTTGGAATGCATGACCCTGATAGTCTCCCTGATAGTTCCCCGATCCCCGGGGGAGCGATCAGACTAACCGGTCATTTCAAGGACGCAATCACATTTAGCATCAGATGAAACTAAATTCGCCGCCGAAGAGAAACGTTCTGTCCCTTCCCGGCGGCGAACCATGGTTAATCGCAAAATGCGTTTTTTAGTCGGCGAGGGCCTTGTTGATTTCCTCGACCATCTTTTTCGCGTCGGCGAGCAGCATCATCGTCTGGTCCATGTAGAAGACGTCGTTGTCGACGCCGGCATAGCCAACACCGCCCATCGAACGCTTGATGAAGAAGACCTGCTTGGCCTTGTCCACCTCGAACACGGGCATGCCGTAGATGGGCGATGACTTGTCGGTCTTCGCCGCCGGGTTCACGACGTCGTTCGCGCCGATGATAAAGGCAACATCGGTCTGCGCGAATTCGCCGTTGATGTCTTCCAGCTCGAAGACCTCGTCATAGGGCACATTCGCTTCGGCGAGCAGCACGTTCATGTGACCGGGCATACGGCCCGCGACCGGGTGGATCGCGAACTTCACGGTGACGCCCTTTTCCTTCAGCAGGTCGGTCATCTCGCGAAGCACGTGCTGTGCCTGCGCGACGGCCATGCCGTAGCCGGGAATGATGATGACCTGTTCGGCCTGGCTCATCATGAAGGCCGCGTCTTCGGCGCTGCCGCGTTTCCACGGACGGTCGGTCTGGGCAGCGCCGCCGCCACCGCCGCTGGAATCCGCGCCGAATCCGCCCGCGATGACCGAGAGGAACCCGCGGTTCATCGCCTTGCACATGATGTACGACAGGATCGCACCCGATGCGCCGACCAGCGCGCCGGTGATGATCATGGCCGTGTTGTGGAGGGTAAAGCCCATCGCCGCCGCGGCCCAGCCCGAATACGAGTTGAGCATCGAGACCACGACCGGCATGTCCGCGCCGCCGATCGGGATGATCAGCAGGAAGCCGATGATGAAGGCCAGCACGGTGATGACCGCGATGATCCAGAACGACTGGTCCTGCGTGAAATAGACCGTCAGGCCCAGGATCGCGACGAGCGTACCCAGGTTGATGACATGACGCCCCGGAAGCATGATCGGCGCGCCGCTCATCTTGCCTGCAAGTTTCAGGAACGCGATGATCGAGCCGGAGAAGGTGATCGCACCGATGGCGATACCAAGGCCCATTTCCACGCGGCTGACCGGGCTGATCGCCCCGCCCTCACCCAGAATACCGAAAGCACCGGGGTTGAGATAGGCGGCCCAGCCAACCAGCACGGCGGCAAGACCGACGAGCGAGTGGAAGGCGGCAACCAGCTGCGGCATGTCCGTCATCGCGATCTTGCGCGCGATGATGAAACCGATGCCGCCGCCGATGGCGATGGCGACGATGATTTCCGGAAGGCTCGCGATGTCGTGCGTGACCAGCGTGGTGACGACCGCGATGGTCATGCCGATCATGCCATAGCGGTTGCCCTTGCGCGAGGTCGTGGGGTGCGACAGCCCGCGCAGCGCGAAGATAAAGCACACGCCCGCAACGAGGTAGGCAAAGGCCACCCACGGGTTCACCGCATGCGCCACTGCCGCGACAGGTGCTTCGATAATGTCGATCTGTTCGACGACGACCGAAAGGAAGGAAGAAAGGCTCATCAGTTCGCCTCCTTCTTCGGAGCGGGACGCTCTTTCTTCTTGTACATGGCGAGCATGCGTTCGGTGACCGCGAAGCCGCCAAAGATGTTCACGCTGGCCAGCACGATGCCGATCAGGCCCAGCCACTTGGCAGCCGGGCTACCGGCCTCGGCCGCGGCGATAAGCGCGCCGACGATAATGACCGACGAGATCGCGTTGGTCACCGCCATCAGCGGCGTGTGAAGCGCCGGCGTAACCGACCAGACGACGTAATAACCGACGAAACACGCCAGCACGAATATCGAGAGGATAGCGATGAAATCCATGATTTCCCCCTTGGCCGGTCAGCGTCCTGGCTGCACCTGCCCTATAAAGTAGCCCGAAAATCCTGCGATCTGCGCGGTCGGGACGTTATCCCTGCCCGGCAGATCGCGCCGGATCACGCGGTCAGCCGTTCGTTGACGACTTTTCCGTCCTTCGTCAGCCGGATGGCGTCGCCGATCTCCTCGTCGAGCACAACTTCGTTCTTCTCACCGTCCCAGAAGGCCGACAGGAAGTTGAAGAAGTTGCGAGCAAGGAGCGCCGAAGCGTCGGCGGCAAGATGCGCGGGCGTGTTGGAAAACCCGACGATCTTCACGCCGTGTTTCTCGACCACTTCGTCAGGCACGCTGCCCTCGACATTGCCGCCTTGTGCGACGGCAAGGTCGAAGATGACCGAACCTGGACGCATTGAGGCGATCTGTTCGTCAGTGATCAGGCGCGGCGCGGGCCGCCCCGGGATCAGCGCGGTGGTGATGACGATGTCCTGCTTGGCGATGTGGCTGGAGACGAGCTCGGCCTGCGCCTTCTTGTACTCGTCGCTCATCTCGGTGGCATAGCCGCCCGAGCCTTCGCCCTCGATCCCTTCGACGCTTTCGACGAAGATCGGCTTCGCGCCGAGCGACTTGATCTGCTCTTTCGTAGCGGATCGGACGTCGGTGGCCGAAACCTGCGCACCAAGCCGGCGAGCGGTGGCGATCGCCTGAAGCCCGGCGACGCCGACACCCATGACGAAGGCCTTGGCAGCGGTAATCGTACCCGCCGCGGTCATCATCATCGGGAAGGCGCGGCCATACGTGTCGGCAGCGACCAGAACGGCCTTGTATCCGGCAAGGTTCGATTGGCTCGACAGGACGTCCATGGACTGCGCACGCGTGATGCGCGGCATGAATTCCATCGACAATGTCTCGAACCCGGCGGCCGAATAGGCGTCGATCACGTCGCGATTGCGGAACGGATCGAAGATCGCGGCGACTTTCGCCCCAGGCTTCGCCCCGGCAAGGTCGAGCACGGCGGGCGCCTGAACGCCCAGCACCCAGTCCGCGTCCTTCACGGTCGCGGCAAGGTCGCCGACACTTGCCCCGGCATCGACGAAATCGGCATCGGAGATCGAGGCATGACGCCCCGCACCGCTTTCGACCTTCAGCGTCGCGCCGAGTTTCACAAGTTTCTTAACGGTTTCCGGTGTCGCTGCGACGCGCGTCTCTCCGACCGCGCGTTCCGCCACGACGGCGATGATTGGCCCCTGCCCCGTTCCCTCCATGGGTCAGCAGCCGATCAGGCGATGATCATTACGACGATGGCCGCGATGATTGCGCACGCGATCGTGCCCCACTTCGTCATCGAGATGAAGCCCTCGTAAGTCGAGCGGGCGGCCTTCATGTTGTCCTTGGTAGCCATGGCTGTCCGTATTCCCCTTGCTATTGCGCCCGATCCGGTTGCGGGCGGGCGATAACCAGTCCCTGCGGGCCGAACCCGCGGGGCGTTTGGCTCTATCCCGCGAACCGGGCGCGCACAAGCCCTGCGAAATCTGCTAGGGCCGTCGCCGGTCCGGCAGTGCAGCTTGGGCGATGAACGCCGCTTTGCGCATCACGACCCGCACGAATGGCAGCTCCGGGTAAGATCTTCGTGGGATTTAAAGGCATTGTTTACGATGTCCGTTTATTTATTTTCCTCGAACGCCGCCGGCATCCTGCCTGGCGGAATGAGGGAAACGGCATGGAAGAAGACGAACTGCGCCTTCTGCTAGTGGTCGACCGCGACCCTGCACAAGTGCGTCTCGTAAGCTCCATCGCGGCGCGCGCCGGATGGCGCACGCAATCCGTCTCCGACGTTTGCGCCGCCATTTCGCGGCTGGCCCGCGTCGATGACGGCCATGTCTGCGCGCTGCTTCTGAACAGCGAGGTCGCTGGCGACGACAGTTGCCAGGTCATCGGGACGATTCGCGAGGCCGCGCCGAACCTGCCGATCCTGTTTCTGACACAAAGCGCCTCACCGCTTCTGGCCGTAGAGGCGATGCGCGCGGGCGCAACCGACTACCTGATGCAGCCGATCGCCTCGGAACGCCTGCTCTACGCCCTTGAAAGCTCGACCCATTCCGACGTCATCCGGGACGAACTTGCCCCGCTGGCCGAAAAGATCGAGGCCTCGCTCGATTTCGACATGATGATCGGATCGGCCCCCAATTTCCGCGCTGCGCTTGCCCGTGCGGCCAAGGCAGCCCGCGGGCACGGCCCCGTGATCGTCGCCGGAGAGGCCGGGACCGGCAAGGAACTGCTCGCCCGCGCCATGCGCTCGGCCAGTCCGCGCGCCAAGGCTCCCTTCGTGGTGCTCCACACCGCGGGGATGAGCCCTGGCAACCTCGAATCGGCGCTCTACGGCCATGAAAAGGGGGCCTTTCCCGGCGCGTTCAGCCGCAAGAGCGGCGCCCTGCAGGATGCCGATGGCGGAACGCTGCTGATCGATGACATCGAACGGCTGCCCCCTGCCCTGCAGGAACGGCTGGCCCGGACGATCGCAACGGGTGAAGCAAGACCAGTGGGCGCCTCACACAGCTTCCGGCTGGACGTGCGCGTCATCGCGACGGCGGCGGACGATCCGCAATTGCTGGCCGCACAGGGCGTCATCGCCCCGGCGCTGGCCGATGCCTTCGGTACGGCGACGATCGCCCTGCCCCCGCTGCGCGAACGCACGGGCGACGTTGCCCCGCTTACCCGCCACTTCCTCGCACTCATCGGTGAACAGCCGGGCTTGCGCTGGCTGGGCGTGACGGACGAGGCGCTGGCCCTTCTCGAGGGCTATGAGTGGCCGGGCAACTTGCGTCAGCTTCAGGCCGTCTTGTTCCGCGCCGCCGTTTTCTGCGACCGCGACGCGCTGACCATGCAGGATTTCCCGCAGCTGTTCGACATCGTCGGAGAGACCGCCGCCGCGCCGGTTCCGGTCCATGGCGGCGGCATCACGCTGTTCGGCGCGGACGGGCACTTGCGCTCGCTGGAAGACATCGAGGCCGACGTAATCCGCCTTGCCATCGGCCACTATCGCGGCCGGATGAGCGAAGTGGCCCGCCGCCTCGGCATCGGCCGGTCGACGCTCTATCGCAAGCTGGGCGATCTCGGCATCGACAATGCCGCTTGATGGCGACGCCTGATCGCGGCTAGCTGCCGCGCATGACACCTGATTTCGATTTTACCGGAAAGACCGCGCTGATTACGGGCGCGGCATCCGGCATCGGCGCGGCCGTGGCCAGCTGGCTCGACGCGCATGGCGCGGCAAAGCTGGTGCTGGTCGACATGGACCGCCCCGCGCTCGACGCGATGGTCTTTGGCTGCGAAGCCGTACGGATCGGCGGGGACGTGTCCGATGCCGCGCTGTGGACCATCGGGATGCGCGATCTTGGCACGGTCGACTGCGCCTTGCTGAACGCGGGGATCGCGCCGGGCGGCAAGTCCATCGTCGACAGCGACATTGCCGAATGGAAGAAATGCATGGCCGTCAACGTCGACGGCGTATTCCTGGGCCTGCGCCGCGTCATGAAGGCAATGGCCGATAACGGCGGATCGATCGTCGTGACCAGTTCGGTCTCGGGGACAAAGCCTTATCCCGGAACCGCCGCCTACGCGACCAGCAAGGCCGCCGTTCTGCAGCTGATGCGCGTCGCCGCTGCCGAAGGCGCTTCGCAAGGTATTCGCGTGAACGCCATCGCCCCCGGCCCGGTCGACACCGCGATCTGGGACAAGGCGGACATTACCGGATCATTGCACGGGGATCAGGATGCCCGCGCCGCGATGATGGGCGAACTGGCCAAGGGAACGCTTCTGAAACGCGTGCCCGAAACCGACGAGATCGCCGCGTCGATCGGGTTTCTGCTTTCCGACCTTGCCGCCAACATCACCGGCACGGCCCTGCTCAGCGACGGCGGAGCCAGTCTCAGGGTCTGACCGTCCAGCGCTGCGCCGTCACGTCCTTACGAAGGTAGAGCGGATGGCGCGGATGGCCTTCCTTTGTCGTGCCGAAGCAGTTTAGCGTCGCATTCCTGCACAGAATGGCGACTTCGCCGTCCCGCCCGCGATGCGCGCCGTGGAGACCCCATGCCGCGATGGTCGTGGCCGCCAGGTCCAGCGCCAGCCGCGTCGCATCGTCGTTGTGCCTGCCCACCGGCCCGCGCCGCTTTTTGAGGCGGAGCGGATCGGTTTCGCGCAGGGCGAACAGGTTCCAAACCAGCAATGACGCCCCTGCCTCCCGCGCGCGGGAATGGCATCGTGCGATGGTCGGGTCGTTGGACAAGTGATCGGCCTTTGACGGGTTGAGCATGGCGATGGCCAGCATTTCCCGGTCCGCCGCCGCATCGCGCCAAAGAAGGTAGCGATAGCGCCCGCACCGGCTGAACACCGCGCCGTGACCCAAAGTCGCGTCATGCCGGAAATCCAGTTCGCGCAGCCCGGCCCACTCCGCGATCCGACGAACGGCAGTGGCGGCGTCGATCACCCCGCTCATTGCGGAAGCTGGGAGAAATCCGTCAACGCGCCGTCGCGCAGGCCCCGCCAGACATGCATCGCCTGAACCGTTTCGGCCGCGTCGTGAACGCGCAGGATCTGCACGCCCATGTCCAGCGCCATCGTCGCCACCGCCAGCGATCCGGCAAGCCGCTTGTCTGCAGGAGCCTCGTTCGAGAGCGCACCGATGAACCGCTTGCGACTGACGCCGAGCAGGAGCGGATGCCCCAGCGCATGGAACAGCGGCAGCGAATTGATGAGCGCGAGGTTTTCGGCCAGCGTCTTGCCGAAGCCGACACCGGGATCGAGGATGATGTTGTCGCGCTTTACCCCCGCTTTCACTGCAGCGTCGCGGCGCGCGCGCAAGTCGTCGAAAACGTCCAGCACCACGTTCTGGTACTTGCCACCCGCGTGCAGGTCATCGCCCTTACCCGGCGCGTGCATGATGATAACCGGACAGCTCGACCCGGCCGCGACTTCGGCGCTGCGCTTGTCGTATTGCAGGCCAGACACGTCGTTGATGATGCGCGCCCCTGCCTCAAGCGCGGCTTCCATCACTGCGGCCTTGCGCGTGTCGATGGAAACGGCGGCCCCGCCATTGGCAAGACGTTCGATGGCCGGAATGACGCGCCGGATTTCGTCGCCTTCCCAGATCGTGGAGGCACCGGGACGGGTCGATTCCCCGCCCACGTCGATGATCGCGGCCCCGGCCTCCAGCATGTCGACGCCCCGGCCCACCGCCGTATCGACATCGTCATCGAACGTGCCGCCATCCGAAAAACTGTCGGGCGTGACGTTGAGGATGCCCATGACTTGCGGCTGATCCATACGGATCGTCCGCCCGCTGCCGTCGGGAAACTGAAGCTCGATCGCCGGATGCGCCATGCGCAGGTTCGACCACTGCCGCTCGCCTTCCTCGACCAAAGCGGCGGGCAACTTTGCCAGCGCAGCGGCCACGTCGGGTGCCTGCACGATGTCGCGGCTTTGCACGTGGCCCGCGTCGGATCGGACGATCAGCGCGAAATCGCGGGCATAGCACATCGTGCCTGCCAGCCGGATCGCGCCGGGCATTTCGTCCGCCCCCTCGATCGCCTGCGGCGAGGGTGCGAACGTCAGCGGATGGATGTAAAGCTTGGGCATGGCAAAGCGCAATAACGGCCCAATTGCTTCAGGCCAATGAAGATCGGCCCCTATCCCCTGCCTTTGGCGTCAGTCCTCGGTCGCGAGGATGTAGAGCTGGCGCTGCGCATCGATGGGCTGAACCTGCCCGCCCGTTTCCATGTGCCAGAAAGTCCACCCGTTGCACGAAGGTGCACTCTGTAGCGATGCGCCCAGCCCGTGGATCGATCCCATCTCCTTGCCCGAAACCAGCGACCCGTCGGCCCGTACTTCGGCGCTGAACCGGCGCTTCTTGTCGAACAGCTTCGTCCCGGCAGGGACATAGCCGTTCTCGACCAGCGCCCCGAACGCGACGCGCGGGGCCTGGCGTTTCGACTGCATCGTCTTCAGCGCGGATTCGTCGAGCGGCAGGGCCATCTCGATGCGTTCCAGCGCGGCTTCGCGGTAATTGCCTTCACGTTCGCACCCGATCCATTCGCGGCCGAGGCGCTTGGCCACCGCGCCGGTCGTGCCGGTGCCGAAGAACGGGTCCAGCACGACATCGCCCGGATTGGTCGTCGCCAGCATCACGCGGTAAAGCAGGCTTTCGGGCTTTTGCGTCGGGTGCACCTTGGTGCCTCCCTTCTTCAGCCGTTCCTGGCCATTACAGATCGGCAAGACCCAGTCCGAACGCATCTGCAATTCATCGTTCAGCGTCTTCATCGCACGGTAGTTGAAGGTGTATTTCGCCTTCTCCCCCATGCTCGCCCAGATCAGCGTTTCGTGCGCGTTGGTGAACCGCGTGCCCTTGAAATTCGGCATCGGGTTCGACTTGCGCCAGATGATGTCGTTCAACACCCAGAACCCTGCGTCCTGCATCGCCGTGCCGACGCGGAAGATGTTGTGATAGCTGCCGATCACCCAAAGCGAGCCGTTCGGCTTCAGGATGCGGCGCGCCTCTGCCAGCCAGCCCTTGGTGAAGGCGTCATAGGCGGCAAAGCTGTCAAACTTGTCCCAGTCGTCCGTCACCGCGTCGACCGCGCTGCCGTCCGGGCGCGACAGGTCGCCGCCCAGTTGCAGGTTGTAGGGCGGGTCGGCGAAGATCATGTCGATCGAATTGGCCGGAATGGTGCGCATGGCGGCAATGCAGTCGCCATCGAGGATCTGCCCGATCGGCAGGTCCTTGCGCACTTCGATCTTGGTCTCGCGCTTCTTTTCTTCGACGCGCGAGGGTGTGTTCAGCAGAACCGTCGCCATGTGGAACCCCCTGTGGAAAACCCATGGTGATTCCTGTGGGACTCGCGGTCAAGCACCGATTGCGGCGGGCGGGTCGGTTTGGCGGGTCAGGTGAGTCCGCGTCGCAACAGTCAGGCACATCATCTTGAGTCCATGTAAGAATCGCGGACTCAACATCGTGTGGTGTGACATCGAAGACTCGCCCGAACCACAATTCGCTTGATGCGCGCCGGATCGGCAAGCATGCTCCGCTCCCTGGCGCAGGGGGCGCCCCAAGGGGGATATGCATGGCACTGGAAGTGATTGGCGCAGGTCTTGGCCGCAACGCCACGTTCTCGACGAAGTTCGCGCTGGAAGAGATCGGCTTCGGGCCATGCTACCACATGGTCGAGGTGTTTCGCGGGGCGCGCCGCTCGATCCCGCTGTGGCTAGACGTAGTCGACGGAAAGCCGGACTGGGACGCGATATTCGACGGCTATCGTTCCACCACGGACTATCCCGCCTGCACCTATTGGCGCGAACTGGCGGACTATTATCCCGGGGCCAAGGTCGTGCTGACGGTCCGCGATCCCGACAGCTGGTTCGACAGCGTGAGCGAGACGATCTTCGCGCCGCGCATGATGGACAGCCTCAAGGGCTCTCCTATCGAGAAGTTCATGGCGGGCACGATCTTTGCGCCCTTCGGCGACAAGGTCCGCGACCGCGCGTTCATGACCGACTGGTACAAGCGCCGCAACGACGAGGTGATCGCGGGCCTGCCCGAAGATCGCCTGCTGGTCTTTCACCCGAAGGAAGGGTGGGAGCCGCTCTGCTCATTCCTGGGCGCGGACGTGCCGGACAAGCCTTTCCCGCGGGTCAACAGCCGCGACGAGCTCGGCTCTGCCTCCGACGAAAAGGGCGGACTGCCCGCCGATCCGGCCGAACTGGAAGCTTTCGCCGGTGCCTATTGCGCATCGCTGAAGGAAAAAGCTTTCAACCAGACGTAAGGCAGGCGGATATCAGACCGGCGGCAAGTTCGGGTCCACGCCGGTGAGTTCGACCGAACGCTGCCAAAGCCACTGCGCCGCACCCGGATCGCGCGCCAGCCGCGTGAGGAATGCCGTGCCCGACGGTCCGCTCATCTCACGAAGACCGCGAGGCCCGTAATAGTCACCGTTCGCCGCGCCGGGATCGGTGGCGGCCTGCAAAGTCGGAACGGCCCCCTGTTCGGCGGTGTTGAGCACCATACCGACAAGCTTCATCGCGACACTGGCAAAGCCCATGTGCCGGCCGAGTTCGGTCGACGCGACACCGGGATGACAGCCGACGGAGATGACGGGCGATCCGCTGGCCTCCAGCCGCCGCGCCAGTTCGACGAAGAAAAGCGCATTGGCCAGTTTGCTGTCGGAATAGCGCTGAACGCGCGAATAGCTCTCCTCGGCCTTGGGATCGCCCCATACTGCCTGGCCGCTGCGATGCGCGATGCTGGATGTCACGATAACGCGCGGGTTCTTCCCTTGCGCAAGCTTGGGCAGAAGGTGCGAGGTCAGGGCGAAAGTGCCGAGGTGGTTGACGCCGAACTGCAATTCGAAACCCTGCGCCGTGTGCGAAAGCGGCGGGATCATCACGCCCGCATTGTTGACCAGCACGTCGAGGTCTTCACGCTGCGACAGGACATCGGCGGTACGCTTCACCGCGTCGAGATCGGCAAGGTCGAGTTCCACGAAGTCCAGTTTTGCGCCGGGCGTTTCGGCGATGATGCGACCCATGGCCTCGCGCGCCTTGTCCTCGCTGCGGCAGACCAGCACGACTTGCGCACCCCTTGCGGCAAGAACGCGGGTCGCTTCGAACCCCAGCCCGGTGTTCGCCCCCGTCACGACATAAGTGCGGCCCGAAAGGTCGGGGACGTCGGCGGCGGTAAATCCGGGCATGGGCAATCCTTCTCAAACTATAATGGCATTTCCAGCTGCGCGACCGGGGCGAAGCTGCGGCGATGCAGCGGGGTCGGTCCGTGGAGGCGCAGTGCTTCCATGTGTTCGGAAGTCCCGTAACCGGCATTCCGTTCCCAGCCATAATGCGGATGCGCCTTCGCGGCCTCTCTCATCAGACGGTCGCGATGCTCTTTCGCGATGATCGAAGCGGCCGAAATGCACGGTTCCTTCGCATCGCCCTTGACGATGGCGCGGGCCGGCCAGCGCCATTCGGGGCGGCGGCCCTGCGGCGTCAGGTTTCCGTCGATCAGCACTTCCATCGGGTCGCAGCCGATCTTGGCGCATACCGCCTCTGTTGCCAGCGTCATGGCCAGCATGGTCGCGCCAAAGATGTTCAGCCGGTCGATCTCCTCGACCTCGACGACGCCGATGCCCCAATGACAGCGCCGCAGGATCACCTCTTCCAGTTCGGCGCGCTTCTTCGCGCTCAACACCTTGGAATCGCCAAGCCCGGATGGCCGCGGTTTGCACAGCACGACCGCCGCGGCCACCACCGGCCCGGCCAGCGGACCGCGGCCCGCCTCGTCCACGCCGACAACCGGCATCATCGCAGGAACGCCTTTGCGATCAGCGTGTTGACCAAGGACTTACGGACAAGTTGGACAATGAACATCAGAATCGCATTTTTGCCCGTCGCCGCCTTGCTTTCAAGCTGCGGCATGCCTTCGAACGCCGGGGACGGTGGACAGGCTGTCGAAAACGCATGGCAGCTTGAACCCGGCCCTGCGGACCAAGCGTTCGCAATGCAGGAATTCGGCACGTTCGATAAACCCTGGGCCCTGTCCTTCGTGCCCGGCACCGACATCCTGATGATGACGCTGAGGGGCGGAACGCTGATCGGCATCGACACGGCAACGGGCCGCCAGATATCGGTGAGCGGCGTTCCGCGCGTGGATTTTGGCGGACAGGGCGGACTGGGCGACGTGGCCTTCCTGCCATCGGAGAGCGGCGACACCATCGACGGCCGGACGATCTATCTGTCCTATGCCGAAGCCGGTAATGGCGACACCCGCGGCGCGGCGGCGGGACGCGGCACGCTTTCCTGCACGGAACCTTCGTCCTGCACGATCAAGGATTTCGAAGTCTTCTGGCGTCAGCCGAAAGTGGGCGGCCGCGGGCACTACTCACACCGTTTCGCTTTCTCACCCGACGGCGAATACCTTTTCATCTCGTCCGGGGACCGCCAGAAGATGGACCCGGCGCAGGATACCTCGAACAACCTGGGCACCGTGGTCAGGCTCCTGCCCGACGGCACTCCCGCACCCGGCAACCCGCTTGCGGACGGTGCGGGCGATCCGGCGATCTGGTCCTGGGGCCACCGCAACCTGCTTGGCCTTGCCTTCGACGCCTCGGGCCAGCTTTGGGATATCGAACACGGCCCCAAGGGCGGTGACGAGCTGAACCGGGTCGAACCCGGCAAGAACTACGGCTGGCCGGTGGTGTCGAACGGCGTCCACTATAACGGCGGCGCGATCCCCGATCACGCGACACGCCCCGAATTCGCGGCCCCGGCCGTCAGCTGGAACCCGGTCATCGCGCCCGGCGACATGCTGTTCTATTCGGGCAAGATGTTCCCGCAGCTGAAGGGTCATCTTCTTGTCCCCGGTCTGTCGATCGAATCCCTCGTCGATATCGACATGGCAGGCACCGCCCCGCACGAAGCGGCACGGTACGGCTTCGACCGGCGGTTACGCGCGATCGAGGAAGGCCCCGACGGTGCAATCTGGATCGCCGAGGACAAGGACGGTGCACGCCTGTGGAAACTGACGCCGCGCACCGCCGGATAAAGGGCCCGGAAGCCCTGTCGCCGTAAGGGCCGCCAAGCGGCTCGGCCGCGATATTTCTCGATATATTTCTCGACAGGGGCCGCCCCCGGCCCTATCGGCGCGCCCCATTCGCACAGCTGGGGCACCCTTTAAGCGCATGGCCACGATCATCCCTCTCGACCAGGTCGATCCCAAGTTGATCGAGGAACTGCTCGACCGCGCTTTCGAGCCGGAGCGTCAGAAGCGCACGGCGTACAAGGTGCGCGAAGGGATGGACTGGCTTCCCGGCCTGTCTTTCGCCGCGCTCGATGACGACGATTATCTCGTCGGCACGATCCAGTGCTGGCCAGTGGCGCTGACCGATGCCGATGGACGTGCCCACCCGATGGTGATGGTGGGGCCTGTCGCGGTTCTGCCCGGACATCAGGACTTGGGATACGGCAAGGCACTGACGCTGGCCGCGCTGGCCGCGCTCGACGACACGAAGGCAGCGTCCGGCCCCTTGCCACAGGTCCTGATCGGCGATGCGGACTATTACGGCCGCTTCTTCGGTTTCACCGCCCAGCATACCGGCGGCTGGGCCGCGCCCGGCCCGTGGGAGCCTTCGCGACTGCTGGTCCGCTGCGCCAATCCGGCAATCCTCCCCGAAAAGGGAATGTTGGGGCCTTGGCGGAACTGAAGCGATCTGGCATCGCTTTACCCGAAAGATGCCGTACGACGTTCCATCAGACCTTGCCGGAATGACACTTGCCGAAGTGGCCGATGCGGTTGCTGCGCGCAAGCTGCCTCCCGTTTCGCAATGGAACCCGGAAATGACCGGCGATAGCGGCATGCGTATCGCTGCCGACGGGCGCTGGTTTCACGACGGGTCTCCGATTACCCGCGATGCCATGGTGCGCGCCTTTTCGGGACTCTTGCGGCGCGAGGGGGACGGATACTGGCTTGTCGTCCCCTATCAGAAGCTTTCGATCGAGGTTGAGGACGCGCCCTTCATCGCCACCGATGTCCGCGTCCATGACGAAGACGGGACGCGCGCCATCACGTTTCGCCTCAACACCGACGAATTCGTGACTGCCGATGGCGACCACCCCGTCGTCGTGCGCGGCGATGCCGAAACCCCCGCGATCTACGTGACCGTGCGGGACGGGCTTGAGGCGCGGCTGGACCGTTCCACTTACGCCCAGCTTGCCGAAATCGCGATTGCAGAGGGCCATGACCCGCTTGCGGTCACCAGCTGCGGCCAAAGTTTTGCGCTCATGCCCGGTGGCCGCGAATGAGTTCGATCCGCGACCGGCTGACCGCGATGCACCTGGCCGGGCATAGCCAGCAGATCACCGACTTGCGCGACGAAGGCGGGCTGGCCGACGGCACCGCCCGCGATGCAGCCGTCCTGATCGCGGTGACCGAACGGCCCGACAATCCCGGCGTCCTGCTGATCGAACGTCCCAGCAAGATGCGCAGTCACGGCGGCCAGGTCGCTTTCCCCGGCGGGAAGCTGGATCGCGGCGAAACGCCGGTGCAGGCCGCGCTGCGCGAAGCGCACGAGGAAATCGCCCTGCCGCAATCGGCCGTCCATGTCATCGGCACGACTGACCGGTTCAATTCGGCCAGCGGCTTTTCGATAACGCCCGTGCTCGCGACGGTGCCGCCGGACCTTCACTTGCGCGCCAATCCGGCCGAAGTGGACGAGTGGTTCGAAGCACCGCTTTCCCATTTGCTCGATCCGGCCAATCACAAGGAAAACCATATCTTCTGGAAGGGCCGAAACCGCAGTTTCATCGACATGGAATGGGGCGGGCACCGCATCTGGGGCGTGACGGGCGCGATCCTGGCGAACCTTTCGCGGCGTCTGCGCTGGCACGAGACGATGCGATGAAGCCGATCACCGATGCGGAATGGACGAAGCGCCCCGACCTGCCCTCGCTCGTCACGGCGCTGGGCGCGGACGAATGCCGCTATGTCGGCGGATGCGTGCGCGATGCCCTGATGGGGTTAGAGGCGCACGACGTCGATCTGGCGACGCGTCACCAGCCGGCCGAAGTCGTGCTGCGGTTGAAGAACGCGGGCATCCGCACCGTTCCCACCGGGATCGAACACGGCACCGTCACCGCCATTCTGGACAGCGGCCCTGTCGAAGTGACGACGCTGCGCCGCGATGTCGCCACCGATGGTCGCCGCGCGACGATCGCTTTCGCCACGGACTGGAAGGAAGACGCCGCACGCCGCGATTTCACGATCAACGCGCTCTACGCCCATCCCGAAACGTTCGAGGTGTCCGACTATTTCGGCGGGCTGGACGACCTTGCGGCGCGCAAGGTCCGCTTCATCGGCGATGCCCGCGAACGCATCCGCGAGGATCATTTGCGCATCTTGCGCTATTTCCGCTTCCACGCCCGTTTCGGCAGCGAACCTGCGGATGCCGAGGCGTCGGATGCCTGCCGAGAACTGGCCGCGACGCTGAAGGGCCTGTCGCGCGAACGTGTCGGCTGGGAGATACAGAACCTGCTGGCCCTGCCTGATCCTTCGCCCACGATCGCACGCATGGCCGAACTGGGCGTTCTGGCGGTCGTCCTGCCCGAATCCGGCGGGGTCCAGGTGAACCGGCTGGCTAGGCTGGTGACGGCAGAACGTGAAGGCGGGGTCGAACCGGACGCTATCCGGCGTCTTGCGGCCTTGCTGCCGCCCGATCCGGCCATCGCCGAACAAGTCGCGTCGCGCCTGCGCCTATCCAATGCACAGAAAAAGCGCATCAAGCTGGACGCCGCGCGGACGGAGAAGGATACCCTCAATCCCCGTGCGCTTGCCTATCAGCTGGGCATGGAAATCGCCCGCGACAGGCTGTTGCTGCTCGATTCCTCGGTCGGCGACCTCGCTGGTTGGGAGGTGCCCCGCCTGCCCATCAAGGGCGGTGAAATCGTTGCCGCAGGTGTTGGCGCCGGGCCGCAAGTGGCGAAAGTCCTGCAAACCGTGGAAAGCCGCTGGATCGACGAAGGCTTCCCGGACGAGACCCGGACAAGAGAGATCATGGCAGAGGAAATCGCCCATCTCGCCTGACGATGCCAAACGTGAAGCGCGGTCAGGCTGGCGAAAGGCGCAAGCGGCTAGAAACGCGTCATGGATCGCTTCGTGACCTTCCTTGAAAGCCTGCCTTATGGGGAGGTATTCGCCAGCTATCCGCTGCTGGCCATCGCGCTGATCGCGCTGTGCATATCGATGGTCGGCGGCGCGCTGGTCAAATCGATGCCGAAGACCGGCGGACTGATGCGCGGCTTCGGCAGTTTCGCACTGGTCGCCGTGCTGGTCATGACCGTGATCGACATTGCCCGCCTGAACCCAGACCTTGCCATGCCGCAACTGGGTGTGCCCGAACAGGTCGTCGAGGGGCAGGAAACGCATATCCCCCTATCACGCGACGGGCACTACTGGATCGAGGCGCAGGTCAACGGGCACCCCACCCGCTTCCTTGTCGATACCGGCGCGAGCCTGACCGCGATTTCGCCCGAAACCGCGCGCGCCGCTGGGCTTACGGCCAGTTCGGTCACGGGCACCGTCCGCCTTGAAACCGCCAACGGCACCGCACCTGCACACCTGACCAGCATCGACACGCTGGAGACCGGGACCATCCATGCCGAGGACCTGCGAGCGGTCATCGCGCCGTCGATGAACGGCATGAACGTATTGGGCATGAACTTCCTGTCCCGCCTTCAGAAATGGAGCGTGGAGGACGGCACGCTGATCCTTATTCCGCAGCCGAACAGTACCGAGCGCTGAATTCGATTGCATTTCGCAGGCGCAGCAACTATCTGCGCATCCAGCGACGGCAGCACCCTGCCATCAGCCGCCAGCGTGAGCGCCCGCCGATAGACATGGTGGAGTGGCCCGCGGCAGATCGACGGTCGCTGTCGTAAAGCTTCCCCAATCACGCACGGGTCGCCTTTGTGGACCCCCGCGCGCCGCCATCATGGCCGGCAGCGCCAATGCGAGTGTATTCAATGTCCTATTTCAAAGAACTCGGCCTTGCCGAGCCCATTCTCCGCGCGCTTGAAGCAAAAGGCTATACCGAGCCTTCGCCGATCCAGCGCCAGGCGATCCCTTCCCTTATGGAAGGCCGCGACCTCCTGGGCATCGCGCAGACCGGCACCGGCAAGACCGCCGCGTTCTCGCTGCCGTCGCTCCATCGCCTTGCCGCACAGGGTTACAAGCCCAATCCCGCCTCGTGCCGGATGCTGGTGCTTTCGCCGACCCGCGAACTGGCCGCCCAGATCGCGGAAAACATGAGCCGTTATGCCAAGCACCTGCCGATCAACGTCGAATGCGTTTTCGGCGGCGTTCCGGTGGGCAAGCAGGCCCGCCGACTGGTGCCCGGCACCGACGTGCTGGTGGCGACGCCCGGCCGCCTGCTCGACCTCATCGACCAGCGCGCCCTGACGCTCAAGGATGTCGAGATCTTCGTGCTCGACGAAGCGGACCAGATGATGGACCTCGGTTTCATCAAGCCGCTGACCCGCGTTGCCAACCTGCTTCCCAAGAATCGCCAGTCGCTGTTCTTCAGCGCGACGATGCCCAAGGACATCGCCGACCTGTCGCGCCGCTTCATCAACGATCCGGTCAAGGTCGAGGTCGCCCCGCAGGCAACCACGGCAGAGCGTGTCGAACAGTACGGTACTTTCGTCAATCAGGCTGAAAAACAGGCTCTGCTGACCCTTTCGCTTCAGGCAGGCCTTGCCAGCGGCGAAATCGAAAAGACGCTGGTCTTCACCCGCACCAAGCACGGTGCCGACCGCGTCGTGCGCCATCTTGCCGCCGCCGGCATCAACGCCGCCGCGATCCACGGCAACAAGACGCAGGCCCAGCGCACTCGCGCGCTTGACGGGTTCCGCGCCGGCAACGTTCCTGTCTTGGTCGCAACCGATATCGCAGCGCGCGGCATCGACGTGACGGGCGTGTCCCACGTCTTCAACTTCGAAATTCCCAACGTGCCCGAACAGTACGTGCACCGCATCGGCCGTACCGCACGCGCCGGCGCCGACGGTGTTGCGATCAGCTACATCGCGCCGGATGAAAAGCCCTATATCCGCGACATCGAAAAGCTGACGGGCGTGCGCCTGACGCCGATGCCGCTGGTCGAGAATTTCACCAAGCGCGCCGAAAGCCTGCCCAAGCCCAGCCGCAAGCCGGCCGGTGCCGAATATGGCGATCGTTCTGACCGCGGGGCCCGCAAGCCGCGCGGAGGAAAGAACGGTGGCAGCAACCGTGATTTCGATCAGCGCAAGGCGCGCAAGGCCAAGGAAAACCGCGGCGACGGTCAGCCGCGCGACGACATGGGACGCAAGCGGCGCTTCAAGCCCAAGGGCGCAAACGGTGTCGGCGCGCACAAGAGCGCGGTTCGCGCCCGCTGATCCGAACCAGATGAAAAAACGAAGGGCGGTGGCCGAAAGGCTGCCGCCCTTTTTGTTTGAGCACCCCTGGGCCTCAATCCATGTGACGCAGGCCGATGCGCAGGTAATCCCAGCCCGTCAGCGCCGTCAGCGCCGCCGCGGCCCAAAGCGAGCCGATCCCCGTCCAGTACACGAAATCGATCGTCGGCAGCGCACCCGACAGGATCAGCGCGCCCAGCGAAACCATCTGAAACGTCGTCTTCCACTTGGCCAACCGGGACACCGGAACGGAAACCTGCACCCCTGCAAGGAACTCCCTTAGCCCCGAGACCATTATCTCTCTGAGAAGAATGACGAGAGCGGCAAGGACATGGATCGAGGGAATGATGCCAGTGTGCACCAGCACCAGAATAACGGCCGCGACCATGATCTTGTCCGCGATCGGATCGAGAAAGATGCCCAGCCGGCTGACCCGCCCGCTGGCCCGGGCCAGCATGCCGTCGAAGAAATCGGTAATGCCCGCGACACAATAAAGCCCGAAGGCCAGCCAATGGCCCACGGTCCAGTCCGGCCACCAGAGGAAAAATACCAGCAGCGGGACCGCGAAAATGCGCGAAAGCGTCAGGAGGTTTGGAAGTGTCAGCATTATCTCAAGCTATGTCCGATAACGGCGCATAGCGTGAAAGCGCCGCGCACAAAAGCGTATCCGGGACTTGTGCCTAATCCGCGACCCGTTAAGGACTGTAGAACTCCCCCCGCATGATGATGTCCACCAAACTCCTGTCGCGTCGACGCTTCCTACCGTTGTTTACGACGCAGTTGCTGGGCGCGTTCAACGATAATCTCTACAAGAACGCGATGGTGTTGTTCGTGGTGTACCAGGTGTACAGCTCCACGGCAGAGGAAGCGCGCTTTTCCGCGATCGCATCGGGGCTGTTCACCCTTCCCTACGTCCTCTTTTCCGCGCTGGCGGGCCAACTTGCCGACATGCGCGACAAGGCCGCGATCGTCAGGATCGTGAAACTGGCCGAAATCGGCATCATGGCGGTCGGCGCCACGGGTCTCGTCCTTGCCTGGCAGGGCATCATGATCGAAACGCTGGCCATCCCGCTGATGCTGGCGGCGCTGACGGGGCTTGGCGCCCATTCGACGTTCTTCGGGCCGATCAAGTACGCGATCCTGCCGCAGCACCTGAAAAAGGGCGAAGTTCTTTCGGGCACGGGCTTGGTGGAGGCAGGGACTTATCTTTCGGTTCTGGCCGGGACGATCCTTGCCGGGTGGATCCCGGTAGAGGCCGCCGCCGCGCTGATCATGGTGCTGGCCGGGATCGGCTGGTTCGCGGGACGCCAGATCCCCGATGCCCCCGCACAGGCGACCGGCGAGACGATCGACTTCAACATTATCCGGTCCTCCATCCGCGTGGTGAAGGCGACGATGGATGAAAAACGCGTCTTCTACGCGATCATGGCGATCAGTTTCTTCTGGACCATCGGCGCCGTGCTGTTCATCGAATTCCCCCCGCTGGCCAAGAACGTGCTGTCCGCGGGCAAGGAAGTGGCCAGCCTGTTCCTGGTCATCTTCTCGGTCGGGGTCGCCATCGGGTCTATGGCCATCAACCTGCTTTTGAAGGGCGAGGTTTCGGCTCGCTATGCGCCGATTTCGGTGGTGGTCATGGGTCTGTTCATCGTGGCCTTCCACCTGGTGTGCAAGGCATGGGTGCCGCACGAAGGCGGGCTCTATACCGTGATGGACTTTGCCACCCTGCCCCTCGCCATTCCGCTGATGCTATGCCTTCTGGGCGTGGCCATCGCGGGCGGCATGTTCGTCGTACCGCTCTATGCATTCCTGACGACGGTGGTCGACAAGTCGCAGACCGCGCGCACGGTGGCGGCCAACAATATCGTGAATTCAGGCGCCATGGCGGCAGGCGCGATAATCGCGATGGGCCTTACCGAAGGCGGCGTGCCGATCGTGGACCAACTGCTGCTGGCAGCGGCGATGTCGATTGGTGCGGCCTGGCTGGGATGGATCCTCTACCGCGCAGAGCTGGCCGAACCCGCGCTGGCCGAATAAGTCGCGCTGATCAGGCGATCATGCACATGACGGCGATGAAGCAGGCGCTATAGGCCATCAGGAAATCCTTCACGTCCTGAGACGAGAATTTCGAAAGCAGACCCTTTGCCGCTTCACCTTCCATCGGCAGCGCGCTTTCGCGGCGGCGGCCGAAGATGGGACGACGGATCATCGCAGAGCGGAACTTCATGCGCCCGGTGCGGGCGGGCATCGAGATGGCGGCGTTCTGCATCATCGGGTTCGTACCTTCGTCCTTGGTCCTTTTCGGCGCGCCGCGATCAAGTCCGGCATTACCCAAGAGAACGCCCGTCTGGCGATAACGTTTCTTTAACTAATGGACTTTATCCCTTGCAAACAGGGTCTTTGCGCCTGCCGCCCCGCTTCGGGACAGGTGCGTTAACCATCGTCTTGTCCTGCCCGCGCGGGCCGGAGGGAATCTCAGCCCTTTTTCGACATCGACAGGATTTTTTTCCATTCGTCGGGCATGACCTCCGATACAGACAGGCGCATCAACTTCACCAGTTCCATCTCTTCCAGCGAAGGTTCGGCCTTGACCTGCTTTAGCGTGACGGGATGCTTCAGCTTTTCGACCGGCTTGACCTTCACCGCGGCCCATTTGCCGGTTTCGTCCGTGGGATCGGTGATGCCATCGACGCTGATCTCGACGATGCCGACGATCTCCAGCCCCTTGTTCGAGTGGTAGAAGAAAGCCTTCTCGCCCTTTTTCATCGCGGCAAGGTTGTTGCGTGCGCGGTAATTGCGAACCCCGTCCCACGTTCCCTCGCCTTCCTCGACGAGATCGTCCCACGAATAGACGTCGGGTTCCGATTTCATCAGCCAGTAGCGTTTGGCCATCGCGGGGGTCTCCTTGGGTTATTGCTGCAATTGCCTTCTAGGCAGCAGGCCGCATGGCGCAACCATAGGCGCGCGCAAACCTGTGCAAGTCAGACGTCGGGCAGCGACTGATCGGCAAAACCCCAGCCGGAAAGCGCCTTGTGCCCAGCCCTCGCCAATAGCTTCTTCGCGTCCTCGATAGAGAACTGCTGCGCGTCGGGCATGTCCTCAAGCTCGCGCCAGGACACCGGAACCGCAACAGGCGCACCGCTGCGCGCACGGGCCGAAAAAGGGAGAACCGAAGTCGAACCGCGCTGGTTGCGAAGCCAGTCGATGAAGATCTTGCCCTTGCGCTTGGCCTTGCTCATCGTCGCGGTGAAGCGGTCCGGCTCTGCCAGTGAGAGTGCCTCTGCGAAACGGCGCGCGAAATCCTTGTGCGCGTCCCACGAATGGCCTGTCCGCAACGGTACGATGACGTGAACTCCTTTCCCGCCGGACAGCATGGCAAAACTGGTCAGCCCAAGATCGGCCAGCCGGTCGTGAATGTCCTTTGCCGCGCGTTTGACGTCGGCGAAATCCAGCCCCTCGTCAGGGTCGAGATCGAAAACCAGCTTGTCGGGCGCTTCGACATCGTCGGTCCGCGCGCACCAGCCGTGAAACTCGATCGTCCCCATCTGGACGCAGGCCAGCAGACCCGGCGCATCCTCGACATAGAGGTAGTCCTCCGCACCGCCGTCCTTCTCGGTAATGGGGACATGGTGGACATGGGGTCCGAACGATCCGCTGTCGTGTTTCTGGAAAAAGCACTTCTTCGACCGCCCCTGCGGACACCGCACGAGGCTGACCGGCCTCTGGCCTGCGAACGGCAGCATCAGGGGCGCGATCTCGGCATAATAATCGGCAAGGTCGCCCTTGGTCTGGCCGCTGTCGGGAAAGACCACCCTGTCGCGGCTCGAAATCTCGACCGCATCGGCAGGTTCGGGGGCGCGGGCCGCCCGCTCGGGAACGATGTCCTTTGCCACCTTGTCGCCTCGCAGTCCAAGGTAGCTGCCGTGGCGAACGTTGCCGTCGGCGGTGAACTCGGCAAAGGCGATTTCGGCGACGAGCTTCGGTGTCAGCCACGTCACGCCGCGCGCGCTGGCCTTGTCGACCGTGGCAGGCGGGGTCTTGCGCTCCAGCCGCTTCATCTTCGCGGACAGGTCTTCCATCGCGTCCATCGTGAAGCCGGTGCCGACATTGCCCTTGTAGACGAGATCATCGCCTTGGTGCTGGGCCAGCAACAGCGAGGCAAAGGGCCGCCCCTTCGCGCTGGATTTCTTCCAGCCGATGACGACAAATTCCTGCCGCCGCGTGCACTTTACCTTCACCCATGCCTTCGTGCGGGACGAGCGGTAGGGCGCATCGATCTTTTTCGAGATGATCCCTTCCTGCCCGGCGGCGCACATCGCGTCGTAAAGCTTTTCGCCAGCGCCGATGACATGATCGGCGACATGGATCGGCGGCGCGGCATCGGCCAACAATGCCTCCAGCCGTTCCTTGCGTTCGATATTGCTGCGCGGAGCAAGGTCTTCGCCATCCAGCTCCAACAAGTCGAAAGCGTGGAGCGCCAGGGCATCGCCAGCCCCTTGCGATCCATGACCGCGCTTCAACACCGCCTGCAAGGTCGAAAAGTCCGGGTTGCCATCCTTGTCATGCGCCGCGACTTCACCGTCGATCAGGCACGGCGGCAGGTCCAGCGCGGCGATCGCTTCGACCAGCGGGCCGAACTTGTCGGTCCAGTCCTTGCCGTTGCGGGTCCAGACCGTCACGTCCTTGCCCGCCGCCGCGACCATCACGCGATAGCCGTCGAACTTGATCTCGTGCATCCAGCCATTGCCTGCCGGCACGGCATCGACCAGCGTCGCCAGTTGCGGCTTGCGGTATTTGGGCGGCTTGCAGCTTGCGCGTTTCTTTACAGGCGCCTTGGTCTTGCTCTCGTTGCGACTTGCCGCCTTATGCATTTGCGCGGCGAAATCGGCACCCTTCTTGCCCGCAAGCGAATATGCGCCCTGCTTGTCCGCCGCGATTTCCGCCATCGAACGGCCCGTCAGCACGCTGGTCAGCTCCCGCTCGATCAGCGGATCGCCCTCCTCGGCATATTCGTCCTGCAACTTGCGCAGAAGCCAGTTCTCGCGCTTTTCGCCCTTGCGCGGTTTCAGCCGGATCAGCAGCCATTCGCCCTTCATCCGCTCTCCGGTCAGGATGAAGTGCAAGTGCCCCTTTTCCAGGTCCTTCCAGCTCTTGCCCTCGATCGGCTGCCACGTCCCCCGGTCCCACAGCATGACCGTGCCGCCGCCGTATTCCTCCTTGAGAATCACGCCCTCGAACTCGGCATAGGACATCGGGTGATCCTCGGTCCGCACGGCGAGCCGCTTGATGTCGGGATCGGGCGACGGCCCCTTGGTGACGGCCCAGCTTTTCAGCACGCCATCCGCCTCCAACCGCAAGTCCCAGTGCAGGCGCGTTGCATCATGCTTCTGCACGATAAAGCGCGCGCCGCCCTTGTCGGGATCGGCGGCCTTCTTATCCCTCTCGCCTTTGGGTTCCGCGGTCTTCGCGAAATCCCGCTTGGCGTTGTAATCGGCAAGAGGATCGGACCGGCTCATCGATCCGCGGCCTCACCTTCATCGTCATCTTCGAGCCTGCGATCTCCCCCCATCCACTTTTCGGTCAGCCGCAGGATCGTAATCATGACGACGCTGATCACGAAGCCTATCGCGACCAGCGGCCATTGCCCCGCCCCGCAAGCGATGCCGAGCACCGATGCCAGCCATAAATGCGCCGCCGTCGTTATGTTGTGGAGCTTGCCCTTCGAAAAAACGATCAGCCCCGCCCCGACGATCCCGATAAAGGCTCCTGTCGCCTCGAACAGGCGCAACGGGTCCATCCGCCCAGGGCCAAGCTGCATGTAAAGCGCAAGAACCGAAATGGTGGTCGCGGCAGCGGAGAAGCAGACCAGGCCATGCGTACGCAGTCCTGCCGCATGCCCCCGCAGTTCCCGGTCCAGCCCGAGGAGAAGACCGATGACGGCAGCGACCCCTAAGCGGAGCAGAACCTCGGTATCGATCCAGTGGAGCGCAGTCGCCTCGTTCAGTTCCATCAGGCGCTCTTGCGTCGGTTCGTCGGCTTCTTCGCCGCGGGTTTGTCCTCGCTCACCGACTGCTTGAGTGCGGCCATGAGGTCGATAACGTTGGAGCCCGACTTGCCCGAAGGTTTGTCCACGTCCTCAATGACTTTCTTGCCGCTCTTCGACTTGGCCTTCTTGTCGATCAGCTTTTTCAGCGCATCGGAATAGCGGTCATGGAACTCGCTCGCATCGAAGGGCGCGCTGCGCTGGTCGATCAGGGTAGTGGCGAGGTCGAGCAGTTCCTTCTTGGGCTTGCTCTCCTCGATATCGGCGAAGAACGCCTGCCCTGCGCGAACTTCGTCGGCGTAGCGCAGCGTTTCCATCAGGAGTCCCTTGCCGCAAGGCTTGATCGCGACCAGCGTTTCGCGCCCGCGTACCGACAACTGGCCCAGCCCGACCTTCTTGGCCTTGCGCAGCGCCTCGCGCAGGACAACGAAAGCTTCTTCGGCCAGATCGTCCGATGGGGCGACGTAATAGGGCTTTTCGAAATAGAGCGGGTCGATCTCGCACGAATCGACGAACTGGACGAGCTCCAGCGTCTTCTTGCTCTCCAGCTTGACCGCCTCGATCTCCTCGTCATCGAGCAGGACATAATTGCCCTTGGAAATCTCGTAGCCGCGGATGATGTCGTCGCGATCGACCGGACCGATGCCGGGCACCACTTTTTCATAAGCGATGCGCTTGCCCGAAGGTTCGTGGATCTGGCGAAAGCTGATCTTGGCGCCGGACTTTGTCGCGGCATAGGCCTCGACCGGGATCGAGACGAGCGCCAGCCTGATCTGGCCCTGCCAATATGCGCGTGCAGCCATGCGGAAATTTCCTTTCGGAAGCATCAGCGCACGAGCAGTCAAATTGTTTCATGAAGGAGGTCGATGGTGGAGCCGAGGGGGATCGAACCCCTGACCTCTACAATGCCATTGTAGCGCTCTCCCAGCTGAGCTACGGCCCCAATTTTCCATCGATTTGCGAATGCCCTGGGAGGCATCGCGGTCCCGACCGCGTCGGGAAGCGGCTCTTTAGGGAGAGCCTTTTTCGCTGGCAAGAGGAAAAATCATCCCGCCACAAAAAGCCTGCTGCGCGACCGGGTACGGAATACCCGGTCGCGCGCGCGGCGATCAGGTCTCGTCGTCGTTGTCGTCCTTGGCCTTGGCGACGCCAAGATCGTCGTCACCGCCAAGATCGACGTCGTTGTCGGGCGAATCGTCATCGTCGTCGATGTCGAGATCGTCATCCGCCAGATCGTCGTCGTTCTGCTCCACTTCCTTCTTTTCTTCGAAGGGAATCGGCTGCTTCGACTTCAACACGGGTTCGGGCGTCCACTCGTTACCGCATTCGATGCAGGTAACCGGATCGTCCTTGCCGAGATCGTAGAAGCGGGTGCCGCACTTCGGGCAGGTGTGCTTCGCACCCCATTCGGGCTTGACCATGAATATCCTCGTTCGAAACCGCGCCTCCGCTTCGGCGGCGCCTTGATTGCTGCAATAATCTGGGCAGGCAGGGGCCGGGCTTCAAGCGCCCTGTCCCCGCCGGGGAGCGCGCGCCTTGCCATAGGGGCGCGCCCCTGTCAAAAGCCGCCGCCAAACCCGCGACCCACGGACAGCCATGAGCCACGCAAATATCCCCACTCCACGCAATTTCAAGCCGGGCGCGCCGCTGACCGGACGGATCACCGTTCCGGGCGACAAGTCGATCAGCCACCGTTCGTTGATGTTCGGCGCGCTGGCGGTTGGCCGCACCACGGCAAAAGACCTGCTCGAAGGCGAAGACGTGATGGCGACCGCCGCCGCGATGCGCGCCATGGGCGCCCGGATCGTGCGCGAGGACGATGGCACTTGGACGATCGACGGCGTGGGTGTCGGCGGCCTGCTGCAGCCCGAAACCGCGCTGGACATGGGCAATTCCGGCACTTCGACGCGTCTTTTGCTGGGCGTGGTCGCCAGCCACGGCATTACCGCGACTTTCACCGGCGATGCCAGCCTGTCAAAACGCCCGATGGGCCGCGTGATCGAACCGCTGTCCTTGATGGGCGCCGATTTCACCTCCAGTCCCGGTGGCCGCCTGCCGCTGACGATGCGCGGCGCGCATCCGGCGGTACCGATCGAATACCGCCTTCCCGTCGCCAGCGCGCAGGTGAAAAGCGCGGTTCTGCTCGCCGGGCTCAACACGCCGGGCGTGACCCGCGTGATCGAACCCGTCGCCACGCGCGACCACACCGAACGCATGCTGACCGGATTCGGTGCCGACCTGACCGTCGAGGAAGTGAATGGTGAGCGAATCATCGACATTCGCGGTGAGGCCGAGCTTCGTCCGCAGGACATCGTCGTGCCCGGCGACCCGTCCTCCGCCGCCTTCTTCGTCGTTGCCGCCTTGCTTGTGCCCGGATCGGATCTCGTGGTCGCCAATGTCGGGCTGAACCCGACGCGCGCCGCGCTGTTTGACGTGCTACGCGCCATGGGCGGTTCGATCGAGGAAGTGGACCGCCGCGACGTCGGCGGAGAGCCGGTTGCCGACTTGCGCGTCCGTCATTCCGAACTTTCCGGGATCGAGGTCGATCCCGCCGTCGCCCCGGCCATGATCGACGAATTTCCCGTGCTCTTCGTAGCCGCCGCCCTGGCCAAGGGCCGCACCGTGACGACCGGCCTCGACGAACTGCGCGTCAAGGAATCGGACCGGCTGAGCGCCATGGCCGAGGCGCTGACGCTGGCCGGTGCCAGTGTCGAGGAGCGCGAGGACGGCCTCGTTATCGAAGGAACCGGCGGCGAACCGCTTGCCGGTACGTCGGGCGAACCTGTCACCACGCATCTCGACCACCGTATCGCGATGAGCATGGCCGTCGCAGGACTTGCCAGCCGGAGCGGTGTGGAGGTCGACGACACGTCCCCCATCGCGACCAGCTTCCCGACGTTCGAGGCGCTTCTGGCACAGGCGTCGGGCGCGTGACCCCGCTCGACATCCCGACCCTGATCGGCTTCGTCGGCATGGCCTGCATCATCTTCGCCTATGCCTACATGACCGGCAAGGCGGACCCCAACCCGTTCGTGCAGCACGGCGTCAACCTCGTTGGCGCGATCCTGCTGGCCATATCGCTCTACTATCATCCCAACCTGCCCTCGATGGTGCTGGAAGGTTTTTGGGCCGCGATCGCTATCTGGGGCATTGCCAAGGCTCTCAAGACCCGGAGGACCGCATGATCATCGCCGTCGACGGCCCCACCGCGTCGGGCAAGGGCACGATCGCCAAGGCGCTGGCCACGCACTTCGGCCTGCCGCATCTCGATACCGGCCTGCTCTACCGCGCGGTCGGCAAGCAGACGGTGTTGAACGGCGGCAACCCCGACGATCCGCTGGATGCCGTGCGCGCCGTGGACTTTCCCGACAGCCTGCTGGACGATCCCGACTTGCGCAGCGAGGCCAGCGGCGCGCTGGCCAGCAGGGTTTCGGTTCACAAGGGCGTTCGCGCAGCCCTGCTCGAACGCCAGCGCGCTTTCGCCGCACAGCCCGGCGGTGCGGTTCTCGACGGCCGTGACATCGGCACCGTCATCGCGCCCGATGCGGACGTGAAGCTGTTCGTGACCGCCAGCGTCGCGGCACGCGCCGATCGCCGCCATGCCGAAAGCCTGTCGCGCGGCCACGCGGTCACGCTCGACGAAATTCGCGCCGACCTTGCCGCCCGCGACGAACGCGACCGCAACCGCGCCGAGGCCCCGTTGGTCGAAGCGGCGGACGCCATCCTGCTCGACAATTCGGACCTTGATGCCAAGGCATCGGTCGCCGAAGCGATCAGGCTGGTGGAAGAAGCGCTGGCGGCATAAGGACGGCGCGATAATCCGGCCGAAAACCCCGGAAGTTCGCCAAAAACCGGCTTTTTCCTTGCCTTCATCGCCCGATGGGCGTAACGGCGCGCGGTCCCGAAAGCCCCCGCGGCTTGACGGATGCCGTGGACCGCATTCGGCGCCCGCGGCAGTTCGGCCCTTTTGGCCCGCCGATGCAATGGTGCAGATGGCGGAGGAAAGACCGGCGGAAAAACCGCCTGGCCGGAAAATCGACAAACGGGAATACCCCAAACCATGGCCACTTCGGCAAACCCGACTCGCGACGATTTCGCGAAAATGCTCGACGACATGCTTGGTAACGAGGCCGATGGCGGCTTCGAAGGCCGCGTCGTCAAGGGCACCGTCACCGCAATTGAAAACGACAAGGCCGTCATCGACGTCGGCCTGAAGAGCGAAGGCCGCGTCCGCCTCGCCGAATTCGCCCGCCAGGGTGAAGATCACGGCTTGAAGGTCGGCGACGAAGTCGAAGTCTATGTCGACCGCGTTGAAAACGCCGACGGCGAAGCAATGCTGTCGCGCGACCGCGCCCGCCGCGAAGCTGCCTGGGACCGTCTCGAAAGCGAATTCGGCGAAGGCAAGCGCGTCGAAGGCCAGATCTTCGGCCGCGTGAAGGGCGGCTTCACCGTCGACCTCGACGGCGCCGTGGCCTTCCTGCCCGGCTCGCAGGTCGATATCCGTCCGGTCCGCGACATTGCCCCGCTGATGGGCATTCCGCAGCCGTTCCAGATCCTGAAGATGGATCGCCGCCGCGGCAACATCGTCGTGTCGCGCCGCGCCGTCCTCGAAGAAACCCGCGCCGAACAGCGCAGCGAACTCATCGGCAACCTGGAAGAAGGCCAGGTCATCGAGGGCGTCGTCAAGAACATCACCGATTACGGTGCGTTCGTCGACCTCGGCGGCATCGACGGTCTGCTCCACGTCACCGACATGAGCTACAAGCGCGTCAACCACCCGAACGAGGTGGTGAACATCGGCGACACCGTCACTGTCCAGATCGTCCGCATCAATTCGGAAACGCAGCGCATCTCGCTCGGCATGAAGCAGCTTGAAAGCGATCCGTGGGACGGCGTTGGCGTGAAGTACCCGGTCGGCGCAAAGCTGTCGGGCACCGTCACCAACATCACCGAATACGGCGCATTCGTCGAACTGGAACCGGGCATCGAAGGCCTCGTCCACGTTTCGGAAATGAGCTGGACCAAGAAGAACGTCCACCCCGGCAAGATCGTCTCGACCTCGCAGGAAGTCGAAGTCATGGTTCTCGAGGTCGACGCCGACAAGCGCCGCATCTCGCTCGGCCTCAAGCAGGCCCAGTCGAACCCCTGGGACGACTTCGCAGAGAAGCACCCGATCGGCTCGACCGTCACCGGCGAAGTCAAGAACGCGACCGAATTCGGCCTGTTCATCGGCCTTCCGGGCGACGTCGACGGCATGGTTCACATGTCGGACATCGCATGGGGCATCTCGGGCGAAGACGCCCTTGCCCTGCACCGCAAGGGTGAAGAAGTCGAAGCCGTGGTTCTCGACGTCGACGTCGACAAGGAACGCATCAGCCTCGGCATGAAGCAGCTCGAAAAGGGCGCACCGGCAGTCGGCGCGGCTCCGGGCGGCACGGGCCTTCGCCGCGGCGAAGTCGTCACTGTCACCGTTCTCGAAGTCCGCGATGGCGGTCTCGAAGTTCAGGTCGGAGACGATGGCGCAACCGGCTTCGTCAAGCGTTCGGACCTTGGCCGCGATCGTGACGAACAGCGTCCCGACCGCTTCCAGCCCGGCCAGAAGGTCGACGCAATGGTCACCGGTTTCGACCGCACCAAGAAGCCGAACTTCTCGATCAAGGCGCGTCAGATCGCCGAAGAGAAGCAGGCCGTGGAACAGTACGGTTCGTCGGATTCGGGCGCTTCGCTCGGCGACATCCTCGGCGAAGCCCTCAAGGGCAAGAACTGAGCCGAAGTGTCGGCGGCACAAGTTCGCTTGTGCCGTCCTGACACCAGGCCGGCCGGCGGGCCATAAGGCCCGTTCGACGTCATGGGATTTACTCCCATGACGGTCCCCGGCCCCGATAAAAATCGAAAGGCCCGCCGTGCATTTTGCCGGCGGGCCTTTTGCTTTGTGAGCCTCCCTTCCCTATCTTTCTCCGGATAAGGAGCCTCCCATGATCGAAGTTCACCAGTTCCCCTGTTTGTCGGACAACTACGGCTATCTGCTGCACGACACCGACAGCAATGAAACCGTGTGCATCGATACGCCCGACGCTGAGGCCTATATGAAAGAGGCCGCCGCGCGCGGCTGGCAGATCACGCAGATCTGGAACACCCACTGGCACCCTGACCATGCCGGCGGGAACGAAGCGATCAAGGCGGCAACCGGCTGCACCGTAACCGCCCCTGCCGGTGATGCGGCAAAGATTGCGGCTATCGACGTTACGGTCGAAGGAGGCGATGTTGTGCGCATCGGTGCATACGAAGCCCAAGTCATCGACGTCGGCGGCCATACCAACGGGCACATCGCCTATTACCTGCCCGAGGCGGGAATCGCCTTCGTCGGCGACGCCGTCTTCGCGCTGGGCTGCGGACGAATGTTCGAGGGCAATCCCGAACAGTTCTGGCAAAGCCTGAAGCGCGTCCGCGAACTTCCGGACGAGACCCTGCTTTACTGCGCCCACGAGTATACCGAGGCCAATGCCCGTTTTGCGATACACGCGGACCCCGAAAACCAGGCGCTTTGCGACTATGTCGAGGAAATCAAGGACCGCCGCAGCCGCGGCCTTCCGACGGTTCCGGCACGGCTTGGCCGTGAGATCGAGACCAATCCCTTCCTGCGGGCAGACGATCCGGTCATGCAGGCCCGGTGGGGCGGCGACGGTGCCGTCGGGACTTTCGCACACTTGAGAAGCGCGAAAGACAGTTTCTAAAGGCGCTTAGCTCTTCTGGGCCAGGGGCACGCGGAAGCTGACCATCAGGCCGTCCTCGTCCCAGCTATGCGTTGCCGGCCCCGGCAGGGCAGCAGACATCCGCATGACGAGACGCAGGCCCGTGCCGTGCACGATATCTTTCGACAGCGGAACGTCCAGCCATTCGCGCCAGATGAATTCCGCCTCGGTCTCGCCCAGATCGACGCGAAGGTCGACCTTGCCGCCCCTGCCCGAAAGCGCACCGTGCGTGTGGGCATTCGAATCCAGTTCGCCCAGGACGATCGCGATCGTTCGCGCCGTTTCCGCGTCGATCATCCCGCACAAGGCGCCCGACATTGAGAAACGCTCCGACTTTTTCATCTGCGCGCAAAGCCCGTCCAGCAGGTCGGCAAGTGCCAGTGAATTCGACCCGGCTTTCGCCGAAAGGCCAAGCGCGATGTTGAGCCGGTCGAGCCGTTCCATCAACCGTTCGGTCCGGTCGAGGCCTTGCGCATCGTTTCCCAGCGAAATGCGGGCAAGTGCGCCGATCAGGGCAAGCTGGTTCGACGCCTTGTGAATCAGTTCGGCTTCGCCGGAGTGCGTATCGTCCCGTTGCCGGTGGCGTGTTATGTCACGCGACGTGCACAGGACGTGGGCGGGCCAGCCGTGCTTGTCGCGGATCGGGCTTGCATATACTTCCCACCAGCGGTCTTCGCCCTTGGCAGTCGGGCAATAGGCCTCGAACCGCGTCTTGCGACCCTTGGCAGCCTCTGCGATCGCGCCGGTCAAAGCCGCGCGGCTTTCCTCTGGCCACATCTTTAGCAATTTCCGGCCAGCGACAGCCGCGAAATCGTCGATCTGCATGGCATGACGACCGTTGGGGTTCATGTACTCCAGATCGCCTTCGAGGCTTAGTACCTTGATGCAGTCGGGACTTTGATCGAGAATGGCCCAAACCAATTCCCGGTCATCGACCCCCGCATTACTGAGATGAAGCGTTTCGCCCACAACCACGACCCCATGGCGCACAAACTGCGTTTTGTGCTCGCGTGAAATAGCAACGATTGCATTCAGAGTCGACCCGGCGCATCCCGATCGCACCCTGACGCAAAAAAAGGCGGAACATCAGGCCCGCCCTTTTTTTCAGAAGCCGGTCTGATCGGAAGCGAATCCGATCGGATGGCGAGTGTCAGAGACTGGAGATCGTCTGGTCGACGAGCGAGCTGTCCGCGGCCTGGTCATGCCGCTTGGCAATGATCGAGGCTGCACCGGCAGCCGATGCCCGAGCGGCCTTGGCGCGAAGTTCGTCGATCGCGGCGCGTTCGGCACCGGCGATCTTTTCTTCGGCCATCTTCTGGCGGCGCGCGACCATGGCGGTGGAGTCGGTCTCGGCCTTGGCAACGATGGTATCGGCTTCGTGGCGAGCATGCTCGAGCATGCTCGCTGCGTCCTTTTCGGCCCCGGCGATCTTGTCGGCATACTCCTTGCGGAGCGCCTCTGCCTCGGCGCGAAGCTGCTTTGCCTCGTCAAGCTGCGACTTGATCTCCGCGATCTTCTTGTCGAGCCCGCCGGCGATCAGCTTGGGCACGCCCTTCCACAGAAGCACGCCGATGAAGACGAGCATCGCGAGGCTGATCCAGGCGAAGGGACCGATGAAACCGAAAGCAACCGGTTCGGCGTGTTCGGTGCCGGCGTGGCCAGCCTGTTCCATGCCCTGTAGTTCGGTGGCGTGTTCGAGGTTTTCCTCGACCATGGCCGATCCGTCAGCGGCAAGAACGACGGTCAGGGTGCTCATCACATCGCCTCCTTAACGGCGGGGCGGGCTTCGGCGGCGGAAACCTCGATACCGGCAAGACGCTTCACGATGTCGGCAGCGGCCTCGCTGGCTACTTCCTCGATCTCTGCGGCGGCAGATGCACGGGCCTCGGCGATACGTGCCTCCGCCTCGGTCAGCCTGGCATCGATGCCGGTCTGTGCGGCGGCCAGCTTCTTTTCGGTGCTGGCGGCGGCTTCCGCCTTGGCCTTGGCGATAAGGGCCTGGGCCTCTGCGCGGTTGGCGTTTTCACGCTCCCGCCAGGCGGCTTCTTCGGCATCGGCCTTGTTACGGGCGGCTTCCGCAGCAGCAAGGTCGTCCGAGATCTGCTTGTCACGCAGGGCGACGGTATCCATCACCTTGGGGACCATGCCCTTGCCGACGATGAAGAAGACCAGGCCGAAGATCAGCAACAGCCAGAAAATCTGACTGGAGTAGGTCGCGGCCAACTGTTCTATCTGAGGCATCGCAAATGGCGTCCTGTTACGGGATCAAGCAGCTAGAAATTCAAAGCATCCTTCTCCGGCCCGCCCGTAAATCGGACGGACCGGGAAAGGAAAGCGTTCGATCAGGCGACGAAGATCAGGATCATCGCGACGACGAACGAGAGCAGGCCAAGAAGTTCGGCGGCGGCGAAGCCGATGAACAGGCGGCCCTGCTGGCCGTCGGCAGCACCCGGATTGCGCAGCGCGCCTTCGAGGAACTTGGCGAAAACGTTACCAACGCCGAGCGAGGCGAGGCCCGCACCAAGAGCGGCGAGACCGGCACCGAGCAGCTTTGCGGCTTCTGCGTCCATTGTAAAAACTCCTTTGGAAAACTTGTCGTGTTGAACAGATCAGTGAAGGTTTTCAGCGTCGTTGAGATAGACGCTGGTAAGCAGTGCGAAGACGTAGGCCTGAATGCCCGCGACCAGGATTTCGAGCGCACAGATACCGATCATCAGGATGAAGCTCGGGATACCGGCGATGGCGAAATACTGCATGCCTGCATTGCTGGAGCCGATGACGAAGCTCGACAGCACTTCCAGCAGGACGTGCCCGGCCATCATCGCGACGAAAAGACGCAGGCCAAGGCTGAAGGGGCGGACCATGAAACTGATCATCTCGACCACGAAGATGATCGGGATCATCGGGACGGGCGTGCCGTGCGGCACGAAGAGCGAGAAGAAGTGCAGCTTGTGCTTCGCGAAACCGACGATCAGCACGATGCCGAACGAAATGATCGCGAGAATGCCGGTCACGGTGAAGTGGCTGGTGAATGTGAAGGGGTGCAGGCCGATGACGCCCAGCGGCAGGAGGCCGAGGATGTTGCCGAACAGGATGAACATGAACAGCGAGAAGATGTAGGGAACGTACTTGCGCCCGTTCTTGCCGATGTTCGCTTCGAGCATGTCGTCGATCAGGCCGGTGAAGCTTTCCACCGCCATCTGCCAGCGACCGGGCACCAGCTGACGCTTCATGCCGCCGAAAACGAAGGCCCACAGCGCAAGCGCCGAGATCGCCATCCACACCGTCGAATTGGTGATGGCGATATTGTAGCCGAGCAGTTCCAGGTGATCCGTACCGAACATCGGCTGGATCGTGAACTGATGCATCGGGTCGACTTTGGCTTCGGTTGCCACGCGTGTTTCCCTGTCGCCTTATGAACGACAGCGCCCTTCCTGACTATCAGTCGGGGCGCCGGTTCGAAATTCGTATGATGTTCCTGAAGGCGACCACCATTCCGAGGAACAGCATCACCAACAGACCCCAGGGCGACGTTCCAGCAAACCGGTCGATAACCCAACCGATCAGCGCGCCACCTGCGAGACCACCGATGAGTTCCGCCAGCACTCTGGATCCCAGGCGATAGTTCGCGTCGGGAGCCTGTACCTGCGGTTGGATGCGAGCGTCTTCCCGCTCCCGCGCGGCTTTAAGCCGGGCTTCGAGCGAATCGATGCGAACATCCTCACCAATGGGTTCCCGATCGGACCGATCATCGTTCATGCAGGTTCCTCCCGTTGAAAGGCCCGGCAAGCGCGACAAGCTGCCCGTCGAGGGCGCGGACCCTTTAGGAAAGGGGTTACGCCAAGTCAACATGGCCCAATGGTCGTATTCAAGCTATTTTGCGGCACTGCAAAATGCCGGAGCACTGCCCCTGCCCGAAAGCCGCGTGCGAATCAGCCTGCGGCGGGGCAGCGCGGGTCGACGCGGGCCGGGCCGCTACCGCGTGTCTGCCAGCTTCCGTCAGGGGCCTGGTACTTTTCACCAGGCGCGGTTCGCGCGATCAACAGGCAGCCCTGGGTAAAGGCGAATTCCTCGATCGTGACGCCCTGTGCGCGGGCGCGGTCGGCATAGCTGGCCTTGCGGCGGATATTGAGATCGTTGACCAATTTCTTGAGGTCGGACGACGGATTTCCGACGAAGCCGAGATAGCCGTCCATCTTCTCGCCGATCGTACCGTTGGCGCGGCCTGCGGCATAGGCCGGGTCGCGCTGCGCGAAGGCGGGCGAAGCGACGGTTGCCAGCGCACCTGCGGCAAGCAGGGCGGCGGCGATGTTGCGAAATGTCTTGCCGGTTGCGGGCATCAGAAAATCTCCGGGTTTTCCTCGATGTTCTCTTCCGCGGAATCGACGAGGCGGTAGAGCACTTCCTGTTTGATGTTCACGTTCAGCTCGATCACGATCGGTTCGGCCGGCGCATTCACGTTGACGCAGGCCGCCAATGCCGAAAAGCCCGCGACCATAGTGCCGCAGGCGATCAGGCGTTGCCAGTCCAGTGCCCTGCCCCTTGGAAAATCCATCGGGGCCGTGTTTGCACCGGCGGCCGCCGGCGTCAATCGAGCCATCCATCGTGCTCCACTCATTGCATTCTCTCGCTTTCCGGTGGCTGAATGCCTTCTTCAACCGGGGTGATATCCTCGCCCAGCACCGCCTCGCCCGAGGGGACGAGCGTATTTCCGCTCACGTCGATCAGGCCCAGTTCGCGTGGATCGCGCACCGAGGCCGGGTCGTAGAGCGACTTGAAGCTGGACAGCAGCTGGTAGAACGGCGCGCGCACGTTCACGTCGAAACGGATCGGCAGCGATGCGAGGCGCCGGGTGATGATGTTCTTCTTCGCGCCATCGCCCTGTTTGACCCCGTCGATCTTCACCCGCGTCACGATCTCGCCGTCCAAATTGCCGTCGAGCCCGATTCTCATTGCCGTGTAATCGAGCGATTTGAGCGCATCGAAAGCGAAGTTGGCGATGGCGTTCAGGTCCTCGTAGGTCAGCGCGCCGACATAGGACACATTGCCCCCCGGCGGCCGTGACGTGAGCACGCCGCCTTCGATGCGACCGCCGTTTTCGTCAAAGATCAGCGGGATCGTGCCGTCGAATGTGCCTGTCGCGCTGAGGTTCGCAAGCTCCATACGTTCAACGAAACGGGCAGCGTCCAGGCCCTCGATCTCGAAGACGTAGCTGCGCACCTCGGTCTGGCCCAGGTTGATCCGCGTGGGCCGCATGGTCAGCGTGCCGCCCAGGAACGGAAACTTCGCGTCGTTGAGTTGCAGGGCCAGTTCCGGCTCGATCGTGAAATCGACGATGCCATCCTCGACCACGATGCCGGGATTGACCTCGGCGATGGAAACCCGCTGATTCGGCGCGGTTTCAAGCGCGAGCAGGTCGGTGAATTCGACCGTGCCGGACAGCCCGCGGACCGGACCGAAGGCGGCCGCGAAATCCAGCGAATCGGTAGAGAACGACCCCGTCGAGGTAACGCCATCCTTGCCCCAGTCGATCCGGCCCTTGCCCGTGACCGTGCCATAGGCATTGGCGATCGTGCCGAGCGCAAGGCGCGTGACGGTATCTGGCTGCAAGCCATCGTCGAAGGTGATCCCGTCCACGGAAAGGTCCGCATGGCCGGTGCTGGTGCCCAGCGCATGGACGATATCGACGCCGACGACCGCGCGACCAGTCGTCTCTTCGCGCAACAGCGCGTCCGCGACGATCGTATTATCGGCAAAGACAAGCTCGGCATCGCGCGCGATCATCGGCTGAAAGCGGGCATCGGCCTGACGGTCCGTCACGCGCAGAGTGCCGTTTTTGACGATCAACGAATCGTCGCGCCATGCCCAAGTGCCCGAGGCCTGAGTGATATCCAGCGGCACGTCGGCAAGTCGGAATTCAGCATCGGCGAACGTGCCCGCGATCTCTCCGCCGATATCCGCGGTCAGTTCGCTCAACCGGAATCGCGTCGCGCTCGCTTCCTCGCCAAGCGCGATATCGAGATCGCGTGCAACAAACGTACCGGGAATGCCGATCCCGACGGGACCACCGCGAATCGTGGCGGGCGTGTCGCCAAGCGTTCCGGCCAGATCGAGCGAAGGGACACCGGCGGCAAAGCGCGTTCCCGCCGAATCGCTGCGCAGGATAGCGCTGTTTTCAGGAGAGCAGAGCGTCAGCGACTGGTCCTGCAAGGTCAGGCTGGCCAGTTCGAGCCGGGCAAATCGCGGCGTGACGCATCCGGGCCAAAGAGCAAGACCGCCCCCTGGCTTCCAGCCGCCGGTAACGGGGAGTTGCAACGATTCGACCCGGCCGCCGGGTATCGCGCCAGATGCTTTCACCATGCCCGAAAGCTGCAGGAAGCCCGCAGTGTTCTGCCTGATTTCCAGCGACGGGATAGCCAGCCGCGAATCGCCCTCGGCATATTCGGCCATCGAAAGCTGCATGGTGATGCCGCCCGCGCCGCTCTGTTCCATCCGGCCCGAAATGCGCGGCATCCCGCGCCCGCCGCTTTCGAACGCGCCCGCGAACCGCGTGCGGCCATCGTCGGTGAGCGATAGCTGCCCGCGTGAGATGGACAGCAGGGTATCCCCGCCCTGCCCCCGCCAGGCGGCACTGGGGACGATGACGGTGCGCCCGTCCGGCCCGATGCGCGCCTGTACGTCGGCGTCGAACGTGCTGCGCCGCCCTTCCCTTGCCAGCGCCGAGCGCAGCTTGGCGACGAGCGGCGCACCGAGCGTGCCTTCGGCAAGCTGCTGATACCCGGCGAGCTGTCCGTCGAAGCCCTGACCCGGCCTGAGCCCTGCGCCCCGCAAGCTGCCGTCGAAGGCGACGTTGGCAAAGCCATCGCGTGCCCGCACCGCGCCTTCGACCGCGAAGCGGGTTATGTCCGCCCCCGCGATCCGTGCATCGGCCGCCGTGAGGTCGAGATTGCTGGTAAGGCCGTCCTTGTTCAGCGCGATCGCGATTTCCCCCGCGATGCTACCGACCGACTGCCCTGCGCTTGCCAGCCGCCCGCTCAACACATCGGCCTTGCCGTCGAAACCGTCGAACTGCCGCGTGCCCGTCAAGTCGAGTGCCAGCATCGCCTGCCCCAGCGAGAAGTCCGTTTCCGAACAGTCGACACCGGAAAGCCGCAACGGACCTTCGAATCGCGGACGTTGCCCCGTGATCGAAACAGTTCCGTAAACCGAAGCGTCGCTGAGCGTGCAGTCCCCGTCCGAAAGTCTGGGCGCAACTGCCCCGATCACGCCGGAGAAACCGCCGTGCAAGTGGCCCGAACCTGCCAGCTTCACACCGATGTCGCCATAGTCGGAGCCGAGCAGCGCGCGCCCGTCATCGATCGCGACCCGCATGTCGGGAAGCTCGAACGGCTGGTCCGAAGGGCCGGTATAGATGACCCTGTCGAGCGTGCCGAAGCTCATCCTGCCATCGACCAACCGTCCGTAAAGCCGGGGCTTCACCAGCCGGATCGCGGCGATCTGAGGGCTTCCGAAGCGATAGCGCAGGGTAATTTCGGCCCGCTCTATCGTCATGTCGGGGCGGTCCGGATCGCCGATCACGACATTGTCGATCACCTGCATCGATGGACCGATCGAGGCGATGTCGTAAGTCGCGGGCAGGTCGTAGCTTTCCAGCGTATCGGCGATCAGCCCGTCGGCAAGATCCTTGCGCACGGTCCAGACGCCGCCGACGACAAGCGCCAGCGCCGCCACGCCGCCCAGCGCGATTCGGCCAAGCCGTTTGCGCCGCCGCGGGGGCAGATCGGGCTGTTCATCGATTTCGGCGGATTGGTTCATGCTTCTTTCTTACAGGCCGCGACCGGACAATCGATCCACGGTTCGCAGGCGCGCGGAACTTGCGCGGGCCGCGAGGCAAAGGCAATGGTTCGAAACGCAATTTTACGCACGGGCTATCCCGGCGGGGGAGCAGGTCGCAGTGAACAGCAGGCAGGACGAACTGCCGATGAACGAGGTGCCACCGGCCCCTGCGAAGAAGGCGGACGGGCACGATCCGAAGGGTCACCGTGCACGGCTTCGCGCCCGCTTCATGGATGGCGGGGCCGATGCGCTGGGCGATCACGAGATCGTGGAATACCTGCTGATGACCGCGATTCCGCGCCGCGACGTCAAGCCGCTGGCCCGTTCGCTCATCCAGCGGTTCGGCGGTCTTGCTGGCGTGTTCAATGCCGATCGCAAGTCGCTGGAAACACACCCCGGCATGGGCGAGACGAGCGCGGCGGCGCTGAAGATCGTCGCCATCGCCACCCGCCGTCTTGCCCGCGCGCATGTGCAGGACAAGCCGGTGCTGGGTTCGTGGCAGGCGCTGATCGATTACCTTACCATCGACATGGCGCACCTGACGGTTGAGCGTGTTCGCGTGCTTTACCTTAATGCGCAGAATCGCCTGATCCAGGACGAACACATCGGCGACGGGTCGCTGGACGAGGCGGCGATCCACCCGCGCGAGGTTATCCGCCGGGCGATGGAACTGGGCGCGGCGGCGATGATCCTCGTGCACAATCACCCCAGCGGTAATCCGGAGCCCAGCCGCGCCGACATCCAGATCACGAACCGCATTGCAGAGGCCGGGCGGCTTCTCAATATCACCGTTCATGATCACATCATCGTCGGGCGGTCGGGGCACGTCTCACTCAGGTCCAAGGGCCTGATCTGATGTGCATCGCCGTTGCTGCCTGGCGCTGCGCCCCGGACTGGCCGCTGGTCATCATCGCCAACCGCGACGAATTTCACGAAAGGCCCACGGAAGGTCTGTCTCGCTGGAGCGACGGCAGCGGCATCATTGCCGGGCGCGATCTGCGTTCGGGTGGCACCTGGCTGGGCGTTTCTGAGCAGGGCATCTCAGACCGGCGCGGGCGGCTGGCGCTGATCACCAACTTCCGCGATCCGGTGAACTTTCGCCCCGACGCTCCGTCGCGCGGCGCGCTCGTCACCGACTGGCTGACCGGCGACTGGCACCGGGTCGAGGATCGCTTTGCCGATCTTTCCGCATACAACGGATTCAGCCTCGTCCTGATCGACGGTGCGAGCGGCTGGATCGTAGATAACCGAACCATGGCCGAACCGCGGGCCATGGACAAAGACGATTATTACGGATTGTCGAACGGGGCCTTTGCCGATCCATGGCCCAAAGTGGACAGGCTGACGGGCGACATGCGCCGCTTGATCGACAGTGGGCAGCCCGATGAAAGTGCCTTTTTCGCAATGCTTGCCAAGAGCGGCCCGGCGGCAGAAGCCGACAGCGAGGCCGCGCCTGTCTTCATCCACAATCCGAAGTACGGCACGCGTTGCAGCACCGTCGTCATGATCGGCGCCGACGGCAAAGGTTCGATTGCGGAGCGGCGGTTCGCGCCGGACGGCTCGCTTTCGGGCAGCGAGCGGGTCGACCTCACTTATCGATTCTGAACGCGACCCGGCGCGGCGATCACGATGCCCGCCAGGATGATCGCGATCCCGACGCCGTGATACCATCGTAGCGCCTCTCCCAGCAGCAGCGCGGCGAGCAAGGCGCCGATGATCGGCATCAGCGCGATCGCCTGTCCCCCAATCGCGGATCCCGCCCGCGCGACAGAGGCATTGAACAGGAAATAGGCAATGACCGAGGGGAAGACCGACACATAGGCGATCGCGCCTATCGAGGCCGCAGTCAGTTCAAGGTGACGCCCCGGCAGGATCAGCGCAACCGGCAGCAGGATGAGCGCGCCCCCGGCAAAGAGCACGAACAGGAAGCTCGCCGGTCTGACCTTGGGCGCCAGCCGCAGCAGCACCGTGTAAATCGCCCAGAGCAGGCATGCGGCCAAGACGATCAGGTCTCCTTTGCCCAGCCGCAGGGCGAGAACTGCGTGCACATCGCCTTTGAAAATCGTGAAGGCCGCACCGAAGACCGACAGCAAAATGCCGAAGACCTTTATCCAAGGCTCCCTTTGAGCAAAGAAGATGGCGGCAATCGCCAGGACAAGCCCCGGAACGCTGGCCTGCATCAACAAGGCGTTGGCGGCCGAGGTGTATTGAAGACCTGCGTAGAGCACGGTGTTGAACCCCACGATGCCGGCTACACAAAGCGCCAGGGTCGGCTTCCATGCGGCACGGATCGCGGGAAGGTCCGCTCTAAGGCCCCGCCATGCCAGCGGCGTGACGACGATCGTCGCCCCGATCCAGCGCATGAGCGCCAGCGTGACCGGATCGATCTCTGCCCGCACGGCGCGCCCGACGATGGAGTTGCCCGCCCAGAACGCGATCGTGCATCCCAGCATGACGTAAGTCAGCCAATCGCCGCGCTTGCTGGTCATCTCGTGCATCGTCTCCACAGGGGCAGGCGCGCGCCCTAACAGCGCCCGGCGCGTCTGTCGCCTGTGGAACGCATGGCAAGGCCAGCCCGATGAACCCTTGCCAATTCGGCCCCCTCCCCCTAGCCGCGCGGACGAATGCGCAACTGAACTGCCCGACGGAGTCGAAAATGGTCCCACGTTATGCCCGCCCCGCGATGACCGCGATCTGGGAACCGGAGATGAAATACGCCATCTGGTTCGAGATCGAGGCCCATGCGACCGAAAAGCTGGGCGAACTGGGCGTCGTCCCGGCAAGCGCGGGCAAGGCCCTGTGGGACTGGTGGGCGACGAACCCGAAGATCGACGTCGAAGCGATCGACGCGATCGAGGCCGTGACCAAGCATGACGTCATCGCCTTTCTGACCTGGGTGGCGGAGAACGTGGGCGACGAAGCCCGCTTCATGCATCAGGGCATGACCAGTTCGGACGTGCTGGACACCACGCTTGCCATCCAGCTGGACCGTGCCGCCGCGATCCTGCTTGAGGATCTCGACAAGCTGCTGGCCGCGATCCGCACCCGCGCCGAGGAACACAAGTACACCCCGACGATCGGGCGCAGCCACGGCATCCACGCCGAACCCGTCACGTTCGGCCTGAAGATGGCCGAAGCCTATGCAGAGTTCTCGCGCTGCAAGGAACGTCTGGAATTCGCCCGCAAGGAAATCGCTACTTGCGCGATTTCGGGCGCGGTCGGCACATTCGCCAACATCGACCCCAGCGTCGAGGAATACGTGGCGGAAAAGATGGGCCTCTCGGTCGAGCCCGTCTCCACGCAGGTCATTCCGCGCGACCGCCACGCGATGTTCTTTGCCGTTCTGGGCGTGATCGCTTCGTCGATCGAACGTCTTGCCGTCGAAGTCCGCCACCTGCAGCGCACCGAAGTGCTCGAAGCGGAGGAATACTTCTCGCCCGGTCAGAAGGGTTCGTCGGCCATGCCGCACAAGCGCAACCCGATCCTGACCGAAAACCTCACCGGCCTCGCCCGCGTCGTGCGCGGGGCGACCATTCCGGCGATGGAGAACGTGGCGCTCTGGCACGAACGCGACATCTCGCACTCCTCGGTCGAACGTTTCATCGGTCCCGACGCGACGATCACGCTCGACTTCGCGCTCGCTCGCCTGACTGGCGTGATCGAAAAGCTGCTCGTCTATCCCGAACGGATGCAGAAGAACCTCGACCGCATGGGCGGCCTCGTCCATTCGCAGCGCGTTCTGCTCGCCCTCACGCAGGCAGGCGTCAGCCGCGAGGATGCCTACCGCCTGGTGCAGCGCAACGCGATGAAGGTATGGGAATCGGACGGCGCGCTGTCGCTGCTCGAACTGCTCAAGGCCGACGAGGAAGTGACCGCCGCGCTGAGCCACGAACAGATCGAGGAAAAGTTCGACCTCGATTACCACTTCAAGAACGTCGACACGATCTTCGCCCGCGTCTTCGGCTGATCGATTCGGATAAGTGCGCGGGCGCGGCCGGCTCAGGCTGGCCAAAGCCGCGCATTGGTCCTAGTTTCGGTCCGGACAAACGGGACTGGAGGAAACGGGTTTGCAAATATTGAAGACCATCGTCTGGGCGGTCATCGTCGCGGGTCTTGCGGTATTCGCCTATGCCAACTGGTTCAGGATCGACGTCCTGATCTGGAGCGACGTGGTGCTGAACACGCCGCTGCCGATGATCATCCTGTCGTCGTTCCTGCTGGGTTTCGCGCCGATGTGGATGTTCCACCGCGCCGCACGCTGGCGGTTGAAGCGCCGGATCGCGGCTCTTGAATCCTCGCAACGTTCGCTGATCGCGGCGCGCGAGGAAGAAGAAGCCCGCTTCGTGCCCGAGGAAGAGCGTCCCACCCTGCCATGAGCAATCCGGTTTACATCGCGATCGACGTGCCGCGCCTAGACGGGGCGAAGGCGCTTGCCGAGAAGGTGAAGGGCCACGTCGGCGGCATCAAGCTCGGCCTCGAGTTTTTCTGCGCTCATGGCCATCACGGCGTGCTGGAAATGGCGCAAGTCGGGCTGCCGATCTTCCTCGACCTGAAACTGCACGACATTCCCAACACGGTCGCAGGCGCGATGCAGTCGATCCACGTGCTGGAACCGGCCATCGTCACCGTTCACGCCAGTGGCGGGCGCGCGATGATGGAAGACGCCAAGGCCGCGGCGGGTGAGAACACCAAAGTCGTCGCCGTCACCATGCTGACCAGCCTCGATGAAACCGACATGGCGAAAACCGGCATCGGCGGCAGCGCGCACGATCAGGTCATGCGCCTTGCCGAACTGGCCGAAGCGGCGGGTCTGGACGGGATCGTCTGCTCCGGCCACGAAGTCGGCGCGGTCCACAAACATTGGAAGAACGGCTATTTCGTCGTTCCCGGCCTGCGCCCTGCGGGCAGTACGGTCGGCGACCAGAAACGCGTCGTAACCCCGCGTCAGGCGCGTGACGACGGGGCGAGCGTGCTTGTGATCGGCCGCCCGATCGCAAGGGCCGAAGACCCGCTGGCTGCCGCCCGCGCGATCGAGGCAACGCTCTGATCATGATGGCCGCGTTGCTGGCGCTCGCACTGGCCGGCGCGTACACGGGCACCGGCGCGGTAGTCTCGACACTACCGCCTGAAACCACTGTTCTCGGCGCGCCGGAGGCTGGCTTTGCCCTGCCCGCGTGTTCGCGCACGACGGCAGGCGCAGTCGAAGGCGGCTGGGAACTGGCCGACAGCGATGTCGCCGCGATGGAAAGCGCGCTTGCGCCCGTTCTGCATTCGCTTGCCGGGAAGAACGGCTACACCCCCGGCACCGAAACGCCCGATCCGCTGACTTATGTCGCCAACGATCCGCGCTGGACCCGCGAGGTTTTCGGCATCGTGCGCGGCGGACGGCGCATCGTCTATGGCAACTATCTTCCCGCCAGCGTCACCCCCAACCCCGAATTCATGCCCACCGGCGTATGCGATGGCGGACCGGTGTTCTTTGGCGTCGAATACGATGTCGATGCACAGGCGATCACGCACATCGCCTTCAACGGCGCGCTGGGTGGTCCGTTCTGGCCGGTCTACACGCCGTGAACGCGTCGATCCCGATCGAACCGGCAAAGAAGGAAGACCTCGCCGCCCTCAAGCTGATGATCGAAGGCGCCTATCGCGGCGATCACGCCCGCATGGGCTGGACGCACGAGGCCGACCTTGTCCAGGACGAACGCATTTCGGTCGAGGAAGTGGTCCGCCTGTTCCTCGATCCGAATGTGGCGATCTACGTTGCGCGGTCCAATGCCGACATCGTCGGCTGCGTCACGGTCACCGATGAGGGCGAAGGCGTCGCCTATATCGGCCTTCTCTGCGTCGATCCGCCGTTCCAGTCCTCGGGCGTGGGCGCGCGTCTTCTCACCACCGCCGAACGGCTTTGCGCCGCTTTGGGGGTGGAGAAGATGGAAATGACCGTGATCGAGGATCGCGAACCCCTGATTGCCTGGTACGAACGCGCCGGATACAGGCGTAGCGGCGAACGTCGCCCCTTCCCCGTGCCGCAGGACCCGCCGCTATTTTTCGTGGTGCTGGAAAAGACACCGGCCAGCGACTAACCCCGCCCACATGGCGACTCGTATCAAGATATGCGGCATCCGCGATGCCCGCGCGCTGGACACGGCGATCGAAGCGCATGCCGACTATGCCGGCTTCGTGTTCTTTCCGCCCAGCCCCCGCGCCGTTACCCCGCGCGAGGCCGCCGAACTGGCCGCCCGCGCCGACGGCCGCATCCGCAAGGTCGGTCTTTTCGTGAATGCCACGGACGAGGAACTGGCCGAAGCGGTCGCCGCCGGAAAGCTCGACGCGGTGCAATTGCACGGCCAGGAAACCCCCAACCGCGCCGCCGCGATCCGCTCGCGCTTCGGCCTGCCGGTGTGGAAGGCGCTTTCCATCGCCTCTGCCGCCGACATTTCCCGCGCCAGCGAATATCGCGACGCGGCCGACCTGATCCTGTTCGATGCCAAGACGCCCAAGGGCACGCTTCCGGGCGGCATGGGCGTTCGCTTCGACTGGAGCCTGCTTGCCGGATATCGCGGGCCCGCCGAATGGGGCCTTGCCGGCGGAATCGACGCGGCCAACGTGGCAGAGGCGATCGCCTCTACCGGCGCGCCGCTGGTCGACGTATCATCGGGCGTGGAAAGCGAACCCGGCGTGAAGGATGCGGACAAAATCACCGCATTCTGCCGCGCTGTGCGTGCCGCCTGATCTGGACAGTCATCAACCCATCTGCCAAGCGCGAGCCATGAACGACGCACCTGCCCCCAACTCCTTCCGCAACCAGCCCGACGATCGCGGCCATTTCGGCCAGTTCGGCGGACGCTACGTGTCCGAAACGCTGATGCCGCTCATTCTCGATCTTGAGAAAGAGTACAACAGGGCCAAGACCGACCCCGCCTTCAAGGCCGAGTTCGAGGACCTGCTGGAACACTATGTCGGCCGCCCCAGCCCGCTCTATTATGCAGAGCGGCTGACCGAGGAACTGCGCAAGAACGCGCCCGAGGGCCCCAATGGCGAAAAGATGGGAGCGCAAGTCTGGTTCAAGCGCGACGAGCTGAACCACACCGGCGCGCACAAGATCAACAACTGCATCGGGCAGATCCTGCTCGCCGTGCGCATGGGCAAGACGCGGATCATCGCCGAAACCGGCGCGGGCCAGCACGGCGTGGCGACCGCCACGGTCGCGGCGCGCTTCGGCCTGCCCTGCGTGGTCTACATGGGCGCAAAGGACGTGGAGCGGCAGCAGCCCAACGTGTTCCGCATGCGCCTGCTGGGGGCCGAGGTAAAGCCGGTGAAGGCCGGGGCCGCGACGCTGAAGGACGCGATGAACGAGGCGCTGCGCGACTGGGTCGCGAACGTCCACGACACGTTCTACATCATCGGCACGGCGGCAGGTCCGCATCCTTATCCGGAGCTTGTCCGCGATTTCCAGTCGGTGATCGGCAAGGAAGCGCGCGAACAGCTTTTGCAGCGCACCGGACGCCTGCCCGACCTTCTGGTCGCGGCCATCGGCGGCGGATCGAACGCCATCGGCTTGTTCCACCCGTTTCTCGACGATCCTTCGGTAAAGATGCTTGGCGTGGAAGCGGCGGGCCATGGCCTCGACAAGGACCATGCCGCATCGCTTGCTGGCGGATCGCCCGGCGTGCTGCACGGCAACAAGACTTACCTGCTGCAAGACGAGGACGGCCAGATCATCGAAGGCCACTCGATTTCGGCGGGCCTCGACTATCCCGGCATCGGGCCGGAGCATTCGTGGCTGAAAGAAAGCGGCCGCGTCGAATATACCTCGGCGACCGACAAGGAAGCGCTGGACGCGTTCCAGCTGCTCTGCCGGACAGAGGGCATCATTCCGGCGCTGGAACCCAGCCACGCCATCGCGGCGGTCGTTAAAGTCGCCCGCGAAATGCCGCGTGACGCGATCATCTGCGCGAACCTGTGCGGACGCGGCGACAAGGACATCTTCACTGTGGCCGACGCGCTGGGAGTCGAACTGTGACCCGCCTCGCCAACGCCTTCGGCAAGTCTCACCCCGCCCTCGTCTGCTTTGTCACTGCCGGTGACGGCCCCACCGATGCCGTGCTCGACGCGCTGGTCGAAGGCGGGGCGGACGTGATCGAGCTGGGCATGCCGTTTACCGATCCGATGGCCGACGGCCCCGCGATCCAGCTCGCCAACTTGCGCGCTCTGGGCAAGGGAACGAAGACCGCCGACGTCTTCCGCATCGCGACCGATTTCCGCGCGCGCCACCCCGATGTGCCGCTGGTCCTGATGGGCTATGCCAACCCGATGATCCGGCGCGGCTCGGACTGGTTCGCGGATGAGTGCGCCAAGGCCGGCGTCGACGGCGTCATCTGCGTCGATACTCCGCCCGAGGAAGACGCCGAACTTGGCCCCGCTCTGCGCGGCGCAGGTGTCGCCACGATCCGGCTCGCCACGCCGACCACCGATGCGGCGCGCCTGCCGCAAGTGCTCGAAACCGCGACCGGGTTCCTTTATTACGTGTCGGTCGCCGGGATCACCGGTTTGCAGCAGGCGGCTACCGATTCCATCGAACAGGCCGTTGCCCGCCTCAAGGCCGGGACCGACCTTCCCGTCGCTGTCGGTTTCGGCGTTCGCACCCCCGAACAAGCCGGGGCCATCGCCAAGGTGGCAGACGGTGTCGTCGTCGGATCGGCGCTTGTCGAACTCGTCGGCCAGCACGGTGAGGACGCGCCCGCCAAGGTACGCGAACTGACTGCCGCTCTGGCCCATGCCGTCCATTCTGCGAAGGAGACCGCCGCATGAGCTGGCTCAACCGCGTCCGTCAACGCATCCCTTTCGTCGCCAAGCGCGATACGCCGGACAACCTTTGGCAGAAGTGCCGCAAGTGCCAGGAAATGCTGTTCACCAAGGATTACGAGGAAAACCTCTGGGTCTGCCCGCGCTGTGACGATCATGGCCGCATCGGTGCCGACTGCCGCCTGGGCCAGGTGCTGGACGCCGGATACGAGATCCTGCCCAGCCCGACGGTGAAAGAAGACCCGCTGAAGTTCAAGGACTCCAAGCGTTACACCGATCGTCTGAAGACCGCGCGCAACAATGCGCCGCACCCCGATGCGCTGACCAATGCCGCCGGTTCGATCGAAGGCCGCAAGGCCGTCGTCGGCGTGCAGGATTTCGGATTCATGGGCGGATCGATGGGCATGGCCGTGGGTGAGGCGTTCATCGCCGGTGTCGACCGCGCCGTGACCGAGGGTTGTCCCTATATCATCTTCACCGCTGCTGGCGGCGCGCGCATGCAGGAAGGCATCCTGTCGCTAATGCAGATGCCGCGCACGACGGTCGCGATCCAGCGGCTGAAGGCGGCGGGCCTGCCTTATATCGTCGTCCTGACCGATCCCACCACGGGCGGCGTCACGGCCAGTTATGCCATGCTGGGCGATGTCCAGATCGCCGAGCCCGACGCCCTGATCGGCTTTGCCGGACAGCGCGTCATTCAGGACACGATCCGCGAAAAGCTGCCCGAAGGGTTCCAGCGCGCCGAATACCTGCTGGCGCACGGCATGATCGACATGGTCATCCACCGGAAGGACCTTCGCGATCGGCTTGCCAGCGTGATCGACTACCTGATGGCGGCCAAGCAGGCCGCCTGACCGGCCGATCGGCGCGAAATTATGCGCGACTTTGCCATATCGGATTCGCCCGCCGTCCAGAAACAGCTGGACCGGCTGGCGGCGCTCAGCCTGCCGCAGGGCCGGATCGGGCTTGGCCCCGTGCGCGAACTGCTGTCGCGTCTGGGCGATCCGCATCTCTCCCTGCCGCCGGTGTTCCATATCGCCGGGACCAACGGCAAGGGATCGACCAGCGCGTTCCTGCGCGCGATGCTGGAAGCGGGCGGCCTGCTGGTCCACCAGTTCACCAGCCCCCACCTCGTCCGCTATAACGAACGCATCAGGCTGGCGGGCGACCTCATATCCGACGATGCCCTCGCCGACTCGCTGAAAGAGGTTCTCGACACGGGCGAGGATATCGGCGCCAGCTTTTTCGAGATCACCACCGCCGCCGCATTCCTTGCCTTTGCCCGCAAGCCTGCCGATGCCTGCGTGATCGAGGTCGGACTTGGCGGACGGTTCGATGCCACGAACGTGATCGAACATCCGGCCTGCTGCGCGATCGCATCGCTGGGCATGGATCACGAACGCTTCCTGCTCGCCCCCGAAGACGGCGCGCCGACCCACCCCCTTGCGCGAATCGCGTTCGAGAAGGCAGGCATCATCAAACCCGGCTGCCCCGTGGTGACGCAGGCCTACCCGCCAGAGGTGCAGAGCGAGATCGAACGCGCCGCGATGGTCGCGGGTGCGCCGCTCCACATGCGCGGGGCGGACTGGGACATGACGGCAGCGGACTTCGTCGCCTATCGCGACCGGCATGGCGAACTGACGCTGCCGCTGCCCACGCTGCCCGGCGCGTTTCAGGCGATGAATGCCGCCCTGGCGGTCGCGATGATCCGGCATCAGGACCACGTCTCGGTCACGTCCGAGACGATGGCGCAGGGTATCCGCGCTGCGCGCTGGCCCGCACGGTTGCAATGGCTGGGCGACGGTCCCCTGACCGCCGGCGGTGCGAGAGTACTGCTGGACGGCGGCCACAATCCCGATGCGGCGCGGGTCATCGCGGACTACCTGGCCGGCCTTGGCGAACCCGTGCACGCGGTTGTTGCGATGCTGGAGACCAAGGACGCGAAGGGCTACCTTGAACCGCTATCGCCCCATCTCGCCAGCCTTACGGCCATTCCGGCACCGGAAGGCCACGAAGGCCATACGCCAAAAGCGCTTGCCGCCATCGCGTCGGACCTTGGCATCGCGTCCGGCCACGCCGCTTCACTGGAAGACGCTTTGCAGGCCGTGCCCGCGGGCGCGCCGGTCCTTGTCGGCGGCTCGCTCTATCTCGCAGGCGAAGTGCTGCGCGCCAATGGCGAAGTCCCAGACTAGGGGTTCACCGCGACGACGCCAGCCCTTCGGCCAAGGCGAACCTGGCGCACCCATTCGATGATGCAGGCGACCACGGCGATGAAGCCGAGCAGCGTCGTCAGGATGAAGACAGGGTAATAGCCCTGTTCGTCGATCATCTGCCCCAGCGCCCCGCGCCCCAACGTCCCGACAAGGAAGGTAAGCGAGGACAACAGCGCATATTGCACCGCCGAGTAGCCCTTGGCCGTGATCGATGACAGATATGCCACCAGCGCCGCCCCGGCGAGCCCGCCGGCAAGGTTCTCGCCCGCGATGGCCACCATCAGCTTGGCCAGCCGCAGATCGCCGCCCAGTCCTTCGACCAGGATCGTGAAGCCGGTAAAGTTCGACACCACTTCCATCGTGTGCCCGCCCAGCGCGAGATCGGCGTAAAGCAGGTTCGAAAGCGCCGCCGTCAAGGCGCCGATGAACAGCACGGCCATGCGCCCGATAAAGCTGAACAATGCGCCGCCCAGCGCGATCCCCGCCATCAGCGCGCCGACGCCGAAGAACTTCGACGCAATGGCTACCTCGTCCTTCGTGTACTGCAGCTCGCCGAGGTAGAACGGATAGGCGAAGCTGCCCCAGACCGTATCGGTAAAGCGGTAGGACAGCACGAGCGTCAGGACGATGATGACGGCCCAGCCGAGCCGCCCGACGAATTCCGCCAGCGGCAGGATCAGCGCGCGGTATCCCTGATCGACAAACCCGTCGAGCGCGCCCTTCTTTTCCGCCGCGACCGTCAGGACATGCCGCCCCTTGCGGCGCCAGTTTTCCAGCACGGCAGCGATGATGACCGGGACGACGACCGTGGCGATGACGATAATCGGCCCCATGTTCTGGATGAACTGGACCGAATCGGGCCGCGAGTCGGGATCGCTGGACAGCGACTGCACCATGAAGACGCCCACGGTGATCAGTGCCCAGGCCCAAAGCACGCCCACGATGGCAAGCGCGATGCCGCGCACCTTAGGGGCAAGCTGCCCCGGATGGCGCAGTTCGCGCAGCGCGTCGTCATCGGCGGTCAGCGATGCGCTGGTCCGCGCAGGTTCGGGCGCAAAGATCGCGGCAAAGGCGATCACGCCCATCAGCACGCCCAGAAGCGCATAGACCGTGGGCCAGCCGGTCCGTTCGGCCAGGAACAGCGCCAGCGCCCCGCCGACGAGAACCGCGGTGCGCCAGCCGAGCTGATAGACGGTGGAAAGCATGTCGATCGTCGCGACCTCGTCGGCGACGTCAACGCGCCATGCGTCCATCACCACGTCCTGAGTCGCGCTGGCAAATGCGCCGATGCCAGCCAGAAGCGACAGCACGCCGATCGCGCCTGCGGGGTCGAGCTGCGATACGATGACGAGAATCACGGCCAGCGCGAACTGCGCAGTGACGATCCACTGCTTGCGGTGACCCAGCTTCTTGATCACCGGCAAGTCGATCCGGTCGAGCAGCGGGGACCACAGGAACTTGAACGCGAAGGCAAGACCGATGAGCGAGAAGACGCCCATCGTTTCAAGGTCGACCTGCGCATCGCTCATCCAGGCATAGAGCGTGGAGAGCAGCAACGTGTAGGGCAGGCCCGAGGCAAACCCGAACAGGAGCATATAGGCGGTCTTGCGATTGCCCAGCGCCGAAAGCAGCTTACGCCAGCCCGGCACTTTCTCGTGCGGTCCGGGCGAGGCCTCGTCCGGGTTGCTGGCAGTTTCGTTGATCGTGCTCGTCATGCATGCTCCAGGCTTCGTTGGGGCGGAGACTAGGCGCTTGTCAGGCACATGCAATCGCACCTTGCCCCTATCCCCGACTTGTATGATTTCACCCGATGGCGCATGGCGCTCGCGTGAACAGGCCGAAGAATCCGAACGACAGGCGCCACGGGGCGCGCAGTGGTCCGCCGCGCAAGGGTGGCGGGCCGAGAGGCGTGCCCGGCAAGGGCGGCGCGAATAACGCAGGCGGCAGGCGCGGTCCCGGTGGCCGCAAGCCGCAGGGACGCGACACCCAGATCCCCGATCCCAACCTGCCCAAGCGCGACGGCGACCGTATCGCCAAGCTGCTGGCACGCGCAGGCATCGCCAGCCGCCGCGAGGTGGAGCGCATGATCGAGGACGGCCGCGTCGCAATCGACGGCGAGGTTGTGACCACGCCTGCGACCGTGCTGACTTCGCTAAAAGGCGTGACGGTCGACGGCAATCCCGTCGGAGCGCCCGAACGCACGCGGCTGTTCCTGTTCAACAAGCCCGCGGGCCTTTTGACGGCGGAGCGTGACCCCAAGGGCCGCGCGACGATCTATACCGCGCTGCGCAATGCCCTGCCCGCCGATACGCCGCGCCTGATGCCGATCGGTCGCCTCGACTACAATACCGAGGGGCTGCTCCTGCTGACCAACGATGGCGAGTTCAAGCGCGCGCTCGAACTGCCGTCGTCGGGGATTCCCCGCACTTATCGCGCCAAGGCCATGGGCAAGGTCGGGCAGAACGACCTTGAGGCCCTGTTCGAAGGGGTGACGGTCGACGGTGTGCACTACGGCCAGATCGAGGCGAACCTGGAACGCCGCAGCGGCCTGCAGAACTGGATCGAGCTGACCCTGACCGAGGGCAAGAACCGCGAGGTTCGCAACGTTCTCGAACACCTCGGCCTGCAGGTTTCTCGCCTGCTGCGCATTGCTTACGGTCCCTATGATCTGGGCGACCTTCCACGCGGCGCGGCGGTTGAGGTCAAACAGGGCGAAGTGGAACGTTTCCGCAAGGCGCTTTCGCGGGAGCGGGCGAAGTGAGGATCATCGCCGGGGACTGGCGCGGGCGAAAGCTTGTCACGCCGCAGGGCGATACGACACGGCCCACTGCGGACCGCACGCGCGAGACGCTGTTTTCGATGCTGGTCAGCCGGTTGGGTTCGTTCGAAGGGCTTTTCGTTGCCGACCTTTTTGCAGGCTCCGGCGCGCTGGGCCTTGAAGCGCTTTCGCGTGGTGCTGCCCGCGCGTTGTTCGTCGAACAGGACGCATCGGCGGTAAAGGCGCTTCGCGCCAATATCGCGACCTTCGACGCCAAGGACCGCAGCGACGTGCGCGCCGCATCGGTTATGGGCCTCGGCCCTGCAAAGGACCAGCCGGACCTGATTTTCATGGACCCGCCCTATGACACCGGGGCAGGATCGGTCGCGCTCGACAAGTTGAGCCGCCTGGGCTGGATCGCCCCTTCGACGTGGATCAGCATAGAGACTTCGCGCGGCGAAACGGTCGAGGTCAAAGGCTTCGAAATCGACGCCATGCGCGATTCCGGCAAGGCGCGGCTTCACTTGCTGCGCCCTGCCGGATAGCGAAATCACTCGGCTGCAGATTCGGCCTTTTTCATCCGTTCGGCAGGCGTCAGCTCGCTGGCGGGCGCGCCCGGCCAATGATCGAGCGGGACGTTGCCGAAATTAAGACCCGCCGCGCGCGGGTTGATGCAGCCGTCCTGCATCTCGGGCGTGCAAACGGCATAGACAGTCTCGCCCACCTTTACCTTGGTCGCCTTGCCCTTGGCGTTGCGTTCGACGACTTCGGCCTTCATCTCTTCGTGATGTTCGGCAAGTGCCGGTGCGGCTGCGGCCACCAAAACGCCGGCGGCCAGCGCGGGTACGATGATCTTTTTCATGTATCGGGCTCCCCTTTTTCCCAAAGAGCAGACCCGAATAGGCCCCATCCTTGCCGAACATGCAACCGCCAAGGTCGGACGCGGTAGTCGTGCACACGCAAACGGGGCGGTGGCGCCTAGGCACGCACCGCCCCATCCCCGCCGCAGGATCGCGAACCGCGGCGTAGCTTGTTTCGTCAGCTTACATCGAGCTGGCGGGCTTGCCCGGCCAGTAATCGAGCGGGACATTGCCGTAGTTCTTGCCGGCCGCACGCGGCTGGATACAGCTGTCCTGAATGTCGCCGCCACAGATCGGATATTCACCGGTACGCGGCGCCGGTGCGCTTTCTACCGTCGTCTTCGACGCCATCACCATCTCCGGCTTTTCCGAAGCGGCGATCTGGGCGTTGATCGAATCCCATGCCGCCATCTGCTGTTCCGGCGTCATGGCGAGAATCTTGCCGCGCTGTTCCGGCGTCAGGGCCCACCATGCTTCCTGCTGGCTGGGCTCAAGCTCCCAGTAATAGGACTGGTAATCGTTCGGCCATGCCCAGTATGCGGTGCGATAATCCGCGGGCCAGCCCCAGTAGCTCACCTGGTAATCTTCGGGCCAGCCAAGGTACACGGTCTGATATTCCGCAGGCCATGCATCGTATTCGGCCTTCTGCGCTGCGTCCAACGCGTCATAGCCGCGCTTGTCCTGAATGCTGTTGGTACCGCCGACAGCGTCCTGCGCGGTTGCGATAGTCGGGGCGGCGATGGTTGCGGCGCCAAGCATCAGGGCAGCGCCAGCTTTCAGAAAGGCCTTCATTCTAAGACTCCTGTAATTCGATTGCTTTTGCCCGACTCTACGCGGCAAACGGCATTTCGGTTCCGAACCGGCGGCCTTGCGCGCGCGCGGTGCGTTCCCTAGATGTTCACAAGTGAGCGATACAGAATCCCCCCTCCCCGCAGCGCTGGCCGAAAATGCCGCCAACCCGCAGGAACCTTGGCTTTCGGGCCTGAATCCGCCGCAGCGTGAGGCCGTCCTGACGACCGAAGGACCGGTCCTGATGTTGGCCGGGGCGGGAACGGGCAAGACCGCGGCGCTCACCGCAAGGCTGGCACATCTCGTCGCAACGCGCCGGGCATGGCCCAGCGAAATCCTGTGCGTCACTTTCACCAACAGGGCCGCACGCGAAATGCGCGAACGCGTTGGCCGCATGGTCGGCCCGGCGGTCGAGGGAATGCCCTGGCTTGGCACCTTTCACGCGGTCGCGGCCAAGATGCTGCGCCGCCATGCCGAACTGGTCGGCCTTCAATCGAATTATACGATCATCGACACCGACGATCAGCTTCGCTTGCTCAAACAGCTGATTCAGGCCGAAAACCTCGATGAAAAACGCTGGCCCGCGCGGCAACTTGCCGGATTGATCGACCGGTGGAAGAACCGCGGGCTGAACCCCGACGATCTCGATGCGGCGGAGAACGAGGCCTATGCCAATGGCAAAGGCACGCATTTTTACCGGCTTTACCAGAACCGCCTGAAGGCCCTGAACGCCTGCGATTTTGGCGATCTGCTGCTGCACATGCTGAACATCTTCCGGCGTGAAAAGGACGTGCTCGAATCCTACCGTCAGCGGTTCAAGTATATCATGGTGGACGAGTATCAGGATACGAACTCGGTCCAGTACCTGTGGCTGCGCCTTCTTGCCCAACCGCGTCACAACATCTGTGTTGTTGGCGACGATGATCAGTCGATCTATTCATGGCGCGGCGCAGAAGTTGCCAATATCCTGCGGTTTGAAAAGGATTTTCCCGGCGCGAAAGTCATCCGGCTGGAACAGAACTATCGCTCTACGCCCGAGATCCTTGCCGCGGCATCGGGCCTGATCGATGCCAATAGCGAACGTCTGGGCAAGACACTCTGGACCGAGATCGAGCCGGGCGAAAAAGTCCGCGTGATCGGCGTCTGGGACGGACCGGAAGAAGCGCGGCGCATCGGCGACGAGGCGGAAAACCTGACCCGCCGGGGCATCCCTCTCAGCCACGCGGCGATCCTTGTCCGCGCACAGTTTCAGACGCGCGAGTTCGAGGACCGGTTCATCCAGATCGGCCTGCCCTACAAGATCATCGGCGGCTTTCGCTTTTACGAACGCGCCGAAATTCGCGACGCGCTGGCCTATTTGCGTGTCATCGCCCAGCCTGCCGACGACCTCGCGTTCGAGCGGATCTACAACACGCCGAAACGCGGGCTTGGCCAGAAGGCGTTGGAAAAACTGCACGTCCACGCGCGGTCGCAGAACATCCCGCTGGCCGCAGCCGCGATCGACATCTGCGACACCGACGAACTTCTCGCCCGCGCACGCAACACGTTGCTGTCGTTGATGAAGGATTTCAAACGCTGGCGCGAAGAAGCCCAGACGCTGAGCCCGGCCGAACTGGCGCGCATGGTGCTGGACGAAAGCGGCTATACCGCGATGCTCCAGGCCGAAAAAAGCGCCGAGGCAGCTGGTCGGCTGGAAAACCTTTCCGAGCTGGCCCGCGCGATGGAGGATTACGAAACGCTGGGCGGGTTCCTCGAACACGTCAGCCTCGTCATGGACAACGAAGCCGCCGATGCCGAGGCGACGATCACGATCATGACCATGCACGCGGCCAAGGGCCTGGAATTCGATCACGTCTTCCTGCCCGGCTGGGAAGAAGGCGTGTTCCCCTCGCAACGCGCGATCGACGAAGGGGGGCTTCGCAGCCTGGAGGAAGAGCGCCGCCTTGCCTATGTCGCGATCACGCGCGCTCGCAAGGAATGTACGATCCTCCACGCGGCGAACCGGCGCATCTACGGCCAGTGGTCGAGCGCGATCCCATCACGCTTTGTCGAGGAATTGCCCGACAGCATGGTCGAGATGGAAACGACGATGACCGGCGGTGCATCGATGTGGCGCGCGCAGTGGTCGGAACATTCCGATCCCTTCGCCCACGTCGCCAAGGCACAACCCGCCCGTACGATGACGCGCGGGCCGGGCTGGAAACGCGCCGCGAATGCCGATTTTGACACCGTACCCAAGCGTATCCCAGAGGCACGGCGCAGCGCCGCCAGCTTTGCCGCCAAGGCCCGCAGCGACATCGCCATCGGCGACCGCGTATTCCACGAAAAGTTCGGATATGGCGAGGTCAAGGGACAGGAAGGCAACAAGCTGGAAATCGATTTCGAAAGCGGATCGACCAAACGCGTGATCGACAGCTTCGTCCGACCGGCCTGACCCACTGTTGTGGACGCGGGCAATTATGGCCCGGTGCCGATTTGACATCGCGGTCCACGCTTGCAACCTTTGGGACAAATTCGGCGCCACTACGGGTGCCGGTCCAGACGGCGCGTCGTGCGCCGAACATTTCAATCCAGGGAAACATCATGACGACTGCAAAAAGCGGTGACACCGTGCTCATCACTTATACCGTGCGCACGAACGACGGGAACGTCGTCGGCAGCACCGAGGCCGAGGGCCCCCAGACACTAACCATCGGGGCGGATCAGATCTTTCCGCAGATCGAAGCTGCGCTGACCGGCATGGAAGTGGGCGGGGAAACGTCGGTGAAGATCGACGCCGACGACGCCTTCGGCCCGCACCGCGAGGAAATGGTCGTGGAAATTCCGCGAGCCAACCTGCCGGCCGAACCCGAACCGCAGCCGGGCATGTCGCTGGCCGCACAGCAGCAGGACGGGCAGACCGTGAACCTCGTGATCACGCAAGTCGGCCCCGAAAGCGTGACGGCCGACGGCAATCACCCACTGGCCGGTCAGGACCTGACGTTCGACCTGACGCTGGCAGAAATCAAGGAAGCCGCCTGATCGCGGTAATAGCTATGGCGGCGGGGTTTTGCACCCTGCCGCCGATAGCGGAGATTAAAGGGCGCTGACGCCCAGGAACTCGGGCACCGGCCCGTTCCAAACGCCGGGTTCGCTCGGCTCCACCGTTTCGTCGCGGCGCTGACGCGGCTGACGTTCCGGCTTCTTCTCGGCCCGTTCCGGCTTCTTATCGGCACGTTCGCGGCGCGGCTTGCGTTCCGGCTTCGGACGCTCTTCCCGCTCTTCGTCGTCATCGCGGCGGCTGCGCGAGCGTCGAGCCGGCTTTTCTTCCGGCTGCTGTTCGCTTTCCGGATAGCCGTTCTGTTCAAAGTGCGCCTTGAAGTCGAATTCGGGAAGCTTTGCGCCCGTCAGCTTCTCGACATTATCCAGCGCCTCGGCATCGTCCGGCGCGATCAGCGTGAACGAGCGGCCCTTCGCGCCTGCACGACCCGTCCGGCCCACGCGGTGCACGTAATCGTCGGGATGCCACGGGCAGTCGAAGTTCACGACATGGCTCACGCCCTTGATGTCGAGCCCGCGGGCGGCGACGTCGCTGGCGGCAAGAATGTTGATCTTGCCTTCCTTGAACAGGGCGAGCTCTGCCAGACGTGCAGGCTGATCCATGTCGCCGTGAATTTCGCCGGTCTTGAAACCGTGACGCTGCAGGCTCTTGTTGAGCTCTCGCACGGTCGTCTTGCGGTTGGCGAAAATGATCGCGGTGTTGACGTTGTCGTTCTCGAGAATCCAGCGCAGCGCCTCGCGCTTCTTGCGCGCGGGCACACTCATCTTGAACTGCTCGATATTCACATTCGTGGATGCGGCGCGCGAAACCTCGATGTTTTTCGGGTTCGTCAGGAAGCGGTCAGACAACTTCTTGATCGGCGGCGGCATCGTTGCCGAAAACAGCAGCGTCTGACGCTGGCTGGGTAGCTTTTCGCAGATCGTCTCGATGTCGGGGATGAAACCCATGTCGAGCATGCGGTCCGCTTCGTCGATGACCAGAAGGTCGCAGCCCGTCAGCAGGATCTTCCCGCGTTCGAACAGGTCCATCAGGCGGCCCGGCGTGGCGATCAGGACGTCGACGCCTTCGTCCAAAGCCTTGACCTGGTCTGCCATCTGCACGCCGCCGATAAGCAGCGCCATCTTGAGATCGTGGTTGGTGCCGTACTTCTCGAAATTTTCGGCGACCTGTGCGGCCAGTTCGCGGGTCGGTTCAAGGATGAGCGAACGCGGCATGCGCGCACGGCGGCGGCCGTGGGCGAGAATGTCGATCATAGGGAGCACGAAGCTGGCGGTCTTGCCGGTGCCGGTCTGCGCGATCCCGATCAGGTCACGCATCATCAGCACGCTGGGGATCGCTTGCGCCTGGATCGGCGTCGGTTCGTCATAGCCGGCCGCTTCGACCGACTGCAGCAGTTCTGGAGAAAGGCCGAGATCGGCAAACTTCATGCAATCATCCTGTACGGGGCTTCGACAAGCCGTAAACGCCCCTTCAAATCTGGTGGTATTCTAACGGAAATTACGCGAGCGATCCGTTTGTCCGAAACCGCGCGGCAAGGCCGGTGCAGTGGCGGGCCGGGACCGACCGGTATCTGGTTGCGAACCGCAAGGGTGCCAACCAAGGGGCCGCTAAGCCGAGAACGCGGGAAAAGTCAAGGTTTACGCAGGAAAAACGCCGCTTCGGGATTGGTCAGTCGTCTTCGCCGGGCTGGACCTCGTGGAACTTGCCCAGCATGCAGTCCGCCCCGGATCGGGCGTGAAGCGCTTCTCGCCCGGCGCAAAGCTGGCCGTCTTCGGGTCGTTCGACATAAAAGCCGGAGTAGAAGCTGCTGACCTGGCATGAGCGGTCGAGGCTGGTGCCGACGATGCGCCTGTCGCGCATGTAGAGCAGCAGTTGCCGCCCCTGCCCCAGCCGGACACCCGCGATGTCCTTGATCGGAATGCAGCGCTCCATCGCCTCTGCCGCCGGGCGGCGGGGTGGCTCGACCATCGCGCTGGCAGCGGGCGGCGGGGTCATGCGGCTGAGCGGTGTGATGCGGATGATGACGCGCTGGCGGACCTGTGTTTCCACTTGCCGCTGCACCATCTCAAAGGGGATGTCCGCCTGTTCGGGAAGGTCGACATTGGCACTCGAGCTCGCGAATGCGAGCGGCACAAGCCAGTAAGCTCCCAAAGATGAAGCCAGGCCCAGTCCCAATGCGCGTGCTCCTACCCTGATGCGGCCGAAGGTCTGCGTAGGGGAATGTTCCCCACCCTCGCAAGTCCGCGTGATGTCCCGCCCCCGGTATTGCGCGCGCGAGATTGAATAAGTGGTGAACCGTCGAAAAACGGGCCTGCCGGGCGCAGACAAATGCCCCGCGCTATGGCACAGGAACGTCATGACCGAACACAGCACGATAGAGCGCGCGAACTCGCAGGACGATTTCCTGGAAGAAGCCGGACGCATCCTCGGGAAAAAGGGCCTCGTAACCGATGCCGATGACATCGAACCCTGGCTGACCGACTGGCGCGGGCGCTACACCGGCGCCGCGCGCGCATTGGCGCAACCTGCCGATACGAAAGAACTTTCCGAGATACTGGCGCTGTGCTCGCGCCTCGGCGTCCCTGTCGTTGCGCAAGGCGGCAATAGCGGCATGGTCGGCGGGGCAACGCCCGACGGCACGGGCACCGCGCTGCTGCTTTCGACGCGGCGGATGAACGCCATTCAAGTCGACGCGGACACGATGACTGCGACTTGCGGTGCAGGCGCCGTGCTGCAGACCCTGCACGAGGCGGCAGAGGCGCAGGACATGCGGTTCCCGCTGTCGCTGGGCGGCAAGGGCTCTGCGACCGTTGGGGGGCTCGTATCGACGAATGCGGGCGGGACGCAAGTGCTGCGCCACGGCGTCATGCGTGCGCTGGTCGCAGGGCTGGAAGTCGTGCTGGCCAGCGGCGACGTGCTCGACCTCACTTCGCACCTCAAAAAAGACAATCGCGGTTTCGACCTCAAGCAGATGTTCATCGGCTCCGAAGGAACGCTGGGTGTCGTCTCCCGCGTGGTCGTGCAGCTTTCGCCCGCCGTTGCCGACCGGCGCGTGGTCATCGCCGGGATCGCATCGGCGCAGGACGCCCGCCGCCTGATGCAGCATTGCCAGTCCGCCATGGCCGATGCCCTCGAAGGGTTCGAGATCATGCCGCAATCCTGCCTCGACGCGGTGCTGGACTATCTGCCCGACGCGCAGGCCCCGCTGGAAGGGCGGCACCCGTGGTATGCGCTGATGGAGTTCGTCGCCGACAAGGAAGGCGCGGATACGCTGGGCGATCAGGTCGAGAAAGTCCTGATGGACGCTTTCGAGGCCGAGCTCGTCTCCGACGCGGTGATTGCCGCGAACGAGACGCAGGCCGAGGCGTTCTGGCAGCTGCGCGAGACGATCTCTCCAGCAGAGCGTGCCAAGGGCCCGGCGATGCAGCACGACATCTCCGTCCCGGTGTCGAAAATGCCCGAATTCATCGACGCGATCACCGAACTGGTCCACGCCGAACATCCCGACCACGAAGTCGCTGCTTTCGGCCACCTGGGTGACGGCAACGTACACCTTCACGTCATCGCCCCGCCCGGATCGGACACCCGAACGTGGGAGCGCGAAAAGGGCAAGGCGATCAGCGCGCAGGTCTATCGCGCGGTCACCGACTGGGGCGGCTCGATCTCCGCCGAACACGGCATTGGTCAGGACAAGCTGCAGGTCCTTCGCGACACCTACGACCCGGTCGCCCTGTCGGTGATGCGCAAGGTCAAGGCAGCGCTCGACCCGGATGGATTGCTCAATCCCGGCAAGCTGGTGTGATCCACGCACCGTCACGCCGCATTTCGCCCCGCCTCCGCCTTGCGCCCGCGTGCGCGAGCGCTTAAGGCGCGAATGATTGTCGCTGGGGGGCGGCGAACACCATTCATCACCTTTTACCGATTTCCTTTTTTCGGAGAGAGACCATGGCCAGCGCGCCGAACGCCAATCTTCCGCTTTTCTACAAGTCGCTGCAGCCGCTCAACAGCAACCAGCACGGCAACTTCAGCGCCCGCACGACCGACAAGGCCCCGTGGCTGGCCAACGAACACGCGGTACCCCTGACGGTCGAGGAATTCCCGCTTGCGCAGCGTTACTTCCCGATCATCTTCTCGTCGGGCGAAAACCCGGTTCCGCTGGCGCTGATGGGCCTCAACGAAGGCGTGAACACGTTCTTCGATGACGAAGGCGAAATGACCACGCCGTGCTACGTCCCGGCCTATGCCCGTCGCTATCCCTTCCTGCTTGCCAAGCTGCAGGCCGATAGCGATCAGCTTTCGCTTTGCTTCGACCCTTCGAGCGGCCTTGTCGGCGAGTTCGAGGACGGCCAGGCGCTGTTCACCGACGGTCAGCCCAGCGAAGCGACCCAGAACGTGATGAAGTTCAACGAGAACTTCGAACAGGCCGGCATGAAGACCAAGGCATTCATCGACGAGCTGAAGAAGCACGATCTGCTGATGGACGGCGAAGTCTCGATCAGCCGCGAAGGACAGGCTCCCTTCATCTATCGCGGGTTCTCGATGGTGAACCAGGAAAAGCTGAAGGAAGTACGCGGCGACGTGCTTCGCCAGTGGAATCAGAACGGCCTGCTGACGCTGGTCACCTGCCACCTGATCTCGCTCGACCTGATGCGTGAGATCTTCTCGCGTCAGCTCAGCATGGGCAAGGGCCCGACTGCGCAGCAGGCCGAACCGGCGAACTCGTAAAAATCATGTTCGGCGGATTTCTTGCTCCGCCGAACATATACCGCACTGCAAAAAATAATTCTTGCGTGATGCACTCTTGCAACAGGCAATCTAATGGCCTAGTTTAATGGTAGTTCCGGTGGGCTTCCCTCATGGCCTTCCGGACCGGCGCATTAACGTGCGTCAACCTCCCTGAACCTTGACCACCCCGTGATATTCACGGGGTGGTTTTTTATGTGCGCTATTGGGCCCGTGATATTCACGGGGTGGTTTTTTATGTGCGCTATTGGGGCCCGTGATACTCACGGGTTGGTTTTTATGTGCGCTATTCGGCCGCCAAGGGCCATTCGCCCCGGCCTTCAAGTAGCGCGGCACAGGCCCGCACCACTTCGGCAACGATACCCGCCTGGATCGACACGCGTGCCGCATCCGGCTGTGCATCTGAATCGAGGTATTCGCCCCTCGCGATCTCCAGCTGGATGGCGTGGATACCGTTACGCGGTTTCCCATGCCGGTCGAGGACGTAACCGCCCGCGTATGGGCGGTTGTAGGCGACCTGAAGCCCAGAGCGATCGAGCGCGTCGACTGCCGTGGCCACAAGGTCGCGGCGGCAACTCGCCCCGAACCGGTCGCCGACGACGTGAGTCGCAGCCGGCACGCCCGAAGCCTGGGCGGGAAGATCCGGCATGGAGTGCAGATCGAGCAGCAGGACCTCTCCCCACCGATCCTGCATCCGCGCCAGGGCCTTGCCCAAGGCGTCGTGATAGGGCGCGTGTATCGCGGCGACACGGCGGTTGGCGTCCTGCGGCACCATCGGGGCGCGCCAAAGCTCTCCCACCCCCGGCAACCGGCGCGGAAACAGGCCGAGCCCTCGCAGCGAACGTGCACCCTGCCCCGGCCCGCGCGGCATCTTGCGGCGCATGACCGCCTTTTCGGCCTCGCTGGCGGTGAACATCGACAAGTCGAGGTCGTGCGGATCGCGATTGAGATCGAGCATCGCGCGCGGCGCGTGGGCAACCAGCAGTGACGCCGAACAGGCCGCCGCCGCCTCCCTCGCCACGAGATCGACGAAACGATCCTCTAGCCTGCGCTGCGATTCGCCGGGATCGCGCATCCTTGCGAGCAGGTCGGCAGGATAGGCCCGTCCCGCGTGCGGCACCGCGATCAGGACGGGCAACACCGATTGACCATGGCTGAGCGTATAGGCCGGACGCGAAGTGCCGGGTATCGAACCGCCACTGGCCACGCCTGCCCCCATGCTCGGCTGACCGTCAGGCGGAGTGGATCGGGGGGCGCTCATCGTGGCTCACGCTGGCCAAGCGTGCCCCCTGCGTCAATGCCGCGCCTGCGCCTCCCGGTCCGCCGGCCATCGGATTTCCCCTGTTTCAAACCCGAACAGGCGCGCGAAAGATGAAAAAATTAAACCATTTTGTTATATAGTTTGTTTCTCAGAAGGCGCCGGGCAATCCGGACATCGCCGCCCGGTGGAATGGACGGACAATCCACAGGACGGTCGGCACATGTTTCTGCGCCGGAATCGACGGGGTTATTGAAAGCATCATGATTCGCATCCTGCTGGCCGAAGACGAAGATTCGATGCGCACGTACCTTGCCCGAGCGCTGGAAAACGCCGGGTATGATGTCGTCGCGGTAGACCGGGGCACGCACGCCCTGCCCCTGCTCGAAGAACAGCACTTCGACCTGCTGCTTTCCGACATCGTGATGCCCGAAATGGACGGTATCGAACTGGCGCAGCGCTGCGCACAGGTTTCGCCTTCCACGAAAGTGATGTTCATCACCGGCTTTGCCGCCGTGACGATGAAAGCCAGCCGCGAAGCACCGCAGGCCAAGGTCCTGTCCAAGCCGTTCCACTTGCGCGATCTCGTGCTTGAGGTGGAACGTCTTTTCGACGGATCGATGGTCAACGCGAGCCTGTAACGAAACTTTTTTCGAAGGCTGCGCAAACAGGGTTGCCCCGGCGCGAAGTGATCGCTATTGGGCAGCGCCTGCCAGCCGGAAGCGTTGCTTTCCGGCCTGCGCGGAACCGATGGTGCGGGCGTATAGCTCAGTGGTAGAGCACTATGTTGACATCGTAGGGGTCGCAAGTTCAATCCTTGCTACGCCCACCATCGGTTCCCGGCGCACTTCCTGAAAACTGCGCCAGACACCCTCGACATTCCGCTAGAACACGTCGTCGCGCCTTGCGCTCGCCTCTTGCTTTGCTAAGAGGCGCGCGACAGTTCCTGCGCGCCGAACAGCGCGCTCTCCCTCTAGAAACCAATCAAGAGAACGAGCCCTATGCAGAAGATCAAGGTAACGAACCCGGTCGTAGAGATCGACGGCGACGAGATGACCCGCATCATCTGGCAGTGGATCCGTGAACGGTTGATCCTGCCTTATCTCGACATCGACCTGAAATACTATGACCTCTCGGTCGAGAAGCGTGACGAGACGGACGACCAGATCACCGTCGATGCCGCCAACGCGATCAAGGAATACGGCGTCGGCGTTAAGTGCGCCACGATCACGCCGGACGAAGCCCGCGTCGAGGAATTCGATCTCAAGAAGATGTGGCGTTCGCCCAACGGCACGATCCGCAACATCCTTGGCGGCGTCGTCTTCCGCGAACCGATCGTCATCGACAACGTGCCGCGCCTGGTTCCGGGCTGGACCGACCCGATCGTCGTCGGCCGTCACGCTTTCGGTGACCAGTATCGCGCCACCGACACGCTGATCCCGGGTGCCGGTACCCTGCGCCTTGTCTTCGACAGCGCCGACGGCAAGGGCGATCTCGACCTCGAAGTCTACAAGTTCGAAAGCTCGGGCGTCGCGATGGCGATGTACAACCTCGACGATTCGATCCGCGACTTCGCACGCGCTTCGTTCAACTACGGTCTCGGCCTCAAGTGGCCGGTCTACCTGTCGACCAAGAACACGATCATGAAGGCCTATGACGGCCGCTTCAAGGACCTGTTCCAGGAAGTGTTCGACACCGAAGGCTTCGCCGAGAAGTTCAAGGAAGCCGGCATCCACTACGAACACCGCCTGATCGACGACATGGTCGCATCGGCGCTGAAGTGGTCGGGCAAGTTCGTCTGGGCCTGCAAGAACTACGACGGCGACGTTCAGTCGGACACCGTTGCACAGGGCTACGGCTCGCTCGGCCTGATGACTTCGGTCCTGATGGCGCCCGACGGCAAGACCGTCGAAGCAGAAGCGGCCCACGGCACCGTCACCCGCCACTATCGCCAGCATCAGCAGGGCAAGGCGACTTCGACCAACCCGATCGCCTCGATCTTCGCGTGGACCCGTGGCCTCATGTACCGCGGCAAGTTCGACAACACGCCCGACGTCGTGAAGTTTGCTGAAACGCTTGAGCGCGTCTGCGTGAAGTGCGTCGAGGACGGCAAGATGACCAAGGACCTCGCGCTCCTCATCGGCCCCTCGCAGGACTGGATGACGACCGAGCAGTTCTTCGAAGCTATTGTCGATGGCCTCGAAAAGGAAATGTCCGCCTGGGCATGACCGGAATACTGGCACGATCGCGGCGTTAAGCGTCGCGATCGTGCTGGCGGGGCCGCTTCTGGCCCCGCAACTTCTCGCGTTTCCGCATTACCGCGAGAGCAATGGCGACAGGGTCTGGTCGGTGGAACCGATCGACCCTGACGCAGTCGACGCCGTGACGTCGCGGGCCAATGCCCTCATCGCGTAATGCTCCATCGCCAATGGCGACGAGAGCCGCGATATCTTCCTTACCAACCGTGGCTGGCGCTGGCTGTGGCTATCCACACCGTCACACTCGGGCGCCTTTGCGCTGTCCGGTCTGCTGCGCAGGCGCTTTCGGCCGTCATCGCCCATGAAACCGCACACGGCATGATCCGCAGCCGTTACGGCTTCGTCAAAGCCGCGCTTGCGCCGCAATGGCTGGTCGAGGGGTATGCCGATCACGTCGCGCAGGAATCGAGCCTGTCAGACGCCGATTACCTGCGTCTCAAGGAAGCAGGCGAACAGCACCCTCCAATGCCCTATTACGAGGGGCGCAAGAGGGTAGAGGCGGCGCTGGAACGGAACGGCGGCGACGTCGATGCGCTTTTCACCGGCGAATAAGCGAAAACCCCGCCCTTACAATCATCCCGTCATCGCCTAGATAGACGAACGATGAACCAGAAAAGCAGCAAAGCCCGTCTTGAAGTCCGCCAGGCCGAAGCACGGGACGTATCCGCCATCGCCGCCCTCGTCCGCCGTGCTTACGAGGATTTGCCCGCCTATACCTTTGGCGAAATTCGCGGCCAGATGAACCACTATCCCGAGGGATGCTTCGTCGCAAAGCTGGACGGAAAGCTCGTCGGGTACTGCGCGACGATGCGCGTCACCAAGAACATGGCGATGCGCGCGCATACATGGGACGAGATCACGGGCAACGGTTTCGGTTCGCGACATATTCCGAACGGCGAATGGCTCTACGGGTATGAGATGTGCGTCGATCCCAAGGTGCGCGGCACGCGAATCGGCCGGCGGCTTTACGAAGAACGTCGCGCGCTGGCCGAACGGCTGGAACTGGCGGGCATCGTCTTCGGTGGCCGCATGCCAAACTACACCCGCAACCGGCGCAAGGTGGAAGACCCGCAGGACTACCTCAACAAGGTCGTTGAAGGCAGGATTCACGATCCGGTCCTGCGGTTTCAGCTCGCCAACGGGTTCGAGCCGATCGGCATCCTCGAAGGCTATCTGCCAGAGGACAAGAAATCGAAGGCCAACGCGGTCCACATGGTCTGGCGCAACCCGTATGTCGACAGCGAGCAGCCGAAGAAATTCCGCCTGCCGCGCGATGTGGAGTCCGTGCGGATCGCGACTTGCCAGATGCAGGCCCGCGCGGTGAAGGACTATGAAGAGTTCATGCGCGGCGTCGAATATTTCGTCGATGTCGCAGCAGATTACGAGGCGGACTTCATCCTCTTTCCCGAACTGTTCACCCTGCCCCTGCTGTCTTTCGCAGACCAGGAACTGAGCAGCCAGGAATCGATCGAGGCGCTGTCCGCCTATACGCCGCGCATCCGCACGGCGCTGTCGAAGATGGCGCTCGAATACAACATCAACATCATCGGCGGTTCGCACCCGACCCGCATGGACGACGGCGACATTCACAACGTCGCCTATATCTGCCTGCGCGACGGTTCGATCCACGAACAGGAGAAGATCCACGCCACCCCGAACGAGGCCTATTGGTGGAACATCAAGGGCGGGGACAGCATCGACGCGATCCAGACGGACTGCGGCCCGATCGGCGTGCTGATCTGTTACGACAGCGAATTTCCCGAACTCGCCCGCCGCCTCGTCGACGAAGGCGCGCGGATCATTTTCGTGCCGTTCTGCACCGACAGCCGCCAGGGATACATGCGCGTGCGCTATTGCGCGCAGGCCCGCGCGATCGAGAACCAGTGCTTCGTGGTGATGAGCGGGAACGTCGGCAACCTGCCGAACGTGGGCAACATGGACATCCAGTACGCCCAGTCCTGCATCCTGACGCCTTGCGATTTCCCCTTCGCCCGCGACGGCATCGCGGCTGAGGCGAGCGAGAATGTCGAAACCCTGACGATCAGCGACGTGAACCTGGCCGACCTGTCCTGGGCCCGGGCGGAAGGCACCGTTCGCAACCTGGGCGATCGCCGCTTCGATCTTTACCGGATCGAATGGGACGGCCGCGTCGGCAAGCCTAACGACGCTGCGGGCGTTGCCGAAGATGCGGGCGGCCGCCCGCTCGGCACAAAGACCATGGGCGGCGGCTGACGATCGGCCGGCTGGCGGTCAGATAGCCGCCAGCTCGCCGTCGGCATACATCTCGCGCAGCTTCAGCTTGTTGACCTTGCCTGTCGCGCCAAGCGGGATCGCTTCGACGAAACGGAACTCATCCGGCATCCACCAGCTGGCGATACGACCATCCAGGAACGAACGCAGCTCCTCCTCCGTGGGTGCGGGGCCCGCTTCCGGTTGAATGATAAGCAGCGGCCTTTCGCCCCATTTCTCGTTCGGGATCGCGATGGCGGCGGCGTTGGAAACCAGCGGATGGGACAGAACCGCGTTTTCCAGATCGATTGAACTGATCCACTCGCCACCCGACTTGATCACGTCCTTCGACCGGTCGGTCAGATGGATCGCGCCTTCCGCGTCGAGAGCGGCGAGGTCGCCCGTGTCGAACCAGTTGTCCGTGTCTAGTATCTCTCCGCCCTCGCCCCCGAAATAGCTGCTGACGACGGCGACACCACGGATCTGCAGGTTACCGGAATCGCCGCTGCCCCTTGCCACCGGCTCACCCGCCTTGTCGATCACGCGAAGCTCCGTGCCGAACAGGGGAATGCCCTGCGCCAGCTTGTGCGGCAGCACTTCGTCCAGCGGCGCGTCAGCAAGGTCGCGGGGGACGTGCGAAACCGATCCGATCGGCGAACACTCGGTCATGCCCCAGGCGTGCCCGACCTCGACGCCGTAATCCTCTTCGAATGCGCGCAAGATGCGTTCCGGCAGGGCCGAACCGCCGATGCAGACGCGTTTCAACCACGGCAGGGCAAGATCGTTCGCCCGCATATACTCGAGCAATCCCATCCACAGCGTCGGCACCGCAGCGGTCAGCGTCACGCGCTCGTCCGTCAGAAGTTCGTGGATCGAACGGCCGTCGAGCCCCGGCCCCGGCATGACCATCTTGGCCCCGGCCATCGGGCCCGCAAAGGCCAGTGCCCAGGCATTGGCGTGGAACATCGGCACCACCGGCATCACGGTGTCGTGGCTGCCAAGGTCGAAACAATCCTTGCTGATCGCCATCATCGCGTGGATCGTGTTGGACCGGTGCGAATAGAGCACGCCCTTGGGATTTCCCGTCGTGCCCGAGGTATAGCAAAGCCCGCAGGCGCTGTTTTCGTCGAATCCGCCCCACGGTGTGTCCACGCCCGCAGCCGCGATCCAGTCCTCGTAACAGATCGCGTCCAGCTGGTTTTCAGGCATCTCCGCCGCGTCAGCGATGATCACGTAATGCTCTACCGACACGCGTTCGCGAACCGCCTCGACCAGCGGCAGGAAGGACGTGTCGAAGATCAGCACGCGGTCCTGCGCGTGGTTGATGATCCAGGCGAGCTGATCGGGATGCAGACGCGGGTTCAAGGTATGCAGCACCGCGCCGATACCCATCGCCCCGTACCAGCTTTCCATGTGCCGCGCGCCGTTCCAGGCCAGCGTGCCAACGCGGTCGCCCGCCGCGATGCCCAACCCCTTCAACGCGCCGGAAACCTGCTTGGCCCTTGCGTGTACTTGCGCATAATTCGTGCGATGGACCGACCCATCGGTTCTACGCGTGACGATCTCGGTATCGCCGAAATAGCGCGCCGCGCGGTCGAGTATCTTGTCGACCGTGAGCGGCCAGTCCTGCATCAGGCCAAGCATTCTCGCTCCTCTCACCCATGTTCTTGTCTTTGTTCGGGAAGATGGCCGGGTTCGCGCCCGTGTGCAAATGGTCTTGCCCCGCGCCGATCTTTTTTGCCGTCAAAGCGTGCGCGCAGCCCCCACCCTCTGGTCAATCGCGGCCTTGCACCCTAGGAGTTGCAGCAGATGGCAAGCGAACTGCATTTCTCACCCGTCCTGTCCGACGCACTGGTCATTCTGGGATCGGCGGGCATCGTCATTCCGGTCTTCGCCCGGTTCCGGATCACCCCGATCATCGGGTTCATCCTTGTCGGCATGCTGGTCGGCCCGTTCGGCCTCGGCAGGCTGGTCTTCGAATATCCCTGGCTGCAATACATAACCATCACCGACCCACAGGGGCTGGAACCATTTGCCGAATTCGGCATCATCCTGCTGCTGTTCACCATCGGGCTGGAACTGTCGTTCAACCGCCTTTGGCAATTGCGGCGTATGGTCTTTGGCCTTGGCGCCCTGGAATTGACGATCTCGGCGGCGCTTATCGCCTTCGCCCTGATGACGATGGGTCAGTACTGGACCGGCGCAATGGGCCTCGGCCTCGCGCTCGCCCTGTCCTCGACCGCGCTGGTGCTGCCGATCTCGGGCACGAAAAGCCCGGTGGGCAAGGCCGCGCTCTCGATGCTTCTGTTCGAGGATATCGCCATCGTCCCGATCATCTTCCTGCTGGGCGCAATGGCACCTTACGCGGCAAGCGGCGGGGTGGGCGGCCTGTGGTACACGATCTGGACCGGCGGGCTGACCGTCATCGCGCTGATGATCGGTGGGCGCTTTTTCCTGCCCCGCCTGTTCGCGCAAGCAGCCCGAACCAAGAGCCCGGAACTATTCCTTGCCGCCAGCCTCCTCGTCGTCATCGTCTCGGCGCTGGCGACGGCGGCCGTGGGTCTGTCGCCCATTGTCGGCGCGCTGATCGCGGGGCTGCTCATCGCAGAGACCGAGTATCACACCGAGGTCGAGGGCATCACCGCACCGTTCAAGGGGCTCGCGCTCGGCATCTTCCTGATCACAGTCGGCATGGGCGTCGACCTCAGCGTGATCGCAGCGAATGCCTGGCCCATCGCACTGGCCGTGTCGGGCGTCCTGCTGGTCAAGGCGCTGGTCACCGGCGGCCTGCTGCGCATGATGGGCGCACGCCGCGGCACCGCGGTCGAAACCGGCATCACCATGTCCAGCCCGTCGGAAACGACGCTGATCGTGCTTTCCGCGGCGGCAACAGCACAATTGATTCAGCCCCAGACCGCGCAATTCTGGCAGATCGTAACGGCCATCGGCCTTACCATCACCCCGATCCTCGCGCTGCTAGGCCGCAAGGTTGCGCGGCATGTCGATGCCGCTCCCGCACTCTCGCTCGACGGGGATAGCGATCCGTCCGAAGGGCGCGCGATCATCATCGGCTATGGCCGCGTCGGCCGGTTGATCGCGGACATGATGCAAAAGCACGGTCAGCGGTTCCTGGCCATCGATTCCGATCCGGAACTGGTCGAGATCGCGCGTCTGCGCAAACATCCGCTGATGTTTGCTGACGCACGCGGCCCCGCGCTGGACCGGATCGACCTGTCGAAAGCGTCCGCGATCATCCTGACGATGGACGAACCCGTCCTCGCTGCCCGACTGCTGCGAAAGCTGCGCAGTTCCTATCCCGACATGCCGATCATCGCTCGCGCCCGCGATACCGAACACGCGGCCGAACTCTACCGCGCCGGCGCGACGGAGGCCGTGCCCGAAACGCTGGAAAGCTCTCTGCAACTTTCCGAATCGGTGCTGGTCAATATCGGCGTCGCGATGGGGCCGGTCATCGCTTCGATCCACGAAAAGCGGGACGAATTTCGCGAAAAGATCATGCGAGAGGGCGAGCTCAGCCGCAAGCCGAAGCTGAAGACAAGCCTGGCCGACCGCGCATCCGGCAATAAAGGCGAGCCCGAAACGGCCTGAACCGTTGAGGGCGCGCGGCGGATCAGCCCGCCAGCGCTTCCTTCACAGCCGCGATTGCCTGGTCAGCCTTACCGCCATCAGGTCCGCCGCCCTGCGCCATGTCGGGTCGGCCACCGCCGCCCTTGCCGCCAAGCGCTTCGACACCCTTGCGAACGAGATCGACCGCACTGAACCGCCCGGTCAGGTCGTCGGTCACGGCCACGGCAAAGGCTGCACGCCCTTCATTGACCGCGGCAATGGCCGCAACGCCGGAACCAAGGCGCTTCTTCGCCTCGTCCAGCAGGCCGCGCAGTTCCTTGGGGTCCATGCCTTCCAGCACTTGCCCCGCGAATGCGACACCACCGACGTCCTCATCCGCCGGACCAGCAGCAGCGCCACCGCCCGAAGCCTCGGCCAGCGCAAGCGACTTCTTCGCCTCGGCCAGTTCGCGTTCGAGCCGCTTACGCTCATCGATCAGGGCCGAAACGCGGCCCGCGACTTCATCGGGAGCGGCCTTCATCGCGCCGGCAATCGCCTTCAGCGCGTTCTCACGCCCGACGAGCCACTGGCGCGCGGCCTCTCCGGTCAGTGCCTCGACGCGGCGGACGCCCGAAGACACGGCGCTTTCCGAAACGATGCGGAAAACCGCGATATCACCCAGCGCATTGACGTGCGTGCCGCCGCACAGCTCGACAGAATAAGGCTTGGTATCGGAACCGGCGCGGCCCATCGAAAGAACGCGGACCTCGTCGCCGTACTTTTCGCCGAACAGCGCCATGGCGCCAGCCTCTATGGCATCATCGGGGCTCATCAGGCGGGTCGTGACGGTCTCGTTATGACGGATCTCGGCATTCACTTCGGCCTCGATCGCCTCGATATCCTCGGTCGTCAGCGCCGTGGGATGCGAGAAGTCGAAACGCAGGCGATCGGCCGCGACGAGCGACCCCTTCTGCGTGACATGCTCACCCAAACGGTTGCGCAGCGCAGCATGCAGCAGATGCGTTGCCGAGTGATTGGCGCGGATGGCGTCGCGGCGGTCAGTATCGACGGCAAGGTGAACGGTCTCGCCCACCTCGATCGTGCCGCTTTCGACATGTGCGTGATGGACATGCAACCGGCCGAGCGGCTTCGACGTGTCGCTGACCTTGAGCGATAGCCCGGCGGGGCCCGTGATCGTGCCCGCATCACCGCTCTGGCCGCCGCTCTCGCCGTAGAATGGCGTCTGGTTGGTCAGGACCAGGACGTCCTGTCCGGCCTGGGCCATCTGCGTTTCGGCTCCGTCGATCAGAAGCGCGACCACGCGGCCTTCGCCGTCGGTTGAGGTATAGCCGGTAAACTCGGTCGCGCCCTCGCGCTCAGCAATGTCGAACCAGACTTCGCCCGATGCAGCATCGCCGCTGCCCTTCCAGGCGGCGCGGGCGGCGGCTTTCTGCCGGTCCATCGCGGCATCGAAGCCATCGCGGTCGACGCCAATGCCGCGCGAACGCAACGCGTCCTCGGTCAGGTCGTAGGGGAAGCCATATGTGTCGTAGAGCTTGAACGCGGTTTCGCCGGGCAGTTCGTCGCCCTCACCCATCTGGCCCGTCGCGTCGTCGAGAAGACGCAGGCCTTTGTCCAAAGTCTGGCGGAAGCGGGTTTCCTCACGCTCCAGCACTTCGCTGATCAGCGCCTGGGCGCGGGCAAGTTCGGGATAGGCCTGGCCCATTTCGGTGACGAGCGACGGCACGAGGCGGTGCATCAACGGTTCGCTCGCGCCCAGAAGATGCGCGTGGCGCATTGCGCGGCGCATGATGCGGCGAAGCACGTAGCCGCGACCTTCATTCGACGGCAGAACGCCGTCTGCCAGCAAGAAGCTGGTGGACCGCAAGTGATCGGCGATGACGCGGTGGCTGGCCCGCGTGTCACCTTCGGCCTTGACGCCGGTCAGGCTTTCGGACGCGGCGATCAGTGCCTTGAATGTGTCGATGTCGTAGTTGTCATGCACGCCCTGCATCACGGCCGCGATGCGCTCCAGCCCCATGCCGGTATCGATCGAGGGGCTGGGCAGCGGATCGCGGGAACCGTCGGCCTTCTGCTCGAACTGCATGAAGACGAGGTTCCAGATCTCGATGAAACGGTCGCCGTCCTCTTCCGGCGATCCCGGAGGTCCGCCCCAAATGTCCTCGCCATGATCGTAGAAGATTTCGCTGCACGGACCGCAAGGGCCAGTGTCGCCCATCGACCAGAAGTTGTCGGAAGTCGGGATGCGGATGATCCGGTCTTCGGAAAGGCCCGCGATCTTCTTCCACAGCTCGAACGCTTCGTCATCGGTGTGATAGACCGTGGTGATCAGCTTGTCGGCGGGGATGCCCCATTCTTTCGTCAGCAAGGTCCAGGCATGTTCGATCGCCTGTTCCTTGAAGTAGTCGCCGAACGAGAAGTTACCGAGCATTTCGAAGAACGTGTGGTGGCGGGCGGTGTAGCCGACGTTGTCGAGATCATTGTGCTTGCCCCCGGCACGGACGCATTTCTGCGACGACGTAGCCCGCGGTGGATCGCGCGTTTCAAGGCCGGTGAAGACGTTCTTGAAAGGCACCATCCCGGCGTTGACGAACATCAACGTCGGGTCGTTGTACGGCACCAGGGGCGCCGAGTGGACTTTAGCGTGCCCAGCCTTGCCGAAATAGTCGAGGAAGGAGGCGCGGATATCGTTGGTCGAACTCATGCCATGCCAGTTAGGCGACCCGCGCTTTTCCAGCAAGATCGAACGTGTGCACTATTCCCCGTAACCGCAATCGGACGACTCGATCAGTGTTGAAATGGAAAAGGCGGGCGCGGTCATTGCCGTGCCCGCCTTTCGAATGCGGCAGAAAACCTGGGAAAGATCAGTCGTCTTCGCCCGGCCCCACCATCATTTCCTCGGCCACCTCGTCGGTCTTGCCGCGGATCGCGTTTTCAAGGCGCGCGCAGACTTCCGGGTTTTCCTTGAGGAAGGTCTTCGCGTTTTCACGGCCCTGACCGATGCGGATCGAATCGTAGCTGAACCACGCGCCCGACTTTTCGACGATGCCGGCCTTCACGCCCAGATCGAGGATTTCGCCGATCTTCGAGATGCCTTCGCCGTACATGATGTCGAATTCGACCTGCTTGAACGGCGGCGCGACCTTGTTCTTCACGACCTTCACGCGGGTCGCGTTGCCGACGACTTCGTCCCGGTCCTTGATCTGGCCGGTCCGGCGAATGTCGAGACGGACCGAGGCATAGAACTTGAGCGCGTTGCCGCCCGTCGTCGTTTCGGGGTTACCGTACATCACGCCGATCTTCATGCGCAGCTGGTTGATGAAGATCACCATGCACTTGGAACGGTTGATCGAACCGGTCAGCTTGCGCAGCGACTGGCTCATCAGGCGGGCCTGAAGGCCGACGTGGCTATCGCCCATCTCACCCTCGATCTCAGCGCGGGGCACAAGCGCGGCGACCGAATCGACCACCAGCACGTCAATCGCGTTGGAGCGCACCAGCGTGTCGGTGATTTCCAGGGCCTGCTCACCGGTATCCGGCTGAGAGACGATCAATTCGTCGATGTCGACGCCCAGCTTCTTGGCATAGACGGGGTCGAGCGCATGCTCGGCATCGACGAAAGCCGCCGTACCGCCGTTCTTCTGCGCCTCTGCAATGACGTGCAGGGCCAGCGTCGTCTTGCCCGAGCTTTCCGGACCATACACCTCGATCACGCGGCCCTTGGGCAGGCCGCCCACGCCAAGCGCGATGTCGAGACCAAGCGAGCCGGTGGAGATAGCCTCCACGTTCATCGCTTCCTTCGAGCCCAGCTTCATCGCCGAGCCCTTGCCGAATGCCCGATCGATCTGGGCCAGTGCGGCGTCGAGCGCCTTTTGCCGATCCACTTTGTTTTCCTTGTCCACCAGCTTCAGATTTGCTGCCATCGTTCCGGCCTCCACATCATGATTGCCCCCGATCGGGTGATCGGCAATGACATCCATGTATCGCATTTGTTCTCATGGAACAAGAGGGGAACGAACATTCCCGCGAACGGTTCGCGGAACACTCACAGCGATAGGTCTATTCGCGGGTCGCGCCCAGTACCGAAACGACCTTTTCCCCGATCTGTGCGACGGAAAACGGCTTTGGCAGGAAATACATGGAGGCGATGTCGATTTCGCGGCGCAGCTGTTCCTCGGCATAGCCGGACATGAACAGGACCGGCAGGTCGGGCTTCAGCTTGCGGATCTCGCGCGCCATGGCCGGGCCGTCCATCGTGGGCATGACGACGTCGGAAATGACGAGATCGAAATCCGCCCCGCCCCGCACGATCTCCAGCCCCTCTTCCCCGTCCGAAGCGGCGGTCACCTTGTAGCCCTGACGCACCAGCGCGCGTTCCGCGACGGCACGGACCGTGTCCTCGTCCTCGACCAGCAGGATGCGGCCCGATCCGCCGAACGGCGTGCGCGGCTCCACCACCTTCTTCGGCTCGGCGACGACTTCGCCCGGCGCCTGGACGTGGACCGGCAAATAGACGCTGAACCGCGCACCCTGCCCCGGTTCACTGTCGCAGAAGATGAAGCCGTCCGACTGCTTGACGATGCCGTAGACAGTCGAGAGACCGAGCCCCGTTCCCTTGCCGGTTTCCTTCGTCGTGTAGAACGGCTCGAAAATCTTGCCGAGCTTGTCGGTCGGAACCCCCTCGCCCGTGTCCTCGACAACCAGCGCGGTGTAGTTGCCCGGCGGCAATATCTCGTTCTTTAGCGCGCGAACCTCGCGCGGGGTGATCTTCTGGGTCGAGATGGTCAGCGTACCCGCCTCGCCCTTGCTGAGCATCGCGTCGCGCGCGTTCACGGCGAGGTTGACGATCACCTGTTCCAGCTGGCTGGGGTCTGCCCGCACGGCGCCAAGCGCGCGGTCATGCTTGACCTCGAGCTTGATCTTCTCGCCAATGAGCCGCTTCAGCAGGGCCGACACTTCCGAAATGACGTCGGGCAGCTGGAGCACTTGCGGGCGTAGCGTCTGCTGACGCGAGAAGGCGAGCAACTGGCGCGTCAGTGACGCGGCGCGGTTGGAATTCGCCTTGATCTGCTGAATGTCGTCATAGTCGCTGTCGCCCGGCGCGTGACGCAGCAGCATGAGATCGCAATAACCGATGATCGCGGTCAGCACATTGTTGAAGTCATGCGCGACGCCGCCTGCGAGCTGGCCAACCGCCTGCATCTTGGTCGCCTGCGCGACCTGGCGCTTGAGGCGCGTTTCCTCGGTCGTGTCCTTGAGGCTGAGCAGGACCGCGGCATCGCCAAGCCCCCGCACCCCGGCAAGGCTGAGCGTGACGGGTTCTTCAGGGCTCGCGTGAAGACGAATCGGCATGGCGCCAGAGCTTGGCGTACCGGCGGCCTGGCGGCGGATCGAATCGGCCAGCGCGCCCTTGTCCTCGCGCACGACGAGATCGGACGGAAACGGCGGAATCTCGCCCAGCACTTCCAGCCCCGCGGCACGGCGGAAAGCCTTGTTGGCAAAGAGGAAGCGCCCGTCCCTATCGGTCATCGCAAGACCCAGCGGCAGCAGCGCGAGAAGGCTCTCGATCTCAGGCAGCGCAGCCGAGTTTCCGGCGTGCAGGCCGCCTTCGAGGATCAGGAAAAGAACCGGTGGCTGGCCATCACCGCTTCCGATCACGTCAGGGTCGCTGATCGGCATGTGGACGAGGCGCAAATCCTCTCCGCTCGTCCCTTCGCGCGCGTAATAGATGCGGTCGTAGTCGTCGGCGGTCAGGAATTCCACGAATTCGCGCCCGACAAGATTGGCGGGAATTTCGCTAGCGGCGCGGCGGGCGAATTCGCCGTTGGAGCCGAGGATTTCGCCCTTTGCGCTGACCGCGACGGCCTGAATGCCCGCAATGCCCAGCGCGCGGCCAAGCTTGTCGTCCAGCTGGCGAACCACGCGCGCGGCAAGGTCGACCATTTCGACCGGCGCCAGTTCCCAGACCAGATGATTCTGCCCGCGCCCGGCGCGGCGCAGGACCGCGTGCCAGCGGCCGCTGGTGCCGACGAGCGGGCCGGCCGTCGCTTCGCCTGAACGCCAGGCCTCACGCTCCGCATCGCGCAGGGATTCCTGCGAATCCTCGTCGAGCGCGAGTTCGGGCGGTTTGTTGTAGAAGCCAAACCATTCGCCATAGCGGCTGTTGGCGCAAACGACCTTGCCCGAACGCTCGGTAATGACCGTGGCGACGTCGGGGCGTTCTATGGCCGCGACCGTGACCGACCAGTCCGGCGGAGCAAGCTCGGTCTCTGCCTCCTGCGGCATCCGGCGCGACATGTTGTGCAGCGCGGCCGCGAAGACGAGAAGCGCACCGCCATAGGCGAGCGTCAACTGCCAGATGCCAGTGGCAAGCTGGATCGCGACGACCGAGGCCAGAACGGCAAGCCCGATCAGCGTCCAACCCGGCAGCACTTTGCCGCTCGTCCCTTTCAGCCTTGCGAAATCCACTTACTCAGCCTCCGCCTTGCGGGCCTTTTCCAGCCGCTCTCGCCGCAGGCGTATCACGCGCAGGCGCTTGCGCGCGACCCACCAGCGCCAGAACCAGGAGGACAAGAGATACCCAAGCGACGCGCATACCGAAGCCAGCGTGACGAGGCCGAATGCCGTCACCAGCGTTTCGCCCGTCAGCCACTCGAGAAACCGGTCGAATTCGGTCTGCTGCATGGCGGTACTGACAGGAGCGATAAAGGTGTTCTGATCGACCTTCAGAAGCCAGCTGCCCAGCCAGTTCGCGAACCACCAGACGAAGGGGATCGTGGCCGGATTGGTGATGAAGGTCGTGACCGCCGCCACCGGCACGTTGGCGCGGAACGGAAGAGCCAAAAGCGCCGCGACGAAAATCTGGCCCAGCGGGATGATGATGCCCGCCGCAATGCCCAGGGCAACGCCGCGCGGCACGGACCGGCGGGTAAAACGCCACAGTTCGGAACGGAGCACGCGATGCGCGAAGGGACGGATGAAGCGATTGCGCTCCATCTCTTCGCGCGTTGGCATCATGGACCGTGTCCAGCGTACCAGTCGCCGTCCCATCCGCTCAGGCATAAAACTCTTTCCAAAACCAGCCGAAGCCCCCGCACGGACCTTCGACACCCCCATAGACCGGCCTAGATACACAACCCGTGAACAAGATCACCTTTTGGGTGATATGTTTCACGATTTGTCACGATTCCGGCCGATAATTACCCGTGCTCGCGCATGACGCGGGCCTTGTCCCGTTTCCAGTCGCGTTCCTTGATCGTCGCGCGCTTGTCATGCGTCTGCTTGCCCTTGGCGAGCGCCAGTTCGACTTTCGCGCGCCCCTTCGAATTGAAATAGACCGAGAGCGGGACCAGCGTCATGCCCTTTCGCTCCACCGCACCGAGCAGGCGCTCGATCTCGCGATTGTGCAGCAGCAACTTGCGCGGGCGCTTCGGCTCGTGGTTGTGGCGGTTGCCGTGAGTGAATTCCGGGACGTTGGCGTTGACCAGCCACGCTTCTCCGTCCCTGATCTCGGCATAGGCCTCGGTGATCGAACCCTCGCCAAAGCGTAGCGATTTCACCTCGGTCCCGGTCAGGGCGATGCCCGCCTCGAAGGTGTCCTCGATAAAATAGTCGAACCGCGCGCGCCGGTTCTCGGCGACGGTCTTCACCTTGTCGAAAGTAGAGGGCTTGGGTCGTGCCATGGCACGCGCATGTAGGGACGGTGCCTGCAAAACGGAAGAGGCCCGAACGCCTGTGTCCCCTTTCCCGTTCGCCCATAGCAAGGCGGTTGACCTTCGCAGCATTGCTGGCAACAACGGGCACAGTTGGGAAAATCGTTCCGGGGGAACAACTTGAAATATCTTCGTGCGTTTTGTGCGCCGCTTGCCATCGCGGTTGCCGCCGTGCCGTCCACCGTTCTTGCCGAAGCGCCGCCGCTCAGCGCCTATGGCGAACTGCCGCAATTCCAGACCGCCGCGCTGTCGCCTTCTGGCAAGCGCCACGCCATGATCGCGGAGCGGGACGGCGTGCCGATGCTTTACCTGGTGGAGGGCAAGCGCGCGCTTTCGATGCTGCCGGTCAAGGACATCAAGGTCCGCGGGCTGCGCTGGCTGAACGAGGACACGGTCGAACTCTATACCAGCAACAGCGACACGTTGAGCAACAAGTTCACCACCGCAAAGACCGAGTTCTTCTCCGCCCACCTGGTATCGGCCGATCCCAAGGTCGCCACGCGCCAGGTGTTCGACAAGCAGAAGGGTATCTTCAACGCGATTTTCGACACGTATGGCGTGCGAACCGTGGATGGCAGGACTTATGCCTACTACTCTGCGTTCGAGTTGAAACCGATCAAGGTCAACAGCCACATGCGCGAATGGGCATTCGATCACAGTCGCCCCGCCCTCTTCGCCGTCGATGTCGAGACGCTTGACGCAAAGCGCATCGCCGTCGCGGCCAGCGAGGGCGAAGCGCGTGACTGGCTCGTCGATGCGAATGGGGAAGTTGCCGCGACTTGGCGAATCGACGGTCAGGGCAAGTGGGACATTCGCAACGCTGCCGGCCTGATCATTGCCGAGGGCATGAACCCACTGGGCCAGACCTCGCTGTCGGCGCTCGGCCCTCAGGGGCGGACAGTGCTTTACTGGGCCGAGGATGCCGCGCATCAGGAAACCGTTCTGTGGCACGTGCCGCTCGACGGATCGGGTCCCGCCAGCCGGTTCGAACCTGAAAGCGACATCGTCTCGATCTATACCGATCCGGCAACGGGCCACTATTCCGGCCATCGCACCGCCAGTGGCAAAAGGGTCATGCTGAACGAAGCGATTGGGCAACGGATTGCCAATGTCCACGGTGCCTTCCCGAACCTCAATTCCACGGTTGAGGACGTTTCCGGCGATTACGCGACCTACCTCGTCCGCACGGACGGTAACAAGGACAGCGGCACTTGGTACAAGGTGGACCTGCGTGCGGGCGCTGCCGATGCGATCGGGTATGAACGCCTGCCGATTAAGCCTGCCGACGTGGGTCCGATTTCAACGTTCGAATACAAGGCGAGCGACGGGCTGGACCTTGACGGTGTCCTGACGCTGCCGCCCGGCGTCGAAGCGAAGAACCTTCCCGTGGTCATGCTTCCCCACGGCGGACCGCATTCACGCGATGTCGAAGGGTTTGACTGGTGGGCGCAGGCGTTTGCCTCGCGCGGCTATGCGGTGTTCCAGCCAAACTTCCGCGGCTCCACCAACCGTGACGAGGCATTCAAGCGCGCCGGTTACGGCCAGTGGGGCCGTAAGATGCAGACCGACGTGTCGGACGGCCTCGCTGCGCTGGCCAAGGCGGGCATCGTCGATCCCGACCGGGCCTGCATCGTGGGGGCCAGCTACGGCGGCTATGCCGCACTGGCCGGGGTGACGATCGAACAGGGAAAATATCGCTGCGCCGTCGCGGTCGCGCCCGTCACCGACCTCAAACTGCTGCGACGGCTCGACATCGGAGCCGCTGACCAGACATCGGATGGGATGATGGGGCGCCGACTGGAAATGACGCTCGGGCCGCGTTCGGAACTCGACGCGGTATCCCCGCTGCGGCTGGCAAGCCGCGCGGATGCGCCGATCATGCTGATTCACGGACGTGACGACGTGGTGGTCGAATATCTCCACAGCCAGAAGATGGCCGATGCCTTGAAAGACGCGAACAAGCCGTTCGAGTTCGTCGAACTGTCAGAGGAAGACCACTGGCTGTCGAAGGGGCCGACCCGCCTGCAAATGCTCACCAACGCGGTCGGCTTCGTGCAGAAGTACAACCCGGCGAACTGAGGAAACAGCGCGGGCGCGCCGGGCGGATCAGACCAGCCCGGCGTGCTCCAGCGCCTCGTCGACGGCCGCGCGCGCCTTTTCGGATGCCCGGACCAGCGGCAGGCGCAAATCGTCGGTCATCCAGTCGTGCACCCGCGAGAGAGCATACTTGAGCGGCGCGGGGCTCGCGTCCTCGAACATGGCGTAGTGCAGCGGGTAAAGCTTGTCGTTGATCTCGCGCGCCTTGGCGAAATCGTTGTCGACGCAGGCCTGCTGGAATTCGGCGCACAGCTTGGGCGCGACATTCGCCGTGACCGAGATACAACCCGAAGCGCCAGCGGCATTGGCGGGGAGCGAAAGCTCATCGTCGCCCGAAAGCTGGCAGAAATCCGCCCCGATGCCCATGCGGTGATCGACGACGCGCGAAAGATCGCCGCTGGCATCCTTTATGCCGACGATCTTGTCGGGAAACCGCTTGGCCAGTTCACAGACCGTCTGCGGCTCTATGTCCGTCACCGTGCGGCCGGGCACGTTGTAGAGGACGATCGGCAAGTCGCAGTTTTCCGCAAGGTGAGAGAAATGCGCGATGATGCCTTCCTGGCTGGGGCGGTTGTAATAAGGCGCGACGACCAGTGCCGCCGATGCGCCGTACCGCTTCGAAAAAGTCATGTGCATCAGCGCATTTGCGGTATCGTTGGATCCGCAGCCTGCGATGACGGGAACACGCCCTGCCGTATGTTCGACACAGATCTCGATGACCCGGTGATGCTCTGCATTGGTGAGCGTGGACGCCTCACCCGTCGTGCCGCACGGGACGAGCGCCTTGGAGCCGTTCTCGATCTGCCAGTCGATGAGTCGGCGAAAGGCTTCCTCGTCGACGTTGCCGTCGCGAAACGGGGTGACGAGGGCAGGAATTGACCCTGAAAACATCGATAAGGCTCCGGATTGATACAATATTACAGTGGGTAACCCGCGATTGGTTAAGATGGAACAATACTCGCGGGTTAACCGTTCACCGCCTGATAAGGAGGGACCCCCTATTATGTCCAGCATGGGCAAACGTCGATCACTGATCCGTTCCGCGCCCCTTTTCAGGGCCGGTGTCGTCGCAACTCTCGCTTTTGGCGGGATTTCGGCCGTTCCAGCCGCCGCGCAACAGGCGCCGCAGGCCGAAACGTTCGGGAACATTCAATGGAACCCGTCCGACTGGGACAAGGCGCGGATGCGCAGCCTTGCGTCCCGTCCGGGTCCGATGACGTACGCGGTCACTCGCTGGAACCAGCTGATTGCCGCAAGGAACGGATCGTTCGAGGAATTTGCTGGCTTTATCAGCCGCTATCCCGGCTTCCCGCGACAGGATTACCTGCAGGGCAAGGCCGAAAAGGCGCTGGCCGATTCGTACGTCGAACCGGGCCGTATCGTCGCCTTTTTCGATCGCAATCCGCCGCTTTCGAACACTGCGCAGGCACAATATGCCCTGGCGCTGAAAGCCGTCGGCAGGCCCGAAGCTGCGAAAATCGCGCACGAGGCATGGCGCGGCGGCAAGATGTCGCCCGTGGCCGAAGCGACGATTTATTCGATGTTCGGCGCAAGTTTCTCCGAGGAAGATAACGTCGCGCGCATGGACGAACTGCTGTGGCAGGCCGATCTTGCCGCCGCGCAGCGCCAGATCAGCTATGTGCGCGGAATGTCGCGCCCGCTCCTGATGGCGCGTCTGGCTGCCGCGCAGGGGCAGGACCCGGCTTCGATCGGCCTTACCGTGCCACGCGAGTCGACCGGCGATCCGGGCTATCTCTACAACCGCGCACGCCAGCTTCGCACCAGTGGTCAGGGCATTGCAGCACGCAGCCTTCTGACGAACGCACCCCCGCTTTCGCACCGTCCCTCCGATGCCGAAGCTTTCGTCACCGAAATGCGCCAGCAGGCAAGCGATGCGGTCTCGGTCGGCGACATCGGCACCGCAGTCCGCATCGGCCGCCTCGCCACACAGGCGTTCACGCCCGACACCGACGTTTCCAAGCTGTCGAGCGGCATTCGCGACGAATACGAGAAGCTGTTCTACTCCGTGGGCGAGGCGGCCCTGTCGCGCGGCGATGCCCGCAGCGCGGCGGAAATGTTCGAAATCTACGGCAAGAGCCAGCGAACCGCACCTGCGCGCACCAAGGGTTTCTATTTCGCCGGGCTTGCCGCGGACCGTGCGAACCTGCGCGATATTGCGCGCCGCAATTACGAAGCGGCAGCCGCATATCCCGACCAGTTCTACGGCCAACTGGCGCACGAAAAGCTGGGCCGCGCACTCGAAGTGCCGGCAGGCGTGCTGCCCATGCCCTCGATCGCTGCGCGAACCGAATTCAACGCCAAGCCGCTGGTTCAGGCCGCGCGCGAAGTGGGTCGCATGGGTGACTGGCGCACGGCGGTCTATTTTTTCCGCGAATTGGGCCAGCAGGCCGAAACCGGCGAGGATTGGGCCCTGATCGCGGAACTTGCCCGCGAAACCGGCCGCCGCGACCTTGGCGTCATCGCCGGACGCGAGGCTTCGACTTCGCAGGTTCACGCCTTTGCGCCCTATTCCTTCCCGCGCATCGATGTTCCGGCCGGAACCGACAACACCTGGTCGATGATCCACGCGATCAGCCGTCAGGAAAGCCAGTTCGCGACCGACGCAGTCAGCCATGCGGGCGCACGCGGCCTAATGCAGCTGATGCCCGGCACGGCGCAGGAGCAGGCGGGCAAGATGTACATGAGCTACAACCGCAGCTCTCTCATCGACGATCCGCAATACAACATGCGGCTGGGCGCGGGATATTTTTCGCGCATGATGGACGTGTTCGGCGGCAGCTATCCGCTGGCCGTGGCAGCCTACAACGCCGGTCCCGGCAACGTGGGCAAGTGGCTGCGGTCCAACGGCGATCCGCGCAAGGGCGAGATCGGTTGGGTCGAATGGATCGAGAAGATCCCGTTCACCGAAACGCGCCGTTATGTCGCGCGCGTTCTGGAGAACGCGGCCTATTATGACGCGCTCTACCCCGAAGCGGGCAATCGCAGCGGCGACTATCCGCTCAGCTATTATCTCGGGAAACGTCCGGGGCAGTAATGGCCCCGGCCCCGACCTCTCGTTAAGAGAGTGGCATGAGCGAGCCGGTCAACGATCCCGTCAAGAAGGTGGCGGGTAATCCCATCACGCCCGCAGGGTATGCCGCCCTGCGGGCACGTTACGACGTGCTGCTGGGGGAAGAACGCCCCAAGATCGTGGACATCGTCAGTTGGGCCGCTGGCAATGGCGACCGCAGCGAGAACGGCGACTACATCTACGGCCGCAAGCGGCTTCGTGAGATCGACCGCGAACTTTCGCACCTTTCCCGCCGGATGAAGGCGGCGCGCGTCGTCGACCCGGCAGAGCAACCCAACCGCGACAAGGTATTCTTCGGCGCCCGCGTGACAATCGCGGACGAGGATGACGAGCATCGCACCGTCACGATCGTAGGCGACGACGAAGCCGATGCCGGCTCTGGGCTGATCGGCTGGGGCTCCCCCCTCGCCCGCGCGCTTCGCGGTGCCGGTATCGGGGACTTGCGCACGGTCCGTCTTCCCGCTGGCGCCAAGGAGTGGGAGGTGATCGAGATCGCCTATGACTAAGTGGCTGATCGCCTCTCTCGCGCTCATGGCCCTGCCTGCACAGGCCGCGCCCGAAGCGGTGTCCGTCCATTCCGGATGGGGCGCGTTTCGCGATGGTGAGCGCTGCTATGCCATTGCGCAGGCCGAACCTTCGCCCTTTTCCCGCGAACGACAGCCCTTTGCCAGCGTCGTCGTCTCTCCGGGTGAGCCGCGCTTCACCTTGCGCCTTTCACGAACGCTGGCGCGCGATGCGGTGGTGACGCTGGACGTGGGCGACAAGCGTTTCCGCCTGCAAGGCGGCGGGGACAGCGCATGGGGCCGCGATGCGGCTGGCCATGCCGCCATCCTGTCCGCCATGCGCAGCCGCGACACCATGACCGTGGGCGCGCGCGACAGTCGGGGGCGGTTCTTTCGCGATTCCTACAAGCTGGGCGGGGCGCCGACCGCGATGGACGCGGCCATCGTCGCCTGCCGCCAGTAACTCACGCGCATAGAAAAACGCGGGCCGGTTTCCCGACCCGCGCTTTCTGTCTTCCAACTGCGGCAGCGCTTAGAAGCGCATGCCAACCGAGGCTACGACCTGGTGACGATCGGTGTCGATGTCGAAACGGTCGCTATCCGGCAGGTCGCCATTTTCGAACTCGGCCTCGCTGTAGTTCGAGTAACGATACTCGATCTTCGTGAAGGTGTTGTCCGAAAGGGCATACTCAAGACCCGCACCAGCGCGCCAGCCGTCGGCGTTGATGTCCTGCTTCAGCTCGCTCACACCGTCTGCTGCCAGCACGTTGAACTTGGCATTGGTGTAGCCGCCCTTCACATAGGCCAGCAGGTCCGGGGCGACCTTCGCACCGACACGGGCGCCGATATAAAGGTCACGGCCGGTATCGACACGGCCGAGGCCGAACCCTTCGTAGTCCATACCGTCGCTATATTCGGTCTTGGCGGTCGAGTCAGTGTATTCACCCTCGATACCCAGCACGACATTGCCCATGTCGTAATCGTAGCCGATGCCGACACCATAGAGCAGGCCGTCGATATCCTGGTCGTCCATGTCGTTCAGGTCGTTATCGGCGTCCGATCCGGCCTGCGACACGTCGTAACCGACGATGGCTTCGACGCGCGGGCCGCTGAAATCTTCGGCGGCGGCGGGCATGGCAACAGCACCGAAAGCGGTACCTGCGGCGAGAATTGCAACGATCTTTTTCATAGTAACTCCAATCATTTCCCTCATTCGCCCTCTCATGAGGTGCGATGCCCCTCGGCGGGGCTTGGACCACGGAAATGATCGATCGGCGAACCTTGTTTCATGAACGCCAGACAACGACGCGGCTGGTCGAAAACCTGTCACATCTGGCCGGTTCGCCGTGCGGATCTTGCGATGAATACCAAGTAGATACAATTCGTTGCGGAACCTGGTCTTGAAAGCGGTGTTCACGCGCCCTTTGCGTGCGCGCGCTTCGTCTCTATCACGCGCCCTTTGCGTGCGCGCGCTTCGTCTCTATATGGCGCGCCATGCAGATCCCCGGCCATATCGATCCCGTTCCCGTCCCCCGGGAGGTCACCCCGCGCGAAGATGGGCGCATCGACCTTCTCGGCCTGACGAAAAAGCAGATTTCCGCCCTCTTCGAACAGGCTGGCCTCGACGCGCGTCAGGCAAAGCTGCGCGGCAAACAGGTCTTTCACTGGATCTACCATCGCGGCGTGTCCGAATTCGACGCGATGACCGATATCGCCAAGACCATGCGCCCGTGGCTGGACGAACGCTTCGTTATCGCCCGCCCCGAAGTGGTCGAGGCCCAGCATTCGACCGACGGCACGCGCAAGTGGCTGCTGCGCACGGCGGACAAGCACGATTTCGAGATGGTCTTCATCCCCGACGCGGATCGCGGCACCCTTTGCGTGTCGAGCCAGGTCGGCTGCACCCTCAATTGCCGTTTCTGCCACACCGGCACGATGCGTCTTGTCCGCAACCTGACGCCGGGCGAAATCGTGGGACAGGTCATGCTGGCCCGCGACGCGCTGGGCGAATGGCCCAAGGGGCGGATGGACGGCCTCGACGATGCGGAGAACGAGGGCGAATATTCCGCCGACGGCCGCCTGCTGACCAACATCGTGATGATGGGCATGGGCGAACCGCTGTATAACTTCGACAACGTGCGCGATGCGTTGAAAATCGTGATGGACGGCGATGGCCTCGCCCTGTCGAAACGGCGCATCACGCTGTCTACCAGCGGCGTCGTGCCGATGATGGACAAGTGCGGCGAAGAGATCGGCGTGAACCTTGCCGTCTCGCTCCACGCCGTGACCAAGGACATCCGCGACGAGATCGTGCCGATCAACAAGAAGTACGGGATCGAGGAACTGCTGCAGGCCTGTGCGGACTATCCGGGCGCATCGAACGCGCGCCGGATCACGTTCGAATACGTCATGCTGAAGGACAAGAACGACAGCGACGAAGACGCACGTGAGCTTGTCCGCCTGATCAAGAAATACGACCTGCCGGCCAAAGTGAACCTGATCCCGTTCAACCCCTGGCCCGGTGCGACCTACGAATGTTCGACGCCCGAGCGTATCCGTGCCTTTTCGAACATCGTCTTCGAAGCCGGAATCAGCGCACCGGTCCGCACCCCGCGCGGGCGCGATATCGATGCGGCCTGCGGACAGTTGAAGACAGCTGCGGAAAAGAAAAGCCGGGCCGAACTGGATCGGATCGCCGCCGAAAAACAGGCAGCACTAGAGGACTGATCGGCTTTCGCCGGTTCAGACTTGTTCGCGTGCGTCGTATTCGGCGCGGGCGCTTTCGATTTCGATACGGTTGTCGATGACCCACCGGCTGAGCATCGTCACCGGCTCCCACAGGGAATGGCCCAGCGGGGTCAGCGCATAGTCGACCCGCGGCGGAACCGAAGGCGTGACCTTGCGGCTGACCAGCCCGTCGCGTTCCAGGTTGCGTAGCGTGCGCGTCAGCATCCTTTGCGAAATGCCGTCGACCGCGCGGCGCAGTTCGTTGAAACGGCGCGGTTGTTCGCCCAGTTTCGTCACGACCTGCATCGACCACTTGTCACCCACGCGCGACATCATGTCGGTCACTGCGGGGCATGCGCCGATCGCCTCGATCGCGGCGGTAACACCCGTGTTCCCTGCAGACGTTCCTGTGCCTTCTTGAAGGTCGGGGTCGATCATTTCCATATGGACCCGGTTATCATTTGATACCGGAGTATAGCAACGTGAATATCCTGCACATCGACAGTTCGACATCCGGCGCCGATTCGGTCAGCCGCGCGGTAACCAAGGCCGCCGTCGACAAGCTGACCGCCGACAATCCCGGCGCAACCGTTACCTATCGCGATCTGGGGACGGAGCCGCTGGCCCATCTGAACCCGATCATTACCGGCGCGATCCGTACGCCCGAAGAAGACCAGACCGAGGACATGAAGGCCGCAGCTGCACCCGAACGCGCGATCCTCGACGAATTCATGGCTGCCGACACGATCGTCATTGGCGTACCGATGTACAACTTTGCCATTCCCAGCAACCTCAAGAGCTGGATCGACCGGCTCGGCGTGCCGCGCACCACGTTCCGCTATACCGAAAACGGCCCCGAAGGACTGGCGGGCGGTCGCCGCGTGATTTTTGCCGTTGCCACGGGCGGCCCCTACGAACCGGGAAAACAGCCGCTCAGCCTGATCGAGGATTTCCTGACGACGATGTTCGGCTTCATAGGGATCGACGACATGACTTTCGTACGCGCCACCGGCGTCGGGATGTCCGGCCCCGAAGCCGCGATCGAGAAGGCGAAGGAAGACATCGCCAAACTCTGAGCGCGACGATCGAGACCGGCGAAACGTGCCTAATTCGGAGTTAATCGCGTTTCGTCGTTTCTCGGAAACAACTCGTCCATAAGCTTGAATCTGACGATGCGGTTCATCTCCCGTTCCGGGACCGGATTGCAGTGATGGGAACAAGAGCTGACCGGCTCGACTGACCGGAGCAGTCGGACTGAAGAAAGGACGAACCATGAAGAAGACGCTGATGGGGGCCCTGGTGGCAGCAAGCGTTGCCATTCCCGCCCCGGTTCTCGCAGATCCGCCGCCATGGGCGCCCGCACACGGCGCGCGTGCCAAGCACAAGGGCGGCCATTACTACGAACCGCGCGTCATGCGACGCGGCGATCGGTACTGGCGCGGTGACGACGGACGCTATTACTGCAAGCGTAACGACGGCACGACCGGCCTGATCATCGGTGCCGCCGGTGGCGCACTGCTCGGCCGCGAAATCGATGGCGGCCGCGACCGTACCACCGGCACCATCCTGGGTGCCGCTGCCGGCGCGATCATCGGCCGCGCGATCGACAAGGGCGATGCCCGCTGCAACTGATGGCATGATATGAATGCCAGCCGGGGGCCGGACACCGAATGCGGTGTTCGGCCCCTTGCCGTTCAGGGCCGCCTCGTTTGCGGCAAGGCCTGTTTGCGATAGGCGGCGTTTTGTGGTCCAAGCCACGCCATGTCCGGTACCGATCGTCCCACCGTCCTGATTACAGGGGCCGCCCGCCGCCTTGGCGCTGAAATGGCCCGCAGCTTCGCCGCAAACGGATGGCACGTCATCATCCATTATCGCAGCTCCGCCGACGAGGCTGAAACGCTCGCCTCCGGCCTCGAAAGCGCCGAAACGGTGCGCTTCGATCTTGCCGATCGCGGTGCGATGGAACGGGTGGTCCGCGATCTGGCCAGCCGGCTTGCGGACTGGCGCGCGCTGGTGAACTGCGCCTCGCTGTTCGAACTCGACAGCACCGAAACGCTGGACCACGCGGTTTTCACCCGCGCGCTACAGGCCAATGCCGAAGGGCCCAGCACCCTTGCCCAGGTCTATCTGGCGCAGGCCCGCGGCGCTGCCGGGCGCCGCGTGATCAACGTGCTGGACCAGAAGCTGGCCAACATGAACCCCGATTTCTTCAGCTATACGATGTCGAAGGCGGCGCTCGCCTCGGCAACGGAAATGCTGGCAATGTCGTGCCGGGGCACGCGCGACCGCATCTACGGCCTTTGTCCGGGTGCCATGTTGCCCAGCTTCGACCAGGAAAAAACCGAACATGAAGCGAGCGGCAGGATGAACCTGCTGCGCCGCCTGACCGATCCTGCCGAACTGGCCGACGCGGCCCTGTTTCTGGCCAGCGGCGCGGCTGCCAACGGCCAGGTGCTCTATGTCGATTCGGGGCAGCACCTGATGCAGCAGGACCGCGATGTCCTGTTTCTTGCACGCGGGGAAAGCTGAAAACATGTGCGATTGCCGCTTGCCTCGCGCGGTAAATATGCGTCTACGTTCAGGGGCATGAGCGCCTCTGACCGGATTATCGCCCGCTTCTTCGCAAGTACCGTCACACGCGGCACGTTGACCGTTCATTTCGAAGGCGGCGGCAGCCAGACTTTCGGTACGCCCGCCCCCGGCTTCGAAGACTTGTCCGTCACCCTGCGCGAAGGTGCGACCCGCCAGATCCTGACCGACCCGCGTCTTGGCGCTGCAGAAGCCTACATGGACGGCAGGCTGACGATCGAAGGCGGCGGGATCATGGAACTGATCCACATGCTGCGCGCGAACCAGCCTTGGGACCGGGGACAGCGCCTGCGCCCGCCCAGCTTCCTGCGCCGGATGAAGGACCGCGTGGCTCATCTGCGCGTGGCGAAAAACCGGGCGTCGAGTTCAAAAAACAACGTCGCGCATCACTACGACATCGGCAACGATCTCTACGAACTGATGCTCGATGCTCCGCACATGCAGTATTCCTGCGCCTATTGGCCGCGCAAGGACATGACGCTGGAACAAGCGCAGGAAGAAAAGCTCGCCCACATCGCGGCCAAGCTGGCGCTGGAGCCTGGACAACATGTCCTCGACATCGGCTGTGGCTGGGGCGGCATGGCGATATTCCTGGCGCGGAAGGCGGCGGTTCGCGTCACCGGCATCACCCTTTCCGAGGAACAGCTGGCCCTTGCCCGCAAACGCGCCGAAGCGGCGGGCGTTGCCGACAAGGTCAGCTTCGAACTCGTCGATTACCGCGACCTTGCGGCATCGGGGCGCCAGTTCGATCGCATCGTTTCGGTCGGCATGTTCGAACACGTCGGCCAGCCGCAATTCGAAACCTATTTCCGCGCCGTCGGCAATCTCATGCATCAGGACGGCGTTGCCCTGATCCACACGATCGGCCGCATGGGCAAGCCCGGCATGACCGACGCGTTCACGCGCAAGTACATCTTTCCCGGCGGCTACATCCCCGCCCTGTCCGAAACCGTGGCGGCCAGCGAGAAGGTGCGCCTGATCGCCAGCGACGTGGAAACGCTGCGCATCCATTACGCCAAGACCCTGCGCTGCTGGTACGACCGCTGCATGGCGCACCAGGCCGAGATCGAGGCGATGTACGATCCGCGCTTCTTCCGGATGTGGACGTTCTACCTGTCGGGCGCGACCGCCGCGTTCGAAAGCGGCGGCATGTGCAATTACCAGATCCAGTACGTGCGTGATCGCCGCGCCCTGCCGCTGTCGCGCGACTACATGGGCAAGGCCGAGAGCAAGCTGCTCGGCTAAGCCGCTGCTTGCCCCGCATGCGGCAGCGGGGCATGGGCGCACGGGTGACTGACGCAGGCCCCCTCACCATGCCCCTGACGCGAAGAGCGATCCTGGCGCAGGCCTGGCCGATCATGCTGGGCCAGGCCTCGGTCCCGCTTGTCGGCATCGTCGACACCATCGTCGTGGGCAGGACCGGCGATGCCGGCGCGCTGGCCGGCGTGGCGCTGGGCGCGACGATCATCAACCTCGTGTTCTGGAGCTTTGGCTTCCTGCGCATGGGCCTCACGGGCCTGACGGCGCAAGCACAAGGGGCAAATCGCCCGCGCGAGGTAGAGGCGATGTTCCTGCGCGGCATCGGCATCGGTGTGGCGCTGGGTCTTGTCCTCCTGGCGCTGCAAGTCCCGCTGACCGCGCTTGCCCTTGCGGTGATGGCAGGGGGCGAAGGGGTCAGCGCAGAGGCTGACGCCTATGTCACCGCCCGGTTCTTCGGCGCGCCCGCCGCATTGGCCGTCTTCGCGATGACCGGCTGGCTGCTGGGCCTTGGCCGAACGCGGGCCGCGCTCCTTCTCCAGATCGTCATGAACGCATCGAACGCGCTGCTCGACGTCGCGCTGGTTTGGGGGGCGGACATGGGCGCGGGCGGCATCGGCGCGGGAACAGCGGGGGCGGAATGGATCGCGCTCGTCACCGGCCTCGTGATCTGCGCGCGGGTGGCAGGCGCAGGCCCGCTGGCCTTGTGGCGACGGGTGCCGAAATCGGACCTGCTGGAACGCGAGGCTCTCAGGAATCTATTCGCGGTGAATCGTGATCTCATGATCCGCACGATCGCCCTGCTCTTGGCCTTCACATGGCTGGCCAGTTCGGGTGCAAGGCTGGGCGCGACGACGCTGGCGGCAAATCACGTGCTGTTGCAGTTCATTTCGGTGGCGGCCTTCGTGCTCGATGCCTTCGCCTTTACGGCAGAAGCGCGCATCGGACAGGCCATCGGGTCCGGTTCATACCGGCGCTTCCTGCGGGCCGTTCGCCTCACCAGCGAATTTGCCCTGATCGGCGGGGCCGCCCTGTCGCTGGCCTACTGGGCGTTCGGAGGATCGGTCATTTCCCTGATGGTCACCGATGCCGCAACGCTTCAGCTAGCCGTTACTTTCCTGCCCTTTGCCGCGCTCGTCCCTTTTATCGGTGCGCCCTCGTGGATGCTCGACGGGGTGTTCATCGGCGCGACTCGCGGCAAGGCGCTGCGCAACGCGGCGGTGCTGACCACCGTGCTTTATATCGGGCTGGACCTGCTGCTGCGTCCCTATGGCAATTGGGGCATCTGGATCGCGTTTTCGGCCACTTATGTCCTGCGCGCCGCGACCCTCGGCGCCTATGTTCCCGGCCTCCTCCGGTCGATCAAACCCGCACAGGCACTTGCAGGCGGCGCAAGTCCCGACTAACCGGCGCGCATGAGCGATTCCATCAAGAAAGTTGTGCTGGCCTATTCGGGCGGCCTCGATACCTCGGTCATCCTGAAGTGGCTGCAGGTCACCTACAACTGCGAGGTCGTGACTTTCACGGCAGACCTCGGCCAGGGCGAGGAACTTGAACCCGCGCGCGCCAAGGCGAAGCTGATGGGTATTCCGGACGAGCACATCTATATCGACGACTTGCGAGAGGAATTCGTGCGCGACTTCGTCTTCCCGATGATGCGCGCCAATGCGAAGTACGAAGGCGACTACCTGCTTGGCACGTCGATCGCGCGTCCGCTGATTTCCAAGCGGCTGATCGAGATCGCCCATGAAACCGGCGCCGACGCCATCGCGCACGGCGCGACCGGCAAGGGCAACGACCAGGTCCGCTTCGAACTGTCGGCTTATGCGCTCGACCCCGATATCAAGGTCATCGCCCCGTGGCGCGAATGGGATCTCAATTCCCGCACCGCGCTGATCGAATGGGCCGAACAGCACCAGATCCCGGTGCCCAAGGACAAGCGCGGCGAAAGCCCGTTTTCGACCGACGCGAACCTCCTGCACACTTCGTCAGAGGGCAAGGTGCTTGAAGATCCGTGGGAAGAGACCCCCGATTACGTCTATTCGCGCACGGTCAATCCCGAGGATGCGCCCGATACGCCCGAATATATCGAGATCGGTTTCGAAAAGGGCGACGGCGTCTCGCTGAATGGCAAGACGACTTCGCCGGCCACGCTCCTGACCGAGCTTAACGAACTGGGCCGCAAGCACGGCATCGGCCGCCTCGACCTCGTCGAGAACCGTTTCGTGGGCATGAAGTCGCGCGGCATGTACGAAACGCCGGGCGGCACGATCTATGCCGCCGCACACCGCGGGATCGAACAGATCACGCTGGATCGCGGAGCGGCGCACCTCAAGGATGAGCTGATGCCCAAGTATGCAGAGCTCATCTACAACGGTTTCTGGTTCGCGCCGGAACGCGAGATGCTGCAGGCCGCGATCGACCATTCGCAGGCATCGGTGAACGGCACCGTGCGCCTGAAGCTCTACAAGGGCTCGGTCTCGGTTGTCGGGCGCAAGTCGCCGAACTCGCTTTACTCCGAACGCCACGTGACGTTCGAGGACGATGCCGGGGCCTATGACCAGAAGGACGCGGAAGGCTTCATCAAGCTCAACGCACTTCGCCTGAAACTGCTGGCGAAGCAGGGCCGCTAAGCGCCTTCGCGGGCGTGCCGCAGTAGCGAGATTGGCTCGCTTCTGCGGCGAACCGCGCCAATTGACGGATTTATCCACTCTTGTCCACCGCGAAGATCGCGTTTTGTGGATAACTTTGCGTTTGGCTGCTTGAACGACTCACGCATCAGGATCACCTTGAACTTGTCGAACGGGGATGAAGCCCTCTCGGATCGGGCCGCAAGGCTCTGAAACGAAAAGGAAATCGAACCGATCGATATGCTGGCGAAAGCCACGCGACAGATGGACGGACCAGCGTCCGGCAGGCCTCTTGAAGGCCGCGGATGAGGAAAGCCCGAATGACGCGAAGGGCACGGTAGCATGGCCGGAATTCCGGTACGACGTGGACGAAAAGGTAAATCCCTTGCGGAAATACCGGATCGGTCGAAACGGCGGACCATCAAGGAAGGAAGGCTTCGGATCCTGGTGAGAACGGAATGGTAGAAGAGAACGCTCTTCTCAACCGACCGAACCCCCGCCATGAACCGGATGCCGGCGCGAGCGCCGGGCGACATAGGCCTCCCGACCTTCGGGGAAGGAAGCCGAAACGCCAGGCGCCAAGTTCCCTTGTGGACCACGCGTCGGTGAGAGTGGGGCCAGCAGCGATGCTGGCCCCATTTGCGTTCGGGCCGCCGATTCGCGTTTTTCCCGCAAATCCGCCCAAAATGAGATCATCCCGGATCGATTGTGGCCGAATTGGGACGGGCCGAAACCATTCAACTACTATTCCATGGTATAAAATATCCCATGGACGGGACAACTTTGCATCGCTTTATCCGCCGCACCCGTGTGACGGATCGCCGCCGCCGCGTATCGCGCCTGGCCGTGGGCTTCGCCCTCGCCTCGCTCGTTCCCGGCGCCGCGCTGGCCGTATCCGAGGACATTCAGGTAACCGCACCGGGCTTCGAACTCGATACGGCCACGCCGGACGAGGCGCTGCCCGAACTGCCCGGCATGGGCACCGACGATACCGGTTTTGCAGAGGTCGAACCGACCATCTCGGAATTGAGTGACGTTGCCGAGGAACTCGGCATCGGGGTCGCCAGCTGGTATGGTCCGCGCTTCGCCGGTCGCCCAACGGCAAATGGCGAACGCTTCGATCCCACCGAATACACGGCTGCGCATCGCACCCTGCCCTTCGGCAGCAAGGTCCGCGTGACATCGCAGCGGACCGGCAAATCGATCATCGTGCGGATCAACGATCGCGGCCCGTTTCACGGCAAGCGCGTGATCGACCTTTCCGAAGCAGCAGCCGATGCGATCGGCATGAAGTCGCGCGGACAGGACCGCGTTGCACTAAGCCTCCTGCAGGACTGATTTTCCCGATTACTGGACCGGCGTTGCCTCTGCCGCTGTCGGCTCTTCCATGATCGGTTCGGCCTCGCCCGGCGTTTCGGGTTCAGGAGTGCTGCTTTCCGCCGCCTTCGGCGCAGGAGCCGTGCTCTTGCTGAAGATGCCGACCTGCTGACCGCACCAGCGCAATTGTTCCATGGCGCGGTCGCGTTTTGCCCCGCGCAGATCGTCTACGGTAAGCTGCTGCTGGGCCAACCTGCCGGTCAGACATTCGCACAGCTGGTCTTTCTTCCGCTCGGTCGGCGCGAAGTGACCGACAACCGACTTGCAATCGCTGACTTTCTCGACACGCTGCTCGTCCTCCAGACCCGGCTTCGGGTCCTCACACCCTGCGAGTGCGAATGTCGCGAGCGCCAGTGCGCCTGCAAACCTGACCGCCGTCATCGAAATGCCTCCATTATGCGTCCGTTCGGCCCGATTCCTAGCGGGTGACGGTGAAGAGCAGGTTACCCGCCCTGCCCCACGGGCTCGATCTCATGGATTTTCACCCGATCAGCGTGCCGCTGCAAGGTGTCAAATCCAGCGGTGGTCAACCCGCGTGCATATGCAGGCACGCGTCGGAAATCGACTTCAATTCCGGCGCGTCGGTACCGAGCAATTCCTCGAGTTTCAGCTTCTGACGCCGCGTCTCCACGATCAGGCAATCACAGACGAGCCCTGCGCGCCGTTCGGTAAGCGGTTGCTGCATGTACTGCGCGACGCACTGTCCCCGCACTTCGGCGTTCTGCCCGCCGCCGTGCTGGTTCATTCTCGTGCGAATATCCTCTGCGAAGAAGAACGACACCGCCGTCGCTATCACCGCGAGGATGAGGAAAATAATCAGTTTCTTGGCACCGTTGCTCATGCAAACCCCCTGGAATCGGGAGCTTGCATGGCATGGGACTGGTTAACCGCCCGCTAAGGCTATCGCGGGGGACGTGGCGATCAATGGCTCATCAATTGCCCGCGAACCGCGCCTGCCGGATGTTCGGCATTGTGGACGTTGACGTAGAACGAACCCGGATCGGCCCAGATCGCCGCCATCGTATCGGCGTCGACGTCGGCGCAGCCTTCGACCTTGCCGTCCGTCGGCGCGGAAAGGGCGACCGCGACACCGCCGTTCACACCTGCCGCGCCGCTGTGAATGTGCGCCGCCGTCGGTGCGTCGACTTTCGTAACCATCAGGCGATAGCAAAGCTTCCCGTCTTCATCCGGCCAGGCCATGAACTGGCCGCGTCCATCCTCGTCACCGTCCGATACCTCGTTCGTGCCGAGCAGGCCTGCCATCAGCATTTTGGAATGGCCGTCAGCCTTGGGATTTTCCTCATGATGACCAGCGATGGCGGGTGTAGCTGCGACGATCGCAGCAAGAGCGATGATTTTTTTCATTCTTCGCGACTCCTTCTCCTGCGCTCAGCCTATCACGTGGCACGCGCTACCACTACTCTGCCGCTTCGCGCCCCAGCACCGGCTTGCCGAGCATGGGGGCAAGGTACTGTCCGGTAAAGCTGCGCGGGTTTTCGGCGACCGTTTCGGGCGTGCCTTCGGCAACGATCTCGCCGCCGCGCACACCGCCTTCGGGGCCAAGATCGAGTATCCAGTCGGCCGTCTTGATGACATCGAGGTTGTGTTCAATGACGACCACGCTGTTCCCCTGCTCCACCAGGCGGTGCAACACTTCAAGCAGCTTGCGTACGTCTTCGAAATGCAGGCCGGTCGTCGGCTCGTCCAGGATGTAGAGCGTCTGTCCGGTGGACCGGCGCGACAGCTCCTTGGCCAGTTTCACGCGCTGCGCCTCACCGCCCGAAAGCGTCGTTGCCTGCTGGCCGACCTTGACGTAGCCGAGGCCGACCTCGTTCAACATGTGCATCTTGTCGCGAATCGGCGGGACTGCCTTGAAGAATTCTTCCGCATCCTCGATCGTCATGTCCAGCACGTCGGCAATCGAATGCCCCTTGAACTTCACTTCCAGAGTTTCGCGGTTGTACCGCTTGCCGTGGCATTCCTCGCACGTGACATAGACGTCGGGCAGGAAGTGCATCTCGATCTTGATGAGGCCGTCGCCCTGACACGCTTCGCAGCGGCCGCCCTTCACGTTGAAGCTGAAGCGCCCCGGCTTGTACCCTCGCGCCTGCGCCTCTGGCAGCCCTGCGAACCAGTCGCGGATGTTGGTAAAAGCGCCCGTGTAGGTCGCCGGGTTCGACCGCGGCGTGCGTCCGATCGGGGACTGGTCGATCTCGATCACCTTGTCGCAATTTTCGAGCCCGGTGATCTTGTCATGCGCACCGGCCACGACGCGCGCGCCGTTCAATGTTCGGGCAGCACCGGCGTGGAGCGTGTCGATTGTGAAGCTCGACTTACCCGAACCCGAAACGCCGGTGATGCAGGTGAACGTGCCCAGCGGGATCGAGGCGGTGACATCGCGCAGATTGTTCGCCCGCGCGCCGTGCACCGTGATCTTCTTGCCGTTACCTTTGCGGCGCTTGTCGGGCACCGCGATTTCCCGCGTGCCGTTGAGATAGGCCGCCGTCAGCGAGGTCTTCGACTTCAACACCTGCTTCAACGTGCCCTGCGCGACGACTTCGCCGCCATGCACGCCCGCACCGGGACCGAGATCGACGACATGGTCCGCCGTGCGGATCGCGTCCTCGTCATGTTCGACGACGATGACCGTATTGCCAAGGTCGCGCAGCCGCTTCAAAGTTTCCAGCAAGCGATCGTTATCGCGCTGGTGCAGACCGATCGACGGTTCGTCGAGGACGTAGAGCACGCCCGAGAGACCCGAACCGATCTGGCTGGCAAGCCGGATACGCTGGCTCTCACCGCCCGACAGAGTGCCGCTCGTCCGGTCGAGGTTCAGGTAATCAAGCCCAACATTGTCGAGAAAGCCCAGCCGCTCGTTGATCTCTTTCAGGATCGCCTTGGCAATCTGGTTCTGCGTATCGTTCAGCTTTTCCGGAAGGGCCAGGAACCAGTCCTTGGCGTCCGAAACGCTCATCTTCGTCGGCTCGGCGATGTCGGTCGCGGCGATCTTTACCGCCAGCGCCTTTTCATTGAGGCGCTTGCCGTCGCAGACCTCGCAAGGTTGCGCGGTCTGGTACTTGCCCAGTTCTTCGCGCATCCACGCGCTTTCGGTCTGCAACATGCGGCGGTTGAGGTTGCCAATCACACCTTCGAACGCCTTCTTGACCGTATATTCCTTGCGTCCGTCCTTGAACGTCAGCGGGATCGCGCGGCCCCTGGTTCCGTAGAGGATGATGTCGCGGATTTCCTTGTCGAACTCCTCCCAGGGGGTGGTGAGGTCGAATTCGTATTCCCGCGCAAGGCTGGCCAGAACCTGCATGTAATAGGGCGACGGCGGATTGGACTTCGCCCATGGCACGACCGCGCCTTTCTTGAGGCTCAGCCCTTCGTTCGGGACGACGAGCTGCGGATCGAACAGCAGCTTTTCGCCCAGACCGTCACAGGCCGCACAGGCCCCCTGCGGCGCATTGAACGAGAACAGGCGCGGCTCGACCTCTTCGATAGTGAAGCCGGATACCGGGCAGGCGAACTTTTCGGAAAAGACGATGCGGTTTGCGGGAAGCCCCGCGCCTTTCATCTGGCCGCCGGTGACGTTGGCGCCTTTCTCCTCTTCCTCGCGCCCCGGCACGACGCCGTCGGCAAGGTCGATATAGGCCAGCCCCTCGGCCAGCTTCAGCGCGGTCTCGAAGCTGTCGGCCAGCCGCGTCTCGATCCCTTCGCGCACGGCGATGCGGTCTACAACGACCTCAATGTCGTGCTTGTACTTCTTGTCGAGCGCGGGGGCTTCCTCGATCGGGTACATCTCGCCATCGATGCGCACGCGGGTAAAGCCCGCCTTCTGCCACTCGGCCAGTTCCTTGCGATACTCGCCCTTGCGGCCGCGCACGACCGGCGCAAGCAGGTAGGCGCGCGTCCCTTCGGGCAGGGTCATCACGCGGTCGACCATATTGGACACCGTCTGCGCCTCGATCGGCAGGCCGGTCGCCGGGCTGTAGGGAACGCCGACCCGCGCCCAGAGCAGGCGCATGTAGTCGTAGATTTCGGTCACGGTCGCCACGGTCGAGCGCGGGTTGCGGCTCGTCGTCTTCTGCTCGATCGAGATCGCGGGCGAGAGGCCGTCGATATGTTCGACGTCCGGCTTCTGCATCATCTCCAGAAACTGGCGCGCATAAGCCGAAAGGCTCTCGACATAACGGCGCTGCCCTTCGGCATAGATCGTGTCGAAGGCAAGGCTCGACTTCCCCGAGCCGGACAGGCCCGTGATCACGATCAGCGCGTCACGCGGCAGATCGATGTCGACACCCTTCAGGTTGTGTTCGCGCGCGCCGCGCACGGAAATCTTGGTAAGACTCATGGGAGAATGATGTTCCGCAAATGTTCCGCCGCGTCAAGCCGCATCGTCAGACGGTCGCGTGGCCAGTTACCGTCGATGTGGTAACGCGCGGCGCGATTGCAACGCCGGTCAGAACAACGGCGCGGGCTGTTCCAGCGGAATGCCCGCGCTGGCCGAGACCTGCCCGATCCATTGAACGACTTTCGCGATTTCCTCGTCGACGGTTTCGCCGTGACTCTCCGAAGGTGTTGGAACCGCGCCGCCGGTCTTGGCATCGCGAGCGAATGTGCCGCCGTTCGCAATTTCGCGAGCCATCTCGTCGCTGATCGCCGCGCCTGCGAATGCCATGGTGTGCCGGACGGTGTCGGCCGCCCGCTCCTTCACCAACCGCGCGTCGAGCGATCGCAGCCTCTCGCCCGCCGCAGCCATCTGCATCGCAAACCAGCGCCGGTTCATCAGCCACGCCAGCCCCGCCACCTGCAAGTCGCTCATCGCGAAAACTTGTCTGCCGTCCATACCGAGGTTCAGCGGCGCATAGTCCTGTATTTCGAGATAGAGCCGCCGGGCCCAGCTGCGCCCCGGCAATCCCTTGCGATGGATCGAGGCAAGAAACGCCTCGCACCCGCTCGAAAGCATGATCGCGCGCGCATCGGGGCGGGCCGCCATCAGGGGGGGGATCAGGCCATTGGCGTGATTGCTGGGCTTTACGAAGACGACCTCGCCCTCGCTGCGCGGGCGTGCAAGCAGCGCCAGCACCGGCGGCAACAGCGGATGCGCCGCCGTTCCATGGGCCGCGATGTCGTTGAGGATACCCGGCTCGCTATAGCCCACCGAATGCTCCGGAATGTCCAGCGCCTTGGCCAGCAGGGTCGAGCGACAGAACGCCGTGTGGAAGATGAAGTGCAGCCGCCCGCCGGGTTGGGCCACGTGCTGCAAGTCCGCCAGGGTCAGCCAGGTCTGGTCTTGCTCGCCGTACGGTTCGAACTGGGCCAGGAACGGACCTTCGCCCAGCCGTTCACGGTCGATTTTCAGGAACTGGATGCGCCGCCCGGCCATGTCCAGCCGATGCGGCATCCATGCCGGGTCGCCGATGATCGTTGCCGCGCTTGCCATGCCGATGCTCTAGGACGCTGCTTGGCGGTGTGCAATCGCGCCTCGCCTGTTCCGTCAGGCGGCGGGCGCTGCTAGCACGATGGCATGGACCTCGGCCTCAATCCCGAACTCGACCGCGCGGCGCTGGCGCAGACTTACCGGCACGACAATCGCGTGCAGATCCGCGACGTGCTGCGCCCTGAAAGCGCGCAGGCCGTGCTGGAGGCACTGCATGGCGTGCCTTGGAACCTTGTCTTCCGGGAAGGTGACAAGGTGGTGGAGATGACGCCGGAGCAGCTGCGCGCCCTCTCCCCGGAACAGGCCGGGCAGATCAGGCAAATCGTCGATCGCGGCGCGCAGAGCGGGTTCCAGTTCTTCTACAACAACTACCCGTTGCTGCAGGACTACTTCCGGCCCGGACGGCAGGACCGCGAGATTTTCCGCGCCTTCGAATTCCTGAACAGCGAGCCGGTTCTGGATTTCCTGCGCGAGGTCACCGGGCTGACGGACACGCGCTGGGTGGATGCTCACGGCGCGCTGTATCAGGCCAATCATTTCCTGAAATACCATACCGACAAGTCGGAGACCGAGCCGCGCCTTGCCGCCTATGTCCTTAGCCTGGCGCATGACTGGGATCTGGACTGGGGCGGGTTGCTGCAGTTCTGGAACGAAGATGACGACGTCGAATTCGCGCTACGCCCGCGGTTCAACGCGCTCAACATCTTCACCGTGCCGCGCCGCCATTCGGTCAGCGCGGTGACATCCTATGCGCCGCCGCGCCGATTTTCGATTACGGGCTGGCTACGCGCGGACGAGCCGCCGTTTCCGATTCCGGCAACCAGCCAAAGCCGATGAGCCACCGCCTCTTCGTCGCCATTCGCCCAAGCGAGCAGGCGATGGATGCCATGTTCGATGTCATGGACTGCATCGAGGATGCCCGCTGGCAGGACGAAACACAGCTGCACCTGACCTTGCGCTATATCGGCGAAGTCGACACGCCGCAGGCCAACGACATCGCTGACGCGCTGTCGCGGATAGAGATGCCTGCCTTCGATCTGGAACTGCGCGGACTGGGCCATTTTTCCCGGTCGCACTGGCCCCACGCCGTCTGGTCGGGTGTGGCGCATTCGCCCGAATTGCTGACGTTGCAGAAGAAGGTTGAGCGCGCCGTGGTCTCAGCAGGTTGCGAACCGGAAACGCGGCGGTTCCTGCCCCACGTGACGCTGGCGCGGCTCAACCGGTCTAGCGGCCCGATCGGCGACTGGATGGCGCGTTTCGGGGATTTTCACGCAGCGCCCATGCCGGTGGACAGCTTCATCCTGTATGAAAGCACGCTGACGAACAGCGGGTCGCAATACGACCCTATCGTCAGGTTCGAACTGGGCAAAAACACAAACCTCAAGTAACCTTGAGGTCGACGTCGGCGACCATTCGCCCCCTGTATTCGCAGGTATAGCGCAGCACATAGACCGCCTCGCGCATCGATATCACCGATTCCTCGGCAAAACGGGCGCAGGAACTGGCGCAGGCGTCCGGCGAAAAGGTCGTGTCCTGCATCAGGATGACGTCCTTGATGTAATCGTTCGTCAGCCTGAACGTGCAGTCGAGCGCGGCCCGTTGCCGGATCGCCCGCGGATCGCGCGACTCCTGCGCCGCCGCCGGTACAACCGGCGCGGTGACGAGGCCCAGCACGACTGCGGCCAGGTAAGGTATTCCACGCATCCTGGACAAATCATGCCGTAACCGTGGTTTCAGTCAAGTTTACGCGGGCAACTGTCCCATGGCGAGAGCGCGCGCGCCCCGCTCGCCCAACCATTGGCAGGGGACTTGCCACACGTTTTCGATGACTTCGCGCGACAGCGCCCTTTCGGGGATGTTGTCGGCGACGATCCGGCCACGATCGATCACGATGACCCGGCCCGCGTGGTTCATGGCGGCGGCAAGATCGTGCATGACGACCACGACACCGCGCCCCGCGTTCGCCTGTTCCTTCAGTGAAACGGCCAGTGCCTGTTGGTGCGACAGGTCGAGATTGGCCAGCGGTTCATCGGCCAGGATCCAGTCCGGCTCCCCGGCCAGCACCCGCCCCATGGCGGCGCGCGCCTTTTCCCCGCCCGATAGCTGAGAGACGGGACGATCGGCCAGCAGATCCAGCTCCATCGCCGTCATGGCCTTGGCAATCGCGTCGCGGTCCGCATCCCTGCTGGCCCGCGCCGGACGGCCGGGAACGGAACGCCAAGGCAGGCGGCCCAGCGAAACCAGCGTCGCCACCGAAATGTCCCACGCGACATCCGCCTGTTGCGGCAGGAATCCGATCAGGCGCGCTCTTTCGCGGGCGGGAATGGACGACACTCCACGACCGCCCAGCTTGACTGCTCCGCCCGCCGCGGGAAGCAGCCCCGCCAGCGCCGCCAGCAGGCTCGACTTGCCAGCGCCGTTCGGGCCGCAAATCGCGGTGAGCACGCCCGGTTCAAGCGCGAGCGAGACATCCTCGACCACCTTTCGGTGCGCGCGCGAGACCGCAAGATCGCTTGCCATCAGCATCAGGCGAGTTCCCGGCGCAGACGCAAGAGAAGCGCAAGGAAGAACGGCGCACCCAGCAGCGAAAGCGCGATGCCAAGCCGCAACTCGCTCGCCATCGGCAGGATGCGGCAGATCGTGTCGGCGACCAGCACCAGCAGTCCGCCGGCCAGCGCGCTGGGCAGGATAAGGCTGGATGGACGGCGATCCGTGAACGGGCGCACGAGATGCGGAACCATCAGGCCGACGAAGCCGATGATGCCCGCAACGGCGACGCCCGCCCCGATGACAAGGCCGATGCCCAGCACGATCCACCACTGCAACCGCTTTGCCTCGACCCCCAGCGACACGGCGGCCTGCTCACCCAGCGTCAAGGCGTCGAGCGAGGGCCCGGTCCGCCACAGCACCGCCAGCCCCGCCAAAGTGAGCGGCGCGGCGATCCACAAATCGGCCCAGCTTCGATCGGTCAGCGCGCCCATCAGCCACGTCACGATCTCGCTGGTTGCGAAAGGGTTGGGTGATAGCGAGATGGCAAGGCTGGTCAGCGTTCCGGCAAGGCTGGCGATCATCAGGCCCGCCAGCGTGAACAGCGCGATCCCGCCCGTGCGTCCGGCAATCAGGGCGAGAAGGGCCATCGCCCCGCCAGCGCCGACCAATGCGAATGCGGGAAGCACGAAAGGAACCGAGGCCAGCCCCAGGAACAGGGCCATAACCGCCCCGAATGCCGCGCCCGGAGCGATACCGAACAGGCCCGGATCGGCCAGAGGATTGCGCAAGTAGCCCTGCATCGCGGCACCCGCACCGCCAAGACCCGCGCCGATGACAACGGCAAGGAGCCCGCGCGGCAAGCGTAGTTCCATCAGGATCGTCGTCGCGTGCGGCACGGGATCGGCCCATGGCGCGATCCACGCCCGCCCTGCCAGCAGCGATAGCGGCAGCGCGGCGGCGAGTGCCAGAAGTAGAAGGAGCGAAAGGCGCCTCACCGCGGCAAGCCCTCCCGGATCTCGGCAAGTCTGGCCGCCGCGGCAATGATCGTCGGACCGCCACACCACGTCAGCCGCGTATCGAAATCGGTCGTCCGGCCGGACAGCGCGGCCAAAGCGGGATGGTTCTGCATCCGCCCGCTCCCGGCGTTCAGGATCACTTGCGGCGGATCGGCCAGCACGTCTTCGAGCGGCACTACGGCCCCCTGCCCCAGCCCGCGCCCTGCCGAAAAGTTGGTGAAGCCGGTATTGCGCAGCAGATCGGAGACCAGCGTAGCTTCGCCCGGCACAAGACCACCTGATTGCCAGACTAGGGCAGAGACCGGCTCCTGACCGGAGGGCTTCGCCGCGATCAGGCTTTCGTCGATTTCGGTCACTAGCCGCTCTCCGGCATCCCGCTCGTCAGCGATGGCAGCAAGTTCGCGCACTTGCTGCCTCGCATCATCGACCGAAGCGATCGAACCTGTCTTCACCACGCGATACCCCATCGCGGCAAGCGCCCGCTCGGTCGCCGGCGGCAGAAACGTGCCGGCAATGACGACGTCAGGGTCCAGCCGCGCGATTTCTTCCGCGTTGCCCGAGGTGGCGGCGAAACGCCGTGCAACATCGGTATCCATCGAACTGGATGCCGGATCCTGGCTGTAATGCGAAACCGCGACCAGATGACCGGGAGCAATCTCGGCCAGAATGGCATCGGCGCAGGGGTTCAGCGACGCGATTCGCGGGCCGCCTGCATCCTCGCCGTCCCGGTTATCCGGCGCGGGCGCACACGCGGCGGCAAGCAAGCTTGCCAGCACCGCGATATGCGCGCCGCGCCGCATGGATCAGATGCTCAGCCGAGCGCCGACATAGGCGCTGCGCCCCGCAGTTCCGTATCCGGCGACGGTTTCATATCCGGCGTCGAACAGGTTCTCGACCCGGCCGAACAGCTCAACCGTGCCCAGCGGCACCGAACCGCGCAAGTCGACGGTCTGATACCCGTCCAGCCGCGTCCATTCGCCGCGATCGTCGAAGCTGTCTCCGACCATGCGAATGTCTGTGCCCAGTGCGATTCCCGCGAAAGGCGCGGTCCAGTCGAGGCTGGCCGTCATCGCGTGGCGTGGGCGGCGGTTGAGGTCGTTGCCTTCATAAACGCCGCCCGGCGTCCGGTCGGTCGATTCGACATATGTATAGACAAGGCCTGCACGCAGATTGTCCGAAGGACGCGCGCCCAGTTCGATCTCGACCCCTTCGGACCGCGCCTTGCCGATGTTGTAATAGGAATAGGACACGAGATCGAAATCGATCAGGTTGCGGCTGTCCCGGCGGAACAGCGAAACCCCTGCGAAGAACGGACCGTCGCGGTATCCTTTCTCCAGGCCGATGTCATAGCCCTTGCTCGTTTCCGGGTTCAGCCCGGTATCGCCATAGAACGAATAGAGCTGGTAAAGCGAAGGGACCTTGAACCCCTCACCGTAACTGGCGCGCACACGCAGGTCTGCCGCGATCGAGACCGCGGCGTTGGCACCGAACGTCCATTCATCGCCGAAGGTCGAGTGATCGTCATAGCGCGCACCGGCCGAAACCGACGCAAAAGGCAAGTAGATACCCAGCATGGCGTGGCCGCTGTTGATCGAGGCATCCCGGGTCGTGCCACTGTCCTCGAATTCCGACCATTCCCGATCTGCGCCGAAGTCGAGCCGCACCGGACCTGCCAGAGCGTACTGCCCGAAGACCTCGGCCCGCTCGGTACGGCCCTTCGTGGCATAGGGAAAATCGCCGTAGCTTTGGCCGGTATACGTCCGCTCGGTATCCGAAAGCGCATAGCCCGCGCGCAGCGACAGGCGGTCGCCACGGTATTCCGCGCCGATCCGGCCCGACCACTCGCTGGTATCCTGCAAGTCGGCGGTGTCGGCAAAGGCGTAAGTGGGCGCAGGGTAGCCGTCCTGTTCCAGCCGGGAATCGGCATAGCGGCCATTTGCCACGATGCTGAGGATGTCGGTCAGCCGGTACCGCGCGCGGCCGGTGACTTGATACTGGCGATATCCGTCATCTTCGGTGCCGCTGCGTGCCGCGCTGAAACCGTCGGTGTCATAGTAGCTGCCGGTGACGCCCATTTCGAACGCATCGCCGCGAATACCGCCGCCAAGCGTGGTGTAAACGCTATCGCGCGCGCCATATTCGGCACTGGCCACAATCCCGTCCGGCGCGCGGGTGGTCAGGTTCATGACCCCGCCCATCGCATCGGCGCCCCAGGCAACGGAATTCGGCCCGCGCAGCAGTTCGATCTGCTCGATCTCGCCTGCCAGCAGATTACCGAAGTCGAAACCGCCGCCGGGCGATGCGGCGTCGTTGACTTTCACCCCGTCGATCAGGACCAGAAGCTGCTCGGACGCGGCGCCGCGCACGCGAACGCCGGTGAACCCGCCCGCCCCGCCGTTTCGCGTGGCCGTGACGCCGGGCATGCGCTGAAGCACGCGGGAAAGGTCCGGGCCCTGCACGGACTCGATCTCATCGCGCGAGATGATCGATATCGGCTGCCCGGTCTGAGAGACGTCGATCGGCAGCCCCGTCGCAGTCACGGTGATGGTGGACACTTCCTCCACCATCGGCGGCGGGGCGGCTGTCGCGTATTCGATCTCACCATCGGCATCCTGCGCAAGGGCGGGTGCGGCAAGGACGGAACTCAACAGGAACAGGTACTTGTACATAAAAACTCCCGAATGGAACGAAACGCCGTCCAGACGGGAGATCAGCCGGACACATTGCCGACCGACCGCTCGCTGCTCCAGGTACACCCCGCCCCGAAACGTGAACGACAGCTACGGGCAGGTCTCCTGGCTCCCGGGTCATCGCGCATCCCTTCGCCTTCCCGGTCCGCATCGCTGCGGCAGCCAGTGGCGCGTGAAGGGCGCGCTGTCCGGTTACAGTTGCGGGGGCAGCGCCGGAGTGGCAGGCTTCGAAACGAAGCACAAAGCGCACCGGACTTCCCTCTTAGCGCCTCACCCGGATGGGATCGGCGAACCCGTAACGTCGCCGCGCCCCTAGGACGGCAGTGCAACATTGGCAATAGTTGCCGTGGAAACAGCCCATCTTGATACTGCGAACCAATTGCAAAGATAGTTCTCGGGCTCGACTTTTTGCTGGTTGCAATCCCTAGATCAGGGGCCTAGGTCGCCTTTCGAACCCGTGGCGAGCGACGAATTGCGGGCCGTCGCCGTGCGCTTATCGGTTTTAAACCGCCGCCCGCAGCGCGATACGAGGAGCCTAGTTCTATGGCACGCAAGAAGATTGCCCTTATCGGCGCCGGCATGATCGGCGGAACGCTCGCCCATCTCGCCGCCAAGAAGGAAATGGGCGACGTCGTCCTGTTCGACATCGCCGAGGGTATGCCGCAGGGCAAGGCCCTGGACCTGTCGCAGTGCGGCCCGATCGAAGGTTTCGACGCGAAGATCACCGGCACCAACGACTATGCCGATATCGCAGGCGCCGACGTCGTGATCGTCACTGCCGGTGTGCCGCGCAAGCCGGGCATGAGCCGCGACGACCTGCTGGGCATCAACCTCAAGGTCATGAAGTCGGTCGGCGAAGGCATCAAGAACCACGCTCCCGACGCATTCGTGATCTGCATCACCAACCCGCTCGACGCGATGGTCTGGGCGCTGCGCGAATTCTCCGGCCTGCCGCACAACAAGGTGGTCGGCATGGCAGGCGTGCTCGACTCGGCTCGCTTCGCCACCTTCCTTGCATGGGAATTCGGCGTTTCGGTGAAGGACGTGAACGCCTTCGTCCTCGGCGGCCACGGCGACACCATGGTTCCCGTCACCAGCTACACCACGATTTCGGGCATTCCGGTCGACGACCTCGTCAAGATGGGCAAGTCGAGCAAGGAAGCCATGGACGCCATCGTCCAGCGCACCCGTGCGGGCGGCGGCGAGATCGTCGGCCTGCTCAAGACCGGTTCGGCTTACTACGCACCCGCCACTTCGGCGATTGCAATGGCAGAAGCGTACCTGGGCGACCAGAAGCGCATCCTGCCCTGTGCAGCCCACCTTTCGGGCCAGTACGGCGTTGACGGCCTCTACGTCGGCGTTCCCGCGATGATCGGTGCCGACGGCATCGAGGAAGTCATCGAGATCGAACTGAACGACGAAGAGAAGGGCAACCTTCAGGTGTCGATCGACGCGGTCAAGGAACTGCTGGAAGCCTGCAAGGGCATCGACGGTGACCTGGCTTAAGACCACCACCTTTTGTGCGAGCCTGTCGGCCCTCGCCTTTGCGGGGCCGGCAGCGGCACAGTCGAAGCCGGCGACACCCGAACAGGTCGCCGAAGCTATCGACGTTTGCGCGGCGATCACTTCCTCCACGTGGATCGAGCTGGACGACCTCAGGGGTCACGGCTGGAGAAACGTGCGTAAATCGGGCGGCAATCGCCAGATGGTCGTGCGCGGCGCATATGAGAAATCCGGTAACGAGGCGTATATCGTCGTCACGAAGGAAAACCTTCGCGACAAGACCTGCATGGTCATGACGAAGCTGGACACCACGGCCGACTACAATCCGCTGGCGCGCGATGTCAGCGCGGTTATCGGCATGCCCGTGTCTCAGGACGGTTTCATTTACACGTGGCTGCGCTCTGAAAAGACGGTCGAAATGAACCCGAGCGGGGACCGTTCCTCGCCCAAGGCGCTCTTCGTCGTCTCCGCTGCGCAAGAGTCCGCCGAGTGAGGCTGCGCGCTGCCCTTCAGGCCGGTGCGGTTTCCGCGCCGATGCTGATGGCGGCACCTGCCTTTGCGGCTGACGACGTTTATCCGATCGACACGTTGTTCGCCGAATTCGCCAAGGCGTGCGGCACGATGCCCGACTATGCGGGAACCGTTGCAAGCGTCGCCGGGGCCGGTTGGGAAGCGACTGACCGAGCCGGCGTCCCCGCCCTCGCCTCCTTCATGGAATTTGCCGAAGACGCCGGTCAGAAGGCCGTTGCCGAAATGGGCGGCACGATGTCGCCCGCGGCTATTTTTCGCAACACGGTCGGGGGCGAGGAAGTCGCCATCGTCGTGACCGAAGTGACCGTCCACGGCGGCCGCGTCACCGGATGCCGCCTGTTCGATCCGGCCGAAACTCGCGATGCGGGCGCCGCAAAGATCGCGGAACTGGCTGGAAGCGAGCCCGTTCAGAAGATCGAACGGGAAGGCAACACCATCGTGAAGTTCGAGGGGCTCAGCCCGTCAACAGACAGTTTCGACTACTATTTCGTCCCGGCGGGTAGCCCGCTGGAATCCCATGTCCATTTCAACGGCCTGGCCATGAAGATCGATTCGATCGGCCCTGTCGCCAACGACTGACCCAGCAAGAGGGGAAAACCGAATGTCCATCCTCGTCGACAAGAATACCAAGGTCATCACCCAGGGTATGACCGGTTCGACCGGCACCTTTCACACCGAACAGGCGCTGGCCTACGGCACGCAGATGGTCGCGGGCGTCACCCCCGGCAAGGGCGGCACGACCCACATCGGCCTGCCCAACTACAACACCGTGCACGAAGCCAAGGCCGCGACCGGCGCGACCGCATCGTGCATCTACGTTCCGCCGCCGTTCGCCGCCGATTCGATCCTTGAAGCGATCGATGCCGAGATGGAACTGATCGTCGCCATCACCGAAGGCATCCCCGTTCTCGACATGGTCAAGGTGAAGCGAGCCCTGCAGGGTTCGAAGTCGCGCCTGATCGGTCCGAACTGCCCCGGCGTCCTGACGCCCGGCGAATGCAAGATCGGCATCATGCCCGGTTCGATCTTCTCCAAGGGTTCGGTCGGCGTCGTCAGCCGTTCGGGCACCCTGACGTACGAAGCCGTGTTCCAGACCACGAACGCAGGCCTTGGCCAGACCACCGCGGTCGGCATCGGCGGCGACCCGGTCAACGGCACGAACTTCATCGACGTGCTCGAACTTTTCCTGGCCGACGACGAGACCAAGTCGATCATCATGATCGGTGAAATCGGCGGTTCGGCCGAAGAAGAAGCCGCGCAGTTCATCAAGGACGAAGCCAAGCGCGGTCGCAAGAAGCCGATGGTCGGCTTCATCGCGGGCCGCACGGCGCCTCCGGGCCGCCGCATGGGCCACGCCGGCGCCATCGTTTCGGGCGGCCAGGGCGGCGCTGAAGACAAGATCGCGGCGATGGAAGAAGCGGGCATCCGCGTCTCGCCCTCGCCCTCGCTGCTCGGCGAAACGCTGAGCGGCCTGCTCAAGGAAATGGCCTAAGCCTTCCGGCGGTGGAGCGGCCAGGGAGGGACGGCCGTTCCGCCGCCTCCGGCTCCACCGCCAATATTACACCTGTGCCGGAACAATCCGGCCAGATGCGGGTGACTGAAAATGGGTAAAGAGAACCAGTCCTTCCTTCCCGAGCTGGAGCCCGATGGCCCCCAGCCCGGACCTTCCTGGGCCCGCAAGGGTTGGCCGCTCGACATGGGCGGCACCGACGACCTGACGGCGTCGATGGACCCCACCCGCATGAAGGCAGAGATCAAGGCCTCTGCCGACAAGAAGGGCGCAAAGCTGGACGAAAAGGCGGTCGAGGCCGCTTGCGACGATTCGGTTCGCGCCATGCTGCTCATCCGCACCTACCGCGTGCGCGGCCACCTGGCGGCCGATCTCGATCCGCTGGGCGTGTCGAAGCCTGAGCTTCCGGCCGACCTTACACCCGAATTCCACGGCTTCGGCCCGGACGATCTTGACCGTCCCGTCTACATCGGTGGCAACCTCGGTTTCGAATGGGCGACGATCAATGAGATCGTGGCGATCCTGCGCGCGAATTACTGCGGCAAGGTCGGCCTCGAATACATGCACATCTCCGATATCGAGGAACGCCGCTTCCTGCAGGAGCGCATGGAAGGCAAGGACGCCTCTATCGACTTCACCATCATGGGCAAGAAGGCAATCCTTCAGGCCGTGATCCGCGGTGAACAGTACGAAAAGTTCCTCGGCAAGAAGTACGTCGGCACGAAGCGTTTCGGCCTCGACGGTGGCGAATCCATGATCCCGGCGCTCGAATCCGTCATCAAGTACGGCGGTGCGACGGGCGTGAAGGAAATCGTGTTCGGCATGGCCCACCGCGGCCGCCTGAACATCCTCGCGAACGTGATGGGCAAACCCTACAAGGTCATCTTCCACGAATTCTCCGGCGGCAGCGCCAACCCCGACGACGTCGGCGGTTCAGGCGACGTGAAGTACCACCTCGGCACTTCCACCGACCGCGAATTCGACGGCACCAAGGTCCACATGAGCCTCGTGCCCAACCCCTCGCACCTTGAGGCCGTGGACCCCGTCGTTCTCGGCAAGGTCCGCGCGCAGCAGCGTTTCCAGGACGACATTGGCGTCGGCAAGCATCACACGGTGCTGCCGGTGCTGATCCACGGCGACGCGGCCTTTGCGGGCCAGGGCATCGTGTGGGAATGCTTCGGCTTTTCCGGCATCCGCGGCTACAACACCGGCGGCTGCATCCACTTCGTCATCAACAACCAGATCGGCTTTACGACCAGCCCGCAGTTCGCGCGTTCGTCGCCCTACCCCTCTGACGTCGCCAAGGGCATCCAGGCACCGATCCTGCACGTCAACGGCGACGATCCCGAAGCCGTTACCTTCTGCTGCAAGCTCGCGATCGAATATCGCCAGCGTTTCGGCCGCGACATCGTGATCGACATGTGGTGCTATCGCCGCTTCGGCCACAACGAAGGTGACGAGCCCAGCTTCACCCAGCCGCTGATGTACCAGAAGATCCGCAAGCACCCGGGCGTCGCCTCGATCTATGCGAAGCGGCTCGAGGAAGAAGGCGTGATCGACGGCGGTTTCGCGCAGGAAGCCATCGACAGCTTCACTAGCCAGCTCGAAGACGAATTCGAAGCGGGCAAGAGCTACAAGGCGAACGAGGCCGACTGGTTCGGCGGTCGCTGGGCCGGGCTCAACAAACCTGCCGACCCCGAAACCGCGCGCCGCAACATCGCGACCGGGATCGAGGGCAAGCTGTTCGACGGCCTTGCCCGTACGCTGACGACCGTTCCCGAAGACGTGAAGATTCACAAGACGCTGAACCGCGTCCTCGACGGTCGCCGCGACATGTTCGAAAGCGGTGCAGGCTTCGACTGGGCGACGGCGGAATCGCTGGCCTTCGGGTCTCTGCTGGCAGAGGGCTTTTCGGTCCGCCTGTCGGGCCAGGATTCGGGTCGCGGCACCTTCTCGCAGCGTCATGCCGTCTGGGTCGATCAGGAAACCGAGAACAAGTACATCCCGCTGTGCCATGTCCCGCACGGCCACTTCGAGGTCTATGACAGCCCGCTTTCCGAATATGGCGTGCTCGGCTTCGAATATGGCTATGCCCTGGCCGATCCGAAGAGCCTCGTGCTCTGGGAAGCGCAGTTCGGCGACTTTGCGAACGGCGCGCAGATCATGATCGACCAGTTCATCGCGTCGGGCGAGGCAAAGTGGCTTCGTGCCAACGGGCTCGTCCTGCTGCTGCCGCACGGGTACGAAGGCCAGGGGCCGGAACACTCCTCCGCACGTCTCGAACGCTTCCTGCAGCTTTGCGCAGGCGACAACATCCAGGTGTGCAATATCACCGAACCGGCGAACTACTTCCACGTGCTTCGCCGCCAGATGCTGCGTTCGTTCCGCAAGCCGCTGATCATCATGACGCCCAAGTCGCTGCTGCGCCACCCGATGGCCAAGTCGACGAAGGACGAGTTCCTCGGCGACAGCCACTTCCGCCGTATCGTGTCCGACACGAATGCGCCGGCGGACGAGGACGTCAAGCGCCTGGTCCTTTGTTCGGGCAAGGTCGCTTACGACCTGATCGAGGCACGCGATGCGGCCGGGCAAACCGACACCACGATCGTGCGTATCGAACAGCTCTATCCCTTCCCGGGTGAACCGCTGGCGCTGCGCCTGTCGCGCATGAAGAACCTCGAAAAGGTTGTCTGGTGCCAGGAAGAACCGAAGAACAACGGTTCGTGGTTCTTCGTGGAAAGCCAGATCGAGCAGGCCCTGTCCGAAGCGGGATCGCCGGTAAGCCGTCCCCGTTACGCGGGCCGCGCCCCGTCCGCATCGCCGGCAACGGGCCTCGCCAGCCGCCACATCGAACAGCAGACCGCGCTTGTTGCGGACGCCCTCGGCCTCTCGGTCGAAGACGTCATCGCAGCGCGCCAGAAATAAGATCGGTAAAGGAAACAAACCGATGAGCACTGAAGTCAAAGTCCCCGTACTGGGCGAATCGATCTCCGAAGCCACTGTCGGCGAATGGCTGAAAAAGCCCGGCGAAGCGGTTGCGCAGGACGAACCGATCTGCAGCCTCGAAACCGACAAGGTCGCGATCGACGTCAACTCGCCTACTTCGGGCGTGATGGGCGAACTGATGGTGGCCGAAGGCGATACGGTCGTCGTCGGCGCGGTCATCACCACGATCGCCGATGGCGCGGGCGCAGGCGACAAGACCGTCTCGCCCCGCAAGGACGAGGATACCTCGGTCCCGTCGCAGTCCACCCCTGCCCCGGCAGAAGGCGATGACGCTGTCGTTCTGTCGCCCGCGGTCCGCCGCGCGGTGCTGGAACACGGCATCGACCCCACGACGGTCAAGGGCACCGGCAAGGATGGCCGCCTGACCAAGGAAGACGTCCTGGCTGCGGCAGAAGCGAAGAAGAGCGGCGCCGCCCCGGCAGCCGCGCCCGCCCCTGCCGCCGGTGAGGCGCCTGCCGCATCGGGCCGCAACGTAGAGCGGGTGAAGATGACCCGCCTGCGCCAGACGATCGCAAAGCGTCTGAAGAGCGCGCAGGACACTGCCGCCCTCCTCACCACCTTCAACGATGTCGACATGACCGCGGTCATGGAAGCGCGGTCGAAGTACAAGGACCTGTTCGCCAAGAAGCACGATGTGCGCCTCGGCTTCATGGGCTTCTTCACCAAGGCCGCCTGCCTTGCGTTGAAGGACGTGCCCAGCGTCAACGCCCAGATCGAAGGCGACGAAATCCTCTACCACGATTTCGTCGACGTTTCGGTCGCGGTCTCGGCCCCGAACGGCCTGGTCGTCCCGGTCCTGCGCGATGCCGACAAGAAGGGCTTTGCCCAGATCGAAAAGGACATCGCCGACTTCGGCAAGCGTGCCAAGGAAGGCGCCCTGACCATGGAAGACATGAAGGGCGGCACCTTCACGATTTCCAACGGCGGCGTTTTCGGATCGCTGATGTCGACCCCGATCATCAACCCGCCGCAGAGCGCGGTCCTGGGCCTGCACCGTATCGAGGACCGTCCGGTCGTCGTCGACGGCCAGATCGTGATCCGACCGATGATGTACATCGCGCTGTCCTACGACCATCGGATTATCGACGGGCGCGAGGCTGTTACGGCACTGAAGATCATCAAGGAAGCAATCGAGGATCCGACGCGCCTGCTGATCGACCTTTGATCGCGCGCCTTCCTTACGCAGCATAAAGACGAGAATAGACAATGGCTGAATTCGACTTCGACGTGATCGTCATCGGCTCCGGACCCGGCGGCTACGTGGCCGCGATCCGCGCGGCGCAGCTGGGCCTGAAGACGGCCTGTGTGGAAAGCCGCGAGACGCTGGGCGGTACCTGCCTCAATGTCGGCTGCATTCCGTCAAAGGCGCTGCTCCACGGCTCGGAACTGTTCGAGGAAGCAAAAGACGGCACGCTGGCCAAGTTCGGCGTGAAGATCCCGGCCCCGGAACTCGACCTGTCCGCTCTGCAGGGTGAGAAGTCGACGGCGGTCAAGGAATTGACCGGCGGCATCGCGTTCCTGTTCAAAAAGAACAAGGTCACCTGGCTCAAGGGTCTGGGTTCCTTCGTCGACAAGCACACGGTAAAGGTGGGCGAGGAAGAGCATTCTGCCCGCAATATCGTGATCGCCACCGGATCGTCGGTCACCCCGCTTCCGGGCGTGGAGATCGACAACGATGCCGGCATCATCGTCGACAGCACCGGCGGCCTTGCGCTCGACCGCGTGCCGAACAAGATGGTCGTCATCGGCGGCGGCGTGATCGGGCTTGAACTCGGATCGGTATGGCGCCGCCTTGGCGCAGAAGTCACGGTCGTCGAATTCCTCGATCAGCTCTTGCCCGGCATGGACGATTCCATCCGCAAGGAAGCGGCCAAGATCTTCAAGAAGCAGGGCATGGAGCTGAAGCTCAGCACCAAGGTGACCGGCGCAGAAGTGAAGGACGGCAAGGCAACCCTCACCGTCGAACCGTCGAACGGCGGCGATGCCGAGACGATCGAGGCGGACTGCGTCCTTGTCGCCATCGGCCGGAAGCCCAACACCGACGGTCTGAACCTTGAGGCCATTGGCCTGTCCACCAACCAGCGCGGCCAGATCGAACCCGATCACGACTTCCGCACCAAGGTCGACAGCGTCTGGGCCATCGGCGACGTCATCCCCGGCCCGATGCTGGCGCACAAGGCCGAGGACGAAGGCATTGCCGTTGCCGAGAATATCGCGGGCGAACACGGCATCGTGAACCACGCCGTGATCCCCAGTGTCGTCTATACGATGCCCGAAATGGCGGGCGTCGGGCTGACCGAACAGCAGGCGAAGGACGCAGGGCACGAGGTCAAGGTCGGCAACTTCCCGATGATGGCCAACAGCCGCGCGAAAACCAACCGTGAGCCTGATGGCTTTGTAAAGATCATCGCCGATGCCGAAACCGACCGTGTCCTTGGCGCATGGTGTATCGCCAGCCTTGCCGGCACGATGATCGCGCAGATCGCGCAGGCCATGGAATTCGGCGCGACGTCGGAAGACATCGCCTACACCTGTCACGCGCACCCGACGCACTCCGAGGCCGTGAAGGAAGCGGCAATGGCCGTGCGGGGCAAGCCGATCCACATCTGATCCTTTCGCGGGATTTGACGAAATAGCCCTCCGCCCGCAGACATGCGGCCGGAGGGTTTTTCATGTCTCAGAAAACGATGCGCCTGTTCGCCAAGTGGCACATCTGGCTTGCCTGGCTGGCGGGCGTGCCGCTGCTCATGTGGACAGTCAGCGGCCTCGTCATGGTGGCAAAGCCGATCGAGGAAGTGCGAGGCAGTCACCTGCTGAAAAACACCGAGAAACGCGCCATACCGCCCGGCCACCTCGCCCGCATGCTGATCGAGGGTGAGGACCGCCCGGTGGAGCTGCGCACGCGGATGCAGGGCAATTCGGCGATTACCAGCGCAATCTATGCCGATGGCAAGGTCGAACGCTATTTCGCGCGCTCCGGCGCGCCGGTTCCCGAAATCGACGTGGCCGCCGCCCGAACGATCGTCGCGATGGAAATCGACGGCGGTGACGAAGTGAGCGAAATACGCTTCTTCGCGCCTGACGAGGTACCGCTCGATTTCCGCCGCCCGATTCCGGTCTGGCAGGTCGTTCTGAAGGACGGCACCCATGTCTATGTCGGGCGCGACAGCGGCGCGATCGAGGCGGTTCGCACGCGTTGGTGGCGCCTGTTCGATTTCATGTGGGGCCTGCATATCATGGACCTTGAAGAGCGCGAGGACACGCACCATCCGATCCTTGTCGCCTTCGCGGCGCTTAGCGTGGTCTTTAGCCTGATCGGCATCGTCCTGATGTTCCGCCGCCGCAAATCCCGCGTCACCGCGTGATGGACATGCTGGCCGCCTTTCCGTGGTTCGAAATGCTGGGGACGTTCGTCTTCGCGCTGTCGGGCGCAATCGTCGCAGCGCACTTGCGCCAGACGATGGTGACGGTCTGCTTTTTCGCGTTTGTTACCGGCGTTGGCGGTGGATCGGTTCGCGATGTCATGCTGGGGCAGGAAGCGTTCTGGATCGCCGATCCCTATACCTTGCCGGTGGTTCTGATCGCCGCGCTTCTGGCATGGTTCAGCCCCGTGCGATGGTGGCAGGGGCGGCTTCTGGAATGGGCCGACGCCGTCGGGCTCGCCGCCTTTGCCGCGCTGGGCACGGCAAAGGCGCTGTCGTTCGGAGTCGCACCACTATCGGCCGTGGTGCTGGGGGTCGTGACGGGCTGCGTCGGCGGCATCATCCGCGATGTCGTTGCGGGCGTGCCGTCGATCCTGATGCGGCCGGAACTCTACGTGACGGCGGCGGCGCTATCTGCGCTTACCGCGACGGTGCTGCTGATGCTCGACGTGCCGCGCGCACCGGCGCTGGCCGTGGCGACGGTGCTGGGCCTCGCGCTGCGCGGAGCCGCCCTGATCTGGCGGATCGAGCTGCCGGCCTATTCAAGGCACGGCAGCGATCCCGATCATCCGACCAGCGCATAGTCCGGACCGTCGGCCGTTTCATAGCGGTCGTCGGCCTCTCCGCGTTCCCAGGTCCTGCTTTCGTCGTCGGCCTCGGCGTCCTGCTCGACAGGCGCCGGAGTGGAGCCCTGATCAATTCGGGCACGGGCGTCAGCGTAGTAGTCGTCGCCATAGCGGCTGTCGCGTGCCGGACGGACCGTCTCGTCGGCGCGGCCATAGCTGCGCGATCCGATTTCGATATCGATGTCCCGCACGCGCCCACTGGCGTCGATCTCGCAGTCGAAGCGGCCGCCATTTGCCAGATCGCCTTCGACACGCCAACCGCTCGCGTCCCGCTCAGCCGTATCGACGCTGCGCACACGCTCGCTGCGCTCGACCTCGTCGACACATTCCTCGATCGCACCCTCGATGCCGCGGCGCGAATTGTCGGCGTACCGGCGATCGTCATAGCGGCTATCGTAAGGGCGGCGGCTGTCGCGGTCGTAATCGCGATAGCGATAGTCGTCGTCCCGGCGCTCACGATACTTGCGCTCCTGGGCGTTCTCCGCCGCCTTGGCGATGGCAACGACCCCACCCAGGATCAGGATGCCAGCAAGAACATCGCCTCCGTCGACCCGGTTACGGTGCCAGCGGCGATGATGCCTCCACCCATGGGCCGTCTCGTCCTCGATGGTCCACATCCCCTGCGGGGCGTTGGCAGAGGGCGTAATCGGCGCGGCCTGTACCGGCACGGCCATCGAAGAAGCCCCCAAAAGGGCAGCAGCCCCGGCAGCAGAACGGAAGAAATTTTTCATGGTTTGCGATCCCTGAATACCGGAGACCCGAAGCCGAGTCCCTGACACTGTACGCCAATCTAGGTCCGAATGTCTTTCCGGTCCCTGAACCGCAGATAAACGAAGGGCCCGGCAGGAAGGGGTTCACCGCCGGGCCCAACGTGGGCATCAGTTGTCATTGCTGGCAGGAGGATCAGCGCAGACCGCGGATGCCGGAGTAATCGATGTCGCGAATGCGGCCATACTTGATGTCGCAAGTGAACTTGCCGCTGTCCCAGCCCCGCATGGAATTGTTCCAACCGCGGTAATCGCGGCCCCAACCGCGACCATAGTTGCCGCCACGGTAACCGCTGTCGACGGCAATGCGGCCCTTCACGCGGTAACCGCCCTTCTTGCGATCGACATCACGGATGTCCGTCACCTTGGCGCGGGCAAAGCCATAGCGACGCGCATCACGCTCTGCGGCGCGGACGCACCGCTCTACCGATGCGCGGGCGTTGTTGCGGCGGTCGTTATAACCGTGGCGGTCATAATCGCGGTAACGGCCATCGCGATAACGACCGTCGCGGTAATCGCGGTCGTAGTAATAGTCGCGGTTCTTGTCCTTGCTGGCGGCGCTGGCGATGGCGGCGATACCGCCAATGATCAGGGCCCCTGCAATGACGTCGCCAGCATCGATACCGTCGCGCTCATAGCGGTCGCGGGCCATGGCGGGGCTGGCCGAGGCAAGAGCCATCGCGCCGGCCGCAGTAGAGCCAATGATGGCTTTAGAAAGAGTGTTCATCGGTGCGATCCTTAGTCCTGACCGGACGGAATAGCCCGGACGAGACTCTGGATAGCAATGAGGCCATGATGTGATCCTGAATTCGAGTTACAGCCTTTGTTCAGAAAAAAGGTGAGTTTGATGAATGCGCAGCCCCAAAAGAAAAGGCGCCGGTTGCGTGACTGCAACCGGCGCCCTTCTGGCTGACAAAGATGCCTGAAATCAGGCTTCTTCGAATTCTTCTTCGTCGCTCATGACCGGACCGGAATCCTGGCCCTTGGCATCGACGTCGCGGTCGACCAGCTCGATGATAGCGACCGGAGCGGCGTCCGAAGCGCGGATGCCGGCCTTGATGATGCGGGTGTAGCCGCCGTCACGATCCTTGTAGCGTTCTGCAAGGACGTCGAACAGCTTGGCCAGCTGCGCATCGTCGAGCAGCTTCGAGTTTGCTAGGCGGCGGTTCGAGAGACCACCGCGCTTGGCGAGCGTGATCAGCTTCTCGACGTAGGGACGCAGTTCGCGAGCCTTCGGCGTGGTGGTCTTGATCTGCTCATGCTTGATGAGGGCTGCCGCCATGTTGCGCAGGAGGGCCTTGCGGTGGCCGGTCTTACGCTGGAGCTTACGCCCACCCATCTTGTGACGCATTGTCTTTTCCTTCTTCTGTCCGACCCTTCCGGACGGGAAACCGGTTCCCGCTTTCCCTGAAGGGATCGGTCGTTCGTTAGGGGCCCGTATGAGGTAACCCGTACCCGGTGCCCGTTAGCGGTCGGCACCTTCACCGTAAAACCAGGCGGCTCATTCACATTCCGGGGCGCCGAAGGCGACACCCGCAAGGCCGAACGGCCGCCCGAGCTTATGCGAGGAAGCCAAGCGGCCCGGATGGGACGCGCCCGGCGCTTGAGGGCCTTAACCCAGCAATTCCTGTTCGAGCTTCTTGGCCATCTCTTCGATGTTCTCCGGCGGCCAGCCGGGGATGTCCATGCCGAGGCGCAGGCCCATTGAGGAAAGGACTTCCTTGATCTCGTTGAGCGACTTGCGGCCGAAGTTCGGCGTACGGAGCATCTCGGCCTCGGTCTTCTGGACCAGGTCGCCGATGTAGATGATGTTGTCGTTCTTGAGGCAGTTTGCCGAACGGACCGACAGTTCCAGCTCGTCGACCTTCTTGAGAAGGTAACGGTTGAGCTGGTTCGCATCGCTCTCTTCCGGGGCCGCGGCAACGCCGGCGACCTGCGGTGCGCCCTGCGGAATGCCTTCCTCGAAGTGGACGAACAGAGCCAGCTGGTCCTGCAGGATCCGCGCTGCGTAGGCAACGGCGTCTTCCGGCGTGACCGTGCCGTCGGTTTCGACGGTCAGCGACAGCTTGTCGTAGTCCAGTTCCTGGCCAACGCGAGCGTTCTCGACCTTGTAGGAAACCTGGCGGACCGGCGAATAGAGCGAATCGACCGGGATCAGACCGATCGGCGCGTCAGCCATGCGGTTCTGGACGGCCGGGACGTAACCCTTGCCGGCGTCGGCGGTCAGCTCCATGTTGAGCGTCGCACCTTCGTCGAGGTGGCAGATCACGAGGTCCTTGTTCATGACCTCGATGTCGCCCGAAACCTGGATATCGCCAGCCTTCACTTGGGCAGGGCCGGTAGCCGAAAGGTTCAGGCGCTTCATGCCTTCGCCTTCCATCTTCAGCGCGACCTGCTTGATGTTGAGGACGATGTCGGTGATGTCTTCACGAACGCCTGCAAGCGAGCTGAACTCGTGCAGGACGTTGTCGATCTTGATCGACGTGATCGCGGCGCCCTGCAGCGAGGACAGCAGCACGCGGCGCAGAGCATTGCCGAGCGTCAGGCCAAAGCCGCGCTCGAGCGGTTCGGCAACGAAAGTCGCGCGCAGCTTGGCATCGCCCTGCGACTTTATCTCGAGGCCGTTGGGCTTCTTAAGTTCCTGCCAGTTCTTGATATTGACAGACATGGACTTCCCCTAGGGTTTGTCGGTTCTTATCCGGGGTGCGTATGGAGGGAATACGCCTTCCCCACAGTATCGATCCGAAGTGGGCGAGTGCGGGTGGACGGACCGTGGATCCTTCGGCCCGTCCCTCGCCCTTTTCAGATCAGACGCGGCGGCGCTTGGACGGACGCACACCGTTATGCGGGATCGGGGTCACGTCGCGGATCGAGGTGATGGTGAAACCCACCGCCTGCAGCGCGCGAAGTGCGCTTTCGCGGCCCGAACCCGGGCCTTTAACTTCGACTTCGAGCGTACGGACGCCGTGTTCGGCAGCCTTCTTGCCCGCATCGTCCGCCGCGACCTGCGCAGCGTAAGGGGTCGACTTGCGGCTACCCTTGAAGCCCATCATGCCTGCGCTGGACCAGCTGATCGCATTGCCCTGTGCATCGGTGATGGTGATCATGGTGTTGTTGAAGCTGGCGTTCACGTGAGCGACGCCGCTGGAAATGTTCTTGCGTTCGCGGCGCCGAATGCGCTGGGGTTCGCGTGCCATTGTCTTGGTTCCTGTATCCTGAAGGAAGGGTCAGCCTGCTGCCTGAAAGGCGCGGGCTTACTTCTTCTTGCCGGCGATCGGCTTTGCCTTGCCCTTGCGGGTGCGCGCATTGGTGTGCGTGCGCTGACCGCGGACGGGAAGGCCCTTGCGGTGACGCAGGCCGCGATAGCAGGCCAGGTCCATGAGGCGCTTGATGTTCATCGCGTGTTCGCGACGAAGGTCACCTTCGACGAGGTATTCGGCGTCGATCGCTTCGCGGATCTGCAGCACTTCCTGGTCGGTGAGGTCCTGGACACGGCGGGCATGATCGATGCCCAGCTTGTCGGCGATATCCTTGGCCGACTTCGGGCCGATACCGTGGATGTAGGTGAGCGCAATAATAACGCGCTTGTTGGTGGGGATGTTTACCCCGGCAATACGAGCCACTTAATTCTCCATGCTCCACAGGGGTTTGGCATTGGCCACGCCCCTATCTCATCGCGGTTAAACGCCAGTCTTCGTCGGACCCCTGTGCCAGAACGGCAAAAAGTCCGGGTGGAACGCGTTCTTGCGCGAACCGGCCGGACAGGACCCGATTTATGACGAGCGAGCGCCGCGCTTACGTCGATTCGCGCGGCAAGTCAACGGGCCAGCGAGAAAGCCGCCCGTCCCGGCAATGGCTGCCGGGACCTCTTCCATACTCCAAGGGCGTCCGATCGTCAAAGGCCGGGAGGTCAGCGTGATCCGAAACCGGCACGAACCGCCCTGCCACCGCAAGGCAGGTCCGCGCCGGATTCCGTTTCTCCGTGCGGTCAGACGACGCCAAAAGCCAGCATGGCATCGGCCACTTTCTTGAAGCCCGCGATGTTCGCGCCACGCACGTAATCGGTATAGCCGCCGCCCATCTCGCCATAAGTCAGGCAGCGGTCGTGGATGCCGTCCATGATGTCGCGCAGCAGGACCTGAAGCTCGTCCTCCTTCCATGCGCGCCGGGCCGAGTTCTGGCTCATCTCCAGCCCCGAGACCGCAACGCCGCCGGCGTTGGCCGCCTTGCCCGGTGCGAACATGATCTTCGCGTCCTTGAAGACATGCACGGCATCGAGGTTCGAAGGCATGTTCGCCCCTTCGGACACCGCGATGCAGCCGTTGGCGACCAGCGCCTTGGCATCGTCGCCCAAAAGCTCGTTCTGCGTCGCGCAGGGCAGCGCCACGTCGCATTCGACATTCCACGGCGTCTTGCCCTCGTGAAAGGTCGAGCCTTTGAACTCTTCGACATAGTCGCTGATCCGGCCGCGGCGGTGAGTCTTGTGCGCCTTGACCCAGTCGATCTTTTCCTGGGTCAGCCCTTCGGGGTCGTGGATGAAGCCGCCGGAATCCGAAAGCGTCACCGGCTTTCCGCCGAGATGCACGATCTTTTCCGCCGCGTGCGTGGCGACATTACCGCTGCCAGAAATCACCGCGACTTTGCCATCGAGGCTGTCGCCCTTTTGCTTCAGCATGTTTTCGAGGAAGTAGACCGCGCCGTACCCGGTCGCCTCGGTCCTGATGAGCGAGCCACCCCATTCCAGCCCCTTGCCCGTCAGCACGCCGGTGAACTGGTTGGTGATGCGCTTGTACTGCCCGAACATGTAACCAATCTCGCGCCCGCCGACGCCGATGTCGCCCGCCGGCACGTCGGTATCGGCCCCGATGTGGCGATAGAGCTCGGTCATGAACGACTGACAGAAGCGCATGATCTCGCGCACGCTCTTGCCCTTGGGGTTGAAGTTCGAACCACCCTTGCCCCCACCCATCGGCAGGCCGGTCAGCGCGTTCTTGAAGGTCTGCTCGAAAGCCAGAAACTTCAGCACGCTCTCGGTCACGCTGGGGTGGAAACGGATGCCGCCCTTATAGGGGCCGATCGCGTTGTTGTTCTGAACCCGCCACCCGCGCTGAACGCGGATATTGCCGTTGTCGTCTTCCCAGCAGACGCGAAAGGACACGACGCGATCAGGCTCTGCAATGCGGCGCAGGATCTGCTGCTCGTGGTACTCTTCCTTGTCCGCGATGAAGTCGAAGATGTCTTCGGCCACTTCCTGCACGGCCTGGACGAATTCGTCCTGGTGCGGATTACGGCGCTTCACCCCTTCCATGAACGTCGGAAAGTCGACGTGATCGGATACGGCCATGAGTATTTTCCCCCTCTTGCGATGCACGAAGGGCGAGTCGCCCACGCGTCATCAGGAAGGGAACATAACCGCTTTACGCCCGCGTGAAAGCAATCGTCGGAAAGTTCTCAGCGCGTGTCGAATTCGTCGAGTTCTTCGTTGCCTACAGGGGACAGTTCCTCGCGCGCTTCAGGCTCTGCATCAAGATCGGACAGGAAATCCGCACCGAAGCCCTCTTCCTCGACCGCAGCGGCGGCCTCCTCCATGGCGACTTCCTCAGCTTCTGCTTCGGCAGCAGCGGACGGCGGCAGATCGATAACCTCTGGCGCGGGGGAATCAGCGGTGCGGCCGATCTTGTCGGCAAGGCGGGAAAGCTGCTCTCCGATCACGCGGTCCACGGCCGGCCCGATCTGGTCGACCGGGAAGCGCATCGTTCCGCCCACGACATATTCGAACAGGACGCGCGTACCCCCATCGACCTGCTTCATCGTAATGGTGAGAACGCCGTTGACCGCCTCGCTCTGCAAGGGCCCAAGCGCGCCAGAGAGGCGCATGGCCGTACCCGGGTCGACGAACAGGACTTCCATGTGGCGCACGCTGCCCGGTTCGGGGCGGCTGTCGCCAGCAGGCAGCATCTCGCAGAAGCAACCGCCGGCACGGGGGTCCAGCGTCAGGTTCTCGGCATCTCCGGAAAACGAATGCGCCCCGTTCCACCAGCCCGCCGGCTCGACCAGCTCGGCCCAGATCGCCATCGGCTCGGCATCGACGACTTCGGTGTGGCGCGTGACGAAGCCGTCATCGCCGATTTTCTCAAGCGCCGCATGCGCAGGCGTGGCCAATGCAGCCAGGACTGTTGCAGCAGAAATAACGATCGAACGCATGAGACTGGCCCCTTCCCTGTTCCGGCAGACGGGCTAGCACAGCAAAACGCCGCGTCAAACGCGGCGCTCCACTTCATCGATTGCAAAGTCCCGCAGCGCGGGACGGATCAACTTTCCAGAATGGCGTTGATCGAATCCGTCACCGCGTCGATATCGGCCATGCCGTCGACGCGCGAGACGATGCCACGCTGTTCGTAGACCGGAAGGATCGGCGCGGTCTTGGCGCGATACTCGGCCATGCGGGTGCGCACGGTTTCCTCGTTATCGTCCGGACGGCGCTTGAACTCGGTGCCGCCGCAGCGATCGCAAACGCCTTCCTGCTTCGGCCGCTCGAACTTGTCGTGATAACCCTTGCCGCACGATGCACAGGTGAAGCGACCGGTGATGCGCTCAACCAGCGCATCCTCGTTTACCTCCAGCTCGATCACGTGGGCCAGCGTGCGGCCATGCTGCTGGAGGATTTCGTCCAGCATAAGGGCCTGCGCTTCGGTACGCGGATAGCCGTCGAAGATCGCACCGACGTCACTGCCCATCGAGGCCAGTTCATCGCTGATCAGGGCCGAGACGATCGTGTCCGAGACAAGCTCGCCCGCGTCCATGACGGCCTTTGCCTGGATGCCCACGGGGGTCTGCGCCTTGACGGCAGCGCGCAGCATGTCGCCAGTCGAAAGCTGGCGCATGCCATGCTTTTCCACGAGGCGCTGAGACTGCGTACCCTTGCCGGCTCCCGGCGGTCCGAGGAGGATGATGTTCACTTGAAAACTCTCCCTGTTGCCGGAAAGTCTATCGACTAGCGAAGCCGACCTTTCAACTTAGCCTTTTTGATGAGATCGCCGTACTGGTGCGCCAGCAGGTGGCTCTGAATCTGTGCAATGGTATCGACCGTCACGTTCACGACGATGAGCAGGCTGGTGCCGCCCAGAAAGAACGGAAGGCCGGTCTGACCGATTACGTATTCCGGCAGAACGCAGACCAGCGCCAGGTAAGCGGCACCGATCACGGTAATGCGGGTCAGGACATAATCGAGATAGTCGGCAGTGCGCTTGCCCGGACGGATGCCGGGAATGAAGCCGCCATTGCGCTTCAGGTTATCGGCCGTCTCTTCCGGATTGAAGACAACCGCGGTGTAGAAGAACGCGAAGAACACGATGCCGACCGCATAGAGCGTGAGATAGATAGGCTGACCGTGCTGAAGATACTGGTTCAGCGTGACCAGGATGCCACCCATCGTCGAGTCCGGCGCAATCGAATTTTGCGCGAACTGCGTGATCGTCAGCGGCAGAAGCAGCAGTGACGATGCGAAGATCGGCGGGATCACGCCCGCGGTGTTGAGCTTGAGCGGCAGGTGCGAACGATCGGCCTGCATCATGCCACGCTGGCTCGCCCGCTTGGGATACTGGATCAGGAGGCGGCGCTGGGCACGCTCCATGAAGCAGATAAACAGGATAAGGCCGATGATGACGATGATGAGCGCGATGATCAGGAACGGCGAGATCGAACCCGAACGGCCGCCTTCAAACAGCTGTGCCGTGATCGTCGGGAACTGGGCGATGATGCCCGCCATGATGATCAGCGAGACGCCGTTGCCGATCCCGCGGGAGGTAATCTGTTCGCCCAGCCACAGCAGGAACATGGTGCCGCCGACGAGGCTGATGACAGCGCCGATGCGGAACATGTAGCCCGGCGCGACGACGGCGTGCAGACCGCTGGAGGCCGCGAAGGTTTCCAGGCCGACGGCAAGGAAATAACCCTGGATCGCGGTCAGGCCGACGGTGCCGTAACGGGTATACTGGTTGAGCTTCTTGCGACCGCTCTCGCCCTCTTTCTTCAGCGCGGCCAGCGCGGGGTGCAACGCGGCGGCAAGCTGAACGACGATGGACGCGGTGATGTACGGCATGATGCCGAGCGCGATGAGGCTCATGCGCTCAAGGCTGCCGCCCGAGAACGTGTTGAAAAGATCGAGAACGCCGCCGCGCGTCTGAGCGTAGAGATCTTCAAGGATCAGCGGGTTCACGCCCGGAAGCGGAACGAAGCTCAGGAAGCGGAAGACGATGAGAGCACCCAGCGTGAACCAGATGCGCTGCTTGAGCTCGGTCGCCTTGCCGAAATTGGCCAGGGACATGTTGCTCGCGATGTTATCGGCGCGTGATGCCATGATATGAATCTATTGCCTTGCGGGGGCTGAGACGGGGCCCGTCTCAAGAACTGGGAACAGCCCATATAGGCAGCGGGCGAGGATGCAAACACCCTCGCCCGAACCTTGTCCCGATTATTCGGCGGCGGCCTTGTCAGCCTTGGCCGGAACGGTCGTCTCGACTTTACCGCCGAGCTTCTCGACCTGGGCCACGGCGCCCTTCGAGGCACCGGCGACCTTGAAGCTCACCTTCGTGGTCAATTCACCCTTGCCAAGGAGACGAACGCCGTCCTTGCCGCCACGTGCGAGGCCGGCAGCCTGCAGCGTTTCGTGGTCGATGACGCCCGAAGCATCGAGCTTTCCGGCGTCGATGAACTTCTGGATCATGCCCAGGTTGACCTGTGCGTAGTCCTTGCCGAACGGGTTGTTGAAGCCACGCTTCGGCAGACGCATGTGAAGCGGCATCTGGCCGCCTTCGAAGCCCTTGACGGCAACGCCCGAACGGCTCTTCTGGCCCTTCTGGCCACGACCGCTCGTCTTGCCCTTGCCGGAACCGATGCCACGGCCAACACGCATACGGCGGTGACGTGCACCTTCGTTGTCGCGGATATCATTCAGTTTCATATTCAACACTCGCTTTCGCTTTGATTCGCGTTGGTGAAGGGCCATGTCGGCCCGCGAAGCGCGCGCCTTAGCGGCGATAGCCCCCGCTGTCGACCCCCTGCCCACCACAACGCGATTACACACTCACCCTGGTGCAGCCCTCAGGACGCGAGACGCCGGATGATCCACGCCCGTGGCGCTGGCATCCTGGCCTCGGTCAGCCGATACGAGCAACGCGGCCGCGATGATCGCCATCAGGATCGAGTCGTGAATCGCGTAAAGCGCGTAACTGGCCAGCGAGACGTACGTCGCAATGACCGGCCTCAGGTACACTCGTTGCCGGACTAGCTCCCGAATAGTGCAAAGCACCCGACGCGAGGCCCCATGCATCAAGCAATCCGCCGAGCAACAAGTCTGCAATAGAACGATCATCAGTCGCGAAAGGCGATCGGTAAGATACGGCCGCCAGAACACCTTATCGTCCTTGCGGCGATCGACGGCGCGCGTGATCCAGAAACCTGATAGTACGAAAAACACCATCACGGCTTCGTGCCCAAGACCAGAGACCAAATAGACCGCCTTGTCGATCAGGCTCAGACGATTACCCGCCTCGGCAGCATCTACGATGAGCAGTTCACGGGCATGGTTGAGAACCACGACCGCTGCCGCGGCGAACCTAACATGTCCATGTACTGGTAACTGGACCGCTCCGTAACTGGGTGCACGGCTCCTGATGTGGTCGATGCCACGTCTACCTCCGGTTCATCCCTGGCCCCTGAGACGCACGGACGATCTACACTCCCCGCACCATCAAGGGTCAGATAAAAGAAAGGGCCCCGGTCGCGTGACCGAGGCCCCTTTTCTTTGGCGGTGCAGCCTGCGCTTAGTCCACGATCTCGACGAGATGGGGGACCTTTGCAACGGCGCCGCGAACTTCGGCAGTGTCCTGCAGTTCGACGACCTTGTGCATCTTGTTCAGTCCGAGGCCGATGAGGATCTTCCTCTGGCCTTCGGGGCGGCGGATCGGCGAACCGACCTGCTTGATCTTGATGGTCTTAGCCTTAGCCATGATCGATTACTCCACGATGGCCGCGGCGTCGGCTTCTGCCTCCGCCTCGGTCGCGCCACCACGGCCCAGAAGGTCGGCGACCTTCTTGCCACGACGCTGTGCCACCGACTTCGGCGAAGTCTGGTTGGTCAGCGCGTCGAAGGTGGCGCGGATCATGTTGTAGGGGTTCGACGTACCGACCGACTTGGTCACGACGTCAGCAACACCCAGCGATTCGAAGACGGCGCGCATCGGGCCGCCCGCGATGATGCCGGTACCTGCCGGCGCCGTGCGGACGTTGACCTTGCCGGCACCGAAACGGCCCTTGCCGTCATGGTGCAGCGTGCGGCCTTCCTTCAGCGGAACGCGAACCATCTTCTTCTTGGCAGCAGCAGTGGCCTTGTTGATCGCCTCGGGAACTTCGCGAGCCTTGCCGTGACCGAAACCGACGCGGCCCTTGCCGTCACCGACGACGACGAGTGCTGCGAAACCGAAGCGCTTACCGCCCTTCACGGTCTTGGAGACGCGGTTGATGTGAACGAGCTTTTCGATCAGCTCTTCACCGTCATCGTCACGGTTGCCGCGACGATCGTCACGACGGCCGCGACCACGGCCACCACGTTCACCGCCACGGTCGTTACCGCCACGGCCACGACCACCACGGCCACCGCGACCTTCGCGCGGCTGCGACGGATCGCCGGCTTCGGTCGACTGGTTGTCGGCCGCTTCCGTGCTGGCGACGGTCGGGGTCGGGGTCGAACCTTCGTTGTCGATCACGGGGGTTTCGTTGTTGTTTTCTTCAGCCATCATCAGAACTCCAGCCCGCCTTCACGGGCGGCGTCAGCCAGCGCCTTGACGCGGCCATGGAACAGGAAACCGCCACGATCGAACACGACAGTCGTCACGCCCGCCTTCTTGGCGGCAGCGGCGATGTCCTTGCCGACCTGCTGGGCGGCATCGACGTTCGCGCCCGAGGACTTCGCGCCCAGGGTGCTGGCAGCGGCAACGGTCTTGCCGGAAGCGTCGTCGATGACCTGCGCATAGATGTGCTTGCCAGTGCGATGCACAGACAGGCGGGGCTTGCCACCCGAACGGGCGCGGAGCGCGGTGCGCACGCGGCGACGGCGGCGCTCGAAAAGAGAAAGCTTGGCCATCTTACTTCTTCTTCCCTTCCTTGCGGAAGATGTACTCGCCGCGGTACTTGATACCCTTGCCCTTGTAGGGTTCGGGCTTGCGCCAGCGGCGGACCTCGGCGGCAAACTGGCCAACGGCCTGCTTGTCGATGCCCGAGATTTCCACGGTGGTCTGGTCCGGGGTCTTCACCTCGAGACCTTCGGGAACGTCGAGGTCGACGTCGTGCGAATAGCCGAGCTGAAGCTTGAGCTTCTTGCCCTGGGCCTGTGCACGGTAGCCGACGCCCGAGATCTCGAGGACCTTGGTGTAGCCTTCGGTAACGCCTTCGACGAGGTTCGAGACGAGAGTACGCTGCATGCCCCAATGGCTGCGCGCGGCCTTCGTGTCGTTCGCCGGCTGAACCGAGATCTCTTCGCCTTCCACCTTGTAGGTGATGAGGTCAGACAGACCCAGCGAAAGAGTGCCCTTCGGGCCCTTCACGGTCAGCGTGTCACCATCGATGTTGGCAGTCACGCCGCTCGGGATCGCGACTGCCTTCTTGCCGATGCGGCTCATCAGAACACCTCCGCCAGCACTTCGCCGCCGACGTTCTCGGCGCGTGCTTCGTTGTCCGAAAGCACGCCCTTGGGCGTCGACACGATGGTAATGCCAAGGCCGTTGCGGATCGTCGGAAGTTCTTTCGAACCCGAGTAGACGCGGCGGCCAGGCTTGGAGACGCGGGCAACGTGCTTGATCGCAGGTTCACCCTCGAAATACTTCAGTTCAATCCGCAGCGCGGGGTGCTTGCCGGTTGCGTCCTCGCTGTAGCCACGGATGTAGCCTTCGCGCTGAAGAACCTCGAGCACATTTGCACGCAGCTTGCTGGCGGGCGAAAGGACGGAGTCCTTCTTCGCACGCTGGCCGTTGCGGATACGGGTGAGCATATCACCCAGGGGATCGGTCATAGCCATCTATCAGTACCTCACCAGCTCGACTTGGTCAGGCCCGGAATCAGGCCCTTGTTGCCGAGGTCGCGCAGTTCGATGCGGTTGAGGCCGAACTTGCGGTAATAGCCGCGCGGGCGGCCGGTGGTGGTGCAGCGGTTGCGCACGCGGGTCGGATTCCCGTTGCGGGGAATCTCGGCCATCTTCAGGCGTGCGACCCAACGCTCGCTCTCGTCGAGCGACTCGTCATCGGCAATCGCCTTCAGCTTCGCGTACTGCGATGCGTACTTTTTGACGAGCTTCTTACGACGCTCGTTCTTGTTCACGGAACTCAGTTTCGCCATGGACTTAAGCTCTCTTTCTCAGCGGCTCACGCCGCCTCCTGCTGTTCCGACTCTTCAGCCGGGAACGGGAAACCGAAGAGACGCAGCAGCTCGCGCGCTTCTTCATCGGTTTTGGCGGTGGTCGTCACGATGATGTCCATGCCGCGAACCTTGTCGATCTGGTCGTAGCTGATCTCGGGAAAGATGATCTGCTCCTTCAGGCCCATGGCATAGTTGCCACGGCCGTCGAACGACTTGGGGTTCAGGCCACGGAAGTCGCGGATGCGGGGCATCGCGATCGTGACGAGACGGTCGAGGAATTCGAACATGCGATCGCGGCGCAGGGTAACCTTGCAACCGATCGGCATGCCTTCACGCAGCTTGAACTGCGCGATCGACTTCTTCGCCTTGGTGATGACCGGCTTCTGACCGGCAATCAGTTCCATTTCCGCAGCTGCGGTCTGGACCTTCTTCTTGTCCTGGCTGGCTTCGCCAACGCCCATGTTGAGCGTGATCTTTTCCAGCTTGGGCACCATCATCGGGTTGGCGTAACCGAACTTCTCGGTCATCGCCTTCACGATTTCGGCTTCGTACTTCGCCTTGAGGCGCGGAGTGTAGCTATCACCCATCGATCGTCTCCCCGGACTTGACGGCAACGCGCACCTTCTTGCCGTCACGCTCTTCGAAGCGGACGCGAGTGGGCTTGCCATCCTTGGGATCGGCAACAGCGACTTTGCTGATCGCCATCGGAGCAGGGTTGCGTTCGATGCCGCCCTGCGGGTTCACCTGAGTGGGCTTGCGGTGGCGGGTCGCGACGTTGACGCCTTCGACCACGACCTTGCCGTCCTTGGGAAGGACCTGGGTGACCGTGCCGGTCTTGCCCTTGTCCTTGCCCGAAAGCACGACGACGCTGTCACCCTTCTTGATCTTCGCGGCAGCCATTACAGCACCTCCGGAGCAAGCGAGATGATCTTCATGAAGCCGCGGCCGCGCAATTCGCGCACGACGGGGCCGAAGATACGGGTGCCGATGGGTTCTTCGTTCTTGTTGACGAGAACCGCGGCGTTCGAGTCGAAGCGAATTACGCTGCCGTCGGGACGACGCACGTCCTTCTTGGTGCGAACGATCACCGCGCGGTGAACGTCGCCCTTCTTGACCTTGGCACGCGGCTGCGCCTCCTTGACGGAGACCACAATCACGTCACCGACGCTGGCAGTGCGCCGCTTCGATCCGCCCAGTACCTTGATGCACTGGACGCGCTTGGCGCCGCTGTTGTCAGCAACGTCAAGGTTTGATTGCATCTGGATCATCGATCCGGTTCCTTTTCACTCGGCTTGCCAGAACCAGTCTGGCAGTTCCAAAAAGTCAGTCCGCTCAGCCGTTGGCGGCTTCGACCTCGATGTCGGCTTCCAGGGCGATATCGGCCTGGCCACCGACGCGGTCGAGAACCTTCCACGTCTTGAGCTTGGAGATCGGAGCGACCTCCTCAATGCGGACCTTCTCACCGGTGCGGTACGTGTTGTCCGCATCGTGAGCGTGGTACTTCTTCGAGCGGCGGATGATCTTCCCGTACAGCGGGTGCTTCACCTTGCGCTCGACCTTGACCACGACGGTCTTGTCGGTCTTGTCCGAGACCACGGTCCCGGTCAGGATACGCTTGGGCATGGTCTTGTCCTTACTTCGCTGCGCGGGCGCGTTCGCCCTGCAACGTTTTGATGCGCGCGATCTGGCGACGGACTTCCTTGATACGAGCGGGACGCTCGATCTGGTTGGTCGCAGCCTGGAAACGCAGGTTGAACTGCTCGCGCTTGAGATCGGTCAGATCAGCGGTCAGCTGGTCGTCGCTCTTGGCGCGAAGGTCTTCAGCTTGTGCCATCATTCACCTCCCAGGTGCGAGGAGTCGCCGAGACGGGCGACGACCTTGGTCTTGATCGGCAGCTTCATTGCAGCGCGGCTGAACGCCTCTGCAGCGAGCGGGCCCGGAACGCCGTCCAGTTCGAACAGGATACGACCCGGCTTCACGCGGGCTGCCCAGTACTCGACCGAACCCTTGCCCTTACCCTGACGGACTTCGGCAGGCTTCTTCGAAACCGGAACGTCGGGGAACACGCGGATCCACAGACGGCCCTGACGGCGAATGTGGCGAGTGATCGCACGACGAGCAGCCTCGATCTGGCGAGCGGTGATACGCTCCGGTTCCATCGCCTTCAGCCCGTACGAGCCGAAGTTGAGGTCCGTGCCGCCCTTGGCGTTGCCATGGATCTTGCCCTTGAACGCCTTGCGGAACTTGGTTTTTTTCGGTTGCAGCATTGCTCTTACCTTACCCTAACCTCAGCGCGCCGGTCGCACGCCGGAGGTCTGGGCCTCCATCATCAGACGGTCCTGCGCCATCGGGTCATGCGCCAGGATCTCACCCTTGAAGATCCAGCACTTGATTCCGATAATGCCGTACGCGGTCAGCGCTTCGGCTTCGGCGTAATCGACGTTTGCACGCAGGGTGTGAAGCGGCACGCGGCCTTCACGGTACCACTCGACGCGGGCGATTTCCGCACCGCCGAGACGACCACCGCAAGTGATCTTGATGCCTTCGGCACCAAGACGCAGGGCCGACTGGACCGCGCGCTTCATCGCACGGCGGAAAGCCACGCGGCGAACGAGCTGGTCGGCGATGCCCTGGGCGACGAGCTTGGCGTCGATTTCCGGCTTGCGGATTTCGACGATGTTCAGCTTCACTTCGCTGTCGGTCATCTTCGAGAGCTTCGTGCGAAGCTTCTCGATGTCAGCGCCTTTCTTGCCGATGATGACACCGGGGCGAGCCGCGTAGATCGAGATGCGGCACAGCTTGGCCGGACGCTCGATAACCACCTTCGAGATCGCAGCCTGCGGCAGCGTGTCGACGATGAACTTGCGGATCTCGATGTCTTCCTTGAGCAGACCGGCATAGTCGCGCCCTTCGGCGTACCAGCGGCTGTCCCAGGTGCGGTTGATCTGGAGACGCAGACCGATCGGATTCGATTTATGACCCATGATCAGGCCTCCTCGGCTTCGCGGACCACGATGCGCAGCCGGCTGAACGGCTTCAGGATGCGCGTGGACTTGCCACGGCCCCGCGTGTGGAAACGCTTCATGGTGATCGACTTGCCGACCGAGGCTTCTGCCACGACGAGCGCATCGACATCCAGGTTGTGGTTGTTCTCGGCATTGGCGATCGCCGAGGCCAGGACCTTGCGAGCGTCCTGGGCCATGGCGCGCTTGGAGAACGCGAGAATGTTCAGCGCGTCCTCGGCCTTCTTGCCGCGGATCAGACCGGCGACGAGGTTCAGCTTCTGGGCCGAGCCACGGATCGTGGTCCCGACTGCCAGAGCTTCCTTGTCACCGACGCGGCGCGGAGCTGCCTGCTTGCTCATCAGCGCTTGCCCTTCTTGTCAGCGGCGTGACCCGGGAACGAACGCGTGGGCGCGAATTCACCGAGCTTGTGGCCGACCATGTCCTCATTGACGGACACGGGGATGTGCTTCTGGCCATTGTAGACGTTGATCGTCAGGCCAACGAACTGCGGAAGAATCGTCGAACGACGCGACCAGGTCTTGATCGGCGCGCGGCCGCCAGATTCCTGGGCGGTCTCGGCCTTCTTCAGCAGGTGGAGGTCCACGAACGGACCCTTGCGGAGCGAACGAGCCATGACCGCTTACCTCTTCTTCTTCGCGTGACGCGAACGGATGATCATCTTGTCCGTCGACTTATTGTGACGGGTGCGGGCGCCCTTGGTCGGCTTGCCCCACGGAGTAACCGGATGACGGCCACCCGAGGTACGGCCTTCACCACCACCGTGCGGGTGGTCGACGGGGTTCTTCGCGACGCCGCGGGTAAGCGGCTTCACGCCCATCCAACGGCGACGACCGGCCTTCGCCAGCGTCTGGTTGGAGTTGTCGGGGTTCGACACGGCGCCGACGGTGCCCATGCAGTCACCGCGCAGGTAACGCTGTTCACCCGAGCCGAGGCGCACGATGACCATGCCGCGGTCACGACCGACGATCTGGGCATATGCACCGGCCGAACGTGCGATCTGCGCGCCCTTGCCCGGCTTCATTTCCAGGTTGTGAGCGATCGTACCGACCGGCATCTGCGACAGGAGCATGGCGTTGCCGGGCTTGGTATCAGCCTTTTCAGCAGCGATGATCGTGTCGCCGACAGCCAGACGCTGCGGGGCGATGATGTAGGCCTGCTCGCCGTCCTCATACTTGATGAGAGCGATGAACGCGGTGCGGTTCGGGTCGTACTCGAGACGCTCGACGGTCGCGGGGACGTCCCACTTGCGACGCTTGAAGTCGATGTAGCGGTACTTCTGCTTGTGACCGCCGCCGATGCCGCGCGAAGTCACGTGACCCTTGTTGTTACGGCCACCCGTCTTGCGCTTGCCTTCGGTGAGCGCCTTGACAGGCTTGCCCTTCCAGAGGCTCGACTTGTCGACGAGCACCAGGCCACGGCGGGCCGGCGAAGTCGGTTTATAGTTCTTAAGTGCCATCAGTCTCTAGCCTCAGATACCGCTGGTGACGTCGATGGACTGGCCTTCGGCCAGCGTCACGATCGCCTTCTTAACGTCGACGCGCTTGTAGGGCTTGCCCTTCCAGCGCTTCACCTTGCCCTTCTGGACAATGGTGTTCACGCCGGTGACCTTGACGTCGAACAGCGCTTCGACGGCTTCCTTGATCTGCGGCTTCGTCGCGGTCTCGGAGACCTTGAAGATCACAGCGTTGTTTTCCGAAAGAAGCGTCGACTTCTCGGTGATGTGCGGGGCGACGATAACGTCGTAGTGCCGCACGTCGATTTCCTTAGCCTTAGCCATTGAAACGGGCCTCCAGCTTTTCGACCGCGTCCTTGGTAAGGATCAGCGTGTCGTGCTTCAGGATGTCGTAGACGTTGGCGCCCACGGCCGGCAGGACATTGACGCCCGGAAGGTTGCCCGCAGCCTTGCGGAAACCGTCGTTGACGCTGTCGCCGTCGATCACGAGAACCTTGCCGCCGAAGCCGAGCTTCTCGAACTGGGCCTTGAGAGCCTTGGTCTTGGCGTCGTCAAGCTCGAGGCTGTCGACGACGATGAGGCCGTCCTTCGCCTTGCTCGACAGGGCCATCTTCAGACCGAGAGCGCGGACCTTCTTGTTCAGCGAGATGTCGAAATCACGCTTGCGGGCACCGTGAGCCTTACCACCACCGATGAAGATGGGAGCCTTGCGATCACCGTGGCGAGCCGTGCCGCCGCCCTTCTGGCGACCCCACTTCTTGCCCGTGCGGGCCACGTCCGAACGCTCACGCGTCGGGCGGGCGGTTCCGCGACGGTTCCACAGCTGCCAGGTGACAACGCGGTGCAGAATGTCTGCACGCGGCTCGAGACCGAAGACGTCGTCATTCAGCTCGATGTCGCCCGACGCCTTGCCGTCGAGTTTCTGGACCTTCACCTTCACGGATCAGCCCTCCTTGTTCTCGCCGCCATCGGCAGCGTTGTTTTCGGTGTCGGCACCGGCTTCCTGTTCCTTGAGCAGTTCAGCCTGCTGTTCGGCGGAAACTTCCGGCTGCACTTCGTGCTCGGCAGCGCTCTCGACCATGCCGGCCGGCGCTTCTTCGTGCTCGGGCTGCGTGCTCTTCTTCTCGAGCAGGGCGGCCGGGAACGGCAGACCTTCGGGAAGCGGCAGCTTCACGGCATCGGTGACGACCAGCCACGAGTTCTTCGCACCCGGGACCGAGCCCTTGACGAAGAGCAGACCGCGATCGGCGTCGGTGCGCACGATTTCGAGGTTCTGCTGAGTGCGCTGACGGTCGCCCATGTGGCCGGCCATCTTCTTGTTCTTGAAGACGCGACCCGGATCCTGGCGGTTACCCGTCGAACCGTGAGCACGGTGGCTGATCGACACGCCGTGCGTGGCGCGCATGCCCCCGAAGCCCCAACGCTTCATGGCGCCGGCGAAGCCCTTGCCCTGCGTGTGACCGGTGATGTCGACCTTCTGGCCAGCGATGAAGTGTTCCGCACTGATGGTTGCGCCGACCGGCGGAAGACCGTCTTCGGCTTCGACGCGGAATTCCGCGACCTTCATCTTCGGAGTCACTTCAGCCTTGGCGAAATGCTCGCGCTGCGGCTTTGCGACGTTCTTCAGTTTCGCTTCACCCGCGCCAAGCTGCACAGCGACATAACCGTCGCGGTCCATCGTGCGGTGCGAAACGACCTGGCAATCTTCCAGGGCCAGAACGGTCACGGGAACGTGACGTCCATCCTCCTGGAAAAGGCGGGTCATCCCGACCTTTTTAGCGATCACGCCAGTGCGCATGACCTAATCTCCTAACAGAGGCACCAAGGGCCCATCCCATGGTGCGTGTCAGCCCAGATTTTCATGCGTCGCCCCGTCCGGGCTGATAATGCCCTCCCCCGTAAGGAAGAGAGCGAGACGGGGGACGCAGCCCGGAAAGAATTTCCGGCGGTATCCCTAAGCCTTCGAAGTGAAGACCTAAGACCGGCCGTTAGGCCAGCTTGATCTCCACGTTCACGCCAGCGGCCAGATCGAGCTTCATCAGAGCGTCGACGGTTGCGGCGTTGGGCTGCACGATGTCAAGCAGCCGCTTGTAGGTACGGACCTCGAACTGCTCACGCGACTTCTTGTCGATGTGCGGACCGCGGTTCACGGTGAACTTCTCGATACGCGTCGGCAGCGGAATGGGGCCCCGAATAAGCGCGCCGGTGCGGCGTGCGGTTTCTGCGATCTCGCCAGTAGCCTGGTCGAGTACGCGGTGGTCAAACGCCTTGAGGCGAATGCGGATGTTCTGAGCTTCCATGTCCAATACCGATGCGAAAGAGCCAAACAGCAAGGGCCGCAGCCCCCACCAAAAAAGAAAGAACCGCCCCGCCTCACCATCGTTGGTTTCCCAACGCGGGAAGGGGCGGCCCTTCCGAAAATTTCGACCGGCGGGAGTGAATCACCCCCGCCGGTGCGCGTGCCTATATTACTTCGTGATCGAGCTGACAACCCCCGAACCGACGGTGCGGCCACCTTCGCGAATTGCGAAGCGCAGACCTTCATCCATCGCGATCGGAGCGATGAGCTTCACGCCGATGGTGACGTTGTCGCCCGGCATGACCATTTCCGTACCTTCCGGCAGAACCACTTCGCCCGTCACGTCGGTCGTGCGGAAGTAGAACTGGGGACGATAGTTGGCGAAGAACGGCGTGTGACGGCCACCTTCGTCCTTCGACAGGACGTAGACTTCTGCGTTGAAATCGGTGTGCGGCGTAACCGAACCGGGCTTGCAGAGAACCTGACCACGCTCAACGTCTTCACGGGCAACGCCGCGAACGAGTGCGCCGATGTTGTCGCCAGCTTCACCCTGGTCGAGCAGCTTGCGGAACATTTCAACGCCGGTGACGGTCGTCTTCTTGGTGTCCTTGAGGCCGACGATTTCGACTTCTTCACCAACCTTGACGATGCCGGTTTCGACGCGGCCGGTCACAACCGTACCACGACCCGAGATCGAGAACACGTCTTCGACGGGCATCAGGAAGGGCTTGTCGGTCGGACGCGGCGGCTGCGGGATGTACTCGTCCACGGCAGCCATCAGTTCCTTGATCTTGTCTTCACCGATTTCGGGATCGCGGCCTTCGAGGGCAGCAAGAGCCGAACCGGCGATGACCGGAATGTCGTCGCCCGGGAAGTCGTAGCTCGAGAGGAGCTCACGGATTTCCAGCTCGACGAGTTCGAGCAGTTCCGGATCGTCGACCTGGTCGACCTTGTTCATGAACACGACCAGAGCCGGAACGCCGACCTGGCGAGCAAGCAGGATGTGCTCGCGGGTCTGCGGCATCGGGCCGTCAGCAGCGTTCACAACCAGGATCGCGCCGTCCATCTGGGCAGCACCGGTGATCATGTTCTTCACGTAATCGGCGTGACCCGGGCAGTCGACGTGCGCGTAGTGGCGTGCGTCGGTTTCGTATTCGACGTGTGCGGTCGAAATGGTGATGCCGCGCTCACGCTCTTCCGGGGCCTTGTCGATGTTGTTGAAGTCGACGGCCGCGCCCTGGACCTTGGTGATGGCCGCGGTCAGCGTGGTCTTGCCGTGGTCGACGTGACCGATGGTGCCGATGTTGCAGTGCGGCTTGTTCCGCTCAAACTTAGCTTTCGCCATTTTAAAAAACCTCTGTTCGTCTGGATCTGTTGATCAATTTTGATTTTAGGCGGGACAGAGACGGCACCCGCTGAATCAGGCGCCGCCCCTAGACCGTTCAGGAAGCTTAAGCAAGCTTCTCCTTGACTTCGGCCGCGACATTCGCCGGGACCTCGTCGTAGTGGCTGAACTGCATCGAGTACTGGGCACGGCCCTGGGTGAACGAGCGCAGTTCGTTGACGTAGCCGAACATGTTGGCCAGCGGCACGTTGGCTTCGACAGCCTGTGCGTTACCGCGGCTGTCGGTGCCCTGGATCTGGCCACGACGCGAGTTGAGATCGCCAATCACGTCGCCGAGATAATCCTCGGGCGTGACGACCTCGACCTTCATGATCGGTTCGAGCAGCTTGATACCCGACTTCTGCGCAACTTCGCGCATCGCGCCGCGACCGGCGATTTCGAACGCAATCGCGCTCGAGTCGACGTCGTGGTACGCACCGTCGTAGAGTTCGACGGTGAAGTCGATGATCGGGAAGCCGACCAGGTAGCCGCTCTCGGCCTGCTCGCGCAGACCCTTTTCGATCGCGGGGATATATTCCTTAGGAATGTTACCGCCCTTGATGTTGTCGTCGAAGACAAAGCCCTGTCCACGCTCACCGGGGGTGACCTTGAGCTTGACGCGGCCGAACTGGCCCGAGCCGCCCGACTGCTTCTTGTGGGTGTAGTCGACGTCGACCGGCTTCGCGAGGTATTCGCGATAGGCGACCTGCGGCGCACCGACGTTGGCTTCGACCTTGAATTCGCGCTTCATGCGATCGACGAGAATGTCGAGGTGAAGTTCGCCCATGCCCTTGATGATCGTCTGACCCGATTCGTGATCGGTCGAAACGCGGAACGAGGGATCCTCGGCAGCCAGGCGATTGAGGGCAACGCCCATCTTTTCCTGGTCGGCCTTGGTCTTGGGCTCGACCGACAGCTCGATGACCGGCTCGGGGAACTCCATACGCTCAAGAATGATCGGAGCGTTCGGTGCGCACAACGTGTCACCGGTCGTCGTCTCCTTGAGACCCGCGATGGCCACGATATCGCCAGCGAAGGCCTCATCGATGTCTTCACGGTTGTTGGAGTGCATCAGCAGCATGCGGCCGATCTTTTCCTTCTTATCCTTCACCGAGTTCAGGACCGCACCCTTGGCGAGCTTGCCCGAATAGATGCGCGTGAAGGTGAGCGATCCGACGAACGGGTCGTTCATGATCTTGAAGGCCAGCGCCGAGAACGGCTCGTCGTCGCTCGACGGACGGGTCTGTTCTTCATCGCTGTCGGGCAGAACGCCCTTGATGGCCGGAACATCGAGCGGCGACGGCATGTAGTCGACGACCGCGTCGAGCAGGGGCTGAACGCCCTTGTTCTTGAACGCCGAACCGCAGGTCACCGGCACGAAATCGCGCGCCATGGTACCCTTGCGGATCAGACCCTTGAGCGTTGCGACGTCGGGCTCGTTACCTTCGAGGTAAGCTTCCATGACATCGTCGTCCTGTTCGACAACGGTCTCGATCAGCTGTTCGCGGTATTCGGCGACCTTGTCAGCCATGTCGGCCGGGATGTCGACGAATTCATACTTCGCGCCCAGGTCTTCCGCCTGCCACACGATGCCGCGGTTGTTAACGAGGTCGACAACACCCTGCAGGTCGCTTTCCGCGCCGATCGGGAGATAGAGCACCAGCGGCTTCGCGCCAAGACGGTCGATGATCGACTGTACGCAGTAATAGAAGTCGGCGCCGGTGCGGTCCAACTTATTGATGAAGCACATCCGGGGGACGCCGTACTTGTCGGCCTGGCGCCAGACGGTTTCGGACTGCGGTTCGACGCCTGCGACGCCGTCGAAGACCGCGACCGCACCGTCGAGCACGCGCAGCGAGCGTTCGACTTCAATCGTGAAGTCGACGTGGCCGGGGGTGTCGATGATGTTGATGCGGTACTTCGGCATTTCAGCGCGAAGGTCTTCGGGAGCCGAGCGGGGATCCATCTTCGGATCTTCGGGCGTCCAGAAGGTGGTGGTGGCAGCCGACGTGATCGTGATGCCGCGTTCCTGCTCCTGCTCCATCCAGTCCATGGTGGCGGCGCCGTCGTGGACTTCGCCGATCTTGTAGGACTTGCCGGTGTAGTAGAGGATACGCTCGGTCGTGGTCGTCTTGCCGGCATCGATGTGGGCCATGATGCCGATGTTGCGATAGCGATCCAGCGGATATTCGCGCGCCATGGAAAATTCCTTGAGGGGTTCGGGGTAAGTCAGGAAGACCTGCCCCATATAGTGATCATTGTGACCATCTGAAGACGCGACAGACACTGTCTGCCGCGCCGTAGATACGCCTTACCAGCGGTAGTGCGAGAACGCGCGGTTTGCGTCGGCCATGCGGTGGGTGTCCTCGCGCTTCTTCACGGCGTTGCCGCGGTTGTTCGAGGCATCCATCAGTTCGCCCGACAGGCGCGCCGACATGGTCGTTTCCGGACGGTTGCGCGCAGCCGTGATCAGCCAGCGGATGGCCAGCGCCTGGGCACGCTCGGGGCGGACTTCGACGGGGACCTGGTAGGTCGCACCACCGACGCGGCGGCTACGGACTTCGATCTGCGGCATGACGTTGCCAAGGGCATCGTGGAACAGCTGGACCGGATCGGTCTTGGCCTTGGCTTCGACGGTGTCGAGAGCGCCATAGACGATCTTTTCGGCAACGGCCTTCTTACCGTCGAGCATGAGGTTGTTCATGAACTTCGACAGGACCTGATCACCGAACTTGGGATCGGGCAGGATTTCCCGCTTCTCGGGACGACGACGACGTGACATGTCGTTTGCTTCCTTCTTCTTGGCGCCAACCTTCTCAATTCGTCATCCCCGCGCAGGCGGGGATCCAGAGATGGAATGGCGTTGAACTCAAAAAACCTTGGGACTGGATCCCCGACAAAATCGCCGATTGCGATTTTTCGAGGATGACCATGCCCCCGGCATGATCACTTCGGACGCTTCGCGCCGTACTTCGAACGGCTCTGCTTGCGGTCCTTGACGCCCTGGGTGTCGAGCACGCCGCGAAGGACGTGGTAACGCACACCGGGAAGGTCGCGAACACGGCCGCCGCGGATAAGCACAACGGAGTGCTCCTGCAGGTTGTGGCCTTCGCCCGGGATGTAGCTGATGACTTCTCGGCCGTTGGTGAGACGGACCTTGGCAACCTTGCGAAGTGCCGAGTTCGGCTTCTTCGGGGTCGTCGTATAAACGCGGGTGCAAACGCCGCGCTTCTGCGGGTTCTGCTCCATCGCAGGGACCTTGCTCTTGGCCTTCTGCGGAACGCGGCCCTTGCGGACCAGCTGGTTGATAGTGGGCATTTCGCTTCCTTCGTTGACCGACAGGGTTTCCCCCGCCGGGTTGCGCCCTCCCCCGCGCACATGCGGATGGGTTCAGGCAAAAAACCTGTTTCGAGCCGTTTGCATCAGCGATGGAGTGAAGGATCACGCGGGTTGCGGCCAAGGCCTTCGCATGGCGAAAGGCAAGCCGGTCTGAAAACCCGCACGAACCGAAACGCTCCACCTGCGAAGATGCAGGTTACTTTGCGCGGATACCCGGCGGGTATGACCCCGTTTCCAAAAGGAAAAAGACCCGCGCTTGAAACGCGAGCCTTACCGTCTCACCGGCAATGTTCAGCTCTATGAGTGTTGGCGTTGGATAAACCCAACCCCTCGACTGGCCGCGCCCCTACGCGGATTCGGGGGGTGGGTCAAGTGTGGGAAACTCCAAGAGGCAGCTTTTCGACCGCGACAATAACCTACATAATTGCGAAAGTGGAGGTCGCAATGATACTAGATTCGATCAAAATAAAAAATTTTAAAGGACTAAAGGACTGTGAGTTTATACCCAGTCAGTTCGGCTGCCTCGTTGGCGAAAATAATTCCGGCAAATCATCTGTCCTTCAGGCAATAGCCACCGGATTGAACAGAAGTGGGCAGTTGGCTGAGGCGCTATACTATGACCCCGCAATTCCAGTCGAATTCACACTAAAGTTCAGCGGTGTGAATGCCACACACCTAAATCGGTTAGCCCCTGAACATCGAAATAGAATCTCGGCCATACTTGATGATGAGACATTGAGACTAATCATCAGATTTAATTGTGGGCAAAAGTGCGAAACAACGACCCTGAAGTTAATCCCAGTAAATCCAAGTTATCGAGATGACGTAATTAACGACGTCTTTGCCGGTCTTCGCCCGCCTGCGGTAAGCCAGACATTAACTGATAGATACCCTGAGTTCAGTGAAGGCTGCCCTCCCGACCTGAACATTACCGGGGCAAAGGCATACCTAGCAAATAAGATTTCTGAATTGCCGAGAAATGACTTCGAGTTAGCAGAAACGCCTCTTCCGACTGGAATACCGACGTCTATAGGGCAATTGATCCCTGAAGCGATATACATTCCGGCAGTCAAAAATTTTTCTGACGACCTTAAGACAAGCCAATCAACTCCATTCGGCAGGCTGCTAGGTCTGCTGCTTGAAGGCATGCAGCCAGCGTTTGAACAAATAGAGCAATCGCTTGCTGATCTTGACGGCCTTCTCAATCGAATCACCACCGATGAAGGTGTCAGTGACAATCGACATGAACGTGTCCAGCAACTGGAGGCATCTATTCAGTCATATTTAAGGCTGAACTTTCCTAAGATTTCACTAGAGCTGGATGTACCAAAGCCGGAATTAAAGACAATCCTCAATACAGCTCAGATCTATATTGATGACGGGTCGAGGGATCTCATTGATAATAAGGGAGATGGTCTGAAGAGGTCTTTAACCTTCGCCTTACTTCAAACTTACGTCGAGCAGAGAAATCAATTCGAAGATGCAGCCGTTATTGAAAGCGATGATGATAATCCCACAAAAAGAAGGCCACTAATATTTTTATTTGAAGAGCCAGAGTTGTATCTTCACCCTAGCTCGCAAAAAGTACTGTTCCGCACGCTAGCCCAGATCAGCCAGAACAACCAAGTTATTGTCACAACCCACTCTCCTCTATTTTTTTCTCCCGGAGTAACTGCTAACTTTGTCAGGATTACGAAAGAAGCCAGCCTGCCCAAGCCAATTAGCCGCTTTCACACGGTAAACTTTGCTCTCGACATTGATAAAGCAGAGACGTTCCGCCTTGCTCGTTTCGAGAATGCTGACGCCGCATTTTTTAGCAGGAGAGTCGTCCTCTTCGAGGGGGAGTCGGATGACGCATTTTGCAAGCATGTCGCAGGTCTGCTCGATCCGAGTTGGGATTTCGATGCCAAGTCAGTGTCGATGGTGCGTGTATCTGGAAAAGGGAACTTTGCAAAATTTCGTAATTTCTTTCAGGCATTTGGCCTAGAGGTGAAGGTCGTCGCTGACTTAGACGCCTTGTTTGAAGGGTATGAACATTTGGGTGCCCCGCCTGACCTTAATGAATTGCGCGCTCAAGCCATTGCCGAAGTCGATACCTTCATTGAAGAAAATTCTATCCCTGCAGAGCTAAACAGACGTCAAATTAAGGATAAAGTTTGTCAGGCCAGTTGGAAGCAGCGATATGGAAGGGCAAAATTTATTCTAAGGAAGATACAAGAAACTGGAAAGATTTCAGACGAAGACGTCGGCACTTTCGATAAGTTGTTTACTTGGGAACAAGATGTCGCCCGCGTTCGAGCGTGCCGAGATCACGAAGCTTGCCGAGCGAAAATCACCCCCATTCTGGATGCTCTGAGACAGCATGGCATCTGCATTCTCTCGAAAGGCGCCATTGAAGACTACTATCCTTTTGAAGCTGAGTTTGGGTCAAAGCCTCAACGAGCATTGGAGGCAATCCGATTGCTTGAAGGCGCGGAAGACCTAACGGTCATTTCTGAGCCGTTGGCGGAAGGGAGACCGCCAGAGCTTCATGAGATTTTTTCCGAACTTTTTAGGGATATACCTTAAGTTATTTTCCTACACCCCTCCCGCTCCCTAATCCCCAGCGCCCCGTCCCCCGCACCGGAGCGCGCTCATGCCTACCCCCTTCCCCTTCACGCCCGTCGAGCGTGCCGCCCATGCTCGCCTAACGCCTGAGCGGCAGAGGGCGTTCATCGATGCGCTGGCCCGGACCGGCCTCGTGGGAGAGGCGGCGCGGGAGGTCGGGGTCTCGGTCGCGGGGCTGGAGAAGCTGCGTTATGCGAAAGGGGCCGAGGGGTTTCGCAAGGCGTGGGACGCGGCGCGCGGCTGCGATACCGCGCGTGAGGCAAGGCGGGCTGCCAGACGCGCTTCGCGGCCCTCGCCCCAACTATACTGGACAGAGCCGCCGAGCGAGGTGAGCGCCAACCCCGATGCGTCTTGCTGGGTGCCCCAACCTCATCAGCAAAAGTGGGGAGCGGTTTTGCGCCCGGATGAGGTGGGAAGCGCTCCGGCACCGGAAGGCCCGCTGCGCTGCCGGTCGGCGCGCCCTTCGCGGCGCACGTCCTATCTCGCCTTTGCCGCCGATCCGCCCTCTCCCGACGATCCGCTGCTGAACTTTACCCCGTTCGAGCACAAGGCGCCGCGTCGCAACTCCATCACGCCGCCTCGCCAGCGCGCCTTCATCGCGGCACTGGCCGCAACCGGATCGGTCACGCAGGCCGCGCGCGAGATCGGGGCCAGTCTGGAGGCGCTCTACCGCCTGCGCGCCCGCGGCGGGGCGGAAGGCTTTGCCAGGGCGTGGGACAAGGCGGTCGATCTGGGCATGGCGCGGCTGGAAGATACCGCGCTCATCCGAGCGATGGAGGGCGATCTGCGCCCCGTCGTCAGCGGCGGCAAGGTCGTGGCGTGGTATCGCCGCCACAACGACGCGCTCACCATGTTCATGCTGCGCCACCGCCGCGCCCACCGCTATGGCTCCGACGCCGAGCGCGCCGAGGCGAACGGGCCGGACGAGCAGGAGATCATCGATTCCATCAACCGCAAGCTCGACCTGATGCGGGCGAGGATGGAGGGGCGCGAGGGGATTGCGTGAGGGGATTGCGTGAGGGGGGCGCTTTGCATAGGCTGATGGCATGAAAGGTCCTGTCCTAGTCGCCACCAACCTCTCCGCCAGAGACGACCGCGCGATCGATCGCGCCGCCATGATGGCAAAGCTGCGGGGGGTGGAACTCGTCGCCGTCCACGTGGTGAAGCCCGGCAGCAAGCGGGCGCAGGACATGGACGCCGCGCGCGCCGCGTTGCAGGACGTGATCCCCAACGGGGTCGAGGCGCGGCTGGAACTGCCGGTCGGCTCCGCCCCGCTGGAAATCCCGCGCCTTGCCGACGAAATCGGTGCGCAGCTGATCGTGACGGGCGTGGCGCGGTTCAACGACATCGGCGACTATTTCCTGGGCACCGCGGTCGACCACCTGCTGCGCCAGACGCTGGTGCCAGTGCTGGTGGTAAAGCGCCGGTCCCACGGGGCTTACGAACGACTGGTGGCCGGGACGGACTTGTCCGATACGTCAGCCGGGGCGATCCGCGCTGCGGGCGAGCTGTTCCCCGATCCGCCGATCCACGTCGTCCACGGCTGGCACGTGCCTTTCGCGGGCTGGCAAAAGGCGCTGCACGTGCGCGAGGATACCGAGAAAGAGGCGAAGAAGGCGCTGGACACGTTCTTGGCCGATGCGGGCCTGCCCCCTGCCCTGAAGAAGCGCATCAAGGCCGAAACCCGCGACGGCGGGGCCGAGCGTGCGGTGCTGGACGCCGTCAACGCGCACGATGCCGACCTGATGGTGCTGGGCACGCAGGGCTGCGGCGGGTTCCGCCACGCGGCATTGGGCAGCACGGCGAGCCAGCTGCTGTCGAGCGCGCCTTGCGATGCCCTCGTCGTCCCGCCGGAGTGCTGAAAAGCACCCTCTATCAAATGATTTAGGCACCTCGCCCGGCCCGTGGTAGGCTGGCCGCCTCACCGCGCTTACAGGGCGCGCCAGGAACAAGCGCCCGAAGCGCCCACGAGGAGAGGGTGCCAATGGCCTATTCCGATACCAGCCACGGTCCGAACCGGACGCGGACTATCGCAACCGTCGCCATCATTCACGTAGGGCTGGGCTATGCCTTGCTGAGCGGCTTTGCAGGCGGCGTGATCGACACGATCAAGAAAACCACGATCGAGAGCCGCTTCATCGAAGAAGACGTCTTCGTCCCGCTCGACCCGGTAGAGCCGGTGCAGGACGATGTTCGCCAAGTCCCCGTGCCCGACACGAAGATCACGCCGATGGATTCGCCCTTCGAGATCGACACCGATTTCGTCGTGCCCAAGGTGCCCGTTCCCGACACTTTTCCGTCGGGCCGCGTGAACGAGATCCTTCCGCTCCCGGTCGAAGCGACCGAACCCGCCCCGCTCTACAAGCCCAAGGCCGCTGCGCCCAAGGGTAATCCCGGCGACTGGGTGACCCAGGACGACTACCCGTCGCGGATGATCCGCCGCGGGATCGAGGGGACGACCGATTTCCGCCTGTCCATCGATGCGCGCGGGCGAGTCACCGATTGCACCGTCACGTCTTCAAGCGGGGCGGCCGAACTCGACAAGGCGGCTTGCACCTCGCTTGCCCGCCGCGCCCGTTTCGAAGCGGCGCGCGATGGTAACGGGGATGCCATTTCCGGCACCTATTCCAGCAGGATTGTCTGGCGCCTGCCCTGACGGCGGCGAACAGACGTGGGGGAACGGCCCCGCCTCTTACGGGGCGGGGTCGTTTGCATTATGGGAAGGCGCGAACCCGATTCACCGCGCCCGCCGGCGCGCAAGCGCAAGGAACCGATCGATGGAAGCCGATTTCTGGCACGCACGCTGGGACGCGATGGAGATCGGGTTTCATGAGGGGACCGCAAACGAATTGCTGGTCCGCCACTTGCCGGCGCTGAACCTTGCGCCGGGTTCGCGGATTTTCGTGCCCCTGTGCGGCAAGGCGCAGGACATGGTCTGGCTGGCGGGGCAAGGCTTCGAAGTGGTCGGCGTGGAATTGAGCGCGAAGGCCGTGGGACAGTTCTTCGAGGAAATGGACGTGGAACCGGACATCGCCGGACACGGCCCGCTGACCCGATTTTCGGCAGGGTCCATCACGATCTATTCCGGCGATCTCTTCGCGCTGGACGGCGCGGCGCTTGGCGCGGTGGACGCGATTTACGACCGTGCCTCGCTTGTCGCCATGCCGGGATCGATGCGCGACTCCTATTCCCGGCAACTGCGCGCACTGGCACCATCGGCCAGCCGCTTGCTGATCACTTTCGCCTATGACCAGGCGCAAATGGAAGGACCGCCCTTTTCGATAGACACGGCAGAAGTGGAACGGCTCTTTGCCGAAAACTACGACCTGACATGCCTTGAAGAACGCGCGGTCGAAGGCGGATTGAAAGGCAGGATCCCTGCCAGCGAGGCGGCATGGCGGATGTTGCCGCGCTGACGTGTTCCGGGCCGGTCAGGCCTCGCCGGTCAGAAACGCGACCAGCGCCTTCACCTTCTTCTGCCGCCACTGCGGACGCGGGGCAATGAACCAGTAGCCATAGCGGCTGTCTTCGATTTCGCCCTCGGCAATCAGTTCACCCGACTTGATCGCGCGTTCGACCAGTTCGAGCGGCAGGACCGTCCGCCCCAGTCCCGCCATCGCGGCAGACAGCGCCTGACCGGGCGTGGCGACCTGCATCATCGGCTCTTCGCCATCGGGCGCGGGGCCGCCGGGCCACGCGATCCAGCCGCGCGAACCATCGGGCGCCGACACGGCAACCACCCGGCCGGGACGCAGCAGGACGCCCTCATGATCGCCGGGACCATCGGCAAGGCGCACCGCGAAATCGAGATTCGCCTCGGTAAAGTCGGTCTGCGCGCCGCCCGCCATGTGGAAGCGGGTATCGGGCTGGGCCTTGCGGAATTCGGCAAGCCGGTGCGCGAACCATGCACCGAAGAAATCGCGCGGCGCGGCAAAGGTGAAGTTGTGGCTGGACTGGCCCGCCTGCATCGCCTCGACCGCTTCCTCGAACCGCAGGAACCCCTCGCGCAGGGAATCGAGCCCTGCAGTCGCCTCGTCCGTCAGTTCCAGCCCCTTGGGCGTGCGGCGGAACAGCACGACGCCCAGCAGGTCTTCCAGCGCGCGAATCTGCTGACCCACCGCGGCGGGTGTTACGGCCAGTTCGTCCGCCGCGCGAGTGAACGACAAGTGACGGGCCGCCGCGTCGAGCACGCGCAGGCCATTGAGGGGAAGATGCGTCCGCTTCATTGCAAGCCGCGCTTTAGGCCGAGCGGCCCCTGAGGGCAACGGGCAACGGGCAACGGGCAACGGCATAGGCATGTCCGTGGACGAAACCGGCAGGCGGGCAGACACCCGCGCGCGCGGCGTCTATCTTGCAGGCCGGTTCAATTCGGGGTGGTTTTGCATGGACAGGGATCGGATCGAACGGGGCGGCTTCCTGCTGTTCCTTGCCGGGATTACTTTGGCGACGCTTTACATCGCCTGGCCCTTCCTGCCCCCGCTGTTCTGGGCGCTTCTGGCCGCGATCATGTTCCAGCCGCTCAACCGGCGGATGCTGATCCTGCTGCGCGGGCGCAAGAACTATGCCGCGCTCGCCTCACTGCTGATCATCACGGTCGCGGTGCTGGTCCCGGCAATGGTGATCGGTACCATGGTCATCGACCAGGCGACCGGCATCTACCTTGCCTTGCAGGGACAGGAAATCGACGCGGGCACGATCTTCGATCGCGTGCATGACGGATTGCCCACGCGGATGCAGGTCCTGCTCGACAATTCGGGCTATGGCGAGTTCGAGATGCTGCGCGACAAGGTAACGGAGATCGCGCGCGATTCCGTCGGGCTGATCGCGACGCGGGCGCTTGCCATCGGCGGCGGGGCGCTGGGCTTCGTGCTGTCCTTCGGTGTCGGGCTTTACGTCACGTACTTCCTGCTGCGCGACGGGCGTGCCATCGGCCATGCCGTGCGCCGCGCCCTGCCCATGCCGCCCGACGTTTCGCGGCAAGTCGTCGACCGCTTCGTCGCAATCATCCGCGCCACGATCAAGGGATCGGTCGTCGTCGGCCTTGTCCAGGGTGCGCTGGGCGCGATCACGTTCTGGATCGCGGGACTTCCCGCCGCAGTCCTGTTCGGCATGCTGATGGCGATCTTTTCGTTGTTGCCCGCGCTTGGCCCCGCGATCGTCTGGCTGCCGGCGGCGGTCTACCTGCTGGCCATCGGCGATATCTGGCAGGGCGTTCTGGTCATCGTGTCGGGCGTGGCCGTGATCGGCATGGCCGACAACGTGCTGCGGCCCATCCTGGTCGGGCGTGACACGGGTATCCCCGACTGGATCATCCTCGTCTCCACCCTTGGCGGCATCGCCGCGTTCGGGGTCAGCGGCATCGTGGCGGGACCGCTCGTGGCGGGGCTGTTCCTGTCCGGCTGGGCCATCCTGCACCCTGCGAAAGATGATGAGGTAACGGGCCCCGCCCCGGCCATTTAGCAAATATCCTGAATGGTGGTATGATCGGCCGATCCGGGGTCGCGATGTCCTTATGGGGAGGACTCGTCATGGGTGCCATTCGCCTAGCCTTCGCCGTCGCGTCATACCTGCTGTTCTTCGCGACATTCCTCTATCTCGCCGCCTTTGTCGGCAATCTTTACGTGCCCAAGACCATCGATGCGGGCGGCGTGCTCGACCCCGTGTCCGCGGCGGTCGTCGACGTCTTCCTGATATCGCTGTTCGGGCTTCAGCATTCGGTCATGGCGCGCAGCGGGTTCAAGAGAAAGCTGACGCAACATATCCACCCAAGCATTGAACGCAGCGTCTATGTCCTGGCCACGGTCGTCGTGCTGTGGGTGATGTTCGCTCTGTGGCAGCCGATACCGGCCGTCGTCTGGGCGACCGAGGGCACTGCGGCCACCGTCCTGTGGGCGCTGTTCGCGGCAGGCTGGACGATCGTGTTCCTGTCGACGTGGATGCTGGACCATTTCGAACTGTTCGGCCTGCGCCAGGCATGGTTCGGCTTTAGCGGCAGGAACGATCATGGGCCGAAGTTTCGCGAACCGATGTTCTACCGCTATGTCCGCCATCCGCTCTATTTCGGGATGCTGGTCGCGTTCTGGGCCATTCCGGTGATGACCGTGGGGCACCTGCTGTTTGCAGCGGTGATGTCGGTCTATGTCCTGATGGCGATCCGGTGGGAGGAACGCGACCTGACCCATGCGCTGGGCGAGGCCTATACCGAATATCGCAAGCGGGTCGGCATGATCGTGCCGGGGATCGGAAAGTCGCGCTAGTTCAGCGCACGCGCCTTATCAGCGCGTAGTGGCCGGGGCGGCGAGCGGGAAGAACGGGATCGCCGCCTCGAACTTCGTGCCGTCATCGAGGACGAAGCCGTAATACCCCTCCATCGATCCGTGCGAGGTTTCGAGCGGACAGCCCGACACGTAATCGTGGCTTTCCCCCGGCTCCAGCCGCGGCATTTCGCCGACGATACCCTCGCCATCGACAAGGCTGACCCGGTCGTTCCCGTCGGTGATGCGCCAGTGCCGCGTGATGAGGCGAACCGGTTCCTCGCCGCCGTTCTCGATCCGGATGTGATAGGCCCAGAACCAGCGCCCCGCTGCAACCTGCGACTGTTCGGGCAGGAAGCTTGCGGCAACCCGCACGGTGATGCCGTTGGTAACGGCGACGTGGTTGAAGAACTGGTTCATCATCTCGTGACAGAGCCTAGACGATCACTCGCCGCAATCGCAAACGCGCATATGTTCGTCGCGGTGGAAAGACCGAGCCGAATGGCCCGTCATTCGGCAACGACGTTGGCCGATTTGCATTCAAACGACCAACTGACCCCGCCCGGCAGGAATTCGTAGCTGGTCGCCGCGTCGAGAGCGGTGACCGGAATGTCGCGAATGACCGAAGTGCCGAAGCCTGCGCGGCCGGGCGGTGCGACTTTGGGACCGCCACTTTCGTGCCAGGTTAGCCGAAACCGGCCGCCGCGTTCTTCCCACGCGATCGCGACCGTCCCGCCATCGACCGACAGCGCACCGTATTTCAGCGCATTGGTCGCCAGTTCGTGCAGCGCCATGCCCAACGTTTCGGCCCCGCGCGCCGTGATGTCGATTTCCGGTCCGTCGAATTCGAGCCGCGTACCCGCGATATCCAGCGCAAAGGCGAGCTGCGCGCGGATCAGTTCGTGCATTTCCACCCGCGTCCAACTCCGCTGGACAAGCAGGTCCTGGTTCGCGGCCAGTGCCTCAAGCCGGCGTACGAAACGTTTCAGGAAAGCATCGTTGCCCGGAGCCGAACGCCGCGCAAGCGACTGGATGACCGTCAGCATGTTCCTGGACCGATGGTTCACCTCGGTCAGCAGCCTTTCGATCGATTCCGCCTGCTCACGCTGTTCGGTGATGTCGGTATTGGTGCCGAACCAATAGGCGATCCTGCCATCGGCGTCGTGGATCGGCCGCGCGTGCGACAGGTACCAGCGATAACGGCCGTCACGGCCCCGCAGCGGGAAGGTGTCTTCCCACGCTTCCCCGCTGTCCCAGCTTTTCTGGATGCGTGCGACGACCCGGTCGACATGGTCGGGGTGATGAACCGACTTCCACCCCCATCCTTCCATGTCGGACATGGTCGTACCGGTGTAATCGAACCAGCGCTGGTTGTACCAGAAGATAGAACCCTGCGAATCCGCGATCCAGGCCAGCTGCGACATATTGTCGGCCAGCATCTTGAAGCGGCGTTCGCTTTCGGCCAGCTGCTGCCGCGCCAGTTCCAGTGCGCCGACATCGCGGGCGATCTTGCTGGCGCCGATGATCTGGCCGCTGGCATCGCGCACCGGTGACACCGTGACCGACACGCGCACCGGTGCACCGGTCTTGCGAAGACGCGTCGTGTGAAGCGAGGATACCCGCCGCCCCGCCGCGATCTGGCGAAGGATCGCGTCCTCCTCCGTATCTCGCTCCTCGGGGATCAGCTTGCGCATCGACTGGCCCACCATTTCTTCGGCGGTATACCCGAAAAGCCGCTCTGCACCGGGATTCCAGCTGGTCACGATACCGTCCAGCGTCTTCGAGATGATGGCGTCGTCGGTACCCTCGACGATCGCGGCCAGAAGCGCCTCGGGCGCAATGTCGGTCAACGACCGCGCCGGCGCATCGCTGCCGGACTGCGCGCCGACGATATCGCCGGCCCCACGGTCGGGCTGACCGGATTCGCTATCGTTATCGCGGTTCAAGCGTCTGCCCGGCTGACGATGCGTGCCAACTTGCTAGAGACCGGCGGCTGCCAGCCCCCGCGTGAGGTCTTCGATGAGATCGTCCGCATCTTCAAGTCCGACATTAAGGCGCAGCATTCCTTCCGAAACACCCATCTCTGCCCGCGCGTCCGGCCCGACAGAGTGATGAGTCGTGCTGGCAGGATGGCACATCAGCGAACGCGCGTCCCCGATATTGTTCGAAAGATCGATCAGTTCCAGCGCATCGAGAAAGGCGTGAGCCTGTTCGCGTCCGCCGTCCAGAACGATCGAGAAGATGCAGCCCGGCATCGTCATCTGCTTCTTCGCCAGCGCGTACTGCGGGTGGCGTTCCAGCCCCGGATGCAGAATCGTGGGAACGCGATCTTCCAGGAAACGGCCCAGCTTCAGCGCATTGTCGCACTGCTGGCGCGCACGCAGGTGCAGCGTTTCCAGCCCCTTCAGGACGACCCACGCATTGAACGGCGACAGGTTCGGCCCGGTGTTGCGCTGAAACGGCAGCAGCTTGTCGTTGATGAATTCCTCGCTGCCGCAAACCGCACCGGCCAGCACGCGGCCCTGCCCGTCCATCAGCTTCGTCGCGGAATAGGCCACGACGTCGGCGCCGAAATCCATCGGGCGCTGCATGATCGGCGTGCAGAACGCGTTGTCGACGACGGTGGTGATGCCGTGCGCCTTCGCAAGGCCGCAGACGTATTCCAGGTCGACGATGTCGAGCGTGGGGTTCGCCGGGGTTTCGAAGAAGAAGACCTTGGTATTGGGCCGGATCGCGGCTTCCCAGGCGGCATTGTCGGTCGAATCGATGACCGTGCCCTCGATCCCGAAGCGCGGCAGCAGGCTGTCCACCAGCCAGCGGCACGATCCGAACGCGGCGCGCGCGGCAACGATGTGGTCCCCTGCGGAAAGCTGGCACAGCAGCGCGGCGGTCATCGCGGCCATGCCCGATGCCTGCGTGCGGCACGCCTCTGCCCCCTCAAGGATCGCGATACGTTCTTCCAGCATCTGCACGGTGGGGTTCTGCAGGCGCGAATAAGTCATGCCGTCCTGCTCGCCCGCAAAGCGCGCGGCCGGAGTGGCGGCATCTTCGTAAGTATAACCCGAAGTGGCGAAGATCGCCTCGCTCGTCTCGCCCATCTCGCTGCGCCAGGTGCCTGCGCGAACGGCCTGCGTGGCCGGACGCCAGTTGCGAGTGATGGAGCGGTCCTGTCCTGTCGTGCGTTTCATGGCCCTGCCGTTAGCGCCGCCCCGTGACCCATGCAATCGCGATTGCATGGCCGGGCGGCTGACGTTACTCGCAGTCGGCGATGCAGCCGGTTGCGACAACGATCCCGCGCGAACGCGATCCCCTCGGCTGGATGCTGCTGATCACGCTGATCTTTGCAGGGCTTGCCCTCTGGGGTCTTGCCGAAGTGGCCATCCCGATTTTCGACGAAACCCATTACCTGCCCGCGTCACGGGCATGGGTGGCTGGCGAAATCCTGCTGAACCCGGAACACCCGGTGCTGGGCAAGCAGATGATCGCGCTGTCGATACAGATGCTGGGCGACAATCCGGGCGGCTGGCGCGCCGGATCGGTCCTGTTCGGCGTGCTGACACTGTTCGCGGTGATGCGGATGACGTGGCTCGCCAGCGGGTCGCGCTTTGCCGCGCTGGCCGCGGGCGTGCTGGTGTCAACGAATTTCCTGCTGCTGGTCCAGTCACGCGTCGCCATGCTCGACATCTACATGCTCGGCTTTCTGATGCTGGGCTGCTGGTCGCTGGTGGCGGCGGGAACGGGCAGGCACGTGCGGGCGCGGGTGATTCTTGCCGGCCTGCTGTTCGGGCTGTCACTGGCGGTCAAATGGAACGCGGCACCGGTCATCGCCTTTGCGGGACTGTGCGTGTTCATCGGCAATCTGCGCGCGAAATTCACGGGCGCGCGACGGCCGCTGGGGGACATGACGATCGTGGAAGCGTTTGTCTGGCTCGGCCTGCTGCCGGTGGCGGTCTACCTTGCCAGCTTCACGACGATCTGGCTGCTCGACAGTCCCAACCCGCGCTTCACCGGGCCGGTTTCGTGGCAGGGCTACATGCTGGACCTGCAGGAGAGCGTGAAGAAGGACCATCCCTACATGTCCCGCTGGTGGCAGTGGGTGATCGACTGGCGGCCGATCTGGTATTTCTACGAAGAGTACGAAGGGGCCTGGCGCGGAATGCTGTTCCTGGGCAATCCGCTGACCATGTTGACGGGCCTCGCCGCGCTTGCGGGGTGCCTGTGGCTGGGGCTGGTGCGCGGGCGGATGGACTGCCTGATGGCCGTGGGCGCATGGGGCGCGGCACTGGCGCTGTGGATCGCCGCGCCCAAGCCGGTGCAGTTCTACTATCACTACCTGATCAGCGCCCAGTTCCTGATGGTGGCGCTGGCGCTGGCGGTCGATCACTGGGTCTGGCGCAATCCGCCATGGCGGCTCCACCGGCGCGCGGCACCCGCCTTTCTTGCCGCCAGCACTCTATTTTTCGTCTATTTCCTGCCTATCCTGACGACCCAGCCGTTGGCCGGGAAAAACAGCTTCGTCGAATACGCCTGGTTCACGAACTGGCGCTGATCGGAACCACAGGGCGCTTTGGCGATTTTTTCGCTGAGATGACACAAACCCCGGAACCAGATCGCAATGGCGAGAAGAGCAAGGCCGAATTGCGCCACGCCCTTGCCAATTCTCAACAAGAGAAGCTGGCGCTGCAAAACGTGCTGGCACGCGCGGCGGAGCAGATCGACCAGTTGATCGAAAGCGATTGCCACGACATGGAAAAGGGCAAGGCCGCGAAAGCCGCCCATCGCCTGCGCAAGATTTCCGAAGCCTAGAACCGGCCCCAGACGAAGCGGCTGGACAGGGCGTAGTTCCAGACCGATCCGATGACGATGCCCGCGATTGCGGCCAGCACCCAGTGCGCCCCGCGGCTGACCAGCGCCTCTGCCACGCCGACATTGGCGAAAGCGCCGATCGAACAGGTCAGCGCGAACTTCAGCCAGCCCACGATCAAACCGCCCAGCGAATGGATCCGCTTGTCGGCGTAAGTCAGTTCGTTGTTGAGGATGAAGTTGAAGGTCATGGCCGCGATCACCGCGCCGATCTGGCCATAGAGGAACCCCGTCCCGAAAATCTTGAACAGCAGCCACAGCACCGCAAGATGCACGACCACGCCCAGCGCGCCGATCGTGCCGAACAGGGCAAAGCGCGTCGGGATGAAACGACCCAGCGTCTTGTCGTAAAGACCGACGAGGAATTCGAACGCGATGGCCTGGTCCAGCTTGGATTCTCCTGCGGCCCGCGCCGCGAACGACAGCGGGAATTCCTTGACCGTCAACTTGCGCTCCGACGTCGAGAGGATGTCGAGCAGGATCTTGAAGCCGATCCCGGATAGCCGCGGCGCGACCTCACGCAAAGTGCTGGCAGGCAGCATGAAATAGCCGCTCATCGGGTCGGACAGGTCCACGCCTGTCAGCTTGCGCGCGATGCGATTGGCCAGCTCGGACTGTTTCTCACGGTCGGGCCGGTTCCAGTCGGCCATGCTGGCACCGGGCGCAAAGCGGCTGGCGACGCAGACGTCCGCCTCTCCGCTTTGCAGCGCCTTCACCATCTGCGGCAGAAGCGCGGGATCGTGCTGATGGTCGGCGTCCATCACCGCGACATAGGGCGCGGCGGTGGCCATCATCCCTTCGATCGCGGCACTGGCAAGACCGCGCCTGCCGATCCGCTGGATCACGCGGACGCGGTGGTCGGCGCGCGATAGGGTTCGCGCCTCCTCTGCCGTGCCATCTTGCGAATCGTCGTCGACGAAGATCGCTTCCCACCCCCCGATGCCCAGCGCACTGTCGAGCGATGCGGCCATGCGCTTTACCAGCGAGGCCAGGTTTTCACGTTCGTTGAAGGTCGGGAGAATGACGGCGAGTTTCAGCATCGATGCGACCAATCGCCGTTTCGCGCCCGTTCGTCCAGCCGGACGTTACAGAAGCGCGTTGGCGAACCGCCCTCCCTTGGCACGCAGCCAGCGTGTCGTCGACGGCATCCACAGCAGGACCAGCGTCGCCGCGCCCATGAACATGACCAGCGCGAAGCGCAGGTAAGCCATGTCGTTCCCGGCAAAGCGGGAAAACTGGAACATCGCGCCCATCGGCACGAAGATCAGGAACCCGATGCACCCTGCCGAAAGCAGCAGCCACGACAGCGCCCAGCGCAGCCGCGTCACCGTCAGCACCGCTATCGCCACGGCTGTGAAATGAACCGCCGGATAGGGCCACATCTGTGAAGACGAGACCAGGATTCCCAGCGGGATCCCGATCAGGTAGATCAATTCCAGCGCGCACAAAGTGCAAGGCCGCTTTTCTTTCGCGCCCGAAACAGGCGCACCCTTTTCAAAGTTCATTAGGCCCCCCAGCCAGATGAATTTCAGTAATTATCTCAGAGGCGCGTTAAGATTGCGTCACCGATTTCGGCGCAATTCGAATCCCCACCAAGATCGCCGCCCCGAATACCATCGGCCAGCGCCTTCGCAACTGCGTTCTCGACACGCTGGGCCAATTCTTCCTGTCCCAGCGAATGGCGCAGCAGTTCGGCCAGGCTGAGCACGGTGGCCATCGGGTTGGCGATGCCCTTGCCAGCGATGTCGGGCGCGCTGCCGTGAATCGGTTCGTAAAGGCCGAAGGTGCCATATTCGGTCTTGCGCTCGCCCAAAGAGGCGCTGGCCAGAAGGCCGATCGAGCCGACACACATCGACGCCTGGTCCGACAGGATGTCGCCGAACAGGTTGCCGGTGACCACCACGTCGAACTGCCCCGGGTTCTTCACCAGCTGCATCGCCGCGTTGTCGACGTACATGTGGGTCAGTTCCACGTCGGGATAATCGGCGTGCGTTTCGATCACGACGTCGCGCCACAGCTGGCTGGTTTCCAGAACGTTGGCCTTGTCCACGCTGCACAGGCGGCCACGACGTTTTTGCGCGGCTTCGAAACCGGCGATGGCGATGCGGCGGACCTCGCCTTCGTCATAGGACATGATGTCATACCCTTCGCGCAGGCCCGCGTCGGTCTTGCGCATGCCCTTTTCGCCGAAATAGACGTCGCCGTTCAACTCGCGCACGATCAACAGGTCGATCGCGCCCGCGATTTCCGGCTTCAGCGCGCTGGTGTGTTCCAGCCCTTCAAACACCTTGGCAGGGCGAAGATTGGCGAACAGGTTCAGTTCGCGGCGCAGGCCAAGGATCGCCTGTTCGGGGCGCAGATGACGTTCAAGGTGATCGCAATCGAAATCGCCGACCGCGCCGAACAGGATCGCGTCCGCCTCGCGCGCGGCGACCAGCGTTTCTTCGGGCAGCGGGTGGCCGTGGCGCTTGTAGGCGATACCGCCGACATCGCCTTCGAGCAGCGAGACCTTCAGCGGCAGGGCTTCAAGAACGCGCAGGGCCTGTGCCGTGACTTCGGGACCGATACCGTCACCGGGGAATACCGCGATCTTCATGCCTGATGCCTTTCGATTTTCCTGTGACGCAGCAGGCTCATCCGCCGGAGATCCGTGCCAGCCGCTGCATCATGACTTCGCGCGCGCCCATAACATTCGTGCGGCGATCTGCAAGCAGCCTGCGGGATAATTGCCTTCCCGTCGCATCCATGATCGCAAGAATTACGTCCCAGTCCTGCGCTTGCGGAGGCATCTCTCCGCCACCGAAACCCAGTTCGCGCAGCATCAGAATCTCATACTTGGCCATGGCCAGCGCCCACATCCGCGCCGACGGCGCATTGCAGATCGCATCGAGCAGACCCGACAAGGCATCGTGCAACGAAGGATAGGGATTGTGTTCGGGCAGCACTGTTGCAGCCAGCGTCGTCGCCCAACCGATCGCGGACGCGGGCAAAGGCTCGGTCAGCCAAGGCCCGCGACTGGTGACGAGTTCGAGTTTCAGGAACGGCAACTGGCTTGCCGAACGCGCGCGAAGATCCGCCTCCACCACGTTACCGGGAATAAGAACGGGCCGCATCTGCCTGCCCCTCCCGCCCGCGACATAGCCCGCCAGCATCCCGAATTCGTGCGTGAACACCCGAGCGATGGCCGCGGTTTCGCCATGGGCACGGCTGGCACAGACAATGGCGGGGGCGCGGATTTCCATCAGACATGGATGTGGCGAGCATAACCGCAGCTGGCAAGCATGCAGGTGTTTGACCATTGGCGCGGCGTTCCCCTAACCTGCTGCCATGAAGAAGCTTTTCATGAGGGCCGGACTTCTCTCCCTGGCCGTGTCGCAACCTGCCTTCGCTGCGGACGCTCCTATCGCCTTTGAGCCGTCTGCCCCATGGGCCGTCGACTATCGCGACAATAGCTGCGCGCTCTCACGCGTTTTCATAAGCGAAGCTGGACCGATCGCTTTCCAGATCGAGGCTTTCGATCAGGGATCGAACGTCAACGTACGACTGGTAGGCAGTCCCATAAAGGATGTCGGCCCATCGGTTGAAGTGCGCTGGCGCAAAGATGGACCGGGCCACGAGATGAATTTCCTCTTCCCGACACAAAGCCCAGACGGCATCCGTGGTTTTTTCGCAATGACCTCCATCTGGTCGGCTTACCTCGAAGGACGAAAGGACGATGGCCCCTTCAAACTGGATACCATCGGAGACGCCGAAGAAATCCAGTTCGGGGGCAAACTTGATCCGGTTGTGACCCTGAAAACCGGCCCGATGGCACCGGCGCTCGATGCACTCAAGAAATGCACCGATGATCTGGTGGCATCGTGGGACCTCGACCCACAGGTGCAGCGCAAACTGTCGCGCGACGCGGAATCGAAAGGCATTTCACTCACGACGCCGCTGGTCAAAGCATCCGGACACCCGGCTGGCGTGCCTTCGCCCATCAGGGTGCTGATCGGTGAGAACGGACGGGTGACGGATTGCAAGATCCTCTCCGATTTCCTGAGCCAGAAGGAAAGCGAACGCGTGTGCAGCCAGATCAAGCGGCAGGCTCGCTTTTCACCTGCGCTGGACGAGGCAGGTGAGCCGGTCGCGACCTATCACGTGGAAATCGGGATGAAATTTCGCGGTTGAGAGGCGGCAGTTTTCGGACACGTCGCCACTGTCCGATCAAGTAAAGCGCGCGAAAGGGCAAGCGTTTGACTTTTAAAGAAACTTCTACCTAACCTGCCGCAATGAAGAAGTTGCTTATTGGGGCCGGGCTTCTCTCCCTGGCCGTGTCGCATCCTGCCTTTGCCGAAGACCAGCCGGTGACTCTGGAAAAGAGTTCACCGTGGGTGATGGATTACGCCGAAGACAGTTGCAAACTGCGCGCCGCCTTCAAAAGTGACGCAGGAGATGACCAGGAAAAACCTTATGTCCTGGAATTCCAGCAATACGGCCCAGGCGCTGATTTCGACGTTATGGTGTACGGCAAGGGATTGAAGCTGAGGGACGATGGCAAGTTCACGATGCGATGGAGCGATGACGCGCCGGACCAGGAATTGCAGGCGATGTCGCTCATCGAGGTCGATGGTCAGAAAGGCTTCGTTTTTAAAAGCACTTTAATCGACCCTGACATCAAGGAAAGTGAGACTGCTCCCGCATTAATTACAGAATTGTCGCAAGCTGCCGAGACGAAAGTCGATGGGCTCTACTTGCTCAAGGGGCCCAGATCGAAGGTCTTCTTCAAAACTGGCAACTTGCGCGCCGCCTTCGACGCGATGCGGACATGCACCGACGAACTGACCCAGCACTGGGGTCTCGACGCCGCGGCCTACAAGGCACGCACCCGCAGCCCAAAGCCGATCGATTACGAGAAATGGACGAAGCGTTTTTTTGAACTTTTCTTCAGGCGCCAAGAAAAGGGTACTTTTGCCAGGTTTCACAACCGGGTCCGTCTCATGATCGACGAGACCGGCGCGGTCTCGTCGTGCCATTCGCAGTTCAGGATCGAGCCTGAGGAGCTGATGGAGGAGTCGTGCCAGCTGCTCAAGAAAGTCGCCCGGTTCGAGCCGGCATTGGGCAGTGACGGCTTGCCGATAAAGGGGGTTTATCAATTGACGGTTTTCGCATTTCAGGATTGATTCGGGGCGAGCATAAGCGCGGCCGGGAAGCGCGCAGGCGAGAATCGCGTGTTTCACGTTTTGAATTGGGAGCCCGTCGGCATTCTGCCGTTTACCCCTCGGGGGTAATGCATGGTCTATGAGGGGCAAGGCAATGCGCCCGATCGCGCGCCGAGTGTTCGAAAATGAGGAAGCTAACTGTAATGAATTGCAAGGCATTTGCTGCGGCGTGGGGAATGGTCGCGATTGGGATGGCCACCACAGCCTCCGCAGAACCGGTGAAGCTCCAGAAATCGTCGGCCTGGGTCATGGACTATGCCGAAAACAGCTGCAGGCTTTGGGCCACCTTCGGGGAAGGCGATCAGAAGTCGACGCTGGAACTGGCTGCACCGACTTCGCTCAAGGCGGGCTTTGACGTGCTGGTCTATCCCAGCAAACTTGGTGCCAAAGGCCTCAAGTTCCGGTGGTCTGAGACGGCTGAACCCCAGAAGGCAGGCCATGTCAAACCGATTGAGTTTGAAATCGGAAAGGGCCTGATGTTCGAAGCCGGCCTCGGTCATAACGCTGCTGGATTGACCGATAATCCTTCTGCGGAAAATTATCGGAACGAGGCCGAGCGAAAGGCAGTCGAAGCAGGCGTCGAGGGTTTGTTTCTTACCGATGAAAGCGACCAGGAAATCGCCTACATGACCGGTAGTTTGAGGGCACCTCTCAACGCGTTGCGTTCTTGCCTCGACAACCTTTTGACTGAGATGGGGGTCGACCCCGTCGCACTACGAAAAAGTTCCCGCCCTGCCGCCTTGGCCGACGAGGAGGAATGGTTGCGCGATGTGTTCAACGACTATCCGTCGGAGGCAATCCGCAACCCCCAGCAGGGAACGGTCTGGTTCATGATCGTGGTCGACGAAAATGGAAAACCGGCGCAGTGCCGGATCACACGCAATCTGGCGGGAGAGATTTTTTCGGATCATACCTGCAGGAAATGGCGTCGGCACGCGAAATTCACGCCTGCGCTTGACGCAGAAGGCAATCCAATCACCGGCGTTTTCTTTACAGCGATGACCTACGGGCTCCATTGAGGCCGTAGTCTCAGCCCTCCGGCGCGTCCTTCTTAGCCGGGGTCTTGCGCGCAGCAGCCTTGGTCGAGGCGGCGCGCAGGACTTCTGCCTCCAGCGTCGCGATGCGGGCGGCGAGCGCGTCGTTTTCTTCCCGTGCCTTCACGGCCATTTCCTTCACCGCCTCGAATTCCTCGCGGCTGACGAAGTCCATGCCGCCCAGCGCTTCCTTGAAGCGTTCGCGGGCGGCTTCGGCCGATTCCTGCGCCATACCGGCAAACGTGCCGGCGGCTGCGGTGAACATGCGGGTTAAGTCCGAGATACGGGGATTGTCGCTCTGCATGGTGCCTATGTGGCCTCGATATCCGCTCAGTTCAACTGCCAGAATCGCAGGTTCAGCACCGCGGCAAAACAGATCCACGCAAGGTAGGGGACCAGCAGCAGCATCGCGGTCCGGCTGATGCGGGCGAAATAGGCCATTGTCGCCAGGACCAGCACGATGAGCAGGACGATCCAGAAGAACGCAAACGCGATCAGGTGCGCGCCGAAGAAAATCGGCGACCACAGGACGTTGACCACCAGCTGCACGGCGAAAAGCGTCACGGCGAACCGCTTGAACGGCGTAGGCGGTGCGGCCAGCACGAAGGCCAGCGCGAAGCCCATCAGGACATAGAGTATCGTCCAGACGACGCCGAACAGATAGGACGGCGGATTGATCTCCGGCTTCACCAGCGCGGCGAACCAGGCCCCATCACCGCCCGAGCCCGAAGCCCAGCCTGACAGGATGCCCAGCACGACGACTAGAGGAACGGTCAGGAAAGCCCACTTGAGAACCGAGCGGGAGGTGTCGGGGGATGCAGTCTTGGTGTCCATAGCGGTGAAACGCGCGAGATATGCGACGCGTTCCTGCCCTGCCGCCGGATCAGCCGATGTTTTCCGCCCAGACGAGAAATTCGACATTCCCCTCGGGCCCGGTGATCGGGCTGGTCGTCAGGCCCTTCACGGTCCAGCCGATGCCTTCAAGCCATTCGGTCACTTCGCCGCAAACCCGTTCGTGCAGCGCCGGATCGCGCACGACTCCGCCCTTGCCAACCTCACCCCGGCCGACCTCGAACTGCGGCTTTATCAATGCGACCAGCACTGCGCCCGGCACGGCGAGCGCGAGCGGCACTTCCAGCACCTTGGCAAGTCCGATGAAGCTGGCGTCGCAGACGACCCAATTGCAGGGCCGGTCGATGTGGTCGGGCGTCAGGATGCGCGCGCTGGTCTGTTCCAGCACGGTCACGCGATCGTCCTGGCGCAGCTTCCACGCCAGCTGGTTCGTGCCCGAATCGACCGCGAAGACATGATGCGCCCCCTTTTGCAGCAGGACGTCGGTGAACCCGCCGGTCGAACTGCCGATGTCCATCGCGGTCGCACCTTCGGGGTCGAGGCCGAATTCGTCGATGGCGTGGGCCAGCTTGATGCCGCCCCGGCTGACCCACGGGTGGTCGCGTCCGCGCACTTCCAGCGGCGCGTCGGCAGGAAGCTGCTGCCCGGCCTTGGCGATCTTCACCTCTGCGCTGAACACTGTGCCCGCCATGATCAGCGCCTGTGCGCGGCTGCGGCTTTCCACGAGCCCGCGTTCGACCAGCATCTGGTCCACGCGTTGCTTCTTGGGCTTGTTTGCAGGAGGCGTCATCATCGAACGGGCGAAAAGGAAAACCGGTTTGGCGTCAAGGGGCTTGAGTGCAAGGCCAGCCCTTCGCATAACGCGCGCATGACGCCAAGCGATGACGTGCCCGCCCTTCCCGCAACCCAGCGCCGACAGCAGGCCGTGAAGGCCATGCGCCGTACGTGGCTGCTCATGGGCTCCGCCGTTGCGGCGACCGGACTTGGCCTCGCCTCGTGCGTGCCGCCCGCGCCTGAACCTGTTTCAGCCCCGCCGCCAGCCCCCGCACCGACGCCCACTCCTACCCCGACTCCGCCGCCCGTGGCGCAGACCCCTTCCGGCTGGCTGGACGCACCGCTGACGCCCGGAGACTGGCAATACGTTTCGAGCGGCACCGCGACTCGCGCCGTTTTCGGCGAGGCGAACCGCGACGCCAGCTTCATCATCGCGTGCGAACCGGCGAATCGTCAGGTCAAGCTGTGGCGCGCGGGCACGAATCCGCGCGCGACGTCGATGCACGTCACTTCGACCGAGGCGGACCGCACTTTGCCCGCTGGCGCAGTCACTGGTGCGAACGACTTTACCGTCGCGACTTTGCAACCCTACGACCCGATTCTCGACGCGATGATCTTCAGCCGCGGGCGCATCGCGGTACAGGTTCCGGGCCTTGCCGCGCTCTACCTGCCGAGCTGGCCAGAAATTGCCCGCGTGGTCGAGGATTGCCGCTAGACGCGGGCCACCGAAAAGACGGCTGTGGATAGTTGCGCTGTGCCCTTCGGGGCGGGCGGCGACAGCGTGGTGCTAGAGAGCTTCGGGAGCGTGAGACGCAAGTTGCCTTGCACGAACAAACCTTGCTTAATCAAAGGTTTGTCGCATGACAAAGTCCCGAAGTGATCGATTATGACAGTGAATAAGTTTCACGCAAGACTTGTTGTGAAACGCCAAAAAAGTACTCTCTCGAATCAAGGACGGAGCGGAACGGCGATAGCCACGGCGCAAGGCCCAGGATCGCACGGATACACCGCCCCGCCCCGCCGCTCGCAGGCTAACTTGGGGGCTTGCGGTACGCGGTTAATCTTGGCCCCGGCGCGAAAGGAGGTGATCCGATGTCTCATGGTTCAGCAGAGAGGTCGGTGAAGTCCACTACGAGGCATTATCGCTAATCCGCCCCCTCCTGGGGTGTGAAGCGATAGAGGTTTCGTCAGGGCGGCACTTCCGGCCGCTGACCATGCGAAAGCCCGTAGCGGGATTGCCCTGCTACGGGCTTTCTCATTTTTCCGGGCGGCTCGGGTCGGCCCGTGGTCCATTGTTTCGCCGCCGGCCCGGTCTACCTCGCCAAAAGGCCGGTTTCCCCTGCGTAATTGTAATTTATGCCGCACTGCGTCATCTACGCGCCGAACGAACACGCGCGCCCGCTTGCGCGCGAACACGCAAAGAGACACGAGGAGCGACCTGAATGTCCGAAGCCAAGACCCTTTCCGACACCGTCACGCTGAGCGTGGATAACGCCGTTGCCGTCGTCCTGATCGACAACCCGCCGGTCAACGCGCTCGGCCTTTCGGTCCGCGAAGGGCTGGCCGCAGCGGTCGAGGAGATCGAAAGCAACACGGACATCAAGGCCGCGATCATTTCCGCCAAGGGCCGCACTTTCCCCGCAGGCGCGGACATTGCCGAATTCGACATCGGCATGCGCGAACCCTGGCTGCCCGGCGTTATCGACCGTATCGAGGCTTCGTCCAAGCCGGTCGTCGCCGCGATCTTCGGCACCGCGCTCGGCGGCGGGCTCGAACTCGCGCTGAGCTGTCATTATCGCATCGCCGCGGCCTCCGCGAAGATGGGCCTTCCCGAGGTCAACCTGGGCCTCCTGCCCGGCGCAGGCGGCACGCAGCGCCTGCCCCGCCTGGTCGGTGCCGAAGCCGCGTTGCAGATGATGATCACGGGCAAGCCGGTGAAGGCCGCGCTGGCCGAGACGATGGGCCTTGTCGACAAGGTCGTCGCCGACGACGCGCTGATGGAAGAGGCGATGGCCATGGCGACCGCGATGATGGCGAAAGTCGGCCCGCTGCCCCGCGTTTCGGAAAAGACCGACCTCATCGAAAAGGACCGCACCGACGCCGACCTGTTCGATCGGTTCAAGGCCGAGCATGGCCGCCTGTTCCGCGGGGTTATCGCACCCGACGAGATTCTCGATTCGGTGAAGGCCGCGGTGAACCTGCCCTTCCGCGAAGGCATGGCGGTCGAATCGAAAAACTTCGAAAAACTGTTTACTTCCGACCAGTCGCGCGCGCTGCGTCACGTGTTCTTTGCGATGCGCGAAACATCCAAGGTGCCGGGCATCGGCAAGGACACGCCGCTGATCGACGTGAAGAGCGTGGGCGTCATAGGCGCGGGTACCATGGGCGGCGGCATCGCCATGAACTTTGCCAACATCGGCATTCCGGTGACCATCGTGGAAGTGAAGCAGGAAGCGCTGGATCGCGGTCTTGGCGTCATTCGCAAGAATTACGAGAACACCGCCAAGAAGGGCCGCCTTACGGACGAGGACGTCGCGACCCGCATGGGCCTGCTGACCGGATCGCTCGACATGGAGGATCTGGCCGATGTCGACCTGGTGATCGAGGCCGTGTTCGAATCGATGGAGATCAAGGAAAAGGTGTTCAGCCGCCTTGAAACCATCTGCAAGCCGGGCGCGATCCTGGCCTCGAACACCAGCTTCCTCGACATCAACCACATCGCGAAGTTCACCAGCCGCCCCGAAATGGTGCTGGGCCTGCACTTCTTCAGCCCCGCAAACGTCATGCCGCTTCTTGAAGTGGTGCGCGGCGACAAGAGCAGCGACAGCGTGATCGCCACCGGTATGAAGCTGGCGGGCAAGATCGGCAAGACGCCGGTTCTGGCAGGGGTCTGCGACGGCTTCATCGCCAACCGCCTGATGCTGCCCTACATGATTGCCAGCCAGGAAATGCTGCTGGCCGGAACACCGATGCAGGTGATTGACGCGGCGATGCGCGACTATGGCTTTGCCATGGGCCCGATCGCCCTACTCGACCTCATCGGCCTCGACGTCATCACTTTCCCCGGCGAAATGACGCTGACCGGCGAACTGGTGGCGATGGAACGTCGCGGCCAGAAGCTGAACGGCGGCTTCTACGATTACGACGAAAAGCGCCGCGGCACCCCGGCGCCTGCCGCGCATGACATCATCGAAAAGGTGCGCAAGCATCGCGGTATCGCCGGCGACGTCGAACTGACGCCCGAACAGGTCGTGGCAGGCCTGCTCTATCCGGTCATCAACGAAGGCGCGAAGATCCTCGACGAAGGCATCGCCCTGCGCGCGGGCGACATCGATGTGGCCGCGATCCTCGGCTACAACTGGCCCAGCTATCAGGGCGGGCCGATGTGCTGGGCCGATATCCACGGCCTCGACAAGATCGTGGCAGGCCTTGAGAAGATGGGCATCGAACCGGCCGCCATGCTGAAGAAGCTGGCTGCAGAAGGCGGTTCGTTCACCTGATCGCGATTAGCCCTTCATGACGACAAACGCCCGACCGCACGGAAGCGGTCGGGCGCAGGTCAGCTGACTGCTGGGAACTGCTGGTCTTGGGCAGTCAGCCGCCCTTTGCCGTCTTCTGCTTTTCGACCAAGGTGGCGATCTGCTGTGACAGTTGGGCCTTGGCACCGGCGTAGCAATCGCGTGCCTCGCGGCTGCGGATACGGGTGCCGGTCTGGATCTGGTCCATGCCGCAAACCTGTCGGGCGGCATCGTCGAGCCTGTCTTCGAGCTGGGCCTGTCCGGCCTCGGTCGTGAGGTCGAGATCCTTGTATTCCACCTCGACCGATGCGGCGAAGGCCGGGGCGGCGATGGCAAGGGCTGCGGTTGCGGCGATGGCTGCGATGGTCTTCATGGCTTAGTCCTCCTCGAAATGACGAGAACCTTTTGCCGTGCATCGCGAACTGGCGCATTAGGTGTTCTATGGCCGCAATACGGTTGTCGACGAGCGACTCCGCCCGCCGACGAACGGCATATCCGCGCCGACGAACGGCAACCGTGCCATTCACCAGCCTTCTGAACGACTTAGCTAGTCAGGTTACGTGTGCGCCTGGGCAAAAGCCGCGGCCGCACCGAACAGGCCGGGCTGCGGATGGGTGATGAGGCGAACGGGGATCGTTTCCATCAGCGACTTGAACCGGCCCTTGTAAATGAAGCGGTCGGCAAAGCCCGATGCGCGGATCTGTTCACGCAGGCGCAGGCCCAGTCCGCCCGCGATGACGACGGCATTCGAACCATGCGCCAGCGCCAGATCGCCCGCCGCCGCGCCAAGGATCATGCAGAACCGTTCCATCGCCTTTACCGCGACCGGATCGGTGCCGGTAATGGCCGACAGCCAAAGCTCCCGGTCATCGCCCGACGGCATCGGCAGCCCCTCGATCCGCGCGATCGCTTCGGCAAGATAGAGGATCGCGGGGCCGGAACACATGCGTTCGACCGAAACGCGCGGCAGCGATTCGCGCACGACGGCGAGAATCTGTTCTTCGACCCGGTCTTCGGGTGCAAAGCCGATGTGGCCGCCCTCGGTCGGCTGAACGCGGTACGATCCGTCGGGTCGGCGGACCAGTGCCGCCACGCCAAGGCCGGTGCCGGGACCGGTGATCGTCGTCGTCCCAAATTGGGGAATGTCTTCAGGCCCCGACAAGTGGAGAAAATGTTCCTCACCCGCGGCGGCAACGGCATGGCCGACCGCTTCGAAATCGTTGATCAGGCAATGGGCATCGACGCCAAGTTCCGCCCCGATGTCGGCGGGCCGGATCACCCAGTGCGAATTGGTGAAGCGAATCTCGTTTGCATTTACCGGCCCGGCGACCGCGATGGCGGCGGCACGGGGCAGTCCGTCAGGGTGCGAATCCTCGAACCGGCGCCAGGCGGCGGCAAGTCCGTCGACCGATCCGGTCGCGAACGTCGTCGGTTCATCCACCGACACCACTTTTCCGTTCGCCACTTCGGCAAGGGCGAAGCGGGCGTTGGTTCCTCCCACGTCAATGCTGACGAGGCTTTTGCTTTTTTTGTCTGCCATGGTGCGAACGGCTAACCGCTCGTCTCCCGGATAACAAGCGGTTGCGAGAAGGCTGCGAAAAAGGCACCCACCTGCCCCATGAACATCGACCTTTCGGGCCGCACGGCCATCATCACCGGCGCATCGAGCGGCATCGGCGCGCATTTTGCCCTTACTCTCGCCGAACATGGTGCCAACGTGGCGCTGTGCGCGCGGCGTATCGACCGGCTGGAGGCGCTGCGCGACGAACTGCGCGGCAAGGGCGTGAAGGCAGAAGCTGTGGCGCTGGACGTTGCCGATGCAGGCACCTGCAAGGACGCGGTTGCCAGTGCCGCCTGCACGCTCGGCTCACCCGACATCCTGCTCAACAACGCCGGGATCGACGGCGCGCGCATGGCGATCAAGCAGGACATCGCCGAATTCCAGAAAGTCGTCGCGGTGAACCTGACGGGCGCTTTTGCCATGGCCCAGGCCTGTGCGCAGGCGATGATCGCCGATGGCAAGGGCGGATCGATCGTCAACACCGCCTCGATCCTCGGTTTGCGGCAGGGACAGACACTTTCGGCCTATGCGGCCAGCAAGGCAGCGGTCGTACAACTGACCAAGCAGCTTGCGCTTGAATGGGGGCGCCACGGCATTCGGGTGAATGCACTGGCCCCCGGCTACTTCCCGACCGAACTGACCGAGGGCCTGCTCAATACCCCCGTCGGCAAGGACATGCTGAGCCGCATCCCGATGCAGCGGTTCGGCAATCTGTCGGACCTCGACGGACCGATGCTCCTGCTGGCATCCGACCTTGGCGCCTACATGACCGGTGCCGTCATCCCCGTGGACGGCGGGCACCTCGTCTCTTCGCTCTAAGGCTTAACGCGGCAGCAGGTAGGCGCCCTGCGGCACGGGATCGTCGAACCGCTTGACCGTGTCGCGCAGTGCCTCAGTCACCAGGTGATCGACCAGTTCGGGGAACAGCTTCGGCTCTTCGGCGGCTTCCCACAGGAAGAAGCCGTAGGAGCCGGGGATGGCGTTGATCTCGTTGAACCAGATCTCCCCCGTCTCCTTGTTCGACATAAAGTCGATACGCGGCGCGCCGCGATGGCCCAGCGTCATGAAGGCGCGGCGCGCATAGTCGTGGATCGTCGCCTTGAAGTCGGCCGGGATGTCGGGATTGATATCGCGGGTGAGCGAAAGCATCCCCTCGCTGGGCAAAAACGCGCCCTTGGTGCCGCCGCCCGATGACAGGTACTTTTCCTTGAAGTCGAGCAATTCGGCGCCCGACTTGGGGCGTTCGATGGCGGAAAACTTCACTTCCTGGGCCGCCTCGTCCCACCGCATCGCGATGTTGTATTCGACCAGGTTCCGCACTTGCGGCTCGATGATGGCAAGGTTGTCCTGTGCCAGGACATAGGCAACCAGCGCGGGCAGCTCCGCCGCCGTCTTGGCAAGGCCGACGCCGATGGACGAGCCCAGGTTCGCGGGCTTAACGATGGTGGGAAAGCCGATCCTTTCCTCCACCTCGGCGATCAGCGCCCTGGTATCGGCCAGCTTCGCCCGGTTGGCCGTGACGTGATCCAGCACGTTGACGCCCGCCAGCCGCACCAGCGCCTTGGTCGCGTCCTTGCGCATGGCCATCGCGCTCGACCCGGCGGAAAAGCCGGTGACGGGGATGCCCAGAAGCTCGAAATGGCCCTGCAGCCGCCCGTCTTCTCCGAACGGGCCGTGAAAGACCGGAAGGACGCAGTCGATCGGCGTTTCCTTCAGGCTCTGGCGTTCGCGCATCACCGGGCCGCGTTCGGACCACGAGAAGATGACTTCGGGCGCGCCGGAAGGCTTCGGCTTGAACCGGCGGATGTCGCGCAGGAACGGGGCGGAGAAGAATCGATTCTCGAAGTCGGTATAGACCGGCACGACCTCGATCCCGCGCACGTCGGCGGCGTCCATCAGCTGGTGGGCCGACACGACAGAGACGTCGTGTTCCTGGCTTGCGCCGCCGAACAGAACTGCAACCCGTTTTTTCTGGGCCATTACGCCACTTTCCCCAGCTTGCTGGTCGCACCCTGTGTGCGACTCGCAGGTGTCAACTTGTGCGCCATCGCGGGCGCTGTAAGAAGGGGGCCATGCAGCCTCCCAACTTTATCAGGATCGGCACGCCGGGCATGCCAGTCGTGGTCTTCGGCCACGGTTGGGGCCGGTCGCACCGCGATTTCATTCCCGTTGCCGAGGCACTTGCCCCGTCGATCGATGCCTACCTGTTCGATCTTCCCGGCCACGGCAAGTCCGAGCGGCCCGAAGATGCATGGGGAACGGTGGAATACGCCGAATACATGGCACGGTACATCGTGGGCGACCTGGGCATATCGAAGTGCGTCTGGGTCGGGCACAGCTTTGGCGGGCGCGTCGGATTGCGGCTCGGCGTGCAGTCGCCGGGGATGCTCGATCACCTCGTCATCGTGGCGGGCGCGGGCGTTCCGCGCGACGTCACCACCAAGGAACGCTGGAAGCGCAAGTGGAACGGTCGCAAGTTCCAGAAGCTGAAGGCGCAGGCCACGACCGAGGATGAGCTGATCGCGCTGGAAAAGAAATTCGGCAGCCCGGATTACGTGATGAGCCGGGAAACCGGAATGCGCGACATCTTCGTCGCCACGATTTCCGAAGACCAGAGCGCGGACCTGCCCCGCATTCCGACCGAAACGACGCTGATCTACGGCAGCGCGGATACCGAAACCCCGCCCGAAATCGGCAAGAAGATCGCGGGCCTGGTCCCGAACAGCACTTATGTCGAGTGCCCGCATTATGACCATATCTCGATCCTCGATCGCGGGCGGCACCAGATCGCGCTGGCCATCAAGGAAGCGGTGACCATACCGGGAGCGGGCGCATGATCGATATCGGCCTCGTGGACCTGGCGCTCTTGCTCGCGCTTTTCGTCGAATTGTTCGCGCTGGGCGCGCTGGCATGGGTGCGGCTGCACACGCTGCTCACCTATTTCCAGCAGGAGGAATACAACGGATCGCGCTTCCTTGGCGCGGTGCGCCGGGTGCGGCTTTACGACGTGCGAGCCAGCCTCGTGCTGCTGGCGCTGCTGATCGCGACAGTCGCGATCCGGTTGCTGAACCTTGGATCGGGCTTGAGCCTTGCCGCATCGCTCGTCGCCTCTGCCGCGATCGCGTGGATTGCGTGGCGGGAAAGCCGGTACGGGTACAAGAAACCGCTGGTCCTGACCGAACGCGTGCGCCGCATTCGCAAGCTGGCGGCGGTTTTTGCAGGGATTGTCCTGCTACTCTCGCTGATCGGCATCCTGTTCGCGATTATCGCCCTGCAACTCCTGCCTCTCACCCTGATCCTGGCCAATCGCATCCTCGCCCCGGCGCAGGAGCGGATCAACGAGGGCTATATAGACGAGGCACGGGCCAAACTTGCCCGCCTGAACCCGAAGCGCATCGGCATCACCGGCAGCTTTGGCAAGACGACGACGAAGCACATCTTTGCCGAAGTCCTCGCCGTGTCCGGGCCGGTGTTCTATTCGCGCGGATCGATCAACACCGTGCTGGGCCTGACGCGTCACATCCGCGAACGGCTGCAGTGGAGCCACCGCTATTTCATCGCGGAAATGGGTGCCTATGGCATCGGGTCGATCCAGCGCCTGTGCAATTTCGTGAAGCCGGATTTCGGCATCGTGACCGCCATCGGCGATGCGCATACCGAACGGTTCGGTTCGGTGGAGAACATCGCCAAGGCCAAGTCCGAACTGGTCGAGGACGTTTGCGAAAACGGCGGCACGGCGATCGTGGCGACACAGGTTCTGGCCTACGAACCGTTCCAGAAACTGCGCGCCGATTTTCCCGGCCGGGTCGTCTCCGTCGGGCCGGAAGAGAGCGCCGACATCCGCATCGTGTCTGCCGCGCTGGTCGAGGCGGACTGGAAGATCGTGCTGGAAGACCGCCGCGAGGGCGCGGGCGGCACGCGGCTCGAATACGAACTGCCGCTTCTGGGCGAACACAACGTCACGAACTCCGCCCTGGCGGTCGCTGCCGCGTGGATCATCGACCCTGCCATCGCGACCCGCATTCCGCTAGTCACGCCCGATGTCGAACAAGTGCCGCATCGCCTGCAGAAGCGTGAAAGCCCCGGTCAGCCGCTGGTGCTGGACGATGCGTACAATGCGAACGAGGCCGGTTTCCGCAATGCCGTCGCGGTCGCCTCGGAACTGGCGAAACAGCGCGGCGGGCGAGCGATCCTAGTCACCCCCGGCATTGCCGAACTGGGGATCGAGCATGACCGCGTGCACGCCGCCCTTGGCGAATATACCGCGGGGCTGGCCGACGTGGTCTATGCCGTGAACCCATCGCGCATAGCCACTTTCTTGAAAGCCCTTGCCGCCAACGGCAAGACCGCGATCAAAGTCGCGAGTTTCGCCGACGCGAGAGAGGCGTTGCAGGAGGAAGCAAAGCCCGAGGACGTCGTGCTTTACGAAAACGACCTGCCCGACCTTCTGGAAGAACGCCGCCTGCTCTGAATGGGGAGAGAGGGCGACCGAAACCCCGCCCTTGCCCTCAAGCCTTACGCGTCACCGGCACTTCGTCACCCAATAGGCAGGCGTGCCCGGGCCGGCCGGTTCCATGTACTTTTCGCAGTGCTTGCCGATGGAACCGACCCACGGCGCATCGGCGCGGCGGGCCTGTTCGGCGCGGTCGGCCGCGGCCCGTTGGGCCCAGCGGCTTTCTTCTTGCGCGGTATAGTTCTTCACCCGTAATCGGCGGCGGTATTCGGCATCGACGATGCGCGACGCAGGCGGATTGTACTGCCAGTAACGGTGCGCGATCATTGCCATGATTGCCGCATCGCTGAACCGGATCACGCCCTTGGCTCCGGTTTCGACCACCATCTGACCCAGAAGTTCGCCCATCGCGTTTTCCTTGAACGGGTCTTTCCCGTCGGGAAGCGTATAGACGATGAAGTCCGCGACCGAGCGATAGTCGCCGTTGCGGTTCAGATGATCGCGCAGATAGTCCGCCGTGATGACCTTGGCCGGACCGGACGACGCTGGCTGCGGTGCGGGTGCGGGTGCGGGCGTGCGTGCCTTTTCAAGGTAGATCGCGGTACATTCATCCGCTGCCCCCTCGACATAGGAATAGAACGCATCCTGCCCGTGCGTATCCCGATATTCGTGCCAAGTGCGCTTCATTTCGGCCGTCACCTCTTCATCGGTGAAGCTGGAAAGGCGAAGCCGTGCTTCGTAATCGATGGCGATGGTGTCAGGATCGACGGCATAGGGAACGCCGGTCGTCTCGGTCATCAGCATCAGCGCCATATTGCATTCGAGCACGGTGACAAGCGTTGCCAGCTCCTCGTCCCGGTCGTTTGCCGCAAGAGGCTGACCGATCACGACCGCAAGGGCGGCAGCGGCGGCGATACGGCGTTTCATCGGCACATATCCGGCCCGAATCACAAAGCGGTCAGAGCTGCTGGTCACAATCCTGTGCGCGGGCGATCATGCGTTTGTAGGTCCAGTCCGCGCCCATCTTCTTGGCGCTGCGTTCGTACTTCGCCTTGGCCTGGTGCAGGAAGGGCAGCGGGTCGATACCGGCCTTCTGGCTGACTTCGGCAAGGACCGACTGCCATTGCTCGCTGCCATAACGGATGCCCGCTTTTTCGGCGCCGACCTCGTGGACGACGTATGCGCATTCGGACAGAAGCTCGACCAGCTTTTCCGGTTTCATGTCCTCTGCCTGCGCGGCGCACGGCATGGCAACCAGTGAAAGGGCGAGCGATGCGCCGACAAATTTGTTCATTCCGGTAATCCCCCATCGGTCGTCGGGCAGCAGCACCGCCCCCCTGTCGGCACCGGCAGTCCGCACGCAAAAATCCCGCGCACAGAAAAGCCGCCGGGACACCCAAGGATCAAGTTACAAAGGCGGTAATTTACCGAGCGTCAGGACAAACCGGATCGATTTCGAGCCACGGCCAGCGTTCGCGATAGCTTTCCGCCTTCTTTGCGAACAGGTCCGGTTTGTAGTTCACCGGATTGGGGCGCAGCAGCCCGCGCGCAGTCTCTTCAAGTCCGTATGGCGCGAACAGTTCGCCGCCGGGCACCGCGATCCCGATGCAGGTGCACGGGATCAGGTACCGCTCGATCGCCTCTTTCGAAGAGGCCAGCGGCGGGTATTCCCCGCCGAAACGGTCGGCGTACCACAAGTGGACCCGCGCCTGATTGCGCACTTCCACCTTTACCCCAATGTCGCGCGTTTCGGCATCGACCTTGCGGATCACCTTGTCCTCCGCCTCGTAACTGAGATCGCTGTCGTCGAAGTAGAACACGTCGTAATCGGCGATACCCCAGTGCGGATCGCGGCCCGACCTCACGTTCCAGACGGTCTGGAACAGGCAACCCGCCGTCAGGTAACATTGGGGCAGGCCTATCTCCCCCAGTCGGTCCAGCAGCACGCGATTCACGCGGTTGCGCAGGGCAAGGTCCAGAAATTCGGCAGGGGTCACTGCGCTTCTTCCGTCGATCCCGCCGGGCCTAGATACCGGCCCACCACTGGTATCCGGCTCGATCTTCCCAATAACCGCCCTTCCCGCCCGCGATGGTGCGAAAATCCTCGATCACCTCGATGCCGGTCACATATTTGGCGTGCTTGTAACCGAGCTGGCGCTCCACCCTCAGGCGCAAGGGTGCGCCGTGGCGTTCGGGCAAAGGCTGCCCGTTCATGCGCCAGGCCATGATCGTTTGCGGATGCATCGCCTCGATCATGTCGATCGATTCGTAATAGGGCGTATCCCCGAAACTGTCGGCACAGCGGAACAGCACGTAACGCGCCTTCTCGCTGATCCGCGCAAGGGTCAGCAGGTGCGACAGCCGCGTTCCGGTCCACTGCCCGATCGCGCTCCACCCCTCGACACAGTCGTGCCGCGTAATCTGGGTGCGCGTGGGCATGGCCTGCATGTCTGCGATGGACAGCGACAGCGGCCGCGCGACCATGCCGCCCACCGTCAGCCGCCAATCGGCAAAGCCGTTCGCCAGGTGTCGCCGATATTCGGGCGTATCCACCGTGCGCGAACCGTTGGCGCGGAAATCGGGGCTGCGGTCCTCGGGCGCATATTCGCGGGCCAGTGCGTCGGGGCCTGTCACCAGCCGCTGCGCATCGCGCGTGAACAGGTCGAGCGAGGAGGCCAGCCGATCCGCCGGTTCGGTCTCCAGTATCTTCTGGCACCCGCCCAGCGCGATCCCCGCGCCCAGCCCCGCGATCAGCTTGCGGCGTCCGATAATCATGCCGCATCTCCCTTCTCTGCCGGCAGGCGGAACCGGCCCGTGATCATCGACCGGATTTCGTTCACCGGCCCCGCGACAACGACCATGACAAGGTGGACGACGATAAACGCGACCAGCAGGAACGCGGCGATGAAATGCACCGATCGCGCCGACTGTCGCCCGCCGAACAGGTCGAGTATCCAGCCCCAGCTGCTGTTCATCATCGGGCTCATCCCCAGCCCCGTCAGCACCATCACCGGCAGGATCACGAACAGGACCGACAGGTAGGCCAGTTTCTGCAGCGGGTTGTACCTTGCCGCCGCCTCTCCGCGCGGCAGGCGCAGGCGGGCATGGTTCTTGATGTCCTGCCACAAGTGGCCGGGCGTGATTTCCGTTTGGCGTGGCACGAGATCGCGACAGACATGCCGGTTGACCAGCGACCACAACAGGTAAAGCACGCCCGCGATTGCCAGCATCCACGCGCCAAGGAAGTGATACTTTCGCCCTTCGGAAAGGCTGTAGTGCGACGGCAGGGTCATCCAGTGCGGAAAGGCCCGCGTACTCGTGCGTCCGTCCTTTTCCCACACGCCCAGCACGCCCGTCGTCTCGACCGTCAGCGAACCGATGCGCAGGAACCCGTCACCCCCGCGCGTCGCGCCGATACGCAGCCACGCATAGTCCGGATTTGCCCCGTACTGCCCCCAATAGAGGCGCGGATGCGCGTTGAAGATCGTCAACCCGCTCATCAGCAGAGTAAAAACGGCAACGACGTTCAGCCAGTGCCACGCCCGTGTCGACAGGCGATGACGTTTGACCGTGCGGGGCAGCGAGCCCTTATCCGGCGATGATTTCAAGTCGGTAATCGGCAGTCTCCTCGCGCCGCGCGGCGCTACGCATCATATAGACCCTTATGCGGTAGTCCCCTGCCAATTCGGTCATACCTTCATATTGGTTACCCGATGTCGAACCGACGAAGAAGGCGACGTCCTCCTCCCCCGGAGCGATCAGGTTGAAATAGGTCGCGGTATGCTGCGTCGCCATCGAAACGTTGAGCGGCACCCCTGCCGGAAGTTTCAGGACGTAGTCTACTGTCTCGTAACCGGTGATCGAATCGGCGATCGTGATCGCGTTCTCCCCGTCCGCGAATTCGACCCGTTCGATCGGGATGTCGGCAACCTGCTGCGCCGGGACATAGTCGGCGTCGGCAGCCTTGGTTTCGGCAGGCGCCGGGTCTTCGGCCTGTGTGGCAACTGCGGCCGGTTCGTCGGACGCGGAACAGCCCGAAAGCGCGAAAGTCGCACAGGCCGTGACCATTACGAATTTAAGCATGACGGCCCCCTTTTCCATCATGGCTGACGCGGGCACGGTGCCCGCGCGGCAGCTAGGGGCACAGTGCATCACGGACATGGCCATCGCAAGACACTGCCCGAAACCCTGTCAGACCATGTGCGAATTTGCGCAAAATCGCCCCTGTTTGTGCAATAATGGATCGCTCCGAAGGGACGAATCATTAAACCGGGGCGAGGTATAAGTGGGGCATGACTTTACGCCACGATCATCGTTCACGGGTCAGGATACCCGCCGGATACCGGACCGACGAAGGTGCCGAGTTCGCAACATCGGTCATCGACATTTCCGAAACCGGATGCCGCCTGCGTAGCGGGGTCGAACCGCTTTCCCCCGGCAAGGGCCTGTCGATCGCGATCGGCAACCTTGCTCCGGTCTCGGCGTGGGTACGCTGGCAGTACGGGTCGTTCTGCGGCCTGTCCTTCACTCGCCCGCTGCACAGCGCGCTGCTGGAACATCTCGAACACGCCCATGCTCGCGGGGCGCTTCAAAAGCCGGGGCAGGCAAGGCCCTAGCCCGCGTCGGAACGGCCGCCTTCGTCGACGTCATTGAACACGGTTGCCCGCGTCTGCGGCGCAGGTTCCCCGTATTGGCGCAGGATTACGAAAGCACGCGCGGCAATTTCCGACAGGTCGGCTTCGTCGCCCGAAATAGCCGCCTTCATCCGCGGGTCCCAGAACTGTACGATGTGATCGGCAGTCGCCGCAGCAGCGGCCTCGTGGTCCAGCGCGCAGAAATTGCGCGCAATCTGGTTCGCCATGTAGATCAGGCGGGCCTTGGTATCGGACCGGTGCGTCTCGCTCATTCCGCAGCCTCGTGACTGATGCGGCGGGAACGTTCGGACAGGTCGGCGTAGTTTTCCTGCCAGTCGGTCGGCCCGTTCGACGCGGTGACCTGCACCGCGGTCACCTTGTATTCGGGACAGTTCGTGGCCCAGTCGGAGAAGTCCGTGGTGACGACATTCGCCTGCGTTTCCGGGTGGTGGAACGTGGTATAGACCACGCCCGGCGCAACGCGGTCCGTCACCTTGATGCGAAGCGTGGTTTCACCCTTGCGGCTGGCCAGCTTTACCCAGTCACCTTCGTTCAGCCCGCGATTTTCCGCGTCTGTGGGATGCATTTCCAGCAGGTCTTCCGGATGCCACGCGGTATTGGCGGTGCGCCGCGTCTGCGCACCGACGTTGTAGTGGGACAGGATGCGACCCGTCGTCAGCAGGAGCGGGAAACGCGGGCCGGTTTTTTCATCGGTCGGCACATATTCGGTGACGACGAAATGCCCCTTGCCGCGCACGAAGCCATCGACATGCATGACCGGCGCGCCATCGGGGTTGGCCTCGTTGACCGGCCATTGCAGCGAACCTTCATCGCACAAACGTTCCCAGGTCACGCCCGCGAAAGTCGGCGTCAGGCGAGCGATCTCGGCCAGGATCTCGCTGGGGTGGCCATAGTCCCAGCCCAGCCCCATCGCGTTCGCCAGAAGCTGCGTGACCTGCCAGTCCTCGTACCCGTTCGCAGGGTCCATGACGCGGCGGACGGGCTGAATCCGGCGTTCTGCATTGGTGAACGTGCCGTCCTTTTCGAGGAACGTGCTACCCGGCAGGAAAACGTGCGCGTAGTTCGCGGTCTCGTTCAAAAACAGGTCGTGGACGATAACAAGGTCCATCGCCTCCAGCCCCGCGGCGACATGCTTGGTATCGGGGTCGGATTGAAGAATGTCCTCGCCCTGTATGTAGATCGCGCGGAAGGTGCCATCGACCGCAGCGTCGAGCATGTTGTTGATGCGCAGGCCCGGCTCTGCATCCAGCGTCACGCCCCAGTCGCTTTCGAACAGGGCGCGGGTTTCGGCATCGGAAATATGCCGATAACCCGACAATTCGTGCGGGAAAGACCCCATGTCGCAGGCGCCCTGCACGTTGTTCTGCCCGCGCAAGGGGTTCACGCCCACGCCGGGGCGGCCGATATTGCCGGTTGCCATGGCAAGGTTGGCGATGGCCATGACCGTGCTCGACCCTTGCGAGTGCTCGGTCACGCCAAGGCCGTAATAGATCGCCCCGTTACCGCCAGTGGCGAACAGCCGCGCCGCAGCGCGCAAGTCCTCTGCCGGGACGCGGGTGACGGGCTCCAGCCGCTCGGGGCTGTGGCTCTCGTCCGCAACGAAGCGGGCCCAGTCCTCGAACGCATCGATCTCGCAGCGTTCCTGCACAAATTGCGCATCGACCAGCCCCTCGGTCACGATCACGTGCGCCATCGCGGTCAGCACCGCAACGTTGGTGCCGGGTTGCAGCGGCAGGTGATGTTCCGCCTCGATATGGGGCGAGCGGACAAGGTCGATCCGGCGCGGATCGATCACGATCAGCTTGGCCCCTTCGCGCAGGCGCCGCTTCATGCGGCTGGCGAAAACAGGGTGTGCGTCGGTCGGGTTCGCACCGATGACAAGGATGACGTCGCTGTGCTCGACACTGTCGAAGTCCTGCGTCCCCGCGCTCGTCCCGAACGTGGTTTTCAGGCCGTAGCCGGTGGGCGAATGGCACACCCGCGCGCAAGTATCGACGTTGTTCGATCCGAACCCGCCGCGAACCAGTTTCTGGACGAGGAACGTCTCCTCGTTCGTGCAGCGGCTGGACGTGATGCCGCCCAGCGCCCGTGCGCCGTGCTGTGCGCGGATGTCCTGCAGACGACCGGCGGTATGGCTGATCGCCTCGGCCCAGCTGACTTCGCGCCATGGCTCGTCGATGGAATCGCGGATCATCGGGGTGGTGATCCGGTCCTTGTGGTTGGCATAGCCCCAGGCAAAGCGGCCCTTCACGCAGGAATGGCCGCGGTTCGCCTTGCCTTCCTTCCACGGCACCATGCGCACCAGTTGTTCACCGCGCATTTCCGCGCGGAAGGTGCAGCCGACACCGCAATAGGCACATGTCGTGACGACGGAACGTTCAGGCTTGCCGTGTTCCTTCACGCTCTTTTCCATGAGCGCGCTGGTCGGGCAGGCTTGCACACAGGCGCCGCAGGATACGCATTCGCTGGACAGGAAATCGTCCTCTTGCGTGCCCGCGCTGATCTTCGATGCAAAACCGCGCCCGTCGACCGTCAGGGCCAGCGTGCCCTGCACCTCGTCACACGCCCGCACGCAGCGCGAACAGACGATGCACTTGTCCGGCGCGAAGAGGAAATAGGGGTTCGACAGGTCAGGCGCCTGCCCAAGGTGGTGCGCGCCGTCATAGCCATAGCGCACATCGCGCAGCCCCACGTCGGCCGCCGCGTCCTGAAGCTCGCAATCGTTGTTGGCGCTGCACGTCAGGCAGTCCAGCGGGTGGTCGGAGATGTAAAGCTCCATCACGCCGCGCCGCAGTTTTTCCAGCCGCGGGGTCTGTGTTTTGACTACCATCCCGTCAGTGACCGGCGTGGTGCACGATGCGGGCGTGCCGCGCATCCCTTCGACTTCGACCAGGCAGAGGCGGCAGGAGCCGAAGCTTTTCACCATGTCGGTCGCGCACAGTTTCGGAATGTCGCCGCCGATCTCGGCCGCCGCGCGCATAACGCTGGTGCCTTCGGGCACGGTAACATCGCGCCCGTCGATGGAGAGCGTGACGGTCTTGTCGCTACGGACTTCTGGCGTGCCGAAGTCGGGCTGTTTCGCGTATCCCATCAGGCCTCTCCCTCAAGCTGCAGAATGCCCTGCGGATCGCCGAAAACAAGCGCGGAATCGCGCCGCGCCAGCGCGACCAGCGCAAGGCCGGATTGCGCCGCACGGTCGACCGCAAGGCTGGTCGGTGCCGATATGGTGACAAGCAGCGGGCAGCCCGCTCGCACCGTTTTTTCAACCAGTTCGAAACTGCACCGCGCCGACAGCAGGATGAACCCCTCGCCCGCATCGCGCCCTTCGCGCGCCATCGCGCCGATCAATTTGTCGAGCGCGTTGTGCCGCCCGACGTCTTCGGCGGCGAGGATGATCGTGCCGTCCGGCGCGCAGAAGGCGGCAACATGCATGGCCCCGGTACGCAGGCCCATCGGCTGGTGATGGTGCAACCGGCGTAGCGCATCGGCGATGGCTTCGCGGGTCGTTTCGATCCGGGCGGTGATGCGCGGCATCGGGCGCAGAACTTCGGCGATGTTGTCCATGCCGCAAAGCCCGCAGCTCGATTCCGAAACGCGGGTGCGCGCCCGTGCAATCACCGGCTCCATCGCCTCTGGCGGAAGCGCGATACGCACGATCCAGCCATCGACAGTTTCGTGGACGTCGATCGCCTCGATCTTCGATGCCGCATCGACCAGCCCTTCGGACAGGGTGAACCCGCGCGCAAAATCTTCCAGACGGTCGGGCGTTGCCATCATCACGGCATAGCCCAGCCCGTTGTATTCGATGGCGACCGGCGTTTCGATGGCCAGCGGGCGGACAAGTTCATCGTCGCCCGCCTGTTCCAGACCCAGCCGCCGGACGCGTGCCTGTTCGGTGCCGATCATGCCGCGACCGTTTGTTTCGAAAGGCCGAAATCCTCGGGCCAGTGGCGCAGCGCGGAAAGCACCGGATAGGGCGTGAAGCCGCCCAGCGCGCAGAGCGATCCGAACTTCATCGTCTCGCACAGGTCTTCCAGCAAGGCGACCTGCTCCTCAAGGCTGCGCTCTGCCACGCGGACATTGTGCATCTGGGGCAGCTTTTCGACCGCATCGGCGCTGCGCCCACCGGCCAGGATCCGTTCGATGATCTCCATGCCGCGCACCGATCCGATGCGGCACGGCGTGCATTTGCCGCACGATTCCGCCGCGCAGAACTTCATCGCGAAACGCGCCAGCGATGCCATGTCCCCCGTGTCATCGAACACCACGATGCCGCCATGGCCGATCAGCGCGTCGGCAGCGGTATAGGTTTCGTAATCGAAGGCGATGTCGAACTGGTCGGGATGAATATAGGCGCCCAGCGGCCCGCCGACCTGCACGGCCTTGACCGGGCGGCCGGAAGCAGTGCCGCCGCCGATATCATAGACCAGTTCGCGCAAGGTGACGCCGAACGCGGTTTCATAAAGCCCGCCATACTTCACGTTGCCCGCGATCTGGATCGGCATCGTGCCCTTGGACCGGCCCATGCCGAGGTTTTCATAACGCACCGCCCCGCCCGCGGTCAGGATGTGCGGCACGGCGGCAAGCGTCAGGACGTTATTCACCACCGTCGGGCACCCGAACAGGCCCTTCAACGCGGGCAGAGGCGGCTTGGCGCGCACTTCGCCGCGCTTGCCCTCGAGGCTGTTCAAGAGCGACGTTTCCTCGCCGCAGACGTAGGCGCCCGCGCCCACGCGCACTTCCATGCGGAACGGGGCGATGCGCGGCGCGGCAAGCTCAATCGCGGCGTTCAGCTTGGCGATGGCGTCGGGATATTCGCTGCGCAAGTAGACATAGCCCTGCCCCGCCCCGACGGCATGACCACAGATCGCCATGCCCTCGATCAGGGCGAAGGGATCGCCTTCCATGACCATGCGGTCTGCAAACGTGCCGCTGTCGCCTTCGTCGGCGTTGCAGACGACGTATTTGCGCGAACCTTCCGCTTTCGCCACCGTCTGCCACTTGATGCCGGCGGGAAAACCCGCCCCGCCGCGACCGCGAAGCCGCGACTGGACCATTTCGGCCAGCACCCGTTCGCTACCGATGGCGCGGGCACGGTCGAGCCCTGCCCAGCCGCCGGTTTCGGCATAATCGTCAAGGCTCAAGGGTCGGGTCCGCCCAGCGCGCGCGAAAGTCAGGCGCTGCTGGCTGGCGATGAAAGGGTGCGCCGCGACCGGGCCGATGCAGATGTCGTCCGCGCCGCCCCCGGCGATTTCGGCCACGCGATCGGCGGATACGGGGCCCCAGCCGACGCCATTGATCTCAACCAGCGGCTCCAGCCAGTGCATGCCCCAGCTCGACACGCGTTCGACCGTCCAGCCGAGCTTTTCGAAAGCGTCGACCACGCGGTCCGCCCCGCAGGCGCGGGCGACGGCATCGTCGGATATGCGAACCGTGTTCATGCCCGTTCCACCAGTTTGGTCAGCGCGCCTTCATCCAGCCGCGCGTGAAGATCGTCGCCGATCCGGGCATTGGGTCCGACGCTGCAAAGGCCAAGGCAATAGACTGTCTCGACCCTCACCCGGTCACCCGCCGCGGCGGTCACGGCGGGCATCATCCCCTCGATCCCGCGAGCCTGGCAGGCCTCTGCGCGGCAGACCTGCACCACGGGGCGCGGGTCGGGTTTCGCCTTGAAGTCGTGATAGAAGCTGACGACCCCGTGCACTTCGGCGCGGGTCAGGTTCAGGAGATGCGCGATGCGGGTTTCCGCCTCCGCGTCGATCGCGCCAAGCGCGGCCTGCACGTCATGCAGGACAGGAAGCAGCGCGCCTTCGCGCCCGGCATGCCGGGCGACGATCTCGTCTATGGTCTTCGTCAACTGACTCACTCCAACGTCAGCATATACCATGCCGGCCCGGCCGTCGCCCTATGCCTTCAATCGTTCGGCATGCCACGCGACGTGTTCGGCCATGAAGGTCGAGATGAAATAGTAGGAGTGGTCATAGCCTTCCTGCAAGCGGATCGTCGCCGTCATCCCCGCTTCACCGACCGCCTTTTCAAGCAGTCCGGTCTTGAGCTGTTCTTCAAAGAAGTTGTCGGCCAGCCCTTGGTCGACAAGCAAGTCGGGCAAGCGCGCACCGTCTTCGATCAGGGCGCAGGCATCGTATTCGCGCCATGCCGCCTTGTCGGAACCGACATAGCCGGTCAGCGCCTTTTCGCCCCATGGGCAGTTCAGCGGGCTGACAATCGGGGCAAAGGCGCTGGTCGAACAAAACCGCCCCGGATTGCGCAGCGAAATAGTCAGCGCGCCGTGACCGCCCATCGAATGGCCGGTAATGCCCTGCCGCTCCATATCGGCCGCGAAGTTCGCGGCGACGAGTTCGGGAAGCTCTTTCTCGATATAGGAGCGCATCTGGAAATGCTTCGCCCAGGGCTCTTCGGTCGCATCGACGTAGAAGCCCGCACCCTTGCCGAAATCATACCCTTCGTCATCGGGCACGTCGTCGCCGCGCGGGCTGGTATCGGGCGCGACGAAGATGATGCCGTGCTTTGCACAGGCCGCACGGTACTCGCCCTTTTCCGTCACGTTGGCATGGGTGCAGGTCAGCCCCGAAAGATACCAGAGAACCGGCAGCTTTTCGTCCGGCGCATGGTCCGGCACGAATACGGAAAAGGTCATTTCGGTCCCGGTGGCGGCAGAGACGTGCTTGTACACGCCCTGCACGCCGCCGTGGGCCTTGTTCGTCGAAACGGTTTCGATCGTCATTGTCATCCCATGAATTTCAGCGCGCACAGCTTGTTGCCGGAGGGGTCGCGGACATAGGCGAGGAACAGTTCGCCCACCGCCTTGGTGCGAACGCCGGGGGCTTCCTCGATCCCGGTGCCGCCATTGGCGCAGGCGGTTTCGTACCACTTGCGGCCCATGTCCTCGTCCGCGACCTTGAAGCCGATGGTCATGCCGTTGCCCGGCGTCGCTTCCTTACCGTCCAGCGGTTCGCCTACGATCAGCATCGCGCCGTCGTGGCTGTAGATGTAGCGATTGCGTTCGGCATCGTAGGTCCCCGGACCCGCACCCAGCGTTGCCATGAGCGCATCGTAGAACTTGCGCGATTCTTCGACATCGTTGGCGCCGAGGTGGACGTGACTGAACATGATCGCTCTCCTTTGGTTTCTTCGATCTGCCGGCAGCTAAGCCCACCGACAGATCGAATACCACCAATACTTTAGAACACGACGACCGATCGGATCGACTTGCCCTCGTGCATCAGGTCGAAGGCGGTGTTGATCTCTTCCAGGCCCATGACGTGGGTGATCATCGGATCGATTTCGATCTTGCCGGTCATGTACATGTCCACGATCTTGGGAACGTCGGTGCGGCCCTTGGCCCCGCCGAACGCCGTACCGCGCCAGTTGCGGCCCGTGACCAGCTGGAACGGACGGGTCTCGATGGTCTTGCCCGCTTCGGCGACGCCGATGATGATGCTGGTGCCCCAACCCTTGTGACACGCCTCGAGCGCGGTGCGCATGACTTCGGTGTTGCCGGTGGCGTCGAAGGTGTAATCGGCACCGCCGTCAGTCATCATCACGATTTTCGCGATGGTGTCCTCGCGGCTCATGCCCTTGGTGTTGAGGAAGTCGGTCATGCCGAACTTGCGCCCCCATTCCTCACGGTCAGGGTTGATGTCCACGCCGATGATCTTGTTCGCACCGGCCAGCCGCGCACCCTGAATGACGTTAAGGCCGATACCGCCCAGGCCGAAGACGACGACGTTGTCGCCAACCTGGACCTTGGCCGTGTTGGTCACCGCACCCACGCCCGTCGTGACACCGCAACCGATGTAGCAGCTGGTCTTGAACGGCGCGTCCTTGCGGATTTTGGCGACCGCGATTTCGGGCAGCACGGTGAAGTTCGAAAAGGTCGAGCAACCCATGTAGTGGAAGATCGTCTCGCCCTTGTAGGAAAAGCGGCTGGTGCCATCGGGCATCACGCCCTTGCCCTGCGTTTCGCGGATCGCGCTGCACAGGTTGGTCTTGCCCGACAGGCACATTTTGCACTGCCGGCATTCGGGCGTGTAGAGCGGGATGACGTGATCGTCGGGCTTCACGCTCGTCACGCCGGGGCCTACTTCGCGCACGATGCCTGCGCCTTCGTGGCCGAGGATCGAGGGGAAGATGCCTTCGCTGTCAAACCCGTCGAGGGTGTAGGCGTCGGTATGGCAGATGCCGGTCGCCATAATCTCGACCAGGACTTCGCCTTCCTTGGGGCCTTCAAGATCGACTTCGACGATTTCGAGCGGCTTTTTCGCCTCGAAGGCGACGGCGGCGCGGGTTTTCATTTCGATTTGCTCCTTGATCGCGTGAATTGCTTTGACGACGCTCTAGCAATAGCACCATCCGGTGATAAACAGCGATTTTGGCAAAGCATTATCACTGTGAGGCAATAATCATGATCGGCGGTTGGGACGGGATCGAGGAATTCGTCGCCGTGGCGCGCGCGGGATCGTTCACAGCCGGCGCGCGGGCTTTCGGCGCCTCGGTCACGCATATGAGCCGCGCCGTCGCCCGGCTGGAAGCGCGGCTGGAAACGCAGCTTTTCAACCGGACCACCCGATCGCTTTTCCTGACCGACACGGGGCGCATCTTCATCGAACAGTGCCAGCGACTGGTGGACGAGCGCGAGGAGGCCATTGCCGCCATCGCATCGCAGGACCAGCCGCGCGGGGCGCTGCGCCTCACCTGCTCCTATTCGCTGGGCGAACGGTTCGTCGCCCCGCTCGTGCGTGAATTCGCGCAGGAGCACCCGGCGCTCGTCGTCACGCTCGATCTCGACAACGACGTGGTCGATATCGTCAGTCGCGGCTACGACCTTGCCGTGCGCACCGGGCATCTGGAAGACTCGCGCCTGATAGCCACCCGCGTGGCGCAGCGCGAGCTGGTGACGGTCGCCTCGCGCCACTACCTTTCGTCACACGGGGAACCGCGCGAGATCGGGGAACTGACCGCGCACGACTGCCTTGTCGGATCATCGTCGCAGTGGCACTTCCGGCGCGGCCAGACCTACCGCCCGCGCGGGCGCTGGAACTGCAACAGCGGGACCACCGTGCTCGAGGCCTGCCTTGCCGGAATGGGCGTGTGCCAGTTGCCCGCCTTCTACGTGCGCGAACATCTGGCCGCGGGGCGATTACAGGAAGTTCTGGAAGACGAACGGCCGGAGGACGAGCCGATCTGGGCGATCTATCCCACGCGGCGGCATCTTTCGCCCAAGGTCAGCGGACTGGTCACGCTGCTGCGCGCCAAGATGCAGGACAGGCTGGAAGCGGCCAAGTTCCAGTACGCCTAATCGGAGTCGGGCTGCCGGTCGGGATGCGCCGCCGCGATGGCGGGATGCAGCGCCGCCTTTTCATAAGCCGCCAGCAGGTTCGGATAGGTGGACAGGTCCGATCCGAACCGCTGCGCCGATTAGACTTGCGGCACGAGATAGCAGTCCACCAGCGTTGGCATATCGCCGTAGGCATAGCCCGCGCCATACTGCGCGATCATTGGCGTCCCTGGGCAGCAGCGGCGGTTCGGGATGCGTCTCTTCCATCCATTCGAGGATCGCCACGCTTTGCGGCAGGGCAACGCCCTCTCCGATCTCAAGCGCGGGCACCAACCCTTGAGGGGCAAGCGCGGTGTAGCTCGCCGTCTCATGCTCGCCCTTGCGCAAATCGTGCGTGATCTGCGCGTATTTCAGCCCTTTGAGGTTCAGCGCGATCCGCGTGCGATAGCTGGTGCCCGATCGCCAACAGCCATGCAGCGTGAGCGGCATCAGCCGACGACCCGGCCCCGGCACTCGCCAAACCCGATGGTGCGTGCGCCGTCTGCCTCGCCATGGGCACGCATGATGATCTCGTCCCCATCTTCAAGGAACGTGCGGGTTTCGCCATTGGGCAGTTCGATCGGCGTCTTGCCGCCGCCAGACAGTTCGATCAGCGAACCGAAACTCGAAGCATCCGGCCCCGACAGCGTGCCCGTGCCCAGAAGGTCGCCCGGTTGAAGGTTGCAGCCGTTCACCGTGTGGTGCGCGACAAGCTGCGCCGCGGTCCAGTACATGGCGGTCATCGGCCCCTTGCTGAGGCGGTGCGGCTCCTGCCCCGCCTCGCGCATCTTCGCGGTGGAAAGGAACACTTCCATCGAGATCGCATAGGCACCCGACTTCTGATCGCCATCATCCCAAAGGTAATCGAGCGGTTTGGGATCGCCTTCGGGCCGCTCCGGCTGTGCCGTTCGGAAGGGGGCAAGCGCCGCGCTCGTCACGATCCATGGCGACACGGTCGACAGGAAGTTCTTGGCAAGGAACGGCCCCAGCGGCTGGTACTCCCATGCCTGAAGGTCGCGCGCCGACCAGTCGTTCAGGATCGACAGACCCGCGATATGGCTTCCCGCCTCACCAATGGTGACCGGCTTGCCCAGGTCGTTCGACCCGCTGGTCCAGATCGCCATCTCCATTTCGTAATCCAGACGCGCGCTGGGCTGGAACGGCGGGGTTTCGCCGTCCGCAGGCTTCGTCTGGCCCGACGGACGGATGACGTCCGCGCCGCTTGCCCGGATGGAGGAACTCCGCCCGTGATAGCCGATGGGCACATATTTGTAGTTCGGCAAGAGCGGATTGTCGGGCCGGAACAGCGCGCCGATGTTCTTGGCGTGCTCGATCCCGGTGAAGAAATCGGTGTAGTCGCCGACATGGAACGGCACGAACAAGTCGCACTCGTCCGCCGCGAACAGCATCTTGCCCGCCTCTGCGGCCTTACCCTCGTCCGTCAGGAGTTCGAACAGGCCCAGCCGCAGCGCGTCGGCCATTTCGTTGCCATCTGCGAACAGCGCGTTGAGCGAAGTCGCATCGGCCAGCTTCGCCGCCTCTGCCGCCTTGCCGGAAAGCAGGCCTGCCGCACCGCGCAGGCACAGCACCTTGCTGCCGATCGCGACACCGCCGCGCCGGTCCCGCTCTCCCTTGGGCGAGAAAATGCCGAGCGGCAGGTTCTGAACCGGGAATTCGGGATGGTCGTTGACGTCTGCGACCCAGCTCCTGGCATGGGCGTCGTGAGTATGGTCGAGCATTTGTTTCCTTACCTTCCGGGGTCGGGCCCCGGATCAGCGCGGCAATTGCGCCTTCTTGAAACCCTTCCAGCAGGCGTCGTAATCGTCCTGCAGCGTCGGGCTGGTCAGCGCGAAAAGCGTGGGACGGATGACCCAGCGGCTTTCGAACATGAAAGCCATCGTATCGGCGATCTTCTGGGGCCGCAGCGCGGTCTGCATGGCCCGCTTCGTGCTTTCCGCATCGGGCCCGTGACCGTTCATCTGGTTGTGCAGGCTGGCGCCGCCGGGCACGAAGCCCCCGCCTTCCTTCGCGTCATAGACGCCCTGCACCAGTCCCATGAATTCGCTCATCACATTACGATGAAACCATGGGGGCCGAAAAGTATCCTCGGCAACCATCCAGCGCGGCGGGAAAATCACGAAATCGCAGTTCGCCGTGCCGGCCACTTCGCTGGGCGAGGTCAGCACGGTGAAGATCGAAGGATCGGGATGGTCGAAGCTGATCGTTCCGATCGTGTTGAAGCGCGACAGGTCGTAACGAAAGGGCGCGGTATTGCCGTGCCAGGCGACGACATCGAACGGCGAATGGTCAAGCATCGTGCGCCAGAGCTTGCCCTGAAACTTCTGCACCCATTCGGTGTCGCGGTCCGCGTCCTCGAACCAGGCGACCGGCGTTTCGAAATCGCGCGGATTGGCAAGGCCATTCGCGCCGATGGGGCCAAGGTCGGGCAGGCGGAAGGGCGATCCGTAATTTTCGCAGACATAACCGCGCGAAGGTTCGCTGAGCCGCACGGCAAAACGCAATCCGCGAGGGATCACAGCGACATGGCCGGGCGGCACGTCCATGCGGCCCATCTCGGTATCGATGTGCAGCGTGCCCAGTTGCGGGACGATCAGCAGTTCGCCGTCGCTCGACTGGAACACCCGCCGCTCCATCGAACGGTTCGCGGCATAGATGTGGACCGCGATCCCCGCACCCGTGCCAACGTCGCCATTGCCGCCATAGGTGACCAGCCCTTCAAGCCAGTCGGTCGGCCCCTCGGGCATCGGCAGCGGATCCCAGCGATAGCGGTTCGGGCTGGCATCGGGAAAAGGCGCACTGGCGAGACGCAGCTTCGCATCGAACGGCTCGAAAGGCCCATGCGCCGTCGTCGGACGCATCCGATAGAACCAGGCCCGCTTGTTCTCGGCCCGCGTCATGGTGAAGGCGCTGGTCGAAAACTGCTCTGCATAAAGGCCGAAAGCAGGCTTTTGCGGGCTGTTGCGCCCGACGGGCAAGGCACCTTTCACCGCCTCGGTCTGGAATTCGTTTCCGAACCCGGTCTGGTACTCGTTCATCGGTCCTCGCCTCCTGCGCACAGCCATGAATCGCGCGGCTGTTTCGAGCAGGAAGCTACTCTAGCAAGTTCACCAAGGCGTTTATCACCTTATCTGAACGTCAATCAGGTGAATTCCACCACACGAAAACCAATTGGCGCGAGATACAACCAGGATTGCACAATTCACGGCAGCTTTTAACGCACCGTCACAGCTCTCGCATCCAGTATTGCATCGTCTTCTCCGTTTCCCCGGTGTCGCGGTGATCCTTCCACGCAAGGCCGGTCTCCAATCCCGGCACCCTGCTATACCCCCGCGCCTGCCAGAACGTGTCGAGCGGCCGGTAATCGGACGGCCTGTCAGGATGATCGAGAGGCCGAACCACTGCCGCAAAGCAGGCCGTGCCCGCGCCGGATTTGCGCGCCTGCGCCTCGCGATGGTCGAAGAAGGCGTGGCCGATCCCTTGTCCCCGGTATTCGGGCAGAAGAACGGACTCCCCGAAATAGAACATGTCCTGCGTGGCGAGGCCGCGATCCTCGAAAGGTCGGCGGAACGCCTGCTTCTGCGCCAACATGGGCGATGCCGTGGCGGCACCCACCATCCGGTCCCCGTCCATCGCCGCCACCAGCACCGCAGCGGGCGCGGCGGCAAATTCGCGCAAGTACTCCTCCTCGTAAGCAAGGTCTCCATCATAGAGATAGGGCCACTCGGCAAACACGGCGATGCGCAAGGCGGCAAGCGCGGGGATCGCTGCCTCTATACCGTTTCCCGTCAGTGACCTGATCCTTACCGCCAAGGCGTGCGTCCTTCTTTGATCCCAACCGATACGCGAATTTATTTTCCTACTGCCTGCGCGCAATGCTCTTTCTGCGGCTCCCATACGAAAAACACTCGTCAAAACAGGAGATCGCCCCTTGCCCGTTCTCGATTCGCTCATCGTTCCGATCACCCGCATCATCGACAAGGTCATTCCCGACAAGGATGCCCGCGAAAAAGCCAAGCTCGAACTGCTGAAGCTGGAAGGCACGCACGAGATGCAGATGGTCGAAGCGCGCCTCGCCGCCATCGTGGCAGAGGCCAATTCCGCCGACCCATGGACCAGCCGGGCGCGACCCGGCTTTCTTTACGTCATGTACGCGATGATCCTTTTCGCCATCCCCATGGGCCTTGTCGCCGCATTCGATCCGACCGCCGCACTGGCCATTGCCGAGGGGATGACGCGCTATCTCAACGGGCTTCCCGAACCGCTCTACGCGCTCTTCGGCACCGGCTATCTGGGCTATACGGTGGCGCGCCAGTGGGGGAAGGCCAGGGGCACGGACCGCTAAGGCGCGAAAGTCCGCCGCTGGGGGTACTTGGCCCTTTGCTCTTGCGAAGCGTTCCGGCTGCGCGTAGCGCCGCCTGCAACCCGTAACTGCTTAGCCGAGGACTACATGGGCGAAGCCAAGACCCCCACCGGCCGCCGTACTGGCGGAATGAATGTCGACAGCGCACTCGTGCGCGAACTTGCCGAACTGCTCGGTGAAACCGGCCTGACCGAGATCGAGGTCGAGGACGGCGATCGCAAGATCAAGGTATCGCGCGCCGCGATTGCCGCCGCGCCCGTCGCGGCGTCGGTTGCCGCTGCGCCTGCTGCCGCACCGGCACCTGCGGCCGCACCCGCGGCGGACGCCGCCCCGGCGGTTCCGACCGATGCGGTGAAATCGCCGATGGTCGGCACCTGCTATCTCGCCCCCGAACCCGGCGCGCCCGACTACATCACGGTCGGCAAAACCGTGAAGGCAGGCGAAACGCTGCTCATCGTCGAGGCGATGAAGGTCATGAACGCGATCCCCGCGCCCAAGGCCGGCACGATCAGCCAGATCCTCGTCGGCAACGGTGAGCCGGTCGAATTCGACCAGCCGCTCGTCGTCATCGACTGAACGGGGACAAGCCATGGCAATTTCGCGCATTCTCATCGCCAACCGCGGCGAGATCGCGCTGCGTGTCCATCGCGCCGCGCATGAAATGGGCATCGAGACGGTGGCGGTCCATTCCACCGCCGACGCCGACGCCATGCACGTGCGGCTGGCCGATCAGGCCGTCTGCATCGGCCCGCCTTCGGCGACCGACAGTTACCTGAACATGGCTGCGATCATTTCGGCGGCGGAAATTTCGGGCGCCGATGCGATCCACCCCGGCTACGGCTTCCTTTCCGAAAACGCGAAGTTTGCCGAAATCGTCGAGGCGCACGGCCTGAAATGGATCGGGCCCAAGCCCGAACACATCCGCACCATGGGGGACAAGGTCGCGGCCAAGAAATCGGCCGGCGATCTGGGCCTGCCGCTGGTGCCCGGTTCGGACGGTGCGGTTTCGGATTACGACGAAGCCCGCAAGATCGCGGCCGAAATCGGTTATCCCGTCATCATCAAGGCGGCATCGGGCGGCGGCGGCCGCGGCATGAAGGTGTGCGAGGCCGAAGAAAGCCTCGAAACCCTGATGAAGCAGGCCGGCAGCGAGGCGAAATCCGCGTTCGGCGACGCCACGGTCTATATCGAGAAGTATCTCGGCAACCCGCGCCACATCGAATTCCAGATTTTCGGCGACGGCGAAGGCACTGCCATTCACCTGGGCGAACGCGACTGTTCGCTTCAGCGTCGCCACCAGAAAGTGCTCGAAGAAGCGCCCTCGCCCGTCATCAGCGCCGACGAACGCGCCCGCATGGGCAAGGTCTGCGCCGATGCGATGGCCGCAATGGGCTATCGCGGTGCGGGCACGATCGAGTTCCTTTGGGAAGGTGGCGAGTTCTACTTCATCGAGATGAACACCCGCCTTCAGGTGGAGCATCCGGTGACCGAGGCGATCACCGGCGTCGACCTTGTGCGCGAACAGATCCGTATCGCCGATGGCAAGCCGCTATCGGTGACGCAGGACGAACTGCGCTTCACCGGCCACGCGATCGAGTGCCGCATCAACGCGGAAAACCCCTTCACTTTCGCGCCCAGCCCGGGCGAGGTGAAGAACTATCACGCTGCGGGCGGCATGCACGTGCGCGTCGATTCGGGGCTCTACGCGGGTTACCGCATTCCGCCCTACTACGATTCGATGATCGCCAAGCTGATCGTCTATGGCCGCACGCGCGAAGGTTGCATCATGCGGCTGAAGCGCGCGTTGGAGGAAATGGTGATCGAAGGGGTGCATACCTCGATCCCGCTGCATCAGGAACTGATCCGTCAGACCGATTTCCTGAACGGCGACTACACGATCAAGTGGCTCGAGGAGTGGCTGGCCGAGCGGGACTGATCTCCCACACGGAGCCACTCACTCGGGGGCTTTCACGCATTGCTCACGCCGCCTCGTCGTAGGCGCGCACTTCGGTCACGAGGATGATCTCGCACGCCCCTGCCCCGCTGTCGTTGCGGGTGCGCGACGTGCGCCACCGGCCGCCATCGGGTCCGTCGATGTCGACGAGATAGCCCTTGAGGCCCACGATTTCGTTTTCGTCGATGTCGTCAATCCGCTCGGCAATTGCCTCGTTCGCCGGGATCAGGTGCCAGTTGGCCGAATTCTTGCCGAACCGGCGGACACGTGGGTCCTGCCAGGCATCCGGCCCCGCGCGCCAGTAATAGAACCGGCCCGACTGGCGAATGTCGATCTGGGAATGCACCTCGGCCCGCGCGCCCTCGCTCCACGCGACGGCAAGGTCGACGGGCGAGTATTCGGACAACTTGTCCCCGAACAGCCCGCCATAATTGCGGCGCTTGAGGACCAGCACGTCGGCATCGAAAGTCGCGACCTTGCGCATGCCGCGCGCATCGGCTGGCATTCCGTCCATCATGCCCTGGCGCGGCGCGGCAACTTGCGCATCGCGCGGCTCCTCGCTGCACGCCGACACGGCGAACGCGATGACGAACGGTAAAAGCGCGCGGCTCCGCACCGGGATCCGCCCGCCGCTCAGCCCAGCGGGACGCCGGGTTCGTTCTTGGAACGGCGGATGACGAGCGAAGTCTTGACGCTGGCCACGTTGGGCGCGGGCGTGAGGCTGCTCGTCAGGAATTCCTGGAAGCTCTGCAGGTCCTTGCTCACGATTTTCAGGATGAAGTCGATCTCACCGTTGAGCATGTGACATTCGCGCACTTCGGGAAGCTTCAACACGTGCTCCTCGAATGAGCGCAGCGCGTCCTCTGCCTGGCTCTTCAGGCTGACCATCGCGAAAACGGTGATGGTAAAACCCAGCGTCGCGGGATCGAGATCGGCGTGATAGCCCTGAATCGCGCCGCTTTCCTCAAGCGCGCGTACGCGTCTCAGGCATGGCGGCGCCGTCAGACCTACCCGGTTGGCCAGTTCCACATTGGTGATCCGCCCCTCTGCCTGTAGTTCGGCAAGAAGCCGGCGGTCGATCTCGTCAAAAATCATGCTCGTCAAATCCTGTTCGCGGCGAATCGTGCCGCGCTCCTGATCTGGGGAAACGGAAAATACCTGATACCGCAACTTGCGGATAACAAGAGGCCCCCACTACGCAATAAATGAACTATGACGATGCCTGTTCCACTTTGCAACGCACAGATCGTGCCCCTTCCCCGAAGTTAAGGCGTTGTTTACCTCCAGCAGAGGGGCGGAATCACTGGCTGCATCACTCCTGTCGATGCGACCATGCCGCCCCGCCCCGGGGGATTTGATGACACTCGACGACCGCTTGCGTACCGTGCTCGAAGTCGCTGCCGACAGCGACGTTTCGGCACGTGCGCAATACCAGCAGCTCGTCGACCTTCTGGGCAGCGGACGCACGGTGGCCGACGGCGCGCTCGTCGCGGCATCGTTTCTTCGCCTTGCTGCCCTTGCCCGCCGCATCCCCGCCGACGAACGCGCACAGATCCTGGCCGATCCGGCCCTGCGCCTGCGCTCCGCCCCCCTCGTCGCACAACTTTGCGAGGGCGAGGAGGCCGTAGCTGCCGCCGCGATCGACGCCGCCGACCTGGACGAGGCAGGCTGGACCGTACTGATCAGCGTTCTGGACGAAAGCCTGCAGAACCGGGTGCGCAGCGCGCGCACTACGGGTCGGGCCCGCAATGTGGAGGCACCTCCACCACTCCTTGTGGAACGCAAGGAACAGCGTTCCTCAGCCGTCGACGGCCTCACGCCCAGTGCCCCTGTCCCCACCCGCGCACCGCGCCCGCAGGTTGCTGCACCGAGAAAGCGGGCCGCGGAAACCGTTGAGCCCAGCTCCGACATCGGTGAGATCGTCGCGCGCATCGAACGTTTCCGTCTGAAGCGGCGCGAGCAGGTGACCGACGAAATCGTCGCCAGCGGCCGCAAGTCGGCATCGGACGAAAATGAAATTCTGCTTGATGACGAGGTCGCGGACAGCGCTTCGCCGCCGCCGATCGCCACGACACGCGAAATCGACTGCATGATATCGCCCGAAGGCCGCGTCGAATGGGCCGCACGCCTTTCGCCGATGCTGACGGGGTTAATCCTCTCGGCGTCCGACACGGCAACCGCGCGCGTCGACGAATCGACCTCCACCGCGCTACGCCGTCAGCAGGCCGTGCGTTCGGGACGTGTTACCATCGGCGCATCGCCCGCGATTTCCGGGCAGTGGCGGCTCGATGCCGCACCGCACTTCGATCCGGTGGGCCGGTTCCTCGGCCACCACGCGCGGCTCACCCGTGACCTCGGCTCCGTGCCCGACCGGCGCGGCGACCTTGTCCGCCAGGCGCTGCATGAACTGCGCACGCCGATCAACGCGCTTCAGGGTTTTGCGGAGATCATCCAGCAGCAGCTGTTCGGCCCCGTACCGCACCAGTACCGCTCTCTGGCGGCCGGCATTGCCGGAGAGACCGCATCGCTGCTCGCCGGACTGGAAGAGGTCGATCGCCTCGTCCGCCTGCGCCACGGCACCCGGACGATGAGCGAGGGCGAAACCGCGATAGGGCCGCTGGTCGAATCGCTGGTCAGGCAGGCCGTGCCCATGCTCGATGCCCGCAGCGCCCGCATGGACGTGCGGCTCACCGATCCCGGCATGACCGTGCCGATCGAGGAAGGCGAGCTGGAACGTAGCCTCTGGCGCCTTATCGCCGCTGTCGCAGGGTCGGCGGGCGCAGGGGATGTGCTGCCCTTCTCGCTTCAGCCTGGTCGGGATGCCGTCACCATAACGATGGGCCTGCCGCCTTCGCTTGCGGCTCTTGACGATGAAGACCTGTTCGGCGCCTCGCCGGCCAGCGACAGCGACGGGGAACTGGCAACGGGAATGCTGGGCCGCGGCTTTGCCCTGCGCCTTGCCGGTGCAGAGGCGAAAGCGGCGGGCGGAAGCCTTGACCGCGATGCCGCCGCGCTCGTCCTCACTCTTCCGGCAAGGGCCGACGAAGTCGAAAGCGAACGCGAAGCCGTCGCGTGATGCAAGTGTGCTTGCCAAGCCCTGCGCACCCGGCTAGTCGCCTGCCCCACGGGCCTGTAGCTCAGCGGTTAGAGCTGGCCGCTCATAACGGCTAGGTCGCGGGTTCGAATCCTGCCGGGCCCACCGTTTTTCCATCGCTTCGGCTTCGAAGCGATGCCAAGGGTCGGGGAGTAGCGCAGCCCGGTAGCGCGCCTGCTTTGGGAGCAGGATGTCGCAGGTTCGAATCCTGTCTCCCCGACCATTTTGGCCCTTGGCTCACCCTGCAGCGCAGAGGCGATGCCGGTCAGAGCCCGTCGAGACCCTTGCTGACGAGGATGTTGACCGCCACGCGGCGGTTCTGGGCCTTGCCTGCCTCGGTCTCATTGTCGGCTGCCGGATCGGCCTCTGCCATGCCGGTCGGGGTGAGCATGCGATAGGGTTTCCAGCCGCAAGCCTGCTGCAGGTAATTGACCACCCGCGCCGCGCGCTTTTCGCTCAGGGCCTGATTGACCTCGTAACTGCCGGTGGAATCGGTGTAGCCGACGACGAGAAGCAGCGCGTTGTCCATCGCGTCGGCCTCGCTGGCGGCCGTGCAAAGATCGCGCTCGGCCTCGGCGGACAGCTTGTACTTGCCGGAATCGAAATAGACGTTGGTGGTGCCCTTGACGTTGTATTTGTCGATGTCGCCCATGCGGCTGCGCAGCGCCTCGGTCGCAGCCGCCTGTTTAAGGAAGCGCTGGTCGGTGCCGTTGTGGATCATCGCCGCCGTCTTGAGATCGTCGTTCTTGAAGCGGATCTTGTCGGCGAAAAGGCCGTTTTCATAACGCAGCGTCTTGATGCTGACCGGAAGACCGTTGAACAGCGAGGACGCGGCCCGTTCCTTGCTCTTCATACCGAGGAAGCCGCCCTTGCCGCGAATTTCGGTACGATCATCGATCATGATGACCGCACGAGCGCCTTCGGCCGTCGTGATCTGCAGCTTGTCGCCACTGCGCGCGGAAATGATGCCTTCGATCTCCGGCCCTTCGATCGCGCGGTTGCCCAGCACCGTCAGGACATCGCCTTCGGGCTGGATTTCCTGGGCGGACAGGCTGGTGGCGGCGCCAAGCATGGCGAGGAGGAGGATGGCCCTAGGGCCCTTGGAAACGATGGTCACTGAACTGCTCCTTCGGCCGCCACGGACGGCATGATTTTCGATGAACGCGGCAAATCCTCGCAAGGAGCGGTAACCACCGGCTTAAGGAATATGCTTACCGTGCTGGCGCGTGCAGGACGGCTGCCTCGCCTGCATAAGGCGCCAAAAATCGCGGAGTTCGGCGCAGCGAACCGTCGGCGCGCATCTAGGACGCCAAGCGCTCGCCTTTTACCACAGAGATTTCGGAAAAAATTGCGCGGATGAGCACCCATCCGGTGCATAGCGCCCGATCACGCGGCGATGTTGCTTGATAAAAAGAGCAACGTGGTGAGCCCTGCTGGGTTCGAACCAGCGACCTACTGATTAAAAGTCAGTTGCTCTACCGACTGAGCTAAGGGCCCCGACCACGGAGCGGTCACCTAAGGAGGGGCGGCGGCGCGGTCAAGCGCCTTGGTGACGATTGCGGAAAAGGAGTTGTTGAATGGTGCGCCCGCTGAGCGGGTCGCGCCACTGTGCGGCGATGTCCGCGGCGGGCCTCAGGACGAAACCCCGCTCGCGGAACAGGGGGTGCGGGATGACCAGATCATCGTCCCCCCAGGTCCCGCCGGACCAGAGCACGATGTCGCAATCGAGCGTGCGGGCCGACCAGCGCCGCCCCCCGCTGCGCCGCCCGAAATCGGCTTCCAGCCGCTTCAAGCCGGCCAACATTTCGCGCGGTTCGAGCTTGCTTTCAACCAGGATCGCCGAGTTTGCGTATCGGCGGGCGGAAGGGCCAACGGGCGCACTGCGGATCACGGTCGAGCGCGCGACGACTTTGCCCATGCCGTCGTCGATCGCTTCGGTCGCGGCGACAAGGACGCTTTCCGGGGGGCCGTACCGGTGGTGCCGGACATTGCCGCCCAGCGCGATCAGATAGCGATGGGGTTCAGACATCCTCGGCAAGGCGGCCGTAAAGCTGCGGGCGGCGGTCGCGGAAGAAGCCCATACCCGCCCGGTGCGTCGCCGCGCGCGCAAGGTCCAGCGTCGCCACCAGCACGCCGCTTTCGTCGCGACCGTATTCGGCAACCAGATCGCCCCATTCGTCGCTGATGAAGCTGTGCCCGTAGAACGTCTGGCACGCGCCTTCCTTGCCAATGCGGTTCGAGGCGATGACCGGCATGCAGTTCGATACCGAGTGGCCGATCATGGCGCGGCGCCACATGCGGCTGGTGTCGAGGTCGGCGTCATAAGGCTCTGACCCGATGGCCGTGGGATAGAACAGCAATTCGGCCCCCATCAGCGCCATGGCGCGCGCGGTTTCGGGATACCACTGGTCCCAGCAGATGCCGACGCCGATGCGCGTGCCGAACACGTCCCAGACCTTGAAACCGGTATTGCCGGGGCGGAAGTAGTATTTTTCCTCGTAACCCGGGCCGTCGGGAATGTGGCTCTTGCGGTAAGTGCCCATGATCTCGCCGTCCGCGTCGATCATGGCCAGCGTGTTGTAATAATGGTGTCCGTCCCGCTCAAAAAAGCTGGTCGGGATCGCCACGCCCAGCTTCTTCGCCAGGGCCTGCATCGCGATGACAGAGGGGTGCTCCGCCGTCGGGCGGGCCAGTGCGAAAAGCGCCTCGTCTTCCTCGCGGCAGAAGTATGGGCCGGAAAACAGCTCGGGCGGCAGGATGACTTGCGCCCCCTGCCCCGCGGCTTCGGCCACGAGGTCACTGATCCTGACGATGTTTTCCTGCTCGTCATCCGAGCCGAGCGCGCATTGCAGCGCCGCGACGGTAATACTGGTCATGCCCACCAGATATGGCGCGCGAGGGGCCAAGTCCACCGTAACGCGCGCACTTGCAGGACCGAATGCCCCTGCCGGTGGTTAATGCACCGAACGAGATGGAAAACGACGCTGCCCCTCCCCATCTGTGCGGCAGCAAGGAGAAGACGGACACATGGAACAGGTTATCGTGGCAGGCGGCTGCTTCTGGTGCACCGAGGCGGTGTACCGCGACGTGCTGGGCGTCAGCGATGTGGAAAGCGGCTATATCGGCGGCCAGACCGAAAATCCGACATATCGCGAGGTCTGTTCGGGCAGCACCGGCCATGCAGAGGCCGTGCGCGTGACCTTCAACCCCGAGATCGTCCGGCTGGGCGACATTCTCGATATCTTCTTTGCCACGCACGATCCGACGCAATTGAACCGCCAGGGCAACGACGTCGGCACGCAGTACCGCTCCGCGATCTTCCCGATCGACGACAAGCAGAAGGCCGAGGCCGAAGCCGCGATCCAGCGTGCGCAGGAAAATCACGACCAGCCCGTCGTAACCACGATCGAAGGGCTGGCAACGTGGTATCCGGCAGAGGACTATCACCAGGAATACTGGGAAGGCGACGGGCAGCGGAATCCCTACTGCGTCGCGACGATCCCGCCCAAGCTGCAGAAGCTGCGCAAGAGCTTTGCCGACCGCGTGAAGCCGCAATAACCGCGCGGCCTCACCAGTCAGCCCTGCTTGCGGAAGCGGGCGACGAAGAACCCGTCCAGCCCGCCCGCATCGGGCAACATGCCCGGATCGGTCCTGAGCCAGCCTTGTGAGGTCGGCTCCAGACCGGCGGGCAGTTCGTCCTGCGCGATCGGCGCGGGCGACAGCGTGACGCGGTCCATCTGGTCCTCGCCCTCCTCACGTTCCAGCGAACAGACCGCATAGACCAGCACGCCGCCGGGTTTCAGCCAGTCGCTGGCTTTCGCGATCAGGGCCGCCTGCAGTTTCGCAAGATCGTCGATCTGCGCCTGAGAGACGCGGTGCAAGACGTCGGGATGGCGGCGGCACGTGCCCGTGGCGCTGCACGGCGCGTCGAGCAGGATGGCGTCGAAACCCTCTTCCGGCTCCCACTTTAGCGCGTCTGCCTCCACCACTTCGGCGCAAAGGCCGGTACGTTGCAGGTTCTGGTGCAGCCGCTTCAACCGGCGCTTGGCGATATCCAGCGCGGTCACGTTCCATCCGGCCGCAGCCAGCTGCAGCGTTTTCCCGCCCGGCGCGGCGCAAAGGTCCAGCGCCCTGCCCGCCTCTGGGCCCGCCCCCCGGCCCAGCAGGCTGGCGGGGATGGACGCGGCAAGATCCTGTACCCACCATGCCCCTTCGCCGAAACCGGGCAGCGCATCGACGGCCTGGCCGCGCGACAGGCGCAGCTGGCCCGGCGCCATGATGCGCGCCTCCAGCCGCTCAGCCCACGCATCGGTCTCACCCGCATCGCGCAAGCTGATGTCGAGCGGCGGAGGATGGGCAAGGCCAGCCGCGATCGCGGGCAGGCGCTCGGAGTACTGTTCGCCCCATCTCGAGGTAACGGCATCGGGAAGCGTCGGCGCATCAGGAAGGCTGCCGCCGCGCTTGTCGAGGGTGGAGAACACCCCGTGCGCCAGGCGGCGCGGGCCGCCGGTCAGAAGCGGCAGGCCCGTGGCGATCACGGCATGGGGCGCGGTTTCCAGCGTCAGGGCCTGTGCCAGCATCATGCGCAGCACGGTGCGCGCCTTGGCATCGTCAGGCAGGCGCTGGCGAGTGGCGGAATCGATCAGGCGGTCAAGGTCGACCTGCCAGCGCAGAACCTCGCTCGCGATGGCGCGAGCCAGCGCCGCGTCAGAAGGCGACAGACCCTTGGCAGCGCCGGCTGCGGTGTCGATGGTGTCGCCGCGGCGAAGCACCGCGTCGAGCATTTTGAGCGCCGCGTTGCGCGCGGGAAGTCCGGCAATATCGTTCATCGCTCGCGCCTATCGGACTTCGCCCGCCGCTTGGCAACACGAACAAGGCAAAGCGCGGCGTTGCAACTGCGCGCAGGCTGCCCCATCTTGGCGACATGACCGAAGAAACGAAGCGAGCCACGAAGCGCCCCGCAGGCTTCAAGAAGCCCGCGCACTGGACCAACGACCCTGCGCCCGTGCCCGGCCCCGGCAGCCGTCACGAAGACGAAGAACGGCCCGATCCGACGCGTTTCGGCGACTGGGAAAAGAACGGGATCGCGATCGATTTCTGATCGCGGGGTCGTTCAACCCTCGATAACGCGCGACTCCGGGTGGTGCTTGTCGAGGTGTTTCTTGATGATCTTCAGGTTCTTGGTGTTCGATCGGAACAGGAAGTCGAACGCATCGCCCACGAGCGGTATCGCGCCGACGGCGGTATCGAAACCGATGTTCGCCGCCATGCGCCACAGCTTCCACTTCGGAATACCAAGGTTGCGCGCTTCCCAGACGATGTAGGCGCCCATCGCGGCGGTGATGAAATCGCCGACCACGGGGACGAGGCCGACAATCGAATCGAGCCCCACGCGGTAATTCACGCCCGGTATGACGAAGGCGCGTTCCAGCACCGCTTCCATCGCCTCGATCCGTTTGCGGATAGAGGCCGGGTCATTACCCACCGGCATGTTGTCCCGAAAATCCATGCGCCGTGCGCGGCCCGTTTCGAAACCGCCCGCGCCGGGCATCGAGTCAGTGCGATTGCCTTCTTCCATGCCCCCTAGGTGGGGTCGGCAAACAGCTGCGACAAGGGATGGAACCCCCAGCGGTTCACCGCAAATCCGTCGACACCCCCGCGCACCAGCGAAAAGCGGATCGGCGGGCCGAAGGATATGAAACTGTCGAGATCGGTCAGCGCCGCCGTTGCCTCTGCCAGCAATTGCTGGCGGGTTGCCGGATCGGGTTCGGCAATCGCCTGCGCGACCAGCGCGTCCGCCTCTTGGCTGCACAGGCCCTTCGTTACCTTACAATCCAGCCGGTGCAGATACCACTCGGGCCGGTCCATCCAGGCCACTTTGTCGACCAGCGTCAGGTCCGCGTCCTCGTCCAGCTTCACACGGCGCGCGCCGAGCCCGATGCGCGACAGGTCGGCCGACAGGCGGCGGAACAGGATGTCGCCGCCCGTACCCGTCGGCAGGGCGATCGAAAGCGGGGCAATGGCGCCCTCGCTTGCCACCCAGCCCGCAACGCGCTGCGCGGCAAGGTTCTGCCGCTCTTCCATGGTGAGCGCCGCCCAGCGCCCGGCAGGCTGCTGCGTACCCAGCGGGCCTTCCGGCACCAGACGGGTACGCGGCGACCAGCCGCCGATCCCGAACGGAGCGATAAGCGCCTGACGGTCGACCGCCATCGAAATCGCCTCGCGGTTGGAGGGGCGCGACAGGAAACCCTCGCGGTCAGCAATGGCAAGGCCGAACAGGCCGGTCACCGGGTCGAGGCGGATGGCACCGCGCAGAAGGCCGCCTTTCTCCACATGCGGCAAGGCATCGATGCCGCCGGCGAGCAGGAGCCGCGCCTCACCCCGCTGAAAACGTTGCACCGCTTCCTTGGGGCCAGCGATACGCAGATCCATCGTCTCGGCATCGCGCGGATTTTCGGTGTAAGTGGACAGGGTCAGCGCGCTACCGTCCGCCTCGAGATCCAGAACGCGGTCCTGACGCGCCTCCAGCCTGAGTGCGAGCGCAGGGTCGGCCAGCAATTGCAGGAATTCAGGCATCGCGGTCTTCAACCGGATCTCGATGACTTGGTTGGTACGCGCATAGATCCCGTCGATCACGGTCAGGTCGAGACCCAGTCCCGTCCCGTCCAGAGCCTCGATCGCTTCGCGCAAGGCGGCGCGAACCTCGCGCGCGGTAAGCGGCTCGCTGCCGGGCATCGCGGCGTTCTCGAAGCGGAAAATGTAACTGAGGCCATCGTCGGTGACGATCCAGCGATCGGCAAGATCGGGCCGGACGCGTCCTTCAGCGTCCAGACCGACGAGCCCGCTTGCCGTCGCCTCTCGCAAGAGGTCGGCTGCCGGAGAGAACGGCGGTTCAGGTGACAGGGCGGCCTTTTCATCACCGACGAGGATCACGTCGAAACGACCGCTGCCCCCGCCGTCGCAGGCGGCAAGCAGCGCGAATGTCAGGCAGGCAAGAGAACGAAGAAAGGGCCGCATCGCCCCTTCCCTAACAGCGCAATCGTGCGCGGTCAGCAGCTATGATCGCAAGTCTGGAAAGTTCAGGCGCCGCGGTCGACGTTGGTGTCGCTTCGTTCGGCATGTCCCGATGCGTTTTCGTCATCGGGCAGGTCGACGTCAGTCACCGGAAACCGCACCTTTGCCGATTCCACCGCCTGGTTGAAGGCTATGCCGCAGCGGTCACCGGCGGCCCAGGCCACTTTGCCCGCCACAAGGCCGATGTTGCACAAGTCGACCCACACCTCGCTGCCGCGGATGACGCGCATCGATCCTTCGGCCATCAGGCCCGAGTCGGAGATGTTGCGAAGCTTGACCGCGTATGGCGCGCCATCCCGTTCCAGCCGGAGTTCGGCCATGAGAAACAGCGAATCGCGTTCGTGCTTGCGGTTGTCCTGATCCCGCATGACTTACCCCCGATGACCTGCCGCGCGCCGAGAGAGATTGGTTGCGCGCCTGTTAACCTCGATGACGAAGGATTAACCCGACAGGGATAACGAAGTGTAAACAAGCAGGCAGGTTTACCCACCGCAGCCGCATGCCTGTACCCGTTCGGGACACTTGCCGCAGGCGGTGAAAATCCCGCCCGATCAATCGTCGCGAGAAATCTTTTCGCGGCGTTCGTGCGCTTCCTGCGCCTCTACGGTCATGGTCGCGATCGGGCGGGCGATCAGGCGGCCAATGCCGATCGGTTCGCCCGTCACTTCGCAATAGCCGTATTCGCCTTCATCGATGCGGCGCAGGGCCGAATCGATCTTGGCAATCAGCTTGCGCTGACGGTCGCGCGTGCGCAGTTCGATGCCCCAGTCGGTTTCGCTGGATGCACGGTCGTTGAGGTCGGGTTCGCGGATCGGGCCATCCTGCAACGATTGCAGAGTGCCGGCCGATGCGTCGAGGATGGTATGTTTCCACTCAACCAGCAGCTTGCGGAAAAATTCCATCTGCTGCGCATTCATGTAGGGCTCTGACGCGTCGGGCGTATAATCGCCCACGTTGCGACGAGCAGTTGCGAGTACGTCAATTTCCGTAGCAGCCGCGAGGCCCATGCGTCACACTCCGCACTTGCCGGCGACATGAGCCACCGGCCCTTCCGATCCCTGGGCTGGCCCTATAGGTGCCCGCCGATTCGCAAACAAGCGCAATTTCGTCGAATGCTGTAATCACCCACAGATTAAGCTCTGCCGAACGGTGAGGCATAAAGCGTATTTACACGAAATGCCTGTTTCTGTTCGCTTATTTGGCAATTAACCATTTGTTGACCACGATCACCCACCTTGTTCCTTGCCGCAGGGGATTTGGAGCGGCGTAAGACAGGGGTGATCGAAATGGCATACGCCGAACATCTGTACCTTGTGGAAACCGGCCCGGCGATCGACCCGGCCGCTCTCAAGACGACTGAAGCGCTCGTCTGCCGTTGCCTTTCGCAGCACGAAGACGGGGACGACAACGCCCTGTTCGAACTGGGCTGCGCCTTTTCGACCGGCAGCCGTGGCGCGATTTGCGATCTGGTCGAGGCGCACAAGTGGTTCAACCTGGCCGCATCACGCGGTCATGAAGAGGCGCAGAACTGCCGCGCCGAAGTGGCCGAGGAAATGAGCGCCCGCGAAATCGTGGAAGCCCAACGGCGCGCCCGCGCGTTCCTGGCCGCCGTCGCGACACGCCGCGTCGCCTGAACCACCGGCCCCGCGCTAGGGGCCTTTGCGGAACGGGGCCAGCTCTTGCAGGGCGGCCTGTTCCATGCCGACGCCCATTTTTTCGCGTTCGAGGAAGTCGGCCACCGCTTCGCGAAAACCGGGATGCGGAATGAAATGGGCAGAGCGCGTGCGCACCGGTTCGTACCCACGGGCCAGCTTGTGCGATCCTTGCGCGCCAGCCTCGACCCGTGACAGCCCGCGCGCGATCGCTTCATCGATGGCGCGGTAATAACACAGCTCGAAGTGCAGGAACGGCTTGTCCACCAATGCGCCCCAGTACCGACCATAAAGCGCCTGCGGCCCGATGAAGTTCAGGGCACCTGCAACCGCGACATCGTCATCATAGGCCAGCATCAGGAGGATATCGTCCGCCATTTCCTGCCCGAACAGGTCGAACGCCTCGCGCGTCAGGTATGGCTGCCCCCACTTCCTTGCGCCGGTGTCCTGATAGAACAGCCAGAATGCATCCCAGTGTTCGGGCCGGATCATGTCCCCGCTCAGCGTCTCGATCCGGATGTCTTCCTGCGCCCTTACCCGTTCCTTGCGGATAGCCTTGCGCTTGCGCGAGGCCAACGTGGCGAGGAAATCGTCGAAAGTCTCGAAATCGCGGTTGAACCAGTGGAACTGGATATCCTCGCGCAGCATCCAGCCCGCATCCTCGAAGATCGGCACCTGTTCTTCGGCGATGAAGGTCGCGTGAGCGGATGACAGCCCCTCGTTCTCGCACAGCATTTCCGCCGCGCGCAGCATGGTCCGCGCCGTCGCCTCGTCGGGCGCGAGAACGCGCGGGCCGGTAGCGGGGGTGAAGGGAACCGAGATCTGGAGCTTGGGATAATAGCTGCCCCCGGCGCGCTGCCATGCATCGGCCCAGCCATGGTCGAAGACGTATTCGCCCTGGCTGTGTCCCTTGAGGTAGGCCGGAAGCGCGGCGAGGATTTCGCCGTCCTTCGCGCCCAGCGTCAGCGGCGCGGGCGACCAGCCGGTGCCGGGACCGACGCTGCCCGATTCCTCAAGTAGCGCGAGGAAACGGTGGCTGGTGAACGGATTGCCCGTCGGATCGAGTGCGTCCCATTGTGCAGCGTCCAATGCGCCGACGGACGGATTGAGGCGCACGGCAAGGCCGCCGTCGCCGATCGCTCCTGCACCCTCGCTCACGACAGCCCTGCCCCTTCGGCAATCGCGGCGTCGGCGTGAAGCCGGGCGCGTGCCATCAGTTCGCGGCTGCGCACCGTCCACGTCAGAAGCGGCATGCCCCGCCGCCGATAGCGGTCTAGCGCCGGCTCGGGCAGGTCGCGAATGTCGCAGGCGATGAAGGTCGGGCGCGCATGGACCACCGCCATCGCCCGTTCGACTGCAAAGGCCAGCCGCTGTTTCTCTCCCCTGCCCGTCACCAGCCCGCGCGGGCGCATCGGCAAAGTCTTGCTGAACCAGCGCACGATGCGAGGGTCGAAGCTCATCACGGCGGCGGGGCCGTTGTAGCGGGACAGCGCATTGGCAACCGATCGCGCCAGCGGCTTCCATTCCGCGTCCTTCTTCGATTTCACTTCGATCAGCACGGGCACGCGGCCACCGACCAGCGCGAGAAATTCGGAAAGGCGCGGAATAGTCCCGCCCGATTTCAGCGCAACCTGCGCCAGTTCGTCCGCGCTGCGTTCCCGCAAGGCGCCGGTTTCGGCCGTCAGCCGGTCCAGCACCCAGTCGTGGAAGACCATCGCCTCGCCATCGCCGCTGGCCTGCACGTCGCATTCGATGCCAAGGCCGGCCGCGATTGCGCCGCGAAAGGCCGCGGGCGAATTTTCGCAGGTATCTTTATCGTGCAGGCCGCGGTGGGCGTAAGTCCAGTCGGCCAACCACGCCTGATCGAGTGGCCACGCCTGTCGGGCCATCATGGCCATCCGGGGAGTGTTCGCGCTCAGGCGCTCACCTGCAGGATCGCATCGACCTCTACCGCAGCGCCAAGCGGCAGGACCGGCACGCCGACCGCACTGCGCGCATGGCGGCCCGCCTCGCCAAACACCGCCATCATCAGGTCCGATGCGCCGTTCACGACTTTGGGCTGGTCGGTGAAATCGCCGGTCGAGTTGACGAAACCGCCCAGCTTCACGACCCGCGTCACGCGGTCGAGCGAGCCGAGCGCAGCCTTGGCCTGTGCCAGGATCATGACGCCGCAGGCCTGCGCCGCCTCGATCCCCTGTTCCAGCGAAACATCCTCGCCCAGCCGCCCCGTGACGAGCGTGCCGTTCACGAAAGGAAGCTGGCCCGAAATGTGGAGCATTCCGCCAACCTCGACGGCCGGAACATAGCTAGCCACCGGCGCTGCCGGTTCGGGCAGGGTCAGCCCCAGTTCGGCAAGGCGGGCTTCGATATTAACGCTCACGCGTGGTCTCCTTCGATCTGCTTCAACAGCCAGGGCAATGCTTCGTCCCAGGCATCGATACGGGCATGGGCATCGCCCGCGGTATAGGCGCACGTCGCATGGGTCGCGACATCCGGTTCGCCCACGAAATGGAGGCGCGTCACGTGCGGCGCAACCCCCGCGACCGAACCGTGGTGCACGGCCAGATCGTCGATGAAGAACGCAGGCCGATCACCGCCATGTTCGTCGAGGATTTTCTGCAGCGCCGGCCCCTTGGGCCCCTGGTTGGTATAAACCTTCAGATCGATGCCCAGCGTCTGTAACTGTTTGGTTCGCGCGTCGCGGCGGTGGTCCTGCAGGTTGGTCAGGACGACGACATCGGCTTTTTCCGAAAGCGCGCCCATCGCCACGTCCGCACCGGGGATCAGGTCCTGCCGGTGCATCTGCGTGTCGAAGAACCCGCCCAGCAGCGTCCAGATGTCGTCGCGCTCGACCGGCTCTCCGCTATCGCGATAGCGCAGTGCGTTTTCGAAACCCTGCGCAAGGCTCATGTCGACGCCATGCTCCTCGCCCAGCCAATCCCGGAAATGGGTGACCATGTAGAGCAGGACCTCGTCGCAGTCCGTGATAACGAGGGGGCGTTTCATTCTTCGTATCTCCTGCCCGAAAGGGCGCCGTGTGCCTGGACGATGCGTTCCGGCGTAAGGCCCAGCGCGTCTGCGGCCGCGATCATGTCGCCTTCGTTCCCGGCAAGGAATTCAAGCACGGCGCATTGCACCTCTCGCGTCCCTATCCCTTCGCGCAGATTGTCGGGCGACAAACCGGTCAGGCCAAGGAAACGGTCGGCAAGACGCGGGTCCTGCAGCAACCACGACAGTGCCATCAAAGCCACGGTCGCATCGTCTGCTGAAGCTGGGGACTGCATCGGGATTGTCAAACTCCGCGTATATATATTACACATACGGTTAGTGGTGGGACTTTGGGCAAGACCTACCGGGGGTAAATCGCAGTGGCTGAACGTGTGATCGTTGTCGAGGACAACGACCTGAATCGGAAACTATTTTGCGATCTGCTACGGGCAAACGGCTTCGTTGTGGAACCCTTTGCCGATGGCGACGATTTTGTCGCGCGCGCCGCGAACTTCGGCCCCGACCTCGTCATCATGGACATTCAGCTTCCGAACGTTTCGGGTATCTCCTTGATAGAGGCGATGAAGGACGATTTCCGCCTGCGCGACGTGCCGGTGCTGGCCGTCACCGCCTATGCGGGCAAGGGTGACGAGGAAAAGATCCGCGCTGCAGGCGCCGAAGGCTACTTGTCGAAGCCGGTGTCGATCCATCCGTTCATGTCGGCCGTGAACGCCCTGATCGACCGCCGCGCCGCGGCCTAGTTCAGAACGAACCGTTCCAGCAGGAATACGGCGAACGTCGTGCACAGTCCCGCGATGAACAAGCGGTAGGCATAGCCCAGGAACCGGTACTTCTTGCGCGCCATGACCTGGCCGTTCTGGTAGATATCGCGCAGCATCGCTCGATAGATCGCCTCGTCACTGCCCAGCGTGTCGAGCATGTCCTCGACCCACTCTTCCTCCGAAGCTTGCGAGAATACGCCGAAGAACAGGCGGTTCGATTTCGAATCGGCCCGCTGGTGCTTGCCCCGTGTCGAAGGCAGCACCGCCATGACCGCGCAGATCGCCGATGCGAACGCGAATATCGCAAGAACCGAAAGCGAGATCGGCATGATACCTTGGCTCGCCTGCCCGACGGCGATACTGAACACCACGAACGTCGCGCCCATCAGGATCGATGCCTTCTGGTCCGCCATCTGCGACAGCGCCAGATTGTTGGTCTGTGACGTGCGAACCAGATGGATCGCCTGCTGCGAAAAACGGCGAACCGCGGGCCTGTCACTGGCCCCTTGCGTTTCCGGTTCCGGCGTGGTCCCTCTTTCCATCGGGGCAGAGGGATGACAGCTATCCCCCCCGCTGGCAAGCATGCGCAGCGGCCGGCAGGCCGTCTGCAAAGCACCTCGGCCCGCCGACCATGCACAGGCGCAGATCACCTCGCCGCTTGACACCGGGGCCGTGTCCCGCTTTGCCCGACGGTTGAAAAGTCACTCCTTCATCAGAAAGCCAATTCCACCATGGACCGCGAAGATACCAAGGCCCGGATCGACACCCTGATCGAACCCTTCAACAAGAAGGGCGTCGCGATTACGGAGGACACGACGTTCGCTGGCGATCTCGAATGGGACAGCCTGACCGTCATGGATTTCGTCGCCGCGATCGAGGACGAATTCGACATCATCATCTCGATGAACCAGCAGGCCGAGATCGAAACCTACGGCCAGCTGATCGACGCGGTCACCAAGCTGCGCGGCGCCTGACATGAGCGAGAGCATCTCCACGCCCGACAAGCCCGAGCCCCTGCCCGAGGTTGAGGACGCCAAGGACCTGTTCAGCAAGTTCGACCCGCTGATCAAGCAGCGGCAGGACCTGCTCGACAGCGGCCTCGAAGATCCCTTCGGCCTGGTGATGGAACGCGTGCTTTCGCCCGTGACCGCCGTTTGCAACGGGCGCGAGACGATCCTGCTGGGCACTTACAACTACATGGGCATGACCTTCGATCCCGAAGTGATCGAGGCGGGCAAGAGCGCGCTTGAAAACTTCGGTTCGGGCACGACCGGCAGCCGCGTGCTGAACGGCACTTATGTCGGCCACAAGGAAGTCGAGAACGCGCTTTGCGAATTCTATGGCATGGAACACGCCATGGTCTTCTCGACCGGGTACCAGGCCAATCTCGGCATTATTTCCACCATCGCCGGCAAGGGCGATTACATCGTGCTCGACATCGACAGCCACGCGTCCATCTGGGACGGGTGCGCGATGGGCAATGCCGAAGTCGTGCCGTTCAAGCACAACGACCTTGAAGCGATGGAAAAGCGCCTGAAGCGCATTCCCGAGGGTGCGGGCAAGCTGGTCGTCCTAGAAGGCGTCTACTCGATGCTGGGCGACATCGCCCCGCTCAAGGAGATGGTCGCCGTCGCCAAGAAACATGGCGCGATGGTCCTGGTCGACGAAGCGCACTCGATGGGCTTCATCGGCCCCAACGGTCGCGGCGTGGCCGAGGACCAGGGCGTTCTGGACGATGTCGATTTCGTGATCGGCACGTTCTCGAAGTCGGTCGGCACGGTCGGCGGCTTCTGCGTGTCGAACCATCCGAAGTTCGAAATCATGCGCCTCGTCTGCCGTCCCTATGTCTTCACCGCCTCGCTTCCGCCCAGCGTCGTGGCCACTGCCGCAACCTCGATCCGCAAGCTGATGGATGCAGGCGACAAGCGTGCGCATCTGTGGGAAAATTCCAAGCGCCTGCACAAGGGCCTGCGCGATCTCGGCTTTGAGCTGGGAACCGACGAACCGCAGAGCGCGATCATCGCGGTCATCATGCCCGACCTCGAACGCGGCGCGGGCATGTGGGAAGCGCTGCTCAAGGAAGGCCTCTACGTGAATCTGGCCCGCCCGCCGGCAACGCCCGCGGGCATGACGCTGCTGCGCTGCTCGCTCTGCGCGGAGCACAGCGAAGAACAGGTCGGCCAGATCCTCACCATGTTCGAAGCGGCCGGCAAGGCAGTCGGCATCATCTGACCATTGCGATAGGCGCATACGCGTGAGACAGTCCCCTCTGGAACAAGGGGGACTGTCCATGCGCGCGCTCATCGCTTTCACTTCGCTCCTGCTCGCAGGCGCGGCTTGCCCTGCCTTTGCGCAGGATGCGGAACCGTCCGGCCTCCCCGATGGCTCTCATTCCGAAACTGCGGTCAGCGCCTCGGAAGAGAATGCCCCGTCCGATAACGCCGAAATGGCGCATGGCGAAAAGCCGGTGACACTGATCGCGAATGTCGGCAACGGCGGCTTTCCAATCAGCACCGACAACGCTCAGGCGCAGGCCTTCTTCGACAATGGCATCGAACTGATGATGGCCTTCGCCCACGACGAAGCGACCGCTGCGATGGCAGAGGCGGTTCGTCTCGCCCCCGAATGCGCGATGTGCCGATGGGGTCACGCGCTCTCGATGGGGCCGTCGCTGAACTACGGCCGCGATGCCGAGGAGCGGAAAGAGGCCTATGCCGAAGTGATGGAGGCGCGGCGACTGGCCAAGGGCACCGTCACCGACCGCGAAAATGCGCTTATCGACGCACTGGCCCTGCGCTACCGCCCCAAGGGCGAGGTCGAGGCAAGGGACAAGGCCTATGCCGAGCGGATGGCGGAGCTTGCCGCGCGCTGGCCGGATGACGACCGGGTGCAAGTGCTGGCCGCCGATGCGTTGATGGTCGCGTCCGACTGGGACGCGCCGGACATGAGCAGGCCCATCGCGCTGCTGGAACCCGTGCTGGCGCGCAATCCCGACGATACCGGGGCGATCCACTTCTACATCCATGCCACCGAAATCGCAGGAGAGCCGGGCAAGGCCGAGGCCCATGCCGACAGGCTGGACGCGATGCGGGTTCAGGCCAGCCACCTCGTCCACATGCCATCGCATACCTGGTACTGGGTTGGGCGATACGCCGATGCCGCCGCCGCCAACAAACGCGCCGTGCAGATCGGCGAACATCAGGCGATGTTGCTGCCGCCCGATGCCGAAGGCGGGGTCTGGAAAATCCCCTATCACGCCCACAACGTCATTTTCGGCCTTGGCGGCGCGCTTATGTCGAACGACTCCCGCACCGCGCTGATGCTGGGCCGACCGCTCGTCGAATATTCGCAGGACCAGACCGATGGCAGTCCGATCCGCCAATTGCTCTCGGCGGCCGGCTATTTCGCGCTCGCCCGGTTCGAAGACCCGAAGGTCGTCCTGGCGCTACCCGAACCCAAGCTGCCCTACCTCGCCGCCGCGCGGCACTACGCTCGCGGAGAGGCGCTGGCCTTCCTCGGCGATGCCGACGGCGTGCGGGCCGAGATCGAGGCGATCCCCGCCAGTATCGAGCCGCAAGGCGAAGGCAGCTACAAGAACGCGCCCGAACAGATGTTGGCGATCACCCGCGCGGTGCTGACTGGGCGCGTCGCGATGATGGAAGACCGGCCGCGCGATGCCGCCGCGGCCTTCGCCGAAGCAGCGATGATCGAGGAAACGGAGGACTTTGGCCAGTTCTCCGACCCGCCCGCCTTCTGGTATCCGGTGCGGCGCGACTATGCCCTGGCCCTACAGGCCGCGGGCGACAGCGAAGGTGCCCTGCGCGAAGCCCGCAAGACGCTGGAAATCAGGCCGCTGGATCCGGTGGCGAGCAAGCTGAGCGCGGATATCGAAGCAGGCGGCTGACGCCCCGGATCAGTTGATCGTAATGACCCCGTCTACGGCCTGCCATTCGGCTGGCCCCATCAGGTGCTTGTGCGCGACGGCGACCGAATGCAGCACCGCCTCTATGTCGGTGCGCCAATAATCGAGAAACTTGCCAAGGCGGGGAAAATTCGGGGCGACGTCGTATTGCTGGAATACGAACTGCTGCAAGAGTGATCGGTGGTCGGGCATCCAGAAATGCACCTGCACCGTCGTCAGGCCGTAGCCCTGAACCTGAAGCTCGAAATCCCGGTCCGCCATCGCTCCTCCTGCGTGCCGCGTATCATGCGATCACTGGAAAACAACGATGACATGATCCGGTAAAGATCCGGTTGCGTCAATGACAAATTGTGCAGTGCAGCAATCAGGCTGGTCGTACCGAAGTGGCGAGATCGCATGCCGTCTTCGCCCCCTCGCTGCCTCCGCCAAGGAACGACAACGCGACGAAACCGGCAACGACTAGCACGATGAAAGCAGCCGTCACCCAGCCGAGGTACTTGTCGATAAACGTCTTGATCGGCGCGCCGAAGACACGGAACAGGATGCCGCAGCTCATGAAGATCAGGCCGCGTCCGGCGATGCTGGCCAGGATGAACGGCAAAAGCGCCATCTGGATGAAGCCGGCGGTGATCGTCAGCAGCTTGAACGGCACCGGGGTCGATCCGGCAAGCAGGATCACCTCGACATCATATTCGCGCAAGTAACAGGCCGCCTTGGGGAACGCCTCCTGCAGGCCGAGTGTGGCAATAAGCCATTGGCCAAGCGTGTCGTAGAGGAAATATCCGATCGCATAGCCGAACAGGCCGCCCAGCACCGATGCGATGGTGGTGATCAGCGCATAGCGCACCGCCTTCTTCGGATTGGCCAGGCACATGAGGCCGAGCAGCGGGTGCGGCGGAATCGGAAAGAAGCTCGATTCGACGAAAGCGAACCCGGCCAGCCAGCGTTCGGCATGGCGATGTTGCGCCTTTTCCATCGTCCATTCGTAAAGCTTGCGAAGCACGCGACCCGATCCTTCGATTGCTGCGATCGCCCGGCAGCGATCCGACCCGAAGGTGTTGTTTAGCCGAACCAATCGAAATGGACAGGGGCAAAGGTCGAAACCCAGAAATAACCCATTTGGTACTTTTATATTGACATTGTCACGCTCTTTGGTTAGACAAATTGAACATCGCGATAGAGCGAGTCGCCAGGAGCGTGGCGACGGGCTCTCGCGGTCAGCCAACAGGGAGGTCTACATGGCTCAGGGTTCCACCCCGGCGGGTCGCCGCGCGCCTGCAGACTGGAAGCAGGTCTTTCTCGACACGCTTTCGGGCACATCGAACATCAAGGCCGCCGCCCGCGCCGCAAAGATCGACACCGGCACGGTCTATCGCCAGCGCCGCACCGATCCTGCCTTTGCCAAGGCCTGGTTCCAGGCGCTGTGCGATGGATACGATATTCTTGAACTGGAGCTGCTGCGCCGCCTGCGCATGGGTGAATGCGAAAGCGCGGCAACCAAACGAAAGCGCAAGTTCGACAATGCCAATTCGCTACGCCTGCTGATCGCCCACAGGGAGACGGTCAGCAAGATGCGGGCCAACGAACAACAAATGGACGAGGAGGAGATCATCGCCTCGATCAATGCCAAGCTCGACCTCATGCGCGAAAGGATGCGGGAGGCCGCCGAAAGCGAGGCAGCCACTGCCCTGCCCGCCCTCAATGCCGATAGCGACGCGGATAAGTGAGCGGGCAATCCCGCCTCGCCTGGCTGCTTACGCTGGGCGAGGAAGAACGCACTCTCATGCTCGGCACGTTGAGCGAGGCCGAGCGTGAGGAATTGAAACATCACTGGGAACTTTGGGCACGGCCCGAACAGCTGCCGCCGCAGGCCGACTGGCGCATCTGGCTCATCTGCGCGGGACGCGGTTTTGGCAAGACGCGCGCCGGGGCCGAATGGATACGATCCGTCGCGCGGCGCGATCCCGATGCACGCATTGCCCTGGTCGGCGCATCGCTCAGCGAAACGAGGGCAGTCATGGTCGAAGGCGAAAGCGGCATTATCGCGTGCTGCACGCCGCGCTTTCGCCCTGTGTTCGAACCCTCGCTCAGGAAACTGACATTCCCCAATGGCGCGACGGCCACGATGTTTTCCGCCGCGGAGCCGGAGAGCCTGCGTGGGCCACAACATTCGCACGCATGGTGCGACGAGATTGCAAAATGGGAGACCGCCGGAAACCGGGCCGACAAGGCATGGGACAACCTGATGCTGGGCCTGAGGCTTGGTGAAAAACCGTCGGTGCTGGCGACGACCACGCCGCGCGCGGTGCCGCTGATGCAAAGGATCGCGAATGGTTCGGCCGGGGGCCGCACCGTCATGGTCACGGGCCGCAGCCGGGAAAACGCCGCGAACCTGCCCTCACGGTTTCTTCGCGACATCGAGGCCGCGCTCGGCGGATCAGCGCTCGGCAGGCAGGAGCTTGGCGGCGAACTGCTGACCGATCTCGAAGGCGCGCTTTGGACCCGAGCCCTGCTGGAAAAGTGCCGTGGCAAGCCAGCCGCCCTGTCGCGCATCGTGGTCGGCGTCGACCCGCCCGCCAGCAGCAACGGCGACGCCTGCGGCATCATCGTGGCGGGCCTTGGCCAGGACGGCCACGCGCGCGTCCTGGCCGATTGCTCGGTTACAAGGCCAAGCCCCGAGCGATGGGCCCGTGCCGTCGCGGGGGCCGCGGCGATCTGGAACGCGGACCGCGTGATTGCAGAGGCGAACCAGGGCGGTGCCATGGTCGAAAGCGTGCTGCGTGCAGCGGAAGTGAACCTGCCGATCCGGCTCGTCCACGCCAGCCGCGGCAAAGTCGCCCGCGCCGAACCCGTCGCCGCGCTCTACGAAGCGGGGCGCGTTTTCCATGTCGGGGTCTTTCCCGAACTGGAGGACGAGATGTGCGCACTGGACATCGGCGGCGAATACCATGGCCCCGGCCGTTCGCCCGACCGGGCCGACGCGCTCGTCTGGGCGCTGACCGAACTGATGCTGGGTGCCCGCGGGCGCCCCCGGGTCTGGGCGCAATAGCCCGACCTTTCACGGATTTTCGCGTGTAACAGGAGACACCGCAATGTCGTTTCTCGAAACGCTGGGTGCTGCCTTCAAAGGCAGCGCCCCGGCGGAGCGACCGCCACTGGCGCGCCCCTTCGCTTCCCCCTGGCTGTTCGCCGATGGCGGTAACGGCGCCCTGCCCTATGAATACCGCAGTGCGGTCGGGCGGGCCTATCTGGACAACCCCGTCGCCCAGCGCGCCATCCGCATGGTGTCAGAAGGCGTGGCAGGTGCGCCGCTGAAGCAGGCCGATCCCGAACTGATCAAGCTCGTCACCGCGACCAGCGCGGGGCAGTCCCTGCTGGAAACGATCGCGGCACAGGTCCTGCTTCACGGCAACGGCTACGTTCAGGTCATCAAGGACGCTTCAGGCCGCCCGGTCGAGCTTTTCGCGCTTCGCCCCGAACGCATCAGTGTCGAATCCGGCCCCGACGGATGGCCTGCCGCCTATCGGTATCGCGTGGGCGAAAACGCGATGACGATCCCGGTGGAGGACGATGCGCAATATCCCAATGTCGTCCACATCCGCTGTTTCCACCCCGGCGACGACCATTACGGCGCAGGCTGCCTGACCGCCGCGAACGAAGCGGTTGCGATCCACAACGCCGCCGCGCGCTGGAACCGCGTGCTGCTGGAAAACGCGGCCCGTCCTTCGGGCGCTCTCGTCTATGAAACCGGCGATGGCGCGACGCTGACGTCGGACCAGTTCGAAAGGCTTAAGGCGGAACTTGCGAACGCCTTCCAGGGCTCCGGCAATGCCGGCCGCCCGATGCTGCTCGAAGGCGGGCTCAAGTGGCAGTCGATGTCGATGTCGCCTGCCGACATGGATTTTGCCACGCTGAAAAGTGCAGCGGCGCGCGATATCGCACTGGCCTTCGGCGTTCCGCCGATGCTGCTCGGCCTGCCGGGCGACAATACCTATTCGAACTACCGCGAGGCGAACCGTGCGCTGTGGCGGCTGACGCTGCTTCCGCTGGCGAGCAAGATCCTCGACGCTCTGGCCGAAACGCTGGCGCCGTGGTTCCCCGATACCGGGCTCGCCATCGACCTCGACCGGGTTCCCGCCCTGTCAGAGGACCGCGAGAAGCTGTGGTCACAAGTCGCCGATGCGGACTTCCTCAGCGACGATGAGAAGCGAGCGATGCTTGGCCTTCCTCCACGCACGGATAAGCCTGAGGAGCCGAAGGAATGAACCGGCAGGACCTTCTGGCCCGCCTCATCGCGCAGGCGGAAGACGCGGGCGGCGACTTCGTAACGCTGCGCGCCATGGTCGAGGAAGCGAGCGAACTGGGCGCGTCCCGCGTGCTTGCCCGCATGGGCCTCGACGACGCAACCGCGCACGAGGACCTAGCCGAGCTGCGCGAACTGCTCGCCGCATGGCGCGATGCGAAACGCAGTGCATGGCGCGCGGCGGTCGAGTGGGTCGTGCGCGGCGTTCTTGCCCTCCTCCTCTTTGCGATTGCCGTCCGCCTGGGCCTTGGAGATCTCGTCCGATGAAACACGACACCCCACAATTATTGGAAACAAAGTTCACAACCGGCTTCGATGCCGTCCGCTTTGCCGGATACGCCGCCTTGTTCGACCGGATCGACGCAGGCCGCGACCTCATCCGTCCCGGCGCATTCACGGCCAGCTTGGAAGCGCGCAGGCTTTCGGGCGATCCGATCCCCCTGCTCTGGCAGCACCGCCCCGACCAGCAGATCGGCTGGGTCGAACGCATCGGCGAGGACGAACGCGGCCTGCGCGTCGTTGCCCGTATCGACAATCCCGACAGCGCGGCAGCCCGTCTGCTGAAAGACGGCAAGCTGTCCGGCCTGTCGTTCGGATACCGCGCCAAGGCATCGAAATCGGTCACTCACGCCGATGGCCGTCAGGGCCGCGAACTGGCGCAAGTCGACATCTTCGAAGTGAGCCTCGTCCACCGCCCGATGCAGCACAGCGCGCGCGTCCACTTCGTTAACTGATCCCCCCGAATTTCCGCCCGCCAGAACCGGCGCGCGGATCGAAGGCTGCCCCCTGGCAGCAACCCGAACGGTCGCCCGCAGATGGCGGCCTTTTTCATGTGCGAAAGGTGAATTGCCCCATGAATATGGAAACCAAGATGGAAGGCCTCGATGCCTCCTTCGATATTGTTGCGCGCCAGGACGCCGCCGACGAGGCCATCAAAGGCCTGCGCCGCGACGTCGATGAAGTCAAAGGCCGCCTCGAAAAGGTGAGCCGCGCCGCGGCCCGCCCGATGATCGAGGGCGGTCAGTCTGCCATGCCTGCGATGCAGAGCGCCGAAGTGAAGGGCTTCGTGAACAACTATCTGCGTCAGGGCCGCGAGGCCGAACTGAAATCGATCTCGGGCACTGTGCAGAGCGACGGCGGCTATGCCGTGCCGCGTGAACTGGATGCGATGATCGCCCGTTCGCTGAAGGAGATCAGCCCGATCCGCCAGATCGCGCAGGTCGTCCAGGTCGGAAGCGCCGGTTATCGCAAGCTGGTGACCGGTTCGGGCACGTCCTCGGGCTGGGTCAGCGAAGCGGCGGCACGTCCCGAAACCGCAACGCCGACCTTCCACGAAATCGCCCCGCCGACCGGCGAACTTTACGCCAATCCGGCGGCCAGCCAGTCCATGCTGGACGATGCCGGTTTCGACCTTGAAGCATGGCTTGCCGACGAGATCGCGACCGAGTTCGCCCGCGCCGAAGGGGCCGCCTTCGTGAACGGCACCGGCGTCGATCAGCCGCTCGGCTTCCTGATGTCGAACCAGTCGACCGCCGATGACGCGGCCCGCACTTTCGGTTCGCTGCAGTACGTCGGGTCGGGCAATGCCAGCGGTTTCGACACCGCGCCCGAGGCAAAACTGATCGATCTGGTCCACACGCTGAAGGCATCGCATCGCCAGGGCGCGAGCTGGGTCATGAACTCGGCCACCATGGCTTCGGTTCGCAAGCTCAAGACTTCGGACGGCGCATTCCTGTGGCAGCCGGGCCTGATCGAAGGGCAGCCCGATCGCCTGCTCGGCTATCCGATCATCGAGGCCGAGGACATGCCCGACATCGCGGCGGGCACCACGCCCATCGCATTCGGCAACTTCCGCGCCGGTTACCTGATCGCCGAACGGACGGCGACCTCGATCCTGCGCGATCCGTTTTCGAACAAGCCCTTCGTCCACTTCTACGCGACGAAGCGGATCGGCGGGCAGGTGCTCGACAGCGATGCGATCAAGCTCCTCAAGATCGAGGCCTGATCCCCTCCAGGCCCCGATGCAGGTCACGCGGTGTCCCCTTCCCGCGTGACCTGCGCCCCCTGGGCGCCCGCACCGGCCATAATCGCCGGTGCGGGCGCCTTTTTTCTGAACAGTTTTCGACAGGAAAGGCTGGACCGCTATGAAGCGCGCCATTCTTGCCCCAGTCCCCCTTCCCCCCTCGGCCCTGACCGAGCTGAAGGAGTGGCTGGGCATCAATTCCACGCGCGAAGACGCGCTGCTCGGCAATCTCCTGAACGCCTCGCTCGACATTTGCGAAGCCTATACCGGATCGCGCCCGATCGAGACGACCTGCGAGGAAGTCTGGCCAGTTCGCCCGCTGGTCTCGATCAGTGGCTGGCAGGCGCTTGCGACCAAGCCGGTGACCAGCATCGTCGGCATCGACAGGATCGCGCTGGACGGAACGCGGATCACGCTCGATCCCGCCACTTTCGAAATCGACATCGACGCAGACGGCACGGGCCGCTTCCGCGTGATCACCAGCGTGCCTGACAAGCGTCTGGCCGTGCGGTTCACTGCCGGTCTGGCCGTCGACTGGACGGGCCTGCCCGAAGCCTTGCGGCAAGGCACGATCCGCCTGGCAGCGCATCACCACCGCACACGCGACACCGGTAATGCCAGCGTCGCCCCGCCGCGCGCCGTGGCCGCGCTGTGGCAGCCGTGGCGCAAGGTCCGCCTCGGATGATCGAGGCATCGCTTCGTGGTGGCGGGTTCCGTGCACTGCTCAACACGCTGAACCGACGGGCCTTGCGCAAGACCGAACGCGACGCGCGCGACGCTCACTGGCGCCGGGCCGATCTGCTCTGGCCCGACTTCGCGCCACGCTGGAAGGACTGATCCATCATGGAAATCGCACTGCGCTCTGCGCTGATCGAACACCTCAAAGCCCAGCCCACGCTATCGCAGGAGCTGGCCGCGATCAGCGAGGAGGCACCGGTCCGGTCCAGCCTGCCCTGGCTCGCCATCGTCGCCAGCGCCAGCGCGGACTGGAGCCACAAGACCGGGACGGGCCGTGAGATCCGCGTCGCCATCGAATTGCAGACGCGCGGCGACGATGCTGCAACGGCGGGATCACTGGTCGAGGCGATCGAAGGCGCGATCGGCGCCTTCCCGGCAGATCAGCCCACGCTCGTCATTGTCAGCCGCCAGTTCCTGCGCGCCCGCACTGAGCAGCGCGGCGGAACGATCCGCGCCGTCCTGCTCGAATACCGCTTCCGCGTCCTCGCGAAGTGATCCCCTCATTGCCTAACCGGAGAACAGCCCCATGAGTGCCCAGAAAGGCAGCGCCTTCCTTCTCAAGATAAGCGACGGTGCATCGCCCGCGACTTACGAAACGGTCGCCGGTCTTCGCACCACCAACATGTCGATCACCGGCGATGCAGTGAACGTGACGACCAACGAATCCGGCGGCTGGCGCGAGCTGCTGTCGGGCGCCGGTGTGCGGCAGGTCTCTGTCAGCGCGGCGGGGATCTTCCTCGGCTCGTCGGCAGAGAACGCCATTCGCGGCCATGCCCTGGCAGGGACCATCGCCGACTATGAGCTGAGTTTCGAGGATGGCGAGCGCATGCAGGGACGCTTCCTGGTGCAGCGGCTCGACTACGCTGGCGATTTCAATGGTGAGCGCAACTACACGCTCACTCTCGAAAGCTCCGGCCCCGTGCTTCCGGTGGCGGCATGAGCGTTGACGAGCCGGTGAACACGGCGCGCGGCGAGGCCGCGATCGAGATCATGGGCCGCAAGCGTCGCCTGCGCCCAAGCTTTGCCGCCCTTGTCGCGGCAGAGGACGAACTCGGCCCTCTGTTCGCGCTGGTCGAACGGGCGAGCGAAGGCCGCCTGAAGTTAAGCGAGATGACCTCGCTGTTCTGGCACTGCCTTGCAGACCGCGCCGACCTGACCCGCGACGACGTGGGCGAGGCGATCGCGGCGCAGGGCCTTGCGGCAAGCGCGCCAGCGCTGCGCGCCGTGCTGAAGCAGGTGCTGCAGGGGGCCTGATGACAGCCCCCGCAGCCCGCTTCGCCGACGCGGCAGCGCGGCTTTGCGGCCAGTGCGCGCTGATGGTGGGGTGGCGACCGGACGAGTTCTGGCTCGCCACCCCGGCGGAAGTCGCCGCCATCTTCACGGCCATGCACGAACCGCAGGCAAACGGCAGCGTCACGAGAAACGACATCCAGCGCATGATGGAGCAGGACCATGGATAGCGAGATCGAAACCCTGATGATCGACGTCAGGGCCAGCACCGACGGCTTTGCAGCCGATATCGGGCGGATGCGTGAACAGTTCGACACCACGCTGGTCGACGGCTTTGCAAGAGCGGGCAACGTCCTCGAAACCAGCTTGCTCGGCGCAGTGCGCCGGGGCAGCCTGGGGTTCGACGACCTCAAACGCACGGCCCTGCGTGCGCTTGACGAGATCGCGGCGGCGGCGCTGCGAAGCGGCATTTCCTCTCTGGGTGGGTCGCTCTCGGGTGGTCTTGGCGGACTGGTCGGCGGTCTGCTCGGCCTGCCCGGCCGCGCCACGGGCGGCAATGTCTCGCCGGGATCGGCCTACGTGGTTGGCGAAAAAGGGCCCGAGCTTTTCGTACCGACCAGTTCGGGACGCATCGACAACGGTTTGGCCATGTCCGCCGGGCGCGATGTCCGCATTTCCATCAACGTGGCCGGTCAGCCCGGAAGCTCGTCGGCGCAAAGCCTCGAACGCTCCGGCCGCCAGGTCGCCAGCGCCGTTCGCCGCGCGCTCTCCTCATATTGAACCGCACCATCGGAGCAGACGATCATGCCCTACTGGTTGGCCAAGAATCGCAACGGACAGCACAGCGACTGGATCGCGCGCTTCGATCCGCGGTTCTGGACCGTGAACTTCCCGCGCCCGATGATGGCCGCCGTCACCACGACCGCTGCCGACGCCCTGCGTGTCGATTGCGTATTCTATCGCAGCAACGATCTGGCCGGGCTCATCTGGGACAGCGTCGACACCATCGATCACCCCCTGACCTCTTACATCACCAACCGGGACTATACCGGCCTGCAACTTTCGTTTCGGTGGCGTTCGGGAGGCATAGTACAACTGGACGCGCTGAACGGCCCGACGCTGACGGTAGAGGGCCGCGATGCGAACGGGGCGGCGCGAACCTGGTATGTCCGGCTGTGGAACTATGCCGAAGGGGCGCCTGATGACGCCCTGATCCGCATCGATTTTTCCATGCTCGACGGCGGCTTCCTGCTGCCCGCAGAGGCCGATCCCGTGCACTGCGCCGACATCGACCGGATGTTCATCTCCCTCGCCCCGCCGGGATACAGTGCGGCGGGCGGTGACCTTGCTGCGCCCGTCGAAGGTTGGGCTGAAATCAGCGATTTGCGTACCGACGGCAAGAGCGCCCTGCTGGAAACCGGCGACGTGATGACGCCCGAACACGGTGTCGGCATGTGCACCGCGTTCGACGATTGCGGCACGCAGACGCCTGAACGGCTTTTGCGCAACCTCCGCGCGCTCGGATACCGCGGTGAGATCGTCCACTATCTTGGCATGAGCCACTTTTTCAGGCTCAAGGCCGATGGCATTGGCGGCTTCGTCATCGACACCGAGGCTCCGCCATTCAACGCCGCCGCACAGGCCTGGCACGCGGACTTTTTCACTCGCGCAAAGGCCATGGGTTTTGCCCCGATTGCCTCGCTTTCATACGAACTACTAGCGATGCATTGCCCGCAAAGCTGGGTCCAGCGCGATCTGGACGGCAATCCCGCACTGACAGGATGGTCGCCACCTTCGAACATTGTTTCGCCTGCCAACGACGATGCGATGGCCTATCTCCAGCAGGTCGCGCGAGCAGCCTTAGCTCTCATGATGTCAAGCGGAGCCGAGCCGAAGTTCCAGATCGGTGAGCCTTGGTGGTGGACTTATGCCGATGGCCGCATCTGCCTTTACGACGATGACGCTCGCGAAGCGTTCGGCGGCTCCCCAGTTGCGATCCCATCGATGCGTGGCGATCTGGACGCAGCACAATTGCAGCTTCTGGATCAGGCCGGCGCACTTCTTGCCGCATCGACCGCCGCGCTGACCGACGCGGTCAAGGACGAAGCTGGAGGCAGCGCCGAGGTCAGGTTGCTCGCCTTCCTGCCGACCATTCTCGACCCGCTGACACCCGGTTCGGCGAGAGCGAACCTGCCGACCGGCTGGGCCTACCCGGCGTTCGATCGGCTTCAGCTTGAAGACTACGATTGGTTGACCGCAGGCCGGCGAGGCGATCGCCTCAAGGCCTATGCCTCGGTCGATGAGCGGCTGGGCTATCCAAAAGATCTGCAGGACTATCTCTCAGGCTTCGTGCTTTTGCGCGAAGACGCGTCTGCGTTCTGGCAGCTTATCGATACGGGCCTCGACGAAGCGGGCGAACGCGGCATCGCCCGACGGTTCGTCTGGGCCAGCCCCCAGGTCATGCGCGACGGATACGTCCGTCTCCCCACGCCCAGCAATGAGGACGCCATGCAGGCTTTCGACGACATTCCCTACCCGCTCGCACTCGGCAGAGGCGCTGCGGTCAGCCCCGAGTTCTCGACCACGATCGTGATCACCGCATCGGGCCACGAACATCGCAATTCGATCTGGTCGGATGCAAGGCTCCGCTACGATGTAGGGCCCGGCATCCGTTCCGAGGCCGAACTGGGCACGCTGCTATCCTTCTTCCGCGCTCGCCGGGGTGCTGCACGCGGCTTCCGCCTGCGCGATCCGAACGATTTCAGCTCCAACGGGATGGCCGGCACGCCATCTGCCTTCGACCAGCTTCTGGGCGTCGGTGACGGGATCGAAACGCTGTTCCCGATCATCAAGAGCTACGGCAACATCGATGCGCAGGAACGCCGGATAACGAGGCCTGTCGTCGGAACGATCCGTGTCAGTGTGGATGGGGTCGAAACATCGGCCTGGTCGATCGAGGAACGTGGCGTGATCCGCCTGCACGATGCAGCGCCCGAAGGCGCAGACGTCCGCGCAGGATATCTGTTCGACGTGCCCGTGCGGTTCGCCGAAGACCGGCTGGAAGTGTCCAATGCCGTTTTCGCCGCGGGCGAAGCGCCCAGCGTGCCGCTCGTCGAAGTCAGGGAGGCGGCATGAGCAGGGTGTGGTTCGAAGGAGAGCTCGAAACCGTAGCCACATGGTGGCGCATCTTTCGCAAAGACGGGGTCGCGATCGGCTTTACCAGCCACGACCGCGATCTGTTCTTCGATGATATCCACCACCTGACCGCGCCCGGCATGGTTCCGTCCGCCATCCGGTTCAGCGCGGATCTCGAGCCCGACAGTGCGGAGATGAGCGGCGGCCTCTCGCACGCAGCCGTCACGACTGAAGACCTTGCCCTTGGCCGGTTCGATGAAGCGCGCATCGAAATGGGCCTGGTGGATTGGCAGACGCTTGAACGCGAGACCATTTTCAGCGGGGAGATCGGCACTGTTGACGAAGACGGCGGCAGCTTCACCGCAGAACTTCTATCGGAAAAGGCCAGATTAGACCTCGATAGGATCCCGCGTACCAGTCCTACGTGCCGGGCGCGCTTTTGCGGACCTGGCTGCAATCTGCCCGCGTCTCGTTTCACGTTGGAAACCACCGTTGACGCGACAAGCCACGACGGCGCGCGCCTGTCGGTCTTGGCGGAAATCGACAATGCCGACTTCCTGGACGGCGAATTGCGCGTGATCAGCGGCAGCGCGACCGGCCTCGTCCACGAGATTACCGCGATCGCCAATGGGATGTTGGTCGTCTCTCCCGCTCTTGCCGGTACGGTTACCGCCGGGACACGCATCGAACTGCGAGAAGGCTGCGACCACCGCTGGGCAACTTGCCGCAACAGGTTCGGCAATGCCGTCAACTTTCGGGGCGAACCTTTCCTGCCGGGCAACGATCTTCTTGCCCGCTATCCGACCGCCCGATGACCGATCCCGCCGCAGCTACAGCGGCACTCGAACTGGTCGGCGCTCCGTTCCGGTTGCGTGGGCGAGATCCGGCGACCGGGCTGGATTGCCTCGGTGTCGTCGTTCACGTTCTGGGCCGTATTGGTGGAAACGCGTGCATCGCCAAGGCCTACGGTCTGCGAAACAGCGACATCAAAGGGTTGCTCGAAGATGCAGAGGCATCGGGCCTTGTCCCGACGCGAGGCCGCGCGGCACCGGGCACAGTAGTGCTCTTCGATCTCGGTGCCGGGCAGCATCATCTGGCCATCGCCGCCGGAAACGAATGCTTCGTCCACGCTCATGCCGGGCTTCGCAAGGTCGTCTACGGGAAGATCGATCCTTCCTGGAAAACCGTGGCGACCTGGCGCTTCCCCACAAGATTGAAGGATTGAACGATGGCAACTCTGGTCCTGACGACGGTCGGCACTGCGCTGGGTGGGCCGCTTGGAGGCGCACTGGGCACATTGGCCGGTCGCGCGATCGACGGTGCCGTATTCGGATCGCCCAGCCATGAAGGCCCGCGGCTGAAGGAACTGTCCGTCACAACATCGACTTACGGCAGCCCCATTTCGAGGCATTTCGGAACCGTTCGCGCGGCAGGCAGCATCATCTGGGCAACCGATCTTGTCGAACACAAGGACAAGAGCGGCGGCGGCAAGAACAAGCCCAAGGTCACCACCTATAGCTACACCATGTCTTTCGCCGTCGCGCTGGCAAGCCGCCCGATCAAGTCCGTGGGACGCATCTGGGCCGACGGCAATCTCCTGCGCGGATCAAGGGGCGACCTCAAGGTCGGAGGCACCTTGCGCATCTATTACGGCAGCGAGGATCAGGCCGTCGATCCCCTGATCGCATCGGACGTCGGCACGGGCGCACCGGCATTCCGCGGCATTTCGTACATCGTATTCGAAGATCTGGAGCTGGCGGATTTCGGCAATCGCATTCCTGCGCTGACTTTCGAAGTCATCGCGGGTGAAAGCTCTCCCCAAATCGTCACACTTTTGGGTCACGATCGGGAATTGCAGTCCGTAATGCAGCTGGAAGGCGTGACGGGCATCAGCCACGAAACCGGCAGCGACACCTCTCTGCTTGCCATGATCGACACCGGCTACCCGCTGGCCATCGACGCGTCGCGTGGTTCGCTGTCGATTTTCGGCGCGGACAGCGTGACGCCGTCGGACGCAATCGAACTACCTCCTGCGATTGCCGACAGCCGGGGCGAATTCGGGCAGGCCACCGGCTCGAAACGGTCACGCAAGGCTGGCAGCAAGCAAAAGGCGATGTGTCTTCGCTATTACGACAAGGATCGGGACTTTCAGCCCGGCCTGCAGCGAAGCCGCGGCGTGGTCGGCAACGGCGCTATCGAGACCGTTGAATTTCCGGCCGGCCTGACGGCGGATGCTGCCCACCGGATAGCGCAGGAAATGGCTGAACGTGCTCTCGGCGGCCGCGAAAGGATGGCCTACCGCGTAGCTGCTATCGATCCGGCGATCCGTCCAGGCGCATACGTCAGGCCGAAGGACTCAAATACCGTATGGCAGGTTGCAGGATGGGAATGGCGCTCGTCAGGCGTCGAACTCGAACTACGCTCGGTGCAGCAGTCCGCGGTCGATGGCATAAGTTCGGCAGGCGACGCGGGAACCGACCGCAAGCCTCGCGATCTCACGAATGGCCCCACGCTTCTCGAAGCTTTCGAACTTCCCTGGGACGGAACCGGCAGCAGCAACGAACGCAGGGTCTATGCTGCGCTGTCCTCGGTCCATGCTGGCTGGACGGGTGCGGCGTTGCATGTCGATGTCGGTGACGGGATTCTCTTGCCGGTCGGTTCGGCGCAAAGGGGACGGGCGATCATGGGATCGGTCCAGTCCCCGCTGCCCGCTGCCCCCGCCTATCTGATCGACCGGTCGAGCAGACCGCTGGTTCAACTTGCCGACGCGCAATTCGCGCTCACGCCGATCAGCGTCGACGAGATGGCGCAGGGAAGAAACCGGGCGAGACTGGGTAACGAAATCATCCAGTTCGCCTCGGCAGTGCCGCGCGGCGAAGGACTTTGGGAGCTTGCCACGCTGCTGAGAGGCCGCGGCGGTACGGAGCACGAGATCGCGAACCACGTCGACGACGAACCATTCGTTCTCCTAGATGACGACTTGACCGCTATCGACGCGGACGTCGCCGGATCGGTCACGGACTTCGATGTCGTTGCACTCGGTCATGCGGACCCTCAACCGGTGCGAAGCCCTCTGGCCTCAAGCGGCCTGAGCCTGCGTCCGCTCTCGCCCATCCGTCCGATACTCGTCACAAGCGGTGGGTCGATTTCGATCACCTGGACCCGCCGCGCGCGAGGGTTCTGGTCCTGGCCGGACGAGGTCGGCATTCCACTCGTTGAAAGCAGCGAAAGATACGAGGTGCGGTTCATCGATGCAGAAGGCGATGCGCTTGTCTGGGAAGTCACCGTCCCCGGCCTCGACCTCGACGGCCCGACGTCTGCTGCTCTTTCGGGACGGCCAGGACCGGCTCGGTTCGAAATCAGGCAGATCGGCGATCACGCCCGATCGCTGCCCGTCCAGATTACGTTCTAACCAACAAGAGTGGAGATACCCATGGCAGATCCTATCGGTTTCAGTGCAACCACCGCGCGGTTCAACCTCCCCTTTCTGCACGCGGCGCAAACGCAAAAAGAATTTTTCGTCAACGAAGCGCATGTCGTGCTCGATGCCCTTCTGCATCCCGTTGCTCAGGGCGTCGCAAGCCAGCCTCCCCAGGCCCCTGCTTCTGGCGAATGCTGGATCGTGGCGACAGGGGGGCAAAATGCCTTTGAAGGTTATGACGAGAAGATCGCCTGCTATCACGAGGGGCAGTGGTTGTTCAGCGCGCCGGTTCCGGGCATGCGAGTTTTCAACCTCGCCACGGCGACATTTCTGCATTTTACGAACGGCTGGGACGCCATAGGTGCTATCGACGCCCCCGCCGGCGGATCGAATGTCGATGGTGAAGCACGGGACGCGATCGCGAACATTATCGACGCACTGAAACGTTCAGGAATAACGGCTTAGGCGGCATCGCTTCCCCTTTCGCGATGCAACATCGCCGCTTGCACGCCCCGATTGCTGCCGATAGAGCTTCGGGACGCAGCCTCGGGCGACGTCGCCCAGGAACAAGGGGAAACGCGAATGCGTAAACTGATTACCGGCCTGGCAATGGCCTCGACGGCGCTCGCAACGCCAGCGCTGGCGCGCGATGATGCATGGTACATCGAACTCGACGGCGGCATGACGCTGACCGAAGATACGGACGTCGACATCGGCGCGGTGGACAACGCCGCGACGATCGACTGGGACTACGGCTACGATTTCGGCGGCCTTGTCGGCTACGATTTCGGCGCGTTCCGGCTCGAAGCGGAAGCGGCCTACAAGGGCACCGACGATGACGGCGCCAATATCGCAGGTACGCTGATTGCCGACGAAGACCTGCACATCACGTACGATTCCCTGAGCTTCATGGTGAACGGCCTTCTGGATTTCGGTCCCGATGAAGGTCTTCAGGGCTTCGTCGGCGGCGGTGTCGGCGTTGCCCGCACCAATGTCGATGGCACCGGAATCGTCGACGATTCGGATACCGGCTTTGCCTGGCAGGCCATCGCCGGCGTTCGCGCGCCGCTAACCGACAACTGGGATGTTGGCCTGAAGTATCGCTACTTCCGTCACGACGACATCGGGCTGGTCGATCTGAGCGGCGCCGATTTCCAGCATGACATCCGCTCGCACTCGCTGCTGGGCACGCTGACCTATAATTTCGGAATGGCTCCGCCGCCTCCCCCGCCGCCTCCGCCCCCGCCGCCGCCCCCGCCGCCCCCGCCCCCGCCGCCACCGCCGCCGCCGGCAGCAGTCTGCAACACGGGCCCCTACATCGTGTTCTTCGATTGGGATTCGGCTGAGATCACCCCTGAGGCTGCAGGCATCCTCGACAGCGCCGTTGCGGCTTATGCCGATTGCGACAGCGTTCCGATCATGCTCGCAGGCTACACCGACCGTTCGGGTTCGGTGCAGTACAACATGGGTCTGTCCGAGCGTCGTAACGACTCGGTCCAGTCCTACCTCACGGCACGCAGCATCCCGGCATCGGCCATCACGAGCGAAGCTTTCGGTGAAAGCAACCCGCGCGTGCCGACCGCCGACGGGGTTCGCGAACTCCAGAACCGCCGCGTGGAAATCACGTACGGTCCGGGTTCGGGCATGTAATCTTTCCGATCACTCGGAAACGAAACACAAGAAAGGGGTCGGCTCACGCCGGCCCCTTTTTTCGTTGGCCGAGCGGAAGTTCCACAACTCTCAGGCGTAGGAAATCGGATCCTTGCGGCCAGCCTTTTCGAAGCCTTCGAGCCTCAACCGGCAGCTGTCACATTTGCCGCATGCAGTGCCATCGGGCATCGGGTCGTAGCAGGACCAGCTTGCAGCGGGATCGAGTCCCAGCCGGTACGCTTCCGAAACGATCTCCGCCTTGCCAAGATACTGCAAGGGAGCGTGGATCGTGAACTGCCCTCCTTCGGCACCCGCCTTGGTTGCCAGACGGGCAAGATCGGCAAAGCCCTGGATGAATTCCGGGCGACAATCGGGATATCCCGAATAGTCGAGCGCATTGACGCCGATGAAAATGTCCCGTGCGCCAATCGCCTCGGCCCAGGCCAGTGTCAGTGACAGGAAGACGAGGTTCCTCGCCGGAACGTAGGTCACGGGAATATCATCGCCAACGCCGTCCTTGGGCACATCGATATCGGCCGTCAGCGCAGACCCGCCAAAGGCACGCAGGTCGAGCGGCAGTATGACATGCCTGTCCGCGCCAAGGTCGGTGGCGATGTGCGTCGCGCTCTCAAGCTCGCGCCGATGCCTTTGGTTATAATCGATGGTCAGGGCATTCAGGCGAAAGCCTTGCTCCCGCGCGATACCGGCGGTCACCATCGAATCCAGCCCACCCGACAAAAGCACGACGGCAGGCGCATCATTTCGCTGATCAGTCATGTCGTGCAGCTAGGACGCGGCCACGCCCGGTGCAAGGGCGCAAACGGCCTCACAAGTCGAGGGTGAAGACCTTCGAGCAGAACGCGCAGTCGACGTGGATCAATCCGTCGGCCTCCCGCATCTCGGCAAGGTCATCCGCGGAAAACCGCGAAAGCACGTCGCTGTAGTGCTCGACCGTACAGCGACAGCCGCGCGTGATATGGTCCAGCGGTTCGACGCGCACGGTGTCTTCCTCGTGGAACAGACGCCAGACGATGGCTTCCATCGACAAGGCCGGATCGACCAGTTCCGCATGCCGGACGCTTCCCCCGATCACTGCGACATGCTCCCAATCGGGATCGTCGTAGCGGACATGCAGCCTTTCGCGGCCTTCCTCGCCATCGGGCAGGTGCTGGATCAGCACGCCGCCGGCAATCGTGTGCTCGCCTTCGGAACTGATCGCCACGCGCAGGACCGATGGCACCTGCTCCGACTGCCTGAAATACAGCTCGCAAGCCTCGCTCAGCGTTGCACCGTCAAGCGGTACGACACCCTGATACCGGCCGCCAGTTGCAAGATCGAAAGTGATCGCGAGAAACGATTGCTCGCCGAAAAGCGCCTTTAGGCCCGGATTTGCGCCCAGGTCTTCAAGCGCTTGCTTATCGTGCTGCAAATATCCGCGAAGCTCTCCCCCGCGATAATCGCACACCAGGAGGGACACTGCGCCCTGCGGTGCCTGTGCCTGCATCGTCAGCTGCCCGCCGTCCTTCACCAGCGAACCGATGAGCGCGCAAAGCACCAGCGCTTCCGACAGGAGGTTTCGCGCCGCCGCCGGATAATCGTGTGCCGACAGAATCAGGTCGAGCGAGGGGCCCAACCGGATAGCACGCCCACGCGCATCCCTCGAAGGAAGGGTGAAGGCCAGGACGCGGTCAAATCCGGTTTCGCCCTGCATCGATGATGCCGGATCGCTCATAATTGGCCGAAGGCCCATCGCAGGACGGATTTCTGGGCGTGGATGCGGTTCTCCGCCTCGTCCCAGACCACCGAGTGCTTGCCCTCAAACACGTCCTTGCTGACCTCGTCCCCGACATGCGCGGGCAGGCAGTGAAGGAAGACCGCGTCGTCCTTGGCGTGGGCCATCAGATCCGCATTGACCTGGTAGGGACGCATGGCGGCCAGCTTTTCGGCGGCTTCGGCCTGCCCCATCGAAACCCAGGTATCGGTGACGAGGACATCGGCCCCTGCCGCCGCCTCGGCCGCGTCGCGGCACAGCGTGACCTTCGACCCCTGCTGGCGCGCCATTTCCACGAACTCGCTCTCGGGCTCATAGCCTTCGGGCACGCCATAGCGGACGTTGAACTTCATCAGCGCGGCCGCTTCGAGGATCGAGTGCAGAACGTTGTTTCCGTCCCCGAACCAGGCGACCTCAAGACCCGGCAACGCCTTGCCATGTTCGACCAGCGTGAGCAGATCGGCCACGATCTGGCATGGGTGCGAACGATCGGTCAGGCCATTGATCACAGGGACCGTCGCATGGCGGGCCAGTTCCTCGATCTTGGCGTGATCGTCCGTGCGGATCATGATGGCGTCGACCATGCGCGAAAGCACGCGCGCGGTATCGGCCACGGTTTCCCCGCGGCCTAGTTGCATGCTGCCGGCTTCCATGATGATCGAACTGCCGCCCAACTGGCGGATAGCCATGTCAAACGAAACCCGCGTGCGGGTCGAGTTCTTCTCGAAGATCATCGCCAGCACGCGGCCCTTCAGCGGCGCATCCGCATCGATCGCGCCCTTGGGCAGGTCGACCCGCGCAGCCTTGCGATCGATGGCGTCGTTGATCATCGCCGCGACCGCATCTCCCCCCGCATCGGAAAGGTCGAGAAAGTGCCGCACGCTCATGGCTTGTAGTCAGCGGCCCCGGCGGACAGCTTCTCCATGAATTCGTCGATGTGCGCGTCTTCGATGACGAGCGGCGGAAGGACGCGGACTACGTTGTCGCCCGCAGCCACGGTCAGCAGACCGTGATGATCGCGCAAATGCGCCACGAAAGGCCGGCTTTCGACCTTCATCTTGACCCCCAGCATCAGGCCCATGCCCCGCACGCTTTCGAAAAGTTCGGGATAATTCCCGATGAACTGTTCGAGCCTGCCACGCAGTTTTTCGCCCATCGAGCGGACATGTGCGAGGAATTCGTCGTTCGCCACGGCGTCGAGCACGGCCTCGCCGGCCGCCATGGCAAGCGGGTTGCCGCCATAAGTGCTGCCGTGCGTACCGAAGACCATGCCGCGTGCGGCTTTTTCGGTGGCGAGGCAGGCACCCATCGGGAAGCCGCCGCCGATGCCCTTGGCGGTTGCGAGGATGTCCGGCTCCACGCCAAGCTGTTCATAGGCGTAAAGAGTGCCCGTACGCGCAACGCCGCACTGGACCTCGTCGAAGATCAGCATCAGGTCATTGGCGTCGCACAGTTCGCGAAGGCCCTTGATGAAGGCGTCGTCCGCAACGCGAATGCCGCCCTCGCCCTGAACGGGTTCGACCATGATCGCTGCCGTGTGCGGACCTACCGCGGCCTTGGCACCTTCCAGATCGTTGAACTCGACGTACTTGAAACCGGGAAGCAACGGCATGAAGCCCTTGTGCATCTTTTCCTGGTTCGAGGCGCTGATCGTCGCCATCGTCCGCCCGTGGAAGGCGTTCTTGAAGGTGATGATCTCGTAGCGTTCGTCATTGCCTTCGTGCTGGTGATAGGCACGCGCGGTCTTCATCGCGGTTTCGACCGCCTCCGCGCCCGAATTGGTGAAGAACACGGTATCGGCAAAGGTCAGGTCGACGAGCCGCTTCGCCAGCGATTCACCCTGCGGACTGCCGTAGAGGTTCGACACGTGCATCAGCGTTTCGGCCTGCTTCTGGATCGCGCCGATCAGGCCGGGATGCGAATGGCCAAGCAGGTTCACCGCGATACCGCTCGCAAAGTCGAGGAATCGCCGACCATCCTCGGAAACGAGGTGGCAGTTCTCGCCTCGCACCGGCCGTACGTCACAGCGCGGGTACACGGGCATCAGGGGCGTAATCGACATTTCAGCGGATCCTCTTGACGATTTGCAAAAGAGAAATGGCGGCCCCCGATGGGAACCGCCATTTTTCTGCATCTAGGAAATCCGGACTGCTCGGTCAATCAACCGTCGCGCCGGATTTCGCCGTTGGCTTCAGCCCTGCACGGGCACCAGGTTCACGGCCGAGTACTTGCCCCGGCGGTCCACCTCGAGATCGAACTCGACCCGGTCGCCTTCGTTCAGCTGCGAAAGCCCCGAACGTTCGACCGCACTGATGTGGACGAAAGCATCCTGCTCGCCGTCATCGCGGGTGATGAAGCCGAAGCCCTTCACCGAATTGAAGAACTTGACCGTGCCGACAGCCTTGTCGCCAGTCAGCTCGCGCTGCGGCGCTGCGGGCTTTGCCTCGACCGGGATGACATCGCCCACGACCTGCAGGTCGCTGGCCGAAATTTTGCCACCGCGATCGACGAGGTTGAATTCCAGTTCCTGCCCTTCGGCCAGACCTTCAAGGCCCGCACGTTCGACCGCGCTGATGTGGACGAACACGTCCTCACCGCCGTCATCGCGCTGGATGAAGCCGAAGCCCTTGCCCGAATTGAAGAACTTTACAGTACCCTTGCCGGTGCCGACGACCTGCGGGGGCATACGGCCACCGCCGCCACCAGCGCCGCCGCCGCGGAAACCACCGCCGCCGCCGCCGCCCGGACCGCCGCGGAAACCGCCACGGTCACCGCCGCCGAAGCCGCCACGGTCACCGCCACCAGCGTAACCACCGCGGTCGTTGCCAAATCCGCCGCGATCGCGGTTGTAACCACCGCCACCGCCACGATTGTCGAAGCCCTGATCGCCTCCGAACCCGCCCTGCGAGAACGGATCGAAATTGTCTTCGCCGAAACCATCGCGTTTGTCGCGGCCACGACCGCGCCGACCTCTGTCATAACCCATAAATCTAAGCGTACCTTAACTCTCGCCCTTCCCTCGATCGCCATGGCCTGCGGACGGACAGTAACCGACGACGTCGGACCGAAACCTCGTGCAACGGCCCCTGACGGACCGGCGTTATAAGGCATTTGGGAACCATTGGCGAACAATTTACGCCCTCGTCGCCATTTTCCGGATACGATGGTACGAAAAACACACGTCTGGGTTCATCGAGATTGCTTGCTAAGATGCCTGACGGGCGGCAGAAACCCGCCGCATGGGTATCCTCGCACCTATTCACAGGCCCGGCGCCACGGGCTTTTCCGTCGGCGTGGAGCTTCCCCACATGATCCAGCGCAATCGCCGTACCAAGGCCAATCCCCTGAAGGACGTTACCGCATGAGCCAGTTCCGCCAGATCGACGACACGATCTATGCCAGCCCCCAGATCACCACCAACGACGTTGCCGAAGCAAAGGCGCTGGGCGTCTCGCTCATCGTCAACAATCGGCCCGAAGACGAATCGCCCGACCAGACGCCGGGCGCCGAGATCGAGGCAGCAGCCAGGGCCGCCGGGATCGATTACGTCGCGATCCCGATTACCCACGCCGGTTTCGGACAAGGACAGGTCGACGCCATGCGCGATGCACTGGACAAGGCGGACGGCCCGGTTCTCGCCTATTGCCGGTCGGGCACGCGTTCGACCCTTCTGTGGGCGCTGGCCGAGGCGAAGGCAGGCAAGAATCCGGCGGTGATCTCGTCGAAGGCATCCGGCGCGGGATACGACGTTTCGCCCATTCGCCAGCTGATCGACATGCTCAGCGCCGGAAGCTGACAACGCTTTCCCCAAACGAGAAAGGGCCGGAGGCGAACCTCCGGCCCTTTTTCTTTGAACCGATCCGGCGGGGGATCAGTCGTTGTAGGCGCGTTCGCCGTGCTCTCCGATGTCGAGACCCGAGAGCTCGATCTCTTCCGACACGCGCAGGCCGACAAGGGCCTTCACGATGAAAGCGGCGATCAGGGTGCCGACGGTGGCCCAAACGATCGTCACCACGACGCTGAAGACCTGAACGCCCAGCTGATCGAACACGCTGACCGAACCGTCGCCAGGGCCGCCAAGGAACGGCTGGTAGACGACCGCCGTACCGATCGCGCCGACGATGCCGCCCACGCCGTGGATGCCGAAGGCGTCGAGCGAATCGTCATAACCGAACTTCACCTTCACCTTGGCGACGAAGAAGTAGCAGACCGCCGATGCGACGATGCCCAGCAGGATCGCGCCGAAGGGGCCGGAATTACCGGCCGCCGGCGTAACCGCGACAAGACCGGCGATCACGCCCGAACAGAAGCCCAGCGCCGACCCCTTGTGACCGGCAAGACGTTCGATCACCATCCAGGCGAGCGCACCCGCCGCCGTTGCGACGAAAGTGTTGATCATGGCAAGACCGGCAGAGCCATCAGCCTCGAGCGCAGACCCGGCGTTGAAGCCGAACCAGCCCACCCAGAGCAGGCCCGTTCCGACCATCGTCAGCGTCATCGAATGGGGCGGCATCGGCTCACTGGGAAAACCGCGGCGCTTGCCGAGGAGATAGGCCAGGATCAGGCCCGAAACGCCCGCATTGATGTGCACCACGGTCCCGCCCGCAAAGTCGAGAGCGCCGTCTTCGAACAGCAGGCCGCCGCCCGCCCAGACCATGTGCGCGATCGGGAAATAGACGATCGTCAGCCAGATCGGCACGAACAGCATGACCGCGTTGAACTTCAGGCGTTCCGCCGTCGCGCCCAGGATCAGCGACGCGGTGATGGCCGCAAAGGTCATCTGGAAGCTGATGAAGACGTACTTGCTGATCACCTCGTCCGTAAAGGTGGGTGCGACACTGCTCGCATCGGTGCCGGACAGGAAATAGCTGCCGCCCGAAATGAACAGGCCCAGGGTGCCTTCATAGCTCGTGTCGCCGAAGGCCAGCGAATAGCCCCACATGACCCAGACGAGCATGGCAAGAGATGCCGTGGCGCCGATCTGCGTCATAGTCGAAAGCATGTTCTTCGAACGGGTCAGGCCGCCGTAGAACAAGGCAAGGCCGGGCAGGATCATGAGCAGGACCAGCAGGGTCGAGGTCATCATCCAGGCGTTGTTGCCGGGGTTGGGTACAGGGTCGGCCGCGGCCACATCCTGTGCGAAGGCGGTTGTGGTGAGCAGCAGCGATCCCGCAGCCGCCCCCGCACCGCAAAGCATCTTGCGGATCATAAGTGTCCCTCCGTCTGAAGCGCTAGAGCGCGGTGTCGCCGGTTTCGCCGGTGCGGATACGCACAGCCGAAGCCAGGTCGAGCACGAATACCTTGCCGTCGCCGATAGCGTCGGAATTGGCCGTTCCCTGGATCGTTTCGACGATCTGGAGGGCGAGCGCGTCCGAGGTGGCGATCTCGATCTTCACCTTGGGCACCATGTTCACCGAGTATTCGGCGCCGCGATAGATTTCCGTCTGGCCCTTCTGACGACCGAAGCCCTTGACCTCGGAAACCGTCATACCGGCCACGCCAAGCGATCCGAGCGCTTCGCGTACTTCCTCAAGCTTGTGCGGCTTGATGATGGCGATGATATATTTCATCGAAATTGCCCCTCCTGTTGCAATTTCCGGCAAGCTGCCGGGCGGAACACTGATGCATGACTTTTGCCAATAGGCAAGCGGCCCGTGCCGATTTCGCTGCATTGCATCATAAAAAAGGGTCGGAAAGCGGCTGGCTTTCCGACCCTAGAAGTTACGTTCGCAGGAGGAACGTTGTTATTGGCGGGGTGGGGAGAGGAGAGGAGGAACCACCCCGCCAAAACATGTGTTCGAAAATCGTCAGCCGTTGACGAATTCCGGGTAGGCTTCGACGCCGACCTCGACCTTGTCCAGACCGAGCAGTTCTTCTTCGGCGGTCGGGCGCAGACCCATGACCAGCTTCAGGATGAACCACACGATACCGGCAGCGATCGAGACGAAGACGCCCGTGGCGATAACGCCGGTAAGCTGGGCGATGAACGGAACGTCACCGTTGGTGAGGCAGACCGCCAGCGTGCCCCAGATACCTGCCATGAGGTGAACCGGGATGGCGCCGACGACGTCGTCGATCTTCAGCTTGTCGAGCATCGGGACCGCGAAGACCACGATCGCGCCGCCGATACCGCCGATGAGCAGCGCCATCGGGACGGACGGGGTGAGCGGTTCCGCAGTGATCGAGACCAGGCCAGCCAGTGCGCCGTTGAGCGCCATGGTGACGTCGACCTTCTTGTACATGATCTGCGTCAGGATGATCGCGACGACCACGCCGGCACATGCGGCCATGTTGGTGTTCACGAAGATCTTCGACACGTCCGAAACGTCGCCAACGGTGCCCATGGCAAGCTGCGAAGCGCCGTTGAAGCCGAACCAGCCGAGCCACAGGATGAACGTACCCAGCGTTGCGAGCGGGATGTTCGTGCCCGGGAAGACGTTGACGCGGCCATCGGGACCATAGCGGCCGGTACGGGCGCCAAGGATGATCGCACCGACAAGAGCCGCCCAGCCACCGGTCGAGTGGACCAGCGTCGAACCTGCGAAGTCGGAGAAGCCCATCTGGTCAAGGAAGCCACCGCCCCATTCCCAGGAAACGACGGTCGGGTAGATCACGCCGGTCAGGATCACGGTGAAGATCAGGAACGGCCAGAGCTTGATGCGTTCAGCCAGCGTACCCGAAACGATCGAGGCCGTGGTGGCGCAGAAAACCATCTGGAAGAACCAGTCCGAAGCAACCGAGTAGCCGGTGTCCACGTCGGCTTCACCAACGCCCTGCATGGCGTAGGGGATCGAACCGAACGAGAAGTAGCCGTTGAAGTCGCCCGGATAGGCGATGCCGTAACCGATGATCCAGAACATGATGCCCGCGATCGAGTAGAGCGCGATGTTCTTGAGGCACTGCATCGAGACGTTCTTCGAACGCACGAGGCCGGCTTCGAGCATGGCGAAGCCGGCGGCCATCCACATGACGAGGAAGCCGCCGATGAGGAACAGGAGGGTGTTGAGGATGTAGGCAGTGCCGCCGCCGACCATTTCGGCAGCCGGTACGGCCTCTTCCTGTGCGAAAGCCGCGACGGGCGCGACCAGGGCAGCAGCAGCAACCGCGCGCATGCCCCATTTGATGGTGTTACGATCCATTGGGATTCCCCTTCGTATCAAAGCGCGGTGTCGCCGGATTCGCCGGTACGGATACGCACGGCGCTGGCAAGGTCGAGCACGAAGATCTTGCCATCACCGATGGCCTCGGTGCTGGCGGTCTGCTGGATGGATTCGATGATCTGCGGCGCAAGCGCGTCGCTTGCGGCGATCTCGATCTTCACCTTGGGCAGCATGTTCGTGGAATATTCCGCACCGCGGTAGATCTCGGTCTGCCCCTTCTGACGTCCGAAACCCTTAACCTCGGTAACCGTCATCCCTGCGACGCCCAGCGAGCCAAGTGCCTCGCGTACTTCGTCCAGTTTGAACGGCTTGATGATGGCGATGATGAATTTCATCTCAGCCCCCTTGTTGCCTGCCGGCCCGTCTGCCGGTGCCAGCTGTTCTGCAAGGTGCGTGCCAATTTGCCGAGGACGCGAAAACCGGCGGTTGTGCGCCGTTTCTACGAGGTAACGTTCCGTTCACATTTGCGCACGGATTCCGTGCATGCGAAGAAACATGCCCATTTTTTGTGCAGGTGCGCGCTCAGGCTTTGAGCGAAAGCGTCGCCCATACGGGAAGGTGATCCGATGCACGCGAAGCCAATAGGCTGTGATGCACGCCGCTGTCGACCATGTCCCATTGGTGGCTGGCGAAGATACGGTCGAGCCGCGCCAGCGGGCGACGCGTAGGGAAGCTGGGCCCGCAGTCGGGGGAATGCCAACGGTCGCGGAACAGGCGCAGCATCCCGCCGGTGCTGGACCATTCGTTGGTATCGCCCATGACGACCGTGGGGCAGTCGTGCTCGCAATCGTCGAGATGCGCGAGAACCGCCTCGACCTGGTGGCGGCGGCGGAATCCGGAAAGGTCGAGATGCATGCCGATGGCGCGCACGCGCTTGCCGCCAAATTCGATGTCTACACGGACGGCCCCGCGCGGCTCCAGAGTGGGCAGGATCAGCGGATCGGTCTCAACCACGCTGATGTCCTTCTTCAGCAGGAACGTATTGCCGTGCCAGCCGAGGCTGCCGGGCCGGATGCCCAGCGATATCGGGCGGTAGGGCGAATCCTCGATCCGCGCCCGTGGCAGCACGCTTTCGCGCCGGCCGAAGCGCCGGTCGCATTCCTGCAAGGCGACCACGTCGGCATCGATTTCGTGAAGGACCGAGAGGATGCGATCGGGATCGCGCTTGCGGTCGAGGCCGACGGCCTTGTGGATGTTGTAGCTGGCAAACTTGAGCTTCATGACCCTGCTAACGATCGAAAAAGGCTTCGGGTTCATTCGCCCCGAAGCCTTTTCACCTAGCAGCCCTGAAAGGCCGCTGCCAGCAATGTACGGGCAGCCCGCCGCTCAATCGCGGCGCTTGATCCAGCCGATGCCCCGGCGCAGCAGGTCGTAATAGACCGGAAGCTCCCAGGCGCAGCGGTCGACCGTGGGCCACCATTCGGCCAGCGGTTGCAGATCGTAATGCCCGCGGCAGTGACCCAGCGTGTTGTAAAGGACCGCGCCCTTGCCGCGCTGCTTGATGTACATGACCGGGTGTACGCCCGGTGCATCGGCGGCCTCGGCAAAGCCGGTGCCTTCCTCGGTGCATTCGGTTTCCAGAAGGACATGCAGGTCGCCGTGCGTTTCGAGGTGGTAGAGCTCGTCCGTCGTCTCGAATGCCTCCACCCCGGTGACGAGTTCGTGATCCGGGTCCGCCACCGTCACGGTGTAGGGCGCGATGGGCGGGTGCGTGATGAACTGGCTGCCCAGCACTTCCATGAAGATCTGTGCCTCACGCGGGGCGTGGAACAGGCCGTCGTCCATCAGCTTCAGGATCGAATTCGTGCCGTGCAGCGCGTACCAGCGTCCGCCCGCCTCGATCCAGTCGCGCAGCGTTTCCTGCGCCGCGTCCGACGGCTTCACGTTGCAGGTATAGCTGATGAGGATGTCGGCTTCGCGGATGGCTTCGACGTTTTCGAAGTCCTCGAACACGCGAGTGCGAACGCGGGGATCTTCGGCCAGCAGCTTCAGCAGTTCCAGCCGCGCGAAATCGATGTCATGCCAGACCCCGCCCGCGATCAGCACGCAGTCGATCCGCGCGGGGTGGTCCTTCGCGGTGCAATCGGCGAGCGGGTCGGCCCCGTGGTCGATCTTCTCCATCAGGCCTTGAACCCTCCAAGTTCGCCGTTGATGTACTTCATCATCGTATCCTGGAACTGGCGAATGCGAATTTCCTGGTAATTGCCCAGCTGGACCTCACCGGTCTTCGATGCGTGGAGACCTTCCTGCACATAAGGCAGGTTGTCCATGTCCTGTTCGAAGACGTCGGCCAAAATGCCCAGTTCCGGCGCCTCGGTCCACTTCTGGTCCAGCGTCAGGAACTTGCGCGGTGCGGCGGCGGGCTTGGGATCGCCCTTCTTGACGCGGGCAAGAATGCGCACGTCCATCACGCTGGTGTCGGGCGTCGAACCGGGGAACCAGCTGTAGACGATATTGGGCATGAAACCGCCCCACGGCCCGAAGTTGGGAAAGACGTTGTAGACCAGCGCGTCGAGCACTTCGGCATCGGTTGCATCGGAATGGTCGTAGCCGGTCGTCTGGGTATAGACCTCGCGCATCTTGTCGCCCAGCGCCTCGCGCGCGGTCTTGCCTTCGGGAACGGCGATGGCCATCGGATCGCCGTCGCTTTCATAATTGTCGGAAGAGCGGCCGTTGTACTTGATGAACTCGTCGACGATCCACTGCTCGCCCTGCCCTTCCTGGATATGCGGGCTCATGATGCCGAAGGGCACCAGGTTCACGTTGATGTTGTCGCCCCACGTCCGGTAGGCGGCATTGGAATCGCCCGTGAACGGCAGCAGCTGCGGGTGCGTGACGATCGTGTGCCAGGCCTCCATGAACGCTTCCATCACGACCTTCCAGTTGGCCGGGACTTCCTTTGCGACGTGCAGAACGGTCGCGCACTCGTCATGGCGCCAGCGCTTGAAGTGATCGGGCAGCGGGGCGAGAAATTCCTCAAGGCTCGGCCCGCCCTTTTCCTCGCGCAGGAAGACATAACCCTGCCACGTGGCCACTTCGGCATCGGGCAGGTCCATGTTCTTGTTCTGCAGGTGGGGGAAATCCCACTGGCACGGCGCGTGGTTGAACGACCCGTCCTTGTTCCAGGTAAAGGCGTGGAACGGGCAGGTGAACTTGTCCGCCGAACCGTCTTCGGTGCGCAGTTTGCGCCCGCGGTGAAGGCAGACATTGTGCATCGCACGGATCGAGCCGTCATCCTGGCGAACGACGAGATAGCTGCGACCGGCATTTTCATAGACGACGAAATCGCCCGGCTCGTTCAGCTCTTCCTCGCGCGCGCAGAACTGCCAGACGTATGGCCACATGCGTTCGCGCTCCAGCCGGGCGAATTCCTCGGTCGTGTAACGCTCTGCCGGGATCGGGTCGGACCCGCGATACTGGTATGCGTCTTCGGTCAGGATATCGGGTGCAGGGCGTGAATCGCGTTCCATCAGCTCGTTCCAGCTGATGCCTTCGCTGCGGTCCTCGCCGAACTTTTCCGTGACGTCGATGTCGGACATGCCTTCGATCCTCTAGATTCTTGTTCGCCGGACGAAATCTCCGGCATTTGCCTTACATTGGCCATTGGCAAGGCATGCGTCACCTTGCCGAAGTCATAGGTTGCCATTCGCCACCAGTCCGCCAAATCTGGAAGCAGGATAAGATTGGAGCAGGATAATGTCCCAGAGGCTTGCAGGCAAAGTGGCGCTCGTGACGGGCGGCACGGCGGGTATCGGTGCTGGCGCCGTCAGGCGGCTGTCCGCCGATGGCGCCAAGGTCGTCTTCACGGGTTCACGCGAAGAAGTGGCACGGCCGCTTTGCGAAGAGACCGGCGCGACCTTCTTCTCGCACCGCGTGCAGGACGCCGAGGGGTGGAACGAACTGTCCGCGATGATCCGCAAGGATTTCGGCCGGCTGGACATCGCCTTTGCCAACGCGGGCACCGAAAAGGGCGATGGCAGCGTTGAGAACATCGATCTCGACAACTGGAACTTCATCATCGACGTCAACCAGACCGGCGCGATGCTGACGACGCAGCACGCGATCCGCATCATGAAGGACAATCCGGGCGGGCCGACGGGGTCGGTCATCATCAACAGTTCGATGAACGCGCATCGCGCCATGGGCAACTACATGGGCTATTCGGTCACCAAGGCCGCCGTCGTCGCGCTTGCCAAGTCTGCGGCGAATTACTGCGGGCTTGCCGGATACAAGATCCGCGTCAACGCCATCCTGCCCGGCGTGGTCGAAACCGAAATGATCACCGGCATCATGAACGCGCAGGAAGATCCCGCCGCCGCCCGTGCCATGTACGAGGGGATGGCTCCCTTGAACCGAATGGCCACGGTTGAGGAAGTCGCCGCGCTGGTGGCCTTCCTCGGGTCCGACGAGGCGGCATTCATCTCCGGCGGCGAATACACGATCGACGGTGCCACCACGGCCGGGATGTCGGGCGTATGAGCGAGGAACTTTCCGGGCGCGTCGCGCTCGTCACCGGGGGTGTTCGCGGGATCGGGCTTGCCGCGGCGCAGAAGCTTGCCGCCAAGGGCGCGAAAGTATGGATCGGCGATCTGACGCCCGAAACCGACGATGCGGTTGCCGCCGCCCTTGAAACGATCGACGGCGGGGCGGCCTATGTCCACCTCGACGTAACCGAAGAGCAGTCGTGGATCGACGCGATGGCCAGGATCGAGGCGGATGATGGCCGTCTCGACGTGCTGGTCAACAATGCCGGGATCGACGGCACGGGCCGTATCCAGGACATGAGCCTTGAGCTTTGGCGCAAGGTTCAGGCCGTCAACAACGACGGCGCGTTCCTGGGCGTGAAGCATGGTTTCAAGCTGCTGGAAAAGAGCGGCAAGGACCGCAAGGGCGGGTCTTCGGTCATCAACGTGAGTTCGGTCATGGGCTTCGTCGCCTTCCCCGAAAGCGCGGCCTATTGCGCGTCGAAAGGTGCGATCCGGCTTTTCACGAAAGCCTGCGCCGTCGAATTCGCCGCCTATGGCGTTCCGATCCGGGCGAACTCGGTCCATCCCGGCTTCGTCCAGACGCCGCTGCTGGACGAAGGGTTTCAGCGCATGGTGACGCGCGGGGTCGCGGAGAAGGCGCAGGACCTGAAAGACCAGGTCGCAGCGTCCACGCCGGTCAATCGACTTGCCGAACCGGATGAAATCGCTGCAGCGGTCGCTTTCCTCGCGACCGAAGAAGCAAGCTACATGACCGGGTCCGAAGTCGTCGTCGACGGCGGCTATCTGGCTCGCTGACGTTATAAGGGAGGGGCAAATGACGATTGCACTGGAAAATTGTATCGCCCTCGTCACCGGGGCGACGGGCGGGATCGGCCGCGAGATCGTGAAAGCCATGAAGGCTGCCGGGGCGACGGTTATCGCCACCGACCTTGGCAAGGGCGGCGATCACGGCGGGGCGGACCATTATTTCGCGCACGATGTCACGCGCGAGGATGACTGGGACGAAATCGGCGCTTTCATTTCCGAAACCTACGGGCGGCTGGACGTGCTGGTAAACAATGCCGGCATTTCGATCGTCACCAAGATCGAGGATACGCCGCTTTCCGAATTCCACCGGGTCAACGCTGTAAACGTCGATGCCGTGGTGCTCAGCGCACAAGTCCTGCTGCCCCTTCTCAAGGAAGGCGGCAAGGCCCGTGGGGGCGGCGCCTCGATCATCAACTTTTCCAGCGTGGGCGGCCTGCGCGGTGCGGCCTTCAACGCGGCCTACTGCACCAGCAAGGCGGCTGTGAAGATGTTGAGCAAGTGCATGGGCGCGGAATTCGCGGCGCTGGGCTACAACATCCGCGTGAACAGCGTTCACCCCGGCGGGATCGAAACACCGATGCTTCGCGGCATCATGGAACGCTATGTCGAATTGGGCGCGGTGCCCGATGTCGACACGGCAGTTTCGGCAACGACCGCTCGTCACCCGATCGGGCGCATGGGCCGACCGGACGAGATGGCAGGCGGTGTCGTGTTCCTGGCATCCGAGGCATCGAGCTTCATGACCTGCGACGAACTGGTCATGGACGGCGGGTTCAGCCAGGTCTGAACCCGTCGCCAGGGCGCGAACTCAGGGTTGCGCGCCCCGGCGATCCACTGGCGGATAAAGTCGACTTGCCGATGGCGCAGCGGTGATGCGCCATCGGCAATCGCGCCTTAACGACGCCCTTCCAGGTAGTCGTTGATGACCTCGTGAAACCGGCGAACGCGGGTTTCCTGGTTGGCGAGATAGGCATCGGTAAAGCCCATCGAGCGCAGACCGCGTTGCTGCGTGACGGCGAGCGACAGGTCCTGAGTCAGGAAGTCGCCCTGCGGAATGTCCGCTTCGTAGTCGGCATAGCTGTCGCTTTCGAACTCGGCCTCCTTGTAGGGCCGCATGCCGTAAAGCGTCGCCACTTGCGTCGCGCCTTCGACTTTGGGCACCAGGTACCAGTAATCGAAAGTCGACCAGTTCGGATCGTCCTTGTCAGGCTCGGTGCGGAAAACGTGCAGGCCTTCCGGCGTTCCCGTCAGCGTCAGGTTCGGGAACAGCGTGTGGTGCATCTGATCGGTCAGTTCATCGTCGGTGAACTTTTCGAAATAGGTGTACCCACGCTCCGGCCCCAGACGGCGGCGTGCTTCCTGAAGCGCGATACGCCCTTCCTGTGCCCTGCCGTCGAAATCGTCGGGGTCGATGTCCCATTCCTTGAGCACTTCGGCCCAGAGCGGTTTCATCTGCTGCGCGTCCTCATAGCGCGATGACGGCTGCAGCTTCTCGATCATGCGATTGTGGCCGGTGGGATACATCTCGAACACCGAAGTCGAATAGTGATCGTCGATCATCGGTTCGAACTGCGGGTGGACGGCCGGGATGTGATAGGCCTCGTTGAAGTTGTCGGAGGCGAACTTCCAGTTCGTGTTGACGCGCAGGCGGCGCCACACGACGCGGGTCCAATCCTCGATGTCGCGATTGCCCAGAAGGGTCGGCACGGGATCGAGATAGTCCAGCAGCGGGACCGGATCGGGATTGAAGCTGAAGAAGATGAACCCGCCCCATGTATCACACTTCACCTCGTGCAGCTTCAGCTTGCCGCACGGATTGCCTTGCGGGAAATCTTCCGGGTCCTGCACTTCGTCCAGCATGCCGTCGATGCGCCACTTCCAGTTGTGGTAGGGGCACACGAAGTGGCTCATCACGCCGCCCTCGCTGGTGTTCACCAGCAGGTTGCCGCGATGCTGGCACACGTTGAGGAAGGCCTTGATAGAACCATCCTCCTGGCGAACCATCAGGACCGATTCATGCTTGAAGTCGTGGACGATGAAGTCTCCGGCTTCTTCCAGTTGGGCCGTGCGCCCGCCGACGTGCCAGATCTTCTTCCACATGTGCTCCCATTCGCGTTCGGCGAACTCCTTCGACCAGTAACGGTCGCCGGTGATCTTGTCGCCGCGCGCAGCCGGAACCTCGGCATCGGGATGCGTGGGATAGCCCGGCTTGCCGGAGGGCTTGTCTAGAATGGTCGCCATTGTCGTATCCCCTTCACTTCCTTCCAGTTTGATCAGCGGTCGCCGTGGATTTCCTCAAGCGAACCGGGCATCGGCATCATCGGAGTGATCGTATAGTGGCGGCACTTCCAAGCGCCGCTGTCGTTCTTCACGCATTCCATGCGATACCGGACCTGCACCTCGACCCTGTTGCCGTCCCGCGATGCGCCCATGCCGATCACGTAGGCCGTCATCACGCCCACCGATCCGTCCCAGCTTTCGGGGCGGAAATTGCTGATGAAGTGGAAATGGTGGGTCATGTCGGCAAAGACCGGCTCGAAGAACCCGCGCAGCCCTTCGTGCCCGTGCATCAGCGGCAGGCCGATCGCGGACAGGTCGGCCACGCAATCGTCGGTAAAGACCGAAAGGAAACGGTCCATGTCTTCAAGCGCATCGACGTTGTAGCAATATTCGACCATCAACCGCTCAATCGCGGTGCGGACGTCTTCGGGCATCTGGGCCATCGGAATTTCCTTTCTTTTGCTGCCTGCGTTCAGGCAGGCAGCGGCATCATGTTCTTCAGCGAGAAATGGCGGCATTTCCATGCGCCATCCACGCGCACGCATTCCATCCGGTAACGCACCTGCACGTTGACGGCCGTGCCATCTTTCGCGCGGCCCATGCCCATGACGTAGGCGGTGATCGCGCCGACCGACCCGTCCCAGCTGTCCGCGCGGAAATTGGCGGGCATGTGGAATTCGTGCGCCATGTTCTCGGTCAGACCGGTGTAGAAGGCGCGAATGGCGTCCTTGCCTTCCATCTTCGGGAACGCGACGTCGGAAAAATCGATCACCGCATCGTCGGTGAACAGGTTGACCACGTTCTCGGGCGCGGCAATCGCGTCGACCGCGTAAGTATACTCGGTCATCAGGTTGCAAAGCGCCTTGAAGACGTCTTCGGGCATGTTCGTTGCCATGACGGCTTACCCCTCGCCCGCCGTCGGCGCCTGTTCGGTCGGATGACCCAGAACGGCGTCGTTCAGCAGTTCGTGGAAACGCTGGATTCGCTTTTCCTGATAGGTGAGAAGGCATCCCTTGAACCCGCGCGAGTTCAGTCCCTGCTGCTGCGTCGTGCCGATGGACAGGTCCTGGTCGGCCACGAAGCCCAGCGAAACGCCGTCGCCATAGACCGAGTGGCGCTGAACTGCGTCGTGCTTTAGCGGAGCGTTGCCAACCGGCGTCACGACTTCCTTCATGCCTTCGACCGGCGGATAGAGGCACCAGTGCTGGAACACGCACTTGGCGGGATCCGTCGGATGCGGTTCGGTGCGCAGGATCTGGCACTGTTCCGGGCTCATCGTAATGGTGAGATTGGGGAACAGGGTGCAGTGGAAATAGTCGACCAGCTGCTGATCGGTCATTTCCGAATAGTCGTAGCCGCGTTCCGCCCCGTGCTCGCGCTTGGCGTCGATCACGGCCTGGCGCACTTCCTGCGTGCGGCCGCGATATTCCTTGGGATCGATGCCCCATGCCTCTGCCGCTTCGTAAAGGCCCGGCGGCACGTCGCCACTGACGTAGTCCTTGCGGCTGGTCGCCTGATGGCCGATCATCCACATCGAATTGTGGCCGTTCCCGTACATTTCGAACAGCGTGGTCGGCAGGCCGTCGTTGATGAAGGTCGCCAGCTCCGGGTGGATCGTCGGGAGGTGATAGCTCTCGTTGAAATTGTCGCGGATGATCTTCCAGTTGAATTCGCAATCCGCCGACAGGTTCAGGACGCGAACCCAGTTTTCCAGGTGATAACCCTTGAGCCGCTCGGGGAACGGGGCGAGCCACTCCTCGAGCGGAGCGACATCGTCGTTCATCGCCCAGAACACGAACGGGCCCCAGGTATCGCACTGGATCTCGGTCAGCTTGACTTTGCCGCACGGGTTGCCGCCGGGAAAATCGTCAGGATCCTGCACGTCGACCAACGTGCCAGAGGCATCGAATTGCCAGCCGTGATAGCCGCAGGTGATGCGCGGGGTGGCCGAAACGTCACCAAGGACGAGCCGGTTCCCACGGTGCGGACAGACGTTGTAGAACGCCTTCACCGAACCATCGGCCTGCTTCACCATGATGATGGATTCGCGGCCGAAGTTGTGGCGGATCGTATCACCCTCTTCCTCAAGGTCGGCCAGCATGCCGCCAAGGTGCCACACGCTGGGCCAGAGGTTGTCGTATTCGCCCTCCATCCACTCCCGCGAGGTGTAGCGGTCGGCGGTGATCACGTCGCCGCGCACGGGCTGGTCGAATTCGGCCGAATAGCGGGCGGAACCGGACTGAACGTTCATGGGAAATGCCTCTCTTGGGTGTGTCTCTGCGGCGATGGTTGTTTCTAAGCCGACCAGTTTCGCGTCTGGCTGAAATCGGCGCCGTGCCTGTGCCCTCGTCCCGCCTGGGGATTGTCATTAAAGAAGGCCCGGCTGCCGGGGTGTTCGGCGACCCAATCGGTGATGAGCGCGCGCTTCGCGATGCGCCACTCGCCATTCCTGCGGGTATATTCGTCGATATAGCGACCGGCGATGAACAGGTCGCGCGGATCGCCCGCTTCGTCGCTGACATCGTGGAACGCCTGAAAATAGCATTCGCCCTGCGCACTGTCAGCACCGGTCATCTCGATGCGCACCTGGCCCAGGAAATGATGGGTCGCGTTCATGTCGCCCAGAAAGCCCAGCGCGAAATCGGCAAAGGCGTTCGGGTCACCTTGCATCAACCCGCAATCGACAAGGGCATCGGGGTGAAACGCGCTGAGCAGCAAGTCGCGGTCGATCCGGTCCAGCCCGCGCATGTAGCGTTGCGCGGCATCGGCAATGTCGCGCCGGGCGGCAAGATCGCGGATTTCCGCTTCGATATCGAGGGGCGCTGCGTCCATTACACGTCCCATTCCAGACACAGCCTTTTCACGCTGGCGACGATACCGCCGACGTTTTCCAGATCGCTATCGGAAGAGATGCGAAAGTCGGGAATGCGCTTCAACCACTCCTCGATCGTGATCGCGACTTCGGCGCGGGCCAGTTCCTGTCCCGGACACATGTGCGGGCCGCTGCCGAAAGTGGAATGGGCCGCGCGGCGGCGCTGCAGGTCGATCTTCATCGGGTCCTCGTTCGCCGATGGATCGATGCCGTGGACCACCGTGGGGATGGCGACCATGTCGCCTGCCTTCATCGTGACCCCGCGAAACGTGATGTCCTCACGCACTTCGCGAGCGATGGCGACAAGGCCGAAACGGCGGAACAGTTCGTTGACCGCCGCGATCGTGCCGCCCGGATGGGTTTCCATGTCGCGGCGAAGCTGCGGGTCGGCGGCCAGCGCCAGCAAGGCGTAGCCGAGGAAGTTCACGACCGTGTCGACCCCCGCGATCAGCAGCTGGGTGACCAGCGACAGCGCTTCGTCATGCGTCAGCTGGCGGCCGCCCATGTCGGAATGCAGCATGTTGCTGATCATGTCGTCGCCCGGATTGGCGAACCGTTCGCGCACCAGCGGATCGACATATTCGTAGAAGGCGGCCTTCGCCTCTTCGAACGTCATATCCTGATCGGGCCGGGTCATGCACAGCGCCCAGTGCCGGATCTTCTCGGCATCGGACTGCGGCACGCCGACCAGCGCCAGGAAAATGCGGATCGGGAAAATCTTGGCGTATTCCTCGGTGAAGTCGCAGTGGCCCCTTGCCGCGAATGCATCGATCAGGTCGGCGGCGACTTCGCGGATCGAATCCTTCAAGCCGCGCACGGCGGCAGGCTTCAGGTTGTCGTTCAGCAACTTGCGATAGGGCCGGTGGACCGGCGGATCGATGGTCGTCGGCAAAAGCCCGTGCTGCTCCCCGATCGACTTGGGCAATACGATGACCCGGCTGCTGAACCGTTCCCAGTCGGCCTGCACTTCGGCCAGCGCCTCTCCGCCCAGCGCGATCCAGTGCCCTTCGTTGCGCGGGGTCCACACGATTTCGGGATTGTCCGCCTGAAGCCGGGCCCAGGCGGTGTGGTAATCCTCGGCAAGGCCTTCGGGCGCATAGATGTCGATATCGGTCACCCGCTCAGGGTCGACGTGCGCGGGGGCCTTATCGCTGGCGAGTATCGTCATCTTCCTTCTCCCGTTTCTTTTTGGCTTCGGGCGCACCGGTTGCCGGATGCTATCATGCGATCGGTCATGTCAGCCTCCTTTCATCCCGGTTTCGCGCCGGACGGTGGCGGAGCCGCGAGCAAACGGCCCCGCCCGCGCCGGATCAGAAGTTGTACTGCACCGATGCACCGTACTGGCGCGGCGGAGCATAGCCCACGATGCCCATGTAACCGGGCGAGTCGAAGACGGTCGAAATGTAGCGCTTGTCCAGCAGGTTCTTGCCCCACAGCCCGGCAGACCACTGGTCGTCGGGCGAGTGGTAGGTCAGCAATGCGTCGACCAGGTAAGTCGGCTGCACCTTCGAACGCGGCGTATTGACGACCGCCGTGTAGTACTTGGACGAGGTGTACATCCACGACACGTCCGCCACGATGCGCGAACCGCCAGCCATTTCGTAGTCGTAATTGACGCCGAGCATCGTCTGCCACTTCGGCGCGTTCTGCAGCCGGAAACCGGTCAGGTCGAGGATCTGGGTCGAAAGCGGATCGAGGTAGTCGAATTCCTTGTACGACGCATCGAGATAAGCCAGCGAACCGCGCAGCGTGAGCCCCCAGACCGGCACGGCCTGCGCCTCCAGTTCGAAGCCCTTGATCTCGGACTTCGCGGCGTTGAGGATGCGGTTGCCCTGCACGTTGGTTTCCTGATCGAAGTAGATCTGGGCCAGCTGCATGTCGCGGTAGTTGGTGTAGAACGCGGCAAAGTTGGTGCGGATCGTGCGGTTCAGGAAATCAGCCTTCAGGCCGACTTCGAACGTGTCGACCTTTTCCGGATCGAACGGCGTGTCGCCGTCGGCCGCGACACCGATGCGGCCGGTGAAACCGCCCGACTTGAAGCCGCGCGACCAGCTGGCATAAGTCAGGGCATCGTCCCCCAGTCGGTAATCGAGGCCGAGTTTCCAGCCCACGTTGTCCCAGCTTTCCTTGCCACCCACGTCGAGGCTTCCGGGGAAGATCACGTCGAACTTGGCCCAGTCCGGCGACGTTAGCGCCTCGCTGCCCAGCCCGGTATCGAGCGTGGATCGTGCATCGATCTTGTCATGCGTAAAGCGGATACCGGCCTGCAGCTTCAGGCGGTCGGTGACTTGCGCATAAGTCTGCAGGAAGGCCGAGTAGCTTTCGGTCGTCTGCTCCTGCTCGTTGTACTGGAGCAGGCCCGGCAGGGCGAAGTCCAGGTGGTACATCTGGTAGTGGTCGTAATTGGTCTTCATGAAGAAGACGCCCGCCACGCCCGAGAAGATGCCGCTTTCGAACGCGGTGCGAAGCTCCTCGCTCAGCTGCCAGCCCTTGGTCCTGCGGCGGGTGGAATTGTTCGTTTTCGCCGTACCGTCCTGGTCGGTATATTCGAACTGCGTGAATTCCTTGTACCCGGTGATCGAAGTGATGTCGCCAATGGCGGTATTGGCCAGTTCGATCGTCGCGATGCCGAAATAGGTATCGATGTTGGAGGTATCGGGCACCTCATTGTTGCCCGAAAAGAACTTGTCCGGCGCCTCGCACGGCTGACCGGCCACGGCACAGGGGCTGACGTACTGCGGCAGCTCCGAACCATTCCAGAACGTGCCTTCGGGGACGTAGTTCGCCTCGCCCGGCAGGCCGCCGTTGACCACGACCGGCGCACCGTTGCGTGCCGCCACGTATTCGCCCTGAAGCGTGATCGAAAGGTCCAGCGACGGGGTCAGGTAAAGCTGCCCGCGGATCGCATCAACATTCTTGCTGCCCATGTCCGAACCGTCGAAGACGTTCGTGACCCAGCCATCCCGCTCGGTATGAATCCCGGCAAGCTTGAACGATGCCACGTCCTCGGCCAGCGGAATTTCGATGGCGCCGGAAACGTCGAAGCGGTTCCAGTTGCCGTAAACACCCTTGATATAGCCGCCGAATTCGCCCGTCGGCTGGTTGGTGACCACGCTGACGACGCCGCCCGTGGTGTTCGCGCCGAACAAGGTGCCCTGCGGCCCGCGCAAGATTTCCACGCGCTGCACGTCGTATGTGTCGAGAAGCGCGCCCATCGAGAAGAACTGCGGCACGCCATCGACGACGATCGACACGGTGTTACCGGCATAGGGATCAGGCTCGATCACGCCGATGCCGCGGATGGTGAAGACCGCGTTGTTCGGCGTATTGGCGAAGTTGTCGATCTGGACGTTGGGAACACTGCCCTGCAGCGCCTGAAGCGTCGTCACCTGCAAATCGGACAGGCGTTCACCGCCCACAGCGGTGATCGAAATCGGCACGTCCTGGATCGATTCCGACGTCTTCTGTGCGGTAACGACGATTTCGCCAAGGCCCGAATCGGCGGGCATAGGCGTGTCGTCCTGCGCAAAAGCGGGTGCCGCCGAAATGGCGAGCGCCGCGCTGGCGCCGCTGACGAGATACCTGTGAATACGTGTCATTGCTCTCCCTCCCTATCGCCCGCTTGTCACCCCTCGCGACCGGGCAATTTTCTCATCGATTTGCCATTTACCGGCAACCTTGTCGGTTTTCTTGTTGCATTGGGCGGAAATAGGCTACTGCATGAAGTGATAGGGTGCCCGAACGCCCATCCGTGGAGAGAAGCTGGATCGATGGTTGCTGCACGTAGAGACATGGCCCTTCGCAAGATCCGCCCGAGCGGCGGACCGGAAGATTTCGAACGCTGGCAGCAGCGCAAGAGTTCGCTGACGCGCGAATCCATCCTCGATGCCGCAGTCGATAGCCTGGTCGAAAGCGGATATGCTGGCCTTTCCACCAATGACGTCGCCCGGCGCGCCGGGGTTTCTCGCGGGGCGATGCATCACCATTTCCCCAACCGCATCGCGCTGGTGCGCGGCATGATCGAACATGTCTTCTATCGCCGGATGCGCCATTTCCTCGACGATTTCGTGGCCCAGCTGAAAGTCATCGACCCTGATGACGAGACCCTGCAACCCCATGTAATCGCGGTCGAATTGCACTGGCATTCGGTACAAAGCCGCGAGTTCGAAGCCTATTTGCGGCTGGCCGTGGCTGCGCGCAACGATGCCGAACTGGCCGAAGCGTTCGATCCGGCCGCCAGGCGCTATGACGAAGTGTGGCTGGAAGAGATGGACCACGCCTTCCCGCAATGGCGATCGGCCCCCGAACTGATGCGGCTGGCGAGCGACGTGACACAAGCGCTTCAACTCGGACTTCTGATCAACGGGTCGACCATCGGCGAAGAGCGTGTCCGCGCGATACAGGACGAGCTGGTCGGCGTGGTGAAGCGGCTGGCCGAGGCAGCGAAGCGATAAAACAGGACGATCGGCCTGTTTTCTAGCGCATGTGATAGTTGAGGGGTGCCCGCATCGCGCGCACGCTCGACGATATACAAGCTTCGTTTGGGAGAGGCCCGATGAACACGCAGACTGCCGTTCCGCCCCCGATGGACGGGCGGGACCCGTCCAACCTTCGCGGCGATCGGATCACCGGCGACCGTTACTTCTCCGCCGAATTCGCGCAGAAGGAATGGGACCACATGTGGACCAGGATCTGGCACATCGCCGGACGAACCGCAGACATTCCCGAGGCGGGTGACTTCCTCGTACACAACTTCATGAAGGAATCGGTGATCGCCGTGCGGCAGGAGGACGGCTCGGTCCGCGCCTTCTACAATTCCTGCGCCCATCGCGGGATGCGCATGGTCGACGATTCAAGTTCGGTCGCGGCGTTCCACTGCCCCTATCACGGCTGGCGCTATGGCCTGGATGGCAAGCTGATCCACGCGCAGGATGCCGACGTCGATTTCAGCCAGGGCAATCCCTGCGGCAAGCTGGGCCTCAACGAACTGCGCTGTGACACATGGGGTGGCTTCGTCTGGTATTCGATGGACCCTGACGGCGTCTCGCTTGCCGATTTCCTCGAACCCATGCCCGCGCTCTATCGCAACTACCCGATGGAAACGGCCGTTCGCGTCGCGTGGTACCGGATCGAGATCGACGCGAATTGGAAGTTCGTAACCGACAATTTCTCCGAAAGCTACCACACCCGCACAGCGCACCCGCAAGTGCCGCCCTGGATCGACCAGGACGTCGATTCCGCGCGGCACGAAATGTGGCCCAAGGGCCATGGCCGTACGGTTCAGCCGATGCGCCCGTCCCTTTCCGACCGGCCCGAAGGCGGCGGCAACGCGATGTTCGAGGCAGAGCTGAAGAAGTGGGATATCGATCCGGCGAAGTACGAAAGCTACGAAGAGTTCGCCATGCAGGGCTGGAAAGACCTCAAGGCGGCGAAGCAGAAGCTGTGGCGCGAAAAGGGTTACGTCCATTACGAAAAGATGGACGACGAGGAGATCACCGACAGCCCGCACACCGTCATGTTCCCGAACGTGACGATCAGCTTCCTGCCGGACAATCTGGTCTTCTTCCGCTCCGAACCGCATGCGACAGACCCTGAGAAGTGCTATTTCGACCTGTGGTGCATGGCCTTCCCGGTGGAGGGGCAGACCGAGGTCGAATCCATCATGGCCGGGCCCAAGCCGCTGAAGGAAGTAGCGGAATGCGAACACCGCGTATTCGATGGCGGGCGCGGCATTCCCGAACTGGCCGGGCAAATCGTCTATCAGGACATGGAACTGGCCGAAAACATGCAGGCCGGCATGCATTCGCGTGGATACAAGGACGCCTACCTCTCCGACCAGGAGACACGCATCCGGTTCTTCCACGAAGTGCTGAACGATTGGATCGAAGGAAGAAGACCCTGACATGGCAAATGTAATCATCACCGGCGCCGGTCGCGGCATCGGCCTCGAACTCGCGAAAAGTCATGCGGGGCGCGGCGACCGTGTCTTTGCACTGGTGCGCGACACGGCGAAATCGGAAGATCTGACGGCGTTGGCCGAAGGTTCGGGCGGCTCTGTCTCCGTTCACAAGCTGGATGCGGCCGATGTCGCCGGCATCCCCGCCGCCGCCGAAGCCGTGCCGTGCGACAGCGTGGACGTCCTCTACAACGTGGCCGGCAATCTAGGCCCGATCAGTGGTGAGCTTGAAAACCCCATCGACTGGGATGCCTGGGACGGATCGATCGACGTGATGCTGAAGGCACCCTTCGCCATCACAAAGGCTTTCCTTCCGAAGATGAGCAAGGGGTCAAGGGTTATCAACTTCTCCAGCCAGCTTGCCGCGTCAACGTGGCCCTATGGCGGGTTCTACGTTTATATCGCGACGAAGGCGGGGCTTGTCGCCCTGACCCGTGCGATGGCGATCGATCTGAAGGATCGGGGCATCACGCTGATCTCCTTGCACCCCGGCTGGGTTCAGACCGACATGGGCGGTCCCGATGCCGAGATCACCACGGAAGAAAGCGTCGCGGGCATCACCTCGCTGGTCGATCGCCTGACGGTCGAGGACAGCGGCGGCTTCTTCAAATGGAACGGCGAGCCGCACCCGCTTTGAGAAGGAATTGAAAATGGCATTTACCGGACCGCTCGAGGATCGGATCGCGATCCGCGAGACGATGGAGACTTACGCCTATGGCGTCATGACCAAGGACGCCGAAATCTGGGCCGCGACATGGGCGGACGACGCCTATTGGGCGCTGCCCGAATATCCCGATCTTGGCGGGTTCGACGGCAAGAAGGCGATTGTCGAGGCATGGGTCGGATCGATGGAGGTCTATGGCCTCGACGATATGACGCGTCCGATGGTCTATCTCGCCAATCCGGGCCGGATCGAGGTCGACGGCGACAAGGCGATTGCCACGACCTTCACGATCGAGATCTACCAGCATCCCGAAACGGGCGAGACCGTCCACACCAACGGTCACTACGAAGACCAACTGGCCAAGATCGACGGCAAGTGGGTTTTCACCCGCCGCGAATATCGCATCTTCCACGAACGCCGGGATTGACCTTCGGCAAAGACCGAAAGAACCGGTCCATCGGCGGGCGGGAGGCAATCTGCTTCCCGCCCGCCGTTGTTTTGGATCAGGCGACGGGCGGCATCTCGCTCATCCGTTCGTCAAGCCGGTAGACCTTCATCATCTCGCGGTCGAACAGCTTGTCTTCATCCACCCGGATCATTTCGGCCGTTTCCGGATCGTCGGCAAGCGAGGCGAAGAACGCCTGCATCGTCGCCTCGTCCGGAAAGTCGATTTCCATCACCACGTCGGGATCGTGCGGCCCTGCGTCGTGCGCAAACGGTGTCGTGAACCGGCGCACATAGCGGGTGGCATACCCGGTCAGGACCTTCTCCCCGATCCGGGCGTGGAAGGTTTCGTAATAGTCCACGAATTCATCGTGGCTCATGCCCTCGCGCCGCCGGAAGATCGAAAGAAGGGTCACGGTCATGTCCTGGCTCCCGGCCAATTGCGGGTTGATGCGAGCGCGATCGGGCTCACGTCACATCTGCGGTTCGGGCGCGGACGGGTCTTCGGCCAGGTACCAGGCCAGCCATTCGTGGAAATACTGGTTCCCACGCTCGTTCTTGCCGAAGATCAGTTCTTCGTGCGCGCCCGATTCCAGGCCCTTCTGGATTTCCATGCCGATGACGTAATCTTCCTCGTAAGTGACGTCGCGGAAGAAACTCGCCATGCCCTGCAGCTTTTCCTCTTCCTCGGGCGTCTTGGGCGCTTCGCGGCAGAGGTAGTTGAGCACGGTGCGGTTCTTGTCGGGCGTCGGCCCGGGGAAAAGCTGGGCGACTTGCGTGATTTCGGGCGCAACGAAGACCGACACGTTCGGGAAAAGGATACGCACGAAGTCGTAACCGTAATTCTCACGCGTCCCCCAATCCTTGCGCGCGACGTCTTTCAACAGGTCCTTGATCTCGTGCTGCGGGAATCCGATCCGCATCGACGGGCCGAACCCTTCGTAATGCATGGTGTTGGACGGTGTGCGCGGAAAGATCGTTTCGGGGTGCAGCGACTGGAAGTGATAGCCTTCGAGATAGCCGTCGAACGCGATCTTCCAGTTGGCACCGTGGATCGTGCGGTTGCCGACGTAGTGCCAGTCCTTGAAGTTCATGTCCTCGAAATCGCCGAGGTAGCCACGGAAATAATCGTCGAGGTCGAACGATCCTTCGGGGTCGAGGCAGACGAAGATCATGCCCGCACGTTCTTCGCACGGAAGCTGCCGCAAGCCCCGTTCCGACTTGTCGACGTCGCCGAACGTCTGCCGTTCGGAAATGCCGACCAGCTTGCCGTCACGGCCATAAGTCCACGCATGGTACTTGCAGGTAAAACGCGGGCAATTGCCATACCCTTCGTCGGCCACCGGCGCCCCGCGATGCGAACACACGTTGAGGAAGGCGCGCACGGTGCCGTCCTTGTCGCGAGTGATGAGCACCGGCATGCCGACCGCTTCCATCGCCTTGTAGTCGCCGGGGTTCGGCATTTCGGCGGTGAAGGCCAGCATCAGCGGCAGCTTCTTGAAGACGAGGTCGATTTCTTTCTGGAAGATTTCCGGGTCGCAATAGGACGCGGACGGCACGGTCAAGGTGTCCTCGCCCTGGAACGTGGTCTTGTTCTCGACATAGCCGAGCATGATTTCGGCGACTTCGCCAAGCTGTCCGATGCGCGCTGCGCGGTCCATCGCGGTTCTCTCCCAAGAAAGGTGTCGTCGCGCATGGGCGCGAAGCGATCTTTAACCGGTACACGCTGCATGGTTGATGTGACCTGCACAACCTGCCCAAGATGACAGGTGTCATTCCGTGCGCGTGCGCCTGCGGGATATCGGGCCTACTCTTTTCGCCAATGGAAGCGGCGGGGCGTTCCCGCGACAAGACGGGACGGGAACAGGAGCATGAAGATGGCCAAACTGGAAATGCCGTGGGACTGGCTGGACCTTCCGCCGCAGCATCTTGCGCGGTTTTCGGATCAGTGGGGCGGCAAGACGATTGCCGAGCTGGCCCGTGAACGCGCCGCCTCCGACCCCGATTTCGTGGCGCTGGTCGATGGCGTCCGTTCGCTCACGTTCGCACAGTGGCTTGCCGATGCACAGGCGCTGGCCAATGCGCTGGCCGCACGCGGGCTTGAAGTCGGCGATGTCGTCGCGTTCCAGACCCCCAACTGGCACGAGGCCGCCGTCCTGAACCTTGCCTGCGCGATCGCGGGGCTGGTCGTGAACCCGATCGTGCCGATCTACCGCGATGCCGAAGTCGAACTGATGCTGCGCGATTGCCGCGCGCGGGCGATCTTCACCTGCACCACGTTCCGCCGCTTCGATTTTGCCGAGATGGCAGAGCGGCTGAGCCCGAAACTCCCCGACTTGGGCCACGTGTTCACCGTGCGCGGCGACGGTGCGAACGACCTTGCCGCCCTTGTCGAAGAGGGCCGTGCGCTGGACGACGTCAATCCGAACGTCGATCCCGGGTCGGTCAAGATGGTGCTCTTCACCTCGGGCACCACGGGCCGCCCCAAGGGCGTGCTGCACAGCCACGAAACGCTCGAAAACATCGTGCGGAAAAGCTACGCGCACTGGGGCATCGGCGCGGGCGAAACGATGATCATGCCCTCCCCCGTCACGCATATTTCGGGCTATGCCAACGGCCTCGAATGCCAGCTGATCGTGGGCACGCGCGTCGTTCTGATGGAGGCGTGGAACGCGCAGGACGCGCTCTCGCTGATCCAGGAATACGAAGTCAGCGGCACGGTCGCGGCAACGCCGTTCCTTGTCGAACTGGCCGATGCCGCGCGCGCGGCCGGCACGCGGCTGCCGTCGATGAAAGTCTTTGCCTGCGGCGGCGCGGCGGTGCCGCCCGACCTGATCCCCGCGGCCAATTCGGCATTCGACAACCTTCAGGCCTTCCGCGTCTTCGGCGCAAGCGAGGTTCCGCTTGTCACGTTCGGCTGGCCGCAGGACGAGGCGCTTGCCGCGACGACCGATGGCGAAGTCGTCGACTACGAGGTCAAGATCGTCGACGACGACGGCAATCCGGTGCCCCGCGGGACCGAGGGTGAAATCCTCGCTCGCGGCCCTTCCATGATGCTCGGCTATGCCGATGAGGCGCAGAGCGCGGCGGCCTTCGATGCAGAGGGTTATTTCAGGACCGGCGACCTTGGCACGCTGGCCGACAATGGTGCGGTCACCATTACCGGGCGCAAGAAGGACCTGATCATTCGCGGCGGCGAAAACATCAGCGCGGTCGAGATCGAGGACGTCCTGCGAACGCACCCGCAAGTCCGCGATGCCAGCGTGGTCGCCATGCCGCACGAACGGCTGGGCGAAGGGGTCTGCGCCTACATCATTTCCATCGGCGAACCGGCCACGGTGGAGGCGCTGTGCGCTCACGTCCAGGCCAGCGGACTTGCGAAGCAGAAGACGCCCGAACGGTTCGAATTCGTGGACGATTTTCCGCGCACGGCATCGGGCAAGATCCGCAAGGACCAGCTGCGCGCCGACGTGAAGGCCAAGGTCGAAGGAGAACGCGCCGAAGCCTGACGCCGCGGCAAGTTCTCCGACCGCCTATCCCTGCCAGTTCGCACCAGCAGCGTGGCGGCCCGCGCGGCGGCCGAAGTAGCTGCCGGGCCCAAGGCTCATCCCGCTGGCATAGGCCTTGCCCGTGCGTGGGATATGCGCCGCGCTCGCCCCGACAACATAAAGACCGGCAATCGGTTCGGACCGCATGTTCAGGCATTCGCCGTTCGGCCCAGACTTCAAACCGCCCAGCGTGATGAACAGGTAAGTCGACCGGTCGAACGAGATATCGAACGCCGCCCACGGCCCCTGGTCCAGCGGCTTCAGCCACATGGGGTCCTTGTGCAGCAGGGGGTCGCGCCCCTCTGCCGCATGGCGGTTGTAATCGGCCATCGTCCTGACCAGTGAGCCGGTCGGCAGTTCAAGCCCCGCTTCCATTTCCTCGATCGTTTCCCACCCGTCGACCAACGTGTGATTGGCGGTTGGGATCTCGGGATAGGCGAATATCTCGCTGTCCACGATCAGGTAGGCCTTCTGGTCCGGCTGCTCCATCACGAAGTTCGCCGTGCGGCCGTGATAGCTGTCCTCGGCCACGAAACGCTCCCCCCGCTTGTTGACGACGATCCCCTTGATCAGCTGTCCGGGCGGATAGATCGAGGCGGTGGGGATCACCCCGTCCATTGCGCTCGTCGCCGCGCCTGCCGACAGGCCCAGCATCACGCCTGAACCATCGTTGCTGGGAATGCCCAGCGGCTGGCTCGTCTCACCCAGCAGGGGAATGTTCTCGGCGATCATGTCGTGGTTGAGGTTGAAGCTGCCCGCCGCGATGATCACCCCGCGCCGCGCCCTGGCATATATCGTCCCGCCCGACTGCTTTATCCGGACACCCACGATCCGGCCCGACGCGTCGCCGACCAGCGCGGTAACCCCGCTATCGTAGATTGCCGGAATGCCTTCATCGACGCACTTCTGCAGCAGCGGCGCCATGCCGACATGCCCTGCGTTCTCGCCCGTCCCGGCCACCTTGTGACCACGCGGGGCTGGCTTTGCGACCTTGTTGTAGGGCCACAGCTTCTCGTTGCCGGTGCCCATCAGGCACGTCGTATCATCAAGAAATACGGCCTTGCCCTTGAACTCGGTCCGCTCGAAAGGAACGCCCTGCGCTTCCAGCCATTCGAAGTGCGACGGGCCGTCGTCGCAGAAACTGCGAACCGCCACCGGGTCAAGCGGGTCGCAGCTGGCCATCATGTAGGCCGCCATCTCGTCAGGCGTGTCCTCGTACCCCATCGCCTTCTGCACGGCCGTCCCGCCGCCGACGTAATATATCCCCGATGACATCGCGCTGGCCCCGCCGCCGCCCGATGCGCGTTCGACGATCAGGACGTCGGCGCCCGCGCGGTGCGCCTCCAGTGCGGCGCAGGTGCCAGCGACACCCTGCCCGATGACGACGACGTCGCATTCGCGGTCCCATGCCGGAATCGCGTCGACGGACAGAAGCTGCGGAACTTCCTTCATGGTCAGTTGCCCCCCGTCGCAGCGGCGATGCTCGCTTCCATCTCGTCGGGCGTGGGATTGCCGCGAAGGCAGAGCCCGCCGTTCACCTGCAGGTTTTCGCCGGTCATGAAACACTCGTCGCTTGCCAGAAAGACGGCGGCCGCGGCGATGTCGTCGCTCGTGCCATAGCGGCCCAGTGGATAGCCTTTCACGAAGCTATCGAAGAGGCCCGGCACCTGCCCCGCGTCGGCGGTCATCGGCGTTTCGGTAAGACCGGGCGAGATCGAATTGGCGCGTATACCCTCGCAACCGAACTCGTTCGCGACGCAGCGGATGATGTGATCGGTGGCAGCCTTCGTGCCCATGTAGGCGGAATGATCCCACAGCATGATTTTAGCCGTTGCCGAACTGATCTGGATGATCGATCCGCCATTGCCGCCATGCAACCTGGCCATCTTGCGCACACAGGCCTGATAGAATTGAAACGGGCCGATAAGCTGCAGCGCGCTCATCTGTTCAAGCTGTTCACGCGTATTGTCGAGGAATGGGGTCAGCAGGCCCCATCCGGTCGCGTTGACGGCGATGTCGACACCGCCCATCTTTTCCGCCGCCGCGTCGAGCAGTTCGTTGACGCTCGCCTCCTCGGTCAGGTCGCATGGATGGGCGAGACAGCCGGTTTCGGCGGAGAATTCGTCAAGCACGGCCTTTTTACGGCCCGAGACCATCACCGTGGCGCCTTCGGCCATGAACCTCCTGGCCATGACCTGGCCCATGTTGCCCTTGCTGCTCGCGCCCAGGATCAGTGCGCGCTTGCCTTCAAGCCTGCCCATCGTAATCTCCCTCTCTCGTCCGAGAGGCCGTAACATCGCGCGCCCGCGCAAAGGGACTGCGCAAAACGTTAGTCGAACCGTGCGGCGCCTGTACCTACTATCGCGCCAAGCATTCAGTATTTCATGGGAAAGGATCGTCGTATGGACCTCGGCCTCAAGGGCAGGAAAGCCATTCTAGTTGGCGCCAACGGCGGCATCGGCCGCAAGGTGGCGCAGGCATTTGCGGCAGAAGGCTGCGATGTCGCGATCTGCGGCCGTACGCAGGACAAGGTCGACAAGGTCGTCGGCGAACTCAAGCCGTCGGGCGTGAACGTCTACTCCGAAGCTCTCGACGTGACCGACGCGGCGGCAGTGCCCGCCTTCGTCGAAAAGGCGGCGGCGGAACTGGGCGGCTGCGACATCTTCATCAGCTTCACTTCGGCCAATCCGGGCGAAGACACCGACGACTGCTGGGAAACGATCCTCAAGACCGACATCCTGCCGATGCGCCGCGGCATCGCGGCGGCCCTGCCCTTCCTTGAAAAGTCGGACGCAGGTTCGGTCTGCTGCATCAGCTCGACCGGCGCGGTCGAGGAATTCATGGGCGTACAGCCCTACAACGCGATCAAGGCGGCGGTGTCGAACTACGCCTCGGCGCAGGCACAGGCGCTGGCCCCCAAGGGCATTCGCGTCAATTGCATCACGCCCGGTCCGGTGTTCTGCGAAGACGGCCCCTGGGCCTACATCAAGGAAAACATGACCGAGTTCTACGACTCCATCGTCGCCCAGATCCCGACCGGCGATCTTGTCACCGGCGAAGAACTGGCCCGCACGATCGTGTTTGCCTCCTCCCCCGCCGCCGGCGGGATGATCGGCGCGAACCTCGTCATCGACAACGGCTTTACCAAGCGCGTGCAGTTCTGATCCATCACGGAAAAGACGGCCCTGTTTCGGGGCCGTCCATCCTCCAAACAACCACCCCTTTGCCTCGCGCTCAACGGCTAACCTAGCCAAAAGCGCAGGGGTCGAGGGGTGTTTTTGTTGACCCGCGTCAAACTGCCAGCCGCGCACTTCCGGTAATCTCCCTCTCGAAAGATACGAGGAGGATGCCGACATGGCAGAAGCAGATCCACGCGAACGCATGGACATCGCCCGCTGTCCGGGACCGGGCTGGGAAGACATCCTGGCCGCCGACGATATCCAGCCGCCAGCATTCATGGCGGAGGACCGGTACGAATACCTCGGCTCCGAGCCGATCGATGCATCGCGATATTATTCTCCCGAATTCTTCGCGGCCGAAAAAGCGAAAATGTGGCCCGCCGTCTGGCAATTCGCCACGCGCGAGGAAGACCTCCCCGAACCCGGCGATTACGTCACTTACGACAATGTCGGCCGGTCCTACCTGATCGTGCGGCAGGATGACGGATCGATCCGCGCCTTCCACAACGTGTGCCTGCACCGCGGACGCAAGCTGAAGACCGATTGCGGATCGGCCGAGAAGTTCGTCTGCCCGTTCCACGCCTTTACGTGGAACACCGACGGCTCGCTCAATTCCATACCCTGCCGCTGGGACTTCGGACACTTGTCCGATGAACAGATGAAGCTTCCCGAAGTGAGCGTTGCACGGTGGGGCGGATATGTCTTCGTGCGCGACGCAGACGAAGGGCCGGACATCGAGGAATTCCTCGCCCCCTTGCCCGAATTCTTCCGGCAGTGGCGGCACGAGGATTGCAGCACGATCGCCTGGGTCGGCAAAGTCGTGAAGGCGAACTGGAAGATCGTGATGGAAGCTTTCATGGAAAGCTATCACGCCTATGCCACGCACCCGCAACTGATGCCGTTCACCGGCGATGCGAACGCGGCCTATCACGTGCTGGGCGACCACGTGAACGTGAACTACACGCCGTTCGGCACGATCAGCCCCCACGTTCAGCAGCATGACCTGCCGCAGCAGTGGATCGTCGACGAATTCGTCAAATACAACGGCCGCAGCGCCGACAACTACGACCCCGAGGCGGACGACAGCGCGTTCCAGGTGCCCGAGGGCATGACCGCGCGCCAGATGCTGGGCGCGGCGATGCGCAAGACCAGCGCCCGCGCATTCGGCGGCGACTATTCCAACGTGTCGGAAAGCGAGCTGCTCGACGCGCTGGTCTACAACGTGTTCCCGAACTTCGCGCCGTGGGGCGGGTTCATGCCCAACATCGTCTATCGCTGGCGGCCATGGCCCGACGAAAACGCCTGCCTGATGGAAGTGCGCGTGCTGTCGCGCGTGCCCGAAGGCAAGCCGCGCCCGCCGTCGGTGCCGATGCACCTTCTGGGAGAGGACGAGAAGTGGTCCGACGCGCCGGAACTGGGCGTTCTGGGCGGCGTGGTCGATCAGGACATGGAGAACATGGAACTGTGCCACGAAGGGCTGAAGGCGTCGAAGAACCAGCGGGTCGAACTGGGCGATTACCAGGAAGTGCGCATCCGCCATTTCCACCAGGTGCTCGACCGCTACCTGAACGCTGCCGACTGACATTTTCCGACAAGGACAAGACCATGACCGAACTCTATGAAAAGTACGGCGACATCGCGGAACGCATGCTGCACTTCGTCGAAAGCCGCACCACCGATCAGGCCAGCACCACGATGCGCGTGCCGGTCGAAAACTACCTCGATCCCGCACGGTGGGAGCGTGAGAAGGAGCGCGTGTTCAAGCGCCTGCCCCTGATGCTGGCGCTGACCATCGAATTGCCCGAAAAGAACGATTACAAGGCGATGCAGATCATGGGCCTGCCGGTCGTGATCACGCGCGGCAAGGACATGAGGGCGCGCGCCTTCCTCAACGTGTGCAAGCACCGCGCCGCCCACCTCGCGCCCGAGGGCAAGGGCAACTGTTCGCGATTTTCGTGCCCCTATCACGGTTGGACTTATGCCAATGACGGCAAGCTTCTGGGCATAGCCGAGGCCAGCACATTCGGCGAAGTGGACCGCACCGATCTCAACATGACCGAACTGCCCTGCGACGAAGTGGCGGGCATGATCTTCGTCATCCTGACACCGGGGCTGGAGATCGATGCGAAATCATGGCTGGGCGGCATGTACGACGATTTCGCCGCGCTGAAGTTGGAAGACTGGTACTATCACAAGTCCAAAGAGATGCGCGGGGCGAACTGGAAGGTCGCCTACGACGGCTATCTCGAAGGCTATCACTTCGCCGCCGCGCACAAGGACACGGTCGCGCCAAGGTCGCCGTCGAACCGCGCGCATTACGAAGGGTTCGGCCCGCATATCCGACTGGGCTTTCCGCAAAAGTCGATCGTGGATCTGAAAGGCCTGCCGCGCGACGAATGGGGCCGCCGGGAGAACGACGGTTACGATTTCATCCGCATGCTGTTCCCGAACTTCGCACTCTTCCTCGCCCCCGAAATGTGCCAGTTCGCGCAGCTGTTTCCCGGCGATGCGCCGAACAAGAACGTGACGATCATGAACTACGTCTTCCCGACGAAGCCGGAAACGGAAGAGGAGATGCGCAAGCTCGATGAGATGTGCGACTTCTTCTACAACGTCGTGGAAGAAGAGGACTACTTCCTCGGAATGAAGGTGCAGAACGGGCTGGAGTCGGGTGCGATGACGCACCAGACCTTCGGCCGGAACGAGCCGGGCAACCAGTTCTTCCACAAGTGGATCGACTATTACCTCAACGAGAGCGGGCAGACGCCCATGCCGGTGATGAAAGACTGATGGCTTTGGGCGATGTTCCGCTCAGTGCCGGACCATCGCCCCGCCGTCGACCCAAAGGCCGTGGCCCGACATGAAACGGGCATCGTCGCTGCACAGGAATGCGACGACATCGGCAATGTCCTCCGCCCGCCCCAGTCGCCTGAGCGGAGCCTTGTTCTCCCAGAACGTGCGATATTCGGGCATTTCCTCGAACGCTGGCGCCGTCATCGGCGTGTCGATCGCGCCGGGCTGGACGCAGTTGACCGTCACGCCATGCGGGCCAAGCTCTGCCGCGGCGGACTTGGTAAAGCCCAGCACCGCATGCTTCGATGCCGAATAGGCGCAAAGCCCCTCGTCCCCGAAGGTCGAGGTCGTGGACCCGATCGTGACGATCCGCCCGTTGCCTGCCTTCTTCAGATGCTCCGCCGCATCCCTGACCAGCCGGAAAACCGCGACCAGGTTCACTTCCAGCACTTGCCGGAAATATTCGTCCGAATGCCCTTCCAGCGGCGCGAAGGCGGATATGCCGGCGCAGGGCACCAGGGTGTCGAGACCGCCCATCGCCTCCACCGCCGCCTTGACCAAGGCTTCGCTTGCCCCGTCCGCCGTGACGTCGGCGGCGTGATCGACCTCGCCCTTGAGGTCGCTGGTGAAGACCTGCGCTCCGTCTGCCGCCAGCCGCTTTGCAACCGCCGCACCAATGCCCGAACCCGCGCCCGTGACGATGGCGCGGCGGCCCTTCAACCGGTCGGTCATGCGATCTTCAGGATCAGCTTGCCGGTGTTCTTGCCCGAAAACAGCCGCATGAAGGCATCGTATGTATTCTCGATCCCTTCCTGCACGTCCTCGTCGATGCGGACCTTGCCCTCGGCCATCCACTGCGCGATCTGCGCGCCGCCTTCGGGGAAGCGGTCGGCGTAATCCATGATCAGGAAGCCGTGGATCGAGGCCTGATGCACGATCAGCTGCCAAAGGTTCTGAAGGCCATGCTTCTCGACCGAATTGTATTCACTGATCAAGCCGCACAGCACGATACGCGCATCCTTGGCGAGATTGAAGACTTCCGCCTCCAGTATGTCCCCGCCTACGTTTTCAAACACCATGTCCAGCCCGTCGGGAGCGGCCTTGCCGATCTCTTCGCGCAGTTCTTCCTGGCTCTTGCCGCGATAGTCGATGGCGACGTCGAAACCATAGTCGTCGATCAACCGGCGGCACTTTTCGGTTCCGCCCGCGATGCCGATCACGCGGCAGCCGTGGATCTTGCCAATCTGCCCGACGACGGAACCCACCGCCCCTGCCGCGCCGCTGACACACAGGGTTTCGCCTTGCTTCGGCTTGGCGACATCGAGCATCCCGAAATACGCGGTAAGGCCGACCGCGCCCATGGCCGAGAGAAACTTCGACGGGCTGTCGACGATGCCGACATCGATCGGCGCGGTGAAGTGGCCGGGCACGACCGGGGTAAATTCCTCGATCGCGTTGAGGTTCATGACCCAGCTGCCGACAGGAAAGTCCGCATTGTCGCTTGCGTGCACCTGCCCCACCGACGTCGCGCGCACCGCATCGCCTAACGGGATCGGCGGCATATAGCTGGGCTCGTCCGCCATCCAGCCGCGCTGTGCCGGATCGAGCGAGCAGTAATGGTTGCGCATGACGAACCCGCCCTCAGGCACGTGGGGGATCGGTTCGCTGACAAGTTCGAAATCGTCCGGCACCGGGTCGCCGTGCGGACGGCGGCGAAGTAGGAATCTGCGGTTCTGGGTCACATGCATGCCTCTCGAAATGGTCTTCTACGGCCAAATTGCATTCTAGGGTAAAGCCATCGGGCGGGCCGGCCAAACCTGTATAAAGTGCGAGTTGGTGACGGTCCGAATGGTCCCGACCGCTCAACCCTGCTGCGCGGTCCAGCGGATCGCGTTTTCCACCAACCGGCGGTAGTGCGGGTTTTCATAAGCGCCCGGACCGTCACCGGGCTGAAGGTAGACCAGCCGCCCCTTGCCCACCTCTTTCGCCCAGCCGACAAGGTTCGAGCCCGCGGGATGGTCCCAGCCATCGCGCGCATACATCTCGCCCCTTACGGCGAGCGAGGCTGAGAAGAAGTGATCGCGGTCGAACTTCGCATCCGATCGCAGCAGCGGGGTCACGCCGTCCTCGAATATCTCCGCCAGATAGGGTTCGTCGGTAAGGTCGAAGCTGGCCGGAAGGCCGTCCGTCACGGGATGGCCGGGTATGGGCGTGAACGTCTGGGCCACGTCATGGGCATAGCCGCTGTCCAGCCGCTCGCTCCCCCGCACCACGCCCGGCTTGTAGAGGAACCTGCCGCCGATGATCTCGCCATATTCGGGCCATGTCGGCCACCCCGCCAGCGCGTGATGCAGCGCGACGACGCCCTTGCCTTGTTCCAGCATCGCGGGGAAACCGCGGCGCATAACATCGGGCGGATCGACGTAGGTGGGTGCATCTTCGGGCGCATCGAAGTCGAGCCCGGGCATGTCGTAAAGAACCGCCACGTCGAAATCGCGCATCCCTTCGGAGTTGAGCAATAATGCGGCGGCAGGCTGATCGACCATCGTGGCCGAGATGCCGTGCATGTCCTCGAAAACCGAGGCGAAAGCATCCCGCCCGAAAGGATGCCCCCGCACCGCGACGAGGCAGCGCAGGGGCGACCGGTAATCGATAGTGGGCACGCGCGATCAGTCCGTCAGGTCGACGATGACCTTGCCGGTGTTCTTGCCCGTCATCATGCGGCTATAAGCGACGAGCGTGTTTTCCAGCCCCTTGGTCACGTCAAACGGCAGTGTGATCTTGCCGTTCGCCAGCCAGTCTTTCAGCGTCGCGTGATATTCCGGGCCACGCTCTGGCACATCGGGCAGCAGGAAGCCCTGGATACGCAGCCGGCGCATCAGGACCTGGTCGTAGTTCTTCGGCCCCGGCACGCTTTCGTCGCTTTGATAGTTTGCGATCATGCCGCAAACCGCGATGCGGCCGAACATGGCCATATTGGCAAGAACCGCGTCGAGGATCGGGCCGCCGACGTTTTCGAAATAACCATCGATGCCGCCGTCGATCTTCTTCAGCTCTGCTGCGACGTCCTCGTTCTTGTAATCGATGCAGCGTTCCGCGCCCAGTTCCTCGACCACGAAGCGGCACTTGTCCGGTCCGCCCGCAATCCCTGTGACTTTCGCGCCAAGGTTGCGGCCGATCTGGCAGGCAAGACTACCGGTCGCGCCCGCAGCTGCCGAGACAACGAGGTCCTCACCTTCCTTGATGCCGAGAATGTCCTTCGTGCCGTAAAGCGCGGTCCAGCCGTTGAGGCCGAGCACGCCGAAGTGCTGGCGAGGATCGTCGATGTCTTCGTCGAGCAGCACGGCCCAGGCATCGTCGGGCCGCACGGTCGAATAATCGGCCCACTGCCCGAACACGCGCACCAGCCGGCCGACCGGGTAACGGTCATCCCGGCTTTCGACGATGCGGCCCAGCGCCTGTCCGGCCATCGGGATGCCCATCGGCAGCGGCGGCTGATACCCGTCTTCGCGCGGGCCCATCCACATGCGGGTGCCCGCGTCCATGGACAGGTAGTCGGCCTTGAGCCGGATCTCGCCATCCTCAAGCGGGGCGAGTTCGGTTTCCTGAAGGCTGAGGGCGGAGCTGAAATCGTCGCCTTCCGGGTGATTGTCGAGGCGCCAGAAACGGTTCTTGGTCATGATCAGACGCCCTTCGGTCCATGCTGACGGTGGATGTTGCGGAAAGAGCGCAGCGAGAAATACCACTTGCCGTCGATCTTTACGAGTTCGTCGCGATATTCGCCGCGATCGCGCATGGTCTTGCCGTCCTGGTCATAGACCTCGGCGGTATAGCTGCGCATCTTTGCGGTATTGCCATCGATCTCGATCGAACCGGGCCAGGCGTGGAACATGATGCCGGGATACTGCTTCATCGCCTCGACCCAAAGGTTCACGATGTTCTCGCGCCCTTCCTGCGGCGGGAATTCGGGATAGTCGGGCATTTCCCAACGGGCATCCTCGGCCCATGTCGCGCCCCAGGCATCGGCGTCGCGCTGGGTAACCGCGTCGGCATAGATGTCGAGGAGGTCGCGGATCGCAAGGCGATCGGCATCCGGTCCGGTAAAGGGCATCGTTCTCTCTCCCAATGGTTTAGTTGGCCAGAGGGTAGAGCGTCACGGACGAGCCGAAAGCTATCCGTTCTGGCAGGTAGGCCGCGAAACGAGCGTCGCGCGCGGCCAGCCGATCGGGGCGCCGCCCGGCTTCACTGGCCGACGGGCAATTCCTCCATCGAAGGTGCCTCGTCCGGGACGCAGACTTCGACCTGTCCGTCTTCGACGCGGATCGGGAACGTGCGAAGGTCCTTGTAGGCCCCGCCGATGCAGCGGCCCGTTTCCAGTTCGAACCGCGCGCCGTGAAGCGGGCACATGACCGCACCCCGGCGAATGCGGCCACCCGAAAGCAACGCGGCCTGGTGGGTACAGCGATCGTTGACCGCGTAAAAACCGTCATCCGTTTTCGCGGCAAGGACAAACCAACCAGCCACCTTGGTCGCCAGTTTGCCTTCCTCGGGAAAATCGCTTTCGGCGATCAGGGGATGCCAGGTCTCGCTCACGGTAATTCGATCCTCTCTTCCGGTCATCTGCCCCTAACGACTTGGGGCCGCGCTTTCACGCTAACAATTCCGATAGCTATCGCCTGCGGAGCCGATTGGCGACAACATGGCACTTCAAAATCATGGGAGAGACTTAGGATGACACCTCAGGAAGTGGAAACACTTATCGACGATCTCTACGCCGCAAGCGCCGAAGGCGACTGGGACAAAGTCGCGTCGATGGTCACCGACGACCTGCTCATCACCGAGGCTCCGGGCCTGCCGATGGCTGGCACCTATCAGGGCAAGAACGCCCTGCGCGACCTGTTCATCGACGTTTTTGCCATGCTGAAAGTGGAATCTCTCGACGTACTGGGATCGACTTATGGCGGCGAATGGGCGGTCAAGATCATCCGCATGAACTTCGGCGAAGGGCTGGAACCTGCCGAACTGACCGAAGCCTTCCGCATCCGCGACGGCAAGGTCTGCGAAATCAAGCCGTACTACTTCGATCCGGCCCCCGTGAAAGCGGCTGCAGCAGCGATGCAGAAAGCCTGATCCCCGAATATACTGTTCCCGACCGCGCGCTCGAAATCGGCGCGCGGGCCGAGAAATTGTCTGCAAAGTCGTAATCCCGTATTAAAAGAACGACCGGCGCGACCATCGCGGCGCGCCGCTCGATGACGTTCGCGCCACCGCCGCCAACGCTCTGGGCAGGCAACGCGCCGAAGCCTTCCACCACCCTGCCCGATCCTATCGTTACACATTTCCCGCCGGGTCGTGCGTTCGGCTGCCTACTGCAATGGCGTTTTGAAAGGCTCGGGTGCGGATGTGGCCGGTCCTCGAGCTGGTGCGTCTGCTATTCGAGCAAACGTTGACAGGAAACGTACAATAGACAAATACACTGGTGAGTGCATATTCCTCTGATGGGTTTTACAAAATCGATTCCGCCATGGTCAACGAATTGAACTGACAAGGAATACTTCATGGATATCAAGGGACTGCCCGCCATTGTGACCGGCGGCGCTTCGGGGCTTGGCAAGGCAACTGCGACAATGCTGGCCGATGCAGGCGCCAAAGTGGCGCTATTCGATCTGAACGAAGAGGCAGGCCAGGCGGCCGCGCGGGAAATCGGCGGGATTTTCGCAAGCGTCAACGTGGCCGACGAGGCCAGCGTAACGGCCGGGCTCGACACCGCCGAAGCGGCGCACGGCGTGGCCCGCATCCTGGTCAACTGTGCAGGCATCGCCCCGGCGATCAAGACAGTCGGCAAGGAGAACGTGCCTCATTCTCTGGACGTCTATCGCAAGACGATCGAGGTGAACCTGATCGGCACTTTCAACGTCATCTCGAAGTTCGCGGCCCGCGCCGTGACCGCTGACGAGATTGACGGTGAGCGCGGTGTCATCGTCAATACCGCATCGGTCGCCGCCTACGACGGGCAGATCGGACAGGCCGCCTATGCCTCGTCCAAGGGTGGCGTTGTCGGCATGACCCTGCCGGTCGCCCGCGATCTGGCGCAGCACAAGATCCGGGTAATGACTGTGGCTCCGGGCATTTTCCTGACGCCAATGCTCGAAGGCTTTCCCCAACAGGTCCAGGACGCCCTTGGCGCGCAGGTTCCGCATCCCAGTCGCCTGGGAAAGCCGGCAGAATATGCCCAGCTCGTCGAATCGATCATCCGCAACCCGATGCTCAACGGCGAAGTCATCCGCCTCGACGGCGCAATCCGCATGGCGCCGAGGTAGGACACACCGTCCCGGCGCGCAGTTGTTTCATCCCCGCACAGGATCCGGGATCGTGCGAAAACGATTTGTTAAAGCAGGTTGGTTACTAGCAAAGTAACGCTATGGAACAACTGCGCGCCATATTATGCATTTTGGGCAGTGGCCTCGCCTTGGCGGGCCTGCCCGGCATGGCCCGCGCGCAAAGCGAATCAACGACCATGACGATCGGTGCCGAAGTGGCCGAATCCTGTTCGATCGCGGCGACGACGATGGCTTTTCCCATCACAACGCCCGGCGGCGGGGGTAATGCGACGGCAACGGCAGATATCACGCTGAACTGTTCGCCCGGCGTCGATTACGACATCGCAATGGACAACGGGCTTCACCCACAGGGCCAGACGCGCAACATGTTCGACCCCGTTCTGGGCACTTACCTGCCTTACGAGGTCTATCGCAATGCGAAGATGACGGCGCAATGGGGCGACCGCACGGGCATCAACACCGTCGCGGGCCGATCCCGTCGGGGCGGCGCGACCGTCATCACTGCCTATGGCAAGATCAAGTCCACGACGCAGACCGCGCGCAGCGGCAAGTACTCCGACTACGTCGTCGTCACCGTCAATTTCTGACAGTTTTCGCTCTGCTTTCGCGCGCCCTGATGGCTGCGGCGGCTCTGAATGCGACTGTCTGCAACTGCCGGTCTTACCCACGAACAGGCCTGCGTAGACTTACCGAAAGGTAAACGCCCAATTTACGAACATTACAGATTTCTCCCCTAGACGGCTGTTTACCCTTTTCGGGCCAGCACAACAGGGAGACCACCCCATGAAGACCATTCTGAAGATCGGCGGCGTTGCTGCGGCGTTGATCGCGGCCCCGGCATATGCCGGCACCGCAGACACCACGATGCCGGTTACGGCAGAAGTTCTCGACGCCTGCACCGTCAGCGCAACTCCCATGGCATTCGGCACGATCCCCGTGCTTGGTTCGCAGGACATCGACGCACAGGCCACCGTTTCGCTGCTTTGCACCGTCGGTGCGAGCTACGACGTCGCGATGGATGTCGGTCTCAACTCCTCGGGCGGCGGACAGCGCTATCTCGGCAACTCGGGCGGCGCGGCAGACGTGATCCCGTATGACATCTACACCGACTCGGCCCGCAGCGCGGTCTGGGGCAACACGGTCGGCAACACCGTGGGCGGCGTCGCCACCACCGGTATCGTCGACATCACGGCCTATGGCCGGATCCCGGTTTCGGCCACTCCGGTCGTTGCCGGCTCCTACGAAGATACCGTGACCGTCACGGTCACCTTCTGATCGGAGCGATCTGACATGCGCACCGGTGCCATCGCCTTGATCGCCCTTCTCGCCGCGGCCAGCCCCCTGGCTGCGGAAACGTCCGACACGCCCGCAAACTCCGCGGGTGCGGCACTGGACAGGGGGGCGAACATCTCGGTGGCACCGCTGCGTCTCGAACTTGGCGGTGCACAGACCGCCGAAACCCTGCGCCTTCGCAATCCCGCCGCCCGCAAGATCGGCGTACAGGTACGCGTTTTCGCATGGGACCAGGTCGACGGCGAGGACGTCTACACGCCCACGACCGACGTTTCGATCTCACCCGCGATCATCCAGATCAAGCCGGGCGACACCCAGATTTTCCGCGTGGTCCGCACCACGCAGGCAGGCGAGAGCGAAAAGCGTTATCGCGTCGCGATCGACCAGCTTCCCGACCCCTCGCTCAACCGGCACGGCGAGTTCACACCGCGCCTGCGCTTTACCCTTCCGCTGTTCGTAGACCGTCAGACCGCCCAGCCCGCCCAACTGGCCTGGCAAGTCGCGGGCGACAAGCTCCTGCTCGACAATGCAGGCGGCCAGACCGTGCGGATTGCAGCGGTCGCCATGAACGATGCCAGTGGCGAGGCGCTTCCGCTCAATCGCAGCGGCCTGCGCTATGTCATGGGCAGCAAGAAAGCCGAATGGACGATCCGCAGCGGCTGTCCGAGCGGCCCTATCGAGATCGCGGCTCTCGTCGACGGGGAAGAAACCCGTGTCCAGGCGCAGCCGAACTGCGGTTGACCTATTCGCCGCGACGTTCCTGCTGATCGCGGCACTGGTCGGTGCGAATGCCCCGGCAGCGGCGCAATCGGCCGATCCCTTCGCCCTGCCCGGCGATGTCACGATTGCCGATGCCGTCGACTTGTCCGGCCCCGGCCTGTCCACTATTCGTATCGACGGCATCGATCAGGATGACCTTGTCCGCCTCGCGTGGATCGACGGCGTGCTCAACATCGATGCCGACGACGCGCGCATGGTCGGCCTGCCGGTCGCGGAGGACGCTATCGATAGCGAGGCCAGCGGCTATGTCCCGCTCGACACCTTCGTCCTTGCCACCTGGGATTTCAGCCAGCTCGACCAGACGCTGATCGTCAAGAAATTCCGCAAGAGCGACGGCGTCAACTACAAGGACCTGTCCCGCCCGACGCGCGATCCGGCGCAATTCCGCCCGATGACCGCCTTCCTCATGGATTATGACCTGACCGCCTCGGCCGGGGCCAGTGGAAGCTACGCCGCCGGCGCATTCGACGCCCGCGTCGCCCGCGGGGACGAGCGGATCGGCACGAATTTCCGCGTTCTGTCGGACCCTGCAAAGGGTTACAACACGGTCACCCGCCTCAACTCTGCGCTGCAGATGGCGGACCGGGCGCAGGGCGTGACGATCACCGTCGGCGATCATATCTCGGTCGGCAGCAACAGCCAGCGTCCGCTGCGATTCGGCGGCATCCAGATCGCCAGCGATTTCGCGCTGCGCCCAGGCATCGTGTCCTACCCCCTCCCCGCATTCGACGGACAGGTCGCGGTTCCGACCGGCATCGATCTGGTCATCAATGACAAACGCTTTTCGGCAGGCGAACTGGAGGCAGGTGAGTTCGCGGTGCGCAACGTGCCGGTCAGTCCGGGGCGCGGCGAAGTTTCCGTTGTCCTGAGGGACGAACTCGGCCGTGAAGTCGTGCAGACGACAAAGCTCTATGTCTCACGCGATTTGCTGCGCAAGGGGCTATGGGAAGGCGGCGTCAACATCGGCGCGATCCGCCGCAACTTTGGCAAGCGCAATGCCGATTACCGCGACCTTTCGATGACGTTTCTGGCCCGGCGCGGGTTGTCCGACACGCTTTCGCTCGGCGCGTCGGGCGAAGTCGGCGCGGGCATCGCAAACCTTGGCGCGCATGGCGAAGTCGCGCTTGGCGGTGTCGCGCTGGTGACGGGGGAACTGCGCGGCAGCACGGGCACGGGATCGTCGGGCGCGCTCGTCCGGCTTGGCGTGGAATCCTTTGGAAGCGGTCTTTCGGGCCGGATCGAGGGGATTTTCCCGACCAAGGGCTACCGCGATCTGGCGGCGGCCTCGGGCGATGCCCTGCCGGTATCGCAGATCAATGCGATGGTTAATTTCGACCTAAGACAGTACGACGCCCGCTTCCTCGTCAGCGCCAGCCGCATCATTCGCCGCAATGATCCGCGCTATCCCACGTCGAACGGCAGCACCACGATCCTGCGCGCCAACGCCCGAAAATCGCTGGCCGACCGGCTTGACGTCGGGCTCGACCTGGCCTGGCGCAAGAGCGACAATTCACGCATCAGCGCCATGGTCGGGATCATGTACCGGTTCGGCGAACGCACGCAGGCGATGGGCAATATCGCGCGCAACGGCAGCCGGACATCGATGCAGGCCAGCATCCAGCGCCCCGACATTCTGCCCGGCGATTTCGGCTATGGCGTCGAAGCGACCCGCGCGATCAGCGAGCGGCTAAGCGGGCGCGGAAGCTATCGCACGCCAAACACCCGCGCCGAGGCACAGGCCGAATACGTATCGGGGCGTTTCGCGGCCCGGACCGGCCTTCGCGGCACGCTGATCGCGACGGGCGGCACCGTCTTTGCCCGGAACCAGACCGGCGGTGCCTATGCCTTTGTACAGACCGGCAATGTCGGCGGGGTCACGGTGATGCGCGAAAACCGGCTGGCCGGCGTGTCGGACGACAAAGGGCGCGTGCTGGTCGAACAGGTAACGCCCCTCGTCCCGACACAGTTCGACATCGACCCCGACGAACTGCCCGCCGATGTCGTCACCGGTTCGACCTATCGCCGCGTTGCCGTGGCGCGCGGTTCGGTGGGCCGGGTGGAAATGGACATCAGCGCATTCCGCTCGCTGCCCGTGCGCGTGATCGACGCAAACGGCCAGCCGCTGCCGCTTGGCATGATGCTGGCATCGGAAAAGGGCGAAAGCTACATGGTCGGTTACGACGGCCTTATCGATTACAACGCGCTTTCACCGGCAAAGACCCTGCACGGCGAATTGCGGCAAGGACAGGCCTGCACGCTCACCATTCCCGGCACTGTCGCGGCGATCGAGGGGATAGCGCAATTGCAGGCCGAATGCAGCACGACGGTCATCGCGCTGGCACACTGACGCGCATCGATCGCCACCACGGCAGGACAGGCTCGCGCCGACTGCCCTCAGACGGTGATGACCTGCATTCCCATCGTGTCCCCTGCAAAGCGCGCGATGACCTTGGGTGCCGCGTCAAAGGCGTGGCAGCCCTCGACCGGTACGGTGAGCCTCCCGTCGCGGACCATCGCGTCCAGATCCCTGATCGCCTCTTCACGCTCGGCTTCGGTGCGATTGGGAAAGGCGGCTCCCATCGCGGCATAAGTTCGCCCGATCATGTCGAGCGGGTTCAGGTTGGGCAGGCCTGCCGCATTTCCAACCAGGACCAGCCGCCCCCCGAACGCTATGCCTTCAACCGCCTGATCGCTGGGTTCGCCGCCGACAGGATCGAAGATCACGTCGGCGCCATGCCCGCCGGTCAGTTCGCGCAAGGACTCTCCGATGTTCGCGCGCGTCGTATCGATGACGTGGTCGGCACCTTGGGCACGACAGAAATCGATCTTTGCCTTCCCTCGTGCGGCGGCAATGACCTTTGCGCCCAGCGCCTTGCCGAGTTCTATCGCGGCCGATCCCGTGGCACCCGAACCGCCAAGAACCAGCAGCGTCTCTCCCTCAGCCAGTCGTGCCCGGCTGACCAGCCCGACGTAAGCGGTGTGATAGGAAAGTACGAACGCCGCCGCTTGGATATCATCCAGCTCGTCCGGTGCGGCGAATGTATGGAATTCCTTCGCCAGCGCATATTCGGCAAGTGCGCCCGCATGGCTTTCATAAAGCGTGCGCGCCATGACTCGGGTGCCCGGTGACAGGGTGCTGCCGGGTCCGACCTGAGCGATCGTGCCGCAGAAAGAATGGCCCGGTATCGCAGGTGGGCTTTTGACGAAAGGATAACGCCCCTGCACCGATCGCAGATCAGGCAGCCCAAGTCCCACGGCCCGCACCTTGATCAGCACTTCGCCGGGGCCGGGTACGGGCTTTTCGATGTCCTTCAACGTCAGGACATCGAGCGGTTCGCCAAACGTGTCCGCCTGCCATGCCAGCATCTTGCGCCCCTCTGTTCATTTCTGCCCCCTCACCAACACGCATCGCGTCCGAAAACTAAGGGGCAATCGCCTGGCGAGTGGCCGTCGGCGCAAGGTTATACCTGCGCCGACGACCATTCCGGCCCTAGAAGTCGTAACCGAACGTCACGCCATAGGTGCGCGGTGCGGTCGGAACGGCGAAGTCGTTCCCTCCGCCCACGGCGACCAGGTTCGTGTAGAAGTACGAATTGGTCAGGTTGTTGCCCCACACCGAAAGGCGCAGACCATTGTTGCCTTCCCATCCCAGCGACGCGGAGAGCATTTCGTACGATCCGCGAACCTGACGGTTATCCAGCTCGCTGAAGCTCTTGCCGTTGTATGACAGGTTGCTGCTGAGCGTGACGTCACCGCTGTTCATCGGCAGGCGATATTCAAAGCCGACGTTGCCGGTCCACTTCGGTGCATAGGGCAGACGATTGCCCTTGGCGTTGAAGTTGGGGTCGCCAAAATCGTTTCTGCCGTTGGGCAGGCGGTTCACATTGGGCGCATTGGGGAAGTCGCCAATCTGCGTGTGCAGGTAAGCCCCGTTCGCACGCAGGGTGAGGTTCGGCGTGACCCTGCCGTTCAGTTCCGCTTCGGCGCCGTAGATCTTTGCAGACGGGCCGTTGATTGTGAACACGCTGCCGGCGACCACTCTCTGGAACTGGATGTTCTGGAAATCATAGTAGAACGCCGCAGTGTTGAAGTTGACCGCACTTTCGAACAACTGCGTCTTCAGGCCGACTTCGAAAGCATCGATCTTTTCCGTGTCGAAAGCCTCGTTCACCGCAACCACGGTGCCAAGCGAGAAACCGCCCGACTTCACACCGCGGTTATAGGAAACATAGCCCATGACATCCGGCGTGAACTTGTAGTCCAGCGAAAGCCGCCAGGTGGGGCTTTCGTCGGAATACTTCTTGGTCTGTTCCGGCTGAAGCACGAAAGGCGTACCGGCGGCGTTGACCGAACCGGTATAGGTCACCTTGTCCTTCGTGTACCGGATGCCTGCCGTCAGGTTCATCCTGTCTGTCAGGGGATAAGTGCCCTGGGCAAAACCGGAAATCGACCGCGTGGCGGTTTTCCCGTAGACGGCCACGCCAATGGTGGGGTCAGAGAAGGTCGGATCGAAAACGAGACCGGTGATGTCGACCGGATCGCTGTACCCGTTGAAGTTGAAATAATAGACGCCCGCCAACCACTGGAACTTGGCGTCCGACGGCGCGAGGACGTGGAATTCCTCGCTGATCATGCGGGACCGGAAATAGAAATCGCCCCTCACGAGCGGCAGGGCGCTGGCATCCTGATCGAGCCCCTGGAAGATCGTGACTTTCTGATAGGCGGCGATATTCCTGATCTGCAGGCCTCCGAAATCATGCGTTACCGTAAGCGAGCCGCCATAGCTTTCGCCGGTCGCTTCGGTGTTGGAATCGCCCGCGACCTGATAGCGCCCAAGAAAGCCCTGCCCGGTGGCAAGCACTGCCCCCGGCGGATTCTGGGGATCGAGATCCTGTCGATCGAAGTCTGTGTAGTTGCCGGACAGCACGACCTCTGTCGCGTCCGATGGCGTGAGCAGGAGTTTGCCGCGTGCGCTGAAATCGCGCGAGTAGAAACGCTCTTCGCCCGTCGTGATGTTCCTGCCCCAGCCATCGCCCTGGTCCTGATACTGGACAGCGAGGTTCGCCGCGATGTTGTCAGTCAGTCCGCTGGAAACATAGACCGACGCGCTGACCGTGTCGTAGTTGGCATAGCCGACATCGAACTTCATCTGGGGATCGAAGGACGGGTTCTTGGTGATGACCTGCACGACGCCGCCGGTCGCATTGCGGCCGAACAGGGTTCCCTGCGGACCCTTGAGCACTTCGACGCGCTCAACCCCGTTGAATTCGAAAATGTTGGCAACGGCATTCGCCTGGTAGACGCCATCGACATAGACCGCGACCGACGTCTCTGCGAGGAGGTCGCCGGATTTGAACCCGACACCGCGCATAAAGATGTTGGCAGGCCCGAAGCTCTGGTTGATCTGCAGGCTGGGAGCCACCGCCTGAAGCTGCGTCATGCCGGTGACCCCGGCGTTGTCCAGTGTCGATTCGCCGATCGCGCTGATCGTGATCGGCACGTCCTGCAGGCGCTGTTCACGCCGCTGTGCCGTGACGATGATTTCCTGAATGCCGCGATCGGAACGCTCAACCGATTCCTCGGAAGGCTGCGACGGATCAGTCGTTTGCGCCTGCGCGGATTGCGCAAGGACGGTGAACGCCGAGATGCCACTCAGCAGGATCACTTTTACACTCATGTTACACCTCTCCACTTCCATCATTATTTTATTGATACAGAGGATAATAAACTCAGGGCCCGTTTTCTCCAACCACTTTCGGATGCCCTGGTAACTCGGGGACGGATCGCGGCTTTCATTGGCCGCTCTCCTGCGCCATGGCCTGTTCAGGCTGTTGCCCGGAGCCTGCCGTGTCCGAACGTTGCGGATCTTTTGCCGACAGTTCGGCAAAGGCCTTGGTGGCGAATTGTTCGAAAGTCGTGGCCTTGCGCCCCAGCAGCCATTCCAGGGTTCGCGGATTGCCGACGAAGTCGTAGCGCGCATACCAGGCCTGGATAGAGCGGACGATATCGGCCTGGTGCGTGAAGTCCTCGCCGGGATCGCGCGATCCCCACAAGGCGTCGATCAGGTCTTCGGGCGACCGTGCGACAGGTTCGATCTCTCGCCCCATCACGCGCGACAGGATCCGCGCCATGCCATGCGGGGTGATCTTGTCCGGACCGGCAAGTTCATAAGTCGCGAAATAGTGCGCCGAGCCTTCGACCAGCACTTTGACCGCCACGTCGGTCAGGTCTTCCAGCGCGATATAGCTGTGCTTGCAGTGTGCCCGGCTGCCGGCGGCGTCGCCCGAATAGAACGGCATCGAACCCGTCTTCATCGCCGGGGCGACGTAGGCTTCCTGCAACATGTAGTCGCAAGGCCGCAGCGCGGTGAAATTGAGACCCGATTTCACCAGCGCCAGCTCATGTTCCAGCTTGTAGCGATGCTGGATGATGTCGATGAACGGCTGCAGCAGGGACAGGAACAGGACGTGGCGCACGCCGACCTTTTTTGCTGCCTCGACCATGGCAAAACCCATGTCGTATTCGCGCGGATGGGCACCGGGACTGATATGATAGACCGCCTCGCACCCGTCGAGCGCCTCGGCATAAACGGCCGGATCGGCAAGGTCGCCGACAAACACCTCGCTTGCGCCCAGCCCCAGCACTTCATCGTCCCGGCCCGGTGTGCCGCGCGCGGCACGGACGTCGAAACCCGCTGCGGCAAGCTTCGGGATGACGAACTTGCCCTGATGGCCGAACGCTGCGGTAACGAGGATTTTCACTCTGCCGGTCTCCCAATCTGCATCGTCATTTCATCTCGAAGTAACCGGACTCGCCGGACACGATGTCGTCCTGCGACTGGATCGAAATCGGGCGGATGAGCGATCCGGAAATCTGGTGCGTCAGGTTCATCGAAAGGTCCCGGCTGAGCAGGGTCTTCCAGCGTTGCCGCGCGACCGCTGCCGTCAGGCCGCGCACTTCACGCGGGCGTGCCATCAGGTGCCGCGCCATGGCCCAGCTTTGCGCCGCAAGGTCGTCTCTGGGCACGATGTCGTTGACCAGTCCCCAGTCCAGCGCCTGCTGCGCGGAAATCGGCTGGCCCAGGTACATCGCCTTGTTCGCCCGCTTTATGCCGATCAGTTCCTGCAAAATCAGGAAATTCCCGTCGCCGGGAACGATGCCCAGGGTGAAATGCGGTTCGACGAAACGCGCGTCGGGCGTGCAAAGCGTGAGATCGGCCATGAAGGCGGTTTCGGTGTGAAACCCCGGCCCGTTCACCGCGGCGATCACGGGAATGTTCACGGCCCAGATCATCTCTTCCATGAGCTTGATCCCGTCGGTGTAGGTCCGGTCGTAAGGACCGTAGGCCGGGTCGAAGGCCGTCTTTGCGGCAGAGGCCCGCCCTGCGCTTTCGCGTGCGAGGACTTCGGCGCTGGGCGGCTTCATCGGCAGCGCCCAGTGATCGCCCGTGCCCGTCAGGATCATGACCTCGTTCTCGCGATCGGCGCCGACCGCGCGGAACATCTGTCCAAAGGCGCGGTGCAGTTCGAACCCGAACAGCACCGGGCCGCCATCGGTGTGCATCCGCACTTCGATGATGCCGTCCTCGCGCCTCATCGCGAAAAAGTCGGAAAAGCGCTGCGAGTAACTCTCGAACGGTTCTTCCGGCGGGAATGTCAGCGTCATCTCAGCATCCTCTTCGGCAGGGCATCAAGCCGACATTTCGGGTTCGGACACGGTCGCCCCGTGCTCGGCATCGATCAACTTGGTCAGGATCTGCCGGGCTTTCCCAGCGGCCCGGTCGGTCGTCAGGAAGACGGGATTGAGACTGTCGAAATCGTTGTCGCCCATCCTTTCCTGAACCAGTGCGATCATCGGTTCGTCTTCGTGGCGAAAGGCCTTGTCGGTGCTCTCCCGGAACATCTCGGTCAGCTTTTCATCGTCGATCCGGCAGTTGCGCGCATTCATCCAGAAATAGTGTGCGGTCTTGCCCGTTTCGGGGGTGAGGAAGTGGGTGGACGGGATCAGCAGGGCGTTCTCGTCGCGCGGTTGTCCGCACTCTGTCGTGGCGACCTCGAGATAGAGGTTCGAAGGCGCTTCCCACCGCATGTCCGCCGCCCGGTCGCAAGTTTCGGAAGGGCTGTCCCAGACCATCTTCTTGAAGGGCGTCACCGGCTCTCCATCGAAGAAATAGCTCGCCCAGACGGTTGAGCTGTCGCTCTTCATCTTGAACGTGACGTGTTCGCTGGAATCGGGATTGCCCAGGGCTGGATGCAGGAACTGCGCATGCGTGAGGTCCAGCAGGTTGTCGACCGCGAGCTGGTAGTTGCCCTTGACGTGCAGATAGCCGCGCGCGACCGCAAAGCGTTCGTTCCCGTAGAAGCCGCCGAAATCGGGCAGACGGTCTTCGTGCGCCTGTTCAGCGTCGCCCATCCAGATCCACGTGACGCCATACCGCTCCATCAAGGGATAACGGCGAACCGAGGCCGCCTTCGGCACCGGGCCGTGGTAATTGTGGATGCAGGCGCCATCGCTGCCGAAGCGAAGCCCGTGATAGGGGCACTGGATGGCATCGCCGACCAGCGCACCTTCCGAAAGGGGTGCGAAGCGGTGCGGGCAACGATCGGCAAGGGCGACGGGCGTATCGTCCGTCTCACGAAACAGCACGACCGGTTCGTCAAGAAACGTGCGGGCCAGCTGCGTGCGGCCGATCTCGTCGCTCCACGCGGCGGCATACCACGCGTTTCTCAGATATCTCGTCCTTGCCTCACCCATCTCGCTCTTTTCCGTTTCCTTGCGTTCTCAGCCCGTGCCGGTCATTCCAGATCCGCGCCGATCCTGTCCGCGCTTATCGGCGGCGTCCCGATCAAGGCGTTGTGCTCTCCCATTGCCGGGGCGGGGACGGTGAATTCCGGGCGCTGGCCGTCGAAGCTCAGCGGCAGGCCCATGATGCGCAGTTTCTCGTCAGGCGATGTCTGCAGCATGCCCAGCGCCGCGATCTGCGGATGGGCGAGCACTTGGTCGAAAGTCTGGATCGGGGAATGCGGCACCCCTGCCTTGAGCAGCAGGCCTTCCCAATGGGCGACGTCCTGCGTGCCCAGGATTTCCTGAAGAATGGGCAGCAGCACCGCCCTGTTCTTCACGCGATCGGCATTGGTGGCAAAGCGCGGGTCGGCGGGAAGGTCCGGCCTTTCGATGGCCGCGGCCAGCTTGCGAAACAGCCCGTCGTTGCCGGCCAGGATCATGATCTCGCCATCACGCGCCTCGAACGCCTGATACGGCACGATCTGTACGGCGCCCGACCCTTCCCTTCGCGGCAGATCGCCTGAGGCGAGGTAGTTGCCCAAAGGAACGGTCAGCCAGCCGAGCGCGGTTTCAAGCAGCGAGGTATCGACCCGCCCCCCCTGCCCCGTGCGCCTGCGTTCGTAAAGCGCGGCCAGAATGCCGATCGCGGCCCAAAGGCCCATTCCCATGTCGACGATCGAGACGGCAACGCGCACCGACGGGCGCCCCTCCTCGCCCATCATGCTCATCATGCCGCTGAAAGCCTGAAGCAGCGGATCGTAGCCGGGACGATCCCGCAAGGGGCCGGTGTTGCCGAAAGCGCCGCAATTGCAATAGATGAGATCGGGACGCTTGGCCGTGAGATCCTCGGCACCGAAGCCCAATCGCTCCATCGCGCCGAACTTCATGTTGTGAACAACGACATCGGCCTTTTCGACGATGAATTCACGCAGTCTTTCCGCGCTTACCGTGTCCTTGAGGTCCAGCGCGACGCTGCTCTTGCTCCGGTTCAACACCTGGAACATGACCGACTTGCCTTCCCAGAAGGGTGGGCCCCAGCCCCGCGCATAGTCGCCGCCGTCCGCATTCTCGACCTTGATGACATCGGCACCCAGCTCGCCCAGGATCAGCCCGGCATAGGGCGCAGCGACGCTGTGGCCGAATTCGACGACCGTGATCCCTTCCAGTGGGCGGTTACTCAGCATCCGGGGCGTTTCCTCTTCCTGCCTGGCTATTCGTGCCTGTCGCCGATTTCCGATTCGGATCGATCTGTGCAGCCACTCGCGACCATAAGGACCGCGACACCCGTGTCAATGAACCGTTTCATTGACACCTCGTGGGAGCCTGCTATCCGCTCCTCAAGACCACAGGAAGGGCAAGCTTATGACCATGATGGACACCGGGCTGGACTATCCCGAATTGCGCGATTCCATCGCCCGCCTCTGCGCGGATTTCCCGGGAAGCTACTGGCGCGAACTCGAAGATCGCAGCGGCTATCCGACCGAATTCGTCGCCGCGCTGACCGAGGCGGGCTTTCTCGGCATGCTCGTACCCGAAGAATATGGCGGTTCGGGCCTGCCGCTGCGCGCGGCGGCGGTCGTGCTGGAAGAAATCAACGCCAATGGCTGCGTCGCCAGCCAGAGCCACGCCCAGATGTACATCATGGGCACATTGCTGCGGCACGGCAGCGATGCACAGAAGGCGAAGTACCTGCCGGGGATAGCCGCGGGCGAGCTGCGCCTGCAGGCGTTCGGCATCACCGAACCGACGACCGGATCGGACACGACCAGCCTGAAAACCCATGCAGAGCGGCGCGGCGATACCTACGTCGTCAACGGGCAGAAAGTCTGGACCTCGCGGGCAGAGCACTCCGACCTCATGCTCCTGCTGGCGCGCACGACACCGCTTTCGGAAGTGAAGAAACGCACCGAGGGCCTGTCGGTATTCCTGATCGACATCCGCGAAGCGCAAGGGCGCGGCCTCGACATCCGGCCGATCGACGCGATGATCAATCACAACGCCACCGAAGTGTTCTTCGACAACCTCGAAATTCCGGCAGATTCGCTGGTCGGAGAGGAAGGCCAGGGCTTCCGCTATATCCTGAGCGGCATGAATGCCGAACGCATCCTCGTTGCCACGGAAGCCGTCGGCGATGGCCGCTGGTGCCTGAAACGCGCGGTCGAATACGCCAACGAACGTGTCGTCTTCGGCAAGTCGATCGGCAGCAACCAGGGGGTCCAGTTCCCCTTGGCACGCGCGCACGTAGAGCTGGAATCGGCAGACCTCCTATGCCGCAAAGCCGCGGCCCTGTTCGAAGCCGGTGAGGATTGCGGCAGCGAAGCGAACATTGCCAAGCTGGTGGCGTCCGAGGCCGCTTTCCACGCAGCCGACATCGCAATGCAGACGCACGGCGGATTCTCGTTCGCGCGCGAATATGAGATCGAACGCAAGTGGCGCGAAACGCGGCTCTACCAGATCGCACCGATCTCGACGAACATGGTGCTCGCCTACGTCGGGCAGCACGTGCTCGGGCTGGGCCGGTCTTACTGATGAGCAGCCTGACCGCAGACATTGCCCGCGATGCCTGCACCTTGGCCCCGGGCGATATCCCGCCCGAAGCCCGGCGGGTGGCACGCCACTGCATGTTGGACCTGCTGGGCGTGACGCTGGCCGGTGCCGACGATCCCGTAACCCGCATCCTGCGGGCCGAAGCGGAGGAGGAGCAGGCGCGGCCCGCAAGCACCGTGATCGGTACGCCGCTGCGAACGAGCGTGCTGCAGGCCGCGGTCATCAACGGCACAGCTTCCCACGCGCTCGACTATGACGATGTCAGCCTCGCGCTGAACGGGCATCCGACCGCGGCGATCCTGCCTGCCCTGCTGGCGCAGGCCGAGGCGACGGGAGCCACGGGCGAAGCGGTGATGACGGCATTCGTCGCCGGATACGAAGCCGCTTGCCGCATCGGAACGCTGATGCAGCCCGACCACTACCGGCGCGGGTTCCACAACACCGCCACCATCGGGGCGCTGGGCGCGGCCATCGCATGCTCCCGCCTGCTGGGTAGCGACACGGCGACGACGCAGCGCGCCATCGGTATCGCCGGAACCCTGGCGGCGGGTCTGAAGCACTCCTTCGGAACGATGTGCAAACCGCTCCACGCCGGCTGGGCCAACCGCACCGGCCTGATGGCCGCGCGCTATGCGATGCAGGGGATGAGCGCGCGCGAGGACATGCTCGACGCGGCGGGCGGCTTCGCGCACGTGTTGAGCCGGGATCACAATGTCGAGGGCGCCCGTGCCGAGCCCCCCGGCGGCTGGCACATCCTGTCCAATCTCTTCAAGTATCACGCCGCCTGCTACAACACCCATGCGGCGATCGACGCGGCGCGCGAGATCGCCTGCCAGCCGGATTTCGGCCCCGATGCGATCAGCAGCGTTACCGTACGGGTTAATCCGGTGCTCGACACCGTCTGCAACATCCGCCAGCCATCGACCGGGCTGGAGACGAAGTTCAGCCTCACCCACACGGTCGCACTGGCCCTCTGCGGGATCGACACGGCCAGCATCGCGACCTTTTCTGACGCCAACGCCGTCCGCCCCGATCTGGTCGCCATGCGCGACAGGGTCTCGGTAGAATGGATCGATGCGCCCGATACGTTCGCCCGCGTGATCGTGAAACGCCGCGATGGCGAGCGTTTCGAGGCGACGGGCGACAGCAGCGTCGCGAGTGCCGATCTGGACGAGCAGGAAGAGAGACTGGCAGCGAAATTCACCGCGCTGGTGGGCCCGATACTGGGCAACGAGCGCACGGACCGCCTTATCGATACCGTCAGCCGGTTTGAACTGCTGGACGATATTGCCCCGTTGCTCGCGTATCAGTGCGGTTGACAGCGGTTCGTGAAGCTGGCGGAGTAATCGCGCGGCACTGAGAAGGTTGCCCACAACCGTTCAAACACGAGGCGCAATGCATGGCCAAAAGGCCGACAATCAAGGAATTGGCGGCGGAGGCAGGCGTGTCCGTGGGCACCGCGTCGCGGGTCATCAACAAGCATCCCAACGTCGGCGAAGCGGTCCTGCGCAAAGTGAACGAGGCGATCGAGCGTCTTGGCTTCACGCCCGATTCCGCGGCGCAGAGCATGCGCGGCGGCACCACCCGCAGCATCGGCATCATCATTCGCGACATAACCGTCCCCGCCCTCGCCAGCTTTACGAGAGCGGCGCAAGACACCCTGGAAGAGGCCGGCTACGTCCTCATCGTCCTGTGCTCGACCGACTCCAAGGAGCGCGAGCTGGAACTGCTCGACGTCCTTCGCAAGCGCCGCGTCGACGGTTTGATCATGGCCACCTCGTCAGAGCGCGATCCCGACGTCCTGGCCGCGTGTGAGCGGCTGGAATTGCCGATCCTGCTGCTGGACCGCGAATATCCGAAAGACTGGGACGCGGTGCTGGTCGATCATGAGGCAGGCATGGAAGAGGCGATGGATCACCTCCTGTCGCTAGGCCATTGCCGCATCGGGCTCGTGACCGGCCAGCCGACCGTCCGGCCATCGCGGGCGCGCACCGAAGGCTATCGGCGCAAGCTGGAAGAGGCCGGAATCGCCTACGACCCGGCGCTGGTTCGCACCGGCGGGTTCGATCTCAATTCCGCCTTTTTCGAGGCATCGGCCCTGCTCTCGCTGCAAGATCGGCCCACGGCCCTGATCGCGGGCGGGATCAATATGCTGGGCGGAGCCATTCGCGCGATCCGCGCCGCAAGATTATCGGTGCCCGGCGACATCTCTCTGATCGGCAGTGCCGACACCGAGCTTGCCATGTTCTCGACCCCGCCGACCAACGTGATCAGCCACGACGCGGCCGAACAGGGCCGGCTGAGCGCGCAACTGATCCTGAACCGGCTGGCGGGCCGATCGGGACCGGACCCGCACCGGCTGACCCTTTCCAGCCAGTACGTGATGCGCGGGTCTTGCGCGCCTCCGGCCAAGTCCGGTTAACGCATGACGAAGGGGTTGCCGGTTGCCATCTGCTGCGCGATCCACACCGACTTCGTCTGCATGTATTCCATCATCGCTTCCTTGCCGCTTTCGCGGCCCTGCCCGGATCGCTTGAACCCGCCGAAAGGCGACATGAAGCTGACCGCGCGGTAGGTATTGATCCAGACCGTGCCCGCCTTCAGCCGTTCCGCCATGCGCAGCGCGCGGCCAATGTCCGACGTCCATACGCCTGCGGCAAGGCCGTAGACGATGTCGTTGCCGATCCGCACGGCATCTTCCTCGGTATCGAACGGAATGATCGACAGGACCGGGCCGAAGATTTCCTCCTGCGCGATCGTCATGTCGTTCGTCACGCCGGTAAAGATGGTCGGCTCCACGAAACGGCCACCCTGGCTGCCGCTGCCCGTGTAAGGCTTTCCGCCCAGCACGCAGGTCGCGCCATCGCGTTTCGCGATCTCGATATAGCGAAGGACTTTCTCGTACTGCGGCACCGTGGTGACCGGCCCGACGTGCGTGTCCATCGACATCGGATCGCCGATCGCGGCCTGGCTCGCCACTTCGACAAGGCGGGCGACAAGCGCGTCGTGCACCGATCGCTGAACCAGCAGGCGAGAGCCTGCAAGGCAGGTCTGCCCGGTCGCGGCGAAAATTCCGGAGATCGCACCGTTCACGGCCGCATCGATATCCGCATCCTCGAACACTATGTTGGGCGACTTTCCGCCCAGTTCGAGGGTGACCGGCATGATCTTGCGCGCGGCGCTTTCATAGACCTTCTGACCGGCCATGTCCGAACCGGTGAACGCGGCCTTGGCGACGTCGGGATGCTCCACCAGCGGGGCACCGGCTTCGATCCCCATGCCCGTCACGCAGTTGACCACGCCGTCTGGAAAGCCCGCTTCCCTGACGAGGTCCATGAACTCCAGCGTGGAGGTCGAGGTGAATTCCGACGGCTTGACCACCGCTGTGTTCCCGGCGGCAAGCGCAGGCGCCAGCTTCCAGGCGAGCAGCAGCAGCGGGGAATTCCACGCCGTGATCATCGCCACCACGCCAAGCGGTTCATGGGTGGTGAAATTGAGCATGCCGGGACGGTCCGATGGCAGCACGGCGCCTTCGATCTTGTCGGCCATCCCGCCGTAATAGCGGTACCACTCCGCAAGGTACTTCGTCTGCAGGCTCATCTCGGCAATCAGCTTGCCGTTGTCGCGCACTTCCAGTTCGGCGAGGCGTTCGGATTCACGCTCGATGATCTCGGCCAGCTTTACCAGCAGCTTGCCGCGCGCGGTGGGCCGCATTGTCGCCCATTCGCCTGCTTCGAATGCCGCCTTGGCCGCCGCCACCGCGCGGTCCACGTCTTGCGCGTTACCACGCGCGATCTTCGCCCAGACCTCGCCGGTATAGGGGTTGTCTGTGTCGAAATATTCGCCGCTCGACGGTTCGACCCACGCGCCGCCGATGTAATGACGATAGGTTTTCATTCCTGGCCTTCCCCCACTTCGGGCGTGAACACGATGCGCCCCGTCACCCGGCCTGCCTCGAGGTCTTCCATCGCCTCGTTGATCGCGGAAAGGTTGCGAAGTTCGATCGGCATCTGCGTGACCTTACCGGCCCGCACCATGTCGATCAGGGTGCGAAGCTGGGGCGAATTGCCCACGTGGCTGCCGCGCACCGTCATCGCCTTCTGGGTGAGCCAGACCTGCGGCATCTGGAAATCGCCGCCCGCCTGGCCGACGATGATGTACCGGCCCGCCTTGGCCAGCGCCCTGACCGCAATTCGCGCGGTCGCCGCGCCGCCGAACGTATCGACGATGCCCATGAGCCGGCCCCCGGCGATCCGCTGCAATTCGTCAACCGCTCGCGGGTGGCCGCTGTTCAATACGGCGGCCGCGCCCATCTCGCGCGCGGCGTCCAGTTTCGCATCGTCGATGTCGACTGCAATGATGTTCTCGATGCCCATCGCGCGCGCGATGGCGATGGCATTCATGCCCAGCCCACCGCAGCCCAGGATCGCCATCCACTCGCCATCGCGCAGCGGACCCATTTTCTCGAGCGCGTTCAGCACAGTGACGCCCGAACAGGCATGCGGCACCACGTCGGTCGGGTCGAGCCCGTCGATATCCACCAGCCACTTCTCGTCCTCGACCAGGCAGTGCGAGGCAAAGCCGCCCTTCTGGACCAGGCCGATGATGCGCATCGCCATGCAATCGCTTTCGCGGTCTTCGGCGCAGGCCTGGCATTTGCCGCAGCCGATCCACGGGAAGACGAGCACAGCTTGCCCCTCCTTCACCGACTGGACGTCGGGGCCGACAGCCTCGACGATGCCCGCCACTTCGTGCCCCAGAGTCACGGGTAGCTTGGCGCCGCGATCGGCGAAGCTGAGCGTGCCCTCCTGCCCCAGGTCCATATAACCCTTGCGCGCGTGAAGGTCGGAATGACACAGCCCCGCCGCCGTGACCCGGACAAGCACTTGCTTGCCCGTCGGCTGCGGCAGCGGTTCCCTGCGTTCTTCGAGGGGCGCTTGCCACTCCACAAGGTCGAAGCTGACAAGTTCGCTCATACCATCCTCTCCATCGCTTGTTTTTTAGATTTTCGGTTCGGGAAAGATATTGATGGTCGGCGCGGCATCCCGCTTCCAGACCATGACACTGCGGGCATATTCGATGACGACCACCCCGTCCTGGTTGAGGCCGCGCGTCTTCGCTTTCACGATACCCTGGCCCGGCCGCGACTTCGATTCGCGCTTTTCGGTGATTTCCTGCTCGCAATAGAGCGTATCGTCGGGGAAGACGGGATGCGGCAGGCTGACGTAGTCCCATCCCAGCGCGAAGCCGTTCTCGCTCAGGTCTGCAACGCCCATGCCGCCGATGATCGAAAGCGTCAGCGCGCTGTTGATCAGCGGTCGCTTGAACTCGGTCTTCGCGGCATAGTCGGCGTTGAAATGGATCTGGTTGGTGTTGTTGGTGAGCAGCGTGAACTGGATATTGTCGCTCAACGTCACGGTCCGCCCGATGCGGCAGCGATAGACGTCGCCAACCTCGAAATCCTCGAAAAACCGCCCTTCCCAGCCGGTTACGATGCGCCGTGTCATATCGTTTCGCCCGCCGCTTCGAGAAGCTGGAGCGCGCGGAGCACGATCGGCTTGTCGACCAGCTGTCCGCCCACCGCCACGGAAGCATCGCCCCGTGCCTCTGCCTCGCGGAAGCCCACGGCAATCTGGCGCGCGTATTCGATCTCTTCCGGTTGGGGCGAGTAGATGTCGTTGATAATGTCGATCTGACGCGGATTGAACGTCGACTTCGACGTGAAACCAAGCCGCCTGCTTTGCCAGGTATCGGCGATCAGGCCCTCTGGATCATCGAGGTTGGGATAGACGCCATCGATGCTGAGGATACCGGCGGCCGTCGCAGCGACGACGAGGGCGGACCGAGCATAAAGCAGGTCGGCCGCCTCCTTCACGCGGCTGGTACCGAGGTTGAGGTCGAGCGCGTAGTCCTCGGCCCCGAACATCAGGCCCACGACACGCGGCCCGGCATCGGCAATCGACACGGCATTGACCAGACCGCGCGCACTTTCGATCGCCGCAACGATCGCGGTGTGCCCGACTTCGAGCCTGCGGTCGCGCTCCAGCTGTTCGAGCATCTGCGATGTCTCGTGGATATCCTCGGCGCTGGCCACTTTCGTCAGCGCGATGCCTTCCAGTCCCGGCTGCACCACGGCCTCCAGATCCTCTTTCAGCCAAGGCGTCGCACGGTCGTTGACGCGCACGTAGCGGCGCGGCCCGCCCGCAGGAGCACCAAGAACCTCACGCGTCATCCTGCGCCCTTCGGGCTTCTCTGCAGGAAGCACGCCGTCCTCAAGATCGAAGAACACGACATGCGCGTCGCAGCCGAGCGCCTTCTCCAGGAAACGGGGCTTGTTGCCGGGGACGAACATGAAAGACCGGTTCTGGGCCGGGACGAGTTTTGGCATCGGGAATCTCCAGCTGTAAGCAGGTTGGCCCTCAGTCGTTGAAACGTTTCACCAAGTCAAGGGTCGGAGCCGTCGATGCCGAAAATCGAGAAGGACACTGATCCATGGCTGACATCACAGAGCATCTTCCCGGTTCAGTTTTCTACAGGAAGGAAAACTGCAAACTAGTTCATGGCCGGATCTCTGTGAATACAAATACCCTCAACCTGAATCCCTTAACGGCTTCGTCACCCGTCAGACCTATTCTGGCGCATCGAAAAGATCGCGCCGGGAGCTGTTCCATGACCAATTCTCGCATCCTGCTGGTTGTCGCCTCGCTTGCCCTCTTCAGCTGCAGCGCACCATCGGACGCGAGGCCTCTCGCAGGCGAAATCGACATTTCCGGGCAGGCAACAAGTTCCTGGGCAACTCGGCTAAATCCGTCCGGTAAGATCCCGAACGAGGGCTTTAGGGCAGTTTACTTCGACCGGAAGAACCTCAGCCGTCCACCTGCAACCGAAACCGTTGAAAGTATTGCAATCAAGTATGCCTGGGCCGACTTTCACCAGATTGATTCACCAAATTTCGGCGGATATTGGGTCGGCCAGCTGAACTTCCGCGAAGCAACCCTCAAGCAAATCACTGTCAGCCAGAGCTGGGCCAAGGCCCGCATCCTGATAGATGGCGACGTCGTCTTCGAAGGCGGCGAAAGCAAGAGTTTCGACCATGAATTCTCTCGGGGAAGTCACATTGTCGAAGTGGAATACATCAACAACTGGCACACGACCGAATTCAAGGTGACTATCGGCGACGTCGTGAGAGAATCTTCGCCGGAAGAAGTTCTATCCTATTTGCGCGACCACACATCGAAGAATGCAGGTTTGAATTATGTCGGCATCTACGAAAGCGGTTCGTCCGATACCCGTATAAACCTTTCGGTGCCGCGTTCGGGCAAACCGTTGGTACTGTGGCTTTCGTCGTACGAAGCGGTCGATTGGAACATTTCAGCATCCGACCATGTCGAGGCTGTAGTCATGTCGTCCTACGCGCCAGGCTCACGGCTATCTGGCATCTTGCCAAAGAAGGTCTTCCACATGCGTGGAGGCCCCAGACAGCATACCGAAGCGAAGCGTTGCACGTGTAGCGGTGGCGGCATATTCCACTGCGAAGATCGTAGTGACCTTGTCGCGATCGCGAGTGAACTTAAGCAGGCATCCGGACTCTCGCTTGTCGGCTATGCCATGAAGTATGCGGCTAGCGACCTGTCGATCGTACCGTTCGACGAAGACGTTAGGCAGCGCGTGGTCGCCATTCGCAAAAGCAATGACGAAGCAAAGCGCGCATGCTCAGTGCACTCCAACCCTGACTTCGATGAATTGTTCGACTAGGCACGAGTATCAGAGCGGGATTTCGCTGTTGAGATCGCAGCCACTGCGAAATCCGGTCAGCTTGCGTAATCGGATCCCTACCATGCGATCACGGCCGTCCGAACGTCCAAAAATTAATTGCATTGATTCGGGTGGGCAGCGTTCGCATTGACGTCATTTGCTGCCCAGCCGCTTCTATCTCAAAACCCGCGTAAGCTGACATGACGGCTTTTGGCGACGGATCCAACGCGCGGCAACGTCGGCAATTGGGGTGGGAAGCGGACTATTAGCCTTCCCAGTGACCGGCAGGCCATTTCTCTTTGCTGCGTCTTGGTCGACGTCTTTTCCTGCGCCATTCGAACGCGACTGGCACCAAGAGCGTGACCGACAATATGAGGGCAAGGCCGCTAGTGCCGACCCAAAGCCCAGCCACTTGTTCTGATTGCATGAATGGCTGATTGCCGAGGGCTAGTCCGCCGACAATTCCTGCCCAGCCTGCGACAAACAAGATTGCACCAGACATGGCTCGATGTCGAAACGAGAACCATTTAGGGATTAGCAAGAGGGCGATCACGAAAGCTACCGCACCAATCACCTTGCTTGTCTCGGCCCAATCCATAGTTGTCAAACTAGCATTTTGCCGAACGTCTGCAATGGGGTCGTTAGCTGCCTGTCCGGCTTCGGTAGCCGTACTACCATTCGCCAGGCGCTAAGCCGGCCGGTCAGCAATGCGTCCCAATATCGGTCGTTCATATTTCTAAGGCAATTACCCAAAAGCTGCCGATTAAAGGTCACAGGCCAACCACGGATTGCGTCGTGTCGCAATGCACCGGTTCGGCGGGTTCTGGTTTGTTTTTCTCGTGCGTTTGCCGGGAAGTTGCGATCAGGCTCTCGACACCCTAGCCGTCCCGCGAAAACAGATCGCCGATCGAACGCGCGAAATGGGCCTCCATCGCGTTTCGTGCCGCGTCGGGCTTCTGATCCGCTATCGCTTCGGCGACTGCCTGGTGGAGCCTGAGCGTCTCACCGTGCTCTTCCTCGGTTGTGCGACCCGCCCAGGCCTTGGGGATCGCCACTTCCATCATCTGTTCGAACGATCGCACGATCTGGTAGAAAAGCTGGTTTCCGCTCGCCAGCGCGATGGTCTGGTGGAACTGGGTGTCCGCGGCCGTGCGCGATTGGTCGTCCCGGCTGAGCGACAGTGCGTGGGCCGAGGACAGGATCTGATCGGCCTGTTCCTCGCTGCGGCGGGTTGCCGCCAGTTCGGCGGTGCGCAGTTCCAGCGTGCGGCGCACTTCCCACACGTCGGACAGCGTGACTTGCGACGTGCTGACCGCGTGGCTGATGGAGGAGCCCATGACCGACCCGTCGATCGCCGCCACGCGCGCGCGGCGGCCATTGCCGACATCGATCACTTTCAGCGCCGACAGTGCGTGAAACGCCTCTCGCATCACGGGCCTGCTGACGCCGAAGTCGGTGGCGAAACTGCCTTCGCTGGGCAGATTGTCGCCCACTTTCAGGTTGTGTTCGCTGATATAGTCTCGCACGGCAGCGGTCGCAGATGCGACAAGTCCGCCCTTTTCCGCGCGTATCTGCGGATTGGTCATGCCGCGATTCCCCGATGGCGCAGCGCTGTCGGCGCGAGGCCGAAGCGGCGGCTGAATGCACGAGTAAAACTGGCGTTGCTCTTGTAGGAGCATCGATGCGCCACGCTTGACACCGGCAGGTCGCTCGACAGCAGCAGGGTTCGCGCCTCGTCAAGACGCCGCTCGCTCAGCGCATCGTGAATGGTCTCTCCGTAGATTTCACGGAACCTGCGGACGAGCTTGTCACGGTTCACGCCGACTTCGCGCGCCAGCAGCGGAATGGTCAGCTTTTCGCGCCAGCGCTGATCGATAATGCGCCGGGCGCGCACGATGCATTCGATCTCGCGCGTCGACATATCCGTTTCACAATCGACAGCCACCAGATCGCCCGTATCCATGTATGCGTGTAATTGGCACAGCAGTTCGATGCTGCGCGCAAGGCGGAGTGTCTTGCGAGCTTCACCCTGCCCCTCGCAATCGGTGATCGACAAAGCGACCCGGCGCAGGGCTTCGGGCAAGTGCCAGTTCGCCGATTGGCCGCGCGAACGGGCGAATATACGCTGACATGCTTCGGCGTGAACGAGAAAGACCAGCAGGCTGTTTTCCAGGCCGTCCAGTTCCGGGGCCCCGCGGTAAGCGATCCGCGGTTGCCCTTCGTGGCCCAAGCCGAGGAAAGCGAAAACGACCCAGTCCCTCTGGTGCTCAACGGTTGGGAGCGGACCCTCACCGATGTAGCTCACCATGTCCTCCGACACGCGGATTTCGGTCTTCATTACCGGCATCTCCTCTTAGCGGAGACTTATCACCTGTCATATAGGTATACAAGACCTATCTTACAGGCTTTGGGGCCATCCGATAAGCGACGGCGAAACCGACGCAACCCAGCGCGCTGACGACACCGCCGACCAGCGCGAGAGCCATCGGCAACTGGTCTTCGCCGCCGAGCAATCCGCTGACAATCGTCACCAGCGTCGGTGCCACGCCGAAGGCGATCAGTCCGCCGATGGCGAGGAATGTGCCGATCGAAAGTCCACGAAGTTCATTCGGTAACAGGACCGCCAGTGCGGTTGCGGTGACCAGTCCGGTGATTGTGCCACCTAGCAGCAACACGAAGAGCGCGATCGCGAATACCGTCGTATCGGGCGCGAGTGGGAACAGCACGGCTGGCAGGGCGATGATCGAACCAATGATGGCCGCGATCAGGATGCCGCCACGCCTACCCGTGCGATGCCCGGCATCGGCCGCGATTCCGCCGATGATCGCGCCCAGAATACCCGCCCCGAAGATCACCGCACCCATCCATCCGGCGAATTCCTGCGGCGTGACACCGTAGGACCGCGCCAGCACGGGTGCCGCCCAGACTGTTGCCGCCGCGTCAGCCATCAACACCCCGATCTGCCCGACGAACAGCGGAACGAGGAACCGCCAATAGCCCAGCAATTCGCGAAACACCTCGCGAAGCGGCGCCTGCGGCCCGACGCGCGTTTCCATGCGCGGCGGTTCGCGCAGGAACGCCAGCACCGCCACGAACAACAGGCTCGCCAGTCCGAGCACCAGGTGAATGCTTCGCCATGGCGCCAGTCCGATCAGGCCGCCGCTCTCGATGAAATATCCCAGCAACCAGCCGCCAATCGCAAAGGCCAGGCCTGCGCCGGCATATTTGCCGATCGTCAGCAACAGCAGCGATCGGCCGCGCTTTTCGGGTAGGCAGAGATCTGCAGCGAGGGAGATGGCAATGGTGGTGGAGATATTTGCGCCGACGCTGCCCAGCATGCGTGCGATGAACAACACGGGCATGCTGTAGGCAAAGGCGGTCAGCAATGTTCCCGCGGTCCAGGCAGCCGCAGTCCAGAACAGCAGACGCACGCGCACGGTGCGGTCGACCAGAAGACCGACCGGAATGGCCAACGCGGCCAGCGGCAGAGAAACCGCGAGGCCATTGAGCAGGCTCATCTGGAAATCGCTGAAGCCGAGTTCGGCCTTGGCCTGTTCCTGCACCGCGCTGAACACGCCGAGCATGATATTGCCTGCCGCCATCGCAACGGCGAGCACGATCAGGACCAGCCATGCCTTGCCCGCCGCGGGCGGCGTCTGGTCGCTTGCCACGCGTTTGGGCGGAAGCGCCGCCTGAACAGCGCTCACAGCGTAAAGATCTTTCCGGGGTTGAGGATGTTGTGCGGATCGAAAACCCGCTTGATCATCCGCATCTGTTCGACCGCTTCGCCAAGTTCGGCGACCAGCGAGCTCTGCTTGCCCAGCCCTATGCCGTGTTCGCCGGTGCAAGTGCCGTCCATCGCCAGAGCGCGCTCGACCATCTTCTGGTTGATCGCTGCGACCTCGTCCATTTCCTCGGGCGCATCGGGATCGATGGAAAAGACGACATGGAAATTGCCATCGCCCACATGGCCCAGGATGGTGGCGGGTATCGCGCTCTGCTCCAGGTCCGCATGCGTTTCGCGGATGCATTCGGCCAGCCTGCTCATCGGGACGCAGACATCGGTCGCCCATCCGATCGCGCCCTTGCGCAGGTTTACCGCCGCGTAATAGGCCTCGTGCCGCGCGCGCCACAGCTTGTTGCGCTCTTCGGGCAGGTTCGACCATGCGAATTCGCCGCCGCCATTGTCCTGCGCCAGGGCTTTCACCGTCTCGACCTGCTCGGCCACGAAGCTGGCGCTCCCGTGGAATTCAAAGAACAGCGTCGGCGCTTCGCGATAGTCCATGTTGGACCATGCGTTGACGGCCTTCATCTGTAACGCATCGAGGATTTCGACCCGTGCCAGGGGGACGCCGCATTGTATGGACTGCACGACGGTATCGACCGCGCCGTCGAGCGTTTCGAAGCTGCAGACTGCAGAGGAAATCGCTTCGGGAATGGGATGCAGTCGAAGCGTGATCTCGACAATGATGCCGAGCGTGCCTTCCGATCCGACATAGAGCCGGGTCAGATCGTAACCTGCAGCCGATTTTCGCGCCCTTCGCGCCGTGCGGATCACCTTGCCCTGCGGCGTTACGACCTTGAGGCTGAGGACCGCATCGCGCATCGTACCATAACGAACAGCATTGGTGCCGCTGGCGCGCGTCGATGCCATACCGCCGATCGTGGCATTGGCACCGGGATCGATCGGGAAGAACAGGCCCTGATCGCGCAAGTGCAGGTTCAATTCCTCGCGCCGCACGCCAGGCTGTACCACGCAATCGAAATCCTCTGCATTCACCGCGACGATCCGGTCCATCCGCGTCATGTTGAGAGACACGCCGCCCCGCACTGCCGCTGCATTGCCCTCGATCGAAGTGCCCGCCCCGAACGGTATCAGCGGCACCCCGTGTTCGACGCACAGCTGCATCAGCGCCACGACATCGTCTGTGTTCTCGGCAAAGACGACGGCGTCGGGCAACATCGACCGGTAATGGGCCTCGCTCGACCCGTGCTGTTCGCGGATCGCCTGGCCACTTTCCACCTTGTCACCGAACCGGGTCTGCAAGGTCGCCAGAAAGCCGTCGGGCAACGGTTTCGGACTGGCGCCCGTGTTTTCCTGCGCCATCGGATCAGAACCGGTAGCTTGCGCGGACGCCGTAGCGGCGGGCATCGCCCATGATGCCAAGGTCTGTCGCCGGAAGCCCGGCGAGGAGCAGCGTGGTCTTCTCGATATAGCTTTCCCAGTAGTCTTCCTGGAACGCATTGCGCACGAATGCGGCGACCTCGATCGGTCCGTTGCGATAGGTCGCAGACGCACCGACCAGCCAGTAGCTGTCGAGGAACGTGGGCGTGGTCTCGTTCAGGGTGGCGGCCAGCCGCTTGCCCTTGCCCGTCACGTTCGCGCTCAACACGAATTCGCTGCCGCCGGAAATATCGATCACGTAGTCGGTCGCGAAATTGGCCATCCAGTCGGGCTGGAAAGTCAGCCGGTCGGACGACAGCGTGCGGCCGGTGGTCTGGGTATAGGCATCCGAATTGGTGAGGCGCGCGTGCAGCAGGGTCAGCCCGCCGGAGATCGACCATGCCGGAGTGGGACGAAACATCCCTTCAAGTTCGAGGCCGTAGGATTCGACATCACCACTGTTCAGGTCGACCGTCACCAGCCCGCCGCCGGCGGCAGGGGCAATGGAATTCAGGCCTATATAGTCCGAATAATCGTTGTAGAAGATCGCGCCCGCCAGGCTGAAATCGTTGGTGGGAGAGGCGATCTTCGCGCCCAGTTCATAAGTCCACGCGCTGTCGCCCTTATAAGTGCGGAAGGGCGCGGTAGGCGCGTTGAACCCACCGCCGCGATAGCCGCGCGCGACCGACGCATAGGTCATGAAATCGGGCGACCAGTTCCGCGTGATGGTCAGCTTGGGCTGGAACTCGTCGGACTTTATCTTTGCTTCGGGCAAGTCGCCGCCGGCTGCCCCGAGGGGGCCCAGAACCGTGATGACCGATCCATTGGCCGTGCGATCCTCGTGATCGTAACGAAGGCCCAGTGCCACTTCGAGATCGGCTGTCGGTTCCCAGAAGATCGTGCCGAACACTGCATAAGTATCGGCGCGAGTCTCGCTGGTGGAGGTGCGCTCGATGTCGAACGGCAGACCGGTGAAGGCACCCTTGATCAGCGATACGTCCCGCGCCGAGACTTTCTCGTTGCTGTAGAACAGACCGAGCAAGGTGGAGATGCTGTCGCTGACCTGGCTGTCGAGCCGCAGTTCGGCCGTGCGGGTTCGCAGATCGTCTCCACCGGTCGAGCGAACGAAATCGCCGAAACCGAAGTCCGCATCGGCATCGGGGCTCGAACTGTCGCGCGCATCGATCGCGCCGATCAGGGTGAGCGTGCTGGCAAGGCCGTCGAGCGGCAGCTCCATCTTCGCGTTCACGCCCTTGTACTTATACGCGACGCGGCCGAGCGCATTGAACTGGATATCGCGCGAATAATCGTCCGGGTTGGCGACCGACGAGTAGGGCGTGTTCACCGTGTCGATCCAGTCGTAATAGCCGTTGACCGTCAGCGTGAACGGGTCTGGCGTGAAGCGGATCGAGGCGTTTACCGAATCCGAATTGAGCGGATTGCCGTCGGCATTGAGCAGCGTGTTGCGGATGAACCCGTCCTGCTCGATGTGAGAGGCGGCGACACGCACCGCGACAAAATCGTCCACCAACGGCGTAGAGATCGAGCCGGCGAAAATCATCCGGTCGTCGGGACCTGCATAGCTGGCGCTCGCGCGGGCCTCGAACCTGTCTCCAGGCTGGCGCGTGATTACGTTGATTGCGCCGCCCAGTGTATTCTTGCCGTATAGCGTACCCTGCGGCCCGCGCAGAACCTCAATGCGTTCAACATCCAGCAACGGGTTGTTGAGATAGCCGGTGTTGGGCCGGTAGATGCCGTCGACGAACAAGCCGACGCCCGGCTGAACCGATTGCACCAGTGTGACACCCACGCCGCGAATTGCCACGAACGCGCGCCCGCCACCGTCGCTGTTGATGTTGAGGCCAGGCGACAGGGCAGCCGCCTCACGCACCGAATTGATGCCGCGCGCCGCCAGCACCTCACCGTCAATCGCCGTTGCCGCAATCGGCACGTCCTGCAGCGTTTCCTCACGCTTGCGGGCGGTTACCACGATGGTGTTCCCGCCCGTGTCCTGCGTTGTCGCAGTGTCGTCACCTAGCGCGGTCTGCGCCGCTGCGGGAACGGGTGAAATGGCAAGCGCGGCTACGCTGGCGAGCAGCATACGGGGGGGTGTCAATCTCATCGGCCTCTCCCAAGGTCATCCGTGTTCTTGTTACGTGACCTATCTTATAGCTTTTAAACCTGTCTGAAAGGTCGGAGACTGTGCCGAATGTCAGAAACGGTGTGCCGAACGGCTTACCAGCAGGTGTATCCGCCGTCTGCCAGAACGATACTGCCGGTCATCAGCGAGGCCATGTCCGATGCGAGGAACAGCGCGATTGAAGCGATTTCCTCCGGTTCGCCCAGCCGGCCCTGCGGCGTTCCGTCGATCCAGCGCCGGTACAACTCGCTTTCGGTGTCGGCAAAGGCGTTGAGCGGCGTTGCGATGTAGGTCGGAGCGACGGCATTCACGCGGATGCCCCGGTCCGCCCATTCGGCGGCAAGGCTCTTCGTCAACTGATGCACCGCCGCTTTCGACGCGTTGTAATAGCTTTGCGCCTGCGGGCGGTTGACGATGAACCCGCTCATCGATCCCACGTTGACGATGGCACCTTGCCCTGCGGCCAGCATGTGCCTGCCGAACGCGCGGGCGCACCAGAAACTGCCGTTGAGATTGACGTCGAGGACGTTCAGCCACAGCTCGTCGGGCACATCTTCGGCAGCGGTTTCGCTGCGCGCGATCCCGGCATTGTTGACGAGAATGTCGATGCGGCCTTCCTGTTGCATCATGGCGTCGGCAGCTTTGGTTACAGCAGCAGAGTCAGTGACATCGAGCAGCTGACCTCGGCAGTTAACGTTCTTGCCGCGCAAGTGCGACAGAGCCTGCTCCAGCCCTACCGCATCCCGATCCGCGATAACGACCCTGGCGCCCGCTTCTCCCAGAGCCTCAGCACACGCAAGACCGATGCCTTGCGCGCCACCTGTTACGAACGCGGTCCGCCCGTCGAGGCGCAATTTTTCAAGGTACATGTCTGATCCTTCAACGCGGGAGGAAAGCCGCGGCGGGCATTTCCGGTTCGGCAATCGCCTTGCCCGCGGCCAGCTGGTAAACCGGGTGCTCACCGTTCCATCGGGGCCAGGGAAGCGTTCCGTCGCTCGCAAACCCGGCCCACAAATCATGGATTTGCCGCGCCAGCGCGCGCGGTGGATCCTCACCCGTCAGCCCGCGCGGGCCGGTCACCGTGTGGAGCGTATCGAAAACGAACGGCAGTTCGATCCCGTGACATGCACCAAGCAAGCCGCCGCAGGCGGGCGACTGCCATTCCATTTCGTACATCCAGGTGTTGCCCTGGTGCGCCTCGGCAAACTTCCTCGCAGGATAGCGGAAGACCAGATCGGTCGTCGCCTCGGTAAATGCCTCGCCCGCGCGTTTTCCCTTCTGACCCAATCCATATGCCTTGAGCGCCTTGCGCGCCTTGGGAAGGGAGCGGGAAAGCAGCCACCACGCCATCAGGCCGGGCAGCTTGGCTCGCACGCCCGTGGGCACGAAATAGAGGTTCATCTCGTCGGCATTGGTGCCGATCAGCAGGTCGATATCGGCGCCCGACCCTTGCCGCAGGGCATCAATGGGCTTTTGCGGCAGCACGTCGTCGCCATAAACCGGGATGAACCGGCTGATGCCGAACACCGGTTCAAAGCCATCGGCATCGCGCAGGTCGATCGCATTGGGTTTCCCCAGCGCATCGATGGCGTCTGCCGCCGCGTCATGGCTTACCGTTCGAAATCCCGCCATGTCCGGCGTGATTTTCAGTTTCGCGGCCAGTTTGCGGACAAGCTTTTGCGCGACGCCGATGTCCCGAACCATCGCCCCGTGCCCGCTCTGTGCGATGGCCCTGCGGAACAGCCCCTTTGCCATCGGCGATGTCAGCAGGTCGGCAATCGCCATCGCTCCCGCGCTCTCTCCGAACAGGGTGACGTTTCCGGGATCACCGCCGAAAGCGGCGACGTTGTCCTGCACCCACTGAAGCGCGAACAGGATGTCTCGCAGGCCCAGATTGGTCGGTGCGCCCGGCACGGGGAGGAAGCCGTCGATCCCCATGCGGTAGTTGATCGCAATGCAGATTACGCCGCTTCCGGCAAAGGCGCTGCCATCGCTGATCGAGGCGTCCTTGCTGCCGACCACGAAAGCACCGCCGTGCACCCAGACCATGACCGGCGCATTCCGGGCCTCGCGCGGGGCCCAGACATTCAGCCTGAGATAATCGCCGTCGCCGCCGTCACTTCCCGTGCCGACCAGCGGCTCGATATCGATTGCCGGAAACGCCCTGATCCTTTGCGGCGCGCTGGGGCCGGGTTCGCGCGCATCGAACACACCCTCCCACGGCGTGCGGGGCTGCGGAAGTTCGAACCGTCGCGGTGGATCAGCATAGGGCACGCCAAGAAACGTCCGGACGGCCCCGGAATTTCGACCCAGCACCCTTCCCCCGGATATGGTGACCGTATCGGTGAGTAAATCTGTATCCATACCCTGTTATGGCCTGCCGGGTACGGAAACGCAGCCGCAAAGCGTTTGCCAAACTGCATAAAGGCTTTGCCGATTGCATATCGTGTTCGAACCGAAAACGGTCTGTACCGTTCGAAGGCGGCATGGATGAGAAGCCGGATGGCGACTTAGCGCGCCCAATTGAATGTCGGCTTCGTACCCTTCGCTTGCCAATAGCAGACTGCCGGGGGTGGCACTCGGCGGTCAGAAGCGGCCCAAATCGCCTATTGAATGTCCCGATGGAAAAGGGACACACGCACGCGAGCTGTTATTCGGAATGCATAGATAATCCGCAACTGCGAGCCTGCCGAATTCGTGGTAGCGTTGACCCTCGCGGCATAAGATCAAGCCTTGGCTCGTTAATCCTCCCCATCCGTATTTGGTTGAATCAATGAACGGTTTGAGCAGCGCAGTTACCGCAATTGCAGATGGATTGGCCGCTCTCATTTTTGCGGCGATTTCGATTGGCGGGGTGGAGGTTAATCTCATCGTCGTCTGGCTGTTTGCAGGGATGGTGTTTTTTACGGTCTGGCTTGGCTTCGTAAATCTGTACGGTTTCGGTAACGCATTCGATGCCCTGCGGGGCCGATATATGAGCCCGACCTCCCCGGGTGAGCTGACCCCGTTCCAGTCGCTGGCAACTGCACTTTCCGGCACTGTCGGGCTTGGCAATATCGCCGGCGTTGCCATCGCCATTGCAATTGGCGGTCCGGGCGCCGCCTTTTGGATGGTGGTCATCGGCTTTTTCGCCATGAGCCTCAAATTTGCAGAAGTCGTCATGGCGGTCCGTTATCGAAAGGTGCGGGATGACGGCACGGTCTCCGGTGGGCCGATGTGGTACCTCTACTTCGGCCTATCGGAGCGTGGACTGCCCAGGCTGGGCCGCGTCCTTGCTTATATTTACGCCTTTCTCGCCCTCTTCGCCGTATTGCAAATCTTGCAGGTCAACCAATCGTATTCGCAACTGAGCGCGGTTTTGGGTATTCCTGAAAAAGGCGGGTACGCTTTCCTCTACGGAACGGTGATCGCGCTTTTGACTGCTACGGTTCTTCTTGGCGGCGCGCGGTGGGTCGGGGCAGCCACCTCGAAGATCACGCCGTTCATGTGTGCGCTCTACCTTGTCAGCACGGTCTTCGTTCTCGCAGCCAATGCAAGCCAGATCGACGATGCAGTCGTGACGATAGTGACATCGGCTTTCTCTACCCAAGCGGCAACGGGCGGCGTTCTTGGCGCCTTCGTCGCAGGGATGCGCCGGGCGGTCTATTCGAATGAAGCCGGCGTGGGCACGGCGACCATGGCACACGGCATGGCCAAGACCGACGTGCCTGCTTCGGAAGGCTATGTCGCGCTGATTGAGCCGTTTATCGATACGATCGTGATCTGTTCGGCGACAGCACTGATGATCGTGGTAACCGGCGTATGGGATGATGGGTACAACGATATCGCGATGACCTCCGCCGCCTTTGCCACGGTGTCGCCCTGGTTCCCGGCCCTGCTCGCCGCCTGCGTCGTTCTTTTTGCCTTTTCAACCATTCTTGCTGGTGGCTTCTATGGCCAGAAAGTATGCGATTTCCTGTTCGGAGACCGCAAATGGGTGCACCTTGTCTATCTGGCTCTGTTTTGCGTGAGCTTGCCCATTGGCGCGATTGCGGATGTCGGTGCGGTCATCAATCTCGTTGACAGCTTTTTCTTCCTGTTGACCGTTCCGAACCTGATCGGCCTCTATCTACTGCGTCACGCAATCCGCCGGGAAGTGTCCTTGTTCAAGGAGCTTAAGGCTGCACGTGGCAAGACGGATCAGGCCATATAGCGGCTTGGCGGTACGCCGAAGGCGCGGCGGAACATCGTGCCAAAGCCGCTTGGGCTATCATAACCGACCTCGTACGCGGTCATCGTGATCGACTGACCTTCCGATAGCAGGGACAAGGCCGCAAGCAGCCTGACCTGCTGCCGCCATACGGACAGGCCAACCCCGGTTTCGCGACGAAAGGCACGCGTGAAAGTGCGTCGTCCCATCGCTGCAACCGAAGCCCAGTGGTCGATGTCCTGACCGTCGGCCGGATCGTCGAGGATCGCCTTGCAAACGCGCAACAGGCGTGGATCGCTGGGCATTGCCACGGAATACGGAGCTGTCGGCATTTCCCTGACTTCTTCCAGCAGGAATTCGACGATCCGATCCTCACGCGCCGTCCAGGTCGCATCAGGGTCGAAGTCCGCGATGGTGACGATCAGGGCTTTGACAAGATCCGAAACTTCTATGACGCGGCAGGCTTCAAAGTCGCTAAGCGACCCGGATTTTATATAGATCGTGCGTAGTGAAACCGGGCCACGGCAGGAAACTTCGTGGAGAGTACCTGCCGGGACGATGACAGCGCGTTGGGGCGGGATCACGACCGCCAGTTCAGGCGTCTTGACCGACATCACTCCGCTCGTCGCAAACAGGATCTGCACTGCGTCGTGAGCGTGCATGGGGTCCGTGAAACCGGAATCGTATTCATCCTTAAGCGCAACGATCGGATGGTCGGCTTGAAGGATGTCATCGCTTTTCAGCATGGCCCGTTCCCTAGTGAAAGCCCACTTTACCATTTGGAGGGCCAGTCGTAAAATCCGGAAGCATGCTGAGCGCCAACTTGGCCCGATCAGACCATCAATCGGCCCGCGATTTGGCGGGCTTCGTCCGCGCGTTACGCTAGGCGAGATCGCCAGCAACCTTGCTGGAGAACGTGAATCTTGAAATAGGGCTGAGGTGCGTAAGGTGGAGACGACGACAAGCAAGGGAGACCTGGACCCGGTGGACAAGGGCGTCCGCCAGTTCGTCGATGCGCTGAATGAAGGGTATGCGGCCTACCCCGATCTCGACAGCCTGCCTATTCAGCGCCGCCGGGAAATCGCCGAAGAAGTCCGCCGTGCGTGGCGAGAGGCCGGACCGATCATGCACGAAACCCGCGACTTCGAAGTATGTGGTGTGCGACTAAGGCTGCATCGCCCTACGGCGAACAAGGGTTTGCCGGTCCTGGTTTATCTTCACGGCGGCGGCTGGATGTTTTTCAGCAACGATACCCATGACAGGCTCATGCGGGAATATGCGGCCGCATCGGGCGTTGCCGTTATCGGGGTCGAGTACAGCCTTTCTCCCAAGGCGAAATTTCCGACCGCGTTGAATGAAATCGACACAGTGATCGATTGGCTGCTTTCCTATGGGGGTGGCCTGGGTCTCGACCCGTTGAGCATGGCAATTGGCGGCGATTCCGCGGGGGCAAACCTGGCGTTGTCGACGGCCCTGATCCGGCGCGATGAGGGCAAACGGCTTCCCGATGCATTGGTCCTCAACTATGGTGCTTTCGATCCGGAACACACCGATAGCTACGATCTTTATGGCGGCCCTCAGTTCCCTTTGAACGGAACGGAAATGGACATGTTCTGGGCCAACTATGTTGCCGACCCTGCCCAACTTTCCGATCCACGTGTTGCGCCGCTTCGGGCCGACCTGAACGATCTGCCGCCTGTTTTCCTGGCAATTGCCGAGTGTGACATCCTGACCGATTGCAACCATGCCGTTGCCGAAAAACTGGTCGCCGCAGGCGTGCCCGTCATGGCTCGCACCTATCCCGGCACAACGCACAGTTTCCTTGAGGCGATGTCAGTGGCAGAACCGGCGCAGCAGGCGATCGCCGAACAGGCCGCCTGGATCAAGGAACAGTTGACCGATGGCACTGAACTGGATCGCTGAAACTTTGCCGAATTGCTTGTTTGGCAGGCTCGCATGCGCAGCCCTGTTTCTTGTGCCCGGCCCCGCCGCCCTCGCCCAAGAACAAAAGACGGAACCAGTGACGGCCGACATCCTGTTTCGGGGTGCCAATGTGCTCGACGGAACCGGCGGCCGGTTCGTGGGGGATGTACACATCCGCGACGGCAGGATCGTGGCAACCGGGCAGAACCTCGCGATTGATGAAGCGGAGGTTCGCGATGCCTCGGGTCTGTGGATCACGCCCGGCATAATCGATGTGCATACGCATTACGGGACGTTTCTGATGCCGTACAACGCCGGGCAAGGCGAGGTATCGGATGTTACCGAGCAAAGCGGACCGGACGTTTCCGACACCTGGATCGAACATGGTGTCAGGCCGGTTGATCCTGCCTTTTCCCGTGCGCTGGCCGCGGGGGTTACGACGGTCCAGGTCCTGCCCGGATCGAACACTCTCCTTTCCGGCCGGGCTGTCGTCCTCCATCCTGTTCCCGCAGCAATTGTAGAGCGCATTCGTGTCGAGAAGGCACCGCGCGGGCTCAAGCTGGCGTGTGGCTCCAACCCGGCCTCAAGATCAGTGGACGACAACCGCTTTCCCAGCAGCCGCCAGGGCCAGATCGCGTTCCTTAGAGCTGCGCTCAGCAAGGCCAGGGCCCTGAACAAGCAAGGGCTGAACCCCACACTTGTGCCGTCGGATCAGAATGATCTGACATCGGACGAGGCAAAGGCCGCCGCGTTGATCGCGGCGATGGCGGGAAAGGTTCCGGTCCACATCCATTGCTATCGCGCGGAGGACATTGCGAACTGGGTAGAGCTGCTGAACGAGTTCGGCATTTCCGATATTACCGTCCATCACGCCTCGGAAAGCTACAAAATTGCCGACCTGCTGGCGAGGCGCGGCGCGTGTGCGGCGGTCTGGTCCGATTGGTGGGGCTTCAAGCGCGAGGCAGAGGACGCAATTCCCGAGGCTGCGGCGCTGATTGATGCCGCTGGTGGCTGCGCCATTATGCATTCCGACATTCCCGTCCTCGGCACCTTGTTGAATATGGAGGCGGCAAAGGCGGCCGCGGCAGGGCGGCGAGCGGGTCTCGATATCGGACCAGAGCGCGCCATAACGTGGATCACGCACAACGCGGCGCGGTCGCTGGGCATTGCCGACCACACGGGATCGCTGAAGCCGGGGTTCGACGCGGATGTCGTCGTGTGGTCTGGCGATCCGATGAGTGTCTACAGCAAACCCCTGGAGGTCTATATCGGCGGCGTGCTGGAATACGATGCGGACAAGGCCCCGCCGCCCACCGATTTCGAACTTGGCCGGCCGCAGCGCGGAGCGGGCCGATGATCGTGCGCATCTTCTTCCTGTTCGTGGCGTTGCTGTCGATGCCAGCGAACGCCAAGACTGTGGCCATCCTGAACGGGCAACTGCCAACCGGGCCGGACCACGGAGACGCCGTGACGATCATCATCACCGACGGCAGGATAACTTCGCTCGCCACTGACAGACCTGTTCCAGAAGACGCGATGGTTATCGATGCCGAAGGCCGAATGATAACCGCGCCCCTCTTCGCCGCGGCGACCCAGATCGGCCTCATTCAGCTTGGCGGATCCAGCAGTGAGGACGACAGTGCCGCCGGTTCCAGCGCACTCGGCCCGGAATTTGATCCCTCCCTCTCATTCGATCCCAATGCTCTTGCGGTTCAACTGGCGCGCGCAAACGGGGTCGGCCGGGCCATGGTCTATCCGGGCGGTGCTCCGGATCTGTTCGCGGGCATGGGCTTCCTGATCGACCTGAACGCCGATGGGGCGGAAGTGACCCGACCGCGATCTGCCCTATTCGCAATGGGTACCTCGGCGCGCGACGCGGCAGGTGGATCGCGGGCGGCGGCATGGGCCCAATTGCGCGCCCGCCTGCAGGACGGCGGACAAGACGGCGCCATCGCCGAGGTAAGAAATGGCAAAGTCCCGATCGTCTTGCAGGTCGAGGACACGGTGGACATCGACCGGGCCATTTCCTTGCAACGGGAATTCGGGCTCAATGTCGTGATCATGGGTGGCGCGGAGGCGTGGCGGCGAGCAGAGCAATTGGCGCAAGCCGACATCGCCGTGGTGCTCGATCCTCTGGATGACCTGCCATTTTACTACACGATGGTTGGCGCGCGCGACGATAATGCCGCCATACTGGCTGCAGCGGGAGTGCGGATCGCATTTTCCGTTTCGGCGCAGGGAATTTACCGGTCATGGACGGTTGCGTCGGCAAGCCGTTTGGGAGCGGGCGTCGCAGTCAGAAATGGCCTGCCTTACGGTGCGGCCCTGGCAGCCATAACCGAAAATCCAGCAGCGATCTGGGGTGTTGAAGGCGAAGCCGGCCTGCAAATCGGTAACGCGGCGGACCTCGTCATATGGGACGGTGATCCGCTAGAGCCGTCCACCGCTCCCTGGATGATCCTGTCCGGTGGTGAGATGTTATCGCGCGAGAACCGGCAGATCCTGTTGCGGGATCGCTATTTGAAGCGCGACTGACCTCGCCTCATCGCTTTGAACGACGCATTGTCCACTGCCGGTAACCGAGCCAGGCCAGTGTCAACAGCCAGAACCCGATCAGCATTGCCGCAATGCGGCCGGGCAGTCCCCCAAGCTCTCCGGTGTGCATCGGGAACAGGCCGTCGACAAAAGAACGTGCCATACTGTCGTTGAGCGGATCGAACCGGGCCATTTCCGAGCCCGTCGTGGCATCCACGATGACAGTCGTCATTCCATAGATCTTGCGGCCTTCGCCGGGCTGACGCAGGCGAACGACATAGGCCTTGTCGCCTTTCGTGGGCATCGTCAGCGCGGTGAGCGTGGCGCTTGGAAAGGCATTCATCGCAATATCGATAGCCTCTGCGGGGCCGGTCCGCATCGGCGCCTCGACCATATGAGGCGGCAAGGTGCGCGGTGGCGGCGATACGGTTGTTTCGACCGTATCGTAAAAGACCAGCAGGATTCCCGATCCGACTAACAACAGCGCGGGGATGGCTGCCCAAAGACCGATCGCGCGGTGCCATGAATAGTATCGGGCCCGCGCCGGTCCACGCCCGATCGGAATCAGGGAGCGGCGCCATCCTGCCTTCCACGGTCTCGCGATCATGAACCCTGCGATGATATTGCTGAACAGAAGCGCGCCACTAATTCCCACGATCCAGCTGCCGGTTTCATCCATCAACAGGTTCTGATGAAAAGTGACCAAGGTTTCCATCCACGCACCGTTGGCAATTTTCTCGCCGTCTTCCTGCACGCGCAGAACGGTACCCGATCCATCGATCCGCATTTCCCTGCTGCCCGTGGCGTCGGAAAGATAAACATCGAAGCGGTCTTGCCCGCTGCCGCTTGTCCAGATCGATGAAACTTCGCCGTCGTTGGCTTGCAGTTCTTCTATCCGCGCACCGACCACCTGGGAATCGAATGCGGCGGAACCTTGCGACAGCAAGGCGTCATCGATCTCCCAGTTGAAGCTGATGATCACCCCGCTGATGGCCTGCAAGACCCAGAAAATGACGACGGACAGACCGAGGTAACGGTGAATTTTCACAAGTGACGTCATGGAGATTCCAAGTTCAGGAGTGAGATAGCCGGCGGCCCATTTCCAAGACGTATTCCAGATCGTCAGCCCATCGCGGATGGGTGAAATACTGGCTGTTTGGCCTGACCATCATCAGGCCGGACGTGTGCCAATGACCGCTTCGCCTATGCGCACTGGAAGATGCCGCCACGATGGGTGGACAAGACATTACGTTTGATCGTCCTGCCGCCTCATCGCCGCGCCGAGCGGACTATCGGGAAAGTGATTCATGATCTTCTGGCGGGTTTCTTCAGTTTCGTCCTGCCCCAGCTTGAAGCGTGGTTTGCAGACCTCGACGGTGAATTCGAAACCCACGATCCGTTTCGAAAGCAGATCGAACCGATCGCCCATTCTGCGCGCAATCCATTCGGGATCGTTGCTGCCTTCCATATGCGCTGTCAGACGCTTCACGATGGATTGCGTGCGATGCTCCTGAAAATCGACGGTACCGCGCAGGGCAACGCTGGCAAAATTCCACGTCGGCCCCCAGCGCTCGTCTCCGACAACGCGGGGGGATATATAGGCGTCAGGGCCCTTGAACAGGATCGTCAACCGCGGGTCGGTGCGAAGGATCGCGGTTATGGGTGCGGCGATCGGCAAATGCCCTTCGATCCGAAATTTTCCCTGCTCGACGGGAAGGCAAGGCATCAGCCGCGCCTCTTCGGGGGCGGCCGCAGGCACCAGCCATGCCAGAGGACTGTCGGCAACAAGCGCGCGAACAGAGTCCTCGGCTACATCGGAAAAAGCTGTGTTCATGGCTGTGGCTGCACTGCGCTTTGCATCATGGTTTGGCGTGATGTTTGAATGCTAAACCGTGGTTGTTTGGCCCGCAGCCTCATGCAAGCCAGATTCTCCCATTTTCGGGCCACCGGCAGACCCATGGCCGCGCAGTATTACGAGTGCCGGTTCCCCGCCAATTTGCAGGGCCAGCCATCGCCCGCCCGTCTGTGGAGCAAAAAAGTCACAGTACCCCGCCAACCATAATGCATGACCAATTAGGAACAGTAGATGGCCCATCCTGGCGAATGGGCCGAGGGAAGAAAGGGTATTACGTAATTGGAAATGCGTGGCGCCGTCGGAGGGATCGACGGTTGCTCAACGATACCAAAGGGGAAAACTATGGCTCAGTTCGTCGACTTCAGCCGTGCCGCCGCCAAAGCGGGTATTGCAGGTTCCGCCATGGCCACGGTGCTCGCACTTAGCAGCACACCGGTTCTTGCACAGGACACTACGGGAACCGACAGCCTCGAGACCATAGAAACAACGGAAGGGGGCGAGCGGGTTATTATCGTTACGGCCCCTATGTATGTTCCGACCGCCGCGCAGACTGCGACGAAAAGCAATATCCCGCTGGTCGAGACGCCCCAATCGGTGAGCGTGGTCAGTCGCGATCAGATGGATCTCCTGAACTTCATCGATGCCCAGCAGGCGGTGCGATACGTGGCGGGTGCCTCGGGCGAGAACTACGGGCCCGACCTGCGCTTCGATTTCATCCAGGTGCGTGGTTTTCCGCCCAAACAGTTCGTCGACGGGCTTGCGACCCCTGTAACCTCGACGATTTTCTCCAATGGCCTTGATCTTTACGCATTCGAAAGCCTGGATATCCTGAAGGGGCCGGCCTCGGTCCTGTATGGCTCGGCACCCCCGGGTGGCATCTACAATCAGACGAGCCGTCGTCCCAAAAGCGCGTTCGGCGGCGAAGTGTCGATGAAATACGGCACCGATGATTACAAGCAGATAGCCATGACCGCGACCGGTGCGGCGAGCGATTTTGCCGACGTACGTGGCACTGTCCTGTTTCGCGATCGTGGTGCAGAGCGTGACGGTGTCGACGCCAAGCGTCTCTATGCCGCCCCCGCGTTGACGCTGCATCTCGGCCCGGATACCGATCTGACGCTGCTGTCCTATTACCAGTATGACGAAGTAAACGGCGATACGAACGGCTTCCTTCCGGTCGTTGGTACCTTGCTGGAAAATCCGAACGGTCAGTTGAGCCGAAGCGCCAATCTCGGCGCGCCGGACTACAACAAGTACGAGCGGAAACAGTGGGGCGCTGGTTTTGAATTCGAGCACGATTTCGCTGGCGATTTCGGCCTGACCGTCAATACCCGCTATTCGAAGTATTCCGAGGACCAGAAGGTCATCTACGCCTCCGGTTTCACCGATGAGACACAAAGCCGGGTTCTGCGGTCAAGCTTTCCTTATGCCGAAGACGTGAAGGCACTCGCTCTCGACACGCGCCTCGATGGCAAGGTGATGACGGGCGCTGTGGAGCATACGCTGCTGGCAGGTGTCGATTACCGCGACGTAGATAACGAAGCGGCCTTCGGATTCTGCGGGCCTGTCGATGCGCTGTTCTTCCCGTGCGCGCAAGGCGCCGTCTCGATAGACCTGTTTGATCCGGTCTATGATCTTGGTGATGCCTTCGTCGATACGCCCGTACTGTTCCCGTACACCGATCAGACGCTGAAGCAGACGGGTATTTACGCGCAGGATCAGATCGCGATAGGTGGCCTTCGCCTGCTCTTTTCGGGCCGGTACGACTGGGTAAAGCTCGACAGCTTTGGCGCCAAGGGCAGCCAGGAGGAATTCACCTGGCGTACGGGCCTAAGCTATGTCACCGAAGCGGGCGTGGTCCCTTACATAAGCTATGGTACTTCGTTCGAACCGACGCTTGGCGTTGATCTCGATGGTGACCCGCTAAAGCCGACCAGTGGCGAGCAGTGGGAAGCAGGCGTAAAGTTTGACGGGCGTTCGCTTGGTCCTGACGTCGACCTGTTCGCCACCGCGGCGCTCTTCGATATTCGTCAGAAAAACGTGACCAGCGCGGTCTATTCCCCGGTGGCTGCCCCGATCGGATCGACACAGTCGGGCGAGGTCAAGGTGCAGGGTGGTGAGCTCGAACTTGTCGCACGTATCCGCGATCAACTCGCGATCAATGCCGCCTATTCCTACACGGATAGCGAAATCATCGACAGTGAAGTTGCCGCCGAAGTGGGCGAGCCGCTGCCGGTCACGCCGAAGCACAAGGCTTCGCTCTTTGCAGACTGGACGTTCCAGCGCGGCGGTCTGGCCGGCCTCGGCTTTGGTGCGGGCGTCCGTCATGTATCGAGCAGTGCCGGCAGTGTGCCGGGACCTTTCAACCCGGTTGTCTACGCTTCGGAAAGCTCGACGCTGTTCGATGCCATCATCCACTACGATACGCCCAATTGGCGTTTTGCAGTCAACGGTTCCAACATCTTCGACAAGAAGTATGTTGCCCGTTGTGCTGCGGAATTTAACTGTAACTTCGGTGCGGGCCGCCAGGTGATTGGCACGGCGACCTACAAGTTCTGACAACAGGAAGGCCAAAGGTGATGACATTCAGGAGGCTGGCACTATCGATCGCTTGCCTCCTGATGTCAGGGCCGGTTTTTGCGCACGATCGCACGACGAACCAGGTTCTATCCGCCGGGCCGCAAAGCTCTTCGGCGTCAGGCGAAACACCGCCTTCTGGGCTATCCCCCACTCCGCCCGCTAGACCGGGGCAGACCTTGCCTCTCAAGCCGACGCGCGAGATCGCGTTCGACGTCGAGGAAGGCACCGCGCTTCAGCCTGATCTGTCGCCGGATGGACGGTGGATCGTTTTTGCGATGCTGGGCGATCTTTACGTGTTGCCCGCAGAAGGTGGTGAAGCACGCGCAATCACCCGCGGCATGGCTTTCGATACGCAGCCGGTCTTTGCGCCCGATGGCAAGTCGATTGCCTTTCTCTCGGACCGGTCCGGCGCGGAGAACCTGTGGGTTGTTCGGCCGGACGGCACCGAGGCCCGGCAGGTTTCGTTTTACGATGACGATCCGATTTTTACCTCGCCATCGTGGAGTGCCGACGGGCTGTCGCTGACAGTTTCGCGTTATTGGCCGGATCGAAATGCTTACGAATTGTGGCGTTTCGACGCATCCAGGGGCGGGATGGGCAAAGCAATCATCGCCAATCGCACCGAAGGTGACGACAGGTTACACCATGCATTGGGTGCCGTAACATCCCCGGACGGTCGTTATCTCTACTATGCCTCGCGAGGTGGCGATCTGAACCTTGCCGAACCGGTCGAGTGGCAGATCGTCCGCCGGGAAATACAGACCGGCGAGGTCGATGTACTGGTCGAGGCGGTCGGCGATATTCGTCTGGGGAAGATTCAGTCGAGCGCCTTCAGGCCGGTTATCTCTCATAATGGCGAACGGCTCGCTTACGTAGAGTGGCGCCCCGGTGCAGCGGTCTTGCGTTTGCTCGATCTGAAAACAGGGGAGTTAACCGATCTTGCCCCGCTCGATCCCGTATCGCTGCAGGCTTCGTACTGGAGCGATATTGCTCCGCGCTTTGCCTTCTCACCCGACGACAAGGCTGTCGTTTTTAGCGCAGGTGGCCAATTTCGCCGGATCGATCTTGCCAGCCGCCAAATCAGCACGATTCCGTTTCGTGCAAGGGTTCAGGCTGAACTGGCTCCTCTGGCAAGGGCCCCTGCTCGTGTAGAGACTGGTCCTGTTCACGTACGGATCCTGCAGAACGCCTCTCTTTCCCCTGATGGAGAGATGTTGGCCTTCTCTGCCCTGGGCAAGATATATCTCATGCCGAGCGCAGGTGGTGAAGCACGAATGCTCGCACCGGACTTGCCGCCACAGTTTCACCCGGCCTGGTCTCGCGATGGAAATTCCCTGATCTTCGTAAGCTGGACCGCGCGCGAAGGTGGGCATGTGTGGCGGCATGACTTGGCCACCGGCAAATCGGTTCGCTTGACGAACGCACATGCATTTTACACGCATCCGGTCGCGACGCCCGATGGCGGTATTCTGGTCATCCGATCGTCTACGGCAGACCGGTTGGCGACCTATCTCGAATTCGGGCAATTCCGGGATGCCGAACTCGTGCAGATCAGGGCCGATGGCTCCGAACAAGTCATGGCCAGTGGCATGATGGGCGGTACGCCGCAGATCCTTTTCGACGGTACGATTCTTTTGAACAGGCCAAGCGGCGTGTACGGTGTGAGGGACGACAGCCTGCGTGTCGCCGTCGAAGGCCCCAATTGGTATTTCAGCGAAGGCCCCGCCCAAGCAGACGATATCCGCGTCAGCCCGGATGGTAAGTACGCCTTGGCCCAGATCGCCCAGCAGCTGCATCTGATCTCGATACCCGAGGAAGGCGGGCGCACGGTTTCCCTGACGAGCAGTGCCGTCGGGCACGAGCAGGTCAGCACCGTGGGCGCCGACTATTTCGGTTGGAGCGATGACGGCCGGTCCTACTTCTGGTCGATCGGCTCCACCTTTCATTTTCGTGAGCTCGACAATTCATCCGATCGGACCATCACGGCCGACATCACCGTCCCGCGCGACATCACCAAAGGCCAACTCTTGCTGGAAGGGGCGACTGTGATCACGATGGGGCCGGCAGGTACGATCGCCGATGCAGAGATTCTTGTCGGGAACGACCGTATCGTCGCGATTGGGCCGCGTGGCACGCTTGCGGTTCCCGCAGATGCCGAGAGGCGGGACGTCAGCGGTGCTTACATCATCCCCGGATTGATCGACGTTCACGATCACGTCGCAGACATCCGCCGGGATGTCCTCGATTTCGAGGCATGGGGGCCAGCAGCCAACCTGGCCTATGGCGTAACGACCGCGTTTGATCCCTCGACGCTTTCGATCGATATGCTGGCCTATCAGGATGCAATCGATGCGGGCCTGATGACAGGCTCTCGCATATTCTCAACCGGTCCGGCGCTGTTTTCGTTCAACGACTTTCGTTCATACGATCAAGTCGAGTCAGTCCTCAGGCGTTACCGCGATCACTACCGCCTGACCAATATCAAGATGTACCGGACGGGCAATCGCAGGGTTCGTCAGTGGATTGTGCAGGCCGCTCGCAAACTGGGTCTTCAGCCAACGACAGAGGGTGCTTTGGCGATGAAGCTGGACCTGTCGCAAGTCCTTGACGGATATGCAGGAAACGAACACGCGATACCGCCACCGGTGCATTACGCGGACCTTTCGAAACTGCTGGCGCGCAGTGGTGTCAGTTACGACCTGACGCTCCAGATTACCCACGGCGGCTATCCGGCGCAGGACTATTTCATCGCCCGGGATACTCCACATGGCGATGCGAAATATGCCCGGTTCGCTCCCCCCTGGTTCCGCGATCAGAGGTTCTGGCAACGGGAATGGACCGATCCGAAAGGTTACATTTTCCCGCAAGTCGCGGCCAGCGCGGCCAGATTTGTGCGGTATGGCGGGCTGCTGGCAATCGGCGCACATGGCGAAGTGCCTGGGCTGGGCACGCATTGGGAAATGCAGGCCTATGCGATGGGCGGCATGACGCCATCGGAGATTCTTGCCGCTGCGACAATTGACGGAGCGCGGGCAATCGGGCGCAGTGCCGATCTCGGCTCGCTCGAGCCCGGCAAGCTGGCCGATCTCGTGATCCTGGCCAAAGACCCTCGTGAAACTATCGCGAACACGCTTTCGCTGACGCACGTGATGAAAGGCGGCAAGCTTTACGATGCTGGCACGATCGCCTCGGTCTGGCCCGAAGCAGGACCGCCTCCCCAATTCTGGTTCAATGAGGGGGGCACTGCCAGAGCAAATGCACCTGATTGACGCGTGAGGCGGCGCGGGTAGGTCCATGCCCGGACCCCACAAACCAATCAGTCCATTTCGTTAATTCACGCAGCCGATCTTGCAATAGCGTCCGCTATTGGGGTCGTTTGCTGCCGGTCCGGTTTCGGTCGCCGGATCGAGCAAAGCTACCATCCGCCAGGCGGTAAGCCATCAGGCAGCTTCGCGCCCCAATCCCAACCTTTGAAGCTGCCTTGCGGCACACCTGAAAGCTGATGCAATCGCCATACAGCACAGAGGGCAGGCTCTGGGACTTTCCTGTCGATCCGATGTGATCTGTGGAATGGCCGGAGAAGCGCGGCGCCGATCGGCTATGAGAGCGATGAGAGGTGAACCGGAAGAAGTCAGGCGCGTTGTGCTTGCCGGCATGCATAGAGCCGGCTTCCGCTAAATCGCTCCCTGCCAACGACGCCCTAACGCAAGACTGCCGCGCTCACCGAGCATGTGGTCCTTGGCCATTTGCACCCACGCCCAAAGTCATTCGCTCATTCCGACATGGAAACACTGTGAAGGCAGGTCTCAAAACGGCAGCTTCTTGGCGAGGCCATGCAGCGAGGATCATGGAACGGCTAATGCGATGTCTGTCCACCATCCATCACGAAGAACGAACCGTTGGTAAAGCTGGCCTCGTCGGAACATAGGTGCAGGACTGTGCCCGCGATTTCTTCCGGCTGAGCCGCGCGTCCGATAACGTTGTGCTTGAAGAACTCTTCGCGAAATTCCGGCGAATCCAGCCAGGCTTGCGTCATCGGCGTCGCCACGAGGCCAGGGCCGATGCAGTTCACCCGGATGCCCCGCTGCGCATATTCGATGGCCACCGCCTTGGTGAGGCCCACGACCGCGTGCTTCGCCGCGACATAGGCCGACATGTTGGGATCGGCGACCTTCCCCGCGACAGAGGCCGTGTTGACGATGGCACCGCCGCCGTTGTCGAGGAAGTGCCGCACTTGCGCCTGCATGGCGAAGAACACGCCCTTGAGGTCCACGTCCATGATCAGGTCGAGATCCTTCTTGGGCACTTCATGAAACGGAACCGGCGGCGGCAAGACACCGGCATTGTTGAATGCCGCATGGAGGCCGCCGAATTCGGCAACGCACCTGCCGACCAGGTCTGTCATGGCGTTAGGGTCGCGCACGTCGGCGCGTTGGTACATTGCCCTGCCGCCCGCGCTGCAGATCAGGTCCGCGGTTTCGCCGGCATCGTCATTCAGATCGCCGATCATCACCGCTGCGCCTTCGCGGGCGAAGGCCTGGCAGGTGGCCCGGCCGATGCCGGTGGCGCCGCCGGTGACGAGAACGGCCTTGTTTTCAAATCGCATGATCATTCATCCCAGGGTTCGATTTCGCCGGTTGCCACTTGGGCCGACGTGCAGAGCAGGAAGCAGTCCAGAACGTCGGTCGCGCCGGGAAAGCGGGCGCGGACCATGGCCTGCAACTCGGCCGAGTTTTTCGCCTTTGGCGCGGCCTCGCCCATGAAGGTGATGTAATCGCGCGTCCACTTGATGCCGGCATTGTCGTTGGTGCGGCCCGGAGAGGTGTGCCCGGCAATCACGCGGTTGGGCTTCATCGCCTCAATCCGGTCGAGCGCGGCGATCCAGTCGTCATAGCGATCGGGCGTGTGCTCCCCCAGCCAGACGTACATGCCGTTGTAGATCACGTCGCCCGCCACCAGCGTACGGGTCTGTTCGTCCCAAATGACGGTGGAGCGGACATGATCGCCCTGCATCGGGCCGAGGATCCGGAGCGGATGCCCCTCCAGCGAATAGACACCGCCTTCCACCGGCTCTGGCACGACAGGGCGGACGGGGGCATTGGCCCCCAGCATCGGGCCCCAGCGTTCGAACTTGATCGGCACGGTGCGCACCATGTCGGTGACGACGGCCTGCCCGGCGAGAATTTCCGCTTTCGGGAAGGCATCCTGCAACACGTCCAGCCCGAAGAAGTGATCAGGGTGATCGTGCGTGACCAACACGGCCTTGAGGGTCTTGCCGCTGTCGAGGATGCGCGCAACGACGCGATAGGCATCGGCGCGGCTGAACGGCACGTCGATCAGCACCGCGTCGTTTTCGCCCGATACGAGCGTCATGTTGGCGTGCAGGCTCAGCTCCGACGTCGGGATGACTTCGTAGGATAGCAGCGAAACCGGCGGCGGGCTTTCCTCGGCCTGCGCCGTGCTGGCCGCAAGCGCCAGAGTGCCGGCGATGGTTGCTGTGATCAGATGCTTCATGCGATCCCCGACTTTCCTGGTGCGATGATGTGATTGGGATCAAGCGCCTGCTTGATCTTGGCGTTGAACTCGCGGTTCACGGCGCCGTATTGCTGCGCGACCAGGTCCATTGTGTTGACCCCGGTGCGATAGCTGGCCCAGCCCTGCTCGCCAAAGCGCGAGACCATCTCGCGATAGCAAGTGTCTGCACGCCTGTGCTCCTCGGCATTGCTGCGGTCGAACAACAGGGCGATGATGTGGTGCAGATCGCGCCAGCCGATGGCAAAGGCGGCGGTATAATCGAAGCCGTACTTGTCGAGGATCTGGCGCGCCAGGCGCGTCTGCCGCTCGGCCTCGTCGCCCTTGGCCGCGGCGACCGGCGCGAACCACGCGAGGCCACCGCCACTACCGCGCCAGCGGATCATGCCAATCTCGTCAAGGTTGAGCCCGCCCTTCATCAAGGTGGCGTGGTGATGGAACCACGGATTGTCGCCCATCTCGGCCTCGGTGAGCACTTCGCCGCCACTGGCCGTCAGCACCTGGCGGACGACCGGTTCGATCGCGGCCACCGTTTCATCCGTGCCGTAGAGCGCGAAATAGGTGTTCCACATGCCCAGCCCGTTGGCTTTCGCCGCGCGCTTCACCGATGCATCGTCGAGAGGAGCGCCATCGGGCACCACGCTGTCGCGCCGCTTGAACATCGATAGCTGGTACGACGCGCTCATCATCAGGTTGCAGTTGGCGATCAGGTTGGACACGCGCAGCGGTCGCATCGCCTCGATGATGGCGGGCACGTCCTCCATGTTCGGGTGGCGGATCATGAAGGGCTTGTAGGCAGGCGGCTCCGGCATCAGCCACATGCCCAGCTTGGTGACGATGCCGTAGTTCGACTGGGTGAACAGCCCGTCGACGTAAGGGCCGTAACCCCACTTGAACGACTGCCATGCCGTCGATCCCTTGATGGAGCCCATGCCGGTGCGCATCAGCTGGCCATCGGGCAGCACCACTTCCATGCCGCACTGGAACAGGAAATGTTCGCCGTAGGGGGTATAGCCAACGCCGCGATCGAGCGTGTTGCCCATTGGCGAGGCGATCGGGCCGACGGTCGGCACGTCGATCCACAGCGGGATGTTGTTTTCTTCCAGATAGTCCTTGAGCTGCTGGTAGGTCACGCCCGGCTCCACCAGGCAGGTGCCCAGATCGGGGTCCACCTCGAGAATGCGGTTCATCCGCTTAAGGTCGAGCACCACCTGTCCCGGCGTTGCCGGCACCGCCGTGCCGTAGCCCATGTTCTTGCCGGTCGATATCGGCCAGATCGGCTGGCGAAAGCGATTGGCCGCCGCCACGATGGCCTGCACTTCTTCCACCGTGCGCGGCGCCACGGCCCCCACGGGGTGCAGCTGGTCGGTCGGCTCGGGCACATACGCCTTGTCATAGGGGAGCAGCCCCTCCGGGTCCCAGTATGCCCACTCTTCGCCCACGATGGACTGCATTTCCTTCATGAAGGCGTTGACGTCGGCGACTGTCTGGCCCTTGGCCATGCGCGAGTTGACGAGTGCTGCAGCGCCCGCCGTGGCCCCGATCGCGCCTGCTGCACCCAGCAGAGTGCGCCTGTTGATGCCGCTCATTGTCCACGCTCCTTCGGATCGGCTTCGCTTTGCTGGAGCCACGTGGCCAAGGCATCGAGCTCTTCATTGCTGATCTCGGTCTCACGAAACGCCGGCATGGCGTTGGGGCCCATGCGCACGAAGGCCTTCGTCACCTCCGGCGGCAGTTCGCGGCCGCGGATGACCGGGCCGACGTTCACACCGTGGCAGTACCCGCAGGTCTGCGCATAAATCTTTTCAGGCGCCCGCGGAGCAGGGTAGTTTGCAGGCTCCGCCGCCCACAGGCTTCCGCCGATACAGACCGCGATGACGGCCGACACGCTTGAGGCCAGGCGTTTCATTGGCTTAATCCCTTATGGCTAAAATGCTGCGCGTCATGCACGGTCGAGCGACTTCATCATTCGCTGGAAAATGGTGATCCCCTTGTCGGCGCTGGCCGGCATCGGCGGGCGATCGGGCTGACAATCGATGATCCTTTGCTGAGCTTCGATCATCACCTTGTCTTCGAGGAACGCCCCCTTGGCGACGTCGATCATGATCTGCGCGATATCCTCGCCGCCAAAGCGGGCGCCCGGTCCCCAGCTGAAGTAATACCGCGAGGTCTTTTCCCCTGTGGGCACGACCGCCTGGCTGGTGAAATTGTCGAACAGGATATCGTCGTCATCGGTCGGCGCCCTGCCGCCAAGCCGCTGCGCCGTACCCGTGGGGCACAGCGCGGTGTAAAGCAGGAAGGTGCCCGGAATGATGAAGTCGTAACTGGTCCAGATGTCTACCCGGTCAAGCTCTGCCGCCTTGCCGAGCGGCGGGACAGGCGGCGTATCGGCAATCCAGCGGGACGAGCGCACCCCGTTCGGCAGCGTTTCGACGTGCGGCCGGCTGCGCGACCATGCTTCATCGGCACCGAAGCTGGCCGCATGGACATAGGCCAGGTGCGTCAGGTCCAGCAGGTTGTCGTTGATCAGCTCGTAATTGGCTTCGTAATCGATCTGGCCGGTCTTCAGCACCCATTCCGGATCGTCGAGCGCCTTGGACTGCGCCACGACGGAAGGGTCGGCACGTTGCGGATCGCCCATCCACACCCACACCCAACTGCCGTTTTCGATCACCGGATAGGATTTGACGCAGGCGCGTTTCGGAATCTCGTCTTGCCCGGGAATTTCCACGCATTGCCCGTCGGCCGAAAACTTGAACCCGTGATAGAGGCACCGGATCGCATCGCCTTCCAGGCTGCCCATCGATAGCGGCGCCATCCGGTGGACACAGCGATCTTCCAGCGCGACCACACTGCCGTCCTGCTTGCGGTACAGCACGATCGGCATGCCCAGCAGCATCCGTTGCTGCGGTTCGCGCCCGAAATCGTCGCGCCAACCGGCTACATACCACGCGTTGCGTACGAGGTTGGACATGCCATTCTTCCTATCATGGCCGTTGCGGCCCCGGACGGCCCGCAACGGCTCTACATGCTCTCAGAGATCGACGCCAAGGCGCAGGTACCATTCGCTCGGGCGGCTCCAGGTCCCATAGATCATGCCGGCACCAAAGGCCTGCGACTGCCCGGTCACGATGTACCGTTCGTTGAGGATGTTGGTGACACCGGCCGTGAGGCTCCATCCGCCGGATGGCGCGTCATAGGTCGCATTGGCGTTGAGCATGTGCACGGACGGCCTTTCCAGCAGCAGCGTGCGCTCTGAATCGTTCCACATGCGGGAAGTATAGGTGTAATCGGCCAGCAGGGCGATTGACCCGCCGCCGACGTCAAACTCGTATCGCGGCGTCAGGTTGAACTTCCAGTCCGGCGATTTCGGCAGGTCCGCGCCAACGAAAGTCCCGGCCTGGAAAGGGTTCGGTGCAACCTGCGCCGGCGGCAGGACGTCGGTATAAGTCGCATCGGTGTAACCCAGCGATGCGTTGATCGTGAGGCCATAGCTCGGCGCCACCACGGCTTCGACTTCGAAACCCTTGATGCGTGCCGTACCGGCATTCTGCACCGTCGGGCTGACCCCCTGCTGGAAGTTCAGCTGGATGCCCTTGTACTTGGTGGTGAATGCTGCGGCATTGAGTTGCAGCATCCGGTCGAACAGCGTCGCCTTGACGCCCACTTCGAAACTCTCCGCCTTTTCCTCGTCGAAATCGGGCGCATACGGCAGCGGGTTGGAAAGACGCGTGGTCCAGCCACCGGTTTTATAGCCACGCGACCAGCGTCCATAGACCATGACATCGTCTGACGGGTGCAGTTGCAAACCGGCCATGGGCGAGAAGTTGCTGAACGATTTCTTCTGCGTCCCGTCGACGTAGTAGCGCAGCGGCTCACCTTCCACCGGGAAGCCGAGGATGGTGGGGCATGGCACCACGTCGCCGTTGTAGTCGGGGCAGTTGAACAGCTTGTAGTTGAAGCCGTTGGCATCGGACTGACCGCCGACGAACTGCTTGTCTTCGGACGTGTAGCGACCGCCCACGGTGATCCCGACAAGGTCGCTGACCCGCCAATCGACCTGTCCGAAAAAGGCGTAGTTTTCGGTTTCCAGGTCGTTCGGGCCGATGATCTGCAACAGGCCTTCGGCAAAGGTCACAAAGTCGCGCATCGACCCTTCCTCGCGGAAGTAATAGGCGCCCGCCACCAGGTTCATGGCACCGTCCATCGCTTCGCCGAGCAATTGCAGTTCCTGGCTGAACTGGTTCTGCGAGAGGGAGAAAGACGGTTCGATAATCGCCACCGGCGAATTGTCGAGATCCATCCCCGACGCCCATTTGAGATCGCGATAACCGGTGATTGACTTGAGCGAAAAACGGTCGGTCAATTCCACGTCCACTATGCCGGTGAAGCCGAACGTCTCCATGTCGGAAAAGCTGTTGCCGGTGGCATAGCTCTTGTCCTTGTCCGTCGACACGAAACGATCGTCATAGGTCAACCGGTCGTTAGAGGGATCGCCGTCAACATTCACACTGGCCAGCGGCGCCAGGTTGGCCGCCGGGTCCAACGGCGTACCGCGCACCCCGCACAGGGCGCCAGCGTTGCGCGCGGCGATCTGGTCTGCCGTCGCGTTTATGCAGAAATTGTACAATCCGCCGAAGAAAAAGCCGGACGATCCCGTGGCCACGTCAAGCGCCGTACCGGGGATGTTGTTCGCGGCCAGGCCGGCGAACGGGCCTCCGACATCGGTGGTAACGGCCAGCACCGAATTGGCCATGGCGGAGGAGTTGATCCGCATGTAATCACCACCGAACGTCACTTTCACCCGGTCGCCCGAATCCCACACCAGCTTACCGCGAAGGCTCCATTCGTCCTGCCCGCCTTCGCGGCGGGATGTCTCGTACCCGGTTTGCGGCAAAGCCATCGGCCGGTCGGCCGAATAGGGCTCGTCTGCCGGAAAGGGGACGCGTTTCTGGTATCCGTCGCGGTTCTTGGTGGAAAAAGTGACCGATGAACGCAAGTTCTCGGAGATCGGCAGATCGGCATACCCGCGTATATCCAGCCTATTGAATCGGCCGGTGGCAACGTCTCCGGTAAAGGCAAGTTCGTCACCCGGTTCGCGCGTCACCACGCTGATCGCGCCGCCGATCGTGTTGCGTCCGAACAAGGTGCCCTGCGGCCCCTTGAGGACTTCGATCCGTTCCACATCGGGCAGGTCCAGGTTGGCACCGACAGTGCGGGCAAGATAGACACCATCGAGGTAGATCCCCACGCCGGGGTCGATGTTCATGGCGAAGTCGTTCGCACCGATGCCGCGGATAAAGGCGGAAAGTACCGCCGTGGAGCCCGAGAACGGCGTGCCTGCATCAAGCGTCACGTTGGGTGCTGCGTTGGAAAGCTGGGCCACGTCGGAAACGGCACGCTCGCGCAATGCGTCACCGCCGAAAGCGGAGATGGCAATGGGCACGTCCTGCACATTTTCCGCGCGCTTCTGCGCAGTCACGACAATCACGTTGACCCCCGTCTCTCGAGAAGCAGGGTCTGCACCTTGCTGATCAGAGGAACCGGTGTCTTGAGCTGCTGCCGGAACGGCAATCGCCAGGGCCATGGCCGTGCCGCACAGGTGCACGAAATTCGTACGCATTCGCCTTCTCCCAAAGGACGCCCGCTTATGAGCAGGCTTTTTATTGCGACTTTTGGGATGGGGCGTTTTGAGCGGTTTGAACATCACCATCGCGGATGCATTTCACTTGGTGAAACTTCACGACGGAGAAGCAGGCTTGAGGTCCGGGGTCACCCCAAGGCCTCATCCAGCCGGCGACCGATGATCGATGCCGTTGCCTTCATGGTTGCCAGGTGCAATTCGACAACCTCGGCCAAGGTGGTGCGGCTGCTGGGCCAGGTCAGGTTCAGCGCTGCTATCGCTTGTCCAGCCGAATAGATAGGCACCGCCAACGACCGCCGCCCGTCTGCCCGCACCGCATCGTAGGTGCGATCCGGCCAGAAATGCACCGGGTCGCGGGCAGAATAGCCTTGTCTACGGGTTTGCTCCACGATCGATTCCAGCAGGCGCTCGCCTTCGGGATCGGCCTGTGCGGGGCGGATTCGCTCGATAATCGCCTCGCGCTCCATCGCGCTGCAAGCCGCCAGGTAAGCCCGCCCCGTTGCCGTATGCACATAGCTCAGCTTCAGGCCGACCGGGCCGAGAACCGCGGAATCCAGCCGCACGATAGGTCCGTTGGTCTCGATCACCTCGATATATTCCATCCGCGGCGCCGCGATCACTGATGGCCACATGACCCTCTTGCTGAGGTCGGCAAGGAAGGGCGAGGCGATCTCCGCCAGCTTGTCCGTGATGTCGGGCGGCTGGCCGGTAAATTTCAGGGCGCCCGCGACATAGGCGCCATCGGCCATGCGCTGCCACACCATGCCCCCTTCCGAGAGGGTTTTGAGGATGCGCAAAAGGGTGGCCTTGGGCAGCCCCGTGGCCTGGTTGAGTTCATTGAGGCTCATGCCGCGACGGGCCCGGATTGCACCGATAACCTCCAGCGCGCGCTCTACCGCGCGGATCGTCTTTACTTCGGCCACGAAAATCCTCCCAGTTTCACCACGTGAAATAGAGTTATGATTGGCGTTTAGTCAAATGACGAAATCTGGTTTGTGTCGTGGCAGAAGTTCCGCGCGATCGGAACCGCCTGAGAGGACCTGAGCAATGTCGAAGCCCAAAGTGATGATGATCGTCACGAACGATTCCAAGCATGAGGAAGCGGCTTTCGTGCGCGGCGTGCTAGAAGGCGATGGCTGCGACGTCATCCATCTCGATTGCAGCATCCGCCGCTATGTCGAAGGTGCAGAGATCACCCCGATGCAGGTTGCCGAGGCTGGTGGGCACACGATCGAACAGGTCCGCGCGCTGGGTCACGAAGGCAAGTGCCAGGCGGTGATGATCGAGGGCGCAATTAAGCAGGCAATGAAGACCCATGCCGAACAAGGCCTGTCGGGCGTGATTGCCGTAGGCGGTTCGATGGGTACCGGGCTGGCAGGCTTCGTGATGCAGGCGCTGCCTTATGGCCTGCCAAAGCTCATCGTCTCTACCATGGCCTCCGGGTTTGTCGCGCCATACATCGGCGTGAAGGACATCGCGATCATGAATTCGGTTACCGACATCTCGGGCCTGAACACCATTGCGCGCGACGTTTATCGCAATGCCGCCAATGCCGTTGCAGGAATGGCCAAGGGTTACTTACCGGAAGCAAGCTCCGGAAAACCGCTGGTCCTGATGACCATGCTTTCCACTACGGAGAAAACCGTACGCCCTATTCGCGAGGCGCTGGAGGCCGATGGCTGCGAGGTGATGGTGTTCCACTCTTCCGGCGCGGGCGGGCCGACGCTCGATTCCATCGCGGCCGACAAGGACGTGGCACTGGTGCTCGACCTGTCGGTTACCGAAATCGGCGACTACCTGCAAAACGGCCTCGCCAATGGCGGGCCGGATCGCGGCAAGGCGGGATTGCAAAAGGGCGTGCCGACCATCTTTGCCCCTGGCAACGCCGACTTCGTGATCGCTGGCCCTCTGGAAGAGGCGGAGAAGACCTTTCCCGGCAAGCGTTATCACAAGCATAATCCCGCACTGACTGCAGTGCGCACCGAAATGCCCGAACTGAAGCAGCTGGCCGACCATCTCGCGGGCATGTTTGCCGAGGCGAATGGCCCGATCAGCTTCTTCGTCCCCCTTGGCGGGTTTTCCAACCATGACAGCCCGGATGGACACATCCACGATCCCGACATGCCCAAGCCCTTTGCCGACTATGTCCGCAGCGTCATGCCGGCCAATGTCGATCTCCATGTCGAGGATGGCCATTTCAACGATGAGACGTTCGCCAATGCGATCCTCGCCAAGGCCCGTGAGTACCTGGCAGCATGAGCAAATTGCCCCTTACCCCTGAAGCCGTGTCCGAGATCGTCGCGATAATCGATGGCAGCGGCTACGACCGGCTTGATATAAGGACCGACGCCTTTCGCCTGCGCCTCGACCGGGGAAGCACAGAGGGCGGTTCAACTGGTGGCTGGACGCAGGACTGGGCTTTCTCCGAAACCGAGGCCACCGCTGGCGGTGAGAAGGTTGCCGCGGTTGAACAACTGCCCGATGGCCTGCTGGCCGTTGCCGCCCCGCTTCCCGGCGCCTTCTACCGCTCGCCGCAACCGGGCGCGCCGCCTTTCGTGGAAGTGGGCGACACGGTGGACGAGAATACCGTGGTGGGCATCATCGAGACGATGAAGCTGATGAACCCGGTGCACGCCGGATGCGCGGGCACGATCGAGAAAGTCGTCGTGGAAAATTCCGAAATGGTCGATGGCGGGGTCACGATCATGCATGTGCGGCCTGCGTGACGGAGCGGGGCATGATCAAGCGCCTCTTCATCGCCAATCGCGGCGAAATCGCCCTGCGGATCATCCGCACGGCGCAGCGCCTTGGCATTACCACCATCCTTGGCGCCTCGCAGGCCGATGCCACCAGCTTACCTGCCTTGCAGTCTGACGAGGTGGCCATCGTGGGCCCTGCCCCGTCGAACCAGAGCTATCTCGATGTCGATGCCGTCATCGCTGCGGCCAAGGCTTCGCGCGCCGACGCCATCCATCCCGGCTATGGTTTTCTGTCTGAGAACGCCCGCTTCGCGCAAGCCGCGGCCGATGCCGGGATCGTGTTCGTCGGCCCCGATATCTCCAGCCTGAACGCGATGGGCGACAAGCTCATGGCGCGCAAGGTCGGGATCGAGGCTGGCCTTCCTGTCGTGCCCGGAGGGGAAGCCGCTGACAAGGACGCGGCACTGGCCCGGGCCGAGGAAACCGGCTTTCCCGTGCTGCTGAAGGCCGTGTCCGGCGGCGGCGGCAAGGGCATGCGCCGCGTCGACCGGGCGGAAGACCTGTCGGCAGAAATCGACACCGCCATGGCAGAAGCGCAGGCGAGCTTCGGCGACCCGCGTATATACGTGGAACGCTTCATCGCAAGCGGCCGCCACGTGGAGGTTCAGGTGCTGGGCGATGGCAAGACGGCCATCCATCTCGGCACGCGCGACTGTTCGATCCAGCGGCGATTTCAGAAGCTGGTCGAAGAGGCCCCCGCCCCCGCCATTCCGGACGACAAGCGCGCCGCAATCGAAGAGGCCGCCGTACGCCTTACGCGCCACCTCAACTACAAGGGCGCGGGTACGGTCGAGATGCTCGTCGATGCCGAAACCTTCGACTTCTACTTTCTCGAAATGAACGCTCGCATCCAGGTGGAGCATCCGGTGACCGAAGCCATCACCGGCGTAGACCTGATCGAGCAGCAGATCCTCATCGCAGACGGCAATCCGCTTGGCATCAGGCAAAACGATCTCCTCCCCGTAGGTCATGCCATCGAAGTGCGGATCAATGCCGAAGACCCGGATGCCGATTTCCGGCCGTCCCCCGGAACGATTACGCGCGCCGCATGGCCCGCCGGTCCCGGCATCCGGGTCGACACGCATATCGCGACGGGCGGCAAAGTGCCGCCGTTCTACGATTCGCTGATCGGCAAGCTCATCGTCCATGCCGCCACGCGCGAAGAGGCGGTCGCTAAACTCGGCATGGCTCTCGCCACGATGGCGATAGAGGGCATCACCACTACGGCTGGCCTGCACGCGAAAATCGCCGCCGACGAGGCCTTTCGCAAAGGCGGCGTCGACACCCGCTTCTTCAAGGAGTTCGCGTCATGAGCGCGATCACGCTGACCGACGTGTCGATTCGTGACGGCAACCAGTCGCTGTGGGGCGCGACCGGCCTTTCCACCGCGCAGATCCTGGAAGTTGCCGGCCTGCTCGATCGCGTCGGTTTTGAAGCGATCGACTTCATCTCATCCAGCCACATGGCCGTGGCGGTGCGCTATTTCCGCGACAACCCCTGGGAACGCATCCGCCGGGTGCGCGCAGCGATGCCGCGCACGCCGTTGCAATTCATCACCACCGGTCTGCGGTTTATCGCCTGGCAACAGGCCGATCCCGAATTCATGCGCCTGGTTTACCGCCGCTTGCAGGCCAACGGCATCCGCAAGTTCATCATGCTCGATCCGATGCACGATGTCGAAGCCGTGCTGGCGGCGAGCAAGCTGGTGAAGGAGGAAGGCGAGGCGACCGTGATGGGCGCGCTCACCTTCACCCTGTCCGAAGTCCACACAGACCAGTTCTACGCCGGTTTCGCCGCCAAACTGGCGAAAAGCGAAGACATCGACTGTTTCTACATCAAGGATCCCGGCGGCTTGCTGTCGCCAGAACGCGCGCGCACCTTGGCCCCGGCGGTGAAAGCGGTGATCGGTAACAAGCCGCTCGAAATCCATGCGCATTGCACCATCGGCTACGGCCCGCTGGCCAGCCTGGAATCGGTGGAGAGCGGCGCTGTCGGCACGGTGCATGTCGGCATCGGCCCGCTTGGCGATGGGTCATCGCTGCCCGAAGCCTCGCGCATGGTCGCCAACTTGCGCGAACTGGGGCACGACGTTCCTATCGACGACAAGGCGCTGGCCGCCGTGTCCGATTACTGGAGCCGCCTTGCCGCCGCAGAGGGGCACCCCATAGGCCGTCCACAGAACTTCGATGCCAGCTTTCTGCGCCACCAAGTCGCAGGCGGCGTCATGACGACCACGCGCCGCCAGCTGAGCGAGCTGAACCTCGAGCACAAGTTCGACGAGGTGGTGGCCGAGACCGAACGGGTGCGTGCTGAGCTGGGGTATCCCATCATGGTCACGCCCTTCCCGCAGATGGTCATGAGCCAGGCGCTTGCCAACGTGATCGGCACGGGTCGCTATGCGCAGGTAAGCGATGAGATCCTGCGCTATGTCATGGGCAAATTCGGCCATCCGACCAGCCCGCTGGACCCGGACGTCGAAGCGGCGATCCTCGACCGGCCCCGCGCACGCGAAATCGCGGCAGAGCCTGCGTTCCCCTCGCTTCAGGAACTGCGCCGGAAATTCGGCCAGACCATGCCTGACGAAGAATTCCTGCTGCGCGCGGTGATGCCGGAAAACCACGTCGACGCGATGCTGGCCAATGGCCCTTCAGGTGCTCGGTACAGCCCCGAAGCAGCGCCGATCCTCTCCCTTCTCAAGCAACTGGCCGAACGCCCCGCGGCAAAAGACCTCGTGGTCGACGCCAATGGCATGCGGATCGCCCTCCATGCAGGACCTGCCGTCTCATGAGCCTGATCACGGATCAACTGGCCCAGCGTATCGCATCGGCCAAGGCCTTCATCTTCGACATGGATGGCACCATTGCGCTGGGCAACGCCGCGTCCGGCGGGCACGAGGCCCTGCCCGGCGCGATCGAACTGCTGGATGCGATCCGCAGGCTCGGCAAACCTTTTCGCGTGTTCACGAACGGCACCGGCAAGCCCCCGGCGATCTATGCAGCGGGTCTGCGGCAGGCCGGCTTCGACATCGCCGACGACGAGTTCATGACCCCGTCCACCGCCGCGGCGATCTGGTTCGAACAGCAGGGCATCGGCAAGGTCCGCGTGCTCGGCCGTGACGGGGTTGCCGCGCCGCTGCGCGAACGCGGGATCGAATGCGTGGAGCCTGCTGCCGAGGCAAGCGGTGTCGAGGCGGTCTACACCGGCTGGTTCCGGGAATTCACCTTCCCGGATCTGGAAGCGGCCTGCAAATCGATATGGGACGGGGCGATCCTCACATCCGCCAGCCACGTGCCGTTCTTCGCCACCGCCGACGGGCGCGCGATCGGGGCCAGCTTTGCCCTCAACGTCATGATCCAGTCGCTTACCGATACCGAGTTGACCGTGCTGGGCAAGCCATCGGTGACTGCCTTCAATTCCGCACTGGCGGGCATGGGCCTGTCCCCGGCAGACAGCCGCGACGTCGTCATCGTCGGAGACGATCCCGTCCTCGAAATCGGCATGGCCAAGGCCACCGGTGCGTTTGGCGTGGGGATGACCACCGGCCTGATGAAGCGCGACACGATCGACCAGCTGCCGCCGGAACAACGACCCGAACTGCTGATCGACGATCTTGCCACCCTGCACGCCGTCATCTCGTGAGGGCCACGCCAAACGATTGATAGCGATGCCAGCATTTGAACCAGAGGCGACGCGTGCCTGAGCGCACGATGACCCCGTCCCTCACCCTCGAGCCGAGAGATATCCGATGTCTTCACAAATCGATCTGAACAACCGCCGCATGCTCACCATCGCACCTACCGGTGGCATGTCGATGAAGAGCGCCAACCCGGCCCTGCCCACCCAGCCGCAGGAAATCGCCGACGTCGTCGCAGCATGCAGCAAGGCTGGCGCCTCGATCGCCGCGATTCATGCCCGGCGGCCGGACGATCAGGCCACCTGTAATCCGGACATCTATTCCGACATCAACGCGCGCATTCGGGCCAAGTGCGACATCATCATCAACAACTCCACCGGCGGCGGCAATTCCGGAGACATGCTGGTCGACCGCGGCGATGGCCTTTTCGAAACCGATTTCGAGGAACGCCTGCGCGGCTGCGATGCGGAGGGCGCGGAAATGTGCACCTTCGACGGTGTGACCGTGGCGGATTGCAACGGGGGCGAACGCGAAGTGGTGGTGATCACGACCCCTTCGCGCTGCGAAACCCTGGCGAAGCGCATCATCGACAAGGGCAAGAAGCCGGAGTGGGAAGTGTTCAGCCCTGAGCATATCCTGCAAGACGTCACTCGCCTGATCCAGAAGGGCTATGACAAGCCGCCCTATTACATCAACATGGTGCTGGGCGGCGACATGGGCTTTCAGGGGGCCATGCCCTATTCAGCCGACATTCTCGATTTCATGGTGAAATGCCTGCCCCCGCAATCGATCTGGTGCGTGTCCGGCATCGGCCCGGCGCAGCTACCCGCTTCGACGCAGGCCCTGCTGCTCGGCGGCCACGTTCGCGTGGGACTGGAGGACAACCACTATTATGCACGCGGGGTAAAGGCCACCAATCTCATGCTGGTCGAACGCCAGGTTCGCATCATGGCGGAACTGGGGATCGAGCCGATGTCTGCCGCACAGTCCCGGGAAGTGCTGGGCCTCAATCCGATCTGATCCCTTGCGGAAAGGCGCTGCTGGCCTAAGCCAGCGGCGTCTTTCTCACGCAAAGGCGTTACGGACCGCATCCGGAACACGTTCCGCCTTCATGCCGCCGGTTCGCGATGCGTCCGCAACGGTCCAGACGCGCTTCTCGACACCCGATACGCACAGTTCGCCATCCTTCAGCAGCCGATGCGCGATTGTGAAACTGCTGTTCCCGAAATCCGGCGCGGCCGCTTCAAGCGTGACCACGTCGCCATAGGCGGCGGGACGAACGAACTTGGCTGAAAGGTCCACCATGGGATAGCCGACCACGCCTCGTTCCTTCAGCATGTCGCGCTTGCGAACGCCCAGCGCCTGCTCAAAGAGAATGATCGTGCTTTCGCCAAACATTTCGAGGAAGCGAGGCGCATAGACGATACCGGCCGGGTCACAATGCCCCCATTCGATGCGGTATTCACGGGTCAGGAATGGCGTAAAATCTGATGTCATGCAAACGGCTTACTACGGCGATTTCGGGGTCGCAACAGGCTTCGAAACTGTCAGACAATGCGGAAGTGTTAGCGGGTTTCCGCTCGCTGCTGCACCATCAGTTTCAGTGACTGTTTCCGGACCGACAATCACAATTGGGCCTCGGATGGCACGTCCGGAATTCCAACTTGCGATCCTGGTATATGCCGCTCCCAGCCATTCGACTTTGGCGCAACTGGCGACGAGCGCTTCGATGCCGTCTTTTGAGAAACTGGCGAGATAGCCCAAAGGATCGAGCCTGGGGCAAATGATCCGCACAGCTTCGCGATGAATCCGTCAAAATCAGACAGACGTGCAGGCCTGATCAACCTACCGAAGTTGGTCGGGGACCGCCGGTGCCGAGGATCTGCGCGTACAACAGCTTTCTGTTTCTCGCCGCCCGATACGCAATCTTCCATAGTCGGTCCGGGGAATTTGCCGATTTCCAGATTTGGTGCGCCCGGCGTAACAAAGATGGGCACTCAAATCATTGGGAAATTCTGGTCCGGAGGAGAAGATGCGGTCCACTATGCGCCCTCGTTCAGGACGTAGACACCCAGTCCATCAACTCCCAAAACGGACGTTGTGCACGTGATGAGTTGCGAGAATAATCATAAATTGGGTTCTCAAGCCGGACCGGCTGTTAGGTGAGTGCGCGCACCCTGGCAGTTACTCAATGTGTGGGGGAATGCCCTCATCCCGGCATGGGGAAGAGGAACGACCACCCAGACTTAACCCATGCGATAAGCCTTCTGGTGGTCGTTCCAGTCAATCAAAAGTCGAAGCGAGCGCGCATGCCATATTCCCTCGGCGCCCCATAAAACTCGTTGTTGTCTCTCTGGCCGGTCGAATATTCTTCGTTGAAGATATTGGTGGCGAAGAAATCGAATTTGATATCATCATATTCGAACGAGATAGAGGCATTCACCAGATCGAACGCGGGCAGCTTGTCGCGCACGGGGTCGTAAGCGATATAGGCGAAGCGACTGCCCAGGTGTGTATAGGTGACCCGTGGCGTAATCGCGATTTCATCCGCATAGAACGTGTAGGCGGCCGTCGCATTGAAAGTAAGCTCTGGCGAGTACAGGGTCGGGCCGCCATCCGTCGTCAGGATAAACGGTGAATAGTCAGCGCAGGTCGGCGGATCGCCGGGATCTTCGCTCGGCCCGCACTGCGGCAGGTTGTTGACGCCCGGATTGGCATCCGCAAAGCTGCGGATATCTAGGATGTCGGCCCCGGAAAGCGAGCTGTCGGTATAGGCGAAGCCGCCGCTCAGATCGAACCCGCCGCTGCGGACCTGGACCTGGCCTTCGATACCTTTGACCGTGGCGTCCGTCAGGTTGATCAGCGAAGATCGCCCCGTTTCCGGCAGGGTGATATCCAGCTGGAAATCGCTGTAATCATAATAGAAGGCGCCAAGCTGGGCCTTGACCGGGCCAAGACTTCCCTTCCAGCCGATTTCGTAATCCCAGATGACTTCGGGATCGAACGAAGTTGTCGGGCTCGCAAAACCGCCCGACTTGTAGCCCTTTGCCACAAAGGCATAGAACAGGTGGTCGGGGTTCGGTTCAAAATTGAGCGCCAGCTTTCCGGTGAACTGATCATCATCATAGTCACCGGCGAGACTGCCCACTTGCACACCCGGAGGCGGGCCGACAAGACGCAGGCGAACGGCACCGTCTCCCGTGACATCGTAAGTGCTGTACCGGCCGCCAAGATCGACCGAGAGTGTATCCGTCAGGTCGTAGGTGACCTGTGCGAACAGGCCCGTGGTGATCTTGCGATTGGTGCCATCGACGTCGACCGGGAAACCGTTCGGGTTGTTGGTGATGTCGATCAGGATTTCGTTCCGCTGGTAATAGCCACCCGCGATCCAGCTCAAGCGCTTGCTGTCATCGGACAGGATGTTCAGCTCTGCCGTGTAGACTTCCTCGCGGACGTACTGGCTCTGCTCGTTAAGTGCATCGGACGTCGCGTCCTGATCGTAGAAATTGTTGATCTGCTTGTCCTGGTAACCGCCGATTACGCGGAAAGTCGTTCCGCCTCCGGTATAGTATTCCAGGCGAGCCGTGACTTGCTCGTTCGTTTCGTCGTTTTGCGTGGGGCTGTTGTAATCGAGACGGCGGATGTCCGACGTGCGCGCGTCTTCATAAAACGTGCCCAAGGTGGGGCGATAGGCATAGCCGCCTGTCTTCTTGTCCGCGAATTCGGCCCGGATGAGGGCATTGAAGCTGGCGGAAGGTTCCCAGTAGACGCCCAGCCGGGCACCGTATTCGTGCAGCTTGCCCGGCTCGCTGTCGATGGGAGTGGTGTAGAAGCTGCCACGATCGCGGAAAATGCCGGCAGCGCGAACGGCAAGCGTGCTGCTGACCGGAAGGTTGACCGCACCTTCAAGGCCGCGACGCTCGTAATTGCCGACTTCGCCCTGAACGTAGCCGTTGACAGCGCCAAGCTCGGGCGCCCTGGAATTGATAAAGATCGCGCCACCGGTGGAGTTCGAGCCGACGAAAGTGCCCTGCGGACCGCGCAGCACCTCTATCGAGGCAATATCGTAAAAGCTGTTGGTGCTCACGATCGGCGGCTGGAATACGCCATCGACATAGGTGGCGACACCGTTGGCGGCATTCGGGCTGCCGCTGGCGAGGCCGATACCGCGAATATTGACGGATTGGGTCAGGCCGGAATCGGTAATCGAGAGGCTGGGCGCAACCGTTTGGAGGTCGTCGAAACGCTCGACGCCAAGATCGGCAAGGCTATCACCGTCGATCACGGTTGCTGCGACGTTGACATCCTGCAGGTCCTGGTCGCGCTTGAGGCCCGTCACGATGATCACGTTGTCATTGCGAACCACATCCTGCCCCGAGGGTTCGGCCACTTGTGCGATGCCAGGACTTGCGACGCCGATTGCGGCGAAAGAGGCGCCGACGATAAAGGCAGATTTCTTCATGATTGTGCTCTCCCATCCTCCCGGTGCGGCGCACGTCAAAGTGCAACGACACCGATGTTATTGCGGGTCTGTTGGCAGCAGATTTGCCGTAAGACAAGCCTAAAACGAAACGAAGTTGCATTTTAATAGCAAAAAATTCTCACGCGACGGCGCCGGGCAGGACCTTCCGATCCGCAAACACGTGGTTTCCGGAATACCGCTCTGTGTTTCTGCAGGCGCGGTGACGCTGGATTTTGAGCGTGTTGTGGATGGCATTTGATGAAGGCTAGATTTCCTCAAGCTCTTCATCGTGACCTTGCCCGCCCGGCTGGAAATAGGATGCAAGGAAGGAGAGCAGGCCAAAGGCCGCTGACGCCGCAATGGCCGGTTTCAGAAGCAGTGCTTCGCTCATCACCAACAGCTGCGGCATCTGCAGCAGAACGCCGATAAACTGCGCCAATGTCAGTGCCGCCCCCAGGATCATGCACAGGCATAACGAAATCACGAACAACGTGCGCAGATGCGAAAAAATCCGGTTCTTCATGTCAGCCTCTCAAGAGCGGCAATACGCCAATGCCGACCAAGCAGGCGATGGCGAAGATTGGCAGGACGTAATAGACGATCAGTGGAATGAACGTCGCCTCGGGTTTCGCGCCGGTCAGTCCGGCGGCGATGAAGATGGATCCCGATGCCGGGGGAGATGCCCCTTCCGTCGACGCAAAGACCAGGATCGCAACGACCACCGCCAGAGGATCGAGCCCGATCCCGACCAGGGTCAGAAGCGAAACCTGCCCCACCGCGGTCAATGTCGCTGTAGAGGACAATGGCCCCGCCACGATGACGATCAGCAAACCAACTGCAATGAGCATGCCGAGCGCCGAGAATGGAACGGTCCGGGTAAGCATCTCGACGTCTGCTGCCAGGCCCAGGTTGCCTAAGACCTCGCTGGCCGCGATGGCAAAATAAAGTAGCGCTCCGATTGTCGCAAAACGCGGCATGGACCGGCCGAGCATGTCCACCCAGCCATGCACGCTGTGTGGCAGATTCCGGCGACCTGCGATCAGGGCAAAGGTCGTGATCATGACCGGAATCCAGATCAGGATCGAAATCGAATCGAGCGCGCTGGCCATGGCTTCGTTGCGACCGAAATAGTCGGCGATGGGGCCGATCGTGACAGCGATCGGGATAATGGCCCCCAGGAAGATCGACAGCGCCCCAAGGCCCGCTTTCAGCGTGGTCCTGAGCGGGAGGATGTCCGTGTTGCCCGATGTATGCGGGATGTGGTCCATGGCGATGAACAGTCGGACCATGACGATGCGATGCAATATCTGATATATTCCGGCGGTGAGCAGGGCGAGATAGACCTGTCCGGTCGTCACCAACTCACCTGCAAACCCGATCATGATCAGCATCGATGCGCTGGGCGGCAGCGCCGCGCCAAGCCCGCCATTGCCTGCCAGGACGGTAGCGGCACGCGCCGGGGTCCAACCGGTGCGCACCATCCAGGGTCCGGTAAATGAACCGCCGGCAGCCGTGTTGGCCGAGTTCGAGCCAGAAAGCGCGCCAAAGATGGCGGAGGCGATTGTCGCAACATATGCGGGGCCGCCGCGAATACGCCCGAAGGCGGAATTGAGGACATCGATGATTTTGCCGATCAGGCCAGTTTCGTCGATCAGGAACGCCATGAAAACAAAGGCGAGCGCGGCAAACAGAACCTCATGGTCAAGCGCACCGGTAAGTCCGTCGACAAGATAGCTGGGCGCTTGCGTGCCGGCAAAGGCAGCTGTCACCAGCAGGCCAAGCGCCATCGCCTCGCCCATGTTGCGCTTGAACAGCACATTCCAGGCGATGATAACGACGATGAAGGCAACAAGGGCCGCCAGGGCGGTGGGGATCGGCACTGTCATTCCACTTCGTTGCGACCCTGTCGGCCGAGATTGCACGAAGGCTTGGATGTTTGACGCGCGGCTCCGCCATCGGGCCATTGAGGCTCCCCGGAGCGCTTCACACCTTTTCCTCACCCTTTGGGACAGTCTTTTAGCTACACACTAAGAAAATGCAACGACGTTTCATATAAGCGCAGAATTCGCGGAGAGAAAGGCCCGCGCGCCGGGTTCGGACCCCAAAAACCGGCACTATGTGGAGCTATACAAGCGTTCTTCGCTCCATTAGACGGAACGCATGGTGGCAAAAGATCCGAAAACGATGCCTGGTCGAGCAAGCGCAGATCGCTTCCTCACGATCCTCACCTGTTTCCAGCGCGGGGACGAATCGCTCTCGCTGGCCGAAATCGCAGCGCGCACCAATCTGGTGAAGAGTACCGCCTTGCGGCTCTCTGCCTCGCTCATCGATCATAATCTTCTGATCAAGGATCTGCATGGCGATTACCGGCTGGGTCCCGAAATTTCGCGGTTGAACCTGATCTATTCCGAAGCGATGCACGCCGAGCACTACGTCATTCCGGTGCTTCAGTCGCTCGTCGACATTTCAGGCGAGACCGCTTCGATCTATATCCGGCACGGCAGCTATCGCTTGTGTCAGTATCGCGTGAACTCGCCACACCAACTGGGCGTGCACAAGCAGCCGGGTGAAATTCGCCCGATGGATGATGCCTCTTCGGCGAAAGTGCTGCGTCGCTTTGGTGACAACGCCGATGATGTGACAGGCTTTACCCTGCCGTTGTACTCGTCCGGCGCTTCAGACCCCTATGCTGCATCGTTGTCCATTCCGGTATTCCAGAGTGGCGGTGCCCTGTTCGGCGCAATGGTTCTCGCAGGTCCATGCAATCGCCTGACGGAGCAGAGGGCCACTGAGCTTGCCGACGACATGCGCGCCTCAGCGCGGTTGCTCAGCAGGCAACTTGGCGGCGAGGATGCGATGGCGGCGGCGCTGAAAGCCAGTTTCGCGGTCGAGGCCTGACCTACTGCGGTCGGGATGAGCTGTCTTTCGATTTGTTGACGACGTAACGGCGGTCGATCTCGCGTCCCGCGAGGCAATCAAGCACCTGCTGCATGGCCAACTTCCCGACCCGCGCACCAGCTTCAAGCGTGCTGGCCCCGACGTGCGGGCTGACCACCAACCTCCCTTGGCGGCGCAGACCTTCTGCCAGAACCGGCGGTTCTTCCGGAAAGGTGTCGAGACCAGCGCCGCCAATCTGGCCAGCGTCCAGCGCATCGACGAGCGCGTCGTGGTCGATGAGCCCGCCGCGTGCCGTGTTTATGATGATTGCGCCCTGTTTCATTTTCTCGAACTGAGGGGCCGAGATCAGATTGCGCGTCGCCGAATTCAGCGGACAATGCAGGCTGACGACGTCGCTTTGGCGCAATAGCTCATCGATGGAGTCGACGCGCGTGAACGCCTCATCTCCGGCAAGAGAGGGGGCTGGATCGAAGACCCGGATATCCATTCCGAGGCCGCGACAGATCTTGGCCAAGTGAAGCCCAATCGCGCCAATGCCGACGATGCCCAGCGTCTTGCCGAACAATTCGGTGCCGAGGAAATCGGCCTTGTCCCAGTGCCCGTCTCTCATTCTGCTGTCGAGCCAGGCGACCCCCCGGGCAACGCCGAACATGAGGGCAAGAGCATGTTCTGCCACCGAAATGGCATTGGCTCCGGTGGCGACCGAGACAGTGATGCCGCGCTCGGTTGCAGCCTCCAGGTCAATGGTGTCGTAACCAACCCCGTGCTTGGCGATGATCTTTAGCCCCGGAGACTTGTCCATGGCTTCGCCATGTATCTTGCCCAGGCGAAGTATGATGGCATCGGGTTGATGCGATGACAGGAACGCCTCCAGTTCACCGGCATCCAGATAGGCATTGGATGCGATGACTTCGGCACCAACCGCTTCGGCCATGTTCATCGCCGAAGCGGCGATAGGCTTACCTAGGATTGCAATGCGCAGCCTGGCTTGTTGCACCATCAGGCGGCTACTCCGGGCATGCCTGTGCAACCAGCGGCCATCAACGCGCGGTCAACCCAGGTACGATCGTTCTCGCCCCGTTCGATCGCCTGCATCTGCGCGGTTTCCGCCTGATGTTTCGCCAGTGCGGCTGCATAGACGGTATCGAGCTGCCGTTGCGGAATGGCGATCAGGCCATCTTCGTCACCCATGACGAGGTCGCCTGGCTGAACCGGCATGCCATCAAGCGCGATGACCTTGTTCACCTCGCCCGGGCCATCCTTGTATGGGCCGCGATGCGTGACACCTGCCGCAAAAACCGGAAAATCGCCCTTCGAAAGTTCACCGAAATCACGGATGGCGCCATTGATGACGATCCCGGCAAGTCGCTTCTTGCGGGCATAGGCTACCATCAGCTCGCCAATGATCGCGTTCGTGAGGTCGCCGCCCGCATCGACAACGACGACATCGCCGGCAACAGCCATGTCGAGTGCCTTGTGCACCATGAGGTTGTCACCTGGGCGCGTGCGGACCGTTACGGCAGGGCCGATCAGCAATCCCTCGCGATGGATCTTGCGAAGCCGCGCTCCACCAGCGGACAGACGGTTCATTGCGTCACTGACGACCGCAACCGGCAGCTGTCGGTATCGCTCTACGTCTTGTTGGCTGGCGCAGCTATTCCGCTGGCTGATGGAAAACCCGGTCATCCTAACCCCGTCGATTAATTGCTTTGCGCTGAACTATATAAAACGCAACGCCATTGCAATATGGATATGCATTCTTGACTAAGAGGGGCGAGCCTCTTCATACGATGCGGGTAGGGCAGAACGGTGTTGCGGCATCCTGACCCATAGGTGGAGAGGTAAATCGTGAAAAAGATCACCGCTGCTGCGGCCTTGGCCGGCATGATTGCGACCGGCCTCGGTCCAGCTTCCGCACAGGATGCCTCGAAACGGGCGATCCCTTCGGAAAGGCAGGGCGACGTGGACGAGTCTCGTTCAGACAGTCCAAACGGTGGTCGGCCGGAAATCCGAACCCATGAAGACATGGCGGTCATGGCGCCCTACACCGCGCCCGGCGCGCGCACTTATTCTGCACTGGCAGTCGATGCCAGCGACAGCCAGTGGCCGGTGACGCTTTACTATCGCTGCAAATATCCGCGTGGCGGGACATCCATCAACGCGCCGGTCCCGCAACCGATGGAAGTGTTCGACGACGTCTATTCGATCGGCGACGATGCCAACAACATCTGGGCGATCGACACCAGCGAAGGCATCATCCTGATCGATGCGCTCACGACCGAAGAGGATGCGCGCAATATCATCGTGCGCCACATGAAACAGGTCGGCCTCGACCCGGCCCGTATCAGCCTGATCATCGTCACGCATGAGCATGGCGATCACTATGGCGGTGCACCTTACATGAAGTCCCTTTCAGGCGCGCCGATCGCCGCGACGCAGGAGGCGTGGGACTCGAAACCCTCGTTCGGGCCGCCGATGCCGGTTCGCGGTCCCGATGACCTGCTGCTCGTGGATGGCCAGGAGATCACGATCGGGGATCGCACCATCACCGTTGTGGCAACGCCAGGCCATACGCGGGGTACCGTCTCGCTCGTCTTCCCGGTCAGTGACCACGGCACGCCGCATGTGGCGGCGCTGTTTGGTGGGCAAGGCAAGCCGCGCGCAATGGCTGACTACCTCGAGTTTCGTCGCGGCCTCAACCATTTCGCCGAATATACCGACCGGATGCAGGCCGACGTGATCCTTTCCAACCATACAGTTGGCGATGACGGCCTGACCAGGATCGACCAATTGGCACGGCGGCAACCGGGTGACCCCAATCCCTATGTCGTCGGGCGCGAGGGCGTGATCCGCTACGACGCCTTGTTTCGTGCGTGCCTGAGCGCGGATATCGACCAGATGACCTACGACGCGATGCACGAGGGCGAATCAGATCAAGTTCCGCCCCCGACATCGGCATCGGACGCTTCGCCGCTATCCGGCGACCATCTTGTGACGCAGGAGATGATCGACGGCTGGAAGCACTCGCTTTCCAATTGGGGGCGTTGGGGCTCCGACGACGAGAAAGGTACGCTTAACTTTATAACCCCGCAGGTGCGCCAACGTGCAGCAAAGGAAGTCAGGCGTGGCCTCTCGGTCTCGCTGGAGCGAGCCATCACGCCGGTTCATATTGCACCCGACCACGAAGGGCCGCTTCCGCGCGCAGCGGTCGTGCAGCGCATGCTGTCGGGCCCGCCGAAGCGCACCACTGGCTCGACCGACCAGTTGAGCATCGTCGCTCACGGTTATACCGAAACCCATCTCGATGCCTTCGGCCATCATTTCCACGATGGAAAGATGTATAACGGCTTTGCAGTCAGCGACCATGTTTCGATGGATGAGGGTCTCTCGCGCGGGTCGATTGCAGCCTTCAGTGAAGGTGTGTTTACCCGGGGTGTCTTGGTCGACATCCCGATGCTCAGAGGCGTGGCCTATCTCGAGCCGGGGACCCCGATCTATGTCGAGGACCTGGAAGCCTGGGAAAAGTTCACCGGTGTCAGGATCGGTCCAGGCGACGCTGTCTTCATCCGCACCGGGCGCTGGCAAGCGGAGGCGGAGCGCGGCCCGTGGGACATAGCGAACCTCGCCGCCGGGCTGGACGCCTCGGTTATTCCCTGGCTGCACGAGCGGGACATCGCCCTGGTCGGCACCGAAAGCGCGATGAGCGTCAAGCCATTCCCCGATACGACCCAGATCGACAATCCCGACGACTACCTGCCGGCGCATAACTTTGCGTTGGTCACACTGGGGATGCCGCTGATCGACAACGCCGACCTTGATGCGCTGTCGCAAATGGCGCGCTCGCTGGATCGTTACACATTCTTGCTCACTGTCGCACCGATACGCGTCACGACCGGCACTGGCGCCACGGTGAACCCCATCGCCACCTTCTGATCTGCTGTGATCCGCAGGGAACGCGATTTTCTCAGAAATCTCTTTCGCCGGCGAAGGGCGAAACAGCGTCTTCCTTGCCGAGCACGTGCATAGCGTTGTCGCCACGGACGTCTCGCAAAAGGCTTTGGATAAAGCGCGACGCCTTGCCGAACGGCGAGGCGTCCAGGTCGAATACCGACACGCTAATCTGGCCGAATGGAAGTGGCCCGAAAATGCTTTCGATGCCGTAGTCTGCATCTTCATCCAGTTCGCCGGCCCTGGACTGTGCGAGGAAATCTTGGATGGAGTTCATCGGGTAGTGAAAACTGGCGGCGTGCTGCTGCTCGAAGGCTATGGCGAAGAGCAACTGGGCTACGGAACCGGCGGACCGTCAAATGTCGAAAATCTGTATACTCAACAAGGCTTGCAGCGAACATTTGCGAACTGGCACATCGTGCTGCTCGTAAGCTACGATGCCGATATCAGCGAAGGACAAGGCCATTCGGAAAGGCCCGCGTTGATAGACCTGATCGCGCGAAAACCTCGTTAGACATCGAGGCACTGTAAAGCTCAAGAGATACTGCGGCAGTCGAGCGGGGAAGCACGTAGTTGGTGGCCGTCAGATTACACCCGCAAATCGTCCAATTGCGGCCGGTCCGCTAGCGGGCCAGTCTTTGCCTTACTTGGATATAATCTTTGAGTGCGCCGAATGTCGGCTTCTGGCGAGAGCTGCCGTCCGGCATACCGGTATGGAACGGCGGCAACGCCCCAAAGGCGTCCACTTGGAGTCAACGTCCGCTCTTGCGCCACCCGGCAGGCAAGATGATCAGGGTCGGGGCGCATGGCTGACATCGCAGTGCATCTTCCCGGTTCAGTATTCTCCCGAACCATTAAAAAAAGCCGGTCTGCGCATGGGCCAAAAAACACATAAAAAATCGGCGACCTCAGAAAATGGCAGAAATCCGCCAAAAATCAGGATTTCGAATGGAAAATCTTTTTTTGTCAAAAATGGCAAATTGGAAAGACTTTATTGTATCTGGAAAAACTTTAATGTCTCACAACACAATTGTTGCGAGACAAAAGAGTTCTTCCATTTTCACACGCAAAACTGTGGGCTTCAGCCCCCGTTGTGACATAATAGTTTTCCAAAAACTAGAACAAAGCAGGATCGTCTCACCAAAGCAATGCCGGACCAGACGCGTTTGTGACAAAAAAGATATTCCAGTTTCGACGATTGTAACCCGCAGAATTCCTCGTGCCTTGCTTTTCACGCGCCTATTTTTCACATGTTCAGCCCCATAGGTAGCCAGTCGGCTTAAGGCTACGTGGATTGATAGCCCTACGCCAGCAAAGGGGCGCAAGCGGAATGTCTGGTTTCGGTCGCTGGATCGAGCAAAGCTACCATTCGCTCGGCGCTGAGCCATCAGGCAGCAACGCGCCCCAATTTCTGACGTTTGGTCAGTTTGCCAGTAATCTGGAAAGCGGACATTGGTTAGATGAAGCCGGACCTTCGCGAGGTTTGATGTGGGCGCGTCCTAAAACTCGGCTCTCAACCCAGTCGTTCCTCCCCAATCCTGTCGAGATCCGTAGTCAGGTGTCGCTGCATTGACGGAAAGGCTCAGGCGCGCTGGCCACATATCCCAGTTCAACCCGGCCGCGCGTCTCGTTTGACTCAAAAATCGCTGCGGCGGGGAGCGAGGAGGCGAAAGTGGCGCGCGGCCTCGCGTTCGTCGATGCGCGGTGCAGCAGCTGCCATGTGGTCCGGCCGGGGGCCGTGCCGCCCAACCCGCAGGCCCACAGATTCGTCGCCGTCGCGAACGAGATGGATTTCGACGAGGACACCCTGCGCGAATTCTTTACGGACGGCCACGACCCGCCCTTTGCCATGACGATCATGCTCGAAGAAGACGAAGCAGACATCGCCGCCGCGTATAATGTCATTGCGTGAGGCGCGGTGACAAAGCACGAAGCGGGAAGCGCCGGACAGAGGTCCTTCGACGGGACGTGCGGCTCTGCAATGGTGCATTTCCCCTGACAAGACCGCTATTATGCTGTCCACCCACCATCGATGCGTACTTCAGTACCATTCGCATAACGGGATTCGTCGGATGCAAAATAGACTATTGCTGATGCGATATCCGATGGCTTGCCGAGCATTTTCATCGGACTGCTCTCCACCAGATTTTGCCAAAGCTGCTCGCGTGTTCCCTCACCGAAAACGCCATGCTCTGCCGCCTGCTCGAACCAGTTTTCCAGGATTGCGGTGTCGATTGCCCCCGGCATTACACAGTTTGAACGGATTTTCTTTCCGTTCTTTGCCAAGTCAACAGCCATCGAACGAGACATACTGGCCACTGCAGCCTTTGATGCGTTGTAAGGCAATTCAGCCGGGAATGTCAGGACGGCCGCGATTGAGGCAACATTGACAATAGAAGAATAGTCACTGCGCCGCTCTGCACCTTTCTCTAAAAGTGGGAGGCAAGATTTTGCACCCAGAAACGCTGTCTGGCTATTCATTATAAAATGCCTCTGGAACTCTTCTACAGAGTATTCCCAGAATGGCTTCTGAATCGCCCACCCAACATTGTTGACCAGAATATCAAGTCGACCAATCTCCTGATCGATAATCTTTGCAGCGGATATCCATTGATCTTCTTCAGTTGCATCAAGGACGATCGCTCGTCCTCCGATCTTTTCAGCCACTTCGGAAACGCTGCCCTGAATATCGGTGACCACTACTGTAGCGCCCTCTCGGGCCATCGCTTCGGCAGTTGCGGCACCAATTCCCTGTGCTGCTGCCGAGATAAGAGCAACTTTGCCCTCTAGTCTTCCTGACGTCATTTTATACGCCCTTTCGCGTGAACGCGCGTTGAGAAATAGCAAGGCATCCGATTGAGTTTCGCTTATGCCATTAGTGGATATGTAAAATACCGTGGCCTGAATTGACGATATTGCGATATCCAACCGTCAAATGTAGATGGCTTGACGCTAGAATACCATTTGTCTCGGCATCAATCAGATGCGCTGGTCAGATCAGAATTGGAAAGGCTGTCGAGCAGGTAGTTGTCGAGGATCGAGATCACGTTGTCGTCATCGTCAAGGAACAGCACCGGCCCAAAGTTCGAGAAGTAAAGCTCGGTATATTCGGTAAAGGTCGTCTCTTCATGGATGGCACCCAGCGGTTCGTAACCATAGGTGCCTTCCACCGCGCTGCCCATGCGATAGTCCATCCGGCCCTTCACGACATAATATTCCCCTGCACCGTAATGTTTGTGGCGGGCAAAGCTTGCGCCTTCCTGCCCCCTGATCAGGACAGTCCAGCGTCCAGTCTCGTTGCTGCTGAAAAGGACCTGTATGTCGATTCCCTCGGCCAGCGGCAGCCACTTGCGATCTTCCTTGGGCACGAGGCACTCGTCGATGCTCATCTCTAATCTCCCGAAAATTTGATTGTTGTCGCTCAGAAGCGAGCGATGGCTTCGACGCCCCAGGTGGGCCGTTCGCCGTAATAGAGCGGGATGAAGCCAAAATCGCGCAAGTCGGTCGCGTCCATCAGGAACTTCTCGCCAAATACGTTCTTGGCCCACGCCGCGAGTTCCCAGCCCCCGTCCTGCGCCGCCAGCTTGGCGCGAAGGTTCACGAGACCGTGGCCGTCGCCGCTCGAAACCAGGTCGTCCTCACCGTTGTTGAAGTACCGTTTGCCGGTGTAATTGTATTCGGCGCGCAGACCCGCCTCCAACTCCGTCGAGATAGGGACCGTATAGGCTGCGTAAGTGGACAGCGTGAACTTCGGCGCATTGGGCAGCCGGTTGCCCGAAAAGTCGCGCGGCAGCCCCGTTACCGGGTCGAGCGCGCCCGAGGTGTAGTTCTTGTACGTCGCGTCGAGCAGCCCGAAATTGAGACCGAGCGAGAGCGGCTCGACCGGTTCTGCGAGGATCTCGACTTCCAGCCCCTTCACCGTCGCGTCGGCGGCGTTGTCCAGCCCCAGCGTCGGCACGCCGTTGCCCTGCTGGTTCACGCTGAGCACCTGCAGATCGGTATAGTCGTAGTAGAACGCGCTGGCGTTGAAACGCACGCGGCGATCGAACAGCGTCGATTTCACGCCGACTTCGTAAGAAGTGAGATATTCCGGTTCGACCTTCGTTCGCTCGGCCACACTGGTGATGATGCCAATGTTGAAGGTACCCGACTTGAACCCCTTGGTGACCGAGGCATAGGCCATGATGTCGTCGGTGACGTCGTAATCCGCCGCCAATCGCCAGGAGAACGCCTTGAACGTGTCGGAAAGCTCGGCATAGGGGACAAGATCGATTTCCGGCCCGTTGGGTACGTCGTCATCGAAGTACCCCGGAACGAGAAACGCACGATGCGTGGCATCGACTTCGTCCCACGTATATCGCCCGCCGACGGTCAGCCCCAGCCTGTCGGTGAGTTCGTAACTCGCTTGCCCGAACACCGCGTAGCTCTTGTTGTCGCGGCTCGCCACTGTGATCAGCGGGATGCCGCCCTGCTCGAACGTCAGTTCCCCGACCAGGTCCGCATCGGCCTGGCTTTCCAGCTTTTCGTCGAAATAGAACAGGCCCACGATCGCATCGAGGCGGTCGGCCGAATAGGCCAGTTGCAGTTCCTGGCTGAACTGTTCGGTCTGTGTCGCGAACTTGATCTCGTCGATCGAGACCGGGCTGCCGTCTACGTCGACGCGGTTGTCGACCTCGGTATCGTCGTACCCGGTGATCGATTTCAGCGTCAGCCCGCCGCCGAGCCCGATCGAGACGTTGAGCGAGGCCCAGGCGTTGTCGGAATAATTGCGGCTGTCGGCATTGTAATTGAGGACCGACCAGTCGTCAGGCGCGGGATCGGAATAGCCGAAGATATTCGCACCATTGATCGTGCCGAGCGGCTTGGGATGGAAATAGTCGGACCTGTCCCGGCCCGTGCCGCCCGAAAGGCGCACGTCGATGTCGGAATGCGGATTATAGCGCAAGATGCCCCGAACCGCCGCCTCGTCCACGTCGATGGCCTTGTCACCCGTAAACAGGTTTACGCGTTCGCCATCCCGGCGGCGCACGATGCCCGACGCGCGCATCGAAAGCCCTTCGGCCAGCGGCATCGTGACGGCGCCCTCGGCCTCGAACAGGTCGAAACGGCCATAACCCATGCGCGCATAGCCTTCGAAATAATCGCCCGGCTGGCGCGAGATGTAGTGGATGGCACCGCCGGTCGTGTTCTTGCCGAACAGCGTGCCTTGCGGGCCGCGCAGCACCTCGATCCGGTCGACATCGAACAGGGCGAACATCTGGCTACCGGTCGCCGCCACCACGACATCATCGCGATAGATCGAGATCGGCCCGACAGAGGACGAATTGAAATCGTTGTTGCCGACACCGCGGATGAAGATGTTCGGCACACCGCCGAAAGTCTTGATTTCAAGGTTCGGGACATTGTCGCCGATGGCAAGGCTGTTGCTGAGCCCCGCCTCTGCGATCTGGTCCCCGCCCAGCGCGGACACGGCAATCGGAACGTCCTGAAGGCTCTGTTCGCGCCGCTGTGCCGTCACGACGATTTCCGCGATGCCGCCCTGCTGGACCTGCGTATCGCCCTCGCTCTGCGCAAAGGCAGGCGTCGTCAGCGCGCTGGCGCACATCAAGGCTGCGGCTGTTCTCAGCGTGGCGGTGCCGGTCTGCTTCATTATAATCTCCCCTGCGTGCCTGGCCGTTATCGTCGGCCTGCTCGGCTTGTTGGCAGGTTGTTTCTACGGTGGCGGCAGGGACATTGCTTGAACGCCAGCGACCAAAGCAAAGCATTTGAGTGAACCGCGCAAATTTGTCGGAAAACGACCGGTTTTGTGCAGGAGGGAACGGCTTTCGGGACCAGAGAGAACCTTCCCTTGGCGGCGCTGGCGCTGCTGGTTTTCCTCGCCTACAGTCAGAGTGGGAGAAAACACATGCAGGAACAGCAAGCCGAGACGTGGACAACACGCGGGCTGCCCGGACGGCAGCAATTCCGCAATTTCCAGGAAGTTTTCGAAAGGACGCACTTCCACTGGGACCTGAAGGGCGATTGCGACGACCGTTATCATGGCGCGATCGTTCGCCGACATTACGACGATTACGTCTTCACCCATATCGAGGCCGACCCGCTGGCCGGCAGACGGACGGCGGACGATATCAAGCGCGGCGACCAGCCCTATTTCTGTCTGCTCTATCTGGAGGCCGGGCAAAGCCACCTGGCACAGGGCGCGAACGAGTGCGATCTCACCCCCGGCTCCATCGCCTTGTGGGACAGCACCCGTCCCGCTTTTTTCGATGCGAAGACCACCCTGCACCAGTTCTCGCTATTGATCCCGCACCGCACTGCAAAGCTTGCCCTCCCGGGGATTGAGGACTTGTGCGGCATGCAGGTGCCCGGTGACCGCGGCATGGGCGCGCTGCTGAAATCGCACCTCAGGCAGCTGCATTCGACCATCGACAGCATCGATGCGCGCGACCGGCCCGCCGTCCTTCGCGCCACGGTGGAAATGGCCGCCGCCACCTTCCGCCCCAGCAACGAGGCGCTTTCGGGCACTGCCTTCCGCCGTTCGCTGCTGGCCCGGGTGCAGGAATACGTCATCGCCAACCTTGCCGATCCGGACCTTGGCCCACAGACGATCGCTTCAGCCTTCCGCTTCAGCCCGCGATATCTGCACCGGTTGTTCGCCGAATTCGACATGACGGTCTGCGAATGGATCCGCCAGCGCCGCCTTGCCCGTGCGCGCGTCGACATGGAATCGCGCGGTCTCGACGCCCTGTCGATCACGCAGATCGCGATGAAGAACGGCTTTTCCGACAGTTCGCATTTCTCACGCAGCTTTCGCGCCGAGTTCGGAGCCAGCCCGCGCGACTGGCGCGAGGCATCGAAACGCGAGAGCTGAGCGCAAGCGGACCGACACGGTTCGCCCATTGTCATGTTTTGAGGGCCGCGCCGACAAGTAAGCTCTGCGCCGATCGCGCAAACACCATGGTGCAAATCCCGCACGACGACGGGACTTATCGTGGAAAGGGCGCGCAATGGGCTCAAGACTGGCAGGAAAGACCACACTGGTCACAGGGGCGGCACAGGGGATCGGGCAGGCCATCGCCGCCCATTTCGAAAGCGAGGGAGCCGAAGTCTGGCGCGGCGATCTTCAGCCGATGGACGGGCCGCGTACCCTGCACCTCGACGTTTCGGACGAGGGATCGTGGGCCGATGCCATCGCCGCGATCGAGGCCGGTTCCGGCAAGCTCGACGTTCTGGTGAACAATGCCGGGATCGAGTGGGAAAAGCCGCTTCAGGACATTCCGCTCAGCGACTGGCGCAAGGTCATGTCGGTCAATGTTGACGGCATCTTCCTCGGCTGCCGCACGGCAAAGCCCCTGTTGGAGCGCCGCGAGAGCGGGCGCGCATCGGTCATCAACGTGTCCTCGGTCGCCGGTATCGTCGGCTTTCCCGACCAGGTCGCCTACAACACGTCGAAAGGCGCCGTGCGGCACCTGACCAAGAGCCTGGCCGTCGAATGGGCCGCGCACGCAACCCCAATCCGCTGCAATTCGATTCATCCCGGCTGTATCAACACGCCGATGCTCGCAGCAGCGGGCGAAAAATGGGTCGCGGCCGGCCTGATCGAGGGCGACAGCCTGATGGAAGCGATGGGCGCGATGTGTCCCTTGAACGAAGTTGGCGACCCTTCCGACATCGCATGGGGCGCGGTCTATCTCGCCAGTGACGAGGCGAAGTTCGTTACCGGTCTCGAACTCGTCATCGACGGGGGGTTCATAGCGCGATGACCATCTCCAACCAGTCACACCGCCTGTGGATGTACGAAAACATGGTGAAGTCGCGCGCGTTCGAGGACGCGATCAAGCCAGCCTATTTCGAAGGAAAGACGCCGCGGTTCAACATGGCCAATGGGCCGATACCGGGCGAAATGCACTTGTCCGACGGGCAGGAGCCTTGCGCGGTTGGCGTTTGCGCGCACTTGCACGAAGGCGACACGGTCACAGCCACCCACCGCCCGCACCACGCAGCGATCGCCAAGGGCGTCGATCTCGACCGCATGGCGGCAGAAATCTTCGGGCGCGAAGCCGGCCTTTCGGGGGGGCGCGGCGGACATATGCATTTGTTCGACGCGTCGGTGAACTTCGCCTGTTCGGGCATCATAGCGCAGGGCATGGGTCCGGCACTGGGCGCGGCAATGGCCGCAAAACTGCGCGGCAGCGACAATGTCGCAGTGGCCTATATCGGCGAAGGCGCGGCCAATCAGGGTGCGTTCCACGAAGTCATGAACCTCGCTTCCGTCTGGCGCGCACCGCTGATCGTTGTAATCGAGGACAACGGTTATGGCGTGTCGGTGTCCAAGGCATCGTGCACTGCGGTTGCGCGCAACGCCGACCGCGCCGCCGCCTATGCCATGCCCGGCATCCATGTTGCGGGCAATGATCCCGACGCGATCTACGAGGCCGCAGGCGAAGCCATCGCACGGGCCCGCCGCGGCGAAGGGCCCAGCCTGATAGAGATCGAGACCAGCCGTCTTGAAGGGCACTTCATGGGGGACCAGGAAGGCTATCGCCCCGAAGGTGAAAAGGACCGGCTGAAAGCCATCGACCCGATCCCCCGATACCGTGAACGCCTGCTTGCCGACGGGTTCGACACTGCCGAACTGGATGCCTGCGAGAAGCGCGCGCAGCAGGCCGTCGATGCTGCATTCGTCTTTGCGCGCGGCTCGGCCCTGCCCGATCAGGCCAGCGCGTTTACCAGCGTTTTCACCGAAAGGAGCGCGGCATGAACACTGCAACTGCCATCCGCAAGCAGACCATCGCCAAGGCCATGTCCGAAGCGCTTGCCAGCGAAATGGAGCGTGATGCGAACGTCATCGTGCTAGGCGAGGACATCGGCAAGCTGGGGGGCGTGTTCGGCAACACCGGCGGCCTTCTTGAAAAGTTCGGCGCCAACCGTGTGTTTGACACCCCAATTTCCGAAACCGGTTTCATCGGGGCGGCGGTTGGCATGGCAGGGGCCGGAATGCGCCCGGTTGTCGAACTGATGTTCGTCGATTTCTTCGGCGTGTGCATGGATGCGATCTACAACCTCGCCGCGAAACAGGCCTACTTCTCGGGCGGACAGGTTTCCTGCCCGATGGTGCTGATGACATCTGTCGGCGGCGGCTACGGCGATGCGGGACAGCATTCTCAGTGTCTTTACGCCACCTTTGGGCACTTGCCTGGCATGAAAGTCGTCATCCCGTCCAATGCACACGATGCCAAGGGATTGATGCTGGCCGCGATCCGCGACGAGAATCCGGTCGTCTTCATGTTTCACAAGGCGCTGCAGGGCATGGGCTGGCTAGGCACCGTCGCGGGGTCGATCACCGATGTGCCCGAAGGCGACTATGAAGTGCCGATCGGCAAGGCAGGCGTGGTGCGAGAAGGAACCGACATCACGCTCGTCGGCCTTGGCGTCACCGTGCACCACTGCCTCGCCGCCGCAGATGCCCTCTCGCGTGAAGACGGTGTCGAAGCGGAAGTCATCGACATCAGGACGATCGCGCCGCTGGACCGGGAGACCATCCTTGCCTCGGTCCGCAAGACCGGACGCGTGGTCGTGGTCGACGACGATTACCTGTCCTGCGGCCTTGCCGGAGAAGTCATCACCTCCATCGCCGAGGCAGGGATCCCTCTCGCCTCGCCGCCGCAGCGGATTTCGCATCCCGACATTCCCATCCCGTTTTCACCAGCATTGGAGCATGCCGTCTTGCCGAACGCCGAGATGACCCTTGCCGCCGCTCGCCAGTCGATCGGAGAACGCGCATGACCGCGATCGTCGTACCAACCGACTTGTGGGAAGACGGGTCGCCTGCGGTTCTGGGCACCTGGCTGTTTTCCGATGGAGAGCAGGTGCGCGAAGGCACGATCGTCGCCGAAGTCATGCGCGACAAGGCCAGCTACGAGATCGCTGCGCCGGCATCGGGCACGCTACGGACACATGTGGCGGAGGACGACGAGATCGCTCTGGGATCGGCGATTGGCAGGATCGATTGACCGCCATGGACGCACAGGACCAAACACGGTGCGATGCGTTGTTTCACGCCCTTGGCACAAAACTGCTCGGCATCGCGCCTGATGCGATCATTCACGATGCCTTGGCCGAACCGCAGGCTGCTGTCGATGAGGACATCGTTATGGCGCAACAGGCGCTAGGCGAGAGTGCTCCGTTGAAGCTGGTGAGGCTTTGGCGAAACAGGCCGTGCCTGGTTCTGCCGCGCCGTCATGCGCACAGCCCAGCCATTGGAGAGGCGTCCGCGCTTGCGGGAATGCCCGTGGTCTTCAGAAAGTCCGGCGGACGCTGTGTCGCACATGGACCTCACATCGCGAACCTTACACTCATCCTGACCGGCGATCATACTGCGCCTCGTGCGCCCTACCGGCCGCTGCTCGATCTATTGGGCAGCCTGTTCGCTTCCATGGGGTTTGTCGGAGAGATGCGCAGCGTTTCGGGCGCTCATTGCGATGGGCGGCACAATTTCGCAGTCGATGGGAAAAAACTGGCCGGCACTGCAGCGTTAGTGATGCGGCGTGGCGAGCGACAGGCAGTCCTTGCCCACGCCTCGATATCGCTGCACTTCATCGCAAGCGATCTCACTGCGATCATGCAAGTCGAACGCGCTCTCGGTTTCGAAGCGGACTACAGCGCACAAAGCCATGTCGGCCTGACCGAACTGTTAGGCAATGCTGCCTTATCTGAAATCGGAACCGACAGGGAGACGTGTCTTGCCTGATACCCCGACCGTCATTGCTGACCGCCTTGCGCATATCGTCGCGCTTTACGATGGCGATAACCTGTCGCTGCATGACCTACTGGTCGCCTCACACGCCCCAGACGACGTCGCCTTTCGCTTCATAGGGGGCGAGGACATCACCTACGCCCGGCTGGATCGGTTATCGGCCGCGATCGCCGGCGGGTTGGCGGCACGAGGGATCGGACCTGGCGACTGCGTGGCCGTGCTGATGGGCAAAAGCCCGGAACTGGTCGCCACGTTGGTCGCGTCATGGCGGTTGGGCGCCGTGGTCATGCCGATTTTCACGGCCTTCAGCATGCCTGCCGTCACGCACCGGTTGCAAGGCGGCAAGGCGAAAGCCGTGATCGTCGATACCGGTCAGGTCGAAAAGCTCGACCCAGCGATCATCGCAGAACTCGGCCTTTCGCGCACCGTTTTCGTGAATGGCAGTAATGGCGGGTTCACCAGCCTCGCCTCGATCATCGGCGAGCGTTCGCCCGCGCCAGATCCAGCCCACCTGCCCGCCTCCGCGCCGATGATCCGCATATTCACATCGGGTACGACCGGCAATCCGAAAGGCGTCGATCTGCCGCTGCGCGCGCTGGCCAGCATTCGCGCCTATGCCGAGTTCGGGCTATTCATCGAACCGGACGACACATTCTGGTGCGCAGCCGATCCGGGGTGGGCCTATGGCCTCTACTACGCAATCGTTGCCCCGCTCCTGCTGGGCCAGCGGTCCATCCTGCTACCCGGTAGTTTTGATCCGCAGCGCACGCTGGCTGTTCTTTCCGAAGAAGGCGTGACGAACTTCGCCGCTGCGCCGACGATTTACCGCGCCCTGCGCACCCGCGAGCCATCCGGTGCGTTGCAAGTGAAAAAGGCTTCCAGCGCCGGAGAACCGCTTGGCGCGGACCTTGATGAATGGGCGATGGCAACTTTTGGAACGCGCATCCACGACCACTATGGCCAGACCGAGGCGGGGATGATGATCAATAACCATCACCACCCCTTGTTGCGGAACGAAGCGAAAGCGGGCTCGATGGGTCGGACCATGCCGGGATGGCAGGCCGTAATCCTGGACGAGCAGGGAGAGCCTGCCCCTTCGGGCCAAACCGGCAAGCTTGCGATGAGCCTCGACCATAGTCCCCTGGCCTGGTTCGCGGGATACCTCGACGCGCCCAGGGCCACTCAAGAGAAATTCTCGCCATGCGGACGATTTTATCTCACCGGCGATGCAGCCCGCATGGATGAGGACGGCCTCATTACTTTCTATGCCCGCGACGACGATATCGTGCTGATGGCTGGTTATCGCATCGGGCCGCAGGAGGTCGAAAGCGTGCTGAACGATCACCCGAGAGTGGCCGCCTCGGCAGCCTTCGGCGTTCCGGACGAAGTCATGGGAGAAAGGCTCGAAGCCTGCGTTGTTCTAACCGATGCTTCCGGCGCGCCCTCTACTGTTGAACTGCAGCAGTGGGTAAAGGACCGCTTCGCCCGCCACGCTTATCCACGTAAGATCCATTTCATTGCCGAGATGCCCCTAACCCCCAGTGGCAAGATCAAGCGTTTCGCGTTGCGAAAGCGTTTCGGCGCAACCTGACCGAGCAGCGTCGATATTCGTGGAGCTCGCCAAGGGCTCATTCTGTCGCCTCGGCCAGTCCGCCCGACGAATGGTTCTCAGTCTCGATCATCCGGGTCAGCAGCTTGCGCACCTTGACCGGTGCGACGTCGTTGCTCATCAGAACGGGGTTCAGCGAGAAGAAATCCTCGTCGCCCATCTCGGCCTGAACCGCCATAACCAGCGGCCCGTCCTCGTCCTCGAAGGCAGCATGCATCCCGGCGATCTTCTGAGCATTGTATTCAGCGTCGTCTTCCACGTGGTTGCGGCGCGTGGCGAAGAAGTAATGCGTCTCCAGTTCGTCGGCCGGGGTGCAGGTATGCAGGTCGTACTGGTTGATGTCGTTCTCAAACCCTTCCGGCTCCTGCGTTGCCGCCACGGTCAGCTGAATACTGGCCGGCGCGCTCCACGTGATGTCGAAATACTGGCGCGCCTCTTCCTCTGGCTTGGGCAGGAACGGGGCGAAGATCATCATCGCGGGCTGCTGCGACCATTCCCAGCGGGCCGATACGGTACGATCGGTTTCGTGAACCCTGGGCACGAGCGGAGACAGCTTGCCGCGCGTCGTTATGATCTCGCCGTGGACATGGTCGATGTGCGAAAGATCCATGACGTTGTCGATGATCAGCTCGTAATTCACCGGCAGGTTCATGTAGGTGAAGCCGACACCCGTTTCCGGCCCTTCGTCCAGTGGCGAGTAATCGGGGAGCAGCGACAGGTCCGCCTCACTTTCATCCATCCATATCCACAAAAAGCCGTACTTTTCGACAAGGGGGAACGTGTCGACTTTTGCAGCCTTGGGGATGTGGCCCTGTCCGTGCGGGTTGTGGGTGCACTGCCCCTGCCCGTCGAAGCGTAGCGCGTGATAGGGGCACGCGACCTCGTCGCCGACACGCTTGCCCATGCTGAGCGGTGCAAAACGGTGAGGGCAACGATCGTGCAGCGCGACCGCGGTGCCGTCGCCCAAGCGGTAGATCATCACCGATTTGCCAAGGATCTTGCGATGAAAAAGGTCCGCCGCGTTCACTTCGCTGGACAGGGCGGCCGCATACCAGGCCTTCTTGAGGAAACGGTCACGAACTTTCATGGCTTTGGCCTCTTTTCAATCAGATACGTATGGTGAGACGGGGGGTCAGCGCGCGCGAGCAACACGGCGTGAAGCAATCGTTCGCCGCTTTCTCCGCGTCGGACAGGAACATGTCGCGGTGGTCGGGTATGCCGCCCGCAATGTCGGTCAGGCAGGTTCCGCAGATGCCCTGTTCGCAGGATACCGGAATTTCGATCCCGGCTGCTGCAAGGGCATCGATCGCGCTTTGCCCGGCGGCCACTTCGATCACGCGGTCGCTGCCTTCGACCGCGATTTTGAATGCACCGTCTTCGCCGGGTTGCGAAACGGGCGCGGAAAAACGCTCGAAATGGACCTGGCTGTCGGGCCAGCCGGCCTTCTTAGCGGCATTAAGGACGTGGTCCATGAACCCGTCGGGTCCGCAGACGTAGATATGCGTGCCGACGACTGGAGTGCCGCCCAACAAGGCGTCGACGTCCAGCCGGGTATCCGGATCATCGTCGCAGTGCAGGCTGACCCGGCCCGCGAAGTCGTCGCCGCCCAGTTGGTCGGCAAAGGCGGCGCGGTCCGCACTGCGCACGCAATAGTGCATATCGAACCGGTCGCCCTTGGCCGAAAGATGGTGCGCCATCGCAAGGATCGGCGTGATGCCGATGCCGCCCGCGAAAAGCAGCGCCTGCTCCTGCACGTCCAGCGGGAAGAGATTGCGCGGAGGGCTGATCGACAGCGTGTCGCCGGCCGCCACATCGTCGTGGATCGCCCGCGACCCGCCCCGCCCTGCAGAATCGCGCAGGACGCCGATGCGGTATCTCCGCGTGTCTACTGCCGGACCGCACAGGGAATACTGGCGGACGATATCGCCGGGCAGGCGGACGTCGACGTGTGCGCCGGGCTCCCAGTGCGGCAGGTCCGTACCGTCTGCCTTTTCCAGTACGAAGCTTGCAATGTCGCGCGCCTCGTCCCGCTTTTCGGCGACGCGGACTGCTATCCACTCGCTCATGCCGGGTTCTCCGCTGCGATCAGCTTGTCCAGCACCCAGAGCATCTGGCCCGGACCCGCATCGTGGACGATGTCGATCTGCGGCGCGTCGGGATATTCGAGCTGACGCCTGCGCTGCCCTTCGAGGATGCGCTTGTCTTCGAGAAAGGCATCGAAGTTGGTCCGGTACATCAGGTCGATGACCCCCGGAAACTCGGTCTCCGTGCTGGTCCCCCACGAGAAGTAGTAGTCGAGCGTCCCCTCGTCCCGCGGGGTCACGGCCTGCGAGGTATAAGTGTCGAGCAGCAGCGCGCCTTGCGCATCCCCGCTTTCCAAACCGTCCGCCTCGTGAATGCGGAAATTCATAATGAAGTTGCACGGTACCGTCAGGCGCACGTGAACCTGGATGTCGAAACGCGCTTCCTTGGGAAACATGTGCGCGGTGAAACGTGGAGAAGGAATGTCGCGAACGACATAGCGGGTCTCGATCCCACGGGCCTGGCGCTTGTGACGCGGCTTGATGAAGGCCCATCCGTCGGTGCCGCCGAAAGTCTCGTCGTGCACCCACGAAATGTGGCTGAGATCGGCAAGATTGGCGATCTCCTGCCGATAGTTCGTCTCGATCCTGATCGAGTTTGCACGCAAGTTGAGATCCGGATCGTACGGGCTGTAGGCTTCGCAGATCAGGCTTTCGTCCGCATCTTCGGGCTTGCCCATCCAGACCCAGATCCAGCCGTCCTTTTCGCAAGTGGCGAAGGCGGGGACGCGCGCGCCTTCCGGCGGCTGCGCCATACCCGGCACAGCGCGGCAAATGCCGTCCGGTCCGAACAGCATGCCGTGATACATGCAGCGCACCGCGTCGCCTTCCTTGCGGCCAAGCGACAGCGGGGCGGAGCGATGGGGGCACCTGTCCTCCATCGCCACAAGCGCGCCTTCCGCGGTGCGATAGAGCAGCAGACTCTGCCCTGCGATGCGGCGCTCGACCAGGTCCTTCTGGCCGAGCCCCACATCATCGCGCCAACCGGCACAATACCACGCGTTCTTGAGGAATGTTTCCGCCACGGCTCAGAAATCCACGCCCAGACGCGCGTACCATTCGGTAGGCTTGTTATAGGTTCCGAAGATCACCCCGGCGGCCTGCACATTGCCGGTCACGAGGTAGCGGTCGTCCGTCAGGTTCGTACCGCCCACCGTCATGCTCCAGTTGCCCGAAGGCGCCTCGTACGTGACGCTGGCGTTCAACATGTCGGTCGACGGCCGTTTCAGCAGGTAGGCCCGTTCGGTGTCGTTCCAGACGCTGCTGGTCCGGGTGTAGTCGAGCAGGGTGACGATCGATCCGCCGTTGCCGAGGAAGAATTCGTAACGCGGGCTGATGTTCGCCTTCCAGCTAGGCGTCTTGGGCAGCGGCGCACCTTCGAAAACACCGGCCTGAATGGCGTTGGGCGCAACCGCCGCACCGGCCAGCACATCGGTATAGTAGGCGTCGGTGTGACCGACCGACGCGTTGATGGTCAGCCCCGGAACCGGCGCGGCGACGGCTTCGACCTCGAAACCCTTGATCCGCGCATCACCCGCATTCTGGATCGTCGGCGAAATGCCCAGCTGGAAGTTAAGCTGAATGTCCCGGTATTTCGTGGTGAACGCCGCCGCGTTGAGCTGCAGCTTGCGATCGAGCAGCTGCGACTTCACACCGATCTCGAAGCTCTCTGCCTTTTCGGGATTGAAGTCTGGCGCATAAGTCAGCGGAGCCGACAGACGCGTCGTCCAACCTCCGGTCTTGTAACCCTTCGACCACGAACCGTAGAGCATGACGTCATCGCTGGGGTGGACCTGCACGCCCACCTTGGGCGAGAAGTTGGTGAACTTGCGCGACTGGCGTTCGTTCACGAAAAAGCGCAGCGGCTCGTCGCTTTCGGGAAAGCCCAGAGCCGTCGTGCACGGGTCGGCATACGTCGTGCAGCCGGAAATTTTGTAGTAGAACCCGTTGAGGTCGGTCTGCCCGCCAAGGAAGCTCTTGTCCTCGTCGGTGTAACGACCGCCCAGTGTAAACGAGAGCAGTTCGTTCAGCTCGAAATCGACCTGGCCGAAGAACGCGAAGTTTTCCGTGCGGATGTCGTTCGGACCGAAAATCTCGAAGATCCCCTGGTCGAACGTCACGTAGTCGTTGAGCTTGCTGCGTTCTTTGAAATAATAGCCGCCGAGGACGAACTTCAGCCGGTCATCGAACAGCTCGCCTGTCAGCTGCACCTCTTCGCTGAACTGCCAGTTTTCGAGCCCGAAGGAAAACTCGAGGATGCGGATCGGCGAACCGTCGGCGTCGAGTCCCGTGCCCCAGTCGAGATCGCGGTAGCCGGTGATCGACTTGACCGAGAGATAGTCGCTCAGCTCGTAATCGAGCGTCAGCGACGCGCCCCAGGCCGTCATCTTCGAAAAGTTCACGCCGGTCGCATAACTGGTATCAACATCGTCGGTAAGAAACGCATCGCTATAGGTCAGTCGATCATTGAACGGGTCGCCGTCAACATTCACCCCCGCAATGGAGCCGAGCATTTCCGACGGATTGAGCGGCGTCCCACGGCTTGCGCACAGGTCGCCAAGGCCGATCGCGCCCAATATGTCGGTCGGTGTGTTGATGCAGGTGTTGTAGAGGAAGCCGAGCGTGGAGGGATTATCCGCTGTCGTCGCGACGACGGAATTGGCCGTGGCATCGGCATCTTCGCGCAGGTAATCGCCTGTCACGCGGACAGAGAGCCGGTCGGTCGGGGTCCAATATGCCTTGCCGCGCAGCGACCATTGCCCTTGCCCACCGCCAGTCGACGACGTGTCATAGGCATTGGCGCGGAACGCGGAATCGACGTCGTTCTGGAAAGCTTCGGCACCGGGAAAGGGTATCCGCTTCTGATATCCGTCGCGGCTACGCGATGACCCGGTGATGGCCAGCGAAAGATCGTCCGAGACGGGCAGGTCAACGGTCGCATTGATGTCGAGCCGGTTGAACCGCCCTGTCGTCACGTCACCGCGAAAGGCGAAGTCCGGCCCCGGATCGCGCGTCACGATGGATATCGCGCCGCCGATCGTGTTGCGGCCGAACAGCGTGCCCTGCGGCCCTTTCAGCACCTCGATACGTTCGACATCGGGAAGATCGAGGTTGGCCCCCACGGTACGGGCCAGATAAACCCCGTCCAGGTAAACGCCGACACCAGGATCAAAGTTCGCGGCAAAATCGCTCTGCCCGATCCCACGGATATAGGCGGTGAGCACCGAGGACGATCCCGAGAAGGGTGAACCGGCATCGAGGGTGACGTTGGGCGAAATGTTCGACAGGCTGGAGACATCGGCAACCGCGCGTTCCTGCAAGGCATCACCGGCAAAGGCCGTGATCGCAATGGGCACGTCCTGGACATTTTCCGCGCGTTTCTGCGCGGTCACGACGATTTCCTGAATGCCGCCCGCCTGCGGAGGGCGCTGCTTGGCGTCCTCTGCATCCTGGGCGAAAGCTGCGGTCGAAACCAGTGCCAGCACCGACGCGCCGGCAAACGCTGCCTTCCTCATCATCCTCTTCTCCGTTCTTCATCCGGGCTTCTTTCGAAACCTCTCGTGGACACCTTGGCGGTGACGGAGAGCCGTTCTGCAAACAGCGTGCCAGCTTGTCCTAAGACACGGTTTTGAGGCGATTGCGCGGCCTTGGCATGCTTGACGGCAATCGGAATGTTTGAAATCAAACAGGAGAAATTGATAAAAACAAACAAGGGAGGTGGGCATGCAGTCGGACAATTCCCCGATCTGGCAACGCCAGGAAGATGCCGCAGCCGACGCGACCGTCGCGCGCATGAAGGAGATGACAGAACCGTCGTTCGACGACCTTCGGCGCAGTTTTCATTTCGATCCCGACAGCGCGGAAATCACGCTCAACGGTGAACGCATGGTCCTCACGGACAATCGCGGACTCGGCAGCATGAGGCGTGAGCTTATCTCGGCGCTCGGCTACGAAAGGGCCCGCGGCGTTGCCTCACGCATGGGGTACGGCATGGGCGCGGCCGATGCGGAACTCGCCAGGTCGCTGCGCAAGGAAGAGGACGTATTCGCAGGCTTTGCCGTCGGGCCCCAGCTTCACGCCCTGAAAGGCTCGGTCAAAGTCGAACCCATCGTCTTTCGCGCCGACCATGCCGAGGGCACTTTCTACAGCGAATATTACTGGCACAATTCGGCCGAATGCTGCGCCCACCGAGATGCGATCGGGATCGGCCCCAACCCCGGCGGATGGCAGCAGGTCGGGTACGCATCGGGCTATGCCTCGGCCTTTTTCGGACGGCCGATGATCTTTCGCGAACTGCAATGCATCGCAATGGGGCACGACAAGTGCTTCCTGATCGGCAAGCCGGCCGAGGAGTGGGAAAACGCCGACGAAGAAGCCCGCTGGTTCCGCGCCGAAGAGTATGCAGAGCGCACAAACACTTCCTCGAAAACGAAGAACCGCGGAAAGTCACGCGGGGATTTGCGGATCGGTTCGCGCAGCATCGTCGGTGCTTCGGCGGGCTTCAACCTTGCCCTGCATCTGGTGGACAGGGTCGCACGAACGAAGGCGCCGGTGCTGTTCACCGGGGAAAGCGGCGTGGGTAAAGAAGTATTCGCCCGCGAACTCCACAAACGCAGCGACCGCGCCGATGGCCCGCTCATCAGCGTGAACTGCGCCGCGATCCCGGAAACACTGCTGGAGGCCGAATTGTTCGGGGTCGAACGCGGCGCTTTTACCGGCGCGGAATCCGCGCGTGCAGGACGGTTCGAACGCGCCGAAGGCGGAACGCTGTTTCTGGATGAGATCGCGACCCTTTCGCTTGGCGCGCAGGCCAAGCTGCTACGGGTTCTGCAGGAATCCGAATACGAAAGGGTCGGAGCGAACAAGGTCCTTACCGCCAACGTCCGCTTGGTCGCGGCGACAAATGACGATCTGTATGACAGCGTCCAGGCTGGCAAATTTCGCGCCGACTTGCTGCACAGGATCACGACATTCCCGATCCACATCCCCCCACTACGCGAGCGTAAGGAAGACATTCCCCTCCTCGCCAATCACTTCCTGCGCAAGATGTGCGAGCGACATGAGCGGGAGATCCGAGGGTTTACGGATTCGCTGGTCAGGCACTTTCACGAATATGCCTGGCCCGGAAACGTGCGCGAGATGGAAAACCTGGTCGAACGCGCAGTCATTCTCGCAGACGACGGCGAGGCGATCGACATTCATCATCTCACGATGTCACGCGCGGCAGCGATAAACGACCACGGGGGGCGCGTTGACAATCCCTTCTGGAGGTTCGTGTTGGACCGCGTGCGTGGCTGCGAAGGCAACGGCATCGATGAAGCTATCGCGCAATCAGGTCTTTCGAAGGACGAACTGGTCGATGTGGCAATCGCCGGAGCCTTGCGTCGCAGCAACGGCAACGTGTCGGGGGCAGCCCGCCAGCTCAAGATGTCGCGATCACAACTCAACTATTGGATCAGAAAGCATTCGGAGCAGTCTGGAAATATCCCGAAAGATTAGATGTAGAAGAAAAAAATCCGGCTCAAACCACCATTGTCAGCTTTCATTCCGGCCCAGATTTTCGCCTTCTTCGGTTGCTCTTTGATCGGCCAATCACGGCCGAGGAGAAAGACAATGGGATATTCACGATTTGACCCTGCCATGCAGAGGCGCGTGGCCTGGAATGCTGGCAAGAATGTCGGCACCAAACGCCCGCTGACGCAGAAACAGATATGGGCGATCCGCTTTCACCTAGATCGCGAAGGACGATTGAGGGACAAGGCGCTCTTCGATCTCGCCATCGATAGCAAATTGCGCGGCTGCGACTTGGTGAAGATAAAGATTGGCGACGTGGTTGCCGGCGCTGATATTCGCAATCGTGCGACCGTAATTCAGCAGAAGACTAACCGACCAGTGCAGTTCGAGCTCACATCCGACGTGCGAGCGACGTTAATAGCCTGGCTAGAACGACGCGGTGGTCAACGGGGGATTATCTCTTCCCAAGCAGGGTCGATCATGCCGGACACATGAGCACGCGCCAGTATGCCCGCCTCGTCGACGAATGGGTGACTGCTATTGGGCTTCGAAAGTCCGAATACGGGACGCACTCGCTTCGCCGGACAAAGGCCGCGATGATCTATCGGGCCACCGGCGACATTCGGGCTATTCAGATCTTGCTGGGTCACACGAAGATCGAGAACACGGTCCGCTATCTCGGTGTGGATGTCAAAGACGCCTTGCTCTTGGCAGAGCGCACCGAAATCTAACTTATCGAGCGGTCGGCCGTTGACCTTCGGTCGACCGCTTTAAGGCATCTGGCTAGCGCGGTCGGACGGCCGAGATTGGGGTGGAAAGTCGACATTCACGGGATCGCATGATCGAGGTCCGCTAGGTTTAGAAGCAGACCCGTGCAGGACGGATCAGGCAGGAAAATGAATTCCGCACAGTTTGTTGCCGTCGGGATCACGAAAATAGGCCAGTTCGATGGTGCCCATAGATGCAGTTTCGCGCGGTCCGGGTGGAGCTTCGATCGAGGTTCCGCCAGCGGCAATGGCGGTATCGTGAAGCTGCTTCACCTGCTCGGGCGAGTCGCAGGAAAAGGCGACGGTACTGCCGTTGGCGACGCTTGCCGGTTCGTCGTTGATCGGCTGGCTGACAATGAAGTTGGTTCCGTTGCCGTTATTGTAGATCAGACGTGTATGGCCGCTGTCGGCGATGTTCCGCGTACCTTCCCCTGCACCCAAGATGCCGAGCACCGTGTCGTAGAAGCGCTTGGATCGTTCAATGTCGTTCGATCCGACCATGGTGTGAAAAAGCACGCATACTCTCCTGAAGGCTGATCAACTTCCGATCGCCATTAGCGGTCTCACCTAACAGGCACGTAACCCGCAGTCACCCCCGGCCCTCGGAATGTCCGCAATTGGGTCGTGTGCGGCCTGTCCGGTTTCAGACGTCGGATCAAGAAAAGCTACCATTCGCCAGACCGTAAGCCATTAGGCAGCTTTGCGCCCCAATTTCAGACGTTCGAGCCATCGATCACATCATCTGAAAGCTGCCGTTCGTTTGCCCAAATGATTATTGGCTCCAAAAACCCAATTGGGCGGTGTCTGACAACTAGAACGCACATTCTCGACATTGCGATCACCCAAACTGGTGGTAGTCGGTCTCTCGCTTCAAGCTGTCGCGCACTTTCGAGCTTAAGCGACACGGGCCTGTTCTTGCCGCATCAAGCCCCGTTGAATCTTGGTGGCCGTTTCTGCGCGAAGGCCTCGCAGGCTTCCTTGAAGTCGGCGGTTCCCAGGGCCAGGCACTGGACGTGGTTTTCCAACTCAAGGGCGGCCTGCAGGCTCGCGGCCTCGAGGTTCGTTCGCATCACCTGCTTGGTGTGTTTCACCGCATAGGGGCTGTTCGCCGTTATCTGGCGTGCCAGTTTCAATGCCATCTCGCCAAGATCGTCGGGTTCGCAAAGCGTGGTCACGAGGCCTACTTGGAATGCTTCTTTGGCGTCGACCGGCCTTCCGGTCAGCATAATTTCGAACGCCCGTCCCGCACCGATCAGGCGCGGCAGGTGATAGCTGATCCCGCATTCTCCCGCGCTTAGCGCGACTTTCACCGCACCGACCAGGAACTTGCCGCTTGTCGCTGCAACCCGGATGTCGGCGGCCAGCGCAATGCCCATGCCTGCGCCCACTGCCGCGCCGTTCACGGCGGCAATGACGGGAAAGCGGCTTTCGGCGATTTCGCGCATCAGCGAAGCAAAGCGTTCCTGCAGGTCCATGTTCTCGATCGGTCCGACCGGCGCATCGTCGCCCATCAGCACTTCCTTGAGATCGAGACCGGCACAAAACACCCTGCCCCGCCCGGTCAGGACCAGCAGCCGGACACCCGGATCACCTTGCAAGTCGGCGATCTTGCCGCGCAGGTCCGCCACCATCGGCAAGGTCAAGGCATTGGCTGCGTCAGGACGGTCCAGCGTGACGACGGCGATACCATCGTCCAGAATTTCACATGTGATCATCACGCCTTCTCCAGCATGTCGAGCGATGTCGGGGCGCCGCATAGCCCCTCGACGTCGAGGTTCACCGCGATGATCCCGCCCATGGCAGGCTTCTCGGCATTTCCTCCGGTCGAGACATAGAGGCAGCGCGGATCGGCGGAATCGAAAGCGAGGCTGACGAGGTGGGGAAAACCGTAGTGGAAGGTTCCCAGACGCTCCCCGTCTGCCGATATACGGACGAGAGTGCCACTGGCCCAGCACGCCACCCACAGGCACCCTTCCGCATCCAGCGCCAGCCCATCGCTGTCCTCAAATGGGGCGAGCAAAATGCCTTCGCCGGGCAATCCGTCGTCGTCCATGGTATAGCGCCAGATGCCCCTGCTGGTTTCCGAATGGTACAGCCAGCGTCCGCAAGGGCTGAGCGCGATGCCGTTGGTGGCAAAGACATCGCGGCGCAGGATCGTGATCCTGCCCGCCGCATCCATGTGGAAGAATTGCCCCGGTTCGGGGGCCTCGCCACGGGCGAGGATGGCGTCGAAGTCGATCGTTCCGGCAAAGAAACCGCCCCTGCCGTCGCCTTCCATGTCATTCACGGCGACGATGGGCTTGCCATCCAGCGTGTCGAGCACGGTCTTGACCGCGCCCGTTTCAGGGTTCAGCGCGACGATGCCGCCCTTCCCGCTGCAAAGAACCGCACCCGACCTGTCGAACACGATGCCGCCGACCCACAGGCGTCCTTGAAGCATCGTCTCGACATCCTGTCCGGGGGGCTTGCGATAGACGCCGCCGCCGGTCAGGTCGCTGAACCAGACGTCGCCTTCGGGGGAAACGCGCGGCGCCTCGACGAATTCGAACCCCTCTGCCAGAGTTTCGTGCACATCCTTCTCCATCACCGTGTTCTTGTTGCTTCATGTCTGCACAGACCGTTTCGCTCTACCATGCTGGCAAATTGCAGGCAGCGCAGCTAACGCCGGGATGTGACCATCCACCGCGACCCGAGCGCCGCCTTCGGCACCATTACGTTTGAGGGCGACCCCATCCGCTGGATGGAAGGCAGCGAGGTATTCGAAAAACCCCGCCAGCAGCGCAGTCGCGACGCGCTTGGCCGAATCATCGTCGCGGCGCTCAAGCTCTTTTCCGAAAGTGGGTTCGATGCGACCCGCGTGGCCGACGTCGCGGCAGAGGCCGAAGTGCCGGTGGGCACCGTCTACAAGCACTTTGCGGACAAGGACGCGCTGCTTGCCGCCATTGTCGAAGGATACCGCCGCTGCCGAATGCGGGAGATCGCCGAACTTTGCACGTCGGAAGCCGCGCTGGCAGCAACTCCTCGCGAACTTGTAGAGTTGCACCTCGATATCGTGTTCAGCGCCTTCACGCTGGATTCTGGCTTGCTGCGCCTGATCGAGCGGCGACGGCTGGAAGACCCCGGCACGCATCACGATCAGAGCGCGGCGAACGAGATCGTGGCCGGGCTGATCGCCGACAGGTTGGTCGAAAAATTGCCGGAACGCGACCCTGAAGAACTGCGCCAACAAGTGCATTATGCCCATTCGATCATTCGCGGCGCGGTCGTCTGGTCGGAACTTCCGGCGGGCGGCGAAATGGGACGTGGGTTGAAAATCACCGACATGGAATTTGCGCGGCAGGCCTTGCTGATGGCGCTGCGTTACCTGCGAATTCCCGAGTGACGGCCTGATCGCAAGACGCCCCGCACCGCGCACGACCGCGCACGCCTGAGTAGCGCCCGCCCTTGGCGATTTACGGTCTTGACCCATAACGCGCGTTGGATCATCCTCTCACAAAAATGAACATGACGTCATATTCACGTTCAATATGGCGCACTCGAGAGGACCTGGTCAATGATCGATGTGCAGCAGCTCATGAAAGAGCGCTATCCCGGCAACACGTGGGCCGATGTCGCGTCACGCGACGGAACCCTGCCCCCGGTCCTGGCGCAGCAGAGCAATCCCGCGCAGGATCTGGGCGACATTCCTTTTGCGCGGTACATCGACCAGTCCTTCTTCGATCGCGAGTTCGAGCAGGTGTGGAAGCGCGTCTGGCAATTCGCCTGTCGCGACGAACACCTGGCAGAGCCGGGCGATTTTTTCGTCTATGACATTGGCCGCCTGTCAGCCGTGATCGTTCGGACCGAAACGGGGCTCAAGGCTTTCTACAATTCCTGCCTGCACCGGGGCACGAAGCTGAAACCGTCCGGTTCCTGCGGATGGTCGTCAGACATCACCTGCCCGTTTCACAATTGGCAGTGGAACCTCGACGGATCGCTGAAATCCATCCCTTGCGATTTCGAATTCCCGCAACTCGACCGATCAAAGGCAGGGCTTGCCGAACTGCGCGTCGAAAGCTGGAACGGCATGGTCTTCGTGAACTTCGACGCCGACGCCCCGCCGCTCGAAGATTATCTCGAAGTGCTGCCCGACCATTTTCGCAACTGGGATCTGCGCGGCTGGTACGTCGCGACCCACGTGCGCAAGCATCTGCCCGGCAACTGGAAGGTTGCGATGGAGGCTTTCATGGAAGCCTATCACACGCCCTATGTGCATCCCGAGATGACCAACGTCGTCGGCGATCACAACATGCAGCACGACATATTCTCGCGCCACGTCAGCCGCGATCTGTGCGCGATGGGAACGGCCAGTCCCACCGCGCGGACCAGCATGAGCGAGCAGGAGCTGCTCGACATGATGCTGGTCGGTGACGGCAAGATGGTGGGCGACCGTGCGACCGTGCCCGAAGGCAAGACCGCACGCTGGGTCATGGCGCAGCAGCTTCGCGAACGGATGAAAGCCGAATTCGATCTCGACTACTCGGGCCATTCGGTTCCGGAAATGATCGATTCCATCAAGTACCATGTCTTTCCGAACATCATGATCTATCCCGCGCCGGGCCTGTGCCTTGTCCAGCAGTTCCGCCCTGACGGGCATGACCGCGACCGCGCGATCTTCGATCAGTACGTGCTTCATCCAAGGCCGCGCGACGGCAACTACGAAGTCGCCGAAGTCGAGGAGATCGGCGAGGACGAGGAATTCGCCAGCCTCGAAAGCATGGACCCGTTCCTTGCCAGCGTGCTCGACCAGGACACCGACATCATGCGGGCCCAACGCGAGGGCATGTACGCCAGTGGCAAGGGGGCCGAGACGCTCTCGATCTACCAGGAATCGCGCATCCGGCACTTCCACCGGACGCTGGGCGAATACATGGCCGAAGCATCAGCAGGAGCATCATCATGACCGTACCGATCAGGGGCGTGCACCATGTCGGCATGAGCGTGCCGGACATCGCCATAGCGCGTCGTTTCTACATCGACCTGCTGGGCGCGGAAGAGATCAGTGCGGCCGACTGGGAAGCGGGCAATCCGTGGATCGACGCCATCGTGGGACTTAAAGACTCCGCAGCCAAGACCTTCATCGCACGGCTCAAGAACGTGCAGATAGAGTGCTTCGAATATACCAGCCCGCGCTCACCGGACGCGGACCCGGCCCGTCCGGTCAACCGGTATGGTTATACCCACGTGGGGTTCGAGGTAGACGACATTCAGGCGACCTACGACCGGATGATCGAGGCAGGCCTGACGTTCCATACTCCGCCCGACCTGACGACTATCGTCACCGACAAGGAAGGCCGGAAATCGGGTTTTTCCGCCACCTACGGGCGCGACTTCTTCGGCAACGTGTTCGAAATCCTGGAAATTCACGACAACGACCTGATCAAGCCCAACTGAACTAGGGGCGGTGCGGTGCGCCTGTGAAACACGGATGAGGAGAGGCCCCGGTGGATCTGGAGCTTGAAGGCAAGAAAGTAATCGTAAGCGCCGCCACCCGCGGCATCGGGCGCAAGATCGTCGAGGCGTTTCTTGACGAAGGGGCGATCGTATCGTTCTGCGGGCGACGCGCCAAAGGCTCAGAAGGCAATCCAAGCGATGCCAGCGTCTTTGCCAATCCCTTGAGCGGTGACGGGGTCGAGGATGCGCTGGAGGCACTGTCCGGCAAGGGTGAAGTTTACGGATCCGCCGTCGATTGCGGATATTTCGAGCAGGTGACCGACTGGGTCGAAAAGGCCGCTGCCGAAATGGGGGGCATCGACATCGTCGTATCGAACGCCAGCGCACTTGGCGGCATCCCGCGCAGCCGCAAGGGGTGGGACATCAACTACAACGTCGACCTGATGTCGGCAGTCGCCATGTTCGACACCGCACTCCCGCATCTGAAGAAATCGGGACAGGGCGCTTTCGTCCAGATGTCGACGATCACCGCGATCGAGAACCATGCGTTCGGCGAAGCCGGCCTCAGCTACGGGGCGATGAAGGCTGCGCTCATCAACTACACGCATCAGCTTTCCATCGATTACATGAAGGACGGCATCCGCTGTAACTGCGTCGGTCCGGGGCCGGTCTATATCGAGGACGGGAGCTGGGGCTTCCTCGAAAAGGAGATGCCCGAATACTTCGCCGCCAACCGCGACAAGCATCCCGCGGGAAGGTTCGGCAGGCCGGAGGAGATCGCCGATGCGGTCCTGTTCCTGTCTTCTGCACGGGCGTCGTGGATCACGGGCGTGAACCTGACCGTCGATGGCGGCTTCACGCGCAACGTCAAATATTGAGAGCGGGGCAGAAGGACATCGTCATGGATCTGAAGTCGCAGGACGCCGGCTGGGGCGAGGATCGCAGCGAGGGCATCAGCTGGTCCGAGCTGATGAAAACCGATTCCCGCACTCCGCCCGCCTCCTTGACCGAGGAAAGCTACGCCTACCGCGGGTCCGATCCGATCCCCGCCAGCCGCTACACCAGCGAAGAATTCGCCCGGCTGGAGCGCGAGAAGATGTGGCCCCATGTCTGGCAATTTGCCGCGCGCGAGGAAGACCTGCCCGAACCGGGCGACTTCGTGATCTACGAGAATGTCGGCCGGTCCTTCATCGTGTCCCGGCAGGACGACGGTTCGGTCCGGGCCATGCACAATGTCTGCCTGCACCGCGGCCGCAAGCTGCGGACAGAAGATGGCCACGCCGAGCGTTTCACCTGCCCTTTCCATGCCTTCACATGGGGCAAGAACGGTTCGTTCAATCACGCGCCGTGCCAGTGGGATTTCCCGCACCTTGCCGATAGAAACATGGACCTGCCCGAAGCCGAAGTGGGCCGGTGGGGTGGATACATCTTCTTGCGCGAGGAAAAGGGCGGGCCCAGCCTCGAGGAATACCTTGCCCCGCTGCCAGAGCATTTCAAGCGGTGGCGGCACGAGGAATGCGTGACCGTCATGCGCGTCGCCAAGGAAGTCGCGGCCAACTGGAAAGTGACGATGGAGGCTTTCATGGAAGCCTGGCATACCGTGGTCACCCATCCCCAGTTGCTACCGTTCACCGGCGACTGCAACGCGGCCTACTGGACCTGGGGCGACAACGTGAACGCCAACTTCACGCCCTTTGGCGTGACCAGCCCCCACATCACCGAGGGCAAGGGCGAGCAGTGGATCGTCGACGAGTTCGTCAAGTTCAATGGCCGCAGCGCCGACAACTACGAACAGAACGCCGACCCGATGGCAATCACCGTGCCCGAAGGGATGACCGCGCGGCAGGCATTGGGCGCGCAGATGCGCGAGCTTTATACAGAGCAGACCGGATACGATCACGAAGACGCGACCGATGCAGAACTGTTGGACGGGCTAGTCTATAACGTCTTTCCCAACTTCGCGCCCTGGGCCGGGTTCATGCCCAATATCGTCTATCGCTGGTTCCCCGGAAAAACGCCCGATACGTGCGTCATGGAAGTCCGCATCCTAGCCCGCGTGAAGAAGGGTGAGCCGAAGCCCCATGGCGCGCCGCTGAAATTCCTTACGATCGACCAGAAATGGACCGAGGCGCCCGAACTTGGCGTGCTGGCCGACGTGTTCGAACAGGACATGGACAACCTGCCCTTTGTGCAGGAAGGGCTGCACTGTTCGAAGAGCGGCGAGGTGCAGTTGGGGAACTATCAGGAAATCCGCATCCGGCATTTCCACGATACCATGATGGGCTATCTGGACCGCTGACCTGGCAACCTAGACTGGCTTTGCGCACTTACCGATTTCGATTTCCCACTGAACGTCAATTTATGGCGCACCAAACCGGACAAGGGAGCGCCAGCAGGTGATTGATTGTAGCTACAGCGTCTGGCGTCGGACCATAATAACCATCTTGCATAGCCAGTTTGCTACGGCATCGATTTGCGGACCGCTAGTGTCCGCAATCGGGTCGTTAGCCGCTGGTCCGGTTTTGGGCCAAAAACGCTCCAAGCTGCCGGTCTGCTAGTGGGGCGCTCGCCAACCTCCCTGAATGTCTCTGTTTGGGGTGGTTAGCGGACGTTCCCCGCGCGAATAGGAAATCGCGAAAGCATACGTCGTAGACAGGAGGCTGTAGCCGACAGCGCATTGTCGATAGGCACCTCGAAACCGATGTCGCCAACATCGCTGTCGGGCGGCGCCCACGGCGGCAAAGCCTCCATCGAAAAGGAAATCCGTACTGACTTGTCCGACACGCATTCAAACTCGAGATTTGGTTCAGTGAACCCACAGATCGATCGGACTGGCTCGTGGACGGCGATGCCATCAAGCCAGTTGGCAAGGCGTTCGACCTCAAACGTGGTAAGGCACGGGTCTCGAAACGACCATGACCTTCCGTCGAGATCGGCTTCACCGGCCACGATGAGCCAGTTCGAGTCCCATTCATCATCTACAATGTCTGGGAATTGGTAGCGCTCGACACCGATCCGCAATGAACCGTTGGTCCCGTTGAAAGCTGCTGTCGGCTCGTCTCTCACCACGTCCGCGTAGCCGTGCCTCCTGATGTCCGCAATGTCGTCGTTAGCCGCTGGTCCGGTTTTGGGCCAAAAACGCTCCAAGCTGCCGGTCTGCTAGTGGGGCGCTCGCCAACCTCCCTGAATGTCTCTGTTGGGGTGGGAAAGCGGACGTTAGCCTTTCGTCTCATCATAATGCCGTTATCAGGCCGCTATGACTTCTAACTTAGATGCGCAGTCAAATGAGGGCCGAGATGAGTTCGATGCTCAACCCATAGTTCCTTGGGAAGACTACGTGCCTGGCACGGTAGTTCTCATTCCCATAGCCTATGCATTCATCGCTTGCTTCTTTCAAGAAGGCGGCATGATCGGATGGGCGGTCTCTAGAGAGGCATTGGTCGAAGGGAAGATCTGGGTACTTCAACTCCACATGTTTGCGCATGGATCAATTGCTCATATCGTGATGAATAGCCTTGCCCTCTTTTCCATTGCTGCGCTTGTCGTCCAGAAACTCGGAGGCGTCCGACAAGCTTGGTGGAAATTTCTGCTCATTTTTGAGGTTGCTGGAATTGCTGGCGCGTTAGCTTTTCTGATCATCCATCAATGGAATGCGACACCGATGCTAGGTGCATCAGGGGCAATATACGGTTTGCTCGGATTCCTCGTACGTCTGCCCGATGATGGTGAGAGTTTCGTACCATTGTTCTCAAGAGATATGGTCGACGTAGTCTGGCAGCTGATTAAAGATCATTTCTGGCTTTTCTTGATATTTGCATTGCCGCCACTCATTGCTGGTCGATCAGGCGGGGTGGCTTGGGAAGCCCACGCCGGAGGATTTCTGGCAGGACTGCTTCTTGCACCATATCTAACGTCCAGTCGGGTTTCGACCAAATGATGTCCGGAAGGGGGTCGTTAGCCGAATGTCCGCTCCTGGACCAAGATCGCTCTAAGCTTCCAGTCTGCTTGTGGGACATTCGCCAGCCGTTGCGAATGTCAGGATTGGGGTGGGAAGCTGCCCTGTCATGTGCGAACCACAAAACGCTATGGGCATACGAAACCGAGATTGGATCGAGTTGGTCAAGGCGACACGGATGAAGTTCGATGTGTCTATTCAGGGCGCTCATGACTTGATCTTTGCCGACGCCGAAGTGCGAAAGCTCATAGCACAGCGCATCAATCGGAACGCAGAATGTCGCAAGCTGGCTTGGCAAGACATTCGCAGTAACGGCGCAACATCGAGATTTGTGAAGGATGGCGACCTTATTCGTTTTCGCCGTAGTGATGGACAGCGCCCATAGTCCGCAATGGGTCGTTAGCCGAATGTCCGCTCCTGGACCAAGATCGCTCTAAGCTGCCAGTCTTCTAGTGGGACATTCGCCAGCCGTTGCGAATGTCAGGATTGGGGTGGGAAGCGGACATTGCGGGCGGTATGCTTGAAAGATGGTGGCAGCTTCACTCTTGCGACCCATGTTTGGTCTCCTTCTCGCGCTTGCGACGGCAGCGTGTGGCAGCTCCACGTCAAATCAGCCGCTTACAGTCGAAGAATTCATTGCACAGATCGATCAACTGAACGGCCAGTCGGTCATGGTGACAGGATATCTTGGTGAGTGTGAGGCGCTCAGTTGCAGGCTCTACCGCAATAAGGCGGAGTCAGACGACGTGGATCGCGCAATGTCAGATATTCGCGCCGCGTTCGATGAGGGGGCTACTGACGTAGCGGGCTTTCCATTCCCCGATCATCCTTCTGTCTCGATTGGGCCCGGCTCGCAGTCCTCATTTTTCGACTTGCGCGCCTATTTTTACAAGGGCGGTTATGTGGTGATTACCGGCGAAGCGACCAATCAATGTCGTTCAAGCAACATGATGTGCTTAGACAGGGGCGGTGATCTTTTACCTAACTCCATCCGCTCAGCATCCGCGCCATCCTAGCGAACACGGTGCGAGGAAATGTCCGCAATGTCGCCGCCAGCGGACAGTCCGCTTGTGGATCGGATAACGCAAAAGCGGCCTGTCGGCTCTTGGAAAGCGCCGCGCCATGTAGGAACGGCGGGTTTGGGGTGGTTAGCGGACACTCAGCGAATAAGATGACCCGCAACCTCTTTCCCATTGAGGACGGTCGCAACGGCTGCCCCACATATGTCATACCCCGCGTTAAGCGCGTTGCTGACAGCATCGATTTCCGAGGCGCTCAAAACGATGCGCTTAAACACATTGTGGTCCATCACGCCGCGCGCGTAATGCTCGCGAGCAAGTTTGATAGCCCCGAGATACTCTGGCTGATGCTCTAGCTTCGCTCTTACGACTTTGCCGTTTTGTCCTACAGCCTCCACCGTGTCGGAAAAATTGCTCACCCCAAGCTTCTCTAAGACCGGCCTGCTGAAAGCTATCGGCAGGAGATTGATCAGCCTCCAAGCTTCTCCCTCGCCAAAACCGTGACTCTGGAGGACGGCCACTTGCTCAGGCTCATCTAAGTCTAGCATCGGCGCGAGAAGGCTCGCTGCCTTCATGACCTCGGCCTGCGCCATCGACTTGGTGGACCGAAAGAGCCGCATGAGGATGATTTAGCGTTGCACCTTCATGTCCGCAATGGGTCGTGTGCTGCCTGTCCGGTTTCAGACGTCGGATCAAGAAAAGCTACCATTCGCCAGGCGCTAAGCCATTAGGCAGCTATGCGCCCTGGTCCAAGACGTTCCGCGGCAATCTTGGCGATCCCGGAAACGGTCATTCATTTGGTTGGTCAGTTCGGCCGCGATCCGGCCCAGACAACTCCGCCGTTCCCGGCAACCTATATCGCCGCCCGATCGACACAGTGAGCGGGCGGTTCGGCTTCGTTGAGAAATCGCGGGAGTTCAACCTCGTGCATGGCGTCTCGTACCCGCCCGGCATCTCAAAAGAATAGTGGCCGGTATTCCGCGGCGACGGCGTCAGTTCGAGTATCGGGGCGAGGCCGCTCCGGACCCGGCATTTCCTGATCCATCCGACCTCGCCCTCTTTCTGGCCTTTCTTTCAGAAAAAGAGCTGCGCGATGGGAACGAAAGGATGGCCCGTTTCAGCGGCACGCCTAACCTTGGCGCGCAGGAGATCGGCGAGCGGGATTTGCTTCTCGAGCGCATCGTAGATGTCCCGCCCCTCCACGCAGATCATCCGCTTCGCTGAGCCGAACGCAGTCAGACCTTGGCTAGTGAAGCCCCCGTAACTGACAAACACTCCCCGGGTCCATGCCGCCTTATCGAGCTTGCCGTGAAACGCGTGGAGGTCGGCGATGCCGATCGGATCGCGCGTCCACTTGGCTTCGAGCAGATAGATCTGATCATCGAGCAGGAAGCTGCCGTCGATTTGTTCCCCGATATTGCGGAACGGTTCGCGCGCCTTGAGGCCGAACAGATCGAACGCGCGCTTGAGAAAGTCCTCGAACGCATAGCCGCGCGGGTGCGGAGCCAGATCGCGAAGACCGTAGAGCTCGCGCCGCAGGTCGGCGAGCTGCGCGGTGTTGAACGCCCGCTTGGGCTGTTCGTCCGCCACGCCGGACGTCTCGCCATTCAGGCGCTGGATGATGCCGAGCAAGCGGCCCTCGGCGTTCGCAACAGGATCTTCGTTCCCAGTCGAGTAGAGATGCTCGCGGCGATACTCGCTAAGCGCCTGCAAGGTGCGCGCCGCAGTCGCGTTGTCGACCTTGGACAAAAAGCACCGCAGGCGTTTGCCTTTCGAAGTTCCGCCTTCGGCATAGACCGGGTCATCGATATCGACGTCGAGTTCGACGGCGAAGAATTCGGAAAATGTCGCGTCCGAGAAGTCGAGCACGTAGCCGCGTCCGCGGACGAACTCAACGAGCTCCTCAATGGTTCGGAAATCGATCGGCCGCAGGCTGCTCATCGCACACGCTTACCTTAGGCCCATCATTCGCGCCCAGGCATCGACCTGGCCGAAGGCATCCTGCTGCCACTCGTCGAGACTGCGCTCGCCGAGAACATCTGAATCTTCTACGAACCTGCGGACGCAGGTCGGGCCGAAATCGTCGACATCCTTGAACTTCGCAGCAACGTGCCGGAAACCTTCCTGGCCGCTTTCGTATTCAAGCAGCGGCTTGCACTCCTCGACCAGAGCCTCGACGCCGCCCGGATAATTCCGGATCGAGAAATAGACGTCGTAGGCATCCTTCTGCTTGGTTCGGCCGTCGAGCGCATAGCCTTTCATCGCCAGCAGGGCCGGGATCGAGGCAACCGCGATCTGGACCGTGTTGCGACCGCCATCGGGCATGTCGCCCTCGATCGCCACGAGTTTGTAGAAGTGCGCTGCCAGATCGGCGCCATAGGCGCGCTGAGTCGCGAAATCGGTCGTTATCGGCGGCTTGGTCTTCGCAATGACGGCATCGAACGGCCGCAGGAAATCGACTACCACATCGATCGCCGCGCCGCCATCATTCGCCTCGACAGTCCGCACCATGCGGAAATTGCGAAGCTCTTCGCGGGTCTCATAACCTTGATCGCGTAGCGCCTCGACCAACCCCGCATATTGCTCGTCTTCGGCGAGCGCTGCGGCATCGAGACTGAGATCGATATCAGCAGTGCCGACGTGGCGCATTTCGCTCTTTTCGAGAAGCAGCCAGGGGACCGCGCCGCCCACCACCGCAAACTTGCCGCGGTAGCTCCCCAAGGTCTGGCCGATTTCCACCAGAACCGAGCGAATGGCGGAGGTGGTCCGGTCGTCGTACTGACCGGCGACTTGCGGTTCCTCGTTCATGCGTTCCACTCGAAAAGTTTGGCGCGCAGGTGTTGCGCCCCCTCCTGGCCTCGCTCGCCGGCGTTCATCAGGTCGAGATAGGTCTGGACCGGGCTGGTCGCGAAAATGCCGTCGGACACCTCGACGACATCGTCGAGCACGCCATCCTCGTCGGGAATGCGTACGACGACGTTGGCACCCTTTGCTGCCGGCGCCAGATCCAGCCCGCTAGCGAGTGCGTTGAACCCCGCTTCGTCGGCGTAGAGATAGGTCGTCTGCTGACGCACGTACGGCGCGAGCCAATCCGCTGCAGAGTAGGACGCCAGAACGGCCCGTCCCCCACTCATCGGAAGAGAGCGGAGGCGATCGGCGAGAGCCTTGCCTTGCAGGTGGGAGTATCGACGGACCTCTTCTCCCTGTGGCGGCTCGTAGGAATCCGCCCAGCTTTCCAGCAGGTCGTCGGGATCGGTGAGCGTCAAACCCGCGCCCCCCATTTCGGCCCAGCCCCGTTCGCGCAGAGCTGAGCCCACCGTGCTCACGTGTCCGATGCTGACCTTGGCCTCTTCGGCAAGCTCGGCGACCCGCCAGCTACGGCGCGGGTCGTGCAGGAGCATGCGCAATATCCGAGCCGATTTGGGTTTGAACAAGGACCGCAGGGCGCGCCGCTCGGGTTTGGGCCGTTCGGCCACTTGGCGGTCGATGAAGATCGTATCGACCGCGATATGGGCGTTGCCGAGAAAGTCGACATATCCCACCCCCTCACGGCGGCACACGTCACGGGCTAGCGCGGACATGTAAGGGGCCATTACAACGGGCACGAAGTCATCGTCCTGGCCATCGATGTAATGTTTCAGTTGTAAGGCGGCGCTCTGCATCATGCGAGGCTGCCCGTTGGATTTGACCTCGATCACGAAGGTCAATGGCTTGTCGGCGTAGTGAGCCGTAACGATGATATCGACTTGCTCGTCTCGCCCGATGGCCGCTTCCCGCTCCACCTGCATCATTTCGAGGCGCGGAATGTCCCGAAGGAGCTTTTCGAAGACGCGGGCGGCCTCGTTCTCTATTTTCACTGTTTCGTGCCTGTTCATCGAAACGTTGAAATAGTTCATCTAGTGAAAAACGCAAGCCGCTTTCATCCGAAAAGCATTTTCAACGGATTGTCGAAATCGCCAATAAACTGAAAGTGATCCGACAACGACGTGTGGCAGGGCACCAGACGGCGGACAAGGAGACCGAGGCGAAGGGCTGCTCTGCAAAGAGAAAAAAAGCGTCGCAGGCTCCGACCGCCATCATTCAGGCCGCGCGCAAAATGTCGTTGTGGACACTCCCCGCCGCCATCGGCGCGGCATGGGCATGGAGCGCCGTCGCGCGCCCGAAATCTTCATTGAAGTGCAGCAATGCGGTATTGAGCAGCATCGTGCAGTCCTCCCCCAGCCGATCATGGCACAGACGCTGCGCCTCCGAAACGAAACCGGACCGAACCGGCCAAGACGTTCAGCCAGTCTTCTTCCGTTTCGCCATGCGGCGCTGTGCGAGATCCTCGAGAAAGGCCGGGATCGTCTCATAGGTCGGCATCGGGTCCTCGGGATCGAGGACGAGTGTGCCCGACCATAGGATCGTGTTGGGGTAATATGCGCGATTGTCGATCGCGCCGTCCTGCTCGAACCAATGGGTTGCCTCGGGCAGCAGGGCATGCGGCAGCGAATGGCGCGCGAACGGATTGTGGAACACCTCCAGCTCGGCGCACCAGGGCTCATAGCCTTGAGGCCAAAGGCCGCGATATTCCTCACTGGTCACATCGAGGCAGAAGGGGAGACCGTCGAGCGCGTGCGGCTGGGGATCGAACATCTTGCCATAACGGACATAGCGCCGACCGCGGGTCGGCATGCCGGCTGTGATCGCGGCGCGGTTGAATTTGCTCAACGTGCATGCATTGGTGAAGATGATCGCCGAGAGCTCGCTATGGGCGTCGTCGCGGAACAGCCCTGCCGGAAAACCCGAGGCGCCGAGAAGCTGAGTCGCTTCGTTGCCGACAGCGATGCGCTCGCCATTAATTTCGAGCGCCTCGGCGCTGATCCCGTAGAGATAGCCCATCAGTGCTTCGCGGCTCCACATCATCGAGGCAGGCGCGTGGAAATCGGCGATCGCGATCGCGAATGGCATGCCCGCAACATGCGGCAGATCGGCATAGCCCCGCTGTAGCTTGTTACCAATCGTCTTGGCGAAGCGGAGCGCAGCGGAGCCAAAGAACAGTTCGGCCGATTCGGCGGGCTGGCGGGTCGGGCGCGCGCCGACCGGTTCGAAGCGGACCGGCGGGTTCGCGGTCACCGCCTCGACCCAAGCCGCGCCGCCCTTGCGGTTCTCAATCCGGAAGTCGGGCGATTCGACCGGCTGGGTGACTAGGATGCCTTGTTCGCGAAAACTCGCCAGCAGCTGCGCTTCCCATAGCCGAGTATGAAAATTCTCGGTTTGGCAGTCGGCCGCCCAATTGCGGTCAGGGCGAGGCAGCGAGAGATAGAGCTGGTTGAGCAGCCAAGCGACATTCTGGTGCGACGGCTGGAACAGCATGCTGAAGATCTTGCTCGGTTCGCGGCCTTCGAGATCGTGCAACGGGGTGCGGCGCTGCACCCCGGATGGCACCGGCTCGAGCGGCGCACCGTTCACAAGCGCGGCCTGCGCCCGCGCCCGCGCTGCCTCGATGCTTTCCAACGCATGATCTTCGGAAATGACCGTCCAAACCATATCCTCGCGCCGACGTATCACGATCAGTCCGATGCTGCCGTCCTCCGCGTGCCGTGTCAGCATCGCGCAACCATGGTCATCCGGACTCTGCCAGGCTTCGAACGGCAAGCGCTCGCCAAAGCCATGGCCGTGCGGCAGCGCCAGTGCGTAGACGTCGAAAAGCCCGCGTGGCACCGGCCGCATTGCCCCCGAGTCGTCGGGCGCTAAAGCATCTATCGTCATAATCAGTGCGCCAAAGGCAGCCCGCTCGCGCGGCGCAGAAAGGTGACGCGCTCGGTCACCGCGGCCTTGAGCGCGGCGACCACGTCGGCGATCGGCGTCGGGTTTGCGTCCTCGTCGATCCCGTTGGTGTAGATATGGCCCTGCCAGACGCCATCGACTAGCACACCGTCGAACCCCGATCCGGTCCCGTCCCAATTGCTGGCTGCAACGAAGAAACCGTCATCGGCATGAACGCGGCGGTTGGGCAGCTTGGGCAGCGGAAACGCGATCGGCACGCCCTTGAACGCGGCATTGTCGGCCGCGGGCAGCGTGACGCGGGCGCGGTAGGCGCCGTGCATATAGGTGTCGGGTTGGTCGAGATGGACCTTCACATCATCCTCCAGCAGATTGCGCCTTTCGGCGACGAAATCATCGATAAGCGCGCGCAGCTGCGCAGCGGGCTTCTTACCCGTCGCGACACAGATTTCGAGAAAGTCACGCTGGAGGGATTCACTCACGCGCGCCTTCAGTATTTCCGTTTTCTCCATATACGCCTCCATGGGTCACAAACCTCCATATTGTGTCCCATTTGCTCCGTTCAAGCGGGGCAAAGAAAAAAACATAACATTCGTGCGAGCAGGGTTGGTCGCCACGCGTGGGATTGACGTCAGCGAGGTGAGTGGGCTCCATGCGACCGAGATCCCGCATCCGGCGGCTTACTTAGCTAACTGGACCAATGTCTGATTCTTGGGATCAGTGCCGAAATGCGGACCGTCCGCAATCGGCCCGCACGCTGACTGGCAGTTCTTGGAAAAAGCGGTCAGTCGGCTATGCGCCCTAATGTCGGACGTTTAGGTTAGGATCAGATTGACCTGAAAGCGGACATATGATGGTTCGTACTGGAACTCACCGGAAGCATTTGCGAGATTCACAGATTGCTGTCGCCGGACCTGTCGGCATTAGACGGATTATGCCATGAAACAGAAATGAATGGTCAGGTAAGAAAGTCAGGTGCAAAAGATCCTGGTGAAGGTGAACGATCAGCACGACTTGGTTATACCCATCAGGATCGCAGTTCAGCGCGGCTCATCTATCAGGCAATACTAGATCGAAAGTTGCAGTGGGTTGGACTAGCCGATCGAAATGCTGGCATAGCCGATGATCTGGTACTCGGTACGCACGAAGGTGTTCTTGCCCATCAATTCAAGAAGACCGAGAAACCGAAAGCGGTCGGCCTAAAGGGCCTGTTACTCGGTACTGAGAATATGATCGGGAAACTAGCTTCCGCCTTTCTCCTTCTCAAAGCGCAGTTCGTCGATGAAGACGTCAAAATCCGTTTTCTGACGAACAACTTTCCCTCGCCGAATGACCATCTCGTAAAAGGTCAATCAAACTCCAGCACCTCAGACTTCCTGACTGCTTGGAATAGGAATACGGGCCGGTCGCTCGCCGATTGGCAGGAATCCCAGTGGAAGGACGTGATCAACGAGATCCAAAAGGCGTCAGGTCTGTGCAAGCAGCAATTCGATGAGTTCTGGGCATGCTTTGAACTCATAATCGGTCCGTCGGCGGCACCTATATTGGATCCCTCGTTGGGGGCTGAACGCCTTTCGCAAACTGAAGAACTCGCGCGCGCTCTTTCGGCGTTGATTACGGATAATCCTGAAAAGGATCGATGGAGCCGAGCGGAACTGCTCGAAGAAGTTGGGTGGCCGGATCGCTTTGCGCTTCGGTTTCATCATCAATTCCCAATCGGTTCCTACGTCCAACATAATGAAGAAACCGAAAGCGATCTCAACACCGCGATTTGGGAGCACTGCAGCGGGTATCTTGGCCTGATCGGTCCCCCTGGATCGGGAAAGTCGACGCTACTGCAGCGCGAATTGCGGGATATGCCTCAAGTGCGCGTCGTGCGCTATCTCGCATTCGTGCCAGGGACAGCTCAAGGGCAAGGCCGAGGCGAGGCGACTTCGTTTCTGGATGACGTCAACGCTCAAATCGCTGCCACCGGACTTAAGCCACTAAGAGTCAAGGACGACACGCTGGCGGCAAGGCGAGAAAACTTCGAACACATGCTCACACAAGCTGGCCAGAAGTTTGAGCAAAACAATTCTCGCATGATTATTGTGGTCGACGGACTGGACCATATTCCGCGTGAAGAGCCTACAGAGCACTCATTACTAAGCGTGTTGCCGACACCTCAATCGATACCCGATGGGGTGCTATTCGTACTCGGAACCCAGCAATTAGATCTCCCTGAGATTGCCCCAGCAGTGCAGCAGCAAGCTGGTCAAACTGGGCGGAGGATCGATGTAGCCCGCCTTTCGCCGTTTGCTGTTTCAGCCATGACAGAAGCGTTCGAATTGAGCGATGAAGTCGATGCTTCCGAAGTTTTCAAACTCGGCGGAGGCCACCCTCTAGCTACACGATATCTGCTTGAGCAGTTAGCGGGGGCTCCAGCGGAAGACCGAAAAAGCCTTCTCGAAGACACAGTCCCTTTCGGTGGTGATCTGGAAGCCGTCTATGAATCCGCTTGGCGCGGTGTAGGATCGCAATACAACAGTGGCTTGCTTCACCAGGTTCTTGCACTGTTGGCTCAAGTTGAAGGTCGGATCGCTCCTGAAGCACTTGCTAAAGACATCTCAGACGAGGCCGTAGAATTGACACTGCGGCATGTCCGCCACCTGCTAGATCTTTCTGAGGATGGATGGCGAATCTTTCACAACAGCTTTAGACTTTTCGTCAGAAGGAAGCCGGTTCTAAGATTTGGCTCCGCAGATCAGCGCTTCGAGCGTACCCAGGTCTATCGCACGTTGGCAAAATTGGTCGACGAAGCGCCGATTCGAAGTGATCAAAGTTGGCTGAGATTCCGCTATCTGTTTTTGGCGGGCGATCTTGATGAGGCGACCACACTCGCAAGTCGCTCCTATTTCGTTGATCAGTATTGCGAAGGCCGACCCGCTCACGCTGTTCGAGCTGATATCTCTGACGCATTGCGCGCGTTGGAACGCAAGGTTGATGCTGCAAAACTGTTTGACCTCTTGCTCGCCGATGACGAAGTCACTCGGCGCGCATCGGTCATGGAAAGTGCGCACTCACTCATCGATGCACAATTAGCGATTGGCGATACTCGTGCAGCGGCTGCCAGCCTCAGCGAGAGCTATCAAGACGGTAAGCAATGGATAGTGATGGATGCGCTCATGAGCTCCGGTCACGTCGAAGCAGCTCGAAGGATCTTCGAAGACCAGAATCCATTTGCTTTCATCTCAGAGCGCGCGCCACCATTTAGAGGTTCCAACGCCAACAAGGCCTTTCCTTGGGCGCAAAGAGCTATCGCGCTACTCAGCGAAGAACAGATCGAAAGGCGGATCCAAAATCGCCTCGTCAAGGAAGCTTCTTTGGATACGGATGGGGAAGAAGTTGGCGAGATCGTTAGTGCATTTAGATTTCAAATTGCTCGCGCGATGATCCGCTCTGATCCTGCGCTTCCAATGCCAGACTTAGTGAGAAAGTGGCAGGTAAACAGAGAGCGCCAATGCTTGTTGAAGCTTGAGGGCGCGATTTCAGCGGGACAAACTGCACAAAGGTCGTTGGCTAAGTCGCTACTCCAAAGCGCACTAAAATCGGACTGTCTCGGCGATATGCATGATTCATGGGCAATGGCTGGCGCCAGGACTGCTATCGCAATTTCGGAGAAGGCGATCGCAATTGAGTTCCTTGAACAGTGTCCCCTGGAAGATCTCGGCGAAGCAGAGAGGCAGCACCAATCTGAGCGTCTATTGTGTGCTTCCCGTGCGCTCCTAGCAGGGGTGACTGCCAGGGCTTGTTTGCAAGTTCCGATCCCACATCTGGAAGTGCCTGAGAATCGGTTGTGGCGAGGACTACAGCACCACATCTTAGCCATAGGTACAGCAATCGGAGACTTACAATCTGGAAAGGACGCGGCTGATGTCCCAATCCGGTCGCTAACAGAAAGCGCGATAAAATTCTTGGCAACCGCGCGGAGTGCGCCAGGTGAGGATGCTTTTACTGGATACGGGATTCCGGCCGCTGCAGAGAATCTTCTGAATGCCTTATTCGATCTGGCTAAGCTTGATCCCCAACGAGACCTTCACTCACTTGAGTTGATCGATCAGCTAATCGCGGAAGATGCTGCGGTCTTCCGGTGGTGGCATAGCTTCCGCCGCAAGTTCGCTGTTGGCATGTTCAGTATTGATCGCGATGTGCAGGCGGCTAGGTCGAGACTGAATGCAGGACTCGCGGATGTGCAAGCGTATAATCCGCAAGAGGAAGTCGAGGAGAAGGCGGCATATGCAGTCGCTCTCGGGCGAATTGGTGCGACCGATGCAGCGAGGACTGAGATTGAAAATCTGAGGCGCTCATCGTTGGGCTGTTATCTCCCTGCAAAGAAGGATGGGCAGTATGAGCTTTGGACGTCTGTTCTGTCTTTGGCCAATCTCGATATGCCTAATGCCCGCGCAGACCGAGCGAAGGTTGCTTTGCGTTTACTTGACGGAATGGGTTCGACTGAAGGGGACGACTCGGCGGTTCGTGGCGGTAGGCAGATCTTGTTCGAGGCATGTGCCGCGAGCCCGAAGTTCACCCAAGATGCGATGCGTTGGGCATCTGGCACGGGTGTCTTCAGTTGGGATGGCATTGTTGATGCGGGGTTGCGAGGTGCACTGCATCGGTGTCCGGAACTCGCTTCACAATTACTCTTGGCTTGGTCGCATCTCGCTCTTCCTTGGTATTCGGAGCCTCATGGAAGCACGACGAGGTTCGGGCAGTTCTTGACGGACTTAATGTCGACGTGCGGCGATGATTCCGTTGCCGCGCTGGAAGAAAGGGCGGCTTCCTTCATTGAGACAGTTGCCCGCCCTGAAGCGAAGCACCGTCTGCTCAAGACACTTGAAGAAGGTGCAAGAAAGCGGGGGCACGGCAAGAAAGCAGCTGCTGCTGCGAGTCGATGGAAACCAGAAGGCGGCGACGAATCTAGCGATCCCGAGCACCGTTCTTATGGGCACCTTGCGAGCCTCTCGGACATATCAAAAGCACTCGCTTCCGAGTTCAGCTTTTTCGATAAGAAGGCCGAGGGCAGAGGGCAGCCGAATAGACGCATAACCTACAATCTGCGCCGCGCTGCTATACGGGTGATCAACGAGACAGGCTGGCGAGAAGTATCGCGTTTTGTTGAAGATTACCCAGACATCATGGCTCATGAAGACGTGAGGCTTGCTGTCGCACGAAGGGCGGTTGCCGCTGGTCAGGTCGATGAGGTTAGATCGATATTGGCATCGTTTGTCGATGAAGAAGATGGAGGCTGGGCATGGCCCAACAATCAAAGGCGACGCTTGTTGCACGAAGTTCGGCATCTACTCGGCGAAGACGACTCTTTTGATAGGGCACGCCGTGCATTCACATTGGACATGGCGAATTCGCGTTACAGCGTTGGATCGAATTTGTGGGAGATTGAATCCATCTTCCCCTTGCTATTCGAAGAGGTACCTTGGCCTCAGATCTGGGATCGACTTTCGGACCATTTGCAAGCCACAAGGGACTATCGGATTGGCAATGCGCTTTCTCAAGAATCGACAATAGAGGGGGAACTCGAGAATTTGGCGGCGATGTTCTCACGGGCGCTTACGCTTGGGGTGCCCCTACTGAACGTTGAGGCAGATCGAGGAGCGTTGATGCTCCTAGAAGAAGGTCAGGAAGATGTCTTCGTCGCGATCGTCAATCAGTTGCTTTCGAAGGGCGGAGAAGCGCAGATGATGGCCGTGGACTTGCTAGCCAAGACGACCAGGGTCGCCGACCTGTCGCCGAAGTTTCGAGATATGATCCCAGCTTGGATGGGGCACCCAGATAGTGGGGTCGTTGCAGCTGCATCCTTCCTGGCTCAAGATTGGGAAGTTCCGATACAATTCACAGAGGCGGTCCTGTCGCCGATCTATACGCTAGATCTGCCAAGCTATTCCTCGAGTACCGGTAGTGCTGCGTCTGACGAACACACTCGAGGTCTGGTTTTAGAAGATATCTTCGGTTGGACCGAGCCTTGGACAGACTTGGTCGAGGAAATGGCTGACGATTGCGGCTTGGAGGTCGCGAATTTGCGCTGGCGGGTTGGGCAACTCATTCAGTCCTGGGGCGGTGTTGCATCATATGGACATGCTGCTTCGAAAAGACTTGAGGAGGATCTCGACAAGATTTCCATGAAGCTGGCGTATCGTCGCCCGCAAGCAGAAGTCACACTGCGCGCCCTTCGACATGTCGTTGAAGAGCTAAGGAGTAGTGGCCGGTTGAATATCCATGACTGGCGAATTTTGTTGCACAAGCTGCACGTCTATCCGGGGCCGCCACTCTTGATGGTTCCCTCTGCAAAGCCGTCTGATCTCGAACTGCCCGACGTGCCTCGAACGCTATGGGGAGACGATAGAGATGAATGGGCTGGGAAAGTCGCTCAAGATGTTCGAATGCAATCTCGCGGCCAGAATAATGTGGTCTTAGCATATTGGCATTCTGTCAAAGTTCGAGACATACGCGTAATCTACGAATGCGAGAGATGGAGCTTTCGTTCTGCGGCTTCTCAAGAGCACAGTTCGCTGGAAGAGCGCTTGCACAGCACTTCGAAGGTGATCCGGCTAGGAGCGGTTGTGCCGCTCTATGACCATCCCGATGAGAGTTTTGTCGCTGGCTTTAGGCCTTACTCTCTCCAGGGGCATCCTGACGTGCTACTAATCTTTTGTCCCCGTGCCGCCGAGCAATTGGGATGGAAGCAAAACGAGACCAGCATTCACGAGTTCTTCTCCCAGGACGGTATTCTGATGGCCAGCACAACCTGGTGGCGTGATGGCTTACCTCAGTCAGTCGACCACGATGCGCAATCTGCCGAGGGCCAACACGTCGTATTGTCGGAAGCTGGTCGCGCAGCGTTTGAGAGCAAATTTGGTCCTATTGAGCTTTCAAGCTTTGCCGTACGTCGGGTTACTGCAGGAGAAGGTGACGGCAAGTCAGTTGAGTGTTACGCGGAGCGATAAGCGAACGGCATGGACATCGAAGTCGTGACTAGCCTGAGTCTCATCGGCATCACACTCACCACCCCGACGAGAGAAGTCACCATCGAAAACGAAGGCTACGACTTTGCGGTCCTTATGATGCTTGACGCCATTATTCGCAGACCATTCGGATAACGCTCTCAATGGCAGCTTTTGAGTGTCACCAGCCGAAAAGCAGAAGGTCCGCAAACGGCCCAGTCTTTGCCTTACTCGGATATAGTCTTTGAGTGCGCTGAATGTCGGCTGCTCGCGAGAGCTGCCGTCCGGCATAACGTTATGGAACGGATCCAAAGCCCCAAAGACGTCCACTTGAAGGCAACGTCTGCTCTTACGCGCCCCCGGCAAGGAAGATGACCAGGGTCGTGCCACATGGCTGACATCACAGTGCATCTTCCCGGTTCAGCATTCTACCGGAACCTTAAAATAGCCGGTTTGTGCATGGGCTGAAAAACGCGAAAAAACCTGCGACCTCAGAAAACGGCAGAACTCCGCCGAAAATCACAAATTTGAATGGAAAATCTTTTTTGTCAAAAATGGCAAAGTGGAAAAACTTTATTGTATCTGGAAAAACTTTATTGTCTCACAACACAATTGTTGCGAGACAAAAGAGTTCTTCCATTTTCACACGCAAAACTGCGGTTTTCAGCCCCCGGTTTGACAAAATAGTTTTTCCAAAAACTAGAACAAGGCGGGATCATTTCGCCAAAGCAATGCCTGACCAGCCGCGTTTGTGACAAAAAAGATATTCCAGTTTCGACCATCGCGACCCGCAGAATTCCTCGTGTCTTGGTTTTCACATGCCTCTTTTTTCGCATGCTGAACCCCAGAAGCGGTCAGTCGGCTGACCAGTGCCGGCAGGCTCACGCTAAACCGTCTCCTGCCGCAGAGTTTCGCCGCCTAGTGGGGCTGGTTGCTCTGATAGTACCTGCCGACGGGCTACGCTAAACCGTACCTCGATCCGCGAGTACCATGTCCGCGCCCTTTTCCGCGATCATGATGGTGGCCGCGTTGGTATTACCGGACACCAGCTTTGGCATCACCGATGCATCGATTACGCGAAGGCCGCTCATACCATGGACTCGCAAGCGTGGGTCGACCACGGCCATGTCGTCGTTACCCATCTTGCAGGTTCCGACTTGATGGGAAACGCAGCCACCCTGTTCACGAAAATAGGCCTCAATCTCGTCGTCGCTGGTCACGTCCGCACCGGGCAGGTGTTCGGCCGACACGAAGTCTGACAGCGGAGAAACCGAGGCGATCCGCCTGGCGAGCTTCAATCCCTCCACTGCCGTCGTCCGGTCACGTTCAGACGAAAAGTAGTTGGGCCTCATAAGCGGAGGTTCCAAGGGATCGGCGGATCTCAAACCGATGGAACCTCGGCTTTCCGGGCGAACCGGGCAAATGAAGTTGGCAAAACCGGAAAACTTGAACAGTCCGTCCTCGTAATATCCACCGCTGAAGGTTTGGAACAGGAATTGTACGTCCGGTGTCTGAGAGTTCGGCATGACGCGCGTGAATACGCAAGCCTGCCCCGCAGGAACCGCAAGCGGACCGTCGCGAAACAGAAGCCAGCGCAGGCCTGCGGCCAATTGCTTTCGTTTCGACAGCATGATGTCGTTCATGGTGATGGGCTGCGTACACCGCCAAGTGATCTGTCCCCCGTAGTGATCGTGCAGGTTCCGGCCGACACCGGGAAGATCGTGGACGACAGCAATGCCGTGCTCGGCAATGTCCTCTCCCCGCCCGACACCCGACAGCATCAGGAGCTGCGGCGAATTGACCGTACCCCCCGCAAGCAGAACTTCGTTACGGCACCTTATGGAAAAGCTTTGTCCATCGCGCTGAACCTCGAGGCCCGTCGCCCGCGTCCCTTCGAACAGCACGCGCTTTGCCTGCGTTTCGGTGATGACGGTCAGGTTGGGGCGCTTCAACGCAGGGCGCAGGTATCCAACCGCAGCCGAACAACGCGCGCCTTTGCGGATCGTCGCCTGGAAATAGCCCGCGCCTTCCTGACGGGTTCCATTGAAATCGTCGTTACGCGGTATCCCGATCTTCTCGCAGCTTTCAATCAATGCGTCGCACAGCGGATTTCGTTCCTTGATATCGGTGACCGACAAGGGACCGCCCGTGCCGTGATATTCGTCTTCGCCGCGTTCCTGGTCCTCGGCCTTGCGAAAATAGGGGAGCACGTCGTCATATGACCAACCTTCGTTGCCAAGCTGGCGCCAGTGGTCGAAGTCCTCGGCCTGCCCGCGGATGTAGATCAGACCGTTTATGCTACCCGATCCGCCCAGAACCTTGCCGCGCGGCCAATAGATACGCCGCCCGCCAAGCGCGGGATTGGGCTCGGTTTCGTACTTCCAGTTGACCTTCTCATCGATGATGGTCTTGCCATACCCAACTGGAATCTTGAGCCAGAAGCCGTCGTCCTTGCCGCCGGCTTCGACCAGAAGAACGCTTATGTCGGGCCGCTCCGAAAGGCGGGCGGCAAGTACGCATCCCGCCGACCCTGCCCCCACCACGATATAGTCGAATTCCCTGTCCTCGATTTGCATCGCCCGTAACGTCCCGATCGTATGATGGCGCCCATGGCGCCAGACTTTGTGGTCAGCGCAGCGATGCCGCGTGGAGGGCAACAGCCTCGACCGCCGCTTCGTCAGGCAGGACCTGCGCGGCGGCGCGCATCTGCTCACCTTCCGGATCGCCCTCGCGCCCGCGTACGCCACTTCTGAAATTGTTCAGCTGTCGGGCAAGATAGGCCGGGTCCGTACCCGCCAGTGCAGGCGCTTTCAGCGCCTCGTTCCCTTCGCCCGCCGCGCCGTGGCAGGCGGCGCACGTCTCGTACAGGGACGCGCCCAGGGCCAGTACCTGGGCGTCGGCTTCATCGGCCGACAAGGGCGCAGAGGGTTCCGGCAAGGTGGCGAGATAAACCGCGACATCATGCACGGCGCCATCCCCGCCAAGTGCCTTGGCCCGCCCATTCATCGCGACCCCATAGAAATCATCGGGGCCGCCGCGAATGCCGCTGCGATAATTCATCAGCTGACGCTCGATATAATCCGCTGACAGCCCGGCGAGACGGGGTGCGTTCATGCCCGCAAGCCCCTCGCCATCGTTGCCGTGACAACCTTGGCAAGTGACATAGCGGGCCTCGCCGCGCGCGATCGCGGTGTCGGCGTCCGCATCGACCGGCTCGTTCGAATTGTTGCAGCCTGCCAACGTCAGCAGCGCGGCGGTGAAGAACGCGCAGCGCATAGCGATCAGCCGAACGCGGCTGCGACGGCAGCGCTGTCGATATGCTCGTCAAGGCTGACGACCTGACCGTCAGCGGTGGCGACCATATGAACCCATTGGGCGGTATATTGCTTGCCCGTCGACTTGACCCTGGTTGTTTCAGAGCCCTGGACGAAGACGATGCCATCTTCTTCCCACATGCCGGCCGGAGCCATTTCGACCGGATCGGCAGCGGCCAGAAACAGTTCGAAGAACTTGCCCACGCCTTCGCGCCCGTTGAAGGTTCCGGCCCAGGGGATCGTCCCCTCGGGCGCATGGAAGGTCCAGCGCACGTCTTCTTTCAACAGGCCCATGGCCTTGTCCATGTCGCCCGCGCCGAACGCTGCGAAAAAACCGCCGACAATATCCTTGCCCGTCATCTCTCGTTCTCCAATCATGTGTTTGTCGGTTTGGGCTCAAGCCCGTAAAATGTCTGGAACACGCGTTCCGGATCGTATTTCGCGCGAATGTCGGCCAGCTTCGCCCAGTCTTCAGGGCGGTAGCATTCGGGGATCTGGTCGATCCTGCCTTCTTGGTTGAACTCGTTGATGTAACTGCCCGTGCCCATCGGCTGCAGCTCCCGGTACATCTCGATCAGCCAGTTCTTGTTCGCATCATCCTGCGCCGGGTCGTCCCATTGGGAATAGCAGGACAGGTAGAACTGCCCGGTGGTCTGGCACGCACCGTCGGGAATCTTGGGGCTACCTTTGTACAGGATGACGGGCGCGCTGACGCGAGACGGGCTGTTGGGCATATGCTTCATCATCACCGCAATCGGCTTGCTCAGACCGTCGGTGAAGATGTTGTCGACGCAGTAGCGCCGCTGCGGAAAGGGCACTTCGTTCGCATAATAAAGCGTCTCGAAGCTTTCTTCCGCACCCATGATTTCGGCGATCGCTTTCTTGCGGATCGGATGATCGGCAATCGGCGCCATCGCCGCGAGCGCTTCGCCAGGATCGCTTTTGAACGCGATTGATTGCAGGATCATCACCTGATCGCAGCCTGCCGCGCTGCATGCGTTTTCCATTCCCGGCGGCGCTGCGGATATGACGCCGATCAGCTCGACGTCCACCGGCAAAGCCGGCCCCAGTTCCTCCATCGCCTTCGCCACTTGCGGAATGTCGGTGAAGGGGAAAATGTAGGTATGCGAACGTATCGCCGTTGGCCTGGGATAACATTTCAGGCGGAAGCTGGTGACCACACCGAACAGCCCCGGCCCGCCGCCGCGCACCGCCCAGAACAGGTCCGGGTTCTCGGTCTCGCTCGCGGTGCGTACTTCGCCGTCGGGCGTGACGATCTGCACCTCGAGTATGTTGTAGGTGCTCATCCCGCCCCAGGCATTGCCGTTCCAGCCAAGCCCGCCGCCCAACAGAAATCCACTAATCGGCACCATACCGCAATGAGCGGTGGGGAAAGCAAGGTCGTAGTCGGCAAGGTCTTCCTGCAACCGCCGCCCAATCACGCCGGGCCCGCAGCGCACTTCGCCCGCGGCCTCGTCGATCTCTATCGTCGAAAGGCGCGATACATCGACGAGAATGCCGTCGTCGCGCAGGAAACAGCCGCAAAAACTGTGTCCGCCGCCGCGTGTGGTGATGCGGCGACCTGTTTCGCGCGCAAAGTTTACCGCGGCGACTACGTCATCGACCGTTTCAGCCTGCACGATCATATCGGGATAGCGGGGAAATTTCTGCGTCTGCCAGACCATCGACTGACGCCACGGCTCATAGACCGCGCTGTCCTTGCCGATCGCCTTGCCCGTCAGCCGGGACTGCAGGTTGGCCAGGTCGTCATCGCGCATCGAACAGCCGCCCAGTGCGGGCGCAAGGCCGATTGCCGAAAGCGCCGCGACAGTGGCGCCGCCGCCAAGGAACCTGCGCCGCGACGTGGCGATGGCCCCGGTGCGGGTCGGATGGTTGCTGCGGTGGTCGAACATCAGTGCCTCACGATCCTGGCTTGGGTCTTCAGGTGGGCGCGAATGCCTTCTTCGCCCAGTTCCTGTCCGAAGCCCGATTGCTTCCAGCCGCCGAATGGCATCGCGCAGTCGAGCGTGTTGTGATTGTTGATCCAGACCGTCCCGGCCTCGACCTTGTCGGCAAACCGATCCGCAGTGGCCATGTCGCGGGTCCAGATGCTGGCACCCAGCCCGTATTGCGAATTGTTCACGCGCGGCATGACGTCATCCAGATCGTCGAACCGGAAAGCGGTCAGCACCGGGCCGAAGATCTCTTCCTGCGCCACGGGGCTGCCGTCGCCCGCACCAACGATGACGGCAGGGTGCATATAGGCCCCGTCATCCGATAGCGGATCGCCACCGGTGATCAGCGACGCACCGTCCTTGCGGGCCTGCTCAACATAGGAAACGACACGGTCGCGGTGCTCGTGGCTGATCATCGGGCCCATCGTGCTGGCAGGGTCGAGACCGGGGCCGATGACGAGGCTTGCCGCGATCTGCGCGATGCCCTCGACGACCTGGTCGAAATGGTTTTCGTGAACGAAAAGGCGCGACCCGGCGCAGCAGTTCTGCCCGTGATTGCCCAGGATCGCCCAGGCAGCACCGGATATCGCCATCTCGAGATCGGCGTCGGGCGCGATTACGACCGGCGACTTGCCGCCGAGTTCGAGGCAAAAGGGGATCAGTCGTTCGCCAGCACTGGCACCTATACGGCGGCCGACGGCGGTCGATCCGGTAAAGCTGATCTTATCTACAAGCGGATGTTCGACCAAAGCCTGCCCCGCCGTGGCCCCGCCGGTCACGACATTGACGACGCCTGCGGGAATACCCGCCTCGATGCATAATTCAGCAAGGCGAAGTGCGGTAAGCGGGGTGCGCTCTGCCGGCTTGATCACGATTGTGCATCCGGTGGCAAGAGCCGGGGCAAGTTTGAACACCGCCATGCAAAGCGGCACGTTCCAAGGGACGATAGCGCCGATCACACCGACGGGCCGGGGATGCGTCGAACCGGTAAAGCGCGCGTTCGGCATGTAAGGAACGGCGAGTTCCATCATCCGTCCCGACAGCCGCGTCGCCCAACCGGCCGCCTGCCGAAGGACATGGACCGAAAAATCCGCGTCGAAAGCTCGCGTATTGCCGATCAGCTTGCCAGAATTGACCGTCTCTACCTGCGCTAGCGCGTCAGCTTCCGCCTCGACCAGTGCAGCCAGTTTCATGATGACTGCCTCACGCTCGTGCGGGCGCAGTCCCGACCAGGCAGTATCGCGAAATGCGCGGTGCGCACTGCGGACCGCAAGTTCGACGTCGCCCGCCCCCGCGTCGGGTACGTTGGCGACCACGCCGCCGGTAGTGGGGTCTACCACGTCCATCGTCTTGCCCGACGCGGCATCGCGAAACGCACCATCAAGGAACATTCCGGTGCGCCGATATAGCAAGGCTCGCGCACCCTCGTTCAGAACGCCGTAATCGTTGGCCAGCGTCACAGCGCCATCTCCGCTTTCCGGCGGCGCGCAGACGGGACAAGGACCGGCATGGCGAACAGCCCGACCAAAAGGAACGCCGCGGCGGAAATGATGTAGATCCCCGACAACCCATCGGCGACCATCACGGTAAGGCCCGGTCCAATGCCAAGGCCTGCCCCGGTCAGCGCGCCCGCAGAAAGCATCGGACGGCCATCGCGATCGACATCGGCAAGCGCGCCAAGCTGAAGGGGATAAAGCACATACCAGCCCGTGCTGAACATGACGGTGGCAATTACGAAGCCGGTGAGCGCATTGGCGGCCGAATAGACAATGACAGCGCCGGTCAGCAACACGACGCAGGCTAGGATCGGGATCGTACGACCAAGCCTTGCCACCAGAATGCCCGGCAGGAACGACGCGACAAAAGCGACGAGTTTCGACAGGCTGAGCACTCCCGCCACCTCGCCCTCTGTCAAAGCGATCTGCTCTCCCAGCAAGGCAAGGAAAGTCCATATCGCACCGATACCCACGAAAAAGAACAGGATCGACAACAGCATTGCCGCGCTCTGCCACCATCCGGCGGCATCGTTTCCGGTCAATCGCGCATGAGGGGCCGCTGCGCCCGCACGTTTCGGGACAAAGGCATAAACGAGACCGATCGCGGCGAAGTCGAAAGCGAGAAAAACAAGATATCCGAGATGAAAGCCGCCGGCGCGCATCAGGGCCGGCATTGCATAGATGCAAGCGATCGAGACCACTGTCTGCAACGCGAGGAACAGACCAAAGCTGCGCTCCGGCCTGGCGCTGCGCGAAAGGGCGGCCGTAGCTTGCGACACCGCGACGCCGCCTGCGATACCGGCTATGGCGCGAAGGGCGTTGAACGCCACCCAGCCCGGCCCCAACAGGGTTGCAAGGTCGCACCCGATCATCACCGCAAGTGCGGCCAACCCGTGACGACGAAACCTCCCTTGCGGCAGAAAAGTCGATAGCAAGCAGCCTGCCGAGATAGTTGCGAGCTGGACGGTAGAGAACAACCCGACTTCACGCTCGCTCGCCGCCAGGTCGTTCACCATCGCCGAGACGACGACCGGCATCGCCAGGAAAGTAACGACACCGGCCGTGCCAAGCGCAATCTGGGCAACCACCCCACCGTCCGCCCGATCATCGTGGACTGGGCGTGGGGGAGAAATGGCGGTAACAGTTTCGGACATCGCAACTTTGCCTTGTGCCGGATCAGAAACGGAACAGGACGCTGCCGCCATAGACCCGAGGTTCGGAATAGATGTACTGGACGTAGCCCAGGTCGTTGAACTGGAACGCCTTGCTGATCGCCCTCTTGTTGCCGATGTTCCGGACGAAGCCCTGGATCTGCCAATTCTCGTTCACTGAGTAGGTCACGTCGGCATTATGCTTGAAATAGCCCGGCAAACGCACCGAAGGATCGTTGAAGTTGTTGGTATAACGGCTTGACCGGTAGTTGCCGTCCCAGTGGAAAATAATATCGGATTCGGCGGAAACCGGAACGGTGTAGGTGATAGCGCCGTTCGCGGTCCACTTAGGGGCGTTCGACATTTCACGGTCCGCGACATAAGTGCCGCCTCCCGGGACACCGTTGGCCACATCCTTGATTTCGGTTTCCAACCACGATCCGCCGAAGCTGATCTGAAGCGCGTCGACCGGCAGGAAAATGATTTCGACTTCCGCGCCGTAGCTTGTCGCATCCTGATTGGTCAGCAGACCGCCGATGCCTTCCCATGTGAAGGTCTGATAATCGCTGTAATCGTAATAGAAGACCGAGGTGTTGAGGCGCAGCCGGTTGTCCAGCAGGTCGGCCTTTTCGCCGATCTCATAGGCGATAACGGACTCGTCCTCATAAGGAATCTGGTCTGGATTGACCCCACCGGGGTAGAACCCGTTATTGAAGCCGCCGGCCTTGGTACCACGCGACACGCTGGCGAACAGCAGCAGGTCCGGTGTCGCCTGATAATCGAGCTCAACCTTGCCCGAATACATCGTCTGCGAATACTTGCCGCTATAGGGATTGGCGATACCGGGGCCATCTGGTGCGGCAAAGCAGTTGGTCGGTATCGGGAAACCCGGACAGGACCGCAGCGAGGCGTTGTCCGCATCAGCGAAATTCTTGTGATCATATGTGATCCGCCCACCGGCAATCAGCTTCAGGCTGTCGGTTAGAGGGAATTCTCCCTGTGCGAAGGCGGAGATCGACTTGGTCTTGAGCGACCAGTTGGCGGCAAGATTGATCGGGAAAAAGGCGCCGTTGTAAAGACCAGTAACCGGATCGACCGCCGTATCGCCCGAAACCGGCACGTTGAACGTTGCGGCAGGATTGTTCTTGGCCTTGGCGAGCATGCCGTAGATGCCTGCGGTCCAGGTGATCGGACCGGCGTCGGAGAACAGACGGAATTCCTGGGTCGCCGTGTCGGATTCGTAGGGAAACTCCGCCGAACAGATCTCGTTCGGGCTGGCGTCGCAGTCTTCCTGCAGTTTGCGGGTGAAACGCAGGTAGCCGGTCAGCGAGGTAAAGGTGACATCGCCAAAATCGCGTTCGGCCTTGAGCAGGCCAGTATAGCCTTTCGACTGAAGCCGCTGCGGATCGCTTGTAAAAGCGACGTTGCGTGCACCTGCCCCGAAATCAGCCTCGTTGTAACCGGCGTCGTCGACACCGTTCGGATCCGCAAAACCGAGACCCGTGTTGGGATCGCGCAGACTTGGTGTCTGTTCGTAATAGGTGTGGACCTTGTCCGTCTTGCCATACTCACCCTTCAGCAGGACGTTCCAGTCGCCATCGTCATAGGCCAGCTGCAAGCGAACTGCGTCAGTTCCCGCCTGACCGCCATTGTCGAAGTCCGGGTTGATGTTTCGGATGTATCCGTCCGAATGATGCGAAAGGAACGACAGGCGGGCTGAGAGGGTATCGGACAGCGGCGCGCTGACGGCTCCTTCAAGTTTCAGTTCGTTGAAGCGCGCATACGTCGCCTTCAGGAAGCCCGAGGTATAGTCCGTCGGCTTCTGCGTGACATAGTGAACCAGCCCGCCGGTCGAATTGCGACCAAACAGGGTTCCCTGGGGGCCGCGAAGGATTTCGGCACGGGCAAGATCGAACAACGCGAAATCGACCGCCGGGACGTTCACCACATAGAATTCGTCGACATAGACGGTGACGGGCGCCTCGTGCCCTTCGCCGAAATCGTTGAGGCCGATACCGCGAATGACGACGTTGGCACTGGAGCCTGGGCCATAGGGGGAATAGTTGTCGACGCTCGGCGTGCTGGTGATCAGCTCAATCGAATTCGAAACGCCGCGCTCAAGGATCTCATCGCCCGAAATGGCGGTAACCGAGATGCCGACGTCCTGCAGGTTCTGTTCGCGCTTCTGGGCGGTGACGACGATCTCGCTCAGGCCGCCCTGGCTTTCCTGCGTGCCTTGGGCAGCACCGCTGTCCTGCGCCATGGCGGGGAATGCGGCCAGCGTGCCGGAAACGGCCAGCGCGAGCCAGGATACGCGACAATCGATCATCTCAATAACCCTCCGATGATGAAGCGATCCGGCAAACCTTCTTTTGGTCCGCAGTTTTGTCGGATCGTGCTTCGTCCCTGAATACCCGGGTGATATTCAGTGCATCGAAGATCTGGCGCTATACCGTATCAGCAGCGATCAGCCCGATTTGGCAGTCGAGTGACGGTCTGACCTGAAGATGTCATACGGATGGCATACGGCCTAAGGACCGTCGGCTTTACGAAGTCCGGATCGATTGGCGCCGAAGAGTTTCCGACGGCGCTTCGCCATAGAACTTGCGATAACCCTGCGTGAACTTCCCTGGATGGGCAAAACCGTTCGCAAGGGCGGCTGTCGTTACCGTCAACTCGCCTGGCATGCCGCGTTCAAGCATTTCCCGTGCCCGTGCCAACCGATACTGCTTGAGCCAGCCCATCGGGGTTTCTTCCCGAAAGCGGCGGAATCCTGCGGTAAGCGAACGGCTACTCACCCCTGCGGCTTGGACGATATCGTCCAGCGTCAAACGCTCCTTGTAAAAAGCGCGCATGAACTCCTCGGCCTTCTTAACATAATAAGGCGCTGCCGCGCTCGTCTCGCCGAACTCATAGTCGAAGCTGTAGCTGTGCGGCACCGCGCCCAGCAGCAAGCGGCCCAGCATGGACTCCGACGTCCGCATCGCGCGGTGATGCGTGTAGGCGGGGGTAGCACCATCCATCTCGCCGATGATCGCCCGGACGAACTGGACAAAACTAGCAGCCACGCCAGATATGAATACCGGGTCCGGCGCAAAGATCAGAGCGCGCTTGGTCTGTCCCAGGTCTTCGCGCAAAAGGTCCTCGATCTGCTTGCGGTCGAGTTTGATGGTAAAATGCTTGCAGCCCGCCTCGGTGATCTGCTCGGTCGGCTCATGGGGACTGATGACGGCCATCTTCCCTGGGTCGAGTGTAAATTCCCTGCCCTGATGCCGAAAATGCGCCCTTCCCTCGATCACGAACTGAACAAGGTAGGAATGTTCGGCCGGGGGAATGGAAACAGCCACTCGCCCAAAAGGCAAACCGTAGTCAGTCGCGTTGAGCGTGCAGGAGCCGACATCGACCTGATTGTGACGGAAACTGATCGGCGGGTTGCCCTCTGTCACCAGTCTGTGCGGACAGAAGGCGGATGTCATGTGACGATGCACATCGCCCAGTTCGCCGCTGTTGAAACGGTTCCAGCGCATCATGGGCAGCTCGCCCGAAGGCCAGATCGAGCTTATTCCATGTTCGTGCTCCGCCATCGCTCCGTCCTGTCGAAAAAGCGTTAAATTCTTCGTCTGACGGCCCATGCTGCGCATTTCGCAGAGGCCTACGCAATCGGAATCGTCGCACCGAGCCGGGGCCGCTGTCAATCGACTATCGCTGTGTCGCTCGGCAGACAGGCGGTCTCACAGTCGGAGACGCTTCCCTCATTCTCGGGGCGAGCAGCCGATAGTCTGCACTACAACTCCGGAAATTGAGTAACTGTCCTTAACTGAGATGAAAGAAAGCGGTCCGTTTGCGGAATGTCCGGTTTTAGCAGCCAAGTCGAGTAAAGCTACCATCCGCCAGGCGGTAAGCCATTAGGCAGCTATGCGCCCCATTTCAGACTTGCAAGCGCCAAAAACCGTCGCCTGAAAGCTGACATCCCGATTAAATGCAGATCAAGATCTGCGAACACTCGGCGAAAATCGTAACTTACGCAAAGGGCTCATCCTTCTCGCCTCTCATAGCTAACATCGCAGGCAGGAAAAGCAGGACCAACGGAACCGCGGCCAGCAAGCCGAAGATGATCGAAGTTGCCAATGGTTGTTGCAAACCCGCGCCGCGGCTTAACCCGACGGCCAGCGGTAGGAGGGTGAGGATCGCGATCAGCGCCGACATCAGGATGGGGCGCAGGCGCTTTGCCCCTGCCTCGCGCAGTTCGGCAAGGCCGATCTTCCGATCGTCAGGCAGTTCGGCCAGGTAAAAAATAATAAGTTCGCTCACCATGCCGACAACCATCGTCAGGCCCATGAGCGCAGAGATATTGAGTTCGATGCCTGTGATCCACAGACCCAGCAGACTGGATGACGCAACCAAGAGGATCGTGGTGACGGCGGCAAGGCCCCAGTAGAACCGGCCATAAAGGATTGTGACAAGCAGCAGAATCAACAGGATCGCGGCGGAGAATACCATGGCGAGGTCTGAAAAGCTCTGCCGCTGCTGGCTGTAGAGGCCGCCATATTCCACGCGTATATCCGCTGGCAGGTTGAGCGCCTGCACCTTGCTTTGCACCTCACTCATGGCCGCGCCCAGGCTACGCCCTTCGAGCCGCGCGGTCACACCGATGAACGGCGCGAGCTGCTCCCGGGTCAGTTGTTTTGCACCGCCGACGACTTCGACCGTCGCAACCTGTGCCAGCCTGACAGAATGCCCATCCGGCGCGCGCAGAACCATGTCGTTGACCAGCGCGATATGCTGACGCAGGTCTTCGGGGCCACGAACGCGGACCCCGACAAGCTGTTCACCGTCGCGGATTTGGGTGGCGATCGTTCCATCGATCAGCGCGGAAAGCTGGTCCGATATCGACTGCGGATCGAGGCCAGCCTGCACCGCTGCGCCGCGGTCCACTCGCACCGTGATATCACTGCCTGCAACGCGCAGGCCATCGACCACTTCCACTACGCCCTGAATGCCGGAAAGTGTGCTGCCGACCTGTTTTGCCGCCGCTTCCAACTGGATTTCGTCGTTGGAGAACAGTTTCACTTCGATGGGTTGAGGCACGGCGGTCAGATCGCCGATCAGGTCTTCCATCAGCTGCGCCGTTTCGACTTCCAGCGCGGGAACCTGCTGCGCCACCTTGTCGCGGATTTCACTCATCACTGCATCGATGTTGCGGCGGCTGCCACCATTCAGGCGCACGAAGTAGTCTCCTTCCGATGCCTCGGTCAGGCCGCCACCCAGTTGGATACCGGTGCGCCGCGAATAGCTCGCCACTTCGGGCGTTGACGAGATGATCGTTTCGACCTGACGAAGCATCTGGTCGGTATCGTCCAGCGCGGTGCCGGGCGGAGCACGATAGTCGAGAATGAAGCCGCCCTCGTCCATCGCAGGCATGAAGCCAGAGGGGACGTGTGACCACGACAGATAGCCAAGCACGCCCAAAACGCCGCCCACCAGCAGCACCGTGAGACCGGGGCGCGCCAGAGCACGCCCTCCCGTCCGGTCATAGGCGCGAATAAGCGGGTTCATCACCTTCTCGCCCTTTTCCACCTGCTCTGCGTCCTTCTCCGTCAGCCAGCGCGCGGCGAGCAGCGGAATGGCGAAGCGGGCGTAAAGCAGCGACACCACGAGGCAGGCGACCATCGTGATGGCCAGTGACTTGAAAAATCCGCCGGTGACGCCGCTGATGAAGGCAAGCGGGATGAAAACGACGATAGTTGCAAATGTCGATCCGAGCAGGGGGCGGCCCATTTCTGCCGCCGCACCCAGCAGATGCTGTTCATCGGTCGAGCTCTTCTCCTGCATCCGGCGCATCATGTGTTCCAGCACGACCACCGCATCGTCGATCACCAGGCCGACAGCCGCCGCCATGCCGCCCAGCGTCATCATGTTGAAGCCAAGGCCCAGCAATTCCAGCGCAACACATGCGGCCGCGAGCACCGCCGGTAGCAACAGGCCGGTCAGGACCATGAGTCTCCACGATCGCAGGAAAACGAACAGCACCAGACCCGCCAGCAGCGCGCCGATCAGAATCGCATCTCGGACCGCGTTGGCCGCACCCGAAACCAGCTCGGACTGGTCGTAAAATGGTGTGACTTTTACCGAAGGGGGCAAGCCGGACTGGTCGAGCCTCTGCTGCACGTCCTTCACGATTTTTACCGTGTCGCCTTGCAGAGCCTGTCGCACATTCAGCAGCACCGCGCTTTGCCCGCCGCTGTTGACCAGCGTATAGCTCGGCTCGATCGAACTGGAGATGCTAGCGATGTCGCCGAGACGCACGACGCCCGGCCCAGCCTGACCGGCCAGGGTTACGGGCGTGTCCTCTAGATCGGCAATGGAGGTCAGCCGGTCATCGACCAGCACAAGGAACAACTGATGTTGGTCGGTCAGGCGACCTACACCATTGACCGCGTTCTGTGCGGCGAGCGACTTGCTGACATCGTCCAGGGTCAGGCCCAGCGCCCCAAGTCGAGCCGGGTCGAGGTTGACCGCGAATTCTCGCGGGGAGGAACCGAGAATATCGACTCCCGCAACCCCATCGACCGAGATCAGTGAAGGCAGCAATTTTAGCTCGGCTAACTGGCGCAGATCAGCAGGCGACAGACTGTCTGATGTCAGGGCGATACCATAGACCGGGAAAATCGTGGGATCGGATCGACGTACGTCGAAGCGTGCGCCTTGCGGCAGGTCAGGCAGAATGGAGGCGAGCGCCGCTTCCGTTTCCAGCGTAGCGGCGACCATGTCCTGTCCCCAGGCGAAATCGACTGACACTTCGGCAGAACCGCGACTGGTGGTGGAGCGTACGCTTTTTGCTCCGGGGACCGCGCGCAACGCAATTTCAACCGGGCGCGTGATCGAGGCAGCCATTGTGGCCGCATCGCGCTCACCCGCATCGACAGATACGACCACCCGCGGATAATCGATAAAGGGAAACAGGCTAACCGGCAGACGCCATCCCGACATGACACCGGCGATGGTGAGCAGGGCGACGGCCAGCAGGATCGCCGAAGCATGTCTGCTGATAGGGGAACGCGCTGTCTTCGCCATCCGGTCAATTACCCGATGCGGTTGCGGACGGAGCTGGTGCTGGCGATGGCCTGGCCGTTGAAACCTTCACACCGTCGCTGACCGCAGCAGCGCCCTTAACGACAACGACATCGCCCACTGCAATCCCGCTGGCGATACCGACATTGTCGCCATCACGTGCGGCAACTGTCACATCGACACGTTTAGCCATGCCATTTGTAACGGTGAAAACATAGGATTGACCGGCATCATCGAGCAGCGCCGCATAGGGGATGAGGATCGCATTGGGATTGTTTGAAACCACGATTTCGCCCCGCAAGGGCTCACCCGGCGCGATTTCGGTCTGCGCCGGTATGGTAGCGAAGACAGAGGCCAATCGTGTGGTCGGATCGACGACAGGATCGACGGCACTGACGCGCACAAAAAAATCGGCGCTGCCTTCGGAACCCAGGATGCGGACCGTGTCACCCACGCGCACCTGACGAGCCAGCAGTGGATCAATTCCAAACCGTCCCCGCACATCGGTATCGGCAGTGAGGCGTGCAACAGCAGTACCTGCGCTGACCAGATCACCGGTCGAATAATCAAGCTGGGTCACCGAACCGCCTACGGGCGCGCGCAGCGTCGTGCTTTGTCCGCGCAGGCTGCGGACCGTGGCATTGGCAGAGGTCGCGCTGGCTTGAGCCAGTTCTACATCCGCATCGCTCATCAAGCCGTCAGCACGCAGCCGTTTGGCGCGGGCCAAAGCCTCGTTTGCCTGATTGGCACTGGCGGTTGCCTGCGCGATGCTGGCCAAGGTTTGCGGACTGGGGCGCAGGCCGACAACCGGTGCGCCTCGTCCCACATAAGAACCGAACGGAGCGTAGATGCGATCAACAATGGCATCGACCGGCGCGACCAGGGCGCGCTGTCCGGCCGCGTCGGCAGACACGGTGCCGTATACGGTCACAGTTTGCGCAAGATTGCCGAGTTGCGCCTTTGCCGTTTGAACCGAGACTACCGGATCGGCTTGTTGTGCAGGCTGCGATTGAGAACATCCCGCTACAGCCAGCAACATGGCCGCCAGCATTGTTCGGGTCGGAAAAGTTCTGGCGGTCATGGGCGATTCCAGTTCTGCCAGGGAACCCCGCTGGCGAGTTCCAGGGCAATATATTGTTCGGCAAGCCCCTGCTGCACGCTGGCCAGTAGCAATTGCTTGTCTCTCAGCGATTGACGGGCTGTCATGGCAGTGGCGAGCGGCAGGTCGCCGCGACCTGCCGCTCTGGCTGTAGCGTCCGAGAACTGCTGAAGCGGAGCGATTTCAGCGGAGAGCCGCGCTTCCTCTCTTTGCAAGTCAGCAATCAGAGCGAGCGATTGCGCCAGATCGGCGCGCACGGCGAACAGACGCGCGTCATACTCGGCACGCAATGCCTCCCGCGTGGCGCGCTCGATGGCGATTTGCCCGCGATTGCGGTTCCACAATGGCAAAGTGAAATCGAGCAGTGCGCCGATTATGCCATTGTCACTGGAATCCCGCGTGACGCTGAAACCGAGATTGAGTGACGGAAACTGGTTGATGATGGCCTGCCGCACATTGGCCTCTTGCGATGCATAGCCAGCCTTCAGCGCTGCCAGATCAAGCCGCTCGACAATTGCCGCATCGGTCAGGGACGAAAGGGAAGGCGCACGAGGAGCGGTCTCCGGCAAGGCCAGCGTCAGGTCGAAATCGGGCGGTACACCCAATTGCCTCCGCAAGTCCTGCTGCGCGGCTGTCAGATCGATCTGCGCTGTGTAGGCTCTTTCTGCTGCATCCAGTCCGGCAAGGCGTGCAGCCTGCAACTGGTCTGGCGGAATGTCTCCCCGCCCGGCAGCACGCAGAATTCTTTGCAGCAGGTCTTCCGCATCTGCACGATTGGCTTGCGCCAATTCCGCAATTTGTTGCAGATAGGAAACGCGCACGCCGAGCAGCCGCACCTGCTCCACCACCTGCCATTCCGCCCATGCCAGATCGAGCCGGACCTGATTGAGCCCTTCCTGCGCCGCCGCCACCCGCGCGCCGCGGCTGCGCAGGCTGTTGATGTCCTGCGCGATCTGTGCGGCAATCGCGCCGGGACGCGCAGTAGGCGGGCCGGAGATTACCCGGTCTGCCGAAAGACCGACCGAGGGGTCCGGGATCAGCCGGGCATCCAGCAATTGCGCTTGGGCCACTCCCGTCTGCTTGCGCAAGGCAGTCAGATCGGGGTTATAAAGCAGTGCGATGAGGCCCAGCGCGTCGCGATCCAGCGGTTGAGAAACATCGACCGGCTTGCCTGCCAGAAACGGACGCTCGATCAGAGCGGCATCCTGCACCAGCCCTTCCGGCGCTTTGGCGAGAATAGCCGCCGACGTGTCGAGTGGCCGCGATTGATAAGAAGTACAAGCTGACAGCGAACCAAGAGCGATCGCGGATAAAAGCGCGCTGCATCGCTTTCGTATTGCATGGCGCCGCTGCAAATTTTTCCTCCATCAGCCTGTTCGAGGCTTTAAAGGCTTACATCGTTTCGGGTCCAGCCCTCTCCTCAATGTTACCGAATTGTATGTTTCACACAGACGTCACCAAACTACTCTTACCAAATTGTATGGGGAACGAAGTCTCCCGGAAAACTTGCAGCTGCCAGAAAGAGCTCACGGTCCATTCACGGATCGAGTGAAGGAGCTTAAAGTGAAGAGTATGACAACCAAGAACAAACTGATCGCTGCCGTTCTGAGTGTCGCGGCACTCGGAGGTCTGGGCGCAGCCGGCATCGCCAATGCCGAAAGCCTTGGCATGAAGGGTGGGGGCAACGATCAATCAGAAGCGCAGGAAGACGCCGCAGAAGCACGGATGCTCTCAAGCGCGACGATCACGGCCAGCGATGCCGCACGGATCGCAGCGGAGCACACCGGCCTGAAGGTCGCCGAAGTCGAGCTTGACGATGAAGCGGCCACGCCAGCCTGGGAAGTCAGCGTCGGTTCGGGCGCGGATGAGCGGGAAGTGAAGATCGACGGCAAAACTGGCAAGGTGCTCTCCGTCCAGGCGGACGATGAGGACGATGAAGATGGCGAACAGGACGACGACTGATCGCATGGGCAAGTGGCGGGTTGCGGCCCGCCGCTTCCTATCTGCGAAAGACGGACGGATATGAAGATTCTTGTAGCCGAAGATGACAATGAAACTGCCCAGTTCGTAGCCAATGGCCTGCTCGAACTGGGCCATGTCGTCGATGTGACCGGCGAAGGAAAAGAAGCTTTCCTGATGGCGGGCAGCGAGCCTTACGATGTGCTGGTGCTCGACCGGATGCTGCCGGGAATGGACGGCCTGGCCATTATCCGTGGCCTACGGTCGATGAAGAACACGACGCCTGCGCTGTTCCTGACCGCGCTGGATGGCGTGTCCGACCGGGTGGATGGACTGGAGGCAGGCGGCGATGACTACCTCGTCAAACCCTTCGCCTTTTCAGAGCTTGCGGCACGAGTAATGGCACTAGGCCGGAGACCGCGTCAAACCGCCAATATACAAACAGAGTTGGTGGCGGGTGGTATTAAAATGGACCTGCTCGCCCGCACGGTCACCCGAGATGGCAAGCCGGTCACCCTGCAGCCGCAGGAGTTCCGCCTGCTGGAGTTCCTGCTCAGTAACGCAGGGCAGATCGTCACTCGCACCATGCTGCTGGAAGGTGTGTGGGGTTTTCATTTCGATCCGGCGACAAGCATTGTCGAAACCCACATCAGCCGCCTGCGATCAAAGCTGGACGAGGAGTCCGAACAATCGGCTATTCGCACAGTGCGCGGCGCGGGATACATCATCGATGGATGACGTCGGTTTCTGGCGCTCTGGAGCGTTTCGCACCGCAATGCTGTCCGGCGCGCTGTTCGTGGGGCTGACGGTGGTCTTGCTGGCGCTGGTCTATAAAGTCGCCACATCGACAATCGAACATCAGATTTCGGCCTCGGTTGAATCACGTGCGCGCACGCTGGAGCAGGCCCTCGAAGAGGATGACGATGAGGAAGAGCTATCGCACATTGTTCCCGCGCAGGAAGAGCTGTTTCGCTATGTCGAAAATGCCCAAGGCAAGGCACTGATCGGTGACTTGGTGCCACGACAGCACTTGATGGGAGCCCGTGTCCTTTCGCCGGATCAGGTCCATCGCAGCTTCATTGATGGAGAGCGGCTCGACGATTCCGGCATCATCGGTTTCGGCATGAGAGGTCGCAATGGTGGCTATGTCTTCGTCGGGCAGGAAGATGAACACGTCAGCGAATTGCGCGAGGCACTGCTTCTGGCTGGCCTAGCTGCAACCGGCTTTGCCATCCTTCTTTCGTTTCTGCTCGGCTGGAGGATCGCCCTGCGCAATTTCCGCCGGATTGACCGGCTGAATAGTGTGGCTGCTAAAGTGATGGGCGGCGATATGGCTCAGCGTATGCCGGTCAGCACGGCACGAGACGAGATCGACCTGCTGTCCGCGCAACTGAACCGGATGCTGGACCGGCTCGAAAGCGTTATGGGAGCAATCCGTCAGGTCACCAACGATATCGCGCATGACATGCGCACGCCACTGGGGCGTCTGCAACGCAAGCTGGAGCAGGCTCAGGACGAAAGTGATCCCGTCGCTGCTAACGCCCTCGTGGACAGTGCCCTCGATGAATCGCGGACCATGCTCGACATGTTCGGTTCAATGCTGCGGATCGCTCAGATCGAAGGCGGTGGATTGCAAAAGCATTTCACCACCTTCAATCTTTCATCAATGTTGGCAGATCTAGTTGAAACCTACCGACCGGCAATGACAGACGGTGGGCGCGAGCTTGTATCGGATTTGCAACCAGGCATAGAAATATTCGGCGATCGTGCGCTGGTACAGCAGATGTTCTCTAATCTGGTCGACAATGCGGCGGTCCACACCCCCCGCGGAACTATTATTCGCGTAATTCTGGAAGGACGAGGCACTGATTGGATAGCCAGGTTTACCGACAATGGCCCTGGCATCGATCCGGCGCATCGACCCTATATTTTCGACCGTTTTTATCGTGCCGATGCATCCCGAACCACCCGTGGCAGCGGCCTCGGGCTCGCACTGGTCAAAGCCGTAGCTGAAGCCCATGAGTGGGACATTACGATTGGCAGCGAAGCTGGTTTGGCATTGGAGATACGTCCAGTGACATAGGCAAGTAAGCTGTATGTCGAGTGCGGATCTACTGATAGGCGGCTTTTCTCGAATTCCTGCCGAAAGCTGCCAGTCCGCAATCGGCCCAAACGACGACACGCTGAGCGTTACCTCTTCGGCCGTTTTGGCCCAGGAGAAACGCAATGGGATACTCACGTTTTGATGCAGCAACGCGGCATCGTTCGGCTTGGAACGCTGGCAAGAATGTCGGAACGAAGCGTTCGCTGACGCAGAAGCAGATCTGGGCGATCCGCTTTCACCTCGATCGCGAAGGACGATTGAGGGACAAGGCCCTTTTCGATCTCGCAATCGACAGCAAACTGCGCGGCTGCGATCTGGTGAAAATCAAGATCGGCGACGTGGTCGCGGGTCCCGAGATTCGTAACCGGGCAACCGTCATTCAACAAAAAACCAGCCGTCCAGTCCAGTTCGAGCTGACCGCTGATGTACGAGCGACTTTGCTAGCCTGGCTGGAACGCCGAGGAGGGTCAATTGGAGATTACCTGTTCCCAAGCCGTATCAACCACGCTGACCATATGAGCACTCGACAGTATGCTCGCCTAGTCGATGAATGGGTAACTGCGATCGGACTGCGAAAGGCAGAATACGGTACGCATTCTTTGCGCCGGACGAAAGCGGCGATGATTTACCGCGCGACGGGTAACATCCGAGCAATCCAGATCCTGCTTGGCCACACGAAGATCGAAAACACTGTGCGTTATCTGGGCGTCGACGTCGAAGACGCTCTGCTCTTAGCGGAGCGAACTGAAATCTAGCCCAAGAAGCGGTCGCTCGGTAGCTCTGATCGGCCGCTTCCAGGTTGTCTCCCGCATGCGCTGATCGGCCGTCATTGGGGTGGCAAGCCGACGTTGCCTCATTAGCAACAATCAAGCATTCTCGCACAATGGATAGGCCTGAAAACCGCTCGCTCGTTGTCGGGCACGTTCTATTCTCGCACGCCATTGGACTTTCAGTCACAGGGATGTTCGGGACGATAGGAACAACAGCTGGCTTTAGCGTTGGCGGTGCCGGGCTGGGCCTCTTTCTTGGTGGCATAATCTCCATTCCATGGATTGCCGCACTAATGGCAATAATCTTGTTCTACGGCCGGCTTATAGAACGGCACCCGTTTTACTTCGCCATCTTAGGACCGATTATCGTGTGCGGAACCTACGCAGCTACCTTTGGCGCATTTTTGGATGCCGTGGTGGTTTCCAGCGTTGCGTCGAGTTTTTGCTATCTGGCGTTGGCTCGCTGGCATCACGGCAAGTCGAGAATGTTCGACTAATTTAGCCAACGTCCGCAATGGGTCGTTAGCCGAATGTCCGATCCTGGACCAAGATCGCTCTAAGCTGCCAGTCTGCTAGTGGGACATTCGCCAGCCGTTGCGAATGTCAGGATTAGGGTGGTTAGCTGACGTCAGAGCTCGATGGTCGATCGCCTATCGCTTCCTATTCCATCTAACCCAGCGAACGGAAAATATGACGCCCAAAAACGTAAGGCAGCCTTATGGCGCTAATGGACTTCACGCCGAAAAGTAGCCCGACAACGGCAAACATAAGAGCGCCAAACGCCGGAAGACTATCGCGAAAATCACTTTCATCATGCGCATAGAGCCAGCGAATATATGCCGAAAGCGATAAGACATTGAGCGCTATGAAGACTGCCCCAGCTACCGCCGCCGGGAAAGGAGGTTCGAAGCCACCTTCTATCATACCTACTAGGGTCGCTGCCTGCAGTGCCCACGCTAACCAGCCCAGTGTATAATGCTGGTAGCGAGGCATATTAGGTTCCTGGAAACATTGGAAACAAAGATGTGGTCGAGCAGGAGAACCACTTTGGCTTGAGATCGGGTGCGTCCGCAATGGGGTCGTGTGCTGCCTGTCCGGTTTCAGACGTCGGATCAAGAAAAGCTACCATTCGCCAGGCGCTAAGCCATTAGGCAGCTATGCGCCCTCAACTCGGTCGTTTGACGGCGCTTGGCGCCATCTCGAAAGCCGCCGTGCGTTTAGATGGCCGCAAGGGCTACCAAGTGGCTTGCAAGGCCTTTACAAGCTTTACCTTTACTGCCTTGTTCATGGTTGTGGACTGGTCGAGCTTGACGGACCTCGGGACATCGTCGGCTAATTCGAAATAGTCGCCCGAAATTCGGTAACAAGGAAACTCATGCCGCTTTATTGGGATTGGTGCGAATGCGCTGAGGATGTTGCTGGCCGAAAGCGCCTCTGGCTGCTGACAGAGAAGGATGGCGGCCGCGAGACCATCTGGGCGCTGCTGCTTGAGGCCGTGCGCGACCACTACGATGATCTCGGTCGCATCGCTGATGACGCGGCACGTCTCGGTTACGAAAAGGCGGCCGACATTTTGCGCACCCGCATGCCCACCGACATCACGGCGCGGTCAGGCGATCTAGGCGAAATACTTGCGTCTGAGCTGGCTGAGCAAACTCTAGGATTTCGTATCCCAGTCAAGCGGCTGCGCTTCAAGGACGGTCGGAACATGGCGCTACGTGGCGACGATTTCATCGGTATCGTGGTGGGCGACGACGGGCAGCTCCGCCTGCTCAAGGGCGAGTCCAAAAGCCGGCAGCAGCTCGCCAAGACAGCCATTACCGAAGCCCGAGAGGCGCTCGATCGCGACGACGGCCGCTGCACTCCTGAGTCCTTGCTGTTTGTCGCGGACCGTTTGCTCGAGAGCCCTAATACCGACGAACAGGCCCTCGGACGCGCGCTGCGCGATGAGGTCGGACAAAGGACGCTGCCGCCCGGGCGCATCGACCATATGCTGTTCACGCTTTCGGGAAATGCTCCGCCGCCGTCCCTGAAAGCGGATCTCGACGCATCTCCTGCCGACCGAAATCAATACAGCACGAACCTACGGATCGCGGACCACGGTGATTTCATCCACCGCGTTTACTTCGAGGCTGTGACGCTTGGAAACGGCTGACGAACTCACCGCGTTCATTGTCAATGCCGCCCAGGACAATGTCTGGGGCGGTCTTTTGCGGCGCGGCGCCGCTTGGTCGATCATCCGGCGAGATGGCGAATTGCCCGACGATGCAGCGCCGCTCGGCCGCACGATCGAAACCGATCTCGCCGAATATGGATTCGCGCTCCTGCGTGCCGCTCTCGCGCTCAAAGAGCGCGGCGGTGAGAGTGAGATAGCCCGCAAGGGCTTTGAATATTCGGCGAAAGCCTTCGAGGCGCTGGTGCGTAACGGCGCGCCGGAATCGGCGACGCGCAGCTTCCATCGCACTATCGCTGCGGCCGCCTATCATCTCGCCGGTTTCTCGGCGATTGCCTACTCGCTGTTCGGCGACCGCGCCGAGGGCTTCAACGAGAGTCCGGCCGAGACCGCGCTGATCCTGTTGATGCTGCGTGATCTCGATGCGCTCCGCAATCATGTACGGTCGCGCCTCACTGACGACAGCCTAAGCGATGACGGGCTGTGGTTTGCGTTGGAACAGGATCATATCACGCCCGAGGTGGCGATCGGGGAGATGCTCAACACGACCGCGTGCCGCGCGCTCGCCTATTACGACTTCGCGCTCCAGACCGGCGAAGGACCTTTGGTCGAGCAAGCAATAGTGCTGCTTGACGCCGGTCTTAGTCTTGCGGCGAATGCTGGCATCGTGCCGGGCTGGTGGCTGCTGAGGCTGTGCCGCGGCCTCATCGATGACCTGTGGGCGCACTCGCTTCACGTCAATCTGCCGCACGATCCGCCGCCCGGCGGCGAGGACAGCTACGCCGAACTCAGACGGTTGTTTCTTGGTTCGCTCTACGCACGGAAGAACGCCGAGGTCGAATTATGGCCGTCCCAACGAGAGGCCGCACGTCGGTCAAGCGATCTTACTGACGATTTGGTGGTCGCGCTTCCGACCAGTGCCGGCAAGACCCGCGTGGCGGAGATAGCGGCGTTGATGACGCTGACAACGGGCCGGCGTGTGCTCGTCGTGACACCGCTCCGGGCGCTATCGGCCCAGACCGAACGCTCGTTCCGGAGAACCTTTGCACCCTTGGGTTTCTCGGTGTCCTCGCTCTACGGCGCGTCGGGCATGTCGCCCGGCGATGAAGACGCGCTGCGCACCCATAAGATCATCATCGCGACACCCGAAAAGCTCGATTTCGCGCTGCGGTCCGACGCGACGATCATCGACGATGTGGGCTTAATCGTGCTGGACGAGGGCCATCTGATAGGGCCGACTGAGCGCGAGATCCGCTACGAGATTCTTGTTCAACGTCTACTGCGCCGGCCGGACAGTGCAGATCGGCGCATCGTCTGTCTTTCGGCCATCTTGCCCGGCGGTGATGCGCTGACCGACCTGACTGCGTGGATAAGATCGGATGCGCCGGGTGATGCCGTCGAGTCCGAGTGGCGCCCAACTCGCCAGCGGTTCGGCACGGTGGCATGGCAAACAAAGTCTGCCAAGCTTTGCTTCGATCTGGAGGACGACGGACCTTGGGTCGCCAGGTTCGTCGAGGAGGTCGACCCCATCAAGCCGCACAAGAAGGCGCGACCGACAAGCACTAAGGAGCTTACCCTGTTTGCCGCATGGGAGTTTGCGGGCCAGGAGAAGCGGACGCTGATATTCCAGCCGCAGGCCAACTCGGTGATCGGCTATGGCTCGACGATCGTAGATTTGAATGCGCGAGGCTATCTGCCCTCTCTGCTCGACGACGAGGCGGCGATCGCCCGCGCGCTGGAAATTGGCACCGAATGGCTCGGCGCAGATCATCCGGCGGTGCGATGCCTGAGGGTTGGTGTCGCGATCCATCATGGCAGGCTTCCCAACCCTTTCCTGCGTGAGATCGAGCGCCTTCTGGCTGAAGGCGTACTCAAAGTGACCGTGGCGTCGCCCACGCTTTCACAAGGACTGAACCTCAACGCCGCCGTCCTGCTCGCCCCGTCGCTTTATCGGGCGGGCGAGCTAATTAAGGGGGAGGAATTCGCCAATGTCGCCGGCCGCGCCGGCCGTGCGTTCGTGGACGTCGAGGGTCTCGTGCTCCACGTCATCTTCGATCAGAACGACTGGCGGCTCGCGACTTGGCGCGGCCTCGTGAATTCCGCGCGGCATCGCGTACTGCAAAGCGGCCTCATCCAGGTGATCAATCAGATCGTCGAGCGGATGGCAGCCCGCGGCACGTTCAACCGCGACGACACTGCCGAGTATCTCGCCAACTCCCGCGAAGGTTGGAAGGCGCCGGAAGAAGAAGTCGGCGGGGCGGACGACGATGGCGAGGTCGCGGATACCGGAGTTGAGCAAGAGCCGTTGGCGCAGCTCGTGGAGAAGCTGGATGCGACGGTGCTTGGGTTGGTCGAAGCGCTGGATGCAGACAGCGACGACCTGCCGCGACTGCTCGACGAGGCACTACAAGGATCGCTTTGGGCGCGGCAGGTCGATCGCGGCGGGGAGCATTCGCGCAATAACCACCGTTTCATCCTCCAAACCCGCGCGCGACTCATCTGGAACACGACCACGGCGCTCCAGCGCCACGGACATTTCGCGATGGGCGTCGGCCTTGAAGCGGGGCTAGCGCTCGATGACATTGCCGACGAGCTTGAGGCGTTAGTCGACGAAGGCGATCTGGCGGCGCTTCGCGGCGACGCCGAAGCGCTCGGCGATGCGCTGGTGACGCTAGCAGAACGCCTGCTCGTCATCCGGCCGTTCAAGCCCGATGCCGATCTGCCCGGCAACTGGCGCGATGTGCTGCGGGCTTGGGTGGCGGGGGCCACAGTCAACGCGATCGGCGCCGACCATATGAAGCTCGTCGAAGACGTCTTCACCTACAAGCTGCTCTGGGCGCTGGAGGCGCTGCGTACCCGGCGCCTAACCTTTGGGTGGGAGCCCGATATTATCGTCGGTGGCGCGGCCGCTACGCTCGAAGCCGGAGTGCCGGATTTCAAGATGTCGATGCTGGTGCGGGCGGGATTGCCGTCGCGACGAGCAGCGATTGTAGCGGTCCAGGCCGGCGGCGCGGATTTCTTGGACGGCAGCGGCATGCGCGAATGGCTGGAGAGTGACGCGATCGTCGCGTTGACCGATGCGGGAGACTGGCCGACGCCGGAGACCGCTGCGCTGTGGAAGCGATTCCGCGACGAATTGCTGAGCGCCGTAATTCAGCGCTGGCATCGAGTTGCCGGTGATCGCGCCGTTGCCGACCCGGTCGCGGTCGCGCCCGGCCTGTACCGTATCGAGCGCGACGAAGCTGCCGACGAAAATTGGCTAGTGGCTCCGGACTTTCAGCGGATCTCGCGGATTGTTGGAGGATTGAGATTTACGCGACCTAGTCTGTTGGCCGGTCGCGTTGATCCAAATGGAGCGATACGGATCGAGAGACTGGGCCGAGGTGCCTTACTCTAACAACCGGAATCAGATCCTTCGTCACCGGTCCTGTAAAGGTCTCGCCTACCAGTATCGGCCCAAAAGTCAGTGCGCTGCGTGGGCAGCCTAGTCGACTGCGAACTGGCTAGTTTCGTAGAGCTCTTGCCCATACCCGCCAGTCTGCTTCCGGCCCAGGTCCGGTTGGGGCTCAGCATTAGGGAATGTCTGGTCGGCGCGCTCCTGTGGGCACATTGTGGCTGAACGGCCCATCAGGCAATCGACCGAAAAGCGCTGCTGTCTTTGAGCCCACCAACTCGGTGCCATCAACTTGCTTCTCGAGGAGATTTTTGGTTGGCATCTTCATTGTTGATAGCTGCAACGCTGGCAATACAGTTAAGTGAAAGGATGCGGGCGTGAGCCGAATGAGTGATCTTCACATCGACTTGATGAACCTCGAACAGGCCTGGATCGAGCTCTTGGCCGACCTGTTCGCGCGAGACGGCTGGGAAGTGCTTGCCAAGGATGTCAGCACCGCCTCGCGCGGAGAGCCTGACGTCTCTATCATGCAGCGTGGGTCGCACGTGTTGGTCGAGCTCAAGCTGATCCGGTCCGGCCTAGCTTCGCGCGCGCTCATCCATAACGCTACCTCCAACCTGCTCGCGATGATGAAGGCTCGCAATGCTGAGCGGGGTATTCTGATCATTCCACAGCGGATTACGACAGAGGCCCGACTCGCTTTCGCTGACGTATCCGGCGAGAGAATTGAATTGTGGGATTTGGACCGACTCGTTCAGCACGTAACGCGCTTCCCGAACTTGAGCCGGCGGTTAGCCGACTTGCTGCGTGCCCTTCAGATCGGCGCCGAAAGCGCACCCAGCAACGCCACCACCGTCGCGATGCTCGACGACGCCGGCCAGGAGCTGCCACCGCCAGGTGAAGGCGCGCGGATCGCCAGCGCGCTCAAGGCGATCAAGCCGGGGAACAAGGGTGGCGCCGCCCAGAGTTTCGAGAAATTGTGCGAGGAGGCGCTCATTCTCCTGTTCGGCACCGAGCTTCTCGGCTGGCGGCGCCAATCGGCGATCGAAAACGGGTATCAGCGGGTCGATCTGATCGCGCGCCTGCAACCTGTGCGGAGCGCGTTCTGGACGACTTTGTCAGCCGATTTTCGCGCGCGCTATATCGTCTTCGAGTTCAAGAACTACACTGACCCGATCGGCCAAGACCAGATCTACGCCACCGAACGTTATCTCTACGCCACGGCGCTACGCTCAGTAGCGATCTGCATCGCGCGAAACGGCTATTCGGAGAACGCAGGCCGGACGGTCCGCGGGGCGCTTCGTGACCAGGGCAAGCTGATCCTGTGCCTCGATCTCGAAGAGTTTTGCGGCATGCTGCAGGCATTCGACACCGGCGACGAATATGAGAAGCCGCTCTTCGCAAAGCGCGATGACTTACTAATGTCGCTGGCCCGATGAGCTCTTGCCCCCCAACTGTGCCTCGCTAAGGACCCGGAAGCGCCAGTCAGTCCTTCGCAGCTGGCTCAGCCGGCCGTTCTCACCCGGAAGATAGCCGTGCTCGCATCGCGCGTCACCGGGCCTATGTCGTGCTCGACTGAGGCTTCACCTGCGAGAGCTTCGAGACGAAGTTGGGGTGCGGCGGGAAGTACGGTGAGGGCAATCGTTCGGTGATATATCGATAGCGAAATCGTCTATCGCGCCGTGCCTCAATGCGCCGCAGTTGACGCCGCATAAGAGGACAGACGATCGGCCGCCACCTGCGCCGCTGTCAGCTTACCGCTCTGTCTTGCTCGAAAGCTGCCTGTTCGCTTTCGGCCCAAAAGGAGGCAGGGCTATTCGTCTATTCGCCGCCAATCCAAAATTTCGATCGAGGCTTCCGCCATCTCCTCTAGATGAGCATCAACAAAGCGCGCGAAGACCAGCAGATGCTCGGCAGTTGGCAGCCCACCCCCGCCCTGACCGACGATCCTCAGCCTCCGGCCATCTTCGGTGTGGAAGACATATCCAGTCATGCCAGTGAAGACACGACCGGAGAGCTGTTGGATATCGTCGATCGGGCGCCAGTTCCAGATGATCAGCCGCGGATCGCCCATCCCTCCACGCGACCCCCGGCGGAGAGTGGCATCGATCTCGATCGGGGTTTCATTCGGGATGGTGAGGCCGTGGCCGAGCCCGTCGATCAGTGCCCTGCGGCCGTCGAACCCTTTGAACTCGAGCCCATCGGAGCCGGAATGAATCTCACCGGAATAATGACCCGTCCTTCGGTCACTGGAGAGTTCCTCCAAGCTCAAGGGAGCAGCATCGTCATGGATAAGGCCGACGGACGATTCGATGTCGGGAGATTCCGCCGAACGCTTGGCCGCGGTCTTGGGTTCGCCGAGTTCGTGCCACGTATAGATCGCAAGCGTCGGATGGTCGTCTCCAGAGACGAAGCCCTTAACTTCGACCAGCGGTCCCATCGGAACCCAACCCAAAGTGTCATCCGGCACCATAGGGGCAAAGGTCTGATCGGCAGTTTCGAATGTCACTGCCCGACCGCCATGGCGTTCGATCATCCGTCCGGTTAGGATTACAGCCGCATTGTCACCGTCAAGCACCCAGCCATCGAGCGCGTATTCATTTCCGTATCGCTGAATAGGCCCCCGCAACTTGAAGTTAGCGAGGCGGTCCTGCGGTGGAAGATCACTATCGCCAACCATGAGGATATAGTCGCGATCGATCGTTCTGACATGCGGTAGCCCATCTTCAATGTCGAAAATACCCTCAACCTGAAAGACTGGAGCGCGATATTCCACTGCCTCATCTTTGCTATGCGAAATTACAGAATCTGCTCCTTCGCTAGTTCTAAGGTGCTTTTGGCCGTCACTTACTGGTTCCGCTCGCAGGATCCGAACTTTTGAGACAGCCGGTATATCTTCGCGCTCGATAATGAATTCTGTTTCGGCGGTCCGAAATCTGCAGCGTGAAGCGCCGCTGTCGATGCACGCCACTGCGACCTCTCTCGCAAACTCGTGATCGGGCTCCTCCCGGAGCAGTCCGGCACCTGCTATTGCAAGACTCCCCATCGCCGCCAAGGTGGCGGTGGCCGGATCCCGCAAAATGACCATCAGGCGAACTCTAAAGCTGCCGCGACCGAGATGGACGATTTCGATGGTTTCAATGTCGCCAAGAGACTCATGCGCCTCAACGAAGCTGACAAAGTAGGTGCCTAGAGCGAGCGCGCGCTGAGCGCTCAACCGGCGATTGGTTTCAATAGAAAATTCGATCTCAGCTTCGGAGAGGGGTTGCATAGGCCCTGTATTGCGCAAAATACTCGCTCCTGGGCAAGCCCCTCGATCACGGCCGTTGATCACCGCCACTCACGCGCAACTGCGAAACGTCTCCTCGTCCCGAGCAGGCGTCGGCAGCTGTGGTGAGTAAGAATTATCGATGGCTGCTTTGTGTTAACTGGTTCCATGAGCAGACTGGCTGCAACCGACCCAGTTAGCTATAGCGGCGCGCCGACCAGCGTTCCGCACTTATCGCTTGGGTGACGTGAGATTACCTGTCCGCTGGCTACGAGGTTCCAGAAATGTCGCTCCCTAGGGAATGGCGGTAGCTGAAATTCTGTTTGAACCGCTCACCAAATAGAAGCGGACTGACCGCTTACGGCCCAGTCTTTGCCTTACTCGGATATAGTCTTTGAGTGCGCTGAATGTCGGCCGCTAGCGAGAGCTGCCGTCCGGCATAACGTCATGGAACGGAGGCAAAGCCCCAAAGACGTCCACTTGAAGACAACGTCTGCTCTTACGCGCGCCCGGCAAGGAAGATGACTAGGGTCGTGGCACATGGCTGACATCACAGTGCATCTTCCCGGTTCAGCATTCTACCGGAACCTTAAAATAGCCGGTTTGTGCATAGGCTGAAAAACGCGAAAAAACCTGCGACCTCAGAAAACGGCAGAACTCCGCGGAAAATCACAAAATTGAATGGAAAATCTTTTTTGTCAAAAACGGCAAAGTGGAAAAACTTTATTGTATCTGGAAAAACTTTATTGTCTCACAACACAATAAGCCAGCTCCCCAATCGCTATTCGACGGTGACCGATTTTGCGAGGTTCCTCGGCTGATCGACGTCGGTGCCTTTCACGCAAGCGACGTGATAGGCGAGCAGTTGTACCGGGACAGCATAAACCAGCGGCGCGATCAGCGGGTGGACCTTGGGCATTTCGATCGTCGCCATGCAGCCCTCGCCCGCTTCGGCTATGCCTTCGGCGTCGGAGATCAGCACGATCTTCCCGCCGCGCGCGCGGACTTCCTGCATGTTGGACACGGTCTTCTCGAACAGCGGGCCCGACGGGGCCAAAACGATGACAGGCACATTGTCGTCGATCAGCGCGATAGGGCCGTGCTTCATCTCTCCGCTAGCGTAACCTTCGGCGTGAATGTAGCTGATTTCCTTCAGCTTTAGCGCACCTTCGAGCGCCAGCGGAAAGTCCGGTCCGCGCCCCAGATAGAGCACGTCGCGTGCCGGTGCGATGAGGTGCGCCATGGCCTTGATATCGTCATCATGGTCGAGCGCGGCATTGAGGCATGCCGGAGCTTCCAGCAGATGTTCGACGACATGCCGTTCTTCTGCAGCGTCCATCATCCCTTTTTTCACCGCCAGGTGCGCGGCGAGCGCTGCCAGCACGGCAAGCTGGCAAGTGAACGCCTTGGTCGATGCCACACCGATTTCGGGGCCGGCATGCGTGGGCAGCAGCAGATCCGCCTCGCGCGCCATCGAACTGGTCGGCACGTTGACGACGACCGCGATGGTCTGCCCCGCCTCGCGGCAATGGCGCAGGGCCGCAAGAGTGTCCGCCGTCTCTCCGCTCTGCGAAATGAACAGCGACAATCCGCCCTTGGGCAGCACCGGATCGCGGTATCGGAACTCTGAGGCCACATCGATGTCGACCGGCACGCGTGCGAATTTTTCGAACCAGTATTTCGCGACCATGCCCGCATAGTAGCTGGTGCCGCAGGCAACGATCGTGATGCGGTCGATGGCACTGATGTCGAAATCGATCTGCGGCAGGGCGACCTGGCGTTCAAGCTGACGCACGTAGCTGCGCAGCGTCTGCGCCACCACGGTCGGCTGCTCGAAGATCTCCTTCTGCATGAAGTGGTGGTAGTTGCCCTTCTCCGTCGCGGCGGCGGTCGCGCCGGAATGGACGATGGGACGGTCGACGCGGTTGTTGTCCTTGTCGTAAATCTCCGCGCCGTCACGCGTTATGACGACCCAGTCACCTTCGTCGAGGTAACTGATCCGCTGCGTTAGCGGGGCCAGCGCCAGCGCGTCGGAGCCGAGATAGGTCTCCCCTTCCCCATACCCGACGACCAGCGGAGAACCGAGCCGCGCGCCGATCAGCATGTCGGGATGGCTGCGGAACGCGACGGCCAGGGCGAAGGCACCGCGCAGACGCGGCAGCACCGTTTGCATCGCTTCTTCCGGGCTCATCCCCTGTTCAATCCGGCGCGAGATCAGGTGGACGACGACTTCGGTATCGGTCTCGCTTTCAAACTTGCGGCCGTCGGCGATCAATTCGTCGCGAAGCTGCTTGAAGTTCTCGATGATGCCGTTGTGGACCAGCGCGACTTCGGCCGTGGCGTGCGGGTGGGCATTCGCTTCCGTCGGCGCGCCATGGGTGGCCCAACGGGTATGTGCGATGCCGACTTGTCCGTCGGCCGGATCGTCCTTCAGCTCATGGACGAGATTGGACAGCTTCCCCTCTGCGCGGCGGCGCACGAGTTCGCCGTCGTCGATCGTGCAGATGCCCGCGCTGTCATAGCCGCGGTATTCCATCCGCTTGAGGCCATCGACCAGTCGGTCCGCAACCGGCTGAGTACCGACGATACCGATAATTCCGCACATAAGGTGTCTGTCCCGTCAGGATTGGCGCAAGGGCGTTGAAGGATCAGTCCTTCTTCGCGGCGGCCTTCTTCTTTTTCATGGCGTCATGGAAACGGTCGGCCCAGCCCGGCTTCACCAGTTGTTCGGCCCGCACCATGCGCAGTTCGCCGTCACCGACATCGCGGCTGACCGCACTGCCGGCTGCGACGATGGCGTCTGCGCCGATCTTCACCGGCGCGATCAGCGCGCTGTTCGAACCGATGAAGGCCCGCTCGCCGATCACCGTCTGGTGCTTGAAATAGCCGTCGTAGTTGCAGGTGATCGTACCCGCGCCGATATTCGCGCCGCTGCCAACCGTGGCATCGCCAAGATAGGTCAGGTGATTGGCCTTTGCCCCCTGCCCAAGCGTCGTCTTCTTCATCTCGACGAAGTTGCCGACTTTGGCCCCTTCCTTCATCACCGAACCGGGACGCAGGCGGGCAAAGGGGCCAATTTCGCAGCCTTCGCCGACGCCCGCCCCTTCGAGGTGGCTAAACGAGCGGATCGTGACGTTGTCCGCGATGGTCACGCCGGGGCCGAAGACGACGTTCTGTTCGATCGTCACGTCCTTGCCGATCTGCGTGTCCCAGCTGAAGAACACGGTCTTCGGCGCTTTCAGCGTCGCGCCGCCTTCCATCGCTTCCTCGCGCTTGAATTCCTGCCACTGCGCCTCGGCCTCGGCCAGTTCGGCGCGGCTGTTGACGCCGGTGACTTCGCGGTGATCCTCACACTCGACCACGGCGCAGTTGCGGCCATCCTCGTTGGCAAGGTTCACGATGTCGGTCAGGTAATATTCGTGCTGTGCATTGGTGTTGCCCACGCGGGACAGCAGTTCGAAAAGCTCGCTGCCCTTTACCGCCATGACGCCCGAATTGCACAAGGTGCAGGCACGTTCGGCCTCGTTCGCGTCCTTGTGTTCGACCATCTTCTCGATACGGCCGAACCTGTCGGAAATGACGCGGCCGTACCGCAACGTGTCGGGCGGGCGGAAGCCCAGCACGACGACCGCGGGCGCATCGTCGGCGTGAAGCCGGTCGAGCATCGAGATCATCGTTTCCGGCTTCACGAAAGGCACGTCGCCGTAAAGAATGAGGACATCGCCGCCGAAGTCCTTCAACATCGGTTCGGCCTGCTGGACCGCGTGGCCGGTGCCCAGTTGCGGTTCCTGCACCGCGTATTCGACACCGTTGCCAAGCGCGTCCTGCACCTGTTCGCGATATTCGCCGACGACGACGACGGTCTTGGCCGGTTCAAGCCGGGCCGCGCTGTCGAGCAGGTGATGGATCATCGCGCGCCCGGCGACCGGGTGCAGAACCTTGTGCAGCGCGCTGTTGAGGCGTGTGCCCTTACCGGCGGCAAGTATGACTGTAGCGACTTCTTTCATCGGCTCCCCGAAGGTTACATTTCCGTCCGGGCGAGGCTGCCGGTGGTCCGGGGCAGCCTTGCCAGCTTTCGGTTGCGCTTTCCAGTGGATCGGGCCTAGGTCCACAGCCGATGGATGACCAACCCCGCTCCCTTTCCGCGTCCCATTCTGCCAACCCCGCGCAGGCGCTCCGGTTCCAGACCGTCGGCTTCGACCTGGACGGGACGTTGCTGGAAACGGCGCCCGACATTGCTGGCGCGCTCAACCATGCGCTGAAAATCGCGGGTCGCCCTCAGCTTTCCTATGAAGAGGTCCGCCCGATGATCGGCGGCGGAGCAAAGAAGCTTCTGGCCCGCGCGTTGGCCGGGCCGGATGGCGGGCGAGTGCCAGAGGGCGTGCTCGACCCGCTTTATACCGAGCTGCTCGATTATTATTCGCGAAACATCGCTGTCGAAACGCGGCCCTATGACGGGCTGATGCGCGCGCTGGATCAATTGGCGGACGCAGACATCAAGCTCGCCGTCGCGACGAACAAGCTGGAATCGCTGGCCCGTGAGCTGTTGGGTCAGCTTGGCATGACAGACCGCTTTGCCTGCATCATCGGCGGCGACACGCTAGGCACCGACAGGGCGAAGCCGGAACCCGACATGCTGCTGGAAATGGAGCGCCGGTGCGGCGGCGGGCCGACCGCTTTCGTGGGCGATTCCATTTATGACACGCGGGCCGCAAAGGCGGCGGGGCACCCCTGTGTCGCGGTCAGCTTCGGCTATAGCACCCAGCCCGCAAGCGAGCTGGGCGCAGATGCCGTGATCGATCACTACGACGAACTGATTGGCACGCTCGCCACTCTCTGAGCTGCACCATGCCTGCGCCGGGCCGAGGAACGGTCTGGCCTCCCCATCCGTTGAATAACCGAGGGTCGGACGAAAGCGTTGCCACGCCGTGGTAACGAACGCCCGGAATCCGCCGGGGTCGTTCGTACTGAACCATAACCCCAAGGAGCCATTTTGCCCGATACCCAGATCAAGACGATAGAATCGAAAGCCCTGCGACGAAGCGAGCTTCCCGCGCCAGCGCCCTATACCCCGCTGGCCGACAGCTTGCCCAGCCTGCGCCGCCGCCTGAGCATACGCCAGAAACTGCGCAATCTGCACGAACGCCGCCGCACGCGTAGCCGTGTCCGCATGAAGAAGCGCAAGGCCGCTCTGGCGATTTCGGCCAGTACGCTCGGCTTTGGCGCTGGCGGCATGGTCGTCCCGCCCGAAATCGCCCGCGACGAAGCCAGCGCGACAATGTTCGCGCAAACGGCGGAAGGCCGCCGTCATGCGGCTACTTTCCGCGTCAGCGACGAATTGCGCGATGCGATGAAGCAGGAAGAAGGCATCCGCTATACCGTCTATCGTGACGTCGCCGGTTACCCCACCGTCGGGATCGGACACCTTGTCACCCCGGCAGACGGACTGCACGTCGGCCAAAGGGTTTCGCGCGCTCGCATCATGAAGTTCTATGAAAAGGACCTGCGTAAGGCAGAGCAGGCGGTGATCAGGCTTGCCGGTGCGACGCCCTTGCATCAGCACGAATTCGACGCGCTGGTCGACCTGGTCTTCAACGTCGGCGAAGGCAATGTCTCGGAAGATCGCAGTCCGCGCCTTAATCAGGCGATTGCCAATCGCGATTACGACGCGATCGCCCGCGAACTCCATTACACGACCGCAGCAGGGCGCGTCGCGAAGGGGCTGATCCATCGCAGCGAACGCCGCGCCGCGATATTCCAGCAGGCGTCCTACGAAGACCCGCGCCAGACGGCCTGACACTTGAAACCCCTGACACTCAGGCGATAGCCAGCACCCCGGTCAGAATGTTGCGGACAAGGTCGACCTGCCCGCGTGCGCCGGTCTTGGCATAGATCTTCTTCGAATAGTTGCGCGCCGTCTCGATCGTCAGGCCCTGTTCCTCCGCCGCCTCGGCAATGGTTTTGCCCTGCGTCATCAACCAGGCCAGCCGCGCCTCGCTCGACGTCAGATCGAACAGGTCGACCAGCTGCTGCTGACGGTCGGCGCTCGAAATGCGGTCGCCGCGAAAATAGATCACGGCCACGGCCTTGTTCGTGCGCGCCAGCGTGTCGATGCGGATCGGTGATACCAGGATGTCGATCCACGGATCCTGGCTGAGATTGATCGCCCGCGGCGTCGCACGCGGATCGGACGCGAACTTGCGGACCAGTGCGGTGATCTGCCTGTCGGCTGAAGGAGATGCGGGGACCAGCCGGTCGTACCGCCCCACCCGCAACGCACCGGATCTTTGCATCATCTGGCGCGCGGCATCATCCATATCGATCACGCGGCCCATTCCGTCGATCGAAATCCACCCGAAATTGAGGCGACTGAGCGCATCGGTACTGACCGCCGAACGCGCCCTTGCGCGCTCCATCTCGTCCAGCACGCGCAGCGCGACGTGCAAGTGCGGCACCAGCATCGTCATAAGCCCGCCCACTTGCGGGCCAAGCCGCGTGCGTGCCGCAACGACGAGCCAGGCGTCGAACCTGTCGTCCAGCCCGATCCGCATCGACCGCATCGTCACGATGCCCATCGGCGCAAGGATCTCTGCCCGGAACCTGGCAGCATTCGCCCCGCCAGCCTCTACCAGTTCGTCCAGTGAATAGACGCGGTCGGGGCGCATGAAGCGGCCCTGCAACGGATCGGAACCGAAATCCTGCAGGAACAGGTCTTCGAACCGGCCCGGGGCCGGTTCGTCACGCGAAATCAGGCGGACGACGTCCTCGTTATCGGCGGTTCGGAACAACAGGGCAGCGAAATCGGCGCTGGTCGCATTGCGCAGGCGCGACAGGAAGGTCTGCCACATCGGCTGCTCGAACATCCCCTCGTGCAGGGGCACCAGCAGTTCCGTCTCGCCAAGGGTGGGATAACGCATGCGCGCTCATACCTACTCCCATTTGGGAGGTCCAGCCCCCTCCTCGTTTCGCTAACGCCGCGCCGGAAGAAAAAGGAAGTCATGAGCGATATGCCCAATCTTACGCATCTCCAGCGCCTCGAATCGGAGGCGATCCACATCATGCGTGAAGTCGCCGCCGAAACCGAAAAGCCCGTGATGCTCTATTCGGTCGGCAAGGACAGCGCCGTGATGCTGCATATTGCGCGCAAGGCTTTCTACCCCAGCCCGCCCCCCTTCCCGCTGCTGCACGTCGACACGACGTGGAAGTTCAAGGACATGTACGAGTTGCGCGACCGCGCGGCGAAGAAGGCCGGGATGGAGCTGCTCGTCTATCACAACCCCGAAGCGGAAGAACGCGGCATCAACCCGTTCGACCACGGCGCGCTTCACACCGACATGTGGAAGACCGAAGGGTTGAAGCAGGCGCTCGACCTCCATGGTTTCGACGCGGCCTTCGGCGGCGCGCGGCGCGACGAGGAAAAGAGCCGCGCAAAAGAACGCGTCTTTTCCTTCCGCACGGCCAGCCACGGATGGGACCCCAAGAACCAGCGCCCCGAACTGTGGAATCTATACAACGCGAAAAAGCGCAAAGGGGAGAGCATCCGCGTCTTCCCGATCTCGAACTGGACCGAGCTGGACGTGTGGCAATACATCCAGCTTGAAAATATCGAGATCGTCCCGCTCTATTTCGCGGCCCGGCGGCCGACGTACGTCCACGATGGGCAACTGTTCATGGCCGACGATATCGAACGGCTGGAAAAGGTGATGGGCAAGATGCCCGAAATCACCGAACGGTCGATCCGCTTCCGCACGCTCGGCTGTTTCCCGCTGACCGGCGCGGTCGAAAGCGAGGCGTCGAACCTTTCCGAAGTGATCCAGGAAACCCTGCTGACCACCACCAGCGAACGCCAGGGCCGCGTCATCGACAAGGACGAAGGCGGTGCCGGCATGGAGAAGAAGAAGCAGGAGGGGTATTTCTGATGGCCGACACCAACACCACCGATCCGGTCTACAAGACCGACGCCCTGATCGCCGACGATATCGACGCGTATCTGGATCAGCACCAGCACAAGACCATGCTGCGCTTCATCACTTGCGGCAGCGTAGATGACGGCAAGTCGACCCTGATCGGGCGCCTTCTCTACGATTCCAAGATGATCTTCGAAGATCAGCTGGCCGCGCTGGAAAACGACAGCAAGCGCGTGGGCACGCAGGGCAAGGACATCGATTTCGCGCTTCTGGTCGACGGTCTTGCCGCAGAGCGTGAGCAGGGCATCACGATCGACGTCGCCTATCGCTTCTTCAACACCGAAAAGCGCAAGTTCATCGTCGCCGACTGCCCCGGCCACGAACAGTACACCCGCAACATGGTGACCGGCGCATCGACCGCCGACCTTGCCGTGATCCTGATCGATGCGCGCAAGGGCGTGCTGGTGCAGACGCGCCGCCATTCGTACCTGTGCCACCTGCTGGGCATCCGCAACATCGTGCTGGCGGTCAACAAGATGGACCTTGTCGATTACAGCCAGGACGTGTTCGACAAGATCGTCGCCGACTACACCGAATTCGCCAATTCGATCGGCATCGAAAGCTTCACCGCGATGCCGATTTCCGGCTTCAAGGGCGACAATATCACGGAAGCGCCTTCGTCCAACACGCCGTGGTACACCGGCCCATCGCTGGTCAGCCACCTGGAAAGCGTCGAGGTCAATGCCGACTATGCCGCCGAACGGCCGTTCCGCATGCCGGTTCAGTGGGTCAATCGCCCCAACCTCGACTTCCGGGGCTTTTCGGGCCTGATCGCCACCGGCAGCGTAAAGCCGGGCGATACCGTCCGCGTCCTGCCTTCGGGCAAGACCAGCACGGTCAAGTCCGTCGTCACGATGGACGGCGATCTGGACGAAGCGGTCGCGGGCCAGTCGGTCACGCTGACGCTGGCGGATGAAATCGACTGTTCGCGCGGCAATGTCATCGCCGTTGCCGACAACCCGCCCGAAGTGGCGGACCAGTTCGAGGCGACGGTCGTATGGCTGGCCGATGACGACCTGCACGTCGGGCGCAGCTACTGGCTGAAGCTTGGCACGCAGACCGTGTCGGCCACCGTGCAGGAGCCGAAATACGAAATCGACGTCAACACGATGGAGCATCTTGCCGCCAAGACGCTGTCGCTGAACGAGATCGGCGTTGCCGAAGTGCTGGCCGACAAGCCGCTGGTCTTCGAACCCTATGCCGACAATGCCGCGCTGGGCGGGTTCATCCTGATCGACAAGGTCACCAACGCGACGGTCGCGGCCGGCATGCTGCACTTCAGCCTGCGCCGCAGCCAGAACGTCCACCTTCAGCCCACCGACATCGGCCGCGCCGAACATGCGTCGATGAAGAACCAGACGCCGCGCGTGTTGTGGTTCACCGGGCTTTCGGGGTCGGGCAAGTCGACCATCGCGAACGAGGTGGAAAAACGCCTCGCCGTGATGAACCGCCATACCTTCCTGCTCGACGGCGACAACGTGCGCCACGGGCTCAACAAGGATCTCGGCTTTACCGAGGCCGACCGCATCGAGAATATCCGCCGCATCGGCGAGGTGGCGAAGTTGATGACCGATGCAGGGCTGATCGTCCTTACCGCATTCATCAGCCCCTTCCGGGCAGAGCGCCAGATGGTCCGCGACCTGATGGAAGATGGCGAATTCATCGAGATCTTCGTCGACACCCCGCTCGAAGTGGCCGAACAGCGCGACGTGAAGGGCCTCTACAAGAAGGCCCGTTCCGGCCAGCTCAAGAACTTCACCGGGATCGACAGTCCCTATGAAGAGCCGGAAAACCCGGACATCGTGGTCAACACGGTGGAGATGACCGTCGAGGAAGCGGCCGATTACGTAATCCGCAAGATCCTGCCTCTGAAATAGGCCATGACGGTGCAAAGGGGGTACTGCCATGTTCATATTTAAGGGGCGCGAAGCGCACAGCCGGTCGGCCGCCAAGGCAATCAGCTGGCGCTTGCTGGGCAGCATCGACACGTTCCTGCTCAGCTATCTGTTCACTTCCGACGTGAAGTCCGCCGGTGCGATTGCCAGCACCGAAGTCATCACGAAAGTCGTGCTGTTCTACTTTCACGAACGCGCATGGTCTTCGATCCGCTGGGGTTTTGCCGGGGATCAGGAAGACAAGAGCGCGACCGCAGAGCCGTCTGCGCAGACCGAGGACCCGCAAACATGAATGACGCCCAGCTTGCCGCCCACCTTGCCAACGTTGCGGGCCGTATCCTCTTGGAGGTACGCGACAGCGGCATGTTCGAGGGCAAGGCTTTGGGCAAGGCGGGCGACCAGACTGCGAACCAGTTCCTCGTCCATGCCCTGCGCCATCAACGCCCCGAAGACGGCCTGCTTTCCGAAGAAAGCAAGGACACCCCCGAACGGCTGGACAAGGACCGCGTGTGGATCGTCGATCCGGTCGACGGCACCCGCGAATATGGCGAGGAACGGACCGACTGGGCCGTGCACGTGGGTCTGGCGATCAAGGGTGAGCCGGTGATCGGCGCGGTCGCCCTGCCCGGCCTTGACGCAGTCCTGCGCACGGATATGCCCACCGACGTACCGCCTGCGCCGGACCGGCTGCGCATGGTCGTGTCGCGCACGCGTCCCGCAAAGGAAGCGGTCGCCGTGGCAGAGGCTATCGATGCAGAGCTGGTCCCGATGGGCAGCGCCGGGGCCAAGGCGATGGCGATCGTTCGCGGCGAGGCGGACATCTACCTCCATTCGGGCGGGCAGTACGAATGGGACAGCTGCGCCCCTGCCGCAGTGGCGCTGGCCCATGGCCTGCATTGTTCGCGCATCGACGGTTCGCCGCTGGTCTACAACCGGCAGGACACTTACATGCCCGACCTGCTGATCTGCCGGAAAGAACACGCCGCAGACGTCCTGGCAAAAGTCGCCGCCATGGCCTGAACGGCATGTCGTTGCCCCCTGCTTGACCGTTCGCGATCGAAGGGCATAGGCTCTTGTCCGACAGGGAAAACAGGGGCGGTACATGTATAGCGACGAGGATATCAATTCGGCCGTTGCGGCAGGGGCCTTGTCGCCCGACGCCGCCCGCGCCTTGCGCGCGCATGTCGCGGATCTTCGCCAGATCGCCCACGAGGACGAGGAAAGCTTTCGCCTCCTCACTAGTTTCAACGACATCTTCGTAACTGTGGCCGCTGTTCTGCTGCTGATCGCGGTGGGCACGCTCGGCGGGCTCGTCCTGAAGCCGCTGGGCGCGCTGTTCGTGGCCGCCACCGCATGGGGCCTGTGCGAATATTTCGCCCTGCGCCGCAGGATGGCGCTACCCTCGGTCGTGCTGACGGTCGCCTTCATCGGCGCGGTGGTCATGTTTCCGGTCGCTGTGGCAGCAATGCTCTTATGGAGCAGCACATTGGAGGCTTGGGGTGTGGTCGTCGGCGGAATACTCGCCACAGGGGCAGCCTGGCTTCACTGGAAACGCTTCAAGGTCCCCATCGCCATCGCAGCCGGCGCGGCGACGGTCGTGCTGCTGACGGTCATGTTCGTGATCGCGATCCTGACCGCGGATGGCGGATATCCGAGCGAGGAAATCGTACTTCCCGTAATCATCGCCGGCGGCCTGGTCGTCTTCGGCTTTGCCATGTGGTGGGACATGAAGGACCCGCAACGCACCACACGGCGCAGCGACGTCGCCTTCTGGCTCCACCTGCTGGCCGCACCGCTGATCGCGCATCCGCTGTTCAGCTGGTTTGGCGTGTTCGATGGGGCGGCGCTTGGCCCTGCTGGCGCGGTCGCGATCCTTGTCATCTATGTCGCTCTGGGGGTCGTCGCCCTGGCGATCGATCGGCGTGCCCTGCTCGTCTCCGCACTGGCCTATGTGCTGGCGGCGGTGGGCGAACTGGTCGAAAGCTTTGGCGCGGTTGAGGCGGGTTTTGCCGTCACCATGCTGGTGATCGGATCGGCCCTGCTGCTGCTTTCGGCGGCGTGGACGCAGATCCGCGCAGGCGTCGTCTCGCTCCTGCCCGAAGGCATCGCGGCCATGCTGCCGCCGGCAAGCGGCGTGCCTAGTCCTCTACCAGCTTGACGAGGCGGCGTTCGATGGGGGCAAGAACCCCGGCCAGTTCGTGGCCGCGTTTCAGGACCTGCCCCGCTTCGCCGTAAAGCGTGTACATGCCCTGCTTCTGGCGCAGTGACGGGCGCTTTTCGATCCGCACCTCGGGACGTTCCGCCGCGCGGCGGAACGCGGCAAAGTGCGCGGCGTCCTTGTCGAAATCCATGGCATAGTCGCGCCACTGCCCAGCAGCGACCATGCGCCCGTAAAGGTCAAGGATGCGGGTCAGTTCGTCACGTTCAAAGCCCACTTGCTGCGCTTGCCCGCGCATGGGACCAAGCGGAAGCGATACGACGTTGTTCATTCAGACCGGCCCTGCGATAGCAGTCGCGCGATTGCAGCAGCCATCAAGCGCCCGTCGTCCCGTCGCTGTCGCGGTGCGCGTCGATCCGGCGCGGCGTGCCGTTTTCCGCGCGAATACGCTCAAGCTCGTTCTTCAACGCCGAGATCTGCGCCTCGAGATCGTCAAGCCGCGGCGAAGGCTCGCACGGGTCCTTGCAAGGCGTGCCGTAGGGCATGAAGTCGCGCTGATAGGTCTCTGCCGACACAAGCGTCGAACGGGCCTTCAAGCCCACCATCGTCGCGCCTTCGGGCACGTCCTCGGTCACGACAGCAGCCGCACCGATGCGTGCGCGTTTGCCGATGGTGACGGGGCCCAGGATCTGCGCGCCCGAACCGATGATCGATCCGTCCTCAAGCGTGGGATGACGCTTGCCCGCGATGCCGTTGGTGGGGTTGGTACCGCCCAGCGTGACGCATTGATAAATCGTGACGTTGTCACCGATCTCCGCCGTTTCGCCAATGACGGTAAAGCCGTGGTCGATGAACAGGTTCGCCCCGATCTTCGCGCCGGGGTGAATGTCGATCGCGGTCAGGAAACGCGAAAAGTGGTTCACGAACCGGGCGGCGAAAAACATCTCCGCCTCGAAGAACCAGTGCGCGATGCGGTGCAAGCCAAGCGCGAGAACGCCCGGATAGAGCAGGATTTCCCAACGCGAGCGCGGTGCCGGATCACGTTCGCGGACGCTGTCCAGATATGCGGTCAGTTGCTCAAACATAATGCGGATAATCCCATCTTGCCGGACGAATGGCAAGTTTTCGCCCCAATCAGAACAAGTCGCCCTGTTCCGGACTGTCACCCCGTCCGGCCAGTCTTTCCAGCGCCTCGCGCCAGATCGCCTGCCGTGCCGGGACCTTTCGCTCAAGGCTCAGGCGGTCGATTTCGGCGACCAGAGCCTCCACCGCGGCGAAACTGCGTTCAACCCGCGGCACGAGGTAGGTGGTGGCCCCTTCGCCCAATGCAAGCCCGCGTTGCGCGGCATGGGCCTCGATCAGGCGGGCCAGCATGTCGTCATCCGGTGCGTCGATCGACAAGTGCAGCGCCGCGCCCAGCCGCGACCCCAGGTCGGGCAGAGTGATCTTCCACGCGGACGGAACAGGCCTTCCGATCAGAAGGAGCGGCCGTCCGCTTTCCTGCGCGCGGTTCCAGGCGTGGAACAGTTCGTCCTCGGCCACGTCCTCGGCATCGTCGATGGCCGTGCCGATCCCGCCGAACCAGCGAGCCAGCAGCGACTTGCCCGAACGCGGCGGGCCGGACAGAATCGCTGTGCGGAACGGCCAGTGCGCGGCATCCTCGCACGCGCGGAGGAAGCCCTCGTTCGCGTTGCCGACGACGACCGTCTGCTCTTTCAGCACGCCGGTCAGCGGCAGGACGATCTGGACAGGGCGGGCCATGCCCAGACCTCAGCGCGTGATGCGCAGCGCGTCCGCGCCTTGCGTGACCTGCCAGCCGCGCGCGCGCAGCGCACCGGCCAGGGCCGAGATGTCGCCCGAATAGGCCACCTGCAGGACGGATGTGCCGCCAATGGCAAGGCTGGACGTCGTCGTGCCCGTCACCCCTGGCGTGGAGTTCAGCGCGCGCAGGGCCGCGTCGAACGACGCCGGATCGGGCGTCGCGATCTGCACCGCGATGCTGATCGCCTGCGGCTGCGCGGTCTGAAGCGGGGCGGGCGTATCGTCGGCAGGTGCCTGCGCCGAAGCGCTATCGCCCTGATCATCATCGGCCAGCGCCCCGGTCAGTGCGGCGAGCAGATCGGGATCAATGGTGTCCTGTTCGACCTCCAGCGTCTTGTCCGCGCCCAACTTCCCTTCGTTGAAGGCACCGGTGTAGATCGAATCCATCCGCTTCACCGCCGCGGCCAGCATGCGCGGCAGGTCTTCGTCGTTCTCCGCCGTCATCGTGAACGTGCCGAGGAAGGTGTTGTCCGCTCCATAGCGGGCGGTGAAAGTGCCCTTGACCGGACCGCCGGGGTACTGGCGTTCAAGCTTCGCGACCGGAAATATCACGTTGGCCGCGCCGAATTCGTCGAGAATCGTTCGCCACCATGCGCGGCTGCGGCGGCCCATCTGTCCCGCCGTCAGCAGTAGCGATTCGCCGCCGCCGCCGTTGGGGCGCACGTAATCGATCGGGCTTTCGGAATCGCGATGTTCGGCCCAGGCGCGCTGCCACGGCGTGCGCATTTCATAAAGCTGTCCGACGCCGCCCTGGTAGACGATCGGAATCACCAGCTGCGGCGCAGAGCGCGCCCGGCTGCTGGCCGTGCCGAAAGTTTCGCCGGTGCGCGCACGATCGAAAATTACGCCCAGCGTTGCGACATAGCGGCGCGGGCCGATCTGTTCGCGTTCCACGACGACCGCGGAAACCATCGATTCCAACCGCGAATCGGAAAGCTCGGGCGCTTTCTCTCCGTCGTGCGTGCGGGCGTAGAGTACGTCCCATGCCTTGCGCTGCGCCTCGCGCCAGCCCTTTTCGCGGGCCTCTTCCGGGGTTTTTCCGGTGACGTTCACCTCGATCCCGGCGACTTCGAAGTCGCCCGTGTTCGCGAGGGGAGCGATACCGCGTTCGCCTTCAACCTGCGCAATGACCTGCCAGGCGGCGAAAGCGGCGAGAATCAACGCGATAGCGACAATCGCCGTGCGCCAATGCGACGCGCGAACGCCCCGAAGAGCACCGTTTGCGGGAAGGGAAAGGGCCATCGACGAGGGTGCGTCAGTCGCGAAGATCGGAAGCGGTAAAAAGCATCGTGAGCCTCTTTGCCGAAATGCCCGTGGAAATCCAAGCGCGAAAGCGATAATCGCCCCCCAAGCCACGAGAGATTGCATGACCGACACCCCCGAACAGACCGACGAATCGTACACTTACGCCAAGGCCGGCGTCTCCATCGCCGCGGGCAACGCGCTGGTGAAGGCCATCGGCCCGCTCGCCAAGAGCACGGCCCGGCCCGGCGCGACGAGCGAGCTTGGCGGCTTTGGCGGCTTCTTCGATCCGAAGGCCGCAGGCTACAAAGACCCGCTGCTGGTCGCCGCGAACGACGGTGTCGGCACGAAAGTGAAACTGGCGATCGATCACGACCGGCACGACAATATCGGCATCGACCTTGTCGCGATGTGCGTGAACGACCTGATTGTGCAGGGTGCAGAGCCGCTGTTCTTTCTGGACTATTTCGCCACCGGAAAGCTGGAAACCGGCATTGCCGAACGGGTGGTGGCGGGCATCGCCGAAGGCTGCAAGATCGCAGGATGCGCGCTGATCGGCGGCGAAACGGCTGAAATGCCGGGCATGTACGCCGATGGCGACTACGACCTTGCCGGATTCTGTGTCGGGGCGGTGGAACGCGGCGAACAGCTTACCGGCGACAAGGTGGCCGAAGGCGACGTCCTGTTGGGTCTTTCGTCCTCGGGCGTTCATTCCAACGGCTATTCGCTGGTGCGCCGCCTTGCCGCGGACAAGGGCTGGAAGCTTGACCGCCCTGCCCTGTTCGACAACGAAACGCTGCTGATCGACGCGCTGATCGCACCGACGCGGATCTACGTGAAGCCGCTTCTGAAGCCGATTCGCGACGGCCGGATCCACGCGCTGGCGCATATTACCGGCGGCGGACTCCTGGAAAACGTGCCGCGTGTCCTTCCCGAAGGGCTCCATGCGCATATCGACGTCGGCGGCTGGGTTCAGCCGCGCCTGATGGCGTTCCTGCAGGCGCAGGGCAATATCGAGCCCGAGGAAATGGCCCGCACCTTCAACTGCGGCATCGGCATGGTGCTTTCCGTCGCGGCGGACGAGGTCGAAGACCTGACGGCCGACCTTGAGGCAGAGGGCGAGGAAGTCCACGTCATCGGCGCGATCCGCGCGGGCGATAAAGGCTGCACCGTCGCGGGCCGCGCGGGCGAATGGGGCGCGCGCGAGAACTGGAGCGCAACACACCTGGGTTGAACGAAGCGAGTTTGAGGCGGGGCTAAACAAGGCGGGGCTGGGCCCTGCCTTAGTCCTCTTTCGCTTCGGCTGGTACGCCGTCGATGTCCTCGCCCAGCGTGTCGCGCAGGTACAACTCGCGCACGCCCACATAGGTCACGACCAGCAGCGCACCGGCAAAGAACACGCCGTAGATGCCGAACACGGCCCCTGCGCCCAGGATGACGAACAGCGTCAGTGCCGGGGGAATGTTCACGACCTGGCGATTGACCAGCGGGGTGATCATCCACGCCTCGATCACGCGGATCGCGACGAAGGCGATCAAGGTATAAGTCAGCACGGCCCCGCCCTGCGCCGCCGCGATGGCGATGGCCGGAAGCATGGCGACGACCGGGCCGACGTAAGGCACGAATTCGCTGATCCCGCCTAGCAGGCCCAGCGCGGCCCATTGCTCCACCCCCGCAAGATAAAGCGAGCCGCCAATCAGGATGCCCATGACGGTCATCGAAATCAGCTTGGCCTTGAGCCACAGGCGCAGGGCCAGCGCCATTTCATCGAGCGCGCGGGCCATCGTGGTGCGCCCGCCGTGCGGAGTCAGCAGGATGATGGCGCGGCGATAGGGGCCGGGGTTCGCGGCGATGAACATCCCGCCAACCAGCACGATCAGGAAATTGAGCATGACTTCACCCGTGCCGGTGATGAGCAGGCCCAGCCGGTCCGCGATCGCACTGCCGCCGACTGCCGCGCGCACCGCCTTGACGATGGCAGCCCCCACCGGATTGCCGCCGACCGCGTTTTGGATGGCGGTCACGGTTTCGGGCAAGTTGTCGATGAGTCCGGCGACCTGCACGCCGAACTGCACGGTAAGCAGGTATCCCATCAGCCCGACAATCGCGAGACACAGGATGATCCCGATGCCGAGCGCCGCGTCCTTGTTGCGTAAGCCAGCCCGCACGAGCAGCTCGCCCACGCTTTGAAACACGACGGCCGCAAGGATCGCACCAAAGACGAGCAACAAGAGGTCTGCCGCGCGCCAGAACACGATGAGTACCGCGGCGATGGCGATCGTATAGGCAAGGCGCCGCAGATAGGGCGCGTCTTCCGCACGCGGTTTGAAAGGCGCGCCCATCAGGCCATTGCCTGCCATGGGTCGGACGCGTAGGGACTGCGGCCTGGTCGGTTCGGGAATGCGATCATCTTCGTCTCAAACCCCCGATACCGGCACCCTGTTCCACACCGGCAAGGTCCCGCCTGCGATGATGTCTCAAACCGCCAGCCATCCCCGCGCCAAGGTTGCCGTTCTGATTTCCGGCACCGGTTCGAACATGGCGGCCCTGCTTTATGCCAGCCGCCGCGCCGATTGCCCTTACGAAATCGTGCTTATCGCGTCGAACGATCCCGAAGCAAAGGGGTTGAGGCTGGCCGAGGCCGAGGGTGTGGCCACTTTTTCCCTTGCGCACAAGGGTATGAAGCGCGCCGACCACGATATCGCGATGGAAAAGGCGGTGCTGGAAAGCGGCGCGCAATACATCGCGCTGGCCGGATACATGCGCATCCTCAGCCCCCAGTTCGTCTCGCAGTGGGAGGGGCGGATGCTCAACATCCATCCCTCGCTGCTGCCGAAATACAAGGGGCTGGACACGCACGCCCGCGCGATCGAGGCCGGGGACAGCCATGCCGGATGTTCCGTCCACCTTGTCACGGCCGAACTGGATGACGGGCCGGTGCTGGGCCAGACGCCGGTGGCGATCATGCCCGGCGATACGCCTGAAACACTGGGTGGCCGCGTGCTTTATGCCGAGCACCAGCTATATTCCCGGATGCTGGAGGAGCTGGTCACCCGCCCCTTCCGCGCCGACTGGCTGTTACAGAAAGTGTCGGAACTGGCGCTTTGCCTGCCGGAGGTGGAGGCACGCGAAAGCCATGGCTCGCCCGCGTGGCGCACCGGCGGAAAATCGGGCAAGTTCTTTGCCCATTTCAGCGAACGGCATCATGGCGAACCGCATGTCGCGGTGCTGGTAAAGACCGACGGGCCGGACGAAATGACCGCCCTGATCGAGCGCGATCCCGAAATCTGGTTCCGCCCCGCCTATTACGGAGCGAGCGGTTGGGCAGGCCTCATCCTCAATCGCCCGGGCGTCGACTGGGATCACGTGCGTTCGTGGCTTGAGCGTAGCTGGCGCAGCGTCGCGCCCAGGCGGCTGACGGGCCTGATGGACGCCGCCGACCAGTTCTGACCGGTTGCCGTAAATCGAGTCACCCGGGTTCCTCGATCTTGCAGTTCATTTCGGTCCCGCCGGGCGGGGTGAAGGTCGCCTCGTCCCCCTGGGTGTACAGCGTCGTCGCCTGACCGTCCCAGACGCCTTCGTATTTGGCGACCGACGCGCTTGGCACCTGGGTCAGGGAAAGCGAGCGATCCAGCCATTGCAGGAATACGACGCCGGGATCGGCATTGATGAACGTCGCCGAGATGAAATAATCCACCCCGTCGCAGGCGACCGCGAGCGGGCCGGTGGAGATGCCCTTCTCGTCCTCCTGCCGGCTGTCGTAAAAACCCTGCCGGATTTCGTGGATGCGCTGGGCATAGCTGGTGGTCACGCACTGCAGCTTGTCAGCCGCCTTCCAGCAATCGTCGCGCCCGCCGATCCAGCCGCGCTGCATCGTGGTCAGTTCCTGCAGCCGTTCTTCCGACGCATAAGTCCCGGTTTCGGCCAGCGAATAGACGCGCTGAAGTTCGTTATCCATGCGCGCCAGCATCGGGGTTTCGCAGATCAGGTCGGAAATCTCGCCATCGGATTGCGCACAATCGAAACTGGGCGACGTGGGCGGATCTGCGGGTAAAGCGCCGGATCGATCATCGTCAGCCTCAACGGTTTGATCCTGTTGGGTGCCGCAGGCGATCAGGGCCAGTGCGGCGAGCGGAGCGAACCTTGACAGTTTCATCGTATTCTCCTGCCCTTGCGATCATTCAGCCCTGGCGGCAAGCCAGCGCAATGCACCGTAATTGATGAGGATTCCCATAACGCAAAGGAGCGTCACGAGCGTGACCTGGCTTTCCGGGACGTAAGGGGCCAGCAGGCTCCACGGCAGGGACAGCAGCATGGCAAGGGTTGAGCGCAGGAGGCCCGACAGGCCGAAAGCGAAAGCCTGATCGAACCACGGCGCGGCACAGGCCAGCAGACCGACGACCAAATAGAGCACTGCAATTCGCGCAATCATGTCATGATCCCCTCGACTCAAGGGGGCCGGAAATTCGCGCGTCATGCAAGAAAAAAGGCCGCCCCCGCGACGGGGACGGCCCTTTTTGTCAGGAAACCGTTCTGAAAGCTGCGATCAGCCGACGATTTCTTCCGGCTTGAAGAAGAAATCGATCTCGATCTTGGCATTTTCTTCGCTGTCCGAACCATGGACCGAATTGGCTTCGATCGATTCGGCGAATTCCTTGCGGATGGTGCCTTCGGCGGCGTCGGCCGGGTTGGTGGCGCCCATCACGTCGCGGTTGCGCTTTACGGCGTCTTCGCCTTCGAGGACCTGGACGACGACCGGGCCGCTGATCATGAATTCGACCAGTTCACCGAAGAAGGGGCGTTCCTTGTGAACCGCGTAGAAGCCTTCGGCCTGTTCGCGGGTCATGTGGATGCGCTTGGAAGCGACGACGCGCAGGCCGGCGTCTTCCAGCTTCTTGGTGACGGCGCCGGTCAGGTTGCGACGGGTCGCGTCGGGCTTGATGATCGAAAAGGTGCGGGTGGCCGCCATGGTCGTGATCCTTGATATCGATAGGATTGAAACAGGAAGATCGCGCGCGAAGGCGCGTTGCGCGCGCCCCTAGCCTCGCTTGGCGCGCGGCACAACCCTCTGTGCGGGACAGATGCGGTCTTAGAGTCCGCGCCCGGCGGTCAATTGCACCGTCGTCGGGCTGTCATCGCCATTGGCAACAACGTTGAATTCGCGGCCATCGGCGGTCTTGCCCGATACGATCCTCAGCGATCCGGTCGAAACCTCGCTGTCGATGTCGTAACCGGCCTTTGCCGCCTGATCCTTGTACCAGCCGACGATCTTTTCCGGCGAATCCGCGCTTTCCATCGTTACAAGCGCGCCTGCCGCCTCGCCCAGCCCGACATTCGACGCGCTGGTGATCGTGGCACCGGGATAGACGGCAAGGCCATCGGGAAGATCGGGCTTCAGGTTCGCGCCGGTATCGACGGTGACCTCGCCCTCATCGCCGTTCAATCGTACGTTGGTCGTCTCGCCATCTTCGGAGATTTCGTAAGCGACCTCGCCGTCTTCGCTCTGCACCGTTCCTTCACGTTCGGAACCGCAGCCGGAAATCGCAAGAACGGCAGCAGGGGCAAGCAGGAAGGTGGCAAGGCGCATCGTGGTCTCCTTGGAACGGAAGGGGCGCATTAGATCGGTCAGGGCCCTTCGACCCAGCGGCCGTCGGCCTGCTTCCAGTAACGCCGCTCGACGTTATCGCGCTCTCCCAGCATGCGCCATGCCCCGCGCGCACCGTCGATGGTCGCGGCGTCGAAGAACAGGAACGCCCGGTCGAATTCCAGAGCATCGTCACGCCAGATACCGTCGGCGAGCGCGACCAGCCGTGCCCCGTTTATCGGCACGGTCATTTCGGGGGAGAGCAGCACCGGCTGCAGGTCCGCGCCGGGTTGCCCGACCTCGCCATTGGCGAGGAAACCGGGCGTGGCCCACATTGCGTCGGACAGGGCGGTGCGGGCCGCTTCATCCTCGCAGACGACGAACATGCGCTGTCCGCCCTGCAAGGCCTTGCCCGCGATCTGCGCCAGCGCCTGCGGCGCGGGATCGCGGGTGAGGTGATAGAAGTCGACGCGCACCGGCTATCGCCTTCAGGCTTCGGCGGTGTCCCGGATGAAGCGGTCGAGAACGCGGACGCCGAAACCGGTCGCGCCCTTGTCCCAGGTTGCGCCCGCCTTGTCGGCCCAGGCCATGCCCGCGATGTCGAGGTGCGCCCAGGGGGTGCCATTCTCGATAAAGCGCTGCAGGAACTGCGCCGCGGTGATAGAACCGCCCCAGCGTGGGCCGACGTTCTTCATGTCGGCGATCTGGCTGTCGATCAGCTTGTCGTAAGCGGGCGACAGCGGGAAGCGCCACAGCTTGTCCCCGCTGGTCTGACCGGCCTTGAACAAGGCGTCGGCAAGATCGTCGTCGTTCGAGAACATGCCCGCGTTCTCATGGCCCAGCGCGACGACCATCGCGCCGGTCAACGTGGCAAGGTCGACGATGCGTGCGGGCTTGAAGGTCTGCTGCACCCAGGTCAGTGCGTCGCACAGGACAAGGCGGCCTTCGGCGTCGGTATTGATGACCTCGATCGTCTGACCCGACATCGAAGTGACGACGTCACCGGGACGCTGCGCGTTACCGTCGGGCATGTTTTCGGCAAGCCCGCAGATGCCCACGACGTTCGCCTTGGCCTTGCGGGTGGCGAGCGCGAGCATGGCCCCTGCCACGGCGCCAGCGCCGCCCATGTCCCACTTCATGTCTTCCATGCCGCCAGCCGGCTTGATCGAGATGCCGCCGGTGTCGAAGGTCACGCCCTTGCCGACGAAGGCGGTCGGCTTGTCACTGCCGCCGCCGTTCCAGTGCATGGCAAGGATGCGGCTGGGACGGGCCGAGCCCTGCCCGACGCCCAGAAGCGCGCCCATGCCGAGCTTTTCCATCTCGGCAACGTCGAGCACGGTGATCTCGACACCCGTTCCTTCAAGCCGGGCCTTGCAACGGGCAACGAAGCTTTCGGGGTAGATGATGTTGCCCGGTTCGGACACCAGTTCGCGGGTGAATTCGACGCCTAGTGCAACGGCAGAGGCGTCTTCCCATGCCGAGTCGGTGCCATCAGGCGAGTTGACAGCGATCACTTCCTTGAGCGTCGGCTTCTGCTCGTCCTTGAGGCGGGTGCGATAGGTATCGATGCGCCATGCACGCAGGCGCGCGCCCATGAGGACGGCGGCGGCCCCTTCGGCATCGAGGCCCGAACCATCGAAATCGACGACGATCGCGCCCTCACCCGAAGTGATGAACTTTGCCGTGAGGCCGGCACCGGCCTTTTCGAGGTGGGCGAGGCGTTCGGCCGAAGTCGGCTGTCCGGCACCGGACAGCGCAACGCGGCGGACTTTGCCGTCGATTTCGGCGAAACCGTCGAATTGCTGGCCGGGCTTGCCCGAAAAACGCGATGCCGAAGCACCTTCGGTCACGGTTGCGGGCAGACCTGCGGGCATCGTGTCCTGGTCGACGATCTTCGCGACGACGCGGACTTCTGCGGGCAGTTCGGAGGCGAAACGGATGTTCATGGAGGCTCCTGCTTTGTCTTTTTATGAGAGCAGCCCAAGGGAGGGAAGCGCCAGGCGGGGGACAAGGCGCGGGATATGCCGCTCTATCGGCGTTGCAGTTAGGCATGAGCGGTGCAATAGGCAAGCCATGCCACCCGGATCGCAGAGTGCCATGATGACCGTTCCGACTGCCGATTCGGAATCCGCCACGAAAGTGTCGCCCGCATTTCGCGCGCGCCGCAGCGGCTGGTTCGCGGCCACTGCCCTGACTTGCGTCGCCCTGTTCGCCGCCCCTGCCCAGGCGCAGGAAGCCATGGTGCAGGGATTGGGCGAGGACACGTCGCGCGAACCCGATTATTTCTGGACCGGCGGCGACAATCCCGAACCGGACCCCGCCCCGCCCTTCCGTATCGAGGAAGCGGACGAAGATGGCGCCGTCGCGTTCGAAGCCGACGAGCTTGGCTACGAAGACGACAGCAATACCGTTGTCGCCAGCGGCGATGTCGTCCTGCGCCGCGGCGATCAGCAACTGGAAGCCGACGAAATCCGCTGGGACCGTGCCGGCGGCCTGATCGTCGCCAGCGGCAACGTGCGCCTTCGCGATGCGCAGGCGAACACGGTGTACACCGACCGGCTGGAACTGACGGACGAGCTTCGTGCCGGGGCGATGGAAAACCTGCTGCTGGTACTGGACGAAGGCGCAAGGCTGGCCGCCCGCCAGGGCTCGCGCAACGAAGACGGCACCGTGCAGCTGGACTATGCCGCATACAGCCCGTGCCGCGTCACCACGCCCGACGGCTGCCCGCGCGACCCCAGCTGGCGGATCGTCGCAAGGCAGGTGACGTTCGATCCCGACAATCAGACGGTGAAGTTCCGGGGTGCGAAACTGGAACTGTTCGGCGCGCCGATCCTGCCGCTGGTCGGCATCACGATCCGCACCGACGGACAGCCGGTATCCGGTTTCACGACCCCCAATTTGCGCTTTTCGGAATCGAACGGCGTCGAGGTGCTGGGCGAATATTATTGGCGACTTGCCCCCAATCGCGAGCTGACCCTTGGCGCCAGCGTCTATTCCGACGTCGCGCCGATGCTGTCGGCAAGCTATGCCGCGCTGACCGAAGACGGGGCCTACCAGGTCACCGGCTATGCCACGAACAGCTCGCGCATTTCCATCGGCGGCGATGCCGGGGACGTCATTCCCGGCGCGCAGGAATCGATCCGCGGCTATTTCGATTCGAACGGGCGTTTCCAGCTGGACGAGAACTGGTCCGTCACCGGTTCCGTCCGTTATGCCAGCGACCGCACGTTCCTGCGCCGCTACGACATCAGCCGCGATGACCGGCTTCGTTCGATGATCAATGTCGAACGGATCGACGACGACAGTTACCTCTCCATCGCGGGCTGGGCCACCCAGACGCTGCGCACCGGCGAACGGCAGGGGCTGGTCCCCTTCGCCCTGCCGCTGATCGACTATCGCCGTCGCCTTTCCGACCCCGTCCTGGGCGGCAAGGTCATGCTTCAGGCCAATACGCTCTTGCTGGAACGTTCGGACGGGCAGGACACGCAGCGCGCATTTACCAGCGCGGAATGGAGCCTGCGCAAGCTGACCGGCATGGGCCAGGAAGTCACCTTCACCGCGCTGGCCCGCGGCGACGTCTATCACACCGACGAAACCGGCCTCACCAGCGTTGCGCTCTACCGCGGGAACGAGGGGTGGGAGACCCGCGCCATGGCGATCGGCGCCGTAGACGTGAAATGGCCGCTGGTGGGCGGTGTCTTCGGCGGCACGCAGGTCCTGACCCCGCGGGTCCAGTTCGTGGCCAGCCCGTCGATCCGCAACCTTGCCATCCCGAACGAGGATGCCCGCGCCGTCGACCTTGAGGATTCGAACCTCTTCGCGCTCAACCGTTTTCCCGGATACGACCGGGTGGAGGACGGCGCACGCGTGACTTACGGCCTCGACTGGCGCTGGACCGCGCCGGGATGGCGCGTGAAGACCACGCTGGGGCAATCCTATCGCCTGTCGAACCAGTCGGACATCCTGCCCGACGGCACCGGCCTCACTTCGCGCACGTCCGACGTCGTGGGCCGCAGCGAAGTGCGTTACCGCGATTTCGTGTCGTTCACGCACCGCTTCCGGCTGGACAAGGACAACCTTGCCGTGCGCCGCAACGAATTCGACGTCGCGGTCGGCAGCCGCAAGACATATGTCGAGGCTGGCTATCTCCGGCTCGACCGCAATATCCCCGACACGCTGGAGGATCTGGGCGACCGCGAGGAATTGCGTGTTGCGGGCCGTATCGCCTTTGCCAACTACTGGTCGCTGTTCGGTTCGACGGTCGTGAACCTCACCGACCGCGAGGAAGACCCATCGTTCACATCCGACGGGTTCGACCCGCTGCGCACGCGGCTTGGCGTTGCCTATGACGACGAATGCATGTCGATCGCGCTGACCTGGCGCCGCGACAGCTTTACCAGTGGCGATGCGCGCAAGGGCAACACGTTCCTGTTCCGCTTCCGGCTCAAGGGTCTCGGGCTGTAACCCTTTTTGCCCCCCTTCCACGCGTCTTGTGTTGCCCTTCGCAGGCCATGACCCTAAACGCCTTGGCGACATGCGGGGGCAAAGGGCGGCTCATCTATGGTTAAGCCGGGGCAAGCCATTGGCGCAGTTTGATGCAAATGTTCGCGCCTGCCGCGCGGCAATAGGAATGTCAGGTTCAAGACTTATGACCATGGGCAACACTTCGACCATGAGCGACACGATCTTCCGTGCGGCTGGCCGCGCGGGTCTGATGCTGGGCGCGGCTGCCATGCTGGCAAGCCCGCTGGCCGCGCAGACCCCGGCGGCCAATGCCGCCAATGCCGATGATCCGGGCGCCAATGCCAATCTGGACCTGCCGGCCGCCCCCAACATCCTGGCGGCGGAACCGGTCACGCAGTTTCGCGGCGCGACCGCGATCGTCAACGGCACGATCATCACCGGTACCGACATCGACCACCGCCTTGCGCTGGTCCTTGCCGCCAACCAGAACCAGCTTTCGGCAGAGGACAAGGAGCGCCTGCGCGCGCAGGTCTTGCGCAACCTGATCGACGAGACGCTGCAAATTCAGGAAGCGCGGGCGTCGGAGCTTGAGGTTTCGGATTCCGAGGTGGAGGCGACCTACAACCGCGTCGCGCAGCAGAACTTCGGCATGACGCCGTCGGACCTCGACGAATACCTCTACAAGGTCAAATCGTCGCCCGCTTCGATGAAGCAGCAGATCCGCGGCGAACTTTCGTGGCAGCGCATCCTGCGCCGTAACATCGCGCCGTTCATCAACGTGTCCGAAGAGGAAGTGAACGAGCGGCTCGACCGCCTGAAGGCCGACCGTGGGACCGAGGAATACCGCCTCGGCGAAATCTTTCTTTCGGCGACGAGCGAGACCAAGCCCGAGGTTCAGCGCCAGGCCCAGCAGATCATGGAACAGCTGCGCGAGGGCGGCAGCTTCGTCGCTTATGCGCGCCAGTTCAGCCAGGCATCGACCGCGGCGGTCGGCGGCGATCTTGGCTGGGTGCGCCTTGCCCAGCTCCCGCCCGAACTGGCCGAAGCGGCTTCGCAGATGCAGTCCGGCCAGCTGGTCGGCCCCATCGAACTGCGCGGCGGCTATTCGCTGCTCTACCTGATCGACACGCGCAAGGTGCTGATGGCCGACAAGGGCGAAACCGTCCTCAGCCTCAAGCAGATCTCGATCGACTTTCCCGAAGGCATGTCGGCCGACGCGGCCGCCAAGCGCGCGAACGATTTCGCCAAGGCCGTCCAGCAGATCGACGGCTGCGGCGCGGCCGAAAGCGGTGCCGCCGCGATGGGCGCGCAGATCGTGTCGAACGACAACTTGCGCGTGAAGGACCTGCCCCCGCAGCTTCAGGAAACGCTGCTCGCCCTGCCGCAGGGCGGCATCACGCAGCCGTTCGGTTCGGCAGCGGAAGGCGTGCGCGTGCTGATGGTTTGTGGGCGCACCGATCCGGCGACGGCCGGCGGCCCGACCTTCGATGAACTGATGGCGCAGATCGAGGACGAGCGTATCAACAAGCGCGCCCAGATCTACTTGCGCGACCTGCGCCGCGACGCTGTCATCGACTATAACTAAGAGACCGGGGCAAGGGCCGATGACACGCGTCCGCCCGCCCCTCGTCGCCTCGCTTGGCGATCCGGCAGGCATCGGGCCCGAAATGCTGATCAAGGCATGGACGGCGCGCGGGCCGGAACGCCTCGCGCCGTTCGCCGTGGTGGGCAGCCTTTCGCTGATGCAGGCCATTGCGGACAACGTGCCGCTGGCATCGGTCCGCGCCGTGGACAGGCTTGAACAGGCAGCGGACGTCTTTGCCGATGCGCTGCCGGTGATCGACATCGGCTCGCTCGCCTACACCCCCGGCGCGCCTTCGCGTGAGGGCGCAAAGATCGCGCTGGCCTCGCTCGAACGGGCGACAGGGCTGGCACGCGACGGCGAGGCATCGGCCCTCGTGACCGGACCGATCGCCAAGGCCGAGTTGCAGGACGTGGGCTTTGCCCATCCCGGACAGACCGAGTTCGTGGCCGAAGCCTGCGGTATCGCGCCGCAGGACGCGGTCATGATGCTGGCGGGCCCCTCGCTCAAGGTCGTGCCGATGACGGTGCACGTTTCGCTGGCCAGCGTTCCGGGCCTTTTGACGCGCGACCTGATCGTCAGCCGCATCCGCATCGCGGCAAAGGCGCTGGCCCGCGATTTCGCTCTGCCCGAGGCGCGTGTCGCGGTCGCGGGGCTCAACCCCCATGCCGGTGAACAGGGCCGCATGGGCCGCGAAGAGATCGAGATCATCGCCCCTGCGGTCGAGGTCTTGCGAGCAGGCGGGCTCGACGTCGTCGGGCCGCTCGCCGGGGACACGATGTTTCACGCCGCCGCACGCGCGAATTACGACCTGGCGGTGTGCATGTACCATGACCAGGCCCTGATCCCGATCAAGGCGCTCGACTTCGATCGCGGGGTCAACGTGACGCTGGGCCTGCCGATCATTCGCACCTCTCCCGACCATGGCACCGCGTTTTCGCTGGCCGGAACAGGCCGCGCCGACGCCGGGCCGACGATCGCGGCGCTGCGCATGGCGGCAGAGTGCGCCGAACGCCGGGCGGAGCAAGCCGCGTGAGCCTGCCCCCGATCCGCGAGACGATCCGCCAGCACGGCCTTACCGCTTCCAAGGCGCTGGGACAGAATTTCCTTTTGGACGAACAGTTGCTGGACCGCATCGCAGCCATTCCCGGCGACCTCAAAGGCCGCAATGTGCTGGAAGTCGGCCCCGGCCCCGGCGGCCTGACCCGTGCGTTGCTGCGCGCAGGCGCCAAAGTCACCGCGATCGAGATGGACAAGCGCTGCCTGCCCGCGCTGGCCGAACTGGACGCGCATTTTCCCGGACAGCTGACGGTGATCCAGGGCGATGCGATGCGCCACGATCCCGCCGACCTGTTCGACGGGCCTTACGCCGTCGTCGCCAACCTGCCCTACAACGTCGGCACCGCGCTCTACACCGGGTGGATGAGCGGGACGGAATGGCCGCCGCAATGGTCGTCGCTGACCCTGATGTTCCAGCAGGAAGTGGCGCAGCGCATCGTGTCCGAGCCGAACACCGGCGCCTACGGCCGCCTTGCCGTCCTGTCGCAATGGCGGTCGAGCGCAAAGATCGCGATGAAGGTCCACCGCAGCGCCTTTACCCCGCCGCCCAAGGTGATGAGCGCGATCGTCCACGTGACCCCGGTTCCCGCGCCGCCGGGCGTGTCGAGTCCGGTGCTGGAAGCCGTGACCGAAGCCGCCTTCGGCCAGCGCCGCAAGATGCTGCGCCAGAGCGTTAAGCGTGTGCCCGGCGCGCTCAACGCGCTCAAGACGCTCGACATTGATGAAACACGCCGGGCCGAAACGCTGTCGGTGGGTGAATTCGTGGCAATCGCGGAGCAACTATCCCCGCGTTAGGCGTCAGAAAGGATCGCTGACCAGCTTCACGCAATGGCCGCGATCGGTCGGCTCGACAGAAATTTCGGCCCCCGCCTGACGAGCGAACGCATGCATCAATCCGGTTCCCGTCCCGCCACCGCGCCGAGGTTGCATTGCGTCGGCAGGCTGAACCGGCATGCCGATACCGTCGTCGCGGACCATGACCGACCAACCTACGCCGTCACGGCGGAATGTCACTTCCACAGATCCGGCACGGCCATCGGGAAAAGCGTACTTTGCGCTGTTGGTCAGCGCCTCGTTCACGAACAGGCCAAGCGCGACGGCAACCTGCCTTGGCAGGACAGAGGCGTCGATGTCGGCGTGGACGGTAACGTTGTCGGCAAATCCGGCTTCGTTCACCCGGCCAACGACTTCTTCGAGATAGTCGCGCACCTCGACGCTGCTCCCCTCTCCCTGACTGTCGGCAAGGTTGGCGTAGGCCCGCGCGAAAGTGTGCACCCGTCCCGTCGCTTCGCCGAGGGCGGATATGACCGATTCGTCCTTGGTCCGCCGTTTCTGGAGTTCCAGCAGGCTCGCTACCAAGGCAAAGTTGTTCTTCGTGCGATGTTCCAGTTCGGCCATCAGCAACCCGCGCCGTTCGATCTCCTCGTCACGGGCCTGTGCGGCGGCCTGCACCGCGCGGCGGAACGTTTCCGCAAGCAGGGCGACGACTGCGACTGCCGAACCGTTGATCGCCACGCGCGAGGGGTCTGTTTCGATGATGAACCGGAAACTGCCGACAGTGGGCAGGACGAACCACCATGCCCAGAAAAAGCTGAACAGGTAGGCGACAAGCCCGGCGCGCCAGTGCCCGAACAAGGTGGCGATGAGCACGGTGGGATAGACCAGTGCGAACGGCCCAGAAGTCGGCGCGACGAGATCGAGCAGGCTGCGGGTCCCGATCATGGCAAGCGCGCAAACGATTCCAAACAGGGCCTGCACGCCAAGCTTCGCCGTCGGCGAGGAAAATCCCGCACTGACGTCAAAGGTCGCAAGGCGTTGAAACATGGAGATCCCCGAACAGCCAGTCCGGAGAGGATCCCCGGGCAAGTCCCGCACCTGCTGGTACAAAGGAACTATACCCGGGGTTTATAGGCTAAACCGCGATCATGCGAATGATTTCATCCGCTTGGCAGAATCACGCCATGGCGCTGGCGCGCTCCTTCTTGCGCAGGCGCCATGCATGCAGCAGCGGTTCGGTATAGCCCGAAGGCTGTTCGACACCCTTGAACACGAGGTCCTTCGCCGCCGAAAAGGCGGGGCCGTCCTCGTTCCCGACCAGTGGTTCGTAGCTTGAATCGCCCGCGTTCTGTTCGTCAACCTTGGCGGCCATGCGGCGCATCGAATCCATGACCTGTTCCTCGGTGACGACACCGTGGAGCAGCCAGTTGGCCATGTGCTGGCTGGAAATGCGAAGCGTCGCGCGGTCTTCCATCAGGCCGACGTCGTTGATGTCGGGCACCTTGGAACAGCCGACGCCCTGATCGATCCAGCGCACGACATAGCCCAAAAGCCCTTGCGCGTTGTTGTCCAGCTCCTCGCGCAGTTCTTCTTCCGACCAGTTGACCCCGTCGGCGAGCGGCACGGTCAGCAGCTTGTCGAGCGAAGGAATGCCCTCTGCGGCGACTTCCTGCTGGCGGGCGAAGACGTCGACCTTGTGATAGTGCAGCGCGTGGAGCGTTGCGGCCGTGGGCGAAGGCACCCACGCGGTGTTCGCGCCCGTCATCGGGTGGCCGATCTTTTCGACCAGCATCTGGCCCATGCGGTCGGGTGCGGCCCACATGCCCTTGCCGATCTGCGCCTTGCCCGAAAGGCCGTGCTTCAAACCGATGGCGACGTTGCGCTTTTCATAGGCGGCGATCCAGTCGCTGCCCTTCATCGCACCCTTGCGGATCATCGGGCCGGCCTGCATCGAGGTGTGCATTTCATCGCCCGTCCGGTCGAGGAAGCCGGTGTTGATGAAGACGATACGGTCCCGCACCGCGTGGATGCAGGCGGCAAGGTTCGCGCTGGTGCGGCGTTCCTCGTCCATGACGCCGACCTTGATCGTGTGACGCGCAAGGCCCAGCAGGTCCTCGACCGCATCGAACAGGTCGTTGGTGAACTTGCACTCTTCCGGTCCGTGCATCTTGGGCTTCACGATGTAGATCGAACCGGTGCGGCTGTTGCGCAGGCGTCCCAGCTTTTCGAGGTCGTGGCGGCTGATCGCGCTGGTGATGACAGCGTCCATGATGCCTTCGGGGATCTCGCTGCCATCGGCGAGCAGGATCGCCGGGTTGGTCATCAGGTGGCCGACATTGCGCACGAACAGCAGGCTGCGTCCCGGCAGCGTCGCGGCATTGCCGTCGGGGGCGGTATAGGCCTTGTCCGGCTCGAGCGAGCGGGTCATCGTCTTGCCGCCCTTCTGGAAGCTCGCATCCAGCGTGCCGCGCATCAGGCCCAGCCAGTTGGAGTATGCCTCGCGCTTGTCCTCGGCGTCGACGGCGGCGACCGAATCTTCCATGTCGACGATCGTGGTCAGCGCCGCTTCCATGTTGATGTCGGCAATGCCTGCCTTGTCGGTCTTGCCGATGGGATGGTCCGCATCGAACACGACTTCGACGTGAAGGCCGTTGTGGACGTAAAGGTTGCCCTTCTCGGTCGTGCCCACGAACTGCGCCGGATCGGCCAGTTCAATGGCGTCGCGGCTTTCCAGATCGGCCCACGAACCGTTTGCCAGCGGGACGATATGGTCCAGCGTCTGGCGACCCTTGGCGATGACCATCGCGCCGCGCTGTGCGTCGAAGCCGCCAGCCGGAACCGGCTCGTCGGTAAGGGCGTCGGTACCATAATAGGCATCGTAGAGGCTGCCCCAACGCGCATTGGCGGCATTGAGCACGAAGCGCGCGTTCAACGAGGGGACGACAAGCTGCGGCCCGGCCATCGTCGCGATTTCGGCATCGACGTTCTCGGTCCCGATCTCGAAGCTGCCTGGTTCGGGGACGAGATAGCCGATTTCGAACAGGAAGGCCTTGTATTCGGCCATATCGATGGGCTTGCCCGCCCGCGCCTTGTGCCAGGCGTCGATCTTTTCCTGCAGGTCTTCGCGCTTGGCCAGAAGCGCGCGGTTTACCGGCACGAACCTGTCGAGAAGGTCGGCAAAGCCCTGCCAGAAGGCGCGGGCATCCATGCCAAGCGGTGCAAGAACGTCGCTTTCGACAAATTGCGCCAGCGCGGTCTCGACCTTCAGGCCAGCCTTTTCAACGCGTTCAACCATAATTTCCTGCCTCGTCATTACAATTCGTGTCACGGCCCATCGCGCGCAGGGCTTCATAGCACCATGCACGGTATGAGGAGGGAGGATTTTCAGATTCGCCGAGGCGGCTCATGCCAAGCCCGCGCGGCTCTGGCAAGAGACACAATCGTATCACGGGCCAATCCGTGCCATGCTGGCGGCTGGTCAAGTGGGGTGGTCGTCGCTAGGTAAGTTTCCAATGAAACCGAATATGCCCGATAAGACAGAACAGGCCATGCTGGAGCGGGTCGATGCGCCCGCCATGCTGGAACGCACCCTGGGATGGAGCGCGATCCAGTCCGGCACCGGCAATCTCGACGGCCTGGCCCGGCAGGCCGCCGCCCTGGCCGATGCCTTTTCCGCCCTGCCCGGCGAAGTCCGGCTGGAAGATCCCGAACCGATCACCGCCATCGGCGCGGACGGGACCGAGCTGCCGGTCACACGCGGCAAGCATCTCGTCGTCTCGGTCCGCCCGGATTCGAACCGCCGCCTGCTGCTGACCGGCCACATGGACACGGTTTTTCCCGCCGACACCGGTTTCCGCACCGTGCGAGAGGTCGAACCCGGCGTGCTGAACGGCCCCGGACTGGCCGACATGAAGGGCGGCATTTCCGTCATTCTTGAGGCGCTGAAGCTGTTCGAGGCCAGCGATGCGGCAGGCGATATCGGTTACGACGTGATGATCAACTCGGACGAGGAAACCGGCTCTGCCGCCTCTGCCCCGCTGATCGAACGGCTGGCGCGCGGCAAGATGGCGGCGCTGACCTACGAACCGGCGACAGAGCCGGACGGCACGCTGGCAGGGGCCCGCGGGGGGTCGGGCAATTACAGCCTGATCGTCACGGGCCGCTCCGCCCATGCCGGGCGCAATCCGCAGGACGGGCGCAACGCCATCGTCGCGGCAGCTGATCTGGCGATCCGGCTGAAGGCGCTGACTTATGACGAAATGAGCGTGAATCCGGCAAAGATCGAAGGCGGCAGCGCGAACAACGTGGTGCCCGACCATGCGGTCCTGCGCTTTAACATCCGCCCCAGGACGATAAAGGCGGCACAGCATTTCGACCTCTCGCTTTCCTTGATGCTGGAAGAAGTCGCGGCCGAACATGACGTGCAGATCCACCTGCACGGCGGCATCTCGCGCCCGCCAAAGCCCATCGACGAAAAGGCGGAAAAGCTGTTCGGCGCGGTACGCGATTGCTGCGAAGGGCTTGGCCTGCATTATGGCCGCAAGGACACCGGCGGCGTGTGTGATGGCAACAACATCGCGGCCTGCGGCGTGCCGGTTGTCGACACGATGGGCGTGCGCGGCGGGTCCATCCACTCTCCCGATGAATACATGATCGTGGAATCGCTTGCCGAACGGGCAAAACTGTCCGCCCTTCTGTTTCACCGGCTTGCGCTCGGTGCCCTTGATGCACGAGAGATCGTTCGATGACATACGTGATGCGACCGGCGCGCGCCGATGACCTTGAAGCCATGTACGAAATGGCGAAACTGACCGGCGGCGGGTTCACCAACCTGCCCGCCAACCGCCCCGCCCTTCAGGCCAAGCTGCAACGGAACGAAGCGGCCATCGCCCGCGATGATGACGAGGTTTCCGACGACCTGTTCGTCATGGTGCTGGAAGATGCCGAAACCGGCGCGATACGCGGCACGTGCCAGATTTTCAGCCGGATCGGCGGATCGTGGCCGTTTTATTCCTATCGCATCACCAGCCACACCGCCTATTCGCGCGAACTGGACCGCACGTTCCGCAACCGCACCTTGCAGCTCGTCACCGATCTTGAAGGGGCGAGCGAGGTTGGCGGCCTTTTCCTGCACCCGTCCGCCCGCGCAGGCGGGCTGGGCCTGCTCCTCGCGCGCAGCCGGTACCTTTTTATCGCGATGCACCGGCAACGTTTTTCGGACCGTCTGCTGGCCGAGTTGCGCGGTATCGTCGATGCCCACGGCAATTCGCCGTTCTGGGACGGTGTCGCGGGGCGGTTTTTCGGGATGGGCTTCCGCGATGCCGATGAATTCAATGCGCTGAACGGCAATCAGTTCATCGCCGACCTCATGCCCCGCCACCCGATCTACGTGGCCATGATCTCCGACGAAGCGCGCGAGGCGATCGGCGTTCCGCACGAAAGCGGGCGGCCGGCCATGCGGATGCTGGAGGAAGAGGGCTTTGCCTGGGAAAACTACATCGACATCTTCGACGGCGGACCGACGATGACGGCGCGTACCGACGCGGTAAAGACGATCGCGAATACGGCTGGGGCCACGGTCACCGGAAAAGAGCCGGAGGACGGCGCCAAGGCGCTGATCGCCACGGGCCGGCTGGGCGATTTCCGCTGCTGCATGGGGCGCGTGGAACCGGGTGAGGACGGGACCATCGCTCTCGACCCTGCAACGCGCGCGGCATTGAAGGTGGCCGAGGGCGACCGGGTCTGCTGGGCGGTACGCTGATGACACTGGTAGAGATCAATTTCGACGGGATCGTCGGGCCAAGCCACAACTACTCTGGCCTCAGCCTCGGCAACCTCGCCGCAACGAAGAACGCAGGCAAAGTCGCCTATCCGCGCGCGGCCGCGCTGCAAGGCATTGCCAAGATGCGGCACAACATGGCGCTGGGCCTGACGCAGGGGTTTCTCCTACCGCTGCCGCGCCCCAAGCTGTCGTTCCTCGACGACATGGCATTCGGCGACGATGCGGACCCGGCGCTGAAGGCGATGGCATGGTCGGCCAGTTCGATGTGGACGGCCAATGCCGCCACAGTCAGCCCTGCGCCCGATACGGCGGACGGTCGCTGCCATTTGACGGTCGCGAACCTTGTCACCATGCCGCACCGTTCGATCGAATGGCCCGACACGCTGGCCCAGCTTCGCGTCGCGTTCGGCAATGAAGATCACTTCGCGGTGCACGGCCCCGTCCCCGCCACTTTCGGAGACGAAGGCGCGGCAAACCACATGCGGATGGGTTCGGCCCATGCCGACACCTGTGTCGAAATCTTCGTCTATGGCCGCCCCGGCGGTCGTTTTCCTGCCCGACAGCATGAACAGGCCAGCCGCGCCATCGCGCGCAGGCACGGGCTGGATGAAGCGCGCTGCCTGTTCATCGAACAGTCCGCGATCGCGATCGAGGCAGGCGCCTTTCACAACGATGTCGTCGCCGTCGCCAACGAACACGTCCTGTTCTGCCACGAACAGGCCTTCGCCGACCGCGATGCCGCGCATTCCGCCATCCGTGCCGCCGTGCCCGGTGCCGAAATCGTCGAAGTCCCGTCCGGTGCCGTCAGCCTGGAAGAAGCGATCACCAGCTACCTGTTCAATGCCCAGCTGCTGACCCTTCCCACCGGTGAGCAGGCGCTGATCGTCCCGACCGAATGCCGCGACAGCGCGGCGGTGAGCGGCTGGCTGGACGCGATGCTGGCGACCAACGGCCCGATCCGCAAAGTTCTCTACGTCGACGTGCGCCAGTCGATGGCCAACGGCGGCGGCCCGGCATGCCTGCGCCTGCGCGTCGTGGCCGACCCGGCGACGGTCGATTCGCGGTTTCTGCTGGACGAGGAGAAGGCCGAATCCATCGCATCGGTTATCGACCAATACTGGCCCGAAAGCATCGCCCCGCACGAAATCGGCGATCGCCAACTTGCAGAACAAGTTGTGAACGTACGGGAAAAATTGCTTTCTCTTCTAAATCTTAAGGAACTTGGTTAACGCTTTTGCCTCGGAACTTGTGAGCGGTTACTGTTTTATTAACGCAAAGGCCCACCGAACCTTCAAGGGATTCGAAAGGCCGGACCGGACGCAAGTTTAAGGAGTGGCAAGCGCGTGGCTTCCAGGCTCAAGAAGATCGGACGACTGTTCGTCATCAAGACCCGTCTAGAGGTGTTCATGGTGACCTACGCACTCGCCCTTGGTGCCATCGAACGCGGCACGGTCTACCTTAGCCAGTATCCCGGCTTTGGCGGCAAGCTGCTGTTTCTCGCCTGCACGGGCTCGGTCTTCATGGCCAGTGCCAAGATGCTCGATTGCGTACGGCATGAAAATGCCAAGAAAGACGACGCCGAAGCAGAGGCTGTGCCCGCCGAAAGCTGACGCATTTGAAGAACTGCTAGCCAGACTTGAGAGGGCGCCCCGATGGGCGCCCTTCTTTTTTGCGCGATTGCCGCCCCGCCCCTTCAGTTACTGCGGCTTAGCGCGTGCTGTTCCGCCGTGACGGTCCAACCGTCCGCCGGCGAATTCATCCAGGCCCCGATGATCCAGACCGCCGAAAGGACAAGGATCGCCAGCAGGATGCTGAACAGCAGGACATAGCGCATGACATGCGGCGTATCGCCACCACGCGCTTCATCGGTGGTAACGTGGACCTCTTCGCCAACGATCTTCATGAATGCTCTCCGGTCTTGGGCGATGCGTCTTGTGCGCTCGCTTTCAGGCCGCGATCCGGCATGGCTCGTGGCCGAGTGCCCGCAAGGTATCACGATGCGCCGAGTCGGACCAATTCCGTGCAGATTTGCGTAGGGCGGGACTTCTAATGCGAGCCGCCTGATTCCTTGTCGAAATGGGGGGCAGGACCGCCCTACGACCGACGAGATCTGCTCTCTCATGCAAGGTAGGTGGGGGGACTTCTGTTGCTAGCCGCCCGATTCCTTGTCGAAATGGGGGGCAGGACCGGCGTACGATCGGCGACGTCTGCACTCTCAAGTAAGGGGGGTGGGGGGACTTCTGTTGCTAGCCGCCCGGACTCATGCCGAAAGGGGGGCAGGACCGTGGTACGATCGGCGACGTCTGATCTTTCATGCAAGGGAGGTGGGGGGACTTCTGTTGCTAGCCGCCCCCCGGAGCCCCGGAATCCGCTTCTGTTGCCCGGTGGGTCCAACCGCGCTTTAGCTTTGTAAGATCAGGCCGTTAGGCCGTCAGATTACGCAGCGAGAGCGAGTGCTTCGTTATCGTTGGCACTTGTGTGTTTTGAGCCTTAAACGGGTTACTCAGCCCGGGCGAAAACAGTGCCTTTCAACACACGTCGATCCTGGTTCGGCCCCCTACCCATACCCTCGACAACAGGGAAATAATGGTGGAGCCGCCGGGTACTGCCCCCGGGTCCGCTGTGCCTATTGCACACCGCAATTTATCGCCATATCCGGCCGAAGCCGGCACCGCCCTATATAGCGATGCCGGAATTAATGTGAAGTGAGCGCCGGAAAAATCAGGGATTCTTCTTCAACTCGGCCAGAATTTCCTTGAGCGTGTCGAGCGTGGGATCGGTCGGCACGGCCTCGGTCTTGGCGGTTTCCTCGGCGGCTTTCTTCTCTTCCTCCATCGCGTCCAGCATCCGGTTCACGCCGCGCACGATCATGAACAGGGCAAATGCGATGATCAGGAAGTTGAGGATCTGGGTGATGAGATCGCCGTACCCGATCATCGGCACCCCGGCCTCTTTCAACGCGGCATAGTTGTCGAGCGCGCCATCATACCCTTCGGGCACCGAACCGAGCAGGATGAACTTGTTCGAGAAATCGACCGAACCGAAGACCGCACCGATCAACGGCATCAGGATGCTTTCGGTAAGCGAGGTCGTGATCTTGCCGAAAGCGGCCCCAATCACGACACCGACGGCGAGGTCCAGCACGTTGCCGCGCGCGATGAATTTCTTGAATTCGCCCATCATGAGCCTGTCTTCCCCTGCAGTTGCGAGGCGTATCCTGCCCAGACCGCCCGGTTTCGCAAGCACGCGAAGGTGACAATCACCGAAAGACCAGGCACCGAAAGAACCAGGGCAAGGCCCTGCCCGCCCCTGTTGCGCCGCGAGCAAACCGCCTTATATGCGTAACACACCCCCGATACGGGGACAGATATTGGCAACGGACCCACTCGAGAGGGAATTGATCGCATGACCACCGGCCCGTTCACCCGCGCGATACGCATGGCCATTGCCGGCCTTGCCGCGCTTTCGCTTGCCGCCTGCGGCATCAACTCGGTTCCGACGGCGGAAGAAAACGCCAAGGCCCGCTGGGCCGACGTGCAGAGCGCCTACCAGCGCCGCGCCGACCTGGTGCCCAACCTGGTGTCCACGGTTCAGGCCGCTGCCGCTTCGGAAACACAGATCCTGACCAACGTGACCGAAGCCCGCGCCCGCGCGACTTCGATCAACATCACCACCGACGACCTGTCGAACCCGGAAGAACTGCGCCGTTTTTCCGAAGCGCAGAACCAGCTGACGCAGGCGCTTGGCCAGCTTCGCACGGTGGTCGAAAACTATCCCACCTTGCAGAGCCAGGAGCGTTTCGCCGACCTGATGACCGCGCTCGAAGGTTCGGAAAACCAGATCAACCTGGCGCGTGTTCGCTATAACGAGGCGGTGCAGGAATATAACACCACGATCCGCACCTTCCCCGACGTGATCGGCGCGAAGATCATCCACGGGGCGGAACCGATGGAGCCGTTCAATGCCGCGCCCGACGCGCAGAACGCGCCAACGGTCGATTTCGGCACGATGAGCGGTGAGCCCGCGGCGGCACCTGCTGCCAACGACAACACCGGCGCAGATCAGCCCGCGGCCGCAGCGAACTGATCAAAAGGCCCATCGTGAAAACCCTGTTCCGCTTTCTTGCCGCTTTCGCCCTGCTGGCGGGCCTTTCCGGCGCGCCGGCATGGGCGGCCTACCCCGAACGCCCCGACGGCCCCGTCCTCGACCAGGCGGGCATCATCCCGGCCGATCAGGAAGCCGCGATGGACGCCCGCCTGCGCGCGTATAACGAGCAGACGGGCCGGGCGGTTGTGGTTGCCACGGTCAATTCGCTCGATGGCGAAACGATCGAGATGTACGCGGCCAACATGTTCGAGGAGTGGGGCATCGGCGGTGAGAAAACCGATCAGGGCCTGCTGCTTCTGGTCGCGCCGAATGACCGGCAGGTGCGGATCGAAGTCGGCTATGGCCTGACGCCCTATGTCACCGACATTCTTTCGGGCCGGATCATCCGCAACGACATCCTGCCCGCGTTCAAGGCGGGCGATTATCCGGGCGGCATCAATGCCGCGCTCAACGCGCTGATCGAACAGATGAACCGCACCCCGGCAGAGGCGAAAGCGGTTGCCGAGGCAGCCGCCGCTGCCGAGGCGCAGCAGCGCGAAATGGCCGGCAGCATCAAGGGGGCCAGTGCGGGCGGCTTCGTCTTCTGGGTGCTGATGATCGTCGTGTTCATGATCCTGTTCGGCAGGCGCAGCCGCGGACGCCGCTATCGCCGTGGCGGCGGCATCAGCCCGTGGGTCGTCCTGTGGGGCGCGAGCGAGCTTGCACGCCATGCCGGCGGGCGCAGTTCGGGCGGCTTCGGCGGCGGAAGCTTCGGCGGTGGGGGTTTCGGCTCCAGCGGCGGCGGCTTTGGCGGCTTCGGCGGCGGCATGTCCGGCGGCGGCGGCGCATCGGGGAGCTGGTGATGAGCCGTCCCGTCTACCTTTCTGCCGAGGAGCACAAGCAGGTCAGCGACGCGGTCGCGGCAGCGGAACTGCACACCTCTGGCGAGATCGTCACCGTCCTGGCCGACAGGTCCGACGGTTATTCGGACATCGCGCTCGCCTGGGCCGCGCTGGTCGCCTTTACCGCGATCATGGCGCTGGCCCTGTTTCCCGACTTTTACCTTGGCCTGATCGACAGCCTAACCGGCAACTGGAACGCGCAGTGGAGTGCGGGTGCCCTGTTCGCGATTGCCGGCGGGTTCGGCATCATGAAGTTCCTGGGCACCTGGCTGATCCAGATGTGGCCGCCGCTGAAGTTCTTGGTCATTCCCGGCCCTGTCAAAGGCCGCCGCGTCCGCGCCCGCGCGGTCGACCTGTTCAAGGTCGGCGCGGAACGGCGCACGCATGGCCGAACCGGTGTCCTGATCTACTTGTCGATGCGTGAACACCGCGCTGAAATCGTCGCGGACGAGGCGATAGCCGAAAAGGTAAGCCCCGAGACATGGGGCGAGGCGATGGCGCAGATGATCGGCCATGTCCGCGAAGGCCGCGTGGCCGACGGCATGGTCGCGGCAGTGAACGAAGTCGGCATTGTCCTGGCACAGCACTTCCCCCGCGAAGAGGACGACCAGAACGAATTGCCCGACCGCCTGATCGAACTTTGAACGCACCTATGAACGCTCCGCCACACAACGATATGGACCAACCCGAAGAGGTCTGCTGGGAAGGCGACTGGATCGTCGCGAAGAAGCGCGGGCGTTGGGAATATGTCAGCCGCTCACGCTCGATCCGCGCGGCGGTAATCCTGGCCGTCGATGATGGTCACGTCCTGCTGGTCGAACAGTATCGCACGCCCCTTTCAAAGCGGTGCATCGAACTGCCCGCAGGCCTGATCGGCGATGACGACGGCAGCGAGGGGGAACACGCTCTGGACGCGGCGGGCCGCGAGCTGGAGGAGGAAACCGGCTATCGCGCAGGCGAACTGATCGACGCGGGCGAATTCATGTCCAGCCCCGGCATGGTCAGCGAAAGCTTCACCCTTGTCATCGCCAAAAACCTTGAAAAAATCGGCCCCGGCGGCGGGACAGAAAGCGAGGACATCACCGTCCACCGCGTGCCGCTGGCCGCTATCGGCAGCTTCGTCGAAGACCAGCGCCGCGCGGGCAAGGCCATCGACGTCAGGGTGCTGATGCTGCTCTCCGCCGACCTGCTTAAAACGGCAAGGGACTGATAAACCACGTTATTACGCGCTTTGGCCGCGCCGGGTGTTCCTGCATACTTTGCGCAGGGGGACTATCTATGGCGAGTGTGGCGATTGGTGCGGGGAACGGGCTTGTCCTGACGAGGAGCAGGCCGCTCCGGCTGCTGACGCTCCTGCTCTTCTATTTCGCGCAAGGCTTTCCGATCGGGCTGTTCCTCTATGCGCTGCCCGCGTGGATGAGCGCAAACGGCGCCACCACGCCGGAAGTCGCAGCGGTCGTGGCCGCGGCATCGCTGCCCTGGTCCCTGAAGCTGATCAACGGCTTTCTCATTGACCGGTATACTTATTTGCCGATGGGCCGGCGTCGGATCTGGATCATCGGCGCACAGGCCCTGATCGTCGTCGTGCTTCTGGCCGGGGCCGTGATCTCTCCCGATGCTCGCGACGTGTTCCTCCTGTCCGCTTTCGGCCTTGCATCGAACGCGGCGGTGACTTTCCAGGACGTGGGCATCGACAGCCTTGCCGTCGACATCATGCCAGAGGACGAGCGAGCAAGGGCCGCGGGCATCATGTTCGGCGCGCAGCTACTGGGCATTGCCGCCGCGACGTCGCTTGGCGGCGCGCTGTTCCAGTATTTCAGCCTTCCGGTCGGGCTGATCGCCCTTGCGATCGCGCCGCTTGCGGTCATGCTCTACGGCATCGCCATCCGCGAACGCGACGGCGAACGCCGCCTGCCCTGGACGGCGGGGGAGAGCCACCCCGGCAATGTCGCGATCCAGGTCGAGGCATGGTGGCCCTTGCTGAAATCGGCGGTCCGCGCGCTGGCCGTACCGATCACGCTGGGCATCGTGCCGATTCTTCTGGTCCGATCGATCCCGCACGGCGCGTTCGAGGCGTTTCACCCCGAACTCTTCACCCAGATCGCGGGGCTCAGCATCAGCGACTATACCAATCTCATCTCCACCTCGTCGCTGGTCAGCGGAGTGCTGGGATTGGTCGTCGGAGGGTGGCTGGTGGATGCCATCGGTTCACGCACGAGCCTTTTGATCGGCACGGTGTTGGGCATCGCCCTGCTGACCTTCATGGGGTTTGCGAGCGACTGGTGGACCGAGCGTTGGTGGCTGACGACCTTCATCATCGTCTTCGACATCCTGAGCCTGCTCTATATCGTCGCGACCATCCCGATCTGCATGCGGCTATGCCTGCCCGCCGTGGCGGCGACCCAGTTCACGATCTACATGGCCGTCGGCAATTTCGGACGCCCGCTGGGGGCATGGATGGCATCGTGGACGGCCGGTGCGGGCCATCCGCAATGGTTGTACTGGTGTGCCGCGATCGCGTGGGGCTTTGCGACGTTGATGGCCCTTTTCGTCCGCTTTCCGGAAAAAGGCGCCGCGGTGGAAGAGGTCGTATCCGACCTTCCCGGCGCGGACGGCATTCCGGCCAGGGTCGACTGACGCTCAGGCCGTGCCGGTCTGACCGACCAGCAGCGCCGGATCGACGCCTTCGGCCGCCCACGTCGCGGCCCAGCGTCCCTCCGCCTCGACATCGAACAGAATGCCGGGCCGCCCTTCGGCCGCGTACCAGCCGTGGCGGTGCATTTCCTCGTCCAGCTGGCCATCGCCCCACCCGGCATAGCCGAGCGACATGATCCAGCGTGCGGGCCCCGTACCCTCTGCAATCGCGCGCAGGATGTCGGCCGAATTGGACAGTGCGCCCAGCGGCTCGACCAGCATCGTGGAATCGTCGCTCCAGTCCGGCGAATGGATCACGAAGCCGCGCCCCGTTTCGACAGGGCCGCCGTGGTGGATCGGGCAATCGGGCGCGACGCCGGGGTCGATGTCCATTTCGCGCAGGACATCGTGAAACGTGATCCCCTCGCGCAAGTGGCCGATGCCGACACCGAAGGCGCCTTCCGCTTCGTGGGCAAAAATCGGGATCACCGAATGTTCGAAATTGGGATCGCCCATTCCCGGCATGGCCAGGAGAATGCGTCCAGTCAGGTATTGCCCATCGCTCATCCCTGCCAAGGTAGGGATCGCACCCCCGCCTTGCAAAGCCTGTCTGCCCCGGAACTCCGCTCGTTCAGCAACCTTTTCAGCGCACGGCGTCGCTGGTCAGCTGGACGAAGACATCCTCAAGGTCGGCCTCGCGCGTGGTGACGTCGACGATCGAATAGCCCTGCTGGTTGACCAGTGTCAGCACGTCGCCCGCGTTCATACGGTCCATGTCGTAAGTGATCGCCACCGTGCGGTCGGCGGTCACTTCGCTCTTGCTGAAAGCCTCGTGCGTGGGTGCGGCAGTGATGTCGCGGTCGAGCGTGAGGACGACGACTTTCTCACGCCCCAGCGCGAGCAGTTCGTGCGTCGGCTTGTCGGCGATCAGCTTGCCGTGGTTGATGATCGCGATCCGGTCGCACAGTTCCTCGGCTTCCTCGAGGTAATGCGTGGTCAGCACGACGGTCACGCCGCGCTTGTTCAGATCGACTACAAGCTCCCACAGCTGGCGGCGCAAATCGACGTCGACGCCTGCCGTCGGTTCGTCCAGGACCAGGATCGGCGGCGAATGGACCATGGCCTTGGCCACCAGCAAGCGGCGCTTCATCCCGCCTGAAAGCGAACGGGCATAGGCATCGGCCTTGTCCTCCAGCCTGACCGCCTGAAGCAGTTCGGCGGTGCGGCGCTGCGCCTTGGGAACGCCGTAGTATCCGGCCGTGTTGTCCAGCACCTCTGCCGGGGTGAAGAAGGGGTCGAAGACAATTTCCTGCGGCACAATGCCGATCGACGCCTTGGCATTGCGCCGGTCGCGGTCGATGTCGAAACCCCAGATCGAAACCGAACCGCCGGTCTTGCCGACAAGGCCGGCCATGATGTTGATCAGTGTCGACTTGCCCGCGCCATTGGGGCCAAGCAGCCCGAAGATGCCGCCTTGCGGCACGTCGAAAGTCACGTCGTCCAGCGCGAGCTTGCCCTCCTCCTGCTTTCCGGTGGGGGCATATCGCTTAGTCAGGTTGCGGATGGAGATTGCTGCGTCAGTCACGCGCGGCGTCATGCGCCAAGGCGGAGCGCGAGGCAAGTCGCGTCGATCGCCTGCCCGTTTCGATCCCCCGCCCTTTTTCTGCAGCAACTGGTGCTTGCGGCCACGCGGACCTGTTGGTAATCGCCATCGCATGAATCAGGCGCCCGAAACGATCTACACGGACAAATCCCGCGTTAGCTGCGACGGGGCCACCGATATTCGCGGCGGTGCCGCGCTCGGCCACCCGCGCGTATGGCTGGAAATCGACGAAAAAGGCTACGTCGAATGCGGCTATTGCGACCGCCGTTTCGTACTCGAAGGCGGCCCGGCGCATGACGTGACCGGCGCTCCTCCCGAAGGGGCCGTCTGATCGCGATCACGCGCCTTGCAAGTCATTCGCACTTGCCTGCTTCCGATTTGGTTACATTTGTGCCTATATCACGGTGATGGAAAGCTCCGCTGACCCCCGCTCGCTGCTTTACCGGTCCGATCTGCTGGACCCGGACACCGCTCGCGACCTTACGGCAAAGGCGCTTGAGGGCTGCGACGATGGTGAACTTTACCTCCAGTTCTCGGCATCCGAATCGCTGGTTTTTGACGATGGCCGTTTGAAGACGGCCGACTATTCGCGCGAAAGCGGGTTTGGCCTGCGCGGCATTTCGGGCGAGGCGACCGGCTTTGCCCACGCCAACGAGATTTCCGCCGACGCCATCCGCCGGGCAAGCGAGACGCTGAGCCTGCTGGACGAGACGAAGTCGCCCATGGCCGCCGCGCCGCGCGCCACCAACCGGCACCTCTACACCGATGAAAGCCCGCTCGACGCGGTGCCTTTCGCGGAGAAGGTGAAGCTGCTCGAAACCATCGACGCCGCCGCGCGCGCCCGCGACCCGCGCGTCAAGCAGGTCAGCGCATCGCTGCTGGGCAGCTGGTCGGTGATAGAGATCGTGCGCCCCGACGGCTTTACCGCGTTCGACGTGCGCCCCCTCGTCCGGCTCAATATCTCCATCGTGACGGAGGCGAACGGCCGCCGCGAAACCGGCACCTTCGGCATGGGCGGGCGCAGGCTCTATGACGACATGTTCGATCCCGCGTGCTGGAACAAGGCGCTCGACCGCGCGCTCGAACAGGCGCTGGTGAACCTTGAAAGCGTCCCTGCCCCGGCAGGCGTGCGCCCAGTCCTGCTCGGCAACGGCTGGCCCGGTGTCCTTCTGCATGAAGCGGTGGGCCACGGGCTGGAAGGCGACTTCAACCGCAAGAAGACCAGCGTGTTCTCAGACCGCGTCGGACAGCGCGTCGCCGCCCCTGGCGTGACGGTGATCGACGACGGCGCGATGGCGGGCCGCCGCGGTTCGCTGAGCATCGACGATGAGGGAACCCCGACCGGAGAGACCGTCCTGATCGAGGACGGCATCCTCAAGGGCTACATGCAGGACCGCTTGAACGCGCGGCTCATGGGTGTGGAGCCGACCGGCAACGGCAGGCGGCAGTCCTATGCCCACGCCCCGATGCCGCGCATGACCAACACTTTCATGACCGCCGGCGAAGACGATCCGGGCGACCTGCTGGCGTCGATGAAGGACGGCATCTGGGCCAAGAGCTTTGGCGGCGGGCAAGTCGACATCGTTTCGGGCAAGTTCGTGTTCTCCTGCACAGAGGCCTACAAGGTCGAGAATGGCAAGGTCATCGCCCCGATCAAGGGCGCGACGCTGATCGGCGACGGACCTACGGCGCTGACCAGGATCGTGGGCATCGGCAACGACTTTGCGCTGGATGACGGCATCGGCACCTGCGGCAAGGCCGGGCAGGGCGTGCCGGCGGGCGTCGGTCAGCCGACCCTGCTGATCGAGGGGCTGACCATCGGCGGAACGGGCTGACTTCACTTCATCGGCCTATCGCAAGTCAGCGTCGGTTCAGCCAGTTTCCGTTACGGAGTCGCGGTAGAGGAGCGATAAGATGAAAACTGCAAAAATCATTACCGCCGCCGCACTGGCCGGAATGCTGGCCACCCCCGCGATGGCCGCTAAGAAAGACCCCGAAACCCGCCTTGCCGAAAAGCTCGAAGGCCGCGTGGCCGGTGAACCGGTGCGCTGCATCGACATGAACCAGGTATCCAGCAGCACGATCTACGACAAGACCGCGATCGTGTTCGATTCCGGGTCCACGCTTTACGTGAACCGGCCCGAAAACGGCGAGAGTTCGCTGCGCCGGAACAACATCATGGTCACCAAGACTTTCTCCAACCAGCTGTGCAGCGTCGATACGGTCGAAATGCGCGACAGTACCGGTTTCTGGAGCGGTGTGGTCTTCCTGGGCGATTTCGTCCCCTACAAGAAGGTCAAGGACGAAGGCTGATCACCCCTTTTTCGCGCGGGACTTCGCGCGGAGATAGGACGCGACGAGCACCGGGGAAGAAATCAGGGGGTGCTTTTCGCGAAACGGCGTCAGCGGCACCGCGACGCCGGTATGACGTTCCACCTTCCAGGCAAGGTAACGCGCCCCGCCCGCGAACGTGGTAGCGGCGCGAAGCAGGCGCAGGACGTTGAGCGGCTTGCCAAGCCTCCGCCTGCGTGACCATCGCGTCAGAATACGCTGACGCCCCCGTTCGGTCAGCTTGGGGCGAAGCGTTTCGCCATCCACCGAAAAGGGAATACCGCCCGCGGACCAGGCATCGCGCATCAGTCCGTCAAAGTGCCCGGCCCCGAAAGTCAGGATCTGCTGTTCGCGGCCCGGTTTCTCGACCCGCAGTTCGGCCTTGTATGTCGCGCGGAACAGCGCCCCCCAATAATCGCTTTCCGTCCCCGCGTCCGGACCCAGAGCGGCAGCGAACCGGCTTGCCGTGATCGCGGCGGCGCGCACGGCGGATACGACCGCGTCACGCGCGGGTTCGTCCACCGTCCAGGCCAGCGCGCACGGCTGTACGAACCGTGCCCAGATCGTCGTGTCGAGGTGTTGGCCCGAGGCCGCGTGGGCGAAAGTCGCCAGGCGCATCTCGGCAACTTTGGCGCGCAAGACCTGCCCGTCCATTTCCAGTTCGTGATAGCCGACCCGCGGCCACAGGCCCTTTTCCCGCGCACCCCAGGTCAGGACGTAGAAATCGAGCACGCCGTCGAGCGAGCCGCTGCGCAAGTTGGAGCCGTAGAACAGCACCGCGCGGGCATCGGCCTGCCGCGCCAGCTTTTCCGCGAAAGCCCGCACTTCGGGCCGAACGTCGGCCGCAAGCGCGGTCTCTATCCGCGCCGTGAGCGGATCTGGGGTCATCAGGAGGTGACGAAAGTGACCGGTGCGCCCTTCCGCAGCAGGTAATCGCCCGCGGGAAAGCGTTCGCCGTCGAGGATGAAACCGCCTTCAAGGTCGATCCGCAGTTCGTCGGTATCGACGCGGTGAACACCTTCGGCAGCCATGGTCTTCCACGGCTTGCCGCGCAGGACGCGGGCAAAGACCCGCAAAAAGCGGCGCGGCGGTGCGTCTACCACAAGGGTTTTCAGGCCAGCGCGGCGTTCACCGAAGATACGCAGGCCCAGCGGCAGACGCTCCATCGTGGAGGCCAGCATGATGAAGCGCTTGTTCGTGCTGTTGGTGGCGGTTTCGGCCTGCAGATCGGCATCTTCGCCATAGCGGATCGCCATCGACTTGCCCTGTCGCCAGGTCGAATTGCTGCCGCCCATGAGCGTGCTGGCCACGGCGCCGAAGATCGACAGCCCGACGGCAAGGTTGTTGACCGCACCGAAGCGATGCGTGGTCTGCGCAAGGTCGGTCGCATCGACGAACACGCCAGCCCCGAACAGGAAGCCGAGAACGGGACGTCCTTCGTGCACACGCTCGATCTCGATCGGGGGGCGTTCAACGAAGCTGCCTGCCTTCCAGGCCGCGATCATCTGGCAGATGTCCCATTCGTCGGGCACGCCAAGATCGATCGCCAGCGCGTTCGTCTTGCCGCAGGGCAGAACGCCGATCACCGGCGGGGTGTCGCCCCAGATGTCGGTTCCGCACGTCAGGACGTCGCGCACTGTACCGTCGCCGCCAGCCACGATGACCAGTTCGACGCCGTCATGCTTGAAAGCGGCCAGCGTGCGGCGCAGTTCGTGGCGCGTGCGCGGTGCCTCGACCGTGACGCCGTCGGGCACGGCCAGCGGGCGGCGCTTGTTGCGATAGCTGCGGGGATTGGAAATGACGGCGACGCCTGCGCCTTCGCGCGCGTTGGATCCACGGCGCGACGGCTCGGCCTGCTCAGATCGAGCAGGACCGCCTACACCGTCAAACGCAAAAAGCGGCGTGGTGCAATCGTCATAGATCGTGCCATCCATCTGAGTGACATAGCGACGGGCCTGCCAAAAATCATCCGTAAAAAATCTGAAATATTTGGTCATGTCATCCCCGCAACAGTGCGGCATGGCTGAAACACAAAGGTAAATCGCGCCTTTGCGGACTTGGAAGGTGACGCGAAAGACGTGTGATGCGCCCTGTGCAAAAGCGCCCGGATTTGCGAATACGACCGCGATGCGACAGGCGATCACCACTTTGGAAATTCGGACCGGTGGCCGCGGTCTTGTCGAATTCACGCGCGAAGTCGCGGCCTTCGTGCACGACACGGGCATTGAAACCGGCCTGCTCACGGTGTTTTGCCGCCATACGTCGGCGTCGTTGACCATTCAGGAAAACGCCGCACCCGAAGTACGGCAGGACATCACCGACTGGCTGGACCGGATCGCGCCAGAAGACGGCGGATGGATTCACGACGACGAAGGGCCGGACGACATGCCCGCGCATCTCAAATCGATCCTGACGGGCGTTTCGCTTTCCATTCCGGTCGCATCGGGCGTGCCGGTCCTTGGCACTTGGCAGGGCGTCTACCTTGTCGAACATCGCACCCGCCCGCATGTACGGCAGGTCGTGCTGCACGTGTCGGGCGAATAATCTTTCGCAAGGCATGGATAGGAATATCGCCGCCTGCGTTGAGGTCGGTAAAAGGGGCCGCTGCGCCCCGCCCCGCACTTTTCCAAATCGAGATCATTTCATGGCCATCACGATCAAGTCGTCTATCGCCTACCGTTTCGCAGAACCGACCGATTTCCTCCTCCAGATGGAGGCAGCCGCCATTCCCGAGCAGATGCTGACTGGCCCCGGCCTGACCCTTTCCCCGACCGAGCACACCGCCCGCGTTTCGGGCGAGGACGCGATCGGAGAGCGGATCTGGCTGCGCTGTGCCGGGGAATTTCGGGCCGAGTACGAGATTACCGCCGAGATTCAGCGCGCCCTGCCCGATATAACGCAGCTCCCCTCGCTGCTGCCCCACGACCTTCCGGGCGAGGCAGTGCCCTACCTGTTCGATTCCCGGTTCTGTCCGGCGGACCAGTTTCACAGCTTCGTCGAGGGCGAGTTCGGAGAGCTTCAGGGCGGGCAGCGCATCGGGGCTATCCACGACTGGGTGGCGCACAAGTTCAGCTATGTTCCCGGCTCCAGCACGTCGACGACAACCGCGCTCGACAGTTTTGTCGAGCGGCAGGGCGTCTGCCGCGACTATGCCCACGTGGTCATCACGCTGGCCCGCGCGTCAGGCATTCCGGCCCGCTATGTCAGTTGCTACGCCCCGAACGTCGAACCGCAGGACTTTCACGCGGTGGCCGAAGTCTTCCTGGCCGACCCCCAAGACCCTGTCGGCACCGGCAGCTGGCACATCGTCGATGCGACCGGAATGGCCGACCCGCGCCAGGTGGTGAAGATCGGCGTTGGCCGCGACGCGGCAGAGGTCAGCTTCCTCACCAGCTATGGCATCGCCGAATTCATCGACAAGCAGATCACCGTTACGGAAACTTGATCCGGGGGCACATCGCGCCGCACCGCCGCCATCACGCACCGCGCTGCATACGTATTTGCCGGTTGTGAACGTTCTCAAAGCTATCTATGCTTGCCGTAATGATGGATTGTGGCATGCCAAAGCCTCTGCTTCCCAAGCTTTGCTGCAATTGCTAACAACAGGGCCTGAAGGTCCGAGCGGGAGAAAATTCGCGACCATGTGCATCACGACTGTGCGGTTTGCCGCATGACCTTTTCGGCGAACAAGCTCCTGCTCTTCGGTGCGACCGGAGACCTGTCGCAGCGCATGCTGCTACCCTCGCTCTGCGCGCTGACGTCTGACGGGCTGCTGCCCGACAATATCGACATCATCGGCACGGCCAGATCGGAATATACCGACGAAAGTTTCCGCAATTTCGCGTCAGAGGCGTTGGCAAAGTTCCTGCCCGCCGGGCGCAAGGTCGATATCGACACCTTCCTGACGAAGCTGCGCTACCAGGATCTCGACGCCTCCACGCCCGAAGGGTTCGATGCCCTGGCCAAGTGTGTCGGCCCGATCGGGACCGGCGAAAACGAAGGCCTGTCGATCTTCCTTTCGACCGCCCCTTCGCTGTTCGAACCGACGATCAAGGGCCTTGCCGCCAACGGACTTGCCCCCAACGGCAGGGACGCCAACGTGCGAATCGGACTGGAAAAGCCGCTGGGCACCGATCTGGCCAGTTCGTGCCAGATCAACGACGCGGTCGCCTCTGCCTTTACCGAAGACCGCATTTTCCGCATCGACCACTACCTGGGCAAGGAGACGGTCCAGAACCTGCTGGCCCTGCGCTTTGCCAACATCATGTTCGAACCGCTGTGGAACGCGGCGCATATCGACCATGTGCAGATCACCGTCGCCGAAACCGTGGGCCTTGAATCCCGCGTCGGCTATTACGACGGCAGCGGCGCGCTGCGCGACATGGTGCAGAACCACATCCTGCAGCTTCTCGCCCTTGTCGCGATGGAGCCGCCGACCAGCTTCGACGCCACTGCCGTGCGCGACGAAAAGGTGAAAGTCCTGCGCGCCCTGCGCCCGATTCAACCTAGCGAGACCGTGACGGGCCAGTACAAGGCCGGTGCCATCAACGGCGAGGCCGTGCCCGGATACGACGACGAACTGGGCCGCGACAGCGAGACCGAGACGTTCGTCGCGCTGAAGGCCCATATCGACAACTGGCGCTGGAAGGGCGTGCCGTTCTACTTGCGAACCGGCAAGCGCATGCCCGAACGTACGACCGAAATCATTGTGAAGTTCCGCGACGTGCCCTTCTCGATCTTCGAGGATCGCGGCGCGAAGACGCTTCCCAACACGCTCGTCATCGGCATCCAGCCGCGAGAGAACATCCGCCTCTCGCTCATGGCGAAAGTTCCGGGGCTGGACCGGGGCGGCATCCGCCTGCGGCAGGTTCCACTGGACATCGCCATGCCCGACGCCTTTGCCGGTCCCGAACGCCGCATCGCCTACGAACGCCTTTTGCTCGACTTGGTCGAAGGCGACCAGACGCTGTTCGTGCGCCGCGACGAGGTCGAGGCCCAGTGGAACTGGATCGACGGCATCCGCGAAACGTGGGGCGAGGCGAACATCACGCCCAAGACATATACTGCCGGTAGCTGGGGGCCTTCGTCCGCCATCGCGCTGGCCGAACGCGACGGAGTTACCTGGCACGAATAGCCGGGCATAGCGCCGATCTGATATGCTGCAACGCGGTCAGCCGGGAAGAGGGAGCCCGGCCCCGCCAGAAGAGACCGAAGGAAAACCGTGGCCGAACTGCACCCCACCCTCGCCCGTGTGACACAGCGCATCGTCGAACGCAGCCGCGACAGCCGCGGCCGATATCTCGACCTCATGGCCCGCGAAGCCGACCGGCATCCCGACCGGACGGCGCTCGCCTGCTCGAACCTTGCGCACGGCTATGCCGCGATGGGCGACGACAAGGCCGCGATCGGCAGCGGCAAGGCGCCCAACCTTGCCATCGTCACCGCCTACAACGACATGCTTTCGGCGCATCAGCCCTATGGTCGTTATCCCGAGGCGATGAAGATCTACGCCCGTGAAGCCGGCGCGACGATGCAGGTCGCAGGCGGCGTCCCCGCGATGTGCGACGGCGTTACGCAGGGGCAGGACGGGATGGACCTGTCGCTGTTCAGCCGCGATACCATTGCCATGGGCACCGCCGTGGCATTGAGCCACGAAATGTACGACGGCATGGCCCTGCTCGGCATATGCGACAAGATCGTGCCGGGCCTGCTGATTGGCGCGCTGCGTTTCGGCCACCTGGCCTGCGTTCTGGTTCCTTCGGGCCCGATGCCCAGCGGGATCGGCAACAAGGAAAAGCAGAAGACCCGTCAGCTTTACGCAGAAGGCAAAGTCGGCCGCGACGAACTGCTGGCCAGCGAAAGCGCGTCCTATCACGCGCCGGGCACCTGCACGTTCTACGGCACCGCCAACTCCAACCAGATGATGATGGAAATGATGGGCCTGCACATGCCGGGCGCGGCCTTCATCCCGCCCAACACCCCGCTGCGTTCAGCCCTGACCCGCGCCGCCGTGCACCAGCTGGCGAAGATTTCGACCCGCGGATCGGACCCGCGCCCGCTTTCGGCATGCGTCGATGAAAAGGCGATCGTGAACGCGGTCGTCGGCCTGCTGGCGACCGGCGGATCGACCAACCACGCGCTCCACGTGCCCGCTATCGCGCGTGCCGCCGGAATCCAGATCGACTGGGAGGATTTCGACGACCTGTCGAAGGTTGTCCCGCTGATCACCCGCGTCTATCCCAACGGCACCGGCGACGTGAACGCGTTTCACGCCGCAGGCGGCATGGGCTACGTCATCCGCGAACTGCTGGATGCAGGGCTTGCCCATGACGACATCAGGACGGTCGGCGGGTCGAGCCTTTCGGACCAGGCGCAGGAACCCGTCATGCAGGACAAGGACCTGTCGTGGCAGGCCGCGCCCGCCACCCCGCTCGATCCCACGATGCTGGCCCCCGTGTCCGATCCGTTCAACCCGGACGGCGGCATGCGCCTTTTGACGGGTAACCTCGGCCGTGCGACGATCAAGACCAGCGCGGTAGAAGAAGAACGCTGGGTGATCGAGGCTCCGGCCCGCGTATTCCAGACCCAGGAAGACGTCGCCAAGGCGTTCAAGGCAGGCGAACTGGACCGCGACGTCGTCGTCGTCGTCCGTTTCCAGGGGCCCCGCGCCAACGGCATGCCCGAACTGCACAAACTGACGCCGCCGCTCGGCGTCTTGCAGGATCGCGGTTTCAAGGTCGCACTGGTGACCGACGGCCGCATGTCGGGTGCATCGGGCAAAGTCCCCGCCGCCATCCACTGCACACCCGAGGCGCTGGCCGATATCGATGGCAACAGCGGTCCGCTTGCCTACCTTCAGGATGGCGACATCGTCCGCGTCGATGCGCGCGACGGGACGCTTTCGACCACGGCGGACCTTTCCGGACGTCAGCCCGCCGCCGCGCCGCCCGCCGCGTGGGGCGTGGGCCGCGAACTCTTCGCCATGATGCGCGCCGGGGCCGATGGCGCCGAAAAGGGCGGATCGGCGATGCTCGCGCTTGCCGGTCTCTGACCGCACCGAACAGATTTGAAGAACAGGGAATACCATGACCGACATTCACTCCATCATGACCAAAGCGCCCGTCATCCCGGTCCTCGTGATCGACGATGTCGATGATGCGATCCCCATCGCAGAGGCGCTGGTCGAAGGCGGCATCCCCTGCCTCGAAGTCACGCTGCGCACGCCCTGTGCGCTCGACGTGATCGAAGCGATGAAGACCGTGCCCGGCGCGATCGTCGGGGCCGGGACGGTCCTGTCGACCAAGGATCTGGAGAAGGTCCTGCGTGCCGGCGTCGAATTCGTCGTCTCGCCCGGCCTTACCGAAAACCTTGGCCGCGCGGCGAAGGAGTCGGGCGTGCCTTTCCTGCCCGGTGTCGCCACCAGTGCCGAGATCATGACCGGGCTCGACATGGGCCTTTCGCACTTCAAGTTCTTCCCGGCAGAGGCTAACGGCGGCCTGCCCGCGCTCAAGGCCATTGCCGCCCCGTTCGGCATGGCGAAGTTCTGCCCGACCGGCGGTGTCTCGTTGAAGACCGCGCCCGACTGGCTGGCCCACCCGCAGATCCTTTGCGTCGGTGGCAGCTGGATCGCGCCCAAGGGCGCCGACAAGGATACCATCCGCAAGCTTGCCGCCGAAGCCGCCGCACTCAAATCCTGAAGGGGACCTGCATGAACCCGAAGATTGCCGCGCTCCACGACCGTCTTCGCGAGCTGCATACGCGGACCCGCGAAACTCCGCTTTTCAACCCGGTCTTCCAGCTAGGGCTGGAGTTCTCGCGCAAGCTTGAAACGGGCGAGATCGACCTTGCCGAAATCAACGCGCTGGTCAGCGCGCTGGAATGCGAAGGGCTGCTGGCCCGCGCGCAAAAACTAGACCGCATGGTCGCGCCGATGGCGGCAGAGGAAAACCTCAAGGTCTTCGAAAAACCGGCTGCCGATTTCGAAAGTTTCGCGGCCCGCTGGCAACATCCCCTGCTGCATGTCGTGTTCACCGCGCACCCGACCTTCCTCCTGACCCCGGCGCAGGCGGGTTCGGTCGCAGAGGCCGCAACGGAAGGGCGGGTCAACGGCGATACGGTATGCGCCGCCCCGCACGAGCGGACGATGATCACGCTCGACAGCGAACACGACGCCGCGATGGCGGCCATGTCCCGTGCCCAGGGCGCGCGCGACCAGATCGTGCGGACACTGTTCAAACAGGCGCGCGACAACTGGCCGTCCGAATGGAAGGGCTTTGCCCCCACGCCTGTGCGGCTGGCCACCTGGGTGGGTTACGACATGGACGGCCGCACCGACATCGGGTGGAACACCTCCATCCGCTATCGCCTGTCGGAAAAGGCGGAGCGGCTGACGTCCTATGCCGCGATGCTGGCGCAGGACGCGCCGGAAATGGCGGCGCGCCTGTCGGCCGCTGCCGAACATACTGGCGACATGGCAGCTCTTTTCGCCAAGGACTTGTCCGATCCCGCGCTGCTGTCGCACGCGGCCAATTCGCTGACTGCGGATAACCCCGCAAAGATCGTCTCGCTAACCCCCATCATTGCCGAGCTGGAACAGATGGCCGGCGATGCGGGCGAGGACACCGCCATCGCGCTGCTGACTGCCGCCGCCGCCATGCGTGCGGACGGGCTGGGCATGGGGCTTATCCATTTCCGCGTGAACTCCAGCCAGCTGCAGAACGCGATCCGCCGCCGGGTTGACCCGGAATCGAAGCTCGACCTGTCGAGCCAGGCCGCGCTCAACACCATCCGCACCGCGCTTGAGGATGTGAAGCCGCTCAACGCCAACTTCGCCGCGCTTGCGATCGAGGGCAGCACCGCGATCCGTCAGTTCCTGGCGATGCAGCAGATCCTGAAGCACGTCGACGCCGACGCGCCGATCCGCATGCTGATCGCGGAATGCGAACAGCCGCAGACCGTGCTGGCCGCGCTCTATTTCGCAAAGCTGTTCGGGATAGAGGACAAGGTCGACGTATCGCCCCTGTTCGAGACCGAGGCCGCGCTGGAACACGGCGGCCGTTTCCTCGACGCACTGCTGGCAGAAGACCAGTACCGCGATTACGCCCGCCTGCGCGGCCGCGTCTGCATCCAGACCGGCTTTTCCGACGCGGGCCGTTTCGTCGGCCAGATCCCGGCCAGCCTTGCCATCGAACGCCTTCAGGGCCGTCTTGCCGACGCGATGAAGGCCAACGGGCTGTCGGGCAAGGACGGGGCCGACGTTGCCGCGCTGATCTTCAACACGCACGGCGAATCGATGGGCCGCGGCGCGCATCCCGCGTCGATGAAAGACCGGCTGGAATGGCCGCTGTCGCCTTGGGCGCGCCGCCGTTTCGTGCGCGCAGGCATCCGGCTCGAACCCGAAGTCAGCTTTCAGGGTGGTGACGGATACTTGTGGTTCGGCACCCCCGAACTGGCGCTGGCCACTTTGTCGCGCATTGCCGAAACGCCGCCGACCGACGCCGATATCGACGCGCCGACGGACCAGTTCTATCGCCGCACCGATCTCAGCCTCGATTTCTACCGCGCGATCCGCCGGGTGCAGAACCGGCACCTCGTCTCGGTCACCTACAGCCGGGCGATCACCGCGTTCGGCCTTGGTCTGTTGAACGACACCGGCAGCCGCCGTTCGCGCCGCCAGTCTGATCTCGCCTCCGACCGGAAGATGAGCCTGCGGCAGATCCGCGCGATCCCGCACAACGCCATCCTGCAGCAACTGGGCTATCCGGTGAACGTGATCGCAGGGTTCGGCACGGCGGCGGAAAACAACGTCGAGGAAATCGCCGATCTCCTCTCTACCAGCGAACGGGGCAAGCAGATGCTGCGCCTCGTGCGCGCGGCAGACGCGCTGGCCAGCATCAAGACGGTGGCTGCCTATGGCGAACTGTTCAATTCCGCCTATTGGGCCAGCCGCCCCTATCGCGGCACCGAAAAGCACCTGACCGATGCCTGCCTGACGCTGGCCGACTACCTGACCAAGGACGACCGCGTCGGCACCTTCCGCCGCCTGGCCAGCCGCCTTCGCGTCGATGCCATGCACTTGCACAAGCTGATGGACGCCATCCCGGGCGCAAACGAGGAGTGGGGCCCCGCGATCACGGACCGAGAGCACAAGCGCCGCTCCATCGGGGTCTTGCAGGCTCTGCGCCTGGCCCTGCTTCAGCACATGTTCCTGAAAGCGGTGCAAGTCCCCGTCTTCTCCCGGTCCAACGACATCAGCCGCGAGGACGTGCTGGAAATGGTCTTCACGCTGCGTATCGACGATGCCTTGTCGCAGATGCGCCGCGCCTTCCCGACCAGCTTCCCGTCGATCGACGATTTCCAGATCGTCGAGGGCAGCCAGTATCCCGATGGTGGCGACAGCGGGTATCACGCGATCCGGCGCGAATTCATCGATCCGATCGAGAATGCCTATGCACTTGTGCTCAGGATCGGTACCGCCATCGCGAACGAGTTCGGCGCGCACGGCTGAACCCCGCCGCTAATGGCCATCGCAGAAGGGAAGCACATGGCAGGTCTGCTGGCCCGGTTTCGGCCCGATCCCTTCGTCCTGTCGCTGTTCGCTGCGATCGTGCTCGCCTCGCTCCTGCCGCCGCGCGGGATCATGGCGGACGTCTTCGGATGGGCGGCGGACGCGGGGATCGTGCTGCTGTTCTTCCTGCACGGCGCGAAGCTTTCGCGTCAGGCGATTATCGGCGGGATGACGCACTGGCGGCTGCATCTCGTGATCCTGGCAACGACGTTCGCGTTCTTTCCGGTCTGCACCCTGGCCCTGTCGCTGGTGCCGGGGCTTGACGAGAACTTGGCCCGCGGCCTCGTCTTCATCGGCGCTGTGCCGTCGACGATGCAAAGCGCGGTCGCGTTTACGGCCATGGCGGGCGGCAATGTCGCAGGCGCGGTCTGCGCGGCGGCGATTTCCAACATGGCGGCCGTTTTCGTCACGCCCTCGCTGTCCGCCTTGATGGCAGGGGGCAGCGGCGGGGCCGAGATTTCCGGAACCGCCGCGCTGCGCATCGTCCTGCAACTGCTGGTCCCTTTCATCGCGGGCCACATGCTGCGCCCCCTGATCGGCGGGTTCGTTTCGAAGCATAAAAAGGCCGTATCGCTTGCCGACAAGGGCACGATCGTCCTGATCGTCTTCGTGGCATTCGGCGCGTCGGTGCGTGAAGGGTTGTGGCAACAGACCGGCCTTGACGAACTTGCGCTGGTCGTCGCCCTGTGCCTTGTCCTGCTGGCGGCGGTGTTCACGGCGACAACGCTGGCGGGGCGCTGGCTCGGCTTCTCGCGCGATGACCGGATCACCATCCAGTTCGCCGGATCGAAGAAGAGCCTTGCCGCCGGCGTCGCCTTTGCCGGGGTGCTTTTTCCGCCCGCCAGCGTGGGCGCGGTGCTGCTGCCGCTGATGATATTCCACCAGGCGCAGATGGTCGTATCGGCGCTTCTGGCCGCACGATGGGCACGCGAAGGCGCGCAAAGCGATTGATTGCAGGTGCATTGGCGTGCAATGGCGGCGCCACTATGGTCGATCCTCTGAACCCCAGTGACAAGGCGGTGCTCGCCAAGGCGGAAATCCTCGTAGAGGCGCTTCCCTATATCAAGCGATATGCGGGGCGGACTTTCGTCATCAAGTATGGCGGCCACGCGATGGGAGATCCCGAGGCGGCACAGGACTTTGCCGAAGACGTCGTCCTTTTGGGCGCGGTCGGCATCAATGTCGTGGTCGTCCACGGCGGCGGGCCGCAGATCGGGGCCATGCTGAAGAAACTGGGCGTCGAATCGAGCTTCGTCGACGGCCTGCGCGTGACCGACAAGCAGACGGCGGAAATCGCCGAAATGGTCCTGTCGGGCCGGATCAACAAGGAACTCGTCAGCTGGATCGCCAATGCCGGGGGCCGCGCGCTTGGCATTTCGGGCAAGGACGGCGGACTGGTGAAGGCGACGAAAGTGCACCGCACCCGCAAGGACCCGGACAGCGCGATCGAACAGGTCGTCGACCTGGGATTCGTGGGCGAACCGCAGCACGTCGACACGCGCATCATCGACACCGCGGTGTCGGCCGGGCTTATCCCCGTAATCGCGCCGATCGGCGTGGGTGATGACGGGCATACCTACAACATCAACGCCGACACCATGGCAGGCGCCATCGCCGCCGCCGTGGGCGCGGCACGCCTGTTCCTGTTGACCGACGTTCCCGGCGTTCTGGACAAGCAAGGCGGCCTGATGACCGACCTCACCCCCACCGGCATCGCCAAGCTGAAAGACGATGGCACGATCAGCGGCGGCATGATTCCCAAGCTCGAAACCTGCGTTCAGGCGGTCGAGGCGGGCTGCGACGCGGCAGTCGTGCTCGACGGGCGCGTTCCGCATGCGATGTTGCTCGAAATCTTTACCGAACGCGGCGCTGGCACGCTGATCCGCAACGACTGATGCGCGGACACATTGCCATTGCCCTCGCCTGCCTCGCGCTTGCCGCCTGCTCGCAAGGGACAGAAAGCGCAGAGCAACCGACCGAGCCGGTCGAAACCGCGCCCGTAGCGGAGCAAACGGCCAGCCTTCCCGCGCTTCCCGGCGCACAGGACAAGGACCCGCAGGCCCTGCTCGATTACTGGAAAGCGGCCATCGAAAGCGGCGACTATGCAGCGGCCGCCAAGGCCTGGAACGATGAAGCTCTCGCGCAGGCGCAAGATCAAGATTACGGGCAGGCAGACCTGCGCGTCACTTATGGCGAGCAGCAGCTGGAAGGCGCGGCAGGCTCCAGCTACCTGACCGTGCCCGTCACGATAAGCGCCATCGGACCAGACGGCGAATCGATCGATCGGACCGGCACGATGACCGCCAGGCGCGTGAACGACGTCCCCGGAGCAAGCGCACAGCAACTGAGCTGGCGCATCCGTTCGATCGACTGGAACTGATCCACGCGCGCTTTTGCACCGGCAGAGGCGTATTGGATGGTTGATACACCGCCCGCCCGTCGGCTAGATGCAAAGGGCAAGCCCCCCATTGCCGCCAAGGAATTCGCGCGTGCTCCTGCTTACCCTCATTCAGATCATCGACCTGCTCGTCTCGGTCGTCGTCTTCCTGGTCATCGTCCAGTTCGTGCTGTCGCTGCTGATCGCGTTCAACGTGGTCAATACGTCGAACCAGTTCGTCGCTGCGATCTATTCGGCAGTGAACGCCTTGCTGGAACCGATATTGCGCCCGATCCGGCGCATCATGCCCAACACCGGCGCGATCGATTTCTCGCCGCTGGTGCTGATCATCGGGCTCAACATCCTGCAGATCGTCCTGCGCAACCTTGCCGTGGCGGGTTACTGATGGCCGACATCATCGACGGAAAGGCCTTTGCCGCCGACCTGCGCGGCAAAGTGGCGAAAGGCGTCGCCGAATTCAGTGCGCAGGCGGGGCGCAAGCCCGGTCTCGCGGTCGTTCTGGTGGGTGAAGACCCGGCCAGTCAGGTCTATGTGCGCAACAAGCACAAGGCGACCGTGGGTGCGGGCATGGAAAGCTTCGAACATCGCCTGCCCGCCGAAACGTCGCAGGAAGACCTGCTGGCTCTGGTCGAGAAGCTGAACGCCGATCCGGCGGTCGACGGTATCCTGGTACAGCTTCCCCTGCCCAAGGGTATGGACGAAAACGCCGTGATCCAGGCGATCGACCCGGACAAGGACGTCGACGGCTTTACCACGGCCAGCGCGGGGCGCCTGATGACGGGTCTGCCCGGTTTTGTCGCCTGCACGCCGCTGGGGTGCCTGATGCTGCTGAAAGACCGGCTTGGCGACCTGTCGGGCAAGACCGCGGTGATTATCGGCCGCTCGAACATCGTGGGCAAACCGATGGCACAGCTGCTTCTGCGCGAAAGCTGCACCGTTACTGTCGCGCACAGCCGGACCACAGACCTTCCCGAAGTCGTGCGCGGCGCAGATATCGTCGTCGCAGCCGTCGGGCGGCCCGAAATGGTCAAGGGCGACTGGCTGAAACCGGGTGCGACGGTGATCGACGTGGGGATCAACCGCGTCCCCGCCGCCGAAGATGGCAAGACCAGGCTCGTCGGCGACGTCGATTTCGCCAGCGCCAGCGAAACCGTCGGCGCGATCACCCCCGTTCCCGGCGGCGTCGGTCCGATGACGATCGCCTGCCTGCTCTACAACACGCTCGAAGCTGCAAGGCGCCGCGAAGGCCTCGCCTGATGCGTTTCGCCGCCGTCTTTCTCGCCATTGCACTGGCCGGTTGCGCCGCCGGTGGCCCGCCACGCAGCGGACCCGGAGGATCGACGTTGAAACCCATCGCACAACCCGGCGATGTCGTGGCCGCCGAGCTGGCTTTTGCTTCGATGGCGCAGGAAAAAGGCCAGTGGACCGCCTTTGCCGAATATGCCGCCGATGACGGCATCATGTTCGTGCCGCAACTGGTCAATGCTAAGGACTGGCTGAAAAAGCGCGAAAACCCGGCCCAGTCTGTTGCATGGCAACCGCACGAGGTCTGGGCCAGCTGCGACGGATCGGTCAACGTGACACGCGGCGCGTGGCAGCGCCCTGACGGCAGCACAGGCTGGTTCACCACCGTCTGGCAGCGTCAGAAGGACGGCGAATACCGCTGGCTGATGGACCACGGCGACACTCTGGAAAAGCCTCTGGCCGAACCCGAATTGATCGATGCGCACGTCGCCGATTGCCCCACCCTGCCATGGGCGCCGGCACAGGAACTGCAGCAAGGCGTTCCCGGCAATGGTGAATTCTTCGGCGGATCATCGGATGACCGCACCCTGCGCTGGGGAGGAAGGGTCGACCAGTGGGGCGGCCGGATCGTGACCGTCGACGTGTGGGACGGTGACCAGTTTCAGCGCGTCCTGCACCAGACCGTCGCGCCGCCGCCCAAGGCGGCCGAGTAGGACCGATGGTCGAGCTTTTCGTCTCTGCCTTCATCACGCTGTTCGTGGTGATCGACCCGCCCGGCTGCGCGCCGATCTACGCGGGCCTGACCGCCGATGCCAACAATGCGCAGCGCCGGTCGATGGCGATCCGCGCGACCGTGATCGCCACGATTATCCTGCTGATCTTCGCCTGGTTCGGCGAAGGGCTGCTGGGCGCGTTGCATATCGAACTGGATTCCTTCCGGATCGCGGGCGGCATCATGCTCTTCGCCATCGCCATCGACATGGTCTTCGAAAAGCGGACCGAACGCCGCCACGACCGCGCCGACAAAGTCCGCGCACAGCACGCCGATTCGCCGGAAGTGGACGACGTTTCCGTCTTCCCGATGGCGATGCCGATGCTGGCAGGTCCGGGCGCGATCGCGTCTATCATGTTGCTTATGGCGCGCGCTTCCACGGTTGAGGAAACGGCCGCGGTCCTTGCCGCGCTGGGCGTGGTGATGGTGCTGACGCTTGCCGCGCTGATCGCCGCCGCGCCGCTGATGCGGTTCTTTGGCGACCAGTTCGAATCGGTGGTGACCCGCCTTCTGGGTGTCTTGCTGGCCGCGCTCGCCGCCCAGTTCGTGATCGACGGGCTTCGCGGCAGCTTCAACTTATAGGCTGCTATTGCAGCGTTCCGGTCTCGTCATCGTCGTGACAGCCGTAGAACTGCATCAACTGAACCAGCAGCTCGCACCGCTCATTAAGGTCGGACGCCTCCAGCAAGGCCTGTTTCGAAGCCGCATCGAAGGGTGCGACTTGCGAAATTCCGTTCACCAGTGACAGGTCGTCGAGCCGGGACACCTGCTCCCAGTCGACCGAATAACCCTGACGGTCCGCAAAGCGTCGCGATTCCTGTTCAAGCGATGCCCGCTCGATCGGGAGCAGCACCGCTTCCTCGTTCTCTTCCAGCAATTCGGCATCGACTTGCCGGAACGGTGTGGTCACGTCGAGTTCCCTGACGATGCGATAGCGCGCCAGTCCGTCGAGCACGATATTGAAACGGCCGTCCTCCAGCGCCTCGACATCGTCGATCCGCCCAAGGCAGCCGACATCGAACAGGGGCGAACCCTCGGCCGGGCGCATGGGCTGGATCATGCCGATCATCCGGTCCCGCGCCAGCGCGTCCTTTACCAGCGCGCGGTAACGCGGCTCGAAGATGTGCAGCGGCAGCTGCAGTCCGGGGAACAGCAGCGCCCCCGACAAGGGGAAGATCGAGATACGCGAAGTCTCTGTGCCGGAACCCATGCCGACTTCGCCCTATCCGAACAGGATCAGGGAAAGCTTGCGGCGCTGTGCCCCGACCCAGGGATCTTCCAGCCCGACGGCTTCGAAAATCTGGAGCAGCTTGGCCTTGGCCGCGCCATCCTGCCACTCCGGCTCGGTACGAACCATGGAAAGCAGCGTTTCGGCCGCCTCGTCACGCGAACCGGCGGCGAAGGCCGCTTCGGCAAAGGCCATCTGCGCATCCATGTCGGCCGGACGTTCCGCCGCGGCCTTGCGCAGGTTTTCAAGCTCGCTGTCGTCGGGCTTGTTCTTGGCCAGTTCCAGCGCGGCGACCGCGCGTTCGATGGCCAGGTCCTTGCGCACGTCCTCGGGCAAGCTGGCAATCGCGGTTTCCGCATCCTCGACGTGACCGGCCTCGATCATGGCGCGCAGCAGGCCAGCCTGTGCCTCGACATTGTCGGGGGCCATCTGGACGATCTGGGCGAAGATGCCGAGCGCGCGTTCCGCATCGCCGCCCGAAAGCACTTCCTCGCCCATCGCCAGAAGCGGGGCGACGTCCTGCGCCGCGTCTTCGCCCGGCGCGCCCGCTTCTACGGGAAGCTGCGAGAGGAGCTGGTCCAGAACCTGCTTCAACTGCGATTCGGTGCGGGCCTGGGTCAGGTCGGCAACCGGCTGGCCCTGGAACATGGCATAGACCGTCGGGATCGAGCGGACCTGGAACTGCGAGGCGATGAACTGTTCCTCATCGACGTTCACCTTCGCAAGAATCACGCCCTTGTCGGCATAGTCGGCCGCGACCTTTTCCAAGATCGGGGTCAGCGCCTTGCAGGGCCCGCACCACTCTGCCCAGAAGTCGAGAATCACCAGCTTCGTCTTCGACGGTTCGACGATATTGTCGCGGAACCGTTCGACGGCTTTCTGTTCGTCGATGTTGAGGCCCATACTCGCCAAGGGGGAATTCTCCTGTCTGTCCATGCTTTGCGCCGGCATTTGTGCGGCGTCGGTCGTTGCGTGCAATGTGGGGCAACGGTCGGGTTTTTCCAAGGGTCGACAAAGAATGTGCGCTGGAGTGAATTTTTCCGGTTGCAGGCCTGAAATACCCCTGTTAAAGGCGCGCCTCACCCCGACCGGAAGGGCTTCTTTCCAACCGGTTGCAGGCGTTCAGAGCGGGCGTAGCTCAGGGGTAGAGCACAACCTTGCCAAGGTTGGGGTCGAGGGTTCGAATCCCTTCGCCCGCTCCATTTCCTCACATGGAAAACAAATGATCGCAGGCGCTTAGGTGCCGGGCGATCATTTCGTGTGCCTGCGCGGCAAGCCCTGATTCAAGGCGCGGTGCGGCGCACGATTCGCTGGGCATGGTCGGATAGGGCAATCGCAGGACTGTCACCCAGCTGGCCCGTCATTGCCATGATCTCCAGCGCAAAGGCGCGTGCATTGTGCATGCGGATCAGGGCCGCTTCGTCGGCGTAACGATCGCTGCGGGCGGCCTCTTCCTCGGGATAAAGCGTGTCAAACCACTGTGCCCATTGCGCATCGGTCATGAAATCGCGATCGGCCAGATAGATCACCGGCCGGGCCAATCGCGCCGGTTCGCCAAAACGGTAGGCGTGGAACGACGGCGCGACCTGTTCGTGGATGGCGTCGAGCATGACCTTGGCCGACGCGCGCCCAAGTTTGCGGTTCAGGGCCAGTTGCATGACAAGGTCCGCCCCGTGCGCGACGCCGTGGCGCCAGCCTTCGCCGGGCACGAATCCGCGATAGTCACGAACGCTTTCGAGGTAGAGCGAGGCGAACAGTGCCAGCCGTTCGCGGTCCCCGTCCTCAAGCCATGGATCGATCCGGTCCGTCCGCGCGACTTCGGCCAAGACCAGCGCGGCGAAGGGCCCGATAAAGCCCGGATCGTCGGCATCCGCCCCTTCGATCGCACCGGCCGCCGCTTCGGCCAGCATGTCCATCAGGTCGCCGCGTCTTTCGGGCTCTACGCCCCGTTCGCGCAAGGCCTCCACGAAAGCGGCATAGGCCCCTTCGTCGCGGATCGCGGGATCGGGATCGCCAAGACAGGCGACCATCGCGCGCAGGTCTTCGCGGCTTCCAGAGCCAATCACCTCCACCGCGTCGAAATCGGGCGAGGCTGAAACGAGCGGGCAGGCCGCAACGGCGGCGGCGACAAGCAGGTTGAGCGACATGATCGCAGGTTTCCCCGCGCTGACCCGGATTGTCCAGAGCTTGTCGTCGCCCGATCGCTGCCTATCTGCGCCATGCACCTTTTCGCAGCCAGCAAGGACTTATCCGCGATGACCGAGAGCTATACTCCGCCCGAAATCTGGAAATGGGACGATCAGGGCAGCGGAGAGTGGACTTCGATCAATCGACCGTTTTCCGGCGCGCGAAGCGAGAAAGACCTGCCGAAAGGGCAACATCCCTTCCAGCTCCATTCGCAAGGCACGCCGAACGGGCAGAAAGTCACGATCCTGTTCGAGGAACTGCTGGCCGCCGGGCACACCGGCGCGGAATACGACGCCTGGCCGATCTGGATCGGCGACAGCGACCAGTTCACCTCCGGTTTCGTGGAGATCAATCCGAACTCGAAAATCCCTGCGCTGATCGACCTTAGCGGCGAACAGCCGATCCGCCTGTTCGAATCGGGTTCGATCCTGCTGCACCTGGCCGAGAAGTTCGGTGCCTTCATCCCGGCCGATCCGGCAGGCCGCGCCGAATGCCTCAACTGGCTGTTCTGGCAGATGGGTAGCGCGCCCTATCTTGGCGGCGGGTTCGGGCACTTCTACGCCTATGCGCCCTATCCGATGGAATATCCCATCGACCGCTTCACGATGGAAACGAAGCGCCAGCTGGACGTGCTGGACAAACAACTGGCGGCCCGTGAATTCATCGCAGGCGACGATTATACCATCGCCGACATCGCGATCTGGCCCTGGTACGGCAAACTGGCGCTGGACAAGTCGTACAAGAACGCGGGCACTTTCCTGCAAGTGCAGGAGTACGAAAACCTGCAACGCTGGGCAAAACAGATAGCAGAACGCACGCCGGTCCGCCGGGGCGAAAAGGTCAATCAGCGTGAAGGCGCGCCCGAACGACACAGCGCCGCCGACCTCGACGCGTTATTCCAATAAGCCTCTTCTTTCCGATGGTTTGACCGAACGTCTCCTCCCCTCCATGAAGGTGCAAACCTTCGGGGAGGACGAATGCTAAGCTGGATCGGGCTGATCGGTGGCCTTGCCCTTCTGATCTGGATGACGGTCAGGGGCATCAACATCCTTATCGCCGGGCCGATCGCCGCGCTTGTCGTGGCGGTTACCGCCGGGCTGCCGCTGCTGCCGCCGCTGGCCGAAACGCTGGCGGACGGCACTACCGCGCCCGATTATGCCAGCAGCTACATGGCCGGGTTCTCCAGCTTCCTGGCCGACTGGTTCCTGATGTTCCTTTTGGGCGCGATCTTCGGAGAGGTCATGGCCGCGTCGGGTGCGGCGGCCTCCGTCGCGCGGTTCATCACGCACAAGCTGGGCAGCAAATACGCGCTGGCCGCGACCGTGCTGGCTTGCGCCGTGCTGACCTATGGCGGGGTCAGCGTCTTCATCGTCGCGTTCTCGGTCTATGGCCTTGCCGTCGAACTGTTCCGCGAAGCGAACCTGCCGCGCCGCTTCATTCCCGGCGCACTGGCCTTCGGGTCGGTCACGTTCACGATGACCAGCGCGGGCAGCCCCGAAATCCAGAACCTGATCCCCATGCCGTTCCTTGGCACGACCGCCTATGCCGCGTGGGAGGTCAGCCTGATCGTCGCACTGTTCATGGCGACGCTAGGCTACATCCTGCTGTCGCGCATGGTGAAGAAGGCTGTCCTGGCCGGAGAGGGATTTTCCACGCGCGAGGCGGACGAGCGGTTCGAGGTCGATACCACCCTGCCCTCGCCCCTTTTGGCGATCATGCCGCTGGTCGGCGTGCTGGGCGTTTTTCTCGTCTCGCAGTCGCTGGGCAAATGGGCGCTGGTCCTTGCCCTTGGCGCGGGCGTGGCGCTGGCCTGTCTGGTCGGGTGGAGCGAGCGGGGCCGGTTTGCCGCCACGTTTTCGCGCGGTGCGACGGGCGCGGTCGTGGCGATCACCAATACCTGCGCGGTCGTCGGTTTCGGATCGGTCGCCAAGCTTTCGCCCGCCTTTCTGCAAGCGCTCGATGCGGTGCAGGCCATTCCGGGCAATCCCCTGATCGGCGCGGCCATCGCGGTCACCGTCATTGCCGGCCTGACCGGAAGCGCGTCTGGCGGCCAGACCATCGCCTTGCCGCTGATCGCACCGCATTACCTGGAGGTCGGTGCCAATCCGGAGGAACTGCACCGCGTCGTGGCGATTGCCTCGGGCGCGCTCGATAGCCTGCCCCACAACGGCTATGTCGTGACCACGATCCGCGCGGTCTGCGGCGAAACGCATCAGGCCGCTTACAAGGCGGTGGCGGTGACCACGGTGATCGTGCCGTTGATCGGCTTGGTCCTCGCGCTCACCCTTTTCACGCTCTTCTAGGTCTCACGACCCTCGCTTCAGAGCCGGGGAAGCGTGACCCCGCGCTGGCCCATGTACTTGCCCGCGCGGTCGGCATAGCTCGTCTCGCAAGGCTCGTTCCCTTTCAGGAACAGGAACTGGCACGCGCCTTCATTGGCGTAGATCCGGGCCGGGAGCGGCGTGGTGTTCGAAAATTCCAGCGTCACGTGCCCTTCCCAGCCCGGTTCGAGCGGGGTGACGTTCACGATGATGCCGCACCGCGCATAAGTACTCTTGCCAAGGCAGATGACCAGCACGTCGCGGGGCACGCGGAAATATTCGACTGTGCGCGCCAGTGCGAAAGAATTGGGCGGGATGATGCAGCAGTCGGTCTTCTTGTCGACGAACGAATTGCTGGCGAAATCCTTGGGGTCGACGATGGCGCTGTCGATGTTCGTGAAAATCTTGAACTCATCCGCTACGCGCGCGTCATAGCCATAGGACGACAGGCCGTAGGAAATGCACCCGTCGCGCCGCTGGGCTTCGACGAAAGGCTCGATCATGGCCTCGTTCTGCGCTTTTTCGCGGATCCATTTGTCGGAAAGAATCGCCATGCCTTCACCCGTTTCCTTGCAGCGGCGGTTTCCTTGCCCGTTCCGGCAAAGGAGGGGCAAGCCTGACGGGCCGATAGGTCGTGGATTAAGCGCGCATCAGGGCCGCGCGACCAGCCATGCGACCGGCCCTTCGACCGGTCCGGTGCGAAGCGCGGAATTGGCCGTCCACAGCGCCCAGGGCCGCCCGGCATAGTCCGGCTCCAGCCAGTCGCGCGACAGCCACAACTGCCGTTCGGCCCGCGCGCCAAAGCCGTATTCATCCTCGAACGCGGCGGAAGGGGCCAGGATGGCGCGCTTGCCCGAATGCATCTCGATCTGGTTGAGGAAGACGACGAGTTCGGATTCGAGCTCTGCCGGGCGGACCCGCGGGCTGCAATTTTCGCCCGACCGTGCCAGCACCACCGCAGGCGGCAGCATTTCGGCATCGCGCGGCACGATGGTCACGAAATTGGCCGACTGTTCGTCCGCGCGGCGGCACGGGTCATAAACGTGGACCGGCCCCGCCTGCATCCCCGCCTTGCGCATGGCGTCGACGGTTTCGGGAAAGCTTTCATTGCGCTTGCCCGCGCCCAGGCTGGCCGTGACATAGCCGAAACTCGCCCCGTCTCCGGGCAGTTCGGGGATCGACACCCCACCCTCCTGCCCCGTCAGCCACACGCCCTGCACCGGGTATTCGGCGGTGTCGGGGCGCCAATGGGACAGTTTCCACCATAGAATGCCTGCAATGGCCGCGATCAGCGCCAGCGCGATCAGCCACAGGCCCGGCCTGTGCCGGAGCGTCCGCTTGCCCGCCACGTGCCTCAGCCCCGGATATGGAGGACGCAGATCAGCGTGAACAGGCGGCGCGCTGTGGCGAAATCGGTTTCCACTTTGCCTTCCAGCCGTTCAAGCAGCAGGTCGGCCGCGTTGTTGTGAACCCCGCGCCGGGCCATGTCGATCGTCTCGATCTCTTGCGGGCTCGCCTTGCGGATGGCCTGATAATAGCTGTCGCAGATCGCGAAATATTCGCGGATCGGGCGGCGGAAACGGGCAAGACCCAGAAGCAGCACTTCAAGCTGCGTGCCCGCTTCGTCGGCGATGTCGATCGACAGGCGGCCGTCCACGACCGACAGGACAAGCTTGTACGGCCCCTCGTTCCCCGCCTCGAACGCGCGAAGCGGTTTGAAGGTATTATCCTCGATCAGGTCGAAGATCGCGATCCGGCGCTCCTGCTCGATATCAGGATTGCGCCAGAGGATCGTCGCTTCGTCCAGCGAGATGTCTATGATGCGAGGGTCCGCCATGGCTAACCCCTGCCATCGCAAATGCCGCGCCGCTGGACAAGCGGGCATTGGTGCAATCCACGTTTAGCGTTGCGTAAGCCGGTCAAGATCTTCCGGTGTGTTCACGTTTGCGGGCGGTTCGGGCAGGTCGATCAGGCGCGCCCCGGCCCTTTCGGCAAAGTGCAGGACCGACCGCCGTTCCGATCCGGTCAGGATTTCTTCCAGAACGCCAAGCGCGCTTACCGGCCACAACCCGATGACGGGCTGGCTTTCGGCACAGGCCGGACCGGGCGAGAGGTGATCCAGAAGGTCGGCTGGCAGGTTCACGCTGTCCACCCCGCAAGTCAGCACCGCGCCGAACCCGTTGTCTTTCGCATGGCGCAGCGCCCCGGCCAGCCCGCCCAGAGGACCCAGCCCCGCCTTGGGCCAGTCCGCAACCGTGTTTACCGATGCTTCCTCGCGGCCCGCGACGACGACATCGCCGCAAATCGCGCCCAGCGCGGCAATGGCGCGGTCGATCAGGGTCTGCCCGTCCAGCCTCGCCAGCGCCTTGTCGCTGCCAAAGCGGGTCGCCTGTCCGCCTGCGAGTACGCATCCGAGTGTCGTCTCGACCGTCATATGGCCTCTCCCTGCCGCGACTTGCCCACTATTTGCCAAATCGTGTGCATCACGTGTTGACGCGGGGGTAACTCCTGCGTCAATCGGAATTGTGCCGGTTCGGGGGATCCGGTGCGGGGGACCCTTTACGGAAAGGCATCGTTTCTTCGGCCATGTGGCGGCTCTATCAGTTTCCGCTCTGCCCGTTCAGCCGCAAGCTGCGCCTGCTGCTTGCGGAAAAAGGCGTGTCTTTCGAACTCGTTCGCGAAAACCCTTGGGAAATGCGCGACGAATTCTTCCTGATGAACCCGACGGGCCGAACGCCGGTAATGCGCGAAGACGCGAAAAACATCACCCTGTCGGACAGCCGCGCGATTGCCGAATATTTTGAGGAGACGATCCCGAAGAACCCGATGATCAACGGCACGGCCACCAATCGCGCGGAAATCCGGCGTCTGATGGCCCTGTTCGATGAAAATTTCTTTGGTGACGTCACCGGCCCGCTGCTGATGGAACGCTATACCAAGCGTGTCGTCGCGCGGCAGGCGCCCAATTCCACCGCGCTGCGCAACGCGATGCGGCTTGCGGACGAACATCTCGATTACGTCGATTACCTGATCGACCATCGCCCCTGGCTTGCCGGTTCGACGATGAGCCTTGCCGACCTGACGGCCGCGGCGCAGATTTCGGTCGCGGACTATCTTGGCGGCATCAACTGGCAGGGGCACGAGCAGGCCCGCAGCTGGTATTCGGTGTTCAAGAGCCGTCCCAGCTTCCAACCGCTTCTGGCGGACAGGATGGAAGGCGTGCCGCCGCCGCGGCACTATTCCGACATCAACGCCTGATTTTCGGATCGGTCGGCCCGCAACGGGGCCTGCCGATCAGGCCTGTGCTTCGTGGAAGCGGCCGTGCTTGCGGTAACGCGTCATCCAGCGGTCGAGGAACAGCGTCATTGGCGAAGGTTCGATGCCCAGCTTGGCAAAACCGGGGCAATCGCCGCCCGCCACGTTGCCCTGCGCCAGCATCTCGTACTGATCGCTGCTGATCGGCGCGCCGGGCAGCCAGCCGGTCGCCTTGGCAATGGTCCGCCCCGCGAAATCGGGCAGCGGCAGAAATGCGCGCGACCGATACTGCGCCTTGGCGATCCGTTCGTTGAGTTCCAGCATGGTCAGCACTTCGGGACCGGCCAGTTCGTAAGTCTTGCCCGCAAGCGAGGGGTTTTCGAGCACCGCCACGATCGCGGCGGCCACGTCCTCGACATGGACGGGCTGAAGCTTTGCGTCCGGCGCGAATACCGGAAGGAACGGCAGCGCCGAAATCAACCCGCCGAACATGTTCAGAAACTCGTCGTCCTCACCGAAGATGATCGAGGGTCGCATGATCGTCGCGCCGGGGAACGCGTCGGACACTGCCTGTTCGCCGATGCCCTTCGAACGCTGATAGGCGACTTCGCTGTTCGCGTCGGCGCCGATGGCCGAAACGTGCACGAACGCGGTGGCACCGGCCTTTTTCGCAAGCTCTGCCGCGCGGCCCGCGCCGCGCCCCTGCACGGCATCCAGATCGCCGTCGAACGCACCGACGAGGTTCACGACCATGTCGGAACCGGCAACGATCGCCTCAACCGACTTGGGGCTGCGGATATCCATCGCCGCGAACTGCAGCTGGCCCAGGTTTGCCAAGGGCTTGAGGTGCCAGGATTTCTTGGGATCGCGGCTTGCCACGCGCAGGCGGACACCCTTGCGCAGGAGATCCTGCGCAACGCGGGTTCCGAGGAATCCGCTTCCCCCGATGAGAGTGACGAGCTTGCCGGCCAGATTCGAGGACGCCATGTCCTGCCCTTTCGCAATCGCAGTGATACCGTGGCGGCGCTTTGGCACGCACCCGCCATTCCTGCAACCGTCCAGACGCGCAAACGCTCCCGCCCGGGTGCAGGAACGGGTCAGATCATGCCGCGGGCATGGTCGCTTGTTTGCAGATGATCGTTGCCATCGTCGCGGACCAGTTTGGCAAAGGCGCGGGCCTGCGACAGGAATACCTCGCCGCTCAGTTCCTCCACGAAATGGGTCCGCATCAGACGGTCCATGACAGGGCCTTTCACTTCGGACAGGTGAAGCCCGATCCCGGCGTCGGATAGGCGGTGGTTGATCGCCTCAAGGCTTTCGAGGCCCGATGCGTCGACCTCGTTCACCGCGCTGAACATCAGGATGACGTTGCGCACCTCCGGCTGGTCGGCGACGCGTTCCAGCACGTATTCCTCAAGCCAGCGTGCATTGAGGTAAGTCAGGCTTTCATCCACGCGGATCGACAGGACATGGGGCACGGTGAAGACGTCGTGCCGTTCGACATTGCGGAAATGCTCGGTCTCCGGCACCCGCCCGATAACCGCCGCGTGCGGGCGGGATGCCCGCCACAGGTAGAGCAGAAGGCCGACCGCGACACCCGCGATGACGCCCAGTTCGACCCCAGCCAGAAGCGTGATGCCGATGGTGGCCACGTGGGCGGCGAAGTCCGACTTGGAATAGCGCCAAAGCTGCCCCGGCGTCTTGAGATCGACAAGGCTGAGCACCGCAACGATGATCGTCGCGGCCAAAGTCGCGATGGGCAGGTTGAATAGCAACGGTGTCAGGAACAACGAGGCCAGCGCGATCCCGACAGCGGTAAACGCCCCCGCCGCCGGCGTTTCCGCGCCCGCGTCAAAGTTCACGACCGAACGGGCAAAGCCGCCCGTCACCGGATAGCCGCCGGAAAAGGCGCTGGCGATGTTCGAAGCGCCAAGGCCGATCAGTTCCTGGTTCGGCGCGATCCGCTGCCGCCGCTTTGCCGCCAGCGTCTGTGCGACGGATACCGATTCGACAAAACCGATGATCGAGATGAGGAGCGCCGGCACCCAGAGCTGTGAAATCAGGCCAAGGTCGGTCGACGGCACGGCAAAGGGCGGCAAGCCTTGCGGGATTTCGCCGACGAGGTTCACGCCCTTGTCGCCAAGGTCCAGCACGATCGCGGCGACGATCGTGACCGCCACGGCGACCACTGGCCCCGCCTTCGCGCCGATTTCGGCCATCCGCGGCTTCAGCCCCAGCTTCATCAGCGCCGGTTTCGCACCCTTTCGGACCCAGAACAGGAACACCGTTGCGAAAACGCCAACCGCCAATGCCCAGACGTTTACGTTGCCAATGTTCGAAAATAGCGAGCCCAACATGTCGGGCCAGTTGTCGCCCCCCGCCTTGACGCCCAGAATATGCTTCAACTGGCTGGTCGCGATCAGGATGCCGCTGGCCGTGATGAACCCGGAAATAACCGGGTGCGACAGCAGGTTGGCCAGAAATCCCATGCGCAGGATGCCCAGAATGGCCAGCATCACGCCCGAAAGCGCAGCCAGCGTGATCGCCGCTTCAAGGTATTGCTCCGTCCCCTGAGCCGCGACTGCTCCGGCGGCCGATGCCGTCATCAGCGATACGACCGCGACCGGCCCCACTGCCAGGGTCCGGCTGGTCCCGAATATCGCATAGGCGACCAGCGGCAGGATCGAGGCATAGAGGCCGACGACCGGCGGAAGCCCTGCCAGCAAGGCATAGGCAAGGCTTTGCGGGATCAGCATGATCGTGACGATCACCGCCGCGATCAGGTCATTGGTGAAGATCGACTTGTCATAGCGCCGCCCCCAATCAAGGATCGGCAGATACTGCGCGACGATACCCGGTTTGGGTGCCTTGCCCGGCGCGGCCGCAGCTTGTTGCGTGGTCATCATTGGGCCTGCTTCTCGTGCGGCTTGACCAGCCATTCATGCCCTTTGAGCATGCCATTCCAGTAAATCCACGGCAGCGCCTCGGACTTCAAGAGCCACGACAGGCGGCGCGGACGCGTGCCGTCGATGATCCACTTGGGAAACGTTGGCAGAAGCTTTCCGTCGTATCCGAACTCGGCCAGGACGATACGGCCCTTTTCCACCGTCAGCGGGCAGGAACCATAACCGTCGTAGTCGGCCACCGGTTCGCCGCCATTCATCACCGACAGCGCGTTCACGGCCACGATCGGGGCCTGCTTGCGCGCGGCGGCGGCGGTCTTGGCATTCGGCGTCGAACCGGCATCGCCAAGGCCGAAGACGTTGGGATACTTCACGTGCCGCATCGTGAACTTGTCGACTTCGACGAAGCCGCTCTCTCCGGCGAGGGGGCTGTCGGCGATGAAGTCGGGGGCGACCTGCGGCGGAACGACATGGATCATGTCGAAATCGCGCGTGACTTCGCCCGCCTCGGTGCTGAACGTCGCCCTGCGCGACGGTCCGTCCACGGCGACAAGGGTCGAGCCGAAGTTCAGTCCGATGCCGTAGTGGTCGACATATTCCATTAGTGCCGGGACATAGGCGGGCACCCCGAACAGCACGCCGCCCGCGTTGTGAAACTGGACATCGATGTTGGGCAGCGCGCCATTGTGCTCCCACGTGTCGCACGACAGGTACATCGCCTTTTGCGGGGCGCCTGCGCACTTGATCGGCATCGGCGGCTGCGTGAACAGGGCGCGGCCCGATTTCAGGTTCTTGACCAGGTCCCAGGTGTAGGGCGCAAGATCGAAGCGATAGTTCGACGTCACGCCGTTCTTGCCCAGCGTATCGACTAGGCCGTCGATCTTTTCCCATGCCAGCCGGATGCCCGGTGCGACGATCAGCATTTCGTAAGTGATCGTGGTCCCATCGGACAGGGTGACAGTGTTGTTTTCCGGCTGGAAACTGGTGGCCGATTCGCGGATCCATTTCACGCGGTCGGGCATGACGTCGGCCATCGGGCGGCATGTCACCGGCGCCTGGAACACGCCGCCGCCCACCATGGTCCAGCCCGGCTGGTAATAGTGCGAAGGCGATGGTTCGACGATCGCAATGTCGAGCAGCGGCTCACGCTTCAGCATCGAGGCTGCAGTGGCGATGCCCGCCGACCCGCCGCCGATGATCAGAACCGTGTGCGAAAGTGCCTGCGCCATCGTCTTCTCCTGTCCTTTATTTGTTTTCGCAGACCAGCGCGTCGCGCATGGCCGACAGGTCGTACCCTGCCGATGCTGCGCGCGAGAGGCGGTCGTCTATCGACCGGTCTTCCGGATTGGCGAGTGTTTCCAGCGTGATCGAACGCGTTCCGGTGCGGCAATAGGCCAGAACCGGGCCGTTGGCGGCCTGCCGCACCCCGCGAAAGCGGGCGACGGCGGTTTCGGGAAAGGCCCCGCCCGATACGGCGATAAGGTGGAAATCAAGGCCCGCGCGCTTTGCCGCCTTGGCAATGGCGACAGACGTGGGCTGCCCCGCCTCTTCGCTGTCGGGTCGGTTGCAGATGATCGTGGTGAAGCCTTCACGCGCGATCTCAGCAACGTCATCGGGGGCGATCTGCGGCGAAACCGCGAAGCGATCGTCGATGCGGCGGATTTCCATCGTTCAGTTCCGTTCGAAAAGGCGCAGGATCAGCATCCCGGCAAACATCGAGGCAACGAATGCGGCGGCCTTGGCCGGTTCGATGACCAGCGCGGCAATGCCCGGCCCCGGACAAAGCCCCGCGATGCCCCAGCCGATGCCGAACAGCGCCGAACCGCCGATCAGGCTGGGCGTAAGGTCGGTGCGATCGGGAATGTGGAACTTTTCGGCAAAGAGCGGCTCCACCATGCGGGGCACGATGCCCCACGCGACGGCCATCACGATCACCGCGCCGCCCATCACGAAGGCAAGCGTCGGGTCCCAGGCACCGAAAATGTCGAGGAAACCGCGCACGCGCGCCGGATCGGTCATCCCGCCGATGGTAAGGCCAGCACCGAATATCGTCCCGGCGATGAGAGGAGTTATCAGCTTGCTGCTCATTTCAGCACCTCCATGCCCATCGCGTTCATCACCGCGACCGTGACGATCCCGGCGGCCATGAACGTCGCCGTGGCGACGATGGAACGGGCCGAAAGCCGGCTGACGCCGCAAACGCCGTGACCGCTGGTGCAACCGCTGCCCAGCCGTGTGCCGATGCCGACCAGGACGCCCGCGACGACGATCGGGGCGAAGCCTGCGAACTGCGCTTCGACCCCGCCCGTGACCAGCGCGACGATCAGCGCGCCCAGCGGCAGGCCCAGCACGAAGGCCCAGGCCCCGCCGCGCGACATGCCGCTGCCACCGACACCGGTTGCCTTGGCGAAAATGCCCGAGACACCGGCGATGCGTCCCATGCCAAGCAGCATGATCGCGGCCGAAACACCGATGAGGATGCCGCCGATCAGGCCCGCAAGCGGGGCGGCGTCGGGAAAACCGGGGATCGTCATACCGCGTTCACCGGAATCTTGATGTAGGAAACGCCGTTGTCCTCCGGCTCGGGCAGGCGCCCGCCGCGAATGTTCACCTGCACGCTGGGCATGATCAGGTTCGGCATGGCCAGTGTCTTGTCACGGCTGGTCCGCATTTCGACGAACTCGTCCTCGGTTACGCCGTCCTTCACGTGGACGTTCTCCTCTCGCTGCTGTCTGACCGTGGTTTCCCACGCATATTCGTCGCGGCCCGGTGCCTTGTAATCGTGGCACAGGAACAGACGGGTATCGTCCGGCAGCGAAAGCAGGCGGCGGATCGACTGGAACAGCTGGCGTGCATCGCCGCCGGGGAAATCCGCGCGGGCGGTGCCGAAATCGGGCATGAAGATCGTGTCGCCGACAAATGCGGCATCGCCGATCAGGAACGCCATGTCGGCGGGAGTGTGGCCCGGCACATGGATGGCCATGCCCTCAAGCTCACCGATGCGGAAAGTTTCGCCGTCTTCGAACAGCTTGTCGAACTGCGAACCGTCGCGCTGAAATTCGGTACCTGCGTTGAACAGCTTGCCGAACACTTCCTGCACGCGGACGATGTCCTTGCCGATGGCCAGCTTCCCACCCAGCTTCTGCTGAAGATAAGGCGCGGCGGAGATATGATCGGCGTGGGCGTGCGTCTCGATCAGCCACATCACTTTCAGATTATTCGTATCTATATACTCGATAATGCGGTCGGCCGACCCATTAGACGTTCGACCAGAGGCCGATTCGTAGTCCAGCACCGAGTCGATGATCGCGGCTTCGTTCGTCGCGGGATCATGCACGACGTAGCTGACGGTATACGTGGCTTCGTCGAAAAAGCCAGCAATCGTAGGCCTCAAGGCCTTGTCGGCTTGTGCGCGGCCGATCTGCTCGGCAGCGCGATCGATAACAGCATCCTGGGACATGGTAGTCTCCAAACTTTATTTACATAAATCGTGTATATGTATTGCCTTCAGAAAGTCAAGGTGCAATAAGGGCTGTATGGACCAGACCAACCCGCCCTGCTCCGGCCTGCGCATCGGCGACATCGCACCGGATTTCTCCGCCCGCAGCACCGCGGGCGACGTCCGCCTGTCCGAGTTTCGCGGACGCTGGCTCGTCCTGTTCTCGCACCCGGCCGACTTCACGCCCGTGTGCACGACCGAATTCGTCGAGCTGGCGAAAATGGCGCAGGATTTCGAAGATCGCGATTGCGCGCTCATGGCGCTGTCGGTGGACAGCCTGTTCTCGCACTTCGCCTGGCTGCGGATGATCCGCGACCGGTTCGGGGTGGAGGTGCGCTTTCCCATCATAGAGGACCCAACGCTCGTCATCGGGCGCGCCTACGGGATGGTCGCCGCCGATGCTTATGACAGCGGCACCGTACGCACCACGTTCTTCATCGATCCCGATGGGCTCGTGCGCGCCATGACCTGCTATCCGGCCAATGTCGGCCGTTCGACCCCCGAAATGCTTCGCCTGCTGGACGCCCTGCAGGCCGCCGACGAACGCTCCGCCCTTGCACCCGCCAACTGGCAGCCGGGCGATCCCATGCTTCAGCAGCCGAATGCCACGCTGGACGATGTCTATGGCGCCAAGGGTGACAGCGACTGGTTCCTGCGCACCACGAAGGAAGCGAAGTGATGTCCGGCGAACCGCCGATCGATGCGCTGAAGGCCGTGGCCCACCCGGTGCGCTATCGCATTCTACAGGCGCTTTCGGGCGGAGAGCTGAACGTCGGCCAGATCGAGGAGGCGACCGAGATCGCACAGCCGGGCCTGTCGCAGCAGCTGGCCGTCCTGCGCGGCGCAGGGCTGGTCCAGTCGCGCAAACAGGCAAAGCTCGTCTTCTACAGCCTCGACGCAGAAGCCATCCAGGTCGTGGTTTCGGCCCTTGCCGACCTGTCTGGCGCGACGGTCCGCGGCACACAGGCCACGCCTCGCCGTGCATTGCCGGGTGCTGCAAACTTTGCCCGGCTTTCCTGATTCGCGGGCCGTTTCGTTAACCATTTTGGCGACGCAAAAATCGTTAACATCGGCGCGAATCGGCACGAAGCAGCAAAAATTTTCAACCTTTGCTTAACCATTTAAACCGTTCGTCAAGCGCGCCGAACGGTCGTTTTGGCGCGACTTCGCACCGTCTCGGCTTGGTTAATCGGTTCGACGCGGGAAACCTTTTCTGGCTTGGAGGATTTTAACGGACAAGTAACGAATGCATGAGGTAGACCAATGTTCACTCCCAGCTATCGCAGCAGTTCGCCCGACCGGTGGACTATGCCGCGTCCGTTTTCGGACGCTTCACAGCGCTATGCCAAGTTCGGCGCACTTCAGCCCATGGAAGCCCCCGGCTTCTGGGAACGCCTGATCCGCGGCAACTGATCGCCACGCGGGGCCAACCCGCGGGCCAAAATTCCACATGGGAGAGGCCGTTCCGGTTCATCCGGGCGGCCTCTTTCCATTTCGGCCCACGGTTTCGCCCGGTTAAGCGCCTTCTGCCAGCGCCATTGCGTTCAAGGTGACGTAGTCGATCTTGCCCGTGCCTAGAACCGGGAGAGCGTCTACGACCCGGATTTCGCGCGGGACCATGATTTCGGCAATGCCGTTCGCCTTGGCCCACGCCTGCAACGCCTTTGCCTGCGCATCGGGGGCTGTGGTGTAGAGCACCATCTGCTCACCCTTTTTCGGATCAGGCCGCGTCACGACAGCATTTTCCGCGTCCGGCCAGACCGCGGCGGCATAGCCTTCGACCGCGGGAAGCGAGACCATTTCCCCACCGATCTTGGCAAACCGCTTGGCCCTGCCTCTGATCGTGACGAAGCCTTCGTCGTCGATCGTGACGATGTCGCCCGTATCGTGCCAGCCACCTTCGGGCGGTTGCAGAACGCCCGGATCGTCCGCCAGGTAATAACCTGCCATGACATTCGGGCCGCGGATGAACAGGCGGCCCCCTTCTTCGATCCCGGGCACATCGTCCAGCCGCGCCTCTATCGCGGGCAGAAGACGCCCGACCGACCCCGCCTTGAAGTGCATCGGCGTGTTGACCGCGATGACCGGCGCTGCCTCTGTCGCGCCATATCCTTCAAGGATGCGTAGCCCGAACTTGTCGGCATAGATCCGGCGCGTCTCGTCACGCACTTTCTCTGCCCCGGCAAAGATATAGCGCAGGGAATAGAAATCGTACCCGTGCGCCATGCGCGCATAGCCGGACAGGAACGTATCGGTCCCGAACATGATCGTCGCATTGGCGTCATAGGCCAGCGCCGGCACGATCCGGTAATGCAGAGGGCTGGGATAGAGCACGGTCCTGATCCCGTTCAGCACCGGCAGCAGCGTGCCGCCTGTCAGCCCGAAGCTGTGAAACACCGGAAGCGCGTTCAGCACCACGTCGCTGCCGTTGAAGTCGATCCGCGCCGAAAGCTGCGCGCAGTTGGCCAAGAGATTACGATGGCTGAGCACGACGCCCTTGGGCGTGCCTTCCGATCCGCTGGTGAACAGGATGACCGCCGGACTGTCGGGCGAAACGCCCAGTTTCGCGTGCCGATGTTCGACGCGGCCCACGGAAAAGGCGGCCCATGCCTTTTCCGGCCCGTCGATGGATTCGGCCAGATCCTCAAGGTAACGAACGTCGATCCCCTCGCCCTCAAGCGCGGCGATCGCACCGTGCAGCTTGGCCTGTTCGACGAAGGCCCGCGCGGTCACGACCGTCCTGACTTTCGCGGTGGCGCAGGCCGACTTCAGGCTGGCCTCGCCCACGGTGAAGTTCAGCATGGCGGGAACGCGCCCGATCGACTGCAGGGCGAAGAACGCCGCCACGACGCCGTTGACGTTGGGCATCAGCAGGCCGACCGCCTCGCCCACTTCGGTCCCTTGCGCCAGCCGCTTGCCCAAAAGGCCCGACCCCGCGATCAACCGGTCGAACGACACCTGCTTTCGGGTCACGTCCTCGATCACCGGCGTGTTGCCGCCGTGCAATTCGCGCGCGGCGCACAGGGCGGTAAAGAGCGTGCGGTCGATCTCGGTCGTGTCGAAGATCATCCGGCTCATTTCGTCATAGAGCCGCCGACCGGCGATGGCCCGGCGTTCGCGCGCGCTCATCTCCCCTTCGATGGCGAAGCGCCTTTGCGGCAGGACGTCGATGGTGATCTTCGGGAAAAGCTGTTGCCGGACTTTGCCCTTGAGGCGCGAGAATGGAGTGAACTGCGGCCCGTCCAGCCGGACCGGGACGATCGGGGCATCGGCCTTGTCAGCGACCATGCCGGGGCCGTCGAACACTTTCATCAAGGCGCCGGTCACGGTGATGCGCCCTTCGGGGAAGATCACCAGCGTGCGCCCTTCGCGCACGGCGCGGACCATGGCCTTGGCCGACATGGGGTTGGTCGGGTCGACCGGGAAAATCTCGAACAGGCTAAAGAACGGTTTGAGCCAGAGATTGCGGGCAATCGCGGTGTGGACCGCGAAAGTCGGCTTGCCCGGCAGGAACGCGCCCAGCAGCACCCCGTCGAGAAACGAGAGGTGGTTCACGATGACCACCGCCCGCTCTCCCTTGGCGGGCATGTTCTCAAGACCGGTCACTTCGACCCGGTACAGCAGGCGCAGGACGAAGGCGGCGATTTGCTTGAACAAGTATTCGGGCAGCAGCCAGATCGACACGAATGCGACGATCAGGGTCAGCCCGCCCAGCACGGCAAGCAGGCCCGGCGTCGCAAAGCCGATGGACAGAAGCGCGGTCATGATCGCCACCAGAAACACAGTCACGCCTGCATTCACAATGTTGTTCGCGGCGATCACGCGCGATCGTTCTTCGGGATCGGACCTGACCTGCAGGAAGGCATAGAGCGGCACGATGAACATCCCGCCCGACAGCGCGATGACGGCAAGGTCGGCCAAAATGCGATAGGACGAGGGGTGGTCGAGAAACTGCCCCACGCTCGCCCCGGCGGTCCGCGGCACGAAACCGCTGGTCGAGAAATAGAGATCGATCAGGCCGAGCGCGAGGAACAGGGCGGAGACCGGTACGAACTTTGCCGATACCTCGCCTTTCAGCAGCCGGTTCACCAGAAGAGAGCCGATCGCGACGAACATCGAGAACACGATCAGGAACAGCGTGACCACGCCCTGCTGCGCATCGAGAGTGCCGCTGACCAGCGGGGCGAACAGCGAAACGACGACCGCGCCGCAAGCAAAGAACCAGCTGATGCCCAGAATGGCGAGCCAGACCCCGCGGGCGTGATGCGCGATGGAAAGGATGCTCATCGTCGCGCGCCAGATATTCCGGTCGATCCGGTGGCTTTCGCGCACGGGCGGCGCGCTGGGCACGGCAAGGCTGACAAGGAAGCCGAGCCCGGCAAAACAGACCGCCGTGATGCCGCCGACCCACGGATCGATGATGCCCGCCAGAAGCTGACCGCCCAGGATTGCGACGAAAGTGCCCGCCTCGATCAGGCCGGTGCCGCCCATGACTTCTTCGCGTTTCAGGTGCTGCGGCAGGATCGAATACTTGACCGGACCGAAGAACGTCGATTGCAGCCCCGACAGGAACAACGCCAGCAAGAGGACCGGGATCGACTGCAACACGAAGCCCAGCAGGCCGAAGCCCATGATCACCACTTCGCCCAGCTTTACGAAGCGGATCACTTTCGACTTGTCGATGGTGTCGGCGATCTGCCCCGCCATGGCCGAGAACAGGAAGTAGGGCAGGATGAACAGGCCGGTCGAGATCGTGGCCAGCATCTCCGCCTTGCCCGGTTCGGCGGTGTAGACGGTAAAACTGGCCAGAAACAGCAGGGAGAATTTCAGCAGGTTGTCGTTGAATGCGCCCAGGAACTGGACAACGAACAGCGGCGCAAAGCGGCGCTTGGCCAGCAAGGACAGGTCAGGTGCGGACAATCGTTCCCCCTACGCGAAAACGCGATGCGCCGGACGCTAGTCGAGCCGGGCTTGGCCGCGCTAGGCCCGCGTGTGTTAAAATTGTGCGTAGACGCTACGGCTTGCGCCCGAACCGGGCCGCATCAGGCCGCCGGAAAGCTGCCGCGCGTGCGGTTCGCGATGGCGACGAGAGAGAGCATCACCGGCACTTCGACCAGAACGCCCACCACCGTCGCCAGCGCCGCCCCGCTGCCCAGCCCGAACAGGCCGATGGCGACCGCGACGGCCAGTTCGAAGAAGTTCGACGTGCCGATCAAGGCGCAGGGCGCGGCAATCGCGTGGGGCACGCGCCAGACCCGCGCGGCGGCATAGGCGATGGCGAATATGCCATAGCTCTGCACCACGATCGGCGCGGCGATCAGTGCGATCAGCAGCGGGTTGCCGACAATCGTGCCAGCCTGAAAACCGAAAAGGAGCAGCACCGTCAGCAGCAAGCCGACGATCGAAAGAGGCTTCATCGCGTGGATAAAGCGCGAAACCGCCGCCACGTCTCCGCCGCTGCGCGACAGGAGCCGTGCGCGAACGATGGCCCCGGCGGCAAGCGGTACGACGACGTAGAGCAGGACCGAAAGCAACAGCGTTTCCCACGGAACCGCGATATCGGTCACGCCCAGCAGAAGCGCGACGATCGGGGCGAAAGCGACGATCATGATCAGGTCGTTCGCGGCCACCTGCACCAGGGTATAGGCGGGGTCGCCGCGAGTCAGTTGCGACCAGACGAAAACCATCGCTGTGCAGGGCGCAGCGCCCAGCAGGATAAGACCGGCGATATATTGCTGCGCATCGGCAGGCGCGATGAGGTCCGCGAAGAAGACCTCGAAGAACAGGACCGCCAGCGACGCCATCGTGAACGGCTTGATCAGCCAGTTCACGACCAGCGTGATGATCAGCCCCTTGGGCCTGTCCCCCACGCGGCGCACCGCCCCGAAATCGACCGCGACCATCATCGGGAAGATCATCGCCCAGATCAGCACCGCGACCACCAGGTTGACCGAGGCATATTCGACGCCCGCCAGCGCCGCGAAGGCGCCGGGCAGAACGTTGCCCAGCACTATCCCTGCAAGGATCGCCCCCGCGACCCAGACCGACAGCCACTTTTCAAAAAGGCCGAGCCCGGCTTCACGCGCGTCCACCGTTCCCTGATCAGTTGCCCCCATCGCCAATCGATCCCCGACATTGCCAATGGGCCGCGCTTTTCAGAATCGCGCGAACCGATCAACGATTTTCGGCAACGGTCACAAGATCAGCGGTCGAGCGCACGCATGGCCAGCGCCAGCGCACCGGCTGGCCCCGCCCTATCGCCAAGCGCGGGGGCGCGGATCATGTCGTCCAGCCGCGCCGTGTCGATGTCGGTAAGATAACCGGCAAGGATCTCGGGAATACACGCCCGCGCCTTATCCAGAAGGTGCGGCTGACGGTTCGTAACCCCGCCACCGACCAGAATACGCTGCGGCGAGAACGTCAGGATCAGCTGCGCCAGCAATTCGGCAAGGTCGCTTGCCACCGGGCACCACGCCGGATCGTCCGCCGCCAGTTCGCCGGGATGAACGGGCAGTCTTTCAAGGAGCGCGGGCCCGCTCAGCAGCCCTTCGGCGCAATCTGCGTGGAACGGACAGACACCCGCAAAGGTATCCCCGTCAGCACGGCGCATACGGACGTGCCCCGCCTCCGGGTGCAGCAATCCGTGTACCGGCACGCCGTCGAGCAGGATGCCTGCGCCAAGCCCCGTGCCGATGGTGATGTAGATCGTGTTCGAACACCCTTGCGCCGCGCCAATGGCGTATTCGGCCATGGCAGCTGCATTCACGTCGGTATCGAGGCCGATCGGGCAATCGAAACGCGCGGCGACGAGCGCATGGACGGGCGTGTTCGCCCAACCCGGCTTGGGCGTGGCGAGTATCGAGCCGAAATCGGAAGCATCGCGCGAAACGCGAATGGGGCCGAAGCTGGCGATACCGATGGCGGCCAGCGCCTCAACCTCGTTCCATTCGGCCAGAACGTCGATCATTGCACTCAGCGTTTCGTCCGGCGTCGTCGTCGGAAAGGACCGCATCTCTACCACGTCGAGCCCGCGTCCGCGCACCGCGATGGCCTTGGTACCGCCGAGTTCGATCCCGGCAACGGGCGTCATCGTGTCCATGGTGCGGCGTCCTCCTTGTTATCGCGGCCTTTTGCAGAGCGTTCCCGCACTGCAAGGCAAAGTCCAGTCAAATCAGGGAAGTGGTTGGGGGTGGCTCTTTTGAGGGAAGAGGAGCCACCCCCACGCGTCCGATCCCGAGAATTCGGAAAAGGCGCCGCACAAAAGGACCGGTTGAGGGAGAGAGATGCGAAACGCGGAAAAGAGCATTGCAAGCCGCTAGTCCGAAGCGCCGCAATGCCCTTTTCCGGTGTCCGCGCCGGTCCGCTTGTGCAAGTGCTTTGCAATCGTTTGCAAGAAGAGTCAAGATGTACTTGCGCAAGACCGGTCCGCGCCCCTGTCCGAAACGAGGGTTTGCGCCCGATGCTGCTCCCAATCTATGTCATGCACATGGACGAACTGCCCCAATCGCCGGACGAGGAGGAACAGGTACAGGTTCGCACGCTTGCCGACCTTGCGAAGCTGGCGGGCGTCTCCACCGGAACGGTGTCTCGCGCACTGGCGGGGTCGAAGCTCGTCAAGGCCAGGACCCGCGAAAAGATCCAGTCCATGGCGCGCGAACACGGGTTTCGCCCCAACCAGATGGCAAGCAAGCTGCGCACGCAGCGCACCGGCATCATCGGCGTGGTGATCCCCTTGGGGCACGAACTGAAGCAGCATATTTCCGACCCATTCTTCATCAAGCTGATCGGCCATCTGGCGGACGAGCTGACAGAGAACGGCTACCAACTGCTGCTGAGCCGGGCGATCCCGTCCGAAACGCCCGACTGGCTCGACCGCATCTGCGGCTCCGGCATGGTCGACGGGGTCATCGTCATCGGCCAGTCCGATCAGTTCGACGCGATCGAAGAATGCGCGAAGACTTATCCCAAGATGGTGATCTGGGGCGCGCATCGCGCAGGTCAGCACCAGTGCACCGTCGGCACCGACAACGTGAAAGGCGGAGCGATTGCCGCGCGCCGCCTGATCGATGCGGGCGCGCGCAAGCTGGCGTTTTTCGGATTTCACACCGGGATCGAGATCGCGGACCGCCTTGCCGGGGCGCGGCAGGTCGCGGACGAGGCGGGTGTCAGCTTCATGCATCTGCCCTGCCACATGTCGGACGACCTGATCGAATCCGAACTGCGCGAACACCTTGCAATCCATGCGGACAATATCGACGGGATCATCACCGCGTCCGATCTCATCGCCACGCACGCGGTACATATCCTGGGCGGAATGGGCCGGTCGGTGCCCGGAGACATCCAGGTGATCGGCTTCGACGACCTGCCGCTCTCTTCCCGTACACAGCCGCCGCTCTCCTCCATAAGACAGGATATCGAGCGCGGAGCGAAGGAAATGGTAGCAAAGCTTCTCGATGCGATTGCGGGGCGCACGATCGAACCGCTCATCATGGAACCGTCGCTGATCGATCGCGGCACCACGCTGCCGCTTCGCTAAGGCAGATCGGAACACAATCGGCGTTTGAACGCTGAGACAGGAAGGCGCGCATCGCAATGCGGGTCTTGCGCAAAACAAGGAGTGAAACGTGAAAGCCCTTAAAGCCAAAGCTTCCATCCTCGCGCTGGCCGCGCCATTTGCCCTGGCCGCGTGCGGCGATTCGGCCGAACCCGCGGGCGAGGCGACGATGGACCCGGCTGCCGCCGAAACTGCAGAGGCCCAGACCGCTACCGCCGAGTTGAAGGACACCGAAGGCAATGTCGTCGGCAATGTCACCGTGACCGGTGAGGATGGCGCCCTGATGGTCGAAGTGAACGCGATGAACATGCCCGCCGGCATGCACGGCGCGCATATCCACGAAACCGGTGACTGTTCGGCAGGCGATTTCGCCAGCGCTGGCGGCCACTGGAACCCGGACAACAAGAACCACGGTCCCAACAGCGAACCGCCCAACCCCCATGCCGGTGACATCGGCAATATCGAAATCGCCGAAGACGGCACGGGCACGCTGTCCAACACGTCTTCGGGCACATGGGCAGGCCTGATGGATGCGGACGGTTCGGCCTTCGTCGTCCATGCCGATGCCGACGACAAGGAAAGCCAGCCTTCGGGCAACGCCGGTGCGCGTATCGCCTGCGGTGTATTCGTTTCGAGCTGATCGAGGCGTCGAGACATGAAAAGGGGCGGGCCGCCATATCGGCGCCCGCCCCTTTTTCGTGTCGGTACTATCGAAATTTAACGGAAAGCGACCTTCACGCCCTGGCTGACCGCCTCGGCCAGTTCGTGTGCGTCCCAGTTGGTCAGGCGGACACAGCCGTGGCTGTTCGTCTTGCCGATCAGGCTGGGATCGGGCGAACCGTGAATGCCATAGCCGTCCTTGGTCAGGTCGATCCACGTGCCGCCCACCGGATTGTTCGGCCCCGCCGCAATGGTCAGCTGTTCATCAGGGCCCCAATCGTTCGCTTCGGGGTTGAAATAGTACTTGGGCGCAGGGGCGACCGCGCGCACTTCCATCTCGCCTTCGGGGCTGGGAAACGAAGTGCTGCCGATGGAGGCGGGGTAAGTCGCGACCAGTTCGTCCTTGTCGTTGAACACGGCCAGTTCGTTCGTGTCCTTGTGAATCTCGATGCGCGCGACATTGGCGTTCAGCTTCTCGTCGCCGTGGTTCACGATCGTCAGCGTCTGGCCCGCCTTGCCGAAATCGGCATCGGGATTCAGCGCGGACAGGAAGTCTGCATCCATGTGAAACCGCTCGGCCAGCATTTCGCGGGCGTCCTCATAGCCTGACGCGGACAGTTTCGCGCGTTCGGCAAAATCGCTCGGGATCGTGACGAAGTCGGTGGCGGCGTCCTCGTCCGTCACGGTGTAAGTCGCAAAGATCGCGCTGCCCTCCTTCGACTTCAGCGAATCGATCAGGTCCTGGTCCACCCCGCCCTCGCCAAGGCCGTTTGCCCGGCGATAGGCGGCGATGGCGCGGTCGGTATTTCCGCCCCCGTAACCGTCGATCACGCCCGGCGAATGGACCGACCGGTCGAGCAGGACCTGTACGGCCAGCGCGTCGATCGTACGGTCGCCCAGCATCGACTGCGTCACCCCGTCGGGAAGCGTGAAGCCGTATTGCGAAGTGGTGGACGCGCTTGCCTCGACCTTCGGGGACGAACCTGATGCGCTATCCTGTGCGAATAGCGGCGTGGCGGAAAAGGTCAGGGCGGTGGAAAGTGCGAGCAATTTTATAGTTTTGTGCATGCCCGACCAACGGGTACCTGCCATGACCGTTCCCCAAGACGCCCACTGCCCGTGTCCCTTGGCCCTCGCCCCTTGCTCGCAGCCCCCATTACGCCTATCTGCGCGGCAAATCCCTTCAGTTTCAGATTTCGCCCAAGAGGACGACAGATGGCCGCCCAGTACGCATACGTCATGAAGAACATGACGAAGACTTTCCCCGGCGCGCAAAAGCCGGTGCTCTCCAACATCAACCTGCAGTTCTATCAGGGCGCCAAGATCGGCATCGTCGGCCCGAACGGTGCGGGTAAGTCGACCCTGATCAAGATCATGGCCGGTGTGGACACCGACTTTACCGGCGAGGCATGGGCCGGTGAGAACATCACCGTCGGCTATCTGGAGCAGGAGCCCGAACTGGACGAGAGCAAGACCGTGCTCGAAAACGTCAAGGACGGTGCGCGCGACATCGCCGACATGGTCGATCGCTTCAACCAGATCGGCATGGAAATGGCCGAGGAAGACGCCGACTTCGACGCGCTGGGCGCGGAGATGAGCGAGCTTCAGGACAAGATCGACGCGGTCGACGGCTGGACGCTGGACAACCAGCTCGAAGTCGCGATGGAAGCGCTGCGCTGCCCGCCGGGCGACTGGCCCGTCAGCGACCTGTCGGGCGGTGAAAAGCGCCGCGTGGCGCTGACCCGCCTGCTGATCCAGAAGCCGTCGATCCTGCTGCTGGACGAACCGACCAACCACCTCGACGCCGAATCCGTGCAGTGGCTTGAAAACCACCTCAAGGAATATGCCGGTGCCGTGCTGATGATCACCCACGACCGCTACTTCCTCGATAACGTGGTGGGCTGGATCCTCGAACTCGACCGTGGTTCGTACTACCCCTACGAAGGCAACTACTCGACCTATCTCGAAAAGAAGGCCAAGCGTCTCGAACAGGAAAGCCGCGAGGAATCGGGCAAGCAGAAAGCCCTGTCGCGCGAGCTTGAGTGGATCCGTCAGACCCCCGCCGCGCGCCAGACCAAGTCGAAGGCCCGTATCCGCAAGTTCGAGGAACTGCAGAACAGCCAGGACAGTCGCCAGGTCGGCAAGGCCCAGATCGTCATCCAGGTGCCCGAACGCCTTGGCGGCAAGGTGATCGAGGCCAAGAACATCACCAAGGCCTATGGCGACAAGCTTCTGTTCGAAAACCTGTCGTTCATGCTGCCGCCGGGCGGCATTGTCGGCGTGATCGGTCCTAACGGCGCGGGTAAGTCCACGCTGTTCAAGATCATCACCGGCAAGGAAGAACCCGACAGCGGCACGATCGAGATCGGCCAGACGGTCCACCTCGGTTATGTCGACCAGAGCCGCGACCACCTGAATCCCAAGCACAATGTCTGGGAAGAGATTTCCGACGGCCTCGACTACATGAAGGTCAACGGACAGGACATGTCGACGCGCGCCTATGTCGGTGCCTTCAACTTCAAGGGCCAGGACCAGCAGAAGAACGTCGGCAAGCTGTCGGGCGGTGAACGCAACCGCGTCCACATGGCCAAGATGCTGAAGGAGGGTGGCAACGTCCTCCTGCTCGACGAACCGACCAACGACCTCGACGTCGAAACGCTGGGCGCGCTTGAAGACGCGATCGAGAATTTCGCCGGTTGCGCCGTGGTCATCTCGCACGACCGCTTCTTCCTCGATCGTCTGGCGACTCACATTCTCGCGTTCGAGGGCGACAGCCACGTCGAATGGTTCGAAGGCAACTTCGAGGCTTATGAGGAGGACAAGCGCCGCCGTCTGGGCGATGCCGCGGATCGCCCGACCCGCCTTGCCTACAAGAAGCTGACCCGCTGATCGAATACTGCCCCGCCGTTCATGTAAGTATGCCTTAACATGAACGGCGGGATGCAGGCCGGTTCAGGACTGCGACAGACGGATACATATAGATACTACCACAGCGACCGAGACGTGCGCCTAGCGCCGATCCATGTGGAGAGTATCAATGACCAGGGCCAAAGCCTTCAATGCAGTGACGGGAGCGTTGCTCTGCGCCACCATGCTGGCAGGTGCACCGATCGCGCAGGCTGCCGAAATCGCACCTCGCACCGGCGTAACCGCTGGTATCGACATGAGCGCAAACTTGCGCGACAAGGAAGAACGCCGCTCGCAGCGCCGTTCAGAACGCGTCAGCAGCCGAGAGGCACCGCGCCTGCGTTCGTCGGGACGACAGGAAACGCGCGACACCCGCGCCCAGAACAACCGCCGCACCAGTTCCAGCCAGTCGAACCGTTCGGACGAACGTTCGGGTCGTCAGTGGAACCAGTCTGACCGTCGCAGTGAAACGGCGAAGACCCGTTCGGGTCGGGATTGGAACCGGAGCGAGAGCAGGCCTAACCGGGGCGACACGCACCGCGATCGTATCCGCCAGGCCGAACGCGATCAGAACGACCGTGCCCGCTCTGGCGATCGCAACCGGTCCTATGCCGACCGCGACCGCAATCGCGATTATTCGAGCCGCGACCGGACCCGGAATCGGGACCGTGACACGAACTGGCGCGATCGCACGCGCCACGTCGATCGCAGCGACCGCTATCGTGACAGGGACCGGAACTACCGGGACAGGAACTATCGCGACCGCGACCGGAACTATCGCGACCGTGACCGCTATGCGCACCGCAATCACCGCAAGTGGAATCGCCAGTGGCGGCACAACAACCGCTACGACTGGCACCGCTATCGCACGCACAACCGCAGCCTTTATCGGGTCGGCCGGTATTACTCGCCCTATCGCGACTATCGCTATCGCCGCCTGTCGATCGGCTTCACCATCGGCTCGCTGTTCTACAGCTCGCGGTACTGGATCAACGATCCGTGGCGCTATCGCCTGCCCGAAGTCTACGGCCCCTATCGCTGGGTCCGCTACTACGACGACGTGATGCTGGTCGACATGTACAGCGGCGAAGTTGTCGACGTGATCTACGACTTCTTCTGGTAAGGTCAGGGTCGCAGACCTTAGCCGGAAGGACGGCCCCCCGAGCATCGCTTGGGGGGCCGTTTTCGCATCAGCGCTTGCCCAGACCGGGGATCATCCGCCCCAGTTCATTGGTCTTGTCATAGAACTGATGCTTGAGCGCACCCAGAATGTGCAGGACGATGAGCACCGACATCCCGGTCCACAGCGTCTCGTGGACTTCAAGAATCGATTTGCCCGCGCTCGGGTTTTCCGCGACCGGCAGGGCGAACATTTCGAAAAGGCCAAAAATATCGACGGTTTTCCCGTAAGACGACACGGCAAGCCAGCCGGTCAGCGGAATCCCGATCAGCAGGAAGTAGAAAAGCACATGGGCGGTCTTTGCCAGCATGCGTTCCCACTTGGCATAGTCCGAATGCATTGCCGGCGGCGGGTTCATCAGGCGCCATATGATGCGCAGCACCGTCAGGAACAGAATGGTTATGCCCAGCGCCTTATGCGGGTTCATGTAGGCCGCAGCGGCCGCGCCCTCGAGATGATGTCCCGTCTCGGCCAGTCGCCAATTGACGATGACAGCGATCGCGATGACCCAGTGCAGGATGATGGCCCCCATCGAATAGCGGGCCTGAGAGGTGTTGCTTGTTGCCATTGTGCTGTGCTTAGCCTTTCGTGACGAAGTCCAAAATCGGACAATCCTGACCCTATTGATACCGTTCCAGAAAATCGAAGCAATCAAATGGCAAAGACCGGACGCACCGACAAAGCGAACCAGCGCGAAATCGCCGCCATGAACGAGGCCGTTCTCGCCCGTCTGAAAGCCGATGACAGCGTACAGGTCCTCGTCGACGACAAACTGCAACTGTTTGGTATTCCCGACTTCTTCTCGCCTGAAGAGTGCGAGCGGTTGATGAAGATGGTCGACGATACCGCCCGCCCCTCGCCCGTGTTCGACGTCGATTACGGCAAACAGGCGCGCACCAGTTATTCGGGCGATCTCGATCCCTACAATCCGTTCGTGCGCATGTTGCACCGGCGGATGGACGACCTGATGGGAGTGCCGGAAAACTGGGGCGAGACGATGCAGGGCCAGCGTTACGCCGTGGGCCAACAGTTCAAGGCCCACCACGACTGGTTCGACACCAGCCAACCCTACTGGACCGGAGAGGTCTCGCTCGGCGGACAGCGGGCCTGGACGCTGATGGTCTATCTTAACGACGTGGAAGAAGGCGGTTCGACCGATTTTCCCAAGGCCAATATCGCCGTCCCGCCGCAGCAAGGCACCCTGATCGCGTGGAGCAACGCCAACGCCGACGGCAAGGTGAACATGGAAACGCTGCACGCCGGAACCCCGGTCGTCAAAGGGGTCAAATACGTCGTCACTCGCTGGTACCGCGCCCGCGCGTGGTACTAGGCTGAACAGGAGTTCTTCGCCATGGCCGCCACCGACAGCAAGATCGTCGCCTGCCCATCGTGCAACACCTTGAACCGCATGCCCGACGCAAAACCGGCGGCAGAGGCGAAATGCGGCAAGTGCGGATCGATGCTGTTCAAGGGCAAGGTGCTGACCCTGACCGCTGCGAACTTCGACGCCCATGCCGCAAAGGGCGACTTGCCATTGCTGGTCGATTTCTGGGCGTCGTGGTGCGGCCCGTGCCGCCAGATGGCCCCGGCCTTTGCCGCCGCGGCGCAGCAGCTTGAACCCGGCATGCGGCTGGGCAAACTCGATACAGAGGCGGAGCAGGCAATCGCCGGGCGGTACGGCATCCGGTCCATCCCCACGATGATCCTGTTCGCGAAGGGCCGCGAAGTGGCGCGCCAGTCGGGCGCGATGCCGACCGGCGCGATCGTTTCGTGGGCGCGGCAGGCCTTCCCGCGCTAGGGCTTACTGCGCGGTAAGGCCGCCATCGACGACGAATTCGGCGCCCGTGATGTACTTCGCCCCGTCCGAAATCAGGAAGGCGATGGTATGCGCGATGTCGTCCGGCTCTCCCATGCGTTTCATCGGGATCGACGCGTTGATCGCGTCGTAGCCATCGGGATTGTCGGCAATCGCCACTTTCTGCATGTCGGTCCAGATCACGCCGGGATGCACGGTATTCACGCGGATGCCCTTGTCCGCCACTTCCATCGCGATCGACTTGCTCATCAACCGGACCCCGCCCTTGCTGGCCGCATAGGCTGCCGTGCCCGCTATCCCGACAAGGCCGGCCACCGACGACAGGTTCACGATGGCCCCGCTCTCCTGCTCTTTCATCGCGGGAAGCACCGCGCGGCAACCCAGGTAGACGCTCTTCAGGTTGACGTCGATCTGCTTGTCCCAGCTTGCCTCGTCGAGGTCTTGCATGAAACGCAGCACGGCGATCCCCGCGTTGTTGACCAGCCCGTCGATACGGCCCCGTTCCTTCGTCACGGTATCGACCAGTTCGGTCCATGCCGCAGCGTCGGTCACGTCCTGCGCCAGGCCGGTTGCCGTCAGCCCTTCTTCGCGCAATTCGGCGGCGCGCGCGGCAACTGCGCCAGCATCAAGGTCGGTCAGGTAGATGGCATGGCCCTGGCGCGCCAGCATGCGGGCCGTGGCAAATCCCAGGCCCGCATCGGAAGCGGCGCCGGTCACGATAATGGTCTTTTGCGTCATGGATCAGTCTTTCCGTTTTCAGGCATTTCGCAGCCAGGCCCGGTCGTAGGACCGGTCCTTCATGTCGTGACGGCCGGTCAGGGCATCGGCGAGGTCGGTTTTCAGGAATTCGTCGGCGGCAGGTTCCTTGCGCGCCCAGTCGTTGACTTCGGACCGGTGGGCAAAGCGCCATTCGCCATCGCGACGTTCATAGCGGTCGATGTACCGGCCGCAGATCGTCATATCGACGGGTGCGCCATCCTCCACGATGCGGTGGAAGGCATAGAAATAGACTTCGCCGAAAGCCATGTCGGCATCGTCCTCGTCGAACCAGATAAGGTGCTGGCCGATGAGGTGCTGGTTGGCCAGGTGTTCGACCAGCAGGCCTTGGGCAAAGCGGACGAAGTCGGGGCCGCTGCCGACGAAGATGCCATAGTCGGTCGTGGAATCGGGCCAGAACGTGCTCATCTGCAGATCGGCGTCGAGGCGGTCCTGACCGCGCATGTACCGGGCGGCCAGATCGCGGATCGCGTCTTTCGCCAAAAGCCTGTCGAGGTCGTTCATCGCTTTTTATCCCGTTATCGCGTTGAAAACGGAGCCGGCAGGCGGGTGGTGTTGCCTGCCGGCCCAGGTTCAAGTCTGCATGGTGCGAGGGAGGGCAGCCATGCGAGGGAAACTGCATGGGGTCATCGGTCCGGAAAGGACGCGCAATGGTGCCGTCGTGTCTGACATCGCCTATCCTTTCCCGTGACCGGCGAGGCCTGTCTTTTGTCTGGCGCCTCGCGGGGTGCCCCTGGTTCAGGGCAACTGCGAAACTGTCACAGCCGGCAATTACAGTGCACTGCAATTATGGATAGGTTTCGGCGGCCTTAATACGCGCGATGGCATCCCGGGCATCGGCAAGCACCGCGGTCTGAAGATCGCCCCGGACATGCGGGGCAAGAACTTGCCAGACGGCCAGCCGCATGTGCGCGTTCAACGCCTTGTCGGCGATCGTCCCGCCCGACCACAGCGAGATGAGGCTGACGATCCGCATGGCCAGCAGGTTGCAGATCAGGGGTACGTCGGATGCGTCGACGATACCCCGGTCCGCCAGGGGTGCGAGCGCGACGCCAACGTGCCGTTCGTAAATCTCTCCCAGCGAAACCAGATCAGGATTGCGCACCAGCACCGTCGCCAGCCCGCGGGCGAGCGCAGGCGCGGCCAGAGTTTCGTGGGCAAGCGTATCGGCCAGTGCATGGAAATAGCCCAGATCGCCGACACCTGCATTATCGGCGATACTGCTGATGATCGCTTCGGATCGTTCGCGCGCGCTGGTCGCGACGAGGATGTCCTTCGACGAATAGATGTTGAACAGCGTGCGTTCCGCGACCTTTGCGGCCCTTGCGATCATCTTCATCGACACGCCGTCATAGCCGTGTTCGGCCAGCAGGGCGTAAGTCGTCGACAGGATGCGGGCGCGGCGTTCGAGTTGACGCGGCGTCAGGGCGCGCGGGCCGGTGGTCGCCTGTTCCACGTGCTGAGCCCTCCCCGCCTTTTCCGTAACGCCGAACGCCGCCCCGATCAGGCCGCCTGCGAGGGGGCGGTCTTGGGCGCGGTCGCGCGGCTGACGATGACGATCATCAGCCACGCCACGATGAAGCCGGGAATGATCTCATAAACGCCGGGGCCGCCAAGGAAGCTGGCGTTGAAACCCAGAGCAATCCACGCAATCACGACCAGCGCGCCCGAAACCAGCCCTGCGACCGCGCCCGTCCCGGTCATCCGGTCCCAGGTAAGCGCCAGGACGATCAGCGGACCGAAAGCAGCGCCAAAGCCTGCCCAGGCATTGGACACGAGGCCAAGGACTTCGCTTTCCGGGTCGGAGGCAATGGCGATCGCGGCCAGCGCGACAAGCAGGACGCAGACGCGCGAGACGTTCACCGTTTCCCGCTCTGACGCGGATTTACGCAGGAAGAGGCGGTAGAAATCCTCAGTCAGCGAGGACGAGGCGACGAGCAGCTGCGAGCTGATCGTGCTCATGATCGCGGCCAGCAGCGCCGCGAGCAGGAAGCCCGTGATCAGCGGGTGGAACAGCGTGTCGGCCAGCAGGATGAAGATCGTTTCCGGATCCTCCAGCACGAGATTGTTAATCTCGACATGGGCGCGGCCAAGGATGCCGACGCCCAGCGCGCCGATCAGCGACACGAACATCCAGCTCATGCCGATGTTGCGCGCGGTTTTCACGCCGCCTTCGCGGACGGCCATGAAGCGCACGATGATGTGCGGCTGTCCGAAATAGCCCAGGCCCCAGGTGACCGCCGACAAAAAGCCAACGACGGTGAGCCCCGAAAACAGCGAGAGAAACTCCGGATTGACCCGCCGAAGTGCTTCGGAAACGCTGGCACTGCCGCCATCGCTGGTCAGGACGACGATCGGCATCAACACCAGCGCGACGACCATGATGCAGCCCTGCACGAAGTCGGTCAGCGACACGGCCAGGAAGCCACCGACCATCGTATAGGCCAGCACGACCCCCGCCGTCAGCCAGATGCCGGTCATGTAATCGCTCATCCCCGTATCGCCGAACAGGCCCGCAAAGCTTGTCACGAACAGCTTGCCGCCGCCAACAAGCCCTGCGGCCGTATAGACGGTGAAGAACAGCACGATGATGATCGCGGAAACGACACGCAGCGCGATGGCGCGGTCGGGGAAGCGGTTGGCGAGGAATTCGGGGATCGTCAGGGCATTGCCGTAATCCACCGTCTGCTGGCGAAGGCGCGGCGCCACGATGATCCAGTTGGCCAGCGCGCCGACGAAAAGGCCGATCCCGATCCACGCCTCGACAAGGCCGCTGGCATAGAGCGCGCCGGGCAGGCCCAGCAGCAGCCAGCCCGACATGTCGGACGCGCCTGCGGACAAGGCCGCGACGGCAGGAGGCAGGTTTCGTCCGCCCAGAAGGTATCCTTCCGAACTGTCGGTCGACTTCTTCCAGGCAAACAGGCCGATGCCCAGCATCAGCACGAAGTAGAGGGTGAGGGAGATGAGTGTTCCAGTAGCCATGCGCACGGAGTTAATGGAGCGAATCGCGTTTGGCCACCGCAGTGAGCAGGAAAGTCCGATTGCTGCGCCCCGCCGCTGATCGGCTTGGCGATCCTGACACGCATGTAAACAGATATGCAACAATATCGCCCGTGCAGAAATGTTAGATATCAAAAACGGACATATCGGAACCGTCAGTTGCAACTAAATAAAGTTGACCATGTAACATTTGACAGATTTCAGATTCGGGCAGACCTTTCGCGCCTGAAGTTGGGGGGAATTAGCCAGCTTCTGGCCGACCACTCGTCTATTTGCGAAATTACAGGCGTCGCAGCGCATACCAACTGACCCGTTGGCCGGCCATCCATAGAAAGGATGGTCCGATGAAGTACATCACGAAAACAACCGCATGCATCATGGCAGCCGCCATGCTGACCGTGTCAGCGCCCTCAGCGGCAGGGGACGATGAAATCGTCGTCGCCGCACAGCCGGGCATGACGACATGGGTCGGCAAGGTCTCCGAAGACCTTTCCGCGACCTTTGAACGCACCCGCATACCTTCGCTTAACGCTATTCCAAGCGACTATGCGCAAGTGCAGTTCACATGCGACGAAAACGGCAAGCCGGCGCAGATCGCGCTTGTCCGCAAGTCGCGCAGCGGCTGGATCGATCGCGCCGCATTGCGCGCGGTCCGCAGGCTGAAGACGATGCACCCGCTGCCCCAAAACGTCCGCGAAGGTCAGCTTTACCAGGCCGACTTCATCTTCGCGGAAAACGAAAGGGCCTATGACCGGGTCGCCGACGCGGTACACGAGAGCCATGCACGCATGCTCGCGTCCGAAGACCGGACAGTCATCGCGCTCGTGATCGCGCGCTCCGCAGGATAAGGGCCGCAGCGCGGCGACCCGGAAAACACAAGGGGCGGACGGACACCGCCCCTTTCTTCTGCATTCCTTGCATTTCTGACAGTAAGGACAGCTTACCGGCGCGGTCCCGCTCGTCCATTCACCGGTTCAACACAACCGCATGTGAATTGTCGGGAGAATAGAGGATGGGTATCGGGATTGCGAGGCAAAGGCTTCGCATCGGGGCGCTGGGCATTGGCAGCGCGGCGCTTGTAACGGCAATCGCTTTTGGCACGAGCGGGCTCAACGCCGCACCGCGCGACCAGCAGGGCGTGGCGGCAGACAATTACCGCGATCTCAGCACCCTGCCCCCGGAAACCAACGAACAGGGCGACAGGATCTGGACCGAGGTTTGCGCCGCCTGTCACGACACCGGCGTCGCGCGCGCACCGGCAAAGCTGATCGTTCAGCAGATGACGCCCGAGGCGATCTACAAGGTGCTGACCACCGGCATCATGGCGCCGATGGCCGGTTCACTGGACGACGGCGAGAAAAAGGTCGTCTCTGAATACCTCGCCGGTCGTCCGATGGGTACGTCCACGCCCACACCCGCGCCCCGGTGCGAAGGCGCAAAGGCAGGGTTCGATCGCGGCGCGCCGACCAGCTATCCCTTCTGGGGCGTCGATGCGGGCAACACCCACTTCGTTTCGGCCGAGATGGCGGGGATCGACGCGCAGAATGTCGGCGATCTTGAACTCAAGTGGGCGCTTGCCATCCCCAACGCCACGCGCGTGCGTTCGCACCCCGCCTTCGCCGGCGGCGCGGTGATCTTCGGCGGACAGGACAACACGGTCCGCGCCCTGGACGAGGAAACTGGCTGTCTGCGCTGGACCTTCGAAAGCGATGCCGAAGTGCGCACCGGCATCACGGTGCAAAGCTGGGACAAGGACGATCCCGACGCCAACCCGCTCGCCTTTTTCGGTGACGTGACCGGCAATGCCTACGCCGTCGAAGCCTTTACCGGAAAGCAGGTCTGGAAGATTTCCGCCGACGACCATTCGTCCACCACGCTGACCGGCGCGCAGGCCTATCACGATGGCGTGCTCTACATTCCGGTCTCCTCGCTGGAGGAAGGCGCGGCGGCCACGGACGGCTATCCGTGCTGTTCTTTCCGCGGATCGCTGCTCGCCGTCGATGCGGCGACGGGAGAGGAGAAGTGGCGCACCTACCTGGTCGAGGAACCGAAGGAAGGGTCGCCCGGCTTGCTGGGCAATGCCCTGATCGGTCCGTCGGGCGTGCCGATATGGTCGGCCCCGACGCTCGATCCAGAACGCGGCCGCATCTATGTCGCGACCGGCGACAACTACACCGGCCCCGCCACCGAAATGAGCGATTCGCTCGTCGCTCTCGACATGGAAACGGGCGCGATCGATTGGCATTTCCAGGCCTTTGAAGACGACGCCTGGAACGGCTCTTGCGAAGAAGCGGACCAGACCAACTGCCCCGAAGAGGACGGCCCCGACTACGATTTCGGCGTGAACCCGGTCCTCGCCAAGACGAAGGACGGCAAGGACATGATCCTGCTGGGCCAGAAATCTGGCGCGGCCTTCGGCGTCGACCCGGACACCGGCAAAATGGTCTGGAAAACGCAGGTCGGCCGGGGCGGGGTCGTGGGCGGCATCCATTTCGGCATGGCGGCGGTGAACGGCGTGCTGATCGTGCCGGTATCCGACGTTCCCGACGGGCAGGAATACGACATGGACCCGCGCCCGGGCATGTACGCGCTCGACATCGCGACCGGCGAATATGTCTGGCAGGCCCCGTCCGAAGATGTCTGCGAAGGGCGTTCGCTCTGCTATCCCGGCTATTCCGGCGCGATTTCGGTAACGCCGGACCTCGTCTTTGCAGGCGCCAACGATGGCCACGTCCGCGCCTATCGCGTGTCGGACGGCAAGGTCGTGTGGGATATCGACACGACGGTCGAATATACCGGCGTGAACGGCGAAAAGGGGCGTGGTGGTTCGTTTTCGGGCGGGTCGGCGCCGATGCCGCACAAGGGCATGCTGTTCATCACCTCGGGCTATGGCTTTTCGGGCAAGATGCCCGGCAACATGTTCCTCGCCTATGGCGTCAAGGATGACGCCGACACCGAATGAGCGGCCGGATCGAAGGCAAGGTCGCGCTGGTCACCGGCGCGGCCTCGGGCCTTGGTGAGGCCATCGTCAGGCGCTTCGTCGCCGAGGGAGCGAGCGTCGTTGTCGCCGACATCGATGAACCGGTAGGACGTGCGCTGGCCGAAGAACTGGGCGATGCGGCCAGCTTCCTCTCGCTCGACGTGACGAAGGAGGACCGCTGGATCGACGCCTTCGCGGCAATGGAAATCGTCCACGGGCGCTGCGACGTGCTGGTCAATTGTGCGGGGATCACCACGATGGGCAATGTCGAGGAATGCTCGCTCGACGCGTTCCGGCACGAACTGGACGTCGATCTGGCAGGTGTTTTCCTGGGCTGCAAACACGTCGTCCCGCTGATGAAGAAGACCGGCGGTTCGGTCATCAACATCGCCTCGATGGCGAGCATCCGGGCCAGCGACTACCTCGTCGCATACAACGCGGCGAAGGCGGGCGTAACGCACATGACGAAGTCTGTGGCGCTGCACTACGCGAAATCCGGTCACCAGATGCGCTGCAATTCGGTCCATCCCGGCGTGATCCGCACGCCGATCCTCGACAAGGTGCTGGAACAGTCGGACGATCCCGACGCGCTCTATGCCCAATGGGTCGCCGGGCACCCCATAGGTCGCATCGGTCGTCCCGACGAGGTCGCGGCGCTATGCCTCTACCTCGCCAGTGACGAAAGTTCCTTTGCCACCGGCGCGGAGTTTGTCCTCGACGGTGGCTCCTCGCTCTAGCGTCAGTCGGCCGGCGGGACTTCGGCGCGCAAGAGCCGTATCAGGCCCGCCACCATCGCCAGCAGCACCAGCGCAAAGGGCATACCGGTGACGATCGCCGCCGTCTGCAGCGCATCCGTGCCGCCCGACCACAACAGGGCACCGGCCAGAACGCCGATTGCGATGGCCCAGGTGACGCGCGGAATGAACCCTGCGTGCTGGTGCCCGCCCGATGCGATCATCGCGGTGACCAGCGCGCCGGAATCGGCCGAAGTCACGAAGAACGTGGCGACGATGATGATCGCGAGGCCCGAAGCGATCTGGGCGATGGGGTAGTGCGCCAGAAACGCGAACAGGGCGTCCGGCATCGATTGGTTCACCGCCTCCGACAGGCCCCCTGCCCCGAACAATTCGATATGCAATGCGCTGTCGCCGAAGATCGTCATCCACATGAACGTGAAAAGCGTGGGCACCAGCAGCACGCCGCTGATGAATTCGCGGATCGTACGGCCATAGGAAATGCGCGCGATGAAAATGCCAACGAACGGCGACCAGCTGATCCACCAGGCATAATAGAAGATCGTCCACCCGCTCTGCCAGTCGCCCGGCGTGTAGGTTTCCGTCCATGTCGAGAGGTAGATGAAGCGCTGGAAGTAATAGCCGATGTTCTGGACGAAGGCGTCCATCAGGAACACCGTAGGCCCGGCGATGAACACGAAAGCCGCCAAAAGCACTGCCAGCGACATGTTGATTTCGGACAACCTGCGGATGCCCTTGTCGAGGCCCAGCGCCACCGAAAGCGTCGCCAGGCCAGTTATGATCACGATCAGGATCGCCTGGACCATCCCGCCTTCGGGCAGCCCGAAGAGCAAGTTCAAACCGGCATTGATCTGCGCCGAACCAAAACCCAGCGATGCCGCCACGCCGCAGACCGTGGCGGTGATGGCCAGCACGTCGATCGCATCGACCAGCCAGCCCGGTACGCGGGGAAAGGCCGCCTGAAGGAACGATCCGATAGAAAGCGTCAGGTTCCGGTTATAGGCGATGTAGGCCAATGACAGCCCGATGATCGCGTAGATCGCCCATGCGTGAAGGCCCCAATGCAGGAACGTCAGGCCCATCGCGTGCTGGGCATTGCTGGCAAAGCCGCGCGGCAGGACTGCGTCGGGGTTCGAAAAGGCCGAAACCGGCGGGTTCGAAAAATGCATCACTGGCTCTGCCACGCCGTAGAACAGCAGGCCGATGCCCATCCCCGCGCTGAACAGCATCGAGAACCATGTCAGCATCCCGTAATGCGGCTTGGCCCCTTTGCCGCCCAGCCGCACGTCGCCCATGCGCGACACGGCAAGCCAGACCGCCGCGACGAGCAGGATATTGACGGTAAGTACCAGAAACCACCCGAAAGTGTGCGTCACATAGGCCTGTACCGCACCGAATCCCTTACCCGCGGCACCGGCGTTCAGCACCGCGAACAGTATCAAGGTCCCTATAAGTCCGATCGCCCCGAAGAATACCGTAGGTTTGAAGTTGTCGGAACTGCCCGAACCACCTGGTTGACTTGCCACCCGGCAATGCTCCCGAAAGTATGATTGCGATATTTACTTAGAAATAACGCAGAAAAGAACTGATCCGCGGCGCCCTGTGTCCGTGACGCCAAAGTATCACTACTGTTGCAGTGCAGCATCGGCATTCGATCCCGCTGCTTCTCCGTCGAATATGCGCTGTGTTGTGTTTATGCAACGCCAATATGATTATTCTGTAGATTGGCGCCCTGTCCGGTGGCCATCGCTTGAAAGCTTTCCTAGACGGCCGCCAAGGGTTGAGGACTCCCGCCCTCATCGTTGGGCATACTCTGCACATTGTTGCGGAGTGCGTATCACTTCGCCGACGTCCTCGCCCTGCCTGCGGACCAGCCCGGTCTGCCGAATGCACGATTGAAAACCAGCAGGGGAATGACAGTAATGACGAAGTTCAGCCGCGGCGCCTCCCTCGGCGCGCTGGCGATGGCAATCGCCGTCCCCGCCCATGCACAGGACACGCAAAGCCAGCCCGCCGACCAGCAGGGCGCACAGCGTAAGGGCGGCCTCAACGTCATCGTGGTCACCGCGACGAAGCGCACCGAAAGCCTTCAGGACGTGGCCGTTTCGGTCAATGCGCTTGGCGAGGACGAACTCGACAATCTCGGCGTCGATACGTTCGCCGACTATCTCGACCAGCTGCCCAGCGTCACCGCCGGTGGCAGCGGACCGGGGCAGAGCACGATCTACATTCGCGGCCTTGCCTCCACCACGCCGAACCTGACAACGGCGGGCGTCGCGGGCCTTGCCCCCAACGTCGCGATGTACCTCGACGAACAGCCGCTGGCTCAGCCGGGCCGCAACCTCGACGTCTATGCCGCCGATCTTGCGCGTATCGAAGTGCTCGGCGGGCCGCAGGGCACGCTGTTCGGCGCATCGTCGCAGGCAGGCGTCGTTCGCCTGATCACCAACAAGCCCAGCCTTTCGGGCTTTGCCGCCAAGGCCAAGGGCGAGACCTCGTTCACCAAGGGCGGTGAGACCTCCTACAAGGCAGAGGTCATGCTGAACTTCCCGGTCACCGACCGGCTGGCACTGCGCGCGGTCGCCTTCATGGACGATCAGGGCGGCTACGTGGACAACGTGGCCGGTCAGCAGACGCTTGAAGAAAGCGCCCGCTTCCGCCCCGCCGGCACGGTTCGTTCCAACGGCGTTCCGGTCAGCCCGCTTCGCGCCGGTTTCCAGAGCACGTCCGACCTTTCGGGCGTAAACTTCCTGGCGGCCGACAATGCAGGACTGGTCGAGGAAGACTTCAACGATACGCAGTACACCGGCTTCCGCGTCGGCGCGTTGTATGAAATCAACAACGACTGGACGCTGACGATCAGCCACATGCGCCAGTCGGTCGAATCCGACGGCGTGTTCTTCGCCGACCCGACACTCGACGGTCTCGATGACCTTGAAATCCAGCGGTACGAGGACGACCGTCTCGAAGACGATTTCTCGAATACCGCGTGGACGATCGAAGGGCGTCTGGCGATGCTCGATGTCATCTACACCGGCGCCTATACCGATCGCGAAACGCAGCAGCGGGTCGACTACACCGACTACCTCTTCGCCGGTCAGTACCTGCCGTATTACATCTGCGACGGTTCGGTCAGCTATCCGGGCGATGCCGCGCCCAGCGGTACGTGCCAGGCCCCGAACCTGTTCGTGACTTCGAACGGTTCGACCGAAGTGATGACGCACGAATTCCGCGTCAACACGCCGGCCGACAACCGCCTGCGCGCAACCGTCGGCGTCTTCTATCAGGACCTGAAACTGAAGGAGCGCAATGACTTCGTCTATCCCGGTAGCGAGCTTGCGCAGCCGTTTGGCGGCTTTGTCGATAACTTCCCGTTCCCGGGCGCCTACAACTCGGATGCGGGACCGTTCCCCTACGGCACGATCTTCCGCAACGACGTGAAGCGCACCGACCAGCAGTTCGGCCTGTTCGGCGAAGCCAGCTTCGACGTTGTCGAAGACCTGCTGAGCGTCACGCTGGGCGCGCGCTATTACGACGTCGAGGTCGACTTCGAAGGCTCGGCGAACTCGTCGTTCTGTAATGCGGGTGCGACAAGCGATGCCAATGCGTTCGGCACCAACATTTCGGACCTTTACGACGGTGACGGCCAGTACACCTTCATCGGTTCGTGCAACGCTGACCTGCGCCAGACGTTCAACGAAGGCGATAGCATCGACGACATCATGGCCGCGGGGCTTTCGCAGGCGCAGGCAACACAGGTCTTCAACGCCCTTGCCGCGCCCGACAAGGCCAAGGCCAGCGGCACGATCGTCAAGGGTACGATCACGCTGACCCCTGCCGACGACGTGATGTTCTACGCCACCTATTCGGAAGGCTATCGTCCGGGCCTGCTCAACCGTCCGGGCGGTGCGACCAACGGGGCGGGCTTCACCGTGCCGTTCGAGCTCGATACCGACGAGGTGAAGAACTACGAAATGGGCTGGAAGACCGAGCTGTTCGATCGCCAGTTCCGCTGGAACGGCAGCGCGTTCTATGTCGACATCAGCCGTCTGCAGACGACGATCTTCGATCCCAGCATCACCAACCTGTTCTTCTCGGACAATGCGGCCAATGCGGAAATCTGGGGCCTGGAAAGCGACTTTACCTTTGCGCCTTACGCGGTGCCGGGCCTGACGGTCGCGGGTGCGGTCTCGTTCCTCGATACCGAGATCACCAAAGTGCTGACCCCGACGAACGACGTGATCAAGGGCGAACCGCTCGCCTACGCTCCGGAGTTTCAGGGCAACCTTCGCGTACGGTACGAATGGGACCTGTCGGACAGCCTGACGGCACACGTCATGCCGCAGATGACCCATTCGGGTTCGAAGTACACGGACATCATCGAAATCAACAAACTGAAGCTCGACAGCTACACGACGTTTGCGATGTCTGCCGGTGTGACTGCGGACATGTGGTCGGCGGAGATCTTCGGTGAAAACCTGACCGATAAGCGCGCCCAGATCGCGGGCAGCTTCTATTACGATCGTGCCCGCATCACGACGAACCGCCCGCTGACGGTGGGCATGCGGGTTTCGTTCAATTACTGATCGACGCTAAACGCGCCGAAGGAGCGGCGGGCGGGCCATGGCCTTGCCCGCCGCTTCCTGTTTCTGGCAAGGCAAACGCATGACCCAGAGCCCCGACATCCCATCCGCGCTGAGCGACGCGCAAGCCGCGCTTAAGGATGGACGCTTCGATGCAGGGCTGCTTGCCGCGCAGTCCGCCTTGCAGGCAGAGCCGGAAAATACCGAAGCGCTCTACCTCGCCGCCGTTGCCGCGCGCTATGTCCGGCGTTTCGTCGATGCCGAGGCCTATCTTGCCAGCCTCATCGCACTCAGCCCCGAATATGGCCGCGCCTGGCAGGAACAGGCCCATCTTGCCCGCGCGAAGGGAGAGGACGCACGCGCCCTTGCCGACTATTCGCGCGCATGCCGCTACAACCCCGCGCTGGAGGCGAGCTGGCGCGCGCAGGCCGAACTGCTGTCGCTGGCCGGGCGCAGCGGCGAGGCTGCGGGCGCGCAGGCCCAGGCCGACAAGCTGCGCGCCATGCCGCGCGAACTGATCGCGGCAAGCAATCACCTTCACGAAGGGCGCCCTTTGCGGGCAGAAGAACTGTGCCGCCACTACCTGCGCCGTAACCCGCGCGACGTGGAAGGCATGCGACTCCTGGCCGAAATCGGACGCAGGCTGGGCATCCTTGACGACGCGGAATTCCTGCTGGAAAGCGCGCTCGCCTTTGCACCCGACGACGCGGCGCTGCGACTGGATTACGTGCAGGTCCTGCGCGCGCGGCAGAAGTATGCACGCGCCCGCGAAGAGGCCGAAAAGCTTTATGAACGCGACCCGGCCAACCCCCTGTTCCAATCGCACCTCGCCATCGAATCCATGCAGACCGGCGATTTCGACCGCGCCTTCGAGCTGTTCGACGCGGTTCTGGAAAAGCTGCCGTCGGACCCCGCCACGCTGACCTCGCGGGGTCATGCGCTGAAAACGTGCGGACGTCAGGACGAGGCGGTCGCATCCTACCGCGCGGCACTGCGCGCCAGCCCCGCGCATGGCGACACGTGGTACGCGCTGGCGAACCTCAAGACCTATTGCTTTACCGACGACGAAATCGCCGCGATGCGACAACAGGTCGAACGCCCCGATCTCGCCTTCATGGACCGGGTCCACATCCTCTTCGCGCTGGCCAAGGCCGAAGAGGACCGGAAAGACCACGCCGAGGCCTTCCGCCTTTACGAGGAAGGCAACCGCCTGAAACACCGACAGAGCGGATACAGCGCCGACCGGATGAGCGAGGAACTGCACCGTCAGGCCGAAGTCTGCACCCCTGCCCTGTTCGAGAAACATTCCGGCCATGGCCACGATGCACCGGACCCGATCTTCATCGTCGGCCTGCCGCGTGCCGGATCGACCCTGCTGGAACAGATCCTCGCCTCGCACTCGATGGTCGACGGGACACTGGAATTGCCCGACATCCTTGCGCTTGCCCACCGGCTGCGCGGGCGCAAGGCGGGTGAAAACCTCTATCCGCAAGTGCTGCACGACCTGACGACGGAGCAGCTTGAGAAGATGGGTCGCGGTTATATCGACAGCACGCGCATCCACCGACAGGGCGCGCCGTTCTTCATCGACAAGATGCCGAACAATTTTCGGCACGTCGGCCTCATCCACCTCATCCTGCCCAATGCCAAGATCATCGATGCCCGCCGCGCGCCGATGGATTGCTGCTTCTCCGGGTTCAAGCAGTTGTTCGCCGAGGGGCAGGAGTTCACTTACGGGCTGACCGAGATCGGCCGCTATTACGCCGACTACGTCGACCTGATGGACCATTGGGATAATGTCCTGCCCGGCCGTGTCCTGCGCGTTCAGCACGAAGACGTGCTCGACGATCTGGAAGGACAGGTGCGCCGGATGCTCGACTATCTCGGCCTGCCGTTCGAGGATGGCTGCCTCGACTTCCACCGCACCGATCGCGCGGTTCGCACCGCCAGTTCAGAGCAGGTTCGCCGCCCGATCAATCGCAGCGGACAGGGCGCGTGGAAACCGTTTGAACCCTGGCTCGGCGAATTGAAGGACGCGCTAGGCGCTCTCGTCTGAATGTTGTGAGGCCGGCTCCAGCGCGGCGGCGGCAGGCGTTGTGCGCGGCAGGATCTGGTAGGGCTGCTGGTCTTCGCCGGCCACCGCGTCGGACCGGTACATTCGCCACAGCGCAAAGCCGAGACCCGCCACGCCAAGCGCCGTCGTGAACAGGAACAGCCCCCTTGCCCCGAACGCGGCGATCGCCGCCGATCCCAGCAGCGGGCCACCCGCCGCGCCGCCTGAATAGAGCAGGATCAGCACGCTGCTCGCACTCAACTGTTCTTCTACCGTCAACCGGTCGTTCGCGTGGGCGACACAAAGCGGATAGAGCGAGAAGACGAACCCGCCGAACAGCGCGCCGACCGCGAATATCACCAGGTGATCGGTGAGCAGCGCGAGCACGAGCGAGGCCAGCACGATCCCGCCCAGCACCATGGCGATGACCAGGCGGCGATCGATGCGGTCTGACAGGCGGCCAAGCGGCCATTGCAGCGCGACACCGCCCGCGATCACCACCGACACGAACAGCGCGACATCGGACAGGGAAAACCCGCTGCGCCGCGCATAGAGCGCGCCGAGACCGTAAAAAGCGCCCATCATCACGCCGGTCAGCGTCACCCCTACCGTGCCCAGCGGCGATGTGCGGTACAGGGAGGGCAGCGAGAGGTGGTGCCCGTCATCGGGCAGCGGCGGACTGTCGATCTTGGTCAGGAGAACCGGGACCGATGACAGCGAAACCAGCATCGAGGATATCACGAAGGGCAACATCAACCCGGTATCGAGTTCCAGAAGGAACTGCCCCACCGCCTGCCCCGAATAGAGCGCGATCATGTAGGCCGCCAGGATCGCCCCCCGGCTCTGCGCATCGGCACGGTGGTTCAGCCAGCTTTCGAGACAGATGAAGACACCCGCGACACAGACCCCGTCGATCAGGCGCAGCGCGCTCCACAACACGGCGTTCTGGTAAAGCGAATAGAACAGCGTGCTGGACGACAGGACCGTGACCACCGTGGCAAAGCTGCGGATGTGCCCGACCTGCTTGATGACGTTGGTCAAGGTGAGCGAGCCCACCACCAGCCCGAAGAAATAGGCGCTGGCCATCAGGCCGACGACAGGCGCGGACGCACCTGCCGCTTCCATGCGCATGGCGAGCAGCGTGGGCATGAACCCGTTGCCCGCCATGAGGACGAGAACGGCGAGCAGGAGGCCCCTGATGGCAAAGACGCGGTCGATCATTGGGCGCCCCTTATTGATCCACCCCCGGTCCACGCAACCCTTGTAGCATGCCGCCCGGCGATAGTCCCAAACGGTCTATCGAACCTGGTCTTCCAAGGCGTGCATATCATCGTCCGACAGGCCGAAATGGTGACCGATTTCGTGCACCACGACATGAGTGACCAGCGCCTCCAGCGTCACGCCGGTTTCGCACCATTCGGCCAGCAGCGGTTGGCGATAGAGCGTGACCTGCGGCGGCATCGATCCCGAATGCCAGACCGATTGTTCGGTCAGGGGATGTCCGTGGTAGAGGCCGGACAAGTCCCACTCGCTCTCGATCTCCAGCGCGTCGAGCGTTTCGCGGTCGGCGAACTCCTCCACCCGGATCACGATATCGCCAAGGTGCTGGGCGAACGGTTCGGGCAGCCGGTTTAGCGCGGCAACCGCCAGCCGCTCAAACATGGCGGCATCGGGCGCCTGGCCCGCCATCAGGGGCGTGCGCCTTTCCCGATGGCGAACGGCGTCATGCCTGCTCAGGCTCGGTCCGCATCATCGCCTTGGCAATGAGGCGGCGGGTATTCTCGATCCCGTAGAGCGCGATAAAGCTGCCCATGCGCGGCCCCTGGCTCGATCCCAGCAGGGTTTCGTAAAGCGCCCGGAACCAGTCGCGCAGGTTATCGAACCCGAATTCCTCGCGCTTGCCGATCTCGTAAACGGCGGTCTGCAGGTCCTCTGCCGGGGTTTCGTCGTCGAAACCGCCCAAGGCGCGGTCCAGCGCGTTCAGTGCCTTCATCTCATTCGCAGCCGGAGGCCGCTTGACGAGGGTGGGCGCGACGAAATCGCGGTTGTAGGCCAGCGCCCGTTCGACCAGCACGTCGAGATCGGGGTGCGCCGCCGGGTCGGCATCGTGGATGTAGTTGCCGAGGTAGTTCCAAACCTGGTCGCGCGTCGCCTCTGCGCCCAGCACGGACACGAGATTGAGCAGAAGGCCGAACGTCACCGGCAGGCTGTCGCCCGCACCGGGCACTTGCGCGCCGTCATGCCCACCGTTCGCACCCAGCAGGTGCCACGCGGCATTGCCAAGTTGCTGCTCGATCGGCTGCGACGGGATCTTCTCGCGGAACTGCCAGTATTCGTCGACGGCCTTGGGAATGATGCCGACGTGAAGCTGCTTCGCGCTCTTCGGTTCGCGGAACAGGTAGAAGCCGAGGCTCTCCTCGCTACCGTAAGTCAGCCATTCCTCGATCGTCAGGCCGTTGCCCTTCGACTTGGAAATCTTCTCTCCGTTCGCGTCGAGGAACAGTTCGTAGATCATGCCCTCGGGCTTACGCCCGCCGAGGATCTTGGCGATCTTTCCCGACTGCGTGACGCTGTCGGTAAGGTCCTTGCCGCACATTTCATAGTCGACGCCCAGCGCGACCCAGCGCATGGCCCAGTCGACCTTCCACTGCAACTTGGCCTGCCCGCCAAGGATCGACTGCGTCACGCTCGTGCCGTCGCTGTCCTTGAAGCTGACCGTTCCCGCTTCGGCATCGACCACGGTGACCGGCACTTGCAGCACCTCGCCCGTGGTCGGGCTGACCGGCAGGACCGGCGAATAGGTCGCGCGGCGTTCTTCGCGCAAGGTGGGCAGCATGACGCCCATGATCGCGTCGTAGTGGCGCAGGACGTTCTTCAGCGCATCGTCGAACTGGCCCGAATTGTACCGGTCGCTTGCCGCGATGAATTCGTAGTCGAAACCGAACCGGTCGAGAAATTCGCGCAGCATCGCATTGTTGCGGCCGCCGAAACTGTCGTTCGAACCGAACGGATCGGGAATGCGCGACAGCGGCATGCCGAGATGTTCGGTCAGCATCTCCTTGTTCGGCACGTTGTCCGGCACCTTGCGCAGGCCGTCCATGTCGTCCGAAAACGCCACCAGCCGCGTGGGATGCCCGCCGGTCAGCACTTCGTAAGCGCGGCGGACGAGCGTCGTGCGCAGGACTTCCTGAAACGTCCCGATATGCGGCAGGCCCGACGGGCCGTACCCGGTTTCGAACAGCACCGGCACCAGATTGCCATCGGCGTCCCGCTTTCCGTTGGGGAAGCGTTTGGCGAGCCGCTGGGCTTCCTGAAAGGGCCAGGCCTTGGAGTTTGCGGCGGCGGTCTGCAGCTGTTCTTGCGTCACGGTTTCCATGCCGCGTGCATTGGCCGCGAAAGCGGCTTTTCGCAAGGGCTGTCATTTCGTGGCGGAGCGCTTACCTTGATCGTCGATACAATTCAGGAGGCCGACGATGCGCAAGGGACTGATCGCTTTGATGGGGGCCATGACGATGACCGGTTGCGTCACCGCCGAGGATGGTGAGGACATGGCCCTGCCGGTCTGCCCGGTGGAAACGCGCGGGTGGGAGGCGTGGGTGAACGCCATGCCCGGCCCCGATGCGACCCCGACCCTGATCGTGATGGGAGAGGCGCTGATGCCCGAAAAGGCCACCGCCGTCCTGACCGCGGGGCCGACCGACCGCATGATGCCGCCCGGACAGCGTGTCGCCCTGTCAATAGAGCCGTCCGACCGCGCCGCCGGGTGGGACCAGGTCCGGCTGGAGATAAAGCCCGCCCTGCCCGAGTATTCGAGCGTGGTGATCGGCTGCGGCGGGAATACGATCGCGACCATTCAGCCCGTCATGGTCGCGCAATAAGCCGCCGCCGTGAAGAAGAAGGACTACGAAGACGCGCTCGACACGCTGGCGCTCGAACTGGTCGGCATGGCGCGATGGGCGCGGGCGAAGGGTGAGCGGATCGTCGTCATCTTCGAAGGGCGCGACACCGCCGGCAAAGGCGGCGCGATCAAGGCGATCCACGGCACGCTGAACCCGCGCCAGTGCCGCATCGCCGCCCTGCCCAAGCCCAGCGAGGACGAGAAGACGCAGTGGTATTTCCAGCGCTACGTCGCGCACCTGCCGTCGGCGGGTGAAATCGTGCTGTTCGACCGCAGCTGGTACAACCGCGCCGGGGTCGAGAAAGTCATGGGCTGGGCCAGCGAGGACGAGGCGCAGGCCTTTTTGCGCGCCGCGCCGATCTTTGAAAAGATGCTGGTCGACGATGGCATCCGCCTGTTCAAATACTGGCTCACCGCCAGTCAGGAGAGCCAGGAGGAACGGTTCCGCGAACGGCTGGACGATCCGCTGAAACGCTGGAAACTTTCGCCCACCGACATCGCGGCCCGCGATCTTTATGCCGACTATACCGCGGCGCGGGAGAGGATCTTTGCCGAAACGCACACGGCATGGGCGCCGTGGACGGTGGTGGACTTCAACGACCAGAAGCGCGGGCGGCTAACGCTGATCCGCCACTTGCTGGACCGCCTGCCCGACACCCATGTCGAGCCGGAGCCGATCGCGTGGACCCCATTGGGCCACGAACCGCTGACCGAGGATTTCAGGACATTGCACCCGATCGAGGATTACCCGGTCGAGGACTGAAACGCGCCATGCCGCAGGTGACAGGGGCGAACCCGTGTCACCCGGCGCATGAAGCCAGAAGCACTACCCTCGCAAGAACGCGCGGGGGCAGGTAAATACCCCGCGCGCGGCCCCGCCGATCAGCGCACGTTGCTATAGATCGTGTTGGTCAGGTAGCTGGCCTGCTGGACCGACGCGGCCTCTTCGGTCAGCGGACGGACACGCTGCGGCCTTTGCGCCTCTTCCCTTGCCAGCACGGGAAGCTCCTGCGCCTCGCGCCGGTTGTAGGGCCGTTGACGCATATCCCCCTCGGCAAAGACCGAGACGGGCCGCATCGACGCGGCAACGTCGGCCTTGATGCGCGAAGGCGTATCGGATTTGGCAGAGATCTGCGGCCCCGGCGCTACGAGAAGCAGGGCGGCGGCAGTGATGGTAAACATGGCAATCCCCCGTGTTGCTGACGGAGGTATATCACGCGCCCCCGAGTCGGGCCGCGTGATTTGGGTCACGGCGAAATACTTGGAAAATGACTATTTGCTCTGTCACTTTGGCCTAGATCGATTGACGACCCGCCGCAGTGGCTTTTGCTCTAAGGCGAGATTTTATGTAGCCGTCTTCCTTACGGAACGCGTAAAGAAAAACGATCATTCCTGCAATAATCGCTAGAATGGACAAGATTGAATCTTTTTTCGGAAAATCAGGCACCAAGCAATCGATTGAGATAGCGAAGAAATAGAGAAACCCTGATGTGAAGAAAGTCCGATATAAACCAGCATTGGCAACAAGAGTTTCTAGCTTCGGATCTTTCTCCTCAGCAGTTACAAACGCATCGTAATCTTTTTTTTCGAGAAAACTAACAGATCGAAGAAGCGGATCAAGGCATAGTGATCCAAGACGATTAGCCGTCACTCCGACTACAAATGCGACAAGCAAAAACGCCCCGAGTTCGTGAGGGCTTGGAATCGGGTATCCGCTATAGTGCAAGGCGTATGAGAGCGCCGCCCCCGGAACCAGATTTGCAACTAAATTATAAGCGTCAAGCTTATCGAACATGAACCCCTACTCAATGCTCAGTGTCACGAGGTGGGAAAGGATCGCGTTTGCCGATTGTATCCTTGCTCCTGATCTTTCCGTTAAGACCATGAGTGTTCAGCTCACCACCGCCAGAGTTACGAAGCATGCCTTTGGCGGCGGATTCCGCCTCACGCTGGGTTCTGTGGATTGAAGAAGCCCGGCTTGCACCATGCTTCTTGTTAACCCAATTCCCATCAGAGTTTCGATACACGGACCGATCGTTACTCGACATACTTCACTCCTCTTTTTACTCACTCCGCCGCTTCGGTATCCCCGAACAGGCCCGGACCGTCGTCTTCGGCATCGTTGGCTTCGGCGCCCTTGGCGGCCTTGCGGCGGTTGTCGAAGTTGGACCACACGGTGTTCCAGTCGCCCGTGGTCGCGCCCTTCGAATATTCGGTCGCGCGGGTTTCGAAGAAGTTGGCGTGTTCCACCCCGTTGAGCAGCGGCGTCAGCCACGGCAGCGGGTGTTCCTCGATCATGTAGACCGCCGGCAGGCCGAGCTGCGACAGGCGCCAGTCGGCGATGTAGCGGATGTAACGCTTGATCTCGTTCGCGCTCATCCCCGGAACCGGGCCCTGTTCGAAGGCCAGGTCGATGAAGGCGTCTTCCAATCGCACGGTCTTCTGGCACGTGTCGATGATGTCTTCCTTCACCGCCTTCGTCAGGCAGCCGCGTTCGGCGCAGAAGGCGTGGAACAGGCGGGTGATCCCTTCGCAGTGCAGCGATTCGTCGCGCACCGACCACGACACGATCTGGCCCATGCCCTTCATCTTGTTGAAGCGCGGGAAGTTCATCAGCATCGCGAAGCTAGCGAAAAGCTGCAGCCCTTCGGTAAAGCCGCCGAACATGGCCAGCGTGCGGGCGATGTCTTCATCGTTGTCGACGCCGAACTGCTGAAGGTAGTCGTGCTTGTCCTTCATCTCCGAATATTCGAGGAACATGCCGTACTCGCTTTCGGGCATGCCGATCGTGTCGAGCAGGTGCGAATAGGCGGCGATGTGGATCGTCTCCATGTTGGAGAACGCGGCCAGCATCATCTTCACCTCGGTCGGCTTGAACACGCGGCCGTACTTTTCGTGGTAGCAGTCCTGCACCTCGACGTCGGCCTGCGTGAAGAAGCGGAAGATCTGCGTCAGCAGGTTGCGTTCATGGTCCGACAGCTTCTGCGCCCAGTCGCGGCAGTCTTCGCCCAAAGGAACTTCCTCGGGCATCCAGTGGACCTGCTGCTGCCGCTTCCAGAACTCGTACGCCCAGGGGTACTCGAACGGCTTGTAGGTCTTGCGGGCTTCGAGCAGCGACATGGGCGATATTCTCCGTTCGGGTGCGAGTCAGTTCGGGCGTCGAGCCACAAGATATAGCATGGCATCGCCGCTCCGTTACGTACCGGTAGCGTCTTTTCCCCAGCGGACACGCGGTTATCCACGGCGCGTTTTCACCCGTATTCCCGATATGGGGACTTGCCCTGCCCGCTTCCAGACGGCGCGCGAGTCGCTCTTGGTTAACGGCCTGCCGCAGCGAATAGGCCGCTCGTCGCGAAGCGGGCGTAAATCGTTCGAATGCGGCGGAAATCGGGCACTTTGGACGGAACGGAGCGCGCTATCGGCGCGTTTATGTTACAAGCCGGCCGAGGGTATCCACCCCTTTGCCTTCGGCCGGTCACCCATCCCACTTACAGGAAGGAGTGCATGACATGAGCATTGCAAGCCAGATCAAGGAACACATGACAGTCATCGGCGCCGACGGCGCCCCCGTCGGCAAAGTCGACAGTGTCGAGGGTGAGCGTATCAAGCTGACCAAGGACAGCACCAGCGCGGGCTTTACCCAGGAAACCCATCACGGCCACCACCACTACCTGCCGCTCGGCCTCGTCGCCGACGTGGAAGGTGACACGGTGCGCCTGTCGGCAACCGGCGCGAACGCGGCGGAACTGTTCGAGCAAGAGGCCTGAGCCTTACCCGCATGACGCGATTGGCCGACCGGCCATGACGAAACGCCCCCGGCCGCACCCGCGGCTGGGGGCTTTCGTTTGGCTGGCTTCCATCTGAAGGGCTCTTACTTTTTAGCCGAAAGCTTCCTGCGAAGGCCCGCCATCAGCCTGCGGGCCGACCGTGCGTCCAATGCCCAGCCCGATCCCTGCAAGTGCTGCAACCGCTTCGCGCCTATTGCCGCGATCTGCGCCTCGTCCAGTTCCTCGCCCAGCCATGCCAGAAGCGGGGCGAAACCTTCGGGCTTTCCGTCGTAGTCGGCGTGGTCGATCAGGAAGGTGCGGCGCGGCTCTCTTGCGTGGAATTGGCGATACCAGCGCGTCGCCTCGTTCAACTGTGCGCGAGCGGTGTCGGGATCGCGGTCCTTCCACCAGCCGGAGCGCAGCGTCTTTTCAACGTCGCGCGTGTTGAACACGATCCGGGCATCGGGGAAGGCATCGAGCATGAAGCGCATGGCATGGTGAAACCCGGCTTCGTCGATCACTTCGGGCAAGTATCGGATTTCCTTGAAGCCGGTAACCCGCGTTCCCGGCGGCGGGCAGAGCACGTCGTTCGTGAATGCCGCGGCAAGCGACGCGGCAAAGGCATCCGGGTCCAGCGTGTCGATCCCGAACCACGGGGTATCCGGGCCGTCGGCAAGGTGGCCGAAGCGATCGTGGGAATCGCGCACGACATGGGCCGCCTGCGCCAGCGCGTTCAGCGCCCCGCCGTTTTCCCCGCGAATGCAATAACCGGGGATCGCGTTCAGCAGGTTGGTCAGCGCGGTCGAACCCGACCTGCCGAAAGTCACCACGAATAGATGCTGCAAGATACCTGCCCCTGCCCTCGCTCACGCCGGTGCGTGCCAGTGCCGCATATCTCGGCACAGGCATGGCACCATTGCAAGGGCAGCGGCGGGCTTGTCCGCCTACTTCCAGAACCAGCGCGGGGAGAGCCGGCGGCTTTTGCGGTTGCGCCACATCTGCACGTAGAGCCAGATACCCGAGAAGCTGAAAAAGATCATCGCAAGGCCCGAGAGGACCGAGATCGCGGTACCGATCGGCCCGAAAGTCTCGCCCGAATGGAGGTGATGGAACAGGCCGACCATCGAACGGATACCGCTCGTCGCGCGTGGAGGGCTGCAACGCCAGCCTTCCGGGCATTCGAACCCTTGCGGAGGCGTGGCCAAGGCGGCCACTGCCGGATCGGGCGCGCCCTGGGGCCAAAGCACGGCCACCTGGCTCAACACGCCGGTGACCGCGATCCAAAGCAGGAAGATACCAAAAAAGACCGAAAGCCACCGGTGCCATTTACGCATTTAACGCCCCTTCGTTGAAATAGTTCGAAATCCGCTTGGCGCGCTAATTCATGGTTGCCGCTGCATAAACCATCGAACTGTCGCAGTTTGTAACCGGGAGCAGGGTTACCGCCGGATTAGGCATGATTTTCGGAATCGGAATAACCACCCTTTTTTGCGCATCGTTCAAACCCCGCTGCCAATATCGTCCGTGCGTGATCGCAAATGCACGAGACCAGGAAGAAGGATGAACGACATGCTTGAGAAACTTGGAGTGAAAAGCGGAATGGCGGTCTACGACGCGGCCGGCCAATCGCTGGGTGCCGTCGAAACCGTGGGCGAAAACGACTTCACCGTTGGTGCGAAGGGCTACACTGTGAACGACGTCCAGATGGTCGAGCCAAGCGGCATCTACCTGTCGGTCAAGTAAGCCCCTCCTTCCTACGCAGCCGATCGGACGGACCGCAAGGCACCCCCCCACCCCTACTCCGCAGGCCCCCACCCCACGAGGCGTTACGCTAACGCGTCGAGGCGTGGACCCGATCACCGATCTGTCCGTTAATATAGTAAATACAGACAGATAGGAGTTTTTATGTTTGAGAAGCTGCGCATCAAGGAGCACATGGAAGTCACCAACATCAACGGCCAGCACATCGGTACCGTCGATGAAGTCGAAGACGACCGTATCAAGCTGACAAAGTCGGATTCGAGTGACAACATGCACCATTTCGTCGCGCTCGACGATATCGACCGCATCGACGACAATCGCATCTACCTGAAGGCGATGGCGATTATCCCAGAGGGCGTCGCCTGACGCTTACAGACATACCCAGAAAAGCCCGCGCCATCCTGACGGCGCGGCGCGAAGGCCCGGCGGAGACCCCCTCTACGCCGGGTTTTCTGCGTGCGCCTTGTGCGTCAGACCGTTGAGTTTCAACGTGCGATGAAATTCGCCGTCGCCCTGCGCGCCTTCCAGTTTGGCGTCCAGCTGACGGACCGATGCTTCGACAAGGCGGGTGCCGAAACCGGCGCTGGGGCCTTTTTCGGTGATGCCGTCCATCTTCTCGATCCAGGACACGACGACCTTGTCGCCGGCCTCTCCGATGTCGATCATCAGCTCGCCGCCTTCATCGGACAGCGCACCGTACTTGGTCGCGTTCGTTGCCCATTCGTGGAAGATCAACGCCAGCGACGTAATCTTGTCGGTCGGAATGACGGCATCGCCGCCTACGACGCGTACATCCTGCTTGCTGCGCGCGGGCAGCAGGACGACATCGATCAGTTCGCGCAGGCCGACCGGTTCGTCCACGCGCCGCTTCTGGGTCAGCGAATGGGCGCGGCCCATCGCGTCGATGCGGCGTTTCAGGTCCGATGCGAATTCTTCGACCGTCTCGCTCTCACGGTGTGAGATACCGATCATCGCCCCCACGACCGCGAAGAGGTTCTTGATGCGGTGGTTCATCTCGCGCAGCAGCAGGTCGCGTTCTGCCAGCGCCTTGCGTTCGGAGGAAATGTCGTAAGTCACGCCGACGAAGCGGTATTCTCCGCCCATCTCGATCCGACGGGCCAGCCCGTGCAGCCAGCGCTCCTCACCGGCACGCGTGACGATGCGGAAAGTCTGGTCGAAATCGCGCTTGCCGTCCATCGCACCGCGCAAGGCGGCGCTGACCTCGTCGCGGTCGTCGCCGTGAACGCGCTTGATGATGAGATCCATGCTGGTCGATTCGCGCTCGTCCGTGTCGAGCAGTTCACGTTCGACATCGTCCAGCTCGGTCCGGCCGGTCAGCGGATCGTATTCCCAGATGCCGATCCGCGCGACCCGCAGGGCCAGTTCCAGCCGCTCACGCTGTTCGGCCAGTTCGCGTTCCATGGCCAGCGCCGAAGTGATGTCGTTGAACACCAGCGTCGCGCCATCGACGGTCCCGTCCTGGCGCAAGTAGGGCAGCACGCGCAGCGCGTAATCCTGCCCGGTTTCGGTCTTGTGCGCCCGCGTCTCGGCCTTTTCCCCGGTCTGCGAAACCTTGCGGGCAAGATCCATATAGCGATCGTCGCTTAGCAAGGTCGTGACTTCGGACAGCTTGCGTCCGCGGTCACCCTGCTGGAACGGGAAGAGCGAGCAGGCCTCGTCAGTGAAACTGCGAATCCTGAGATCGGCGTCAACCACGATGACGGCCAGCTGTGTGGAATCGAAGAAGTTCTCAAGATCCGCATTGGCGACGACCAGCTGATCGACCTTGTTGCGAAGCTCGTCGTTGACGGTGGTCAGCTCCTCGTTCGTCGACTGGAGCTCCTCGTTCATCGACATCATTTCTTCGTTGGAGCTTTTCAGCTCCTCGTTCGCGGTCTCCAGCTCTTCGACAGTGGAGCGGAGCCGGTGGCGGGTAATGCGCAGTTCGTCTTCAAGGAACTCCAGCTGATCGTCGTTCTCTCCCAATTCGACGAACTCGTCCTCGGCCAAGGGGACGAAAGGCCCGCTTTCGCGGATGACGATAAGGAACGTGCCGTCGCGCACCGGATCGCAGATGACCTGGACCGGCTGATCGCCGAAATCGGTGCGAACCGATACGTCGCGCGCAACGCGGCGGTTCTTGCTCTCCGCCGACTGACGGATCAGCGCGCCCATCACTTCGCGCAGGCCCGTCTTGGCAAGCGAGGTCGCATGCAGGCGGCGATCGCGGTCGGCGGGAAAATCGAGATAGCGCCCGACCTGCCCCCAGGTGTTCAGGATCGTCGATTCCGCGTCCACCAGCAGCGAGGGCGAAGTATAAGTCTCGGTCAGCTTGCGCAGCGCCTCTCCCTCAAGCCAGCTGCGTTCGTACTGATACGACTGACGCTCCATCGTGGTGCGCGACGGGCGGCGCGTAGTGCCGGGAAGCTCCAACGGGTAATTCGGGTGCATGCCAGTGCGCAGGAACAGACGGTGCTTCGCATCGACCGGCGAGAAGAGGTCGTCGTAGCGGCCGATCGTCTCGGACGGGCCCAGCAGCAGCCAGCCATCGGGGCGCAACGAATAATGGAACAGCGGCAGGACGGCCTGTTGCAGCCGCTCGTCGAAATAGATCAGCAGGTTGCGACAGGAAATCAGGTCGATCCGCGAAAACGGCGGGTCCTTGATCACCGAATGCAGGCTGAAACGCACCATGTCGCGGATCGAAGCATTGATCGCGAAAGTATCGCCGTGCCCGACGGTGTAGAGGCTGCGCATCGGTTCGGGAATGTCGGCCAGCGCAGCGATCGGATAGATGCCTTCGCGCGCGATGCGCAGCATCTGGTCGTCGATATCGCTGGCGATGACCTGAACCGTGATCTGCCGGTCCTGCGCGCGCAATTCCTGGTCAAAGAGCATGGCGATGGAATAGGCTTCCTCGCCGCTGGAACAGCCCGGCACCCAGACACGGATACCATGGCGCTGGTCGGCCATGCGGACCAGCGGCCGGATGACGGTATTGTGCAGGACGTCAAAGGCATCCGGGTCGCGGAAAAACCGGGTGACGTTGATCAGCAGGTCGCGGAACAGCGCCTGGCATTCGTCGACGTCGCTGCGCAGGCGTTGAACGTAGGTCGACAATTCCTCGATCCCCAGGACCTGCATCCGGCGTTCGATCCGGCGGCCCAATGTCGATCGCTTGTAGCCTGAAAAGTCGTGTCCGATCTGATCGCGCAAGGTGCCGCACAAATCGTCGATGGTGTCGACGACCGCGTCGGCGGCCTCTTTCTCATCGACGTATTCGAGGCTGCGGTCGAAGAAATCGCGCAGGCAGGTGATGATCTCGTTGGCGTTGCGCACGAAGTCGACGAGGCCGGTGCCAACCGCCGACATGGGCATGCCGTCATAGCGCGCGCCCTCAGGCTCCTGCGCGACGGCGACGCCGTGGTGTTCCTTGATCGCGCGCAGCCCGCGGCTGCCGTCAGCGCCCGTTCCCGAGAGGATGACACAGGCCGCCCGGTCGCCCAGGTCCTCTGCCAGCGCCTCGAAGAAGTCGTCGATCGGCCGGCGCATGCCGCGCGGGTCCTTGAACTCGGTAAGCTGAAGCACACCGTCCCTGACCGACAGGCCGGACCCGGGAGGGATGACGTAGATATTGTCACGTTCCAGCACCTCGCCGCCCACGATCTGGCGCACCGGCATGTCGGTGTACCGTTCGATCAGCTGCGCCATCAGCGATTCGTGATTTGGATCAAGATGCTGCACGATGACGATGGCCATGCCCGGCAGCCCTTTCGAGCCACCCAGCATTTCCCTTAGCGCCTCCAGGCCACCGGCAGATGCCCCGACGCCAATGACGGGGAACTGCGGCTCGGCCTCTGCGTCCCGTGGAGTCCGCGATACCATCCGGGCAGGACGTTATCGCCTCATTCGAAACGTTACAATCGTCTTGTTTCAATCGTTGTCAGATTAACGTCACATCAATCTAACCATCTTCGAATCAAGCGACTTCGGTCTCCAATGCGTCGGCAAGGTAGAGGTCGCCCTGACCGTAGAGATAGGCCCCATCGAACTGAGCCAGTTTCTTCAATCTCTCCATGTCGGAGATCATGACGCGGCCGCGCGAAAAGTCGATCAGGCCCGCCTCGCGCATGGCGCGCACCGTGCGGTTCATGTGGATCGCCGTCGTGCCGCAGGCATCGGCCAGTTCCACTTGCGTCAGCGGCATGGCGCAGCTTGACGGTTCCGCCAGCCCCACGAAATTCAGCCTGTGCCACAGCTCGGCGATAAGGTGCGCCAGCCGGCCATCGGCGTTCAACTGCTCCAGCTTCAGGATCCATTCGCGGTGCAGCGCCGCATCCAGCAATGTTGCGAACCACAACAGGCGTGTCAGGTGCGGTTCGGTCCGCATGACTTCGACCAGCCGGGCATGCGGCGTATGGCCGACGACCGTGTGACCGATTGTGACGATGTCATGGTCCAGCCGCTTCAGCGCGAAACCGTGCAGGTCCACGAAGTCGCCAGGCACGTGGATGCCGATGATATGCCGCTTGCCTTCGCGCGTGATCGAACGCGCGATGAACCCGTCGATCAGCATCGTCGATTTTTGCGCAATGTCACCGCGGCCGATCAGCTTGGTCGGCGTCGTGTAGATTTCGGTTTCCTCGACAAGATCCTCGAGCAGGTCCTTCTCACGGTCACGCATTTCGTGACGGAGCCGACCCATCATGAAACGTCCGGTCCTGGGGTGTCCCATCGCGACTGCCATCACGTCAGCTTCGCCTGGGCGATCAACGCCGCGCTGTTGGCAAGCGAGCGGAAGGTGCCGAGCGTCACCATCCCCATCTCTCCCGCGAGAGAGCCGAGTTCGCGAATGTCGTTGCGGAGCGATTCGTCATATCCGTTGTGGCCGCGGCGGTCGTGTTTCGAAAAATCGAACTGCGATCCGATGATGAAGGCATCGGTCCCGTCGCGGCGGATCTTGGTCATGTAGAGAAGGTTCAGGAACGGCGTACCATCCTTGCGAACATTGGGGACCAGGAACCTGTCTTCCAATGCGTCATCATCGAAGATGAAATGGTGCATGCGATCACGCACCGGACCAGCGCCGGCTTCGGGCTGGAGGAAGCGACAATTGTGCCCCACGACATCCGCGCTGGAGTAACCGGTCAACCGCTCGAAAGCGGCATTTACCGCGATCAGCGGTACATCCTCGGCGCGAGCGTCGGCCACGCTCAGCGCGATACCGCTGTTTTGCATGAACTCGATGATCGGATCGGCAAGCATGCCTCTTTTCGTCCCCCGACGTTGGAGTTTTACGCCTTTCTCAACACGCCCCCTCATATAGACATTTGTTAAACTGACGAGGGGGCAGGGCAAATTTATTCATACCCTTGCGCCGCTCCGTTCCCGGCACGACGACGATATATTTCCAACGGGCGAGGCGGCGCGGCGGTTCCTCGCAATGCGACGAAACGTGCGTAAATCCGCCATGTTAAGTCATTCGACCGGCAAGGTGATTTTGCGCGGCACCTCAATAGAAAAGGGCCGGAAGGCGTGATGCCCCCGGCCCTTCATCCTGATTTCGATCCTCGTGCCCTCACTGGCAGGCGAGGCATTCCTCGTAGTCGGTCTCTTCACCCGCGGCGAGGTTGAACTTTGCCGCGTCCTTGGTGTTGTCGGCCTCCACCCCGCCGGCAAAACCGGCGCGCTGCACCGACTTCGACCGCAAGTAGTACAGCGACTTGATGCCCATTTCCCATGCACGGAAGTGCAGCATCATCAGGTCCCACTTGTCGACATCAGCGGGGATGTAGAGGTTGAGGCTCTGCGCCTGGTCGATGAAAGGCGTGCGATCGGCCGCGAATTCGAGCAGCCAGCGCTGATCGATCTCGAAGCTGGTTTTGTAGGTCGCCTTCTCCTCGGGCGTGAGGAAGTCCAGGTGCTGGACCGAACCGCCGTGTTCGAGGATCGAGTTCCACACATTGGTGGAATCCTTCGACTTTTCACGCAGCAGCTTTTCCAGATACGGGTTCTTCACGACGAAGTTACCCGACAGCGTCTTGTGCGTGTAGATGTTGGCCGGGATCGGTTCGATGCAAGCGCTGGTCCCGCCACAGATGATCGAGATCGACGCGGTCGGCGCGATCGCCATCTTGCAGCTGAAGCGTTCCATCACGCCCACGTCCTCTGCATCGGGGCAGGGCCCGCGTTCGTGGGCCAGCATCATCGACGCCTCGTTCGCCTTGGCGTTCACATGCTTGAAGATCTGCATGTTCAGCGCCTTGGCCATCGCGCTTTCGAACGAGATGTTCTTCGATTGCAACAGCGAGTGGAAGCCCATCACGCCCATGCCGACGCTGCGTTCGCGTGCGGCGGAATACTTGGCGCGGGCCATTTCGTCGGGGGCGCGGTCGATATAGTCCTGCAGCACGTTGTCGAGCATGCGCATGACGTCTTCGATGAAGTTCTTCTCGCCCTTCCACTCGTCCCAGGTTTCAAGGTTCAACGAGGACAGGCAGCAGACCGCGGTACGATCGTTGCCGAGATGGTCGCGGCCGGTCGGCAGCGTGATTTCCGAACACAGGTTCGAGGTCGAAACCTTGAGCCCCAGTTCGCGGTGATGCTTGGGCATCATGCGGTTCACCGTGTCGTTGAACACGATATAGGGTTCGCCCGTGGCAAGGCGGGTTTCGACCAGTTTCTGGAACAGGGCGCGCGCATTCACGGTCTTGCGGACCGACCCGTCACGCGGGCTGAGCAGGTCGAAGTCCGCACCGTCGCGCACCGCTTCCATGAATTCATCGGTCAGCAGCACGCCGTGGTGCAGATTCAGGGCCTTGCGGTTGAAGTCGCCCGAGGGTTTACGGATTTCGAGGAACTCCTCGATCTCGGGGTGAGAGACGTCGATGTAGCAGGCGGCCGAACCACGGCGCAGCGAGCCCTGCGAAATGGCGAGCGTGAGGCTGTCCATGACGCGCACGAACGGGATGATGCCGCTGGTCTTGCCGTTGAGGCCGACCGTCTCGCCGATCCCGCGGACCTGGCCCCAATACGTGCCGATGCCGCCGCCGCGCGATGCCAGCCACACGTTCTCGTTCCAGGTGCCGACGATGCCTTCAAGGCTGTCCTCAACCGAGTTCAGGTAGCATGAGATCGGCAGGCCCCGGCCGGTGCCGCCGTTCGACAGGACGGGCGTTGCCGGCATGAACCACAGCTTGGAGATGTAGTCGTAGAGGCGCTGCGCGTGTTCCTGATCGTCCGCATAGGCGTCGGCCACGCGGGCGAAGAGATCCTGATAGGTCTCGTTCGGAAGCAGGTAGCGATCCTTCAGCGTTTCCTTGCCGAATTCGGTGAGGTTCGCATCGCGTTCGGCATCGGTGACGATGGTAAAGCGGCGCGGCATGATGTCCTTCGACGACCGCTTGGGCGCGGCGGCGCTCTTCACCGCCTCGGCAACGGCGTTGCCAAGCGCCTCGGCGGCGGCTTCTGCCACCGGTGCGTCCTCGATCGTGTCCGTCTTGTTCATCTTGTCCTGCACGTCTGCCTCCACGGGCGTTGTCTCCTTGGGAGGGGCCTCGAACATGTCGCTCGTCGTATCGTCGCCGCTCACGTCACCGGCATTCACGCGACCATCGTCCCCGTTCCTGAAATCCATTTCGATACCGCCCCGTTTTGCCGCCCCGACCCGTCCATCGGACCTGGCGACGTGTTGCACTCCGGCCGACCTGCGCGACCGGCGGTGGTTCCGGACATGTCCGGCAAACCTGTTACCTGATCCAGCCCCACAGATCGTCTTCGGCCACTTGCCGCAAGCATTCCGGGAGCGGCTTTTGCGTTCACCTTGTGAACAGCACCAATCCCTAGGTCTTGCGGTCCTCCCGTCGAACCGACCGCTAGGGATAGTGCCTCAACGCGCAGACCAAGCAAGCGCAATTTATCCACCGAACCGTGCACCAGACGATGCCGCAGCGCGGCGACGCGTGGACCAAGCTTGACCCGCGGATGGCGCAAGGGGGTAGGCGCGGTTTAAAAAACTTTTCCCCAGTTTGATGATGCCGGGGCGCACTCACCATATATGGTAGGGGGCAACCCCTAATAAAAGGCTGACGGGCGCTATTTGCGATAATCGCGGGCATCGCGGGTTCGCCCGGCGAAACCTTTTCGCGCTAGTGAAGTTGCATCACCGATTCGGCATAGAAGGACAGACATGCTCAACATCATCGGCGCCATCGTATCGGGCCTTATCGTCGGTATCCTTGCCCGCTTCTTCTATCCGGGCGAAGTGGACCTGGGCTTTTTCGCGACGATCGCGCTGGGCATCGGCGGCTCGCTGCTGGCGGGCCTGATCACCAGCCGCGGCCGGTCGGAGTTTTCGCGCCCCGGATGCCTTGCCTCCATCCTTGGCGGCATGGCGCTTATCCTGATCGGCCGCGTCCTCCTTACGTGAGGCATCTTGCAGCGCGGCGGCCTGTTGGCCCGATCCGCGCGGCACATGTCCTGGTTCAGGCCGCGCGGCGCTCCGACTTGCACTCGTAAAGCCGCGCATCGGCCAGTTCCATCGCGCTTTCCAGCGTGTCGTTGTTCCGGCGCTCCATGCTCGCGACGCCCCATGAAAAGCCGACCGGACGGCCATCGACGACCGCGTCGGGCGCCTCGTCCACGGCGAGAGAGATGCGTTCGATGATCTCGCTGGCGGCGCGTTCGCCAAGGCCGGGGAAGAACATCACGAATTCGTCCCCGCCCCAGCGGCCCGCGATATCGCCGGCGCGCATGTTGCCGACCATGCGCTGCGCCAGGCCGCACAGCACGCGGTCACCCTCGGCATGGCCCAGTTCATCGTTCACTTTCTTAAATCGGTCCCCATCCAGCACGGCGACCGTGCCGCCGCCACCCGCGCGCAGAACCGCCGCGACGGTTTCCTCGAACCCGCGACGGTTCAACAGGCCGGTCAGCATGTCTGTCCCCGCCTCGGTGCGCAGTTCGTCCATGCGCGATACGGTCTCGCGCGATGCGCGGCTGACGGCGTGGAGCAGCTGGCCGGCAAGGTCGGGACCGCCCACCGGTACGTTTTCGACGATCTGCCCGCGTTCAAGCCGTTCGAGATCGCGCGTCGCACGCTGCAACGGAGCGAGCAGGCCCGCGAGCGCGAAGATGCCGATGGCCGAACCGGCAACAGTCGCGACCAGAAGCGGCAGGAAGATGGACCACTGCCACTCGCCCAACGCCGCCTCTACGCCCGCGAAGACCAGGATCGGTACGTGGACCGATGCGAAGCAGACCGTGAAGACGCGAAGCGCAAAACTGCGGGGGAAGATAAACCGGGTGGCGTTGTAAAAGCGCATGCCTGCTCGGACCCTTTTGCTGGTGCGACACGGCAAGGTCTACGAACAACGCCTTAAAACTTTGCAGAACTCACTTGGTTAAGCACCACAAGACAAACCCTAAGGGTCTGTGAAAAAGCCCGAAATAGCCTCCAGATCAATAGCTTGGGCGAAACCCGGGCGTTGACCAACACAAATAGGCTCGAAAGAACTACGCAAATTACGTAATTTCAGCCCCGCGACCGGGTCAGGGCACCAGGATCGTATCGCGCGCCACTTCGTCGGTCTGCGGATAGTCGACATTGTAGTGCAGCCCGCGGCTTTCCTTGCGGCGACGCGCGCTGCGCACGATCAGGTCGGCGGTCTTGAGCAGGTTGCGCAGCTCGATCAGGTCCTTCGAGACGCGGAAGTTGCCGTAATACTCGTCCACTTCCTCGTTCAGCAGGCGGATGCGGTTGGCCGCCCGCTCCATCCGCTTGTCGGTTCTCACGATGCCGACATAGTTCCACATGAAGCGGCGAATTTCGGTCCAGTTCTGCTTGATGACGACTTCCTCGTCCTGCGTCGTCACGCGGCTTTCGTCCCACATCCGCACCGGCCGCGGCGGAGAGAGTTCGCCAAAGCGTTCGCAGATGTCGCGCGCCGCGGCATCGCCGAACACGAAACATTCGAGCAGGGAGTTGGACGCAAGCCGGTTCGCCCCGTGCAGCCCGCTCTCGCTGCATTCGCCGATGGCGTAAAGCGCGGGCAGGTCAGTCCGCCCCTGCAGGTCCACGCGCACCCCGCCGCAGGTATAGTGCTGGGCTGGGACGACGGGGATCGGCTCCTTCGTCATGTCGATGCCAAGGCCCAGCAGGCGTTCATAGATCGTGGGAAAATGCTCGCGCACGAATTCGGGTTCGCGGTGGCTGATGTCGAGGTGCACGTAATCGAGGCCAAGTCGCTTGATCTCATGGTCGATGGCGCGGGCCACGATGTCGCGCGGGGCCAGTTCCAGACGTTCGTCGAATTCGGGCATGAAGCGCTTGCCCGCCTCGGCCCCTGCTTCGGGCGGCAGCTTCAAAATGCCACCCTCGCCGCGGACGGCCTCTGTAATCAGGAAGTTCTTGACCTCCAGGTTGTAGAGACAGGTCGGGTGGAACTGCATGAATTCCATGTTCGACACGCGGCAACCTGCGCGCCAGGCCATGGCGATGCCGTCGCCCGTCGCGCCGCGCGGCGCGGTGGAGAACAGGTAGGTACGCCCCGCCCCGCCCGTGGCCAGCACGGTGGCCCGTCCGGTCAGCGCCTCGACCTTGCCCTTGCCGGTGTCGAGCGCATAGACGCCCCAGACCTGCTGGCCGCCCTGCGGCTCGACGAGGTTGCGATCGCGGATCAGGTCGATCGCCACCATGTTCGGGCGCATCGTGATGTTGGGATTGGCATTGGCGGCGCGCAGCAACGCTTCCTGCACGGCCCAGCCGGTGGCATCGTCGACGTGCACGATACGGCGGTGCGAATGCCCGCCTTCGCGCGTCAGGTGCAGACTGCCTTCTTCCGTATTGAACGGCACGCCCAGATCGACCAGCCGCTTGATCGCCGCGGGTGCGTGTTCGATCACGTATTCGACCGTTTCCAGCCGGTTCAGCCCCGCGCCTGCGATCATCGTGTCGCGGATATGGTCCTCGAACGTGTCGCCTGCGTCCAGCACCGCGGCGATGCCGCCCTGCGCCCATGCGGTCGACCCCGAATTCAGCGCGCCCTTGGCCAGAACGAGCACACGGCAATGTTCGGCCAGCACCAGCGCGGCAGTAAGACCTGCCGCACCCGAACCAACAATCACAACGTCGTAATCACGGTCGGCGGCTGCGTCGGTCATGCTCTCTCCAATGGCTGGCTCCGGACTTCGGCTGCCCCATCGGCACGCCTTGCCACCGTCATCGCCATGTCACAAGCATTGCTGCTCGATCGGGCTTTCCAGGGCCCATTGGCACCGTAGACTTTCGACGGGCTGGACGCAGGGCGAAATCCTGCCTATTTCGCACTCGCACACTGAACGCCGGACATGTCCGGCACCGGGGCATCGGGCCTTTTTTCGAGTGCAGTGAAAACCAGGAAGCCCGCGCCCCCTGACGGAAAGGACCTGATCCGATGAATGCAGTCTATCTCGTCTCCGCGGCTCGTACCGCAATCGGCACGTTCGGCGGCGCCCTCAAGGACGCGAACCCCGGTTCGCTTGGCGCGGTTGCGATCAAGGGCGCACTGGCCCGTGGCGGAGTCGATCCGGAACTGATCCAGCACACGATCATCGGCAACGTCGTTCCTTGCGAACCGCGCGACGCCTACGTCAGCCGCATCGCCGCGGTCGAAGCCGGCATCCCGCACGCGGCGCCCGCGCTTACCGTCAACCGCCTGTGCGGTTCGGGCATGCAGGCCATCGTTTCGGCAGCACAGCACATCATGCTGGGCGATCATGACGTCACCGTCGGCGGCGGCAGCGAAGTCATGAGCCGCGCGCCCTATTTCGCCATGGGCGTGCGCTGGGGCCTCAAGCTGGGCGATGCTGCCATGATGGACGGCATGCTGGGCGCGCTGCACGATCCCTTCCACCGCTATCACATGGGCATCACGGCCGAAAACGTGGCCGAAAAGTACGAGATCAGCCGCGAACAGCAGGACGCCTTCGCCGCGGAATCGCAGCGCCGCGCCTCTGCCGCGATCGAAGCCGGATACTTCAAGGACCAGATCGAACCGGTCGAAGTGAAGGTAAAGCGCGACACCGTGATGTTCGACACCGACGAACACGTGAAGGCCGGAACCACCGCCGAAAAGCTGGCCGGCCTGCGCCCCGCCTTCAAGAAGGACGGCGGCACGGTTACCGCCGGTAACGCATCGGGCATCAACGACGGTGCGGGCGCGGTCATCCTCGCCAGCGAGGAAGCGGTGAAGAAGAACGGCTGGACGCCGATGGCGCGCTTGGTTTCCTATGGCCACGCGGGCGTCGATCCGGCCTACATGGGCATCGGCCCGGTTCCGGCCAGCCAGATCGCCATCGAAAAGTCGGGCCTGTCGAAGGAACAGCTCGACGTGATCGAATCGAACGAAGCTTTCGCCGCACAGGCCTGCGCCGTGTCGAAGCAGCTCGACCTCGACCCCGCCAAGGTGAACCCGAACGGTTCGGGCATCTCGCTCGGCCACCCGATCGGCGGCACCGGCGCGATCATCGTTACCAAGCTGCTCTACGAACTGCAGCGCACCGGCGGCAAGTACGGCCTTGCCACGATGTGCATCGGCGGCGGCCAGGGCATTGCCACGGTCTGGGAAAACCTGGGCTGATCGTCCTACCGGTCCGAAACAGCCGATCCGAAACGAAAAGGGCGGCCCTTCGCGGGGCCGCCCTTTTTCATTTGCGCCGGTGTTCACGGCGCCGCTGAGATGCCCCCCGCGCGTCAGGCGAAGAGGTCGTGATCCATATCCTTCTGGTGCGCGTTGGGCACGGGAAGTTGGTTATCGTCGCGCTTGCGATCGATCTCCGGCTCGTCCTCGGCAATCGGGGCGGCCATGCCCATCATGCGCGCACCCATGGTCACGGGCATCATCCAGAATTCGATCCAGCTCGCCAGCAGCGGCAGGCCCGCGTCGTTGAAAGGGGTCGGTGTGATGTCGTTCTTGTTCGGCATTCGTCCGGCTCTCCCGAATTGGAAACTGCACGCTTCGACTACGCAAATCAGCCTGTGGTCGCCTTTACCGATTCTGTCGATCGACGAAATATCACGGCCGATGCGGCGATTGTCGCCCATTTGGCGGCAAAAATAAACAACGTGCTCTCAACCTTATGAAAGCGCGAAAGAACATTGTGTTCCCAAACGGGAATCGCCCCGCCCGAAGGGTAAAATCAACCATGTCGGGTAACCCCACCTCAACTGCAAACGGTGACGGCTGCACAGGGTTGCACGCGTAGACTGTGGGCAAGGAAGGCCGGACGTGCCTGGCGCGCCAAAGCCATCAACGGGCCCGTCCGACCTTCCGACCGGAAGTGGAACGCTTTGACCGCACCCTGGCGACTGCCCGGTATTCAAAAGACGAATACAAGGAGACATGGGACATGAAAGCCACTTTGAAGACCGTCGCCGCCGCGGCCGCCGTGACGCTCGCCCTGCCGACCCTCGCCATGGCGGATCAGGGCGAAGCTGGCGGCAAATCGGTCAATTCGGCCCAGGTCGCCAATGGTGACTGCATCGGCTTCGTCCCCGGTCCCAACGGCGAAATCACGACCCCTTTACTGAAATCGGCCAGCAAGGTTCAGCGCGTTCACAACAAGAACGGTGCTTTCTCGATGTGCCATTTCGATGTTCCGGCCCAGCAGAAACCGGCCTCGATCCGCGTGACGGAAGGCTTCACCTGCCTTGTTTCGGGCGTGCCGACCAACGAGTCCGTCATGCAGGTTTCACCCGGTGGTCGCGGCCTGCTCCTTTGCCGCGTCGACTGACGGTCCAGACCTCGGGACGCGTGCCCGCCGCTCCGGCCCTTGCGGCCCTAGCGGTGCGTGGCGCGCGTATCCGGCCGGGCGGCGGCGTTTGTGCGGACGGCGCCGTCCGGCCATTTCACTAAAGGCCGATCAGGCGCTTTTCATCCAGCCGCCACAGGCCTCAGCCTTCTCGCCCTGCCGGGCACAGACTTCGGCCATGCGCGCCTCGACATCGTCCAGCACCGCGCTGCCGCCGTGCTCCTTGCTCCATTTGACCAGCGCCTCGCCCCAGCGGTCGGCCGCGCGCTGCGTGCGCTGGTAATAACCGTCGGGACTGTTGGCGAGTTCGGATAGAACCGCGTCCGCACTGGCCAGAACGGCTGCATCGTCGTCGGGTTTTTCGTCCATGACCGTCATGGCATAGGACACGGCCCACTGGACGCGGGTGGCGGGGCCTTCGGCGGCCTCATAGGCCTTGCGCGCCCATTCCACTGCCTTGTCGGAATCGCCGTCTTCTGCCGCACGGTCGGCCATGATCGCCATGTAGTAATAGGGCGAAGGCGATGTCTCGATCTCGGCCAGAAGCAGCTTGCTCGCCGCGTCGCGGTCGCCGATTTCGTCCAGCACCATGGCGGCATAGCTCATCACCGACTTGCGGGCGATGGGATCGCTGGCCGCCTTGTCGATGGCCGCCATGCGCTTGCGCACCTTGGTCTTGAGCGGATCGTCCATCGTGCCCATGCCTTCGGCCAAGAGCACTTGCCCGTAAGTCGCGTAAGTCCGGTCGAGCAGGGTCAGCGACTTGTCGGCATCGATCGCCTCCAGCGCGCTCTCCAATTCCTGAGCCAACGCCGTGCGCGTCTCACCCGAAGGCAGCGCGGCAACCAGCGGACCGCCCATGTAGGCCAGCTCGTAACGGTTTTCGATGGTCTCGTCCCGGCTGGCCAGAATGCCGGGCAGCACGGTTTCGAGCGTGTTTTCCTGCGCCGCGGAGAGCTTGTAGCCATCACCCTCCCGCTCTGCCTTGCGGGTCAGGGCGAGCAGGGCGAAACGCCGTTTCAGCGCATCGTCCGGCGCGTTCTTTGCCAGCGTCTCCAGCAAGTCGGCTTCCGAACCGCTTTCCTTGAACCGGGCCGGATCGTTGCCCCATGCAAAGCCGCCAAGGATGGTCCAGTCCTCGTCCGACAGGGATGCAGGATCGGATTTCGCATCGGCCAGAACGGCGTCGATGGTGCGCGTGCGACCCGCGGCCAAAGTCAGCAGGTCGGGCAGCTGCGATGCCATCGTCGCGCTCGAAATGCGGGTGATTTCCGTGCCGTCAGGGGTCAGCGCGATAACCGTGGGATATCCGCTGATGCCGAACCGGTCGCCCCACTTTTGCGCGCCCTGCGTATCGCCGTCGAGGTAGACGGGCACGAAATCGCGGGTCTTGGCGATGAAGGCCGGGTCCTTGAACAGCGTTTGCTTCATTTCCGCGCAGGGCGGGCACCATTGCGCGCCCCAGTAGAGCAGGACCGGCTTCCCGCTTTCCTGCGCCTCTGCCAGCGCGTCGTTCACGTCGCCCTCGCGCCATGCGATGGACTGGCTTTCCAGCGCCTCGGTCCCGGCAGTGTCGGTACACGCCGCGACGACGGCTGTGCAGGACAGCGCCAGCGCGAGCTTGAATGTAAATGCCTTCATGGCGCCCCTTCCTGAGGTTCGACGAAAAAAACAGCCTATCGCAATGCGCCGTGGCTGCAAGCGCGCTTCACTTGCGCAGCGTAAGCACGATACCGCCGATGATCATCGCGCCCGCCACGGCAAGGCGCATGGTCAGCGGCTCTGCCAAAGTGACGGCCGCGATCAACGCGGCGGCGACGGGAGTTGCCAGTTGGACCGTCGCGACGGTGGCAAGGCCAAGGCGCGGGGCCACGGCATACCACGCGACATAGCCCAGCCCCGACGTGATCGCCCCTGCCGCGACGGCCAGCCAGATGCCGCTGACGCTAGCCCCCGCAATGTCATGCGGGCCGATCGCGGCGACAAGCGCGATGGCCATCGGTGTCGCCAGCAGAAAGTTCGCCGCCGTACGCCGGGCCGGATCCCCCGCGCCGCGACCCAGCAGGGTGTAGATGCCCCATGCCACGCCCGCCACCGCCATCAGCGCTGCGGCAAAGGCGTCTTGGGGTACCGAAGCGGCGGGCGCGATCAGCCATGCGACTCCAACCAGCGCGAGGACCAGCCCCGCCAAGCCTGCCGCGCCCGCCCGTTCCCCGTGCGCCATGCCGATGACCATGATCGTGGCCTGCACGCAGGCAAACAGAACCAGCGCGCCCGTTCCTGTCGGCAGCGCGATATAGGCGAACGAGAACGCGGCGGCATAGATGAACAGGGACACAGCACCCGGCAGGTCCGAACTGCGCGGCAGCCCGCGTTTCAGGAAGACCGGAAGCAGGATCGCCGCCCCGCTGGCCAGCCGCACCAGCGTATACCCGCCCGCATCGATCGCACCGCTGCCGATAGCCGCGCGCGCCAGCAGCGAATTGCCCGCAAAAGCCGCGATGGCCAAGGTCGCCAGCAAAAGCAGGACGGCGGGCCGCATCGCGGCTTTCGGGTCAGACATCGGCGGTCATCCTGCTCGCAAGACTAGCGCAGGAATGCGCGGTGGCCATTACCCAAAGGTCGCGTAGAGCCCGAGATCCAAGCCTACGCGTCGCTGTCGCTCGCGAGCAACCGGCCGAAACCGTCCCCCGGACGGCCATAGGTCGTTCTACGCTTCGCTGTCGCTCGCGAGTGATCCGACAAATCCGTCCCCCGGACGGTTTCGTGTCTGGATCACTCCCACTCAATCGTGCCCGGCGGCTTCGACGTGTAGTCGTAAACCACGCGGTTGATGCCCTGCACTTCGTTGACGATGCGGGTCGCGACGTTCGACAGGAAAGCCCCGTCGAACGGATAGACGTCGGCCGTCATGCCGTCGGTGCTGGTCACTGCGCGAAGGCCGCAGACGCTGTCGTATGTGCGCGCGTCGCCCATGACGCCCACGGTGCGGACCGGCAGCAGCACCGCAAAGGCCTGCCAGATCGCGTCGTAGAGGCCCGCGTTGCGGATTTCCTCGAGGTAGATCGCGTCGGCCTTGCGCAGGATGTCGCACTTTTCCTTGGTGACTTCGCCCGGAATACGGATCGCAAGGCCCGGCCCCGGAAAGGGATGGCGACCCACGAAAATCTCAGGCAATCCCAGTTCGCGGCCCAGTTCGCGCACTTCGTCCTTGAACAGTTCGCGAAGCGGTTCGACCAGCTTCATGTTCATGCGTTCGGGAAGGCCGCCGACGTTGTGGTGGCTCTTGATCGTGACGCTCGGCCCGCCGGTGAACGAAACGCTCTCGATAACGTCGGGATAGAGCGTGCCCTGCGCGAGGAAGTCCGCGCCGCCGATCTTCTTCGCCTCGGCCTCGAACAGGTCGATGAAGGCCGCGCCGATGAACTTGCGCTTCTTTTCGGGATCGGTCTGTCCGGCAAGCCCGCCAAGGAACATCTCCTCGGCGTCCACATGGACCAGCGGGATGTTGTAATGGTCTCGGAACAGCGTGACGACCTGCTCTGCCTCGTTCATGCGCATGAGGCCGTGGTCCACGAAAACGCAGGTCAGCTGATCGCCGATCGCTTCGTGGATCAGCACCGCGGCAACCGCGCTGTCGACGCCGCCCGAAAGGCCGCAGATGACCTTACCATCGCCCACCTGTTCACGGATTTCGGCGATCTTGGTGTCGCGGAACTGCGCCATCGTCCAGTCGCCCGCGCAGCCGCAGACATGCCGCACGAAATTGGCGATCAGCTTGCCGCCGTCGGGCGTGTGAACCACTTCGGGGTGGAACTGCGTGCCGTAATACTTGCGCTTCTCGTCCGCGATGACCGCGAAGGGCGCGCCGTCGCTGGTCGCCACGATCTCGAAACCGGGCGCGAACCGGGTGACCTTGTCGCCGTGGCTCATCCACACCTGATGGCGTTCGCCCTCGGCCCAGAGGCCGTCGAACAGGGCGCAATCCTTTGTCACGGTCAGGAAGGCGCGGCCAAATTCGCCGCCCTCACCCGTTTCGTGGCCCGGCCGCACTTCACCGCCAAGCTGGTGCGTCATGACCTGCTGGCCATAGCAGATACCCAGGATCGGCAATCCGCTGTCGAACAGGCACTGCGGCGGGCGCGGGGAACCGTCGTCGGGCACGCTGGCGGGGGAACCCGACAGGATGATGCCCGAAGGCTTGAGGCGGGCAAATGCCTCTTCCGCCATCGTGAAAGGCGCGATTTCGGAATAGACGCCCGCTTCGCGTACGCGGCGGGCGATCAGCTGGGTAACCTGGCTGCCGAAATCGACGATGAGGATGGTGTCGCCGTGAGGCGCTTCAGTATCTGCGTTGGCCATGGGCGCGCGATAGGAAGCAAGCGCGATTCTGTCCAGCGCGGGTGTGTTCTCAGTATGCCTTGGGGTGGACCAGCACCCGGACGGTCGCCAGCACGATGCGCAGATCGCGCCAGATCGACCAGCCGTTGCGGTATTCAAGGTCCGCCTGAAGCCGGGCGCGCAAGTGATCTTCGTGATCGGTCGCGCCGCGATGCCCGCGCACCTGGGCAAGGCCGGTCAGGCCGGGTTTCAGCGCATGGCGTTCCCAGTACCGGGGGTCGACCTGCCAATAGAGCTTGTCCCCCGCCTTCGCCATCGGCGCATGAGGGCGCGGGCCCACGATGCTCATCTGACCTACAAGCACGTTCAAAAGCTGCGGCAGCTCGTCAATGGAAGTGGCGCGGATGAACTGGCCAACCCGCGTCACGCGTGGATCGCCGCGCGTGGTCAGCCGCGCCGCCCGTGCATCGCATTGTTCCACCCGCATCGAGCGGAATTTCAGCACCGTGAAAGGACGGTTGCCCTGCCCCACCCGCTGCTGCCGGAACAGGATCGGCCCGCCGTCTTCCGCCACGATGGCCAGCACGACGATCGCGAATATCGGGATCAACAGCACGATGGCGACGATAGACATGGCAAGATCGAAACCGCGCTTCACGATCCGGTGATGTGGGGCCAGCGGGTGGGCCGCGACGACCAGCGTGCCCCGATCCCCAACGCGACCCGCGCCGATCACGCCCAGCGCATCGACCTGTGGATCGATGATCTCCCCCCTTGCGTCGAAGCTTTTCAGCACCTCGGCCCAGCGCATGCGGCGTTCGGGCGGGCAGCACACGACGACGCGGTCCATCCGGTGCATCAGGCCCCCGATCCGGCCCAGCATGACGGGATCGTCGGCATCGGGGCGCAGGCCCATCGCCCCTGCCTCCACCCGCAAGTTCCGGGCCGCCCCAGCGCAGCGGCAGCCATCCTCTATCAGCAGGATGCGTTCGGCCACTGCGTTGCACAGGATGCGAACGCGGATCGCGATGACGATACGGCACAGCACCATGGCGCAGATCGCCAGCACCACGCCCAGCAGCGAGGCGATACGCGACACGTCCTGCGCGGCCTTGACCGCGAAGAGGACGAACATGACGCCGGCGGCAGCATAGAGCATGGCCCGCCCCCCGCGCGCGGCAGACAACGTCGGCCGCAGCAGCACCCGCCCCTGATAGGCCCCGGTGACGATGGCCGCCCCGACGGTAAGCGGCGGCAGGAGAGCGGCAAAGTCCATCGTGCGGTGGGACAGGGCGATTCCGTGCAGAGCGCAGGCCAATACAAACGCGAGGTAGACCGCCGCCCCGTCGCACACCGCGACAAGGCTTTGCACGGCCAGTCGCTGCCCCTGCCCCAGGCCGGTCGGCCGGTGGAGGGTCGCGGTGTCGGCGCCCGTGATGGTCGAGATTGCGTTCATGCGCGGCGCGCGGCCACCCCTTTTTCCAGTGCCGTTGCGATCTATGGCAAGGCGTAAGGTCTGGGGCGGACGGGGTTAATCGAAACAAACTCCGATCCTAAGCAAAACGCGCTGTTTGCGGGGGTTTTACCGCCGGATCGGATCAATCCCTTGCGCGTTGGGACAGGACACGACTTCGACACCTTTCGCAGGCACCCTGCGCCGCGCAACCATGAAGGACCCGCAGATGAGCACGGACGAGACTTCCCCCTTCACCACCACGGTAGAGCCGGTAAGCCACGACCTTGGCGGCTTCACCGTGCGCCGGGCGGTGCCTTCGCCGCGATGCCGGATGGTCGGCCCCTTTGTTTTCGTGGACGAGTTCGGACCCGCGCAGTTGCAGCCGGGCGACGCGATGGACGTGCGCCCGCATCCGCACATCAACCTGTCGACCGTGACTTACCTGATCGAAGGCGCGATCGATCACCGCGATTCGCTGGGCACTTTCGCCACGATCCGGCCCGGCGCGGTCAACCTGATGACGGCGGGCAGCGGCATCGTCCATTCCGAACGCACTCCGCAAAAAGAGCGTGAGACCGGCTTTCCCCTCTATGGCATGCAGACCTGGCTCGCCCTGCCGGAGGACAAGGAAGAGATTGATCCCGCCTTCGAAAGCATCGCGGCCGACGATCTGCCGGTCCTGAACGATACCGGCGTCAGCGCGCGGGTCATCATGGGCAGCCTGTGGGGCAAGGCCGCGCCTACGACCTGCCATGCCGAAACGATCTATGCCGATATCGCGCTGGACGCGGGCGCATCGGTCCCCATCGACGCCGAAGCGGACGAACGCGCGGTCATGCTCATCGGCGGAGAGGCGCGCATCGATGGCGAACCGCTCGACCTCTATTCCCTGCATGTCCTGCGCCCCGGTGCGGCGATGACCTTAATCAGCGATACGGGCGCGCGTGTCATACTGCTGGGCGGCGAGGTGATGGGCCGCCGGACGGTGTGGTGGAACTTCGTGTCAAGCCGTCGGGACCGCATCGAACAGGCGAAAGAGGACTGGCAGGCAGGGCGTTTTCCCAAGGTTCCGGGCGATGAAAAGGAATTCATTCCCATTCCCGAAAAGCCCAAGACCGTCAGTTACCCCTAGCCTAAGCCGGTCATGCGGCCTATCTGCCCGCCTGTCATGACCGCAACACTTACATTCGCCGTGCCCAAGGGGCGCATCCTGGAAGAAGCGCTGCCCCTGATGGCGCGCGCCGGTATCGTTCCCGAAGCCGGGTTCCACGACAAGAAGAACCGCTCGCTTTCCTTCGCCTGCGAAGATCCATCGATGCGCGTGATCCGCGTGCGCGCCTTCGACGTGGCGACTTTCGTTGCGCATGGCGCAGCCCATGCCGGTATCGTGGGTTCGGACGTGATCGAGGAATTCGATTATTCCGACCTTTACGCACCCGTCGATCTAGACATCGGCCACTGCCGCCTGTCGATCGCGGAGCCGAAGGACGGCGCCGCGGGCGAAGCCGACAATGCCAGCCACGCGCGCATTGCGACGAAGTATCCCAACCTCACCCGCCGCTGGTTCGAGGCGCGGGGCATCCAGGCGGAGTGCGTGAAACTGAACGGCGCGATGGAACTGGCGCCTTCGCTGGGCCTTGCCACGCGGATCGTCGATCTGGTGTCCACCGGTACGACGCTGCGCGAAAACGGCCTTGTCGAAACGGCCGAACTGCTGCCCGTGTCGGCGCGCCTGATCGTGAACCGCGCCGCGCTGAAGACGCACCCGGAACGGCTTGGCGCGCTGATCGACAGCTTCCGCGCGCTCGCGGCAGAACCAAAGGCCGCCTGATGAAGCGGCTCGTTTCTTCCGATCCCGGCTTCGAAAAGGCGTTCAAGCGCCTCGTCGCCGACCGGCGCGAGACGGACGACGATGTCGGCCGCGACGTGACCCGCATTCTCGAACGCGTCCGCGCAGAGGGTGACGAGGCTCTGGTCGACTATACGAAGCGGTTCGATCACTGGGACCTTGCGGGCGATGACGACTGGCGCATCGGGGCAGAGGCTTGCGCTGCGGCCTATCACGCACTGGACGGCGTGCTGCGCGATGCGCTGGAAACGGCGGCGACGCGGGTCCGGGCCTATCACGAAGCACAGCTGCCGCAGCGCCGCGATTACCGCGACGAAGCGGGTGTGCGGCTGGGTGCGATCTGGCGGCCGGTCGATGCGGCGGGGCTTTACGTGCCGGGCGGACGCGCGGCCTATCCGTCTTCGCTGCTGATGAACGCCATTCCTGCCAAGGTCGCGGGCGTCGGACGGCTTGCCGTCGTCACGCCGACCCCGCGCGGGCACATCAATCCGCTGGTCCTTGCCGCCGCGCACATCGCGGGGGTGGACGAGATCTGGCGCATCGGCGGGGCGCAGGCCGTGGGCGCGCTGGCATATGGCACCGACCGCATCGCGCCGGTCGACGTCATCACCGGCCCCGGCAACGCCTGGGTGGCAGAGGCGAAGCGCCAGCTTTACGGCACGGTCGGCATCGACATGGTCGCAGGGCCCAGCGAAATCCTGGTGATCGCGGACAAGGGCAACGACGCGGGCTTCATCGCCGCCGACCTGCTTTCGCAGGCGGAGCATGATCCCGTCGCGCAGTCGATCCTGATCACCGACGATGCCGAATTCGCCGACCGCGTGGCCGACCGCGTCGGTGTGGAACTGGCCCAGCTTTCGACCCGCAAGGTGGCCGAACAGTCGTGGAGGGACCACGGCGTCATCATCGAGGTGGCTTCGATGGACGAAGCGCCCGCGCTGGCCAATGCGCTGGCTGCCGAACATGTCGAACTGGCCGTCGCCGATCCCGAACCGCTGCTTGAATCGATCCGGCATGCAGGGTCGATCTTCATGGGTCGTTCCACGCCAGAGGCCATCGGGGACTATGTCGCCGGGCCGAACCACGTCCTGCCCACGGGCCGCCGGGCGCGGTTCGCCAGTGGGCTTTCAGTGCTCGATTTCATGAAGCGCACCAGTTTCATCCAGCTTGACGATGACGCGCTGGCCGCTATCGGCCCCGCCGCCGTCGCACTGGCAGAAGCCGAGGGGCTGCCCGCCCACGCGCGTTCCGTTTCGATCCGGCTCGACCGCCGCAGGGGAGAATAGACAATGCCTATCACGCTCTACGATGCTTTCGTCCCGACTTGCCTGCAGCAGCTTGGCGCGGTTTCCGGCCTGCTCGACAAGGCAGAGGCGCATTGCACGGCAAACCGGTGGCAGCCTGAAAAGGTCATCCAGGCAAAGCTTGCCCCTGACATGTTCGATTTCGCCTATCAGGTGAAGTCCTGCTACACGCACAGCGCGCTTGCCATCGAAGGGGCGAAGTCCGGCACGTTCAGCCCGAACATGGACGATGCGCCGACGACTTTCGACGGGCTGAAGGCCCTGATCGCCAACGCCATCGCGGCGATGGAGGCGGTGACCGTGGACGAACTGGAAGCCCTGATCGGCAAGGACGCGCAATTTGCTTTCCGCGATTTCCGCATCCCCTTCACGGCCGAGAATTTCCTGCTGAGCTTATCGCTCCCCAATTTCCAGTTTCACGCGACCACGGCTTACGCGCTGCTGCGCCACCTTGGCATAGAGATCGGCAAGCGCGACTATCTGGGCGCCATGCGAATGAAGACCGACCAATGAACGCACGATCCCAGTCCCGCTCCGCCGCGCGCCTCGCCGCGGTTCAGGCGCTTTACCAGATGGACATGGAGAAGACCCCGCTGGCGCGGCTTCTCGATGAATTCCATCAGCACCGCCTCGGCCGCGAAATCGAGGACGAGCAATATGCCGACGCCGAAGTCGCGTTCTTCGACGATGTCGTGAAAGGCGTCGACGCGCGCCGCGAGGAGATCGACGGCATCGTGTCGGCAAAGCTGGCCGAAGGCTGGTCACTCAATCGGCTGGACCGCACGATGCTCCAGATCCTGCGCTGCGGCGCATACGAACTGATGGCACGCAACGACGTGCCCAAGGCGGCGGTCATCACTGAATATGTCGACGTCGCCCACGCCTTTTTCGAAGAGCGTGAGGCCAAGTTCGTCAACGGCCTGCTCGACGCCATCGCCAAGGACGTAAGAGGCTGACGTGAGCGAGAGCGGCGAGGAACGCTTCATCGCCGCACTGCGCGCCATCGCGACATCGCCGGGTGCGCGCGGCCTTGCCGACGACGCCGCCGAACTCAGGCTTTCCTCCGCCACGCTGGTCGTGACCCACGACATGATGGTCGAAGGCGTCCACTGGCTGCCCGGACAGGACGCCGCCGACATCGCGTTCAAGCTGGTGGCCGTCAACCTGTCCGACCTTGCTGCCAAGGGCGCGGCACCGCTGGCGCTGATCCTTGGCTACATGCTGGGCGATGCGGACTGGGACGCGCGCTTTGCCCAAGGCCTTGCCGAGGCGGTCGACACTTTCGGGGTGCCGCTGCTGGGCGGCGACACGGTCTCCTCCCCGCAGGATAGCGCGCGCAGCGTCGGGCTGACCGCGATCGGCCGCCCCGCCGTCATCCCCGCCCCGTCGCGCACCGATGCGCGGGCGGGACAAGCCTTGTGGGTCACGGGCGAACTGGGCGGCGCGCTTGCCGGGTTCGAGGCGTTACAGGCAGGCTCTGCCGACGAGGCGCTGACCCGCCGCTTCCGCCGCCCCCTCCCCCGCATGGACGAAGGGCAGGCGCTTGCCCCGCTGGCCGGGGCGACGATGGACGTGTCGGACGGCCTGCTGCTCGACGCGAGTCGCATGGCAGAGGCCAGCGGCACGACCATCGCCATCGACAGCACCGCCGTGCCGGTCTGTGACGCGCTTGCGGATCGCAGGCTGGAGGCGATGTCGTGGGGCGACGACTACGAGCTTCTCTTCACGCTTCGCGAAGAACGCGAACCGCCCTTTGCCGCGACGCGCATCGGCAGGGTTCTGCCGCGCGGAGACCATCCGCTCCTCCTCGACGGATCGCCGCCGCCCCCGCAAACGCGCCTCGGCTATCGCCACGACTGATGCCCGCAAGGCCCTGTGCACAGGGCGCTTGCGCCGCGCTCGATACCGTGTAGCTTCCCCAGCCAGACGCCCCGCGGAATAGGGGCGCGGACAAAACAGGAGGGGATTCCAACGTGGATCTAGTTACGATCGCTATCGTACTGGGGCTGCTTGCCATCGTGTATGGCTTTGTCACCAGTCGCCAGGTTCTGGGCGCTGCCGCAGGCAGCGAGAGAATGCAGGAAATCGCCGCCGCAGTTCAGGAAGGGGCTCAGGCCTACCTCAAGCGGCAATATACCACCATCGCCATCGTCGGCGTGATCGTCGCAGTGCTCGTCGCGATATTCCTCGGAATGATCAGCGCCGTGGGCTTCGTGATCGGCGCGATCCTTTCGGGCGTTGCGGGCTTCATCGGGATGAACATCTCGGTCCGCGCAAACGTCAGGACGGCAGCGGCGGCGCAGACCGGCCTTCAGGAAGGCCTGACGCTTGCGTTTCGCGCCGGTGCCATCACCGGCATGCTGGTGGCGGGTCTTGCCCTTCTCGCGATCGCGGGTTTCTACGGATACCTGACGATGGTGGCCGGTTACACGGTCGGCGGTGAGGATCGCACGGTCATCGATGCGCTGGTCGCGCTGGCGTTCGGTGCTTCGCTGATTTCCATCTTCGCACGTCTTGGCGGCGGCATCTTCACCAAGGCCGCCGACGTCGGCGCCGACCTTGTCGGCAAGGTCGAGGCGGGTATTCCCGAAGACGATCCGCGCAACCCGGCGGTGATCGCGGACAACGTGGGCGACAACGTCGGCGACTGTGCCGGCATGGCAGCCGACCTGTTCGAAACCTATGTCGTGACCGTGGGTGCGACGATGGTGCTGACCGCGCTGCTGCTTTCGGGCGTTCCGCAGCTGGCCGGCCTCATGGCGCTGCCGCTGCTGATCGGCGGTGCGTGCATCCTCACCTCGATCGTGGGGACCTATTTCGTCCGTCTCGGCTCGAAGAAGTCCATCATGGGCGCGATGTACAAGGGCTTCCTCGTCACCGCGATCCTTTCGGTCCCGGCGATCTACGTCGTCACGCAGCTTGCATTGGGCGACATGAACGCGCCGATCCAGGCAGGCGACCCCGGCCTCATCGCCAATGTCGATGCAGGGATGCCCTTGGCAGAGGAAGGCACGGCCAGCCAGGTCGGCGGCTTTACCGGCATGGACCTGTTCTGGTGTTCGATGCTGGGACTGGTCATCACCGGCCTGATCATCTGGATCACGGAGTATTACACCGGCACGAACTTCCGTCCGGTACGCTCAATCGCCAAGTCGTCGGAAACCGGCCACGGCACCAACGTGATCCAGGGCCTTGCCATCAGCATGGAGGCGACCGCGCTTCCCACGCTGGTCATCGTGGCAGGCATCATCATCGCTTACCAGCTGGCGGGCCTGATCGGGATTGCCTATGCGGCAACCGCGATGCTGGCACTGGCCGGCATGGTCGTCGCGCTCGACGCATATGGTCCGGTGACGGACAACGCGGGCGGTATCGCCGAAATGGCCGACATGGACGCAGAGGTTCGTGAAAGGACCGACGCGCTCGATGCGGTGGGCAACACCACCAAGGCCGTGACCAAGGGTTACGCGATCGGTTCGGCGGGCCTTGCCGCGCTGGTCCTGTTCGCCGCCTACACGACCGACCTTGCTCACTTCTTCCCCGATCTCGACGTCGATTTCAGCCTCGAGAACCCATACGTCATCGTCGGACTGCTGCTCGGCGCGCTGCTCCCGTACCTGTTCGGTTCGATGGGCATGACGGCGGTGGGCCGCGCGGCGGGCGACGTGGTGAAGGACGTGCGCGACCAGTTCGCCAAGGACCCCGGCATCATGGCCGGGACCAGCAAGCCGAACTATGCCCGCACGGTCGACCTCGTCACCAAGGCGGCGATCAAGGAGATGATCGTCCCCTCGCTGCTGCCGGTTCTGGCGCCCATCGTGGTCTATTTCGTGATCACGCTGATCGCGGGGCCGCAGAACGGCTTTGCGGCGCTGGGCGCACTGCTTCTCGGTGTCATCGTGGGCGGCCTTTTCGTCGCCCTGTCGATGACCGCGGGCGGCGGCGCGTGGGACAACGCGAAGAAGTACATCGAGGACGGCAACCACGGCGGCAAGGGCAGCGATGCCCACCATGCCGCGGTGACGGGCGATACCGTCGGCGATCCCTACAAGGATACCGCAGGCCCCGCCGTGAACCCGATGATCAAGATCACGAACATCGTGGCCTTGCTCCTGCTGGCGGCGCTTGCTGCCGGCTAAGACCTAGCCCCATGGTTGGGGTCCAGCCCCGCCCGGTTCCTGCCGGGCGGGGCTTTTCTTTGGCCTGCCCGGCCGTCAAGCGCCCGATTTCTTCCGCCATGCCGTAACGGCGTTGACGCGGGGCCGGGGCCGCTGCAAGGCTCGGCCCCATGACATCGACCACACGTTCGCTGCTGACTGGCACCGATGCCGAACGCGCCGCCATCCTCGCCGAGCTTCTGACCGTCAGGGAAGTCGCCCACGACATCTTCCTTGCCCCGCGCATGCCCGACGGGGTGGGCCGCATCTTTGGCGGGCAGGTCGTGGCACAGGCGCTGGCCGCCGCACGGCAGACGGTGGACGAAGGGCGTAAACCCCATTCGCTCCACGCCTATTTCCTGCGCGGCGGGGACGAGGCCTATCCCATCGAGATGCGGGTCGAACGCGACTTCGACGGCGGCAGCTTTTCCAACCGCCGTGTCATCGCATCGCAGAACGGCACGCCGATCCTGAACCTCACCGCCTCGTTCCAGCGCCATTCGATCGCGCCGTCATGGCCGGTGTCCATGCCCGATGTTCCGGGCCCCGAAGGGCTGATGGATGAACTCGATTCGCCTGCGCGGAAGAATCCGGTGGATCTGGGCGATCGCATTCCCGCCCTGATCCGCCATCGCGCGTTCGAAATGCGTATCCCAGGCCATCAGTGGTTCAACGGCAAAGCGCCCGATGGGCCAATCTTCTTCTGGTTCCGCGTCACCGCGCCGCTATCCGACGACCTGGCGGTCCACCGGCTCGCGCTGACGTACCTGTCGGATTATGGCCTGCTGTCGACCGCGCTGGTCAATCGGGGCATTCGCATCAAGTTCGACGAGGCGCGAATGGCCAGCCTCGACCACGCCTTGTGGTTCCATGCCGATGCGCGGGTCGACGACTGGCTGTGCTTCGTCACCGATTCGCCCTTCCTCGGCGCGGGCCGCGCGCTGACGCGGGGACAGTTCTTTACCCGCGATGGCACGCTGGTCGCCTCCGCCTCGCAGGAAGGCATGATCCGCCTGCCCGAAGGCAGCTATACGCCGCCCGCCGCGGACTGATCCGGCCGCCCACACGAAAAAGGCGGCCCCCGTCAAATGACAGGCACCGCCCTTATCCCCCTCCGCCGCGGCGGAGCGTCTATACTGGTCAGTCGGCCTTGGCGACGCGGACCTTGTCCGACTTCGCATTGGCCTTGGCGATCGGCAGGCAACCGTGGCCGCTGCTCTTCACCGCATTGCACATCTGGGCCGCGGACTTTGCATCGAAGCCGCCCGCTGCGACGCGGAAGTAGTCGGTTCCGTCGACGCTGGCCTTGGTGATGACGGGCTGCTGCCCCTTGAGGTTCGAATAGCGCGACTGGAACACCTTCCAGCCTGCACGGGCATTGGCCTCGCTGGTATAGGAGCCGAGCTGCGCGACGTGCGTGCCGCTGGCCGACGGGGTCGGCAGCCTGGGCGCGGCGGGCTTGGCCGATGCCTTCGGCGCGGCCTTGGCCGGAGCTACGGCAGCGACCTTGACCGGCTTCGCCTCGACCGGAGCGGCCTTCTTGGGCGTGGGCTGGATGACGGCCATCTGCATCATGGCAGGCTGCGAGGCGGGAACCGATGCGGTCTTCACGCCGGATGCCTTGGCGACTTCCTTGGCCGGTTCGTCCATGCGGGCGACGATGACCGGTTCGGCCTTCTTGGGCGCAGGAACTGCGGCAGGCTTGGGCTCGACCTTGGCTTCTGCCACCTTGACCGGAGCAGCCTTGACCGGGGCCGGGGCAGGTGCCGCCTTGACCGGAGCCGGAGCCGGAGCCGGCTTGGCCTCGGCCATCACCGGTGCCGGAACGGGTTTCGGCGCAGCGGGGAAGTTCGCAAGGGCGAGCTGCGCGGGCATGCCGGCATCGTCCTTGAATTCGGCGCCGACAAGACGGGCGACGCGAACGCCGACCTGGTCGGGACGTGCGGTCATGGCCCATTCGGTCATGCGCTTGTCGATCACGTCGGCAGGAACGTCCTGCGCCGCCATCATGCGCGCCTCGCGCCAGCGCCCGTCGAGGGCGAAGGCATAGGCAAGGTTCTGGCGGTTCTTGGGATTTTCGTTACCGGCGCGGATGTCCGACGCGATGATCTCAACCCCGCGGGCGGTTTCCCCGGCCAGCGCAAAGGCAAGGCCGCGATCCGATGCCGGAATGGCATTGCCGTGCAGGGCCAGCGTGCCGACCGCGCTGCGGGCGCTGCCGCTGCCGATCTCGGCAAGGGCGAGCATAAGTGCGGTGCGCGGGCTGCTGTCGCCCAGCGACACGGCTTCCATAAGGGCCTGACGGGCCGATGCGAGGCGGCCATCGCGAAGATAGGCCTTGCCCAGCAGCGTGCGGCGCGATGCGTCGCGCGGTTCGGCCTGAACGGCTTCCTCGGCATAGCGCACGGCCTTTGCGGTATCGTTTTCGGCCAGCGCCTCGCTCGCCCTGGCGACCGAACGGTCACTGGCGATTGCGGGTTGTGCGATCATGGCGCCTGCCAGCATCGTGCCGGCAAGCAGCGGCGCGGCAACTGCGCCGAGGCCAAGGCGGCGGACGCGTTTCGCGGTTTCGAAGCGGATGCTCTTGCTCATCGGTTGCGGTCCTTGCTCTCGTATTCCCAGTGCGATGGGATCAGTTCCACGAAGTGCCTGCGGGGGGCATTGTAGCACCCTTGCCCGCCTGCTTTCCAAGATATTCTTCAATGGCATGCTCGGCGAAATCGGCCTCGTGCATGCCCTGGCGTCCGGCTGCATTGCGAAGCTGCTCGCGAAGGGCCGGGTTCAGGTGAAGAACCGTGACCGGCCCACGCCCGAAGATCAGCGCCATGAAATGCGCCCATGCGGCACGGATCTGTCCGAACAGGCCGACCGGGATTTCCTCTTCCGGCTCTGCATAGACATCCTCTGCATAGACGCGCTCTGCTGCTGCCGGAGCGGTGGCGACAGGCTGCGTTGCCGCGGCCTGCAGGCGTTCCTGCATCTCGCCGACCGGATTGGCGGGCGGAGACGGGCTCCACGCCGGGGCCGAGGCGTTCCATTCGCTCGCTTCGTCGTCGTAGCTGTCGGCCTCGTCCCAGTCGGGATCGCTCGACCCGCCGTTCACGTAAAGCGAATCGGCCGAATTGCTCATGGCGGTAAGGCCGATCGCGCTGCGCTGTCCGAAATTGGGGGTGGCTGCGCCATCGCCCATGTCGTTCCAGCCGCAGTCGTCCTCTGCGCCTGTCAGCCAGCCCGAAAGGCCGCCTGCATTGGCCGAGCCGAAGCCTGCCTGCTGAACCTGCGATTGTCGGCGCATGGCCGGACGTGCTGTGCCCTTCTTGGCCAGCAATCCGCCTGCACCCGGTTGCATCGTACCTGCCATCACGACATCGCCTCCTTACGACCCGGCCACGCGGCGGCCGAAGCCACCTTGCGCACGACCGCTGGCCGAAGCCCCGGCGCCTGCCTTCTGGCCGGCGAACACGGTGCGACGGAAGTTCTTTTCGAGACGCTCTGCAAGATACGCCCAGAGCTGTTCGATCTCTTGCGCCGAACGGCCGTAGGGATCGATTTCCATGACCGTGCGGCCGTCGATCATCGAGGCGGCAAAGTCGGTGCGGTGGTGAAGCACGACCGGCGCGACAGTGCCGTACTGGGCAAGCGCGGCGGCGGCTTCGGACGTGATGCGCGCCTTCGACAGGGCCGAGTTGACGACGAAGACCAGCGGCTTGTTGGCGCGGGCGCAGATGTCGACAGTGGCGCCGACGGCGCGAAGATCGTGCGGAGAGGGGCGCGTCGGGACAACGACCAGCTCTGCGACCGAGATCACCGACTGGATCGCCATGGTAATCGCGGGAGGGGTGTCGATGACGGCCAGCTTGAAACCCTGTTCGCGAAGCGTGACAAGATCCTGTGCCAGGCGGGCCACTGCGGTCTGGGCGAAAGCGGGGAATTCATCCTCGCGCTCGTTCCACCAGTCGGCGAGCGATCCCTGCGGGTCGATGTCGATAAGAACGACCGGGCCTGCCCCGGCGCGCTGGGCCTGAACGGCCAGGTGACCCGACAAAGTCGTCTTGCCCGATCCACCCTTCTGTGAAGCCAATGCGAGTACGCGCACCGATGATCCCCTTCAGTGACACTGATATGCTGGCTGCCACTCTTGCGGTGTAACCCTAATTTTGCGTTAAGACTGACCGCCAAGCGCGATAAAAAGGCCCGCTCCCTGCATGACGGATGACACGTCGCAGCCCCAAGTGGTTGCAGATAATCGAAGAATTCCCGTCATCGACCTGGCACGCGGTCTTGCCGTGCTGGGCATACTGGTCATCAACGTGACGACGATGGCCGGACCGGGAATCGCGGCAGGTTCGCCGGATTGGCACGGCCATGCCGAAACGGGCGACTGGATCAGCTTCACGATCACCTGGCTCCTGTTCGAGGGCAAGATGCGCGCGCTGTTCGCGACTCTGTTCGGGGTGAGCCTTGTCCTGTTCCTGTCGCGCGGTGACGAATATTCGCGGATCGTCGAACAGGTCCGCCGCCTGCTGTGGCTGGCGATCTTCGGCTATCTGCACTTCGCCCTGTTCTGGTGGGGCGACATCCTGTTCACTTACGCCATCGCGGGCATGGTCGCGCTGTTCTTCAAGGATCTGTCGCCATCGCGCCTGTTCGTGATGGGGATCGGCGCGTACCTGTTCGCCAGCCTTGCGGCAGCAGCGCAGGTCTGGTCGACGCTGTCGGCGGTCAATGCGGTCCATTCTGGGACGGCAACGGCGATGGAGGCCGATTTCGTCGCGCAGAACGCGGCCTTCTTCGCAGAGCGGACCGGCCTCAAGATGGCCGAATACGCGATGCCGTTCGTGGAGGCGCTGCGATACCGGCTGACCGTCATGCCCGCCTATCCCTTCACCCTGGCATCGGAAGCGGTGTTCGAGGCGCTGCCCCTGATGCTGTGCGGGATGGGTCTGGCGCGAAGCGGGTTCTTTACCGGGCAATGGCCGCGCAAGTCGCTGGTCCTGATCGCTGTCGTCGGCGCGGCGGTGGGACTCTTCTGGTACGCGGCCATGCTGCTCTATGCCGCATCGCAGGGCTTCGACATCGTAACGGCCAGCCTCTTGCCCTATCGCATCGGGATGATCGGGCGCTTCGCCATGGCGGCAAGCTACCTTGCCCTGATCGCGCTGTGCGGCACGGCGATCGTGCAATGGCGGATCGGACAGCGGATCGCGGCGGCAGGGCGGATGGCGTTCAGCAACTACCTGGGATCGACCGTGGTGATGACCTTCCTGTTCCACGGCTGGGGCCAGAACCTTGCCGTGCGGGAATACGAACACACCACGCTGATGCTGTTCGTCCTTTTAGGCTGGGCCTTGATGCTGGGCTGGTCGAAACCCTGGCTCTCGCGCTTTGGCATCGGCCCGCTGGAATGGTTGTGGCGCATGCTGGCAGGGGTCGGAATCCGCAAGGCGAAGCGAGCGGTCTGAGCCGCCGGAAATCGCCAATTGCTTTTGCAATCAATTCTCATTAACAATGATTCGCATAGGCAACCTAGAGGCCGATTCGACGATGTACCTTTGCATCTGCAACGCGATCCGGGAAAAAGACTTCCGCACCCTGGCCCCCCTTTGCGGCGGCGATGCGGAAGAAATCTATCGGGAACTGGGCCACGCGCCCCAGTGCCGGCAGTGCCTTGAAGAGGCGAACGACATCCTGTGCGAAATGGGATGCGCCTGCGCGGCCTGACCCGCGGATAAGAGGCCTTTGCCCTTGCGTCCGCGAATCCGAACGATCATCAAGGCCCGCGAACCGATAACAGGAGTCCGGCCCGATGAAGGGTGACGCAAAAGTCATCGAGTACCTGAACAAGGCGCTCACCAACGAACTGACCGCCGTCAACCAGTACTGGCTGCACTATCGCATGCTGGACAACTGGGGCGTGGCCAAGCTGGCCGAGTTCGAGCGGCACGAATCCATCGACGAGATGAAGCACGCCGACCAGCTGGCCGACCGCATCCTGTTCCTCGACGGGCTGCCCAACTTCCAGGCCATCGGAAAGCTGAAGATCGGCGAGAACGTCGAGGAAATCCTGAAGGCAGACCTCGCCCTTGAGAACGAGGCGATTCCCCTGCTGCGCGATGCCATCGCCCACTGCGAGGACGTGCGCGACTATGTCAGCCGCGACTTGTTCACCTCCATCCTCGATAGCGAGGAAGACCACGTCGACCACCTCGAAAAGCAGTTCGACATGATCGAGCGGATGGGCATCGAAAACTACGTCCAGCTCAATTCGAAATCCGTCCACGACGAGTGATATCGTGGCCGGTCACGACACCCTGATTGCCCTAGCGCGCGAGGCGGCGGCGAAAGCCCATGCGCCCTATTCCGGCTTTCACGTCGGTGCGGCGGTCGAAAGCGCGGACGGCACGATCGTCACCGGCGCGAACATGGAAAACGCCTGTTACCGTCTCGGCATCTGTGCCGAACAGTCCGCCCTGACCGCGGCGCAGCACGCCTTCGGATTGAAGAACGTGGTGCGCATCGCGGTCGCCGGCGGCCCGATGCGCGGCGGCGCAGTGGTCGGCGACGATGTCGTCACGCCCTGCGGCGGGTGCCGACAGGCGATATACGAGGCGGCGGCGCTATCAGGTCACGACGTCGAAATCGTCTCTGCCAGCGCGGAGGGCGACGCGGTAGAAGTGCGCCGGATATCAGAGCTGCTGCCCATTGCCTTCGGGCCCGACGCTCTGGCCTGACCTGCCCGCGCCGTGTTAACCCCCATGCGGGTCGTGCAAGGGGGAAGCCATGAAAGAACTCATCGCCTGCATCGCCGCTGTCGGCCTTGCCGCCTGCTCGCAACCTTCGCAAATCTCGGATTCCGCGCCCTCACCCGAAGTCGCCGGCTTCGTGGCCGGACCGGGCACTTATGCCGTCGGCGATGACACCACGGTCTACGTCAAGACGCAGCTGGACGAGGATGGCACTTACGTCGACATGGACGATACCGAGCCTGTCGACGGCGGCACGTGGCGCGTGGACGGGGCGACGATGTGCTTCGATCCCGAAGGCGATGCAGCGGACCGGCAGGAGCGCTGCTGGATCAACGGACCGCAACAGGCCGACGGCAGCTTCATGTCGACCCGCGACGACGGCAGCCAGGCCTATCGCGTCACGCCGATAAGCGAATGATCCCGCTCAACTGCGGGCGAAGAACGTGAGCCCCATGGCAAGATAGGCGCAGAACCAGAAGCCCGCATCGATCAGGGCAATGACGCGCGGCGTGCGCTGATGCAGGTAATTGGTCCAGAGTGCGGGGATCACGAAGAACAGCGCGACGCCCCCGCTCATCATCGGGTAGAGCCACCACTTCGACGGATCGGAAAGCCGGGCGAACATGTGGCCCAGCATGGCCGCCGACACCAGCACCAGAAGGAAGGTGAAGAACATCGTCGTGAACGGCCGGCGCCGGACTTCCAGACCGCCCGGCCCGGCCATCACGGCCATCGGGCGCGAAAATACGCGATACCAGATCGCCGCGACGACCATGGCGGCCAACGCGGCGAGAACGACGCCAATCCAGTCGACAGGACCCATCCGTACTCCGCCTGCAAATTCCCGCTGTCCGGGCGGGAAGCTCACTCTTGCAACGGTCCCTACACCCAATTCGCGCAGAGTTTAAGGGCAGGCGCGCTCTTGCACAGTCAACGAACCGCTGGCGCGCACGGCCCGTCGCGTGTATCGGCGCGGCAAATGGCTCAAGAAATCGCACCCTCCCCCAAAGTCGGCATGGTCAGCCTCGGTTGTCCCAAGGCGCTCGTCGATTCCGAACGCATCCTCACCCGTCTGCGCGCGGACGGTTATTCGATGAGCGCGGATTACGAAGGCGCGGACGTCGTGCTGGTCAACACTTGCGGCTTCCTCGATTCCGCCAAGGAAGAGAGCCTAGACGCGATTGGCGAGGCGATCGCCGAAAACGGCCGCGTCATCGTCACCGGCTGCATGGGCAACGAGGCGGAGATGATCCGCGCAAAGTACCCCGACGTCCTGGCCGTTACCGGCGCGCACCAGTACGAACAGGTGGTCGAGGCGGTTCATGAGGCCGCCCCCGCCGCGCGCGGGCCTTTCGTCGACCTCGTGCCGCAACCCGACATCAAGCTGACGCCGCGCCATTATGGCTATCTGAAGATTTCGGAAGGCTGCAACCACTCCTGTGCGTTCTGCATCATTCCGGACCTGCGCGGAAAGCTGGCCAGCCGCCGAATTGATGCGGTCCTGCGCGAAGCGGAAAAGCTGGTCGCCGCGGGCACGAAGGAACTTCTGGTCATCAGCCAGGATACGTCGGCCTATGGCGTCGACGTGCGCCATGAAGAACGCATGTGGAAGGGTCACCCCATCCGCACGCACATGACCGACCTTGCCCGCGAACTGGGCAAGCTGCGTACGCCGCAGAACGAAGTGCCGTGGGTGCGCCTTCACTACGTCTATCCCTATCCGCACGTCGACGCGGTCATCCCGCTGATGGCGGAAGGGCTGCTGACGCCCTACCTCGACATTCCGTTCCAGCATGCCAGCCCGTCGGTCCTGCGCGCCATGAAGCGCCCTGCGAACGAGGCGAAAGTGCTCGACCGCCTGAAATCGTGGCGTGAGATCTGCCCAGACATCACCGTACGCTCCAGCTTCGTCGTCGGCTTCCCCGGAGAGACCGAGGACGATTTTCAGTACCTGCTCGACTGGCTGGAAGAAGCGCAGCTCGACCGGGTCGGTGGGTTCCGGTTCGAGCCGGTCGAAGGCGCGCAGGCCAATGCACTGCCCAATCCCGTGCCCGAAGAGGTGAAGGAAGAGCGTTACGCCCGCCTGATGGAAGTGACCGAGCGGATCAGCGCGGCCAAGCTTGCCGCCAAGGTCGGCCGGACCCTGCCCGTCATCATCGACGAAGTGGGTGAGCCGGACGAGGACGGCGACATCGGCGCCACGGGCCGCAGCCAGGCCGACGCGCCGGAAATCGATGGCAACGTCTTCCTGCGCGACGTGCCGTCCGATCTGTCCGCCGGCGACATCGTAAGCGTGACGGTGGAAGACGCCGACGCCCACGACCTGTTCGGCGTCATCGCCCCCTGAAACAAAGCGGGCGTCGTGAAAACCGGTGCCATGCGGACATCGACCACAACGGATTTGACCGGCGGCGCGCCAGAAGGCAGGAGAGGCGCAATGACCCAAGCAAGCCGCATCTGGACCGCAGCCATCATCGTCATCGGCGATGAAATCCTGTCGGGCCGCACCCAGGACAAGAACATTTCCCAGATCGCCACCTGGCTTGGCATCCAGGGGATTCGCCTGCGCGAAGTGCGCGTCGTGTCGGACGACATGGACGCGATTGCCGAAGCGGTGAACATCCTGCGGGCGCGCAACGATTACCTGTTCACCACCGGCGGCATCGGGCCGACGCACGACGACATCACCGTCGATGCCGTATCGGCAGCGCTGGGCGTGGACGTGATCGTCCATCCCGAGGCGCGCGCCATCCTTGAAAAATACTATGCCGACAAGGGCGGCGTGAACGAAGGCCGCCTGCGCATGGCGCGCACCCCTGCGGGCGCTTCGCTGATCCCCAACCGCTATTCCGGCGCTCCGGGCATCCAGATCGACAACATCTATGTCATGGCGGGCGTACCGCACATCACCGCCGGAATGCTCGACGCGCTGACCGGCTCGCTCGAAGGCGGCGAACCGTTGATGAGCGAAACCGTCGGCGCATGGGTTCCCGAAAGCGAGATCGCAGGGCTCCTGCTCGAACTGGAACGCGCGCACGAAGGGTCGCAGATCGGCAGCTACCCCTTCTTCCGCGAAGGCCGCGTCGGCGCGAATTTCGTGGTCCGCTCGACCAGCCAGGACACGATCAAGAGCGTAATCGACAGCCTCTGCGAAGGGCTGGGCGAGATGGGCTACGACTTTACGCCGGGCGGGATCTGAGCGCGCAGGCCCATTGCCAACGGTGATCGAGGCGGCAGCGTGTCACTCTGCCCCATCACCTGAAAACCCAACAATCACGGGCTTTCCGCCTGCCACCTTCCGGGTGACAAGTTGGCGGAGAAGTTTGCCTATTTCACAGAGCAGCCCGTTCGCCAGCCCGCCCCCGCCGCAGTAGGGAACCAACCGTTCAGGCCCGCGCGACGGGAAAGGCGGCCACTTCCGGACCGCGCGCCAGTTGCACTTCGCGCGCAAGGCAGTTGGCCCAGTCCTGCATGCACTTGTCGATGGCGAAGTCCCCTGCCCGCCCGCGTTGCGCACGTGGGGAGCGCAGCGCAGTCAGTTCGATGTCGATGCACGCGGCAAGGTCAGCGACATCGTTCGGGCGGGCAAGGGTTCCGAACCGGCCATGGCCGAGCATTTCGGCATTTCCGGTCGGACAATCGGTGGCGACGATCTTCACCCCGCAGGCCAGAGCCTCCAGCAAGGCATTGCTGGCCCCTTCCCAGCGCGACGGCATCACGAACAGGTCCGCCGCTGCGATCAGGGGAAACGGGTTTTCGAGAAAGCCCGCAAAGTGGACGCGCGATGCGGTGCCCAGACGGTGCGCCAGCAAGCGCAGGTTCGCTTCCTCGGGACCGGTTCCGGCGATGACCAGCCGCAAATCGGGCCGCCCCGCCAGCGCCGCGATCAAGAGGTCGAACCCTTTTTGCGGAGCCAGCCGCCCCATCGCGACCAGCAGGGGCCCGTGCCCCCGCGGCAGGCCGGCGGGCAGCGCTGCATCTCCTGCCATCCGGTCGATGCGGGCAATGTCGACCCCATTGGAGATGACGTCGATCATCGCCTTGGTTCCGCTGGCCTCGATCTCGGGCCGCAGGGCTTCGGCGACGGCAATGACGCGGTCCGCGCCGAGATACTTCGACAGTTTGACCAGGCCCGGCTCCTTGCCGGGACGGCGAGAGGAATTGCTCGCGCGCAGGACCAGCCGCATCTGGCCGCGCAGGCCCGACAGCAGAGCCGCAGCGCTGACCGGCAAGTGCGAATGGTTGCCCCCGCTGACCACCACGGCGGGGCGGTGACGACGGACAAGTCCGGCCAGCGTCGGCACCGCGAGCGCGAGGGCGACGGCACGCGGCATGCCGCTTCCCACGTCGCACGACCGTACCGGAATGTCTTCCGGCACTCGGTCGCGTAGCGGGCCCTTGCCGCTGACCGACCAGAGTTCGACGGCTAGCCCCTGCCTGCGCGCGGCGGCGGCGATCTCGATCGATTTGGCCACCGTGCCGCTGGCGCGGAAATCGTGGTTCACGATGACCACGTCGGGGCGGTCGGTCATGCGGGGCGAATCGCCGATCATCAGTGCACCTGTTGGGCCGAGCGCGATGCCGCGCGCTGAGGAAGGAGGAAAACGAGCAGGACGATTGCCGTGCCCAGCACGAGGGACGCAGCCGCGCGGCTGAGCTCCAACCCGCCTTGCGCCACCGGCTTGTCGAGAAAATCGCCTACGACTGCGCCCAGCGGGCGAGTCAGGATGAACGCGGCCCAGAACAGGGCGGCCTTGTTCGCCGAAGTGAAGAACCACAGCGCCGCCACGACCGCGAGCGCCCCGCCGAAGATCAGCGCGGCACCCAGATAACCCGGCCCGCCATCGGCAACCCAGTCGCCCAGCGCGGTGCCGAGCGTCTGCGACAACGTGATGGTGAGCCAGTAGAACATCTCTACCTTGGGGGTGCGAACCGACAGGACCGACACCGTGCCCATCGTTAAATGCCACGCTAATATCGCGCCGAGCACCAGCGTCAGCAGGAGCAACGAGCCGCCCGGATAGCCGATGCCGAGCGAGCGGGTCGCAAAGTCGGCCATGGTCGTACCGGCGGTGGTCGATGCGATGATGGTCGCCCAGTAGAGCGCCGGGTGAAAACGCGATGCCCTGATCTGCGCGATCACCAGCGCGATCAGCAGGGTGGCAAAAATGGCCGTGCCGACCAGATAGCCGAGATTGAGCGACATGCTGACCGTATCGCCTGCGGTTTCCCCGAAGGTCGTGGCAAGAATCTTGATGATCCAGAAGCCCAGCGTGATCGCAGGGACTTTGGTCAGGTCGGCGTAGTCGTCCCGGTCGGGTGTCGTTGGCATCATGGAAGGCTCGCAGCGATTGGTTGAGACCTACGAACTAGAAATCGATGGCGATGCGCTCCATAAGCGGGCGCTGCCTGCGATAAGCACACGCTTATGACGCGCCGATTACGGTCGTTTCAGGGATGGGAGACTCGCTTGATATCAACCCGCCGACTGCCACCGCTGCGCTTCGTGACCGCGGTTGTCGTGGTCCAGGCCATCGCTGCGATCTACTTTCTCGTCGACGGCGTGAACGACATGCTGCGCGCCGGATCGGGGATGACGACGCTCGAGGCATCGCTCGAGGCGCTGGTCGCGCTGGGCTTGCTGGCAGGCGTCGTGCTGGGCGTTTTTGCCATCCGCGCCGCGGCACGCGAAGCGCGCGAGACGGAACAGGCGCTGGATCTTGCCCGCGGCGCGCTGGCCGAAGCGATCGAGCGGGAATTTGCCAGCTGGGGGCTGACCGCATCGGAAGCGGACGTGGCGCTCTTTGCGCTGAAGGGCTGCACTGTCGAACAGATCGCGACAATGCGCTCGTCCGCACAAGGGACGGTGCGCGCGCAGTTGAGCCAGGTCTATGCCAAGGCCGGCGTCAATTCGCAGGCCGCGCTGATGGCGACGATCATGGAAGACCTGCTACCCCAGCGGAACGACTGAGCCGCCGGCCTGTCAGGCATAGAAAAAGGGCCGGGAGGACGTGCCCCCGGCCCTTTTTTCGTGAACCTTGCTTAAGGTCGTAGCGCTCAGGCGCCTTCGACTTCGGCGAGGTCGATCTTCAGGCCCGGGCCCATCGAAGAGGTCACGGTGACCTTCTTGACGTACTTGCCCTTGGCGCCCGAGGGCTTCGCCTTGACGATCGCATCGACGAATGCGTCGAAGTTGGCCTTCAGCGCATCGTCCGAGAACGACAGCTTGCCGATGCCCGAATGGATGATGCCCAGCTTCTCGACGCGGAATTCGACCTGGCCGCCCTTGGCGTCCTTGATGGCCTGTTCGACGTTCGGGGTGACGGTGCCCAGCTTCGGGTTCGGCATCAGGCCCTTGGGGCCCAGAACCTTACCGAGGCGGCCGACGACGCCCATCATGTCCGGCGTCGCGATGACGCGGTCATAATCGAGGTTGCCGTTCTGCATGTCTTCCATCAGGTCTTCGGCACCGACCTTGTCGGCACCGGCGGCCAGAGCCTTTTCGGCATTGTCACCGCGGGCGAACACGGCGACCTTGACGTCCTTGCCGGTACCCGAGGGGAGCGAGACCATGCCGCGGACCATCTGGTCGGCGTGACGCGGGTCGACGCCGAGGTTCATCGCGATTTCGACGGTTTCGTCGAACTTCGCGCTCTTCAGGTCGCGCAGAGTCTTGATCGCTTCGTCAACGCCGTACAGCTTTTCGTTGTCCAGCTTTTCGGCCAGCGACTTCTGCTTCTTGGTCAGCTTTGCCATGTGATCAGCCCTCCACCACGTCGAGGCCCATCGAACGCGCGCTGCCTTCGATGATCTTGGTTGCCTGTTCGATGTCGTTTGCGTTGAGGTCGGCCATCTTCTGTTCGGCGATGGCGGCGACTTCGCTGCGCTTGATGGTTCCGGCCGAAACCTTGCCCGGTTCCTTGGAACCCGACTTCAGCTTGGCGGCCTTCTTCAGCAGGAACGAGGCCGGCGGCGACTTGGTCGTGAACGTGAAGCTGCGATCGGCATAGACCGTGATGGTCGTCGGGATCGGCATACCCTTTTCAAGGTCCTGCGTGGCGGCGTTGAACGCCTTGCAGAATTCCATGATGTTCACGCCGCGCTGACCCAGCGCGGGACCGATCGGCGGGGACGGATTTGCAGTGCCCGCAGGCACCTGGAGCTTGATATAGCCCTCGATCTTCTTGGCCATGATGGCCTCCTTTCACACTGTCGGACCGGCCCTTTCGGACCGATCCTCCTGATAAGCGGTACATGCGGCATCCACCGGACACCTCCCGCACGGAATCACCCGCCCGAAGGCAAGCGAAGGCGCGCACTTAGCGGTTTTGCGGGTGAATGCAAGCAAATCCCCCTTGTCAGCAGCGTTTTTAGCGGGATGTTAACCAAGTTCTTTCAGGCAGGTTGGGACAAACGGGGGCGATAGTCGATCTGCAATGGGTAAAGCGGAAGAAAACGGTGACCGCGTCGGTAGGATAATGCTGTTCGCGGCAGGGTTCACGCTGGCTGGTCTTGCCGGTGCGCTCGGCATGTCGCCTTTCAACGAACTAGCAAGCGGCGCGCGCGCCACGGTCGGTCTGATAACGGAGGTATCCTCGGACCGCCCGGCGATGCTGATGCCTACCGCTTACCCCGGCGAACAGCTCGTCACGATCGACAAAGAAGCGATTCAGCCAGGACTGACCTTGATCCAAGGGATCATGCCGGGAGGCAATCAGGTTCGTCTGATCTCTGCGGACGGGCGCGAACTGCACCGCTGGCGAGCGGATTTTTTCAAGATATGGCCTGACGCGGCCAAGGTGTTTGGTCGCGACCCTATACCGGCCACCGAAAATCACTATTTCATTCAGGGCATGCACCCCTTCGCTGACGGCTCGCTGCTCGTCAGCTTCGGACAGTTGGGTACGGCCAAGCTGGACCGATGTTCCAACCTCGTGTGGCGCACCGACCGGCAAACACACCATTCGATCACGGCCACGAAAGATGGCAAGGTCTGGATACCCGGCGCAATCTCCGTTTTCGATACGTCCGAAGACCTTTTTCCTGCCGGACTAAACGCGGAAAAACTACACGCCATGGCGGGCGACAATCTGTCCAAGGCGTTCAACAACTCGGTGCTTTTGGTAAACGCGAACGGCAATGTGGAGCGCGAGCTTTCCGTCCTACGCGCCGTTAAGGAAGCAGGTCTTGAGAACGCGCTTTACACCTCGCTGCAGGAAGTGCCGCAGGATCCGATACACCTCAACGACATCGAGATCGTGACGGAGCCGCTGGCGGCGAAGATCGGCGGCGTGGAAGAAGGCGACCTCCTGCTGTCTATTCGCGAAATGAACATGCTCGCCATCATCGATGACGAAACCGGTGTGTTGAAATGGGAAAAGCAGGGTCCGTGGTTGCGTCAACACGATGTCGACATCACGCCGGACGGCAAGATCGAGATTTTCAATAACCGGTCCAAGACCATTGGTGATTGGGTCAAGGGAAGCCAGATACTGTCATTCGATCCCGCGACCGAGCAGGTACGCGTGCTATACCCGGTCGGCAGTCAGGACAATTTCTACTCACACATCATGGGCGCGCACCAGGCGCTGCCCAATGGCAATCGCATGATCGTCGAATCGACCGCAGGCCGCGTCTTCGAAGTGACGCCCGCGGGCGAGATCGTGTGGGATTACCGCCTGCCCTACGACGATGAGGCAGCATCGCTCTTTTCATATGCAATTCGCGTTCCGGAAGATTTCTACAAAGGGGAAGACTTGTCATGTCCTTCACGAACCTGAAGACCGCCGCGCTGGCGGCCATCACGCTGGCGCTGTTCGCCGGTGCCAGCCCGGCCCACGCCTACATGGGCGCGGGCGCAGGGCTTAGCGCAATCGGATCGGTGCTGAGCTTCATCGGCGTCGTCCTGCTGATGATCGTCGGCTTCGTCTGGTATCCGGTAAAGCGCCTGCTTCGCCGCAAGCGCGCCAATGCCGCGATGGAAGACACCGGAGCCGAGTGATGCTGGCTGCCTACCTTGCCACTTGCGTCCTGTTTGCAGGCGCCTTCGCCCTGCTGGGGGTCGTCGGGCGCACGATGACGATGTTCGCCGCGATGCGGGGATCGTTCGCGGTCATGCGCGACCCGGCGATGGACGATCTGGCCAAGGAAAAGGCGATCCAGAAAGGTTCGGTCGAACTGCTCGGCCACCTCGTCGCGGTAGTCGCGATGCTGGCGCTGGCATTCGGGGTGGCCGCGGTCCCGGCGTTGATCGGCAGTTGGGCGGGACTGTTCACGTTTGACGAATTCGTGGCTTTCACGCTGCGGCCCGATGTCCTGATCGCAACGATCGCGGTGTTCACAGGCCTTGCCTTCGTCGTGCGCAAACGACGGATGCAGGCCTGATGGCGGTAGAAGACTACAACTGGGCGGACCGGCTGGTCCACAGGCTCGCGTTCGGAAGCAAGGTGCCGCAGGACGTCCTGTGCGACCTCGAGGCGCAGTTCTATGCGCAGCAGATCGCGCAGCAAAAGGCGATGGCGCCGATCTTCATCACCTCGTTGCCGCGTGCGGGCACCACGGTCCTGCTGGAAGTGCTGGCCCGCCATCCGGCACTCGTCGCGCACAGCTATCGCGACATGCCCTTCGTGCTGTCGCCGATCATCTGGCGCCGCGTGTCGAGCCGCTTTCACGTTGCGCAAGACGCGGCAGAACGCAGCCACGGCGACGGGCTGATGATCAACGTCGACAGCCCCGAAGCTTTCGAGGAAGTGCTTTGGCTGCGCGAGTTTGCCGGACACTACGCCGCGAAAGGCATCAAGACGTGGGACCGCCTTCCGGACGCGTTCGTCAAGACCTTCCGCGATCACATGAAGGCGCTCATCGCCTCACGCGGGGTGGAGCATGGCGGGCGTTATCTGTCGAAGAACAACGCCAATATCGCGCGGTACGGCGCGCTGGCCCGCGCCATGCCCGATGCAAAGTTCCTGCTGCCGCTGCGCCACCCGCTGGACCAGGCCGCGTCGCTTTTGCAGCAGCACGTGCGGGCGATGGCAGAACATGACGCGACGCCCTTTGCCCGTGCCTATACCCGCGATGTCGGCCACTTCGAATTCGGTCGCAATCACCGCCCGATCCTGTTCGGCGAATTCGCGACCGACGGGCTGGACGCGCTGCACATCGACTATTGGCTCGCCTATTGGACTGCGGCCCATCGCCAGTTCGAAAGCGACATGCGCGCCATCGTGCTGGACATGGAAGCGCTGACGAGCGGGGTCACGAAGGTCGAAACGGTCTTCGAAAAGCTCGATCTTGCCCCATCGCCAGAAGCGCAGGCCCATGCCGGCGGCTTGCTGCGCCCCCTGCCCCACCGGCGTGAGGACAGCGGCTGTGACGCGAACCTGCTGAACGCCGCCACCGCCCTTTACGAAACGATCCGCAGCCGGGCGATCTGATCCACAAACGAAAAGGGGCGGCCGAAGCCGCCCCTGTCGTTCCTGCGTTGCCGCGAGGCCTTATTTCGAGAGTTCGACCTGCTCGAAGTCGAGTTCGACCGGCGTTGCGCGGCCGAAGATCGAGACGCTGACCTTGACCTTGCTCTTGTCGAAGTCGAGCTCTTCCACCACGCCGTTGAAGCTGGCGAAGGGGCCGTCGAGAACCTTGACCGAATCGCCGATTTCGTAATCGACGCTGATCTCGCGCTTGGGCTGCGAAGCCATTTCCTCGCGCTGGCCAAAATAGCGGGCGGCCTCGCGCTCGGAGATCGCCTGCGGCTTGTTGTTGTTGCCGAGGAAGCCGGTGACCTTCGGCGTGTTCTTCACGAGGTGATAGATGTCGTCGTTCATCGCCAGCTTGGCGAGGACGTAGCCGGGCATCGTCTTGCGCTCGGTCTGGACCTTCTTGCCGCGCTTGACCTCGGTGACGGTTTCGGACGGAACCTCAACCGCTTCGACGAGCGCTTCGAGACCGGTGCGCTCCGCTTCGGCGAGGATTGCTTCCTTCACCTTGTTTTCAAAGCCGGAGTAGGCGTGGATGATGTACCAGCGAGCCATGTTCTTTTCCTGAATGTGTCTTCGATCAGACCAGCGACAGCAGCCACTGCATGACCGCGCCGAACAGCGAATCGACGCCGAGGAAGAAGACCGACAGGATGACCATCATGATGCCGACGAAGATCGCCGTGCTGGTCGTTTCCTTGCGGGTCGGCCAGACGACCTTGGAGCCTTCTGCTCGGACCTGGCGGAAAAATTCGCCGGGGCTGGTCTTGGCCATCGTGTCTCTTCCTTGACTTGTCGTTCGAACGGACTGTGTTTCGGCATCGGTCCATCGCCGCTCCGAGCGAGGCTGGAGACGGCGTTTAAAGTTCCGATGTCGGAATTGCGGAACTGCCAATAGTATCGCACGCGCCTCGGTGCAAGGGGGGAGACGCCTTTGCAGACCGCTTCACCGCGATTGATCGGCCCGTCATACCCCAATGGACGGTGCAAAGCGCGCGATTGGCGCTTTCCAAGCGTGCGGAGGACCGATAGCAATTGTAACCATTCTGCAATCGGGATCACGGACGGGACAACTGCATGACAGTAGAAGCTCAGGCCGGGGCGGGCCTTATCGACCACGTCACCAACGTATCCGACTTCATCTGGGGCGGCACGTGGAACGGGGAACCTGTCCTTGCCATTGCCGGGCAACCGGTCCCGCCGATGACGATCGTGCTGCTGGGCGTGGGCCTGTGGCTCATGTTCGGGTTGAAGTTCTATCCCTTGCGCAACCTCGGTTCTGCCTTTGCCGGTCTGTTCAAGGGCCGCAAGGGCCAGGGCGCGGGCGAAATCAGCCCCTTTGCCGCGCTGTCGACCGCGCTTTCGGGACAAGTGGGCACCGGTAACCTTGCCGGCGTCGCCACGGCCATCGCGCTGGGCGGGCCGGGCGCGATCTTCTGGATGTGGATCACCGCCCTCATCGGCATGGCCCTGGCCTTTGCCGAAGGTTCGCTGGCCATCCGCTATCGCGAAAAGACCAGCGACGGTACGTATCGCGGCGGCCCGATGAGCTACATCATGATCGGGCTTGGTCCCAAGTGGACGTGGCTGGCCATCGTGTTCTGTATCGGCACGCTGTTCTCCGGCCTTGTCACGGGCAACTCGATTCAGGCGAACGCGGTGGCCGACGGCCTCAACGAACTCTTCGGGATCGAGGAATGGCTGGGCGGCCTGATCACCGCGATTGCCGTGTTCATCGTCATCATCGGCGGCATCAAGTCGATCGGCAACGTCGCCGAAAAGGTCGTGCCCTTCATGGCCTTTGCCTATGTCGCCATGGCGATCGTTGCCATCCTGCTGAACCTGCAGGACATCCCCGAAACCTTCAGCCGGATCTTCGCCGGCGCCTTCAACACCCAGGCGGCCAGCGGCGGTTTCGTCGGCGCGGCTATCGCGCTTGCCATCCGGGCCGGTGTCGCCCGCGGCCTGTTCTCTAACGAGGCGGGCCAGGGTTCGACCCCGATCGCCCACGCCGTCGCACAGACGAACGATCCGGAACTGCAGGGCCGCATGGCAATGCTGGGCACGTTCATCGACACGATCGTGATCTGCACGATGACCGCGCTGGTGATCCTGACCGTCGAAGGCCCGTTCAATCACGCGGGCGAAGCGGTGAAGCACGCGTGGCAGTCCGACCTTCAGGGCTTTGCCGTCACCTCGGGCGCCTTTGCGGCGGCGTTCCCGTTTGCCATCGGGTCGATCCCGATCGGCACGCTGGTCGCCTCGCTCGCGCTCATCCTGTTCGTGTTCACCACGCTGCTGACGTGGAGCTACTACGGCGAACGCGCGATCACCTTCATCTATGACCGCGTGCCCGGATCCACCCGCAAGGGTGAGAAGATTCTCCACATGGGCTGGCGGGTGCTGTGGTGCGTGGTGATCTTCATCGGCTCTTCGCAGGACCTGACGCTGGTCTGGCGCCTTGGTGATATCTCTAACGCGGCGATGGCACTGCCCAACCTGCTCGCGCTCGCGCTGCTGTCAGGCGTGGTGTTCAAGCTGGCCAAGGGACAGCGCAAGGCAGGGCCCGACCACACCCGCGCAACGCCGGAAGAGCCGGAGGAATACTGACGCTTACGGCCACGGCCTAGCATGACGAAGGGCGGCGCGATTCGGTTCGCGCCGCCCTTTTCGTTTGAGCGCGCGACGGGCCGAAGACTGGCACGGATGAACCGCTAACTCAGGTCCCTGAAAGAAGGGCGGGGACAGGCTTGCGCGCCCTTCTGCGCATCGGCAGGGGCGTTGTCGCATCAATCTGAAAGGAAAGTGGCAGGAGTGGCAGGATTCGAACCCGCGGCCCTCGGTTTTGGAGACCGATGCTCTACCAACTGAGCTACACTCCTGCGGGTGGAGCGGCCTCTATCGCCCTTCGCAGCGGCTGACAAGCGCCTCTTGCAAGGAAATTGGTCGCCCGGCGTGACAAGCCCCCGAACGCGCGCCATGATGCCGCCCGATGTCGACCGGCGCTCCTCCCGACAAGTCCCATGCGGTGATCGCGCCAGACCTGCTTCTGCTCGCCTATCGCAGCGGCATCTTCCCGATGGCCGAAAGCCGCGACGATCCGGAAATCATGTGGATCGAACCGCGCGAACGCGCGATCATCCCGCTAGGCGGCCTGCAAGTGTCGCGGTCGCTGGCCAAAGAGCTGAAGCGCGGCCGCTTCACCGTCACCTGCAACCGCGCCTTCGGGCAAGTCATGGCCGAATGTGCGGCCCCCCGCCCGGACGAGGACGGGGAGGAAGGCGAAAGCTGGATCAGCGACCGGATCGTGGCCAGCTATACCCTGCTGCACCGGCTGGGCCATGCCCATTCGGTCGAAGTGTGGGACGGCGAACGGCTGGTCGGTGGGCTTTACGGCGTCGCGTTCCAACGCGTGTTCTGCGGCGAATCGATGTTCAGCCGCGTGTCCAACGCATCGAAGATCGCGCTGTGCTGGCTGGTCGCTGCGATGAAGGAGGCGCGGATGGAACTGCTCGACTGTCAGTTCATGACCGCGCACCTTGCCTCCATGGGCGCGTTGGCCATGCCGCAGTCGGCCTATCTGGAAAAGGTGGAGCAGGCCTGCCGCCCCGCAGATTTCGCGCCTTACGTTCCGCTGCCCGAAGCGTTCGAGGCGCTGGCCGCGGCCTCTTCCTCGCCGGGGAAGGTCATTGCGCAGTCCTTGATCCACACGTCGTAGATCGGATGCTCCATCACGTTGAGTGACGGGCTGTTGAGGAACAACCAGCCCGAAAATACGCGTTTCCAGTCCGGATTGTCGTCCTGGCGATCGTCGGTGGTGAAGACCTGCACGAAAGCGCCTTCTTCCGGCTCGTTGTCCCAAGGCGGGCGGCGTTCGCAGGTCTTCAGGCGAATCAGCACATCGTCGACGCGCCGTTCCTCACCCGGTTTCAGGACGATGTCCTGCGTCAGGTTGTTACGCTTGTTGAGCAGGCCCAGCGTCGCGACACGTTCTTCCATCGGCGTGCCTTCGGGCAAAGTGCCGTCGGGTGCCTGTTCCTCGGTCGCGGAATGAGTTTCGTTGGCCGCGGGCGTCGCGATCGGTTCTTCCGTCTGGACCGCGGGGGTGCCGCCCTCTTCGGACGGTTCGTCGCCGCAGGCGGTCAGCATCAGCGCCGCGCCCAGCGCGAGGGTCGCGGCCTGCAGGGCGCGTCGGCTCACTGGTCGGGCGACCACGCTTCGTAATCGCCGGTCGCACGCGCACGCACGCCGCCTTTTTCAAGCGCGCCCGCAGGGCGATAGGCGCCCGCGGTGCCGGTGGCGTTGGGGGTATAATCAACCTCGAAAATGCGCGGCGGGGGCAAGTGCGATTCGGGAACCGAATCGAAGGACCCGTGCAGCCATCCGTGCCATTCGGCCGGAACGCGGCTGGCGTCGTTGGCGCCGTCGTAGATCACCCAGCGGCGTTCGCGCCCTTGCGCATTCAGCTTCTTCGCGCGGTAATACTTGTTCCCCTGCGCGTCAGTGCCCACGTGCTCGCCATGGCGGCTCGTGTTCATCATGGTCGTAATGGTGGCACCGTTCCACCAGGTGAAGATCTTGCCGAGGATGCTCATGATGCAGGAGCGATTAGCCGCAAGCGCGCGGGCGCGCAACTGCAAGACGCAACCCCACGCGGCAATCCGCGCCCTTATCCCGCCGGAGCGGTGAAAGTGACCCGGTCCCCCGGCTCCAGACCCAGCTGCGCGGCGCGGCCCCCGGCCAGTTCCAGCACGTACATGACCGGCCCGACCGAACGCACCGAATTGAGGTCGTAGGGCTGCGCTTCGGCGCCGATCGAATCCACTGTGCCGTCGGCCTTGATGAAGATGATGTCGAGCGGGATGACCGTGTTCTTCATCCAGAAGCCCTGACGGCTCGGCTGCGAGTCGGTGGTCGAGAAATCGAAAATCATCCCCTCGTCCGCGCCCAGTTCGGTGCGGAACATCAGGCCGCGGCCGCGTTCCTGGGGGGTTCCGGCATATTCGGCGGCGATCTCGTGCGTCTTTCCGTCGATGGTCAGCGTCACCGGCACGATGGCAAGACCCGATACGAGGTGGCGTGCAACGCTCTTCTCGCTCGCCGCGCCTTCGGGCTGCTGTGCCGCAGGGGTGCAACCGCCTGCTGCCATCAGGGCCAGCAGCACAGGTGCCAGTATCGATTTCATCTCTATTCCTCTTCGTCGAGAGCATGGGCCCAGTCGCGGGCCGTGTCCTGATCCGGCGCATCCACCAATTCGCGCGCCGCGTCCAGCGCGTGACCAGCTCGGATCATTGCCGCCACCTGCTTTTCGCGCACGGCCCTGTCGTCCGCCGGTGCCCCTTGCGCGCCGAACGGGCCGAAGCGGCGTTTTTCGGCCATGCGCAAGGCGGCGTGACGCTTTTCGCCTTCCGCGATTTCGTGCCGGTCCTCGCCCGCGATGCCGGCCTGGTCCAGCGCCGCGCCGACGCGCCTTGCGCCATAACCACGTCGCAGCAGGCTTCCGGTCTTCACGCGGGCATATTCTCCGTCGTCGACATAACGCTTTTCCACGAAGCGGGAGACGAGCGCGGCGACGTCCGGCGGGGCCGCGCCCTCGTCCTGCCCTTCCCAACCGCGTTCGCGCAATTTTCGCCGGCAATATCGTTCAAGCGCCTTCGCCGAAGTCGCAAAGCGGGCGACATAGGCGACGGCCAGTTCGTCGAGCGCCGCCGGGGTCAAAGGCTTTCTTACCCTTGCAGCCCGGCTTTTCCGGGGATATTCGCCCTCGCTTCGATCCATCGCGCCATATTCGTGCCACACTCTCGTAACAATGGAAACGGCCTCACGGGTCGCAAGCGGTGGATGTAACAGTAAAAACGGCTCTTGCACCGGGGGGAGCGAATTTCATGCCGTATTCATCGGGCGACAGGCTAGAGCGGCCGGATTTGCAATTGGACGGGAAAGCTAAGTTTTGATGACTCAGACCGCCCCCACGGCTGACACGACCCTCGTTCCCACGCCGAACGCGGATACGCTTGCGCGCCGTTTGGCAGACTTCGACACCTTTGCCGACGCGATCGATTACGCGGCGAAGGGCAATCGCGGCCTGAATTTCCACGATCCGCGCGGCAAGCTGACCCGGGTCTATCCCTATTCCGAACTGCGCGAAGATTCGCTGGCGATGGCCCGCAGGCTGGTCGCCGCCGGGATCAAGCCGGGCGACCGCGTTGCGCTGATCGCTGAAACCGGCACCGAATTCGCGGCCCTGTTCTGCGGCGCAGTCTATGCCGGGGCCTGGCCGGTCCCCCTGCCCCTGCCGACCAGCTTCGGGGGCAAGGAAAGCTATATCGACCAGTTGTCGGTCCAGCTTCAGTCCAGCGACCCCACGGTCCTGTTCTACCCCGCCGAAATCGCCGCCATGACCGAGGCCGCGGCCGAGCGTCAGGGTTGCCAGGGCATCGACTGGAATTCCTTTGCGGAGCGTGAGGCACCCGAAGTCGCGCTGCCGATCTTGAAGCCCGATGACATCTGTTATCTGCAGTATTCCTCCGGCTCGACCCGTTTCCCGCACGGCGTTGCCGTCACGCACCGCGCGCTGTTGTCGAACCTTGCCAGCCACTCGCACGGCATGTGTCTTGCCGAAAACGACCGCTGCATATCGTGGCTGCCGTGGTATCACGACATGGGCTTGGTCGGCTGTTTCCTCTCGCTCATCGCGAACCAGGTTTCGGGCGATTACCTGAAGACAGAGGATTTCGCCCGCCGCCCGCTGGCGTGGCTGGACCTTATCAGCCGCAACGAAGGCGATTCCATCTCGTACTCGCCGACCTTCGGATACGACATCTGCGCCCGCCGCATTTCCAGCCAGTCGAACGTTGCCGAACGGTTCGACCTGTCGCGCTGGCGGCTTGCGGGCAACGGCGCGGACATGATCCGTCCCGACGTGATGCAAGGCTTCGTCGACGCCTTTGCCGAGGCCGGTTTCAAGGCCAATGCCTTCACGCCCAGCTACGGCCTTGCCGAAGCGACGCTGGCCGTGACGATCATGCCGCCGGGCGAAGGCATCCGTGTCGAACTGGTCGAGGAAGAGCGTCTTTCCGGCACTCCGCGCGATCTTTCGCGCCCGGCCCGTTATCGCGCCATCGTCAATTGCGGCAAGGCCGTGAAGGACATGGAAGTCGTGATCCGGGGCGAGGATGGCCGCGAACTGGCCGATCACCGCATCGGCAAGGTCTGGTGCCGCGGGCCCAGCGTCATGCACTCCTATTTCCGCGATCCCGAAGCGACCGAGGCGTGCCTGTTCCCGAGCGAGGACGACAACGGCCCGTGGCTGGATACCGGCGACATGGGTTACATGGTGGACGGTTACCTGTTCATCGTCGGCCGCGCCAAGGACATGATCATCATCAACGGCAAGAACCACTGGCCCCAGGATATCGAATGGGCCGTGGAACAGCTGCCGGGCTTCCATCAGGGCGACATCGCCGCATTCGCGGTACAGGCCGAAAACGGCGAGGAAGTACCCGCCGTCCTTGTCCACTGCCGCATCTCCGATCCGGTCGAGCGTGTGAAGCTGCACGACCAGATCCGCGACAAGGTGCGTTCGATTACCGGCATGAACTGCGTCGTCGAACTCGTCCCGCCGCGCACGCTGCCCCGCACGTCATCGGGCAAGCTGAGCCGCGCCAAGGCCAAGAAGCTTTACCTGTCCGGCGAGATCGAGCCTTACCAGCTCGCCGCCTGAGAGTTGATCGCCTGAACCTTATCGGTTGGAGAGGAGGGGCGGCCCCACGTAGGGCCGCCTCATTCCGCTTCCAAGCCGCTGATATGCTCCATCAGCCCCAGAGAAGGGGCCAAAGCACCATGATCAGCCCGACCACGCTGATCAGGAATACGATCGTCCTGACGACCGGAATGCCCGCCCAGTAAAGCGGCAGGTAGACGATCCGCGCGCCCAGCCAGATCCAACCGCCCAGCGCGGTCATGTCGCTGGTCTTGCCCGCGGCCACAACGCCCAGAAGACCGATGATCGCGATCGGCAGCGTTTCCTGAAAATTGTCGCGCGCCCTTTCCAGCCGGGCCGGTACGGGATTGAGCGGGGGCATGTCCTCGTCCCGCGCGCCGGTGTTCCATTTCGTCCCGTATTGCTTCGTCTTGAAATGGACGGCCGTAAAGATGTGCACCAGCAGCAGGATCGCCGCATAGACCAGTATCCTGATTTCAATAGCCATCATCATTCCTCTCTCGAAAGCGTGTCGGGCGTAGCCCAGGCGGTCCGGACGAGGCCGTTCGTCCCGCGCGTATCCTCGACTATGATCGGCACCTGCTTTTCCTCCAGCGCCTTTCGCACGGGCGCGATATCCGCTGCCGTACCGATCAGGCGGACCGGCGCGTTGATGCGCTGTGCCGACCAGGCGATCAGGTCCACGGCCACTTGCCCCTCTGTCGTCAGCACGCGGCCGTCAGGCACGGTTCCATCCTCCGCCGCAGGTGGCGCCTGGGTCCGCACGTCAGGCAGCGGCCCAGCCGGGGGCAGGAGCGTGACCTGCCAGCGCGGCACACTTTGCGCGATGCGCGTCTCCAGCGCGGCGTAAGTCGCCAGCTTCGCGCCGGGCAACGGGGCTGCCGTCACTTGCGCGCGGCGCGCCTCCCGGTCGACGAAGACGTCGGCCTCGCGCACTCCGGCGATAAGCGCGAGCCTTCCGACAAGATCGCGAACCTCGCGGTCGTTCGCCGCCTGCTCCCTTGCCCGCGCGGCGCTCAATTCGGCCTGTTCGGCGGCAGACGCGCTGGTCCCCACCTCGAACTGGTCCAGTGTCAGGGCGACCGGCGCTTCCATGATGCGCGAAAGCCGGCGGGACACCGCTTCTTCGGCCCCGGAACGCAGTTCGGGCGTCAGCACCGTGGCGTTGACCGAGATGGGGTCGGCATCGAAATCGATGTCGATCTGCGAAACGCGGGCCTTGCCGGGAAAGCTGTCCAGAATGGCGCTGTTGGCCAGGCGCTGGGCGTTCGATTCCCTCGCGATGGACACCAGCGACAGGCCCAGCGGCACGGCAAGCCCGGCAAAGGCGATGACGACAAGGACGTCCTGCAGCCGCGTCTGCTTGTCCGAAAGCTGCGTGTGAAACCCATAAAGCCGCGCCATCATCATGGCGGTCAGCGCGATGGTGATCAGGTTGGTGACGTAAAGCAGCAGCGCGCCCGAAAAGACCGTCCAGTTGAGCGTGGCAAGGCCAAAGCCCACCACGGCCAGAGGCGGCATCAACGCGGTCGCGATGGCAACGCCGACGACCGTACCCTCGCGCCCGCGGATCATCGCATAGGCACCGGCAAGTGCGGAAAAGAACGCGATGAACAGGTCGAACAGGTTGGGCCGCGTGCGTGCCGCGATTTCGGGCGTCACGGTCTGCAGCGGCGAGATCGCGACGATCAGCGCGGTGAACAGCACGGCCAGCACCGTACCGATGGCAAGCGCGCGCAGCGACTTGCGCATCCAGGCATAGTCCCCCGTCGCCAGTGCAAAGCCGAGGCCGATGATCGGCCCCATGAGCGGCGAGAGAAGCATGGCGCCGATAACGACGGCAGGCGACGACAGGAGCAGGCCCAGCACCGCGATACCCGCCGACATGGCCAGCATGAACATGTAGCGGGCCGAGATGACCGCCTCTTCGCGGCGATTCTCGATGACGGAACTTTGGTCGACCGTGTTCACGACCGAATGCCGCCACCACAGCCTGAGCGACAGCAGCACGCCGGTAAAGCTGGTCCTGGCGCGGCGCACCGCGTCTGATTGTTCTACCATCGGTCTTCCCCGCGGCGGGCTCCATCCTCGCTCGTCATCCCGCCGTCATAGCGGACGCAGGGCTGCTGTCGAGAACGGGCGATCGTTGTGCAATGCAAAAAATTTCGCGCCCCGCCCTTCACAGCGGCGACCTTGTTCCTAAACTCGGACCGGATGACACAGCCGAATCACGAGGGCCAGAGCCCCGCCGCCGATCGCCGGACCGCCGAACATCCCGCGCATCTTGGCGACTATGCCAATCTCGAATTGTGGCCCATCGGCAATTGCCAGGCATCGGCACTGGTCGACCGGCACGGGACTTTCACCTGGGCCTGCATCCCGCGCGTCGATGGCGATCCGGTGTTCTGTTCGCTGCTCGACAACGGCCGTTCCAAGGACGAGGCGATCGGTTTCTGGTCCATCGACATGGAAGGCGGCGGCGTCGTTTCGCAGGAATACATCCGCAACACGCCGATCCTGAAGACAACATACGCCGACGATCACGGCAACGCGCTCGAAGTGCTCGATTTCTGTCCGCGTTATCGCGACAAGGGCCGCATCTATCGCCCCGTCGCCTTCGTGCGCGTGGTCCGCCCCGTCAGCGGCAGCCCGCGCATTCGCATGGCGCTGCGCCCGGCGGCCGAATATGGCGCGCAAATGCCCGAACGCAGCTTCGGGTCCAGCCACATAACCTTCAAGATCCCGGCCATGGCCATGCGCCTGACGACCGATGCGCCCATCGGGCTGGTCCAGCAGGAAACCGCCTTTCGCGTCGAACGCCAGCTGCATTTCTTCTTCGGGCCGGACGAAAGCTTCTCGACCAGCCTTGAAAGCGGCATTGGCGACATGCTGTCCCGCACGGCCAAGGAATGGCGCCACTGGGTGCGCGGGCTTGCCATTCCGTTCGAATGGCAGGACGCCGTCATCCGCGCCGCGATCGGGCTGAAACTGTGCCAGCACGAAGATACCGGCGCGATTGTCGCGGCGCTGACCACCTCTATTCCCGAACACGCGGATTCCGGGCGGAACTGGGACTATCGCTACTGCTGGATCCGCGATTCCTATTACACGGTGCAGGCGCTGAACCGGATCGGCGCGCTCGACGTGCTGGAAAGCTATCTGGGTTTCCTGCGCAACATCGTCGACAATGCCAACGGCGGTCACATTCACCCGATGTTCGACGTGCGCGGCAATCCCGAACTGCCCGAGGGAGAGGCCGAGCATCTTGCCGGGTATCGCGGCATGGGGCCGGTGCGCATCGGCAATGCGGCCTGGTTCCAGATCCAGCATGACGCCTATGGCCAGATCGTCCTGTCAAGCGCCCAGGCCTTTGCCGACCGCCGCCTGCTGCGCATGAGCGGGGTGGAAGATTTCCGGCAGCTGGAAAAGGTGGGCGAACGCGCGCTGTCCGTCTGGGATCAACCTGACGCGGGGCTTTGGGAACTGCGCAATTCCAGCCACGTGCACACATACTCGGCCGCCATGTGCTGGGCCGCCTGCGACCGGCTGGCCCATGCGGCACAGGAACTGGAGCTCAAGGACCGCGAGGCATACTGGCGCGAAAACGCCGCGCGCCTGCGCGAAGAGATCATGGAAAAGAGCTGGAACGAGGAAGAGGGCCTGATTTCCTCGACCTTCGGCGGCAAGATGCGCGATGCCTCGATCATCCAGCTGCTCGACCTTCGCTTCATCGCCAAGGACGATCCAAAAATCCACTCAACCCTGAAAGTCGTGGAGAAATCGCTGCGGCGGGGCGACCACATGCTGCGTTACGACAGCAAGGACGACTTCGGCGTGCCGCATACCGCGTTCAACGTCGCGACCTTCTGGCTGATAGAGGCGCTGTCGCTGACCGGTCAGGCCGAAGAGGCGCGACGCCTGTTCGAAGTCATGCTGGACCGCCGGACCGGCGCAGGCATGTTGAGCGAGGACATCGATCCCGCCTCACTCGAACTATGGGGCAACTACCCCCAGACCTATTCGCTGGTAGGGATCATCAACTGCGCGGTCATGCTGACCAAAAGCTGGAACGAATACCGCTAGGGCGTGCGGGGCGGGCCGGGAAACCGTCCCGCCCCTTGCTCGATCAGTTGATGGCTTCTTCGCCGGCGCGGCCGACCGAACTGATATCCTCGCCAAGGCCCTTCACGGTATTGCAGGCGGCAAGGCCCATGACGATGGAGACGAGCGCAGCGCCCTGGACGATTTTGCGGATCATGGTTCGTGTTCTCTTGATGAAATGGTGGCCCATAATAGGCGAGCCATCCCTTTCAGGGAATATCGATTGCCCACAGATGAACCGCCGGGGTTGCAACCCCTTCGGTTTGCGGCATGATCGCCCGATGGATCGCATGACGAGCCCTCATGGCCGCAAACCGCCCGCAATTCTTGCCACGCTGCTTGCCTGCCCCTTGCTGCTGTTCTGCCTCGCCCTGCTTGTCCCCGCGACCGCGGCGGCACAGGACGGCGCGGAAATGCGCATCGCCACGCGTGAGGCACCCCCTTTCGCGATGAAGGACGACGACGGCCGCTGGCAAGGGCTCGCCATCGAACTGTGGCGCGCGGTGGCCGAAGAAAACGGATATGATTACACTCTGGTCGAAACCGACCTGCCCGACATGATCGGCGGCGTCGCCAGCGGCGAATACGATGCCAGCGTCGGTGCGCTCACCATCACGCAGGCCCGCGAAGAGGATGTCGATTTCAGCCACCCCTTCTACGCCACCGGCTTCGGCATTGCCGTGCGCAAGGAACCGGCGTCCTACTTCTCGCTGATTGGCAAGTTCTTTTCGTGGGATTTCATGAAGACGCTTGCCGTTCTGGTCGCGATGCTGACCGTAGTCGGCGTGCTGTTCTGGCTGGCAGAGCGCAAGCGCAATTCGGATGAATTCGCCAGCGATGCAAAAGGTATCGGGTCGGGTTTCTGGTTCGCTGCGGTGACGATGACGACGGTGGGTTACGGCGACAAGGCGCCGCGCACCCCGGCGGGCAAGATCGTCGCGCTGATCTGGATGTTCACCGCCCTGCTGATCATTTCCACCATCACCGGCATGATCGCATCGTCGCTGACGGCCGACCGGCTGGAAGGCGCGGTCACCGGGCCGGGCGACCTCAACGGTGTGCGCGTGGGCACGATTTCGGATTCGGCAGGAGAGGAGTGGCTGGCCCGCGACGGGATCAGATCGACCGGTTTTTCCAAGGTTTCCGACGGGCTGGCGGCATTGGGCGCAGGAGAGATCGACGCTTTCGTGCATGACGACCCCCTGCTGCGCTATTCCGTGGGGCGCGGTGAGCTTGGCGACTTGCGGGTCCTGCCCGGTTCGTTCGGGCGGCAGGACTATGGCATCGCCCTCCCCGAAGACAGCCCCCTGCGCGAAGACGTGAACATCGCGCTTCTGCGTCATATCGAAAGCGACGACTGGCTGGCTCATATCACGCGGCAACTGGGGCCGACCGAATGACGGGACGGGCCGCCTGAGGGATGCGTTCGGCAGTCCTTGAAATACGTGTCTTACATAGCTAATACAGTTACTGAACCACTGGGGCCTGTGCGCTCTTCAATTACGGGATGACCATGGCAGAACAGCCGACCGCAACTGCGACCGCAACCGAACTCTCGCTGGAGGCACCCAGCCCCGTTCCCGACGTGAAGCCCGAAAAGGCCGCAGGGCTGGTCCCGGTCGAGGAAGAGACGAGGTCCAAGCTGGAGGCGAAGGTCGACCTTTTCGTCACGGACCTGATCGCGCAGGATGCCAATTCGCCCGAATTCGGCAAAAAGGTCGACCAGCTGACCAACATGGGCCGCAAGGAAATCATGGCGGCATCGTCGATGTCGAACCGTTTCCTGGACCGCCCGGTTCGCGCGATGGATGCCGACACCGGCATCGGCGCGGACCTGACCGAATTACGCCAGACGGTCGAGGATCTGGACCCCGGCCGCAAGGGCAAGCTGACGGGGCGCAAGCTGTTCGGCATCATCCCGTTCGGCAACAAGCTGAAAGGCTATTTCGACAGCTATACCAGCGCGCAGGGCCACATTCAGGCGATCCTGGCCCGTCTTGCCAGCGGCAAGGACGAACTGTTGATGGACAATGCCGCCATCGACGTCGAACGGCAGAAGCTGTGGGACGCGATGGGCAAGCTTGAGCAGATGATCCACATCTCCAAGACGCTCGACGGCAAGCTTGAGGACGCGGCGAACGACCTTGATGCGACCGATCCCGCCAAAGCCAAGGCGATCCGCGAATCCGCACTGTTCTACACGCGTCAGCGCACGCAGGACCTGCTGACGCAAATGGCGGTCAGCGTTCAGGGCTACCTCGCGCTCGACCTGGTGAAGAAGAACAACGTCGAACTGGTGAAGGGCGTGGACCGCGCCAGCACGACGACCGTGTCGGCCCTGCGCACCGCGGTCACCGTGGCGCAGGCGATGACCAACCAGAGGCTGGTCCTGGGCCAGATCACCGCGCTCAACGACACGACGGCGGGGATCATCGATTCCACCAGCACGCTGCTGCGCGACCAGACCGGCAAGATTCACGAACAGGCCGCATCCAGCACGATCCCGCTGGAAACGCTGCAGCGCGCCTTCCAGAACATCTACGACACGATGGACACGATCGACACGTTCAAGCTGAAGGCGCTCGATTCGATGAAACAGACGGTCGACACCCTGTCTGACGAGGTCGAACGGTCGCGCGGCTACATCGCCCGCGCCGAAGGGGCGTCCAAGGCCCAGATCGATACGCAGAACAACCCGCTGCTGAGCCTGGATAGCTGAACGCGCGACCCATGGCCGACAGCACGCACGATACATCCCGCATCATGGACGGGGCCCGCACCAGCCTCGCGGTGAACCGCACCGGCGGCTATCACCGCGGGTCCATCGGCGCCGGTTCCGCGCGGCTGAAGCGGGAGCATGCGGCAAAGAAGTTCAAGCGGATCTTCTTCGCGCTGGCCGCCATCGTGATCGCGGCGATGGGCTTCGGCCTGTTCATCAGTGCGCTGGGTTTCGAAGGACTGTTCATCACCGTCCTGCTGGCGGTCATCGCCGTCTTCGTCCTGTCGAAGTTTCCCCGGATCAAGGTGCCCAAGGCGGCAACGCTGTCGCGCGGCGATCTTCAGCAGAACGTGGCGAAGACCGAACTGTGGCTGGAACACCAGCGCCCCGCCCTGCCCGCGCCCGCCGTGACGCTGGTCGACCAGATCGGCGTTCAACTCGACGGATTGGGCGTGCAGCTTCAGGGTCTGGACGAAAACACCCCCGCCGCCGTTTCGGTCCGCAATCTCGTCACGCGCGACCTGCCAGAGGTCGTGTCCAGTTATACCAGGATACCGCGCCACTTGCGCTCAACGGAAAGCGCGGGCAGCACGCCCGACCGGCAAGTTACCGAGAGCCTTGAGAGCATCAGCCGCGAGATCGACACCGTGACGCGCCAGCTGGCCGAAGGCGATCTCGATGCCCTGGCCGTGCGGACCCGCTATCTCGACTACAAATATGGCAGCGCGATGGACGAAACGGCCGCCCTGCCCCCACCCGGCGCGCCCGATCCGGCGCTGCCACCGGTCAGCCCCGCGCCAAAGGCGCTGGGCGAAACAGACCCGCTTGCACCTGAATCTTCATCCAAGGAAAACTGACATGCGCGTAGCCGTGCCGCACTCCCTCCCCAAGGCGGAGGTGCGCCGTCGCCTCAACGACAAACAGGATTCGATTTCCGGCTTCGTGCCGGGCGGCATGGCCGATATCGAGACCAGCTGGGCCAGCGAAGATCGCATGGTCATGACCATCCGCGCCATGGGCCAGGAACTGACCGGCAACGTCGATATCGAGGACGCGGCCGTCGTCTTCACGATCGACCTGCCGCCTGCGCTGTCCTTCGTCGAGCCGATGATTTCCGGCGCAATCGAACAGAAGGGTCGCAAGCTGCTGAGCTAAAGGTCGCGGTCCAGTTCGAGGTAGGCCAGCGGGACGCGTAGCTGTTCCGAGGCGACCCGCGTTTCCATCAGGAACAGGACGAGGCCACCCAGCAGGAATGCGATGGCCGAGGCAAAGGAGATCGCAACCGCCGGTTCGGTCGCCGCGTGCAGGAACTGGTTCGAAAAGATCAGCACGACGGTAATCCCGATCGTAATCGCGCTGAGCACCATCGACAGCTGCGCACGCCCGATCAGGGTGGTGCGGCGGGCCAGCATGCGCAGTTCGCGTACGCTGGCGTCATGGGCCTCGCCCTCTGATTCGCGGAACGCGACCTGCATTTCGCGGGTCCGGTCGACAACGCGCGACAGCCGCGACGCCATCATGTTGAGAATGTTGCCGATGGCGACGAGCACGAACACCGGCGCGAGCGCGAGTTGGATGGTCTGTACGATCATGCGGCTCTTCTAACCGCGCCCGCGCCCCGCGAAAAGACGGATCAACAGGCCCTCGTCAGCAGAGCCGTCGCGTCTTGTGCGATTTCGACGCAGTGGATGTCGTCGGCCAGCGCACATTCGCCGACGGCAACCGGCCTGCCCGCGATCGACACACCCTCGCTGCGCGGGATGACCAGCAGTGCGCCGGGATAATCGCCTCCGATGGCAGGTTCCACCGGACCTTCCACCCTGTCGAGCAGGAAGAACGGCCCTTCGACCAGCCGCAAGGTCCCGCTTTCGGGGACGACCCGGTGAAGCGACATGTCGTAAGGCTCGCCCCTGGCGACCGCCATGCCTTCTTCAAGATGCAGTTCGCGCGGGCGACCATAGTCATAGAGGCGGTAGGTAATGTCGCTGTTCTGCTGCACCTCGATCAGGCTGACGCCTGCACCGATGGCGTGGACCGTATTGGCCGGGATGTAGAAGAAGTCGCCCGCCTTCACCTCGTGCCAGACGAGCAAGTCCTCGATCGACCCGTCGAGCGATGCGGCGCGCATCGTTTCGGGATCGAGGTCCCTTGCAAACCCGACACCGAGCGTCGCCCCCGGTTCGGCATCGATGACGTACCAGCATTCGGACTTGCCCTGCCGGCCCATGCCCGCCGCTTCGGACTGATCGTCGTCGGGGTGAACCTGCACCGACAGCTTCTCGCTGGTGAAGATATATTTGACGAGCAGCTCGGGCAGCGCCTCTGGCGGTTCAAACCAGATTTCGCCGATCCGCTGCCCCTCTGGCGCGGTGAACGGCGCAGGGAGCGTGTCCTTGCCCCAGGGCTTTTCGACCGAGATCGTTGGCAGAACCATGCTCATTGCGAACACGCACCCGACAGTTTGCCGACCTTTTGCGCCCCATCCGCGGTGGTAACGAGTATGTCATCCCCGTCGACCACGACGATCACGTCCTGAAGCCCGATGACCGATACGCGCGGACCGTCGCTATCGACCATGACATTGTGGCAATCGACCAGTTCGACCCGCCCCTTAACGACGTTTCCGTCATCATCGCAGGCCCTCGCCTCGCGCAGCGCCTGCCAGTTGCCGATGTCGGACCAGCCCATTGCGACAGGCACCATCGCTGCCTTTTCCGTGTTTTCCATGACGGCGTAGTCGACGCTTTCGCTCTCGATCTCGGCGAAGGCCTTGGCCTCTGGATAGAAGCGGCGACCATCGACGTGCCCCGCGCTCACCGCCAACCGCGCCTTTTGCGCGATGTTGGGACGGTATGCGGCCAGTTCGTCCATGAACGTGCCCGCGCGAAAGGCGAAGATCCCTCCGTTCCAGCTATACCCGCCCTCGGCCAAAAAGGCTTCCGCGCGGGCGCGATCGGGCTTTTCGACGAAACGTTCGATGCGCCATGCGCTGACGCCTAGCGCGTCCCCCTGTTTCAGATAGCCAAAGCCGGTTTCGGGCGCGTCCGGCGTGATACCGAACGCGACCAGCCAACCTTCGCCCGCCAGTTCGGCCGCGCGCGCGGCGGCCGTGTTGAAGGCCGCGCAATCGGCAATGTGATGATCGCTGGGGCACACCAGCATCACGTCATCTTCGTCCAGCCTGCACGCGGCCAGGGCAATGGCGGCGGCGGTATTGCGGGCCATGGGTTCGACGATGACGGTGCCGTCGGCTGCCTCCAGCTGCGCCTCGACATGGGCTAGGTGCGCGGTGCCGGTGACGACGACGGGTGGGCCGAACATGTCCGGATCGGCGCATCGTTTGAGGGTAGAAACGAACAACGGCTCTTCATCCACCAGCGGGATGAAGGGCTTTGGCCGCGAAGCCCGCGATCTGGGCCAGAGACGGGTCCCGCTTCCGCCACAAAGGACTACGGGGACCAAATGCGATGCCACTATCCTACTCCATAATCTTCATTATTTCGCCGACCGTAGACGTTGCGAAGCCGACCGCACTATCGGAAATCCCATAGGGCACCAAGATATTCTCACCCATTTTCAGGGCACCGCACGTATAGACCACATTAGGGACATAACCCGACCGGTCGTCATCTTCGGCGGTAAGGACGGGCGCCTTGCTGCGGGCCAGAACTTTCGACGGATCGTCCCGGTCCAGCAGCGCGCAGCCCAGTGCATATTTGCGCATCGCGCCGACGCCATGCGTGAACAGGAGCCAGCCGTGATCGGTAAGGATCGGGCTGCCGCAATTGCCGATCTGGATGAATTCCCAGGGATATTTCGGCCCCATCAGAAGTTCGCCCTCGTCGTCCCAGCACGACAAGTCGTCGGAGCGCAGCAGGAACAGGTTCTTCCCGTCCTGCCGCCCGACCATGACGTACTGCCCGCCGATCTTTTCAGGGAACAGGGCCATACCCTTATTGCGCCCTGCCTTCCCCTGAATTGCCTCAAGCGTGAAGCTCTTGAAGTCGCGCGTGCGCATGAGTTCTGACCGGATCGAACGGCCGGAATAGGCCGTGTAGGTCCCGATCCATTCGTAATCGCCGCCGCCATGGTCGAAACGGACGAGGCGCAAGTCTTCCAGCCCGCCGGCCTGCTGTTCGGTCACCGGAAAGATCACGGTGTTCGACAGGCTGGAATCGGCGTTGCGATAGACGGTGACCGCCGTATCGCCCGCGACTTCGGCAATCGCGCTGTCGGCGGCGGTCGCAAAGCTCGATTGCGGCCAGAGATCGAATTCGCCGCCGGGTTCGAAGATACCCTCGCGAAAGGCGATCGAAGAGATGTGCCCTTCCCCTACCGCGCGCAGCGACATGACGAAGCGGCAGGCTCCGTCCGACATGCCCGACTGGTCAGGATGCGGGACGATCGACGGGTTCATCAGGGCCGCGGCGGCATAAGTATATTCGTGGCAGAAATAGCTGCCGATCAGCTTGCGCCGCATTTCGGAAAAGCGCGAACCGTCGAAGCCGAGCACGTCCTCGACCTCGGTATAACGTTCGAGAAACATGTTCTCCGTCTGCCAGTGGCGTTCGGCGAAATCCTGCTGCACCCGGCGATATTCGATGGCCGCCTGCTCTTCGGTAAGTCCGGCGATATCCTCGATCAGCCTGGCGGCGCGATTTCCGTCCGCCGTCCGTGCCTGCCAGCCAAGATGGAACGGGCGAAGGACCACCCGCGAAGGGTCCGCATGCAGCCGCTCATCTGAAATGTGTAGCGGGCTGTCGGGGTAATCGCTGGTTCTCAATGACTTCTCCGGACGAATCGGCTCGCTGCACATTTGCCAGCGCTACCACGGCGTAGTGGGCAAGCTGAAATGCCAAAATCGATTCCGCCCCGCAATTGCGGTTCGCCCCGCGCGGAGTGATCCCGTCGCGGCAGCGGCCAGAGGCAATGTCGGCAAGGACGACGTTGCGATCGTTGTCGCCCAGGAACCAGCGGTATGCGGTCGTGGCGTGATCGTACCAGAACCGGTCCTGCGTCGCGCGAAACGCGGTCTTCGCCGCGTCGACCGCGGCCTGTGCCTCAAGCGGCTGCTGATCGAAAGGCAGGACCTCGTGCGGCTGATGGAAACTGTCCGAACCGACCGCGCGGAAGTTGCCCTGTGCCGAAGTCTGCTGCTGCGCGATCCAGCGCAGCGACGACAGGCCAGAAGCCAGCCATTCGGGGCGGTCGAGCAGTCGGCCCGCCTCTATCAGGGCCTGAGAGAGGCGCGGATTGTCATATCCCAGAACGCATTCGAACCAGGCCCAGTCGGGGCGGCGCGATTCGTCCAGCAGGCTGTGCAGCATGGTTCCGCCCCGCTGCAGCAGGGCGCGAGCACCGGCGTGGTCCTTTTCGCCTTCCAGCCGGCCAACCGCGCCCAGCATGGCAAAGGCGACCGCACGGGGGGAATCGATATCGGCGAAACCGGCCAGCGCCGCATCGAACAGCCCGCGAGCCCACCAGCGCATGTCCTCGGTCCGTCCGCGCGATGCGGTGTGGCCCAGGGCCCAGATCGCGCGCCCATTGGAATCGTCGGAGCCGCAGTCCTCGGACCAGGTTCGGTCATAGGCCATGAAATTACGAAAGCGGCCTTGTGCCGGATCGAAGGCGTGCTGGACGAAGGAGGCGAACATGGCAGCATAACGGTCCGCCTCGCGCGCTTCCATCCGGCCGGTCACGTTCATCAACATCAGCGCGCGAGCATTGTCATCGAGGCAATAGCCGTGGCTGCGATCGGGTATGGTGCCGATCGCGTGCTGCATCATGCCGACATCGTCGCACATCGCGGTTACGCCGCCCATGCCGGGCACTGCGAACAGGCGCGAAGCGGCGGGGCGCCGATCGCCAAGGCACTTTTCGACCAGCGAAGCGGCGGCATCGGCAAACCGGGGCCAGATCGTTTCACGCCCCTTGTCATAAGCGCGGCGCTGCATCGCGGCCAAGGCCTCGGGCCGGTCGAGAAGGCCGTTCACCGCCTCTGCCACCGCCTGCGACGATCCGGGTTCGAACAAGTGTCCAACCCCATCGGAAAGCAGTTCGGACGCGTGGATATAGGGCGTGGAAACCACTGCCTTGCCCAGCGCGACCGCATAGCTGAGCGTGCCCGACGTCGATTGCTGAAGGTTTGGGTAGGGCGTGAGATAGATATCGCACGCCTCGAGCTGGTCGAGCAACTCGGGCGTGTCGAGATAACGATCCACCCATTCGATCATGTCGGCAACGCCAAGCCGGGCCGCCAGACCCTGCAACCCTTCGCGGTAGCTTTCGCCGTGTTCGGCAACGAGATTGGGATGCGTCGCGCCGACGATGCGATAGAGGACGTCGGGATGGCGTTCGGCAATCGCAGGCAGGGCCTCGATCACCGTTTCGATCCCCTTGCCGGGGCCGAGCAGGCCGAACGTCATCAGGACGGGCCGCTCGCCAAGGCCAAGCTGCGCCTTGAACCGGTCCTGCCGCCCGAAGGGACGGTCCGGCGCGCCATGGGGAATGACCGTCAGCCGTTCCCGCCCGATACCGTACAGGCGGGCCAGCAGGTCGGCGGAATGGTGAGACATGACCATGACCCGCGCCGCACGCGACAGCAGGTGGGCCAGTATCTCACGCTGTTTGTCACCGGGTTCGGCCAGGACAGTGTGGAGCGTCAGGATGATCGGGGCCGCGATGCGATCGACGAAATCGCAGACCATTTCGCCGCATTCGCCGCCGAAGATGCCGTATTCGTGCTGAAGCCAGACGACATCGGCGCCGCTGTCGTTGATGGCCTGTGCCGCGCGGCGATAGTCGTCCGCATCGTCTTGCACGATCTCGCGGGCAACGCCTTCGTATTCGAGGGGGTCGCCGGCATCGACCAGTGCGTGGACATCGACCGCCAGTTCGCCATGATGATGGCCAAGCTGTTCGACCAGATCGGACGTGAATGTCGCGATGCCGCACTTGCGCGGAACATAAGTGCCGACCACGGCGACGCGGCCTGTGACGTGATCGGAAGTCTGTCCGGGAAACAATGTGACAACGTCGGCTTGGCCGGCCCCGACAGTTTCGGCAAGAACGCTTTCGAGCGGGCTGCGATCATCCGGCATGGGCTTCCTCGCGTTATCGGGGTGTACCGGAAGGAAACCCCCGAGTGGACCGACAGTTCCTTCGCAGATGCAAAATTGTCGGCTCGGTCACGACGACTCGTAACGAGGATAACACGGGCAAGGCTATTGGAAGAAATGTTAATTTGCACTTGCGAAATAATCTCGCAAGTGCGGCGGGATGGCCGATCTTACTGCCACCACCATTGTTTCCAGCCGACTTTTTCGCTGGTCGGGTTGCCGTCACCGTCAATCGCCGGGCGATAGCGGAAACGCTCCAGCACCAGCTGACAGGTAATGCGATCGACCTCGGAATTTCCGCTCGACCGGCGGACGCGGCAATCGCGGGTGCGGCCTTCGGGGGTCACCGTGAAATGCACGATCACATAGGCTCCGTCGCGGTCCTGCGCGCTGCTGCGCGGATAATCCTTGGCGCGGATTTCGCCCGCGATCTTTTCGGCATGGCGCGCGAAAGGCACGCCGCCCGAACCTGTGCCCTCGCCGCCGCTGCCGGTGCCGACACCCGGTCCTCCGCCGCCCGTGCCGGTGCCGTCCTCGGCCGCGCCCGACCGGGTCTGGTCGCCGGTTGAGGAGACGGGCGGGACTGGTGGGTCCTCTTTCTTGGGAATACGTGCCGGCGGAGCGCTGACTTCCTTGGGAGTGGCCTCGGCAGCTTCTTCGCCGGACGCGCCCTCGGGCTCTATCTCTTCCACTTTCTTTGGCGGTTCTTCCGGCTCGCTCTGAAACGGGATCGAAAACGACGTGACCGATTTCACCGCCTCGGGCACGATGTCGATATCGAATGCTCGCAGCAGGCCGAAAATGACCGCGACGTGGATCAGGCCCACGACAATCACGGTCGCCAGCTTGCGCCCGGTCAGGCGGGAGCGTGCGCGACTGATGATGCTTTCACGGCGAGAGAATGTGCCTTGCGGGGCCTGGTCCATGGCGGTGAAACGTATGCCGCCCCCGCCCCGTTCCCGCAAGCCGACCGCTTCGCCCGCGCCCGCCCTATCATGGCTGGAAACAGACGGAGGTAATCATGGCCTATATCCTCGTGGCGGACGACGACGAGATTCTTGCAGAAATGGTGCGGCACCGGTTGGCGACCGTCGGGCATGAAGTAATGGTGGTCGAAGACGGGGAAGAGGCGCTGCGCTGTGTGGCGCAGCGTTTGCCCGATGCGATCCTGCTCGACTGGATGATGCCGATCCGTTCGGGAATGGAAACGCTGGTCGAATTGAAAAGCCATCCGCAGCGGTGCCACGTGCCCGTCGTCATGATGACGTCACGGCGCAGCCAGACCGATGTCCTGGCCGCCCTGCGCGCAGGTGCGACCGATTACATGACAAAGCCTTTTTCGCCCGAGGACCTGGCGCTCAGGATCGAAGGCTTGCTGGAAAGGAAGCGGCATGTCTCAGAGGATGGCGCCGTGCGCCAGAGCCTCCACTAAACAGCGGCGATCAATAGGGCAGCAGGCCCACCGCCGGATTGGAAAGCTGCATGATGATACCGCCCGCCGCAATCGCGACGCCATAGGGCATGACCTTGTCGCCCTTGGAGATCTTGCGCTTTGTCACCTTGAAAATGATGAGCCAGACGATCGCCACGACCAGACCGGCCAGGGCGATCGACACGAACAAGCCAAGCGCCTCCGAAATGGGAAACCAGGCCGCGCTGGCGGCATAGAATTTCGCATCGCCGCCGCCCCACAGCTTCATCGCAAAGATGATCATGGCAACGACCAGCGCGCCCGCGAAATGGCCGAGTGACGACAGGCCCAGTTGCCACCCGTTAAGCGCGGTCACCAGGACAAGACCGGCGACCAGCATCGCGGCGTTGAGCCAGTTGGGAATGCGCCGCGTGCGGATGTCTGAAACCGCCCCGACAAGAGCAAAGAGAGTAAAGATCGCGGCAAGCGCGACAGCAGCCGTATTCACGCGGGGTTATTCCTGGATTGTTGGGGGATCAATTCCGCCTGTCCGAACCCGTATCGTTCAGGACGATGCGGATCGGATAGGAAGCCTTGCGAGCCATTCTGCTGCGGTGGACCTGCCGCGTAACCTGCCGGGCGGAACGTTTTGTTTCCACGCGAACGGGCGAGTCCACTTCCGACAGTGCCATGCGCACGACCGGTTCGACCTGCTTGCCCACGGTGACCTGCCCCTTCGCCACACGGGCAACGCGCGTTGGCTGGCGGCTTTCCACGGTGACCGCGCCCGACACGTTGACGGGACGGGTTTCGACCGTGACAGGGCCGTGCAACTGCGGCTGGGGCGCTTCGCGAACGGCCAGTTCGATGGGTTCCAGTTCGGGATAGACCGGCGCCATCACCGGTCCGCGTCCTTCGAGACGGGCAAGGTTGCGGGCAAAGCGTTCGTCCTGCGGCGCGGCGGCAACGGCACGCGCGAAATAACGCTGCGCCAGATCGGGCCTGCCGATGCGGTCATATGCGATCGCCATGCCGTTGAACGCCTCTGCCGCGTAGCGCGGATCGTACGATGCCTGGCGGAAAGCGGTGACCGCCCGTGCGGGACGGTTCGCCTCCAGGTGGACTTTCCCCATGGCGAGGCGGCTTTCGAAGTAGTCGCCCATGTCGATCGATGCCGGATCGACAGCGGCACTGTTCGAGCCAAAGACCGACTGGCAGCCACCGAGCGTTGCAGCGACCAGCACGAGACCGGCGACGTTTGCAATCTTCCGCATGTTTCCCCCCTTTGGAACCACGAACCTGTTATCGCGACATCATCGGGAAGATGTCCCGAACGACGCGGATGGATGCCGGGAGCATGAGAACCCCGATCATTGTCGGCAACATGCATACCACAAGTGGTATCGAAATGAGAACCGGCAGACGGTGGGCCTTTTCCTCGGCCCGCATACGGCGCTTTTCACGCATTTCAGAGGCATAGACACGCAGCGTGGACGACATGCTGGTGCCCAGCTTGTCCGACTGGATCAGGAGTGTCGTGAACGACCGGATTTCGTCGACGCGGGCCATGTCGGCCAGGCGGCGGAAAGCCTCCTCGCGGCTGGCACCGGCGCGCAGGCGCAGCACCGCGATGGAAAGCAATTGTGCCACCAGCGGGTGCGAGTGCACCATTTCGCGGCCGACACGGTCCATCGCAGCCTCGATACCGAGGCCTGCCTCGACGCAAACGAGCAGGAGATCGAGGCAGTCCGGAAAGCCGTTGACGATCTCTTCCTTGCGGCGATCGGCCTTTGCCTGAACGAAAAGGTTCGGGAAATAGAGCCCCAGCAGGCCCAGCAGCGACGCGCCGATGTAGATCGTGAAGAAACCCGGCGGTTCTTCGGAATATCCGTACATCAGGATAACGTACATCAGCGGAAAGAACGCCATCGCGCCGATGCGCGCCATCGTGAAGATGCGCGGCGCGGAGGGATGGGTATAGCCCGCTGCGATCAACTTGTCGCGAAGGCGCTCGCTCTTGGTGTCGGTCAGGTCGAGGCCGGTCCGCTCCACCATGTCGGCAAGGCGGGCCCATGCGCCCTGGTTGTCACGCTGCCGCAGGCTGGCCGCCGACATCTCGCCACCCGCATTCGTCGGGGCGGCGATCTGCTGCAGTCCGGCGCGAATCTGCGCCCGGCGGTTCATCACGTTGATCACGACCAGCGCGATACCGACGACGACGATGAAAATGCCGATCAGCGTGGCAATGCGTGTCGCTTGGTTCTGGAGAACGAGATCAAGCATCGTCAGACCTTCAGGTTAACGAGATTGCGGATCCAGAAGAACCCGATCGCGTAGAGCGCCATCAGGCAGATGAAGCCGATGATGAACATGCCCTCGCCCGCAACGCTGAGATAGAATTCAGGGTTCACCGTGAACAAGCCGATGAACGCCACGATCGGCAGGATGGTCAGCATCCAGCCCGTCATGCGCCCTTCGGAGCTGAGTGCGCGGACCTTCATGTAAAGGCTCGCCCGCTGGCGGATGACGTCCGACAGGTTGGCCAGGATTTCCGCCAGGTTGCCGCCCGTTTCGTTCTGGACCGAAAGCGAGACGACGAACATGCGAATGTCTTCAAGGTCCCAGCGGTCCGCCATCGCGCTGAGCGCGTCGGTCAGTTCCGCACCATAGGCCACTTCGTCCGAAACGATGCCGAATTCGCTGCCGATGGGATCTTCCATCTCCGTCGTCAGCAGCTCGATGGCCGATGCGATCGGATGGCCGGCCCGCAGCGCGCGCACGAAAACGTCGAGCGCGACGGGGAACTGTTCTTCCACCTTCTTGCGGCGCTTTTGCGCGATGGAGGAAATGACCATCAGCGGCAACAGGATCGCAGCGCAGATCGCAATGGCCATGGCAAGCACCAGGACTCCGGCCGAAAACTCGATCCCCGTCCCGCCGATCGCCAGCAGGATCAGCGCCATGATGAGGACGAAGGCACCGATCATCACGAACAGCATCTGGCTGGCCGAGATCGGCAGGGCCGCGGTCATCAAGGTACGCTCAAGCTTGACCACCATGCCCGCCAATACGGGCGGCAGGTTGGTCATCGTCTTGGGCGTCGCCTTGCGCAGGCGAGCGAGGATTTCCTCACGCGTGCTGCCTTCGCGGATCATCTTCAGGCGCTTGTTCACGGCGCGAGTATGCGCGGTGCGGCTGAAGGTGAAGTCGAGGAAGACCTGCGCGATCAGGAACACCGTCCCGAAGACGGCGATGAGCGTGATGATCTTGAGAAGTGCGTCTATCATCGGTTCATATCGAAGTCAGGGCGGAACAGTTCGGACGGAAGTTCGATACCGGCGGATACCGCCTCGGCATGGAACTTGGGCCGGATGCCGGTCGCTTCGAAGCGGCCGATCACGTTGTTGTGTTCGTCACGGCCCGAAATCTTGAAGCGGTAGATTTCCTGCATCGTGATCGTGTCGCCTTCCATGCCGGTCAGCTCCGAAAGGCTGAGAACGCGGCGGCGACCGTCGGCAAGGCGGCCGACCTGAACGACAACGTTGATGGCCGATGCGATCTGCGCGCGCGCCGATCGGGCACCGATTTCGATCCCGCTCATGCCGATCATCTGCTCGATACGCGAAAGCGCGTCGCGGGCGGTGTTGGCGTGAACCGTGGTCATGGAACCGTCGTGGCCGGTGTTCATCGCCTGAAGCATGTCGAATGCCTCCCCGGCGCGGACTTCGCCGACGATGATGCGGTCAGGGCGCATACGCAGTGCGTTCTTCACCAGATCGCGCTGTGTGACCTCGCCCTTGCCCTCGATGTTGGGCGGACGCGTTTCGAGGCGGGCGACGTGTTCCTGCTGAAGCTGAAGCTCGGCGCTGTCCTCGATGGTGACGATACGTTCGCGGCTGTCGATGAAGGACGACATGGCGTTGAGCAGGGTCGTCTTGCCCGAGCCGGTACCGCCCGAGATCAACACGTTGCGGCGCGATGCAACGACCGCGCGCATGACATGCGCCATCGGTTCGGGGACCGAGCCCAGTTCGATCAGGCGGTCAATGCCGATGCGCTTCTTCGCGAACTTACGAATGGAGAGCAGCGAACCGTCGACGGCCAGCGGCGAGACGATCGCGTTGACACGCGAACCGTCGGCAAGGCGTGCGTCGACGAAAGGCGATGATTCGTCGACGCGGCGGCCGACCGCGCTGACGATCTTCTGGATGATCCGCATCAGGTGCTTGTCATCCTGGAATTCGGTGCGCGCGCGTTCGAGAATACCCGAACGTTCGACGAAGACCGTCTTGGGACCGTTCACCAGGATATCGGTGATCGAATCGTCCTGAAGCAACGGCTCGAGCGGGCCAAGGCCCAGCAGTTCGTCCAAAACGTCGTCGACGAGCGCGGTCCGTTCCGTCCGGTTCAACGCCTCATGACGCTGGGACAGGATTTCGTTGATGATCTCGCTCAGTTCCGCACGGATCTGTTCGCGCGGCATCTTTTCAAGCGCCGACAGATTGATCCTGTCGAGCAGGGCGCGGTGGATCGAGACCTTGAGGTCGAGCGCACGCTTCTGCTGCTCGTCCTGTTCGCCGTCCAGCGTTTCCAGCTGCATCGGTCCATCGACGACCGGCGGGTCGACCTTTTCCTCGGCGCGCTTGACCGACCACTTCATAGATTAACCCCCAATGGTTCGGTCGCAGATTTCATCCGCCAGCCGGTCGACGTCCTTTACGAACGCGGCCTTGCGGTTGTTGTCCGACAGGAGGACCCCCTGGTCCTGCGCCATCTGCAGATCCCCACGATCACGCGAGACGGTTGCGAATACCTGTCGGTTCAGCGTCTCTGCGACCTCGTTGACGCTGATGGACTGGAAAAGCTTCTTGCCGACGCGGTTGACGACCACGCGGACGTTCTCCGGGCTGACGTTCATCACGTCGAACAGTTCGACGACGCGCTTCGTCTGGCGAAGTCCCGTGATCGACTGGTCGGTGACCAGCAGGTTCTCATTACAGGCGAGCGCGGCCGACAAGGTCCAGTTCGTCCAGTTCGCCGGAAGGTCCAGCAGGACAAAATCGAACGTCTGACGCGCGACGATCAGCATCTTGAGCAAGCGATCGACATCGACATCTTCAAGCGGTGCAATAACCGACGGCGCGCCGATGACCCAGAAGCCCTGCGGCGCGGCCAGCGCGGAATCGCGCACCAGATCGGTGTCGAGCCGTTCCGACGCCTCCAGCAGGTCAAGCACCGTGGTGGTGGGCGTCAGGCTCAGATAATTAGCGACCTGCCCGAATTGCAGATCGAGATCGATGACGCACACGTCCATCGGCCGCCCGCGGCAATCGGTGAGCGAAGCTGCAAGATGCGTGATCAGCGTCGTGGCGCCAACACCGCCGGCGGCGCGGACCATCGAAACCATCGGCGCAAGCGAGGACCTGGTGACGGGCGCGACACTGGCCGACGTGTCGAGAAGCTGGGCGGTGAGCTCCTCCACGTCGAAAGGCAGCGTCGCCACATCGCTGACACCCTGGCGAATCAGGGTGCGCGTCATCGCCAGGTCGGCCTGTTCCAGCGCAACGATCAGCGGCAGGCCGGGACGCTTCTCACGTACCGCCGAGACGCGGTTCAGTGATGCCTGCGAAGCCGGATCGACTTCGAGGACAAGCACGACCGCGCGCGACATGACTTCGTCGGGCAGCGCGGCATCGGCCGCCAGATCAACGACGTGCACTTCGCTGCCGAAACGGTTTTCAAGCGCAGCCGCATGGTGATCCTGCGCGACGATGTAGATGCCCGAAGGCAAATTGCGATCCATCCTGATTCCAGTTTCCGAAGGAACTTCCATTTTGCCCATCATCCTAACTCGCGATCGCCCCGTCCCCGTCCTCGAGCGTGAGCGAGTACGAGAAGTTCGGGTAAGGAACATTCACGCCGACCAGGGTCAGCGTGATAGGCTGATAACGCATATTGGTTAAAGTGACGGTAACGATGGGAGCGACGTCTGCAAGCGGCTGATCGGCATCATCGACCGCCGGATCGGCAACATACCCAAGCCCGCTACCGGCATAAGACACGGTGACATCCTGGTCGCTGAGCCGCGGTGTCGCGACACGCATGCGCGTTACGATCGCATCGAACGCGGTCGCGTTGTAATTGCCGTTATAGCACAGCCCCGAACCGCCTGAGCAAGAACAACTGGTGTCGTTACACGTGATCGTCTGCATCGCTTCGGCACAGATCGTGTCGCCCGCGACGATCGCTGCGCCGTTGCAGGTTTGCCCGGCGAAACTGCCGCTGTTGAGTGCGCCGGGCACGATGTCCGTTGCAACCGCATAACGCGCGCCAAGTTGAACGGCCTTTTCGTACTGGTTCAGTTGCCAAGCGTACCGGCCCACGTCGATCACGCCGAAAAGAAGCAGCAGCGCGGCCGGCAGGACCAGAGCGAATTCGGCGGCACCTGCACCGCGGTTGTCCCGGATGAACCGCATCATACGCCAATCACCGGTGCATGGCTTTCGGCCGCGAGACGGTACGAATTGTTCATCACGCCGAGAGCGCCGAGAATCGAGAAATACGGGACAGCCGGGGCGGAAACGGTGACGACCGCACCTGTTCGCGCGTTACCGGCAGAATCGTTACCGAGAGAATCGAAGATGCCGGTCGATACGAATGCCGTGCAATCGACGGACACGCTGACCTGCGCGTTGGTCCACCCTGGAAGTTCTGAAGGACCGGTACCCGCGGTATTGCCGGTCCGCGTCAGGTTCTTGATCTTCGTTTCAACTGTCGACGCAATCGGCGCATAGCCCGCACCGCTCGGGTTACAGACTTCCGAATAGTTGAGACGCGCGGCGTAACGCGCGCCGTTACGCACCGATTCGACCAACTTCTGCTGGCTCCAGAAGAAGTTGCCCGCTTCCATCGCCACGAAGATCAAGGGCAGGATCATCGGCAGCGAAAGGACGAATTCCGCTGCGGGCGACCCACCCTCGTCGTGAAGGAAATCACGCAGGATCATCGGATCAGCACCGCCTTGCGCTTGGTGTAGCCCTGAAACGAATTGTTCGCCCCGGGAGGCGTCGCCTCACCGTTCATTTCGACATAGAACGACTTTTCCTGGCCGTTTGAGGCCGTAGTCGTGAGCAGGAAGACATCGACCCAGTTGATAATGTCGACCACGCCGCTACCGCGCAGGTCCGTGCAGTCGACAGCGGCGATGGTGAGAGCCCGGCGATCCTTAAGGCTCGACGGAGCCAGCTGAGTCGCATCCGCAAATTCGGGTCTCGCGCAATAGAGCGTGACGGAGAATCTTCCGTTGTTCTCCTGTACGGTCGCCCGACCGACTTCCACGTTATCGTTCGCCGCCACGCGATTGGCGTAATCGGCATTTTCCCACTGATAGACCTCGTATCGGGTCGGAGTTCGTGCCGGCTCCGATCCTGCATCATATCCGATACCCTGGAAGACCGAATTTGCCGAAGTCCCGCCATGGTAGAACGACATATACTCGCTGAAATTGCTCGACGTCCAACCGTCACCGATCCGGCCATAGGGCGAACAGTCGCCGGCGAGGACGCATGCCTCGATCTCGTAACCGGCAGGGGCGTCGATATCGCCTGAGATCGCCGGGTCCGTTGCCAAGGCGGACCCCGTCGTACCGCCCGTTGAAGTGCACGTCTTGGCATCGGCGTCGGCTTCGGATGCCAGCTGCGTCCACCTCTTCGTTTCGACAAGCTGCTTCGTCTGGTTTCTTGAAGCGCAGAAACTGCCATCGTTCATGCAGTCCGGAATGCCGTTCTGATAGACGCCGAAACGTGTGTTGAACGCCTCGCCCTGCTTGTCGACGATACCCGGCTGGGCCTCAACCTCTTCGCCGGTGCAGTTCTCGTTCGTGTTCGCCCAACCAAGCGAAGTCGTAAGGTTGTTGCCGCTCAACCCCTCGGGCCGCGTGTAGGGAAAATCGAGAAACCCGAAGATGCCCGGATTGCTGTCGGTGCTGGTGCTCGGCACGCTGTGCATCTTGAGCCCTGAACCGAAATAGTCATCGGCATCGAACCCCGGAGGCGCGCAGAACATCAGCGGCGGAACCTTGCAATAAGCCGAGGTCAAGCTCGCCATCGCTGTCGCGCCCGCATTGCCGGTAATCGCGCCGACAATGGGCGTCAGGGCATAGCGTACCTGCCGGTTGCCGATCGCGACCTGCACGATCTTCGCCTTCGTCGCGGCATTGCTGGGCGTGCTCTGCTCGCTGACCACACGAACCGGTGCGTCATCGACGTAATCTTCCCAGAACGTGTAGGAAATCTGGGTGATTGGTCGTGTTTCGCCGTCGGCATCGTCATCAATGTTGGACAGGCGCGTAACGTTCACGAAATCGCTGCCCGAAGAAGCAAAGGTCGCATTCGTCGCCTGGATTGCCCGGACTATGGAATCTTCCTTGCCATCAAGCTGGCTGGCCGCAGCGAGCGCCGCCTGGTCGGCCGCGTTCTGCAATTCGGAATCGAGCGCCATGACACGGGCGTAGTCGAATCCGACGCCCGCCATCGCGACGAGCCCGAAGAGCGACAGGGCGTAAAGCGGAGCGATTGCCCCGTCTTCGTTAACCCCGAACTTGCGAATTGCCTTCCCCACCATGGCAAACAAGCTTTTTCAGCTTCCTCCTGATTCCATATTAGTTACCAAAACTCAGGCCACCGCCCGAATTCTGCTCGGGCTCTTCGACTGAACCTTCGCGATAGGCGTCAACAGCATCTGCGGCCACCTCGGCGTCGCCTTCCATCGGCCCATCATACTCCGGATCAGGGTCGACGACCATGGCCGCGTACGTCATGCGGTTCGCCTCACCGAAATCCTCGGGATCGAACTTGCCCGCTTCGGGACTGTTGTAGGTCGCGCAGCCTGCCAGAGCGAGAGCTGCGGCGCTGACGCCTGCGATCTTAATATTCATATGCCGTCTCCCCCACGGGCATGTTCGGTGCCAGGTCTACCGGCTGATAATCATCCCCGGCCAGAAGCGTATCGAGCACGTCAGGGTCCTCGACACGATCGGTCGGCAGGCGAACCTGATCAGGCCGGATCGGCTTCACCAAGCGCGGTGTCACGACGATCAAAAGCTCGGTCTCACCCTTCTGGAAGCTCGTCGACCTAAAGAGCGACCCGATGATCGGAATCGAGCCGAGCAGCGGGATCTGGTTCACCGTGGTCTGGTAATCCTGACGCAGAAGACCCGCGATCGCAAAGCTTTCGCCGTCGCGCAGTTCCAGCGTCGTGCTGGCACGGCGTGTCTGCAAACCCGGAACAGCGATGCCGTTGACCGTGACCGATGCGGACGGGTCGAGCGAGCTGACCTCCGGTTCGACCACGAGGTTGATCACGCCATTGCCAAGAACCGTCGGGGTAAAGGCCAGGCCAACACCGAAGTCCTTGAATTCGACCGTGATGCCGTCGCCATTGCCCTGCGAAACAGGGATCGGAAACTCACCACCTGCCAGGAACGAGGCGGGCTGTCCCGAAAGAGCAACCAGCGTCGGCTCGGCCAGAGTTTTCGACATGCCCTTGCGTTCCAGCACGTCGAGATAGGCATCGATATCGAGATCGCCGATCGAGAACAGCGTGCGGATCACGCCGAATGCACCGCTGACCGCGTCGACGGCGAGACCGCCCACGTCGGAACTGGCCGATGCGCCCGGTCCGCTGGCGAACTCGACATCCGATCCGATGCCGAACCCGCGAACGCCGAGTTGCTCACCGACAGTGCGGTTCACTTCGGCGAAACGGACTTCGAGCATGACCTGCTGACTGCCGCGAACGGTAAGCAGGTTGACGACGGCATCACCGGCAAAAGCTTCCGCGATGCGCGCGGCGCGGCTGGCGACACCGGCGTCGGTGACGCTGCCCGAAAGGACGATCTTGCCGCCCGAAATGCGGGCATCGATGCCCTCACCCGGAACGAGCGAGGCGATTTCGGAGCGGATTCCGTCAACGTCGGGACCGACGGTGACATCCATGACCGCGATGACCCGGTTTGCCCGATCATAAAGCGTCAGGCTGGTCGTGCCCATCGACTTGCCCAGCACATAGATCGAACGATCCGAGACGGGCAGAACGTCGGCGATACCCGGATTGCCGACCATGGCACGAGAGATTGCGCGCTGTGCGGTGACGACCTCGCTTTTGTTGATGGCAACTTCGAGCGAACCGGCATGGAGACCGTATCCGCTGTCCGCCTGCGCGTAAGCAGCCGGCGCGGTGAGCGCCGCAGCTGCCAGAGAGCAGGCCATGATGGTGTGCTTCAGCATTGGATCAATTCCCCCCAAGACGTCCGACGCTGTAATCAGTCGGGGCCGTCCCCCTGACGACGGTCATGCTAGGCCCGCTAGGCCGCGGTGCAGCGACATTGCCGCCCGACGGCATCGGACCCGAAGGCGCAGGCGCGGCTGCGGCCTGCTGACGCACGTTCCCGCCGCCCGAACGCTTACGGAAAGGGCTGACATCGCGGGTCATCACGGCAACGCCGGGACCTTCATCAGCATTTTCGACATTGCGCAGGACCAGGCTCATTTCGCCCATCTTGCGTGCAAGCGTAAGCTTCTGTGCGCCAAACAGGTCGACAAGGACCGTCGCGGTACCGGCAAGGCCCGGCTCGGTCGCGTTTTCACTTTGTGTTGTGCCGATGGCGAGAACCTGGACGGCTTCCATCACCACTTCGGTCACCTGCTCGTCATCTCCCAGGTCGCGGGTGAGAAGGACGTCGACGATGTCGGCGGGACGAATGAAGCCGGACACGGCGTTCGTGGCGCTGATCGGGATCGACATCGCCCGCATGCCATCGGGCAGCTTGGCGGAAAGAACCGCGCGCCCGCTCAACTTGTCGGCCAGGATCGGTTCGCCCGGTACGATCGGGCGCAGGGCGACTTGCCCGCCCTGAAGAAGTTCTTCCATGGAGAAGAAGGCGCCGACAGGAACCGAATTAGCCGGATAATTCTGAAGACGGATATTCTCGGTCGTCAGCGCGCTGCCGAAGTCGAGAGGCTGTGTCGCGACGACGATACGCGCGAGCTGCTGCTCTTGCGCCGTACGCTCCTGCCGTTCCTCGATCCCCGAGAAATAAGAGTTTGCAAGTACGACCGCGACGAGACCGAGCCCGACGGCGATCAGGATATAGATTAGGTTTCGACTACCCATATTTCCCCCCTTGGCCGCGAAACCTAACAGTATCGCGCTCCGTCGCCAACATACACCAATTGATTCGTAAAGGAATCACCCAAAATGGGGCATGTTCAAAACTGACGGATTTTCCGGGTCCCACCCCGGAAAAAAAGCCCCGCCGTTGCGGGCGGGGCTTTAAATTCCAATCGCAATCCGGATCAGAGCGTATCAGTGCACTCTGCTGCGCTCGGGTCGAGGCCGACGCTCGATGCGGTCGTGTTGTTGCAGTTGTAGATGTCGGTCGATGCGCCGTCGACGGCTTCCTTGACGTTCGCGCCCAGGACGAGGGCGGCAGCGCCGATGCCAACGCCGACGACGGCGATGATCAGGGCGTATTCAGCAGCCGATGCGCCGGCTTCGTCAGCGACGAAATTCTTGATGAAAGTCTTCATGATAACATTCCCCAGTTTCGCATGATGATCATGCGTGTCCAAATCATAGGGTCCGGCCTCTATTTCCGGGTACCCAAAGGACCGAAGTCGAAGATCTGAGACATTCCAGGCCCCACCCGGATGTTTCGATGCCCCCCACTCGGCATGTTTCGAATCTGCTGAAACTCGGCCGAATCGTCAATTGATTACCAACTCGTAAAAAAATCGCTTTGCCTTCATACATTTAGCAGCCCGCAATCCTAACGGGCATCGTTAATTTCTGTCATAATCCAATCGATCCGGCGAAAGACCACGCAAAAACCGCCTGAAAACAGCGTTTTCCGGCCCATTTCGCCCGATTTCGCGCAAAGCCGTTCCCATCTGGCACAATTTCTAATGCAAAAAGCGGCCCCATGCCGTGGTCTTGGCAGACTCGTACTCTCTGCCGCGCAGTTGATGATCACGAAGTGTAACTTGCCTTGGCCCGGTTTTCGGAAGAAAACTTGCAGCATGGGGGGAAACAGATTTTCATCTGCGGGTTGGCTGCTTCGCCATGTCCGGAAATCAGACATGGCGCTGTTGCTGTGTTGCGCTTTCGCTCTCGGCTGTAGCCTGCTCGCAGGCTGGATTGGCGATGCGCAACCTCTTGTCGCTCCAACGGTGACGATGAGGCAATGGCCGGTTCTGTTCTTGCCGCTTTTCCTCTGGCTTGCCTGGGTGATATTCCTGATGATCAGGCGCAAGTACGAAAAGCCATTGAAAGTCGTCTGGCGGTTGCTGCGACGCGACCCGCTCTGGTTGATCCGGGCGATGCTGATATTGGCGGTAATGTCGGTGGCGGCGCCCGCCTACTCGATATTCAAGCTTCAGATCCCGCATATCATCCCGTTTTACGCCGACGATGCGATTATCAGGATCGAGGCGGCGCTGTTCGGGCAAGACCCCTGGAGGTTGACCCACGCGGTGTTCGGAATGCGCGGGACCGTAGTGCTCGACCGGCTCTACATAGTCTGGTTTCCCGTATCGGCATTTCTGGTCACATGGTCGATCATGACCCGTGACCGCGTGTTTCAGGCCCGCGCCATCGCGACCATCCTGTTCGTCTGGTTCGTGCTTGGCAATTTCGTCGCCTTGGCACTCTCTTCGTGCGGCCCCGTTTATTACGAGCACTTCTATGGCGATGACAGGTTTGCGCCGCTGATGGATACGCTGCGCGCTTATCACGCACAGGCAAATATCAAGGCGGTGGCGGTCAGCGACTGGCTGATTTCAGACGAGGCCCAAGGAAAGCTGGGCACGGGCATATCCGCCATGCCGTCGGTCCATGTCGGAATGACATTCGTGACATGGCTGCTGGTCCAGTCCCGCATCGGCTGGAAAAATCCGATGTCGGCAATTCTGGCCGTCTATGTGGCGTTGATCTGGATCGCTTCGGTGCACCTTGCGTGGCATTACTGGCTCGATGGGCTGGTTTCCATCGTGGGGGCTGCGCTGTTCTGGAAGGCGACGGGCTATTTCCTGCAGCCGGAGCGCAAGGTGCGAGCCACAGCCCTTGGCGAATCGGAGCCGCACGCACCCGAAATTCCGGACGGTTCCATGGCTGTCGAAGCGGGCCGGACGGCATAGCCTTCGCCAAAGACGCCGTTCAGGCCCTCGCCCGCGATGAAAGGTTGCACATTGCGCATCTTCGTCGGACAGGATCGACGCGATGTTTCCCTATCGAAGACACATGCTCCGCCTGATCGCACAGCAAAAGCGGCGGCTCATGCGGCAGAGCCGCCGGTTCGTCGACCTGCTGGAAGCCAACCTGGTCAAGGTGGCGATCGGCTGGTTCGCGATCATCGGCATTCTCACCACGCTTCGCCTTGCCGGTCCGGCCGCGCCGATCAACGTGCTGAGCGATGCCTGGGCGATGATGATCGGGTACGCCATCATCGCGGTCGCGCCGGTGCTGGGCTATCTGGTCGGGGTTGGCGCGGCGCGGGCGCTGGGGCGGGACTTTCGCCTGCGTTACCGGTTCGCCCTGTTCGGCAGCTGGCAACCCATCGATGCATTACGGGCGCGGGCAAGGCCCGAATTCGGTCCATACGGCTTTCTCGCCTCGCTCGTCTTCGGGCTGCTGCTCAATGTCGCGATCCGCACGTTCGAGTTCTTCACCGCGGTCCCGGCAATGAGCGCGAACGCACCGGCTTGGGCGCAGACGATGTTCGCGATCATGGCGGTCGATCTGGTCGTCACCAGCTTCTTCTACATGACCAGCCTTGCGTTGGCCCTGCGGCTCAACCCGCTGTTTCCACGAATGCTGTTCCTGGCCTGGGCGATTGACATTTACATGCAGCTGTTCCTGGCCAGCAGCCTGAAGACCGTCGGGGGCCTGCCCGAAACGCTGCACCAGCCCATGCTCGACCTTCTGAACGGCAATGTGACCAAGGTGCTGATCGGATCGGTGATCTGGCTGCCGTACCTGCTGCTTTCGCGGCGCGTGAACCTGACCTATCGGCTGCGTATCCCCGCGCCGCGCGATGCATAAAACTGCAACCACCTAGTCAATTTAGCCAATTGTAGGCGATCTGGCGCACTGATAAGGCCGCGACCCATGGATTCTTGCCAAACATGTGTCGTGCGCAACCGGGCGATCTGTGCCGATCTCGATGGTGACGAACTCGGCGTGCTCAACACGATCGGCCGTCGCCGCAACCTTCAGGCGGGGGAGCAGCTGCTGTGGGAAGGCGAGGACGCGGTCCTTGTCGCCAACGTCATCGAAGGGGTGCTGAAGCTTTCCAATTCGATGGAAGACGGGCGCGAACAGATCGTGGGCCTTGTCTATCCTTCCGACTTCATCGGCCGCCCGTTCGGGGCCACCACGCCCTATGGGGTCGAGGCCTTGACCGATTCGCGTGTCTGCGTCTTTGCCCGCAAGGATTTCGACAAGTTCGCGCGGGAACACCCCCGGCTTGAGCACAAGCTGCTGGAACGAACGCTGACCGAACTGGACCGCACGCGAAAGTGGATGCTGCTGCTTGGTCGCAAGTCGGCGGAAGAGCGGTTGGCCACGTTCCTCATGGAAATTTCGCAGCGGCTGGACCCGGCGACCTGTTCCGATCCCGATCCCGACGCGCACCGGGTTTTCGACATTCCCTTTTCGCGCCAGCAGGTAGGCGACGTGCTGGGCCTGACGATCGAGACCGTCAGCCGACAGTTCACAAAGTTGAAGCGGGACGGGGTCATCGACCTGCCGTCCCGCCGCTCGGTCGAAATTCTCGACCGTTTCGAATTGGAAGCCAGGGCAGGCGGCTGACCGCCCGCCCCTTCTCCGTTCCTTACATACGATAGGTGAGGCCCGCGCTCACCACCCACGGGTCGAGCTTGTGCTCGGTCCGCAGGACTTCGGTATCCCCTGCGTACCAATGCGCCGTCTGGTCGACGAAATATTTCTTGGCATCGACCGACAGACCAAGGCCATTGTCGTTCAGCTTGAAGTCGACACCGGCCTGCAGAGCAAAGCCGAATTCATCGTCCATCTTCTGCGAATCAGCGCCAAGCGCCTTCGTCGTTGCGCCAGACTTGTCCTGAATCCACAGGAAGTAGGTGGGGCCGACGCCAAGGTAGGGTTTGAACGGACCTTCGGTGAAGTGATACTTCAACGTGAAGGTCGCCGGGATGACGCGGGCGTCGGAGACCAGCTCGGTCCCGGCAAGGCCGTTCGCACCGTCGACGTCGTGCTGCGTCACGCAGCAAATCGTTTCGACCGAAATGTTGGGCGTGAAGAAATATTCAATCGCCAGCGTCGGCACGAAGTTGTCGTTCGCCTTGGTATCGAAATCGGCGGCAGGCGACACGGTCAGCAGCGTGTCGAGCAGGGCCGGATCGACGTATTTCACCTCTTTCAAGCCACCATCGGGCAGGACGCCCGTACCCATCAGCTTGATCTGGATCTTTCCGTCCGGACTGCCCGCATGTGCAGCCGCCGGAAGCATGGCCGCGGCCATGACGGCGCTTGCGGCAAGTGCGAACTTCTTCATCTCGATACCTCCCTGTCGGGGTGATCCCCGTTCAATGGCAATAGTTCAAAACCTGGTTGGGAAGACTTTACGCATAGAGTTAATTTCAAATTCGCAAAGTCTTCATTCAGAATCTGTGAAATACATACATTACTTTCTGAAATCACTTTTCGTGTCATGAAGACAATCGCGAAGTGATGACAGGCGTAACGCACGAATTTCCTTCAGGCGATTTGCCATTTCGCCTTGATGACTTGCCTTTGCTCTTGCCGAACCGGCTCTGCATTGATCGAGCGCAAAATCCTGCACCTGCGAAGAAAAAGGCGATCTGGCCCGACCGTTTGACCTGCATCAATGCGCAGCCGCCCGCGCAGGACCAGAGGGCAACGGGATCAAAAATGCCCTTTGGACAAAACGGAAAGGGGGACGACCGTGGAAACGGTTCTCACTCGTGCGGGTATCTGGCTCGTCGTATTTACACTCGCTATCGCCGCGATCGCCCTTGCGGCCGACGGTGCCTATGCGATTCACATGGGAATCGTGGCCGCGGCCGCGCTCATCGCGCTTGCCGCGACGGTAACCCGGGCCGACTATTCGGCCGCTGCCAATTCCATCCTGCGCGCGCCGGCCGACCCGTCGCGTTACGATGACGATCCGGTTCGCTGGGGCGTCATCGCCACGGTATTCTGGGGCATGGCCGGTTTCGCCGCCGGGCTTTTCATCGCGGCGCAGCTGGCCTGGCCGGTCCTGAACATGGAACCCTATCTGAACTTCGGACGCCTGCGCCCGCTGCATACCAGCGCGGTGATCTTCGCGTTCGGCGGCAATGCGCTGATCGCGACGAGCTTCTACATCGTGCAGCGCACCTGCCGCGCGCGGCTTGCCCTTCCCGGCCTCGCCCGCTTCGTGTTCTGGGGATACCAGATGTTCATCGTCCTTGCGGCCACCGGCTACTTGCTGGGCGCGACGCAGGGCAAGGAATATGCCGAGCCGGAATGGTACATCGACTGGTGGCTGACGATCGTCTGGGTCGCGTACCTTGCCGTCTTCGTCGGTACGATCCTGAAGCGCAAGGAACCCCACATCTACGTGGCGAACTGGTTCTTCCTGGCCTTCATCCTGACCGTTGCCATGCTGCATGTCGTCAACAACCTCGACATGCCGGTCTCCCTGTTCGGTAGCCGCTCCTACCCGGTCTTCGCCGGTGTGCAGGGCGCGCTGGTGCAGTGGTGGTACGGCCACAACGCGGTGGGCTTTTTCCTGACCGCGGGCTTCCTTGCCATGATGTACTACTTCGTGCCGAAGCAGGCCGAACGCCCGATCTATTCCTACCGCCTGTCGATCATCCACTTCTGGTCGCTGATCTTCCTCTATATCTGGGCAGGTCCGCACCACCTTCACTACACCGCGCTGCCTGACTGGGCACAGACGCTGGGCATGGTGTTTTCCGTCATGCTGTGGATGCCCAGCTGGGGCGGCATGATCAACGGGCTGATGACGCTGAACGGCGCATGGGACAAGGTCCGTACCGATCCGATCATCCGCATGATGGTGATGAGCCTGGCCTTCTACGGCATGAGCACGTTCGAAGGCCCGATGATGAGCATCAAGAGCGTCAACTCGCTCTCGCACTACACCGACTGGACCATCGGCCACGTCCACTCCGGCGCGCTGGGCTGGAACGGGATGATCACCTTCTCGGCGATCTACTTCCTGGTTCCGCGCCTGTGGAACCGCGAACGGCTCTATTCGCTGCGCATGGTGAACTGGCACTTCTGGCTCGCGACGGCAGGCATCGTCTTCTACGCCGCGTCGATGTGGGTCGCCGGTATCACCCAGGGGTTGATGTGGCGCGAATACGGCGCCGACGGCTACCTCGTGAACTCGTTTGCCGAAACCGTCGCGGCCCTGCACCCGATGTACATCCTGCGCGCCTTTGGCGGCCTGCTGTACCTTGCCGGCGGTGTCCTGCTGGTCGTCAACGTCTGGGCCACGATCCTTGGCAAGCTGCGCCAGGAAAAGCCGATGAACGATGCCGCCTACGACGCAGAGGCCGACCGCCCCTACGTTCCCGCCCCCGCGCTTTCGGCCGCTAACTGAGGGTTCCTGCCATGAGCATGACCGAAAAGCACAAGAAGCTTGAAAAGAACGTCACGCTGCTGGGCGTGGCCGCATTCGCCACCGTCACGATCGGCGGCATCGTGGAAATCGCGCCGCTGTTCTGGATCGACAACACGATCGAGGAAGTGAACGGCATGCGCCCCTACACCCCGCTCGAACAGGCAGGGCGCGACATCTATGTCCGCGAAGGCTGCTATGTCTGCCACAGCCAGATGATCCGCCCCTTCCGGGACGAGGTCGAACGCTATGGCCACTACAGCCTTGCGGCCGAATCAATGTACGACCACCCGTTCCAGTGGGGGTCGAAGCGTACCGGGCCGGACCTTGCCCGCGTGGGCGGCCGCTATTCCGACGAATGGCACGTCCAGCACCTTGAAAACCCGCAGTCGGTGGTGCCCGAAAGCGTGATGCCGCAATACGGCTTCCTCGCCGAAACGCCGCTGTCGGTTCACGACATGAGCGCGAACCTCACTGCCCTGTCGCGGGTGGGCGTGCCCTATTCGGACGAGATGATCGAGAACGCAGACGCGGACATGAAGGCGCAGGCGAACCCGATGGCCGATACCGCCGGCCTGTCCGAACGCTATGGCGACAAGGTCAACTTGCGCGACTTCGACGGCAAGCCGCAGAAGCTGACCGAAATGGACGCGCTGATCGCCTACCTGCAGGTGCTCGGCACGATGGTCGACGTCGACGCCGCCGCCGCGCAGGAAGAACTCGCCACGGAGAAGGGCCGGTGAACAGCCACTCCTTCTACGAAACGCTGCGGCATCTCGCCGACAGCTGGGGCCTGCTCACCATGATGCTCGTATTCCTCGTGCTTGCCGCCTGGCCGTTCCGGCCCGGTGCCCGCCAGCGCAACGAGGATGCGGCGACGATGATCTTCAAGGACGAGAACGATGGCTGAGAAAAGACTCGACGAAGCCACGAACACCGAAACCGTCGGCCACGAATGGGACGGGATCGAGGAACTGAACACCCCGCTGCCGCGCTGGTGGCTGTGGACTTTCTACGCCACGATCGTCTTCGCGGTCGGCTACGTCATCGCCTATCCGGCATGGCCGATGATCAGCCAGGGTACTGAAGGCGTGCTGGGCTGGACCAGCCGCGGCGAGCTGGCCAGGGAAATGGACGCGGCGCGCAAACAGCGTTCCGAAGTGGTCGCGGCCCTTGCCCGCACGCCGATCGAGCGGCTGGACCCGGAATCGCCGCTGATGCGCGCCGCCATTTCGGGCGGGGCCGCGGCGTTCCGCGTCAACTGCGTCCAGTGCCACGGCGCCGGGGCGGCAGGGTCGAAGGGGTATCCCAACCTCAACGACGACGACTGGCTGTGGGGCGGTGACATCAAGGCCATCGAATACACGCTGGTCCACGGCATCCGCCAGCCGGACGGCGAAGAAACCCGCTTTTCCCAGATGCCCGCGTTCGGCCGCGACGGTATCCTGAGCGGTGCGGAAATTTCCGACGTCACCAGCTTCGTACGCAGCCTGTCGGGCCTTGAACCGACCAGCGCGGCATCGCAGCGTGGCAGCGCGCTGTTCGAGGCGAACTGCGCTGTCTGTCACGGGTCCGACGGCACGGGGCTGCGCGAATTCGGTGCGCCCAACCTTGCCGACGCCATCTGGCTTTACGGCAGCAGCCGCGATGACGTGACCGCGACGATCACCAATTCGCGTTACGGCATGATGCCCGCATGGGGCGAACGGCTCGATCCGGTGACGGTGAAGATGCTGGCCGCCTACGTCCATTCGCTTGGGGGCGGTGAGGATTTCATCGAAATCGCCGAGGACCCGGAGGTCGAGGTCGATGAAGCCCCCTGATCCCCTACCTGAAGGTGATCTCATAGATCGCGCGCGCGTTGCCAAGGATGCCCATCCGGCAACGGCGCGCAAGCCTTCCACCCCGCCCCCTGCCGGGCCGGACGTGCCCGCCACGCTTTACGAAAAGCACAAGACGGTCCACCCCAAGCGGATCGACGGACCGTTCCGCCGCTTCAAGTGGCTGATCATGTTCGTCACGCTGGCGATCTATTACGGCACGCCGTGGATCCGCTGGGACCGCGGTCCCTACGCCCCCGATCAGGCGGTTCTGATCGACCTGGCCAACCGCCGTTTCTACATGTTCGATATCGAGATCTGGCCCCACGAATTCTACTTCGTCGCGGGCCTGCTCATCATGGCGGGCATCGGCCTGTTCCTCGTCACCAGCGCGGTCGGCCGCGCGTGGTGCGGCTATGCCTGTCCGCAGACGGTGTGGACCGACCTGTTCCAGCACGTCGACCGCTTCGTCGACGGCGACCGCAATGCGCGCATACGGCTCGACAAGGCGCCGTGGACGGCGGGCAAGGCCGCGCGGCGGTTCTGGAAGTGGACGATCTATCTCGTCATCTCGTTCTGGACCGGCGGCGCGTGGATCATGTATTTCGCCGACGCACCGACGCTGACCCGCGAATTCTGGGCGGGCGATGCCGCATTCGTCGCCTATGCCACCGTTGCGGTCCTGACCGGCACGACCTTCTGGCTGGGCGGGTTCATGCGCGAACAGGTCTGCGTCTACATGTGCCCCTGGCCGCGTATCCAGACCGCGATGCTCGACGAAAAATCGCTGATCGTGACGTACAAGCACTGGCGCGGAGAGCCGCGCGGCAGCCTGAAGAAATCACAGAAAGAGCCTGAAAAGTTCGGCGACTGCGTCGATTGCAACCAGTGCGTCGCCGTCTGCCCAACCGGGATCGACATCCGCGAAGGCGCGCAGATCGGCTGCATCACGTGCGCGCTGTGCATCGATGCCTGCGACCGGGTGATGAAGGATGTCGGCCGCCCGCGCGGTTTGATCGACTATGCAACGCTCGAAGATTGCGAGCGCGAAGCCGCGGGCCATCCGCCCCGCCCCGTCATCAAGACACTGATGCATCCGCGCACGTTGATCTATTTCGGCGTGTGGTCGGCGATCGGCATCGCCCTGCTCTTCGCATTGGGTGCGCGCGAACGCACGGGCATCACCGTCCAGCCCGACCGCAACCCGCCCTTCATGCTGCTGAGCGACGGGTCGGTGCGCAACAGCTACACCGTAAAGCTGCGCAACATGCAAAGCCGCCCGCGCGAAATGGAACTGTCCATCGTGGGCCTGCCCGGCGCGATGATGTGGACCGACGACATGAACCGCGATGCCGCGGCCCGTTCTATCGTCCGCGAAGTCGCCGCCGACGTCACCCTGCCGCTGCGCATCTACGTCATGGCCCCGCGCGGCAACGAGGAACAGGACTTCAGCTTCAAGGTCACCGCCCTCGACGCCGAGGGCGAAAGCGACAGTACCGAAACCGCGTTCAACGCACCCGAGGCCCCCTGATGATGAGCAAGTCCCCCTCTGCCGCAAAGCCCCGCTTCACCGGCAAGCACATGACCGCGATCCTCGTCGGCGGGTTCGGCGTGGTCGTCGCGGTCAACATGCTGATGGCAACGCTCGCCACTTCCAGCTTCGGCGGTGTGGTCGTCGAAAACTCCTATGTCGCCAGCCAGAACTTCAACGAATGGCTGGACCGGGCGGAACAGTCCGAGGCGCTCGATTATGCCGTCTCGCCGGTGCACCGCGCCGATGGGCGGGTCACGCTCACGACCGAAGGCGTTCCCGCGGGATCGCAAGTCACGGCCATCGCCCGCCACCCGCTGGGCCACATGCCTGACGAAGCGCTGACCTTCGTGCTGACTTCGGACGGCACCTGGGCCAGCACGCGCCCGCTGCCCGAGGGCCGCTGGACCCTGCGGTTCGATATCAAGGCCAACGGCACCCAGTGGCGCGGGGAAAGGCCCTTGCCGTGAACGCGGTCACCCTCACTTCTTCGGACGCCGCCTGCATCGACAGCCGCTTCACCGTGCCCGGCATGCGCTGTGCCGGGTGCATCGGCAAGATCGAGCGCGGTCTGGCCGAAGTGCCGGGGGTCGCGGCGGCGCGCGTTAACTTTTCGGCCAAGCGCGTCGCGGTCAGCCATGCGCCGGACCTGACCGACGCGCAGATTGTCGATGCGCTCAACCATCTGGGTTTCGAGGCGCAGCCGGTGGCGGAAAACCCGCTGGCACGCGACGACGCGGAAACGAAACGCCTGCTTCGCGCGCTGGCCGTCGCGGGCTTTGCCATGATGAACATCATGCTTCTGTCCGTCGCGGTCTGGTCGGGCGCGGACGGCATCACGAAAGAGCTGTTCCACTGGCTGTCCGCCGCCATCGCCCTGCCCGCCGTCGCCTACTCAGGCCGCCCCTTCTTCGCCTCTGCCGCGATGGCGCTGCGTTATCGCCGCACCAATATGGACGTGCCGATTTCCATCGGCGTCCTGCTGGCCACGGGGATGAGCGTTTACGAAGTGCTGACCGGAGGCGAACACGCCTATTTCGACGGCGCGGTCATGCTGCTGTTCTTCCTTCTGGCGGGCCGCGTGCTCGATGCCGTGATGCGCGACAAGGCGCGTTCGGGCATCGCTTCGCTGCTTTCGCGCATGGGGCGCGGCGCGCAAGTCGCCTATCCGGGCGGCGAAACGAAATGGGTCGATGCCGCCGACCTGGCCCCCGGCATGACGATGCAGGTCGCCGCCGGAGAGGCGCTGGCCGCCGATGGCGAGATCATTACGGGCGAAAGCCGGTTCGACCGGTCCATGCTGACGGGCGAAAGCGTGCCCGAGGCTGCTGGCCCCGGCGATATCGTCCATGCCGGGACCATCAACCTCTACGCCCCCGTCACCGTGCGCGTGACCGCAGCCGCCGAAGACACCGCGATTGCCGACATCGCCCGCCTGATGGACGAGGCCGGACAGTCGCGTAGCAAGTACGTGCGCGTGGCGGACCGGGCAGCACGACTCTACGCCCCGGCGGTCCACTCGCTCGCTGCGCTGACGTTCCTCGGCTGGATGATCGCGGGGGCGGGCGTGCACCAGTCTCTGCTGATCGCGATTGCGGTGCTGATCATCACGTGCCCCTGCGCGCTGGGCCTTGCGGTTCCGGCGGCGCAAGTCGTGGCTGCTGGCGCGCTGATGAAGCGGGGCCTGCTGATCAAGGACGGCAGCGCGCTGGAACGCCTGGCCGAAGTCGATCACGCGCTTCTCGACAAGACCGGCACGCTGACACTGGGCGAACCGCGCCCCGCATCGATCGCGGCGCTGGGCGAAGAGGATCGCGCCGTCGCCCTCGCGCTCGCACAGGCGAGCCGCCACCCGCTGAGCAAGGCATTGGCCGCGACGCTGCGGCAGGCAGGCGTAAGAGCGGCGGACGTCACCGATATCGCGGAAACGCCCGGTGAAGGCCTGCGCGGCAGGTTCAATTACCGCCCCGTGTCGCTGCTGCGCCCCGAACATGGCGGCGAAGGCCTTGCCGTCGTCTTGCACAACGATGAGCGCGAGTGCGTCATCGTCTTTACCGATCCATGGCGGTCCGACGCGGCAGAGGCCATCGACGCCCTCGCCTCGCTCGGCATAGCCAGCGCCATCGTATCGGGCGACAGCAGCGACGCGGTGTCCCGCGCGGCCTGTGAATTCGCGATTCCCGCAACCGGCGGCATGTCGCCCGCCGACAAGCTGGCCGAGCTGGAACGCCGCCGCGCCAGTGGCCAGAAAGTGCTGATGGTGGGCGACGGGTTGAACGACGGACCGGCCCTTGCCGCAGCACACGTCTCCATCGCGCCCGGCGGGGCCAGCGACGTCAGCCAGCAGGCCGCCGACGCGGTCTTCGTGGGCGAGGCGCTGATGCCCGTGCCGCTGGCCGTCCGCGTCGCGCGGCGCACGATGAAGACCGTGCGCCAGAACTTCGTCATGGCCGCTGGCTACAACGTCCTGGCCGTGCCGATCGCGATTGCCGGATATGTCACCCCGCTGATCGCAGCGGTTGCGATGTCGCTTTCCTCGCTCGTCGTCGTGGGCAATTCGCTGCTCCTCGCCCGCGCGGCAAGGGGCGGGCGATGAACGGGTTGCTGTTCCTGATCCCCGTCGCGCTGGGCATGGGCGGGCTGGGCTTGGCCGCGTTCTTCTGGTCGATGCGCAGCGGCCAGTACGAAGATTTGGACGGTGCGGCGCAGCGCATCCTGATCGATGAAGAGGACGAGGCATGAACGGCCTTCTGACCAGCCTTGCCGCCGTCGCGCTGGTCCCGGCGATGACCGGCATGCCGCCCGAACAGGCCGGACGCACCATTACGGTGACGCTCTGCACCGGGGGCACGATGTCGATCCCCATCGACGGACAGGCCCCGGCCAAGGGCGTTGCCCCCTGCTGTGCAAAGGGGTGTCGTTCGCGCAGAAAAATCAAGGCGCAACAAGCCGCTGATTGATCGAAAGCAATGAACCCACCCGGCAAGGCGCGATAGAACCGTTTTCATCATGTGGCCCTATCTTCCCGACCTGCTGGCCGTGCCCGTACCGCGCTATACCAGCTATCCCACTGCCGCCGAATTCGGTGAGGCGGGCGAAGACGATTTCCTGGCCGCGCTGGACAGCGCGAACTCGGACGTCTCGCTTTACGTTCACATCCCCTATTGCCACGAAATCTGCTGGTACTGTGGGTGCAACACGGGCGCGGCCAACCGGCAACAGCGGCTGGCCGCCTATCTCGAAGCCTTGCAGGCGGAAATCGTGATGGTCGGCAACCGGCTTCCGGCAGGTGCGCGCGTGCGGCACATCGCATTTGGCGGCGGCAGCCCGAATGCGATCGCGCCTATCGAATTCGTGCGGCTGATCGATGCGCTGACGCTGGCTTTCCCGCTGGTCGATCCCACGCTCTCGGTCGAACTGGACCCGCGCACGCTGACCGAACCGTGGGGCGAAGTGCTGTCTCACGTGGGCGTCGAACGCGCCAGTCTGGGCGTGCAGACGTTCGACCCCGCGATCCAGCAGGCCATCGGCCGCGTCCAGCCGGTCGAACTGATCGAACGCGCGACAGACATGCTGCGCCGCGCGGGCGTCACGTCGCTGAACTTCGACCTGATGTACGGCTTGCCGGGACAGGACCTTGAACGCCTGCTCCTCTCGCTCGACACCGCGGCACGGATGGGGGCGGACCGGATCGCGCTGTTTGGTCTCGCCCACATCCCCTCAATGTTCCCCCGCCAGAAGAAGATCGACGGCAGCACGCTGCCCGGCGCGCGCGAACGGTTCCAGATGATGCAGGCGGGTTATGACCGTCTGGTCGGCCACGGATACGATCAGGTCGGGTTCGATCACTTCGCCCTGCCCGGCGACCCGATGTCGCGCGCGGCGCTGAGCGGGAAGCTGCACCGCAATTTCCAAGGCTTTACCGACGATGCCGCCCCCGTCGTCATCGGTCTTGGTGCCAGCGCGATCAGCCAGTTTCCGCAAGGCATCTATCAGAACGAAAAGGCGGCGGGCCGCTATCGCGCGATGATAGGTGAAGGCGTGCACCCGACCCGGCACGGCATCGCCCGCTGTCAGGATGATCGGCGGCGCGGGCGGGTCATCGAACAGATCCTGTGCCACGGACGCGCGGCGATGGACGTCGAAGTACTGCAAAGCGCGATCCCGCGCCTGCAACCCTTCCTCGATGCGCGGCTATGCCATGTCTTTGACGGGCAGCTGATCCTGACCAGCGATGCCCTGCCCTATGCACGGGGGATCGCGGCCTGCTTCGACCCCTACCGCGTGAAAAGCGACCGTAAGTTCAGCAACGCGGTCTGATTTAGCGCGTCACGGCCTTCGCGACGTACTTTCGCGCCCACTCCGGCGTCGTCGCGGGAAGATCGTCTGCCGCAAAGAACGCGATCTCCGCGATCTCGCGATCATCGGGTACCGGCGTGCCCGAAAAGGTCGCGGCAAAGACGCTGACAAGGTTTGTCGCTCCGTGCAGGTCGATCTCCTCGACATGTACCAGCGTGATCGTGGCGACGGTCACGCCGACTTCTTCGGCCAGTTCGCGCCGGGCGGCGACTTCGGCATCTTCGCCGTCACGAACCCCGCCGGTCGGCACATGCCATTCGTCCCGCTTGCGATAGGAATGGCGCACCATCAGAACCTCGCCCGCGTGGTTGCGCGCGACGATGGCACACCCCCTCAACCGGGGTTTACGCCATCGCCACCAGCGCCTGCGGACCAGTTCCGCCACGCGCAACAACCGCCGGTGGACCCCGGCGGGCAGTAAGTTCGCAAAAGGAACGTCAGGCAAAGCAGGAGACTTCGCCTCGCGCGTGGCCCAACAGACGCGCGACGGGCAGGTCGTTATCGCCCTTCGCCGCTTCCTCGAAGACCTGCAATTTGTCCTCGCCCCGGATGACGAACATCAGCGCCTCTGCCGACAACAGCTTGGGCAGGGTCATCGTCACGCGGTCGAACGGTGCCTCCGGCGGCAAGGGATCAGGCGTCAGGCGGCGGACCTGCCGGTCGTCGTCCACTTGCGGATCGGTGTTGGGAAACAGCGAGGCGATATGCCCGTCACCGCCCATGCCCAGCCAGGCCAGCGCAAAGTGCGGCGGCTGGCTGCCTTCGTCGAGCGGGACGACGCGGGCGCCCGTCCCTTCCAGCGTGGCAGCAAGACGTCCGAAATTGCTCGCCTCGTGATCGGCGGGCACGCAGCGGTCATCGCCCGGCCAGATTTCCAGCCGCGACCAGTCGAGGTCCTTCTTCGCCAGCTCCGCAAGGATCGGGAACGGCGTCGATCCGCCGGGCACGGTGATGGCGACGGTGCCTTCGCGGCGGTCCAGTTCGTGGGCAAGGCGGGCGTGCAGCCAATCGGCGATCTGGGCGTCGCTGGCGTCGTGGTGAAAGGCGATTTCGGTAAGCAAGGGGGTATTCTCCGATTGGGTCGTGCCCATGCAACGCACAGGCGGCGCGCAGGTGCCATCAATATCCGGCGGCGATGCCATCCTTTCGCATTTCGGTCGCGCCGGTAAAGACCCCGGTTTCCGGGTCGCGGGCAATCGCCTGGTATCCGCCGAAAGGCACGCCGGAGTAGTCGTATTCGACCTTGTGCCCCATCGCGCGCAGCTTTTCCGCGGTTTCGGCCGGAATACCAGGTTCGATGAACAGCGTGCCCAGCGGGTCCGCCGTGGGTCCATCCAGCGCCTCGGTCGGCTGGCGTCCGCCGTCATGCATCAGCCGCGCGGCATCGCCCGCTTCTTGCAGGTTCATCCCGAAATCGACGATATTGACCAGGATCTGGACATGGCCCTGCGGCTGCATACCGCCGCCCATCAGGCCAAAGCTCATCCACGGTTTACCGTCCTTCTTGATGAAGGCGGGAATGATCGTGTGAAAGGGCCGCTTGCCCGGTGCGTAGGCATTGGGATGTTCGGGATCGAGACTGAAGAGTTCGCCGCGGTCCTGGAACATGAAACCCAGCCCGTCGGGCGACAGGCCGGACCCCATGCCGCGATAGTTGGACTGGATCAGGCTGACCATCATGCCGTCCTTGTCCGCGACGGTCAGGTAGGTCGTATCGCCCTCCCCCTCAAGCTTGGGTTCGCCCGGAGCGAAATCCGCGCTGGCCTTGTCCGGATCGATCATCGCGAACCGCTCGCGGCCGTATTCGTCCGACAGAAGTTCATCGGGGAATCTCGCAAAATCAGGGTCGGCATAGAACCGCGCGACATCGGCAAAGGCCAGCCGCTTGGCCTCTGTGATGTAGTGCAGCACTTGTGCGGACCCGCGCGAATATTGCGACAGGTCGACGTTCTTCAGGATGTTGACCATCTGCAGCGCGGCAAAGCCCTGTCCGTTGGGCGGCAGTTCGCACAGCTCGTACCCGTCCTTGTAGGCAACGCAGGCCGGTTCCACCCAATCGCTGTGATGCGCGGCGAAATCCTCGTAGCGCAGGGCCGATCCGGTGCGTTCTAGATAGTCCGCCATTGTGCGGGCCATCTCGCCTTTGTAGAATTCGTCCCGGCCCTTTTCGCCCAGCGCCTCCAGCGTGTCGGCAAGTTTCGGGTTCCTGAAGACGTCCCCCGCTTTCGGGGCGCCATCGGCGAACCAGACCGAGCGGGCATTTTCAAACTCCGGGATCATTGGCATGCGGCGCTCGAACGCTTTCAGGCTGCCGTTCAGGTAATACCCGATGACCGGCGCGATCGGATGTCCTTCACGGGCATAGCGCACGGCCGGGGCCAGGACCTGGCTCATCGGCAACTTCCCGTATTTCGCGTGCATTTCGAACCACGCATCGACCGTGCCGGGGATCGTCACCGGAAGCGGACCGACCGGCGGGATGGACGCCGCATCGCCCAGCTGCGCCTTCAGCTGCGCCAGTGTTTGCCCGCGCGGCGTGCGGCCGGACCCGTTGATCCCGTGCAATTCGCCGGTCGCGGGGTCGAGCACGATGGCGAACAGATCGCCGCCGATGCCGTTGCCGGTCGGCTCCATCAGGCCAAGCGCGGCGTTGGCCGCAATCGCCGCATCGACCGCGCTGCCGCCCTGTTGCAGGATGTCGAGCGCGATCTGCGTCGCTAGTGGCTGGGCCGTAGCCGCCATGCCGTTCATCGCCATGACCGGACTACGCGACCAATCGGCCCCCACCGGCCGCGCCCCGGCACCGATCTCTTCGGTGGCGGCCCTGTCCTGCGCTACTGCGGGGACTGCCGCCATGGCGATGGCGATGGCAAGCGGGAAGAAAGTTCTGATCATGCGTGGGCCTGCCCATTGTTAGGGAAATGGTTTCAACCGAGACCACGCTATGAGCGCACAGGGCACAGGGCAAGTGTGGCGGTAGCGATCCACCATCTTGCGCTGGCACGATCCACGCGCCAAACATCGCAGGTGATGGGGGAAATTCGAAAAACCGGCCGCTGGCCTGTCATCAGTGCACCGCTGCGCCGTGTGATCGTCGCGGCAACGATCGTGCTTTTCGCACTGGTCTGGCGTTACACGCTGTTTGGCAATCCGACGCTTCACGTCGACGACGAATTCTATTTCGTGGTCGGCCAAAGGATGCACGCGGGCGACCTGCCGTATGTAGACCTTTGGGATCGCAAGCCTTTCGGGCTGTTCCTGATCTATTACCTGATCGGGTTCTTCTCGGACCAGGTCATATCGTATCAGATCGCCGCTTGGCTTTTCGTCAGCGCGACCGGCATCGCGATCTACGCGATTGCGCGGCAGTGGACGACGCCGCTCGCCAGCATTTTGGCGGCATTGCTCTATATCGCCGCTCTCGGCGTGTTCGGGGGTCAAGGCGGACAGGCACCCGTATTCTACAACCTGTTCATCGCCATCGCCGCCCTGCTGATCGTGAAATGGACGAAAGATGACAGTGCCCGCCCTGACTGGCGCGTGTGGACCGCCATGGCGATGTGCGGTCTCGCGCTGACCGTAAAGCAGACCGCCATCGCGGAAAGCGCGTTTTTCGGCCTGTTCGTGCTTTATCGCCTGTACAGAAACGGCGCGACCCAGGCGCGTATCGCCATCACGGCCCTTGCCGCGATGGCGATCGGTATCTTTCCCTTTGCGATGACCGGCTTGTTCTATGCGCTGTCGGGTTACTGGTACGAATTCTATCAGGCCATGTTCCTGTCGAACCTCGACAAGGCCTATCCCGACGCGGAACAGATGGCGCGCAGGGCGCTGGTCCGCTTCATCTATTTGCTGCCGATCGGGATCGGGATTGCCCTGACGTTCACGCAGCGGGCGGGCCTCGCCCGCCGCGACCGGGCGTTTATCGCAGGCTGGCTGATCGCAGGTGTGATCGGCGTCGCGCTCGTTCCGAACTTCTGGATTCACTACATCCTGCCGCTCCTCCTGCCGGTCGTGGTCGCGGCAGCACCGGCTTTCGGCATAAGGCATCTCGGCCCGCTGATCGCGCTCGCCTCGATCAGCTATGGCGCCGTTACCGCGCCACCCTTACGGCAGGCCTATACGGATCAGTCCATCAAGGACTTCGACACGCTATTGGCGGCGCTGCCTTCGGACCCCGATGCAAGGGTACTGGTCTTCGAAGGACCGGTGATGGTCTATAATTATCGGAAGCAGGGCGATCTGCCCGTCATATTCATGCCCAGCCACCTCAACATGGAATCCGAGAAAGATGTCGCGCACGTCAATACGCTGGAGGTTGTCCGAGCGGAACTTGCGAAGAAACCCAGAGCCATCGTTCTTGCCCCGACTGCGCGCGGCCTACCTGCGAACCTCGAAACTTTTGCTGCCGTGAGGCGCTATATCGCGCTTCACTGCCGTGACGAGCGGGAAATCGAACTTCTGGAGCAATGGTCGAGGTGGAAGATCGAGATCAAATCTGCGTGCTACGGCTGAGCGCAGCGAAAGACGGACACGTATCTGCTCGAAAGCGCAGCCTTCTCCACTAGCTGGCAGTTTCGGGTGAGAAAATCATTGACTGACTTTCGATTCGCCCGATGTTCTGCCGATCCCGCAATTTGTGGCGCGATCACGACAGCGCCGGGTCGGGAACTCAGAACCCTTTCGATTTCTTTCGCCTGATCGATGCCGAGTGAATTGCGCTCCAATGCATTGTTGAGATGGTCCGGGTAGATGTAACGAGTGGGAAAGCAGGTATCGGAAAGCGAGTAGAGCGCTGTTGGTCCATCAAAGACAAAAAGGCAGCGCTTAGCCGATACGTAGGGCCGAACTGCATCGGCCAATTTTTCGATTGCGGCCTTCTGTTCAGAAGCATCGGACCACTGCAAAACCACACGCCCAGCCCAAAAGCTGACTGCAATCAAAATGACGGCGACCAGCTTTCCGATGATCGGCTCATCGATCAGCCAGACGGCCAGCAGATTGCAGCCAATCGCCGCCGCAATAAAGTAATACGGGTAAGCCGAGCCCAGCGCGAAATACGAAATCAAGGCCCCGGCCGCGTAAGCCAGGACGATCACCCTCCCACCGGTCAGCTGTCGCCGCATCAGAACCAGCAGCACGCCCGCCACGGCCGCACAGGCGGGCAGGAGCGCCTTCACCAATATCACTTTCCCCCACATGACCGTCGCAGCGCCCGACGGGCGCCCGCGTTCGAGGATCGAAAAGAAGTTCGCGAACAGAAACGCGTCAAGCTGCCCCATCGCGGCATAGACGAGCGCGGCGATCAGCGTCGGCAAGACACCCAGAATGCCGAACAGCGCCGCCAGACCGAAAACGCGCTTCACATCCCGGAACCGCTGCCACGCGATGACCAAGAGCGATATCCCGCAGGCGATGCAGACGAAAACGGCGGTGTATTTCACCTGTAGCGACAGTCCGCCCAGCGCCATCGCGATCATCGCGAACTTCACGAACTCTCGATCGTCCGCCTCGCTCGCGCGCAGCGTGAACAGCAGCATGAGCAGCGTGATCGGGATATAGAACACCTCGCTCTGCCCCACTGGCCCATAGTACATCGGGAAGGCCAGCAGGCACATCAGGCCGCCGACGACGCAGGCGAATTGCCCGGCGAAGCGGCGCGAGATCGTCCAGGCGAGCCAGGCCGTCCACGCCGCGCTCAAGGCCGCAAGCACCTGGTAACCGTAGACGCTGCCCCCGCTTATCAGAGCGCCGAAAGCATAGATCAGGAACAGTCCGATCGGCTTCCTGTCCCACAGGTCAACATAGGGCACATACCCGTCGAGCATGCGCGAGCCGATGAGGTGGTAAAGCTGTTCGTCGAAATCAGGAGCCGGATTGCCGAAATGCGGCAGGCGCAGCAGCGCCGAACAAACCGCGAAAAGCAGAAAGGCACCCGCGCCTTGCCATGACCGGAAACGGTTCTGCACGATTGACGGCCCCCTGAACGCAAACTTCGCGGACAACCCGCGATGCCCCCGCCTGCGATCTTGCCGATTGCTGCGCGATGCCGCAACTACGCTTGATGCCCAGTCCCCTCGTCATCGTCACCGGCCTGTTCGTCGCCGTCTTCGCGGCCGTGCATCTCAATATCTATCGCTTGCGGTTTCTGGACGTTTCGCCGCGCAGTGCCTGGCTTTCGTTTTCGGGCGGCGTCGCGGTGGCCTATATCTTTCTGCACGTGCTGCCCGATCTGGGTGCGCACCAGAAAATATTCGCACACGAACTGCGGCTAAGCGCGAAGCTGGCCGAAACGCTCGTCTATTCGCTGACGCTGATCGGGCTGGTTTGCTTCTATGGGCTGGAGCGGATGGTGAAAGTGTCGCGCCAGCGTTCGCGCGCGAAGGGACAGGGCGACCGGATCGAGGATCACCTCGAATGGGTCCACGCCGGGTCCTATGCCGTGCTCAACCTGCTGGTCGGCTACCTGCTGCTGCACCGGGAAGAGACCGGACCCTGGCCGCTCGCGCTCTACTTCATCGCGATGACGCTGCATTTCCTGACCAGCGATTACGGCATGCGGATCGACCATCCAGAGGCCTATGAGAAACGCGGGCGGTGGGTTCTGTCGGCCAGTGTCATCGCTGGCTGGGCGCTGGGACTTGCGGTGTCTCTGCCGCCGGTGGCCATCGGATTTCTCTTCGCGTTTCTGGCAGGCGGGATCATTCTCAACACGCTGAAAGAGGAACTGCCCGAAGACCGGTCCAGCCGGTTCGGCCCCTTCCTTGGCGGGGCGCTGGTCTATTCGGTGATCATGCTGGGCGAACGTTCAATCGGCTGAAGCGGCTGCGACAGGAGGGAATATGGCACAGATCAACGTGGTCACGGGCGCGAGCAGCGGGGTCGGCCGCGCGCTGTGCCTGCAATTTGCCGCCAAGGGGGAACGCGTGCTGGCCCTGGCCCGCCGCGCGGACGAATTGGAAACCCTGAAAGCCGCCTTCCCCCACCTGATCGCCGTCGTTCCCTGCGATTTGGCCAGTCCCGCTGGCCGCGTGGCAGCCGCCGCTGCGTTGAGGGAGGAGGACGAAGTGCGCGCCCTGGTCCACAGCGCAGCCATCGCCTCGCTTGAGGACATGCGCGAGATGACGAGTGCCTCGTACCACGCGATGATGGCGATCAATCTGGAAGCGCCGCTGTTCCTGACCCGCGATCTCCTGCCGCGCATGGCGAAAGGCGGGCGAGTGCTGCACCTGTCTTCGGGATCGGCGCACCGAACGCTGGCGGGCAACGGCCTTTACTGCATATCGAAGGCCGCGCTGCTGATGGCCAAGGACGCCTGGAACGCGGATCTGGCGGGAAGCGGGGTGACCGTGGGTTCGGCGATGCCGGGCGTCGTCATCGGCCCGATGCAGGACGCGGCGCGCGAGAACGACCATCCTTCGTCAGCCGTTTTTCTCGGTTTCCGGGACGATGGCCGGCTGATCCGCCCCGAACGGGTGGCGGAATTTCTTTACTGGCTGCTGCGATCCACCGGCGACGAAGCTTTCGCCGCCGGGGACTGGAACATTTTCGACGAGGCCCACCATGCCGAATGGCTGGACGGGCCCCTGTCGGGATAGCGCTGGCTTACGCCGCGTCGGCCTTGCGACGGGCCTTCTTGCGCTCATGCGGGTCGAGCAGGGCCTTGCGCAGGCGGATCGTCTGCGGAGTGACTTCGACCATCTCGTCATCGTCGATATAGGCGATGGCCTGTTCCAGCGTCATCTTCTTCGGCGGGGTCAGGCGGATGGCGTCATCCTTGCCGGTCGAGCGGAAGTTGGTGAGCTGCTTCGACTTGAGCGGGTTGACCTCAAGATCGTCCGGCTTGGCGTTCTCGCCGATCACCATGCCTTCGTAGACCTTTTCCTGCGGGCTCACGAAAAGGATGCCGCGATCTTCGAGCGCGTTCAGCGCGTAGCCGACGGCCTCACCGGTGCAGTTCGAGATCAGGACGCCGTTCTGGCGGCCTTCGATCGGGCCCTTGTAGGGGCCGTAGCTGTCGAACAGGCGGTTCATGATGCCCGTGCCGCGCGTGTCGGACAGGAATTCGCCGTGATAGCCGATAAGGCCGCGCGACGGGGCGAGGAAACCGAGACGAGTCTTGCCCGGGCCCGAGGGGCGCATTTCGGTCAGCTCTGCCTTGCGGCGCTGCATCTTCTCGACAACCGTGCCCGAAAACTCGTCATCGACGTCGATCACGACGGCTTCGTACGGTTCGGTGCGCTGGCCGTTTTCTTCGCGCAGCAGCACGCGGGGACGCGAGATGCCAAGCTCGAAACCTTCGCGGCGCATCGTCTCGATCACGACGCCCAGCTGAAGTTCGCCGCGACCGGCGACTTCGAAGCTGTCCTTGTCGGCCGATTCGGTGACGCGGATGGCGACGTTGGTTTCCATCTCGCGCATCAGGCGGTCGCGGATCAGGCGGCTCGTCACCTTGTCGCCTTCGCGGCCCGCGAAGGGGCTGTCGTTGACAGCAAAGCGCATGGCCAGCGTCGGCGGGTCGATCGGCTGTGCGGCGATCGGTTCGGTCACGGCGGGGTCGGCGATGGTGTTCGCGACGGTCGCCTTTTCAAGGCCCGCCAGCGCGATGATGTCGCCTGCGCGTGCTTCTTCTACCGGCACGCGTTCAAGACCGCGGAACGAGAGCAGCTTCGATGCGCGGCCCGTTTCGATGATCTTGCCGTCCATATCCATGGCGCGAATCGGGTCGTTGACCTTGATCGTGCCCGACTGGACGCGGCCCGTCAGAACGCGGCCCATGAAATTGTCGCGGTCGAGCAGGGTGGCAAGGAACGAGAACGGCGCATCGACGTCGAGACCCGGGGCCGGAACGTGATCGCGGATCAGTTCGAACATCGGCGTCAGGCTGCCTTCGCGGGCGGTGATGTCCTCGCTGGCATAACCGTTGCGGCCCGATGCGTAGAGAATCGGGAATTCGAGCTGTTCGTCGTTCGCGCCCAGGTTCACGAAGAGGTCGAACACTTCGTCGAGCACTTCTTCGGGACGGCCGTCGGGACGGTCGATCTTGTTGACGACGACGATCGGCTTCAGGCCCAGTGCCAGCGCCTTGCCGGTCACGAACTTGGTCTGCGGCATCGCGCCTTCCGCGCTGTCGACCAGCAGGATGACGCCGTCGACCATCGAGAGGATGCGTTCCACCTCTGCGCCGAAGTCGGCGTGGCCGGGGGTGTCGACGATGTTGATTCGCAGGCCTTCCCACTCGATCGAGGTCGGCTTCGCAAGGATGGTGATCCCGCGTTCCTTTTCCAGATCGTTGGAATCCATGGCGCGTTCCTCGACGCGCTGGTTGTCGCGGAAAGTGCCGGACTGCCGGAACAACTGGTCGACCAGGGTGGTCTTCCCGTGGTCGACGTGGGCGATAATAGCAATGTTGCGCAGCTCGGCGGACATGGTCGGAAGCCTCGAAAATTCGTGTTTTTTGGCGGGTATGTGCAACGCGGGCCGAAATCCACCGGCGAGGCGCCGCGCGCCCTACCGAAAATGATGCGATGCAGCAAGCAAATAAGGGCGTGGCATCTTCGCAACGCTACGGGAAATTCCGTTAACCTATACGTAAGGTAAGGATTGCCACCATCGGTTAATAGCCTTACGTATAGGTGAGAAGCCACCGGAATCCCCCAAGACAGAACAACCCGGCTGGTTGAGAGTAGAGGAACGCTACCCATGCAAACGATCCCGACCGGCCGTTTTGCCGTTCGTACGGTTTTGACATCCAGCTGCGCCCTGGCGGCGGTCATGGCCGCGCCTGCGCTGGCCCAGGATACGACGGAAGAAGTCGAAATCGAGGTTACCGAGGAAGTCGAGTATGCCGAACCGGCAACCGAATATGCGGAGCCGTCGAGCGACAGCAACACCATCATCGTGACCGCGACGAAGCGCGAACAGACGCTTCAGGACGTGCCGGTCGCCGTTACCGTGACGACCGAGGAAGACCTTGAGCGCGCCGAAATCCGCGACCTAAAGGATCTGACCAGCATTGCCCCTTCGCTGAAGGTGACGCAGCTTCAGTCGAGCGCGAACACCAATTTCATCATTCGCGGCTTCGGCAACGGCGCGAACAACGCCGGTATCGAACCCTCGGTCGGCGTCTTCGTCGACGGCGTTTACCGTTCGCGCTCTGCCGCGCGCATCAACGACCTGCCCGACCTGCAACGCATCGAAGTGCTGCGCGGTCCGCAGTCGACGCTGTTCGGCAAGAATGCCAGCGCCGGCGTCATCTCCGTCGTGACGGCAGAACCGCGCTTTACCTTCGGCGGCGAAGCCGAAGTGAGCTACGGCAACTTCGACTCGATGGTCGCCAAGGCGAACGTCTATGGCCCGCTGACCGACACGATCGCGGCCTCCATCGGCGGCGGCATCAACAAGCGTGACGGCTACATCACCGACCTCGGCACCGGCGGCAAGACGAACGAGCGTGACCGCTGGTTCACTCGCGGCCAGCTGCTGTTCGAACCGGGCGGCGTCTTCAAGGTCCGCCTGATCGGCGACTATGAAAAGACCAACGAGAACTGCTGCGCCAACGTGCTGTTGCAGGAAGGTCCGATCGGCGCCGCGATCACCGCCCCCGCCCCGTTCGGCCTGGGTGCCGGCAATTCGGACCCGAACGATCCCTATGCCGATGTCATCTATTCGAACTTCCCCAGCACGAACGACATCGAGAACTGGGGCTTCTCGGGCCAGATGGATTTCGGCTTCGGCCCGTTCAAGCTGACCTCGATCACCGCCTATCGCGGCGTCGATGCCATCACCAACCAGGATTCGGACTTCACCGGTGCGGACCTCATCAGCCGCAACTTCCAGGACCTGTCGATCCGCACGTTCACGCAGGAATTCCGCGCGAACGCCTCGTTCGGTCCGGTCGACCTGCTGCTGGGCGCGTTCTACTTCGATGAATCCATCGATCAGGTGAACCAGCTCTATTACGGCGACGACCTGCGCCAGTTCGCGAACATCGGCATTTCCGGCCTCAGCGGCGGGGCGTTCGACGTTCCGAGCCTGGAGCAGTTCTTCGGCCAGCTGGCCGGTGCGCCGGGCGTGTTCGACAACCAGTTCTTCATCGGCAACCGCGGTCTCGACGAAGCCTACACGCTCGACAACGAGGCGCTGAGCCTGTTCGGGCAGATGGACTTCTACGTCACCGACCGCCTGACGCTGACGGCTGGCATCAACTACACGAAGGACAAGAAGAAGTTCTCGACCAACGTGGTCAGCTCCGACGTGTTCTCCTCGCTCGATCTCGACGCGTTCGTGACCGGCGCGACGCAGGCCGGCATCAGCCAGACGGTTGGCGGCATCCTGGGCGTTCCGGGTGGTTTCGCCACGGCCGACCAGATCGCCGCTTTCGCAGGCAGCCAGCCGGACCTCTATCAGCAGATCGCCACCGGCGCCGCTGCTGCGGCCGCGCCTATCGGCAACCTTGCCGCGTTGCAGTACCTGCCGCCGTTCCTCAACGTCCCCAACTCGGTCGAGAGCGGGAAGCTGAGCGACGACGATATCTCCTACACCCTGCGCGTCGCCTATGACGTGACCGACAGCCTCAATGCCTACTTGTCCTATGCGACAGGGTATAAGGCACCGTCGGTCAACCTGTCGCGCGACAGCCGTCCGGCGTTTGCCGACCGTGCCTCGATCGAGGCGGCGGGGCTCGACTTCCCGACGCAGGAATACGGCAGCCGCTTTGCGGATGCTGAGGATTCCAAGGTTATAGAGCTTGGCCTGAAGGGCGATTTCGGTCCGGCGAACTTCACCTTTGCCGCCTTCAGGCAGACAATCACCGGATTCCAGTCGAACATCTTCACCGGCACCGGCTTCTTCCTTGCCAACGCGGGCAAGCAGGAAGCCATCGGTTTCGAATTCGACGGCTCGGTCCGTCCGGTCGATCCGCTGCTGCTGCGCATGGCGGTCACCTACCTCGACAGCGAGTACAAGGACTTCCCGCTGTCGGGCGTGGGCGACCTTTCGGGCACGGCCGTGGCCGGCGTTCCGGCGATCTCGGCAACGTGGTCGGCGCAGTACACGCATGATTTCGGCAACGGCGACGCGCTGATCGCGCGTGGCGACTATCACCACGAATCGGCGGTGCAGATCGTCGAAGGCCTGCCCGGCTTCATCGAATTCGGCCAGGCCGCGGCCATCGGCGCCGCCGCGCAGTTCCAGCGCGAAGTCAACGAAGTGAACGCCTCGCTGACTTATGCCATGCAGAACGGGCTGCAACTGTCGGTCTGGGGTCGCAACATCACGAACGACCGCTACCTGCAGTCGATCTTCGACACGCCGATCCAGCCGTTGAGCATTTCGGGTTACCCGAACCAGCCGCGTACTTACGGCGTGACGGCACGCTACAAGTTCTGATCCGCTTTCAAGACGGGAAATTTAAAGGGGTCGTACCGAAAGGTGCGGCCCCTTTTGCTTTTTGACATAGAACAGGCAATAAGTTGCGCAGCGACCTTATCGTGAAGGGGGAATTTTTATGGAATGGATGTTGCTGCCGTACCGGCGGTATTTCGAGTTTTCGGGCCGTTCGCGGCGCAAGGAATACTGGATGTTCGCGCTGTTCAACTTCCTGGTCTATATCGGTTTCATGCTGATCATGATGGCGCTGGGCGGCGGCATGGAATACGGCGAAACCGCTTCGATGAGCCCGCTGGCATCGGTGGTGATGATCGCGATGTTCGCCTGGGGCCTTGCGACGATCATTCCGTCGCTGGCCGTCACGTTTCGCAGGCTGCACGACACCGACCGTTCGGCATGGTGGATCCTGATCGGTTTCGTGCCCATCATCGGCGGACTTGTCCTGCTGTACTTCTACCTGATCGAAGGGACGCACGGGCCGAACCGGTTCGGGCCCGATCCCAAGGAAGGTGAAGCGCGCGGCGTCTGATACGCCCTTCTTCAAAGACAAACGGGGGGTTTGTCGATGAACCTGATATTTGCGCCCTATCGGCGATATTTCGATTTCTGGGGTCGGTCCAGCCGCAGCGAGTATTGGGGCTTCATGGCCCTGATACTGATGCTCTGGGCCGTCACCGTGGTCCTTGGCTACAGTTTTGGCGGCAGGCTGAAAGATGGCGTGCTGGTCGGCGGCAGCGCGATGGTCGACGTGCTGAACATGGCCTACACGCTGTTCGTGCTCGGCTCACTCATCCCGATATTCACGGTGACGATCCGGCGGTTGCACGATGCCGGTCATTCGGGGTTCTGGCTACTGATCTACCTCGTCCCGCTGATCGGGGCACTGTTCATGCTCTACATGATGTTCAAGACCGGGGACATCGGCGCGAACGCCTATGGCCCCGATCCTCGGCTCGATTACGTCATAAGCTCCTGAGCGCGCGGGCCGGTCTTGCGCGCAGGACCGGCAGCGACGCCGCCACGGCGGCCAGCACGACGAGAAGCACCCCGCCGCCCAGCACGGCGAGCACTATCGGCAGGTCGGGGCGATAGGGAAATTCGAACAGGCGGGTCATGACCAGCCAGCCCGTCCCCAAGCCGATGCCCAACCCGATCGTGCCCAGCACGGCGGCCAGGATCAGGTATCGCGTCAGCAAGGCACCCAGAAGCTGCCCCTGGCTTGCACCCAGAACGCGCAGGACGACCGTGTCGTAAGTCTCCCGGGAGCGCGCAGCGGCAATAGCGCCCAGCAACACGGCCAGCCCCGCCAGCACGGCGACACTGGCAGCGGCAAGGATGGCGACCGCAAGGCTGGACAGGATTTCGCGCGCCTCTGCAAGAACGCCGCCGATCTCGATCACCGAAGTCGTCGGAAAGGCGCGGACCAGCGCGCCCAGCAGCGGGCCCCCGTCCGTGCCATCGGACAGGATGACCGAAGCCGAGAGGTTGTGCGGCGCATCGTCGATGGCACCGGGCGCGAAGACGAGGACGTAGTTGAAGCCCAGATCGTCCCACTCGATCCGGCGGAACGAGGCGATGGTCGCCTCACGCTCCACCCCCAGCAGGCCGATGGAGAGCTTGTCCCCAATCTCGAGATCGAGCGCATTGGCCAGATCCTGATCAACCGATACCAGCGGCGGCCCGTCGTAGTTCTCAGGCCACCACTCGCCCTCGCTCACCACATTACCGTCGGGCAGTTGCGCGGAGTATGTCAGGCCCCGCTCTCCCCTCAGCGCCCATGCACCTTCGGGAATATCATCAAGCTCCGACACCCGCGTCATCGCGTCTTCGGGGCCATAGGCGAGGATCGCCCCGCGCAGCGATGGCACGGTCCGCACTTGCGATCCCGGTGCCTCGCGCTCCACGATCTGCCGGAACGAACCCTCTGCATCGCGCGGCAGGTCCAGCACGAAGTAATCGGGCGCCTTTTCGGGCACGGTCCCGGCGATATAAGCGTCGAGACTGGTCTGGATCGCGGCGATCGCGGCAAAGGACGACAGGCCGAAGCCCAGCGCCGTGACCAGGGCGATCGTCGGCGCGCCCGGCCGGTCCAGCGCGGAAAGGCCCATGCGCATGGCGAGCGACCCGCGCGTGCGTGGCACGCGGGCGGCAAGCCTGCGAATGAGAATTCCCAGCAGCGCCAGCAGGCCCAGCACGACCGCCGCCCCGCCCAGGAAACCGGCCGTCAGCAAAGGCTCGTGCGCGGTTACAAGCGCCAGCGCGACAATCGCGATCAGCCCCGCCGCGACCGGCTTGGCCGCCTTGCGCCATAGGCCTGCGGGCAATGTCACCCGCGAACGCAGCAGTGCCATGGCCGTGATCGAACGCGAGGCGAGCAGCGGCGGCGCGGCAAACACGAACGCGACCAGAAGGCCGAACACCGCCGCCCGGATCAACGCCAGCGGGTCCAGCACGAAGCCGGTTTCGACCGGCAACAGGCCTTCGAGAAGTGCGGCCAGCGCGGGCACCGCGAGGACGCCGACAACCAGCCCGCCCCCGATACCGATCAACGCGGCGGCCAAGACCTGCAAGGCATGTATCCGCAAGACATCGTCCGATGTCGCGCCCAGCACTTTCAGGGTCGCGACCGTACCGCGCCGCGATTCCAGCCACGAAGACACCGCGCCCGCGATGCCGATCCCGGCGATGACCAGCGCGGCCAGCCCGACAAGGCCGAGGAACTGGCCCATATTGGCCATCAACCGGTCCGCCCCCGGCGATGCCCTGTCGCGCGTGCGGGTTGCCCAGCCGGAATCGGGGAACCGCGCCTCGAACGCATCTGCCACGGCCTGCGGGTCCGCGCCCGCGGGCAGAGCCACGCGGTATTTCGCACGCATCATCGAACCGAACTGGACCAGCCCGCTTTTCTGCATCGTGCCCTGCGACACCAGAACCGGCGCGCCCAGCGCGAAGCCTTCGGAAAGGCGGTCGGGTTCGCGCGCGATCACGCCCGCGATGCGCACGTCTTCCTCGCCCAGCCGGATCGTATCGCCGATCGCGACGTCCAAGCGGTCGAGCACCCCGCCATCGACCCATGCCGCGCCGTCGGGCGGCGGGCCCGCGTCCTTGTTTCCTTCGAGTTCAAGCCTGCCATAGAGCGGCCAGGCCCCGTCGACCGATTTCAGCTGAACCGGAGAGACATTGCCGTTTTCCGCGCTGGCCATCGCCTGAAGCCGGATTCCGCCCGATACCGGGCCCAGTTCACGAAGCGCGTCCAGTTCCTGGGCGCTCGCCTCGCGGGCATAGATCGCGAATTCAACGTCGCCGCCCAGGATTTCCTGGCCGCGCTCGGACAGTTCGCCGCGGATCGCGGATTCCAGCGTTCCGATCGCCGCCAGTGCGCCCGCGCCGAGGAACAGGCAGATGACGAGCAGGCGCAGCCCGCGGAATCGCCACGAAAAATCGCGCTTCGCCAATCGAAAGGCGAGCGCCCAGCGACTTTGTCCGCTCATCCGTTCAGACGGTCCGTAACGATGCGCCCGTCGGCCAGTTCAAGCACCCGCTCGCACTTTTCGGCGAGTGAGGGATCGTGCGTGATGAGGAACAGCGTCGCCCCCATCTCCGCGCGCCGGGCAAACAACAGATCGATGACTTGCGCCCCGGTTGTGCTGTCCAGATTGCCGGTCGGCTCGTCTGCGAACAACAGCGGCGGGCGCGGGGCCAGCGCGCGAGCAATGGCGACGCGCTGCTGCTCACCGCCCGAAAGCTGCATGGGATAGTGATCGAGCCGGTGGCCGAGGCCGACCGCCTCAAGCTCTTCCCGTGCCCGGCCAAAGGCATTGTCCGCGCCTGCCAGTTCGAGCGGAGTGGCGACGTTTTCGGTCGCCGTCATCGTGGGCAGCAGGTGGAAAGCCTGAAGCACGATACCGATCCGGCCACGCCGCGCGCGAGCCAGCGCGTCTTCTGACAGGCCGGAAAAATCCTCCCCCGCCACGTCCAGCTTGCCGCCGCTCGCCCTCTCAAGCCCTGACAGCACTGCCATAAGCGACGATTTGCCCGATCCCGACGGGCCCAGCAGCGCCACCGTCTGCCCTTCGGGCACCACGAGGTCGATGCCTTTCAGGATCGGTACAGGGCTTCCCGTGTTACCCAGTTCAAGGGTCAGGGCTTCGGCATGGATGGCAGGGCGGGTCGCGATGTCTGGGGGGCTTTGCATGGAGCCCACAAGATTGGCATGGATGGGGCGAGCTGCAAGGAAATTGATCGAAATGCGTAAGTTGATCGCGGCACTTGCCGCACTGGCCCTCGCGGCCTGCGGACAGGCAGAGGGTACGAAGGCCGATGGCGGCACCGCCGAAGCGGATGCGCCGATCGGTCAGCCGACGATGGTGCTGGCCTTTGGCGACAGTCTTTTTGCCGGGTACAACCTGCCGCAATCGGCGGCCTATCCGGCCCAGCTGGAGCAGGCGCTACGCCAGCGCGGGATGAACGTGCGCGTGCAGAATGCGGGCGTTTCGGGCGACACTACGTCCGCCGGGCGGCAGCGGCTGGAATTCGTGCTCGATTCCATGACGGTGAAGCCTGATGTCGCGCTCGTCGAACTGGGCGGGAACGACATGCTGCGCGGCCTGCCCCCGGCACAGGCGCGTCAGAATCTTGATGCGATCATGGCCGAACTCGACCGGCGCGATATCGACATCGTCGTCATGGGCATGAAGGCCGCGCCCAACATGGGCGGCGACTACGCGGGCGAGTTCAACGCGATCTTCCCCGACTTGGCTGACAAGTACGATGCCGAACTGGTGCCGTTCTTCATCGAACCGCTGATCTTCGATCGTTCGCTGGTGCAGTCGGACCAGATCCATCCCACAGCAGACGGCGTGAAGGCGATGGTCGAAGAATCGGTCGATACGATCGAGGACGCGCTGAACTGAAGCGGGCCTAGAGCGGCACCGCCTCGCCCGATGTGACCCGCCATGCGGCGGGGCGTTCGGGAAGGCTGGCAAAAGGTTCGGTCTCCGTCCCCGTCATCCAGATCTGCGCACCGGTAGCGGCAAGGCGTTCGTAAAGCACCGCGCGGCGCACCGGGTCGAGGTGGGCCGCGACCTCGTCCAGCAAGAGGACCAGCGGACGCGATCCGGCGGCCAGTTCGGCATGGGCAAGCGTGATCGCGATCAGCATCGCCTTCTGCTCTCCGGTCGAACACTCCGCCGCCGCGCGCCCTGTCCCCGCCATCGTGACCGACAGATCGTCGCGATGCGGGCCCGCCAGCGTACGGCCCGCCCCGCGATCGGCAGCTCGGCCCGCGCGCCAAAGCTCAACCAGTTCGCCCGCATCGGCAGGCGCGGCGGGTTCGACGCGCAACTCGGGCTGCGCGAACGGACCGTCGGGCACGGCGGCAATAGCCTCGGCCAGGCGCGCGACCGTTTCGGCCCGCCCCTGGGCGATAAGGGCGCCTGCCTCCGCCATTTCCTTTTCCAGCGCGTCGAGCCAGCCCGCATCGGGCCGGGCATCGCCGCCCATCAGCCGGTTCCTTTCGCGCAGGGCCTTGTCATAACGGGTCGAATGCGCCGCATGATCGGGGCGTAGGGCCAGCACCATGCGGTCGAGGAAACGTCGGCGTCCACCGGCGCTGTCGGTGAACAATCGGTCCATTGCCGGGGTCAGCCACGTAACCGAAAGCCATTCGGCCAGCCGCGTTGCCGGCAGCGGCGCACCGCTGGCCTGCACGATCCGGCGGCCCGGATTGTCGGCCCGCAGCGCTGTGCCGATCCGAACCGGCGTTACCCCGCTGACCAGATCGGCCCCGACCGCGAAACCGCCATGCGCACCTTCGCGCGGGATGTCGGACAATTGCGCCCGCCGCAGCCCCCGCCCCGGTGCGAGCAGCGATAGCGCTTCCAGCACGTTGGTTTTCCCCGCGCCGTTGGGGCCGATGAGCAAGTTGAAACGCCCCGCGCCCTCTAGCCGGGTGGCGGCGTGATTCCTGAAATCGGCAAGGCGGATACGGTCCAGCGCCATCGCCTATGCGCTTAGGGTTCGCCCGCGTGCAGGAAAAGGTCGAAATGCCAAAACCAATACTTGGTGAATTTTCCCAATTCGCGGCATTATTAACATCCGTTCATCTCGCGAAACCAAAGCAAGCATCTGAAAAACGGTGATTTTCAAAACTGGCACGGTTGCTGCAATGTATCTGGCATGAACGGCACGACGCCGTATCAACCAGTAAACAAGGGGAATTAAAATGACCAATCTTTCGCAGATCTCTTCGCAGGTGACCGCTGGCCTGGCCGCTCTTGCCATCTCGCTCTTCGCCATTTCGGCAACGGTTTCGCCGGTCGATTTCGCCGCTCAGGCCCCGATCGCTTCGGAAATGCGCGCATGAGCAACGTGACCAATTCCAACGGAGGCTCGCCGCGCAAGTTCCATCTCGACAAGAGGCGCGGCAAACTGATGGGCGTGTGCGCCGGCATCGCCGAATACTTCGGCATCGACGTCACGCTCGTCCGCATCCTGGTGGTCGTGGGCACGCTGGCCGGTTTCGGCTCGCTGATCCTCGTCTACCTGCTTATCGGGCTGATCGCGGACTGACCCTCCGCGATCACACCCTCAATCGACTTTCGCAAACGGCGAGAAGTCGGTGTCGGTGTCGTAGACATCGACCCCTTCACGCCGTTTCAGCCATCCCACGACGAGATAGGTGACCGGGGTCAAAAGCGCCTCCCAGCTCACTTTCAGCACCCATTGCGTCACTGCGACCCAGAACACCTGCTCTACCGTCCAACCCATCGTGCCCAGGAACGCCAGCGGATAGAATATCGCGCTGTCGACGCCCTGCCCCACGACGGTCGATCCGATCGTCCGGCTCCACAGTGCCTTGCCCCTGGTCCATATCTTCATGCGGGCAAGGACGTAGGAATTGACGAATTCACCCGCCCAGAACGCGATGATGGAGGCACCGGCGATACGCCATGCCTGTCCGAACAGGTTTTCGTAGTCCGACTGGAACGGCCAGCCCTCGGCAGGCGGCAGGGCCACGACGACTTCGGCCATGACGACCATGAAGATCAGCGCCCCGAACCCTGCCCAGATGCACCGGCGCGCACGGGCATAGCCGTAAACCTCGGTCAGCACGTCGCCGATGACGTAGGATATCGGGAAAAACAGCACGCCCGCGCCGAAATACCATTCGCCCAGGATCGGAAGATCGACCACGGACCGTTTCGATGCGCCGATGATGTTGGACAGCAAGAGGACGGTGACAAAGGCCGCCATGACAAAGTCGAAATACCGGAACAGCCGGTGCCCGGCTGCCTTGCCATCGACCCGCGCGGGCCCCGTCGAGCGTTCACTATCCACGCATCAGGGCCTATCGCGATTTGCGCCCCGCGAAAAGAACGCTATCTGCACCTGCACACAGTGATATGCGCGCCCTTAGCTCAGCTGGATAGAGCACGGGACTTCTAATCCTGAGGCCGCAGGTTCGACTCCTGCAGGGCGCGCCAATCGCTTACCCGTCGATCCCGGCGATCCAGCCTTCGCCCAGCCAGCGGGCGAGGAACCTGCCCGCACCGGCGATGGCGGCGTCTTCTCCGGCCATCTCGACCAACGCTTCGCACATCGCGCCATATGTCGATCCGCCGATCATCCGGGACAGCGCCGCGTATTCGAGCGGATCGACCATTACGAAGGCGGGCGTGCGGCCATCACGCCAGACGAGCGCGCCCATCGCCGGTTCGAGCGTGGGCGCAGACCTTGCCGCCTCTACGTCCCCATCTTCACCCAGCATGGGCCAAAGTGCGGACCATTCGCGCGTTACGGAACGCAAGGCAAAACCGGGCACGAAGGACAGGCGCATCGCGTGCCAGTTCTCGTCCGCGAAATCCTGCGTTGCTGCGGCAAAGCCACTGGCGTCCAGTGGTGTGCACTCGGCGCAGACCAGCGCCTGCTGCATCGACCATTCGAGCCACGCGCATTCGGCCACGTCGGCGTCGGACGGACACAGCGTTTCTAGCGTGGTTTCGAAGCCCCGCCCCGCATCGTCGATCGTCCAGCCCGAGGGCGGGTTCGCGACAAGGTGATGAATCGCGGCGGCCGTAAAAGCATCCTCGCCGACCAGCAGCCGCGTGCGCGGGTATGCGCCTTCGAGCACTTCGACCAGGCGCGTGCGATAGGCATTGCGGTAGATGGCGAAACCGCGCTCTTCCCGCGCGCTCCACGAAGCGGGCAGCGCGGATTCGTCCGAGCGTAACGCATCAAGGAATGCGTTCTGCAGCGCGGCTAACGTCATGCCGCCCTCGCCCGCTTGCTGCCCTCTACGATAGTGCGGGCCCGGCCCAGTTCGGTGAGCAGGTCGGCCAGCGGCGGGATCGCGTCGTCCCGCTCGATCATGATGGCGACGGGGCCAAGGCGCGGCGCGGCCGCAGCCAGGAGCGCCCAGACGCCCTCGCACACGTCCCGGTCATGCGTATCGATCAGGATTTCGCCCGGCATGTGCCCGGCCAGATGGACCTGCCGCACCCGGTCCAGCGGCAACGCGGAGAGATAACGCGATGCATCGAACCCGTGGTTATGCGCGCTGACGAAGACGTTGTTGAGGTCGAGCAGGAGGTAACACCCCGTTCGCCGCACGACTTCGGCAAGGAAATCGTGTTCGGCATACTCGTCCTGCGGAAAGGTCATGTAGCTCGACGGGTTTTCCAGCAGGATCGGGCGGCGCAGCCTGTCCTGCGTTTTCTGGATATTGGCGCAGACCACGTCGAGCGCCTCTTCCGTCATCGGCAGGGGCAGCAGGTCGTGGCTGTTGTGCGCGCTCGACCGGGTCCAGCACAAGTGGTCCGAAACCCAAAGCGGTTCGACCCGCTGCACCAAAGCGGCAAGATGATCCAGATAGTGGTCATCGATCCCGTGCGCCGATCCGGGCGAGAGCGAGACTCCGTGCATCACGACCGGGTGCCTGGCGCGCACCGCGTCCAACACGTCGAGCGGGCGCCCACCGTCGACCATGAAGTTTTCTGAGATCACTTCCACGAAATCGACCGGCACGTCGATATCGAGGAAATCGCGGTAGTGCGGCTGCCTCAGGCCAAGGCCGTAACCGCCGAAAGGCTCGATCGCGTTCATCAACGAAGGCTCCTGAAAGAAATGTGAGCGGCCCGGCGGAAAGGGTGACGGGAAGCCGGGCCGCCCTGGGGCGGTGGATCAGCGGCCCGGGATCAACCCAGGTCGCCGATCGTGCCGCCCTTGCTGAGGCACTGGCCCGCGGTCATCGCCTTGAAACCATGGCCCTTGCAGGCGTTCATGCCCTTGCATTCGTGCGCGGTGGTCTTGCAGTCGGCCGTGCCCTTGCACGAATTGACGCCGTAGCAATGGACGGTGTCCTCGCTGGCGATGGCCTTGCCGGTGCTGCCTGCAGGCGCGGTCGCGGCAAGGGCGGCGGTAGCCGAAAGCGCGAAGGTGGCCGCGGCGGCGGCAATGGCGGACTTGTTGGAAAAGGACATGGCAAAGCTCCTGACAAAGGTGAGGCGCGCCCGGCGTGTCTGTGCCGGGCAGGCATCCCTTCATTCGCTCGCCCGCCAGCCACGGTTACAGGCCACGAAAATTATCCTGTGTCGAAACCGCGCTGTAACCGCGGGGCAATGCGCCGCGAATGACCTTGCAGGCACCGCACATCGCCGGGCCGTAGTATCAAGGAGCATTCGCCCCATGTCCCACCGTCCCTTCGCCGCCCTCGCCGGAGCCGTCCTGACGGGCGCCATCGCCGCCAGCCTCGCCGCCCCCGCCTCTGCCGCAGAGCCCAAAATGGAAAAGTGCTACGGCGTCGCCAAGGCGGGCCAGAACGATTGTGCCGCAGGGCCGGGCACCAGCTGTGCCGGCACGTCCACCCGCGACTGGCAGGGCAATGCCTGGAAGTTGGTCGAAAAAGGCATGTGCACTTCGATCAGGACGCCCAAGGGCACAGGCTCGCTGACACCGATCAAGCGCTGATCGGCAAAGGGGGGCAGGTAAGATGCTGATGCTGAGCCGCCGATGGCACGAGCTTACACGCCTGCTGGCGTCCCGCTGGGCCGAAGGTTTCGCCCTCTTCATCGTGCGCATCGCGCTTGCCGGAGTGTTCTGGCGGTCGGGACGCAGCAAGGTGGTGGAGGGAACGTGGCTGCAGGTCAGCGACGCAACGAATTACCTGTTCGAATACGAGTATTCGGGCGTCCCCCTGCCCCCTGCCTTTGCCGCGCAGATGGCAACGCTGGCCGAATTCGTGCTGCCCATACTTGTCATACTGGGTCTGGCGACGCGGCTATCGGCGCTGGCGCTTCTGGCCATGACGATGATGATACAGGTCTTCGTCTATCCCGAAGCATGGTGGTCGGTCCACGTGATCTGGGCCGCGCTCGCCCTCGTCCTCGTGTCGCGGGGCGCAGGTCCCTTTTCCCTCGATGCGCCGCTCGCGCTATGGTCGCGGGCGTGACGGGGGACGAGGCCACTCTGGCGCGGTTGATGCGCGCGGCCCAGTCGGGCGACAAGCGGGCCTATTCGGCGCTGCTGGAGGAAGTCGCGCGCTGGCTGCGCCGGTATTTTCGCGGCCGCATTGCCCCGGAACGCATCGACGACCTGATCCAGGACGTGCTGATCTCGCTTCATGCCAAGCGTGCGACATACGATCCCGAACGCCCGTTCTTTCCATGGATCGCGGCCATCGCCCGCTATCGCTGGCTCGACCACCTTCGCGCCGACTATCGCGGGCGCACCGCCGAACTGCACGACGATGCGGCGGTAAAGGACAGCGACGAGGAAGTCGTCGTCGCACGCGTCAGCCTTGACCGACTGTTCGAACAGCTTCCACCCGCACAGGCCGAAGTGATCGAGATGGTGCGTATCGAGGGACGCTCCATCGCAGAGGCATCGGAAAAGACCGGGCAGAGCGCGTCCCTGGTCAAAGTGAACATACATCGCGGACTGAAGAAACTGTCCGCGCTCGTCGAAAAGGCAAATTGAGATGACGACCCCCGAAACCCGATCGTTGATCGACGAACTTGCCGCCGACAGCGTGCCCGTCACGCCGATGCGGAAAGGACGCGGTATCGCGCAGGCGCTTGCCGCCTTCGCGGTGACGGTCGTTATCGTCCTTGTCCTGCTGGGCGCGCGCGACGGGCTGTTGCAGGGCGAATTTTCCGTCTTCTTCGTGGTAACGAACCTGCTGCTGCTCCTGCTCGGCACTGCCTGCACACTGGCCGTGGTCGCGATGGCCAGCCCGCGCGTCGGGGCAGAGCATGACGGGCCGCGCTGGGCCATGGTCATGGCCGCGGTGATCCCGGTGGCGGGCGTGGTCGCGCTGGCCGGACATGTCGGCCCAGTACCCTATCACTGGGACGAGCCGCTGTGCGTCCTGTTCGGACTGATCTCCGCGATCGTCGCGGGTTCGGTGCAGTACCGCTGGCTCAGGCGCGGCGCGCCGGTTTCGCCAGAACGGGCAGGCCTGCTGCTGGGCACGGGCGCGGGCGCGCTGGGCACGGTGGCCTATGGCCTGTCCTGCCCGTTCAATTCGGTTGTCCACTTGGGACTTTGGCACGCAGCGCCGGTCGTGATCGCGGCCCTGTTCGGGCGCTTCGTCCTGTCCCGGTTCCTGCGCTGGTAGGATCGGGCGTTCAGCCAGTGGGTTCCGCGCCGAAGACCCAGTCGAGATAGGCCGCAAGGCGCACACCGCCCTGGGCCAGGCGACGCTCTGCCACAGGGCGCCATGTCCACTGGTAGGAATAGCCGATCGATGTCGCGTCCGCCGGCGGATAAATCCGATCGCGCAGCGCGATGCTTTCCGCCATCCATGTTTCCGGCCGGGCATCCCACCATGCGATCTTCTGCTGATTGGTCATGTGCCGCTCCAGGCTGTCGGCATATTCGGTGTAGCTTAGGCCATTGCCCTCCAGCAGCGCCGTGTCCCAGAGCGAGTGGAGATTGGTTTCCTCGCCGAACCACTCGATCTTGAACTGGTTGCCGCCGCGATCGGTGCCGTTGCCGTTATGCAGCGGCTGGTGAAGGTCGCCCACGATGTGAACGACGAAGCGCAGGGCCAGCGCCTTGTCCTCTCGCGTCGCATCGGGATCGCGCAAGGTGGCGGTGAAGCGGCGGAGCGCGGAATAGGCATCGCCCTCGGGCGGCGCGCCGACTTCGTCATAAGTCTTGCCCTCAGGCACGGTGACCCAGTGCCAGGGATAGGAAGTCTTCTGCCAGTATTCGTCCGGGTCGGACTTCTGCTCGTCCGGCCATGTCGCCGCCTCTGCCAGCGTTTCGCCGTGATCGAGGATCAGCGCGATGTTAGCCGCCGTGCGGCCGTCGACATTGTCCGCCGCGATCTGGCCGACCACGCGGTGGCCGAGCTGCCCCCATGCATGGGCGGTCGTGGACAGGGAAAGGCTAAGGCCGATTGCGGCGAGAATCATGGACTTGCGCATGGGTGATATTCCTAACTTTCGCGCGCGCACCGCGCAAACACGAAGGCGGCGGCATCCCGCTGGAATGCCGCCGCCCCGTTACCTTTTGAAGTACGAACCCCGAATAGCCGAGGCCCGCCCCTCTACGATCAGTAGCCGATGATCAGCGAAATGCTGCCTGCGCGCGGCGCACCGATCTGGGCAAAGCCGAAGTCATCCAGCGAACCACCGAAGTAGCCGACGTAGTATTCGTCGAACAGGTTGGTGATATTCAGCTGAACCGCAACATCGCCACCGGTCGGGAACTGTGCGATCGTGTAACGTGCGTCGAGATCGACCAGCGTGTAGGCCGGGACACGGTCGGTGTTGAGGTCGTTGACCCAACGCTTACCCGTGCGCTTAGCCTGCGCACCCAGTTCGAAGTCACCGAAAGCAACCTGACCGCGAGCGCCGAACGAGTAGTTCGGGGTGCCCGATTCCGAGTTGCCCGCCGTTGCCAGGACGCCGCCTTGCTCGTCGGCGACCACGTTGTCCTTAATCTCGGATTCGTTGAGCGAACCGAAAACGTAGAGCAGCGTGTTGCTGGTCGGACGGAACGCAATCGAGGCATCGACGCCGTACTTATCGACACGGCCGAGGTTACGATAGACCGTTGCACCTTCGCCGTTGTTGGCTTCCGGGTCGAACGCGCTTGCGAGGCGATCGTTGTAACGGGTGTACCAACCGGCAATTTGTGCCGTGATCTTGCCGCGCTGGAAGCGGAAACCCAGATCGAAGCTGTCGGTCGTTTCCGGAACCGGACGCGCGAAGTCGTCATCGGCCAAGTAGAGCGAGTCGTACAGCGGATCGGTGCCGGGGACCGAGAGGCCCTTGGCGTAGTTACCGAAGACCGACGCATTGTCGACGAACTCGAACGTGAAGCCCAAGTTCGGGAGCAGCTTGTCGTACTTGTACGTACGCGTCTGCGGACGAGCGTAATCGGGGTTCAGCGCTTCGTATTCGGCAAGGTCCTGACCCGGGTTCGGGCAATCGACGAAGCCATTGATCGAGGTCGTGTAGCAGTTCTGGTTCAGCTCGCGCTTGAAGAACGGCGCACGCAGGCCAAGGACCGTGGTGAGACGATCTTCGAGGAAGCGGCCACGATATTCACCCGAAACCTGATGCAGGATCGCATAGGACAGGCGGTCACGCTTGTTCACTTCCAGACCGTTCACGTCGAGCAGCGGGTTGTCGATCGCGAAAGGATCGCTGATCTCGCCGTTGCCCTTCATGTAGGTAATCTGGCCGGTCTGACGGTGACGTGCGCGGTCCCATGTGTAGGCAACGCGAACGCGGTGTTCGGGGGCCAGGTCGTAGATCAGGTTCGCGACGACGCCGTAACGGTTCGTGCGCGTCTGGCTGGGATCGTTACCGGCGATCTCATCTTCCATGTCGCCGTCGCCGTTGAGGTCACGGCCGAAGTAGTAACCGCCGTTGAATGCACCGGTCAGGCCGGTCGTACCGCCCCAAGGGGTGAAGTACGATTCGCGAAGATCGTCGGGACCGCCACCATTGGCTTTGACGTACTGGTAGGACGGGTCGAAAGTGAACACGAGGCCATCGGCCAACGTGAAACGCGACGAACCGCGGATGTTGCCCGTGTCGGACGGGTTGTAGCGGCGATAGAACGCAGCGCCGCAGCCATTACGATCGTCATAGTCGACGCTTTCGCCCGGCGAACCGGTCGCATCACCACTTTCGACGGCGAGGACATCGGTACCGACCGAGCACGGGTAGGAGCCCGAACCTTCGTAGGCGTTGAAGCGGTCAGCCTTGGTGAAAGCGCCGTCGTAGTAGCCGAGGAGGTCGCTGAGACGTTCCGAACCGGCGAAGTTGTTGCGGTTCTGGTTGAAGTGGCCAGCGACCGAAACAAAATCGCCGTTGTCGCCGAGATCCTGGAAGATGCGGCCATTGAACTGCGTCTTGTTGATCTTGCCGTACGGATTGTAAGGCACGCCATAAGTGGTGTAGCTGGCCGAACCGAATGCCTTCAGGCCCGAACCGGTGATGTCGCCAGTGTCGAACATGAAGAAGCCGCGGGTGTAGAGGCTGTCCGAAAAGTCGTTCTTGGCAAGGACGTCACCAAACGTCATCGTCGCCATGATCGCCATGTCGTCGCCCGGTTCGCGGGTACGGATGTTGATCGTGCCGCCCGAAGCCGATGCGGTCGGGCTGTCGACGTCGGTGGTGCCGAGGTTGACGTTGACCGATTCCAGCACTTCGGAATCAACCTGCTGGTTGGTGTAGAGCGCGTAGTTGCCCGAATCGTTCAGCGGCAGGCCGTCGAGGGTCTGCGAAACGCGGTCGGCGCCGAAGCCGCGAACGGTGAAGCCACCGCCCGACGAACCCCAGGGGTCGTTGTTCTGGAAGCTGACGCCGGGGACGAGGTTGACGATGTCGTTGACCGTCTGTCCGGGACGCTGGCGACGGATGACTTCCTGCTCGAGGACCTGCTTGGCCTTCGGCGTATCCGGAATTTCGACGCCGCCGACATTGTCGACGCGGAAACCGGTGACGACGATTTCGTCTTCGAAGTCGACCGAACCGGTCGACTGGGCGTGGGCAGTGGCCGGGATCGCAACAGCGATCAGCGCAGCACTGCGAAGCAGCATGGTCTTCATTGGATAAAGTCCCTGAATTGTGATTCGACCCCGACGGCAATTTCCCTCGGACGAGGGCCGCTTAGAAGCGCGATGCGTCGTTATTTTTTCCGTTTCGCGACTGCAATATGACACACCGGCAAGCGCGTTGCCGGGCCATGCCGAAACTGGACGTGAATTACCTGATTTTCAGAGAAAAACCGTCAGTTTACCGTGACTTGCAGCCTGTGTTGCTGCAATACCACATGGATCGGCATTTTTCATTTCATACGAAACTTTTCGCGCATGTCGCCACACGATTCTCGGCGAAAGCCGAATCGCCCATTACATCAGGCCGATTTCCTTCAGGCGGATCGCGAGGAAATCGTGCGCCGTCAGCGAATCGGGATACTGGTCCGGATGTTCGTCATCGATGCACGAGGTCAGCGTCCTGATTTCGAAATCGGGGCGGAAATGCAGGAAGAACGGCATCGAGTAGCGTGAGTGCCGCGCACGCTCGCCCTCGGGATTGCGGACCTGGTGGATGGTCGAGCGCAGCCGGTCGTTGGTCAGGCGGCTCAACATGTCGCCGATGTTGACGGCCAGCGCGCCCTTGGGCGGCTGCACCGGGATCCATTCGCCCTGCTGCGACAGCAGTTCGAGGCCTGCCTCCTCTGCGCCCAGGAGCAGCGTGATCGTGTTGATGTCGCCATGGGGCGCGGCGCGCACAGCACCGTCCGCGTTCTCGATCGGCGGATAGTGCAGCAGGCGCATGACCGAATTGCCCTTCTCCACAGTCGCGTCGAACCAGTTCGGCTCCAGCCCGAGGTGGAGGGCGATCGCGGACAGGATCTTGGCCCCGGCCTTTTCGAATTCGGCATAAAGCGTCTCGAACGTTTCGCGAAAACCCTCGACTTCCGTCGGCCAGACGTTGGGCGCCATGTAATCGGCCAGCGGATCGCCTTCGGGCAGAGTGCGCCCGATATGCCAGAATTCCTTGAGGTCCTTCTTGTCGTAGCCCTTCGCTACTTCGGTCTTGAACGGGGTATAGCCGCGCGCACCGCCGCCGCCCGCGATGAAGTAGGACCGCTTCACGTCTTCCGGCAGCGCAAAGAACGCGCGCGACAGTTCCTCGGCCCGCGCGATCAGGTCCTGGTCGATGCCGTGGTCCTGAACGACGGCGAAACCGTATTCGCCGAAGCTTGCGCCCAGCCTGTCGGCAAGCTGGTCGATCGGGTCGTTGAGCGAAACGGCGGCAATCGGGCTGGTCATGGGGCTACTCTGTCGATTCGTATCGGTTGAAACTATCACGTGCCCATAGCCAGCGGCTCAGGCTAGGAAAAGTCCTGCAAGCGCCGCGCTCATCAGGTTGGCGAGCGAACCAGCGGCAAGCGCTCTCAATCCCAGTTTCGCAACGACCGGACGTTGGTTCGGTGCCAGGCCGCCGATCACCGCGATCTGGATCGCGATGGACGAGAAGTTGGAGAAGCCGCAAAGCGAGAACGTCGCGATGGCGCGGGCCCGCGGGCTGAGAGCCGAGGGATCGAGCGCGCCGAGGTCGATGAAGGCGACGAATTCGTTGAGCACGATCTTGGTGCCGAACAGCCCGCCTGCGATCTGCGCTTCCTGCCACGGGATGCCCAGCAGGAACATGACGGGCGAGAATATCCAGCCCAGGATCGCCTGGAACGTCAGCCCTTCGAGGCCGACGAGTTCGCCAGCGCCCGACAGGAGCCCGTTGGCCAGCGCGACGAGCGCGACGAACGACAGGACCATCGCGCCAACGGCGACGGCGATCTTCACGCCGGTCTGCGCGCCCTGTGCAGCGGCCATCAGGATATTGGCGGGTTTTTCCTCGTCATCGTGGGCGTCGGGCACGTCGTCGCTCTGCCGTCCGCCTTCGGGCATCAGGGCAGCGGGGCCTTCACCGCTGCGGCGGCCTTCGGGAAGGTCGAGTTCGCCTTCGGCAGCAGCACCCGGCTCGTCGATGTCGGGCATGATGATCTTGGCCATGAGGATGCCGCCCGGCGCGCTCATGAAAGCGGCGGCCAGAAGGAACGGCAGGTATTGTTCGCCAAGCAGCGAGGCGTAGGCGGCAAGGATCGTGCCCGCAACGCCCGCCATCCCGACGCACATCATCGTGAACAGGCGGCTGGGGGCCAGCCCTGCCAGATAGGGACGCACGACCAGCGGGCTTTCCGACTGGCCGACGAAGATGTTGGCCGCCGCCGCCAGCGATTCGACGCGGCTGATGCCCGTAATCCAGCCGATCCCGCCGCCGACCCAGCGGATCACGAACTGCATGATGCCAAGGTAATAGAGAACCGAGACGAGGCTGGCGAAGAAGATGATGACCGTCAGCGCCGCGATGGCAAAGCTGTTGCCGCCGATTTCCGGGCTGGCCAGCGGGCCGAAGATGAACTTCGTCCCCTCGCCCGCATAGCCCAGCAGGTTCGACACGCCCCGGCTCATCGCCGCGATCGTGGCAACGCCCCAGGGCGTGCGCAGGACCAGCAGCGCCATCAGCGCCTGAAGCGCGAAGGCCGCACCGACGACGCGCAGGCGAATGCGGCGTCGCGCCGTGGACAGGGCAAAGGCAATGCCGAGGATGACGGCAATGCCGGCAAGGCTGATGAGCTGGCTGGGCATGTTAAGGAGAGCGTTCCCGCGAAGTGAGTTAGTCGCGGGCGAAACCTTTAGACACAAGTGCGCCGCGATGCAAAGCGCGTTGCCGAATAGGTGATGACGCCCGATCGACAGGAACGTCCGGTCCAAGGCTCCCGGCACCAGATCGCCAGCCATGCGTTTACATGCAAAGGCAGGGAACGGGAAACCCTGGCAACAGGGGATTACGATGGCGAAAGACCCGCACAGCGTGTGCGAGATTCTCGACTGCCTCGACGAAGTGGCGGAAGAGCACAAGAAAGTCAGCATCGGCGACATTCTCGACGCCATCGGCAATCGCAGTTACGGCCCGGCGCTGATGATCCCCGCTCTGCTGGAACTCACGCCCATCGGCGCCATTCCGGGCGTCCCGACGTTCCTTGCCGTGATCGTGGGGCTGATCGCGCTGCAGATGCTGTTCGGCAAGAGGCACCTGTGGTTGCCCGGTTTCATCCGCAATCGCAGCGTCAGCGCCGACAAGGTCGAAAAGTCGAGCAAGAAGCTGCGCAAGATGGCCGCGTTCCTCGACAAGTGGTTCCACGGCAGGCTCAAGGCGCTGACCACCGGAGTGCCGGTGCGCATTGCCGCCGTCCTTATCATCGGTTTGTGCGCGACGGTTCCGCCGCTGGAACTGCTGCCGTTCGCCAGTTCGGGACCGATGCTGGCGGTGGCCGCCTTCGGGCTGGCGCTGATGGTGCGCGACGGCTTGCTGATGCTGATCGCCACCGCGCTCAGCCTTGCCGCCTTCGGGCTAGGCTTCACGATGATGGGCGGCGAGGAAAGCGGCGGCGGCTAGGTTTCAGCCCGATCCGCGATAATCAGCCCCGGCCGCGATAGGACGCAACGCCCTGATCCGGCACCCACAGCCCTTCGGGCGGCGTGCCGGTTTGCCAGAACACGTCGATGGGAATGCCACCGCGCGGATACCAGTATCCCCCGATGCGCAGCCAGACGGGCTTCATTTCGTCCGCCAGCCGCTGGCCGATGCCCACGGTCACGTCCTCGTGAAACCCGCAGTGGTTGCGGAACGAGCCGAGGAACAGCTTCAACGACTTCGATTCCACGATCGTCTCGCCCGGCGCATAGTCGATGACGATATGCGCAAAGTCGGGCTGGCCGGTCACGGGGCACAGCGAGGTAAATTCGGGCGCGGCAAACCGCGTGAGATAGAGCGAGCCGACGCGCGGGTTGGGCACGTAGTCGAGAACAGCCTCTTCCGGCGAAGCGGGAAGCGCGCTGGTCTGCCCCAGGTGGAGCGGGGAAATCTGTTCGTCTGCCATGGCGTGGGCCTTTCGCACGCGGACGCTTTTCGCTCAAGCGCCTTGGCAAGGGGCGGCGGCGAAGGCTAACCCCGACAGCAGACGTGGAGAATGCTGCAATGAACATGCTCGTTTCGACCCAGTGGCTTGCCGATCACCTCGACGACGTCGTGCTGCTCGATGCAAGCCATCATCTTGCCGACACGGGCCGCGACGCGGCGGCGGAATATGCAGCAGGGCACATTCCCGGCGCACGCTTCGTCGGATTCCATACGATTGCCGATCCTGACAGCGGTCTCGACAACACCGTGCCCAAGGCAGACGCGTTTGCCGCGCGCATGGGCGAACTGGGCGTCGGCGACGACAGCACGGTCGTGATCTACGACGACAGCGCGCTCCATTCCTCGGCCCGCCTCTGGTTCCTGTTCCGCCTGTTCGGGAAAGAGGCGAGCGTTCTGGATGGGGGCCTGGCCAAGTGGAAAGCCGAGGGACGCTCCGAAACACGGGACGTCCCCTCTCCCACCCCGGCGACTTTCACTGCCAAGGCGGACGAAAGCCTGTTGCGCGACAAGGCCGCGATGCTGGCCAATGTCGACACCCGCGCCGAACAGGTCGTCGACGCACGCGGCGCGGCCCGTTTCACCGGAGAGGCGGAGGAAATCCGTGCCGGTCAGCCCGGAGGCCACATTCCCGGCGCACGCAACATCCCGATCGGCATGCTGTTTCAGGAAGACGGCACGATGAAGGACGCCGCCGCGATCGAGGGCGAGTTCCTGGGCGCGGGGCTGGACCTGTCGCGCCCGATCGTCACCACTTGCGGGTCCGGCGTGACGGCGGCGGTGCTTTCGCTTGGCCTTGCGCGGCTGGGCAAGGACAGCGCACTCTATGACGGAAGCTGGAGCGAGTGGGCCGCCGATCCGGCAACGCCCAAGGCGACGGGCGCGGCCTGATGGCGAAGACCGATGGCAAGAACCTGAAACCCGGCACCAGAGTCGTCACTGCCGGTCGCAGGCCGGAATGGACCGGCATTCCCGGCCAGCCGGGCCGTGTGGTCAGCCCCGCCGTCTGGCGCGCCAGCACGCACCTTTACGAAGACAGCGCGGCGCTGGCCGACGGACCGAAGACGAACGAGGACGGCCAGTTCTTCTACGGCCGCCGCGGGTCGCCGACCCAGTGGGCCTTGTGCGAGGCACTGACCGCGCTGGAGCCCGGTGCGCATGGCACGATGCTCTATCCGTCCGGCGTAGCGGCGATCGCGGGCGCGCTGCTTTCGGTCGTCAGGCCCGGCGGCACACTGCTCATCACCGACAACGCCTATGACCCGACGCGCAGCATGGGGACGGGCCTGCTCAAGACTTTCGGCGTGGAGACGAAGTTCTTCGACCCGCTCGACCTCGACGCGTTCCGCACGCTGGTGGCGCAAGGGGTGCAGGCGGTTTTTCTGGAAGCGCCGGGCAGCCTGTCGTTCGAAGTCTGCGACATCCCCGCACTGGCCGCCATCGCCAAAGATGCGGGCGCGTGGGTGCTGATCGACAATACCTGGCCGGGGCCGACCGGCCTGCACGCGATCGAACTGGGCTGCGACGGTACGGTCAACGCGCTGACCAAGCATGTCGGCGGGCATAGCGACCTGATGATGGGGGCCGCCACGGGCACCGAACGGCTCTATCGCCGGCTGCGCCGCACGGCACAGCAGATGGGTCAGGTCGTCTCTCCCGACGATGCGGCCCTTGCCTTGCGGGGCTTGCGCACGCTGGACGTCCGGCTTGAGCGCGAGACGCAAAGCGCGCTGGCGATAGCCCGCTGGCTGGCGGACCGGCCGGAGGTGGAGACCGTGCTGTGCCCCATGCTCGAAGGCGCGCCGGGGCACGAATTGTGGAAGCGCGATTTCATCGGCGGGTGCGGCCTGTTCGGCTTTGTCCTGAAAACACGCGATGCCGATGCGCGGGCGCGTTTCATCGATGCGCTCGACCTGTTCGGCATCGGCTATTCATGGGGCGGCTTCGAAAGCCTGGCCCTGCCCACCAATCCGGCAAAGGACCGGTCGGTCGCCAGCTGGCCTCCGCCGGGGGTGGACCCGGCCTGCACCCTCGGGGTACGGCTGTCCATCGGCCTTGAAGATCCCGCCGACCTGATCGCGGATCTGGAACAGGGCTTTGCAGAAATGGAACGCGCATGACCGTCGCCGCCGAAACGCCCGCACCCGAAACGACCGAGACTGCGGCCTCGGCAGTCGATCAGGTGGCGGCAACGGCAACGCCCGTCCCTACGGCTACGCCCACCCCGACCGAGGCGGCAGACCCGCTGAAAGGCGCGGACCAGATCAAAGAGGCCGTCGCCGAACAGTCGATGACCGTCGCCCAAATCATCGAACAGCTCGACAGCTTCGGCGTGACCATCGGCGACACGCGCTTTTCGCTTTGGACCATTCTGGTCGTCGTACTCGTCATCGCCTTCGTGATTATCCTGGCGCGCGTCGGCAGCAAGATGGCCCACTCCGCGCTGAAGCGGATGAACCGGCTTTCCCCGACGCAGAACCTGCTGGCCGAAAAACTGACCACGCTGGCGGTGTGGGCCTTTGCCATCCTGATCGGTATCGACCTGCTCGACATCGACCTTACCGCATTTGCAGTCTTTTCCGGCGCCTTCGGCCTTGCCATCGGTTTCGGTCTGCAGAAGACGTTCGGCAACCTGATCGCAGGGATGATCCTGCTGATGGACAGGTCGATCAAGCCGGGCGACGTCATCGCCGTATCGGACATGGCGGGGAACGAAACGTTCGGCCAGATCCGCAAGATCGGCATTCGCGCGATATCGGTCACCACGCGCGACGAACGCGAATACCTGATTCCTAACGAAAACCTGATGGTCAACCAGGTCGAGAACTGGTCCTATTCCAGCCGCAACGTCCGCATGCAGGTGCCGGTCGGGGTTTCCTACAACTGCAACATCAAGCTGGCCGAAGAGCTGATGCTGGAAGCGGCGAAAAGCTGCAAGCGCGTGCTGGAACTCCCCCCGCCCAGCGTTTGGCTGTCCGAATATGGCGACAGCTCGGTGAACTTCATGATCCACTGCTGGATCCGTGACCCCGAAGAAGGCGTGGGCAATGTCCGGTCCGAAGTCCTGAAGAAGCTCTGGGACCTGTTCCAGGAAAACGACATCGAGATCCCCTTCCCCCAACGCGACATCAACTTGCGGAACAACGAACAGTTCGAACAGCTGATTTCCGCCATCGCGCAGCGGCTGGAAGACAAGGGCAGCGACAAGACCTGATAGCCAGACAAGGGGCGTTGAAAGCTGATCTAGCCCCCCTGCAAAGCATTCTGGCTGGCATCATCGGTGTGATGCGCGCATTTGCCTTGTCATGGCCAATCACGCATCCCATCCCGGACGGGTCTTTCTCGTCGGTGCAGGTCCGGGCGATCCCGACCTTTTGACGCTGCGCGCGGCGCGGTTGCTGACATCGGCGAAGATCGTCGTTCACGACGGGCTGGTCGATCCCTCGATCCTTGCCATGGCGAACCCGCAGGCGCGGATGATCTCCGTCGCCAAGCGCCGCGCCCACCACACCATGCCGCAGGAAGACATCTGCGCCCTGCTGGTACGAGAAGCGCTGGCAGGAAACGACGTCGTGCGCTTGAAGGGCGGCGACCCGCTGGTCTTCGGACGCGGCGGGGAAGAGGCAGAGGCCTGCCGCGCGGCTGGCGTCCCGGTTGAAATCGTGCCCGGTATCTCCGCCGCCAACGCCGCAGGGGCCGCCGCGCAGATCGCGCTAACCCACCGCGACCATGCCAGCGTCGTCAGCTTCGTCGCGGGCCAGTGCAAGGGCCTTTCCGATCAGGACTGGTCGGGCCTTGCAGGGGTCGGCCGTACGCTGGTCATCTACATGGGCGTAAAGACCGCGCCGCAGATCGCCGAAAAGCTGATGGCCGACGGGCTTGCCCCCGACATGGCCGTTGCCGTGATCGAAAATGCCGCACGCCCCGAAATGCGGGTCATCCGCGGGCTGCTGGCCGGACTGCCCGACCTTGTCGAGGAAAACCGCGTCAAAAGCCCCGCCCTGATCGTAATCGGCGAAGTCACCCGCGAACACGACGCGGACCTTGCCGCCATTGCCGTGAAAGCAGAACAATGAAGATCCTGACCGGAAACGACCTCAAGACCGGCGACGTGACCTGGTGGGACGGCCAGGGCTGGTCGCGCCACGTGAACGATGCCGTCGACGTCGGCGAAAAAGCCGATGAAATCGCCGCTCGCGAAGAGGCAAGCCGCAATGTCGTGAGCGCCTATGCGATCGACGCGACGAAGGACGAAAACGGCGTGCGCCCCGCGCACATCAAGGACCGCATCCGCGCCCTTGGCCCCACGGTCCGCCCCGACCTGACCCTGAAACCCGCCGATCCCACCGCCGGCAACTGGGTGATCTGAGATGTACAAATACGACAACTACGACCAGCAGATGGTCGACACCCGCGTCGAGGAATTCCGCGACCAGACCCGCCGCCGCCTGTCGGGCGAGCTGAGCGAGGAAAAATTCCGCCCGCTGCGCCTGATGAACGGGCTCTATCTGCAGCTTCACGCCTACATGCTGCGCGTCGCCGTGCCCTATGGCACGCTGTCGGGTGCGCAGATGAAGGCGCTGGGCGATATCGCGGACAAGTACGACCGCGGCTACGGCCACTTCACCACGCGTCAGAACATCCAGTACAACTGGATCAAGCTGGAAGATGCACCGGAAATCCTGGCCGATCTCGCCAAGGTGGAGATGCACGCCATCCAGACCAGCGGCAACTGCATCCGCAACATCAGTTCCGATCACTTCGCCGGTGCCGCCGCCGACGAACTGGTCGACCCGCGCCCCTATGCCGAACTGCTGCGCCAGTGGTCGAGCTTCCACCCGGAGTTCAGCTACCTGCCGCGCAAGTTCAAGATCGCCGTCATCGCAGCGGACACCGACCGCGCGGCCATGCGCCTGCACGACATCGGCATCCAGATCGTGAAGAATGACGCGGGCGAAATCGGCTGTGCCTTCTACGTCGGTGGCGGTATGGGCCGCACCCCGATGGTCGCGCCCTGCATCAACGAATTCGTGCCGCTGGACGACCTGATCACCTATTCCGAGGCTTGCCTGCGCGTCTACAACCGCCACGGCCGCCGCGACAACAAGTACAAGGCGCGTATCAAGATCCTCGTCCACGAAATGGGCAAGGACGAATACACGCGTCAGGTCGAGGAAGAGTTCGCACACCTGAAATCGCAGGGCATCGAACCCCCGCTGGCAGAGCTGGAGCGGATCAAGCCGTATTTCGCCGACCCCGCCTTCAAGTCGGGCCTGTCGGACGAGATCGACCGCACCGACACCGACTTCGCCCTGTGGGTGGACCGCAACACCGTCGTCCACAAGGCCCCCGGCTATGTCAGCGCGGTGATCTCTCTGAAGCCTGTCGGCGGTATTCCCGGTGACGCCAGCGCGGACCAGATCCGCCTGATGGGCGAACTTGCGACCGACTATTCGTTCGACGAATGCCGCGTGACCCACACGCAGAACATCGTCCTGCCGCACGTCGAAAAGGCGCGCCTCAAGGACCTGTTCGACATTCTCGACGCGAACGGCCTGTCCTCGCCCAATCTAGACACGATCGAGGACATCATCGCCTGCCCCGGCCTCGATTATTGCTCGCTCGCCAACGCACGTTCGATCCCCGTCGCTCAGAAGATTTCGGAGCGATTCTCCGGCAGCGGCAAGACCGCCGAACTGGGCGAACTGAAGCTGAAGATCTCGGGCTGCATCAACGCCTGCGGCCACCACCACGCGGGCCACATCGGCATCCTGGGTGTCGACCGCAAGGGCGTCGAAAACTACCAGCTGCTGCTGGGCGGTAGCGAGGCGGAAGACACCTCGCTCGGCAAGATCACCGGCCCCGGTTTCAGCGAGGACGGCATCGTCGACGCGGTCGAAAAGGCCGCCGACGTCTACATCGCCAATCGCGAGGATGGCGAACGCTTCCTCGATACCTATCGCCGCATCGGCATGGATCCGTTCAAGGAGGCGATCTATGGTTGAGTTTCTCCGTTTCCGCGACGACGAAGTGTCGGAAAGCCCCGCCGTTACCGTCGACGCGTTCGGCGAACAGTCGAACGCTGGCGCCGTCCGCATCGAACCGGGCGACGACGCGCGCGAACTGCTTCCGCATCTTGCCCACATCGCCCGCGTGGAAGTGAACTTCCCCGTGTTCGGCGACGGGCGCGGTTATTCGGCGGCGCGCATCCTGCGCGAAGCCGGGTATGAAGGCGAAATCCGTGCCGTCGGCGATGTCGCTGTGGACCAGCTGGCCTATATGCGCCGCTGCGGTTTCGATGCGTTCGAACCGGAAAAGGCGATGAACGAGGCGGACGTGAAGACCGCGCTGGAACGCTGGGAAGAGGTCTATCAGAAGACCGTCGACGGACGCACGCCGATCTGGGCGCTTCGGCACGGCTGATGACCGAAGCTGCCCGCCGTCTCGACCGTATCGACACCGCTGCGCGTTTCACCGCAGAGGACGCCGCCGCGCTCAATGCGCGCTTTGCGGATGCCTCCGCGCTGGATGTCCTGCGCGCGGTGCTGATCGATGGCGTGGCGGGCCGCGTTGCGATCGTGTCCAGCTTCGGGGCGGAAAGCTCGGTCCTGCTGCACCTCGTGTCGCAAGTGGACAAGGCGGCGCCCGTCCTGTTCCTTGAAACGGGCAAGCATTTCCCCGAAACGCTGGCCTATCGCGACCTTCTGGCCCGCACGCTGGGCCTGACCAACGTCATCAACCTGACGCCCGATGCAGACACGCTGGCGGCCAAGGACGAAAGCGGTCTGCGCTGGTCCTATGACCCCGACGGCTGCTGCGAAATCCGCAAGGTGATCCCGCTCGCAAAGGAACTGGCCGGTTACGATGCGTCGATCACGGGGCGCAAGGCGTTCCAGTCGGCCACCCGCGCCGACCTGCCGATCTTCGAGGTGGACACATCCGACGCGGCGGGCCGCCTGAAGGTGAACCCGCTCATCGGGTGGAGCCGCGACGATCTTCTTGCGTACATGGACGATCAGGGCCTGCCGCCCCATCCGCTGGTGGCGCAAGGTTATCCCTCGATCGGCTGCATGCCCTGCACCAGCACCGTCGCACCGGGCGAAGACCCCCGCTCGGGCCGCTGGCGCGGTTGGGACAAGACCGAATGCGGCATCCACCAGGTGCCGGGCCTGACCAAGGATGGCGACCTGCCGCCCGATTTCGATCCGGTGTTCTGAAGCGGCTCTGCGCGCTTTACGCCAAGCGGCGCGGAGCACCAGCTGGCGACCTGACCTTCGGCCAATGATTCGCCAGCGTCGGTCTTAGCCGCTGATTTCTATGGTAAAGCAGGTTTCGTCGTCATTCGACAGGACGGTCAGATCGCCGCCATGGGCCTTGACGATTTCGGACGAGATAAACAGGCCAAGACCCAGGCCCTGCTGGCTTCTTTGAACCTCGTCACGCAGGAACGGCTGGAACAGGTGTTGCCGCGCGTGGGGACCGATCGGCGGTCCAGCATTACAGACCATCAGCGTCAGCCGCTCTCCCTCGATCACGCAGTCGATCCTGACAGGCTTGCCCAGGTCGCCGTGTGTCACCGCATTGCCAAGAAGGTTCGATAGGACCTGTTCGATCCTGGGAATGTCCAGCCGGACCGCGCCGTTGGCCTTGTGGCTGACCTCGAAATCGGCACGCGGCGTGGACTCTTTCATTTCGTCCACGATCCGCCGGATCGTCTCGCTCAGATCGGTGACGGACTGACGGTTCAGGCCGATGCCACTACCCAGTCGTACCCTTGCGAAGTCCATCATGTTGTTCACGAGCTCGACCATCCGCGAAGTGCTTTGCCGCATCCCATCCACCACCTCGAGGTGCGCGGGGTCCTCCAGTCGTCGTGACAGGATCGACACGCCCGAACTGACCGCGGCAAGCGGGTTGCGAAGATCGTGGCCCAGCACCGCCAGAAACTGTTCGCGCAATTCGGCCTCTGACCGTTGCTCCTCGATCACCTCTACGTTTTGCCGATCTTCGGTAATGTCGCGCGCGGTGCAGACGACGAGATCGTTTTCGGGGACAGCAACCCATCGAAGCCAGCGGTAGAGCCCGTCTTTCGACCGATATCGATTGGTGAATTCAAGCACCGGATCGCCGCCGGTGACCTTTGCGAACGCCGCGACGGAACTGGAAATATCGTCTTCGTGAACGAAATCGCCGTAACTGCGCCCTTCAAGTTCGTCCTGCCGCCAGCCCAGAACCTTCTCCCAAGCCGGGTTCACGGCCTGGAAAACACCGTCGAGCCGGATGACGGACAGCAGATCGGGAGTAATCTGCCAAGTCAGACTGGCTTCGGGATTCGATTCTTGCATGGCGTTATCGTGTACCAACAAGACATCGAGCAAGCATCTGATATTTACGCAGTCGTACCGGGTCCAACGCTCCGTCGATCGGCTGCATGCCCTGCACAAGCACCGTCGCACCCGGCGAAGACCCCCGCTCGGGCCGCTGGCGCGGGTGGGACAAGACCGAATGCGGCATCCACCAGATGCCGGGCCTGACCACGGATGGCGACCTGCCGCCCGATTTCGATCCGGTTTTTTGAGAGGTCGGTTTTTTCGGCAGCCAGGACAAGCAAAAGGGTTGGCTCAACATCATTCGCGAAAGATCACCAACTCACCTTCATTCAGGGAGGTGAGCGCTTCCCAAGAATCAGTTCCCGTGACTTCCCGACGGCTGGCGGCAAACTCCTCGGTTGCGACGTCGTTCGAATAGGCTCTTACCAAGAGGCCGCCATATGAAAGCTTCAGGTCCGTACACAGGTCGCGCAGAACGTCGGTCCAGAGTTCGAGGCTGTCCGGACCACGCTTGGCAGGCTTGTCATTGGCCTTGCGCTTGCCGTCCAAGGCGCGTGCGATCTTCGCATCAGACCAGCCCTTGCGCTTCATCTGCGCCTCTTCTTTCGCGAGTTTCCTTTCGAAAGCTTCGGGTGAAAGGTGAGGAGGCGCAAGAACGGTACCGCAGTCACACCACCCGATCATGGTGAGATACTGACTCTCTCCCTAACGAAGAACCTTGCGGATCGACGGATTGTCTATCGGAGTTGCCGCCCGGCCGTGACGATGCATGATACCCCCGACTGCAGCGACATCATCGACCGGCGCGATTAGCGTGATAAAATAGCACATTGGGGGCAACATGGCGCAATGGCACCGGATCTACAATTGTATGGTCAGCCGCCCATCCACTTTGACCTATAGCCACCCCTCGGCCCGATACCACTGGGCCGTCTGCTTCAAACCCTCCACCGTCGCAATTCGTGGCTCCCACAGGTCGGCAGGCGGACGGTGGTCCGGGTCTGCCACCCAGTCGGAGTGCACCATGTAGCTGGCGCGGTCTGGCGTCAGTTTCGCGTTTTCCCCGCGTACCAGCCGGTCGATCCGGGCCGCGCCCTTTACCAGCATCGCGGGCATCGACAGCGGCGTGACCTTGCGGCCCACTGCCTCGCCGATGGCCTTGGCCATCTCGACATGGCGCCAACCGCCTTCGCGTCCGTCGTCAGGGTCATAGACCTTGCCCGCATGGGCCCCGCCGTCGGTTGCCAAAGCCAGCAGCAGCGCGGCAAGATCGGCCGCGTGGATCATCGAGGCGCGGCCTTCGGGCGGCAGGGGCACGACGCCCAGCTTCGCCGCCTTGAACAGCTCGAACATCTCGGTATCGCGGGGGCCGTAGATCGCGGGCGGGCGCACGATGGTCCATTGCCGGTCGCTCTGCTCCACCGCGACTTCGCCGCCGAACTTGGACTTGCCGTAATCGGACAGGAACGGCTCCCGCGCAGAGAGCGAGGAAACGTGGACGAACCGCTGCACCCGCGCAGCCGTCGCCGCATCCAGCATCGATTTCGTACCAGTGACGTTTCCCGCGACGAAGCCGGCCTTATCAGGCGCGTTCACCACGCCTGCCACGTGAACGACCGCGTCCACGCCGGTGCACAGTGTTTTCAGCGCGTCGGTCGCGGCCAGGTCGCCGCGCACCCATGTCACGCCGTCGCGCGGCTGTTGTTCGCGCCGCGTCAGGGCACGCACCTCGTGCCCTTCGCTGAGAGCGAGATCGAGCAGCGTCGAGCCGACAAAGCCCGTCGCACCCGATAGCGCCAGCTTCACCGGCGCATGCTCACGATCACCATCTGGTCGCGGTGGATGACCGCGCTGCGCGGCGCATAGCCGAGCAGGCGTTCCTGGTCGTCCGAATGGCGGCCCATGATGGCAAAGACTTCGGATGCGTCGTATTCGGCAAGGCCCTTGGCGATCTGTTCGCCGTCCGGCCCGCGCACTTCGACCACGTCCCCGCGCGAGAAATTGCCCGTCACGTCGGTAATGCCCTTGGCCAGCAAGCTGTTACCGTCATGCATGGCCTTGGCCGCACCAGCATCGACGACCAGCGTGCCGCGCATCCGCAAACGCCCGCCCAGCCACGCCTTGCGCCCGCTGTCGCGGCGGCGCGGCAGGAACAGCGTGCCGATCCCGCCTTGCAAGGCGCGGGCCAGCGGCGCGGTATATTGTCCGTTGACGATGGCGAGCGCGATACCGGCGCGTTCGGCGATTTCCGCCGCCTGCAACTTCGACGTCATGCCGCCCGACCCCAGGCCGGAACCCGATCCGCCGTCGGCCATGTCGTGGATTTCCTTGGTCACGCCGTGGACCATCGGAATCATCTTCGCGCCTGGGTCTTTCGGGTTGCGATCGTAGAGCCCGTCGATGTCCGACAGCAGCACGACCGCATCGGCCTTCCCCGCCTGCGCCACGCGCGCGGCAAGGCGATCGTTGTCGCCGAAACGGATTTCGTGGGTGGCAACCGAATCATTCTCGTTCACCACCGGCACGACACCGCGATCAACCAGCCGCTTCAGCGTGGCCGAAGCGTTGAGATAACGGCGGCGGCCCTCAAGGTCCTCCAGCGTGACGAGAAGCTGGCCCGTCGTCAGGCCATGTCCGCCCAGAAGATCGGCCCAGAGCGCGCTCAACTCGATCTGCCCCACCGATGCGGCGGCCTGTGCATCGGCAAGATTGGCGCGCCCGCCCTTTTCAAGCTGAAGCCGCGACGCGCCCAGCGCGATAGCGCCGGAAGAGACGACGATGACTTCCTGCCCGCGAATGACCGCGGCGGAAATCTCGCCGGCCAGCGATGCCAGCCATTCGCGGCGCGGCTGGCCATCCGGGCCGACCAGCAGGGCCGAGCCCACTTTGATGACGATGCGCTTGCACGTGCGCGGCAGCGTCAGATCGTGAAGATTGGTAATCTTGTCGAGCGGTTGGGAATTATCCATTACGCCTGTCGTATCTGTCTGCGGGTTCAAAGCGGGGACCAATCGCTGGACGTGTCGTCGCCCGCGCCGCCATCGGGTCCCTCGTGCTCTGCGCCCTTGGTTTCGGTCCGTGTCTTTTCGGGCAGGTACTGCAGAATGGCATCCATCAGTTTTTCGATGCCCGCGCCGGTCGCGCCAGAGATCGGAAAGACCTCTTTCGCGCCCGCCTGCTTCAATTCCTCGGCAAAGCCGGCGATCAATTCCTCGTCGCCCAGATCGACCTTGTTCAGCGCCACGAGGCGCGGTTTGTTTTCAAGGTCTTCGGCATAGGCGGCAAGTTCTTCCTCGACGATGCGCATCGCCTCCACCGGCTCCTGCCCTTCTCCGGTGCCCGACATGTCGATCAGGTGGATCAGCACGCGGCAGCGTTCGATGTGGCCCAGAAAACGATCGCCGATGCCCGCACCCTCTGCCGCGCCCTCGATCAGGCCGGGAATGTCGGCCAGCACGAATTCGCGGCCCTTGTGCCGCACGACGCCCAGTTTGGGGACCAGCGTCGTAAAGGCATAGTCACCGACTTTCGCGCGGGCGTTCGTCACCGCGTTGATGAAGGTCGACTTGCCCGCGTTGGGAAGCCCGACAAGACCGACGTCGGCCATGAGTTTCAGCCGCAGCCAGACCCACATCTCCTCACCCGGAACACCGGGCTGGTGCTGGCGCGGGGCGCGGTTGGTGCTGGTCTTGTAACTGGCGTTGCCACGCCCGCCCATTCCGCCTTCGAGGAAAACGACCCGCTGGCCGACCTCGGTAAAGTCGGCAAGCACGGTCTCCCGATCGTCGTCCGAAATGATCTGGGTGCCGACGGGCACTTCGATCACCAGCGGTTTCGCACTGGCGCCGGTGCGGTCCTTGCCCATGCCATGGCCGCCGCGCGGGGCCTTGAAATGCTGTGTGTAGCGGAAATCGATCAGGGTATTGAGCCCTTCGACCGCTTCGAACACGACGTCGCCACCGGCCCCGCCGTCACCGCCGTCGGGTCCGCCATACTGGATATATTTTTCGCGCCGGAACGACACCGCGCCGGGGCCGCCCCCGCCGGACTTAATGTAGATCTTGGCCTGGTCTAGAAAATGCATGGGCCGCATGTAGGGCGCACAGCGCGATTTAGCCAGTGGGTGCGTAGCCGTTGAAATAGGCGCTGAGCCTTTCATGGGTCCCGCCCGGCGCGTGAAGCCCCATCTTGCTCCGTCGCCAGAGCACGTCGTCCGCGCTTCGCGCCCATTCGTGGACCGCCAAGTAATCGACTTCCGCCCTGGTCAGCCCGCCGCCGAAATCCTCGCCCATGTCGTCAAGGCTGCGGGCCTTGCCGATGATAAGTTCGGCCTTCGTGCCATAGGCGCGTGCAAGGCGGCGAAGCAGGTCGTGCGGCAGTTTCGGGTGCGCGCGAGCAAGACCGACGAGGTAATCTTCGAAATCGGCGAAATCGCCACCGGGCAGTGTCGCCCCTGCCGTCCATGCGCCGCCAGCGCCCGGCAGGTCCAGTTCCTCCATCGCGTGTTCGGCAAGGCGGCGATAGGTCGTGATCTTCCCGCCGAAGACGTTGAGCAGCGGCGCTTCCTCGCCCCCACCGCGATCGAGATCGAGGACATAGTCGCGCGTTACCGCCGATGCGTTCTTCGCCTGGTCGTCGAACAGGGGCCGCACGCCCGAATAGGTCCAGGCGATGTCGCCGCGGGTCGTCGTCTTTTCGAAATAGCGATTCGCCGTATCGAGCAGGTAGGCGATCTCATCATCCGAGATTTCCGCATTTTGCGGGATATCGGCGCAAGGCACGTCGGTCGTGCCGACAAGCGTGAATTCCCCCTCGTAGGGAATGGCGAAGACGATGCGCCGGTCCGGGTTCTGCAACATGAAGGCATGGTCGCCGGGATAGAGGCGCGGCACGATGATGTGGCTGCCCTTGATCAGGCGCACCTGCCCCTTGGGCTTTGCATCGGCAATGTGGCCGATGACATCGCTGACCCACGGGCCCGCCGTATTGACGATGGCCCCGGCGTTGACCGTATGGATGCCGTGCGCGTCCTCGACCCTGGCGGTCCAGCCCGATCCTTCGCGTCCGGCGGACAGGAAGCGGGTGCGGGTCCGTACCGTCGCGCCGCGCTCCACCGCGCTCATCGCGTTGAGGACGACGAGGCGCGCATCCTCCACCCAGCAGTCGGAGTAGACGAAGCCCTTGCCCTTGCGGTCGGCCAGCCCTTCGCCCTGCCGCGCGCGGTCCAGCCGCACCGTTTCGGTCTTGGGCAGGCGTTTGCGGCCGCCGATATGGTCGTAAAGGAACAGGCCCATGCGCACCATCCAGCCCGGACGCGGGCTTTGCGTCTGGGGCAGAACGAAGCGCAACGGCCAGATGATGTGCGGCGCCATGCCCCAAAGCCGTTCGCGTTCCTGAAGCGATTCGCGCACCAGCCGCACTTCGCCATATTCAAGATAGCGCAGGCCGCCGTGGATCAGCTTTGTCGATGCGGACGAGGTATGCGAGGCCAGATCGTCCTTCTCCACCAGCAGAACGGAAAGGCCCCGCCCTGCCGCGTCGCGCGCGATACCGGCACCGTTGATCCCGCCCCCGATGACGAGGAGATCTACGGACTGCGGGAGTTCATGGCTTTGCTGCATTGCACCAAACCTAGCGACGAGTGGCCGCCGGTTAAAGCCCCCGCGCAAGAACGGCTTTCCCGCCGGGGTTGACCATCGCGGCCCGCATCGCGACTCTCGCAGGCGAAAACGCCTGAATCGTCATGCCAAAACCGGAGACACGATGACCGCCAGCGGCCCCTATATCCTCGCCATCGATCAGGGAACGACTTCGACGCGAAGCATCCTGTTCGATGCCCGGCTCGACAGGGTATCGGTCTCTCAGCAGGAATTCGCGCAGCATTATCCCCGGCCCGGCTGGGTCGAACACGATGCCGAGGAAATCTGGACGAAAACGCTGGAAACCGCGCGCGGCGCGCTGGCCAGCGCCGATGTCCCGGCAGACGCGGTGGCGGCCATCGGCATCACCAACCAACGTGAAACCGTGGTCATCTGGGACCGCGCGACCGGGGAGCCGATCCACAAGGCCATCGTCTGGCAGGACCGCCGCACCGCCGCGATGTGCGAGGAATTGCACGAAGCCGGGCACGAGGAGATCGTCCGCAAGACGACCGGCCTGCTGCTCGACCCCTATTTTTCGGCGACCAAGATCGCGTGGATCCTGGACGAAGTGCCCGGTGCGCGCGAACGGGCCGAACGCGGCGAACTGGCCTTTGGCACGATCGACTGTTTCCTGCTGTGGCGGCTGACCGGCGGGCGCGTCCATGCGACCGATGCCACCAATGCCAGCCGCACGCTCCTGCTCGATATCGAGAAGGGGGAATGGAGCGACGCGCTTTGCCATCTGCTTCGGGTGCCCCCCGCCTTGCTACCGCGCATCGGCGACAATGCCGAAATCTACGGCGAAACCGATCCAGGCCTGCTGGGCTGCGCCATTCCTGTCGCGGGCATGGCGGGCGATCAGCAGGCGGCCCTGTTCGGGCAGGCCTGTTTCCATCCCGGCATGGTCAAGTCCACGTACGGCACCGGCTGTTTTGCCGTCGCCAATACCGGCGAAACGCCGCTGCGTTCGGCAAACCGCCTTTTGACCACGGTGGGATATCGTCTGAACGGCAAGACCACTTACGCGCTGGAAGGGTCGATCTTCGTGGCGGGCGCGGCGGTCAAATGGCTGCGCGACAGCCTAGACCTCGTCGAGAATTCGGCCGAGACGGCCGAGCTTGCCGCGACGCTGGACGACAACGGCGGGGTCTACATGGTCCCGGCGTTTACCGGGCTTGGCGCGCCGCACTGGGACCCGCACGCACGCGGGGCGCTTTTGGGCATGACGCTGGGCACGACGCGTGCGCACATCGCCCGCGCCACGCTGGAAGCCGTGGCATACCAGACGATGGACCTGCTCGACGCGATGAACGCCGACGGCGCGCCCCCGCCCGATGCAATGCGGGTCGATGGCGGGATGGCCGCCAACGACTGGTTCTGCGCCTTTCTTGCCGACATGCTGGCCACGCGGGTCGACCGGCCGCAGGAGCTGGAAACGACAGCGCGCGGCGCGGCGGCCCTGGCGGGGTTGGGCGTGGGCCTGTTCGAAAACCTTCAGGCGATCGAGGCGCTGTCGAACTTCGACCGGAGCTTCGAACCGTCGATGGCAGAGGAAAAGCGTGCCGAACTGGCCGATGGCTGGCACGCGGCGCTGTCACGGGTGAAAGCGCACGGGGCCTGACCGCTCAAGACAGACCGCGGGACAGATGGGCGGCCCCTGATCGGTCAGGCGTCGCCCTCAGCTTTCGGCTCGGTCCTTCGTGCCTTCCGCCGTCAGCATGACAATGGCCCCTTCTGCGCCATAGGCCCCGTGAAGCTGCACGATCGACAGTTTCGCATAGGAAACCTTGCCGCTGTTGCTGAGAAAGCCGACCTTCACCTGCTGGGGCGGACCGCCGCGCAGCACGCTTTCCAGCTTGTCGCGGAACGCCACGCGGTCCTCGCGCGCGACGAGATCGACGAGGGCAACGCCGATCAGGCGTTCTTCGTCCAGCGACACCATGCGCGCGAAGGGATCGTCGACACGTTCGATCGTGCCGCGGACGGACAAACGGACATAGCCGACCTCGCCATGCACGCTCATCGCCTCGAGGATGGAGGCCTTGACGTCGGCGAGTCGATGCCGCTGCACGTCCTCGGTGATGTCGCGGAACATGAGCACGTTGGTGTTGCCCAGCGGAAAGGACTGAAAACGCAGCCACGCGCCGTCCTTGAAAGGAGAGGGAATGTCCGCGGCACTGGGCTCGCCGCCGACGACGGTACGGCGCGCATGCACCTCCATCAGCGATCCGGTAACAGATGGCAGGGCCTCTACAAGAAGCTGGCCGGTGAAATCGTTGGAATTCTTCCGGCAGATGGCGCCAGCGACCCGATTGGCATACTGGATGCGCAAATCAGAATCGCAAATGATGAGAGCCTCGTCGATCCATTCGGCGAGGCCGACAAGCTCACTCGCGCCGCCCCTGCCTGCAGCGTCGGTGTTTTCGCTGATCAGACCACGGTATTTTTCAATGTCCAGAAGGACATGGGTTTCCTTGCCGTGGTTGGTAATGAAGACCGCCTTGTCGGATGCGACATCGCGCCAATGCGAAAACGCCCGAACAACCTCCGCTGCCGTAGCGGTGACACCGCTCATTATGCGTCTCCTCGATCTTTTGAGGTTAAAGTTTTTTCTTCACTTCGATCGCCGAACGATACTGCGATATTACTAATCAGAAATTGATTATACACAAAATACACGAGGAATTCTGCATCTCATCACATACCGCCTGTCGGATAAACTTCACAGACCGTCGCACAACAATGACAAATAACGATATTAACTAATATTAATTTCGCACTAAACTCTCGGAAGGCGTGCTGATTTCGTAATTTTAGTAAGATCAAGTAACCGAATCATTTACCTGATCTTTTTGTCAGCACTGCGAGCCTCTCCTCATCCCGAATGGGTTTATCAGGGGAGAAATTACAGTGAAGTGCAACAATCTAAACGCCCGCTTCGCCATGTTGGCGACTGTCGGCATCAGTGCTCTCGCCATGTCCAGCAATGCCCAGGCGCAGGTTACGCCCGTCGTGGACGTCTGCACCGGCATCAGCCTCGATCCCTCGGCCGTGACAACCATCGTGGGAGAGACCGTCCAGCCGGTCGAGGATATTGAATCGGTGCTCAACGGGCTGGTTCTCAGCCCCTTGCTGGCAGGCCTCGGACTGCCGGTACTCAACAGCGACCTTGCCACAACTCTCGACAACATCGCGAACGGCAACCAGATCGCGCTGACCGTGCTGGACACCAACGGCAACATCGTCACATCGTCCGATGCCTGCAATGTCACCGCTGACGGCTATACGCTGAACCAGGAAGCCGGCATTGCGATCGGTGGCAATTCGATCACCGGCCTTGGCGCGAATGGCCTCGACGCATCGGCGGGCGAACTGGACGCGATTGCTTTCGGTAACAGTGCGACGACTACGGCAGGCGCAACGGGTGCGATCGCCATCGGTGCCGACAGTTCGGTTTCCGCGGTCGACGGTATCGCCCTTGGCAACGGGGCAAGCGCGACTTTCGCCAACTCGGTCGCCATCGGTGCCGGTTCGGTCACGTCGCGCGGCGCGGTGACGGGCTATTCGTCGCCGGGCCTTGCCGGAACGTTCGATTCCGTCGGTGAAGTGGCGGTCGGCGCGCCCGGTGCCGAACGTCAGATCACGAACCTTGCCCCCGGCACTGCGGCGACCGATGCCGCCACGGTCGGACAGGTCCAGGGCGCGCTGGACGCGGTGGACGCGCTGGCCGATGTCGCGGTCCAGTATGACGACGGCACTTTCGCCACCGTCACGCTGCAGGGCCCGGGCGGCACCACCGTCACCAATGTCGCCGACGGCGCGCTCAACGCCACGTCGAGCGATGCGGTCAACGGTTCGCAGCTGTTCGCGACGAACCAGAACGTGCAGGCCAACACCGATGCGATCACCGCACTGGATGGCCGCGTCACGACGAACGAGACCGACATTGCCAACCTCGACGGCCGGGTCACGACCAACGAGACCGATATCGCCAACCTCGACGGCCGCCTCACGGTGAACGAGGGCGACATCGCCAGCATCGACAACCGCGTGACGGTGAACGAAGGCGATATCGTTGCCATTGATGGCCGCGTCACCAGTAACGAGACCGCGATCACCAACCTGCAGACACAAGTGGGGAACGTGCCGCTCGGCTATGTCGACGATGGTGACGGCATGACCCCCAGCAGCACGCCCACGCAGACCGTTGCCATGATCGGCGCGGCGGCAGGCCCTGTCACGCTGACCAACGTTGCATCGGGTTCGCTTTCGGCGACATCGTCGGACGCGGTGAACGGCTCCCAGCTTTTCGCCACGAACCAGCAGGTCGGCCAGAACACGACCGATATCGCCACCAATGCGAACAATATCGCTGTCAACACGGCCAATATCTCGCAAAACACCAGCGATATCCAGGTGATCCAGAACAACCTTGCCGGCAGCACGGTTGTCGCGGTCCAGTATTCGAACGCCGACAATCCGCGCGTCAGCAACGGCGGCGTGATTTCACAGGACGTGACGCTGATCGGGCTCGATCCGAATGCGACGGTGGGTCTGCACAATGTTGCCGACGCCGTGTCCGACTTCGACGCGGTGAACCTGCGCCAGTTGCAGTCGGGCATCGATGCCGCGCTGGCCCAGTCGAACGCCTATACCGACATGCGCTTTGCCGAGATCGCCTTCGATCTCGATAAGGTCCGCCGTGCGTCCTATGCCGGCACGGCAGGCGCTCTGGCGGTATCGGGCCTGCCGCAGGTGATCGAAAGCGAAGGCCAGATGATGGCCGGTGCGATCGGCCATTATCGCGGGGAAACCGCCTTCGCCATCGGCTATTCGGCATCGTCTGACGATGGCCGCGCGGTCTTCAAGTTCAACGGCACCGTCGACACCCATGGCTATGCCGGGATCAGCACGGGCGCGGGTTTCGCCTTCTGACCCTTTGACGAAACTTCGCGTTGCGGGGGTGTAGCGGAGGTCATGCGACCCATTCCCTGACATCCGCGCACCCCCGGGCCAGCCCTTGCGATTGCGATCGCGAGGGCTGGTTTCTTTGTTAGTTGCGAAGATGGGCCGGGACGATACCAGCCAAAAGTGCAATGTCGGCAAAGCCGCCGCCGTGCGATTGAACGCCCTGAAACAAATCGTTCGAGAGGACAGCCATGCGTAAATCGTCCCTGGTTCTGGCCGGCACTTCGCTAGCCCTTGCCCTGTCGCTTGCCGCTTGCGGCGGCGCGCCTGAACAGGCGGAGGAAACCCCCGCCGCCGAAGTGACCGAGGCACCTGCCGAAGTCGCCGCATCGGACGCGGCGATGGAACCACCCGTCGCCGAGGAAACGGCAGAGCCCGAGCCCGAACCGACCCCCACGCCGACACCGACGCCCACGAAAACGGCGGAACCGAAGAAGGAGGCGGCTGCCGCGCCGGAACCCAAGGCTGAGCCGGTCCAGGTCGCCGAACTGACGCCGCCAGCATCATTCAATCGCTGCGCAGTGTGCCACACCTGGGAAAAGGGCGGAGAGAACAAGCTGGGCCCGAACCTGTGGGGCACTTACGGCAAGCAGGCCGGTTTCCATGCAGGGTTCAAGTATTCCGACGCCATGAAGGATTCGGGCGTAACCTGGGACGATGCCACGCTGAACCAGTGGCTGGAAAACCCGCGCAAGTTCATCCCCGGCAACCGCATGAGCTTCCCCGGCCTGAAGGACGAGGCGAAGCGGCAGGAAATCATCGACTTCCTGAAAAAGCTGAAGTGATCACGGCGTAAACGCGAGCTCAGTCTACGCCAGACAAGGGACCCGGCCTCACCTCTCGGCCGGGTCCCTTTTTCGTGCGATCAGTCGGCGCGGTAGATCGCCGGTTGGATGTCGGTGAATTTGGCGACATCGGCCAGCACGCCCGGCGTTTCGGGCGCTGCCAGCGCCTTGTCGATCTGGCCCTGTTCGTCGAAGTTCAGCGCAACCATGCAGGCAAAGGGCTGCGCATCGTCATAGGGCCAGCTGACGTCCGCGCTTTTCAGGCCATGCGGCCCCCATGCATCGTTCACCACCGTCATGTGGGTGCCCAGATAGTATTCGCGGTCGAACGTGTGCCCTTCGTGTCTGGGGTAATAGACATACAGCCTGGCCATTTTCGGATAACTCCTCTTCCTTCACAAAAGCGTCAGTGTGACGGGACGGCGACTGGCACCGCCACGACCAGCGGCTCGACCTTGCGCCACCCCTCTATCCCTTCGGCCAGCCACCAGACGCCATCGTGCCCTTGCGCGGCAAGGCGTCTGGCCGCGTTCCAGCCCATCCAGCAATCGGTGCGGCAGAACAGGATGACGGGCAAGTGCGGATTGCGGCGGCGGGCATCGGTCACTTCGCGCACCAGCGCGTTCCACAAGGCCGGATCGGCATCGCCGCGCCCGGCCTCGGGGTGCCACACGGCACCGGGGATCGTCAGGTGTTCTTCGGAAAGTCGCCAGCGCCCCGTCTCGGGGTCGCGAACCCCGCCGCCTGCGGGCAGGACATCGATGAACAGCGCGTCCTTGCCGGGGTCGAGCAACAGCGCAGCGGGAAGCGCAAGCCGGGCCGAGGGGCGCGGATCACGGTCGACCGGCGCGCGGTAGCGGTCCGTGCGATAGCCATTGTCATCGAACACCGCACGCTCCTGCGCGGCGGACGGCACCGCAAGGCAAGTCGCCACCACGGCCAGCAAAATCGCATTTGCCTTCGCCATTTTCCCTCGCCTTCCCGTTCTTGGACCAAAGTGCAATGTGGCGCAGAGCGGTCCTGCACTACATTGTTCTTTGGACCCATGCGCATCGCGAACAACATCCTGCCCGCCGCGGCCACCCTCGTTATGGCCCTCGCCGCCTCCCCCGCACTTGGCGGGGAGCTTCCGGCCGACCCGCTGGGATCGCCAATGTGGGAATATCACGCCGAAAAGCTGTTCACCGGCGGCCCGGTCGTTTTCGACAGCCGGGTAAAAGTAATCCTGCCCGTCGTCGCAGAGGATCAACACGTCGTGCCGGTCACGGTCGATGCGCGCAAGCTGGACGGGGTGAAGCGCATCGTCGTCTTTGCCGACCTCAATCCCATTCCCGTCGCCATCGACTATCGCCCGATGGATGCCGCGCCCTTCGTCGCCACGCGCATCAAGCTGGACCAGCGCACGCCGGTTCGCGCCGCGGTGCAACTGGCCGACGGCAGCTGGCACGTGGCGGGCGAGTGGATCGATGCGGCGGGCGGTGGCTGTTCGGCCCCGCCCTTGTCCCGCGTGCGCGGCGACTGGGCCGACCACCTTGGCGAATTGCGCGGCGCGGCGTGGAGCGAGGGCGACACGACACGCCTGCGTTTCGGCTTTCGCCACCCCATGGACACCGGCCTGGTCGAGAACATCCCTGCCTACAACATCGAAACCGTGCGGGTCATGGACGCGGACGGGCGCGAAGTGGCGAGCATGGACGTCTATGGCTCGGTCGCGGAAGATCCCGCCTTCACGCTGGTCGTCGACCGTGACGGGCCGATGGAAGTGGCCGCGCGCGACACCAGCGGGCTGGAATTCGCGGGCGAACTTGCACCGATGAGCGGCAAGAAGCAGACGGCCAAGCCATGAGGGTTTCCCGCCGCGCGATCATCGCCGGTTTGGGCGCTGCGGGCCTGGCCCCTGTGCTGGCCCCCGCGCTGGTCCATGCCGAACAGTTCGCAGGCACCTACGACCCGAAGGCCGAAGAAGTGGCCGACGGCATCTGGATGGTGCGCGGTGCGGACGAACCCATCGCTTTTTCTAACGGCGGCGCGATCGCCAATTCGGTCATCATCGCAACCGATGACGGAGCCGTGGTCGTCGATCCCGGCCCCTCGCTATCCTATGGCAGGGCGATCCGGGCGCTGGCTGAACGTGTCACCGGCAAACCGGTCGTGCGCGTCTATGTCACGCACTTGCATCCCGATCATTCCTTTGGCGCCGGGGCGTTCGATGCGCGATCTGTCCATGCCCTTCCCGCCACGCGCCACGACCTCGAACGCGACGGCGAAGGGTTTTCCGACGCGCTGTTCCGCGTGCTGGCGGACTGGATGAAAGGAACAACGGTCGTCATGCCGCAAGGCGACGTGACGGCGGGGGAAGTCGTCATCGGCGGACGCAAGCTTCGCCTTTTCGCGCTGGACGGACATTCCAGCGGCGACCTTGCCATCCTGGACGAGGCGACCGGCACCCTCATCGGCGGCGACCTGGTGTTTCACGACCGCGCCCCTGCCACGCCCCATGCAAATCTGGACGGCTGGCTCACCGCGCTGGACCGGCTGGATGGCGTGCCGCACGACCTTGTCATCCCCGGACACGGGCCATTGGACAGCGGCAACGCGGCCATCGCGCAGACCCGCGACTGGCTGACCTGGATTCAAGGGATGCTCAATGATGCCGTGTTATCAGGCAAGGACATGAGCGAGGCGGGCGCAACCCCGATCCCGGAGCGCTTTGCCGATATCAAAGTCGCACGCTACGAACTGCAGCGCAGCGTCTCGCACTTCTATCCGGGGCTTGAGGCGAAACTGCTGCCGATGGTCGGCAATTAGGCCATCCGCCGCAGGACATTGTCCTTCAGCACGAAGTGATGGCGCAGCGCCGCGCCGACGTGCAGCACGATCAGCGCCACCGCGACCCAGCCCATGATCTCGTGCGCTTCGTGCGCGAAACCGTCGATGGCGCCGTCGGGTGTGATACCGAACTTGGGCACGTCGAACAGGCCGAACCAGTTGAGCGGATACTTGCTGCCCGACGATACCAGCCAGCCGGTCATCGGCAGTCCGATCATGAGGACATAGAACAGGGCGTGGGTCAGGTGCGCCGCGCCCCTTTCCCATGCGGGCGTATGTGCAGGCAGCGGCGGCGCACGGTGCGCCATGCGCCAGCCCAGCCGCACCAGCGACAGGACCAGCACCGTCAGGCCGAACGACTTGTGCAGCGGCATGACGTTGACGACGTCTTCCAGCGCGTCGTGAAAGAACCCGCCGATGATGTTGCCGATGATGATGACCGCGATGGTCCAGTGGAGGAACCGCGCGACCGCGTTGTAACGCTCTACCCCCACGGCTGCGGTCACAGGCTGAACCCGATACCGGCCCACACCGTGCGCGGGATGCCAAGGTCGATCGATCCGGACTGGTTACGCGTCACGATATCCTCGTCGGTCAGGTTCTCTCCGCGAAGGACCAGCGACACGCCGCCCGCGACGGGAATGCGGGCATAGGCATCGAGGGTCGTGGCCGAAGGCATGATGTTTTGCTCCAGGTCGTCCTCGAACTGTTTGCCGACGTAGCGAAGCGTTGTCGACAAGAGCCAGCCGTCCATCGGTTCGATGGCCAGCGTCGCGCCTGCCACCCATTTGGGCGTCTGCGACGGGCGGTTGCCGTCAAGCGCGGCGGCAAAACCGCTGCCCTGTGCCTGCGCATCGGTATAGGCAAGCGACCCGTTGAAGCGGAAGATGCCCTGCCTGATCCCTGCCGAAAGCTCCACGCCCTTCGCGCGGACCGCATCGATGTTCTGACGCTGGCGCAGGTTTTCGGCGATGGTGACGTTCGCGATCGCGCCCTTCACCTTGTTGTGAAACGCGGTCAGCGAAAGGATCACACCGTCATTCGGCGTCAGGTCCAGACCGGCTTCGAACCCTTCCAGCTTTTCGACGTCCAGGTTCTCGTTCGCCTGCGTGACGACGGGAAAGACAACGAAGGGGCGGTAAAGCTCGTTCAGCGTGGGCAGGCGCAGCCCGGTATAGGCCGCCGCCCGCAGGCTGAGCGCATCGTTTGCATCGAAGACGAGCCCGCCGCGAAACGATTCTTCCCATCCCGAACGGTCATCAAAACGCTGATCGGAAAGGACCGCGCCATCGATGTCACGCGCGGTATAGAACCCGTCGTTGATCGTATAACGGTCAAGCCGCGCCCCCGCCGTCAGCGTCAGCGCGCCGAAGAGGAAGTCGTTTTCCGCATAGAAGCCAAGGTCCGTATTCGTGCCGCCCGCGTTGCGCCGTTCGCGGATCGCGCCGGTGAAGCCGCTGATCGAATCCTCGAACAGTTCGCCGTCGGACCGGCGATAGTCGGCACCAAGGCGTAGCAGGTTGGCATCGCCCACCGGCGGGCGCAGTTCGAACTTGCCGCCGATGCCGGTCGACGGCGTATTGCGCTGATCCAGGACCGGCACGAACAGGCTGGACGAGACGACGACGTTGGAAAAATTGCGCGACTGGACATAGCCGAGGAGGTCGAAGGCCCAGTCGCCCTGTCCGACGAAGCGGAGGCTGGCGTCCTGCCCTTCGCTCGACGAATCGGCGCCGTCGAAGCGCAGCGTGCGGTTGTCGTCGAACAGCAGGACATTGGCCTGCACCTCGACATCGTCGCTGATCGGCGCGACGCCGCGGATCTGGGTCGACCAGCTGTCGTAGGCCGCACGCGCCGTGGCGGGCACGCGCTGGTCCCTGGGCGTCGTATAAAAGCCCTTACCGCGGTCCCAGCGTCCCGAAACGAGGGCGAAACCCGCGCCAAGCTGCGTGGCGAGCGTGCCGCTGATGTCGGTTTCTTCCCGGTCGTTGACGAGGGCGTGGCCCGAAAACGTGCCAAGAGAGCCGGGATCGCCGCTGGTCAGCTCGATCGTGCCGGCAAGCGCGCCCGACCCGAACGGGCCGGACCCGCCGCCGCGCGTGACGCGTGCGCTGGCCAGGCGTTCCGGCGCGATGGCGGACAGGGGGATATAACCGAAGAACGGATTGGCCATCGGCACCCCGTCCAGAAGGACCTGTGCGCGGCTGGAAGCATTACCGCCCAGCGCGCGGAGCGTGACGCCCTGTGCCGAGGGGTTCGAAGACCGGCTGTCCGACCGGCGGAACTGCTGGAACCCGGCAACGTTGCTGAGCGCGTCCTCGATCCGGCCGGAGCCGGTGGCGATCAGTTCCTCATGGTCGAGGATCGTGACGTCGTAGGCGGCCGTGGCCGGAGTGGCAGGCAGGCCTTCGCCGGTGACGATGATCGGCGCATCATACGAAGTGATCTCGACATCGTTCTGACCGGCATCCTGCGCCATCGCCGGAACCGCCGTCATGGCGACCCCCGTGGTCAGCGCCGTAACAATCGACTTGCGACCGAACATGTTCATCCCTGCCCTCTCTCATCCATCCCGTGTGATCTGGTTTTTTGTGTTCCATCACAGACAGTTCAATCACAGACACGGGCGGCGACCACGATAGCCGTGGCCGCCGACGCGCATCTCATAGTGATATCCGAAGCACCGGCAACCGTCAGAAGAAGAGAATTCCCCCGACCGCGACCGCGTCGCTGTCCGCTTCGTTGCCGTTGTGCGCTTCGGCCTTGGAGTGGATGTATTCGCCGATCAGCGTCACCCACGGCGTCAGGCCGTAACGCAGCTGTCCGACCCAGCTGGAGTTCGTGTCCACCAGCGTCGGGTTGGCTGCCTCGTCGGCGGCATTGGCATAGTCGAGACGGCTTTCACCATAGCTGCCGGCGACCGACACCTTGCCGAAAGTGGCCAGCGCCTGGAGGTAGAACCCGTCGCTGGACCGGGCATTGCCTGACCCGTCGGTGTCGAACAGGCCGAGCACCGTCGTACCAAGGCCATCGGCGGTGTAGTAGTAACCGACTGCCGTGACCGGCCCGGCCGTAACCTTGGCGCCGACGTCCAGCCCCTTGCCGGTGTAGGAACCGCCGCTGACCAGATCATGCTTCTGCGTGATGCCGCTGGTCCACAGGTGGGTGTTCACACCGCCGAAATCGCCGTCGTAAGTCAGCTTCGCCTGAAAGCCCGGATCCGAATTGGTCTGGTCCTGACCGGTCAGCGACTTCAGGGGCTGGAACACGCCGACGCTGGCCTGAACGCCGCCAAAACTGGGCGAGGTATAGGTCATTTGCGGCTGGAAATCGGAATAGATGTAGCCCGAACCGATACGGCCCAGCGTCGTGTTCGCCGGGGCGACGTTGCCGCCCGGAGGGCCGCTGGACAGCAAGGTGATGTCGTTCAGGATCGCGTCCGATGCGAACAGGCCGATGTCGCGGCCGATCTTGAACGTGCCCACGTTCTTCCTGCCGAAAGTCATGAAGGTCTGGCGGAAGTCGATACCGGCCGTGGCAAGCGCGGTTGGCTGGCCGCCGTTGTTCGCGCCCAGCGCACCCCATGCGGCCGAGTTGATGCCCGGATACATGCCGAAAGTCGCGCCCACGTCCCATCCGTTCTGCTGGGTCGACACGTTCACGACCAGGAAACCGGGAAGAAGGCCGTTGCGAACGGCGCTGGAATTGCTGCCCGAAACGCTTGCGATCCCGCCGGTCACGGCCGTCGTCGCGCTGGGCGTGTCGGGATTGTCATGAACGTAGAAACCGTTGACCGAACCGGCGAACTTGATCGTCGCGGGCCCGACTTCGAGACCGATGCCACTGTCGGTCATCTTGACCATGCGGTCGGCATCGAAGGATGCCGGGGCCGCTACCTGCGTCTGCGCCGCCTCAAGCTCGGCCCGTTCCTCGGCCTCTTCCTCGGCAACGAGGGCTGCGTATTCGTCGTCGGTCAGAATACCCTTTTCGTGCAGACGCTTCAGCAGGTTCTCGCTCGAACCAGCGTATGCGGGTGCTGTCGACAGGGCAATGGCAATCGCCGCGGCAGTGCCGCGCAACATGATCCTGGAGATCATACTCTCCCCCTTCAATTGTTATCTGTATCGCATCCAGGCGACCCGAAAGAGGATGCTGCGCGGCGCGGCGCGGCACTATTGGACTTTGGTTCTCGTACTTTGGAACAAGGCGTGTTTATGGACGCGCGATCGCCGCGTCAGTCCGCGATGGTAACGCCCCACGGACCCTTGCCGCCCGCGATCCGCCCGGTCACTTCAAGGCTGGCGATGTCGAGGAAGGCGATGTCGCCGCTCGTGCCGTTGGCGACGATCGCCGTGCTGTCGTCGGGCGTGATCGCCAGGTGCCAGGGCCGCCCGCCCGTCGCGGCATAGCCGGTGACCTTGCGGCTGGCGACATCGACCACGGCCACCGCGTCCGCGCGGCCCAGCGCGATAACCGCCGTCCTGCCGTCGGAAGTGAACCGGATGCCGCAGGGCAGGACCTTGTACGAAGGCACGCCGGGCGGCGCGAAGGACAGGGTATCGACGATTTCCTTCGTCGCCACGTCGACGACATGGACGGTTCCGGCAATCTCTGCCGCAATCCAGACATGCCTGCCGTCCGGCGTGAACTCGATGTGGCGCGGGCGATAATCGGTTTCGGTGACATGGACGATCTCGCGCGTGGCGATATCGATCCAGTCGACGATGTTCTCCTCCTCGCTCGCCACCAGCAGGTACTTGCCGTCCTTGCTCTGCGCGATGCCTTCCGGTTCCTCGCCAACCACGACCTGCCAGGCCACGCGCCGCGTTTCGAGGTCGACCGCCGTCGTCGCGGCATCGTCCTCGTTGGAGATGAACAGGTACTTCCCGTCGTTGGAGACAAAGAACTGTTCCGGGTCGTTACCCGACGGCAGCACGCCGACCAATTCGCCCGTCTTCGCGTCGCGAATCTCCACCGCGTTGTCGAGGCTGGCGCAGATGAGGACGTACTTGCCGTCCTTCGTCAGCGTGATGCCGCGCGGGCGTTCGCCCACGTCCCAGGTCGCCGTCACCTCGCGCGTGTCGAGGTCGATGACGGTTACCGTGTTCGACCGTTCGTTGCTGACATAGGCCGTCGCGGCCTGCGCGCCCGGCGCAAGTACGATGCCGATGGCGAGTGCCGCGCTGGCAAGTAGGTAACGGGCAGGGAGATGGCGGTTTTTCATGTACTTCGATGTAGCTTGGCCCCTGTCAGCCGCGACATTGTACCAAGGTTCAATGGGTCACTGCCGTCCAGGTCGCTATCTCTGTTACCGAACAAGGGGGCTTGTTGGACTGACGGCCCTCGGGTCGTAAATGAGGATGCACTGAAATGTCGAAACTGACCAGCCGGCTGGCGCTTGCCGCCACCGCGATGGCCTTTGCCGGCCTCGCCACCACCCAGCTCATGGCGCACGGCGACGTGACGCCGCAAGCGGTCGATACCTCGGCCCTGCCGGAAATCGGCGAGGAATGGCTGGGCGAAAACCCCTATACCGGCAACGCGAAGGCGATCGAGATCGGCGCCTCGGCCTACAACCAGAACTGCGCACGCTGCCACGGGCTCCAAGGTATTTCGGGCGGCATCGCGCCCGACCTGCGCTACCTCGAACTCGGCCCCTCGGGCGACGAATGGTTCATCGAACGGTTCCGCAACGGGTCGAGCCACGACGGCAAGGTCTACATGCCGCCCTTCGGCGACGTCCTGGGCCAGAAGGCCGGCTGGGCGATCCGCAGCTGGGTCGAAACCAAGTATACGGACGAATAAGGCGATGACGTTTGGGCGCAGGGCGTTTCTGGGCGGTCTCGCGGCAAGTGCGGGGGCGCTCGCCCTGCCCCGTGTCTCGAACGGCGCCCCGCTTGCCAAAGTGCGCGAACTGGGCGTTCTTCGTGTCGGCCTTTACGAAAACAACCGGCCCTGGTCTTGGGAAGAAGGCGGCAAGGTGATGGGCATCGATGCCGACATCGCCCGCGCCGTTGCCAAAAGCCTTGGGGTCGGGACCGACCTTGCGCTGTTCCCGGCGGACGAGGAGGTTTCGGACGACTTGCGCAACGTCGTCTGGCGCGGCGGACTGCTTGGTTTCCGCAAGTGCGACGTGATGATGCACGTCCCCTTCGACCGCACTTTCGCGGCGCAGGAAGACCAGGTCGCCATCCTTGCCCCTTATTACCACGAAGGCTTCGGCGCGGCCTGTTCGCCCGGCATGGCCGAGTGCGAGGGCACGCCGACCGAATTTCGCGGCAGGAAGCTGGCGGCGGAGATCGATTCGATCCCCGACTTCTACCTGATCGGCAGTTTCGGCGGCATCCTGCGCCCCGACGTGACCCACTACACCACCGGTTACGAGGCAGTCGCGGCGGTAAAGTCGGGCAAGGCGGACCTTGCCGTCGCCACCGACGCACAGATCGAGGCCGCGCTGACCCATGCACCGGGCGAAGGCAAACGCCGTAAAGGACCCTTGCCCGCCATGCTGTCGCCCGGATGGGACATCGGCATCGCGGTCGACGAAAAGAGCCGAAGCCTGGGCTTCGCCTTCGAGGAAGAGATGGACGCGATGATGGCCGACGGGCGCATGGCTGACATTTTCGCACGTTACGGCGTTACCTGGCGTCCCGCCAACGCGGTTGCCCCCGGGGCCTGAGGGCCGCTCTCGTCCTAAGGTTCAATTGTTCCCGGCAAGCGCGGGGATACTCTCGACACCACCAAGATACCGCAAACGGGCGCAAGCGCGCCCTAATCAAAGAAGACTTCGGTCTGACGAAGGAGGGAAGGATGAAGGGGCGTTTCAAAACTTTTGCCGTGGCGCTCGCGGCTTCATGTGCAGCAATGGGGGCACCGGCAGTGGCGGACAACCACGCCGGCCCGACCATGAACGACCTGCTGAACGACGCCAATTCCACCGGGGACGTCCTTACTTACGGTATGGGCCCCTGGCAGCAGCGTTATTCCAAGCTCAACCAGATCAACACCCAGACGGTAAAGCGGCTCGTGCCCGTGTTCTCCGCCTCTCTCGGCGGGGAAAAGCAGCGCGGCCAGGAAGCCCAGCCGATTGTCTATGACGGCACGATCTACGTGACGGGTTCCTATTCGCGCGTCTTTGCATTCGATGCCAAGACGGGCGAGAAGAAATGGGAATACAACGCCCGCCTTCCCGATGGGATCATGCCGTGCTGTGACGTCGTCAACCGCGGCGCTGCCATCCACGGCGACAAGATCATCTTTGCAACGCTCGATGCGCACCTCGTCGCGCTGAACCGCGAAACCGGCAAGGTCATCTGGAACAAGGAAATCGGCGACTACAAGGCCGGTTATTCCGCCACCGCAGCCCCGATCATCGCCAAGGACATGGTGATCACCGGCAATTCGGGCGGTGAATTCGGCATCGTAGGCGCGGTTCAGGCCCGCGACGTCAACACCGGCGAACTGATCTGGGACCGTCCCACCATCGAAGGCCACATGGGCACGATGAAGGGCCAGGACAACGGCATAACCGGCAAGACCAACGCCACCTGGGAAGGTGACCTCTGGAAAACAGGCGGCGGCGCGACCTGGCTTGGCGGCACGTACGATCCGGGCACCAACCTCGTCTATTTCGGCACCGGCAACCCGGCCCCGTGGAACAGCCACCTGCGTCCCGGCGACAACCTCTACACCTCGTCCACCGTCGCGATCGATGTCGATACCGGCAAGATCAAGTGGCACTACCAGACCACGCCGCACGACGGCTGGGACTTCGACGGCGTGAACGAGTTCATCCCCTTCGATGCCACGATCAAGGGCAAGAAGATGCAGCTGGGCGCGAAGGCCGACCGCAACGGTTACTTCTACGTCCTCGACCGCACCAACGGGAAGTTCATCAGCGCGAACAAGTTCGTGATGGAAACGACCTGGGCCGACGGCATCGACCAGAAGACGGGCCGCCCGATCTATTCCAAGGACGGCCGCCCCGGTGCGCCCAGCGGTGCGGACAAGGGCAAGGTCGTGTTCGCGTCGCCCTCGTTCCTGGGCGGCAAGAACTGGATGCCGATGGCCTATAGCCAGGACACCGGCCTGTTCTACGTCCCGTCGAACGACTGGGGCATGGACATCTGGAACGAACCGATCGCCTACAAGAAGGGCGCGGCCTATCTGGGTGCGGGCTTCACCATCAAGCCGATCGCCGAAGATCACATCGGCGCCCTGCGCGCGATGGATCCCAAGACCGGCAAGATCGTCTGGGAAGCCAAGAACAAGGCCCCGCTGTGGGGCGGCGTTCTCGCCACCGGCGGCAACCTGGTCTTCACCGGCACACCCGAAGGCTACCTGAAGGCGTTCGATGCCAAGACGGGCCAGGAATTGTGGAAGTTCCAGACCGGTTCGGGTGTGGTCGGCTCGCCCGTCACGTGGGAAGACGGCGGCGAACAGTACGTTGCCGTGATGTCCGGCTGGGGCGGCGCAGTTCCGCTCTGGGGCGGAGAGGTTGCCAAGACCTTCAGGGACATCTCTCAGGGCGGCTCGCTCTGGGTCTTCAAACTCTTCAACCAGTAACGAAGGACATGGCCCGCCCGGCATCTGTCGCGGCGGGCCATTTTCCCCTATGGCAACAGTGATAACAGAACTCCCGAGGAAGAGGATGAGCGAAGCTCCCACACCCGACCGCGTGCTCATCGTCGACGATCATTCGCTCGTCCGCGACGGGTTGCGCTCGATCCTCGAAATCAGCTTCCCCGAATGCGAGATACTGGAAGCCGACAGCTTCGAGCAGGCGCTGGAAGAACTGCAGAATGCCGACGAGGTCGACCTCGTCCTGCTCGACCTCAACATCCCCGACGTGAACCGCCTGTCGGGCCTCAAACAGCTGCGCGCCGATTTTCCCAGCACGCCTGTCGTCATGGTCACCGGCGTCGTCGACCCGATCGTGATGCGCGATGCGCTGGCCGCCGGGGCCGCAGGCTACGTCCCCAAGTCGCTGAAACGTCAGGCCATTCTCGACGCGCTGCAACAAGTGCTTTCGGGCGAGATCTACCTGCCCGAGCTTGAAACCACCGAATGCGACGATGCCCGCCTGCGCGAGGACGAGGACATCCGCGCCCGCATCGACAGCCTGACCCCGCAACAGCGGATCGTGCTGGGCCACCTTGTCGCAGGGCTGCTGAACAAGCAGATCGCCCATGAGCTGAGCGTGTCGATGACGACCGTGAAGGCGCACGTTTCGGCCATCCTGCAAAAGATGAACGTGTTTTCGCGCACGCAGGCCGTGATCATGGCCAACCGCGTCGGCTTCACCGACTGAAGAACGCAAAGGCTGCGGGCGTTCAGCCAGTGATCGCCAGCTGCCTTAGCAGAGCGCGCAATTGCGCGGGCTTTACCGGCTTGGTCAGGATCGGCAGGCCTTGTGAACCCAGCTTCTGCTTTACCTCGTCGCTGCGGTCGGCCGTGATGATGACGGCGGGAAGATCGCCGGGATGCCTGGCGCGCAGCATGGCCACCGCCTCGTCCCCGGTCAGCCCGTCATCAAGGTGATAGTCCGCGATCAGAAGACCTGTGCCCCGCGTCACGCTTTTCACCACGGCCGGATCGTCGGGGTGGCCGCCGGTCACCACCGTCAGGCCCCAGTTTTCCAGCAGCACGCGCATGCCCTGCTGCACCTGTTCGTCGTTGTCGACGACGGTGACGGTGCCCTGCGCGCTGCGCCCGATGCTTTCCCCCGCCGCCACGGCCGCGGGGCTGGCCTGGCGCGGTTCGGCGCGCGGGACGAAGATGGTGAAGGTCGAGCCCGTCCCTTCCTGCGATTGCAGGTCGATCTCGTGGCCCAGCATCGCACTGGCACGGCGCACGATGGCAAGACCAAGCCCCTTGCCCGGCGTCTTCTGCGTTTTCTTGAGCCTGCGAAACTCTTCGAAGATCTCCTCGCGCTTTTCCGGGTCGATGCCGGGCCCGGTATCGGTGACCGAAATCGCGACGTGGTCCCCCTCCTCGCGCGCCCGCACCTCGACCCCGCCCTCTTCGGTATAGCGGATCGCGTTCGACACGAAGTTCTGCAGGATGCGGCGTAGAAGGCGAAGATCGCTTTGCACCCACAGGCCCGTTTCCGGAATGTCGAACTTCAACCCGTCCTGGCGGGCCAGCGGCGCGAATTCGATGCGCAGGGCCGACAGGATACGATCCAGCGGCAGGGCGGCGATTTCGGGCTGAATGGCCCCGGCGTCGAGCCGCGAGATTTCGAACAGCGCCTCCAGCAATTCCTCGACCGAATCCAGCGCCACCGCGCTTTGCCGGACCAGTCCGCGATTGGTGGCGGCAAGGCGGCGTTCGGCAAGGGCCGACACGAACAGGCGCGCCGCGTTCAAGGGTTGCAGCAGGTCGTGGCTGGCCGCGGCGATGAAGCTGGTCTTGGACCGGTTCGCCTGCTCGGCCTCGTTCTTCGCCTCGACCAGCTGGCGGTTCACCTCGATCAGTTCGGCGGTGCGTTCCTGCACGCGCTTTTCCAGCGTTTCGGCCTGTTCGGTCAACGAACGCTGGAACCGGATACGGTCGGTCACGTCGTCGAAGGCATAGGCCATGCCGCCCGCCGACAGGGAAACCGACCGGATGACGAAATTGCGCCCCTTCATCGAACAATCGGTGCTGATGCGCGGCCCCTTGCCGCTGCGCCATTCGACGGCGTGGGCCATGTCCAGTCCGCATTGCCCGACGCACCAGTCGCTCAACCGTTCGTGCCGCCCGATCGCGCCTTCAAGGTCGTTTTCGATCCCAAGCATGCGGATCAGCGGTTCGTTCCACGCGACAAGACGGCGCTGGCTGTCGAACAGGCAGGCCCCTTCGGACAGGGTATCGAGCGAGGCCTGAAGCGCGAGGTTGCGTTCGGCCAGTTCGCGGGCGCGTTCGCGCGCGTCCTCGGCCTTGACCGAGGTGATGTCGGTATAGATGCCGACCGTGCCGCCCTCGGTCGTGCGAAGCTCGTTGATCTGAACCCAGCGACCGTCCGACAGCAATTGCACGTGGGCACCCGACGCATCGCGGTGCCGGGCCAGTCTCTCGCGCATCCAGCTGTCGGGCGACAGGCGCGATCCCATCGTGCGGCCGCCGCGCGCAAGCTGTTCGGCAAGGTCGGTGAAAGTCGGCGAAGCTTCGGTGACATCGGCGAATTCGGGCCAGATCTTCAGGAACGCCTTGTTGTGCATGACCAGCCGGTCGTTCGCATCGAACAGGGCAAACCCGTCGGACAGGCTTTCGATCGCATCGCGCAGGCGCGCACGGGCCGCGTCCGCATCGCGGCTGACCGTTTCGAGGTAGGCATTGACTTCGGCCAGCTTGCCCAGCGCGTCTTCCAGTTCGCCGGTCCGGTCGCGCACCATCGCCTCCAGCGCGATGGCCGTCTCGAACATGGAATAGGACCCTTCCATGTCGCTCGACCTCTCGGCACGGTCGATCAGGGCCTCGTTGACCTTTTCCAGCCGGCGGACACGCTCTTTCAGCGCGACGATTTCCTCGTCGCGCGGGTCCTTGGCCACAGAGGCCTCGTTCTTGCCCTGCGTCGCCATCAGCGCCCGATCGCAAGCCCGCTGAAGGTCTGGTTCACATGAGCGGTGCGCAGCTGTTCGCCATAAGTGTTGAACCCGATCACGCCCTTTTCGGTGTAGAGCGCGGAAACCTGGTGCGCGACCTGGCGCCGTTCGGCATCTATGCGGTTCAGCACGCAGTCAAAGGCGATGACGTGGTCCAGCCGGCCGACCTTTGCCTCTGCATCGTCCAGCAGTTCGCGCATGGCCGCAACGCGGTCGATCGGTTCGCCCACCGTCATCACCACACCGCGATCGATGGCGCAGTAGAACGTCAGCGATCCGTCCGCATTGGCCGACTGGATCGAACGCACGTGGTATTCCCCGCCGGTGCGTACCATCAACGGGTGCGAGGCAAAGAAGGCGGAGTCCAGCGCCTCGCTCGGCTGCCCCACCATGCGCAGGTATTCCTCCGCCGCCGGGACGGCATTGATTTCGAACACGGTGCGGGTTTCGGCATCAGCTTCGGTGATGACCATGCGGTCGCTTCCCGGACGGTAGTGGTTGGCCGAAAACACCTGCATCGGGCGAGATGAGGACAAAAGGCCGATTACCGCCGCATCGCGCTGAAACTGGCCGTCGAAGAATATGCCGGTTTCCTTGAACGCGAGCCCATCCCCGCTCGATCCGCCGATCAGTTCGATATCGCCCAGCGCTTCCTGCGCGGTCATCGTCAGCAGTTCCTCGCGGTGGGACAGCCCGTCGACCAGGAACAGCGCGACATGCGACAGCCCCTCGCCCAGCGCATCTGCCGCATCGTGGCGGCAAGTGCCCGCGAAATGGCGGACCTGCTTGCGCGCGGTCTGGGTGTCGAAACTGTCGAGATCGGTGAACGGCAGCAGTTCGAGGTGAAACGCATCGGCCGGAAAGCCGATAAAGACCAGGCTGTCACTGTCGTAGCCGCGCGTCGTCAGCTCCCCCGCGCTGGTGCATCCGAACAGGGGGACGCCGGGCATCAACCCGTCCAGCGCCGCGGCCAGCCGCGTACGTTCGAAACGGTGCGAACAGAACACGAGCCCGCCCGCCAGCGGCACGCCGGCAATGGCGCGCGCGATTTCCGCAACCGCGGCGTCGGGCTCGCTTGCCTGGGTCGTGACGGTGACAAGGCCGTCGGCGCTCACCTCGGTATCAGTCAGATGCCCTCTCCTTCATCCCCTCACCGGCCTGTCGCGCCCTTTGTTGGCGTCCTTGGCCGGGGCCTGTTCAGCCCCTTCGATCCTTAGCGTTTCGCGCCCTTCGGGCCAAGCGGCAAGCATTGGCGATGCGGCAAAACGGGAAGAGTCATGACACTTCGTCGCCGCGCGGCGGTTCGCCTGCCGCATTCAGCCTATCGACCTCTTCATCGGTAAAAACCCGGCTGCGCACGATGAAGCGCACGCCTTCGGGTGCCTCGATGCTCATGCCCGAACCGCGCCCCGGCACGACATCGATGGTGACTTGCGTGTGACGCCAGTATTCGAACTGCGCCGCGCCGATCCACACCGGCGTATCCTGGACCAGTTTCCCCAAAAGCACGTCCTGCGCACCGACGCGGAATTCGCCGCGCGGAAAGCACATCGGCGCGCTGCCGTCGCAGCATCCGCCCGACTGGTGGAACATCAGCGGGCCGTGCATCTCGCTCAGCTTGCAAATCCACGCCTCCGCCTCGGGCGTCGCGACGATGCGGGCGGGCGCGGCGGCAATCGCGTTCATGCCCCGATCCCTGCTGCCAATGCCCCCGACGCACCAAGGCCGGAGCAGGCAAACACCTGCCCCGGCCGGGGATGGCCTCGGCACGGTTCCGGCACATGGAAGGCGTGCCGGAACCGGGCTCGAGGTGGGAGATCGCAAGCCCTCATAGGCGGCATCAGAAGAAGCCGAGCGCCTTCGGGCTGTAGCTGACCAGCATGTTCTTCGTCTGCTGGTAGTGTTCGAGCATCATCTTGTGGTTTTCGCGGCCGATACCCGACTGCTTGTACCCACCGAACGCGGCATGCGCGGGATAGGCGTGGTAGCAGTTGGTCCACACGCGGCCCGCCTGGATAGCACGACCAAAACGGTAGCAGGTGTTGGCATCGCGGCTCCACACACCTGCGCCCAGGCCATAGAGCGTGTCGTTGGCGATCGAGAGCGCTTCTTCGTCCGAAGAGAATTTGGTCACGGCAAGGACCGGACCGAAGATTTCTTCCTGGAAAACGCGCATCTTGTTGTGCCCTTCCAGAATGGTCGGCTGCACATAATAGCCATCGGCCAGTTCGCCTTCGTGCATCGCACGTTCGCCGCCGGTCAGCACTTTCGCACCCTCGTCACGGCCGATGCCGATGTAGGACAGGATCTTTTCCAGCTGGTCGTTCGACGCCTGCGCGCCGATCATCGTGCTGGGGTCGAGCGGGCTGCCCATCTTGATCGCCTCGACCCGCTTGATCGCCCGTTCCATGAACCGGTCGTAGATCGATTCGTGGACCAGCGCGCGGCTGGGGCACGTGCAGACCTCGCCCTGGTTCAGCGCGAACATCGCAAAGCCTTCAAGCGCCTTGTCGAAGTAATCGTCGTCTTCGCGTATCACGTCGGCAAAGAAGATGTTCGGGCTCTTGCCGCCCAGTTCCAGGGTGCAGGGAATGAGGTTTTCGGACGCGTACTGCATGATCAGGCGGCCGGTCGTCGTCTCGCCGGTGAAGGCGATCTTGGCGATGCGCTTGTTTGATGCCAGCGGCTTGCCCGCCTCCACGCCAAAGCCGTTCACGACGTTGAGCACGCCTTCGGGCAGCAGGTCACCGATCAGTTCCATCAGGACCATGATCGACATCGGGGTCTGTTCGGCCGGTTTCAGCACGACGCAGTTGCCTGCCGCCAGCGCCGGGGCCAGCTTCCACACGGCCATCAGCAGCGGGAAGTTCCACGGAATGATCTGGCCGACCACGCCCAGCGGTTCATGGAAGTGATAGGCCACGGTGTCGTGGTCGATTTCGGAAATCGAACCTTCCTGCGCGCGCAGGCAGCCTGCGAAATAGCGGAAGTGGTCGACGCCCAGCGGAAGGTCGGCCGCGGTCGTTTCGCGGATCGGCTTGCCGTTGTCGATCGTTTCCACCAGTGCCAGCATGTCGAGGTTTTCCTCCATGCGGTCGGCGATGCGGTTCAGGATGTTGGCACGCTCGGTCGTCGAAGTGCGACCCCAGGCGTCTTTCGCCTTGTGCGCGGCATCCAGCGCCAGCTCGATATCCTCGGCCGTGCCGCGGGCCACCTGGCACACGGGCTTGCCGGTCACCGGCGAAATGTTGTCGAAATACTGTCCCTTTACGGGGGCGACCCACTTGCCGCCGATGAAATTGTCGAAACGGTCGCGGATCATCGACTGACCGCTGAACTTGCTGAGAGCCTGTTCGAGCATTTTGAATTCCTCCTCTCGCCAAAGACGTGTCGCCAGGCACTTTGCGCCTCATCGGGGGGCGCGCCAATTATACCTTGGACCGATACGCGGCCGGGGCGGACTGTCGGGGCGGCGGGACGGCCGGAAGGGCAGCGGGTTGCCGCGCGGGCCTTAGTCCCTATGCTCGTGACCATGACCGACACGAAAAACAGCGCGACGAAAGTGGACATCGAACGGATCGAGCGGGACATCTCCGCCATTGCGCAGTTCGGGTTCAACGAAACCGATCGCGGCGTCTATCGACAAGGCTTCAGCGAAGAGGACATGGCCGCGCGCCAATGGGTGCGCGACCGGTTCGAAGAACTGGGCATGAGCCACCGGCTCGATGGTGCAGGCAATGTCATTGGCCGCTGGGGGCCGGACGACAGGCCCGCAATCATGATCGCATCGCACCTCGATTCTGTGCCTGCGGGCGGGATTTTCGACGGAGTTCTGGGCGTTGTCGCGGGACTCGAAGTCGTGCGCGCCATGCAGGAGGCAGGCATCGAACCCGCCGTCCCGATAGAAGTCATCGGCACGAGCGAGGAAGAAGGCCGTTTCGGCGGCATGCTGGGCGCGCAGGCGATGACCGGCAAGCTGACCCGCGAATGGCTGGACACGGCCAAGGACGAACACGGTTACGCCTTGAAGGACGCGATGCGTGCCGCAGGCCTCGATCCTTACGGCGCGCTCCACGCCTATCGCCGCCCGGACGAAATCCACGCGTTCCTTGAAATCCACGTCGAACAGGGGCCGGTCCTCGACATGGAAAAGACAACGATCGGCATCGTTGAAGGGATTTCCGGCGTCTTCAAGTGGAACTGCCGCCTGATCGGCAAGGCCGACCACGCCGGGACCGCGCCGATGAACATGCGCGCCGACGCGCTGATGGGCATGGCCGATTTCGCGCACGAGATCGGCCGCATCATCGACGAACACGGCACCGACAAGAGCCGCATCACCATCGGCCACGTGGCCTGCAAGCCGGGCTTTCCCCACACCGTTCCGGGCGAGGTCGATTTCACCATCGTCGGTCGCGATCTCGACGAAGGCGTGATGGAAGCGCTGGCAGAGGCGTGCGAGAGAGTGCTTTCCTCCATCGCGCGGCGGCACAAACTGCGGTTCGAGTACGAACAGATGAGCTGGCTGAAACCGGCCTATTGCAACACCGAGCTGATGAGCCTTCTGGAAGACAAGGCCAAGGCGCTGGGCCTGTCGTACAAGATCATGCCATCGGGCGCGGGGCACGACGTGCAGTTCTTCTGCAATCACGCCAGGGCCGCGATGTTCTTCGTGCCCTCGGTCGGCGGGGTCAGCCACGCACCCGACGAATGGACCCACTGGTCGGACATCGAACGCGGGTGCCAGCTACTGCTCGAAGCGGTCATGGAACTGGCGGTGGAGCAGGTGCCCGCCTGATCAATCGGATAAAGCGCCCGGCATAAAGCGGATCGCGCAGGGGACACGGCCTTCATCGATGTCGATCACCACGTCCGCCGCCACGTCCTCTAACTGCCAGCGGGTCAGCCGCTCGTAATGCGAAATGAAACGGCGTAGCTGAGCTTCGCTCATCGCCTTGCCCGCACCCACGCCGCTGCGGTCAAGGCCGCGTTCCTGCTCGGCGCGCCACCCGTGAACGACGTCGAACGATGGTGCCCGCAGCATGATGGACAAGTCGGCGCGGGCAAACAGGGTGCGATACTCCCCTGCCAGCGCCGCATTTACCGCCCGCCGCCATGCACCGCCTGCATCCTCTGTCCGCTCCAGTTCGTTGACGGGCTCGTCCAGCGCCGCTTCCGGTTGCGGCCTTGCGCCGACGCACCACCCTTCCAGCAGGACGACATCGACCGGCCCCTCGGTCACTTCCCACTGGTCCTGCGGGCGGCGGTCGTCGGCGGCCTTGTCGAACGAAGTGACCCTGACCTCACGCCCGTCCAGCAGGGCAGAGATCGTCGCATCCATCAAGGCTACGTCATGGGTGCCGGGAACCCCGCGCGTAGCCAGCAGCGGGTGACGGCTGCGCGCAAGGTCCTCGCGCTCTGCCTTCGTCAGGTAGAAATCGTCGATCGAACAGACCTGCGTCGCAAGGTCGCGGGCGGCCAACCTCTTGGCGAGCCGCGCCGCGGTCGTCGACTTCCCGCTGCCCTGCGAACCGCTCAGCGTTATCAGGACGGCCCTGCCTGCCTCCCGCCGGGTCGCGGCAATCGCCTCGACCAGACAGGCATCGGCGGCGGCAAAGGCAGTGGCCGCCGAAACGGCCCCTGCCCGCGCCTGGTCGCCAGCCTTCATCGGATCAGGCGTCGGCGGCTTCGCCATCGCCAGTGTCCAGTTCCGCCACCTCGGGCTTCGGCACTCGCGCGCTTTTCGCGCCCGTAGCGCTTTTGGCCCCGGTCCCATTGCTGGGCTCATCCGCGTCATCCGGCGCTTCGCTTACCACACCGGCCTTGGCCAGCCCTTCCAGCGATCCGCCGTCGAGGCCCAGTTCCTTCATCAATCCGTCGATGACCGGGGCCTGCGCGCGATAGGACAGCGCCGCGCTCAACGCGTCGCTGGCAAGGTTGCCGCCGCCAGCGGGGCCTGATGCAACATGCTTGCCGTCGGCGCCGCGGGCGCCGGTGATGCCGTCGACCTGCACGATCTTGATCGAATCGATGGCTTCCAGCGGCTTGGCACTTTCGCGTACGAGTTCGGGCAGGACGCGGAGCAGCGCCAGCTTCGTCTGCAGCGAAACCTGGCTGCTGGACAGGATGTTCGCCGCCTCGTTCACGGCGCGCTGACCGGCGGCCTCGACTTCGAAGCGGACACGGTCCGCCTCGGCACGAAGCTTTTCGGCCTCGGCCTCGCCCTCTGCCTCAAGCCGCGCGGCCTCGGCGCGGTTACGGGCGGCATCGCGCTCGGCCTCGGCCTCGACCTTGACCTTGATGGCGTCGCGTTCGGCCCCCTTGGCCGCCTCGATCAGCTGGATGCGCTTGTCACGTTCGGCCACTTCGGTTTCGCGGCTGGTAGCGACCGCTTCCTCGGCAGCGACTGCCTTGGCGCGGGCCTCATCGGCCTCGGCCTTGGCCTGGCTTTCCTCGCGGCTCTTGTTCTGGACCGCGATCTGCTGTTCCTGACGCGCGATTTCCAAGGCGCGCTGCTGATCGATGCGGGCTTCCTCGACAAGGCGGTCGGCCTCGATCTGCTGGGCATCGACCTGCTTCTTCGCCTCGATCCGCGCGGCATCGGCCTCGCGGTTGCGTTCGGCCTGTTCGCGCGCGATTTCGGCAGTCTGCCCGGCGCGGCGCACCTCGACCTCGCGCTCCTGCTCAAGCCGGGCATATTCCTGGTCGCGGCTGATTTCGAACGAACGCTTGTCCGCCTCAAGGTTCTTGGTCTCGATCTGGACGCGGGTATCCTGCTCGATGTCATTGCGCAGCTTCTTGCGCGCCTCGATCTGCTCGGTCAGCTTGGTCAGACCCTCTGCGTCAAATGCATTGTTGGCGTTGAAATGCTCGATGCTCGTCTGGTCGAGCCCGGTCAGCGAGACCGATTCCAGTTCAAGTCCGTTCATCGCAAGGTCGTTCGACGACACTTGCTGCACCTTCTGCACGAAGTCAGCGCGCTGTTCGTGCAATTCGTTCATCGTCATGCCCGCCGCGACCGAACGGAGCGCGTCGACGAACTTGCCTTCGACAAGGTCCTTCAAAGCCTCAGGGTGCATGGTGCGTTCGCCCAGCGTCTGCGCTGCCATGGCGATGGCGTTGGCATCGGGACGAACGCGAACATAGAATTCGGCCTTCACGTCGATGCGCAACCGGTCCAGCGTGATGAGCGCGTCCTGGTTCTTGCGTTCCACCGCCAGACGCACGGTGTTCATGTTTACCGGCATCGTTTCGTGCAGTACCGGCAGGACCAGCGCACCGCCGTTCATCACGACCTTTTCGCCGCCGAAGCCGGTGCGGACAAAGCCGACCTGCTTGGTCGCGCGGCGATAGAGCCGGGTGATGGTGAAGGCGATGATGAGCAGGACAACAAGAACCGTGCCCGCGTAAATGCCGATGGTGATCAATTGGTCCATTTGCGTACCCCCTGGAATGTAAAATTAGCGTGCCAGCCGGAACGGTTCGGAACCGCCGATGGCAAAGAAAACCTGGTCCTCGCGGCGGACGAGCATGATCTCGTCGCCCTCGATGAATTCGGATGCGTCCTCGTGCGGCTCGACCATGACGTTGTGTGCCTGCCCGAACCGGTCGGTAACTTGCGCGCGGGCGGGACTGCCACGCCGCGCCGTACCGATTGAGATCGTGCCCCGCTTGCCCAGCAATTCGTCGACCGAAACCGCCGTCGTCTCGTCATGCGGCCAGATCCGGCCCAGCGGCCGTGCCAGCAATCCGGTCGCTGGCAAACCAACGACCAGACCCATCGCCGCCGCAGCCGCAGCAGGCAGCGGCGCGCCAACCAGCGCGACGATCAGTTGCTGAAGCGACAGGCCGATCAGCCCAAACGAGGCGCAGAACAGCGCCAGCCAGGCCACCAGCGGCAACCTGTCGAGCCCGACTATGCTGGCCAGTCCGCCGGTCACATCTGCGCCGTCGGGACCATCCACATCGACGTCACCGTCGAAATCCGGCCCGAAATCGCCAAGTCCGATCAGCTGAACAACAAGCAGCAGGAGAAGAAACGCCAACGCCACCGCGAACGGCGTGTTGTGCGTTGCAAGAATATCCATTTCGAACCCCTTTCCCTGTCTGGAAAGATGGCAGGAAATTGTTGCAATTCATACCAGAATCGGATCGGCGGATGCCGATTTTCGATGCTTGCGCGCAGGCTCTCAGCCTTCGATCAGATCCTCTATCGCGTGCAGCGCGATGGCGTGGTTCAGGATGATGTCCTTGCGCGTGTTCTGGGCATGGTCGTCGCTCTTGCGATAGTCCTCGATCGAGGCGCGCAGCTTGGCTTCGTCGAAGATGCCATGCTCTGCGATTTCCTGCGAAGACAGCCACTTTTCAATCAGCTTGTCGATCTCCGCCGTCTTTTCCGTATCGGTATGTGCGGGCGGTGCCATGAAGGCGAACTTCTCACGCTTGTAGAGCACTTCGGGAAGGACATGCTTCATCGCCTCGCGCACGACCCATTTCTCGATCCCGTCGCGGATGCGGACATGCGGCGGAATGCGCAGGGCCAGTTCGGCAACGTGATGATCGAGGAATGCTGGCCGGCTTTCGAGAGAGTTGGCCATGTCCACACGGTCGCCGCCCCAATTGAGGATCTGGCCTTCCAGCATCGTCTTGATCCACGAATACTGCACTTTGTCGAGCACGTGGCGCCCGTCGAGCATTTCGCGGTCGAGGCTGTAGGCGATGGCCGCCACCGGGTCGTAATCGCCCAGCTTCGCCTTGAAGTCGTCGGACAACAGCGGCTTCACCCGTTCCAGCACCAGCATCCACGGCTGGATCCACGACGGCGTGAAGCCCATCACTTCTTCGAACGCGGGGTGGCTGATCTGTTTTTCCGCCAGCACGCTGCCTGAAAAGATCGCATTGCGCTTCTTCATGTCCTCGCCAGCCGCAGTCTCGGCATAGGCCGGATCGTGCAGGAAATAGTCGGCCTTGAACTGGGCATATCCGCCGAACAGCTCGTCACTGCCTTCGCCGGTGATGACGACCTTGTAGCCGACCTTGCGCACGTGTTCGCTCATCAGCATCTTGGCGACGCCCAGCGTGTTGTAGAACGTGCGTTCGGAGTAATAGACCGCCTTTTCGAAGTTCTCTCCGTAAAGGTCGGTCGCCTTGATCTTCAGGATGTCCTGATCCGCGCCGACCATCTCGGCCATTTCGGTCGCGATGTGCGCCTCGTCATAACGGTCGTCGTCGAAACTGATGGTGAAGGCCTTCACCGGCGATTGCTGGATCGCGGCGGCCATGCCGAGGATGGAACAGCTGTCGATGCCGCCCGAAAGATAGCAGGCGACGGGAACGTCGGCCTCAAGCCGCAGGGTGATCGATTCCACCAGCGCGCGGCGCACGTTCTCGATATGCTCCTCGTCCGGCAGGTCGTCGTGCTGTCCGTCCAGCGGGAATTCCGCGTCCCAGTAGCGGCGCTCCTCCACCTCGTAATCGTCGCCCTTTCTCGACACGATAAGCATGTGGCCGGGCTTCAGCGCGTGGATATCCTCGTACAGTGTCATCCCCGGCACCATCACCTGCATCATCTGGTGCAGCTGCGCCTTGGGGCATACCTTGCGCGGCACGTCGGGGTGGGCCAGCATCGCCTTGATCTCGCTGCCCCAGAAAAAGCCCTTGTCACCCTTGTGGTAATAGAGCGGGCGGATACCGAAACGGTCGCGCACCACGATCAGCTGCTGTTTCTTTTCATCGAACAGCGCAAAGGCGAATTCACCGCGCAGATGATGCACGAAATCCAGCCCGTGCTTGTCGTAAAGCTTCATCGCAATTTCGGAATCGGACCGCGTGTTGAACCAGTACCCGTCGGTACGCAGCATGCCGCGGATGCGCTTGAAATCGTAGAACTCGCCGTTGACCGTCAGCTTCAGGTGCGCCGTTCCGTCATCCTCGCGGCCGTGGATCGGCTGCGTCCCGCTATCCAGACCGATGATCGACAGGCGCGTGTGGATCATTGCGAGGCCGTTTTCGGGATCGTGCAGGAAACCGCGCCCGTCCGGTCCGCGATGGTACATGCGGTCGGCCATCTTCTCGGTATGGGCCTTGGTCTGCTCGTCGTAATGGGGGCTCCACAGCCCGGCGATGCCACACATGGGTCGGTATTTCCTTTTCGGTGACCGGGCCGATGGGGCCGGTCGGTCTAGCTGAATTCTGGCGATAAACTCAGGCAATGAACTCAGGCGATAAATTCTCTGGGCACGACCTGACGCACGCGGCCGAATATGGCCAGCAAGAGCGCCTGTCGCAGCCAGACCGCACCGTCCGCCTGGTTGAAATAGAGGTTGTGCTGGGTGTTATCGAGGTCGGTCGAAAGCTCCTCCCCACGGGCCAGCGGATGCAGGATCACCGTATCGGGTTTCAGCTGGCTCTGCTTCGACAGGGAAAACCCTTCGCCGAAGAACCGGTATCCGTCGCCCAGGAACGCGATGGCATTCATGTAGATGACGTCCAGATATTCGAGGCTCTGCTGCAGGTTGCGGCTGAAATCGATGCCGATGGGGCTGTTGTTCGTCATCTCGCGGATTTCGTCGCCCAAGGGGTCGGCCATTTCCGAAAAGATCGTGATATGGTTGATGTTCTGGTGGAAATTGAGTGCCAGCGTCAGGAAGCTCTTCACCGTGCGCATGTTGCCCGGCGTGCCGATGATCCCGATGTTGAGGCGGAACTGTTCGGGCAACTGGCCGAAAGCCAGCTCGGGCCGCCACTTGCACAGCGCGAACCAGTCGGCCAGCGCCTGTGTCGGGTGTTCGTCCGAACCGTTGCCCCCGTTGATCAGCGGGATGCGCAAGTATTCGGCCAGGTCCTGCAGGCTGGACTGTTCCGTATGCCGGACGACGACGACATCGGCATAGGAATTGAACATCTGCCCGATGTCGCGCATCGATTCGCCCTTGGCCACGCCGGTCGTCTTGGCATCGGCCACCGACAGCGTTTTCCCGCCCACGTGCAGCATCGCGCTTTCGAAGCTGAGCCGCGTGCGGGTGCTGGGCTCGAAAAACGCGGCGGCGAGGATCTTGTCCTCCAGCGCGCGGCCCGCCTCGAACTTGCGCAGCTGCATATAAGCGGCAAGCTTCATCAGCTCGCGCATCAGCGGCAGGTCGAACTGCGACGCGGACAGGACCGAGGTATCGTGCAACCGGTCGAGCTGGGCCAGGTCCAGCTTCGGATCGTTGTCGATGAAAGCCTGCGGATCGGGGCAATTGCCCAGACGCCCCGATTTGCGCAGGGGGTCGGCGACGTGTTCGACCTGGCTTGCCGGGCGGATCACCAGATTTCTCCCGACTTGCCGTCGCGGATCAGCATGACCGCCAGCGCAAGGGCGGATACCCCGCACCAGATCAGCGATCCGTAGATCAGTACGTCGAGAAATCCTTCGCTAAAAGTCATGCGGCCTCCTTGAGGCGGGTCCAGTCGAAGCGGCCCTTGGCAAAGGCGCATGCGCCCAGCGTCCAGACCATCGAGACGGCGGTGGCGATCAGCGTGGCAACGTACCAGCCGATGGCGAAATAACAGTAGAGGCCGATCCCGGCACCCAGCACCATGGCGCCCACGGCCCCGACGGTATTGGCGCTGCGCCAGTAGAGGCCGGTGACGATCGGCCAGATCATCGATCCGACCAGCGGCCCTGCGAAAAACAGCACGGTCGCCAGAGTTCCGATGCGCGGCAGGCATACCAGCCATGTCAGCACGCCCAGCGCCAGCGTCACCCACTGCGCCGCGCGCTTGAGCCCTTCGACGCTGGTCTTGGGGTGTAGGAGGCGGCGCCAGATATCCTCGGTGATCAGGTCGGACGTGGCCGCCAGCAAGCTGTCGATGCTGGACGCGAGCGAGCAGAACACGACGATGAAGATCGCCACCGCGCCTACGCCGCCCAAAACTTCGGCAATGACCAGCGGGCCGACCATGTCCGCACTGGGCACCGCGACGCCCAGCGCGCCCGAGGCCAGCGCGATGAAGCCCGCAGCAACGGGGATCGGCAGCCAGACAAGGCCGCCCATAAGGAACGCCTTGGACGCCACGCCATCGCGAAAGGCGAAGGCTCTGCTCCACCACACGTTGTTGTGAAACACCTCGCCCAGGCCGAACAGCAGGTTGTTGAAGATCGCCATGATCGCGGCCGGGAACAGCACGTCGAGCAGAGCGGGTTTCGTCGCGGTGAGATTGGCGTGAATTTCGGAGACGGAGACATTCTGAAGGACCGCGAAACCGGTGACGCAGATGCCGACGATGATGATCAGCGACTGGATGAAATCGGTCCCGATCACCGCCGCCAGCCCGCCGCGCATCGTGTAGATAACGCAGACCGCCAGGATGACGCTCATCCCCCAGACGTAGTCGATGCCGGCCAGCGCCTCCAACAGGATGCCGCCCGCCATCGCCATCGAGACCAGCCACGTCAGCGAATAGAACAGCGTGAAGACAAGAAATATCGCCCAGGCGACCCGGCCATAGCGCAGGCGGAAGAAGTCGCCACTGGTATAGCCGTGCGGCATCAGGTGCCGGATGCGTTTCGCCATCGGCGCGAACAGGATCAGCCCGAATGCGGCGGTGGAATAGGCCAGCATACCCCAGATGCCCAGTTGCAGGGCAAATTGCGGGGCCAGCATCGTGGTGTTGGACGTGATCCACGTCGCCGCCGCCGTCGCGGTGCCCAGCGCCAGCCCGACATTGCGCCCGGCCAGTGCGTGATCCTCGAAACTCTTGTTCCGGCGGCCCCAATAGACGCCCAGCCCGATCCAGAGCGCGCTGAACAGCGCGAGCAGTATCCAGCCGACGGTGGGATCGAGAAAGACCTTGTCCTCAGCCATCGGTGCCCTCTCCGCGCGTGCCGCGCAGGATCACGATGACCGTCAGCAGGAAGACGAGCGCGCCAAGCCCGGCAAGCCAGAGCGCCTGCGACAAGGACTGGTGTTCGACGGAAAGTGTGATGGGGTCAGCTCTTGCGCCGCTTTCGCCGACAAGGCCGAGCGCATAATCGCCATCGGCCAGTCCCGACAGGAAGATGCCGTCGCCCGTGCCGTTATAGACGGGGCGGACCGTTCCCTGCGGATCGGTGAGGGTCAGGGTGACGGGCTCGTCACTCGTCCAGCCGACATGCACGTGTCCGGTATCGGTGGACAGCGGGGCTTCATCGACGAAAGCCGGTGCCGCAAGGCCGGTTGCAGGCAGCCCCCCTGCCGACAGGAGAACCGCCGCGAGTATGGCAATGCTCCGCGAATTGCGCGTTCGAAAAAAGATGCCGCTGCTGTCCCGGTTACCCCATGAAAATCGCTGGAATCCTCGATGTTCCTAGCGTGGCGACCGGGTTATCAAAACCGGCCCTACCTGTGAACCACCGTAAACGATTTCATCCCCTGCGCGCCCGTAAACGCGGCAATGCTGTCACGAATCGGGCTTGCAAGACCGCGCGCCTTGCTTCAACCGGCTTTTCAAAGGGCTTGGGCAACAACCGGGCCGGATAGAAAAAGCCGAAGGACGAGAGCGTGACACAAACAAGTGCAGCCCCCCGCAGCGACTGGACCCGCGAGGAAATCGCGGAACTTTTCGACCTGCCCTTCACCGAACTGGTCTTTCGCGCAGCGCAGGTCCACCGCGACAATCACCCCGCGAACCAGGTCCAGCTTTCGACCCTCTTGTCGATCAAGACCGGCGGTTGTCCCGAAGATTGCGGTTATTGCAGCCAGTCGGCCAGCGCCGACAGCGGCGTGAAGGCGACCAAGCTGCTCGACGTGCAGCAGGTGCTTCAGGCCGCGGCACAGGCCAAGGATCACGGATCGACCCGTTTCTGCATGGGCGCGGCCTTCCGCAATCCCAAGGAACGCGACATGCCCGCCATCATCCAGATGGTGGAAGGCGTGCGTGCGATGGGGATGGAAACCTGCATGACGCTGGGGATGCTGAACGAGAAACAGTCGGCCATGCTCGCCGAAGCGGGCCTCGATTATTACAACCACAACATCGACACTTCGCCCGAGAACTACGCCAACATCACCAGCACCCGCACGATGGAGGACCGGCTCGACACCCTGTCCAACGTGCGCAATGCAGGGATCAACGTCTGTTCGGGCGGGATCGTGGGCATGGGTGAGACACGGGCCGACCGCGTGGGCTTCATCCATACGCTGGCGACTTTGCCCGAACATCCCGGCTCGGTGCCGGTCAACGCACTGGTGCCGGTCAAGGGCACGCCGCTGGGCGACATGCTGGCCGATACGCCGCTGGCCAAGATCGACGACATCGAATTCGTGCGCACCGTCGCGGTCGCGCGCATAACGATGCCCGGATCGATGGTCCGCCTGTCGGCAGGCCGCGAATCGATGAGCGTGGCGACACAATCGCTATGCTTCCTTGCAGGCGCGAACTCGATCTTCACCGGTGACAAGCTGCTCACCGCGCCCAATGCAGGCGATGATAGCGACGCGGAAATGTTCGAGCGCCTGGGCATTCAGGCCATGCCGGCAAGCGAGCCGCGCGAAGCTCAGGCCCCGTCGTGCGCCGGTTCGCGCAGCGAGCGTAGCGAAGCGGCGATGACCTCGTAAACGCAGGTCAGTTGCGACGGGGGCAAGGACCGATGTTGCCCTTGCCCCTCGCGAACTATCAGAAGCGCAGGATCGACCGGATGCCGATCGTGCGAGGCGCGGTTACGAATGTGCCGTACCTGCGCACGAAATGCGGGTCGTCGTTTTCGTCATACACGACCTGATTGTATTCCGGCGACGAACGCACGCCCGTTTCGGCATATTTGTCGAACAGGTTGTCGACGTAGAGCTGGGTGGAAAAGCCCCTGTAATCCAGCGTCAGCGCGGCACCGTGAAGCGCAAAGCCGTCCAGCGTCGTGCCGCGACGTCCGCCGGCCCGGGTCAGAATGTTCGACTGCGCGGTCATCTTGTAGGTGAAGCCGATATCCGTGTCGGGACCGACCGGGCGCTTATAGCTGACGAAGATGTTGCCCTTGTGCTTCGGGCTGCCCGGCAGACGATCGCCCTTTAACCCGTCCTCGTACAAGGTCGGGAAACCGGGCCCCTCGGTATAGGCGATGAGGTCGGGGCTCAGCGCCGTCAGCTTTGCATCGGTGTAGGAATAGTTGGCGCTGATCGTCAGATCCGGAGTGACCCGGAAGCTGCCCGACAGTTCCACGCCCTTGGATTCTGCACCTGCGCCGTTGACCGTAATCGGCAAACCACCCGCCAGCGTGACCGTCGAAAGCTGCGGCCCCTTCCAGTCGATGTAGTACAACGCGCCGTTCAAGGTCAGCCGCCGATTCAACCACTGCGTCTTGAAGCCGACTTCATAATTGGTCGTCTCGTCCGGACCGTATGCGAATTCGTCCGGCAGGGCGCACAGCGTCTGGTTGCCCGGATCGTTCGGATCGAAACCCGGCGGGCAGGCGGCAATGCCGTTACCACTGCCGATTCGGTAACCCGTGCTGACCGTGGCATAGGCCAGAGCATCCGGATTGAATTCGTAGGACGCGTTGACCTTCCAAAGGAAGCCGTCCTTCTTCTGTCCCGATTCCTCGTAATCCAGCTGGATGTCGTTGGCGGGGTCGCGGCCGCCGAAGGCAATTTCAAAGAGCGGCAGGTCGAACGCCGAGGCAACCTTGTAATTGTACTTGTAATAACGCCCGCCAAGGGTGACCTGCAGTCCGGACAGGATTTCGTATCCCACTTCGCCGAACACCGCGTATTCCTTCAGGTCTTCGGTCACGGCCTGAACGTATTCGATGTTCTGGGGGTAATCCGTGCCGTAATAGACATCGAGATTGGGCGTGAATTCCAGCGAGAGGCTGTCGCTTTCACGCTTGTTGAAGAAGCCGCCGACGATCCAGCTCAGCGGACCGCCCGACGTGCTGACAAGGCGCAGTTCCTGGGTCCAGGTTTCCTCCTCGCCGGTTTCCTGCGTCCTCGAAGTGAAGGTCGGGAACAGTTCGTAGCTGTATTCCAGCGTAATCAGCAGATCGGTCTGATCGCGATTGCCGTCGTCGGAATATTTTGAATATCCGCTTGCGCTGGTCAGTTCGGCAAAGCCGAGATCGACGACCGCCTCAAGCGCGATCAGTTCGTTCTTGATCCTGTTCGGCTCAAGGACGCGAAGCGCATTTTCGTAGTCACCGACCTCGACCGGGAAATCCACGAAGTCGCCATTGCTGTCCAGCAGCGGCTGGTCGTTGAGGCTGTTATGCGTAAGCTGCCGCCCGCCGACTTTCAGATCCTGAAGATAATATGTCAGGTTGATGTCCACGGCATCGACCGGCTGCCAGCGCAGCGCAGCCCGCGCGTTGACGATTTCGGCCCAGTTGGTGTCCTTGTGCCGGCGCACGGCATCGGGATTGCTGAAATCGTCCGGGTTAACCGCACCGATGTCGGTCACGACGAAAGGCTGGTCTATGAACCCCCGGTCGTTGAGCAGGTCCAACGATCCGCGGAAGGCCAGCCGATCGCTCACCGGGACATTGACCGTCATCCCGGTATCGGTGCTGATGCCGTCGCCATGCTTGTAGCTGTAAAGATCGGCACGAACTTCGCCGCTGATGCCGTCGAACTGCGGGCGGTTGGGAATATAGCGCACGGCGCCCCCCAACGTACCGGCGCCGTAAAGCGTGCCTTGCGGTCCGATCAGGACCTCGACCCGTTCCATGTCGATCGGGCGCAGGTTCACGTAGAGCGGAATTTCGCCGACATAGATGGAAACCGTACCGCCGCCCGAATTGTCGCCATCCTGCGCCGTCAGCGGATCGGCATTCAGACCGCGGAATACGATGGTGTTGCCCTGTCGCGGCCCTGCATCGACGATATAGACGCCCGGAACGGTCGCCGTAATGCTTTCAAGGTCGAGCGTGCGCTGCGCCTCCAGGGATTCGCTGGTCACGGCGGCGATGTTGAAAGGAACATCCTGCACCGTGTCGGCGCGCCGTGTGGCGGTGACGATGATTGCGTTGCCGGTCGCGATTTCAGGATCTTCGCTTTGGGCATGGGCCGTTCCGGCAAAAGCAGTGGGACTGAGAATCGATCCGATCAGAAGGGCAGTGCGAACATTACGCTTTATCTGCATCGACATTTCCTTTCATATTGAACGGCGGCCCAGTCCCAAGACGCCGAGGGGACCAATAAGTATTGGTGCGGTGCAGCATGCATATAACGACGGCGGGTGGTAAGCCTTGAAACCAGATTTGACGAAAGATGCCTCGCCCCCCGTTGCAGTTTTGCAACTTTTCGCTGGGCGTGAGCGTGAGGCCATGTCCAGCGCGCAGCAGGCCCTGCGCGATCATGGTGCCGATGCGGCGATGGTTCTCGTGCTCGCCGCAATCGCGTTGGAACATGACAACGATGGCAAGGCCCAGGAGCTGGCCGAACTTGCGCAGCGGATCGGCGGAGCGGCGGGCTGGTGCGAAATCGTTCTGGGTCGACTGGCCCTGAAGCGAAGCGATACGGTCGCTGCCCGGGCTGCCGCACGCGCGGCTGCCAAAGCTGGCGTGCCTTGGGCTCGGCTGGCCGGAGACCTTGGCGTGCTGTTTTCCCGCACCGGCCTCCATCTAGAGGCGCTACCCTATCTTGAAAGGGCGGCCGAGGCCGATCCTGGCGATGCCCAGGCGGCCTATAACCATGCGATCGCGTTGCAGTTCGCAGGGAGGCTCGATGCCGCCCGCGCCCGCTTCGAACAAGCCGTCGCAGCGGACCCGAACCATGCCTCGGCCTGGCTGGCACTGGTGGCGCTGGCCCCTGACCGTCATGGCGACATGCTGCCGGTGTTGAGCGCAGCCTTTGCAGAGAAGCATATCAGTGCAGAGGACAGGCTGGTCCTGGGCCACGCGCTCGCCCGAATTCTTGAAGATGCGGGGGAGTGGGACAAGTCGCTCGCCATTCTGGACGACGCCAAGGCCCCGATGCGGGAAAAGGTCGATCACGACCGGGCGCAAACGGAAAAGCTGTTCGCCGCGGCAGCCGCCTGTGCGGCAGTCAAGCTACCCGGCGGCGTCGAGGGGGATACCGCCCCGATCTTCGTCGTCGGCATGCCGCGAACCGGCACGACTTTGGTAGAGCGTATCCTGTCGGCCCATCCCGACGTCCGCTCTGCAGGCGAACTTTCCGATTTCGCGGTTCTGGTCAAACGATCGGTCCGTACGCCCGGAAAGCATGTGCTGGACCCCGAAACGCTTTTTGCCGCGCGCGATGCCGATCTGGGCGATATCGGTCCGGATTACGTGGCGCGGGTTCGTTCGATCGTCGGTGACACACCCCACTTTATCGACAAAATGCCGTTCAATTTCTTCTTCGCGCCGCTGATACTGCGCGCGTTGCCGGGCGCGCGCATTGTCTGCCTGCGACGATCCGCGTTCGATACGCTGTTCAGTAATTACCGGCAGCTGTTTGCCACGGCGTTCACCTACTATTCCTACGCATACGGCTTCAACGACACCGCGCATTTCGTCGCGCAGTTCGAGAAGCTGATCGATCGCTTTGAATCCGACTTTCCTGCGGACCGGTTCCTGACGGTGCGGTACGAGGACATCGTCGGCGATTTCGACAATCAGGCTCGGAAGCTGGTTCACTTCGCCGGTCTCGACTGGGACCCGGCCTGCGCCGCGTTTCACGAAAACGCCGCCCCCGTCGCCACGGCAAGTTCGCTCCAGGTGCGAAGCCCCATCTACAAGAGCTCTCTCAAGCGATGGGCTCGCTATCCCGAGGGCGCGAAGCGAGCGATCGCTAGGTTCGCAGAATTCGGAATTAGTGAGGAAGCAGACAGGTAAACTGGCGACAACTCACGCCTGATTTCCTTGTTCTGCCCGCAGCGTTCAGCGGCGCTGGAACTTCACCAGGCGATCTTCGATCACACCGCCGCGTTCGTAGGCAATCTCGACTTTGTCCAGAGCCGCGAGTTCGTTGCCAAGCCCGGCCATGCGGTTCGGGTCGAGCGGCAGGTTGTCGATAGAGACAAGCACATCGCCCGGTTGCAGGCCGAAACGAACGAGCAATTCCCGATCGGTCCGCCCGGTAATCTCGTACCCCACCGTGCCGATGCGCGGCTTTGGGGGGCCGAGCCGCAAGCTTTCGGCAAAGTCGCGGCCCTCGGTCTCGCCGAAATATCCGGCGGCGGCGGGCGTCGCACCGATCGGGCCGGGCAATGTCGAGTCCCGCCCGCCTTGCAGCAGGACATATTCGTCGCCCGGGATCGCCGAGCTATGCGAAGCACCTTGCCAAAGAGCAGCCGCGGCGACGATCGCAATCATCGCCGCGCCCGCAATCGGCACGATCCGGCCTGCCGCGCGCCAAAGGCGCGACAGGCCCGCATCAGGTACCGGTCTCGTCACAGGTTGCCAAGTGCCCAGGGGCCGCGAATGGCGAAGGTGACGCCCGGCGTCTGGACGTTGACGAAGAGCGTATGGCCGTCGAAATCGAACGTCGCGCCAGCAAACTCGTTGCCCCTGTCGTCTTTCGCCGTGAACTGCCCCGAACGGCCCATCGCTGCAAGATCGGCATCGCTGAGGTTGATGTTGTTCTTGGCAAAGATATAGGCCTCGCCGTGATCGGTGTAGCCCATCAGGCGGTTGCCCCGGCCGAACTCGTCCTCGACCGCATCGCCGTCGTCGCAGGTCAGGATCCCGCCGCGCGGCGAGATGGTGATGTTGTCGGGGTTGTTGCCCGCGACTTCACTGGCCGCTGCGTAAAGCAGGGTCATCGTCCCGCGTTCGGGATCGGAAGTGCTCGGCGTGTAGATCCACACCGCGCCCTGACCGCGCCCATCGCGGCTGCTCCCGTCCCGCCCGAAAGCAGTGTCGACGATGGCGATGGTATCGCCGTGCTGCCAGATGCCCTCACCGCGGCTCATCGTAAGGGCGCCCTTGCCCAGACCTTCGAGGTAGGGGCCCGATGCACCGCCGACGGGATCAGCATCGGGATTGTCGATGTCGACCCACTCGATCTCAAGCGTCTGACCGACTTCGCTAACCGCATTCGAACCGCCAAGGGCGAGAAGCTTGGCCTGGTCGACGCCAGCGACTTTCGCTGCCTGCAGCTTGCCGCCCTTCGCCAGCGCGCCATAGGCCGGGGTCGTGTCGTTCGGCTTGAACCGGTAAAAGCCCGAAACGTTGCGGCGATCTTCGGTTTCGTAGACGTAGCCGGTCACCGGATCGACTGCGATCGCTTCGTGATAGAGGCGGCCCATGGCGACGAGCGGCTGGCCGGTCGTCTGCCTCGGATCGATCGAGCATTCGAAGACATAGCCGTGCTTCTTGCCGCCCTGCGCGGTGCCGTCGTAGAACGTTTCCTCGCAAGTGATCCATGTGCCCCAGGGCGTCACGCCGCCGGCACAGTTGTTGAAGGTGCCGCCGATGGTGGCGTAATTCTCGATCAGCTTGCCGTTGCGCACCTTGAGAACGTCGCAACCGCCGCCGATGAGCTGGCCGTTCTGAACCGCGGTGTCATACTGGGCCGGTGCGTCGATGAGGCTGGATGCGCCCTGAACTTCGTGGTTGCGGATCAGGTAAGTGTCCTGGCCGCCCGCACCGCCGACAGAGACGACGCCCATGCCGTCATGGCGCGGGGCGACAATGCCGCCGTCGGTCATCTTGTCACCGGTCCAGCTCATCGAGCGGTAGGTGAAGCCGCGCGGCAGCTTCAGCAGTTCTAGGCCGGTTTCCTGGTCCTTCACCGGGAACAGCGGGCCATAGGGGCTCGCCAGCGGGGCGAGCTGGCCGTTGGTGTGCGCAGCCATGGCCTGCCGCGTCATCAAACCGCCAAGCACGCCTGCAAGAGCGGTAGCCGCACCGGCCTTGGCACTACCGCGCAACAGCGCGCGACGATTGATCGAAGATATTTCCATGTGTCCCTCCATTTGCGCCTTGGCAAAGCCGGCGACGAATCGACACACGTTGATTAGGTTTTAACTATTACAGTTATTGCGCGTTGAAGACGGTTCTGTGAAAATGACAATAAGATGTCGTATTCATGACATGGTCTTACACAAAAGAACGGCACATTTCATTTTTCTGAAAGGCGTTCATCTTCTGGTCTGAATAGTAATTAGGGTCAGCGTTCGAACAGGACTTTTCGACGCCTGCCGGTTATCAGCCCTGTGGCGGTTCACGCAGCGAGCGGAGCGATGCGGCGATGACTTCGTAAACGCGGGTGAGTTGCGCCTCTGAAATGCAGTAGGGCGGCATGACGTAGACCGTGTTGCCCAGCGGGCGCAGCAGCAGGTCGTTTTCGCGGAAGAATTTCAGCAATCGCGGCTGCACATCGGCCAGATAGCCTTGCGCGCCGGAAACATCGGCAGGCACGTCGAACGCCGCGATGGTGCCGCACTGGCGCACGTTCTCGATAGCGTGCTCTGCGGATAGGGCGGCGAGATGCGCTGCCTGACGCTCCACCAGTGTCGCGACCTGATCGCGCACCGTGCCATCGCGCCAGATCGCAATGTTCGCCGCCGCCGCCGCGCAGGCGATGGGGTTGGCGGTATAGCTGGACGAATGGAAGAACAGCTTGGCCCGGTCGGTGCTGTAATGCGCGTCCCAGATCGGCTCGCTCGCCATCGTGACGGCCAGCGGCATGGCCCCGCCGGTCAGCCCCTTCGACAGGCACAGGATATCGGGCACCACGCCCGCCTGTTCGCAGGCCAGCAGCGTGCCAGTGCGGCCCCACCCGGTCATCACTTCGTCCGCGATGAACAGAGTGCCGTGCTTCGCACAAATCGCCCGCATTTCAGCCAGAACGTCGGGACCGTACATCAGCATCCCGCCCGCACCCAGCACCAGCGGCTCGACGATAAAGGCCGCGGCCCCGGCTGCGCAGGCGCTTTCCAGCGCGTCGTAGCAGGCCTGCTCCGCTCCCTTGCCCGGAAACGGCACGTTCGCGACATCGAACAGCAGCGGTTCGTAAGCCTGGTTGAAGACCCCGCGTTCCCCCACCGACATCGCGCCAATGGTGTCGCCGTGATAGGAATGTTCCATCACGACGATGCCCTCGCGCCGCTCGCCCTGCGCCTGCCAGTAGCCGAGCGCCATCTTCAGCGCGACTTCGACGCAGGTCGAGCCGGAATCGGAAAAGAACACGCGGGTCAGCGCATCGGGCATAAGGTCGCGCAGGCCCCGTGCCACGTCCTCTGCCGGTTCGTGGGTCCAGCCCGCGAAGATGACCTGGTCCAGCTTCAACGCCTGTTCGCGGATCGCCTCGATGATCGGCGGGTGGTTGTGCCCGTGCGTCGTCACCCACCACGATGAAATACCGTCGATCACTTCGCGCCCGTCGGCGGTGTGGATCAAGGCGCCATCGCCCTTCACGACGGTCGGGATCGCTTCTTCCAGTCCATGCTGGGTGAATGGATGCCAGATCGGGGAGGTCATGGGAGAAAGTCCTGAATGTCGAAGTTTTCACGGAATGCCGCGGCAAGGCTGTCCGCGTCGAGCGGGTCCACAAAGGGCAACCGGCCCAGCCGCTTCACCTTGCCCATCGCGGCGATGATCGCCTCGCTGTCCTCGACCGCGTCGCCGACGAAGGCCACGCCAAGGATCGGCACCCCGCGCGAACGCAGCGCCTCTATCGAAAGCAGCGAATGGTTGATCGTGCCCAGCGCTGTCCGCGCGACCAGCACCACCGGCGCGCCCCACGCGGCGAACATGTCGGCATAGAGCAGATCGCGCCGCAAGGGGACGAGCGTGCCGCCTGCGCCTTCGACCACCAGCGACCCCGAAACCTGCGGCAGGGCCAACCGTGCCGGATCGATCGTCACGCCGTCTATCTCCGCCGCGATATGCGGCGATGCGGGCGTAGCCAAATCGTAGACTGACGGCACGAAGCGATTTGCGGCAAGGCCCGACAATTGCGCGACGCGGTCCCGGTCGGTGCGGCCCGCGTCGTCGGTTCCGGCCTGTACGGGCTTCCAGTAATACGCGCCCAGAGCGCCTGCCAGCGCGGCGGCGAAGACGGTCTTGCCGATGTCGGTATCGGTCCCGGTGACGACGATGGCGTTCATGCAGCGCTCCTGCGGTAGTGGCCGATGACGACTTCGTAAGTGACGGCTGCGCCCTGCTGCTCAAACCGGGCCATCACCTGCCGCATTTCGGCCGGACCCAGCGGGCTGTGCGCCGGTTGCGGCGTGCCCGCCCCGATGGCGCGCAAGCTGCGTAGGAATGTCAGCGCGTCGGCATGGTCTTCGACGCGATTCTGGATGACGAGGTCGCCGACCCGCGCGTCGATGTGCATCGCCGCCAGCTCTGCAACCGGGGCGAAACGGCGCGTGCCGGCCTCAAGCCCGTGCGCCTCGTGCGCGGCGCGCCATTGGGCGAACGTACCCGCGCCAAGCGTTGCGAACAGGCAGTGCCCGCCAGGCCGAAGTGTGCGCAGCATCCGAGCAAGGCCCATGCCCTGATCGTCGAACCACTGCATCGCAAGGCTGGAGCAGACGAGGTCGTATTTGCCCGTATCGGGGAGCCCGTATTCCCCGTCCATTAACGCGAAACGGCGCCCCGGCCCCTCACCCACGCGCGCCTTGCAGCGTTCGATCATGGCAGGGGCGATATCGGTGACCAGCCACTCGCCCCCGATGCCCGCATCGATCAGCGCCTGCGTCAGGAAACCCGTCCCGCATCCGATCTCTAGGATGCGGGGATTTTCGGGCAGGTCCAGCGCCGCGATCCGCGCTCCCAGATCGCGCGCGACGTCGTGCTGAACCCGTGCGTTGCGGTCATAATCGCGCGCCGATCCGAAGGCCGCGCCGATCCGGTCACGCTCCACCGCGTTCATGCCGGCCCCCGCGCGAAATCAGCGATGGCGCGCGCGGTCCATTCGGGCGCTTCGAGCGGCAGCAGGTGCCCCGCGCCGTCACAAGTCAGGCGGGTCACGCGCTCCGCCTTGGCAAAGACCCGATCGCGCATGGATAAGGGCAACAGCGGATCGACCGCGCCTTGCAGCGACAGAACCGCAAGATCCGCCACACCGGCGCGAAAATCGCCATCGCGCAGCAATTCCAGATCGGACAGCAGGGGCGCCAAGACGGGCGTGCCAGCCTGCGTGTCATCGCCGCAACGGGCGCGGAAATCGGACAGGACCTGGACCGGGTTCTGCGGCATACGCGCGATCATCCGGTCCAGCGGGCGGCGCGGAACGCCGGGAAAACCGTCCCCTTCCACGAATCGGTCGAACCCGTTCACCGCTACCAGTCCGGCAGCGCCCGAAGGCAGGTCAGCCAACCAGTGCATCACGCCAAGACTATGCCCGACGACGAGGCAAGGCCCGTCGCTCCCCACCGCGACCGGCGCGCCGAAATAGCCGCGATCGGCAAGGCGGCAATCGAACCCGTCGAGATGGCGCACCACCCCCGACCAGATCGCCGCGTCGAACCCCCAGCCGTGCAGGAAAAGCAGCGTGGTCACGCCCGCTCCCCCATGGCGTCAAGCAGGGCGTCGATATCCTCTTCCCCATGCGTCGCGCGAAGGGCAAGGCGCAGGCGGCTGGTCCCCTTGGGAACCGTGGGCGGACGGATCGCCGATGCGATCATGCCCAGTTCTTCCAGCCGCGCCGAAAGCGCCAGCGCGTCCTGCGCCTCGCCGATCACGGCCGGGACGATCTGCGTGCTCGACGCGCCGACATCGAAGCCCCGCGCACAAAGCCCTTCGCGCAGCCGGTTGCCCAGCGCGGACAGATGCGCCCGCTCTCCGTCCATGTCAGGCACCAGGTCGAGCGCCGCATCGATCGCGCCCAGCACGGCAGGCGGCAGCGCAGTCGTATAGATAAAGCCGCTGCTGGTGTTGACGAGGTAGTCGATCAGCGTGCGCGATCCGGCGACATAGGCCCCGAACCCGCCCAGCGCCTTGCTGAACGTGCCCATCGTCACGTCGACCCCGCCGGGCACCGTGGCCGAAAGGCCCGCGCCTTTCGGGCCCAGCACGCCGGTCGCATGGGCTTCGTCCACGTAGAGCAGTGCATCATGTTCGCGCGCCAGGCGGACCAGCCCGGCCATGTCGGCGCGGTCGCCGTCCATGCTGAACACCGATTCGGTCAGGATCACGCGGGCAGGTGCCTCCGCGTTCTGGATCAACAGCGTTTCCAGCGCCGCCATGTCGTTGTGCGCGAACCGCGTCTGGCGGATGCCTGCCACGTTGCAGCCTGCGTGCATGCTGGCATGGTTCAGCCGGTCGGTCAGGACCACTGCCCCCGGCACCGCCGCCAGCAGAGCGGGGATCACCGCTGCATTGGCCTGCCAGCCCGAAGCGAAGATCATCGCGGCCTCGGTCCCCTTGAACCGGGCGATCTTTTCTTCAAGCGCCAGATGCGCCTCGTGCGTGCCGGTGACCAGCCGCGACGCGCCGCTACCGCTGCCCATGCGCGATGCCCATTCGCAGGCGCGGTCAACCAACCGGGGATCACGCGCAAGGCCGAGGTAGTCATTGCTGGAGAAATCCAGCATCTCTCGCCCGTCGCGCTCTATCCGCCCGCCACCGACAAGTGCCGCCGGACGCAGCGTACGGCGCAGTCCGCTTTCGCCCTTGCGAGCGAGCAGGTCGGCAAGAATGGGGTCGATCCGGGTCATTCGCGCGCTTCTTGGTCGAAGTCGCGCCGCGCGGCAAGTTTCGCGCTATAATCGGGTGATCGGGGACGGCGAACGAGTCGCTGATATTAACGTGGCATCAATGCACTTGATGTTGGCGCAAGGTTTCCGCTACCGACGGGCGAAACACCGTTTGGGGGTGAAGAAAAGACGTCATGACGGCCGCTTCGGCTCCATCATCCAGCACTGCCGGCCTTGCGGCAATCGTGATCGACAAGCAGGCCAAGATCCTTGCCCGCACCGCGTCCACGGTGGCCGGTTTCTCGGGCCGTGGCATCGAACCGGGCCGCTTTCTGGACGAGGCGATCACCCCGTTCGGCGAGGCGTTCTACCAATGCGTGAACACCGCCGCGCGGACCGGGGACGAGCAGTTCGAACGCAGGCTGGAGAGCGAGGACGGCAGTCAGGCGCTCGACCTTTGGTTCCAGCCGTGCAGCGCAGGCAAGCCGCCCCACGACGGCGCGGTCGTCGTCCTGATCGAGGAAGCGCCGGACGGTCGCGATTCGGGCGATGAAGGGCAGAGCAGGCGGCACAACCTCCAGAACATCCTTGCGCAAGTCCGCGGGCTTGTCGCGCTGGGCCAGAAAGAGGCGACGTCGCTGCCGCAATTCGCCAACCTTTTCTGCGACCGTGTCGATGTGTTGATCGCGGTCGACGGGCTCTATGCCGGGGCAGACCTTGCGCCGATACGCGCCGTGACCGAACGGATCGCCGGGGTGGCCGGGCTTCCCGACATTTCGATGGAGGGCGAGGATATCGCGATTGCGCGGGCACTGGGCCTGCCGCTGGCGCTCATCCTGCACGAATGGACCAGCCCCTTGGCCCGCCACGCCCACGCAGGATCGGATCATCCCCCCGTAACCGTGTCGTGGCGGATGGAGGATGCAACGCTCATACTCGATTGGACCGAGCGCGGCGCGAACGAAGACGCCCACCGCACCTCGCCCTTGGCCGAACGCCTGATCGAGGCCACGATATACCGTGCAGGCGGCCTTGTTCACGAACGTGAGACAGGCGGCGCAATGTGCCGGACGATCCGGCTCCCTCTCGCCTAGGCGGCAAGGGACGGCGCCGTTGGCGCGCCCGCAAAAGTCAGGACCGTCCGCGTTCCAGAACGCGGTCGCTGCGCCATTCGGCGAACATCACGCCATGACAAAGGGCCGAAATGACGAGCAGCAGGATCGCGACCGCAGGCGTGACGCCCATGGGCGACTTCAGGCCTTCGATAACGAAGCCGAGGGCGACCAGCCCTGCGGAAAACCAGCAGTAATAGCGCAAGAAACGTGCATGCTCGTCGAACATGAAATGCAAACCTCGTCCAAAAATCCCGCACGCAGAATAGAGGACGAGAATTAAGATCGGCTGAAAACGAAAGCCACCGTGCCGGCCCTTGCGAAAGGGAACGAACGGTTCGCCGAACTTTTCGCGCAATTCGTCTCTGCGCTCACCGTGATACCACGCGAAGTCCGCCCATTTCGTCATCGCATTCCAGCCGCGACCAACGGTCTGTCACATCCCCTCGTCCTCTTGCCCCAAAGTGGGCACGCGGCGGGAACAGACCCTGTGCCCACGCTTTGATGGGGTAAGCAAAACTGCAAAACGGCGGCCCTTCCTGATCCCGACGCCTGGCCTTTGTCCTGCTGCCCCCGGCGGCACGGCCCGGCCTTGCGCCGCGAAGCGAGCGGACGCGCCGTGCAACGCACAGGACATTTCATGGCAGACAATCACCTCACCACCACAAACCCCCTGACCGAAGAAGTCATCGCGACTTACCCCTACATGTCCGACGACGAAGCGGACGCGGTCATCAAGGCCAGCCACGACGCCTTCCGCCAGTGGCGGCTTCGCAGCCTGGAAGATCGCGCCGCGGTCATTTCCGCCATCGGCAAAAAGCTGCGCGAGAAGAAAGAAGACTTCGCCCAGCTGATGACGCGCGAGGTCGGCAAGCTGCTCAAGGACAGCCGCGACGAGGTCGAGCTTTGCGCCGCGATCTGCGACTACACCGCGGAGCACGGGCCAAAGGTCCTCGCCGACGATGAACGCGAAGTCGACGGTGCGAACGCCTTCGTCTCGCACGCGCCGCTCGGCGTGATCTATGGGATCCAGCCTTGGAACTTCCCGGCCTATCAGGCGGTTCGCTATTCGATCTCCAGCCTGATGGCAGGCAACGGCGTTCTTCTGAAGCACGCCGAAAACTGCACCGGCAGCGGCGTATTCCTCCGCGATCTCTATGAAGACGCGGGCCTGCCCAAGGGATTGTTCGGCGTATTGTTCATCACCCACGATCAGTCCGACGCGGTGATCGAACACGATCTGGTGCGCGGTGTGACCATGACCGGAAGCGACAAGGCCGGACGCCATATCGGCGCCAAGGCCGGTGCCGTCGTCAAGAAGACCGTGCTGGAGCTGGGCTCCAACGATGCTTACCTCGTGCTCGACGATGCCGATCTGGATGTCGCAGTGAAGACCTGCGTTGCGGGGCGCATTTACAACAACGGGCAGACTTGCGTGAACGCAAAGCGGTTCATCGTGACCGAGAAAAACTACGACGCCTTCGTCGATGCCTATGCCAAGCAGTTCGAGGCGATCCCCGTGGGTGACCCCACGCAGGACGATACCGGCCTCGGCCCGATGGTCAGCAAGTCGCAGCGCGAAAAGCTGCATGAACAAGTCGAGGAAAGCGTCGCCAAGGGCGCGCGGCTCGTCACCGGCGGGACGATCCCCGACCGCAAGGGCTGGTTCTATCCCCCGACAGTGCTGGCCGATGTCGCGCCGGGCCAGCCCGCTTACGAGGACGAGCTGTTCGGTCCTGCCGCCTCGATCATCAAGGCCAGGGATGATGAAGACGCGATGCGCATCGCCAACAGCAGCCGTTACGGCCTTGGTGGCGGCATCTTCAGCAAGGACGTCGAACGCGCGAAAAAACTGGCAGCCGAACATTTCGACACCGGCATGATCTTCATCAACACCTTCGATGTCGCATCGCCCAGCCTGCCGTTCGGTGGCGTAAAGGATTCCGGTTATGGCCGCGAACATGGGCCCGAGGGCCTGAAGGAGTTCGTAAACGCAAAGGCGATCAAGATCGCGACCTGACCGCCCGCGTAACGGGGGGGGGGGGGGGGGCGGAATTCCTCTTTCGGCATTCCAGAAACGGAATGGGGGAACCATCACAATCCGAACTGGCTGGGGCGGCAGGATTCGAACCTGCGCATGCCGGTACCAAAAACCGGTGCCTTACCGCTTGGCTACGCCCCAATGACCGTTCGGATGGGCCCATATAACGCGGCGGGCGCGGATGAAAAGGGGTCGAGTGCAGGAACCGGCATGGCACTTGCCCCGTTCACTCCCCGATCATGGCAAAGCATTCGAAAAAGGCGGAAAACGCGAAAGGCGGTGGAGGAACCGGCGGGCTGATTTTCGTCGACGATTCGCTTCCGGGAATATCGCGTCGCCGCTGCGGGCGCGGGTGGTCCTATTCCGACCCGAAGGGGCGGCGCATCGCCGACCGGGTCGAGATCGACCGGCTGAACGCGATTGCCCTGCCGCCTGCCTATACCGATGCGTGGTTCTGCCCTGCGCCGAACGGCCACATCCTTGCCACCGGCATCGATGCCCGCGGGCGCAAGCAGTACCGATATCACCCCCGATTCCGGGCGGAGCGGGAGAGCGAGAAGTTCGACCGCACCATCGCGTTCGGCAATGCCCTTCCGCTGATCCGCAAGCGGGTTGAAGAGGACATCGCGGCGGGCGGGCTCACGCGGCGGCATACGATCGCCTGCATCGTGCGCCTGCTGGACCTGGGCCAGGTGCGGATCGGCAACGAGACATATGCCAAAAGCAACAAGAGCTTTGGCGCGACCACCCTGCGCCAGCGGCACGCACGAGTGAAAGGCCAGCGCCTGACACTCCATTACAAGGGCAAGTCGGGCAAGGAGCGCAAGGTCACGCTGACCGATCGCAGCCTGGCGAAATTCGTGCGCCGCCTGCAGGAACTGCCCGGACAGCACCTGTTCCAGTACATCGACGATGAGGGCGGCGCGCATCCGGTGCGCTCGTGCGATGTCAACGAATACTTGCGCGAAACCATGGGCGAGGATTTCAGCGCCAAGGATTTCCGCACCTTCCACGCCAGCTGCCTTGCCTTTGCCACGCTGGCGCAGACCGGCGAGCGCATGACCATCAAAGCCCTGCTCGAAGTCGTGTCCGGCCGCCTTGGCAATACGCCCGCGGTTGCCCGTCGCAGCTACATCCACCCCGCGGTCATCGATCTTGTCGACCAACAGGACGAATGGCGGGCATCGCTGGAACTTCCGCGCAAGACCCGGTGGTTGAGCCGCGAAGAACGCGGCCTTGTCGCGCTTTTGGAAAATAGCACCGAAATGGGGCTTTCGACCGCCGCCTGATCTTAAGCAAAACTGAAAAGTCTCTATGCCAAACTTACTTGCACGATTCGGGTCGTTGCGAGTAGTCGTCGGGTCATTAGGGGGACTGATCTCATTTTACGTATATTCGCCTTGGTGGCGTGCGTGCTGGCAATGGCCGGTTGCGGCGCGGCGGAGACTGATACCGATCGCGCATCGCGCGACGGGATCCTGCTTGTCGGCAACGGCACGGATCCCAAGACGCTGGACCCGCACCTTCTTGTCGGCCTGCCCGAAGACAACATCGTCCGCGCGTTGAGCGAGGGGCTGGTCGTCCAAGACCCCGACGACAGTTACAAGGTCCGCCCCGGCGTAGCCGAAAGCTGGTCTCACGATGGTGAATTCAAGCGCTGGACGTTCAAGCTGCGCAAGGGCGCGAAGTGGAGCAACGGGACACCGGTTACCGCGCAGGACTTCGTCTTCAGCTGGAAACGCGCGCTAGCCCCCGCCCTAGAGGTTGAAGGCGCCGAACAGCTCCACGTTATCCGCAATGCGCGTGCCTACAACCATGGCGAAATCACCAACTTTGCCGATGTCGGCGTCAGCGCGCCCGACCCCCATACCCTGATCGTGGAGACCGAACATCCCACGCCATACTTCCTGACGATGCTGGCCAGCACCAATTTCGTGCCGGTCAACCGCTCTGCCATCGAAGCAGGCGGCGCGATCGACAGCCGCTCGAACCGCTGGGCCGATGCCGGTTCCTATGTCGGCAACGGGCCCTTCCTACTCAGCGATTGGAAGATGCACGACTATGTCCTGGTGGAGCGTAACCCCCAGTACTGGGACGCCCAGAACGTTCAGTTGAACGCGATCCGCTTCATCCCGATGGAGCAATCGCAGGCAGAGATGGACGCCTTCATGAAGGGCAAGCTCCACGTGACCAGCACGGTCCCCGTCGATGCGCTCGCCGATTTGCGCAAGACCCGCCCCGACAGCCTCTATACCGATGAGTTGCTGGGCACTTACGCCTATGTCTTCAATACTGCGAAAAAGCCGTTCGACGATCCGCGCGTGCGCCGCGCTCTGGCCTTGGCGATCGACCGGGACGCCATCATCCGCGACGCGCTGGGCGGCGCGGAAAAGCCGATGGGCGGCGTGATCCCGCCCGGAATGCCCGATTACCGGTCCGTCGCCGCACCCCGGCCCGACCTTGCAGAAGCACGCCGCCTTCTGGCCGAGGCCGGGTTTTCCGACATTTCGACCTTTCCGCAGATCGAACTGCTGACCAACCGCCTCGCCCGCCACCGCAGCGTCGCGGAAATGATCCGCCAGATGTGGAAGGACGGGCTGGGCGTCGATGCCGTGATCCGCGAACAGAACTGGAAGGACTATCTCGATTCGCTGTCCGAAGGGAACTTCGACGTCGCCCGATCAGGCTGGGTCGCGGGTTATAGCGACCCGATCGCGCTTCTGGATGCGTTTGAATCGGACAGCCGTAGCAACGACATGAACTGGCGCGATCCGCGCTTCGACGCGCTGCTGACCAAGGCTCGCGACACCGGCAACCGACAGGCACGTCTTGCCATTCTTGAGAATGCGGAGCGCCTGATGCTGGCGCAGCAGCCCGTGATCCCGCTGTTCACCTATTCGCAGAACTACCTCGTCGATCCGCGGGTCAAGGGGTGGGGCCACTCGATCAGCGGCAACCACGTCTACAAGTTCATGTCCCTCGCCGCGAACTAGGCGCGCCTTTCGGCATCAGCCGACGCGGCGGACCCAGCCGTGGGTATCCTCGACTTCGCCGCGCTGAATTCCGGTCAGCTTCGTCTTCAGCTTTTCGGTGATCTGCCCCGGACCACCGCTACCGACGGTGAAGTCGCGGTCGCGTCCGGCGACGCGGCCGACCGCCGTGACGACCGCGGCCGTGCCGCAGGCGAAACATTCGACCAGCTTCCCGCTTTGCGCATCGGCCTGCCACTGGTCGATCGAATAGCGTTCCTCGACCACGTTAAGACCCTCTTCGCGCATGATGTCGATCAGGCTGTCGCGGGTGATGCCCGGCAGGATCGTGCCGGACAGCGGCGGGGTCACGACGCGGCCGTCATCGAAAACGAAGAACAGGTTCATGCCGCCCAGTTCCTCGATCCACTTGCGCTCGACCGCGTCTAGGAAGACGACCTGGTCGTGCCCCCGCTCGATCGCTTCGGCCTGCGGGACAAGGCTGGCGGCATAGTTGCCGCCGCACTTGGCCGCGCCGGTGCCGCCGGGGGCCGCACGGGTATAATCGCTCGACACCCAGATCGAGACGGCGGGCGCACCCGACTTGAAGTAGTTTCCGGCCGGACTGGCGATGACGATGAACTTGTAGCTCTTGGCCGGACGCACGCCCAGGAACGCCTCGTCCGCGAACATGAAGGGCCGCAAGTACAGCGACGCGCCCGCGCCACCCGGAATCCAGTGACCGTCGACTGCCAGCAACGCGTCGATCGCGCCGAGGAACAGGTCTTCGGGAATGTGCGGCATAGCAAGTCGGTCGGCAGAGCGGTTGAAACGCGCCGCGTTCTGTTCAGGGCGGAACAGCGCGGTGCTGCCGTCGGGATGGCGATAGGCCTTCAGCCCTTCGAAGATCTCCTGCGCATAGTGCAGGACCGACGCCGCCGGATCGAGCGGGATTGGCTGACGCGGACCTATGGTGGCGTTGTGCCAGCCCTCGCCTTCTTTCCAGTCGATGGTGACCATGTGATCGGTGAACTGCGTCCCGAAGCCGGGGTTCGCAAGTACCGCAGCGCGATCGGCATCCGAAGTCGGGGCCGGGTGCGGAACTTGCGCGAACTGGGGCTTTGCGGCGTTATTCGCCATGGGACTAGTCCTGATCACTGTGGTTTTTCGAATGGGCCGGTTAGGCCTAAGGCGGCCGCTGTGCAAGCCTTCGCGAAGGTTCAGGCCAGCCCCGCGACATAGAGGACCAGCGCTGCCGCGGCGAGGATCGAGGTAACTGCCCCCACCCCGCTCAACCAGCGCATCCGCACCTTGCCCCGCCAGGCCAGCACGTTGACCAGCGCAAAGACGCCCAGGAACACGAAACTGGCCCCTTCGACCAGTTGTTCAATGCCGCCGACGATGGCCAGCACCATGGCGACGCCGGAAATCACCATGACCCCGGCCCACGGCACGTCGCGCGCATTGCGTCTGCCGAAGATCGCGGGAAGCTCGCCGTCGCCGGCCGCCTCCCCGGCAAGGCGCGCGGTGGCGAAGACAGTGGCGTTGATCGCCGATGCAGTGGAGAAAGCCGCCGCGATGGACACCGCGACGAAGCCAAAGGCGCCCAGAGCGGCGCGACCCGCCTGTGCCAGCGCGACTTCCTCCTTCGCCACGATCTCGGGCGCGCCCGCCAGCATCGTCGCGCCCAGCGCGACCAGCACGTACGTCGCGCAAGTGGCGATGATCGCAAGGCTCATCGCCCGGCGGATCGTGCGCTTCGCATCCTTCATCTCGTCATAGTCGTAGGACAGCAGCTGAAACCCTTCGTAGGCCATGAAAACCACGCCCACGCCCGCCAGCGCGCCCAGCGGGCCGACCGGATCGCCCGTTTCCAGCACCAGCCGCTCCGGCGCCCAGTGCCAGATGCCCAGCGCCGCGAGGCCGAGCAGGATGACCAGTTTTACAAAGACCGCGAACAGTTCGACAATCGTCGCCTGCGTCGCGCCCAGCAGGTTCACCCCTGCCAGGATCGCGATCGCGCCGACCGCCGCCGCCGATGCCGCCCAACCCGGCGCGTTCAGCGCGTTCGCGGCATAGGCCCCGAACGTGAAACCATAGACCGCGACCGTCAGCGTGTAGCCCGCGATCAGAACCCACATCAGCCAGCGGGCGACGGTGGTGCGGCCGATATCGCGCAGAAAACCGTACGACCCGCCAGGCTGGTCTCTCCGCACGGTCAGTTCGGCGTAGGAATGGCCCGAACACCACGCGATCAACCCGCCGATAAGAAAGCTTGCCCAGGCCCATTGCCCCGCGACCTGAATGACGACGCCCAGCGTGGAGAAGATGCCCCCGCCGATCATGCCGCCCACCGCCATCGCCCATGCGCCGGGCAGGCCGAGGGCTTTTCTGGTTTGGCTTTGCGCTGGTATCTTCCGGGTCACGGCACCCTCATACGAAAAAGGCGGCTCCCGAAGGAACCGCCCAATCGTTTTTTCAGGATCGCGTGATCCAAAGCGCGGCGCTTATGCGCCTTCGCGAACGGTCTTACGCTCTGCGATACGAGCGCGCTTGCCGGTGCGGCCGCGCAGGTAATAGAGCTTCGCACGACGCACGACACCGCGACGAACGACGGTGAGCGAATCGATGTTGGGCGAGTAGAGCGGGAAGACACGCTCGACACCTTCGCCGAACGACATCTTGCGAACCGTGAAGTTCGAGCCCATGCCGCGGTTCGAGCGGGCGATGACGACGCCTTCGTAGTTCTGCACACGCTCACGCGTGCCTTCGACGACGCGTACGCCGACGCGCACGGTGTCGCCCGCGCGGAATTCCGGAATGTCCTTGCCAAGGCCCTGAATTGCTTCGGCCTCAAGCTGCTGGATCAGGTTCATTTGCCTGTACCTTCGTCTTTTCGCCGCGCGCCAGAGGCAGACTGGTCCCGAACGCCGATATGACGTTCCCAAAGGTCCGGTCTGCGTAACCGTGTATCTTCTTCGCTGCGTCGCTTTCGCCACGCCGCGATCTTCGCATGATCCCCCGATCGCAGCACTTCAGGGATCGTGCGCCCTTCCCATTCGACAGGTCGGGTAAAATGCGGATATTCGAGGAGGCCGCTTTCGAACGACTCTTCGACTCCGCTTGAAGCCGCGCCCATTACTCCGGGAAGCAGGCGAATGCAAGCGTCGAGCAGCAGCAGGGCGCCCACTTCTCCGCCCGACAGGATCACGTCGCCGACCGACACTTCCTCGACCTGGCGACCTTCGAAGATACGCTCGTCGAAACCCTCGAACCGGCCGCACAGCACGTTGACGCCCGGCCCCGCCGCCAGATCGCGTACGCGGGCCTGTGTCAGTGGGGTTCCACGCGGGGTCATCGCGATGACGGGGCAGTCGGGATGAAGCCCGCGCGCATGGTCTATCGCAGATGCCAGAACGTCGGCTTTCAGCACCATGCCCGCGCCGCCGCCAGCGGGCGTGTCGTCGACCGTGCGGTGCTTGTCGGTGGCGAAATCGCGGATCTGCACCGCGTCCATCGACCATGTGCCGGCATCGAGAGCGCGGCCCGCAAGGCTTACGCCAAGCGGCCCGGGAAACATCTCCGGATAAAGGGTCAGGACGGTAGCGGCGAAAGTCATGCCGCGCCGGTTAGTCGAAAAGACGCGGACTTGCTAGCCGCCGCAACCGCCGCAGCCGCCCCCGCCACAACCACTGCCGCCATCGGAACCGCAACCGCCGCCCGAATCGCTCGACCGCATCCGGTGGAAGTCCGACAGCATCGTGCCCGCCAGAACCGGCGTGCCGAACAGGGCGACCGCCATGCCGGTTTCCTGCGACAGCGGCGCACGGCGCAAACGCTCGTTCGTGGCGCGCAGCGAGGCGAGTTCGGCGCGGCCCGATTTGGTCGCGCGGTCGACCTTGAAGGTCAAGGCGATACCGATCAGGGCAGCGATCGTCATGCTGGCGATGAGATTGCCGACCGCTTCGCCGCGCATCTCACCCACCTGCACCCGTATCCACCCGAAGCCGAGCAGGAAGAGGAACGGCACGGCCTGGAGCAAACGCACTTGCCAGACCTCTCCATCGCCCATCATCAGACCGCGGCTGACGAGCCGTTCTTCAAGCTGCCGCGCATTGTCGCACAGCGCCGCATTGACCTTTTTCCACTTGATCCGCGACCCCAGGGCAAAGACCGCGCGTTCTGCACCCGTCGGGTTGGCGGGGCGGTTGGCGGGGGCGAAACGGCCTATTTCGACCATCGTGAGCATTCCCGTCGCCAGCATACGCGCGACGACAGCTTCGTTGAAACGTCGCCGCCCGCCCGAGACCATCGCGATCTCGTCCGCGTCCTTCAGCGTCCCGCAGTAACCCTCGCCGCGAACGAAATTCGCGATGATCGTGCGCAAGATGACCGCGACGACGATCAGGACCACATAGAGGATCAGAAACTCCGTCGCGTCCCAGTCCAGCGGATTGCTCCCGTTCACATCCACCCCTTTCGCTAGCTGCCCATTCCCCATGCGATCATCGCGCTAACGCAGATAAGTGCAACAATCATTACCGCCCAACCGGCGCGCCGGGGCACCAGCCAGTAATTCCGGGTCTGGACGCGCCGGGCCAGCGGATCGACGTAGAGCCGCCGGTTCGCATCGGGCCAGATGTCGGCGGGCGATGGGCCGAAGACCTCCTCGTAACTCGCCAGCGTCTGCGCATATTGCCGGTAATAGCGGTCCCGCTCCGCCTGTCCGCCAGCGGTCGGGCCGTGATGCAAGGACCCTTCAAGGACGTCGGGGCAGAACCTCTGCCAGTAATCGCGGCTGTAGGTCAGGTGCAGGTGCCAGGCCTGATCGACCTGGTCCGAGGGCGTGACCTCGTGCCCCGCACGCATGGCGAGGAAGCAGAAGCGCCGATATTCCCCGACGACGCGTTCGGCATAGTCCGCGTCCCACCCGTTTTCGCGGGCGAGGCGCTGCTCAAAGGTGAACTCGGCATCGGGCGGGCCGATCCGGTAGGCCTCCAGCCGCTGCCAGAGCGGATCGTCGGGCGCCAATGCGCTCATCCCTCGATGGCGAGCGTTTCCTCGTCGGCACCGATCGCGGGTGCATCGTCGCCATCCAGCTTTTCGGTCACGTACCACGCAGCGGGAAGCGTAAAGACCGCCCAGAGCACGAACTGGAACACGACAAGCGCCGTTAGACCCAGTGCGAACTCACTGCCGCCATCGCGCAAGAGATCCGCCGATTGAGAGAAGAAGCCGCCGAAAGCGATGCTCATCGGCAGAAATCCGGCAAGACCGCCTGCGATCAGGATACGGGTGCGCTTCGCTAGTCCGGGCCGCAAGAGGTGCAGGCACAGGGCAAGACCGCCCGAAAACGCCGCGACGAGCACCAATCCGATAATCAGCGGGATAAGGAACCACATTGCTTTTCGAACTCCAAGATAGACGTGCCATGCTGTATTACCTCAACAATACGCCTTCCTCAAGCCCTTCGAAAACTCGCTATGGCCGGGCACCGATCTGGTGGCCCATGAGTTAGGCACGCATGGATGAACACATCGACGACTGCATCATCATCGGCGCGGGGCCTGCGGGGCTGACCGCTGCGATCTATCTTGCGCGCTATTACCTCTCCATCCGGCTGTTCGATTGCGGCACCAGCCGCGCCGCACTGATCCCCTGCACCCGCAACCACGCGGGCTTTCCCGACGGCATCAAGGGAACCGAGCTGCTTGAGCGGATGAGCGATCAGGCCGCGAAATACGGCGCGCGGAGGGAAAACCGCAAAGTTGAGAAGCTGGAGCGCAAGGACGGCCTGCATATCGTCCAAACCGATAGCGGAGCATGGCGCGCGCGCACCGTATTGCTGGCGACTGGCGTGGTGAACCGTTACCCCGACAGCCTGCCCCGCCCCTTGCATGACAAGGCGTTGTCGCGGGGCCTGCTGCGGTATTGCCCGGTCTGCGACGGATACGAAGTGACCGACAGGCGCGTCGCCGTGATCGGCACCGGACAGCACGGCACGGCAGAGGCGTTGTTCCTGCGCGGATATACGGCCGACCTCACGCTGGTCAGCCCCAAGGGGGATCACGACCTCGACGACAAATGCCGCGCCAGGCTGGCGGATGCGGGGATCGCCCACGTCGCGGGCCCGTGCGGAGGTTTCGCGATAGAGGGCGAACAACTGGCCTTCGACACGGCAAAGGGTCGCATGGCGTTCGACAGCGTCTATCCCGCAATGGGCAGCGACGTGCGCTCAAGCCTTGCCGCAATGGCGGGCGCGGAGACGAGCGAGGAGGGATGCATCGTGGTCGACGATCACTTGCAGACGAACGTGCCCGGCCTCTTCGCGGCAGGGGACGTTGTCATCGGGCTGGACCAGATCAGCCACGCGATGGGACAGGCAGGCGTCGCCGCGACGCGCATTCGCAACCTGCTCGCCGAGGAAAGACCGCTGCGCCGCTAAAGGTGGGCCGATCAGGGCTCCGCGAAGTTGGCGGTTACGGTCAGGGTAGTTTCGTCCCACGCACTAACGGCATCGGCATGCATCGGCACCATGAAGATGCGCGGTTTCGAACCTTCGGGCCGTTCGATCTCGATCACGTCGCCCGCGCCGTAGTTTTCGACCGCTATCACGGTGCCAAGGGTGCGTCCGTCTTCGGCCATTGCCGACAGGCCGAGCAGGTCGGCGTGGTAGTATTCGCCCTCTTCCAGGGCAGGCAGGGCATCGCGCGGCACGGTCAGCAGGCTGCCGCGCAGGCTTTCCGCCGCATTGCGGTCACCCACTTCCGCAAAGCGGGCGATCGCGCCGCCCTTGCCGTCATCGCGGACTTTCTTCGGGGTCAGCGTTTCATCTTTCCCCGAAATGCCGAAGGCGCGGAACCCCTTGAGGGACTCCACGCCTTCGCCAAAAAGTTTCAGCCGGACTTCGCCCGTCACGCCATGCGCGCCGGTGATTGCGGCCAGCGTGACGGACTTGTCCGACATCGAAGGGATCAGCCTTCGGTCTTTTCTTCGGAAGCTTCCTCGGCCGGAGCTTCTTCAGCCGGAGCTTCTTCAGCAGCAGCTTCTTCGGCCGGTGCGTTGGCTTCTTCTTCAGCAGCCTTGGCAGCTTCCTCGGCTTCGCGAGCCTTCTCGGCCTTTTCCTCTGCGCGTTCCTTGGCCTTTTCGCCCGGTTCGGCCTTCTTGGGGTTGTTCTTGGCCGCACGCTCAAGGATGCCGGCGGCATCGAGGAAGCGGGCAACGCGGTCGGTCGGCTGCGCGCCGACGCCCAGCCAATAACGGACGCGGTCTTCGGTCAGCTGAACGCGCTTTTCGTCGTCCTTGGCGAGCAGCGGGTTGTAGATGCCGACCTGCTCCAGATACTTGCCGTCGCGCGGGCTGCGCACGTCCGAGACGACGATACGGTAGTAGGGACGCTTCTTCGCGCCACCACGGGCGAGACGGATTGCAATTGCCATTGTTCGGTTACCTTTCGTTCAATTCGTATTCGTTCAAATTCAAATGTTCGTAAAAATCATTTCTTGTTCAGCAGGTTGGCGAGATCCGGCGGAAGCCCGCCAGCACCGCCGCCAAGGCCGGGCATGCCACCACCGGCACCGCCGCCCATGCCGCCACCAAGTCCCGGCATGGCGGCATCGAGACCGCCCTTGCCGAACAGGGCGCCAAGGCCCTTGAGCCCGCCCATCTTCTTGATCTGCTTCATGGCCTTGGCCATTTCCTGGTGCATCTTCAGCACCTTGTTCACGTCCTGAACCTGCGTGCCCGAACCTGCCGCGACGCGCTTCTTGCGTTTCGCGTTCAAGAGCGCGGGGTTGGCCCGTTCCTTGGGGGTCATGGAAGAAATGATCGCGTCCATGCGCAGCAGCACGCGGTCGTCCATGCCCGACGACTGCATCGCCTGCTTGGCCTTCTTCATGCCCGGCATCATCTGCGCGATCATGCCCAGACCGCCCATCTTGGTCATCTGCTGCAACTGCATGCGCAAGTCATCAAGGTCGAACTTGCCCGACGCCATCTTCTTGGCGAGGCGTTCGGCGTCCTCTTCCTTGACCGTCGCCGCCGCCTTTTCGACCATGGAGACGATGTCGCCCATGCCCAGGATGCGGTTGGCGACACGCGAAGGCACAAACGGTTCGATCGCGTCCAGCTTTTCGCCCGTGCCGGCAAACTTGATGGGCTTGCCCGTCACAGCACGCATCGACAGCGCCGCACCGCCGCGCGCATCGCCGTCCATGCGGGTCAGCACAACGCCGGTCAGCGGCACTTCGCCGGTGAACGACTGCGCCACGTTGACCGCGTCCTGACCGGTCAGCGAGTCGACGACGAGCAGCACTTCCTTCGGCGCAGAGACGGAGGCGACGGCCTTCATCTCGGCCATCAGCGCCTCGTCGACGTGCAGGCGGCCCGCGGTGTCGAGCATCAGGACGTCGAAGCTCTGCAGCTTGGCCGCCGAGATCGCGCGATTGGCGATGTCGACCGGCTGCTGTCCGGCGATGATCGGCAGGGTGGCAACCCCGGCCTGTTCGCCCAGCACGGCAAGCTGTTCCTGCGCGGCGGGGCGATTGACGTCGAGCGAGGCCATCATGACCTTCTTGCCCTCGGTCTCCTTCAGCCGCTTCGCGATCTTGGCGGTGCTGGTCGTCTTGCCCGAACCCTGCAGGCCGACCATCATGATCACGACCGGAGGTTTCGCCTCAAGGTCCAGCTTGGCCGCCGACGCGCCGTCGCCGTCTTCGCCGCCCAGCATTTCGACCAGCGCGTCGTTGACGATCTTGACGACCTGCTGCCCCGGCGTGACCGAGCGCAGGACTTCCTGGCCGATCGCGGCTTCGGTAACCTTGTCGATAAACCTTCTGACGACCGGCAGCGCGACGTCGGCTTCCAGAAGCGCGATGCGCACTTCGCGCATGGCGGCGCGGACATCGTCTTCCTTCAGCGCCCCGCGACCGCGCAGCGAATCGAAGACGTTACCGAGCCGGTCTGACAGGCTGTCGAACATCGTTTTCTCCTTCTGCGCGCCAGCAAAGCGGCGCCAAACACTTCAAAACCGGGCTAAACGCGAAAAACGCCGGTGGGCGAAACCTCGCCGACCAGCGTACCGCGTTACAGTCACGGAACATGATTTTGCGAACCCTTCCGCCGCAGGGCGGGCCGGTCCTTGCCGCGCCACATACATAATCACCCCACAGCTGACAAGGTGCTACGGAAAAACGGGCTGCACGAAAAAACCGGGCTCTATGACAGGTTTAACCCGATGTTTAGAGGGCGGCGGTAACCCTTGGGACCGAGTCTCTTTCGGCTCAACCAGGAGCAAGTGCGTCGATGGACGATACCCCGCCAGGGTTCAACGATGACAGGGAAAGCAGGGTCAAGCTTCCGGAAGAGCGTGACATCGTCGCGCTTGGCATCATCGTGGCCGCGGTTATCATGTTCATCGGCCACGCGGGCGCCGTCCTGCCGGGCACGGTCCGCGTCATGCTGGGCACCGGTTCGGGTCCTGCGGGCTATATGGTCAGCGCTTTCCTGCTCAATGCCGCGCTCGTTATCTTTGGCTGGCGCCGATATCGCGAACTGATGGCCGAAGTGCGCGAACGCCGCGCGTCGGAGGAAGAAGCGCGCGAACTTGCCTTTACCGACCCGTTGACCGGCTCGCTCAACCGCCGCTCGATCGTGCCAGAGGTCGATCGCCTCATCGCCGAAACGCGTGCGCAAGGCGGCAGTGCGGTCGCGTTCATCATGCTCGACCTCGACCATTTCAAGCAGATCAACGATCTCAACGGACACCGTGCGGGCGACACCATGCTCATCACCATGGCAAGGCGCGTGCGCCAGGTCCTGCCCGAAACGGCAAAGCTGGCCCGCCTCGGCGGTGACGAGTTCGCTTGCGTCATGCGTTACGACCCGCGCGATCCAGCCATGATCGACCGCATCGCATCGGCCATCATTTCCGCCGGACGCCAACCGTTCGAGGTTGCGGGCGGCGAATTGGCGATCAGCCTGTCGCTCGGCATCGCCTGCAGCAGCGCCCTTCCCGATCCGTGCGAGAACCCGGCCGAAGAAATGCTGCACATGGCCGACATGGCGATGTACCACGCCAAGAAGAACGGCCGGAACCGCTACGACTGGTTCGAGGCGAAGATGGAGCGCGAATTGCGAATGCGCGCCGATCTGGAAAACGGCATACTGGCGGGCATCGCGCGCGGCGAATTCGTGCCCTTCTACGAACAGCAGGTGGATATCGAAACGGGCGAGCTGACCGGCTTTGAAATGCTGGCGCGCTGGCAAAGCCCGCGCCTTGGCCTTGTCACGCCCGACCGGTTCATCCCCGTGGCAGAGGAACTGGGCGTCATCGCCGAACTGTCCGAAAGCGTGATCGCGCAGGCCCTACGCGACGCCCGCGAATGGGATCCGCGCCTGACGCTGGCGGTCAACATCTCGCCGGTGCAGATGCGCGACCCGTGGTTCGCGCAGCGCCTACTGAAGCTGATGGCCGAAGCTCGCTTTCCCGCCGAAAGGCTGGAGATCGAAATCACCGAGATGTGCCTCAACGAAAACATCGGGCTGGTAAGGTCGATGGTGACCAGCCTGAAAAACCAGGGCGTCTCGATCAGCCTCGACGATTTCGGCATCGGCTATGCCACGCTGGCCCAGCTTCGCGCCCTGCCGTTCGACCGGATCAAGATCGATCGCCAGTTCATCGCCCGCCTGTCCCGGACCGAGGACACGGCCAATGTCATTTCCACCATCGCGTCCATCGGCGAAGGCATGAACCTGCCCGTCACGGCCGAAGGGATCGAGACCGAATCCTTGCGCGATTCGCTGCGCCGGATCGGCACTTTCAAGGGTCAGGGCTATTTCTATGGAAAGCCCGAAACCGCCGAACAGGTCCGTACCCGGTTGAAGAGCGAGGCGCGCCTTGCCGCCGACACCGCGGCCAACGATAGAGCCACGCACGACGCCCCCGCCGTCCACGCCGCAGACCCGGCCGCCTGATCGCCTCCCCTTTTCGCGTTCGACAATTACCGGCCGTGGCACTGGACGCATGGCGCGCGGGTGCATAGATGCGGGCCATGCGGATCGCGTTCACCAAGATGCATGGCCTGGGCAACGACTTCGTCGTGCTGGATGCGCGCGACCATGCCCTGCCGCCGCTGACCCGCGATGTCGTGGCGGCCCTTGCCGACCGGCACACCGGCATCGGCTGTGACCAGCTTGTCCTGATCGAGCCGAGCGAGAGCGCCGACTGGCGCATGCGGATCTTCAATTCCGACGGTGGAGAGGTCGAGGCCTGCGGCAACGCCACCCGCGCGGTCGGCCTGCTGATCGGCGGCGAAGTCAGCCTGGAGACGCTGGGCGGCATCATCATGGCCCGGCCCGACGAGCGCGGCATCGCGGTAGACATGGGTGAGCCGCGTTTCGATTGGCAGGCGATCCCGCTGGGCTATGCAATGGATACCCTGGCCATGCCTGTCGGCTGGCCGCTCGACGATGGCGAACTGGAAAACCCGGTCGCGGTGAACGTGGGCAATCCCCACGCGGTCTTCTTCGTCGACGATGCCTATGCCATCGACCTTGCCGCCATCGGTCCGGTAATCGAAAAAGATCCGGTGTTTCCTGAACGCGTCAACGTCAACGTCGCTGCCGTCACCGCGCGCGATGCGATCACCCTGCGCGTGTGGGAACGCGGCGCAGGCATAACGCGGGCTTGCGGCACCGGTGCCTGCGCCACGGCCATCGCAGCGATGCGGCGCGGCCTTGTGGACCGCGAAGTGACGGTCACCCTGCCCGGCGGCTCGCTGGTCATCGCGTGGGACGGGGACAACAGGATCACCATGACCGGCCCTGCGACGGTCAGCTACACCGGGTCGTTCGACTGGGGCGACTACGCTTGAACGCGCCCGAAGTGATTACCTTGGGCTGCCGGCTCAACGCGGCGGAAAGCGACCGGATCCGCGCCATGCTGGCCGGGCGCGACGATACCGTTGTCGTCAATTCCTGCGCCGTCACGGAAGAGGCGGTGCGCCAGACGCGCCGCGCCATCCGCCGGTTGCGCCGCCGCCGCCCCGATGCCCGCCTGCTGGTCACCGGATGCGCCGCCGACATCGAACGCGAACAGCTTGCCGCCATGCCCGAAGTCGACGCCCTGGTTGCCAATATTGCCAAGCTGGAACCGCAAAGCTGGAACGCGGGCCACAATGCTGCGGCCATGCCGCCGGTCCGCGTCCACCAGGGCACCAGCACCGCGGCGACGGCCCGCACCCGCGCCTTCGTCGCGGTCCAGAACGGGTGCGACCATGCCTGTACCTTCTGCGTCATTCCGCAAGGACGGGGCGAGAGCCGCTCGCTCACCGTGCCGCAGGTCCTGTCCGAGATCGAGATGCACCTTGAACAGGGCTCGCCCGAAGTGGTGCTGACCGGCGTGGACGTGACCAGCTGGGGCCACGACTTGCCCGGCTCGCCCGCGCTGGGCACGCTTGTCGGCGAAGTGCTGCGCGCTTTCCCGTCCCTTGAACGCATCCGCATGTCTTCCATCGACGGGGCCGAGATCGATGGCGCACTGGAAGAGCTGTTCGCGGGTGAGAGGCGGGTCATGCCGCATCTTCACCTTTCGCTTCAGCACGGGCACGACCTGATCCTGAAGCGCATGAAACGGCGCCACTCGCGCCGCGACGCGGTCGAACTCGTATCCCGCCTCAAGGCCCGTCGCCCCGACATCGCCATCGGCGCGGACCTTATCGCCGGCTTCCCGACCGAGGACGAGGCGATGCACGAGGCGAACCTGTCGGTGATCCGCGAATGCGCGGTCGTTCACGGCCACGTCTTTCCCTTCAGCCCGCGCCCCGGCACCCCGGCGGCACGAATGCCGCAACTCGATGCGGCGACGATCAAGGCCCGCGCGGCCGAAATGCGCGCCGCCGTCGCAAAGTCCCGCGCCGACTGGCTTGGCGCGATGATCGACAGCGTGCAGTCTGTGCTGGGCGAGAACGACGGCACCGGTCACACCCCCAATTTCGCGCCCGTCCGCCTGCCCGATGGCGTGCGCGGCGGCGACATCGTCTCCATGCGCATCACCGGCGCGGCGGACGGTCTGCTAATCGGAGAGAGAGTATGAGCGAGAGCTGGTCAGACCGGCTTTTCGGAGGATTCCGCAAGACGAGCGAGCGGCTGTCGGGCAACCTCGGCACCTTGGGGAGCGGCGCGACGAAGCTGACCGAGGATCAGCTGGACGAGCTGGAAGACGCGCTCATCATGTCGGACCTTGGCCCGCGCGCTGCGATGCGCATCCGTGACGCGGTAGCCGAACGCCGGTTCGAACGCGGCGCGGACGAGCGTGCCATTTCCGAGGCCGTTGCCGCGGAAATCGCAGAAATCCTACGCCCCGTGGCCAAGCCGCTCGAAGTCACCGCCTTCCCGCGCCCGCATGTCGTGCTGGTCATCGGCGTCAACGGCAGCGGCAAGACGACGACGATCGCAAAGCTGGCGCACCTGTTCCAGGAAGACGACTACTCCGTCATGCTGGCCGCAGGCGACACGTTCCGCGCCGCCGCCATCGGACAGCTCAAGGTATGGGCCGATCGGATCGGCGTGCCCATCGTCACCGGCCCGGAAGGCGGCGATCCGGCATCGGTGGTGTTCGACGGCGTGAAGGCCGCGACCGAAAAGGGCAGCGACGCGTTGATCGTCGACACCGCAGGCCGCTTGCAGAACAAGCGCGAGTTGATGGACGAGCTGACCAAGATCCGAAAGGTTTTGGGCCGCCTCAACCCCGAAGCGCCGCACGATGTCGTCCTCGTGCTCGACGCCACGAACGGGCAGAACGCGCTGCAACAGATCGACGTGTTCAAGGAAGTCGCGGGCGTCACCGGGCTCGTCATGACGAAGCTTGACGGCACGGCGCGCGGCGGCGTTCTGGTCGCGGCGGCGGAACAGTACGGACTTCCCATCCATGCCATCGGCGTGGGCGAGAAAATCGACGACTTGCGCCCGTTCGATCCCGATCTGGTCGCGCGCGTCATTGCGGGAGTGGCCTGATGACCGAGACGCCTGAAACGAAGCCCGCCGCCAAGCCGAAAGCGAAAAGCGGCTGGCTCAACATCGCGATCGACTACGGGCCGCTGCTCGTCTTCTTCCTCGTCTACAAGTGGTTCAGCCCCTCGGAAGACGGCAACGCCGTCGGCGAGGTTCTGGCCATCGTGAAGGGCACCGGCGCCTTCATCGCCGCCGCCGTGATCGCGGTGGCCGTGTCGAAGTGGAAGCTGGGCCACGTCACGCCCATGCTCATGCTGTCGACCGCGCTGATCGTGTTCTTCGGCGGATTGACCATCCTGTTCCAGGACCCGGTCTTCGTGCAGGTGAAGCCGACGATCATCTACGTCGTCTTCGCCGTGGCGCTGTTGTTTGGCGTTTGGCGCGGCAAGGCGCTGCTCAAATATCTGCTCGACGCCGCGTTCGAAGGGCTATCGGACAAGGGCTGGATGAACCTGTCGCGCAACTGGGGCTTCTATTTCATCGCGCTGGCCGCGCTGAACGAAGTGCTGCGCGCCACGCTCAGCTTCGATGCATGGCTTGCTGCAAAACTATGGGTCTTCCTGCCGCTGTCGTTCCTGTTCACCTTCACCCAGCTGCCGATGATGCTGCGCGAGGGTCTGGGCAAGGAGGAAGAGGAAGAAGCGGTGACGGAGCATCCGCCGGCCTGAACCGGCGGAAACGGGGCGGAAAGCGAGAGCGCATCGTCGGATAGCGCCCCGAACCCTGCCTAAAGCACTTCGAGTTCGATCCGGCAGACGACGCCGTCCCGTAAAAGGTCGAGTTCCACCGACCCATGGGAGGAAAGCGCCTTTTCGATCAGCACCGATCCAAACCCCTTGTCGTTACCGGCATCGACGGGCGGCCCGCCACGTTCGGTCCAGACGATGCTTGCGGATCGGCCATGTCTGACGATTTCCACCGCGACCTGACCGGCATCGTTGGAAAGCGCGCCGTACTTGATCGCGTTGGTAATCAGCTCGTGAAAGACGAGTGCGAGCCCCTGGCTCCCGGACGGGGTAAGCGACGGTTCGTCCTGCGCATCGATGCTGACCCTGTCCTGCAGCTCCTGGAACGCCAAAAGCTCGGTTTCCAGGATCGCGCTCGGCTTCATATCGGCAACTTCATGGCCAACCAGCAGGCTATGACTGCGGGCAAGCGCGCCGATGCGGCCTTCGAGCGAGCTTGAAAACGACGGAATGTCCGTCGCCCTCCTCGCCGTAAGCGCGATCATGCTCTTGATCATCGAAAGGATGTTGCGGACCCGATGGTTCAGCTCTTCGGTGATCAGCTGCAGGCGGGCTTCGTTCCGCTTCGTATCGGTGATGTCGATGACATGGCCGATCAGCTTGACCGTGTGCCCGCTCTCGTCCTCAAGCGGGCGCCCCGCCACGCTGATCCAGCGATCGCGACCGTCCGCTGTCCTGATCCGGGATTCGAAACCCCATTCGGTTCCGTTCCCGATCGCAGTCTTCTGCAGCTCGTCGACCCTGCCCCGGTCCGCTTCGTCCATGTGGTCGAGAAAAGTGTCGTATGTCCAGTCGGGCACAGGCTCGGAATATCCGAAAATCCTGTCGTGCGTCTGGTTGCGCACCGCACGGCCGGTTTCCAGGTCGAGTTCCCATATCCCGATCTTGCTCGTCTCGATGACCAGCCGCAGGTGTTCGGCACTGCGAGACTCGAAAGCTTGGATATCGGGCATGGGTATGTACGTAGATGTTCGCGGGATGCGTGTCACGCGAAGCAGTCGGCAACATGCGCGAGCTTGAGCAACCACAGCCAGCAAACCGTTGATTCACCAATTCTGCACTAAACCTGCCGCCATGTTCGTAAAGCTCGCTCTCTATCTTCTGGCTATCAACGTCTGGACCGTCGGCCAGTTCTGGCATGACAAGTCGCGGGCCATGAACGGCGGCTGGCGCGTGCCGGAGGGGCACCTGCTGGGCCTTGCGCTCATCGGCGGGTCGCCGGGCGCGTTTCTGGCGCGCAAGGTATTTCGCCACAAGACGCGCAAAGAGCCGTTTTCGACCCGACTGCAGGTCATTGCCGTCCTGCAGGCGGGCGGCCTGATTGGCTGGTTCCTGCTCGGCGCGATATGAGCCCGGTCAGATAATGCCCAGTTCCACGTCGAGGCAGTGGACATAGGCGACCTGGTCCCACCGCTCGAAACCCCTGGCGTTCTCTTCCCGCTCGTAGATTCCGGCGATCGTTTTCGCCTTTTCGCAAAGCTCGGCACTGGTCGCGTTGGAGCGGCGCATGATCGTGTATTCGTCTTCGTGCCGCTTCGCCTCGCTGGCACAGGCCGACACCATCAGCGCGGCTGTCGTGATGAGGAGCATTCCCCTAGGCATCGCGGCCCTTCGGGCTTACCGCGGTGAGGTCGGTGCCACATCGCGAACAGGTCTTTTCAGGCCAGAACACGCTCCATATCCCGCGCCGGAATATAGATTTGCCGCAATTCGGGCAGCGGATCAGCAAGCTGCGTATGCCGAACAGCACGACCCACACGACCAGCAGCGGCATGACGATCCAGTCGAGCCACCCGCTTTGCGCCAGTCCGGCCGCCACGGCGAGCAGCGGGATGCCCCAGACGATGAATATGCCGCTGACGATTCCGCCAATCATGAGGGCCTTGCCCGCGTCGTATGCCGTTGGCTTGCTTTCGGCCATCAAGACGCCATCGCGGTCAGGTCAGATCCTGACCTGAGAGCCCAGTTCGACGACGCGGTTCGTGGGCAGGCGGAAGAATTCCATCGCGGTTGCCGCATTACGCAGCATCCAGCTGAAGATCTTTTCCCGCCACAGCATCATCGCCGGTTTCTCGCTGGGCAGCAGCGTCTGTCGCGAAAGGAAGAAACTGGTCTGCATCATGTCGAACATGCCGCCGCAGTTGTCGATCTTCTTCAGCGCGGCCGGAACGTCCGTTTCTTCCATGAAGCCGTAACGCAGCACGACGCGATAGAACCCGTCGCCCAGATCCTCGATCTCGGCCCGGTTGTTCGGATCGACGTAAGGCTCCTCGGCGATGCTGACGGTCAACACCACGACGCGGTCGTGCAGGACCTTGTTGTGCTTGATGTTGTGAAGCAGCGCAGAAGGAACGCCCGCCGTGCTCGACGCCATGAAGATCGCCGTGCCCGGAACGCGGGTGGCCGAATTGGCCGCGCTTTTGGCGAAAATCTCGATCGGCAGGGCAACCTCGGTCATGCGTTCGCGCATCAGCTTGCGGCCCTTGGCCCAGGTCGTCAGCAGAGTGAAAGCCGCAGCGCCGACCAGCAGCGGGAACCAGCCGCCATCGGGGATCTTGGTGGCGTTCGCCGCGAAATAGGCCCCGTCGACGACGAAGAAGAGGATGATGACCGGAACGGCCCACCACCACTTCCACTTCCACACCGCGAACAGCAGGACGGCCATGAGGCAGGTGTCGATCACCATCGCGCCGGTCACCGCGATGCCATAGGCGCTGGCAAGGTTCGACGAGTTCTGGAACGTCAGCACCAGCAGGATGACTGCGACCATCAGGGCCCAGTTGATGAAGGGAATGTAGATCTGCCCTGCCTCGGTCTCGCTGGTGTGCAGGATAGAAAGGCGCGGAATGAAGCCCAGTTGCATCGCCTGGTGCGTCACCGAGAACGCGCCCGATATCACCGCCTGGCTGGCGATGAACGTCGCGCACATCGCGAGGATAACCAGCGGCAGGCGCAGGATGTCGGGCGCCATCATGAAGAACGGGTTCTGGATCGCCTCTGCCGCGTCCGCACCGGTAAGGCTGGTCACCATCGCGGCCTGTCCGAAATAGTTCAGCAGCAGCGCGGGCATCACGAACCCGAACCACGACAGGCGCAGCGGCCCGCGCCCGAAATGCCCCATGTCGGCATAGAGCGCCTCTGCCCCGGTCACGGCCAGCACGACCGAGCCGAGCGCCAGGAACGCCAGCCACTTGTCGACGATGAAAAACTGCACCGCGTACCAGGGGTTTAGTGCCACCAGCACGCCGGGATTGTAGAAGATCTGCACCAGGCCCAGCACGGCCAGCACGATGAAGTAGGTCACCATCACCGGTGCGAAGAGCGCGCCGACTTTGGCCGTTCCGCGCCGTTGCAGCAGGAACAGGAAGATCAGCAGGGCAAGCGCGATCGGGATGACCCAGACTTCGAACCGTTTTTCGACGACGGTCAGGCCCTCGACCGCGGAAAGGACCGAAATGGCGGGCGTAATCATGGAATCGCCGTAGAACAGCGAAGTCGCCAGGACGCCGAGCAGGACGGTTATCCAGCCATATTTGGACCGGCCGATATGACGCGAGATCAGGGCCAGCAGGGCAAGGCTGCCCCCCTGCCCCTTGTTGTCGGCGCGCATCAGGATCGTGACGTATTGCAGCGACACGACAAGCGTCATCGACCAGAAAATCAGGCTGACGACGCCGAGGATGTGCAAGCGGTCGAGCGTCAGCGGGTGCGGGCCGACGAATGTTTCGCGAAACGCGTAGAGCGGGCTGGTACCGATGTCGCCAAACACGATGCCGACCGCGCCTGCAGCCAGCTTCAGCTTGGCGCTGGTGCGCGCGTCTTCTCCGGATGCGGAGTGGCTCATGCCCGGTTTTCGTCCCTTGTTGCGGCCACGGATCGAAACCGACAGGCCAACGGGGGCAGGCGATTAGCAGCGGTTATTCGCACCTGCAAGAAAAGGTGGCGCCCCGTCACGAAGCGGGACCGTCTGACCCTACGGAATCCGGGGTTTCCTGCTCCACCGGCACCGGGCCAGACGGCATTTGTTCGGCTGCCGCAGGTACGCCTTGGCCCGATTGCATCGCAATGATCGCATCGAGTCGTTCGATACGGGCCGCAAGATCGGCACGCCATGCCTCCTCCGGGTCGCCGGGGCGGTTCATGAGTTCCTGCCAGATCGCGCGGGCATCCTCGAACTGTCCCGACTGCGCCAACGCGAGGCCGGTGAAGAAGGGCGGGCCGGGATGTTCGGGCGCAATGTCGGCGGCGCGTTGAAACGCGTAGAGCGAGGCCGGCGTGATGATCCCGCCCGAATGCCCGACCAGCGCGTTGCCCAGTGCCAGCCACAGGTCCGGATCGTTCGGCGAACTTTTCAGCGCGACTTTCAGGATACCCGCCGCCGTTGCGAATTGTCCGCGCCGCGCCATCGCATCGGCAGTGATGAGCAGGTTGCGCCCTTCGCCGAACTTGTTGCCCATGGCCTGACGCGCCTCGATCAGGGCGGCCTGACCCGTTTCTTCGGTTTCGCGCGGCGGAGTGGGCGATCCGGCTTCGGACGGAGACCCCTGCAGGGCATAGCCCGACAAGCCGATCAGCAATGCGGCCGCGGCAAATTCGCGCCCTCCGCGCGGCAGTTTCACCACGAAGACCAGCACGCAGAAGGTGACGACCGCAATGCCAATGGCAATGGCCCAGCCCATCATTCCTCTCCTTCCGGCAGACGCCGGATGAACCGTTTGCGCAGCAGCAGAAGCGCTAGCAGCAACAAGACCAGCGGCGCGGCGAAAAGCGGCCAGGTCAGCGTGGTCAGTTCAGGCTTGTAGCTGACATATTCGCCATATCGTTCGACCAGCCATGCGCGGATCGCCTCAGGCTCTTCGCCCGCCTTGATGCGCAGGCGGACCTGATTGCGCATGTCCCCTGCCATCGAGGCGTCGGAATCGGCGATCGACTGGCTCTGGCACTTGAGACAGCGCAGCGTCTCCATCAGGTCCTGCGCCTTCTGCTCCTGCGCCGGGTCTTCGAGCTGGCGATAGGCATAGGGCGCGGGCGGCAGCTGGTCCTGCGCAGCAACGGGGACGGCCAGCATGGCGGCGATCAGGGCCAGGAGGGCAAGAGCGCGGGTCACAGCGGGGTTTGCGCCTTCTTCACTTCGGAAAGGATGATCTGCACGTCACGCTCCATGATCGGGCCGATATGCTGATAGCGGATCGTGCCGGTGCCATCGATCACGAAAGTTTCCGGCACGCCGGAAGACCCGATGCCCAGCTGCACTTCGCTGATATCGTCTTTGCCAATGGTGGCGAAGGGATTGCCGTAGCGGGCCAGAAAACGGGCGATGTCCTGCGTGCGGTCGCGGATAGCGACACCGTCGATCGGGACGCCCGCACGGGCCAGCTCGTCAAGTTGCGGCGCCTCTGCCGCGCAAGGCACGCACCAGCTGGCAAAGACGTTGAGCAGGCGAACCTCGCCCTGCCGGAAATCGTCGGTGGCAAGGCCGGGGCGTTCGTCGACACCGGCGGGAAGGGTGAATTCGGGCAGCATCTTGCCAACCATCGCGCTTTCGATATCGCGATTCGCAGGGCGCACCAGCCCGTTCATGACCAGCACGAAAAACACGCCGAACAGGACCAGCGGTAGCCAGATCGCCCAGCGCTTGCCCGGTTTCTTTTCCGTCCCGCTCATTCGGCAGGTTCCGGTGCGGCGCCGTGCAGCGGGTTATCCTCACGCCGCTGGGCGATGCGGCGAACCTGGTGCGCCTTGCGCATGTCGCCCAGCAAGCGGCCAAGCAGCGCCAGCGCGCCGCCCAGCGCGACGATCAGACCGCCGATCCAGATCAGCGGAACGAACGGTTTCCACCACAGCCGAAGCTGCCAGCGCCCGTCGAGGCCTTCTTCGCCCACGACGGCATAAAGCTGACCGTTCCAGCGCGTCGACAGCGCCGATTCGCTGGTGGTCATCGGTGGCTGCGTGAAATTGCGCGATTGCGGGTGGAGCGAGATCGGATCGCCGCCTTCGTAGCGGGCGTTGATGTTCGCCTCCAGCGCGGTCCAGTTGGGACCGGCGACCGGATCGATACCGACCAGTTCGATCGACCAGGGGCCGACTTCGACCGTATCCCCGATTTCCGCGGCGACGAGCCTTTCGGTCGAAAACGCACTCTCGCTCGCCATGCCGAACAGGGCGACGGCAAGACCGAAGTGGCCGAGCACCATGCCCCATGTCGCCAGCGGGGTGCGCAGCAGGTTGCGGCCCAAAAGCGGCAACAGGCTGGCGATGCCCAGCCCGATCGACAGCGCAAGACCTAATAGCGGAAGCAGGCCGATGCCCGGCGCAAGGACGACCGCGCCGACAATCACGCCCGCGGTCAGCACCGCAGGCAGGATCAGCACTTTGGCGATCCGGTCGAAACTGTCGCGCCGCCAGCGCAGCAGCGGGCCGATGGCCATGACCACGATCATCGGCAAGGCGAAGATCGCGCCGACGGGATTGAAATAGGGCGGGCCGACCGAAACCTTGGTGTCGAACGCCTCGGTCAGCAGCGGGTAGAGCGTGCCGAGCAGGACGATGCCCAGAATCGCCGAGAGCGCCACGTTGTTGAAGACCAGTCCCGCCTCACGGCTGACGAGGCTGAACTGCTTGCCCTCGTTCACGGTGCTCGCACGCGCGCCGAACAGGGCCAGCGCCCCGCCGATATAGATCGCCAGCAAGGCCAGGATGAAGCTGCCGCGTTCGGGATCGACCGCGAATGCGTGAACCGAGGTGAGAATGCCCGAGCGCACGAGGAAGGTACCGACCATCGACATCGAAAACGCCACGACGCCCAGCATGATCGTCCACGTCCGCAGCGCATCGCGCGAGGCCAGGACCGATGCCGAGTGCAGCAGCGCGGTCGCCGCCAGCCACGGCATGAGCGAGGCGTTTTCGACCGGGTCCCAGAACCACCAGCCACCCCAGCCCAGTTCGTAATAGGCCCAGTAGGAACCCGCGGTGATACCGATGGTCAGAAATATCCAGCTGCCCAACACCCAGGGCCGCATGGCGCGGGCGAAGGCCGGGCCGACCTCGCGCGTCAGCAGCGCACCGACCGCAAAGGAAAATGCCACCGAAAGCCCGACATAACCGATGTAAAGAGTGGGCGGATGGAAGGCGAGGCCAATATCCTGCAAGAGCGGGTTGAGGCCATTTCCTTCGGGGACCGGCGTCGCCAACCGCTCGAACGGGTTCGAGGAGAATAGCAGGAAGGCATAGAAGCCCAGGCTGACAAAGGCCTGCGCAGCCAGCGTGGCGATCATCGTGCGTTCGGGCAGTCGCCGTTCGACCAGCGCGACGAGCGAACCCGACATGGCCATGACCGTGACCCACAGCAGCATCGAGCCTTCGTGGTTGCCCCATGTGCCGGCCAGCTTGAAAATGAACGGCTTGGCGCTGTGCGAATTGGAGGCGACCAGCAGGACCGAGAGATCGGTGCGGATGAACAGCCACATCAGCATCAGGAACGAGAGCGCGACGAGCGGCCCCTGCATGATCGCAGCGGGGCGGACGACGCCGCCCATCTCCGCCTCGCTCTGCCCGCCGACGAGCGTCATGACGCTGGCGAAAAGCTGCAACAGCGCCAGCGCGGCGGCGAACCACAATAGGGCCAGGCCTGCCTCGGCAATCATTGCGCGGTCGTCTCCGCGACGACGGCCTTGGCCTGTGCCTCGCTCATCTCTTCCAGTTCGCGGGGCATGTAGTTCTCGTCATGTTTGGCCAGAAGGCTGTCGGCAACGAATGTCCCGTCGGCATCAAGGCGGCCATCGGCAACGACGCCCGACCCTTCGACGAACAGGTCCGGCGTAATGCCGGTATAGCGTACGGGCACGGTCGCCTTGCCGTCACCGACGACGAAAGCGACGGTTACCCCGTCGGCCAGCGTCTGGATCGAGCCCTGTTGTACCATGCCACCCAGACGCACCGCACGGCCCGGTTCGGGCGGATCGGACGCGATATCGCTGGGCACGTAGAAATAGCTGGCCTGGCCGCGCAGGCCCCAGATGGCCAGAAGCGCCGCGCCGATCAGCACGACGAGCGCAAGGATAACCAGCACGAGGCGCTGGTGCTTTGGCTTCAAGGCTGTGCTCATTTGCGTCCCTTGGCTGCGTCCCTGCGGGCTTCGGCGCGGCGCATGGCAATCCAGCTCCACACCACCATCGCCAGCGTGCCGCCGATGCCGATGACATAGGCCGCGATCACGAACGGCCAGTGGTCCAGACCCTCGTTCACGTGGCTGCTCCCTCTACCGAGGACATTGCCCGGCCCGTCGCCAGTTCCCTTTGGGCACGGCGGCGCAGGCGCGCCTCGGCCTGGAAATCGGCAAGGATGGCGCGCATCCGGGCCAGCACCACGCCGCCGAACAGCAGCGAAAAGCCCAAGGCACAGATCAGCAGCGGCCAGAGGAAGGCCGGATCGATCGCCGATTTGCCCATGGTAATGCTGGCCGGTTGGTGCAGCGAGTTCCACCAGACGACCGAGCGGTTGATGATCGGCACGTTGATCGCGCCGACCAGACCGAAGATCGCGGTCACGCGGCTACCCGCGCCGATGCCGTCCTTCTGCGCGGCATTGGCCAGCGCGAGGTAGGCGAAATAGAGAAACAGCAGGACGAGCATGGAGGTCAGCCGCCCGTCCCAGACCCACCACGTGCCCCACGTCGGCCGGCCCCAGATGGAACCGGTGGCAAGGCAGATCGCGGTAAACACCGCGCCAGGAACGGCGGCGGCGCGCGCCGCGATCGTCGCCAGGGGGTGCCGCCAGACCAATTCGACCAGCGAGGCGATCGCGATCGTGGTCCAGCCACCCATGCCCAGCCACGCGCTTGGCACGTGGATATAGAGGATGCGCACCGTCTCGCCCATCAGGCGGTCTGCCGGGGCGTAGAACAGCCCCCAGGCTAGCGAGCCGGCGACGAGCACAAGCCCAGTCACCAGCAGAAGCGGGGTCATCCAGCGTGCGAGGCGCAGGAAACGGGCGGGATTGGCGAAACCGTGCATAGTCCTTGGCTTTCGCCGACCGCTTTGGCAGCGCCCGCGCCTCGCTTCAAGTGCAAGACTCGATAGCCTTGGCCTAATGGACGAGATTTCGTCTCAAAAACGGCCGATCAGCGTCCGATTACCTTGCGCGCCATTGCATCGGCGACCCGGTTGGAGGCCACGCCGGTCGCGTCGCTTTCCTGCCAGATCTGTTCGAGGCGGCCCGGAATCTGCGCGATGCGGGAATTCACCTCGTCAAAAGTGGCAGGCACCGAGCCGTCGCGCGACAGGTATTCCACCGCCACGGAAATGATGCCGCCCGCATTGATGACATAGTCTGGCGCAAACAGGATGCCGCGTTGTGCCAGAAGGTCGCCGTCTTCTACGGTGGCAAGCTGGTTGTTCGCGCCGCCCGCCACGATCGGGCAGTCGAGCGCCGCGATCGATTCCGGCGTCAGGATCGCGCCCAGCGCATTGGGGCTGAAAACGTCGCAAGGCACGGTCATGATCTCGTCCGCGGCAACGCTGGTCCCGCCCAGTTCATGCGCCAGTGTCGCCGCGCGCTCTGCATTCACGTCGGCCAGCGTCAGCTTCGCTCCTTCGGCAGCCAGGTAACGGGCAAGACCCGAACCCACGCTGCCCACACCCTGAAGCGCGACGTGCACGCCTTGGACGCTGTCCTTGCCGAGCTTGTGCTTCACCGCCTGCTTCACGCCCAGGAAAATACCGTGCGATGTGAAAGGACCGGGGTCCGAACCGACGGTCGGTTCGTCGCCCTTGGCCGGGAGGCCGGTCACGAAATTGGTGCGGCGATTGACGAGCGCCATGTCCGCTTCGGTGATGCCGACGTCCTCTGCAGTGACGTACCGGCCGCCCAATGCTTCGATGGCGTCGCCAAAGGCGAGCATCATGTCATCGGTCTTGGTGCGGTTTTCATCGGCCAGGATGACGGCCTTGCCTCCGCCCAGCGGAAGACCCGCCAGCGCGTTCTTGTAGCTCATCCCCTGTGACAGGCGCAGCGCGTCGGTCAGGGCTGCTTCGCTGTCGGCATAGTGCCAGAACCGGGTACCCCCGGCCGAGGGGCCGAGATGGGTCGAGTGGATCGCGACAATGGCGCGAAGTCCGCTCTTCCGGTCGTTTACCAGGGTGATCTTTTCGTGATCGTCGAACGCGGGATTGTTCCACATACGAGTGTTCGCCGCCTCTCCAGTACGGAAACGGATGATGTGGATTTCACCCCCGTTCCGGCAGTGAAGACTGGGGCGACCGAGGGGTCTCGAACCCCCGACCTCCGGTACCACAAACCGGCGCTCTAACCAACTGAGCTACGGTCGCCACGAGCCTTTTGAACGCCCGCCGGACGGCGAGCGGAAGAGGCCTGTTTTCACTGCAACACCTTCGCGTCAAGCGCTATCGGCGGCGGGCTGCGCCTGTTGCACAAGCCGTTCGAGAAGGGAAGCAAAAAACGTAACACAGCGCGCGAAACGCAATAATATTACGCGAGGCTAATTTGCCTCCCCCCAGCTTCGCGCAACGACGCGCGCCGGTTCGAGCCCGGCATCGATAATCGCGCGTTCTCCAAGCGTTATCGAATCGACCCGAACCGCGAATCGCGCCTCGAACCAGCGGGACGTGACGGCCAATTGGCGCAGCTGCACCGGACCGAACGGCGCGCCCGCGGCGGCCAGTGGGCCGACAGCTTCGTTCACCGTGGCCCAGCCGGTGGCCGGGCGCTGCTGGATAAGGGCGCGCACCTGTTCGATGCTGAGCGTGCCGGGAACGAGCGCGGTGACAAGCCGGGCCTGGTCCGGACGCAGGGTGTTGAGATTGATCTTCGCACCCTCCCCGCCCGGCAAGGCGCAGAGCCAAGGGACCAGCCGGCGATAGATCGGCTCTTCCATTCCGCGGATCGCGCGCAGTTCGGACAAGTCGACGATGCGGCGCCCCGCAGTGCGATAGGGCACGGCGAGCTGCTGATAATAGGCATCTTCCGCCCCGTTCACTTCCGGGTCCTGATCCGCGTCGATCCAGTCCGCTACCGAATCCGAAATGATCACGGCGGCATCGGGCGGCACGTCGAGGCTGTCCATCAGGCGGCGAAACTGTTCGAGCGAGATGCGGTTGAGGCGCGTGCGGTCCCCTTCGCCCGAGACCAGCGAGTTGACGTTGAAGCAGTTGCCCGCATCGCGCACCCGCACGGTCACGCTGCCGCGCGACAGGGGCAGCGGCGTTTCGCGGTCCAGCATCCCGCCCGGATCGATCGTGCGGCTGCGGTCCAGCGCGACAAGCTGGCCGAGCCGCGAGGCGACGATCGATTCCGCGCTGAAAGCATAGAGCCGCGCCTGCGCCATCGCCTGCGAGTTGAGCGCAAGGCGCGTGGCAAGGTTCAACCGTTCGAGCATGAGCGCCGCGATCACCGCCATGACCGCGACGAGCAGCAGGACCGACAGCAGGGCGGCCCCGCGCTCTTTCGCGCGCATCCAGCGGTTGCGACCTTTCCTCACTGGTAGTTCGCTCCGACGAGGGCGACGACGCGCAAGGTCGTGCCGTCCGCTTGCGGCAACAGGAGTTCGACGGCGGTGGGCAGGTCGGTCGCGCGCTCCGGCTCCCACGCGTCCAGCCAGTTACCTTGCGGCGCGCGGAAACGAAGGCGCGGGATGCCCGACACGCGGGCCATGGGCGAAGCTTCGGGCGGCTGTGCACCATCGGGGAACGGCAGGCCGATACGGACCAGCCGGTCGCCCTCCACCCGCCAGCTAACCCGCTGGATCGAGGGGCGCGGTTCGCCCGCCGGATTGTCCCAGCCGCTGCGGGTCAGGTCGAGCAGCGCACCGCTGCGTCCCTGCTGCATGGCGGGCACGATGTCCCCACGCTCATCGCGCGCCGGGCGGGCGGCGGCCTGGGCAAGATCCGATGTCCAGACCGCGAGGAAGCGGCGCTGATCGGCGATGCGTTCGGTGGCGTTGCGGCCCGAAATCTCCGCATCGACGGAGAACCGCAGCATGGCCAGCGCCCCGCCCGCGATCACCGCGAAAACGACGAGCGCGACGAGCATTTCGACCAGGGTGAAGCCGTTGCGCCTCATGAAGGGGCGACCCGCAGGAATTCATACGTCACCGCGCTCGATTCCCGGCCCGGCGTCACTTCGCGCAAGGACAGGACGATGCGGATCGTGCCGGGAAATTCGGGCGGCGCTTCCACCGTTCGCGACCATTGGAACTGGCGGCCTGCGTTCTCGACCGCGCCCTCGTCATCGCCCAGTGCGGGCGGGATCGGATCGGTCAGCCACTCGGCGGCAAGGTTCTGTGCCGTGACTTCGCGCAGCAGGCGTTGTTCAAGGTCCGCTGTCCGCGCGATCGACGCCCCTTCCATCCGCATCAGCGTCAGCCCCGCGATCGCGAAGATAGCCAGCGCGACCAGCAGCTCGATCAGGGTAAAGCCGTTTGCGCGCCTGTTCATGCTCATTGTCCGGAAACGGCGACTTCGCCGTTGCGGCGCACGGTTACGACCATCGCGTTGCCATCATGTGACAGCGTAACGCGCAAGTCCTCGCTCGCCAGGCCGAGCGGGTCGAAGATGACGCGGCGATTGGCAGGCGCGTTGTCGCCCTGTCCGGCGATGACGGCCTGTGTGCCTTCGTCCCAGTCGGTCGCCGTCAGCGACCGCCCGTCGAGCGGAGCCCAGCGGCCTTCGACGCGGCGTTCGAAGTAATATCCCGCCGGACCGACGATTGTGGCCACCGACGCGGAAGTGGAGATCGCCTCGTTCCGTGCCGCGATGGTGCGGGCGGCGAACTTTTCCGCCTCGCGCCGCAAGTCGCCCGCCCCATTGGGCATGGCCAGCACGACCGCGCCTGCCATCAGGGCAATGACGAAGAGGACCACCATAAGCTCGACCAGCGAGAAACCGTTGGGTTTTACGCGGCTGAAAGGAGCGGGGCGGCGGCGTGGCATGATGGGCAAAGCCTATGCGCCAGCCATGTTACACCTGCAAGCTTGGCGCGGGCCGGGCGATACCCTAAATGCTGTTCGAGATGAGAGATTTCGGTCAATCGGTCGCCGCCCACGTCAGCGGCTGGCCCGGCATGCAGCGGGTCCCTTCGCCCAAGGTAGAGCTGTTTACCGTCCGCGACTTCGTGCCAGAAGCGATGCGCGGGCAGTTGATGGACCTGATCGACGCGAACCGGCGGCCATCCACCATCGCCGATCCCAACGGTGACGACTATTTCCGGACCAGCGAGACGTGCGACCTGCCGCCCGAGGCGCAAGTGGTGCGCGAACTTCGTGAACTGTTCACGCGGGTGTCGGGTATCGACCTTGCCCATGCCGAACCGTCGCAGGGGCAACGCTATGCCGTGGGGCAGGAATTCAAGAACCACACCGACTATTTCGAACCGTCGGGGGCGGATTACCAGAAATACTGCGCCATCGCCGGACAGCGGACGTGGACCTTCATGGTCTACCTCAACGAGCCAGAGGCAGGCGGCGCGACGCGGTTCAAGGCTGTGAACAAGACCTTCCATCCCGACGCGGGGCGGCTTGTATGCTGGAACAACATGCGCCCCGACGGTCGTCCCAACCCCGCCACGCTCCACCACGGAATGAAGGTGCGCAAGGGAACGAAATACGTCATCACGCAGTGGTACCGTGAAAAGGAGTGGAAATGAGAAATCCGGGAAAACCGGTCCTTCACGGACAGAGGATCACTTTACGACCCGTCACGGCCGACGATGCGGACACGATGTTCGCCGGGCTGGAGGACGAGGAATCGAACCGCCTGACAGGCACGCACGAGATATTCACGCTGAAACGCGTGGAAAAACACTGCGCCAATGTCGCGGCCGCGGAAGACCGCTGGGACTATGCGATCGAGGTCGATGGCCGGATGGTCGGAGAAGTGGTGCTGAACGAGATCGACTGGGACAACCGGTCGGCCAATGTCCGCATCGTCATCTGGGAACCGGCGTCGCGCAACACCGGCCTTGGGACAGAGGCCATGCGCCTGGTGACGAAGTTCGGGATCGAGGAAGTCGGCCTGCACCGGATCGAGCTGGGGGTCTATGCCTTCAACCCGCGCGCCATCCGATCCTATGAAAAGGTCGGCTACAAGCTGGAAGGCACGCGCCGCGATGCCCTTTATTGGGACGGAGATTGGATCGATTCCTACACGATGGCCGTGCTCGCCCCCGAATGGGAGGCGAGCGCCGCCTGAGGCATCAGCCCAGCGAGCGGAAGAAGCTCAGCTGCATGTCTTCCGCCAGGCATTCGAGGATCGGCGGGACCAGCCGGTCGTGAAAATCGATCGCCATGTGCTTTTCGAAGGCGGCATCGTCCTTGAACGTTGCGACGACGTTGAACGTGTCGGGATCGTCGTCCGACTGCAGCAGTTCATAGACCTGCGCATCGGGCTCGTGCTTGAACACGAGGCCCTTCAGCTCGCTTTGCAGCGCGATCATCTCCTCGCGCTTTTCGGGCTTGGTCCGTAGAACCGCGATAAAGCTCTTGCCGCTCATGCCTTGCCCTCCGGATGACGGCCGAGATCGAACAGCAGTTCGCGTTCGTAGCTACCGTCCATGCAGGCGATCATGCCATCGATCAGCGGCTTGTTCTGCGGGTATTCCATGTGCGCCTTGTCCGCAGCCTCGTCGACGAAGCTTTCCAGCACCGCGAACATGCCCGGATCGCCTAGCCGGAAGAACTGGAAGTGCAACGTGCCCGGTTCATCCGGTGCCTGCTTTTCCATCTTGCGGGCAAGATCGATGAATTCGTCCTGCTTGTCGTCGCGCACCTTGAAGCGCGACAGGAATGTATATGCCATGAAAGAGCCTCTCCTCAGGCGCGTTTTCGGTTTTCGTGATAGGCCTGCCAGCTTTCCAGCTTCTCGGGAAAGTCGGCGGGTCCGGGCGTGTCGTAAGCCATGTTTCGATCCTCGCGCAGGAGGATGTCGGGGTATTCCGATACCGGCACGTAATAGAGGAACTGGATTGTGCGTTCAGCGAATTTCCAGCCGCGATCCGTCTTACGGTACTTGTCGGCGTAGCGCAGTGCGGTAACCATCATCATGCCCTTGCGCTGCAATTCGGCATGGCCCGATACGCGGCCCGTTGCCTCGTCCTCACTGATGAAATCGATCTGGACGTCGTGCATGAAGTGATGACCGGGGCCCAGCACGTCGAAGCGCCCGTGATACTGTTCGATGATCGCGTCGGGGCCTTTTGCATGCATCACCCCGTCGACCGATTGCAGGACGCCGTCCTCGGTAAACAGGTCGCGCACCGCCTCTATATTGCGGTCGTCGATGTCGAAGCAGTAATGCGCGATGAGCTGACGGATCTGGGATTCGGCTTCCAGCCGTGCGAGCCGTTTTTCAAAATCGCTCATGCACGGTCTCCTGCGAGATAGCCTGAAAGTGCATAGACCGGATCGCCCTTGCCCCATTCGCCGATGGGGCGAAGGGTCTGGCTCATGCCCTGGTCCAGTATCTGGTTCGACGGATGGCTGGCGTTCCAGTCGGTCACCACCATGCGGCGCAGGATGCGCCATTCACCGTCGCGCCTCTCGAACCGGTCGAGATAACGGCCTGCCATGACGAACATCTCGTGCCCGGCGTCGAGCCCGGTTCCGGCCAGTTGCCCAAAGTAGCTTGAGCCGAGCATGTCCTCGGCAATGCCGTTGCGGACGCGGCAGGCCGAATAGAGGTAGCTTTCGCTGGACGCACGATCGCCGTCGACCTCGATATCGACGTTCAGCAGGCAATGCGTGCCCATCGTGAAGTACTTGGTGATCTCGGAAATGATGAAGGGGACGAACTCGCTCGCCCGCCCGGAATAGATGCCATGGATGTCCTCGCCGTCAGGCCAGTAGACCGTTTCCATCAGTGCAAGATCGGCCCGGTCCAGCGCGCGGCAATAGCGGGTCAGCACGTCGCCGACGTCACGCACCGCCACAAGTTCGGCAAGGCGTTCGCGGGCCTTCACGGGCGGTTTCCCCAGACCGGATCGCCGGGTCCGCGTTCACCCAGCGGCCGCAGGGTCGCGAACATGCCCTGGTCGAGAATCTCGTTCGAGGGGCGGCTCTCGTTCCAGTCCATCACGACTTCGCGGCGGAAGATGCGCCATTCGCCATCGCGGCGTTCGAACCGGTCGAGATAGCGGCCGCCGAAAAAGAAGTGATGGTGCGCCGGGTCCAGCCCCTTGCCCGCAAAGCGCTCCATGTAGCGCGAACCGAAGATCTCCTCGGCCTTCTCCTCGCGGACCTTGTGATAGGCGAACAGGTAGGTCTCGGTCGCCGCGCGGTCGCCGGCGACTTCCATGTGCACGTTCATGATCCCGTGCATGGTGACTTCGAACCATTCCTGGATTTCGCAGACGATGAACTCGGCAAATTCGACCGCGTTGCCGTCGAACACGCCGTGCGAATCCGAACCATCGGGCCAGTAGACGCTCTTCATCAAATCGACGTCGGCCCGGTCGAGCGCGCGGCAATAGCGGGTCAGCACCGAATAGATGTCCCGGCGGGCGAGCAGATCCTCGATATCGGCGTCGGATATTGCCCTGGATTCGCCCGGCGCACGTTCGCTCAAGCTATTAGTCATCCTCTTCTCCATCGCGTCGTCCCGTTCGGGCAGGATCGTCCGCCAAGTACGATAACGGAGCGTCAGAAAAAAACAATCATGCTTGTTCGTAACAACCCTGCCCGTTGCCGAACGGCATCGCTCGAAACTTTTTCCCGAGAAAAAAACATTCATGATTGATTGGAAGCTGGCGACGTGCTTCTATCCTGCCCTGCGTTACCCGCAAAGATGGCGGGAACTTAGGAGAGGAGCAGGGGATGAACACGAGTAATCTCTATCGTACGACGTGCGCCATCGCTTTGGCCGCCTGCATCGCGGTGCCGGCCCATGCGCAGGACGCAGACAATCTTGACGGACCAGAAACCGCCCCGGCCGGACCCGTGGACGAAAGCCCGTCGCCGGCACCGACATCTTCGGTCGGACTTGGCGACATCATCGTGACGGCAACGCGCAGGGCGACGGACCTGCAGACCACGCCGGTCGCGGTCTCGGCGGTCGATTCCAAACTGATCGAACAATCCAACCCGCGCGATATCGGCGACCTTGCCGCCTTTGTGCCGAACTTCTCGGCCGCGACGATCGCGAACTTCAACGCGGCGTCCTTTGCCATGCGCGGCGTCGGCCAGACGTCGATCATCATCTATTACGAACCGCCGGTTGCCGTCCTCGTCGATGACTTCGTCATGCCGTCGGTTCAGACCCAGCTTCTCGACACCTTCGACGTGGAACAGGTCGAAGTGCTTCGCGGTCCCCAGGGTACGCTGTTCGGAAAGAACACCACTGGCGGCGCCGTGACCATCCGGACCAAGCGCCCTGAACTTGGTTACATCGGCGTCGATGGACAGTTCGAGGTCGGCAGCTGGAACACGATCAATGCCAAGGGTGCTGCCAACGTGCCGATCGGCGACATCGCGGCCCTGCGCCTTGTCGCGGGCTACGAATCGAATGACGGCTATTACAAGAACGGCGCGTGCTATGGCCCGGTGACCGGCTTCGTGCCCAGTAAGTTCGACGGCGTTTCTGGCTGCCTTGGCGGTGAAACGCTTGGTGGGCAAAGCGTCATTTCGGCCCGTGCAAAACTGCTCGTCGAACCCAGCGAACGGTTCTCGGCTCTTGTCCAGTACGAGTATTTCCGTGACGATTCGGACGTCGTCCCGTCGGTCAACGTCAATGACGAATACACCGGCAGCGTCCCGTTCCTGTCGGACACTCTGGGTACGATCCGCCCCAACCCGGACAGCAGCGATCCGCTCGACAATGCGGCCTATACCGGGCGTAATGCCGGCGGCCTAATGCTGGGCAAGGGTCAGCGCATCTACGTGGATGGTATTTACGCCAACCTCGAGTTCAGCCCCGACTTCGGTACCTTCACCTCGGTTTCGGGCTATCGCTTCCAGCGTTCGCGCATCCCCAACTCCTACGCCGGTGCCACCGCGATCGCACCCGACGGGACGTACCTGTCGTTCTTCGATGCGACCCGCGACGACGACCGCAAGACGTGGCAACAGGAACTGCGCTTTGCCAGCGACCTTGGCGGACCGTTCGATTTCGTGGCGGGCGGTTTCTACCAGAAGGACAAGACCAGTTTCTGTGTCCCGCAGTTGCTCGGCTTCCTCGACCTGACCAGCGGACCGCTGCCGTTCGGCAACTGGAACGACACGATCTACACCTTGTGCAACGCGCAGAAGGCGGAATCGAAGGCCGTGTTCCTTGAAGGCACTCTGAAGGCGACAGATCGCCTTTCGATCACCGTCGGCGGTCGCTACACTTGGGAAGACAAGACCTGGTACGGCCGTCAGCAGGTGTTCTACGAACAACTGAACGGCGGCTTCGACCCGTCAATCGTCGACCAGATCCGAACCCCTCTCGATGCCAATGTCTTCGACTATCCGGCGAATGTCATCCGTGTCGACGGCAGCTGGAAGGAGCCGACCTGGCGCGCCAGCATCAGCTACGAGGTGAACCCGGACGTCTACGTCTACGGCACCTATTCGCGCGGCTTCAAGGGCGGCGGCTTCAACGACCAGGCCGGTAACTTCAACGCCTTTGATACCGATCTCGACGCCTTTGCAGAAGCTGCCGCGCCGACCGATCCGGAAACGGCTGACAGTTACGAAGCGGGCATCAAGTCCGAATTCTTCGACAATCGCCTGCGCTTCAACCTCACCGGCTTCTATGTGAAGTACAAGGATCTGCAGAAGCAGCTCAACGTGCCGATCGTGGTCAACGGCCAGCCGAACCAGGTTACGCTGTTCGTCAATGCCGCAGCCGCAGAGGTTAAGGGTATCGAGCTGGAAACATCAGCCAATCCGTTCGAAGGCTTCACCCTTCGCGGCGTGCTTGGCTATCAGGACGGCAAGTACAAGGAATACGACACCACGGGTGCCGGATACGACCTTGCCTCCGCCCCGCTCGACCGTGCGCCGAAGTGGCAGTGGACCGTCAACGGCACGTATGAAACGCCCGTGTCGTCCGACTTCAACCTCGCGCTCAACGGGTCGGTTGCCTACGTGAGCCGCAACCTCAACACGCAGGCGATCACGGACCCGCAGGGCAATACGTTCCTGAACGCCCGGACCCTCGTGAACGGTTCGATCACGCTAAGCGAGGCGGATGACAAGTACTATGTCCGTCTGATCGGCCAGAACCTGACCGACAAGCGTTACAAGGTCGCGATTCAGAACGTCGGTGGCCTGTGGCAGAACGCCCAGTACGGCCCGCCGCGCTACTTCGGCGTGGAAGTGGGCTTCAGCTTCGGCGACTGGCTCTGAGGCTTTGACACCGAAATGCCCCGCAGGCCGCCACGGTCTGCGGGGCATTTCAATTCAACGGATCGCACAGGACATGAAGGTCGGCGCCGCGCTGCGCCGGGTATGAAGGGTCGACGTGACACATTCAGCAATCGGGCGTGCCCCCCGCGCCATCATTCCCGCCATTATCGCCCTCGCGCTTGCATCCTGCGGCGGACCGGGCGGTGAAGTCGCCAACAACACCGATGGCGATGCCCAGTGGCTGGCGCAGCTGTCAGACGACAGCGACGGCAAGGACTGGCCCGCTTTCGGACGCACTTATGGCGAACAGCATTTCAGCCCGCTGACCCAGATCAACGCCGAAAACGTGGGCGAACTCGGCCTTGTCTGGGCGGTCGATCTTCCCGTCGGCAATCCGGCCACCGGCCCGATCGAGGTCGGCGGCACGATCTATCTTGCCAGCGGCTATTCGGTCGTCCGCGCGATCGACGTGGAAACCGGCAAGGTCAAATGGACCTATGATCCCGAAGCGCCGCAGGCGTCGGGCATCAAACTGCGGCAGGGATGGGGCAGCCGCGGCATCGCCTACTGGAACCACAAGGTCATTACCGCGACACAGGACGGGCGGCTGATCGCGCTGGACGAAAACACCGGCGAACCGGTCTGGACCGTACAGACGTTCGGCAAGGACGAACTGCGCTTTATCTCCGGCCCGCCGCGCGTGTTCGACGGCAAGGTCATCATCGGCAGCGGCGGATCGGATTCCGGCCCCGTGCGCGGCCTGGTCATGACCTACGATGCCGACACCGGCGAAAAGCTTTGGGAATTCTACACCGTACCCGGCAACCCCGCCGACGGGTTCGAGAACGAGGCCATGGAAATGGCCGCGAAGACGTGGTCGGGCGAATGGTGGAAATACGGCGGCGGGGGCAGCGTGTGGAACGCCATGACCTACGACGCCGCGAACGACCAGATCCTGCTGGGCACCGGCAACGGCGCGCCGTGGAACCACAAGATCCGGTCCGCCGGCGAAGGCGACAACCTGTTCCTGTGTTCTATCGTCGCGCTCGACGCGAAGACCGGCAAGTACAAGTGGCACTACCAGATCAACCCCGGCGAAAGCTGGGACTTCAACGCGTCAATGGACATGGAACTGGCAGACCTGGTCATCGACGGGAAAACGCGCCAGGTCGTGATGACCGCGCCCAAGAACGGCTTCTACTACGTCATCGACCGGACGAACGGTAGGCTGATCTCGGCAGAGCCTTTCGTCGAAGTCACCTGGGCCGAAGGCATAGATATCGAGACCGGCCGCCCGATCGAGGCGAAGGGCGTTCGCTACGAAGGGGGCAACACCACCTTCCGCCCCACCCCGCTGGGCGCGCATAGCTGGATGCCGATGGCCTACAGCCCGCAGACCGGCCTGACCTACATCCCCGCCATCGACCTTGAGGTCACGTTCGACGATACCGGCGTCACGCCCGAGAACTTCAAGTGGACGCCCAAGATGGGCCTGTCGCCGGGCGTGGGCTATGCCATTGGCGACGGGGGCAAGAAGGTGACCGGCTGGCTGATCGCGTGGGACCCGGTAAAGCAGGAACCGCGCTGGAAACTGCCTATGGCAAAACACCTTAACGGCGGGATCATGGCAACGGGCGGAAACCTGATCTTCCAGGGCCGACCGGACGGCGGGTTCAGCGCCTATAACGCCGCGACCGGCGACCGGCTGTGGAACTTCGACGCCAAGGCGGGTGTCGTCGCGCCGCCGATTTCCTACAGCGTCAACGGCAAGCAATACGTCACCGTTATCGCCGGGATCGGGACCAGCGCGGGCCTGTTCGGGCCGATGTTCACCGAATACGGCATCGACTACCACCACCAGAAACGGCGCGTGCTGACCTTCGCGCTGGGCGGCAAGATGACCCTGCCGGACAACGAGCCTTACAAGGCGGTCGCTTTCGACGATCCCGATTACAAGGCGGACGCGGCGCTGGCGGCAAAGGGCGAAGGCATGTTCAACGCCCGCTGCGCCGTCTGTCACGGCACCGGGGCGATCGGCGGGGGCACCGCGCCTGACCTGCGCACGTCGGCGGCGGTGGCCGATGCGGAAACCTTTGCAGCCGTAGTCCACGACGGATTGCTGGTCCCCAACGGAATGCCGCAGTTCGAGGAATTCGGCAAAAAGGACCAGCAGGCGCTGCGCCAGTACATCCGTTCACGCGCCGCGGCCTTGCGCAGCGGCACGAACGAACATTCCGCGGCATCGACCATGAAGGCATCAAACTGACCGCAGGGAATTCTGCCTGAATGACGGCGCGCCCCGGTCCCGCTTGGGGCGCGCCGTCCGGTTCTTCATTCCTCGCGCACCGGCCAGGCTGTCATCAGGCGGATCGTCTTGAATTTCCACTTGCCGTCGACGCGGACGTATTCATCGTCATAACGTCCGATCAGCAGCATCGGATTGTCATGCCCGCCGCGCGTGGCGATGGGCGACCCTTCTTCCTGCCGGGTCACGAAATCCAGCAGCAGGCAGCTGCCCTTCGCGCTGTCGGGGCCCGTCAGTTCGATCGTGTGGTTGCCGATGAAGTGGATCGTGTCGAGCGGCGCCTCGCAATGCGCCCAGGTCGCGCGGAACAGGTCCAGCACCGCCTCAACCCCCGTGATAGTACCGCCGAAAGCCTCGGGGTAGTGGCATACGATGTCGTCGACGAAATTGGCGCGCACGGCCCCTTCATCCATCGCGTCGAAGGCTGACGAATAGGCGTTGCGCAGCTCTCGTATCGCTTCTCGCGCAACCAGATCCTCTAGGGTCATCACTCTCTCCATTCTCTTCTTTTTTGAGATAACGCACGCCAGCGGCGCGCAAGGTGCGGTCAGGCCGGGGCTATGGCGCTCAGCTTGCGCTGAATTCCGGCCAGCTGGGACAGGTATTCCTCGCGCTGCGGCCCGCGCAGCATCAGCATCGCGCTGCGCAGGAAACAGGCGTGGAGTTCCAGCTTGCACTCCTCGCTGGTCGACTGTCCCAGGACCCAGCGGCGATAGACGAGGAATTCGTGCATCACGTGATCGCGCGCGACCCGTTCGACGTCGAGTTCATCGCGCACCACTCCGGCTTCTCGCTGAACTTCGTACCAGTTCATGAAGCGGCTGTAGGCAACGCTGGTCAGCTCGCGCACTTCAAGCTGGCGCTGTTCGGTCTCGAAAACAAAGCCGACGACGACGCGGGCATAGAGCGTGTCCCGCTCCATCTCGCTGACCATCCAGTCCAGTTCGTCGAAGACCACGGGAAGCGTATAGGTCTGCCCGCGCCGCGCGATATGTTCGCGCACTTCTTTCATGCGGTCCACGACGGTTGCGGAAATCACCCCGTCCTTGTCACCGAACAGGCGGTAGATCGTGCGCTGCGCGACTTCGGCCTCGTCCGACAACCTGCGGATGGTGAGAGCGGCGACTCCGCCCTCGCCCAAGAGCCGGTGCGCCGTGTCGACGATGCGCTTCCGGCGTTCCCGCATGGCGGGAGAGGTATAGCGCCGGCGAGCGGGCGCTATTTTTTCGGCCCGATTCTCCTGCACTGCAACATCGCTTGGCGGCACGTCCATCCTTCCCGGTTTCATCGCGTTTCTAACCCCAATCGGGACCGTCAGGCAAATCGACAAACACGCCTCCTTTCGCCGCTGCGGCATGAATCAAACATACATGATTGTCTTTTTCTACTTCACAAAAATGATCACATGCGTTCATTTATAGGACAGGCGAAGGACGCCGCACTGATTCGAGCTGTCAGCAACAGACATGGCAGCCGGGATGGGAGAGGGTTTGATGATCGGTAAGACACAGGCGAATTGTGCTCTGAAACTGCTCGTGACGGGGCTTCTGACGACGGCAAGCACACAGGTCATGGCCCAGACGGCCACGACCGACGACACCGCCAACAACCAGCAACCGCAAGTCCAGCAGACCAACTCGCGCGATGCCGGACTTGAGGAAATCATCGTCACCGCACGCCGCGTGACGGAATCGCTGCAGGATACGCCGGTGGCGGTCACCGCGTTCACGTCCGCCGCGATCGACGACAAGTTCGCAACGGACATTCGCGGCCTTGCCGGCGACGTTCCCAACGTCGTCATCACCAACGTCCCCGGCTTCAACGCGGCCTCGATCGGTATTCGCGGCCAGTCGACCGGCGACATCATCCTGACGTTCGAACCGGCGGTCGCCGTGGTCGTCGACGACTTCGTCCTGGCCCACGTCCAGACGCAGCTGTTCGACCTGTTCGACATCGACCGGATCGAGGTCCTGCGCGGTCCGCAGGGCACCCTGTTCGGCAAGAACACCGTCGGCGGCGTGGTCAACGTGATCACGAAAAAGCCCGAACCCGGCTTCAGCGGCGAAGTCCGCCTCGGCTATTCCAGCTTCAACACCAAGGACGTGAAGCTCGCGCTGAACATCCCGCTGGCCGACAATCTCTATTTCCGCACCGCCGGTTCTTTCCAGGAAAGCGACGGGTTCTACCGCCTGACCAAGAACAACGACGTCGACGGCATCCAGGGCGTCCCGGGCACGGGACAGCGCTGGGGCGGGTCGCGCTATTTCAACAACCGCGCCAAGCTGCTGTGGGAACCGGGCCCGACGACCGAGCTGATGCTGACGTACGAGATGCTGCGCGATCGCGGCGATTCTCCGCCGTCGGTCAACGAGACGCCTGAAGGCTTCCTGTTCGATGTCGTCGGCTTCCCCGGCATCCAGACGACGGGGGCCAGCCCCTATGACACCGGCACCACGCTTTGCGAAGGTTCGGCCAACGATGCGACCTGCCCCGGCACGCTGAGCGGGCACCGGGTCGATGTCGACGGGGTGTTCCTGCGCGGCGAACACGGCTTCGATGCAGGCACGGTGACCGTCGTGGGCGGCTGGCGCCGGGTGAAATCGCAGCTGCCGTCGGACTACACCGGCGAGAACGCATACCTGTTCGTATCGACCCGCGACGACGTACGCGAACAATACAGCGTCGAGGCGCGCTTTTCGTCCGACTTCTCCGACGTGTTCAAGTTCACCGCGGGCGGCATGTACTGGGGCCAGACGCTGGACGCGAATGCGACAAGCTTCCTCGGCTTCCTGCGCTTCCTCGGCAGCCCCGGTTCGCTGACCGATCCGAACCTGTCGACCGCCGACTACAAGGTCGATTCCTACGCCGTCTTCGGCGAGGCGGAGTACCAGGTCGCCGACCCGCTCGCCGTGTTCTTCGGCGCGCGTTACACCAAGGAGGAGAAGTCCTTCTCGGTCCAGCCGCAGGTACCGCGTTCGGTTGTCGAGACCGGGTTCTGGCCGCAATACAGCGACAGCGCGAAATTCGACCGGCCGACCATCCGCGCCGGCTATCGCTGGGACATCGCGCCGGGGATCAACAACTATTTCACCTACAGCCAGGGCTATAAATCGGGCGGCTACAACGAACAGGCGATGTCCGCCACGTCGGCCCTGCCCTTTGCCGAGGAAACCGCAGACAGCTTCGAACTGGGCCTGAAGACAGAGACCGCCGACCGCCGTCTGCGCGTCAACGTCGCCGGCTTCTACGTGAAGTACAACGACCTGCAGCGCGACGCCGTCGTACCCTTCATCGATCCCATCACCGGCCTTCCGGGCCAGGAGACGAAGACCACCAACGCCGGCAAGGCCGAAGTCTACGGGCTCGAGGTCGAGCTCTCGGCAAAGCCGGTCGCCGGGCTCACCCTGGGCGCGGGCATGGGCTGGCAGAAGGCGAAGTATCTTGAATTCTTCACCGACGTGAACGGTGACGGGGTCAACGACGATGCGTCCTATCTCGACCTGCGCAACGCACCCGAACTGACGCTTTCGGGCAATGTCCGGTACGAATTTCCGCCGATGGACTGGGGCATGGTCGCGGTGGCGGCCGACGTGAACTACCAGTCAGAATACGAATCCGTGACGCTCAACGCCGACTACACGCAAGGCGAGGCCCGCACGCTGCTTGGCACCAGCGTGTCATGGACCGACCCGTCGGATATGTACCGCATCGCCGTGTTCGGCCGGAACCTGCTGGACGAGAATTATCGCGTCAGCGCGAACTCGGTCGCCGGGCTCTTCAACTTCACCAACTACGCCCCGCCGCGTTCGTTCGGCATTGAGGGCTCGGCGAAGTTCTGATCGATGGCGCTGGGGCACTCTCCTTCCTCGCGCGCTGCCGGTACTCTCCCGGAACGGTCCCGTCGGCCGTTCCGGGAGGGCTCGGCCGTGTCACGAAAGGCTGTGTGCCCGGCCGATCCCTTCGGGGACGAGGTCGAAGGCAAAGCTGATCCGGTCTTCCGTCCCGCCGAAGGGCAGCGTCGCGTGCCACAAGTAGGACGGGAACAGGATCATCCGGCCTGTTTTCGGGGCGAAGACCTGCAGGGGTTCTGCATCGCCGCCCAGTTCATCCGGCAGGACGCCGATACCGAAGGCGCCCTCGCGCTCATCGGCCGGATTGGCGGTGAAATCGGGGTAATAGACCCCGGACATCCAGTTGGGCGCGTGGATATGCGCCCCCACTTCTCCGCCCGGGCGCAGGATCGTGCCCCACAGGGTGAGAGACCAGTTTTCAGGCATGGCGCGCAGGAAAGGGTGGTTGCCGCCCATCGCGCGAAGCCTGTCCAGTTCGGCGGCCAGCCGCTCTCGCGCCAGATCGCCCAGTACGGCAAGCGCGGGCGTCTGCGCAGCGGCCAGATCATCGCTCTGCCGCCCCTGCCGCGTCACCAGGCCCTCGGGCTCTTCGGTGAGCGAGGGGTGATCGCGAAGTTCGGCGACAAGCGCGGCATTGAAACTCGCCATGTCGGCAAAACCGGGTGCCTCCGCGATGTCGTGGACGGACACGAAATGCTCGACACCCATGAGCTGGCCTTGCGCACCGTGCTCTCCCATCCGGCCCAGCGCGACCGTCGCCATGGCCAGAGGCGTAGTGACCGAGGGCGAGTTCGCCAGTATCCTTTCACATATGGTCAGCGCATCGCGCGGCCGATCGGCGCGGATCAGGTTGCGGGCAAGATTGATGCCCAGCGCATGGTTCGGGGCATTCGGATCGAACCCGCTGCGCAGAGCATCGGCTGCTCCGGCGAAGTCACCGACCTTTTCCTTCATCAGGCCAAGCTGGTTGGCCGCCCGCGCATTGCCCGGCTGCGCGCCGAGCACATCTTTAAGAACGCGCATCGCACCCGCCGCGTCGCCCGACTGCACCAGCGCGTCTGCCATGTTGATGCGCGCCTCGGCCGTCGCCGGCCTAGCCGCGATCGCAGCGCGATAGGCCTCTACCGCCTCGCCGAACCGCCCCGCGCGGGCAAGGGCGATGCCGCGGTTGTTGCAGAAATCGGGATGGGCGGGATCATCGACTTTTGCAGGGTCGAGCAGGTCCAGAGCCTCCGCGTTGCGGCCCGCCGCCAGAAGGCACGAACCCATGTTGGCCACTGTCGCCACATGCCGCGGGCGCAGGCTCAGCGCGGTTTCGAACGCGGCCAGCGCCTCGTCAAAACGGCCCTGCCCCTTAAGCGCGACGGCAAGGTTCTGATGCCGCGAGGGATTGGCCACGTCGGCCTCGCAAGCGGCGCCGAACAGGCGAACCGCCTCTTCCCCGCGCCCCGTTCGCTGCGCGACGAGCGCCGCCACGGTCAGTGCGTCGGGGTCGGCGGGACTGTCCTGCAAAAGGCGTTCGACCAGCGGCGCGGCATCCCCCGGCCTTGGCCCCTGGGCGATGCGTGCTGCCTCGGCCAGCAAGTTACCGTCCATTTCGAAAGGCCCCTCTCATGATTGCAGTCATCATGCATTTTCGCACGAAGCCGGACAAGACGGCGCGCTTCGTCGAACTGGTCACAAAGCTGCAACAGGACGTGCGCGCGAACGAGCCAGACACCCTGCACTTCCAGATCCTGCGTTCGCCCGAAGACCCGGACGTCTTCGCCTTTTACGAAACCTTCCGCGACCGCGCGGCGCAGAAAGCCCACGCCAACCAGCCCTATCACGTCGCGATGTCCGAAGAAGGCTGGTCCTGCATCGACGGCGAGGTCGACATCCACAGCTTCGACCTTTTGGGCGAACCACACATCACTGGAGAACACGCATGATTTCATCGCTTGAAGGACGGGTCGCACTCGTCACCGGTTGCACGGGCGGCATCGGCCGCTCGATCTCGCAGGCGCTGGCCGAAGTCGGCGCGACCGTTGTCGGCGCGGACCTCCCGGCCGAAGGCGGCGACTGGAACGAGGGCATGGCAAAGTCCGACTATATCCAGCTCGACGTGACCGACGAGAATTCGTGGGCAGAGACCATCGCCCATGTCGAGGCGAAGCACGGCAGGCTCGACACGCTGGTCCACGTGGCCGGGATCGTGGTGGTCGACAAGCTGGAGACGACGTCGCTGGCCGACTGGCGCAAGCAGATGGCGGTCAACGTCGACGGAGTGTTCCTGGGATCGAAGGCGGCGGTGCAGCTGATGAACCGCACCGGACAGGACCTGCCGCACGGCGCATCGATGATCGTGATTTCCTCGGTCGCGGGGTTGATCGGATCGCCGCTTCACACCGGGTACTGCGCATCCAAGGCCGCGGTAAACATGTTCGCCAAGGCCTGCGCACTCGAATTTTCGGCGCTGGGCTACAAGGTACGCTTCAATTCGGTCCATCCCAGCGGCGTGAAGACCGGAATGGTCGACCACATCTTCCAGCGCTTCGTCGACTGCGGCTTTGCCGAGACGGTCGAACAGGTCGCAGAAGGCATGGCCCCCGCGCACCCGATCGGCCGGATGGCGGACCCCATCGACATCGCCAAGGCGGTCCGGTTCCTCGCCTCCGACGAGGCCGGATACATGCACGGATCCTCACTGGTCGTGGACGGCGGGTTCACGGCCCAGTGATCGGCAGAACAGACATTCAAGGAGAGCGGTAATGACCGAACACGATCCCGGAAAACTGGGCGACCTGATCGTCAACATCAACGACTGCAACGAAGTGGCACTGGGCACCGGTACCACGATCCGCCTGCTGCGCTACAGCGAGGAGACCGGTGATTGGGTGCTGTGGGTCAAGATGGAACCGGGCGCGACATTCGCGCCGCACTGGCACCTTGGGCACGGGCAGTACTTCGTCACCAAGGGAGAGCTGATCTACGACGTCGGCTCCGCGCCCGAGGGGACTTACGGCTATGAACCGATCGGATCGCGGCATAGCGAGGCGCGCTGCGAACAGGTCACCGAATACCTTTTCATGGGCCACGGCGCGGTCGCCTTCCTTGATGACGAGGGCGAGATCCGGTTCATCCTGAACCACGAATTCCTGCGCGATGTCGCAAGGGGCGAAGTCGAGTCCAACGTCGCCAAAGAGCAGGCGGAGGCGGCGGAATGACCGAGCGTTCAAACCCCAGGGCCGAGCGGCTGAGGCGCATGATGGGCGAAGAGGGCTACGACGCGGTCGTGCTCTCACACCCCCACGACGTGCGCTATGCGGTCGGCTACCACTCGATCCTCGAACGCTGGGGACAGATGGAGGCGATGGCCGCGGCCATCGTCTATGCCGACCCGGCAAAGCCGCTCACCCTCGTCATACCCGAGGCGAACCTCGGCCTTGTCGCGGTGCTGAACCAGGATGGCCCGGCCTGCACTTTCGGCGAAATCCGCACGTTCGACATGCTGAACTTCTGCGAGGTCAGCCGCTATCTCGACCCTGACCGCGATGCCGGGCAACTGGGCGAGGACGCGATGGCGATGGCAGGCCTGATCAAGGGCGACTGCCAGCCCGACATCGCCTCTGCCGTGGCAACGGCGCTGGCGGACAACGGCATGGCGGGCAAGCGCATCGGGTTCGACGAACACCGGATGTCTGCCCGAATTTCGGACCGCGTAGCGCACGACTATTCCGACGTTCTCGACTTCATGATGCGCGTGCGCGTGGTGAAGACGCCGGGCGAGATCGAACGCTATCGCAAGGTCGGCAAGCTGGCCGACCGGATCATCGAATTTGCCGGAAGCGTCCTTTACGAAGGCGCGGACTGGAACGACGTGCAGGCGAAAATCTGCGACTTCATGGTCCGCAACGAAGTGATCCCGGTGGACGAAGGCGCAATGCTGTTCGGCGGCGCTTACGAACAGGACGAGTTCATTCCCGACCTGTTCCGCACGCGCGGCAACCGTTCGCTGCGCCAGGGCGACATCGTGATCCTGGAAACGCAGGGCATTCACGACGGGTTCTGGGTCGACATCAACCGCACCGCCGTGATCGGCCCGCCGAGCGCGGAGTACCAGCGCCAGCATGACGTGCTGCGCGATGCTTTCGTGAAGATGGTGGACAAGCTTCGCCCCGGCATGAGCACGGCGGACCTGCCCGCGATCGGGTACGAACACCTGAAAGCCAACGGCGTCGCCACGCCCGAAAAGCTGCTGGTCGTGGCGCACGGCATCGGCCTCATGCCGCTGGAGATTCCGCTGCCCTATCCCGCCGCAGGACTTGCCGGGGTGAAGGAAGGATTCGTGCTGGAAGAAGGCATGCTGCTCTCGCTCGACAGCCTTTATTTCGGCGCGAAAGTCGGGCCCTGCCACATGGAGAACGTCTACGCCATCACCTCGGGCGCGCCCGAGCCGATGTACGACACGCCACTCGAACTGATCGTCGCGCCATTGGCCGCAGAGACAGAGCCGGCGGAATAAGAACAAAAGGACGAGAGAGATGACCACGACAGGCGAAAACGACCCGCGGCTCGAAAAGTACCGGCGCATGCAGCGCATCCGCCAGTTCGAGGCGAAGGCGGAAAAAATCCATGCCGACGGCGAGATTCCCGGCGCATTGCACACTTATGCGGGCATGGAGGCATCGGGCGTCGGCGCCTGCATGGCGCTGCGCGACGACGACTACATGGTCGGCACCCACCGCAGCCACGGCCACCCCATCGCCAAGGGGGCGAAACTGCGCCCGCTGATGGCCGAACTGCTGGGCAAGAAGACCGGCGTTTGCAGTGGCAAGGGCGGTTCGATGCACTTGTCCGACTTTTCGATGGGATCGCTTGGCGAAACCAGCATCGTCGGATCGGGCGGGCCGGTTGCCGCCGGTGCGGCGCTGGGCGCGAAGCTCCAGGGGCTGGACCGCGTGGCGCTGTGCTTCTTCGGTGACGGGGCCAGCAGCGAAGGCGCGATCCACGAAGGCATGAACCTTGCCGCCGTCTGGTCGCTGCCCGCGATCTTCGTTTGCGAGAACAACCGGTTCGGCATGTCGACGCCCACCAGCGACGCGGTCGCGGGCGAAAACGTCGCCGACCGTGCCCACGGATACGGCATTCCCGGCGTGATCGTGGACGGACAGGACGTCGATGCGGTCGAAGCCGCAGTGCGCGAAGCGGTAGACCGCGCGCGTGGGGGCAAGGGCCCGACCCTGATCGAGACCAAGACGTACCGCTATGGCGACCACGCCGTGAACATGGGGCGTGAACTGACACCGCGCGGACCGGAACATGACGAGTGGGTCAAGCGCGATCCGATCACGATATATCGCCAGCGCCTGATCGAGGCAGGCGTTGCCGAGGATGATCTGGACGCGATCGACAAGGCGGTCGCCGACGACGTGGCCGACGCGCTGCAGTTCGCGCGCGACAGCGCATACCCGGTTTTCGAGGAAGCATTCGACCACGTCTTCGTCGACCGCCTGCCCATCCCCGCCGAAGTCCAGGCCCACGCCTGAGGAGGACCAGACAATGGCAAGAATCACATTTCTAGAAGCGATCATGCAGGCGCAGCAGGAAGAGATGCAGCGCGACGACAGCGTCTTCATCATGGGTGAAGACGTGCGCTGCAACGTCTTTGGCACCACCACCGGCTTCGTCGATGCCTTCGGCGCGGAACGCGTGCGCGACACGCCGATTTCCGAGAACGGTTTTATCGGGGCCGCGGGCGGCGCGGCGATGGTGGGCATGCGCCCCATCGTCGATGCGACGATATCGTCCTTCCTGTTCCCGGCGATGGACCAGATCTGTTCGATCATCGCGAAGTCGCGTTACATCTATGGTGGGCAGGCGCGCCTCCCGCTCGTGATCCGGTCGTGCCTGTTCTACGGCAATTCGAACGCGGCGCAGCATTCGGACCGGCCCTACCCGATGTTCATGAACATGCCGGGCCTGAAGATCATCGCCCCGTCATGCGCCAGCGACATGAAGGGCCTGCTGAAGGCCGCCGTGCGCAGCGACGATCCCGTGCTCAGCTTCGAGGATTCGACCTGCTGGATGGCCAAGGACGAAGTGCCCGAGGGCGAACACGTCATCCCGCTGGGCAAGGGCGACATCAAGCGCGAGGGCACCGACATCACGATCATCGGCGTCGCCGGCGGTGTGAACGTCGCGCTGAAGGCCGCCAAGGCGCTGGAGGCCGAAGGCATCTCTGCCGAAGTGATCGACCCGCGCACGCTGGTCCCGCTGGACCGCGAACTGATCCTGCAATCGGTGCGCAAGACGGGCCGCGCGATATGCGTCGATCCCGCCCACATGACCTGCAGCGCGGCAAGCGAGATTTCGGCCACGATCGTCGAAAACGCCTTCGATGCCCTGCGTGCACCAGTCCTGCGCGTCACCACGCCCGATACGCACCTGCCCTTCAGTCCGCACATCGAAAAGCCGCTCTACCCCTCGGTGGAACGCATCGTCGACGCGGCCCGCAAGGTGATGGGCGCCAAGCAGACCCAGCCCGCCTGATCGGAAAGGAAAACCATGGCTGAATTCACGGTAGTCCTGCCCCAGTACGGAATGGGCATGCAGGACGGCGAAATCGTAAAGTGGCTCAAGGGCCCGGGGGACAGGGTCGCTGAAGGGGAAAACCTGGTCGAGGTCGAAGCGGCCAAGACCACGGTCGAAGTCCCTTCCCCCGTGTCCGGGACGGTGCTGCGGATCATCGCAGAGGAAGGCGAGACGGTCGACGTGCGCGCGCCGATCATGGTCATCGATACCGAGTAGGACGCGATGGCGATCGGAGAGAGCGCAGGCGGGACGGGCCGACGCCCGCCCCTGTGGGCGCGCCTGCTGGCCGCGGCATTTCTGGGCGTGGTCGGCATCGCGCTGCTGGGCGGCGGCGCATGGCTGATCTCGCTTGGCGGATCGGCCTACTACGCGCTGGCAGGGGCAGCCTGCCTTGCCGCTGGCGTGCTGTTATTGCGCGGCGATCGTCGGGCCCTGCCGATCTATGCCGCGCTCCTCGTGGGAACGCTCGTCTGGGCGGTGTGGGAAGTGGGCCTGACGTTCTGGCAACTCGTCCCGCGCGTGGCGGGTCCATTGGTGATCGGCGTGATACTCGCCCTGCCCTTCGTGCAGCGTGCGCTTGTCGTAAGGCGCTCGCGAACAAGCGCTCTCCTGCCCGCCATCGCAGCCGGTGCCTCTGCCGTGGTCATGGCGGTCGCGTTTCTCCAGCTTCAACCCTACGACGTTGCCCCCAACGGCAATCGCGTCGCGGCGGCGGTCGCCGAGGATGGGCCCACGGACTGGACCGCGTATGGCAGCAACGCCGCAGGGCTGCGCCATTCGGGGGCCGACCAGATCACGCCCGCCAATGTCGCCAACCTGCAATCGGCATGGACTTTCCGGACAGGCGACACGGCGGAAAGCCGACCCGATATCGGCGTGCCCATGTCCTTCATGGCAACGCCGCTGATGGTCGATGACACCGTCTACTTCTGCTCGCCCACGGGCAAGGTCTTCGCTCTCGACGCCGATACGGGAAAGCCGGTCTGGACCCGCGATCCGCGTGCCGATATTGGCAATGCCCAGATGCTGAATTGCCGCGGCGTTTCCTACCACGCCGATGCACAAGGCGCGGGCCTTTGTTCGGCACGCATCCTGTCGATGACGGTCGATGGCCGCCTTCTTGCCAGCGATGCCAGAACCGGCAAGCCCTGCCCCGATTTCGGCAAGGACGGCAGCATCGACCTGACGCAGGGTCTGGGCTCCATCGATCCGCTGCGAAGCTATACCTCTTCGCCGCCCGCCATTATCGGCGATGTCGCGGTGCTCGGCTCTTACGTGCGCGACAATTTCGACAAGGACGACCCGTCGGGCGTGGTTCGTGCGTTCGATGTAAAGAGCGGCAGAATGCTATGGGGTTGGGACAGCGGCAGGCCCGACGATGCCCTGCAGCCCGCAGCGGGAGAGGAATGGACCCGCGGTTCGCCCAATGCGTGGAGCGTTTTCAGCGCCGATCCTGAACTCGGCCTCGTCTACCTGCCCACCGGCAATGCCACGCCCGACCATGTCGGGACTCATCGCTCGCCCGGTCTGGAACGCTATGCCAGCTCTATCGTCGCGCTGGACGTTGCAACTGGCAAAGTGCGGTGGAGCTTCCAGACCGTGCACCATGACATCTGGGACTATGACGTCCCGGCCCAGCCGGTCCTGTTCGATTATCCGTCGTCGGACGGTCCCGTACCCGCCCTTGCCGCGCCGACCAAGCAGGGGGAGATTTTCATCCTCGACCGCCGGACCGGCAAGCCGCTTATCGAGGTTGAGGAACGGTCCGTCCCGCAAGGAAACCTGCCAGGCGAACGCTATTCCCCGACGCAGCCGTTCAACAAGGACTTCGCCTCGTTCGCCCCGCCGAAGCTGACCGAGGCGTCGATGTGGGGGGCGACCCCGCTCGATCAGCTCTATTGCCGCATCCGGTTCCGGTCGCTCGACTACAAGGGGCTATATACTCCGCCTTCGGAGCGCGGGATGGTGCAATATCCCGGCACCTTCGGCACGCTGAACTGGGGCAGTGTCAGCATCGATACCGCGCGCGGATTGATGATCGTGAACTCTGCCGCGATCCCGCAGGAAGTTCTGCTGTTCCCGCGGGACGGCGACGCCGAGACGCCAGAGGAAGCGACCAGTTCGCACGCGCCAGGATACCTGCCGCAGATCGGCACGGATTACGGCGTCAGTCTCTGGCCGATGCTTTCCCCGCTGGGCATTCCCTGCACTGCGCCGCCATGGGGCCATCTTTCGGCGGTCGACCTGAAAACGGGCAAGCTGGCGTGGCAACGCACCATCGGGACGAGCGAGGATGTCGCCCCGCTGGGCATCAGGATTCCGGGCGCCTTCAACCTTGGCGGATCGGTGACTACGAAAACGGGCCTGACCTTCATCGGCGCGACGATCGACGATTACCTGCGCGCTTTCGATACCGAGACCGGTGCCGAGCTATGGAAGGGCCGCCTGCCTGCTGGCGGACAGGCCACGCCGATCACGTATCGTTCGGCAAAAACCGGGCGACAGTACGTAGTGATCGCGGCCGGCGGGCACATGTACATGGGCTCCACGCCGGGCGATCACGTTGTCGCCTTCGCGCTTCCATAAGCCAGGCAGCCGTTCGATCAGATCGACATGCGTTGCGTCTTGCCATCCCAGTCGCGCACTCCTGCGCGGATCATGTCGAAAGCCTCGAACATCGGTGGATGGGGCTCGATAATCTCGATGATGGGGCTAAGCCCCGGCACCGCCGTGTCCAGATAGGCGAAACGCGAAATCGGCAGGCTGCCTTCCAGCAGGACCGGCACGCCCCGCGCCCGGACATCGGCCATGACCGCGTCGTAGTCTTCGACGAAGGTGCCGAAGTGGTGAATACCGCTCTGCCCGGATTCGAGGAATTCGCGGTATGTCGAAGGCGCGCTGCCCGGCTGGATCAGTTCGATCATCGTGTCGCCGCTGTAGGTTACGGCAATGCCGCCGAAGATCGGGTGGTCGTTCGGCACCGTCTCATCGCGCACGGCGACATGTTCGAACGGCAGGGGCAGCGGAAATTCGAAGAACGGGCCGACCCCCATCTTCGTGGTCCAGTGTTCGATCGCGGCGTCGATGTCGGGCACGACATAGGCGACCTGGAAGGTGGTGCCGTACAATTTGCTCATCTTCGTCTCTCCACTGGCGCGCCTTGTCGTTCGCATGACGCTTGTCACTTGCAAAACAATCATGACTGTTTTTTAATGGTAGTCCAGCCCCCCGTGGAGTCGGCCGGAAGAAACATGGTCGCACGCGGAACGGTCCCGGTTCGTAATCCGGGGAGAATCCCAATTGGAGAGGGACGCCTGATGAAGCTCGATTTCGATGACTGGAACATCCATGTCGGCACGCCGCACCCGTTCAACAGCCGTGCGCCCCGGATCGACAACGGAACCGGCCGCCCCGATCCGCGCCGCTATCACGATCCCGATTTCATGCGGGAAGAGTGGGAGAAGGTCTTCTGCAAGTCATGGCTTCTGGCCGGGCACGTGTCCGACATTCCCGAGGCCGGGGACTTCTTCAAATTCGACATCGGACCCGAAAGCTTCATCCTCGTTCGCGGAGAGGACGGCGCGGTCAAGGCGCACTACAACGTGTGCCCGCATCGCGGCAGCCAGTTGGTGACGACCGACTTTGGATCGGTGGACCAGTTCACTTGCCCGTTCCATTCGTGGAAATTCGACCTTGAAGGCAAGAACGTCGCCGTCACCGACGAAGAGACGTTCCGCCCCGAAGTCCTGTGCCACGGGCACGACCTGTCCTCCGTCCGCTGCGAAGTGGCATGCGGGCTGGTCTTCATTTCGATGGACCCGGAAATCGAGCCACTGACGCAGTGGCTCGCGCCGATCCTGCCGCAGCTTGAGCTTTACGACATCGACAAGATGTACGTGGTCCAGCATCGCCGGTCCGACTGGGGCGCGAACTGGAAGGGCGGGGTCGACGCCTTTGCAGAGATCTACCACCTCCATGCCGTGCACCCGCAGACCCAGTGCCTGATGGACGATCGCACCCAGATCGACTTGTGGCCCGGCGGCCTGTCGCGCCAGTTCGTGCCGTTTGCCCAGCCGGCGGAGCGGTACCACGACCAGGAAACCGTGAATCCGGGTATCCAGCTCATGCTGCGCGATGCAGGCATTGATCCCGAAACCTTCGAAGGCACCGCCGCCGAAACGCGCGAGGCCGTGCAGAAGGCCAAGCGCAAGCGGTCCGAGGAACTGGGGCTCGGCTATGAACGGTTCAGCGACAGCCAGCTTTCGGATTCGGTGGTCTATTCGCTGTTCCCCAACACGCAGATCGGTTGCCACCCCGAGGCGATCTTCCTGCACCGGTTCATCCCGCACGAAAGCGATCCGAACCAGTTCACTTACGACACCTGCATCCTTTACCGCCATGTCGATGCACCCGGTTACTGCGCACCGGCCTGGATGGGGCTGAGCGAGGAAACCGACATGTCGGGCAAGACCCGCCCCGAAATCGTGCACACCGGCCTTGGCGAACCGCCGGGGCTTGGCGAAGTGCTGGACCAGGATTCCGATCTTCTGCCCATCGTGCAGCAAGGTGCGAAATCGCGCGGATTTCGCGGACCGTTGTGGAGCGAGCAGGAAGGCCGCCTGCGCCACTTCCACGGCGAACTCGACCGGCGCATGGGCAAAGGCACGTGAACTACGATCCGCGCAGCTGGGCAGTCCACAAGGGGTCCGAACACCCCTTCGACCAGCCGGCCCCCGCCATCGACAACGGGGCCGAAAGGCTCGATCCGTCCCGCTACACTTCGAAGGCGTTCTTCGAGGACGAGTGGGAGAAAGTCTTTACCAGGACGTGGCTGCTGGCCGCACCGGCGAGCGATCTGCAGGAACCGGGCGACTGGGTGAAAGTCGATATCGGGCGCGAAAGCTTCCTCGTCGTTCGCGGCGAGGACGGCGCGGTCCACGCGCACTACAACGTTTGCCCCCACCGCGGCAGCCAGCTGGTCACGACCGACATGGGCAGCCAGGACAGCTTTACCTGCCCCTTCCATTCGTGGCGTTTCGCCCTCGACGGCAAGAACGAGAAGATCACCGACGAGGAAACCTTCCGCCCCGAAGTCCTGTGCCACGGCACCGACCTCACTTCGGTCCGCGCCGAGGAAGCAGTGGGCCTCGTCTTTATCTCGATGAGCGACGACGTGCCGCCGCTGAAGGAATTTCTCGGCCCGATCCTGCCCATGCTGGAAACGTATCGCATCGACCAGATGCACGTGGTGCAGCATCGCCGATCGGACTGGGCCGCGAACTGGAAGGGCGGAATCGATGCTTTCTATGAAAGCTATCACCTCCACGCGATCCATCCGCAAACGATGGGCGTGATCGACGATCGCACGCACATCGACCTCTACCCGCATGGATTGTCACGTCAGTTCGTGCCCATGGCGCAGCCCAATTCGCACTTTCCCGACCAGGAAGGCATAAATCCGGGTATCGCCATGCTGCTCGCCGATGCGGGAATCGATCCGGACACGTTCGACGGGACCGCGATGGAAAGCCGCGCCGCGGTGGCGCAGGCCAAACGGGACCGGGCGGAAAAGATCGGCCTCGACTATTCGCACTTTTCCGATGCGCAGCTGACCGATGCCACGATCTTCGGCATTTTCCCGAACATCCAGATCGGCTGCCACCCAGAGGCCGTTTTCCTGCACCGGTTCAACCCGCACGAAAGCGACCCTGAGCAGTTCACCTACGAAACGACGATCCTCTACCGGCATGTCGACGCGCCGGGGTATGGCGCGCCGGGCTGGATGGGCCTTGGCGATGAAGTCGACGTGACCGGCAAGACGCGGCCCGAAGTGGTGCACACCGGCCTTGGCGAACCGCCGGGCATGGGCGAAGTTCTGGACCAGGATTCCGATCTTCTGCCCATCGTCCAAAAGGGCGCAAGGTCACGCGGCTTCGATGGCCCGCTGTGGTGCGAACAGGAAGCGCGCCTGCGGCACTTCCACACCGAACTGGATCGCTGGCTCGACAAGTAACGAAGCCAGCCAAATAGCCACCTCCCTGGCCCTGCCTCTCCCTCATGAGGCAGGGCTTTTTTTGGCTGTTCTGGAAAAAACGCAGCTTAGAAGGGGCGGATCGTCACGCCGTTGTCGATGACCAATTCGGCCCCGTTCACAAAGCGGGATTCGTCGCTGGCAAGGTAAAGCACCAGCGAGGCGACGTCCTTGGGCGCACCGGGCATGCCGGGCGGCAGCACGCCTTCGGCCACGGGCTTGGCCTCGCGCCCTTCGGCGCCTTGCACCATCGGCGTTTCGATCGCGCCGGGATGCACCGAATTGCAGCGGATCTTGTATCCCTTTTCCTGGCACATCACGGCGACCGACTTGGTCATCGAACGCACCGCGCCCTTGGCCGCGGAATAGGCGAAGAAGATCGGATAGCCCAGCAGCGCGCCGGTCGAGCTCATGTTGACGATCGAACCGCCGTCGTTCTCGTTCATCAGCGGAATCGCATATTTGATGCCTAGGAAGACCCCGTCGGTCATGATCGCGTTCACCCAGCGGAATTTCTCAAGGCTGGTATCCTCGACATCGGCATTGAGCACGACGCCCGCGTTGTTGACGAGGATGTCGAGCCTTCCGAACCGGTCCTTGATCTCGCCGATCACCGACTGCCACTGCTCCTCGCTCGACACGTCGAGTGCCAGTGCGATTGCACCGCTGCCGATCCGGTCGGCGACGGTTTGCGCGGTGTCCTGCTTGACGTCGGTCACGACGACCGTCGCTCCCTCGGCCGCCAGAGCCTCGCAATCGGCGGCGCCAAGCCCCGAACCGCCACCCGTGACGAGCGCAACCTTGCCTTCTACGCGGCCCATAATCCTCTCTCCTTCATGCTGATCCGCGTTTGTCGCGGTTTATGGCGATGCGGCGGGCCTCAGGCGGCCCCGTCCTCGCTGAAATAATCCGGCATCCCGGCAGGCCAGACGACGCCCCACTGGGCCTGTCCGCCATCGAGGATGATGAGGTCGCCATTGATGAAGCGCGCCGCAGGCGACGCGAGGTAGGCGATCATTTCCGCCACGTCCCACGCATTGCCGCGCTCCTTCCTCGGGTTCGCTTTATGAAACCGGGCCAGCGCCTCTTCGGGATACATGCGGAAACCCTCGGTCTCGATCACGCCGGGGCCGATGCAGTTTACGCGGATGTCCCATTGCGACCATTCGGTCGCCAGCGTCTTCGACAGGTAGATCACGCCCGCACGCGCCGCGCAGGTGTGTGCCGCCTGCGGCATCCCGCGTTCGACGTTGGCGACGATATTCACGATGTTGCCGGGCTTGCCATCCTCGCGCCAGCGCTTGGCCGCTTCCTGCATCATCCACCATGTGCCGTTGAGGTTGGTGTCGATGACGGCAAGCCAGCCCTTGCGCGAAAAGTCGATCGCGTCCTGCGGGAACTGTCCGCCCGCATTGTTGACCAGCGTGTCGAGCCCGCCGAAATGGTCGTGCACCCTGGCGATCAGGGCCTCGACCGCGTCGGCATCGCGGATGTTGGTGCCAACGGCCAGGACATCGCTGCCGATCTCATCCTTCACGAGCTTGACCGTGGTCTCCAGCTTTTCTTCGTCCCGGCCGCAGATGGCAACTTGCGCGCCCAGCTTCGCGGCAAGATAGGCGGTCGCCTTGCCCATGCCGCTTCCGCCGCCGGTGATCAGAACCGTCTTCCCGGCCAGCATGTCATCGCGGTAGATCGTCTGCTGCTGCTTCAGATCCTCTTCGTCGAGGCCGCGCTTGGGCCGTTCGGTCTTGACGTCCTCGGGCCGGAAGATTTTCGGCTTGTGCGATCCTGCGTTCAAGGCGCGTTCCTTGCTTGTTTTTGCCAGATGCCATCGTCGCGGCATCCACCCTTCTCCGATCGCGACGGTAGCCCCGAAGTATCAAAAAGACAAACAAGATTGTTTTATTATTGTCGCTTGTCGAATGTCGACGGTGGCGATCACCCCATCGGCGGCATCAGTGCCCTGATCTGGTTTTCGAGATGCGTGAGCATGGCAGGCACCTGTTCGGGCGACATCGCCCCGGTCTGAACCGAAATGGCCATGCCTTCAAGGATGGTCTGCGACAGCCGCATGGCAAGTTCGAATTGTTCGGGGGCGATGCGCCATTCGGGAAACAGCGCGTCTGCCTGCGTGTTGAAACGGTCGCGGAATTCTTCCTGCAAGGGCATCATGATCGCGGCCAGATCCTTGTCCGTGCGCGCGGCGACGGCCAGTTCGTGAAAGGCGATGAAGGCCGGCTTCTGCAATTGCTGCCAGTAGGTCTCTACCAGGGTGTCGACGTCATGCTCGGTCTCGCCCGCGGCGCGGCGGAATGCGCGCAGGCGCTTTTCGTGCAGTTCCCGGATCGTCGCCTTGATCAGCGCCGCCCCGTTTTCGAAATGATGCATCATCGCCCCGCGCGAAAGACCCGCCTCTTCGGCGACGCGCGGCGTCGTGGTCCGGGCATAGCCATATTTCACGAGGCAGCGCACAGTGGCATCGATCAGCCGCTTTCGCGTCTGCGCGGCCTTGGCGGCCTGCATGGTCCCGCCGTTGCTGCGGGTCGCGGAAGTGCTGCTGGCCTTTGTTCGCGTGCGCGAGGTGTTCATTCTCGACTCGTCTTTTCAAAAATCCGGTGCGGCCCGATGTTCAAGCGGCCCGTGAGACAATGCCGGACCCCGAAGAGCCTTTAGGAGCAGCGAGGCCCCCGGCGCAAGCGAGGAGAAGCAACGATCGCATGGACGATCCCCGCAGCAAAAAACATTCATGCATGATTGTATTTTTCTTTTTGGCTGATAAGCTTTGCCGCAAACAACCACCCGATGCCGCGACAAGACGGCGTATGGGAACGTTGGGAGAGACACGATGGGCGATAATCAGCCTGTGCTGACAATGGGCGAGATGATCCGGTCTTCGGCCGAACGCTTCGCAGACCGCGACGCGATCATCTTCCCGGATGAGAGATTGACCTACCGCGAACTCGACGAACAGGCGCGGGCCTGGGCGCGCGCGCTGATCGCACTGGGCGTCCAGCCGGGCGAGAACGTGGGCATCCTGCTGCCGACCTGCATCGAGTTCATTTCCGCATTCTACGGCATCACCATGACCGGCGCCGTCGCAGTTCCGATCAATGCCCGCTACCAGGCGAGCGAGCTGGGCTATGTGACGGCGAACGCCGATCTCGTCACGATCATCACGACCGGGCGCGTGGCCGAAAACCTCGACTTCGGGGAACGGCTTGAAGCGGCGCTTCCCTCGCTGAAATCGGCCGGCGATGCGCGGCACCTCTCGCTCGACGAAGCGCCGGTGCTGCGCACGGTGATCTGCCTCGATGACGACTGCGCGCCCTATCTCCTTTCGGCAAGCGATGCTCTGGCGGGCGGCGATAGCGTCGCGGCCAGTGCGCTCGACAAGCGGATCGACGATGTCGCCGCCGAGGACACGTCGATGATCCTCTATACCTCGGGCACGACCGCCAATCCCAAGGGCGCGATGATTTCGCACCGCGCGCAAGTTGCCAACAGCCGCAATCTGGGCGTGCGTTACGAATGCACGGGCCAGGACAAGGTCTGGTCGCCGCTGCCGATATTCCACATCGCGGGCATCCTGCCGATGACGATGATCCTCGACCTCGGCGGAGCCTACATGACCATTCCGCGCTTCGATGCGGGCGTGGGACTGGAAATGCTGGGCCGCGAAGGCGCGACGATCGCCTATCCCAGCTTCGTCACGATCATGCAGGACCTGATCACGCACCCCACGTTCAAGAACACGGACCTGTCGAAACTGCGCGTCATGAATTCGAACTTCGCGGTGCAGCCCGAATGGATCAAGCTGGCCGTCGCCGATGCCATGCCGCACACCACCCAGGTCGGCACCTATGGCCTGACCGAGGCGGCAGGCACGGTTTCGACCAGCCGCCTGTCCGACAGCTATGAAGTGCGCACCGGTCGATGCGGTGTTCCGCTGCAGGAATGGGACGTGCGGATCGTCAATCCCGAAACGGGGCAGGACTGCGCCGCGGGCGAACAGGGTGAAATCGTGCTCAACGGCCCGAACCGGCTGAAAGGGTATTACAACGACCCGGAAAAGACCGCCGAGGCCATTCGAGGCGGATGGTTCCACACTGGCGACATCGGTTCGATCGACGCGGACGGCAACGTCATGTTCCACGGACGGTTGAAAGACATGCTCAAGGTCGGCGGGGAAAACGTTGCCGCAGCCGAGATCGAGGCGATGCTGCAGACCCACCCGGCGGTAAAGCTGGCGCAAGTCGTGGGCCTTCCCGACGATCGCTATGTCGAAGTGCCGGCCGCATTCGTGGAACTCGCCGAAGGGCAGAGTGCGAGCGAGGCCGAGCTGATCGAACACTGCAAGGGCAAGATCAGTTCGTTCAAGATCCCGCGCCATATTCGTTTCATCGAGGAATGGCCGATGTCGACATCGAAGATCCAGAAATTCCGCCTGCGCGACGAGCTCGTCAAGGAATTGCAGACGGTATGACGGGTCTTATATAAAAGTCAGTCATGACTGTTTTATCTTGCCTCCGGGGCAGTGCTGCTCCTAGGGCACGGGAAAGCGAGGGCGAGATGCGGGGGGCAAACCGCGCCGCCGGAGAAGAGCGAGGAACGTAGAACATGGATCTTGGACTGCAGGGGAAGAAGGCCATCCTTGTCGGCGCGGCGCGCGGCATCGGCTATGCCGTGGCAGAAGTCCTCGCCCGCGAAGGCTGCGACATCGCGCTGACCGCGCGTAGCGAAGACAGCGTCAAGGACGCGGTCGCCGAACTGGGCAAGTATGGCACCAAGGTCGTCGGCAAACCCGCGAACGCCAAGAACGCCGACGAATACAAGGCCTGGTTCGAATGGGCGATCGAGGAACTGGGCGGGGTCGACATCATGATCCCCTTCACCTCCGCCGGGGGCGGGATGGGTTCTGAGAAATACTGGCACAACGCCTTCGAGGTCGACCTGATGGGCGCTGTCCGCGCGGTCGAGGCCGTGGTCCCCACGATGACCGAACAGCAGCGCGGATCTATCGTCCTGATCGGCACGACTTCCATCCTTGAGGCGATGGGCGGACCGCAGGCCTATAACGCCCTCAAGGCATCCATCGCGACTTACGGCAAGCAGCTTGCCCTGCATCATGGCAGCGACGGCATCCGCGTAAACGTCGTGTCCCCCGGCCCGATCGAGTTCGAGGGCGGCAACTGGGACATGATCAAGGGCACGATGGAAAAGTTCTACAACGCCCAGCTTCGCCAGCAGCCGATGGGCCGGCTTGGACGTCCCGAGGAAGTCGCCAAGGCGATCACTTTCCTCGCCAGCGATGCGGCCAGTTGGTGCAACGGGTCGCACCTCGTTGTCGACGGGGGCTACACGAACCGGACGCACTTCTGATGAAAAAGCACGTCATGGGATGGGATCCGGCGGCGATGGACGCGCTTCGCGTCGTCGACGTGCCGCGCGTCGATCCCGAGACGACGGGCAACGGCACCCCGGTCGAAAAGGCGCCCGATCCCGAACTGGGCACCGACGTCATTCCCGCCGCCCGCTACTACTCGCCCGAATTCATGGCGATGGAGTGGGAGAAGATCTGGACCAAGACCTGGCTTCTGGGCGGGCGTAGCGACGACCTGAAAGAGCCCGGCGACTACATCTGCACCGAGATCGGCAAGGAATCGGTCCTGATCGTGCGTCAGGTCGACGGGTCGGTCCGCTGTTTCCCCAACGTGTGCCTGCACCGCGGCAACCGGCTGCGGCCCGAAGGGCTTGGCAATGCCGAAAACTTCCGGTGCATGTATCACCACTGGACCTACGGCCTCGACGGCAAGATCGAACACATTCCCGACATGTGCACGTTTTTCCAGGGCGGCCCACCCGACATGTCGGCACAGGCCCTGCCCTGCATCGAATGGAACAGCTTCGTCTGGTACTCGCTGAACCCGGACGTCGAACCGTTCGACGATTTCATCGACCCGCTGAAGCAGCACCTTGAACCCTATCACCCCGAAAGGATGGCGTGGAAACGCGACATCACGGTGGAGTGGGACTGCAACTGGAAAACGTCGGTCGACGCCTTCAACGAGACCTATCACGTGCAGGGCATCCACCCGCAGCTGAAGTGGTATCTCGACGACATCAACGTCCAGATCGACTGTTACGGCAAGCACAACCGCTACCTGATCCCGTTTGCCGCGATCAGCCCGCGCGTCCACATGCCAAGCCAGATCCCGCCCGCGATCCACGAAATCATGGTCAACGCCGGGATGGACCCCGCCGAATACGAAGGCCGTGTGTCCGACATCCGCGTCGACGTGCAGAAGTTCAAGCGCGAGCATGGTCCCGAGCAGGGCAAGGACTATTCGGAGCTGAACGACGACCAGCTGACCGACGATTATCACTACATGATCTTCCCGAACGTCGCCGTGAACGTCCACGCCGACGACATCATGCTGTTCCGCCAGCGCCCGCACGCGACTGACCCGAACAAGATGTACTACGACATCTGGATGTTCGAACTGGTCCCAGATGGCGAGGAATGGCCCGAACGGGTCAAGCACCAGCGGTTCAGGCACGGCGACAAGTCGATCGGGCAAGTGCTGGACCAGGACGCCTTCAACCTGCCGACCGTGCAGCAGGGCATGCAGTCCGAGTATTTCCCCGGCCTGTGGATCGGTGACCAGGAACTGCGCATCCGGCACTTTCACAAGGTGCTGGACGATTTCATCTACGGCCCCGGCCAGAAGAGCCCGGACGACCTTTAAGGCGTGCCGACGCAAGGACGCGATACATGAATTTCAACCTGACCGAAGACCAGCAGCAGCTGCAGCAGGCGGCACGCGATTTCGCCCGTGGCGAATTGCCAGCCATCGCCGCCGAACTGGAACGCGACAACAAACCGCCCAGCCGCGAATTGGTAAAGCGGTTCGCCGAGCTCGGCTTTCTGGGCATCAACGTGTCCGAAGACCTCGGCGGTCTGGGCCTCGGCAATATCGAGGCGCTGATCGTGCTGGAGGAATTCGGCAAGATTTCCTCGGCCATCGGCTTCCCGGTTTTCGAAAGCTCGGTCGGGCCGGTGCGCGCGATCGAACACTTCGCATCCGACGAACTGAAGCGCCGCGTCGTCCCCGCCGTCTGCGCGGGCGACATGGTCGTTGCGGTGTCCATGTCCGAACCCGATGCGGGCTCGGCGCTGACCGACCTCAAGACCAAGGGTGTCGTGAAGGGCGACAAGATCGTCATCAACGGCACCAAGCGTTGGTGTTCGGGCGGCGGCCATGCCGATGCCTATGTCGTCTATTGCCGCCTGTCCGACGATCCGGGTGCCAAGGGCATCGGTGCGGTGCTGGTCGAAAAAGACGCGCCGGGCCTGTCGTTCGGGCCTAACGAACAGCTCATGGGCTTTCGCGGCGTGCCGTCGTCCGATCTCAACTTCGACGATTGCGAAGTGCCGGTCGGCAACGTCATCGTGCCCGCCGGCGGCTTCAAGAAACTGATGGAAGCTTTCGACCTCGAACGCTGCGGCAATGCGACGATGTCGCTGGCGCAGGCGTCGGGCGCGCTGGAAGACATCTGCGTCTACGTTCAGGAGCGCAAGCAGTTCGGAAAGCCCATCGCGGAGTTCCAGGCGGTGCAGTTGAAGCTCGCGGAAATGCAGATGAAGTGCGAGGCCGCGCGGCTGCTCATCTGGCGCGCCGCTTCGCAGGCGGAGGACGGCCTGCCTTCGGTCCTGCACAGCTCCACCGGGAAATGCTTTGCCAACACGATTTCGCGCGAAGTCACGGGCGATGCCATGCAGCTGATGGGTGCATACGGCTATTCCAAGGAATTCCCGATGGAACGCCGCCTGCGCGATGCATGGGGCTGGGGCATCGCGGGCGGTGCGATCGACATTCAGAAGGTCAACATCGCCTCGGCCATGCTGGGCCGCAGGTTCGATCAGCGGCGCTGATTTTCGGCACCGCTACCGCGCGGTGCCGATCTTCCTCTCGCGCCCTTCGCGCGTGTAGACGAGGTTGATGCTGGTGAAGGTCACGCACTCTGTCCCGTCGTCCAGCAGCACGGCATAGCGCGTCAGCGCCGTACCCCTGTCGCTGCGGGACTTCGACGGTTCAAGGCTCACGATCTCGCTCGTCACGTGGATGGTATCGCCCGCGCGGACCGCGCGTTTCAGGCGTATTTCGTCCATCCCCACACCGCATACGAAATCGATGTCCCAATTGATCTCGTGATCCATCTGCCGCCACATGGCGAGCACGTGGATGCCGCTGGCGACGACCTGGCCGAAGACCGATCCCTTCGCCGCCTCGGGGTCGGAATGAAACCACTGCGGATCGTACTGGCGGGCGAAGTCCACGATCTCCTCGGCCGTCACGGTCCGGCTTTGCGACACCCGCTTTTCGCCGACCGAGAGGTCTTCGAACGTGCGATAGGGTTCGCGCGGGGTGAAAGTATCGATCACAGCTTGCCCTCACGCTTCTCGTTCAGCACCCGGGCCAGCCCCTGCTGGCTGACACTGGCAACGCATGTGCCGTCGCGTCGGAATATGTTGCCCCGCCCGAATGCGAGCGCATTGCCCCCAGCCGGCGATTCGAGCGCGTAGAGCAGCCATTCGTCGACGCGGAATCGGTCATGGAACCAGATCGCATGGTCGAGGCTGGACGTCTGCATCCGGTCGTCGGACCAGTCCAGCCCCATCGGCCCCAGCCCGGTCTGAAAGATATGCATGTCCGAGGCATAGGCCAGCCAGCGCTGATGCACATGATGCGGCCCGTCGATAGTGCCCTTGAACCGGAACCAGAAGTGGCGGCTCGGGTCCAGATGCTGTCTGTTGCGGAACGGAAACGGCTCCACCGGTCGCCAGTCGATCTGCTGTCGCCGCAGCCAGAACGGGCCATGGCGGTCCGACAGTTCGTCCGCAAACCGCGCGAAGATATCGACCAGCGGCTCCAGCGTTTCGGGGTCGGGTACGCACGGCATCGGCATCGAATGGCCCGGCCCGTCCTCATCCACTTTGAACGATGCCATCATCCGCATCAGTGGTGCGTCATCCTGCTTCATGCGTACCGCGCGCGTGGCGAAACTGCGCCCGTCGGTTTCGCGGGTCACCTCGATCTCGTTCACCGCGTCGGTCATGCCCGGCTTCATGTAATAGGCGTGCAGGCTGTGCGCGATCTTGTCCTCGGGCACGGTGCGGCGCGCGGCATCGAGGCATTGCGCCACGATAGCCCCACCGAACAGCCGCAGGAGCCCGCTTTCAAGCGGGGCGACAGTGAAACGGTCGGGCGCGGTTTCGACCAGGTCGAACAGGCGTTCGCGCTCTTCACGCGGATCGTCGGGGTACGGGTTCGCTTCGGTCACGTGTTCGGCATAGGCCCCGTTCGGCCCACCTGCAAAGCGAGAGCCATCCATCAGGCGACCTGCTGCCTCTCGAACGCGAAGGCGCAGTTGGGATCGACGATCTGCAGCAATTCGACGACATTGCCGTCGCAGTCACGGCCATATGTCGCGCGGGTCGCGGCACTGCCGCCCGGCGGGCAGTTGAACTCCATGCCCAGTGCCTTCAGCCGTTCGTATTCCGCGAAGACATCGTCGCAATAGAGGCACAAGTGCGTGATGCCACGGTCGCACATGCGCGGGCGCACGTCCCGTGGGTCGTTGCTGGCATATTCGAAAACCTCGATATGCAAGTTGCCCAATCGGATCATCGCGTATTTCGCCTGGCTGTCCTTCAGGCCGACCATCGTGTCGATGCGCTCGTTCCCCGGCTCCCAACCGCCGCCGCCCGCACGTTCGAACCCGAACCAGCGTTCGTAGTGATCGACGAAGCGTTCAATATCCGGCGTCGAGATCGCCAGGTGGTGAACCCCGCGGATCATTCGGCGGCTTCCGCGGCCCGTGCGGACTTCACCGCAGTCACGATCTCTCGATTGGTGGGATTGCGGCGCAGGGTCAGCCCGCCGTTCACCTGCAGGACCTGCCCGGTCATGAAGCAGGCATCGCTGGCCAGCCATGAAACGGCCTCGGCGATGTCCTCGCTCGTCCCCACGCGGCCCAGCGGGTATTCCTTGGTGAAGGTATCGACGATCGCTTCGTTCTTCGAAGCAGCCTCGGTCATCGGGGTCACGGTAAAGCCCGGCGCGACCGAATTGGCGCGAATGCCGCGATGGCCGAATTCGTTGGCGACACAGCGGATGACATGGTCGGCCCCCGCCTTCGTCCCCATGTAGGCGGCATGGTCTTCCAGCATGATCGAGGCCGTTGCCGACGAAATCTGGATCAGCGAACCACCGTCGTTCATCGCGCGCAACATCGCCTGGTAAAACAGGAACGCGCCCGTGAACTGAAGCGCGGCCATCTTCTCGATGTCTTCCTTGGTGTTCTTGAGGAACGGCTTCAACAGGCCCCACCCTGTGGCATTCACCGCGATGTCCAGCCCGCCGAACCCGTCGACCGCCGCCTTGGCCAGTCTTTCGAGGTCTTCCTCGCTGGTCAGGTCGCAATCGCCTACCGCGATGCCGCCGATCTCCTTTGCAAGGTCCTTAAGCGGCCCGGCATTGCGGCCCGCGACGACGACTTTTGCGCCGTCGCTCGCCAGCCTGCGCGCGATGACCTGCGCCATGTTGTCCCGGTTCGCCGCGCCCATGACGACGGCGACCTTTCCGTTCAGATCGGCCATGCAAGGCCTCCTCTCCAACTAGTGTCCTGCCGGCTCTTGCGGCCGATCAGTCCTTCTGAACCCAGTCGCCCAGAACCTGTTCGACCCGGGCATGTTCGGGCACCCGGTTCAAGCCAATCCGGCGGTCCAGTTCCTCGTGCCAGTGGTAGATGCGGCGTTCCTGGTAGTTTAGCGGCATCCCCCTGAAGCCGGGGCTTTCCAGCGAGGCCTGGATCTGCGGCGCGTACTGCAGGTCCTCGTAAAGAATACGCTCCCAGTTGCTGAGGCGCGTGGGCCAGAGCGGGTGCGGATTTTCCGGATCGTGGTCGGGCGCAAGCCAGCTCGACACGACACGCGACCGGCGCGGGCCGAGCGGCCAGAATTGAAGAATCGGGATGCCCGTCGGTGCAGGCGGCATCACGAAGTTCGGATAGATCTGGTAGCTGACGTTGTTCTTGGCCGGAAACTCGGTGATCGAGGGGATTTCGGGCATGCCGACCGTTCCCGGATCGACCCAGTCGGGGCGGCGGTTGGGCGTTGCCATGCGGCTGTGCCCCTTGGGCCAGAGCGTGACGATCATCGCCCGGTGATCAAGGAACCGGTCCACCGTGTCGATGTGGATCGATTTGAGGTGATAGACCTCCAGAAACGCGTCGAGCAGGACCTTGACGTTGCAATCCACCTCGTATTCGCGGCTGTCGACGAGGCGCAGCTTGTCGAGCTCGAACTGTTCCAGCTGCTCGGCCATTGGGCCGATGTGTTCCATCAGCGGCTCTGCATCTTCGTCCTTGTTCACGAAGATCATGGAGCCGAGCAGTTCGCAGCGTACCTGCACGAGGCTGCGGCACGAGAAATCGAGGTCCACGAAATCGCGCTTGTCGCGCACCGCCGTCAGCTTGCCATCAAGCGTGTAGCTCCACCCGTGATAGCCGCAGACGAAGCCGCGGTCCTTGCCGCTGTCTTCGGTGACCAACGGGGCGCCGCGGTGCTGGCAGGTGTTGTAGAACGCCTTGTATTCGTCCTGCAGCGTGCGCACGACGATGATCGGCACGCCCGAATTGCGCCACAGGAACCACGAGCCCTTTTCGGGAAGCTGGTCGACATGGCCGGCATAGAGCCAGGCCTTGTCCCACATCATTTCCTTTTCGAGCCGCAGGAATTCCGCGTCGGTATAACGGCTGCCCGGAATGTCGGGCAGGTTCGGGAATCCCTCGGGCGGGCCTTTGCGGTCCCGTTCGTAGTCCATCCGCGCGAAGTCGTTTTCCGGTTTTTGGTTGGTCACCAGATCGAGCATCGATGTTCTCTCCCATGCATCGTGCGAGCGCGATGGGGATAGCGCTCCGATGTTCTAATAAAAACATACATGACTGTTTTTGATTCGTCACGCACGATGGTTGCGAAACTACTCCTTCCAGGTCTAGAACGTCAACAAGCGTGATGCTTGACCCCTGCTAAGTGCAGAATCTTGCCAAACGTGCGTTTGGTTGGGGCGGTTGAGAGAGGATCGATGAATACGACTGTCCTCGACGAAAATGCACCGGGCAATACCGGGCAGCGCAAGGACCGTGACGAACGCTGGGCGCAAGTCGTTGCCGTGTCCGCGGAACTCTTCGCGCAAAAGGGCTACGAGGCGACTTCGCTGCGCGAGATCGCAGAACGCGTCGGGATGCTGAAAGGCAGCCTCTACCACTACATCAGCGGCAAGAGCGACTTGCTCGTCCACGTCCTGAGAGAAGCGCACGCGCGCGGCGTCCTGCGCCTGACCGATATCGCACGGCGGGAGGGGCGGGCCATCGAATGCCTTGAACAGGTCGCCGCAGCCCATGCGAAATACATCTGCACCGAACGCGTCTTCACCGCCGGTTTTATCGAGGCGCACGTCCACCTGACGCCCGGGCAGGCCCGCGAGTTCGACCTTGCCGAACGCGGCTATCGCAAGAGCGTGGAGAGACTGATCGCGCGCGGGCAGGCCGAAGGCGACTTGCGCGACGATCTCGAACCCAAGGTCTGCGCGCTGTGCCTTCTGGGCTTTCTCAATTCGCTCCACAATTGGGTCAAGCCGTCGAGCGGCCTCACCACTCGCCGCCTTTGCGATCATGCGCTGACAATGGGCCTCGGCGGCCTCAGAAAGACGCTGTGACGCGCGGCTCAGCCCTCGTCGAAGGCGGCACCGCGCTTTTCGGCATAGGCCGTAACCCCCTCGCGGCTGTCCGCGCTGTCCAGCGTCGCCTTGCCCCACGCGTTGCCGAATGCCAGCGCCTGTTCCAGCGGGATGCCGGTGGAAAGCTCGTAAAGCTCGCGCCCGTTGCGGATCGCCTCCCAGCTGTTTTCCAGCATGCCACCCGTCACCGCCAACGTCCGATCCATCAGTTCGCTTCCCGGCACGACTTCGGTCACGATGCCCAGATCGTAAAGACGGCGCGCGGGAAACAGTTCGCCGGTCATGATCATGGCCAGCGCCGTGGCGCGCGGAACCTGCCGGGCCAGCCGCTGAATACCGCCGGCAAATGCGAAAAGCCCGCGCTTCACCTCGCTCAATCCCATCAGCGCGTGATCGGCGGCAAACACCATGTCGCAGGCCAGCATGATTTCGAACCCGCCCGCAACCGCGGTCCCGTTGATCGCGGCGATCAGCGGTTTCTTTCGCGTGCGTTCGGTGATGCCGCCAAAGCCCCTGCCGGGGATCAGGCCATGCCCGGCACCGTGTTCGGCCGCTTCCTTCAGGTCCATCCCCGCGCAAAAGGCGCGGTCGCCCGTGCCGGTGATGATCATCGCGCCGATAGCGTCGTCCGCCTCGGCCTCGGTTATCGCCGCGTCGAGCGCGGCCGACGTGGCGGCGTCGAGCGAATTGGAGGCCTTCGGCCTGTCGATCCGCAGCACGCACACTTTGCCGACCGTTTGCGTGACCAGAACTGTCATGACGCCATTCTCCCGGAGATCGAACGTTGAAAAGCATTGCCAACCTGCACCACCACGGCAGGATCGTGACCGACATTGCCGCGTCCATCGTCGCTCTCGAACGCGATCTGGGCATGAATTTCGCGCCGGTGCGCAAGTTCGATCCGATCCGCGTCTGGCTGCCCGATGACGGTTGGGGCGAGGCGCATATTGCCGTCACTTATTCGCGTGCAGGGCCGATCCATACCGAACTGATCGAGATGCTGGCTCCCGGTCCTTACGAGGTGTTGAGGGCGGTTTCGACCGATCATGTCGGCGCCTGGGTGGCGAACGTCGGTGACGAGGTCGAGGCGCTTCTGGCCGATGGCTGGACCCTCGTCATGGCCGGGGCCTCGCCCAAGCATCGCTATGGCCAGATGGCCTATCTGTCGAAGGACGAAGGACCGGTTCTCGAACTGGTCGGAGAACCGATCCGCCCGATGATCGAGGAATGGATCGCCGCGGCGGGTTGAAGCGCGAAGACCGGTCACACCCCCGACCTCACAAAGTCGCCATGCTGCCCAGGATCACGGTCGCCTGGCTGGACAGGGTGCCGCCATTCCCGTGCGCCAGCGCGATATTCACGTCATCGAGCTGGTTCGCCGCCTCTCCGCGAATCTGGCGTGCGGCTTCGATGATCGCGAACAGGCCGTACATGCCGGGGTGGCAACAGGACAACCCGCCGCCATTGGTGTTGACCGGCAGGCTGCCGCCGGGCGCGATTGCGCCGGATGCCACGAACGGACCGCCCTCGCCCTTGGCGCAAAATCCCAGGTCTTCGAGGAACAGGATCGTGTTGATCGTGAAGGCGTCGTAAAGCTGGGCCGTGTCGATGTCTGCCGGGGTGACGCCGGCCATCGCCATCGCGCGCTCTCCCGATTCGCGTGCGCCGGTCATCGTCAGGTTCGGCGCCTGCGCGACCGAGTTCCACCACGTCGCCGCCGCAGAGCCCAGCACGGGGACCGGCACTTTCGCGCAGTCTTTCGCGCGGTCCATTCGCGTCATCACGATCGCCGCGGCACCGTCGGTCACGAGGCAGCAGTCCGCTTTCGAAAGCGGCGTGCTGATCATGCGGGCCGAAAGGCAATCCTCCATCGTCAGGGGGCCGCGGGCGAAAGCCTCCGGATTGGTCTGCGCCCAGGCCCGCGCCGCGAGCGCGACCGAGGCCATCTCCTCGCGCGTGGTGCCAAACACGTGCATGTGACGTGCTGCCGCAAGGGCATAGGACGACAGCGGGAAGAGCGGCTTGTAAGGCTCGTCCCACTGATTGTTCGTAATTTTCGTCGCCAGCTTCCCGCCGCTTGTCCGCTGGTTCGAACCGTAGGCGATAAGGGCGCAGTCGATGTACCCGGCTTCCAGCGCCAGCGCGGCGCTGGCGATGTGGCTCATGAAGGCCGACCCGCCCGTTCGGTTGTTGTCGGTGTAACGCGGCCTGATGCCGAGATATTCGGCAAAAGACAGGCCTGCGAAGAAATCCGTCGGCTGACAGACGTAAAGCGCATCGACATCGGCCAGCGTCATACCGGCATCGTCCAGCGCCATCAGGCCCGCCTTGGCCGTCAGTTCCATCGAGCTATGGCCCGGCGCCTCGCCGACGCCATATGTCGCAAGTCCAGCAATCGCGGTCCGCCCGCGCGGGAAGACGTCGCTCATGCTGCGTCCCCCACAGGCCGGAACAGCAGGATCGGATCTTCCCCGCTCGTGTCAACGAAAGCCGTGACATCCTGTCCGATGGAAAGCGTTTCGGGCGTCACGCCCTCGACCCGGCTCATCAGGCGGGCGCCTTCGTCAAGTTCGACGATGACGACGTTGTAGGGCTCCTGCGGCGGCCTGCGCTGCACCCATGTCAGCGAATAGATCGTGCCCCTGCCCGAAGCCTCGAACCACTCCAGCTCGCCCTCTCCCGTGCCCGGCGCGGCCACGCGCGGCGGGAAGATCGCATTGCCCTCTGCCGTGCGTTGCAGCAGCAGGCGTCCTTCGGCCAGCGCCTCACGCCAATGCGCCTCCGGCCCCATCACGCGGCGACACCCGCCTTTGCCAGCGCTCCGGTCGAAAGCAGGCCCTCGATCTCGCTCTCGCTGAAACCCGCATCGCGCAGGACCGCCTCGCCGTCGCCGCCCAGTTCGGGTCCGGGGTCGCCGATCGCGCCGGGCGTGTCGGAAAAGCTGGTCGGAATACCGGGAAAGCGGATCGTGCCCATATCGGTCTCACGCTCGTCCCAAAAGCCTGTCTGTTCAAGGTGCGGGTCGACCAGCAGGTCTTCAAGGCTGGCAATCGCGGTCGCAGGGATATGCGCGCGGCGGAACAGTTCGACCCATTCCTCTGTCGTGCGCGTTTCCAGCACCCTGGCCACTTGCGCCAGCACTTTGCCGATGTTCTGCGTACGCGTCCGCATGGAGGCGTAGATCGGATCCTTCGACCAGTCGGGATGGCCAAGCTCAGCAAAGAAATTCTGCCAGTGCCGGTCGTTGTAGATCATGACCCCGATATAGCCGTCCGAAGTGCGATAGGGGCGGCGCGCCTCGGAAACCGCGCGCGGATATTCGGGCGGTCCCTGCGGCGGCACGAAGAGCGAGCCGCACAAGTGTTCGACCATCGCGAAAGAGACCAGCGTCTCGAACATCGGAACCTCGATCTCCTGTCCGCGCCCGGTCTTTTCACGCGCATAGAGCGCGGCCATGACCGAGTAAGCCCCCGTCAGGCCCGCGACCTTGTCCGCGATGACGGTCGCCGTATAAGTCGGCACCCCGCTCGAAAGCTTGGCCTGCAGGTCGACGATGCCGGATGCGGCCTGCACGATATCGTCATAGGCAGGGTAATCGCGGTAGGGCCCTTCGCGCGAAAAGCCGTAGAGATTGGCATATATGATCCGCTCGTTCGCCCCGCGGAGGGCCGCGTAATCGAGGCCCAGCCGCCCGATGGCGCTGGCCCGCATGGAATGGATGAACACATCCGCCTGCCCCGCCAGCCGCAACAACGTGTCGCGCCCTTCCCGCTTTTTCAGGTCCAGCACGATCGACCGCTTGCCGCGATTGACGTTGAGGAACATCGCCCCGCGCGAATGGTCCGGGCCCGGCGGGATGAAGCGCGTGGTATCGCCCTGCGGGCTTTCGACCTTGATGACATCGGCGCCCAGATCGGCGAAAATCTGCGTGGCATAGGGCCCCATCAGCACGCTTGTCAGGTCCAGCACTTTCACGCCGGCCAATGGCCCCTTGCCGCGTCCGCTCACAGGTCTTCTCCACGTATCGACATCGTTTGTCTGCGACAGGGTCTAGCGCACATCACATTTCAAAAAAAGACATACATGATTGTCTTTTCATGGTAGCCCGACGGCAAAGCCGCACCGCGTCAGTCCATGGGCTGGCGAAGCAGAATGGCATTATCGAGAGGAGCCGCCAAGTGAGCGACCGTTTCCCGCTTTCGCTGCACCACCTGACCGCGCTCGACGCTACGCCCGCTCAGTTGATCGAGCTGGCCCGGGACAATGCCTGCACCCACGTCTGCCTGTTTACTTATGTCCCCGAGGCCGCGCGCGGGGCGTTTCCCATGGTGGTGCCTGCCGACGTCGCGGACTTGCGTAAAGTCATCACGGCAGCGGGCGTCACGGTCTGCAACCTCGAGGTATTCCCGCTCGATGGGAGTAACGATGTGGCGGGCTTCGCTTCCGCGCTCGACACGGGCGCGGCACTTGGCGCGACGCGGGCGACGGCACATATCCATGACGTGGCGGACGAGGATGAGGCGATGGCGCGCTTTGCCACCTTTTGCGACATGGCCTCCGACCACGGGATTACCGCCGGGCTGGAATTCAACGCGTTCTCGGCCGTAAACGACATCGAAAGCGCGGCGCGGATCGTTCGCGGCGCGGGCCGTGCGAATGGGCAGCTCGTCTGCGACGCATTGCACCTGTTCCGCAACGGCGGGACAGTGGACGCGGTCGCGGCGCAGGCCGATATCATCGGCTATGCGCAGTTCTGCGATGGACCGATGGAACTCGACCGCGCCGATTGGTGGCGTGAGGCTGTCGGCACCCGCGAAATGCCGGGACGCGGCGAATTTCCGCTGCGCGAACTGGCAACCGCCTTGCAGGACGGCACCGTGATAGAAGTCGAAGTGCCCCGAAAGGCCGAACTGAAGCAGGGCATCCCGGCAAGCGAGCGGGTACGCGCCGCCGTCGAAGCGGTGCGGTCCGTGCTCGACCCCGGCTAGGCCGGCTTGGGCCTCATCTCGAGGATCTTGGCCTCCAGCATCTTGAGCAGGTGCGGCACCATGTCCTGTTGCAGCGAACCGGTCGAAAGGCTGGTCGCCATGCCCTCCATCAGGGTCTGTGACAGGGCGATGGCCTTGGCGAATTCCTCCGGTGCGGAATGCCATTCGGGATAGAGCGCAATCGCCTCGCTCATGAACCGTTCGCGATATTCGGTCTGAAGCGGGCGCATGATCTCGGCCAGGTTGTCATCGGTGCGCGCCGCCATTGCCAGTTCCTGAAAGGCCAGGAACGCGGGCTTCTGCACCTGTTTCCAATAGGCATAGACCATCGTCGCCGGTTCGTGATCGCCAGCCTGAGAGGATCGGCGGAACGCGCGTAGGCGGCGCTCGTGCAGTTCGACGATCGTGGCCCGGATCAGCGTCGCGCTGTTTTCGAAGTGATGCAGCATCGCGCCGCGAGACAGCCCCGCCTCTGCCGCGACGAGCGGCGTGGTAGTGCGTGCGTAACCGACTTTGACAAGGCACTGGATCGTCGCCTCGATCAACCGGCCGCGTGTCTGCGCGCTCTTGATCGACTGGCGCGTGGGTGCTTGCTCTTCGCCTGCGGCCTTTATTGTCTTTGTTGCCACTTGAGGCTCCCGAAGTCATTGCGCCGTTGCAAATGGGCGCTTTGCATGTCCGGCGGCTCTCCTACGCCAGGTAATCAGTCATGATTGTTTTTTTGATGGCCTGCGTCAATCCGCTGCGTGAATTTGCCACCATTCGAGACAACCTGCGGCGTCAGTGCCCACCCTTGCCGTTGAGCTTGAGAACGTTGTGCAGCACGAAGGCGATGATCGCGCCAAGGATCAGGCCAAGCACCGCAGAGGCCGCCGCGAAAGTCAGCCAACCGAGAACGCCGCTAAGGCCGCCGGTCGCCATTTCGACGTGATGTTCCATCCCGTGCACCAGGTCGTAGAACAGATCGAAGCCCAGATCGTGCGTGCCGTGCAGGACGATGCCGCCACCGACCCAAAGCATCGCGATCGTGCCAATGAAGGAGAGAAAGACGAGCAGCTTGGGCATTGCGGCCAGCAGGAAACGGCCGACCTTCTGCGCAAACTGCGACGATTTCTTCGCAAGATGCAGGCCGATATCGTCCATCTTCACGATCAGGCCAACCGCGCCGTAAACGACGAACGTGAAGGCCACGCCGATGATGGCCAGGATGACCGCACGCTGCCAAAGCGAGACGTCGGCGATCTCGTTCAGGGTGATGGCCATGATTTCGGCCGAGAGGATCAGGTCGGTCCTGATCGCGCCCGAAGTACGCTTCTTCTCGAACTCCGCCATGTCTGACGGGTCGTCTTCGAGCGTCTCGCCGTGCTTAGCCCCGCCCAGCTTCTCGATGACCTTTTCGGCCCCTTCGTAGCAGAGAAACAGCCCGCCCAGCATCAGGATCGGCGTGATCGCGACGGGCAGGAATTCACTCAACAGCAGAGCTGCGGGCAGCAGGATCAGCAGCTTGTTGCGCAGCGATCCCTTGGTGATCTTCCAGATGATCGGCAATTCGCGGTCGGGCGTTATGCCGGTGACATAGCTGGGCGTGACGGCGGCATCGTCGATCACGACGCCTGCCGCTTTCGACCCTGCCCGGGACGCGGCGACACCCACGTCGTCCATGCTGGACGCGGCAGTTCTGGCGATAAGGGAAATGTCGTCGAGAAGCGCGACCAGACCTGAGGGCAAGGGTAATCCTTTCGAACCAAGTTCTGCGGGGCAGACGGTTCGACCCGGCCCCGGTTCCCGGTGTTAGCCTGCACCCGCGAAAAGGCAAAGGGCGGCAGGGGCGATATACGCGGTGCCCACATAGGCAAAGGGCGGCCCCGCAGGACCGCCCTTATGTCTTTCGCCCCGGCGTGGGGGCATCTTCCCTTGCGGGAAGCGATTACTTCTTGAGCGTGAGGCCGCCGAAACGCTGGTTGAAGCGGGCGACGCGGCCGCCTTCGTTCACCACGCGGTTGCCGCCGGTCCATGCCGGGTGGCTGGTCGGGTCGATTTCGAGCGTCAGCGTGTCGCCTTCGCTGCCCCAGGTGGAGCGCGTTTCGAACACGGTGCCGTCGGTCATCTGCACCTTGATCATGTGGTAGTCGGGGTGGGTATCGGCCTTCATCACTCAATCTCCGTCGATGCGCCGGTTCCGACCGGCGGCACGGTGTGTCTGTTGGAAAGCGGCGCGCTTAACCGCGAATCGATTCAAAAGCAAGCAAAGCGGCCATCGCAGGCCCCTCGCGAAGTTACTTCTCGATCATCGCCGTGAATTCGCACTCGCACGTGACGTTGCCGTCGATCGATGCGGTGCCGGCGAACTTGCAGATGCGCGCCCGCTTGTGAACGAAGCTGACCTTGAGGTCGAGCAGGTGGCCCGGGGTGACGGGCGCACGGAACTTCGCATTGTCGATGGCGAGGAAGTAGACCAGCTTGCCCGACCCTTCGAGGCCCAGCGCCTTGATGGCCAGCAAGCCGGCAGCCTGTGCCAAAGCCTCTACCTGAAGCACGCCCGGCATGATCGGACGGCCCGGGAAGTGGCCCTGGAAGAAATCCTCGTTGAACGAGACGGCCTTGACCGCGTGGATCTCGTGCTCCGGGTCGAGCGATACGACCCGGTCCACCAGCAGCATCGGATAGCGATGCGGCAGGAGTTCAAGAACCTTTTCGAGTTCGAAACCCGTCTCGCTCATCGAAATGCTCCTCAGCGGCCGCCGGCGGCGGCGGCGTTGCCCTGCGCGGCAGCGGCCTGTGCGGCTTCTGCCTGGCGCTGTGCGGCCGGCTTCCAGTCAGCCGGCGGGACCAGCTGGGCCTGCGGCAGCATGCGGTCGAGTTCGGTCAGGACAGCCTGGTTGAGGTTGTAGGCCTGATCGGCAGAAACGACAGCGGCGGGATTGAGGACCAGCGTGATCTTGCGGCTCTTCTTGGCCGCTTCCATCGCGTCGGGCAGCTTTTCGCTGATCTGTTCGAGGACATAGGCGCGCGACATGGCGACCGGCTGAAGCAGGCGGTTCAGTTCCGCTTCGCCCGACTGCTGGATGCGCTGGATCTGCTGTGCCTGCTGCTGCAGCGATGCCTGGTTGGGCGAGGCTGCCTGGCTGTCGGTCTGATACTTCTGGAGCATCGGCTCCAGCTGTGCCTGAATCTGTGCGCGGCGCTGTTCGGCGGCGTCGATCTGGGCCTTGTAGGTCGTCGGGCGCTGCTGCTCGGAAAGCTTGTAGGCGGCCGAGTTCACGACGATGGCGTCGGGATTGGCAACCGCGAGGCCGGGGACCGTCTGGGCCGAAGCGGCAGCCGGAAGGGCGACGGGTGCGGCAGCGGCAAGCGCGGCGGCGATGATCTTGTGCGAGGTCTTCATCAGAATTGCGTTCCTACGTTGAAGCTGAATGTCTTCGGGTCGTCCCCTTCTTCCTTCAGGAGGACCCGCGAGAAGTCGAGGCGCAGCGGCCCGAAGGGCGAATTCCAGCTGACACCGATACCGACGGAAACACGCGGTTTGGGCGTGTCACCAAGGTACTCTTCTGTGAAAGGAGAGATGAACAGGGTGTTGCTGGTCTCACCGTCAGGGGCGACCGGATCGTTGGTATAGACCGGCGCCGGCAGCGGATCGCCGTTCGCGTCCACCGACTGGAGGTAGAGCGGGGAGGAGATGGTTGTGGTATTCGGGTTCTTCAGACCCCAGACCGCGCCGATGTCGGCGAAGATCGAGGGGCGAAGGCCCAGCTCGCGCGCGCCCGAACCGAGCGGGATTTCCAGCTCTGCACGGCCCTTGTAATACATGCGGCCGCCAAGCGCGTCGTCGACCCAGTTGTCGCGATCCTCGTCGACGATGGTGAAGTTGCCGTTGTCATCGGGCAGCAAGCGCTTGCGCACGACGCGCGGGCCGATGCCGCGAATGTCGAAACCGCGCAGGTCCGGTTCGCCCAGGAAGAAACGGTCGGTCAGACGCACGTCGTCGGTTCCGGCAAGGTTCCGGTCCTTGAGCGACTTGATGTAGCCGCCTTCGGCCTGCAGCGAGAACACGAAATTGTTCAGGATCGAGAAGTACTTGGCGCCGTTAATACGCGCACGGGCATAGTTCACGTTGCCGCCAAGGCCCGCATAATCGACGTTGGCCACGACGCGCTCACCCTTGCTGGGGCGGATGCGGTTGTTGAGCGTGTCGTAGATCAGGCTGGTGCCCAGGATCGAGCTGGTGCGCTTGCCCAGTGCGTCGCACAAGTAGCGGCCCGCGATGAGCGGATCGCACTCTGCCACGCCGTCACCGTCGAGATCGCGGAAATAACGGTCGCCCAGCGTCACATCTTCGAGGTTCAGGGTATAGCGACCGATCAGCGTCATGTACTCGCTGAGCGGCGTACCGGCACGCAGCGAGAAGCCCGTGGTGCTGTTCTCGTACGTGTTGTTACGGTCGTTGTTGAAGTAGTTGAAGCTGTTGTAATCGCGGCGATAGATGTCCGCGCCGAACGAGATGTTCGAGTTGAACATGTAAGGTTCGGTGAAGCTGACCTGAGCCGACTTGGAATAGCGCGAGTAGTTCAGCGACAGGCCGACCGTCTGGCCGCGGCCGCGGAAGTTGCGCTGCTGGATCGAGCCCTGGAGGATGAAGCTTTCAAGGCTGGAGAAACCGGCCGAGAGCTGCAGTTCGCCCGTGGGCCGTTCTTCGACGTTGGCGACCAGCTTGATGCGGTCGGGCGCGCTGCCCGGCTGCTGCTCGATCTCGAAGTTTTCCTGGAAATACCCCAGCGACTTGATGCGCGCGGTCGAACGGCGGACCTGCAGCGAGTTGAACGCGTCCCCTTCGGTCAGGCGGAATTCGCGGCGCACGACCTTGTCCTGCGTCAGCGTGTTGCCGTTGACGTCGATCGATTCGACGTAGACGCGCGGGGCGTTGCCGATGCGGAAGACGACGTCCATCGTCCGCTCGTCCTTGTTGCGGTTATAGTCCGGCTCCACCTGAGCGAAGGCATAACCGAAGGCACCGATCGTTTCCGACAGGCCTTCGATGGTGTCTTCCACCGTCTGGGCGTTGTACCAGTCGCCGGCCTTCATCGGCAGGTTGCTGGTCAGGCGATCGGAATCGAAGTCGCGGATCTCGCTGTCGACGGTGACGTCGCCGAACTTGTAGCGATCCCCTTCTTCCACCACGTACGTGATGATGAAGTCCTTCTTGTCGGGCGTAAGCTCGGCAACGGCGGACACGACACGGAAATCGACGTAACCTTCGGTCAGGTAGAACTGGCGAAGCTTCTGCTGGTCGAAGGCCAGCTTGTCGGGATCGTAGCTGGTGCCGCCCTTGAGGAACGACAGGAAGCCGGTCTGCTTGGTCAGCATCTCGCCGCGCAACTTACCGTCGGAGAACTTGTCGTTCCCGATGATGTTGATCTGGCGGACCTTGGACTTCGGGCCTTCCTTGATCTCGAAGACGATGTCGACGCGGTTCTGGTCCAGCGTGACGGCCTTCGGCTCGACCGTGGCGGCAAAGCGGCCCTGACGCTTGTAGAGTTCGATGATGCGGTTGACGTCGGCGCGCACCTTCGAACGGGTATAGATCTGGCGCGGGGCCAGCTTGATCTCGGGCAGGATCTTGTCGTTCTTGAGGCGCTTGTTGCCTTCAAGGATGATGCGGTTGATGATCGGGTTCTCGACCACCTGAATGACGACGTTGCCCGCTTCTTCGCGGATCTTCACGTCCGAGAACAGCTCGGTCGCGTAGAGGTCCTTCAGCGCCGCGTCGGCGGCGGCATTGGTATAGACGTCGCCGGGGCGCATCTTGATGTAGGACAGGATCGTCTGCGGCTCGAGGCGTTGTGCCCCTGCGACCGCGATCTGGCGCACGATGGTCTGGTCGGGAACTGCGGGCGCGGCCGTTTCGGCCTCCGGCTCCACCGCGACGGGCTGCGCTTCCTGTGCCAGCAGGGGCGTCGGCGCAAGGGCCGTTCCCGACAGCAGCACGGTGAACAAGCCGGCGCGGTATGCCGAGAAACGCGGCGATCCAACTGCCTTTGCGGCCATCAAGAAACCTTCCGTCCAAAATGGGCCTGCCCGTTCCTTACGAACAGCCCGGATACGTCCCCCGCCAAGCCGGTCCTTAACCGGCCAGACGCGTCGCAGCCCTGTGCCCGATGGGAGCGGCACTATCAAGCCGCAGCCGTGTCCTTTTCCGCGATTCACCGCCGCAAGCACCCTGTGCGCGCGACCTCTTGCCGGTGGGCCGTTGCCCTGCGGCGTCAGAATATGTCGAGTGAGGAGATATCGAGGATAGTCACGAACACCATGAGGCTCAGAACAAGTGCCAGTCCCGTGCGGAATGCCAATTCCTGGCCCCGCGGTGAAACCGGACGGCGGCGAACGGCCTCGATCGCATAGAAAGCAAGGTGCCCGCCGTCGAGGACGGGGATTGGCAGGAGGTTAATGAATGCCAAGTTAATTGAGATCATCGCGACGAAACCGATGTAGGCGTACCAGCCCTGGATCAGCTGTTCGCCGGAGTATTTCGCGATCTTGACCGGACCGCCCAGCTCGTCGAGCGAACGCCTGCCGGTGATGATCTGCCACAGGCCCACTGCCGACATTTTCATGATCGCGTAAGTCTGGGAAACCCCCTCGCCCACGGCCTGGAGCGGGCCGACTTCGTCCACCCGCATTTCGCGCGCGCCGATGCCGAGGCGGCCCATGCGGAACTCGTTGCCGAAGCGGTCGACTTCGACATGGGTGCCCAGCGTGATGTCTGCGCTCTTTTCCGCGCCATCATGCAGCCAAGTTACGCGAACCGTTTCGCCCGGATAGGCCATGACGGCCTGCTGAATGTCCTCGAAGCTGTCCACGCTCGTCCCGTCGAGCGAGGTGATCCGGTCGCCCAGATCGATCCCGGCGGCAGCCGCCGGCGATTCTTCGAGGATTTCGCCCACGACCGGCTCGGCCACGACTTTGCCGAACGCCATCATGAAACCCGCGATGATGACGATGGCGACGATAAGGTTGGTGACGGGGCCCGCCGCGACGATTGCCGCGCGTGCGCCCAGACCCTTCGACTGGAACGTCCGGTTACGCTCTTCCTCGGGCAGTTCCAGCCATTCGTCGGTCGGCTGGCTGGCCGGGTTCATGTCACCCGCGAACTGGACATAGCCGCCCAGCGGAAGGGCCGAGAGTTTCCAGCGGGTGCCGCGCTTGTCGGTGAAGCCGAAGACTTCCTTGCCGAAACCGACCGAAAACGCCTCCGCCTTCACGCCGAACCAGCGTCCGACAAGGTAATGGCCCAGTTCGTGCACCACGACGAGCGGCGCCAGCACGACGATGAAGCCGATGATCGCGGTCAGCAGGTTTGGACTGTCGAACATTTCAAACGCGTTCCAGCAATTCCCCGGCACGCCGCCGTGCCTCGGCATCGGCGGCGATCACTTCGTGAAGGCTCTGCGGCGCAGGCGGTATGCCCTGCGCCAGGACCTGTTCGCATTGTGCCACGATCTGCGTGAACTTGATCTTACCGGCAAGAAAAGCGGCCACGGCCACTTCGTTCGCGGCGTTCAGCACGGCCGGTGCCGCCCCGCCCGCCTGCGCACATTCGCGCGCGACGCGGGTGGCAGGGAACAAGTCCTCGTCCGGCGCGCGGAACGTCAGCGTGCCGATGGCGGCAAGGTCGAGCGGCGCGCAGGGCGTATCCATCCGGCGCGGCCATGCCAGCGCGGATGCGATGGGCACGCGCATGTCCGACGGGCCAAGCTGCGCCAGGGTCGATCCGTCGCGGTATTCGACCATCGAATGGACGATGGACTGCGGATGGACGATGATGCGCAGACGCTCCAACCCGACGGGAAAGAGGTGAAATGCCTCGATGAATTCGAGGCCCTTGTTCATCATCGTGGCCGAATCGACGCTGATCTTCGCACCCATGTCCCAATTGGGATGGGCGACGGCCTGAGCCGGGGTCGCGGCCTCGATCTGATCGCGCGTGGCATCGCGGAACGGGCCGCCACTGGCCGTGAGCGTAATCCAGCGAACATCGCCCAGATCTTCGCCGTGCAGGCACTGGAAAATCGCGTTGTGCTCTGAATCGACGGGCAGCAGCGTCGCGCCGTGATTGGCGACCGCGGCGGTCATGACTTCGCCCGCGCTGACCAGCGCTTCCTTGTTGGCGAGCGCGATGGTCCCGCCCTGTTCGATCGCAGCCATCGTGGGGGCAAGCCCCGCACAGCCGACGATGGCGGCAACGGTCACGTCCGCGCCGCGCGCAGCCGTTTCGACCAGCGCAGCGGGTCCGCCAGCCGCCTCGATCCCGCTTCCGGCCAAGGCCTCACGCAGTTCCGGCAGACAGCTTTCTTCGCCGACCACGGCGATATCCGCGCCGAATTCGCGGGCGAGCCTGGCCAGCTCCGCCGCGCTGCAATTCGCGGTCAGGGCGACCACGCGCCAATCCCCCCGATTGCGGCGGACGAGGTCCAGCGTAGAAGCGCCGATGGACCCGGTTGCGCCCAGTACCGAAATGCTGCGCGTCATGCGGCGACCTGCGCCAGCGCGCCAATCAGGATCGCCACCGGCAACATGCCGTCGATACGGTCGAACACGCCGCCGTGGCCGGGGATCAGGGTGGAGCTGTCCTTTACCTTGGCCCGCCGCTTCATCCAGCTTTCGAAGAAATCGCCCGCCTGCGCCAGCACCGCCAGCACCGCACCCGCCGCAAGGGCCGAAGCGATCCCTTCGGGACCGCCGAAGACGACGAAATAGGTGTCGTGCGCCGTGCCGCCGCCGATCATGTCGCTCATGCCCACGGCCCAGATGTGCGACGTGAACATGAACAGCAGCAGCGCGAGGGTCGCCCCGAGCACGCCGCCCGCCAGCCCGGCCCATGTCTTGGACGGACTGATCGACGGGGCGATCTTGGGCCCGCCGATCGTGCGTCCCGAGAAATAGGCGAAGGTATCGACGAACGCGGTGACAAGGATCGCAAAGACGACCAGCATCGCGGGCATCGTCACCATCAGGAATGCCGCAGCGCCCATGTAGCCGGCACCGGCCAGCATCCAGACCAACGATTTCGCGCCGGAGAAACCCGATTCGGCCGCCATGCGCCGCACGATGCGTTGCCATTCCCAATAGGCCGCACCCGCGACCAGCACGATCAGCGCGTCGAGCAACAGTCCGCCGATCCAGAGGCAGATCGCGGCGATAGCCACCATGACCACGGCAGAGATCGCGCGCGCCTTCAGGTCGGTATTGCGCGGACCTTCGGGGCGCACATGACCCGGCTCGACCGGGCCGGGTTGTTCAGCGTCCACCATAGCGACGCTCCCGTCCTGAAAAATGGTCCAGCGCCTCTCGGAAATGCGCGGGGCTGAAATCGGGCCAGAGCACGTCGGTGAAGTAAAGCTCCGCATAAGCGGCCTGCCACAGCAGGAAGTTCGACAGGCGCACTTCGCCGCTGGTGCGGATCAAAAGGTCGAGCGGCGGCATGTCCGCCGTGTCGAGATTGCGGGCAATCGCCTCTTCGGTGATCTCACCCTCTGCTGCGGCGGCCCGCGCCGCGCGCACGATTTCCGCCTGCGCGCCGTAATTCAGCGCGATGGCCAGCGTGATCTTGTCATTGCCTGCGGTGCGCGCCAGCGCCCCGTCGATCAGTTCGACCGCTTCTTCGTCGAAAACCGAATAATCGCCCACGATCTTCAGCTTCACCCCGCCCTCGGCGATCTCGTCCAGGTCGTTGCGGATGAAGTGCTTCATCAGTGCGGTCAGGTCCGCGATCTCGTCCGCCGGGCGGCCCCAGTTCTCGGTGCTGAAGGCATAGAGCGTCAGCGCCTCGACCGGATTCTCGCGCAGCGAACGCACAAGCTTGCGAACCGCTTCGACGCCCTTCTTGTGGCCCATCGCGCGCGGCAGCAGGCGCTTTTTCGCCCAGCGCCCGTTGCCGTCCATGATGATCGCGACATGGCGGGGGCCGCCACGCGGCCCCGCGCCAGAACCCGACGCCGGCGCCTTCGAGGGCGCGGGATTGCTCACTGGGTGAGGATTTCCTTTTCCTTCGCCTCTGCGGCCTTGTCGGCCTCGGCGACGTACTTGTCGGTCAGCTTCTGGACCTCTTCCTCGGACCGCTTGCGCTCGTCCTCGGAGATTTCCTTCTTCTTCTCGTCTTCCTTGAGCGATTCCATGCCGTCACGACGCACGTTGCGGATCGCGATCTTGGCCTGCTCGGCATATTTGCCGGCCAGCTTGGCGAGATCCTTGCGACGCTCCTCGGTCAGGTCGGGCATCGGCAGGCGCAGCGTCTGGCCATCGATCATCGGGTTGAGGCCGAGGTTCGCATGGGCAATGCCCTTTTCGACCGCGGTGACGTTCGACTTGTCCCACACCTGCACCGACAGCATGCGCGGTTCGGGCGCGGAGACGGTGGCCACCTGGTTCAGCGGCATCATCGCGCCATAGACCTCGACCACCACGGGATCGAGCAGCGAGACGTTGGCGCGGCCGGTGCGCAGGCCGGAAAGGTCGCTCTTCAACGATTCGACGGCGCCGTTCATGCGGCGTTCGATGTCGGCCTTCTCATATTTGGCCATGATCGGTCCTCTCTAAATCAAGCTTCAGGCCCGGCGCAGTTCGGTCCGGACGATGGTCTGGGTGCCTTCCCCGGCAAGCACGCGGGCAAGATTGCCGCGTTCGCGGATGGAGAAGACGACGATGGGGATGTCGTTGTCGCGGCACAAGGCCACGGCGCTTGCGTCCATGACTTTCAGGTTGTCCGCAAGCACGGTGTCGTAGTCGATATGGTCGAAGCGCGTGGCCGTCGGATCCTTTTTCGGATCGGCATTGTAGACGCCGTCGACGCTGGTGCCCTTGAACAGGGCGTCGCACTTCATTTCGGCGGCCCGCAGCGCGGCGCCGGAATCGGTGGTGAAATAAGGGGCGCCCACACCTGCGGCGAAAATGACCACGCGGCCCTTTTCCAGATGCCGTTCGGCGCGGCGGCGGATCACCGGTTCGCAGACCTGATCCATTTGGATCGCGGACTGCACGCGGGTTTCGACGCCCAGCTTTTCCAGCGCGGACTGCATGGCCAGCGCATTCATCACGGTGGCCAGCATGCCCATGTAATCGGCCTGCGCACGGTCCATGCCCTGGGCTGCGCCCGCCATGCCGCGGAAGATGTTGCCGCCGCCGATGACGAGACAGATTTCCAGCCCCGTTTCCTTGGCCGCCTTCACCTCCGCCGCCAGCTTGGCGACGAAGTCGGTATCGATGCCAAACTGCTGATCGCCCATCAGCACCTCGCCCGAAAGTTTCAGGAGAATACGCTTGGTGTCGGCAAGAAGCATGGCAGAAGGAGTTCTCGAATTGGTGAGGGGCCGCCTTGCCTTAGTGTCGCAGGCGCCCGATGCCAAGCGCGCTTTGCCCGAAATCACCGCCCGGGAAGGGCAGCGCGCCCGACAGGCTCATCCCGCGGCGCGGCGGCCCCTTGCCCAGCGCCACAGGCCCCAGACGATCGCGATGTTGAAAAGCGGCGCCAGCACGCCAGCCAAGGGACCGGCCAGCCCCAACCGGTCCAGCAGGATGTTCCACGGCAGCCCCAGCGGCACGAGGAACACTCCGGCAAGCGGGTCCTCAGCCTGCCCGAACAGTCCGAACGTGCCCACGATCAGCAGCGCAAGCGCCGCAAGGTAAAGCACGACATAGATACTCAGCAGCCACTTCATCGCGGCAAGTCCCCCGTTATCATCCGACGCGGGGGACCCTTAGCAGCTTTCAGGCCGCCTCGGTAAGAGGGCCGCCGATGCTGCACGCCATGTCGACGCCCAGCACGTGTGCGACGCGCCCCATCGCCATCCATGCGGCGGTGGCATAAGTCAATTCGACGATCTCGGCATCGCTGAGGTGCTGCTTCAATTCGGCCCAGAAAGCCTCGTCCGTAGCAAGACCGCGCGGGTCTTCGCCCATGCGCTGGGAATAGCGCACGGCGATCCGTTCGCGATCCGACAGGGCCGAAAGGTCGCCGTTGAGAACGGCCTGGTACATGTCCTCGTCGGGATGTTCGTCCTGTTCCAGAACGCCGGCATCGAGCCCGATCGCGCGAAGATCGCGTTCGGAGCGCCAGTTCTTGCACACGACGCAGCCATTGATGACGGCGGTCGCGATGCGGCAGGCCTCGAACATGCGCAGCGGCAACGTCGAAAACCGATAGGGCGACATGGCGAACTTGTCCGCCGCCGCGATGATTTCAGGCGAATACTGCGCCGCAAGGCTGGGAATCGGGGAATCGGGCTGTGGGTCGAGTGCTACGCGCATGATGCTCTCTCCGATAAGCGGGGCCCTCGTTTCCGTGGCTTTCGGACCGGACCCTCGTTTCGGGCGGCGGACCGCCGCTCCGTTCGCGTGCAAGGCTACGCGAGGTGCAGAAAGAGTCAATCATGTATGTTTTTTATCATCCCTAGTCCTCGCGACTGGCGATGAGATCGGCCGCAAGCCAGAGAATGCCGACGTTAATCGCCGGAACCAGCATGAAGGCGAGCGAACCTGTCGCCCCATCGGCATCGAAGAACATGTTCCACGGCATGCCAATGTAGGCAAGGAAGATACCGGCAAGCGGCTCCTCTCCCGATCCCGTCGTCCCGATATAACCCAGCGTTGCCGCGAGGTAGAGTCCCAGCGCCGCGAGGTAGACCGCAGTAAAAAGCCGAACCAGCCACTTCATGACCGTTCCCCCCGAACGATCGCGACCCTCAAAATCGATCATACCAGATCGGCGCCTCGCCATGAAGTGTTGAGGCGCAGGCCTGCAGTTTACCCGACTTCGGGCACCTCGTTTTCCTCGACAGGAACGTAGACCTTCCAGTCGACATGCAGCGGTTGACCTTCCGGTGCATCATCAAGCTGAGCGGCTAAGAAAGACGCAGCACTTGTCAGGCCGCCTCCGTGCGGGTCCGAAGTTAGCGACTTCACCAGTTCCGAGGCCAGCGCGATCTTTCCTTCCATCGCCAACATCTGGACAAGTTCGAACCAAAGCGACTTGTCATAGGGAGCCAGGATGGCGGCACGCTCCAGACCGTGCCGAGCGGTTTCGCTTGGCGGAAGGCCACGATCCTCGAAACTTCGATAGTAAAAGATCAGCGGGATCGGATGGTCATTCTCGATCCTGTTGAGCGCCGTGAACGCCGCAATCGCGATATTGTAAAGCTCCGCCCGATCTTCGCCGGATGCTGCATTTTCCGCCTTGCGATAAAGAGCATAGCCCTTCTGAACATGCGCGTTGACGAGTGTGGAATCCAGCGCGAGCGCCTTGTCCGCAGCCGCGATCGCCGCGTCATCGAACCCTGCGTCGAATTCGGCCTCAGCCAGCGCGGAAAGAACGCCCGGATCGCCGGGATACTCTGCCGCAATCCGGCGCGCATCCTCGACAAGCTCTGCTGCGGCTTCATCATCAACGCCGTTTCTCGAGCGGATATGCAGGGGCATCATCTCGTCCATACCCTCCGACAGCGTCCGGATCGTAATCGGTCCAACGCGGGTCATCTCGCTATTCAGAAAAAATGTCTTCATGCGCCGTTTGCGCAAATAGGAATCAAGATCCTTGTCCAACTGTTCCAGGCTGCCAAACGCGTGCTGTGCCGCGGGCAGAGCAGCCATCCCCTGCGCCAGCGCAGACCAGTAGGCGGCAAGCTGTCCTCGCCGCGCATCATCGAAAGTGAGCATGTGATAGAGAAGCCAGCTTCGGCCATAGAATGCGTCGAAACCGCGGTGCTCCTTCGACCGGTATTTCTCCTCGTCAAGAAGTTCTTCAATCGACACCTGCGCAGCACGCATCAGTTCGTAAGCGCGATGGTTGGCGGGCCTGCCGATGGACAATTCGCCGCTGTTCTTGAATTCGGCAGAAGCAAAGAACTCGGCCCCACCCTCGCTCAACCAGCGGGGCATCGCCCGGCTCGACTTCGAGATCATGAAATGGTGCGCATATTCGTGGAGGAGCACGCCCTGTGACCGGCTTGTGCTCGATGTTCGCAAGTCTGGAACGAAGGCCACTGTATTGCCTGCCGCGGGCCTGTAATATCCGACGATAAATTGTGCGCCAGCTCCATAGAGGTCCTGCACTTCATCCTCGTCTCCGACGTCGTAGATCGTCACCCGGTTCGATGGACTCGGTATCGACGGCTGCGTATTGGTGAGCAGTTCCATCGCGGAATGGTAGCGTTCGAGGTTTTCCGAAAACCTCCTGAGCGTCCGTTCCGAACTCTGGGAATAAATCACGAAGTGATCGCTGCTGGCTTCGCGCCATTTTGCCTGAGCAGGAACGGCAAAAAGCACAGCAAGGCACAAAATCAAAAAATACCGCAAGTTGAGACCCCGAACTTTGCCTACGCAACTCGTAGGCCAATCTGAAACACTGGAACAAGGGTCTGATCCGTCTTTTCCAATTCTACACGGCTGGAAACCAAAAAGGGCCGGAAAACCCGCAGGTCTTCCGGCCCTTTCATAAAGCCTTGCAAGGCGTAAGCGATCAGCCGCCGACGGCAGCTGCGACTTCTGCTGCGAAGTCGCTTTCTTCCTTTTCGATGCCTTCGCCCAGCTGGAAGCGGACGTAGTCCTTCAGCACGATCTTCGCGCCTGCATCCTTGCCAGCCTGGTCGACCACCTGCTGGATCGGAGTCTTGTTGTCCATGACGAAGACCTGCGAGAGCAGTGCGTTTTCCTTGGCGTACTTGGCGACGGCGCCTTCGACCATCTTTTCCTGAACGTTCTCGGGCTTGCCGCTTTCGGCCGCCTTTTCGCGCGCGATCGCACGCTCACGCTCGATCACTTCGGCGTCGAGGCCTTCAGCGGTCAGCGCCTGCGGGAAAGCGGCGGCGATGTGCATCGCCAGCTGCTTGCCGAGGCCTTCAAGAAGATCGGTCGCAGCTTCCGATTCCAGCGCGACGAGAACACCGATCTTGCCAAGGTTCGGCGCAGCGGCGTTGTGCACGTAGGGAACGACGACGCCCTGATCGACCGAAACGGTCTTCATGCGGCGAACCTGCTGGTTCTCACCGATGGTGGCGACATTGTCGGTCAGCTTGTCGGAGACGGTACCGCCGGTCGGATAGGCTGCTGCCTTGAGCGCTTCGACGTCATCACCATCCACGCCCAGCGCAACTTCAGTGGTCTTGCGCACGAAGTCCTGGAACTGATCGTTCTTGGCAACGAAGTCCGTTTCCGAGTTCACTTCGACGGCAACGCCCTTGGTGCCTTCGACGGCCACGCCGACGAGGCCCTCTGCCGCGGTGCGGCTGGACTTCTTGGCGGCGGCGGCAAGGCCCTTGGCGCGCAGGAAGTCGACGGCGGCTTCGAGATCGCCGTTCGTTTCTTCCAGTGCCTTCTTGCAATCCATCATGCCCGCGCCGGTCTTTTCGCGCAGGTTCTTCACGTCAGCGGCGGTGTAAGCCATCGCGTCGTTCCTCTTTCATTTGGATGTGCTGCCGGGCGGCAGCGGATGCGGCCCGGCGCACGAAACATCAAAACATGACGGGGGCATGACGCGCCCTGGCGCGTGAACCCCGTCAGAAGGCAGTAATGCCTCAGGCGGTTGCCTCTTCGGCAGCCGGCTCTTCCATGGCGCCGACGTCGACACCCGAATCGGCAACGCCCTTGTTACCGCCCTTGCGTGCGGCGTCAGCGATCGCGTCACAGTACAGGCGAACGGCGCGCGATGCGTCGTCATTGCCCGGAACCGGGAAAGCGATGCCCGAAGGATCGACGTTCGTGTCGAGCACGGCGACGACCGGGATGCCAAGGGTGTTGGCTTCCTTGATGGCCAGCTCTTCCATGTTGGCGTCGATCACGAACATCACGTCCGGAATGCCGCCCATGTCGCGGATGCCGCCCAGCGAAAGCTCGAGCTTGTCCCGCTTGCGGGTCATGTCGAGGATTTCCTTCTTGGTCAGGCCCGAAACGTCACCCGAAAGCTGTTCCTCGATGGTCTTCAGCTTCTTGATCGACTTCGAAACCGTCTGCCAGTTGGTGAGCATGCCGCCCAGCCAGCGGTGGTTCACGAAGTACTGACCGCACGAGAGCGCAGCTTCGCGGATCGGGTCCTGCGCCTGGCGCTTGGTGCCGACGAAGAGAACCTTGCCGCCGGCCTGCGTGGTGGCCGAAACGAAGTCGAGCGCGCGCTGGAACAGCGGAACGGTCTGCGACAGGTCGATGATGTGCACGCCGTTGCGCGAGCCGAAGATATACGGCTTCATGCGCGGGTTCCAGCGGTGGGTCTGGTGGCCGAAGTGTGCGCCGGCCTCGATCAATTGCTGCATCGTGACGCCAGTGGACGCCATAGTCATTTCCTTTCCGGTTGAGCCTCTGGAAGACGGATGACCGCGGCGGGACCTGCCCTGCCGTGGCACCGGTATGTGTGCCTTCCATGTGGATTTTGCCTGCACGTCCGGAATTCGGTGGAATCCGAATCCCTTGGAACAGACGCCGGCGCCCTTAGCGCGGGTGGAGACAAAAGAAAACCCCTGCCGCGCCCACGCCCCCAAGGGATCCGCCGCGGATCGGGGTTTGCGGCCGACAAGCCGTTCCACCCTTGACAGAGTAGAACAAAAAGGGAACAAAGCGAATCAGGAAGACTACTTAACCGAGTCGCTTCTTCGCATCGCGCCCCAACCCTTTACCGGAACGGGCGGTGGAACAAAAGGGGGTCATTCAATGTCGGCCATCATTTCCGGTCTCGTCGCGTTCTTCTTCGTCGCCGCTGCCATGGGTGGCTGCGTGCTCGTCGGAAGCCTGCTGTTCGACCTGCTCCCCGTTCTGCGCAACGGCGACGATCGCCTGCGCCAGCCGCTCGTCTTTCCTGAAGTGAGCGAAAAACCCGCCGTCCGCACGCCGGCCAATGTCTATCGCATCGCGCCGACCGGACGGGTTGCCCTGCCCGTTACTGCGCCGCTGCGCGCTGCCGCCTGACCCTGGCGTAACGGAATACGCCCACGGGCAACAACAGCAGGTAGATCCCAGATACGACGACCAGCGTCCACCACGGTTCGAGGAACAGGAACGCACCCAGCAGGCCGACCAGCGCGATCAGTTCGAGCCGAACCGAACGGCTCGGCTTGATCGAAGTCCAGCTGAGCGTGGCAAGGTTAGAGATCATCAGGAACGCGGTGACGATCACCCAAGGGAACACCAGCCAGGGATCACGGAAGATTTCGAGATCCGTCGCCTTCCACAGGTAGAGCGGCAGGAACGCCACACCGGCACCGACGGGCGCCGGGATCCCCGTCAGGAAACCGGCCGACTTGTGCGGTTGCTCTTCCTCGTCGATCTGCGCGTTGAAGCGCGCAAGCCGCAACATGCAGCACAGCGCGAGCGCCAGAGCTGCGAACCAGCCAAAGCGGGGCAGGTCCTGAAGCGACCATGCGAAAAGGATAAGCGCGGGCGCGACGCCAAACGAAAGCGAATCGGCAAGACTGTCGAGTTCGGCACCGAACCGGCTCTGCGCCTTGAGCAAGCGAGCGATCCGCCCGTCGATGCCGTCCAGCGTCCCGGCGACCAACACGGCAAGAACCGCACGGTCCCAGTCGCCGGCCATGCCGAACCGGATGCCGGTGAGGCCGATGCACAGGGCGGCCGCCGTAATCGCGTTGGGCACCACGGCCCGCATCGTCAGGCCACGCGAACGGCGCGAGGGCACCGCGCGTTCGCCATGCGTGACGCGGGGGCCGACATCGCCCGGTTCCGCCATTCTATCGTCGTGCTCTTGCGTCACAGGCGGACACCTTCCAGCATTTGGGTTGCGCCGACTTCGGCGATAATGGTCTCTCCCGCGACGGTTTTTTGGCCTTTGAGCACTTTCGGCTCGGTCCCGGCGGGAAGGTATATGTCGACGCGGCTGCCAAAGCGGATCAGTCCGACCCGCTGCCCCGTGCCGACCATGTCCCCCGGCTTCACGAAGGGAACGATGCGACGGGCGACAAGCCCCGCGATCTGCGTAAAGCCGACCTGCACACCGTCCTGACGTTCGACCAGGAAATGTTGACGTTCGTTGTCCTCGCTCGCCTTGTCGAGATCGGCGTTGAGGAACTTGCCGGGAATATAGACCACGCGGCGCACCGTGCCCGCGATGGGCGAGCGATTGATGTGAACATCGAACACGCTCATGAAAATGGATACGCGGGTAACTGGTTCCGACGACATGCCGCGCGATTCCCCGCCGTCGTCCATCTGCAGTTCTATCGGCGGCGGAACCTGCGTGATCAAAGTGACCAGCCCGTCCGCGGGCGCGACGATCGCGTTTTCGTCCTGCGGCACGATGCGTAGCGGATCGCGGAAGAAGGCCAGCACGCCCAGCGTCAGGAAAGCCAGCGGCCAGGCCAGCGTTTCCCATGCCATGACCGCACAGCCCAGCGACGCCGCCGCGGTGATCAAGCCGAATTTCCGACCTTCGGGGTGGATCGCAGGCCAGCGCCAGCCAGCTTCGCCGCGTCCGCGGTTGTCGAGAATTTCTCCTGCCATCGCCGCTATCTAGAAGGCTGGGCAGCGAGCGGCAAGCGAAGTCGCGCGTTCAACCGGACGGGCCAACCTCTTCCGCCCTCCCGGAACGCGCCATTTACCAGATACGATAATGCGGTTGCGTTTTAAGTAAGGTATCCTTATTAGTGCTGCAAAAGCGAGTGGGAGGATGCAATGAAAACCACGAATTCGAAGGGATCGGGGCGTGTTCTGAAGGGGTTTCTGCTGGGTTCGGCGGTGGTCTGGGCCGCGCCTGCGCAAGCCCAGAGCGAAGACGAGGAAACCGCCAGCCCGGCGGAAACGAATGCCATCGTCGTTACGGCACAGCGACGCGCCCAGCGGCTTGAAGAAGTACCGTTGGCGATCACCGCGCAGACCGGGCAACAGCTCAGCGAGGCGGGCGTCGACGACATCCGGGATTTGGGCAACGTTGTTCCCGGCCTTACCTTCACGACCCAGGGCGCATTTGCCGCGCCCACTATTCGCGGGGTTCAATCAACCGTCGCCATTGCCGGCGCGGATTCACCGGTCGCCATCTACGTCGACGGGGTCTACCAACCCAATCAGCTGGCGAACGTATTCGAGCTGGCCGACATCGAGCAGCTTGAAGTCTTGAAAGGTCCACAAGGCACGCTGTTTGGCCGCAACGCGACGGCTGGCGCGGTCGTCATCCACACGAAGAAACCTGAATTCCGAACGACCGGCTCCATCGAGATCAGCGAAGGCCTGTTCTTTGGCGGCAGCTCCCGGACTTCGACTGACACGACGGTGAAGGGCTTCGTTTCGACTCCGCTAGTGCCAGACCTCGTTGCTGCCAGCCTTTCGGGTTTCTACGAATACATCGACGGCTATCTCACTGACGACCGCACCGGTAACCGCACCGGGCGCGTCGACAAATGGAATCTTGGCCTAAAGTTCCTCATCCAGCCCGCCGACAATCTGGAATTCCTGGTCAGCGGCTCACTCAGCGACAGGACCGATTTCGCGGCGATGGCGACCCAGCCGCTGAACGGGAACTCGAACGCACAATTCTATCCCGACGCGGTGGTGCCGACCCAGCCCTGGCACGTCGCGACCGAGCTTGAGCGAGGCGGCAACCCGACGCGAACCAGGCACAAGGCGCTATCGTTGAAAGGCACGCTGGAACTCGACGACGTCGGCACGTTCACATCGATCACGGCGTGGCAGGACATCAAGGCCCGCATCACCGTCGATATCGACGCAGCCTACTCGCCGCAGTGCACAGCCGTCTTTGCCTGCATTCTTTATGACGAGGACTATCCTGAAGAGACATTCCAGCAGGAACTGTCGTTCGCTTCCGAACAGTTCGGAGCCTTCAGTTTCGTGGCGGGCGCGTTCTACTACCGCGACAGCCACTTCATGGGGAACGGCATCCAGCCGCTTCTGCGCGCGGATGGAAGCGTCGATCCGAGCGAGACTTACGCGGTCGAATTCGATTCGACGATCAAGACCCGAGCGTGGGCGGCCTTCGGCGAAGTCAACCTCGATGTCAGCGACAGCCTGCACCTTATCGGCGGGCTCCGGTATAGCCGCGAAAAGCGGTTCGGCCTTGGGGATGCGGTGCCCTTTTTCCCGACGACCGGGGCGGTCATTTCCGATTCCTGGACCCCACGCCTGTCCGTTCGGTACGATATCACTCCCGAATGGAACGTCTATGCGACATATTCTAAGGGTTTCAAAAGCGCGGTCCTGGACACCACCGGCCAGTCCAACAACTTCGCCGCACCGGAGACGATCACCAGCTACGAAATCGGCACGAAGGGCAAATTCGATGCGGTCTCGTTCTCGCTCGCCGCATTCTACTACGACTACACCGACCTGCAGGTACAATTTTTCGACGGCAGCGCGACGATCCTCGCCAATGCCGCCGACGCCACGATCTACGGACTCGACGGCGAAATCAGCGTCGAGCTGAGCGACAATTTCAACTTGCGGGCGGTGGGCTCCTGGCTACCGGAAGCAAAGTACGACACGTTCGAGAACGGCGTTGCCTTCGCCCTCCCCAATACGCCGGCCGGGATGAGCCAGGTGGTTCTGGATGCCAGCGGCCAGCGCCTGTTGAAGGCGGCGAAGTTCGCCGGGTCGCTCTCGCTCCGCTACGAAGGAAACGTGGGATCGGGAGAGATGGACGGCAACGTTACGCTCGCCCATTCAGGATCTTATGATTTCGACCTTCTGGGCAGGGTCAGGACCGGACCCTACACGACGGTCAACGCGCAACTGGGCTATCGGCCCGGAGGCGGGGCACTGCGTTTTGCCGTCTATGGCAAGAACATCACGAACGAGGCCTATTTCACCAGCGCTCTGCTCGGCAACCAGGCAGATGCGCCGGTTTACGCCCCGCCGCGCCAGCTTGGCGTCAGGCTGCAGTATGATTTCTGAATTCCTGACGGGGCGTTCGCAAGCGGCCGTCCCGTCAATTCGCGCAAAGGCCGTCAAGCAGCGTGTCCACGAAAGTCCGGGCCTGCCGATCGACATCGACCGGCTTTCCCGCGAGCGATGTGCGCATTGCCACGTGTTCCAGCCCGCCGAACACCATGTCGCGGACCATCGCCGCATCAAGACCTGCCCGCAATTCGCCTCTCTCCACGCCTTCGCCGACGGCTTCTATCACCGTGTTGGCGAAACGGCGGTTCAGCTTGTGAAGCGGCGAGCCGACATAGTCCGCCCAGCGCAGTTCCTGATAGAAAACGCGGTGAAGGCGCGGCGTGTCGTCCATTCCTCGCAAGTAGCTGGTGGCGATGAGCACGAAGCGTTCCCGCACGGACGTCGCACCCTCAAGCCGCAGCAGCAGATTGGTTATGAAAGGCTCCGCCCACTCGGTCAGGACTTGATTGATCAGGGCCTGCTTACTGTCGAAATAGCGGTAAACCAGCGCCTCGGACACGTTCGCACGGGCCGCGATGCGGGCCATCGACACGCCCGAAAGCCCCTTCGCTTCGAGCATCTGTCTGGCCGCCGCGATGATTTCCGTCGGCCGGTCGTTCTTGCGCCTTCGCCAAGCCGGGCCTTCGTTCGAAATATCGGGCGATGCCTGGGTCGACATGGAAGAAACCTGGCCTTTGTGCTGGAACGGATGGATGGGTCTTATTTCATCGACGACCCGAAGTTGGCAAGGTCGCTGGCAGCAGAATGCCGGAGGGGAAGAGACGAATGAGCCAGTTTCCGATGACGCTCGGGTCCGGCACGTTCCATATCGATGCCGCTCTTGACGACAGGACTCGCGAAAGCTGCCGGTCCGAAGCGCGTTCGGGCAACGACGCTCATCCGATCTTCGCATTCGTCGCCGCGCTTCGCGGAACCGGCACGTCGATCGAGACGCTCTGCTCGCTTTGCGGCTGTTCGATCGCGGACGGGCCGGTGCTCGCTTCCTGCGACATCGAGTATCTTGCCGCCATGCCCGTAGACGAGACCTACCGCGTCGATGCCCGTATTACCGACAGGATAGAAAAGCCCAGCCGCCGGTTCGGCAAGGCCGTCCACGCATTCGTCGAATTCGCGATCGACCGGGACAGCGACGTCTGTGCGAAAGTGCGGCTGCACATCATCATGCCCAGGAATTCCAACCATGACTGACGGACCGAACTGGAATCTCGACGACGTTTCGGCGTCGGAAATGATTTTTTGGGCCGACCTGCTGGACGATCCCAATCCCATCCATGCCGATCCGGAAGCTGCGCGGCGGCTTGGCTTTGGCAACCGGACGGTGAACCCCGGTCCGGTCAATCTGGCCTACGTCCTGAACCTCGTCGCGCAGCAGTTCGACGCGACTGCGCCTTCGCGCATCACCGCGCGCTTCCTGGGCAACGTCATGGCCGGAGACGATGTCACCGCGGTCCTTGTCGACCGGACGGCGGACGGCGGGTCGGTGATTTTGCAGCGCAACGGTGATGAAGTCGTACTTCAGGCCGACTTCACGCTGCCGCAGGATTCCGGCTCGTGAACGGGATGGCTACTTCGGGTGCGACGATCTGGGGCCTCATCGAAATGCGCGCAGCCGCCGAACCGGACGCCATCGCCCTGGACGACGGCACGTCTCAGCTTTCCTATGCCGACTTGATCGAACAATCCGCGCAGATCGCATCGGGTCTCACCTCAAAGGGTATAGTGCGCGGTGACCGCGTTGCGATCCTCTCGGAAAACTCGATCCGCTACACCCTCCTGCAAATGGCCTGCGCCCGCATCGGGGCTATTGCCGCCTGTCAGAACTGGCGGCTCTCGGTCGATGAATTGCAGCACTGCATTTCGCTAGTGGAACCTGCCCTGTTTTTCTTTTCGGAACGCTATCGTGAAGTTGTAGGCGCCATTGGGGCCGACCTCGCCGCCATCGCGATGTCCGATCTGCCGGTTGGAAAGCCCATGCCCGCCACGGCGCAAGCGGACGATCCCTGGCTCATCATCTATACCAGTGGGACGACCGGCCTTCCCAAGGCGGCCGTAATATCCCAGCGTGCGGAAATCGCGCGCATGTGCACCTTGCGGCTCGACCTCGGCCTGGAGAAAGCCGACGCTTTCATCGCCTGGGCTCCGATGTTCCACATGGGCGGGACGGAACATACGATGGCGACGCTGATGGCCGGCGGCCGGGTTTTCGTGATCGACGGATATGATCCGGCACAGATGGCGACGGTTCTGCAATCCCACGCAATCGGCTGGCTCTTGCTCGTTCCGTCCACGATCATGCCGCTGGTCGAGGAGCTGCGAAGAAAAGGCGTATCGCCACTGTCGGTCAAAGCAGTCGGCTGCATGGCCGACCTTTGTCCCGAAGCCGAGATCGCGGCGGCCATCGAAACGCTTGGCGCGCCCTTCCTGAACAGTTTCGGGGCAACGGAAACGGGGCTTGGCCCCTTGACCGGCAACCTTGTTCGAAGCCGCCCCGATATTGCAGACCTCGCCAAGCAGCCAAGCTCGCTCTACGAAATTCGCCTGACAGACAGCACGGGCCTTCCCTGTGCCGATGGAGAGGTGGGCGAAGCGGTCGTGCGCAGTCCATGCCTGTTCGACGGCTACTGGAACGCGCCGGATGCAAATGCGGACGCGTTTCGCGATGGCTGGTTCCGCATGGGCGACCTGTTTTCGAAACGTCCCGACGGCCGGTTCGAATATGCCGGTCGGTCGAAATACCTGATCAAGTCGGGCGGGGAGAACATCTATCCTGCCGAAATCGAACGCGTACTGCTGGGCGATCCGCGTGTCGAACAGGCGGTCGTCGTGCGGCAAAGCGACGCGCAATGGGGTGAAGTGCCGGTCGCGATCATGGTGGCATCGGGCATGTCGGAAGACGATGCCCGCGCCCTGCTGGAACTGCGTCTCGCGCGTTACAAGCTTCCGCGCCGCTATATTTTCGTGACCGAGGAGGCGCTGCGGCTCAATGTCAGCGGAAAGGCCAACCGGACCGCCCTCGAGCAGCGGCTCGAGGAATTAGCCGGCCTCTGATCAGCCGATCGGCAGGGTCGCGAAGTCCGGATGGTCAGTTCCGGTCGCGCCAATGGTGTTCAGTGCGGAGAGGTCACCGGTAATCGCGACATCGGGCAGGTCGGTGCCCGCGACGAGGATGTGCTTTCGGCCAGCGATGGCCCAACGTCCGTCGCGCTTTTCCATGCGGTCGTTGTAGAAGCCGAAGAACCCGGTCAGCCGCGAATTATCGTTGCTTTGGACGCTATCGGCCGCGAGCGACAGGTTGTATCCGGTAACCCGCGCGCTGCTGCCGTCGATGGCGGTGCGCAACTGCGAGGTGAAGTGCCAGCGCCTGCCCATGCCGCGCTCGACCTCCATCAGGATCGGCTTGAAGTCGGCTCCGCTGCCCTTGAAGAAGCCATAATCGATCTGGGCATCATCCCAGAACACCCGGTCCAGCGTTGCATCGTCCAGCCAATCGAGCGCGAGCGAATAATCGGCGAGCACACGGGCGATCGCCAGTTCGTCCTCCAGGATGGAAATGCGCGCCTCAAGCGCGGCCATGCGGCCCTCGTCAGTCACAGTCGTCTCCCGTTTTCAGGCATCGTATCGCAGCTGTCACGTCCGTGCCATTAATTCGAATACGCAATACCATATTGATCACATCGAGAAAATGATAATATATTATCGAATTGATTGACCCGCAGACCATGCGGGCTGCAACGGGAGTGCGATTAGATGAACATGGCGAGCGACAAGTTCCGGATAGATCCCAAGGCGATCGAATGGGTCGAACGCGGCGACGGCCTGTTCGTCGGCGGCAAACTTACCCGGGGCAGCGGCGAGGAACTTGCCGTTATCGATCCGGCGTCCGGTGACCGCATCGGCACGATCGCGGCAGCTTCCGTGGCGGAGGCCGATCGCGCTGTCGCGGCGGCTCGCGAATCTTTCGAGGACGGCCGCTGGCGCAACATGGACAGCGATCAGCGCAGCCAGATCATGTGGCGGCTCGCCGAACTGATCGCGCGCGACAGCGAAGCGCTGGCCGCGACCGAAGTGCTGGACAACGGAATGCCCATGCCCTTTGCGCAGTGGGAAGTGGATTCGATGGGCAAGTGGCTTCGCCATTACGCCGGTCTCACCCGCACCATCATGGGCAGCAACGCGAGCCAGGCGATCTCGTCACAGGCCGCTGAATTTCATGCCTATTCGCGCAAGGAACCTGTGGGCGTTGCAGCGCTGATCGTCCCCTGGAACGCGCCTGCCGGCAACCTCACGATCAAGCTTGCCCCTGCCCTTGCGTCTGGCTGCTCGGTGGTGATCAAGCCTGCCGAGGATACGAGCGTCAGCGCACTGCGTATTGCCGAACTCGCCAGCGAAGCGGGTGTGCCCGCCGGGGTCATCAACGTCGTCACCGGGCGCGGGCATGACATCGGTGCGCACCTGGTCGCCCATCCCGACATTGACAAAATCAGCTTTACCGGTTCGACGGACACGGGCCGCCGGATCGCGGCAAGCGCGGGTCACGATCTCAAGCGCCTGACACTGGAACTCGGCGGCAAGTCGCCGGTCATGGTGTTCGACGATTGCGATGTCGAAACCACGATCCCGCAAGTCGCGATGGCCATTTTCGCAAATACGGGCCAGGTCTGTTTCGCTGGCTCACGCCTGTTCGTGCAATCGGGCGTCTATGACCGCATCGTGGAAGGTATCGCAGAGTTCGCGAAAGGCCTGGCCGTGGGCTCCGGCTTCGAAGAGGGCGTCCTGCTCGGACCGCTGATTTCCTCCAAGCAGCTCGACCGCGTCACCGGATTTCTTTCATCTGGCAAGAAGTGCGGAGCCAGCGTTGTGACCGGCGGGGATACCATTTCGCGCGGGGGATTCTTCGTCGAACCGACGGTTTTTGCCAACGTCGATGCCGATGCCGAAATCGCGCGCGAGGAAATCTTCGGCCCGGTCCTCGTCGCCAATCGCATCGACGACGAGGCCGAGATGCTGCGACTTGCCAACGATACTCGCTACGGTCTTGGCGCGGGGATCTTTACCCGCGACGTCGGCAGGTTGCATAGGCTTGCCGCGCGGCTTCAGGCGGGGAATGTCTGGGCCAATTGCTATGGCAACGTGCATCCGACCCTGCCGTTCGGCGGCTTCAAGGAATCGGGCATCGGCCGTGAAATGAGCAGTGAAGGCCTCGACGCTTTCCTCGAAACCAAGTCCGTCTATGTCGACGTGACGGCGCGTTAATCCGCCTCCGCCGCCGCCACCCTTTTTGCGGTGGCGTCGGCGCGGGCCAGCGCCTGCGTGCGCGCCGGTTCGGCCAGGACCGGAGAGACCGCGAAAAAGAACGCGCTTTTCAGTGCGTCGGCCACGCTTTCATCCTTCAACGATCGCTGCATCCAGTTCAGGAATACCGAGTATTCGAGATCGACCTGCCTTTCGCACGCAAGCGCGAGGTCGATACGCGGATCGAGCTGCCCCGCGTCCTGCATCGCACCAAGAAAATGCTCCACTCTGCCGATCGCGACCGATCGCATCGAAAGGCGCGCGCGCGCGTCGATCGTCGGGCTGAAATAAAGCTGCATGATCGCACGGGCATATTCGGGATCGCGGTGCAGTTCGTTCATGATCCAGTCGTACTCGGCCTCGACCGCGTCGAAAGTCGCAGGGCGGCCCACTTTATCGAGATGTTCGGCAATGCCGCTCATGTGCTCGACAATGGACTGGTAGATGACGCCTTCCTTGCTTTCAAAGCTGCGATAGATCGTGCTGGGCGCGACTTCGGCCAACTCGCTCAATCGGTTGATCGTCATCGCCTCGACCCCGCCTTCGGCCAGGATCTGGTGCGCGAACTTCAGGATGCGCATTCGCCGTTCCGCCATGCGCGGACTGTCATAGCGGGTGCGCGGGCCGGTGCTGCTTTCGTCTGGTATGATCGCGTTCATCGCTCGCGACACTAGCATGAATATCGCATCTCACCACCCAGATATCCCTTGCTTTCAAGGGCAACTCACTTAAAATGAGAACGAGATTGCGTTTTGACGCAGCGTCGAGAGAGGTTGAATGATGCTGAAGGCCTATTTGCGCCGTGCAGGCAGGATCGTGCCCACGGGAATTTGCGCCGGATTGGGTGCCTTGCTGCTGGCCGGTTGTTCGACATCCGACGCTGCTTCGGATCCGGACGACGGCTGGCCCACACATGGCGGCAATTATGCCGAACAGCGCTATGCAGCGGGCACCCAGATTTCTGCCGAGAATGTGGGCGGCCTGAAATTGGCATGGTTCCACGATCTGTCGACCAGCCGCGGGCAGGAAGCCACGCCGCTGATCGTGGACGGCGTGCTCTACACTACCACCGCGTGGAGCATGGCGGTCGCGGTCGATGCCGCGACGGGTGAGGAATTGTGGACCTTCGACCCGGAGGTTCCGGGCGAAGTCGCCATCCGCGCCTGCTGCGACGTTGTGAACCGCGGTCCGGCCTTCGCAGCGGGGAAGCTTTACATCTCTACACTGGACGGTCGCCTGATCGCGCTCGATGCCAAGTCGGGCGAGCCGATCTGGACGACGATGACGGTCGATGCGGACAAGGACTACACGGTAACCGGGGCGCCGCGTGCTGCGGCAGGGCTGGTCTACATCGGCAATGGCGGCGCGGAACTGGGCGTGCGCGGATATGTTTCGGCCTACGACCAGGAAACCGGCAAGCTGGCATGGCGCTTCTACACCGTACCGGGCGATCCGAAAGTGAAGGACGGGGCAGCCTCCGACGAGATTATCGAGAAACTGGCGCGAAAAACGTGGTCCGGCGACGCCTATTACGAATATGGCGGCGGCGGTACGGTCTGGGATTCGATCGTCTACGACGAGGATCTCGACCGGATCTATATCGGGACCGGCAACGGCAGCCCGTGGACGCACGCGACCCGGTCGGAGGGCAAGGGCGACAACCTGTTCCTGTCATCGATCATCGCGCTCGACGCGAAAACCGGCAAATACATCTGGCATTATCAGGAAGTGCCCGCGGAAAACTGGGACTTCACCGCGACGCAGCAGATCGTACTCGACACGATCGAATGGGAGGGCAAGCCGCGCCAGGTCATTCTCCACGCACCGAAGAACGGTTTCTTCTACATCATCGACCGGACAGACGGCACGCTCCTCAGCGCAGAGAAGTTCGCGAACGCGAACTGGGCCGACCGCGTCGACATGAAGACCGGCAGGCCGGTGGAAGCCGAAGGGGCGCGGTATGAAGACGCACCGTTCCTCGCGACGATCGGCGGTAGCGGCGCGCACAACTGGCACCCGATGTCGTGGGATCCCGAAAAGCGCGTGATGTACATCCCGGCGCAGCAGGTTCCCTTCCTCTACGTGAAGGACCGCAAGTTCAAATATACGCCGGGCACGTGGAACCTCGGCGTCGACATGCTCTCCACACCGCTTCCCGAAACGCCGGCAGACATCGCAGCGATGAAAGAAGCGCTTCAGGGGTCTTTGCTGGCGTGGGATCCGATCGCGCAGAAGGAAGTATGGCGCGTTCCTCACGGTGCACCGTGGAACGGCGGCGCACTCTCGACCGCTGGCGGGCTGGTATTCCAGGGTCTCGCTGACGGAACGTTCCGTGCCTACGACAGCAAGGACGGGTCCGAGTTATGGAAGTTCGACGCGCAGTCGGCGATCCTTGGCGGGCCGGTCAGCTACACCCTGAACGGAAAGCAGTATATCGCGGTCCTCGCCGGCAACGGAGGCGGCTTTCCGCTCACCCTGCCGCAGTTCGATGGGCCCAAGCCAGCGCTCAACGGGCGGATACTCGCTTTCACCTTGGACGGCACGGCGGCACTACCCGAAAAACCGACCGGACTTGCCCCGCTCAACCCCGACAGCGCGAACTTCAGCGCCGAGCAGATCGCATCGGGCAAGGGTAACTTCGCCGCACATTGCGCTTCGTGCCACGGCATGGGAACGCTTTCGGCGGGTATCGTGCCCGACCTGAAGCGCTCCGCAGCTTTGTCCGATGCCGACCTGTGGCATGAGATCGTAATCGGCGGATTGCTGCAACAACGCGGCATGGTCAGCTTCAAGCAGCGGCTGAGCACCGAAGATGCCGAATCGATTCGCGCCTACGTCAGCAGCGAAGCGGCGAGGCGCAAAGGCTCCTGAAACCCAAGCGCTGACGTCAAATTCACGCCGTGCGAGCGATTCGCGCGGCGTGAACAGTTGTTTCCGCATCATTTTTGAAGGGCGGCGGTGGTGGACAGGGCTGGATTCGAACCAACGTACGCTTGCGCGGGCAGATTTACAGTCTGCTGCCTTTAACCACTCGGCCACCTGTCCACACCGGTGCCGCAAATTGGGGTGATACCCCGCTTTGTTCGACGGAACCCGAAGGTGCCGTCCGGCCGAGAGGCGCCCATTTGGCGAAGCCGCGCTTGCCTGTCAATGGGGCTGGTCGCTACAGGCGCGCAAAGATTTAAAAAGGCGAACGATACGATGGCAAAGAAGGGCAAGGAACGTGCACTGCGCGGACGCGCGGGTCGCATGCAGGGCGGACGCGGTAGCGGCCGGGCGACCAAGGGTGCCGTGCGGCTGTGGGGAAAGCATGCCGTCACGGCTGCGCTCAACAACCCCGACCGCGAGGTAAAGCGAATCTGGGCCGTTCGCGAACTGCTTGAAGAACTGGTCGACGCCGGTGAGTTCGAGATTCCTGCGGACGCCCGCGTCGAATATGCCGATGCGCCTGACCTGGCCCGGCTCGTGTCGCGCGATGCGCCGCACCAGAACATCGTGATCGAATGCGAGCCTCTACCCGAACTGTTGCTCGCCGATCTGGACGCCCCCCGGCCCGAAGCGCCGATCGTCGTCCTTGACCACGTGACCGATCCGCACAACGTCGGCGCGATCATGCGCTCTGCCGCTGCGTTCGGCGCCGCCTGCATCGTGACGCAGGACCGGCATGCCCCGCCCGAATCGGGCGTCCTGGCAAAGTCGGCATCGGGCGCGCTGGAAACACTGCCGTGGATTCGCGTCGTGAACCTGTCCCGCGCGCTGGAGGAGATCGCCGAGGCGGGATACTGGCGCATCGGCCTTGACGGTGACGGCGAAGTCACTTTGGCAGAGGCCCTGCCCGTTGGCCCCGTCGCCTTCGTGCTGGGCGCGGAAGGCGACGGCCTGCGCTATCAGGTCGGTCAGCATTGCGACCAGATCGCACGCCTTCCCATCGAAACCGCCGTCGAAAGCCTCAATGTCTCGAACGCGGCGGCAATCGCCCTTTACGCCTGTGCAACCCGCGGCCAGTAAGAAGGCGGGACAGACAGGAGGGTTGAATGGGAAAATTTGTGAACCCGCGCAGCTTGGCTGCGGCGGGCGTCGCGGCATCGTCACTGCTTCTTTCGGGCTGCCTGCTGACGCCGGGTGCCTTTACGTCGGAAATGACGCTGGCGAAGGGCGGGGTCTTCACCTTTACCTATGACGGCGAAATCGCGGCGATGGGCCTGTCGGACCTGGCGCGGATGGGCACGGTCGACGAATTCAAGGCCGAGTGCTTCGACGACGATTTCGAGCAAACCGAATGCACGGCCCAGGAAACTGCCGAGCAGCGGTCGGAATGGGAAGCCGAGCAGGCCAAGGACAAGGCCGAGAAGGAACAGTTCGTCCAGATGATGGGCGGGCTGGACCCGTCCGACCCGGAGAGCGCACAGAAGCTGGCCGATTCGCTGTCGAAGCAGGCCGGTTTCCGCAGTGTTACGCACGTCGGCAACGGCGTCTATGACGTCGATTTCGCGGTCAGCGGGCGGATGACGCACAGCTTCGTCTTTCCGCTGGTCGAAAAGATGCCGACGATGTCGCCCTTCGTCGTTGCCGTCCCGCGCGGCGATGGCAGCGTGCGGATCGAGGCGCCAGGCTTCGGCGGCAACGATTCGATGGCAGATCCGGGCATGGCGATGATGATGGGCATGGCGTCGAAGCAGGCCGGTGTCGACGCGCCCAAGGCCGTCCTGCCCGACGGCACCTTCACCATCCGGACCGATGGCCGCATCCTTGCCAACAACACCGATGAAGGCCCGTCCGAAGAAGGCGGCATGCAAGTGCTGAGCTGGGACGTGAACACGGCCAGCAAGGTCGCACCGATGGCGCTGATCGCTCTCGACTGAGGTCACACCCTCGGCCGACGTCAATGGCGAGATCGAAAGAAAAAGCCGCGCGGGAGACGATCCCGCGCGGCGATTTCTATTTGCGACCCCGTATGCGGGGGTATGCAGACGCGTCTTAGTTGACGGCGTCCTTGAGGCCCTTGCCGGCCTTGAACTTCGGCTGGGTGGAGGCCTTGATCGTCATCGGTTCGCCGGTGCGCGGGTTGCGACCGGTCGATGCCTTGCGCTTCGCGACAGAGAACGTGCCGAAGCCGACGAGGCGGACTTCGTCACCCTTGGCGAGGGCGGCGGTAATGGCATCGAACACGCCTTCGACAGCCTTGGTCGCGTCGTTGCGCGAAAGGCCGCTGGTTTCGGCGACGGTTCCGATGAGTTCGTTCTTGTTCATTTGGTAAAAACCCCCTTTTGGTTCTTTTGTAAAAATTCGTGGGAGGCGGTCGCAGAGTGAATCTCCGCACGCCGATCGCGGTGAGCGAATGCGCGGGAATGGAGCGGCTTTTTACATTTCTGTCAAAGCCAAATCGGCCCCAAAACGGGTAAATTCCGCGCTTTTTTCGATGAATTGAAGTTAACGGCGGGCATCTTCCTCGACATCGACCGAAATGCTGCAATGCAACATGTCTTTTGTTGCACTTGCAACCGCCTTGGTCGCAAGTGCAACACGTGAATCAGTGCGCGGTCGGAGCGACTCCACCACCGTGAACCGGACCGGGCTGGCTTGCGATATCGTCTTGCTCGCTCCACTCGATCGGGTGCAGCGGTTCGGACAACGCGCGCGACAAAACTTCGTCCACGTGGCTGACGGGAATGATGTCCAGACGCTCCTTGATGTTGGCCGGAATCTCGACGAGGTCTTTCTCGTTCTCTTCCGGGATCAGCACCGTCGTGATGCCGCCACGAAGCGCGGCGAGCAGCTTTTCCTTCAGCCCGCCGATGGCCAGGACACGGCCACGCAGCGTGACCTCGCCCGTCATCGCGGTATCGGCGCGGACCGGAATGCCGGACAGCGACGAGACGATGGAGGTGACCATGCCAATACCCGCGCTGGGCCCATCCTTGGGCACGGCGCCTTCGGGCAAGTGGATGTGGATGTCCTTGCGGTGGAAGATCGACGGCTTGATGCCATAGGCTGGCGCGCGAGCCTTCACGAAGGAGAACGCGGCCTGCACGCTCTCATTCATGACTTCGCCCAGCTTGCCCGTCGTGCGGACCTGACCCTTGCCGGGCACGGTCACGCTTTCAATGGTCAGCAGTTCGCCGCCCACTTCGGTCCAGGCAAGGCCAGTCACCGCACCGACCTGGTTCTCTTCGTCCGAGACGCCGTGGCGGAATTTGCGGACCCCTGCAAAGTCGCCGAGGTTTTCCGGCGTAATGGCAACGGTCTTCACCTCACCCTCAAGAATCTTGCGCAGCGACTTGCGGGCCAGGCGCGCGATTTCACGCTCCAGCGTGCGGACGCCGGCTTCGCGGGTGTAATAGCGGATCAGGTCGCGAAGCGCAGGTTCGGTCAGTTCGAACTCGCCCTTCTTCAGCCCGTGCAGTTCGACCTGCTTGTCGACCAGGTGACGCTGCGCGATTTCGACCTTCTCGTCCTCGGTGTAACCTTCGAGGCGGATGATCTCCATGCGGTCCAGCAGCGGCTGCGGCAGGTTCAACGAGTTCGCCGTGCACACGAACATGATGTCCGACAGGTCGTAGTCGATTTCCAGGTAGTGATCCTGAAACTTCGCGTTTTGTTCGGGATCGAGCACTTCAAGCAGGGCCGAAGCCGGATCGCCGCGGAAATCCTGACCGAGCTTGTCGATCTCGTCCAACAGGAACAGCGGGTTGTTCGTGCCTGCCTTTTTCAGGTTGGACACGATCTTGCCCGGCAGCGAGCCGATGTAGGTGCGGCGGTGACCGCGGATCTCGGCCTCGTCACGCACGCCGCCCAATGACTGGCGCACGAATTCGCGGCCCGTCGCCCTTGCGATCGACTGACCCAGCGAGGTCTTGCCGACGCCCGGAGGGCCGACGAGGCACAGGATCGGGCCTTTCAGCTTCTTCGTGCGGGCCTGCACCGCGAGGTATTCGACGATGCGGTCCTTGACCTTGTCGAGCGCGTAGTGATCGGCATCGAGCACTTCCTGCGCCTTGCCGATGTCCTTCTTCAGGCGGCTCTTCTTGCCCCAGGGCAGGCCGAGCAGAACGTCGAGGTAATTGCGGATGACGGTCGCTTCGGCCGACATCGGCTGCATCGCCTTCAGCTTCTTCAGTTCGGCGTCGGCCTTGGCGCGCGCTTCCTTGGAAAGCTTCGTACCTTCGATCTTGGCGGCCAGTTCGGCGATTTCGTCACCGCCGTCTTCGCCGCCGCCCAGTTCCGACTGGATCGCCTTCAACTGTTCGTTGAGGTAATATTCGCGCTGCGTCTTTTCCATCTGGCGCTTCACGCGCCCGCGGATGCGGCGTTCCACCTGCAGCACGCCCAGTTCGCCTTCCATGAAGGAAAGCGCCATTTCCAGCCGCTTCACCGGATCACGTTCGGTCAGCATTGCCTGCTTGTCCGAAACCTTGGCCGCGATGTTGGAGGCAACGGCATCTGCAAGGCGCGACGCATCGTCGATCTCGCCCAGCTGTTCGCCGGCGTCGCCCGACAGCTTCTTGTTCAGCTTCGCATAGTCGTTGAACTGTTCCAGCACCTGCCGCATCAGGGCCGATACCTCGGTCCCGCTGGCGGTGATTTCGTCCAGCAGCTCGACCTTGGCCGTCAGCATCGTCGTGTTGTCGTCCAGTTCGGACATGCGCGCGCGCTGCTGCCCTTCGACCAGCACGCGGACGGTGCCATCGGGAAGCTTCAGCAGTTGCAGCACGCTGGCCACGACGCCGACATCATACATTTCGTCCGCGCCCGGATCGTCGCAACCGGGATCGAGCTGCGACACGAGCATGATGTCCTTGTCGCCCGCCATCGCCGCTTCAAGCGCGGCCACCGATTTGTCGCGTCCCACGAAGAGGGGAACGACCATGCCCGGAAACACGACGATGTCGCGCAGGGGCAGCAGGGGGAATTCATTCATCGACATAATGTCCGTCCGAAAAATACGATCGCCTGCCATCCATCATAGGACGGCCTGCGCGAACCGGTCGTGCCGTGGTCGCGCCGTTGCCTCCGATATGGGGGCTTTCCGCGCGGCGACAAGCAAGATGGCATGGGCGTTATCAGTGGGCTGCGATCAGAGGCCCAGCTTGGAAAGATCGAAACCGGGGGGAAGTCCCGAATTCTGCTGAACCTTGGCCATTTCCTCGCCTGCTCGCTGGTCAGCACGCTGGCGCGCGTCGTTGAAGGCCGCGGTGATGAGGTCTTCGAGCATCTGCTTTTCGGACGGCACCATCAGGCTGTCGTCGATCGAAACGCCCAGGATGCGGCCCTTGGCGGTGCAACGGATCTTGACCATGCCGCCGCCCGACTGGCCTTCGACCTCGATCGCGTCGAGAGTGGCCTGCGCATCGTTCATCTGCTTCTGAATCGTTTCGGCCGCCTGCTGCGCGGCCTGAAGCATCTCTTCCATCGATTTCATCGTACGTATCCTTTCCTAGCCGCCCGCGCCCCCGGCAAAGAGAACGCGGCCAGCATCAGGCCCGACGCTGGTCGCGCTCATGCTCGAGCAGCCGGGCGTCGGGAAAATTGTCCATCGCGGCCTTCACCATCGGCGAGTTGCGGACGATGTCCGCTTCTGCCTCTGCCTCGACCTTGCGGCGTTCGGTGATGGTGGGCGTGCCTTCCTGGTCGGGAGCAGCCCGTTCGACCTGCCAGCGTTCGCCCGTCGCGCGGTAAAGCGCGTCGCGAAGGTCGGCGGCCGGATCATCGTTGAAGCCGGATGCGAGTTGGTAAGTCAGGCGCCCCGGCGCAAGGTCCACGACACGAATCCAGTCGGTCATGATCTGGCCGACCTGCAGGCGTCCGGCTGCCTCGACTTGCGCGATCAGTCGGTCCCAGTCGGGAGCGGGTCCGGCGCGGACCTGGGCGGCGGGTGCCGCATCGCCCTGCGGTGCATCGCCGGTGGCGGGAGCGGGGGCCGCGACCGCCGGATTGGCGGCGATCTCGTCCAGCTTGCGCAGCAAGGAGCCGGGATCGGGCATGTCGGCGGCGTGAAGCACGCGCAGCAGCGCCATCTGCGCGGCCACGATCGGTTCGGGCGCGCCGCGCACTTCCTCGTGTCCCTTCAGGAGCAGCTGCCACATGCGGTGGACCTGCGCCGGGCCCAGTTTCTGTGCCCATCCGGTCAGTTCTTCGCGTTCCTCCGCGCTCGGCCCGTCGGCCTCTCCGCCCTTGCCGTCTCTTTGACCCAGTTGGGCCAGGGCAATGCGGTGAACAAGGTCCATCTGCCCGCGCATGACCGCGATGGGTTCGACGCCCAGCGCATATTGCCGGTCCAGCACGTCGAGCATTTCCGGCCCGTTGCCCGTGAGCATGGCCGAAAGCAGGCGCCGCTGCACGCCCTTGTCGGCAAGGCCCAGCATGTCGCGGACCTGTTCGGCGGTGACGTGCGTGCCTTCGCCCTCGCTCGCCATGTCGGCATGGGCGATGGCCTGGTCGAGGATGGAAAGACCGTCGCGCACCGATCCTTCTGCGGCCGAGGCCACCATGGCCAGCGCCTCGTCCTCCGCCGTCACGCCTTCTGCGGCGCAGACCTTGGCAAAGTGGTCCTTCAACATCGGCGCGGTGATGCGGCGCAAGTCGAAACGCTGACAGCGCGAGAGGACCGTGACCGGGAGCTTGTCCACCTCGGTCGTCGCGAACAGGAACTTCACGTGGGCAGGCGGTTCCTCAAGCGTCTTGAGCAGCGCGTTGAACGCATTGCGCGAGAGCATGTGAACTTCGTCGATGATGTAGATCTTGTAGCGCGCGGACACCGCGGCATAGCGCACGGCCTCGATGATCTCGCGCACGTCATCGACGCCAGTATGGCTGGCCGCGTCCATCTCGATCACGTCGATGTGGCGACCCTCGGCAATGGCGCGGCACGGTTCGCACACACCGCACGGATCGATCGTCGGACCGCCCTGCCCGTCGGGGCCGATGCAGTTCAGCGCCTTGGCGATAAGCCGCGCCGTCGACGTCTTGCCGACCCCGCGCACGCCGGTCATCAGGAACGCATGGGCCAGCCGGTCGCGCTTGATCGCGTTGGCCAGCGTCTGGACCATCGCGTCCTGCCCGATCAGCTGGTCGAACGTTTGCGGGCGGTACTTGCGCGCCAGCACGCGATAGGGCTGCGCCGCCGGGGCGGGTGCCGCGACGGGTGCCGTTCGAACAGGCGCGGCCTCGGGCGCAGCCGCAACCGGGGCCGATGGTGCCGGATCGCCGAACAACGCGTTCTGGCCAGCCGCCTCCAGCTCCGCCGCGCTGGGCTTCGCGTCTTCGTCATCAGGCTCTTGCGAGCCGAAAATGTCGGGTGAATCGGACATTGCCAGCCAATCTAGGCACGCATCTCGCCGCTGTCGAACCGTCAGGTGCTCTCAATCCGCCGAAAACTGTGAAAGGTTTGGCAACTGGCGACGGAACACGGGCTTTACGCCGCGAAAGTGCGGGTTCGGACGTGCCACGCGATGTGATGAAAAAGGAGCCGGGCGACCCGCTGCCATCCGTTATGGCTGCTTCCTTCCGGACCTGACCAGGTTGGCGGACGCGAACGTCCACCCGACTCCCGGTGCGCGATATGGCGATCTTCACCGGCGAACGCAAGTCCAAGATCGGAACAGAATCCAGGGGATATGGTTACCTCGATTGGGGCTGGTTTCGGTGCGTGGTATCTGGATGTCATGGACAGAAAGGTTAATTCGCCAATGCGTACTCGCCTCTTTACCGCGCCGATTGCCGCCGCCGCGATCCTGTCGCTGGCCCTGCCCGCGCCCGTCATGGCCGCGCCGGAGAGCGAACTGTCCATGCTCGTCAGCAGTTTCGAGGGCATCGATTTCGGGGACGACTCGGGCGAATACGCCCGTGATGGAGAGTGCGACGACCTGCGCTTCGATGGCGAAGGCATGACGCAGACGCCGCTTCTGGCCGAAGATCTCTATCACGATGCCAGCGATTGCCGCGCCGCGTTCGAGGCGAATCGAATCACGCTAAGCCCCATGTTCATGCGCCTGTCGGGCAAAGCGGAGATCGTGTGGGGTGACGATTCGGGCGATTTTTCGCGCGACGGTGAATGCGACGATATGCGTTTCGAAGGTCAGGGCATGACATTCACGCCGCTGATCGCTGAAGACATCGGCCGCGATGCCAGCGATTGCCGCGCCGCATTCGAAGAGGGCAAGATCACCTGGCGCTCAGGGCCCATCGGCCGGCTCGATCAGGAACCGGCGTCTTTCAGCTGAATTGAGAGCCGCGTTTAGCGGAAGTTGTCGGCGTAGGCCTGAATCTTCAGGCGGCGCGGCGGCGTCGGCACCACGTGCGCCTCGATCCCGTACTTTTCGGCATAGGCGACGGCCGCGTCGCAGTCGGGGAATTTGAGCTGCACCTGCTGCTGCGTATCGCCAGACCCGGCCCATCCCATCAGGGGGTCGGGCTTCTTCGCCTCTGCCGGAACGAAGTCGAGCACCCATTCGCCGGTCCGTGCACGGCCGGACTGCATGGCGTTCTTCGGGCGCTGATAGATGCGAGCGGGCATGACGTTCCTTCTGGGTCGACTGTCCGGCGACCGATATGCGATTCGCTTGCCCGGCTCAAGCAGGGAGGTGGGCGAAATCAGCGTTTGGGGCGAAATCAGCGGTTGAAGGCATTCTTGGTCTTCAGACTGGGCTTTTCCTCCCACGGACGGTCGGGCCAGCGATGCTTGGGATAGCGGCCCTTCATGTCCTTTGCCACGTCGGCCCAGCTGCCGCGCCAGAACCCCGGCAAGTCGCGCGTCGCCTGTATCGGGCGGCCCGCGGGACTGGTGAGGTTGAGGAGGAGCGGTGTTTTTCCGATCATCGGATGGTTATCCAGCCCGAACAGCGCCTGCACCCGCACCTCCACCGAGGGCGCGTTCTCTCCGCCATAATCGATCGCGTGGCGCGTACCGGCCGGGCTTTCGAACTCTTTCGGGGCCAGCGTGTCGAGCCTTTGCCGCGTGTTCCAGTCGATCCGCGCCAGCAGCGCATCGGTGAGCGGACCTTTCGGCAGATCCAGATCGCGCCGCCCGTGCAAAAGCGGCAGCAGCCATTCTTCCGCACTTTGAGCCAGAGTATCGGACGAAAGTTCGGCGATCCCGACATGGCCCGCGCGGGCGATAAGTGTCCGGGGCAGGATCGCGTCCAGCCGGTCGACAGCCTTTTCCAGCAGGAGCGCCGCAACCGCATCGGGATCGGGCTTAGGGTCGGGTCCGCTCGCCAGCGTGATCGCGTCCAGCCGCCGTTGCAGCCGCGCTTCGACTCGCCCTTCGCCCTCGTTCCAGTTGAGGACCGAGCGCCGCTCTATCCTTTCCGCGAATGCCGTTTCGATTTCCGCCCCGGTCAGGGTCGCAGCCGCCGTGATTCGCGCGCCCTTGGCCTGACCTTGCGCGTCGCCAATGGCCAGCCACTCCTCTCGCGCCAGAGGCGATGCCGGGTCCAGCGTGAAGCCGCGTCCCGATGCCGACAGCCAGTTCTCCCCGCTCGCATCGCGGCGGCGCGCCACGTTGCCGGGGTTCGCCTTTGCCAGGAAAAGCGCCGGATTGCCGCCAGCCGTCTTGCCCGGTGCCAGCTTTTCGGCCCGCTTCGCCCAGCCGTCGGCCAGCCGCCGCGCCGCATCGGCCCTGCGGCCACGCTCCCCTTCCATGCGGGACAGCCGCTGCAACAAGTCCTCGCCCCGTCCGCCAAGGCCGCGTTCCTGCAAGAGCAGCGCCATGCGCGCGGCATCGCGGGCCTGCGCCGCTTCGGCCCCGAAAAGGACCATGGCAGCGTGGACCGGGTCCATCGGCAGCTGCGAAAGCTTCTCCCCGAAGTCGGTGATGTGCCCCTGATCGTCGAGCGCGCCCATCGCCGCCAGCCTGTCGCGCGCCCCAGACAGCGCGGGCGCGGGCGGCGGGTCCAGCCACGGCAGGCGCGTCGGGTCCGCCTCACCCCACTTGGCCAGCGACAGCGTCAGGGGCGCAAGGTCGGCTTTCTCGATTTCAGGCGTGTCGAATTCGGGGCGACCGGCATGGCCAGCCTCCTCCCACAGACGATAGGCGACGCCCGGCCCCTGGCGCGCCGCGCGGCCTGCACGCTGGGCGGCAGCGGCGCGGCTGGCGCGGCGGGTGACGAGATGGCTGGTGCCGGCGGCAATGTCGAATTCGGCAGAGCGGGAGAGCCCGCAATCGACCACGACCGACACACCGTCCAGCGTCAGCGACGTCTCTGCAATCGCGGTGGCCAGCACGATACGGCGGCGTCCATCGGGATCGCGCCGGATCGCCAGTCGCTGCGCCGCCGGTTCGACCTGCCCGTGCAGCGGCAGGATCGGCGTATCGGGCAGGCGTTGCTCCAGCCGTTCGCGCACGCGCTCGATCTCCCCCAAGCCGGGAAGGAAGGCGAGGATGTCGCCCTCTTCCTCGCGCCATGCGGTCAGGACCGCGCTGGCGACTTGCTCGTCCATCCGCTTTTCCGCCCTCGTGCCGAGCCATTCGATGCGCAGCGGCCAGGCCTTGCCCTCGCTCTCGATCACCGGCGCGTCATCGCCCAGAAGGCGGGAGAAACGCGCGCCGTCGATCGTCGCGCTCATTACCACAACGCGCAGGTCTTCGCGCAGGACCGACCGGCTTTCGATGGCAAGCGCGAGACCGAGATCGCTGTCGAGGTGGCGTTCATGCGCCTCGTCGAACAGCACCGCGCTGACGCCCGGCAGATCGGGATCGGCGACGATGCGGTTCACGAAAATCGCCTCTGTCATGACAATGATACGGGTCTTGGCCGAGACTTTCGTATCCATGCGGGTGGCATAGCCAACGGTATCGCCCGCCTTTTCGCCCAGCATTTCGGCCATGCGTTCGGCAGCGGCGCGGGCGGCCACGCGGCGGGGGCTGAGCAAAAGGATCTGTCCTTCGCACCAGTCCTCGCTGATCAGCGCCGGGGCGACGGCGGTGGTCTTGCCCGCGCCCGGCGGTGCGATCAGGACAGCGCCGGTCCCGCTTTGCAGCGCGGCGAGAAGGTCGGGAAGGACGGCTTCGACCGGAAGGGTCATTGACCCACCGGGATCAGAAGCGGCGGGAAACCGCGAACTGCGCAGCTTCGATCATCGCGGCGCGCGCCTCGTTCGCCGGAAAGCCGGAGATCGAATCGATGGCGCGGTTGGCGAAATGCTTGGCCCGTTCGCGCGTGTCGGCCACCGTGCCATGCTTCGCGATCAGCGAGGTGGCGTGGGCCAGGTCTTCGTCCGACGAACGGCGGCCCTGCATCGCATCCTGCCAGAACTGGCGTTCCTCGGCATTGCCGCGCGCATAGGCCAGGATCACGGGCAGCGTCATCTTGCCATCGCGGAAATCGTCACCCTTGTCCTTGCCGCTTTCGCCGACTTCGGAATCGTAGTCGATGGCGTCGTCGACAAGCTGGAACGCGATGCCGAGATTGCGGCCATAGTCGTCCAGCTTCTGTTCGATCGCGGGATCGCGCTCGGCGACGACCGCGGCGATCCGGCAGGCGGCGGCGAAGAGGGCAGCGGTCTTGGCGCCGACGATGTCGAGGTACTGCTCCTCGCTGGTTTCAACGCGGCGCTGGGCGGTCAGCTGGTCGACTTCGCCCTCGGCGATGATCGCGCTGGCGCCCGACAGGATTTTCAGGACCTTGAGGCTGCCATCCTCGACCATCAGTTCGAACGAACGGCTGAACAGGAAATCGCCGACCAGAACCGCGGCCGGGTTGCCGAAGACAATGTTCGCGGCCTGTTTGCCGCGGCGCATGTCCGATCCGTCGACGACGTCGTCGTGCAGCAGGGTCGCGGTGTGAATGAACTCCACCGCCGCGGCGAGCTTGTGATGGCGCGAGCCTTCGTATTCGAGCAACGCGGCACTGGCCAGCGTCAGCATCGGGCGCATCCGTTTGCCGCCGCCCGCGATCAGGTGACCGGCAAGTGCCGGGATCAGCGGGATTTTCGACTGCATGCGATCGAGGATGATCTGATTCACGCAGTTCATGCCGTCCGCCGTCAGGGCAAGGACAGGCTCAAGCGAAGGTTCGCTACGGGGCATCGTATGGACGGTCGCACTCACGGGCGCCCGTTTGGGCGTTGCGGCGCGGAATGGCAAGAGCCTTGCGGCCTATCCATCGCCCATCACGCCATTTTGCTTTGCCTGCCCCCCACCCGCTTTGCTAGGGGCCTGCCACCATGAGCGGATCGAACGAACAGCAGGATACGCCGGACAAGGTTCTGGCCAGTTTTCGCAAAAGCATCGACAACATCGATGCCGCGCTGGTGCATATCCTTGCCGAGCGGTTCCGCATCACCAAGGCGGTTGGCGAATACAAGGCGCAGACCGAACTGCCGCCCGCCGATCCCGACCGCGAGAAGAAACAGATCGCGCGGCTGCGCAACCTGGCCGAAGAAGCCGATCTGGACCCGGAATTTTCCGAAAAGTTCCTGCGCTTCATCATCGACGAGGTCATCCGCCACCACGAACAGGCGCGCGGACAGTAAGCTTCGCAGGCGGCGCAGTGCCGCTGGTCAGCTGCCGAGGATCGCCTGAAGGCTGTAGAAAAGCACGACCACGAAGGCGAGAAACAGGCACAGGACGACGAGCGAGCGGGTATCGTCGCGTTCGGTGCGGACTTCGCGGACGCGGCGGCGCGGCGCCTCTACCGGATGGGGCATGTTTGACCGGGTCCGGCGGGCGGCATCGTCGACCACCGATGCGGGGATCGGCGCAAAGAAGCGGCAGCCATATTCATCGGCATCGTGCCACATGACTTCGGCGGCGGTGTTTCCGATCTGAGGCAGGTCGACCTGTACCGTATCGCCAACGCGCAAGGCGCGCGGGCTGGACAGCATCATGCCCGAAGTGGAGAGGTTGATGAGCGTCAGGGGATAGTCCCCCACCGCGTCATGCGTGACGAGGCGGACCGAAACGCGGTTAGCGCGACGTTGTTCGTCAAGCTTCGCCATCGCCATGCCCATTGCTTTCAACCCCATTACATTAGCGGTTCTTCACACCTTTTTCTATCGCGTAAACGGTTAACGATTTGTGCAGGAATCCCCCATGCACGTCATTTGTCATTAATTATCGCGCGGGGCAGGCGCAGTTCGACAAGAAGACCGCCCAGATCCTCGCTTTCGCCCAAGGCGACGGTCCCTCCGTAGATCTCCACCACATCGCGCACGATGGCCAGGCCCAGGCCGGTTCCCGGCTTCCCGGTGTCGAGTCGCGCGCCGCGATCGAAGATGCGTTGCCGCTCCGCCTCGGGAATGCCGCGGCCGTCATCCTCGATCCACACGACGCACATGCGCGGGTTGTCCGGTTCGGCATCGACCGTCACGAAGACGCTGCCGCCGCCGTATTTCGCAGCGTTCTCGATGCAGTTGCCCAGAAGCTCGTCGAGGTCCTGCCGTTCTATCGCGACAATCGTCTCCCCTTCCGTCCCGCCGGCGATATCGAAGCGCACGTGGTGGTAGAGGCGCGAAACCGCGCGTTCCACCGCCACGGCCGCTTCTTTGACGTCGGCGCGGGCAAGTCCGGTCGCGCGGCGGCCCACGGCGCGGGCGCGGGCAAGGTGGTGATCGACCTGCCGCCGCATCGTCGCGGCCTCGCGCTGGACAAGTTGATCGAGATCGGGCGCATGGGCCGCCGCGGCGTTGTTGAGCACCGTCAGCGGCGTTTTCAGCGCATGGGCAAGATTGCCGGCATGGGCGCGGGCTTCTTCTGCCTGACGCTCCGAATGGGCGAGCAATGCATTCAATTCCTCCACCATCGGTTGCACTTCCAGCGGTAGCGGTTCGGTAACGCGGCTTTCGCCCGTCACGCGGATACGCTGGATCGCGCGGCGCACCCCGCGCAGCGGCGAAAGGCCGAGCCAAGTCTGCAGCGCCGCCATCATGATCAGGCCGCCTGCCAGCACGATGAAGCTGTAGAACAGGATGGACCGGAACCGCGCGATCTGCGCATCGAGTTCCTCGCGGCTGGCGGCGACGACGAACCACCACGTGGTGTCGCTTCCCGGTAGCATGATCGGACGCTGCATCACGCGCAGCGGTTCGCCGGGGAACTGGACGCTGTCGAAAACCATCGGCTCGAGATGCCCGCTGGGCCGTATTTCAAGCGAGCGGTCCCATAGTGAGCGCGACGGGAAATCCTCGTGCCCTTCGCCCGTTATCTGCCAGTAGAGGCCCGAATTTGGCTCAAGAAACCGCTGGTCGCCCAAGGGGCGGGAGAAGAACACCTCTCCGTCCGGTCCGATTTCGGCCGAGGCGACCATGGCGGTTAGCATGTATTCCAGCTGTTCGTCGAAATTGCGGGTGATGAGGCTGGACAGCGTGCGATCCAGCGCGACGCCGCCGATCAGCAGCAGGAACACGATCCACCCGATCGCGATCAGCATCATGCGCCGCGACAGCGAACCGGTGTGCCCGGCGTTCAGGATATGCTCCGGCCGGACAAGGCGGCGCGCGACCTTGAGCCGGTACTTGCCAATACCGCTCGTGCCCACGGCTGAAGGGGGCGCAGAAGCGCCGCCTTCGCCGTCGGGGCGATCAGCCGCGGGGCTGGTCGGCGGGATCGTCGAGGCTGTATCCAAGGCCACGTATCGTCGTAATCACGTCGGCACCCAGCTTCTTGCGGATGCGGGTGACGAACACCTCGATCGTGTTCGAATCGCGATCGAAGTCCTGATCATAGATGTGTTCGATCAGTTCGGTGCGACTGACCACCTTGCCCTTGTGGTGCATGAGGTAGCTCAGCAGCTTGTATTCCTGCGCCGTCAGCTTGACCGGCTCTCCCTTCAGGGTGACGCGGCCCGAACGCGTATCCAGCCGCACGTCGCCGGCGGTCAGCTCGCTGCTGGCGTTGCCGGTGGCACGGCGGATCAGCGCGCGAAGGCGGGCGATGAGTTCTTCGGTCTGGAACGGCTTTGCCAGATAGTCGTCGGCCCCGGCATCGAGCCCTGCGACCTTGTCGGACCAGCTGTCGCGCGCGGTCAGAACCAGAACGGGGAAATTGCGCCCTTCGCGGCGCCACATGCCCAGCACGGTCAGCCCGTCGATTTCCGGCAGGCCAAGGTCGAGCACGACCGCGTCATACTCTTCGGTCGAGCCAAGGAAGTGCCCGTCCTCGCCATCGGCGGACAGGTCGACGGCATAGCCGTTCTGTTCCAGCGTGGTCTTCAGCTGGTTGCCGAGAGTGGGTTCGTCTTCGACGATCAGGATACGCATGTGCTCTCCACATCAACGGGCATGGCGCCCGGCTTGTTCATGTAGATGAACAGATGGGAGCAAGAAAAGGTCCGCGCAAGATGAACGAACTGCGAAAGGCGGTCCTGACAAGGGATAGGCGCGCCCAAGCGGCCGGTCACTTCATGACGTTGATGATACGGCCCGTTCGCGCGTCCACGTCGACGAAAACGACGCGGCCCTCCTTGATGAACTTCAGGCGATAGGTGTTGGCCACGAACTCGTCCATGCCGAGATAGTCCATGCCGCGCATCTGCGGCAGGACCCGGTTTTCGATCTGGCGAAGGGTTTGCACGTTGCCTGCGCGCAATTCGCGGCGCGCCTCGCCCTGCCCGTCCCGGCGGCCCTGCGCGGATGCAGGGACCACCATGGTCAGACATGAAAGCGAGGCCAGCGAAAGGCCGACAAGGCGCACGATACGGTTCATCCTGGGCACTGTGCCTATCCCCACGGCATTGAACAAGGCGTGAATGCCGCGTTCGCGAACCGGAAAGCAGACGAGTGTTGCCGCGCGGCGACAGTCACCGCACCAGCTCGAACTTCATCGTCAGGCTTACCGTCGTGGCGACCTGGCCGGGCCGCGTCGGCGTCATCGGCGGGGGCGGGGCCGCAGATAAGGCCTGGATCGCAACCCCGCGTTCGTACATCGGCTGCGAATAGCCCATCGATTCCTCGATCGCGAGCAGGCGGACATCGCCGTACCCGGCCATCCGGGCATATTCGCGGGCCTGCGCCATCGCGGCATCGAACGCGCCCTTGCGCGCCTCTGCCTTGCGCGGCGTATCGTCGATGACACCCCACGTCGGACCGTTCAGGTTGTTCGCCCCCGATGAAACGAGCGCGTCGAGCACCGGCCCGACCCGCTCCAGATCGCGCAGTTCGATGCTGACGGTATTGGTCGCATCGTAACCCAGAAAGCGGGGCTGCTGCGACGCGTTGTTGTACTGGTACTGCGGATTGAGCGTGATGCCGCTGGTCTGGACCCGGCTGTCCGGCACGCCGAGCGCCCTCAGCTTTTTCAGCACGGCATCCATCTGCGCCGCGTTCTGCTGCATCGCGGCCACCGCGGTCTGCGCGCGGGTGGTGACCCCTGCGCCAACCATCGCCTTGTCCGGATCGCCAACGACCTGCTGGCTCACCTGCAGCTCGACGACGGGGCCGGTCGCCTCGATATCGACTTCGGCAGCAAGGGCCGGTGTGGCCGCCATGGCGACGGCGGCAAGGGCAACGGACGGCATAGTGATGATATCGCGCATGGGGTTACTCCTCTAATCCCTTCCCATCTCAACCCGGCCCCGATGCGGCTTGTTCCCTGAACCATCGCTTGCGGCCTCGTTCACACCCCCTCGAACTTTCGATGCCGCGATTTTGCAAGGCGCCCGATGAAGGCTTTCATCCGGCTCGAAATCGCTCTAGTCGCGCACCGACATGGCACAACCTCCGATCCTTTCATGGGAAGGCCTAGGCCTGCAGCAGGGTGGCGGCTGGCTGTTCGGCGGCCCCGACAGCACCACCGCGTCCGGCGGCCTCGACCTTCATATCGGTCCACGCGACCGGCTTGCGCTTATCGGCCGCAACGGCGCGGGCAAGACCACGCTGCTCAAACTCATCGCAAACGAGATCGAGGCCGACCGCGGCAAGCGTTCGATCCAGCCCGGCGTAAAGATCGTGACGCTGGAACAGGAACCCGACGTCGCGAAATACGAAACGCTGATGGACTACGCACTGTCGGGCAAGGACGCGCCGCAGCAGTACGAGGTCGAAGCAATCGCCGGACAGCTCGGCATCGACATGTCCCGCAACGCGAAAAGCGCCAGCGGCGGTGAACGCCGCCGCGCCGCGATTGCGCGGGCGCTGGCGATGGAGCCGGACCTGATCCTGCTGGACGAGCCTACCAACCACCTCGACCTTGCCGCGATCGACTGGCTCGAAGGCTGGCTCAACCGCTACAACGGCGCGTTCGTGGTGATCAGCCACGACAGGACTTTCCTGACCCGCCTGACCAACGCGACACTCTGGCTCGACCGGGGCAACTTGCGCCGCAAGGAAATCGGCTTTGGCGGGTATGAGGCCTGGGAAGAACAGGTTTATGCCGAAGAGGCGCGTGCCGCCGAAAAGCTGGACGCGAAGCTGAAGCTGGAGGCCCACTGGCTGCAACGCGGCGTCACCGCGCGGCGCAAGCGCAACATGGGCCGCCTTGAAAAACTGCACGAAATGCGCGCGCAGCGTGCGGCCATGATGTCCCCGCAAGGCGCGGCGAAGCTGGCGGTGGTGGCCGATGACACCAAGACCAAGTCGGTGATCGCTGCGGAACACGTGACGAAGTCTTTCGGCGCCGGAGAAAACCAGCGCACGATCATCAAGGACTTCAACCTTCGGATCCAGCGGCAGGACCGCATCGGCATCGTCGGCGCGAACGGCGCGGGGAAGACGACGCTGCTGAAAATGCTGACCGGAGAGCTTGAGCCCGACAGCGGCACGATCACGCTGGCGAAAACGCTGAACGGCGTGATGATCGACCAGCAGCGCAGCTTGCTCAGCGACGAGAAACGGCTGCGCGACATCTTGGCCGAAGGCGGCGACTGGGTCGACGTGCGCGGGGTGCGCAAACACATTCAGGCGTATCTCAAGGACTTTCTGTTCGACCCGTCACTGGTCGATGCGCGGGTCGGCACGTTGTCGGGCGGCGAGCGTTCGCGGCTTTTGCTCGCACGTGAATTCGCGCGCACCTCGAACCTGCTGGTGCTGGACGAGCCGACGAACGATCTCGACCTCGAAACGCTGGACATGCTGCAGGAAGTGATCGCCGACTATGACGGCACCGTCCTGATCGTCAGCCACGACCGCGACTTCCTCGACCGGACGGTCACGATCACGCTGGGCCTTGATGGCACCGGCACGGTGGACGTGATCGCGGGCGGCTATGCCGACTGGGAAGCAAAGCGCAAGAAGCCGACGGGACAGGCGAAAGAGGCGAAGAAGGCCTCGGCGCCAACACCCCCTCCCCCGCCGCAGAAGAAGACGAAGCTGTCGTACAAGGACCAGCGCGACTACGACCTCCTGCCCGGCCGGATCGAGGAAATCGAAGCCGCGATCATCGCGGACGAGGCGGCGCTGGCCGATCCCGATCTCTACGCCAGCGATCCGGCGAAGTTTGCGAAGTTGACCAAGGCACTGGAAGACAAGCGCGCCGAAAAGGACGCGGCGGAAGAACGCTGGCTGGCACTGGCCGAAGAGGTTGAGGGGCTGGACGGCTGAGGTCCCCCTGCCACGGGTGACAAGGTCGACACTGCAGACCTCGACCGCCGCGCGGTACAGCACCGAGCCGGAACCGGCTCCGACTTATGCGCCCGCTGCGGCCTCACCCGCCTCGTCTGGGCCGAGCATGTCGACGACATCACCGACTGCATCGGACAGGAACAGCGCATCTGGCGCGGGCGACGGGGATGGAAGTTTCCCTTAATGAAAAGGCCCAGCCGGAACGGGCAGACCTGTTCGAGATTGGCGCTTGTTTCGCAGTGGAAGCGAAGCAGGACCCCGGATCGAGTCCGGGGCGACGAGGGGTGCGGTATGGCTGCTTTTGGTGGGAAGCGGACTTTGCCGTTTTCATCGTCCAATGTCAGCTAACGCCCGCGAAAGCTGCCTTCGGTTTAACGCCTCAACTGTTCGGCTGATTGTAAAACACCGCCGTCATAACCACATTAGGGTTAGCTACCTGTCGCAATCGACGGTCCAGGGCGTTCAATAGAGAAACGCCATTTCCTTCCCTTTCGCCTCTTAGCCGCAGCCGTGGCCAATCCCGGCTGGCTGCACTTCGCGCAAAAGGAATGTCCGATGACCAATTACGGCAAGATCAAATGGTACAACAGCGGCAAGGGTTCCGGTACCATTCTACCGGAAAAGGGTGGCGATGCCCTTCCGTTCCGCAAGTCCGACTTGCAACAGGAAGGCCAGGAGCCCCAGACCGACCAGCGCTATAGCTACGAAACGAGCGAGGTCGACAATGGCCAGAAGCGCGCCGTCAACTTGCGTCAGCAGGGTGAGAGCCAAGTAGTCGAGGAGCAGGCGCACGCCCAACAGGGCTGATTAGCGTTGATGGCTGGGGGCGATCCTCCAGCCATCGCTCCCATGAAGGCGTTACTCCAATGAACCTGAACCAACTTCTGCACGATCATCAGCGGGCTAAGCTGAATGCCCAGCGAGCTCCATCGCGCGAGGATTGCGAGACTTATTCCGATATTATCGGTCATTCCGCAATGCTCATCGCGGATTGGCGTCGTGCCAAGGGTTTGTCGAACATTGGCTGGCCGCAAGATGAGCGGCTCAAGGACGGATGCAGACCATGACGACCTTACCTGAAGCCTCCGCAAATGCCGGAGATGGTCGCTGGGAAAACGAAGGCGGTGCGCTGCCGCCTCGAACTCTTCCCCCATTGCCCGACGGCATCACTGCAATTTCGGTCACGCATTATCGGGTAGGACCATACACTTACACCAACCTTGACGATGCGATGGCCGAATATCGGCGACAAACTCCAATGGCCGATAAAGAAGGTTCTCGGATCTCACCCGCCTCTATGCGCAAAGGATAATATGCCAGACCCAATAAAGTTCGTGCTGTTCCAGCGCGGCGACAGTTCCCAGGTAGCGTGTCAGGTTTCCCAAGTTCTTTACGTGACCAAGGCGGACCACGGCGCAACGCTGCATTTCGGCGGCAACTCTCAGGTCAACGTCAAGCAGAGCTTCGATGAGGTTCTGGTGCAGTTGGCGAACATCTGATCGGAATGCCGGAGCGCTGGTTCACAACCAATGACGGATGTGAACAACGAGTATCGGCGAATGAACAGATCGGTAATACTGCCACTTTGCAAGCGAGAAGCGGTCGAAATGTGCCGCGCAGCCCGCGTTGGCATTTACGATAGCGAACAGCTCAATCAGGTCTCGACCCGAATTTATTGCAGGACCGGAACGGGAGCGGACGAGTTGCGACGACAGCTATCCACCCCAATGTCGGACATGGGGCCGGTCTGACAGTCACGTCCGCAACTGTACCGCTAGCCGACAACCCGCACTGTGCTCATCCCCCTCACACCCCCAGCCGGACTTTCTCCGCCGCGATCCACTGGTCGATACGCTTGTCGAGAAGGGCGAGCGGCATATCGCCGTCGAGCAGGAGCGTGTGAAAACGCTTGATGTCGAAACCATCGCCCAGCGCCGCGCGGGCGCGTTCGCGGCCTGACAGCCAGGCGTTCTGGCCGATCTTGTAGCTGCACGCCTGCCCCGGCATCGTGATATAGCGTTCGATCTCGTTGCGGGTCTGGTTGTCGGGATAGCCCACGGTCGATCCGAAATAGTCGATCGCCTTTTCCCGGCTCCACCGTTTCGAATGCAGCCCCGTGTCGGTCACCAGGCGCGCCGCGCGGTAGAGCCACGACTGCAACGCGCCTGCACGCTCCAGCCCATCGTACATGCCCAGTTCGTCGGCCAGAATCTCGCTGTAAAGCGCCCATCCTTCGGAATAGGCGCCGATATACTGGTTGCGCAGCAAGAGGTGCAGGTCGTCGTTCCCGGTCAGGAGGCCGGTCTGCAAATGGTGCCCCGGCAGCCCTTCGTGAAAGATGATCGCGGGCAGCGTGTAACGCGGCCAATCGTTCATGTCGTAGAGGTTGAGAAAGAACGTGCCCGGACGCGTCCCGTCGGGCGACGGCGACTGGTAATAGGCGGTCGACGCACCGACCTCGATCGCGACCGGCACGCGCTGCACTTCCAGTGCCTGCGGCGGAAGCTGCGCGAAAGCGGGGCTGACCTGCTCCCAGCTTTTCTCGACCCGACCGGTCAGCCAGTCGATGATCTCTTCCCGCCCCGCTGGGCTGTCCGCGAACAGCTGGTCGGGCCGCTTATTGAGCGCCATCAGCCGCTCACCCACCGTGCCGCCGGTCATGCCCGCGGCGGTGAGTTCGGTATCGAGCTGGGCCAGAAGGTCGGCCACCTGTTCCAGACCGATCTCGTGGATCTCGTTCGCGCTGAGGCCTGTCGTCGTGTAATAGGCCAGCGCATCGGCGTAGAGCGCGTCGCCGTCTGGCACGCGCCACACGCCGTCGCCTTGCCGGGTGCGCGGCTGCAGCCGGTCGACCAGCGCCTTCTGCCGCGCCAAGGCCGGATAGATCGCGCCTTCGAGGATAGCGGCGGCCCGTGCCGCCCAGTCACCCGCGATGCCCTTTTCCGCCGCGCGCCTGGCCAGCGACTGCACCATCAGCGCGTCGGCAGGCTTGGTCGCCACCATCTCGCCCAGCGAGTTCGACACGTGCGCCAGCGACCAGTCGGGCGCGGCGAACCCGCGCGCGGCCTCGCTACGCTGAAGCTCGCTCTCGTTGTCGAGCGCGTAGGCGAAGCTGTCGAGCCGGGCGAGATAGGCCTCTGCGTCCCCAGCCGTCTCGACGGGGTGCACGCTGTCGAGAAAGTCGGGGATCGAACCGTAAAGCCCGTCCTGCTGCGTCAGGACATAGGGCGTGCCGATGTGCGCAAGCCCGTGGTTGCGGGCGTGCAACCGGGAATCGAGATCGAATTCGACGATGCCGGCATGGACCTGCCCCAGATCGCTGAGCCCGTCGGTAGGGACATCGTCCAGCGCCTGCTTCCTCCGTTCGGCATGATCCCAGCCCGCAACGCGCCCCGCCATGCCCCCGCTCGCCAATTGCGAACGGGCCCAGGCATAGGAACCGGTGTCGAGACCCATGTAGGTCAGTTCCGCTGGGTTGAGCCGGAAATCGCCCCACAAGATCCGGTCCATCACCCGTTCGAACTGCGCCTTTGCGCCGCTGTCGGTTGCGGTGGCGGCGATCGCACTGCCGCTGCCCGATGCCAGAAAGGCGGCGGCCGCGCCGGAGCCGAGAAATTGCCTGCGATGCATCGTGTCTTTCCTCAGGAACCTCGTTCGCGCGCGATGAAGGCGTCGACGCGCTTGTCCAGCAGGTTCAGCGGCATCACCCCTTCGAGCAGGATATCATGGAACCGGCCCAGCACGAACTTGTCGCCCAGCTCGCGTTCTGCCCTGGCGCGCAATTCCATCCACTTGTTCTGGCCGATCTTGTAGCTGCACGCCTGCCCCGGCATCACGCAATAACGCTGCGTTTCGCCCAGCGAACGATCGTAGGTCAGGCCGATCGTGTTCTGGAAATAATCGGTCGCCCTGGCCAGGTCCCACCGCTTGTAATGAAGGCCCGTGTCGGTCACGAGCCGCGTTGCGCGGTAGAGCCACGATTGCAGGCGGCCGATCTGCTCAATATCGGTATACCCGCCCAGTTCGTTCGCCACCTGCTCCGCGTAAAGGGCCCAGCCTTCGCCATAGGCGGACAGGAAATAGTTCTTCAAAAGCAGCGGCAGATCCTCTGCCTGCTGCATCAGGCTGAGGTGCAGGTGATGGCCTGGCACGCCTTCATGATAGTTCAGCGCGGGCAGGAAGAACCTGGGCCAGTTGGCCGTGTCCTTGAGGTTGATCCAGTAAATGCCGGGGCGCGATCCGTCGAGCGAGGGGCGATTGTAGTAACCACCCGACGCACCGTCCTGAATCGCCTCGGGCACGGCGCGGATTTCCAGCGGCTGGGTCGGCAGAGTGTTGAAGGCCTGCGGCAGCTTTTCCATCATCGCCGCGGTCTGCGAGTTGAGACTTTCCAGCAACTCCGCCTTGCCCTCTGGCGTGTTGGGGTAAAGCTGGTCGGGCCGCTTGTAGAGTTCGGCAATGCGCGCACCGACCGGTCCCTCGGTCAGCCCTGCGCTTTTGAGCAGGGGGTCCAGTTCGGCATGGATTTCGGCCACCTGGTCAAGGCCGATCTGGTGGATTTCTTGCGGCGACAGATCGGTCGTAGTGAACAGCTTAAGCGCGTCGGCATAGATTTCCTCACCGCGCGGCACGCGCCAGATGCCGTCGCCTGCCGGCGTTTCGGCTTTCAGCGCGCGCATCGCCTCTGACTGACGGGCAAGCGCGGGATAGACGCCGCTTTCCAGGATTTGCGCCGCGCGTGCGGCCCAGTCGCCCTCGATGCCCTTCTCCGCCGCCCGCGTGGCGAGCGAGGAGACCATGTCGTTTTCCGCTGGTTTTCCAGCCATCAAAGCGTCGATCTGCGTCGCCGTGATCTCCAGCGACCAGGCCGGCGGAAGATAGCCGCGCGCGCCTTGCGACTTCTGGTATTCCGTCTCTGCGTCAAGCTCGCCCGCGAAGGCATCCAGACGGTCGAGATAGGCCTCCGCATCGTCGCGCGTTTCCACCGGATGGGTGGTGTCCAGCATGACGGGGATGGAGACGTAAGCCCCCCTGCGGTGTTCGACGACGAAAGGCGTGCCGACGCTGGGCAGGCCAAATTTGCTGCCCAGCAGGCGTTTTTCCATCATGTCGATCGCAACGGCGCGCTGGGTCTGCTTGTTCTGGGTCAGACCGGCTTCGGGAATGCGCTTCATGTTGTCGAGCATGTTGGCCGCATGGACCATCTGGGCCTTCGTGCCGCCTTCGCCATAATTGTCGATGGCATGGCGCGCCCATGCGAAGCGGCCATCGTCCAGCCCGGCGCTGGTCAGCCATTCGGGGCTGAGCTGCATGTCGCCCCAGAACGCCGCGTCAAGTACGGTGTCGAGCTGCGATGCGGCATCGGCCTGGGCAAAGGCGGCGCGCGGCGCGGCGGCGGCAATGGCCGCGACGGAAGCGGAGGCGATGAACTGGCGGCGATGCATTGTGGTGCGACTTCCCGGTGGCCTTGGTTTCAATCGCAACCATGTGCCAGCAAGGGCGGGCACGCTCAAGCAAAAGCGCCCCGCCCATCCCGTTCAGATGCGATAATAGTCGGCGACCCGGTCGAGCGCGAGACCCAGCACCAGCTTGCCGCTGCGCGCCGGCCAGGCCAGCGCCTTTTCCGCGTCCGGCAGGCTTTCCCCGGCACAGGCCACGCGCCATAACACGTCGGACAGTCCCGGCCCCGCCTGAGCCGTCGCCTCGTCGAAACGGCGCTTGGCCGCCATCTGGCGTTCCGAGGGCGTGAGGTCCGCATCGCGCTTGCCGCCATCGACGCGCACCGGGTTCCAGCTCATCGTGATCGACGGGGCAAGCTGCGCCCGTTCCCAATCGGCGCGCAGTCGTTCGCCCGCATCGTGCTGGCGTTCCGACAAGTGACCGCGCGCATAGAGCCAGGAAAGCGGGCTTTCGCGCAAGTTGACGGTGACGCTGCGCCCACGTTTCGGCGCACCGCCCTTGTATTTGGCAGATGTGCGGCGCGGCCCCTCGCTCGTCAGTTCGCGCGTGGCGTAGTGCGCGCCTTCGGGATGGGTGGTGTCGGGCTGGCTCATCCGGTGATTCTCCCTTCTGGACAAGATGTGCCCACTCCTTGCGTCGCGGTTCATCTTGTAGGAAAATAACACCAGATAGGTTATTCGCAGACATCATTCGCAAACTGGGCCATCCCGATGATCAACCGCATCCGCGCCATCCGCAAAAGCAAGGGCATGACCCTGTCCGACCTTGCCGCCGCCTGCACCCCGCCCACCACGCCGCAAACGATCGGGCGGCTGGAAACCGGCACGCGCACGCTGTCGATCGATTGGCTGAACCGCATCGCCGCGGCCCTTGGGGTCGAGCCCGAATCGCTGCTGACAAGCGAGGCGAAGGCCCCGCCTATGGTCGTCGCGCGTCTGGGGGCCGAAGGGCCCGAGCCGCTGACCCGCCCGCGCGAAGCCGTGCCGCCGCAGGTCTTGCTGGGCGACGATCCGATGGGGGTTCTGGAAATAGACGTGGCGCAGGGCGAATACCGGCCGGGCGACCGGCTGTGGCTGCGCGAGTTGAAACCGGACGAAACCGCTCAGGCGATCAATCGCGACGTGCTGGTCCCGCGTCCGGGCGGGCGTTTCGCGTTCGGGCGGCTGATCGATCGCGACGCGAACTTCGTGGCGATCCTGCCGCCAGGTGCCGGGCAACGCCAAGCCGTGATCAAGGACCCGGCCTGGGTTGCGCTTGGCGTCATGCTTGTGCGGATGCTCTAGGCGTCTTCCGTCTCGACCAGCTTGCGCAGGACAGCGATGCGCTGACGCGCCTGGTCGTGATTACGCTCGGGATGGTCGCGCATCTCTGCCAGCAGGTTCTTCAGCTCTGCCCGATAGCGGTTATCATGTGCCATTCTCGGCCTCCTTTCCCATTTGGAAGCCGAGTTTAGCACAGATACCCCTCGTGCGGGAAACCGCTCCGCCGCACGGGCAGAGCGGATCGCCCGTCAGATCTCTCCGCGGGCGATCTTTTCCTGCCTGTCCGTCGCGCTTTCCTGCGGGACGAAACTGTTCGAATTGACCTTCAGCCAGATCAGGATCGGCGCCGCCATGTAGATCGACGAATAAGTACCGACGAAGATGCCGAACGCGATCGCGGCGGCAAATCCGAACGTCGTCGCAGGACCCAGGAACATGAGCGCGAGCAGGACCATGAGCGTCGTCATCGAGGTCATGATCGTGCGCGGCAGCGTTTCGTTCACCGACAGGTCGAGCAGCTCTTCCATCGGCATCTTGCGATACTTCTTCAGGTTCTCGCGGACGCGGTCGTAGACGACGATCGTATCGTTCAGCGAATAGCCGATGATGGCCAGAATGGCCGCCACGATGTTCAGGTCGAATTCCATCTGGGTCAGCGCGAAGAGGCCCAGCGTCAACGTCACGTCGTGAACCAGCGCGAACAAGGCGCCCACACCGAACTGCCATTCGAAGCGGACCCAGATGTAAATCGCGATGGCGATCATCGCGGCCAGAAGCGCGAGCATGCCGGTTTCGAACAGTTCGCTCGACACCTTGCCCGACACCGAATCGACGCCGTCGATGCGGACGCCGGGATAATTGGCCTCCATCTCGCCGACGATCGCGTTCGTCATCTGGTCGGCAAGGTCCTTGACCTGCACCGCGTCCTTGCCTTCGGGCAAGCGCATGCGGATCGACACCTCGTTCGGCTGTCCGAAACGCTGGATGATCGGCGCGCCATAACCCAGGCCCGCGATATCGTCGCGCAATTCGGCAACGGGTGCCTCGGTGCTCTCGACGAACGTGGCGCGGATCATCTGGCCGCCGACGAAATCGACGCCCAGGTTCAGACCGTTGGTCAGCACCGCGCCCCAGCTCGCCGCCATCAGGATCAGCGAGATGATATAGAACGGCAAGCGCCAGCGAAGGAACTTCACGTTGGTGTTGTCGGGGACGAGTTTCAGGAGTTTCATGTGCGTCCCTCCTTATATGTTCAGGTCGCTGGGGCGATGTTTGCGCAGGTAACCTGCCACCCACATGCGGGTCATCGTCACGGCGGTGAAGACCGAGGTCACGATACCGATGATAAGAACGATCGCGAAGCCGCGGATCGGGCCCGAACCGAACAGGAAGAGCAGCACGCCGGCGATCACGTTGGTGACGTTGGCGTCGATGATCGCGCGCTGCGCCTCGCGGTAGCCCACTTCCACCGCCTGCACGACGCGGCGGCCGCGTCGGCGTTCCTCGCGGATGCGTTCGTTGATCAGCACGTTGGCGTCGACCGCCGTACCGATGGTCAGAACGAAGCCTGCGATACCCGGCAAGGTCAGCGTGGTTCCCAGCAGCGCCATGATGCCCAGGATGATGAGCACGTTGAGGAAAATCGCGGCATTCGCATAGAGACCGAAACGGCCGTACGTCGCGAACATGAAGGCCAGCACGGCGGCGCCGCCGATCATCAGGGCAAGAACGCCCTTGCGGATCGAATCGGCACCAAGGTCAGGCCCGACGGTGCGTTCTTCGACAATCTGAAGATCGATGGGCAGCGCGCCCGAACGCAGCGAGATGGCCAGCGCATTGGCGCTGTCCACGGAAAACCCGCCCGAAATCTGCGCCGATCCGCCAAGGATCGGTTCGTTGATATTGGGCGCGGAAAGCACTTCGCCGTCAAGGATGATGGCAAAGGGCTTGCCGACGTTGGCCGTGGTCAGCGCGGCGAACTTGCGGCCGCCTTCCTGGTTGAAGGTGATGTTGACGACGGGCGTGCCGTTCTGGTCGTAACCCTGCTGCGCATTTGTCAGCTGATCGCCCTGGATACCGCCAAGGCGGCGCACGGCGATCGCGCCCTGCTGGCTCGCGTCGGGAGCGAAAGGCAGGATCTGGCTTCCGGGGGGCACGATGCCCTGGGCGATGTCGGTCGGCAGCGCGGTCTGGTCGACCAGCTTGAATTCCAGCTTCGCGGTCTGGCCCAAAAGCGCCTTCAGCGCCTGAGGATCGTCGAGACCCGGCACCTGCACGACGATGCGGTCGTCGCCCTGGCGAATGATGGTGGGTTCGCGCGTGCCCAGTTCGTCGATACGGCGGCGCACGACGTCAGTCGCGGTGTCCATCGCGTTTTCGACGGCCTGGTTCAGGCCGACTTCGGTGGGCTCGAAAATGAAACGCTGACCGTCGACGACGTTGATCGTCCAGTCGCGCTGACCGGTAAGGCCCACGCCCTCCGTCATCGGCAGCAGGACTTCGCGGGCTGCGTCGACCTGGCTTTCATCTTCGACCATGAACGACAGGCGGCCGTTCGCGGTGGAGATGTCGCCGATCGCAATGGAAGGATCGGCATCGCGCAGGGCGCGGCGCACTTCCTCTTCCATCGCCTCGAGGCGAAGCGAGCGGACTTGCGCGGTGTCGGCTTCCAAAAGGATGTGGCTGCCGCCGGCAAGGTCGAGGCCGAGGTTGATTTCGGGGTCGGGCAGCTGGGACGGCCAGCGTTCACCCGCCAGCATCGTCAGCGACGGCAGGGCCAGGAACACGCCCGCAAGCGTGAGGCCCCACAGCCAGATGCGTTTCCAGCGTGGAAAATCGAGCATTCGCGTTAACTCAGTCGTTGGCCGGTGCCGAACCGCCCGGGGGGATCACGTCGCCGATGGTGGACCGCACGGCCTTTACCTTGACGTTCTGGCCCAGGTCGATGTCGACGTAATGTTCGTCCAGCTTGACGATCTTGCCGACGAGACCGCCGGCGGTAACCACCTTGTCGCCCTTCTGCAGGCTGGCGATCTTGGCCTGGTGGGCCTTGTGCCGCTTCATCTGCGGACGGAACACGAGGAACCAGAAGATGACGCCCATCGCGAGAAGCGGCAGGATCTGCACCCATCCGGGAGGGCCTCCGGCAGGGGCGGCGGCGGCAAGTACGAGCATGGTGCTGGACATGGAAGGCCTTCGTCTTGTTGTGACGGCTTGAATAGGATCGATCGGCCGCCAGACAAGAGCAAAGCATCAAGGGCAACCGGTCAAGCCCGCGCGCCTAGCAGCATTGCATTTAAGTGGCAATGGAGCGGCGGGGCCGGACCGCCCGCGAGCGACACGCCGAAGCGGCGCAAGGCGTGAAGCCCTGCGCGCCAGCATGTCGAATGATGTCTTGTGAAAGACTGGTCGGGACGAGAGGATTCGAACCTCCGACCCCCACACCCCCAGTGTGATGCGCTACCAGGCTGCGCTACGTCCCGACCGGAGCGCGCCCTATAGGCCTGCCTTTTTGGCGATGCAACCCGTTGTTGCGCCCTTCGTCGCACAGCCGCGATTTTGCCGTCCCTGCGCCCCGTTGCACCCGGAAAACTCGCCGGAAACTGCCAGAACGCGCCCGTCGGCAGGTACTCTTGAAAGGATTCTGCAAGACCTTCTGGCCTATTCCAAGGGAAACACACGCCCGGAGTTCCCGTGAAAGGAATCGTCTTCAACCTGCTCGAAGAAGTGGTCACAAGCGACCATGGCGACGACGCGTGGATCACGCTGATCGAGGGGACCGGCGTTTCGGGCATCTACACCTCGGTCGGCAGCTATCCGGACGAGGAGCTTTACACGCTTGTCCAGGCGTCGGCAGAGGCGCTGGACCTTTCGGTGGACGAGATGCTGCGCGTCTTCGGGCGCAAGGCCATGCCGCTTCTGGCGCAGCGCTATCCGGTCTTTTTCGAGGACCAGACATCCTCGCGCAGCCTGATCCTGTCGCTGAACGACATCATCCATCCCGAAGTGCGCAAGCTCTATTCAGGTGCGGGCTGCCCGCATTTCCATTTCCAGCAAGGGTCCGACGGGCGACTGGTGGTCGGCTACCAATCCCCGCGCAAGTTGTGCCAGCTGGCCCACGGCTTCGTTGACGGCACCGCCGACCATTTCGGCGAAGCGGTGCGCATCGAACACGAGATGTGCATGAACCACGGCGATCCCGTCTGCCGGATGGGGATCGAATGGCTGTCATGAAGCCCGGCAGCACCGGCAACGGATGCAGTGAAGCGAACGATGCCGAAGCGCGGATCGCGCGGCTGGAACGGCAGGTCCTGCGCGAACGCATGGCCCGTATCGAGGCCGAGGCGATTGCCGAAAAGGGCCTGCGCGACCTGTTCGAATCGACCCGGCGCATCAGCCTGCTGCAGAAGATCACCGAGATCGCCAACAGCTCGAACGAGGTGAACGCCTCGATCAAGGCCGCGCTGGATGAGGTTTGCTGCACGCTGGGCTACGACTTTGGCAACGCCTTCATGCTCGACGGCGAAAACCGCATCTGCGCCTGCGACACCTGGTTCGTGCAGGAACCGCAGGATTTCGCCCGGCTGGTCGCGGTATCGCGCAAGGCCGAGTTCGAAGTAGGCCAGGGCCTGCCGGGCAAAGTCGTGGCGTCGGGCGACATCGTCTGGACGCGCGATCTCTATTCGATCAGCGGCTGCACGCGCGGCAAGGAAGCGGACGCCTGCGGCCTGGCGTCTGCCTGCGCCTTTCCCGTCCGGGTCGAAAACGAAATCGTCGCCGTGCTGGAATTCTTCGCCCGCAAGCCGGTTCACGAGACCAAGGAGCTGAGCTGGCTGATGAACCAGATCGGCACGCAGCTTGGCCGCGTCATGGAACGCCAGCGCGCGTGGTCGCTGCTGCAGACCGCGCGGCACGACACGCTGACCGGCCTTCCCAACCGCGCGATCCTGGCCGATCGGGCCCAGGCGGTTTTCGCATCCCTGCCGCCCGACAAGTCCGGCATGGCGATGCTGGTACTCGACCTCAACGGGTTCAAGGCCGTGAACGACCGCCACGGTCACCATTCCGGCGACAAGCTGCTGACCCTGGTTGCGGCGCGGCTGGGCCGGGCGATCATGAGCTGGCAGGAACATCACCGGCTGGGCGCAAAGACTCTGCTGGCGCGGACCGGGGGAGACGAATTCGTCCTGATGCTGCACGGCCACCTCGATCCGAAATCGCTGAGCTTCCTGGCCGAGACGATCCACGACCGCCTCGCCCCGCCATTTCGGATGGGCAACACTTCGCTGAATGTCGGGGCCTCGGTCGGAATCGCCACCGGCACCACCGTGCACGAAAGCCACGATCACCTTTTGCGCGATGCCGATCTTGCGATGTACGAGGCCAAGAAGCTGGGCCAGAGCCGGACGGTCATGTTCACGCGCGAGCTGGGCACATCGGTTCGCCGCGCCCGCCAGCTCGAAGGCGAAGTGCGCGATGCCGTCACGAAAGGGCAGTTCCAGCTGCACTACCAGCCGATCTTCAGCCTTGGACCCAATACGCGCATCTGCGGGTTCGAGGCGCTGCTCCGCTGGAACCACCCGATGCGCGGCTTGATCGGGCCGGATGAATTCCTGGCCTGCGCCGAAGACATCGGCGCGCTGTCGACGATCGGCGAATGGGTACTTTACGAAGCCTGCGCCGCGATCGCCCGCATGCCGCCGATGGGCTATGCAGACGATGCGCCGTTTGTGTCGGTCAACATCGCGCCCGAACAGTTTCTGCTGCCCAATTTCGTCGACCAGGTGAAGAGCGCGTTGAACGGGGCAGGCGTTTCGCCGTCGCGCCTGAAGATCGAGATTACCGAGAACGTCGCCATCATCGACGCTGCCGCCGCCGCCGCCGTTCTGACCGAAATCCGCCAGTGGGGCGTGAAGGCCAGCCTCGACGATTTCGGGACGGGCTATTCCTCGCTTTCGTACCTCCACCAGATGCCGCTCGATTCGCTCAAGATCGACAAGAGCTTCGTCGCTGCGTTGCACGAACCCAAGAACGTGAACATTATCCGCGCCATCGTGGACCTTGCCCGCGACCTCGAACTGACCATCATCGCCGAAGGGATCGAAACCGGCGAACAGGCCCGCATTCTGGCCAGCTTCGGTTGCCAGCTGGGCCAGGGCTATCTTTTCGGCAGGCCCCGCGCGCAGTGGGACATCTTCGGCCTGCTGGCCGCCTGAGCACGATGGCGCAAGGTCGCCTCGTTCAGGAAAGAGCCATCTGAAAGTTCACACTTTTGCAGCCGAAACGTGCAACACCGGCGTCGAATAGTGGGGAGACGAGTTCCGTGGCAAAGGGTTTCAAGGTGCGATCGGCGGTCTTCGCCCTCGCCGGATCGGCACTGATCGCGGCACCGGCCGCAGGGCAAAGTGACCCGACGGGCAAGAGCCAGCAGGGCGATGTCGCCGTCACCATCTACAACAGCGGTCAGGCCTTGGTGCAGGACGTGCGCGACATTGCGATACCGCAGGGCCGCACCCGGATCGAATTTCCCGACGTGTCCAGCCGGATCAGGCCCGAGACGCTGTCCTTCGACGCAGCGGGCGCCACGATCGTCGAACAGAATTTCGACTTCGACCTGCTGACCCCCGGAAAGCTGATGGAAAAGGCGGTGGGCGAGACAATCACCCTTGTCCGCACAAACCCCGCGACCGGCGCCGAAACGCGGGAGCGGGCCAAGGTCCTGTCCGTCGCGGGCGGGGTCGTGGTGCAGATCGGCAACCGGATCGAGGTGCTGCGCGACGATGGCCTGCCGGTGCGGGCCGTTTTCGACAAGGTGCCCGAAAACTTGCGCGCCCGCCCCACGCTTTCGGTGACGGTGGATTCGACGCGCGCGGGAACGCGGCCCGTTTCACTGCGATACCTGACGCCGGGGCTCGGCTGGTCGGCCGACTATGTCGCGCTTTACGACGAGGTGAAGGGCACGGTCGACATGCAGGGCTGGGTCACGCTGACCAACCAGACCGGCACGACTTTCGACAATGCCAGGACGATGCTGGTCGCGGGCAACGTGCAGACGCTGAATAACAACAATAGCCGCTATAGCCGCCCGTCCCCGCCGCCTCCGCCAAGGGGCAATATCGATACGATGGGCACCGAGAGTGCTGACCGCGAACGGTTGGGCGATTTCTATCTCTACCCGCTGGACGAACGCACGACGATCGCGAACGCGCAGACGAAACAGGTCAGCTTTCTCGACGTGACCGCCGTGCCCGCCGCCAAGATCTATACCCGCACCATCGGCTGGCTGCAGAGCGACAACGAACCGGTGAAAGCGGCAAGCGAGATCGCCTTTTCCTCCTCGCGCAACGGCGGGCTGGGCGATGCACTTCCGGCGGGCACAGTGCGGTTCTACCAGCGCGACGCGCGCGGCACGCCGCAGTTTATCGGCGAAAACGCCGTCGACCACACCCCGATGGGCAGCCGCCTGTCGCTCAGCACCGGGGACGCTTTCGACGTCTCGGTCGAGGCGACGGTCATGGCACGCACCAAGATCGCATCGGAGGAATACGAACGCTCTTCCCGGTATCGCGTGATCGAGAATGGCCGCGTACGTCAGGTCCAGATCGACCGGGCGAGGGATTTCTACCGCACGACGATGCGCTATCGCGTCACCAATGCACGGCCTGTGCCGGTAAACGTGGAAGTAACGCAGGCGGGCCTCGACCGAGGGTACTGGAGCAACGACTTCCGTGTCGTGTCGGAAAACCTGAAGGGTGAGCAGGTCAATCTCGATCGCCGCAAGTGGACCGTGCCGGTGCCAGCGAACGGCGATTACGAACTGACCGTCGTTTACGAAACCCGCTATTGAGGGGCGGCCCGTGCGGCTATTTCCCCTGATCCTTGCGGCGGGCGCGCTGGCTATGCCGGGCGCGGAGCACGCGCAGGCGCGCACGGTGGTGGAGGCTTCCGCGCCGGAAAGCCTTGCCGTCACCGTCTACCGCGATCCCAATCGTGATCGTGCGATGCGGCTGAACTGGCTGAACGGGTTTGCCCTCATTTCGGAAACGAGGACCGTCACCCTGCCACCGGGCGAAAGCCGCATCCGGTTTGACGGAGTGACCGAAAGCATGGTCGCGGTCAGCGCCATCGTCACCGGCCTTCCGGGCGGCACGATAGAAAAGAACCGCAACGCTGACATCCTGTCCCCCGCCGCACTGGTCAACGGTTCGCTGGGCAACCAGGTCACGATCACCCGCACCAATCCGGCGACGGGCGCAGAGACGAGCGAGCGGGCCATCGTTCGCACACGGGCCGACGGCGGGCTCGTCCTGCAAACGGGCGCAGGGTACGAGGCGGTACGATGCGCCGGCATCCCGGAGCGGCTGACTTTCGACGAGGTTCCGACAGGCCTTTCGCCCAACCCCGTCTATACCGTCGACACGCGCAGCGAGAGCGGCGGGACCTATACCGTCACGCTGACATACCTTGCATCCGGTTTCGACTGGAGCGCGCATTACGTCGCGACGTTTGCAAAGGCTGGGCAGGAGCGAAAGCGCCGCCTGAACCTGACGGCCTGGCTGACGCTGGCCAACGGCAACGGGCAGAGTTTTCCCGATGCCGAGCTGATGGCCGTGGCCGGAAAGCTGGAGATCAAGAGCAACTACCGCAATCTTGGCACGCCGCCGCGCGGAGAGCCTTTGCGCCTTACCTGCTTTCCGATCGGCAGCACATCGGCTGGCACCCGCTATCCGCCGCCGCCCCCTCCGCCTCCCGCACCCGCCGCGATGATGGAAGACGCCATCGTCGTGACAGGCCGCCGGGTCATGGCGCAGGAAATGGCCTATGCCCCTGCAGCCGTGATGAAAGCGGTAGAGGAAGCGCTGGGCGACTTGAAGCTCTACCGCGTGCCCGAACCCGTCACCGTTGCCGCAAAGGCGCAGAAGCAAGTCGCTTTCCTGGCGCTCGACGCGGTGGAAGGCAGCCTGATACACCGCGCATCCTGCCTGCCGGGCATGGCGGGTCAGGAAGCCTTGGCCGATGTCGTGCTGCGCAGCATGAACGAGGAAGAGTTCGGCCTTGGCCGCGCGCTTCCCGCAGGCGGCGTGACGGTGTTCGAACCGAGCGCCTATGGCCCGCTGCTGATCGCCGAAGACAAGATGGAAGACCGCGCCGTTGGCCAGGAAGTCGAAATCGCCATCGCGTCATCTTCGCAAGTGAAGGCCGTGTGCGAGGCCGGGCGCGGCGTGGTGCTGGGCGAAACCGACGTGCACGACGGCAACTGGCACGAACTGGCCGCCAGCATCACGAACGACGGGGCCGAAACGGTGGAGGCGGAAATCATCATCGCCAACCCTGCGCAGTGGGAAGTGCGCAAGACTTCGCGCAAGACCGCGATGCAGAACGGGATGAAGGTGATCCGCGTGACTGTCCCGGCGGGCGAGACGCGAAGCTTGCGCTGGCAAGTCCGCAATCCCGCGCGGGCAAAGGCGGAGTAGCTATTCCACCGGCAACGCGGGCGAGGTTTTCACGTTTTCGAGCACGAGGATCGACTTCACGTCGCGCACGCCCGGAATGCGGACCAGCGTCTTCAGCGTGATTTCCGACATGTGTTCCATATCCCGTGCAGTCACGTGGAGAAGGTAGTCCATCTCTCCCGTCACCGCATGGCAGGCGATGACATAGGGGTTGTCCTGTATCGCCCCCTCGAACCGGTCGATGATCTCGTCGCTGTGCGATTGCAGGTTGATCATGATGTAGGCGTCCAGCGGAAAGCCCAGTTTGCGCGCGTCAAGACGGGGGGAATAGCCGGTGATGACGCCGTCATCCTCAAGCTTTTTGAGCCGCCTGCTGACCGGCGTCGCCGATAGCGAAACCCGCTCTGCAATCTGGGCCACGGTCATACGCGCATCTTCCTGAAGCGCGGCGATGATACGGCGGTCGAATCGGTCGAGGGGCATGAAATCACTCTCATCACGGGGTTTGGCGCGATAAATCGGCGCATCATCGCGTCATCCTGCACGGATTAGCACACAAATCGCCACCTGTTGATGGTATTGTGCGCGGATGGAGAAGCCTGGAACAGCAAAAAGCGAAAGCGAACTGCGCGGCGATTATTCGCAGGCCGGCCGCGACTATACGGTCGGGCAGGACTGGGACGCCTATACGCCGGAGGAACACGACCGCTGGCGCCGCCTTTATGCGCGGCAGAGCGAACTGGCGAAGGCTTATGCCGCGCCGCAGTTCCTCGACGGACTGGCGCGGCTGGACTGTTCCTACGGTATCCCGCGGTTCGAATATGCGAACATGGTGTTGAAGGAAGCGACCGGGTGGCAGCTTGTCGCCGTGCCCGGCTTCATCCCTGACGAGGTGTTCTTCGATCACCTTGCCGCGCGCCGTTTCCCCGTCACCCGCTGGATCCGCGAAGAGCACGAACTGGACTACCTGGTCGAACCTGACATCTTCCACGACTTCTTCGGCCACGTGCCGATGCTGCTCGATCCCAGCGTCGCCGACTTCCTTGAAGCTTATGGCAAGGCGGGCCGCCGCGCGATGGCAATGGGCGCGCTCGACATGCTGGCGCGCATATACTGGTACACGATCGAATTCGGACTGATCGACGGCAAGAAGGGGCTGAAGGCCTTTGGCGCGGGGATCGTGTCCAGCGCGGGGGAAACGGTGTTTTCGGTCACCGACCCCGACGTCCTGCGCCTGCGCTTCGATCCCGAACGGATCATGAAGACCGCCTACCGGATCGACGATTTCCAGACCAACTACTTCGTCCTCGATTCGATGGAGCAGCTTTTGCAGCGGCTCGTCGAACTGGACTTCGGCCCCATCTACGAAACCTGGCGCGACAGCGACCCGATCCCGGCAGGCACCCTGCTGGACGGCGAAACGCCGTGGCGCGGAAAGCTTGCGGAGAAAGCATCATGACCGACTTGTTCGAAAACCCCATCGGCCTTGACGGGTTCGAGTTCGTGGAATTTTCCGCGCCCGAAAAAGGCTTGCTGGAACCCGTGTTCGAGGCGATGGGCTTTACCCGCGTGGCGCGCCACCGTTCGAAGGACGTGGAACTTTGGCGTCAGGGCGACATCAACCTTGTCACCAATTACGAACCGGGCAGCGCGGCGTGGTATTTCAGCCGCGAACACGGCCCCTCGGCATGCGGCATGGGTTTTCGCGTCAAGGACGCGGCCAAGGCCTATGCCGAATTGTTGAAGCGCGGGGCGGAGCCGGTGGAGACGCACACCGGACCGATGGAGCTGCGTATCCCGGCTATCCGCGGCATCGGCAATGCCATCATCTACCTCACCGACCGTTACGATGATGGAGATGGCAGCCTGTCGATCTACGACATCGATTTCGAATACCTGCCCGGCGTTGCCAAGCGCCCCGAAGGCGCAGGGCTCGACCGGATCGACCACCTGACGCACAACGTCTACGGCGGGCGCATGGCCTATTGGGCCGACTATTACGAAACGCTGTTCAACTTCCGCGAAATCCGCTTCTTCGACATCAAGGGCGAATATACGGGCCTCACCAGCAAGGCGCTGACCGCGCCCGACGGCAAGATCCGCATCCCGCTGAACGAGGAAGGCAAGTCCGGCGGCGGGCAGATCGAGGAATTCCTGCGCGCCTACAACGGCGAAGGCATCCAGCACATCGCCTTCATCTGCGACGATCTTCTGGGCACCTGGGACAAGCTGAAGGCCAGCGGCGTGCCGTTCATGACCGCGCCGCCCGAAACCTATTACGAGATGCTGGAAGAACGCCTGCCCGGCCACGGCGAGCCGGTGGACGAGCTGAAAACGCGCGGCATCCTTCTGGACGGCACGACCGAGGGCGGCACCCCGCGGCTGCTGCTGCAAATCTTTGCCGAGGCGCAGGTCGGCCCCGTCTTTTTCGAATTCATCCAGCGGCGCGGCGATGAAGGGTTCGGCGAAGGCAACTTCAAGGCCCTGTTCGAAAGCATGGAGCGCGACCAGGTGCGCCGCGGCGCGCTCAAGGTTGGCGAGCCGAAAGTCGACGAACAGGCCTGAGGCAGGATCGGGGGCCGCATCCGCGTCGCGGGCGGCCCCAATGCCGCGCTCCATCATTCCCGACCGACGCCCGATTTGACCCGACGCGGTCGGAACCCCTAGGCGTGCCAGCGATTTGCAAAAGACAATAATGCTGGAGAAGACGCGCTAGTGCTCAACATCGTAGATATTCTGAAGACCGAACTGCTGGGGATGGGCAAGGGGCTCGTCACGCTCATTCCCAACCTTGCCATCGCCATCGTCGTCCTGCTGATCACGTGGATCGTCGCACGGTTCGCCAGCCGGATCGCGGACCGCATCACCGGCAAGACCGCGATGCGCGAAAGCCTGAAGGCGCTGGTCGATACGGTCGTGAAACTGGCGATCTGGCTGGCCGGCCTGCTCATCGCGCTTGCCATCCTGCTTCCCGGACTGTCGGCAGGCGGACTGATCGCAGGGCTGGGCGTGGGCACGGTGGCCATCGGCTTTGCGTTTCAGGATATCTTCGAAAACTTCCTGGCCGGCGTGCTCATCATGCTGCGCGACAAGATGCAGATCGGCGATGCGATCGAGGTCGAGGGCATTCTGGGCAAAGTCGAACACATCAGCTTGCGCGAAACGCATATCCGCCAGTTTACCGGCGAACTGACCGTCTGCCCCAATTCCATGCTGTTCAAGAACCCGGTCAAGATCCTGACCGAACAGCCGATCCGCCGCTGGGAAGTGACCGTGGGCGTATCCTACGACACCGATCTCGACCATGCGACCGACGTCATCAAGAAGTCGCTGGAAGGGCTTGAGGACGTGGCCGAGGATAAGCCCATCGACGTCTATGTAGCGAATTTCGGCGGCAGTTCGGTCGACTTCATGATCCGCTGGTGGTGCGGTTCGATGCCGCGCGACATGTTCGCCATTCGCGACGACATCTTCAAGCGCGTGAAGGCCGGGCTTGAGGCGGCGGACATCGAGATCCCGTTCCCCTACATAACCCATACCTTCAAGGAACCGGTGCCCTTCCTGCCCGCGCCGGAAAAGGCGCAGGACTAGCGGAACGTCGCATTGCCGTTCTTTCGCCCAGCGGTCTATGATCGCGGGTGGGAGAACACGCACATGCACGACATCAACCTGCCCCGCCGCATCCGCATTGGCGGAGGAACGCTGGCCGAAACCGGATCGCTGATGCAGGCCGCCGGACTGTCCAACGCGCTGATCGTAACCGATGCGTTTCTTGCGGGCAGCGGCCTTGTGGCAAAGCTTCAGGACATCCTGGGCAAGTCTGGCTGCGCCAGCACCGTCTTTGCCGATACCGTCCCTGACCCGACGGTCGCGGTGGTCGAAGCCGCACTGAACGTCGTGCGTGCGGGCGATTTCGACTGTGTCATCGGCTTTGGAGGGGGCAGCCCGATCGACACGTCGAAGGCGGTCGCCGCGCTGGCGCTGGACCCGCGGCCGATCCCGTCGCTCAAGACGCCGACGATCACCGATACGCCAGGTCTTCCCGTCATCGCGATTCCCACGACGGCGGGGACGGGTTCGGAAGCGACGCGCTTTACCATCATCACCGACGAGGCGACGGACGAAAAGATGCTCTGCGCAGGGCTGGCCTTCCTGCCGATGTTGGCCGTGATCGACTACGAACTGACATTGACGAAGCCGCGCCGGTTGACCGCCGATACCGGCATCGATTCCCTGACCCACGCGATAGAGGCCTATGTCTCGAAGAAGGCGAATGCCTTTTCCGATGCCATGGCGATTTCTGCGATGAAGCTGATCGCCCCCAACTTGCGCAAGGCCTGCGACGATCCGTCGGACCATGCGGCAAGGGAGGCGATGATGCTGGGCGCGCACCATGCGGGGCTTGCCTTTTCCAACGCCTCGGTCGCGCTGGTCCACGGCATGAGCCGGCCGATCGGCGCGTTCTTCCACGTGCCGCACGGGCTTTCCAACGCGATGCTGCTTCCCGTCGTCACGCGCTATTCCGTGCCCGCCGCGACGACGCGCTATGCCGATTGCGCGCGGGCGATGGGCGTTGCAGCGGACGGCGATGCCGACCAGCTGGCGACCGCGCGGCTGGTGGATGAGCTGGAGCGGCTCAATGCCGATCTCGACGTGCCCGGCCCCGGTGCCTATGGCATCGCGAAGGAGCGGTGGGACGAGCTTTTGCCGGTGATGAGCGAGCAGGCCATCGCCTCCGGCTCTCCGGCAAACAACCCGATGGCCGCCGACGCCGATGCCATCGTGGAGCTTTACCGCCAGGCCTGGTCCTGAAATCGGGGCCTAAGGCGCGATCCAGAGCCTGAGCACATAGGCGACCGCGCCCAGCGCCGCGACGCTTCCCGCCCAGATCAACACCAGCCAACCCAGCCGCTGCCACAGCGGCGCTTCCTCATCCTCGGGAGCGTCGCCCATGGCGCCGGGTTCGCGATCAATGATACCCATCGGCCCCGACCTTGCCGCGGAACACCCAATAAGCCCAGGCAGTATAGCCGATGATCAGCGGCATCGTCAGGCCAACGCCGACCAGCATGAAGATCTGGCTGCGTTCCGGCGCGGCGGCATCCCAGATCGTCATGTCGGGCGGAACCACGTCGGGATACATCGTCAGCCCCAGCCCCGCCATGCCGAGCAGGAACAGCAACAAGCTGAGCAGGAACGGTGCGACTTCGCGGCGCTTTGCCAGTGCGCGCCACAGGAACAGGCCCGCGATGGCCGTGGCGATGGGGATCGGCCAGGTGAACAGGATTTCCGGGGTGGTCAGCCAGCGTTCGGCATATTCGGGGCGCAGGCCAAGGTTGTAGAACGAAACCGCCGCCATCAACGCGCCCGTCGCCAGCATCGCCTTAAACGCCAGTTTGTACGCATGGTCCTGCGCCGGGCCTTCCAGTTTCCAGATCAGCCAAGTCGAACCCAGCAGGGCATAGCCCGCCGTCGTGCCAAGGCCCGTCAGCAGGGTATAGGGCGTAAGCCAGTCGAACCACGATCCGGCATAGGCGCGGTCCGCCACCTCGATCCCTTGCAGCATCGCGCCCAGGATCATGCCCTGCGACATCGCCGCGACCAGCGAACCGCCCGTGAACGCCGCGTCCCAGAACGGACGGTGCGCCGGATCGCGCCAGCGGAATTCGAAGGCCACGCCGCGAAAGACGAGGCCCAGCAGCATGGCGATGACCAGCGGATATGTCGCGGGCAGCAGCACGGCATAGGCCAGCGGAAACGCTGCAAACAGGCCGCCCCCGCCCAGCACCAGCCACGTTTCGTTACCGTCCCATACGGGCGCGATGGAATTCATCGCCTGGTCGCGTTCCGGCCCAACTTTGAAGGTCGGAAACAGCACGCCGATGCCAAGGTCGAACCCGTCCATGACGACATAGGCGAAGACGGCAAAGGCGATGATACCCGCCCAAAGGATCGTGAGGTCCATCAGCGTTCTCCCCCTTCGTTGTAGCCTTCAGGCGGGTCCTCGTCGGTCGGATCGCTGTCGGGCAGAAGTTCGGCATGGCCGGGGTTCTGCGTCGGCCCCGGCGTGATACCGGCGGTACGGATCGGGCCCTTCATGCCGCGCTTCACGCCCTTTTCAAGCGGATGCGGTGCCTTGCCCATGAGGTGCAGGATATACCACGCGCCCATGCCGAAGACGGCGAAATAGATAACGACGAAAGCCAGCAGCGAAGCCGCGACCGCAGGCGCATCGAGCGGGCTGGCGCTGTCTGCCGTGCGCAGCAGGCCATAGACGGTATAGGGCTGACGGCCCACTTCGGTCGTAAACCAGCCCGCGATCACCGCGACGAAGCCCGACGGCCCCATCAGAACCGCGGCGCGGTGCAGCCACGACCAATCGTAAAGCCTGCCGCGAAAGCGCGCGAGCAGGCTCCACAGGCCAAGGCCCAACATCGCGAACCCGATACCAACCATCACGCGGAACGCCCAGAAAACGACGCCGACAGGCGGGTGGTCTTCCTTCGGGATCGTATCGAGCCCGGCCAACGGCGCATTCGGATCATGCTTCAGGATCAGCGACGAGGCCTTGGGAATCTCGATCGCGTACTTCACCTCGCCCGCCTCGCTGTCGGGAATGCCGAACAGGATCAGGGGTGCGCCGTCGGGATGGCTTTCGTAATGTCCTTCCATCGCCATGACCTTGGCGGGCTGATGCTCCAGCGTGTTGAGCCCATGCATGTCGCCGGCAAAAATCTGCACCGGCGCGACGAGGGCCGCCATCCACATCGCCATCGAGAACATCTTGCGCGCATGCGCGTTCGACCGATCCTTCAACAAGTGCCACGCGCCGACGCCGCCCACGGCCAGCGCAGTCGTCAGGTAGGCCGCGATGACCGTGTGGACCAGGCGATAGGGAAAGCTGGGGTTGAAGATGATCGCCATCCAGCTGTCCCCGGGCATGAACTGTCCGTTCGCGCCCATTTCATACCCCGTCGGCGTCTGCATCCAGCTGTTCACCGACAGGATCCAGAAGGCCGAGATGAAGGTACCCAGCGCCACCATGCAGGTCGCGGCAAAGTGGATTTTCTTGCCCACTTTCTCCATCCCGAACAGCATGACGCCCAGGAAACCGGCCTCGAGGAAAAACGCGGTCAGCACTTCATAGGCCATCAGAGGCCCGATCACCGGCCCCGCCTTGTCCGAGAACACGGCCCAGTTCGTACCGAACTGGTAAGACATGACGATGCCCGACACGACGCCCATGGCAAAGGCGACAGCGAAGATCTTCAGCCAGTACTTGAACAAGTCGAGATAGAGCGACTTACCCGTTTTCAGCCAAAGCCCTTCCAGCACCATGAGGTAGCTGGCCAGCCCGATCGAAAAGGCCGGAAAGATGAAGTGGAAGCTGACCGTGAAGGCAAACTGCGCACGCGCCAGAAACAGGGCATCAAGGCTGTCGAACATGTCTTCTCCTTGAGACGCGTCCTTACAGAGCTGTCAGTTGCATTTGAAGCGCGCAGAATACCGTCGCAGTTGCACGAAATGCAAGTCGACACGGTCCGTCAGATGCGCATGCCGTTCGCGTTGAACCTGTGCACGGACGCCTTGTCGAAGGAGACCGATACAGCCTGCCCGATCCGCGGATCGGCGAGCGAACGGTCCCTGACCGCGATGTTGTCGCCGTTTTCCAGCTTCACGTGAAGGATGCGGGTTTCGCCCAGTTCCTCCACTTCCTCGATCGTGCCCGACAGCCCGCTTTCGGCCACGTGTATGTCTTCAGGCCGTATGCCGATGCTGTCCGCTCCGCCCGCATCGCCGACAACCGTTGGCGAAAGGAAATTCATCGTGGGCGAGCCGAGGAAGGCCGCGACATATTTCGTCGCGGGCTCGTGATAGAGCACGGCTGGCGGTCCGACCTGCTCGATATGCCCGCCGTTCAGGATGACCATGCGGTCGGCAAGGCTCATCGCCTCCACCTGATCGTGCGTCACGTAGATCATTGTCGCCTTCAGCTTGCGGTGCAGGTCCTTGATCTCGATCCGGGTGCGGGTGCGCAGCGCGGCATCGAGGTTGGACAACGGCTCGTCGAACAGGAACACGTCGGGTTCACGCACGATGGCCCGCGCGATGGCAACGCGCTGACGCTGACCGCCCGACAATTGCCCCGGCTTGCGGTCCAGCAGGGCCTCTATCTCCAGCATGGTGGCCACCCGCGTCACCGCTTCGGCAATGTCGGCCTTGCCCGCTTTCTTCAGCTTCAGGCCAAAGGCGATGTTTTCGTAAACCGTCATGTGCGGGTAGAGCGCGTAGGACTGGAACACCATCGAGACCCCGCGCTCTGACGGAGGGGCGTCGGTCACGTCGCTCTCGCCGATGAAGACGCGCCCTTCGCTCGGCTGTTCCAGCCCGGCGATCATGCGCAGCAGCGTGGACTTGCCCGACCCCGACGCGCCGACGAAGACGACGAATTCGCCGCTTGCGATATCCAGGTCGACGCCGCGGATCACCTCCGTTGAACCGAAACGCTTGGCTATCCCTTCAAGGCGGACGGACGACATCGCTTATCCCTTTACTGCCCCGGCGGTGAGACCGGCGACGAGTTTCTTCTGAAAGAACAGCACCAGCACGATCAATGGCACCGTCACGATGACCGATGCGGCCATGATATTGCCCCAGGGCAGTTCGTACTGGCTGGCCCCGGTGATCAGCGCGATGGCGACGGGTACGGTGCGCTGTTCGTTGGTGAGAGTGAACGACAGCGCGAAAAGAAACTCGTTCCACGCCGCGATAAAGGCGAGCAGCCCCGTGGTGACCAGCGCCGGGGCCAGCAGCGGCAGGAATACCTTGGTCACGATGGTCCACGATGACGCGCCGTCCATGATCGCCGCCTCCTCTATCTCCACCGGCAAATCCCGCATGAAGCTGGTCAGCACCCAGACCGTGAAGGGCAGGGTGAAAATCATGTAGCTGAAGATCAGCGACAAGAGGTTGTTGTAGAGCCCGAACATCCGCACGATCTCGAACAGGCCCGAAAGCACCGCGACTTGCGGAAACATTGATACGCCAAGGATGGTGTAAAGCAGCAGGCGGCGGCCTTTGAACCGCGCCCGTCCGAATGCGTATGACGCGAACGTCGCCAGCCCCAGCGACAGGACGACGACCGAGAACGCGACGATCAGCGAATTGAGGATGTTCCTGGCAAACGGCTGTTCGGTCATCACCGCTTCGTAGTTCGCGAAAGTGGGGTTCGCGGGCCAGAGCGAGGCCTCGAATATGGCGGACCCATCGCGCAAGGACGACACCACCGCGTAATAGAACGGGAACAGCAGGAACAGCGCCACCACGATCCACAGCGCGATCAGCCCGCCTGTTTTCAGGGCCGTCTTCCCCTTCATTCCGCCCTCTCCCGACCCAGCGGTTTGAGCGCCATGATGTAGATGACGGTAATCAGCGCGATGATCAGGAACAGCCCGGTCGACGCCGCCGAACCGTATCCCACGTCCTGAAAAGAGACGAGCGCCTGCCGCGCGAAAACCGACAGCGTCATCGTCTCCTCGCTCGACCCCGTCATGACATAGACCAGATCGAACATCCGCATCGCGTCGAGCAGGCGGAAGATGACCGCGACGATCAGCGCGGGCTTGATCAGGGGCAGGGTCACCTTGAAGAACACCTTCACCGGATGGATGCCGTCGACCCTGGCGGCCTCATAAATCTCTTTCGGCAGGGTCTGCAGCGCGGCCAGCACCAGCAGGGCCACGAAGGGCGTCGTCTTCCACACGTCGACCATGATGATCGACACCATCGCAAGGCTGGACCCGCCAAGCCACGCGACCGGCCCGTCGACGAAGCCTGCCCCCTGCAGCATCGCGTTAACGACGCCGAACTGGTCGTTGAGCATCCATTGCCAGATCTTGGCCGAAACCACTGTCGGGATCGCCCATGGCACCAGCATGGCCGCGCGCATCAGGCCCCTGCCCGGCAGCGCGGCATTGACGATCAGCGCGACGATCACCCCCAGTACGAGTTCAAGGCTGACCGAAACGGCGGCAAAGACCAGCGTGTTCCAAAGCGCGCGCAGCCACTGCGGATCGGTGAAGATGCCGTACCAGCGCCCTTCGGCATGGACGATGAAGTTGTCGAACCAGATGAAGTCGTATGTTGTCAGGTCGACCAGCGTGGCGTTGGTCATCGAAAACCAGATCGTGCGCGCCAGCGGCCATGCCGCGACGAGCGCGAGGACGATCAGCATCGGCGTGACGAAAATCCACGCCGACCGCGCCCGCGCCTTATCTATCGCGGAACGCGCGCTCACTGCCCCACCTTCGTCTCGGCCCAGCGGGCGCGATAGGCGATGCGGGCGATTTCTTCCTCAAGGTCTTCCATCGCGGCCTTGCCCGTCTTGTCGCCCTGAAGCACGTCGTAGCTTGCCCGCCAGATCGCGTCGGAAACCTGGTTGTATCGCGCCCCCGCCGGACGCGCGGGGCGGGCGACCGCATTCTTGAACGCAGAGGAAAGCGTACCGAAGAACGGGTTCGCCGCCAGCACGTCGGGATCGTCATACAAGGCCATGATCGTGGGATTGACCGAACCCTTGATCGCGCGGCGCTTCTGTTCTTTCGCGCTGGTGAGATAGCGGACAAGGTCTTTCGCCGCCTCGGGGTTCTTCGAATAGCGGGAGACGGCAAGTTGCCAACCGCCCAGCGTCGCCGCGCTTTCCCCGCCCGGCCCTGCCGGAAGGGCGACCACGCCGACCTTGCCCCGGATCGGGCTGCTTTCGGCCTGCGCCAGCGCCCATGCATAGGGCCAGTTACGCATGAAAACGGCATTGCCGGTCTGGAATACCCCGCGCGATGCCTCTTCGTCGTAGTTCAGCACGCCGCGCGGCGATATCGTGCCAATCCAGCCAGCCGCCTCGTCCAGTGAGGCGGCGGCGCGGGGATTGTCCGCAGTAAAAGTCCGGTCGGGGGCAAGGAACGACCCGCCGCCGTAGGAGGAAACCCATTCCAGCGCATTGCAGGTCAGCCCTTCATAAGCCTTGCCCTGAAAGACATAGCCCCACATCCGCCCATTACCTGCCTCGCGCTCGGCCTGCTGGATCGCGGCGGCGATGCGGGTCAGGTCTTGCCATGTTTCCGGAGGGGTAAAGCCGTATTTGGCCAGCATGTCCTTGCGGTAATAGAGCACGCCCGCATCGGTGAACCACGGCACGGCGACGAACCGGCCGTCGACGAGATTGTTGGCGACCAGCGCGGGGAACATCGCGGCATCCGCCTCTTCCCTCATGTCGGACAGGTCCGCCAGATGCGTCTGCAGCATTCCGGCCCAGACGACGTCGATCTGCAACACGTCGATGTCCGAGGACTGCGACGACAGAAGCTGGACGAAAAGCTGGAACCGGTCGCCCGGCGAATTGGGCGTATTGACGATCTGGACGGTGTTGCCCGTCTCGCGCGCCCATTGCGAGGCCGCCTCGGCGCACATTTCCAGCTCTATGCCCAGCGCGCCGCATGCGATGGCGACATGGACGCCCTCGCGCTGCGCCCCCTCCCCCATCACTTGGGCAGGGCCCAGCGCGAATAGCGCCACGACCGCGACGACGAGGGCGCGCAGCCGCGCCATCGTCAGGCGGCGGCTTCGGCAGTTTTCGGCTTGTCCTTGGTGCCGTCGAAACCGACCCGTTCGAACGATGCAAACAGGCTGTCGATCCAGTGGACGATGTCATAGGTTTCGACGTCGGCGCGCATGCGCTTCATGCGGCCCGATGCCTCGGTATCCTCCATCGCCAGCGCCTCGTCCAGCGCGCGGTCAAGGTCGCGGTGGCCATAGGGGTTGGTATAGATCGCCTCTGGCAGCTCGACCGCGCATCCGGCAAATTCGGACAGGATCAGCTTGCCCGGCTCACCGTTCTTGGCAGCGACGAATTCCTTGGCGACAAGGTTGAGCCCGTCACGCAGCGGGGTGGTCACGCACATGTCGGCGGCCTTGTAGTAACTCATCAGCCGGTCGAAGGGAATCGCGTTGGAATAGAGCACGATGGGCGTCCAGCCGAGGTTGGAATAGAGCCCGTTGACCCGCCCGACGAGCTGTTCGATCTCTTTCTGCGTCTCGTCGTAGATCGCCATGCCGCTGGCCGCGCGGACCGATACGCACAGCATCTTGATCTTGCCGCGAAGGTCCGGCCTGCGGTCGATCAGGCGTTCAAAGCCTTTCAACGCCTCGATCGTGCCCTTGGTGTAATCGGTACGCCCCACCGTGACGATCAGCTTGCGCCCGTCCAGCCGGCCAAGGATGCGATCCTCCAGGTCGGTGGTATCCTGCTTGGCGAGGATGTCGTCGATCAGGTGCACGTCGGCGCCCACCGGCGACACGTCGATTGCGATTTCGCGGTTCCCCAGCTTCAGCGTGCGCGGCATCTGCGGTTCGGACAACGCCTGCCCGGGCACGTTCAGGTGCCTTGGCGTCGTCACGACCTCGCTGATCTCCGCCCCCGTCAGCCCGCGGGCGACGTCGGTGAAGTTCTTGGCATAGCGCGGGATGTGAAAGCCCACGAGATCGCAATCGAGCAGGCTCCCCAGGATTTCCGCGCGCCACGGCAGCACGTTGAACACGTCCTGCGACGGGAACGGCGTGTGGTGATAGAACGCGATTTTCACGTCGGGCCGGATCTGACGCAGGTAATGCGGTACCAGCCACAGATTGTAATCGTGGATCCAGACCAACGCGCCTTCGTCGGCCTGTTCGGCTGCGGCCTCTGCGAAAAGGCGGTTCACTTCGTGGAACGTGCGCCAATCGACGTTGTCGTAGCTGAACAGCCAGGGAAAGCTGTGCAGCACGGGCCAGAACGCCTCTTTCGACGTCACGTGATAGAAGCTGGACGCCTGCTGCTTGGTCAGCGGCAGGCGGCGCACGTGAAAGCCTCCGCCACCGGCCTGTTCGTCGTCGATGTGGATCACCCGCTCGAAATCGGGGTCGCCTTCTTCGTGTTCTTTCCACGCGACCCACGCGCCGCGGCCCGGTTCGAGCCGTTTGAAGAACGCCTTCAGCGTCGGGACGATGCCGTTCGGGCTCTTGTTCGCGCGGAATACGGTTTTCCCGTTCTCCTCGAACTCCTCGTAAGGCTGCCGATGATAGACGATGACGAGTGACGATTTCTGCATGGCGGTGTCCGTTCCGTATCTTTTATCGTGCGGTCAGGTCGAAATGGTGAATGGCCTCCAGCACCCCGGCACAGCCGTGGCCCGTCGCCCGGTAGATGTGCGGCGCCTTTGGCAGGGCGGCCAGAAGACGGTCTTCCGAATTGCCGACGGCCACCGCATTCAATCCGCAGTCCAGCATCGACAGGTCGTTCATCGTGTCGCCTGCGGCCAGAACCTTTTCGTAGGGCAGCGCGAGCGCATCGACCATCCGGCGCAGCGTCGGCCCCTTGGCAATCCCCCTGGGCAAGACGTCGAGGTAGAGATCGGCGCTGGTGATACAGTCGAACCCGGCCTCCTCGATCTTGCGCACAGTCGATTCCCGAAGCTCGTCGGGCTTGTAGTAATAGCTGACGCGGTGGCGAAACTCGGTCGGCTGAAGCTCGATGCCGGGTTCGTCTTTCAGCATTTCCATCACGCGTTCGTTCGCGTTGTCCCACCGGGCCACGATCTCGGCCTCAAGCTCGTGCACCGGCGAAAAGTCGGCGGCCACGTCATAGACCGAGGTGCCGACATCACCGACGATATAGCGCGGGGTGGGCATGCCGGGCTCTGCGATCAATTCGCGGATGAAGTCGCGGTCGCGTCCCGTCACGAAGACGAGCAGGACATCGTCGCGCGCCTCTATCGCTTCGTAAAGCGTGCGGCGCTCTTCATCGCTGCCGCCAAGGAACGTGCCGTCGAGATCGGTGGCCAGGACGAGGCCGTAATCCTGAGTAGTGGAAAGGGGTGAATTGCTGCGTGCAAGCGTCGTCAAAGTCGTACCTCCGATATGGCGGGTTGATCGCCGCGGGCCTCGCCGATGCACCGCGCAGAGGCGCGTATATCGGGAACCGCGAACGATGCCGCCGAGTATCCATCCGAAGATTGAAGTCTATTTTTCGAGCTGTTCTGCAGTTTTTCTATCAACAGTCTTCCATAACGTCGTTATACAGGATCGACGAAATAAAGCCGCAAACGCTAAAAACAGATACTATAGATTTTATTTTGTTTTTGTTTCGCAGGCGTTTTAAAATTGGCTTTACCGCCCAATTATTACAAACACCCTCTTCCCCAGGTGGATGATTTGTTATCCCGAACGCGCTTGATTATCAAGGTGCGCGCCCCAAAACTTCATGCTAGCCTTGCGGCTGGCCGGGAGAGAATGGCCGCACAAGGCACAAATCCAACCGACAAGGCGGACAAGCGTTCCGCCTTTTCAATGTGAGTGCGAGAAGCCCTGCGATGACTCTGGAAACCGGCGCGACACCGGCCCCTGCGATCACCCCCGATGAAACCGGCATCGTGCCGCAAGGCATGACCCGTACGCCCGGCGCGTCGGATTTCCCGTGGTGGCGCGGCGCGGTGATCTACCAAGTCTATCCGCGCAGCTATGCCGATGCCGACGGTGACGGGGTCGGCGATCTGGCAGGCCTTACCCAAAGGCTTGAACATATCGCCTCCCTGAACGTAGATGCGCTGTGGCTTTCGCCCATCTATGCCTCGCCGATGAAGGATTTCGGCTACGACGTTTCGGATTATTGCGACGTCGACCCGCTGTTCGGCACGCTGGCCGACTTCGACGCGATGCTGGAAAAGGCGCATGGCCTCGGCCTCAAGGTGCTGGTCGACCAGGTCTATTCCCATACCTCTGACCAGCACGCTTGGTTCGCCGAAAGCCGTTCCAGCCGCGACAATCCCAAGGCCGACTGGTACGTCTGGGCCGATGCCAAGTCCGACGGCACGCCGCCCAACAACTGGCAATCGATGTTCGGCGGCCCCGCGTGGAAGTGGGACCCGGTCCGCGCACAGTATTACATGCACAATTTCCTGGTCTGTCAGCCGCAGCTTAACCTGCACAACCCGGAAGTGCAGGACGCATTGCTGGGCGTGGCGAAGTTCTGGCTGGACCGGGGTGTCGACGGGTTCCGCATGGATGCGCTGAATTTCGCGATGCACGATCCGCAATTGCGCGACAATCCGCCCGCAGCCCTGTTCGACCGATCCGTCGTGCGGCCCTTCGATTTCCAGCACCATACATACAGCCAGTTTCACAAGGACACGCCGAAGTTCCTCGAAAAGCTGCGCAAGCTGACCGACCAATACGACGGCATCTTCACGCTGGCCGAAGTCTGCGCCGACGACGGCAACGTCGCGATCAAGCGTTTCATCAAGGGCACGACCCGGATGAACAGCGCCTATGGCTTCGATTTTCTCTACGCCCCGCAACTGACGCCGCAGCTGGTCCATGACGTCATGTCGCACTGGCCGGACGAACCGGGCATGGGCTGGCCCAGCTGGGCCTTTGAAAACCACGATGCCCCGCGCGCGGTATCCCGCTGGGTCGAGCCCGAACACAAGGACGCCTTTGCCAAGGTGAAGCTGGCCCTGCTCGTCGCGCTGCGCGGCACGGTCATCGCCTATCAGGGCGAGGAACTGGGGCTTGAGCAGGACGAGATACCCTATGAACTGCTGAAGGACCCAGAGGCGATCAACAACTGGCCGCGCACCCTGTCACGAGACGGAGCGCGCACGCCGCTACCCTGGGACGAGAGCGAAAACGGCGGCTTCACCACCGCCAATCCGTGGCTGCCGCTGGGCGAGGAAAACGCGAAGCGCGCGGTTTCGATACAGGACGGCGATCCGGGTTCGACGCTCAACATCGCGCGGGCCATGTTCGGGCTGCGCAAGCACTTCCCCGCCCTGCGCCTTGGCGGGATCGAGAATTGCCAGTTCGACAATGAATTGCTGGTGCTGGACCGCGTCTACGAGGCGCAGCGCATCCGCTGCCTGTTCAACCTTGGCCCGAACGAGCGGCCTTTTTCCGACACTTCGGAAGATACCGTCCTGATCGCATCGGTCGGCGGCGCGACGCGCGACAAGCTGCCCGGCTTTTCCGCGCTGTTCTGGGAATGCGATTGGTAATTGCGAAGACGGCCGGCCCCGCAAAGGGACCGGCCGGTTCGATCAGATCATGCCAAGAGCGGCCATGTAAGTTTCCAGCACTGCTTCCTCGTGCTCGAAATCTTCCTTCTTCTGCTTGCGGATGCGCATGATCTTGCGCATCGCCTTGACGTCGAAACCGCGGGCCTTGGCCTCTGCGAAGACGTCCTTGATGTCTTCGGCAATGCCCTTTTTCTCTTCTTCGAGCCGCTCTGCACGCTCAAGCAGGAGGCGCAGTTCTTCTGCGGTGACGTTGTTGACGCCCATGGCGCTGTCGGCACCGCCGATCGTGGTGGTTTCTTCGGACATTTTGGCAACCTTTGCGATTGTTCGGATGGAGCGCGGGCTCACGCGATGTGCGGACCCGCAGCGAGAATCACGCGAAGCAAGCTGATAGCGATGCGCCCGGCGCTGGTGAAGGGCGCAGCTTCAATTTCCACCGCCGCTTTGCATCGCGCGCCGCGATCAGGGCGCGTTCTTCTTCAGGCTTTCTTCCATGCGGGCCAACTGCTCGGGCGTTGCGGGGGTCTGGTGGCGGTCCTTCCATTCGTCCATCGGCATCCCGTGGATCAGGGCGCGGGCCTCGCCCTTGTTGCCTTCGTATCCGGCATCGCGAATCCAGTCGGCAAGGCAGTTCCGGCAAAAGCCGGAGAGGCCCATAAGGTCGATGTTCTGGGCATCGTGGCGATGGCGCAAGTGGCGCACCAGCCGGCGGAACGCGGCGGCCGCGACCGCGTCGGGCAAGGCGTTCAGGGCATCATTCTGGTCGGAAGGCAGGTCGGAATCGCAGGACAAGTCGTTTTCTCCGGTCATGGCGGCGTCATTGTGGTTGCCTAGGTGCCGTGCAGCCAATAGGCCTCGTACGGAAGCTCCCTCGTGAAAATATCAGGTACAAACCGCCCGTGAACAAGTTCGACCCGCGCGACCGCAAGGTCAAGATTCTCGCAACGCTTGGCCCGGCCAGCCGCGATCCCGAAATGATCGAACGCCTGGTGAAGGCCGGGGCCGACGCATTTCGCGTCAACATGAGCCATGGCGAGCACGAGACGCATTCCGAAACGATCGCCTCGATCCGCAAGCTGGAAAAGAAGACCGGCCGCCCGATCGGCATCCTGTGCGACCTTCAGGGGCCGAAGCTGCGCGTGGGCAAATTTGCAGACGGCAAAGTCGTCATCCCGCATGGCCGCCACTTCACGCTGGACCGCAAGGACGAACCGGGGGACGAAACCCGCGTCCAGCTGCCGCATCCCGAACTGTTCGGCCTTTTGCAAAAAGGGCAGCGCCTGCTGATCGACGACGGCAAGATCCGCCTTCGCGTCATCAAGGCGAGCGAGGACGAAATCCTGTGCAGCGCCGAAGTTGGCGGCGTCATTTCGGACCGCAAGGGCGTGAACGTGCCCGACGCGGAAATCCCGATCCCCGCGCTGACCGAAAAGGACCGCCGCGACCTTGCCTTTGCCGTGCAGCACAAGGCCGACTGGATCGCGCTGTCCTTCGTGCAGCGTCCCGAAGACGTGGCCGAGGCCCGCCGGTTGATGGGCGGATACGGCGCGCTGATGGCCAAGATCGAAAAGCCGCTGGCGGTGCGCCACCTCGAAGGTATTCTCGAGCTGTCGGACGGCATCATGGTGGCGCGCGGCGATCTTGGCGTCGAACTGAACCCGGAAGAAGTGCCGCCGCTGCAGAAGCGGATCGTCCAGCAGGCCCGCGCCGCGGGCAAGCCGGTGGTCGTCGCCACCCAGATGCTGGAATCGATGATCGAAAGCCCGGCCCCGACCCGCGCCGAAGTCTCGGACGTTGCCAACGCCGTTTATGACGGCGCCGACGCGGTCATGCTGTCGGCCGAAACCGCCGCAGGACAGTGGCCGCAGGAAGCCGTGACGATCATGGACCGCATCGCGGCGCAGGTGGAAAAGGACCCCGGCTATGCCGAGCGTATCCACCTGACCGGGGTGAAGGCGGATGCGACCACTTCCGACGCGCTGGCGCAGGCCTGTTCGTCGATCGCCAACACGCTCAACATTTCCGCCATCACCGTCTTCACCGCATCGGGCAGTTCGGCCCGCCGCGTGGCGCGCGAACGTCCCAAGGTGCCGCTGCTGGTGCTGACCCCGCTGGAAAGCACGGCACGCCGGCTTGCCCTGTTGTGGGGGGTCCACGCGGTGCAGACCAAGGACATCGGCAGTTTCGAAGAGATGATCGCCAAGGGCAAGCGCATGGCGCTGCGCAACGGGTTCGGCAAGGGCGGCGCGAAGATGATCGTGCTGGCCGGGGTCCCCTTCGGAACGCCGGGGGCGACCAACCTTTTGCATGTCGTGACGCTGTCGGGCCGCGAACTGGACAAGCACGGGGCGTAACCCCCGGCACCGGCCTTGCGGCCAAGGTTTCAGATGCAACCGGCTTGACGCGCGCGGGCCTTGTGCGCAAGGCGCGGATCTATGCAGTTCCTTTCGGACAATGCCGCCCCCGTCCATCCCCGCCTGTGGGATGCGATGCGTGACGCCGACGCCACCGACGCGCCTTATGACGGCGATGCGCTCTCGCGCTCGCTCGACAAGGCGTTTTCGGACCTGTTCGGCATGGACTGCGCGGTTGTGTGGACCAGCACCGGGACGGCAGCCAACTGCCTTGCGCTGGCAACGCTGGTCCCGCCCTATGGCGGCGTGGTCTGCCACGACGACGCGCATATCGAACAGGACGAAGCCGGCGCGCCCGAATTCTACACGCACGGCGCAAAACTGATGCTGGCGCACGGGCCCCATGCCAAGCTGACGCCCGAAAGCGTCGCCGCCGTGATCGACCCGATCCGCGATGATGTGCACCGGGTGCAGCCCACGGCCATCGCCATCACGCAGGCGACCGAACAGGGCTGCGTCTATACGCCCGGCGAACTTGCCACGCTGATCTCCTATGCAAAGGACAAGGGCCTCAAGGTCCACATGGACGGCGCGCGTTTCGGCAATGCCGTCGCGCATCTGGGCTGTAGTCCGGCACAGGCTGGCCCGGCACATGGCATCGACACCCTGTCGTTCGGGATGATCAAGAACGGCGGGATGAGCGCGGAGGCGCTGGTCCTGTTCGATCCGGCCAAGGCGGCAGAGGCAAAGCGCCGCCACAAGCGCGCCGGTCAGTTGCAGTCGAAAGGCCGCTATCTCGCCGCGCAGCTTCTGGCGATGATCGAAGGCGACCTGTGGCTGGAAAACGCCCGCGCCGCAAACCATGCCGCCACCGCTATCGCCAAGGCAGCGGGCGACCGCCTGCTCTATCCTTGCGAGGCGAACGAGGTATTCGTGCAGATGTCCGCGCCAGAGCGTGAGGCCCTGCGTGCAAAAGGGTTCGGCTTCTACGACTGGGGCGCGGATGCCGCGCGTTTCGTCGCCGCATGGAACACCGATGCGGCCGATGCGGACAAGCTCGCCCAGGCAATCGCCGCGCTATGACCGCGCGCGCCAAGCGGGAACGCATGTCGTTTGCCGATCCGCGCGTCTTCCTGCCGTTCTGCCTCGTCGCGCTGATCTGGGGGTCGACCTGGCTGGTCATCAAGGACCAGATCAGCACCGTTCCGCCCAGCTGGACGATCGCCTACCGCTTCATGATTGCCAGCGCCGCGATGCTGGTCCTGCTGGCGATCCGCCGCGAAAAGCTGCGCGTCACGAAAGCGGGCCTGCCCATCGTCGCCATCGTCGGCGTGACGCAGTTCGTGATGAATTTCCAGTTCGTCTACCGCGCGGAAATGACGCTGACATCGGGCATCGTCGCGCTGTTTTTCGCGCTGATCCTGATCCCCAATTCTATCCTTGCCTGGATCGTCCTGGGCGACCGGGTATCAAAGGGATTCGTCGCCGGATCGGCCATCGCGCTTGTCGGTGTCGGGCTGCTGCTGGTTCACGAATACGACAAGGCGGGCACGCGCGAAGGCGTGATGATGGGCGTCTTCATGGCCGTGCTCGCCACGTTTTCGGCATCCGTCGCCAACATCACGCAGGCGACCGAGCGCGCCCATGCACAACCGTTCCTGCCGATGCTGACGGTCTCCATGCTGCTGGGCATGGCGATCAACGTCGTGCTGGCGCTGGTCCTGGACGGTCCGCCGATGTGGGATCCGCGCCCGCAATACGGGCTGGGTCTGCTTTACCTCGGTGTCGCGGGATCGGTCGTCACCTTCTCGCTCTACTTCACGCTGATCCGCAACATGGGCGCGGGGCGCGCGGCCTATGTCGGGGTGGCGACGCCGATCCTTGCCATGCTGCTGTCGACCCTGTTCGAAGGGTACGACTGGACCGCGCTGACGATCGGCGGTTCGCTACTTTCGCTCGTCGGGCTGGTCCTCGCGCTCAAGGCACGCAGCTAGACCTTCACGATAAGTCGGGAACCGCGGGGTCCAGCCCAGCACCCGCTTGGCCTTGCCATTGGCGACACGGCGGTTCTCTGCATAAAAGCCGCGCGCCATGGGCGACAGGTTCGCCTCTTCTATCGACTGCATCGGCGGGACCGGCGCGTCGAGCACCTGGCAGGCATGTTCGATCAGCTGGTTCTGGCTGCACGGATAGTCGTCGGACAAGTTGTAGGCACCCGGCATCGCGTCCAGACCGCAGACGACGCCGCTGGCGATGTCGTCCACGTGAACGCGGCTGAACACCTGACCCGGAATGTCGATGCGATGCGCGCGACCTTCGCGCACGCGGTCCAGCGCCGACCGCCCCGGACCGTAGATCCCCGGCAGGCGAAAGACCCGTGCGCCCAGCGCCAGCCAGGCCGCGTCGGCATCGCTGCGCGCGGTGCGCCGGCCCGTGCCGACCGGCGCGCTTTCATCGACCCACGCCCCGCCCGCATCGCCGTAGACTCCGGTGGAAGACAGGTATCCGATCCACCCGCCAAAGCGCCCAAGCGCCGCGCCATAGGCCGACAGCACCGGATCGCCACCGTCCTTCGCAGGGGGAACCGACGACAGGACCGCATCGGCACGGGCCAGCGCGGCATGGACCGCGGCATCGTCGGCAAAGGCGATATCGCCGTCGCTTCCCGTCGCCTGCACCTGCCAGCCGCGTTCGCGCAACTGCGCCGCGATGACTTTCGCCGAATAGCCCAGACCGAATATCAACATCTGCATGGCACGTGCACTAACCGGCCAGGGGGCATGTCCCCAAGCGTTTTTCCGCCAGAATTTATCCCACAGGCCCGGTACATACAGGATTGGCCCTTGCCTCTTGCGGGCGAAGGCGCATCTATCCCTTCATGGATATTGCACGCACGCCTTCGAACCCCGCCGGCAACCCCGAAATGGCGGACGCCGCCGTAGAGCCGGTCGACCCCGCCACCATCTTTCGCAAGAACTATACCCCGCCCGCCTGGCTGGTCCCGCAGATCCGGCTTGACTTCGACCTGGGCACCGAACTGACCAAGTGCGTCGCCACCATGAAGGTCGAACGCAATCCCGCTGGCGACGGGGATCAGACGCTGCACCTTTGCGGTGACAACCTTGCAGTGATGAGCCTGAAGGTCGACGGCGCGGATGCCGAAGGCTGGTCGATGTCGGGCGCGAGCCTGCTGCTGCCGCTGACCGGCACGGCGCACGAGGTGCAGATCGAAACGCACCTGCACCCGGCGACGAACAGCCAGCTGATGGGTCTTTACGCGTCCGGCGGCATGCTCTGCACGCAGTGCGAAGCCGAAGGGTTCCGCCGCATCACATTCTTCCCCGACCGGCCCGACGTCCTGTCGAAATACACGGTCCGCATGGAAGGTGACAAGGAAACCTTCCCCGTCCTTCTGTCGAACGGCAACCTTGTCGAAACCGGCGATGGCGAAGATGGCCGCCACTGGGCACTGTGGGACGATCCCTGGCCCAAGCCGAGCTATCTTTTCGCGCTGGTCGCCGGACAGCTGGTCGCCAACCGCGACACCTTCACCACGATGAACGGCCGCAAGGTCGACCTGGCCGTATGGGTCCGTGACGGCGACCTGGAACGCACCGATCACGCGATGCGCAGCCTGATCAATTCGATGAAGTGGGACGAGGAAACTTTCGGCCGCGAATACGACCTCGATCAGTTCAACATCGTCGCCGTGTCCGATTTCAACATGGGCGCGATGGAGAACAAGGGCCTCAACGTCTTCAACACGCGCTATGTCCTGGCCGACCCGGAAACGGCGACCGACGGGGACTATGACGGCGTCGAAGGTGTGGTGGGCCACGAATACTTCCACAACTGGTCGGGCAATCGCATCACCTGCCGCGATTGGTTCCAGCTCAGCCTCAAGGAAGGCTTCACCGTCCTGCGCGACCAGATGTTCAGCGCGGACATGGGATCGGAACCGGTCAAGCGGATCGAGGACGTGCGCGTGCTGCGCGCGGCCCAGTTCCCCGAGGATTCGGGCCCGCTGGCCCATCCGATCCGCCCCGATTCCTATCAGGAAATCAGCAACTTCTACACCGCGACCGTCTATAACAAGGGCGCCGAAGTCATCCGCATGATGCACACAATGGCCGGCCCAGAGGCGTTCCGTAAGGGCACCGACCTTTACTTCGACCGCCACGACGGCGAGGCCGCGACTTGCGAGGATTTCGTGAAATCGATGGAGGACGGCGCGGGGCTGGACCTGTCGCAGTTCCGCCTGTGGTACGAACAGGCCGGCACGCCCAGGGTTACGATGCGCGCCGAATTCGACCAGTCGAATGGCGCAGTCACGCTCTATTTCACGCAGAAGGTCCCGGCCACCCCCGGCCAGCCGACGAAAAAGGCGATGCCGATCCCGATCAAGGTCGCCCTGTTCGACCGCGACACCGGTTCGCACGGCGGCGAAAAGCTGCTGATCGTCGACAAGGACAAGGCCAATTTCACCTTCGACGGCTTTGCCCGCCCGCCGGTGATCAGCGCGAATCGCGGCTTTACCGCTCCGATTCAGCTCGATGCCGAACAGGGCGATGACGATCTCGTCTTCCTGGCCGCGAACGACGATGATGCGTTCGCCCGGTACGAAGCGCTGCAGCAGCTAGTCACTCGCGAATTGCTGGGCGCGATCGAGAACGGGCCGGACGAAAAGCGCCGCACCGCGATTGCCGACGCGATGGGCGCGGTGCTGGACGATACGCAGATCGACGACCTGATGCGCGGCGAACTGATGATGATGCCCGCCGTCACGTTCCTGCTGGAACTGGCCGCGCCTGCCGATCCGGTGGCGCTGCACAAGGCGCGCGAGCGGCTGAAGGCCTACATCGGTACGCGTTTGCGCGACAGGCTGATCGCGCTGCACGAACGCGCATCGGCGATCGGCTACAGCCTCAGCGCAGAGGCGCGCGGCGCACGCAAGGTCAAGACGCAGGCGCTGGTCCTGCTGTCCGCCGCCGACGCCAAGGAAGCCGCCGCCCGTGCAGAGGCGCAGTACCGTGCTGCCGACAACATGACCGACCGTCAGGGCGCGCTCATGGTGCTGGCCGGGATCGACTGTCCGGCCCGCGCCGAATTGCTGGAGGATTTCCGCAAACGCTTTGAAGGCAACGCGCTGGTCACGGACAAGTGGTTCGCACTACAGGCCGGTTCGCTCGACCCGAAGGTGCTCGACACGGTCGAGGCATTGGCAAACCATGCCGATTTCACGATCAAGAACCCGAACCGCGTGCGCAGCCTTTACATGACGATGGCGGTCAACCAGCCCGCCTTTCATGACGAGAGCGGGCGCGGATACCGGATGATCGCCGACCTCGTGCTCGCACTCGACCCGCTGAACGCGCAGACCGCCGCGCGCTTCATCCCGGCGCTGGGCCGCTGGCGCAAGATCGAGCCGAAGCGCGCCGCCATGATGCGCGCAGAGCTTGAGCGTATCGCCAAGGCCGAAGGGCTATCGAAAGACACCCGCGAACAAGTGACCAAGAGCCTCGATGGTTGATCGCATTACCGCCCACGCGCTTGCCGGGGTGCCCCACGGGTTCCTCGGCCGGCGCGGCGGCGTTTCCACCGGGCAGTACATGGGTCTGAATGTCGGGACCGGGTCGGACGACCTGCCCCGCGCGGTCGAGGCGAACCGGGCCCTTGCCGTCGACGGCGTGATGCCGGGAGCGCAGCTTGCAACCGTCTACCAGGTCCATTCCGCCGATGTCGTGCGGATCGATACGCCCTTCCCGATGGAGGCCCGTCCCCACGCCGATGCGATGGTGACCGACAGGCCGGGCATCCTCCTCGGCATACTCACCGCCGATTGCGCGCCCGTGCTGCTGGCCGACGAGCAAGCGGGCGTGATCGGCGCGGCCCATGCCGGATGGCGCGGGGCCTTTGCGGGGGTCTGCGGCAACACGGTAGAGGCGATGGAAGCATTGGGCGCGGACCGTTCGCGCATCGCCGCTGCCATCGGCCCCTGCATCGCGCAGGCAAGCTACGAAGTGGACGAAGGTTTCTACCTCAGGTTCCTTGCCGAAGAGCAGGAATACGACCGATTCTTCAAGCCGGGCCGCGCCGGGCATCACCAGTTCGACCTGGCCGCCTTCGTCGCATCCGACCTTGCAAAGGAGGGCGTGAAGCGGATCGAGATCACCGGCCACGACACTTTCGCGGACGAAAGCCGCTTCTTCTCCTACCGCCGGTCAACCCTGGCGGGAGAGGACGGATACGGCAGGCAGATCAGCCTGATCGGCCTGAGCGCGTGACCGACCCCGTCGGAATCCGCGCCTGGCAAAGGCTGGATGCACGGACGACGACTTCGGGCGCCTTGACCCCCGCGGACATCGCCGCGCTGGCCGACATGGGCGTGCGCCACGTGGTCAACCTCGCCATGCCCGACCATCCCGAGATCCTGCGCGATGAAGCAGCGATCTGCGCCGAAAACGGCATCCGCTATACCGCAATCCCGATTCCCTTCGATTGCCCGACCGAAGACCATTACCGGCAATTCCGCGAGGCAATTTCCGCGGGCGATCCGGTGCACGTGCATTGCGTTTTGAACTGGCGCGTGTCGGCCCTTTTCTATCGCAGCAATGTCGAGGACGGCATGGACCGGGATCAAGCGCTGGACCTGCTGACCCGGCAGTGGGATCCCTGCACATCGGACAATCCCGCTGCCCCGGCCTGGGCCAGCCTGATCGGCCTGCCGTCCTGATCCCTTACATCGCGTTCAACATGGCGAGAAACGCATCATATGCGCGCTCCGCCTCTGCCTTGTCGTAAGACGGCGAATCCGGGACGGTCCAGCCGTGGCCCGCGGCATAGACGTCGACGATACCCTCTGCACCTGCCTCTGCCAGGGCTTCCTGCAGCTTGGTCTTCGCCTCGGGCTGCTTCGCGTCGTCGTCCTGCGCGATTGCGATGAGGTAGGTCGCGCTGTCGACGATCATTTCGTGCGGGCTGGTCGGCGCGTCGGTGACAAGCCCGCCGCCGTGCATCGAACCTGCGACCTTCACGCGTTCGGGCGAACCGTGCGCGGCCCAGATCGTCCACGATCCGGTCATGCAGTGGCCGCGCGCGCCGATGCCCTTGGATTTGTCGACCACGTCCTGCGCGTCCAGCCATGCGACGATGCTTGCGGTATCGGCCATGACCGTGTCGGCGGAAAACTTTTCACGGTAAGGGCCGACCTTCTGGAAGCCGTCGTTTTCCATGAAGTCGGCGAAATCGGTGAACGTCGCGTGCCCTTCGTCGCGCCAGTATGGGTCGGGCACGATCACGGCGAAACCTTCGGCGGCCAGCCGTTCGCCCATCGCCTTGGCGGCAGGGCGAATGCCCGCGATGTCGGGCCACATGATGACGGCGGGGTGGTTTCCGGCAGAGGGGTGATAGAACCATGCGGTCATCGTGCCGCTGCCCGTCGGGATCTGCACTTCGTTGCCCAGCACGCCGCCATTGGTGGCCGCTGCGCTCGACGCCTCTGCATCTGCCACGACATCGGATGCCGAGCACGCCGAAAGGATCGCGGCGCCGCCAGCCACGCCGATGCCTGCGGAAAAGGTGCGGCGGTTCACGCCGCGACGGGCGAATTCGGCCAGTTGCTGTTGATCACACATTCAATGTCGCTCCCACGCGTAATTTCCGCCCATCCGGGGCCGAGATTAGGAGCGTGACGGCGCGGCGCAACCCCTTGCCCGTGCACGATCAGCCGTCGTGAAAGTTCAGTTCCACAAGGACATTGTCCGGATCGGTCAGGAACACCTGTTTCAAGCCGATGCCCGAAACGCCCGACTGCCGATAGGCGATGCCCATCTCATCCAGCCGCGCGACGAAGCCCGCATGACCGGAGCAATTGAGCGCGAAATGATGCACCGCCCCCGTCGGCGCGCCGGGCTGGCTATCACGGTTGGCCGAATCGCGGCGGTCCTTCGACACGAGATGAAGCACGGGCCGCCCCGCGCCGTCGTGCATCCACTGGATCAGCGAAGGCTCCAGCGGTACGGGCGGATCGTGCCGGGTCAGGCCGACGACCTCGGCATAGAAGCGGGCCGATCGTTCCAGATCGTTGGAGACGATGTTGACGTGGTCGAGCGTTTCTACCTGCATCATCGCAGTGTGCCCGACCGGGCGCCCAGGCTCAACGCTTTGTCAGCGCGGCCTCGCTCTCGCTCATCAATTCGGCGATGATGTCGGCAACGGGTTCTTCCTTCTTCACCATGCCGACCGACTGGCCCGCCATCAGCGAACCGTTTTCGATATCGCCGTCGATTACCGCGCGGCGCAGCGCGCCTGCCCAGTAATGTTCGATCTGCAACTGCGCTTCGGCCATTTCGATACCTTCGGAATCGAGCAGGCCCGCGACTTCGCGCTGCTTGGCAGTGAACAGTTCGGTGCCCTTGTTCTTCAGCGCGCGGACCGGGATCACCGGAAGGCGCGGGTCGACCTGCACACTGGCGATCGCGTCACGCGCGCCGGCGCGGAAGAACGCCTTCTTGAAATCGGGATGCGCGATCGATTCGCTTGCACAGGCGAAACGGGTGCCCAGCTGCACGCCCGCCGCGCCCATTTCGAGGTATCCGGCAATCGCCTCGCCGCGCCCGATCCCGCCTGCGACGAAGACAACATGATCTTCGGCGAGTTCGGGCAGGAATTCCTGTGCCAGCACGCTGGTCGCGACGGGGCCGATGTGCCCGCCCGCTTCCATCCCTTCGATCACCATGGCGTCCGCACCCGAACGCAGCAGCTTTTTCGCAAGCGCCAGCGTGGGGGCAAAGCAGATGACCTTCGCGCCCGATTCCTTGATCTTGTCGACGCTGCCCTTGGGCGGAAGACCGCCCGCCAGCACGACATGTCCCACGCCGTGTTTCGTGCAAACGTCGATCAGGTCCATGATCTGCGGGTGCATGGTGATCAGGTTCACCCCGAAAGGCTTGTCGGTCAGCTTCTTCGTTTCGGCGATTTCGGTGTCGAGCAGATCGGGCGTCATCGCACCGCAGGCGATCACGCCGAATCCGCCCGCGTTGCTGATCGCGGATACGAGGTTTCTTTCGGACACCCAGCTCATCGCGCCGCACAGGATCGCATATTGAGAGCCGAGGAATTCCGCGCCGCGACGCATCAGGGCGTCGGTTTTCGAATAGGTCGTCATGAACGGCGGATTAGTCCCACCTGCGGCCAGCGGCAAGAGCAACGGGGCGGATACCCCCGTGAACCCGATTCGCGCCATTGACGGCGCGGTGGCGACTCGCCCCCATGGCCATTGATCGGTTTTCCCTATCTGTCTGTGCAGGTTTGATCATTTCGGACGATTGACCGGAACTGGTAATCTTGTCCCAGCATTAAATCGAGAGGGGGACCAACCCCCACGAAGGAGGATGCCGAGATGGATGTTGCAACTGGATCGATGCCGGGCGGTGGATGCCCGTTCAATCACAACGATGGCGGCGTACGCAGCCTGCTGGGCCGGACCAACCGCGACTGGTGGCCCGATGCCCTGCAGCTCGACATCCTGCACCAGGGCGGTGTCTCGCCCGATCCGATGGGCGACGATTTCAATTACGCAGAGGCTTTCAACGCGCTCGATTACAATGCGCTCAAGGCCGATCTGACCGCGCTGATGACCGATTCGAAGCCGTGGTGGCCAGCGGACTATGGCCATTACGGCCCGTTCTTCATCCGCATGGCATGGCACGCGGCGGGCACCTATCGCACCGCCGACGGTCGCGGCGGCGCGAGTTCGGGGCAGCAGCGTTTCGCCCCGCTCAATTCCTGGCCGGACAATGCCAACCTCGACAAGGCCCGCCGCCTGCTGTGGCCGATCAAGCAGAAGTACGGCAAGCACATCAGCTGGGCCGACCTGTTCGTCCTGACCGGCAATGTCGCCATCGAATCGATGGGCGGCCCCACGTTCGGCTTCGGCGGCGGACGTGCCGACGTCTATGAACCGGAAACCGACGTCTATTGGGGCACCGAGGAAGAGTGGGTGAACACCGGCGCGGAAACGCGCATTCAGCCCGACAAGGAAATGGCACTGGAAAACCCGCTTGCGGCGATCCAGATGGGCCTCATCTACGTCAATCCCGAAGGTCCGGGCGGCAATCCCGATATCGAGGGTTCGGCCCGCGACATCCGCGAAACGTTCAAGCGCATGGCCATGAACGATGAGGAAACCGTCGCGCTGACGGCCGGTGGCCACACGTTCGGCAAGTGCCATGGTGCGGGCGATGCCTCGCTCGTCGGTGCGGACCCCGAAGGCGCGGACATCGCGTTCCAGGGCCTTGGCTGGACCAGCGGATTCCAGAGCGGCATGGGCGCCGACACGATCACCAGCGGGATCGAGGGTCCGTGGACCAATACGCCGTTCGAATGGTCGCAGAACTACTTCCGCCTGCTGTTCAAGTACAACTACGAACTGACCAAGTCGCCCGCAGGCGCGAACCAGTGGACGCCGAAGAATCCCGACCCGGAAGACATGGCCCCCGCCGCTGACGATCCGTCGAAGAAAGTCCCGACGATCATGACGACGGCGGACATGGCGATGAAGGTCGATCCGGCCTACCGCGCGATTTCCGAACGGTTCCGCGACAACCCGGACGAATTCGCCGACGCCTTCGCACGCGCCTGGTTCAAGCTGACCCACCGCGACATGGGGCCCAAGTGCCGCTACCTCGGCCCCGAAGTTCCGCAAGAAGACCTGATCTGGCAGGACCCGATCCCCAAGGGTTACTCCCCGTCGGACAGCGAAGTCGCGGACCTGAAGGCAAAGATCGCCGACAGCGGCCTTTCGATCGCACAATTGGTGAAGACGGCCTGGGCCTCGGCCTCGACCTATCGCAAGTCGGACCATCGCGGCGGCGCCAATGGTGCGCGCATCCGCCTGGCCCCGCAAAGCGATTGGGCCGTGAACGAGCCGGCCGAGTTGCAGAAGGTCCTTGCCGTTTATGACGACATCAAGGGCGGATCGCAGGTGTCGATGGCCGACCTGATCGTGCTGGGCGGCTGTGTCGGCGTGGAAAAGGCGGCAAAGGCAGCTGGCCACGACATCACCGTCCCCTTCACCGGCGGCCGCGGCGATGCGAGCGAGGAGTGGACCGATGCCGAAAGCTTCGAGCCACTCGAACCGGCGGCGGATGCATTCCGCAACTACCTCAAGACCAAGATGAGCGTGAAGACCGAGGAAATGATGCTCGACCGCGCGCAACTGCTTGGCCTCTCGGCACCGGAAATGACGGTGCTGATCGGCGGGATGCGCGCGATGGGCGCCAATCACGGCGGTTCGAAACTGGGCGTGCTGACGACCCGTGAAGGACAGCTAACCAACGATTTCTTCGTCAACCTGCTCGACATGAACACGGCCTGGAAGGTCGTGGACGACAGCGGCGACGAGGAATTTGTGGGTAGCGACCGGGAAAGTAACGAAGAGAGGTGGCGCGCAACGCGAACTGACCTTATATTCGGTTCGAATTCACAGCTGCGGGCTCTCGCCGAGGTGTACGCGGAAAACGGAAACGAGCAAAAGTTCGTCAAGGATTTCGTGGCAGCCTGGACGAAAGTCATGAATGCCGACCGCTACGACGTGGCGTAAGGCAGCAAAAGGAAGGCCAAAACTCCAGGGCGTTTGCGTTCCCCCACAACGCGCAGACGTCCACCCCCCAACCAACGGAGACTAGGCCGCCCCCCGTGTTCACTCACGGGGGGTTCCTTTTTGGCGGTTCACCATGTCCCGAAACCTTTTGTAAACCACCGAAGGCGCACTCTCTCCCGATTGAGAAAGGAGGAGGGACAAATGGTCACTTTCTTCGTCATGATCCTCGCCGCCGGCGCAGTACTGCTTTGGGTGCTGCCGGTATCGAAGGATCGCAACAAGCGCATTGCCGCGCAGATTGGCGGCGGCGCTTTGTTCACTGTCGGCATTGCCGGTATCGTCATGAACCTGATGGGGCCAGCGGCGGCATAGCTGCACGCCCGAAGTCGCGCACATTCCCGCGGCTCGGACAAATCTAAGAAACAGGCCGGTTCGTCCGTCATCCCGGCGGGCGAATCGGCACAATTCGTCGCAACCCGATGTTGCGCTGCGCAATCGTGCTTGACTGGAAACGCGCATCGGCTAGTTGCGATGACATGTTATATCATACACGCACGATCGCACTCGTACTCGCCCTCGCCCCGCTTTCCATAGCGGCCCCCGCTCTTGCCGATGACGCACCGGGCGATCCGCGCGAACGGGAAACGGCCACTCCGTCCAGCGACGACTACCACGATCCCATCGTCGTCACCGCCAAGGGCATTGGCCGGATCGACTTTCTTGCCGGCACCTCCACCCTTGCGGGCGAAGACCTGCAACGCGCGATGGACGGACAGATCGGCGAAGTGCTCGAAGGGCTGCCCGGCGTCAGTGCATCGGGCTTTGCGCCGGGCGCGTCCCGCCCGATCCTGCGCGGGTTTTCGGGTGACCGCGTGCGCGTCCTCGTCGACGGCATCGGTTCGATCGACGCCTCCAACGCCTCTGCCGACCATGCCGTTTCGGTCGACCCGCTGACCGCCCAGCGGATCGAGGTCCTGCGCGGCCCTGCGACGCTGCTTTACGGCAGCTCCGCCATCGGCGGCGCGGTCAACGTGATAGACAAGCGCATCCCACGCCGTGTCCCGGACGAGCCAGTCCATTTCGATGCGCTCGCCTCGCTCGACAGCGCGGCCAATGCGCGCGAGGCCGGTGCCTCCGTCGACACGCCGCTGGGCGGCGGGTTCGTGCTTCATGCCGACGGTTCCTGGCGCAAGACCGACGACCTGCACGTCGCGGGCCATATCCTGTCCGCGCCGCTGCGCGCCGAAGTCCTGGCAGAAGCCGCCGAAGACGAAGGCGAAGACCCCGAACACGCCGCCGAACTGCGCGATGTCGCCAATGCGAGCGGCGTCCTGGAAAATAGCGCCACCGAAACCAAGTCGGCGGGCGCGGGGCTGGCCTGGATCGGGGACCGCGCCAATATCGGCGCCTCGGTCTCGCTCTACGACACTTATTACGGAGTCCCCACTGCGCCGGGCGTGGAACACGCACACGGGGAAGATGCGCCGGACGAGGAAGAACACCACGAAGAGGAAGGCCCCGTCGCCATTGATCTCAAGCAGGTCCGTGCCGATTTCCGCGCCGGCCTGACTTTCACCGACGGTCCTTTTGCAGAGGTCGACACGCGCTGGGGCTACAGCGACTACAAGCATACCGAGATGGAAGGCGACGAAGTCGGCACCCGCTTCTTCGTCGAAGGCGTCGAAGGACGCGTCGAACTGGTCCAACGCCAGCGCGGCACGTGGAACGGCACTCTCGGCGCGCAGTACTTCCACCGCGACATGGAAGCGATCGGCGCCGAAGCCTTCGTGCCGCCCAACACGACCGAACAGTATGCCCTGTTCGCCTTGCAGGAAGTGGGCGCCGGGCCGGTAACGGTCGAGTTTGCGGGCCGTTTCGAACACGGCAGCGCCAAGGCACCAACGGAATCGCTGTCGCGCAGCTTCGACGCGGTCTCGGGCGCGGTCGGCGTCTGGCACGAGACTGACAGCGGATTGCGTTTCGGCCTCAACGCCAGCCGCACGGCACGTATTCCCACGGCAGAGGAGCTTTTCGCCGACGGCCCCCATGTCGCGACGCAGCAGTACGAGATCGGCGATCCCGACCTGAACCTCGAAACCGCGCTGGGCCTTGAAGGTTATATGCGCGGGCGCGTTGCGGGCGTGAACCTGTCGCTGACCGGATATGCCAGCTGGTTCAACGATTACACCTATCTGGCCGCCACACCGGAAGAGGACGACGGATTACCCGTCTATGCCCAGCAGCAGCAGGACGCGGACTATTACGGGTTTGAGGCCGAGGCCGACATTCCGCTGGGCCAGGCCGGGATGTTCGACATCTCCACCGAGTTGCAGGGCAGCTATACCCGCGCAACGCTTGCCGACGGGACGCCGGTTCCGCGGATTCCCCCCCTCGCGCTGGGCGGTGCTCTTGTCGGCAAGTCGGAGAAGCTGGACGCGCGGATCGGGATCGAATGGAACGCGGCGCAGGAACGCGTCGCCGAGTATGAGACCGAGACCGGCAGCTTTGCGATGGTCGATGCCTCGCTTGCGTGGAAACCGATGCGCGGCAGTGAGAACTTCACCGTCATCGCCGCGGTCGAAAACCTGTTCGACGCCGAAGGCCGCCGCCATGCCAGCTTCACCAAGGACTTCGTGCCGCTGGCAGGCCGCAACTTCAAACTGAGCGCGCGCCTCAGCCTCTGAAGCGGACCGAAATTAAGAAAACCCCGCGCGGCCCATCGGCTGCGCGGGGTTTTTCATGTCCGTCCTGGCCCGCCTGCCCCCTGTTCGGGACGAGCGGCGCTGCGGATCAAGCCGCTTCGTCGGTCTCGTCGAGGCCGTAGGCAGTGTGCAGGATGCGCACGGCCAGTTCGGTTTCGTCCTCGTCGATCAGGACCGAAACCTTGATCTCGCTGGTGCTGATCGCCTGGATGTTGATGCCGCGGTCGGCCATCGCCTTGAACATCGTAGCCGCGATACCCGCATGGCTGCGCATGCCGACGCCCACGATCGAGATCTTGGCGACTTTGCCATCGGTGATGATGCGGTTGAAGCCGATCGTTTCCTTATGCTCTTCCAGCAACGCCTGCGTGCGGACCAGGTCCGCGCTGGGCACGGTGAAGGTCACGTCGGTTTCGCCCTTTTCGCGGCCGACGTTCTGGATGATCATGTCGACGTTGATGCTGGCCGCGGCCAGCGGGGTGAAGATGCTCGCCACCGCGCCCGGACGGTCGGGCACGCGGGTCAGGATGACTTTCGCTTCGTTCTTGTCGGCGGCGATGCCGGTGATCAGCTGGCTTTCCATGTTCAGTCCTTCGAGCTCTTCGTCGCTCACGATAAGGGTTCCGGGCAAGTCGTCGGCAAGCGGCGCATCGTCGTCCACGAACGAGGACAGGACCTGCACGCGCACGCCTTCCTTCATGGCGAGGCTGACCGAGCGGGTCTGCAGCACCTTCGATCCGACCGAGGCGAGTTCGAGCATTTCCTCGAACGTCACGGCCTTCAGCTTGCGCGCCTTGGCAACGATGCGCGGGTCGGTCGTATAGACGCCGTCGACGTCGGTGTAGATGTCGCAGCGATCGGCTTTCACCGCCGCTGCCACGGCCACCGCACTCGTATCGCTGCCGCCACGACCCAGCGTCGCGACGCGGCCGTCCTCGCCAATGCCCTGGAAACCGGGAATGACCGCGATCTCGCCCGCCTGCATCGATGCGATCAGGCCGTCGGCGTCGATGTCGCCGATGCGTGCCTTGGCGTGGGCGTTGTCGGTGTGGATCGGCAGCTGCCAGCCGAGCCACGACCGCGCCTTGCAGCCCAGCGCCTGCAGCGTGAGCGCAAGCAGGCCCGAGGTAATCTGCTCACCCGCCGCAACGACGACGTCGTATTCGGCCGGATCGTAAAGCGGATTGGCTTCACGGCAGAAGTTCACGAGCCGGTCGGTTTCGCCCGCCATGGCCGAAACGACCACCGCGACTTCGTGTCCGGCTGCCTGTTGGCGGCGCACGATGTTGGCGACGCGGCGTATACGCTCCGTCCCTGCCATCGAGGTTCCGCCGAATTTCATAACGATACGGGCCAAGGCCGCGTCCCCTTCGTTGTGGAATCGGTTTGAGCGCGCTGTTAGGGATAGGGCATGACAAGCGCAACTGTAACAGGCGAAACCAGTTCGCCAACCATCCGCCCCGAAGAAGCCGCACACTTCGGCAAGCTGGCGGCAGAGTGGTGGGACCCCAGGGGCTCATCGGCCATGCTGCACAAGCTTAACCCGGTGCGGCTCGCCTTCATCCGCAGCGCAATCGACACGCACTGGGGCACCGATGTCACCATCCGCGCCCCCCTGACGGGCCGGACTGCGATCGACGTGGGCTGCGGCGCGGGCCTGCTGTGCGAACCGCTCGCGCGCATGGGGGCAAAAGTCACCGGGGTCGACGCGGCGGCGGAAAACATCGCGGCGGCGCGCCATCACGCGGCCGGAATGCGGCTCGACATCGACTATCACGCGGGCGAATTGTCGAGCCTGCCCGAAGACACCTTCGATCTCGTGACCTCGATGGAAGTGATCGAACACGTTGCCGACAAGCGCGCTTTCGTGCGCGAACTCGTCTCGCGCCTTGCGCCGGGCGGGTTGATGATCCTGTCCACGCCCAACCGCACCGCGGCGTCGAAACTGCTTCTGGTCGACGGGGCGGAGATGATCGGACAGGTCCCGCGCGGCACGCACGACTGGGACGATTTCATCGTGCCCGAGGAACTGGGCGAACTGTTGAACGATGCCGGGATGGAGATGGGCGCGCCCAAGGGCATCGCCTTTACCGCGATGAAGGGCCTGCACCTGTCCGACGATCTGAAGCTCAACTACATCGTCACGGCAACGCGCCGGTAACCCGTAGCGGTTAGACCATCGCGGATTTTTGACGAGGAGCGACGACGCGATGGGTGCATGGGGCGCAGGCAGTTTTGAAAACGACACCGCTCTCGACTGGGCGGACGAGGTAGAAACCGCCGACGACGTCGAAAAAGTCTTCACCGGCCTGCCACCTTTCGATGGCGCGACAGACCTCGATGCCGACGATGCCAGCCGCGTGATCGCGGCGGCCGAAACGGTGGCCGCGATGATGGGCCGGATCGCCGACGACGTGCCCGAAGACCTGATGGAAAAACTGAAAGGGTCAGAGCCTTCGCCCGCTCTTGTCGAAATGGCGCGGGGCTGCGTCTCGCGGGTGATGAGCAAGTCCGAACTGCTCGACCTGTGGGCAGAAGACGAGGAAGGATCGGAAGCGTTCGGCCGCGCGGTCACCGGGCTGGTCGACCGGCTGAACCCGGACATGAGCTGGGACCGCCCGACCAAGGAAGAGGTCGAAAAACAGGCTGGCCCGATCATGCCCTGCGTCTTCTGTGACGAGAGCATGAGCGAGGGCGAAATGTTCTACCTCGGCTTTCGCGACTACACCGACCGCAACGGGCTGTTCGGCGAGCAGGGGATGTACTGCCACCTCAAATGCCTCAACGCGAAGCTGCACCCCCGGCACATGGTGCAGAACTGGAAGTTCGACCTGCGCTGACCTGCACGGGGGTGATCCCCTCGATCAGTCCTCGGTCGCCAGATTGATGATGCGCTCGCGCTCTTCCTCGGTCAGGTCCTCGGGCTTGCGCGGGGGCGGCAGGTGGGCGGTTGCCTCTTTCACCTTACCGATCAGGCCGGGCATCGCCTCCATGATCTTCGGCATCGCTTCCTGCATCTTTGCCATCATCTTCGGGTCCATGAAGATCAGCATCGCGTTCTCGGCATATTTGGTGCCGGTAGGGGTCGCGAAAAAGGCGGTCAGTTCATTGAGTTCGGCAGCGGTGAACTTGTCGGCATAGGCCTCGGTCAGCCCCTCGCGCATGGCAGGTTCCATCGATGCCATCACGTCGATCATGCCATCCATCATGACCGAATTCGTCAGCTGCATCCGCTCAAGGAAATGCGGGTCCAGCACTTCCATCATCTCGCGCATCGACGCTTCGCCCAGTTCCGCGACCTTGTCTTCGGGCAAGCCCATCTGCGCGATGAGATTGCGCATCGGCATGTCCATCATGGATTCCATCATCTGCCCGGTCATCTGTTCCATAGTGCCGCGCATCATCCGTTCGTAGATGCCTTCGGGGAACAGGTAGTCGACAGTGGCCTGCGCGGCTTCTTCGCGCGCTGCGGGCACATCCTGCGCGGCGGCAGGCTGGGCTATGGCGGTAAGGGCAAGCGCCGATACGGCACCAAAAACGTTCTTCATCAGGTAACTCCCCGGATTGATCCCTGCGCCCCACTGTAAGGGCCAAGTCCAACGTGGAAAAGGATAAATCAACCCGCCAGAACGCCATCGGCCTGCTTGGCCTCGCGGTGGCCGTCATCGTCTTCGCCATGCTTCCAGTAGCTGGAGATGTAGAGATGGTCCCGGTCCAGGCCGCATTCGTCGCGCAAATAGGCGCGCAGCGCATGCATCGAACCAAACTCGGCGGCGGCCCAGCCATGGACTTCACCCTCGCCGCGTCCCGCCTTGCGCAAGGCATCGGCCAGCATATCGGGCCGCGTGCCGGGTTCGGGATTGACCAACCAGATCACTTCGACCCCTTCGGGATGGGCGATGTCCTGGCGGTCTTCCGCCGACTGAATTTCGATCGCCGCGACGCCCTTCGCATCGGCGGGAAGGCGTTCGAGGTTGACCGAAATCGCGGGCAGCGCGGTCATGTCGCCCGCGATCAGGTAACGGTCCATACCTTCGGGCAGCGTCTTTGCAGGCCCCGGACCGCCGGCCAGGATGACCTGCCCCGGCTGCGCCGTCAGTGCCCATTCCACCGCGGGCCCGGCATGGCCACCCTCTCCGTGAACGACGAAATCGACCTCGATCGATTCGGCGTCCTGTCGGCGAATGGTGTAGGACCGCACCGGAGGCTTGATGCCCTCCTCGTCACCGAAGCGCATCTTCAAATAGCCGCCCTCGGCACCGGGGCGCAGCGCCGCCACGCCCTCGCCGCCCAGTGTCACGCGGATCATGTTCGGCGTGACGCGGGTCCTGGCAAGAACGGTGTAAGATTGCGGTGCAGGGCGGCGCGGCGGCGCGCCTGCGGATCGTTCGGGTCGCGTGGTCATGACCGTCACATGGCCGTCTTGCGAACAATTCGCAAGAAATCGGCGGCAACTTTATTGTATCGAATTGTCCCACGCATCGGCATCGAAGCCGATCAGAAGGCCGCCGTCATGTTCCACCACCGGCCGTTTGATCATCGAGGGATGGTCGATCATCAGCGCGATCGCCTTCTTCGTGTCGATGTCCGCCTTGTCGGCATCGGGCAACTTGCGAAAGGTGGACCCGCGCTTGTTCAGCAGCACTTCCCACCCTTCCTTGTCCACCCACGCGCGCAAATGATCCTCGGGCACGCCCGCCTTCTTGTAATCGTGAAAGGCATAGTCCGTGCCCCGCGCCTCAAGCCACTTGCGCGCCTTTTTCACGGTGTCGCAATTGGGAATGCCGTAGAGGGTCACGCTCATGAGTATCGGGTCCGTTTGGTTGCCGGGATGGAGAATGCCTGCCCTCTCTAGCAACTGGACATTTGCGTGCAATGCGCCAAAGAGGCGCGCGAAAGGCGCTGATACATGAGTTTCAACACGTTCGGCCGCGTGCTGCGGTTCACCACCTGGGGCGAAAGCCATGGACCGGCGCTGGGCGCCGTGCTCGACGGGTGCCCGCCGCAGATCGCCCTTTCCGAAGCCGACATTCAACCGTTCCTCGACGCGCGCAAGCCCGGCACCAGCCGCTTCACCACGCAGCGCCGCGAACCGGACGAGGTGAAGATCCTGTCCGGCGTTTTCGAAGACCGCACGACGGGCACCCCGATCAGCCTGATGATCGAGAATACCGATCAGCGTTCGAAGGACTATTCCGACGTCGCCAAGGCATACCGTCCCGGCCACGCCGACTATGCCTATGACGCCAAGTATGGCTTCCGCGACTATCGCGGCGGCGGGCGATCGTCGGCCCGCGAAACCGCGGCGCGCGTTGCGGCTGGCGCCGTTGCCCGCAAGGTCATCCCCGGCGTGCAGATTCGCGGCTGGGTCAGTGCGATCGGCGGGGACGAGATCGACGCGGCCAATTTCGACGCCGACCAGATCGGCCAGAACCCGTTCTTCTGCCCCGATGCCGCAGCGGCCAAGCGCTGGGAAGCCATGGTGGACGAGGCGCGCAAGGCCGGATCATCGCTCGGCGCAGTCGTGACGTGTGAGGCGACCGGCGTTCCCGCCGGTTGGGGCGCGCCGATCTATGCCAAGCTCGACGCTGACCTTGCCGCCGCGATGATGGGCATCAACGCGACGAAGGGCGTGGAGATCGGCGACGGTTTCGGCGCGGCGGCCCTGCGCGGTGAACAGAACGCCGACGCGATGAGCCCCGGCGAAGGCGGCCCCGATTTCGCGTCGAACCACGCAGGCGGCATCGCGGGCGGCATTTCGACCGGTCAGCCGGTGCGACTGCGCGTTGCGTTCAAGCCGACTAGCTCGATCCTGATCCCCGTCCCCACCGTCACGCGAGAGGGCGAGGAGAGCGAGATCATCACCAAGGGCCGCCACGACCCCTGCGTCGGTATCCGCGGCGTTCCGGTGGTGGAGGCGATGATGGCGCTGGTGCTAGCCGATCATTTCATGCTGCACCGCGCACAAACCGGCGCCTGAAACGCCCCGGCGATATTTGCGCAATCGGGGCTTTTATCCGTGCCTCATGCCTCGGGTTCCCGCGAATTCATTGATTCATCGCAAAAATCGATCAATTCAGCCTGATTGATTTATTCGATCAAACTGTTCGGCTTTTGTCGTTTGGGTTTTGCTGCGGCGCAACCTATCTGGGGTGCGTCAACGAATTCACGCGTACAGGAGTTATAACGCAATGGGTATTATCGGCAGCCAGATCAAACCGTTCAAGGCAACCGCGTTTCAGGCCGGCAAGGACTTCTTCGACGTCACGGAAAAGGACATCGAAGGCAAGTGGGCCGTGTTCTTCTTCTACCCCGCCGATTTCACCTTCGTCTGCCCGACCGAGCTTGAAGACCTTGGCGAGCATTACGAAATGCTCCAGAAGATGGGCGTGGAAGTGTTCGGCGTTTCGACCGACACGCACTTCAGCCACAAGGCATGGCACGACACTTCGGACAAGATCAACAAGATCAAGTACGCCTTCCTTGGCGACCAGCTCCACACGCTGTCGAAGAACTTCGACGTCCTTCGTGAGGAAATGGGCCTTGCTGACCGTGCGACCTTCGTCGTCGATCCCGATGGCGTCATCCAGCTGATGGAACAGACCTGCGAAGGCGTCGGCCGCAATGCGAACGAACTGGTCCGCAAGATCCGCGCCGCACAGTACGTCCGTGAAAACCCCGGCCAGGTCTGCCCGGCCAAGTGGGAAGAAGGCAGCGACACGCTGGCTCCGTCGCTGGACCTCGTCGGCAAGATCTAAGCTGATCGCGACGTTTTAAAGGTCGGATCTCCCCACCCTCCCCCCCAATCCGGGGCGATGCGACCTACCATGCGGCCCGGGGCACCTTACCGGAGCTCCGGGCCGCTTTGCGTTTGTAATCCAGGAGAATTTCCATGCTCGACGCCAACCTGAAGCAGCAGCTGCAGCAGTACCTCGGCATGCTGCGCGAGCCGATCGAGCTCGTCGCCTCGCTTGGCGACGGGCAGAAGTCGGACGACACCCGCGAACTGCTGACCATGATCGCCGACATGTCGGACAAGGTCACGGCAAGCTTCGATGGGGATAACGCCCGCAAGCCCAGTTTCATCATCCGCCGCGCCGGTGACCACGACGTCGCCGTGACGTTCGCAGGCCTTCCGCTGGGCCACGAATTCACTTCGCTCGTCCTGGCCCTGCTCTGGGCCGGCGGCCACCCGCCCAAGGTCGACGAGAAGCTGGTTGAACAGGCCAAAGCCCTGTCCGGCACGCACAACTTCGAGATGTATTTCTCGCTGTCCTGCCACAACTGCCCCGACGTCGTTCAGGCGCTGACGCTGCTAAGCCTGTTCAACAAGGGCGTGACCGCGACGCTGATCGAAGGCGGCACGTTCAAGGACGAGGTCGAGGAACGCGGCGTCATGGCCGTCCCCGCCGTCTTCAAGGAAGGCGAGATGTGGGCCAGCGGCCGCATGGGGCTTGAGGATATCCTCGCCAAGGTCGACACCGGCGCTGCGGACCGCATCGCCGACGAGATGAAGGAAATGGCCCCGTTCGAGGCGCTTGTCGTCGGTGGCGGCCCCGCAGGATCCGCCGCCTCGATCTACATGGCGCGCAAGGGTTTCCGCACCGGCATCGCCGCCGACCGCATCGGCGGGCAAGTGCTGGACACGATGGGGATCGAGAACTTCATCGCGACCGTCTACACCGAAGGCCCCAAGCTTTCCGCCCAGATGGAAGCGCATATCGGCGAATACGACATCGACGTCGTAAAGCCCGTGCGCGCCAGCAAGCTGATCCCCGCGGCCAAGCCCGGCGGCTATCACACGGTCGAGTTCGAGAACGGCGGTACGCTGAAGGCCCGCAGCCTCGTCCTGTCCACCGGTGCTCGCTGGCGTTCGCTGGGCGTGCCCGGAGAGGCCGAATACCAGACCAAGGGCGTTGCCTATTGCCCGCACTGCGATGGCCCGCTGTTCAAGGGCAAGCGCGTGGCGGTGATCGGCGGCGGCAATTCGGGCGTCGAGGCGGCGATCGACCTTGCCAACATCGTCGGCCACGTCACCCTGATCGAATTCGACAGCCAGCTTCGCGCCGACCAGGTGCTGCAGGACAAGCTGCGTTCGTTCAAGAACGTCGACATCCACGTCTCGGCCCAGACGACCGAGATCACCGGCGATGGTTCGAAAGTGAACGGCCTCGTCTACAAGAACCGTGAGAGCGGCGAGGAGCACAAGGTCGAACTGGAAGGCGTCTTCGTGCAGATCGGCCTCGTCCCCAATACCGAGTGGCTGAAGGACAGCGGCGTCGAACTGTCGAAGCACGGCGAGATCGTGATCGACGGCCGCGCGGCGACCAACATCCCCGGCATTTTCGCCGCGGGCGATGCGACGACGGTGCCTTACAAGCAGATCGTCATCGCCATGGGCGAAGGGTCGAAGGCGGCGCTGTCGGCGTTCGACTACCTGATCCGTACGGAACCGGCAGAGGAAATCGCACAGGCCGCCGCGTCTCACGAAGCGCAGGTCGCCTGACCGCCTTTCTCAAGCGACAAGAATGGGGCGGGATCGGCGCGGGCCGGTCCCGCCCTTTCCATTTTCGGCCCGCGCGTTAGACCATGCAGCTCATGAACCGCATCATCCCCGCAGCCCGCATCGCGGCTGGCACCATCGCCGTTATCGGCATCGCCAATTTCGCGCTGCAGATCGTGCTGAGTGTCGAAAACAACGGATCGCTGATCGGCGCTTTCACGGCACTATCGCGCTATTTCACGATCCTGACCAATGGCGCCGTGGTCATCGTCATGGCGCGCATGGCGCTGGGCCGCATGCCGGGGCACCGGCTGATGCTGGCGCTGGTCACCGCCATCGCGATGGTTGCGATGGTGTTCCACGCGGTCCTGGCCGACCTGCAGACTTTCAGCGGGCTCGGTGCCGTGACCAATCAGGGGTTCCACACCGTGATCCCCGCGCTGACCGTGCTGTGGTGGATCGCTTTCGGCGGCACGCCGGGTATCGTGTGGCGCGATCTGGCCTGGGTGCTGCCGTGGCCTGTTGTCTATACCGCCTATGCCCTGGTGCGCGGGGCGGTGACGGGCGAATACCCCTATCCGTTTCTGGACGTGGCGGCGATCGGTTGGCCGATGCTGGCGATCAACGTCGCGGCGCTGGCCGCGATATTCCTGATCGTCGGCGCTGTCTTCGTCGGGATTGCCAAAGTCAGGCGCTAGATCCGGTCCTGCCGCGACCTTCTGAGCACGAGGTAGAGCGCCCCTTCGCCGCCGTGCCGCCGCTGCGCGTTGCGGACCGCCGCGATGTCCGATCCGTGCGGCCCCGCCGCCAGCCAGTCGAGAACCTTGGCCCGGATCGCGCCGCGCCGCTCGCTCCTGTCCGCGGATTCAACCGGACGCGGCCTGCCGGTGACGAGCAGCACGACACGCGCGCCCATCGCCTTGGCCTGCGCCAGCCCCATGTCCAGCCGCCGGTGCGCCTGGTCAAGCGTGTGGCCGTGCAGGTCGAGCGTGAAGTCCGGCTGAAGCATCCGCCCCGAAAGCCGCCGATCCCAATGCGAATCGAGGCCCGGCACAGGCGCGGGGGCCGGTGGCGGCGGCGGGGCCGGACGCGGGGCAGGCACGCGGCCTTTCACCTTCTTTGGCGGGGTTACCGTAATCGGCGCGGGCTTGACCGGGACCGGCGCGGGGCGGGTCATCCGCTCCTGTAGCGGGGTCACGGTCGCGGCAACCTTGGCCCAGAGCGCGGCTTCTTCCTCGCTCAACCCTTCGGGCGTGCGGGGGCGGGGCGGTTTCATCGCGCGATCCGCGCCAGCGTTCCCTTCGGCAGGAATACCAGTGCGCTGGCATCGCTGCTCATGCCGCCCGCGATCGCCTTGGCCTGCGCGCCTGCGCCCCAGAACGTATCGAACCGGTTCGCACCCTTGATCGCGCCGCCGGTATCCTGCGCGATCCACAGTCCGTCGGCCACGTCCTCGGCCGCATCGATAAAGACCGGCGCGCCCAGCGGCACGAAGCGCGGATCGGCGGCAACGCTGGCATGCGCACGCACCGGAACGCCCAGTGCACCCAATGGCCCATCGCCGTTCAGCTCCTTGAAGAAGACCCACGACTTGTTGCCGTTCATCACCTCGTCGGCCTGATCGGGATTTGCGTGGAGCCAGTCGACGATCCCCTGCATCGTCGCCTCGCCCGGCGCAAAGACGCCGCGTTCGCGCAATGTGCGACCGATGGCGACATATTCGCGCCCGTTCTGCCCCGCATAGCCGATGCGCAGCACTTCGCCGTCGGGACCGATAAGCTGGCCCGATCCCTGAATCTGCAGGAAGAAAAAATCGATCGGGTCTTTCGCCCAGCCGATCACCGGCGCTTGCGACGGACCGGGGCCATTCAGCGCACCGGCGACGATCTCGGCCCGTTCGTAATAGGGCACGAATTCGCCGTCGGCGTTCACGCGGCCCAATGGCCCGCGCCCTTCGCCGGCATAGTTCGGATCGCGGATCAGGTCGCCCGGCATACCATAGACCGCGACGTCATAGCCTTCGCGCTTCTCGCGTACGCCCGCAATTTGCGGTTCGAAATAGCCGGTGAGGAACGCCTCACCCGTGCCGATCCGTGCGGTTTCGAAATAGGCGCCGAAGAATCCCGCCGGATCGCCGCCCCACCTGGGCGCGGCTTCGCAGGCCGGCGTCCAGAACGCCGCGATCCCGCTATTGTCGTTGCGCGCGAGCAGTTTCGGGCACGATTCGATAAAGGAAAGGCGCGCGGCCTCTGCATCGTCGCTCGAAAGCGGCAACGTCTCGATCGCCGGGCCGGGGGTCAGCCCTGCCTCGACCGCGTTGGTCGGTTCCGGCGGCGGCGGCGCTTCTTCGGGGGGCTGCGGCGCGGCGCAGGCGGCAAGAGCGGCCACGCCGGAAAGGATCGCGATCCGGCGCGCCCAGTTCACCATGGCAGGAGGATCAGCCTTCGTCGGTTTCGTCGAGCAGCCAGTCGGGCCGCATCGCGGTGACCTTGCGGCTGAAAGTCCACACGTCGTGGCTTTCGACCGCATCGTCGAGCGAACCGGCGATCATGTTCCCGTCCTTGTCCTTCGTCATCGCGGCGATGTCGGCGGAAAAGCGAACGGTGATGCGCGCCATCGGCGAATCGTAATCGGCGCTGGTGATCTCGGCCTCGTTAATGCGGATCAGGCGGTTTTCGACCACCTCGCCCGCTTCTTCGCGTGCGTCGATCGCAGCGGAAAAGCTGGCATAGACGTCGTCGTCGCAAAGCTGGCTCAGCGTTTCCTTGTCACCCTTCCAGAAGGCGTCGAGGATCATGCCGTATGCGGCCTTCGCACCTTCGATGAAAGCCATCGGGGTAAAGCGACGGTCGGCGGCGGCGATTTCGCGAACGGCGCGGTGAGCCCCTGCGGGAACGCCGATCAGCGCGCGGTCGAGCGCGGCCGCGCCTTCGACGGTGCGCGCCGGTGCGCCATCACCGGGACGTTCGCCGGACGCGGGCTGTCGCGGTTCGGCGGCACGCGGCAAGTGGCCCATCAGCGTTTCTTCCTCATGCTCCGCCCGGCGGCCGAGCACCGAATAGAGGCGCAGCCCCAGGAAAGCGGCAATCATGGCGAGGATGACGATTTCAATAATCACTGGGACCCGTCCCGATTTTCGTGCGTGTGACGCCATTATGGCGATAAAATGTGAACTTGCCCCAAATAGGGAGGAAACACAATTCGACAACCGTCGAAGGGCCCAGTTGATCCCACCAACCGCATCCCGGCGCGTCCGGCCCCTTTGGCACCGCGAGCCCGGTTGCGGGGCGGCAGCGCCGGTGCTACTTGCCCCGTCATGCGCGGGCGGGGCCTTCATCGGTCCTCGACACCCGCTGCTCGCACGGTTTTCTCTATTTCCATAAAGTGAAAGACATCATGGCCGACGAAGGCAACATCATCACCGATCTTGGCGGAAACGCCGACGCGAACCAGCCCAACGGTGCGGACAACCAGCCCGCGATCGGCCTGATCTCGCAATACATCAAGGATCTCTCGGTCGAAAATCCGAACGCGCCGAAATCCTACCAGTTTCCGGGCCAGCCCAACGTCGATGTGCAGTTCAACATCAACTCGGTCCCGGTTGAGGGCGAGGTTCACGAAGTCGTCCTGAAGATCACCGTCACGGCCAAGGCCGATGAAGGCACGCTCTACATCGTCGATCTGGAGTATGCCGGTCTGATCGGCATGCGCAATGTACCGGCCGAACAGGGGCACATGTTCCTTTACGCCGAAGCGCCGCGCATCCTGTTCCCGTTTGCCCGTCGCATCGTCGGCGACGCGGTCCGCGACGCAGGCTTCCCGCCGATGCTGCTCGATCCCATCGATTTCCAGGGTATCTACATCCAGCAGCTTCAGCAGCGCCAGGCCCAGGGCGAAAACCCCGCAGCCGCCCCGACGGGCGAGGCCTGATCGGGCCAAGCGGCTGAGAGGCCGAGGGGGCGCATGAGCCTGCTCAAGAACGTGGGAACCATAGGCGCGCTGACGATGGTCAGCCGCGTCTTCGGTTTCGTGCGCGACGTCATGCTGGCCCGCGTCCTGGGCGCGGGCGGCGTTGCCGATGCCTGGCAATTGGCGTTCCAGCTTCCCAACATTTTCCGCCGCCTCTTTGCCGAGGGCGCTTTCGCGCAGGCCTTCGTGCCGCTGTTCAACCGGCGGATGAAGGACGAGGACACGACCGAGGCCCGCCGCTTCGCGAACGAGGTGCTGGCTGTCCTGCTGCCGATGCTGATCGTGTTCGGCGCGCTGTTCCTCATCTTCATGCCGTGGGTCATGGGGCTTTTCGCGACCGCGGATCTTGAGGCCGACCCGCAGAATTTCCCGCTGGCCGTGACGATGGCGCGGATCACATTTCCCTATCTTTTGTTCATGAGCCTGGCGACGTTATGCGCCTCGATCCTGAACAGCCTGTCGCGCTTCGCCGCCGCGGCCGCCGCGCCGATCCTGCTCAACATCTGCCTGCTCGCCGCGCTGACCTATGGCGCGATCCTGCCCGATAGCGAGGCGACGCGCCAGGCAACCGGGTTCTGGCTGGCGATCGCGGTGTCGGCCGCTGGCCTGCTGCAATTGTTGTGGCTGGGCTTCTGGATGCACCGCGCGGGCTTTCGCCTGTCGCTGGGGCGACCGCGCATTACCGGCGGGGTGAAGGAACTGGGCCGACTTGTCGTACCGGCCGTATTCGGCGCGGGCGTTTACCAGATCAGCCGCTTCATCGACCTGTTTTTCCTCTCCACCCTGCCCGACGGCAGCTATACCTATCTCGCCATGGCGGACCGCTGGAACCAGCTGCCGCTGGGCATCATCGGCATTGCGCTGTCGACCGCGATCCTGCCGGCCCTGTCGCGGTTTCTCGGTCGCGGAGAGGCCGACGGCGCATTCCGCCTGCAATCGAACGCGGTCGAACTGGCCATGCTGCTGACCGTGCCCGCCGCCGTCGCGCTGTTCGTGACGGGAAGCGCCTTTACCCGCGTGTTCTATGTCGGCGGCGCCTTCACGCTCGAAGACGCGCTGGTCACCGGGACGGTCGTCTCGGGCCTCGTGCTGGGTCTTCCGGCCTATGTGCTGGTGAAAGTGCTGACGCCCAATTTCTTTGCGCGCAAGGATACCAAGACCCCGGTCTTCACCGCGGCAGTGGGCCTTGCCGTGACGGTGGGCCTGAACTTGATGCTGGTCCCGCGCCTTGGCGTGCTGGGCCTTGCCGTGTCGGGTTCAGTCGGGGCCTGGACCAACACGGTCCTGCTTTACGTGATCCTCTCAACGAAAGGCTACTATCACCTCACCCCGCTGGTTGCCGGGCGCATTGCGCGGATCGTGGCGGCCGCGGCGATCATGGGGGTCGCCCTGTGGTTCGCGATGCCGTTTGGCGAGGAGTACTTCGCCGGCTCCACCGGGGAACGTGCGATTGCGGTCATATCGCTCATGCTTGCAGGCGCGGTCATCTTCCTGATTTCGGCTTGGGCCTTGCGTGTTCTGGACCGATCGACCATCGAACGACTGGTCCGCCGCCAAGGGTAACGGCATAACGCCGACACACAGACAGTAACGGGTTTCTTTCATGCGCATCGTTTCGGGCATCCAGCCCACCGGCAATCTCCACCTCGGCAATTACCTCGGCGCGATCCGCAACTGGGTGCGCATGCAGGACGATGTCGCCGAAACCGGGGGCGAGTGCTTTTTCTTCCTCGCCGACCTTCACGCGATTTCGATGCCGCACGTCCCGGCGGAATTGACCGCGAATACTCGCGAAATGGCCGCAGCGCTGCTGGCCTGCGGTGTCGACACGGCAAAGTCGGTCCTGTTCAATCAGGCGCAAGTGCCCGCCCACTCCGAACTGCAGTGGCTGCTGAACGGCACGGCCCGCATGGGCTGGCTGAACCGCATGACCCAGTTCAAGGACAAGTCGGGCAAGAACCGCGAAGGGGCCAGCGTCGCGCTGTTCACCTACCCGGTGCTTCAGGCCGCCGACGTCCTGCTTTACCAGGCGACGCACGTTCCGGTTGGCGACGATCAGAAGCAGCACCTCGAACTCGCCCGCGACATCGCGCAGAAGTTCAACAACGACTTCTGTGAAGAGGACGCCCCCGTCTTCACCCTTCCCGACCCCTTCATCCCGCCAGAGGCCGCCCGCATCATGAGCTTGCGCGACGGCACTGCGAAAATGAGCAAGTCGGACCCGTCGGAAATGAGCCGCGTCAACCTGTCGGACGATGCCGACACGGTGATGAAGAAGATCAAGAAGGCCAAGACCGACCCCGAACCGCTGCCCAGCGAAGAAGCGGGCCTGGAAGGCCGGGCCGAGGCGAAGAACCTCGTCGCGATCTACGGGGCGCTTTCTGGCCAGTCGGTGGCCGAGGTGCTGGGCGAATATGGCGGCGAAGGCTTCGGCAAGTTCAAGCCCGCGCTGGGCGAACTTCTGGTCGAAACGCTGCGCCCGATCAGCGAGCGTTTCAACGAGCTGAGACAGGACGTGCCCGAGCTTGACCGCCAGCTTGCCACCGGTGCCGCGAAGGCGCGCGATGCGGCGGCAGACACGCTTTCCAGGACGTATGAGGCGCTCGGCCTGCTGCGCTGAGCGCTCTTTTGCGCCGTTAACGCGGTAAACCCCTCAGATGCATTGCGTTTAGCACAAATGTTAAGCGCGATGTTCAAATCCGGTTCATGGCCAAAGAGCCATAAGGCGTGCATATTATGCGATGCCCTGCCCGGATTGCTGCAATCGATTCGGGTCCGTTGGAACGCGGTTCGGCACGTGATTTTTTTGGAGGTCTTGAAATGAAGTTCAACGCCAAACGCGCGCTGAAATTTGCCGCAGCACCCCTGCTGATGGCCGGGCTCGCCGCTTGCGCAACCCCGTTCAACGCCGACGTCTCGCGTTTCCAGACGCAGCTGCCGGCACCGCAGGGCCAGACTTTCGCGGTCGTGGCCGAAGATCCGGCGATGGCCGGCGGTCTCGAATTCGCGCAGTACGCCGACTATGTCGAGGCGGAGATGGCGCAGCTCGGCTACACGCAGGCCGCGCCCGAAAACGCCGACCTTCTGGTCCGTTTCGACTATGGCGTCGACAATGGCCGCGAAAAGGTGGTCACCACCGGATTTGCGCGCCGCGACCCGTTTTATGATCCGTGGTATCGCGGTTACGGCTACTATCGCCCGTTCAGCTACCGCCGCTCGGCATGGGGCTATGGCTGGTACGACCCGTTCTTCGACAGCGGCCCGGACGTGCGCAGCTACACCATCTACACCAGCGGCATCGACATGAAGATCGAACGCCGCGCGGATGGCGAACGCCTGTTTGAAGGCAAGGCCGAAGCGGTCTCGCGCTCGAACCGCCTGCAGTATCTCGTGCCGAACCTGGTCGACGCGATGTTCACCGATTTCCCCGGCCATTCGGGTGAGACGCTGCGCATCTCGATCGCACCGGAAGACCGCGAGAAGAAGGTGAAGGTCGTCGACTGACGACGCGCCGAACGTCTGAAAATTAAAAGCCGGGCGCACCTGACATGGGCGTCCGGCTTTTTCTTGTCCGGGTGTGGCTCAACCCTTGCGGATCGGCTCCACTTCCGCCGCGCCGAAGCCCGTCGATCCGAATCCGCCCTCGCCGCGCGCGGTTTCGTCCAGTTCGTGTACTTCCAGCCAGCTCGCCCGAACCACCGGGCTTAACACCGCCTGCGCGATACGATCGCCGCGCCTGATCTTGTAGGGCTCCAGCCCGTGGTTGATCAGGATGACCTTCAGCTCGCCGCGATAGTCGGAATCGATCGTGCCCGGCGTATTGGGCACCGTGATCCCGTGCTTTAGCGCAAGTCCCGAACGCGGGCGGATCTGGATTTCGTACCCCTCGGGAATTGCCACGGCGAGGCCGGTCGCCACCGCGGCGCGATCGCCGGGGTTCAGGATACGCTCCTCGCTCGACACGACGTCCATGCCCGCCGCGCCCTCGGTGGCATAACTGGGCAGCGGCAGGTCGTCGTTGCCTTCCAGCCGCTTGACCGGAACGGGGACGCGTTCATGCGATTTCATCGGCAATCCTGTCTATCAATGCGGCTGCGACGCGGGCCTTGGGCATTGTCTCAAGGCTGGTCGTGCCGTCTTTGGTCACGATGTGAACGGTGTTGGCATCGCCGCCCATCACGTCGCCCGACACATCGTTGGCGACGATCCAGTCCGCGCCCTTGCGTTCGCGCTTGGCAGCGGCGTGGGCGACAACGTTCTCGGTCTCTGCGGCAAAGCCGATCAGCAGGCCGGGTCGCTGCGGCGATTTGCCCAGCGTTGCCAGAATGTCGGGGTTCTCGGTCAGCGCCAGCGGCGGCACTTCGCCCGATCCGTCTTTCTTGATCTTCTGCTGCGCCCTATCCGCCGCGCGCCAGTCGGCAACGGCGGCGACCATCACGGCGACATCGGCAGGCAGCGCCGCTTCTGCCGCGGCCAGCATTTCGCGCGCCGATTCGACGTCGACACGGTCCACCCCCTGCGGCGTTTCCAGGTTCACCGGCCCGGCGACCAGCGTGACCCGTGCACCTGCCGCCGCAGCGGCAGCGGCAATGGCAAAGCCCTGCTTCCCGCTAGACCGGTTGGCGATATAGCGGACCGGATCGATCGGCTCGTGCGTCGGCCCGGCGGTGACGAGGACGTGCTTGCCATAAAGATCGCGGTGCGTCTCGCCCGCGAAATCGGGCTGGCCCGACAGCGGATCGGCCCCGCCGAAATTGCGGATCGCGGCCATGATCGCTTCAGGCTCGGGCAAGCGGCCGGGGCCGAATTCGCCGCAGGCCATCGCGCCTTCATCCGGCTCCATCACCGTCACGCCGTCTTCGCGCAGGCGCGCGACGTTACGGCGGGTGGCGGGATGCTCCCACATCTTCACGTTCATCGCGGGCACCGCCAAGACCGGCTTGTCGGTGGCGAGCAGCAGCGTCGTTGCCATGTCGTCGGCAACGCCCGCCGCCATGCGCGCCAGAAGATCCGCCGTTGCCGGACAGACGACGACAAGGTCGGCCTCTCGGCTGAGCTGGATATGACCCATCTCCGCTTCGTTCTTCAGGTCCCAGAGCGTGGTGTGAACTGCATTTTCACTGAGCGCCGCAAGCGTCATGGCAGTCACGAATTTCGCGCCCCCCTCGGTCAACACGCAAGTGACCTCTCCCCCGTCTTTGTGGATCATGCGCACGAGTTCGCACGATTTGTAGGCCGCGATACCGCCGCCGACGATAAGGAGTATCTTCTTCGCCATCAGGCCGATTCCATGGACGTTTCGCCCCGCCCCCGCAAGGCCGAGCCCAGATCGGCAAGCCCCCGCGGCACCAGGGCCAGCCCGGCCAGTGTCAACGGCAGGCCAAGCGTCGCCCAGTACCAGTTCTCCGGTCGGGCGAAGAGCGCCATCATCGCGGCCAGCCCGACCAGCCAGACGAAGGCATAGATGCCCGCCGCACTGCCCCGCGCCAGAAAACCGAACAGCGCCAGAACGACGATCGGCCCGGCCAGCCATAGAGGCAGGAAATAGAGCGCGGTGGACTGGCGAATACCCGCCACGAACAGCGCGGGACCGGCAAAACCGGACCATCCCTGCGATGAAGGATCGGCGGCAGTCGTCACCGCCGCCACGGCATTGGCATGAAGGGTGAGCGCCACGGCAAAGATCACCAGCACCGCGACCACCCCACCGAGTTCGCGCCAGCGCCGCGTGACGAGCGCGAGCCCCGCCCAAAGCAGCACCGCGGGAAGCGCGGTTTCGCGGATCAGCAAGGCGGCCAGTGCGCAGAGCAACGACGGCCAGATGCGATCCGGGCGGCGCAGCGCAAGGGCCAGTGTCAGCAGGACGCCTGCCCACAAATCATGGAACATCACCCCCGGCCCCGCCGCGACGACGGCAACGGCCAGCACCATGGCAAGCACGCCGATGCCCTCGCCCGACGTGCGGGCCAGCGTCTTGGGCAGCGCCACGGCACAGGCGATGAACAGGGCAAGCAGGCCGATCTGAAGCCCCTTTGGCCCGACGAGCGCGTATGCCCACGCCAGCGCGGGCTGCCGCACCGTGAAAAAGGGTTTGAGCGGGTAACTGTTGGCACGATGTTCCGCAGCGACGGCCTGGTAGTAGTCCTCACCCGATGCGACGCGGGCCGCGATCAAGCGATAGAGCGCATCGTCACCGATGGCCTGGCCCTGCGAAACCGACTGCTTGGGCGCAGAGCCTTCGGGCTGCGTGGGCAAAGCGGAAAGCGCGATCAATGCGGCAAGGATGACGGTAAGCCCCATCGCGGCCATGCGCGGCAGACGGCGCAGCGGGCCGTCCCCCAAAAATGCCGCCAGTCCTGCCGATGCCCCCCGCAAGCCGCGCTATCCCAGAAGGCCTGCCAGCATCGCGCCATAGACGGCGCCCGCACCCAGTAAGGCGGAGAGCAGATAGGGCAGGATGCTTTCGCCTTCGGCGCGTTCCTTGCGTTCCCAGATCAGCTCGATGTCAGTCAACGGCGGCGGTTCGGGGGCGCCGCCCTTGGCCGGGAAGCGGTCTTCGATCCTGCGGATGAGGTCGGGGATGCGCAGCAGCGTTTCGGTATCGGTGCGAATGCGATCGGCAATCGCGGCCTCCGGCCCCAGTTCGTCGCGAATCCATTCGCGCACATAGGGCGCGGCGGTGTCCCACAGGTTGATCGACGGATCGAGCTGCGTCGCGATCCCTTCGACCATGACCATCGTCTTTTGCAGCAGCAGCAGGTGCGGCTGCGTCTGCATGTCGAAATCACGGGTAATGGCGAAAAGCCCGTCGAGCATCTGGCCAACCGACAATTCGCTGACCGGCTTGCCGCGCATGGGTTCGCCCACCGCGCGCAGGGCCGTCGCGAACTCGTCGACGTTGTGATAGCTCGGCACATATTGCGCCTCGAAATGGATTTCGGCGACGCGGCGATAGTTGCCCGTCGTCAACCCGTAGAGAATCTCCGCCAGCCACGCCCGCGCCCGCCGGTCGATACGGCCCATGATGCCGAAATCGATGGCCACGATCGTCCCGTCGCCCCGCACGAACAGGTTCCCCTGGTGCATGTCGGCATGGAAGAAACCGGCGCTGATCGCCTGGCGCAGGAACGCCAGAACCAGCCGCTGCGCGATGGAGGGCAGATCGTGCCCCGCCTCTGACAGGGCCTCGTGATTCGAAATCTTGATGCCGTCGATCCACTCGATCGTCAGCACGCGCCCGTTGGTGCGGTCCCAGTCGACCGAAGGGATACAGTAACCGGGAATGGCATGCATCACTTCCGCCAGTTCGGATGCGGACGCCGCCTCGCGCCGAAGGTCCAGTTCGCGCAGGGTCCAGCGTTTGAAATTGGCGATGACGAGCCGCGGGCGCAGGCGCTTTGCCTCTCCGCCCATGGCCTCAAGATGCGCGGCGGCCCATTCGTAGGTTTCGATATCGCGGGCGAACTGTTCGCGGATGCCGGGGCGCAGGACCTTTACCGCCACGGTCCGCCCATCGGTCGTCACCGCCTTGTGGACTTGCGCGATGGAGGCTGCGCCGACCGGCACGGGGTCGATCTCGGCATAGAGCCGGTCCAGCGGGCGTTCGAAGCTGCCTTCGATCGCCTTGGCGATTTCGGAAAAATCCACCGGCGGCAGCGAGTCCTGCAATGATAGCAGGTTGCGCGCCGCGTCTTCGCCCACGATGTCGGGGCGGGTCGCCAATGTCTGGCCCAGCTTGATGGCGGCCGGACCGATGGCGCGGAAGGCTCCGGCGAAATCGGGTTCCCGAGGCTGCACCGTGCCCAACCGCGCAAACTTGCACAGGCGGCGGACTTGTGGCGGCGTGTTCGGGTTCTGCTCGATCGGGCGCAGCGCGCCGTGGCGGGCAAGGATGCGCCCCCATTTCAAGAGCCGGAAGATATGCGTCGAATGGCGGGTCATGAAGCGGGCTTCAGACCTTCCAGCCGGAATGGATCGCGACCAGCCCGCCCATGATCGGCTCTACCTTCGTCTGCGTGAAACCGGCCTCGCGGATCATTTTCTCGAATTCCGGCATCGTCGGGAAGCGGCGGATCGATTCGATCAGGTAGCGATAGGAATCGGCATCGCCCGCGATCGCCTGTCCGATCTTCGGCACCAGCTTGTGCGAATAGGTATCGTAGACTTCCTTGAAGCCCGGCCATTCGGTGGTCGAAAATTCGAGGCAGTAGAACCGACCGCCCCGGCGCAGGACGCGATATGCCTCTGCCAATGCCTTGTCGATGCGGGTCACGTTCCGGATGCCGAACGCGATGGTATAGGCATCGAACGACTTGTCCGCGAAAGTCAGTTCCTCTGCGTTCTGGCGCGACCAGACCAGCGTGTCGATCCCGCGCTTCACCGCGCGGTCGAGGCCGACGTCAAGCATGTCCTGGTTGATGTCGGATACGGTTATCTGCGCGCCGCGCGCTTCCATGCGAAAGGCGATGTCGCCGGTGCCGCCCGCCATGTCGAGGATCTGTTCGCCGGCACGCGGTTTCACCCGGCGCACGAAACGGTCCTTCCAAAGGCGGTGCATCCCGCCCGACATCGCGTCGTTCATCACGTCGTACTTGGCAGCGACGGACGAGAAGACGTCGCCGACGCGGCGGGTCTTTTCCTGCGGGTCCACTTCCTCGTAACCGAAGGAAACAGTGTCGCGCGAATTTGCAGCTTCGTTCATGTGACAGCCTCTAGGGCCGGATGGCCTTCAGGAAAAGCAACTTGTGGACCGCAAGCCGGTTCCTAGCGTTGGCAGCGGCGGCAGAAAAAGGTGCTGCGCCCGCCCTGCACCACGCGTTCGACGGTGCCGCCGCAATGGCACGGCTGCCCCTCGCGCCCGTAAACCTGCCACTGCGTCGCGAAATAGCCGAGTTCGCCATCGGGCTTGGCATAATCGCGCATCGACGATCCCCCCGCCGCGATCGATTCGAGAAGCACCTCGCGGATCGCGGGGACCAGCAGCTTCAGCTTGGCATAACTGACCTTGCCGCCCGCCTTGTCCGGCCGGATCCCGGCGCGGTGCAGGGCTTCGCAAACGTAGATATTGCCGAGGCCCGCCACGATCCGCTGATCGAGCAGAAGCACTTTTATCGGCGAGATACGGCCCGCAAAGGCATCGGCCAGGTGGCGCGCCGTCAAGCCTTCGCCCAGCGGTTCCGGCCCCATGTCGGCGAAAGGGCCGAAACCGTCGAGATCAGCCGTCTCCCAAAGATCGACCGAACCGAACCGGCGCGCGTCGTTGAGCGCGAGGACGTGCCCCGCCTTCGTTTCCAGCACGAGGTGATCGTGTTTGCCTAGTTCTTCGGGATCGATCCGCCAGCGCCCGCTCATGCCAAGGTGGAAGATCATCGTCTGCCCGCGATCGAGATCGACAAGCCCGTATTTCGCGCGGCGGCCCAGCCTTTCGACCCGCGCGCCGGTCATCATCTGGACCAGTTCGGGCGGGAACGGGCGGCGCAGGTCCGGGCGGTTGAGCTGAACCCGCGAAACGGTCTCGCCCTCAAGATATCGGGCAAGACCGCGTACGGTTGTTTCGACTTCGGGTAATTCGGGCATCGCGCGGCAATATGGGAACGCGGCGGGATGCCCGAAAGGGGTCTCAGCTTTCCAACTGGCGCAGAAGGCTGCGCACGTCGCCGTCCATGTCGGCATCGCGGGTGCGCAGGTCTTCGATCAGGCGCACCGCGTGGATCACGGTGGAGTGATCGCGCCCGCCGAACTTGCGCCCGATTTCGGGGTACGAACGCGGGGTCAGCACTTTGGCGAGATACATCGCCACCTGACGCGGACGCACGACCGCGCGGGCGCGGCGCTTAGACGCCATTTCGCTGCGGTCGAGCCGGTAGAACTGGCAGACCGTACGCTGAATCTCGTCGATGGTGATGCGGCGGCGGTTGGCCGACAGGATGTCGGTCAGCTGTTCCTCGGCCAGTTGCAGCGACACCGGCTGACCGGTGAGCTGGGCATAGGCGATCAGCTTGTTCAGGCCGCCGACCAGTTCGCGCACGTTGCGGCTGATGGTGCGGGCCAGGAATTCGATCACGTCGCCGGGCACGTCGTTCGAAGTGAAGCGCGCGAGGCGATGTTCGAGAATCTTGCGGCGCAGATCGATGTCGGCAGGCTGAATGTCCGCGACAAGACCCATCGACAGGCGCGAAAGCAGGCGTGGTTCGACACCGTCCAGGGCCTGGGGCGCACGGTCGGCGGCAAAGGCGAGGCGCTTGCCTTCCTGAAGCAGGGCATCGATCGTGTAGAGCAGTTCTTCCTGTGCGGAAGCCTTGCCGATGATGAACTGGATGTCGTCGACCAGAAGCATGTCGAAGCCGCGCAGGCGCGCCTTGAACTCGATCATCTGGTTCTGGCGCAGGGCCTGGACGAATTCGACCATGAACCGTTCGGCCGAACAGTAGAAGATGCGCGCGCCGGCCTTGGCGGCGGCAAACTGGTGGCCGATCGCGTGCAGAAGGTGCGTCTTGCCCTGGCCGGTCGCGGCCTTGAGGTAGAGCGGCGAGAACTGCGGAGCTTCGGTGGCGGCCATACGCTGTGCCGCGTTGTAGGCCAGCACATTGCCTTCACCGGTCACGAACGTGGTGAACGTCAGCGAGGGATCGAGGCCTGCCGAACCCATCTCGGTGATGGCCTCGACCGGGCTCGGCGGGGGAACGTGATCGTTGGCCGCTGCCGGACCGACGCGCAGGTCGACCATCTTGCGGCGACCGGGGTGGACCGAAACGCGGACGTTGCGCACTTCGCTGCGCGCGATCTTCCACGCCAGCGACAGGCGATCGGAAAACCGATCGTTGACCCAGTTGGCGGAAAATTCGGTCGGCAGGAAAAGATCCAGCGTACCGGTTTCCTGGCAGAACGAGCCCAGTTCGATCGGGCGAATCCACTGCGTGTAAAGCTGGTGTCCAAGATCCTTTTTCAGGCCGGTGCAGATATCCGACCAATCCGCTGCCAATGCCTCACGTTCTTCCTCGAACATCTCGCCCGCCTTGTCCTTATGTGGCGTACGCCCAGCAAGCGAGCCGAAACCCCCCGTCCGTGTCATGCGTCCATTGCCTCCGTCCATACCACTCATATAGGTCTCCCGACGCCAGACAAAAGCCGAGCGTCGTCCGCCGAACCCCCTTCGGCAGGAGACTTATTCGCGCTGTTTCATGATGCCGGTCACGACCAATGCCCGACGACTCATTTTGTAGGGCTGTGGATGGCGTACCGGCAAGGGTTGTGGCGTAAAAAAAATGAAATAATGGCGCTTGACTCGGCCAAGCCCGCAGAAAGCCTTCAGTCCTCTTTCAAGTCACTGAAAAGGTTCGATTTTCGCAATCTGCGCTTTCCGAATCGCGGGTTATCCTAGGGTTTACCGCAATCGCAGCATGATCGGCGGCAAATGCTGCAGCGCAACAAAAAGGGCCGCCGGAAACCCGGTCGGCCCTTTTCGTACCCGTGGCCGGGCATCCTGCCGTTGCAGGTCGCCCGAATCGCCCGTCAGGTTCAGCCCAGCGCGGCGACGCGCTTGGTGAGTCGCGAAAGCTTCCGCGACGCGGTGTTCTTGTGCATCACGCCGCGTGCGACGCCGCGAGCCAGTTCGGGCTGCGCGTTGCTCAGCGCGGTCTTGGCCGCGTCCTTGTCGCCGCTTTCGATTGCAGTCTCGACCTGCTTCACGAAAGTGCGGATACGGCTCATGCGGTTGCCGTTGATTTCGGCGCGACGCTCATTGCGGCGGATGCGCTTGCGGGCTTGCGGCGTATTGGCCATGCTCGATCCTTATGCTGCCGCGTCCAGTTGCGGCGAATTACTGTTCAACCTGTTCGTGCTTCCCGCGCAGGCCCTGCGCCGACAAGCAGCGTAGCAGGACCGATTCGGGTGCTAAAATCCCGTGCAGGAGCGCAGCCTTATCGGCACAATCCCGCAAGAAAGCGCGGCGCATAGCGAGCGAAGGGCGAATCGTCAAGCAAACTGAACCACAACGCTGGCGCATTGCCCGGATGCCCGCCTCGTGCCCTCGATCCCCCTTGCCCAAGGCGCCGCGCAAGGGCAAGGCACGCCCCATGCTGGAATCCGACAGGCTTGAGCGTTTTGCCCGCCATATCGTCCTTCCCGAAATCGGCGGCGCGGGCCAGGCGCGCCTTGCCGCATCGCATGTCGTGCTGATCGGTGCGGGTGGCGTCGGTTCGCCCGCGATCCAGTACATGGCGGCGGCGGGCGTCGGGAAACTGACCGTGATCGATTCGGACCGGGTCGACCTCAGCAACCTGCAGCGCCAGACGATCTTCACCCACGACGACATCGGCGTATCGAAAGCAGCGCAGGCGGCCTCCTGGGTCCGCGCCTTCGATCCCGCGATCGAGGTGACCGCGATCGACCGGCGGGTCGATGCCGAAAATGCCCGCGCCGCTGTGACCGGGGCCGACCTCGTTCTGGACGGTTGCGACAACTTTGCCACGCGCCTTGCAGTCTCCGACGCCTGCGTGGCCGAAGGCGTGCCGCTGACCAGCGTGGCCGTGGGCCGCTTTCAGGGACAGGTCGCGAACTTCGCCGGGCACCGCGACGACCAGGCCTGTTATCGCTGCTGGGTCGGCGATGCCTTTGATGCGGACGACTGCGACACTTGCGCCGAACAGGGCGTGCTGGGTGCGTTCGTCGGCATGGCGGCGACGATGGGCGTGATGCAGGGCCTGCGCGTGCTGCTGGACGGCGTATCTACGCTGGGCGACCCGCAGTGGGGCAAGCTCGTCCTGATCGAGGGGCTGAAACCGGCAATGCGCACGATCAATGTCGCCAAGGACCCGGCCTGCAAGGCGTGCTCTTAGGCGCGGCTCGACACATCGGACCACACGCCCCATATCCCTGACATGACGGACAAGCCTGAAATCGAGATGCCGACCGGCCTGGTCGAACAGCTGGAGCCGCTGGTGCGCCGCGTGCTCGCGCCCAATCCCTCGCCCTTCACTTATACCGGCACGCAGACTTATCTTGTCGGCACAGAGGCCGAGGTCGCCGTCATCGATCCCGGCCCGGACGATCCGGACCACATCGCCGCCCTCGTCGCCGCGATTGGCGATGCGAAAGTGACCGCGATCGTGTGCACGCACACCCACCGCGATCACTCGCCCGCCGCCGATCCGCTGCGAGCAGTGACCGGCGCCCCGGTCATCGGCTGCGCGCCGCTGGTCATCGAAAGCGACATCCCACGCGCCGACGCCCCGTTCGACCAGACATATGCGCCGGACCGCGTGCTGCAGGACGCCGAGAGCATTTCGGGCGAAGGCTGGACGCTGACCGCCGTCGCCACGCCGGGCCATACCTCGAACCACTTGTGCTTCGAGCTGGAGGAAACCGGCGCGCTGTTCACCGGCGATCACATCATGGGCTGGTCCACCACGGTCGTCGTACCGCCCGATGGCAACATGGCCGATTACATGGCCTCGATGGAAAAGATCTACGAACGCGAAGATCGCATCTATTACCCCGCGCACGGCCCCGCCGTCGAAAAGCCAAGACAACTGGTACGCGGGATGATCGGCCACCGCCGCCAGCGCGAGCGGCAGATATTGAAGCACCTGTCGGACGGCCCCGCGACGATCCCCGACATGGTGGCCAAGATGTACGTCGGTCTCGATCCCCGGCTGGTGCCCGCGGCGGGGCAGTCGGTTCTGGCCCATCTCCTCGATCTCGAAAGCCGCGACGTGGTGCAGGACACCGGCGAAGGCTGGGGCCTTGCCTGACAGCCTGCCCCATCCGTCGATGGCAATCTGATAGCAGTTGCCTCCCTCTTCCGAACGGCTAATCTGTCGGCCGGGGACGACGAAACAGGGGGGCAACGTGGCCACAACATTCGAAACACCCGAAAAGGCGGATGGCGAACGCCGCTTTTTCCTGATCCTGACCACCATCATCACCGTGGCCATAGTCGCGGGATTTTCGGTCAACCTCGGCATGGGCCGGTCCACGTTCGCGGTGCCGCTGCCCTATCATCTTCACGCGGTCATCTTCTTCACCTGGGTCGTGCTGTTCTTCACGCAGAATGTGCTGATCACGAAGAACCAGGTCGGCCTGCACCGCACGCTGGGCATGGTCAGCATCGTTTGGGTGCCGTTGATGGTTGCGGCGGCGATCTATCTGATGTTCGTCGTCATGCAGCGCACGGGCGGGCCCTTCTTCTTTGCCCAGAACGTGTTCTTCTTCTCCAACCTTACCGAGGTGCTGTGCTTTGCGGGCCTGACCTTTGCCGGGCTTCGCGCGCGGCGTCACACCGGCTGGCACCGGCGCCTGATGCTGTGCGGCTTTGCACTGCTGTCCAATCCGGGCTTTGGACGGCTGCTGCCGCTGCCGCTGCTGATTCCCTATGCATGGCACGTCATGGTGATGGTCGTGCTCGCCTTCCCGGTTGCCGGGATGATCCGCGACAAGGCAAAGCTGGGCCATGTCCATCCCGCGTGGTGGTGGGGCGTGGGCGCGATCGTAGCCTCGCAGATCGTTGCCGACCTCGTGGCGATGAGCGGGTTCGGCATCGGCATCGTCGAACAGCTGGTTGCCGGCACGCCGGGCGGGGAAAGACCGATGGAGGCGTTCCTGCCGCCGGGTTTCTCGCTGTAAAATCTCGATGTATTCGCTTGAACTCCAACCCTGCTGAGGCCATCTGCAGGCGCAGGAATGGAGAACGCTGAATGACCGCGCACGAAAACCTCACCGGCCTCGACCTTCGCGAGGAGATCGAGAAGCTTCGCAAGGAACGCAACGCGGTCATCCTGGCGCACTATTACCAGAAGCCCGAGCTTCAGGACCTGGCCGATTTCGTCGGCGATTCGCTGGAACTGTCGAAAAAGGCCGCAGCCACCGATGCCGACGTCATCGCCTTTTGCGGCGTGAAGTTCATGGCCGACACCGCCAAGATCCTGTCGCCGGAAAAGATCGTGGTCCTGCCCGACATGGACGCCGGGTGCAGCCTCGAAGACAGCTGCCCGCCCGAAAAGTTCAAGGCTTTCCGCGAAGCGCATCCCGATCACATCGCGCTGACCTACATCAACTGCTCGACAGAGGTTAAGGCCCTGTCCGACGTGATCGTCACGTCCTCCAGCGCGGAAACGATCCTGGCGCAGATCCCGGAAGACCAGCCGATCATCTTCGGCCCCGACCGGCACCTTGGCGGCTATCTCAACCGCAAGTTCAACCGCGACATGCTGCTCTGGCCGGGCGTATGCATCGTGCACGAAGCTTTTTCCGAGACCGAGCTGCTAAAGCTTAAGGAGCAGCACCCCGAAGCGCCGGTTGCCGCGCACCCGGAATGCCCGCCGCACATCATCGACCATGCCGATTACGTCGGGTCGACCAGCGGCATCCTGCAGTTCGCAAAGACGATGCCCGGCGACAAGCTGATCGTCGCGACAGAACCGCACATCATCCACCAGATGGAAAAGGCGCTGCCCGAAAAGACCTTCATTGGCGCGCCCGGTGCGGACGGCAACTGCAACTGCAACATCTGCCCGTACATGGCGCTCAACACGATGGAGAAGCTCTACATCGCGCTGCGCGACCTGGAACCACGCATCGAGATCGAGGAAGGCCTTCGCCTGAAGGCGAAGCAGAGCCTCGACAAGATGATCGAGATGGCATCGGGCACGATCGGCAAGGGCGACCTCGGCCGGGCGTGACGTGAGCGGGGCCACAGCGACTAGGCACCAACCCTGCTCCCGCGCGTTGATGCCGCTATGACCGCGCGACTTCTGACAATCTGGAACCGTATCAACGCCAGCTACTGGTTCTGGCCGGCGACGTTCTGCATCATTGCGTTCTTCCTCTCGCTCTTCACCATCTGGCTCGATCGCAACGGTGCGTCGGACTGGCTTTCGAACAGCGATGTGCTGGCGCCTGCGCGGCCGAGCGGTGCGACAACGATGCTGCAGGTCATCGCCGGATCAATGATCGGCGTGGCCGCGACCGTCTTTTCGATCACGATCGCCGCCGTCGCCTATGCCAGCGGCACTTATGGTCCGCGCCTGCTGACCAATTTCATGGAAGACCGCGGCAACCAGCTTTCGCTCGCCACGTTCATCGGCACGTTCGTCTATGCCATCATGGTCTTGCGCGTCGTGCGGCACGAAGACGAACAGGCGAGCACTTTGAAAGGCGCGCTGGCCAGCGATATTCCCGGTTTCGTGCCGCAGTTGTCGCTGCTGGTGGCGACCGCGATGATGCTGATTTCGGTCGCGGTGCTGGTCTTCTTCCTAAACCATATTCCCTCGAAGATCCGCATCAACAAGGTGCTGGAAAACATCGGCCGCCGCCTGATCGCGCAAATCACGGACCGCTTTCCCAAGGAAGGCAACGGCAGAGACGAGGACGAACTGCCCGAAGGCATGCCCGTCACCGCGGGGCGCAGCGGCTATATTGAGGTGATCGATTTCGACGGGCTGGAAGATGCCGCGAAGAAGTTCGAGGGACGTATCGTCCTGATGCAGGAAGCCGGTGATTTCGTCCATCCGCTGATCCCGCTGGCCAAGTTCAGCGACAATGCTTGCGACGATGGCTGCGCCGATGCGATCCGCAACTGTTTCGTCCTGACCGGGCTGCGCACGCCGCAACAGGACTTGCGTTTCCTGATCGACGAGCTGGTCGAGATCGCGCTGCGTGCCCTGTCGCCGGGGATCAACGATCCCTTTACCGCGATGACCGCGCTGCACTGGCTGGGCGCGGCGACGGCGGAACTGGGACGGCGCGAACTCCACGTGTCGCCCAACGACATGGACAAGCACGACAAGCGGCGCGTCTATCCGCTTCATTCCGATTTCGCCGACTACGTCGCACACGGCTTCGGCGCGGCGCGATCCGCGGTAGCGACCAGCCCCAAGGCGACCCTCGCGATGTTCGACGTGCTTCAGGACTGTGCGAGCGCCGTCACCGGTGCCGAACGCGTCGGCGTGCTGCGGTCAGAGGGCGACCGGCTGATGGACCAGTGCGCCACGAACCTCAAAGGGCCGGACCTGTCCGAAGTGCACGACCGGCACCGCGAGTTCCAGTCTGTCGTTCCGCGCTACACGCCCGCCTAGGGCCGCGCCGGACCGGCCCTTGGCCCCTCGATCCGCGCCAGCACCAGGGCGGCGGCCATCAGCACCATGCCCAGCACGTCCCCGGCAGACAACGTTTCGGAAAAGGCGATCCACCCGGTAAGGGCAGCTATCGCAGGCTGGGTCAGCAGGGCAAGGCCGATGACCAGCGGGCGGAACCAGAACAGCGCCCAGATCAACACGCCCTGCCCCACGATCTGGCTGAGCAGCGAGAGCATCACAAGCGGGGTCCAGTTGCCGGGCACAATCCTTTCGCCAAGGCCATAGGCGATGGCGAACAGCACCGGCACACCCGCCAGTACAGACACCGACAGCAGGCTCCACGATCCGACCCGCCCGCGAATGTGGCGCAGCAGCAGGATGTAGATCGCATAAAGAATCCCGGCGAGCAGGGCGAACAAGTCTCCGACGAGGTTTTCCGACCCGATCTCCAGCGAACCGCCCATCAACAGGGCCGCCCCGCACAGGGCGGCGGCGATGGCGGCCAGTTCCGCGCGCAGCGGCATGCGGCGTGCGGCGATCAGGCCCCAGATGACGAGGATGACACTGCCCGAATTGCCGAACACCGCCGCATTACCCAGCCGCGTGCGTTCGATCCCGATGTGCCAGGCCGCAATGTCGAGCGCGAAGAACACGCCCGCCGCGATGGCGAACCAGATGCCGGTGCGCCCGAAGCTGCCTTTTTCCCATCCCCGCCAGCCAAGCACGAGGATCACCGGAAGCGCCAGCGTCAGCCGCCAGAACCCCGCCGCGACCGGCCCCGTATCGGCCAGCCGCACCAGCAGCGGCCCGGTGGCCAGCGCCGCATTCCCGCACAGCAGCAGGCCCAGCCGCCACGGGCCGGCGCGCGGTGCATCGTCTGTCACGGGAGCTGCGATCCTTCCGATCACATTCCGGTCACTGGCTGGGGGCTTCGTCCCCGCCTGCCGCCTCGTCGGGCGATTCGCCTGCGGCGTCGGCAGCCTCGGTTTCGTTCCCGGCACCGTTATCCGCCGCGTCTCCGCCATCCCCTTCGGAATCGCCTTCCGCATCGGCCGACTGGCCCCGGCTCTTGAGCTGGTCGAGCGGGATCATGTCGTCGGTGATCGTGCCTTGCAGCACTTCGCCGCCCGCTTCCCGGTTGTCGTCGACAGGGGCCGCGCTGTCCGAACCGCAAGCCGCAAGCGCGGTTGCAAGGCCGATGGCGACAAGGGTGCGAAAGGCTGCAGGCTTCATGTCGGTAATCATTGCGTTGGTGTTCCTTGCGTGGGGCACGCCGATTCCAGCTTGGCGAAAAAGGCCGGGGCATGCCGCGCAAGCGCGGCGTCCCACTGATCCGCGCTGACCTCATGCCCGAGGCGGGCCATGCTCGTCACGCCATATTCGCTGATCCCGCACGGCACGATGCCGGTGAAATGCGACAGGTCGGGCGACAGGTTGACCGAAAAGCCGTGCATCGTGACCCACTTGCGCACGCGCACGCCGATCGCGCCGATCTTCGCCTCCCGTCCGTCGATGTCGCGGGTCCAGATGCCGATGCGCCCTTCGGCGCGCCATGCCTCCACCCCGAAATCGGCCAGCGAGTCGATCACCCAGCCTTCGATCGCATGAACATATCCGCGCACGTCGCGCGCCCGGTTGCCAAGGTTCACGAGGACATAGCCGATGCGCTGGCCCGGCCCGTGATAGGTGAACTCACCGCCGCGGCCCGCCTCCACCACGTCGAAGCGCGGGTCGAGCAGGTCCTTTTCCTTCGCGCTGGTGCCCGCGGTGTAGACCGGCGGATGTTCAAGCAGCCAGACAAGCTCGTCCGCCTCGCCCGCGTGGATCGCGGCATTGCGGTCCTGCATCGCGGCAAGCGCATCGCGATAGGGCACGAGCGTGCTCTCCCGCCGCCACTCGACGCCCTCGATCAGGGGAAAGTGCGTGTTATCAACTGTCATCGCCACGTTGCGTGGCGGCAAACGTCGTGCCAATCAAGGCCCATGACGAAGATCGAAAGCGATGGGCCCGGTTTGCCCGGCAACGGCGGGCCGATTCCGCCCCGGTTCGACGCCTCTGCCGCGTGGAGCGCGGCTATGAAGTTGATCGGCAAGAACCGCGAGATGCTGCTGGTGCTGGGCGGCCTGTTTTTCCTCGTGCCGCAAATGCTGCTGGGCATGCTGCTGCCCGATGTACCGCAAGGCCTTGAGGAAGAGGCCGCGACTCAGGCGGCGATGGACATCTTCGCGGTCTGGTGGCCACTGGTGCTGGGCGTTGCCGTCGTGCAGGCGGCGGGTATGCTGACGCTCATGGTGCTGCTGTGCGATCAGGGGCGGCCCGTCGTGCGCGATGCGATCCGCACCGGCGTGAAGTCGCTTGCCCCTTATATCGGCGCGACGCTGGTCCTGGTGGCGGGCATGGGCATCCTTGCGCTGCTGATCCTGTTGCCGATCACTTTGGCGATGGGAGAGGCCGCCGCTGCGGTCGCCGTGATCCCGATCCTGGCCGTTGCGCTGTGGATCAACGTGCGCACCCTGACGCTGGCCCCCGTCATTTCGGTGGGCCGTGAACGCAATCCGTTCGAGGCACTGAAAAAGGCATGGGCCCAGACCAGTGGCAGCGGGCCGCGCATCCTGATGATGGTGATCCTGTTCGTGCTGGCCGCGCTCGTCATCTCCATCGTGACGACGGCGGTGCCGGGCACGCTCCTCATCGCGGCGCTGGGGCAGGAAACCGGCCAGGGCATCGTCGGCGTGATCGAGGCGTTCGTGTCCACCATCCTGATGGTCACGTGGTCGGCGATCATCGCGGCAAGCTACCGCCAGCTGGCGGCAACCTGATCGGGGTCAGCCGACAGCGGCGACTTTGGCTGGTTCCACTTCGGCCTGGGCGACGAGCGGCTCTGCATCCTTCCAACCCCAGAACAGGCGGCAGGGCAGGACGTTCAGCGGTTCGAATCCGCAAGAAATCCGCTTGAACCGGCGCGCCATGAAATCGCGCGCCTTGGCCGAGAACTGATATACGAGAAACGCCCCGCCTTCGCGCAGGATGTCATAAGTGCCATCGACGATCGCCGGTCCGACCCCTTCGGGCAGGGTGGAAAACGGCAGGCCTGACAGCACGTAGTCCGCCCCGTCATGCCCGTGGTCGCGCACGATCTTTTCGACATCGGCGGCAGAGCCAAGCACGGCGGTAAAGCGCGGATCGGTGATCGTGCGCTTAAGGTAGTCGATATAGAGCGGGTTGGTGTCGATCACGATCAGCGCGCCATCGGGGCGCAGCTTGTTCAGCACCGGCTGACAGAACGTGCCGACGCCGGGCCCATATTCGACGAACAGGCGGCAGCGGTCCCAGTCGACGGGGCCAAGCATCTTGTCGATGGTAAAGCGTGAGGACGGGATGATCGAGCCGACCATGACCGGATGTTCGACGAACCCGCGAAAGAACACGCCCCACGGGCCCAGCTTGGCAGCAAGGCCGCGTTTCGCTTTCGGCGCGGCAGTGCCCTGCGCCAGATCCGTACCCGTCATTTAGGTCAGCAACCTCTTGATTGTCCCTGTCTAGCCTTGGCGTCGCAAATTGACCGCGGCATTGCAAGGGCGCTGCGGGACTTGTCCGACAAGGTACCGCTCAGAGGATTTCGTGGACCTTTTCCTGCGGACGGCACAGGCGCACGCCCTTGTCCGTTTCCACCAGCGGACGTTCGATCAGGATCGGTTCGGCCTCCATCGCGGCCAGGACGGTCGCGTCGTCGGCGTCGGGAAGGCCGCGTTCAACCGCATCGGTGCCGCGCGTGCGCAGGCCCTCTTGCGGAGTGATTCCCGCATCCTTGTAGAGCTGGGCCAGCTTGTCGGCGCTCGGCGGGGTCTTGAGATATTCGATCACCTCGACCTCGACGCCCGGCGTTTCTTCCAGGATCGCCAGCGTCTTGCGCGACGTGCCGCACTTGGGGTTGTGCCAGATGGTGGCCTTCATTCTTCGCTCTCCTCTGGTGGCAGGGGCGCCGCGATGGCGGGCACGTCCTGCGATGCTTTTGCCGGATCGATCCCCGGAACGGGCAATGCGTCCAGCCGTTCGCGGCTGCGGATGGCCCGGCCCGCGCGTTCGATGGCGCGCAAGATGCGCGGGCCCGCACCGCAGGCGCAGATGTTGGGAATGGCGCTGGCGATGTCTTCACGCCCGGCGCGCGGATTCTGCGCCAGCAGCGCCGCCCCCGCCATGACGAACCCAGGGGTGCAGAAACCGCACTGGATCGCGCCTTCGGCGACCATCGCCTGTTGCAAGGGGTGCGACCGGTCGCCCGACAATGCCTCGATCGTGGTGACGTAACGCCCTTCGACCTCTTCCAAGGTGACAAGGCATGACCGGATCGCCTGCCCGTCGATAATGACGGTGCACGCGCCGCAATCGCCGTTGCCGCAGCCGTATTTCGCCCCCGTAAGGTTCGCCGCATCGCGCAGCGCCCACAAAAGCGGGGTGTCCCCGTCCATGAGGAAGTGTACCGGGCGGTCGTTGACGGTCAGACGGGTCATCGCGCCGCCCTGTTAGCGTGTGTTCGGCCCGCGCGGAAGATCACGCGGACAGCAATCCCCGCTGCACCAGATCCGCCTGCAGCGCGTCGGCCCCGTCGAAATGGTGGACCTGCCAGCCCAGCGCCTCTGCCGCCTTCACGTTGTCAGGGTTGTCGTCGATGAACAGCGAGGTCTCAGGCTTATTGCCGAACCGCTCTTCGGCCAGCTGGAAGATCGCCGGATCGGGCTTTGCAAGTTTTTCGACGCCGGACACGACGATGTCGCGGAAGCGGCCGAATACCGGCCTGGTGGAGCGGAATTCCTCCCAGAACCCGGCGGCAAAATTGGTGATGGCAAACAGCGGTACGCCCGCATCGTCCAGCCGTTCGACCAGTTCGATCGAACCGGGAACGGGGCCGGGGATGCTTTCCTCGAACCGGGTTGCATAGGCCTCGATCAGGTGCGCGTGATCGGGAAAGGCCAGCTTGCGCTCCGCCACCATCTCGCCAAGGTCGCGGCCTGCGTCGTGTTCGAAGTGCCACTTTTCAGTGACGACATTCGACACGAACCATTCCAGTTCGTCCGCATCGGCGATCAGCTTGCGGTACAGATATCGAAAGTCCCAGCGATAGAGCACGCGGCCCACGTCGAAAACGACGGTATCGATCATCTGCGCAAACTCCCGCCTTGCAAACGCGAAAACGCCGCCCGAACGGACGGCGTATCATCACCTAAGTGATTGTGATGTATTTCGGTTCCGGGTGGAGCGAGGATGGTGCCGGTTCGAGCCCCGGCGCGCAGCGACCTTTTCGGTCGTGAGCACCGGAACGTTCAAAACGGTGCCTTCCGCAGCCCTCCCGGGAGCGAAAGACGCCGCGATCAGCCCTGGCGCGCCTTGAAGCGGCGGTTGGTCTTGTTGATGACGTAAGTCCGGCCGCGACGGCGGATCACGCGGTTGTCGCGGTGGCGGTTCTTGAGCGACTTGAGGCTGTTGCGAATCTTCATCTGTCTAAATCCGTCGGCTAAAGGGGTTTCGGGCCGCCGCCGCCAGATGGGGCGCATCCCTGTAAAATCAAGGCTGGCCCGTTACGGTGAGGCACAACCTGAGTCAAGCGATTCACCCTTCCGCGGCGCGAATCCCGGTCAATTTCTTTTCCCAGGCCAGCGCGTGGCCGATGATCTCGGCCAGATCGGCGTGTTTCGGCTGCCACGGCACGGTGGCCAGGATCCGGCTGTTGTCCGATACCAGGCTGGGCACGTCCCCGGCGCGGCGCGGCTCCATCCGGCGGGGCACAGGCTGGCCGACGACCGTGTCTACCGCGTCGAGCACTTCGAGCACCGAGAAACCCCGGCCATAGCCCACGTTCATCGTCAGGCTGCGCTCTGGCTGTTCGATCAGCGCCTCCAGCGCCAGGACGTGCGCCTCGGCAAGGTCGGACACGTGGATGTAGTCGCGCACCCCCGTACCGTCGGGCGTGGCGTAATCGTCGCCAAACACCGCGACCCCGTGCCGCTTGCCCAGCGCCGCTTCGACCGCGACCTTGATGAGGTGTGTCGCCCCTTGCGTCGATTGCCCCGACCGCGTCCGCGGATCGGCGCCCGCGACGTTGAAATACCTTAGGACGCAGTGGTTCATCGGATGGGCCCGGCTGACATCGGCAAGGATGCGCTCGGTCATCAGCTTGCTCATGCCATAGGGGTTTACCGGGACGAGCGGATCGTCCTCGGTCAGCGGCTTGCACTCCGGCTCACCATAGACGGTCGCGGTGGAGGAGAAGATGAAGTGCCCCACCCCCGCGTTCACCGCCGCTTCCATCAGCGTCCGGCTCTTGGCGGTGTTGTTCTCGTAATACTTAAGCGGGTTTTCGACCGATTCGGGCACGATGATCGATCCGGCAAAGTGCAGGATCGCCCCCCTGCCCCCGCCCATGCCGCGTTCGGCGAAGATCCGGCTGAGCAGTTCGGTATCGGCAATATCGCCTTGATAGAGCGGGACGCCATCGGGGATGGCCCATTCGAACCCGGTCGACAGGTTGTCGATGACCGCCACGTCCCAACCGCGATCGACCAGCGCGAGCACCGCGTGGCTGCCGATATATCCTGCCCCGCCCGTCACAAGTACCGGTATAGTCACGTCGATTACGACCCCTTGATGCAACCCTGTATTCTGCCCGGATAACGCCTAGACCCTGTCATGGTAAGACCTGTCAGGCGAACTCTTTGGTATGATCGCTGCCGGAAGCGTGGAGCCTGAATTGCCCGCTTTGTCCGTGCCTCTTGCGATTCAGGGGGAGAAACCCCAAGTTTTGTCGGTAATTGAGCGCCTTGCGCCCACTGCCTACGCCTTTCGGGAGACGATATGATGCTGAACAGGAAAGCGATCCTTGGCGCGGCTTGCCTCGTGCCGTTGATGACGCTGGGCGCATGCGTGACCTCCACCGGCCCGGTGGAGGTCACGCGCTTCCACGCCGAGGACAAGGTCGCCCTGCTGGGCCGCGGGTCCATCGCGGTAGAGGCCGCACCGGGCATGGAAGCAGATTCGCTGGAACTGGGCACTTATCGCGCCGCCGTGGGCCGCGAACTGGCAAGGCTGGGCTATAACGAAGTGCCCGCCGGCGAAGGTTCGCAAGTCGCCGAAGTCCGCATCCGCCGTGCCATCATGTCGCCCGTGCGCGAAGGCGGCCCGGTCAGCGTCGGGGTCGGCGGATCGACCGGAAGCTACGGTTCCGGCGTTGGCGTGGGTGTCGGCATCGACCTGTCAGGCAGGCCCAAGGACGAGGTCATGACCGAATTGGCCGTTGTCATCCGGCAGCGCTTGACCGGAGAGCCGCTTTGGGAAGGCCGCGCGCAGTTCGCGGTGAAGGCCGGTGCGCCGCTTGCCGAAACGCAGCTTGCCGCCGCACACCTTGCCGAAGCACTCTTCGTGGACTTTCCCGGCGAGTCGGGCGAAACCATCGAAGTGAAACAATAGGCAAGCAGCAGGTTCAACGCGTGGCCGACCCGATCCGCATCGACGCCGCTTTCGACAGCGGCAATATTGAAATCCTTGGTATCGACCATGCCGAGGCGATCCTTGCCATCCGCAAGGACCGCGAGAGCGATTTCTACCAGTGGTTCCACTTCCGCGCATCTGGCGTGCGCGGCCGCGAACTGGTGCTGAAGATCACGGGCCTGAACAAGAGCGCCTATCCCGGCGGCTGGCCCGGATACGACGCGCGCGTGTCCGAAGACCGCGCCGACTGGCGCCGCGCGGCGACTTCTTTCGATGCGCAGGAGCGGGATGGCACTTTGACGATCCGGCACCGTCCGGTCGGCGACGTGGCATGGTTCGCCTATTTCGCGCCCTATTCGATGGAGCGTCACCACGACCTCGTCACCCGCGCCGCACAGGCAGAGGGGGCCAGCCACTCGGTCCTGGGTCACAGCCTCGACGGACAGCCCATCGATTGCCTGACATTCGGTTCGGGCGAAAAACAGGTGTGGCTCTACGCACGGCAGCATCCGGGCGAATCGATGGCCGAATGGTGGATGGAAGGCGCGCTGGACGTTCTGGCCGACGGATCGGACGACCTGACGCAGCGGCTGTGCAAGGCGGCGACCGTCCATGTCGTGCCAAACTGTAACCCCGACGGGTCACGGCGCGGTCACCTGCGCACCAATGCAGCGGGCGTGAACCTCAACCGCGAATGGCACGAACCCAGCGCGGAAGGATCGCCCGAAGTGCTGGCGATCCGCAACGCGATGGATGCGACCGGCGTGGATTTCGCCATGGACGTCCACGGGGACGAGGCGATCCCCCACGTCTTCATCGCCGGGTTCGAAGGCATTCCCGACGTGAAAGTCACACAGCTCGACAGCTATGACCGCTTTCTCGCGCTGCTGAACGCCGAAACCCCGGATTTCCAGCGTGAGAAGGGCTATCCCACCGCCGCGCCGGGCAAAGGCAACCTGTCGATGTCGACCAACCAGGTCGCCCATCGCTTCGGCGCAACGGCGATGACGCTGGAAATGCCGTTCAAGGATCATGACGATGCGCCCGATGCGGCGCGCGCTTGGAGCCCGGAGCGATCACAAGCCTTGGGCCGTTCGTGCCTCGCCTCCATCGCCGACTGGCTTGACGGCAAGGACCCGCGTTAACGCCTGGGTAGCAGCCGATAACACGCATTAAGGATTTGGTAGGAAATCGGGTCCATATTGGACCCATGGCAAAGAGAATCGCCCGCGCTGTTTCCTACCCGCTCCACCACGGTGGTGACGTGGCGACGAACACCGTACGCTTCGTGATCGTGGCCGGCTCCGCCGTCGCCGTGATCATGGCCGGTCCGTTCCTGCCCTTCTGAACTTTTCCGACATTTCGGCACCGGCTACCTCGGTAGTTCCCTTGGCGCGCGCCTTGCGCTAACCGCTGCGCATGTCCGATGCATCCCCGCTTGCGCTGGCTCAGCGCCTGATCGCCTGTCCCAGTGTAACACCTGCCACCGGCAGCGTTTTCGATGCGATGGAAGCGATGCTGACGCCGCTGGGCTTCGAAGTCCTGCGCACCATCGATGGCGAAGCGCCCGACGGCCCCGTCGAAAACCTGCTGGCGACGCGCAACGGCCCGGAAGGTTCGCGCCATTTCGCCTTTGCCGGGCACCTTGACGTCGTCCCGCCGGGCGAAGGGTGGACCAGCGATGCCTTCGAACCCGAAATCCGCGGCGACCTTCTTTACGGGCGCGGCGCGGTCGACATGAAGGGTTCGATCGCCTGCATGGTCGCGGCCCTTGCCGACATTCCGGCAGAGGCCGGCACGATCAGCTTCATCATCACCGGGGACGAAGAAGGCCCGGCCCGCCACGGCACGCTGGCGCTGATGGATCACATGGCGACACGCGATATCGTGCCGGACCTGTGCCTTGTCGGCGAACCGACCAGCGTGAACCGGCTGGGCGACATGATGAAGATCGGGCGGCGCGGTTCGGTGAACATCTTCCTCGGCGTCGATGGGGTGCAGGGGCACGTCGCCTATCCGCACCTTGCCGACAATCCGGCTCCGAAACTGGTCGCCATGCTGGCCGAACTCGATGCCCTCGTGCTCGACGAAGGGACCGACTGGTTCCAACCGTCGAACCTGGAAATTACCGAGATGGCCATCGGCAATCCCGCGCACAACGTGATCCCCGCCAAGGCGGAGGCGCGGATCTCCATCCGCTTCAACGACCTGCATTCGGGCGCCAGCCTTTCGGAAAAGGTGATCGCCATTGCCGAAAGCCATGGCGGCTGGGCGCGTCCCGTCATCAGCGGCGAACCATTCCTGACCGCGCCGGGCCGGTTCTCCGACATGCTGGCCGATGCGATCCGCGCCGAGACCGGGGTGGAACCCGAACTGTCGACCGGCGGCGGCACCTCCGATGCCCGTTTCCTGAAGAACGTGTGCCCGGTGATCGAATTCGGCCTCAACAACGCAACGATGCACAAGCGTGACGAGGCCGTGGCCGTGGTCGATCTCGACGTGCTGACCCGCATCTACGCCCGCGTGGCAAAGGCCGCGCTGGCCTGATCCCCGTTCGGGGCTGAGGGCACTCGCCCCGGCCACCCTTGCAGGTCGGGCCCGGTGCGGGCACAACCTGCGCTTCGTCACCTCTGCGCGAAGGGCCCCCGAAATGCTTCGTTTCTGGTTTTCGATTCCCCTGTGGCAACGCGTCATCGGCGCGCTCATCCTCGGCGTTGCGCTGGGGCTGTTCTGGGGGCCGGAGGCAGTGGCGATCAAGTGGATCGGCGACTTCTTCATTGCCTCGATCAAAATGCTGGTCGTACCGCTGATCTTCTTCAGCCTCGTGTCCGGCGTGACTTCGATCGGCAACCTGAAGAAACTCGGCTCGGTCGGCGGGCGGGCGCTGCTCTTCTTCCTCGTCACCAGCCAGATCGCGGTATGGCTCGGCCTGCTGCTCGGCACCCTGTTCATGCCCGGCGTGGGGCTGGACCAGAGCCGGATCGAAATGGGCAACATTCCCGAACCGAAGTCCGAAGGCTGGCGCGAGATGATCCTGTCGATCGTCCCGCAAAGCCCGGTCCAGGTCATGGCCGACGCCAATGTCCTGCCGTTGATCGTCTTTGCGCTGCTGATCGGCATCGGCATCCTGATGGCGAAGGAAGAAGGCCAGCCGCTGACCCGCATTTTCGATGCAGGCTCCATCGTCATGCAGAAGATCACGATCCTGGTCATGGAACTGACCCCCTTCGGCGTCTTTGCGCTGATGGCGTGGGTCGCGGGCAGCTTCGGGGTCGATGCGCTGTTCGCGCTCGCCAAGCTGGTTGCGCTCAATTACGCGGGCTGCCTGATCCTGATCGGCGTGGTCTACGTCGGCATTCTCAAGTTCTTTGCCAAAGTGCCGGTCGGCGATTTCTTCCGCGGCATGATCGACGCGATGGCGGTGGCCTATTCCACCGCATCGTCCAGCGCGACCCTGCCCGTCACGCTGCGCTGCCTGCAGCGCAACATCGGCGTCAGCCCGTCGGTTTCCAGCTTTACCGCATCGCTGGGCGCGACGATCAACATGGACGGCACGGCGATGTACCTTGGCCTTGCCACCGTGTTCGGCGCACAGATCTTCGGGGTGCAGCTCGACATGGTCGACTACCTGATGGTCGCGATCACGGCCACGCTGGGCTCCATCGGCGCGGCGGGCATTCCGGGCACGGGGCTCATCATGATGACCTTGGTCTTCGGTACCGTCGGCGTGCCGCTGGAAACGATCGCCTTCGTGGCGGGCGTGGACCGGTTGATGGACATGATGCGCACAGTGACCAACGTGACCAGCGATTCGACCGTCGCAACGGCGGTTGCCGCCTCGCTCGACGAACTCGACCGCGCGGAACTGGTCAGCCACGACGACGTCTGATCGATGGCGTAGCGGTTCAAATCGCGCCCGATCTTCCTAGATAGGCGGGCATGAACGAGCCTGAACTTCCCGCCATCCAGCGTTTCAAATCGAGCGACGGGCTGTCGCTGGCCTATCGCCATGCGCCGGGCACGGGACCGCTGATCGTGTTCCTGCCGGGGTATATGTCCGACATGGCGGGCGGCAAGGCGACTGCCGCGATGGCCGACGCGATGGCACGGGGTCAGGCCTGCCTGTTGCTCGACTACTCCGGCTGCGGCGAGAGCGAGGGCGACTTCGCCAACGGCACGCTGACCCGTTGGCGTGACGAAGTGCTGTCACTGATCGAGCATGTCGGCGCGGGCACGGCAGACGATCCCGTCGTCATCGTCGGGTCCTCCATGGGCGGATGGCTGATGTTCCTGGTGGCAGAGGCGCTTTGCGAGCGCGCCGGGCCGGCGGCGCTGGCGGCGCTGGTCGGCATCGCGCCCGCGCCCGATTTCACCGACTGGGGCTATTCGGCAGAGCAGAAGGCGACGCTGGAAAAAGGCGAGATCTGGTTCGAGGACAACATCTACGGCCCCGAACCCACGCCCTATCACCCCGCGTTCTATACCGATTCCGCCCGTCACCGGATGCTGTCACGCGGAATAGCCGTGAACTGCCCGGTGCGCGTGCTTCAGGGGCAGCGCGACCCCGACGTGCCGTGGGAACTGTCGCTGAAGATCGCCGATGCGCTGGCGGCGCAGGACGTGCGCCTGCAGATCATCAAGGACGGCGATCACCGCCTGTCGCGTGAGGGAGACATCGCGCTTCTTCTATCCACCATCGCGGAGGTTTCGGCATGAAGCTCTCGGTACTCGATTTCGTCTCGATCCCCGAAGGTGGGACGGCGACGCGCGCACTGGCCGATACGGCGGCCTATGCGAAACTGGCCGAAGATCTTGCCTGTCACCGTTTCTGGATGGCCGAACACCACGGCATGCCCGGCATCGCCAGTTCGGCGGTTTCCGTGTGCCTTGCCCATGTCGGCAGCGCGACGTCGAAGATCCGCATCGGTTCGGGCGGCATCATGCTACCCAACCACAGCCCGCTGGTCATCGCCGAACAGTTCGGCACGCTGGACGCGCTGTTCCCCGGCCGGATCGACCTGGGCCTTGGCCGCGCGCCGGGTGCGGATTCGCGGATCGGCCAGATGCTGCGCAAGGATCTGCATTCGGCCGCTGAACGCTTTCCGCAGGACGTGACCGAACTGCGTGCGCTGCTTTCGGGCGATGGCCGCATGCCGCTGCCCGCCGTTCCGGGCCAGGGCGCGAATGTCGAGATGTGGATCCTGGGTTCCAGCCTGTTCGGCGCGCAGCTTGCCGCCCTGCTGGGCCTGCCCTACGCCTTTGCCTCGCACTTCGCACCGGCCGCGCTGGACGAGGCGTTGGCGCTTTACCGCGAAAATTTCCGGCCGTCCGAAGACTGCGAAAAGCCGCATGTCATGGTCGCGGCGAACTGCTTTGCCGCGGACACGCGCGAAGAGGCCGAACTGATCGCATCGTCGATGGACCAGTCCTTCGTCGCGCTGCGCACCGGCACACCGGGCAAACTGCCCCCGCCGGTCCCCGGATATCGCGAAAGCCTGCCGCCGCAGCTTCTGGCCGGGCTTCGCGGCCTTCGCCGGGTCAGCGCCATCGGCACGCGCGAGGACGTGCGCGAAACGCTGACCGATCTTGCCGCCCGTACCGGCGCCGACGAGATCGTGCTGTCGGGGTCAACTTTTGATCCCGCAGCCCGGCGATATTCGCTGGAACTGGCGATGGATGCGATGTCGGCCAGCATTGCTGCCGCCAATTGATCTTCTCCGGCCAAATTCGGCAGCGCGCGGTTTTGTGACTTGAACCGCTCGCCCCACGCCTATAGCGCGTGGGGTCCGGATCAAGGGAGATGATATGGAACACGCCGACGTACTCATCGTGGGTGCAGGTCATGGCGGCGCCGCGGCTGCAGTCGCGCTCCGCCAGCAGGGCTTCGAGGGCAGCATCGTCATGGTGGGCCGCGAAAAGGAACCCCCGTACGAGCGTCCCCCGCTCTCCAAGGAATATCTCGCGCGCGAAAAGGAGTTCGAGCGCCTTTATATCCGCCCGCCGCAGTTCTGGGCGGACAAGGACGTCGCCCTGCGGCTTGGCACCGAAGTGATCGCCGTCGAACCGATGGGCAAGGTCGCGACGCTGACCGGCGGTGACGAGATCAGCTACACCAACCTCATCTGGGCCGCCGGCGGCGATGCGCGCCGCCTGTCCTGTTCGGGCGCGGACCTGAAGGGCGTTCACTCCGTTCGCACCCGCGCCGACGTCGACCGGATGATGGCCGAAATCGATGCGGGCGCGAAAAAGGCCGTGATCGTCGGTGGCGGCTACATCGGGCTTGAGGCCGCGGCCGTCCTGCGCAAGCTGGGCGTCGAAGTCGTTCTGCTCGAAATGCTCGACCGCGTCCTGGCGCGCGTCGCCGGAGAGGAGCTTTCGCGCTTCTACGAAAAGGAACACCGCGAACACGGCGTCGACCTGCGCCTTGAAACCGGGGTCGATTGCATCGAGGGCGACGGTGAAAAAGTCACCGGCGTAAAGCTGGCCGACGGCAGCATCGTCGCTGCCGACATGGTGATCGTCGGCATCGGCATCGTGCCCAGCATCGGTCCGCTGATCGTTGCGGGCGCTTCTGGTGCGAACGGCGTCGACGTTGACGAATATTGCCGTACCTCGCTCGACGACGTCTATGCGATCGGCGACTGTGCGGCCCACGCCAACGGCTATGCCGACGGCGCGGTCATCCGCCTCGAATCGGTGCAGAACGCCAACGACATGGCCAAGACGGTCGCGATGAAGATCGCGGGCGACAAACAGCCCTATCAGTCGACGCCGTGGTTCTGGTCCAACCAGTATGACCTGAAGCTTCAGACCGTGGGCCTGTCGATCGGGCACGACGACACCGTGCTGCGCGGCAATCCCGACGATCGCAGTTTCTCGATCATCTATCTCAAGGAAGGTCGGATCATCGCGCTCGACTGCGTGAACAAGGTCAAGGACTACGTCCAGGGCAAGAAGCTGGTCGAGAGTCAGGCCGTGATCGACCGCGACGTGCTGGCCGACGATACGCTGGCGCTCAAGGAGATGGCTTCGGCCTGACGCCCGCTGGGGCCTGAAGCCGGGCGAAAGCCCACTCCGCCGCTTCGGCAACGGTTCCGTCGGGGTCCTGCAACAGGGCCCCGACCGGGGCGCGCAGGTTCGAATCCCCGCTGTTGCCCGCCGCGATCAGGCAGTTGCGCACGAACCGGTCGCGCCCGATTCGCTTGATCGGAGAGCCGGAGAAAAGCGAGCGGAAGCCCGCATCGTCGAGCGCCAGCAGCTCGGCAAGGCGCGGCGCGGCCAGTTCCGCGCGCGGCAGGAACGCTTTGTTCGCCGCCGCCTGAGCCGCAAAGCTGTTCCACGGACAGACGGCAAGGCAATCGTCGCAGCCATAGATCCGGTTGCCCATCGCCTCGCGGAATTCGTGCGGGATCGGGCCCTTGTGTTCGATGGTAAGGTACGAAATGCACCGCCGCGCATCGACCACGCGCGGGCTTGGAAAGGCATCGGTCGGACAGGCATCGAGACAGCGGGTGCAGGAACCGCAACGGTCGGCGTGCGGATCGTCCACCTCCAGCGGCAACGTCGTGTAGATCGCGCCAAGGAACAGCCACGAACCTTGGCTTCGGCTGACAAGGTTGGAATGCTTGCCCTGCCAGCCGATGCCCGCCGCCGCGCCCAGCGGTTTTTCCATAACCGGCGCGGTATCGACGAAAACCTTGACCCCCGCATCGACGCCCATCTTGCGCGCCTCTTCCACCAGCCAGCGGGCCAGCCGCTTCAGCGCCTTTTTGACGACATCGTGATAGTCGCGCCCCTGCGCATAGACCGAAATGCGGCCCACCCCGCCCTCGTCCGCCAGCGACAACGGATCGGTTGCGGGCGCATAGCTCATGCCCAGCGCGATCACCCGCTGCGCCTCCTCCCACAAGACCTGCGGCGCGGCGCGCTGGTCTTTGCGGTCCTCCATCCACTGCATCGATCCGTGACGGCCTTCGTCCAGCCATTGATCCAGCCGAACCGCACGCGCAGGATCGGTCCCGGCATCGGCGATTCCGGCCGCGACGAAACCTTCCTCGCCCGCCCGTTCGAGCAGTCGGCGGCGCAGGTCGGTCAGGTCATCGGGCCGGATTTCTCGCATTCGGCGTTAACTCTATCTTGCAGTATGGCGGCGCATGGGGCGATTGTAGAAACGGATGGATATGACCAAAAGCCCCGACAAGGCGGAATTCGACCGCGCAGTGCAAGCAGACAGCGGCACTCTCGCGATAGAAGCGCGCGATCTCGTGAAGCGTTTCGACGGCACCATTGCGGTGGACGGGGTGGACATATCGGTCCCTGCGGGCACGATCTACGGAATTCTTGGGCCCAACGGCGCGGGCAAGACCACGACGCTGCGCATGCTGCTGGGTATCATCGACCCCGATAGCGGAACCCGGCAGGTACTGGGCAGCGACAACCCGCACGCCATCGCGCACCGAATCGGCTATCTGCCCGAAGAACGCGGCCTCTATCCCGCGATGAAGGCGGTGGACGCCATCGCCTTTGTCGGATCGCTGCGCGGATTGCCGCGGGCAGAAGGGCGCGAACGCGGGCGCAAGCTGATGGAAGACTACGGCTTCGGCCATATCGCCGACCGCCAGATTCGCCAGATGTCGAAAGGGCAGGCCCAGACGGTGCAACTGCTGTCCACGCTGGTGCACAAGCCCGATCTCGTCGTGCTGGACGAACCGTTTTCGGGCCTCGACGCGATCAGCCAGGGCCGCCTCGAAAAACTGATTCGCGGCCTTGCGACCGACGGGACGACGGTGATCTTCTCTACCCACGTCCTCGCCCATGCCGAACGCCTGTGCGAACGGATCGCCATCATCGCGGGCGGCAAAGTGCCGTTCGAAGGGCTCGTCTCGACGGCAAGGGATCGCCTGCCGCCGCAGGTTCACCTGGAAACACGCAACGTTGACGGCCCGTGGCGCAGCGCCCTGCCCGCCGATGCGGAACCGCAGGTCAAGTCGTCGGGCGGCGCGCTGTTCGATTTCAGCCTGACCGGAGAGGTCGAGCCGCTGCTGACCGCCCTCATCGAAGGGGGCGCCGGGATCGAGGCTCTGTCCATCGAACGGGCCGGGCTGCACGATGCCTTCGTCGCCATCGCGGGCGAGGCTGCGGCCCGCGCGCTTGAACAGGGGACGAGCGAGGGAGACGTCAAATGACCAGCCGGACCTCGCGCTTCTGGCGCTCCATCTTCGTCATCGCGCGGCGCGATTACAGCGCGATCCTGTTCAGCCGCTCGTTCATATTCTTCCTTCTGGGCCCGCTGTTCCCGATCTTCGTCGTCGCCATGGCGGGCGGCATCGGTGCCAGCGTCAGCGGCCAGTTACAGAACCCCAAGCTGGGCATTGCCATGCAGGCCGAAGACGTCGACGCCTTCGTCGCGGCGCGTGACCGGCTGGCGAAAACGGTGCCGAACACGCCCGAAGTCGTCGTGGTCCTGCGCCTGAAGCCGGGCGAGAACGTAATGACCCGGTCGCTGCTCGATCGCGTCAAGGACGGAAGCCCGATCGTCGCGATCCTGAGCGGTCCGCTGAAAAATCCCAAACTGACGGGTGCGGGCGGCCAGATCGACCGTTGGGAAGGCCCCGTCACCCTGATCGCGGCAGAGGCGATGCGCGGCGATACCGGCGCGCTGCCGGTCGTGAACATGGAACGCACGATCACCGCCAAGGCCGATATCGCGCGCAAACGCATCCGCACGGCACAGGCGTCGCAAACGCTGCTGTTCCTGCTCACCATGCTGCTGGCCGGGATGGTCATGTCGAACATGGTCGAGGAAAAGGCCAACAAGATCATCGAGGTGCTGGCCGCTGCCGTTCCCATGGATGCGGTGTTCTATGGCAAGCTGATCGCGATGCTGGGGGTCAGCCTGACCGGCCTTGCGGTCTGGGGCGTGTTCCTGTCGCCGATTGCCATCGTCGGCGCAGCGCTACCGACATTCGCGGCCCCTGCCGTGGGCTGGCCGTTGTTCCTGCTGTTCGGGCTGATCTATTTCTCGTTTGCCTACCTTTTGCTGGGCTCGCTGTTCCTCACCATCGGCGGTCTTGCCGCAACGGTGCGCGAAGTTCAGACGCTTTCGATGCCGGCGACGATGCTGCAGCTGATCGTGTTCTTTTTCGCCAGCTACGCACTTGGCGCGCAGGGAGAGCCGATCGAGTGGGTCGCCATCATCTTCCCCCTGTCGTCGCCTTACATCATGCTGGCGAGATCGGCGGTGGACGCGACGCTGTGGCCGCATTTCCTCGCGATCCTGTGGCAGGCGTTCTGCGTCGCTCTCATCATCAAGGGCGGGTCGACCCTGTTCCGCAAGACGGTGATGAAATCGGGGCCTGCGCCCGCGAAGAAAAGCCTGCTGCAACGCATCCGGGGCAAGCGCAAACCGGCCTGAAACCGGCCTGAAACCGGCCTGAAACCGGATTCTTGTGAAACCGGTTGCCCTTGTCGAGCGTATATCGTTCATCCCCGCCTAAGCGGCGGCGCGGTAGGACGGAACGTATGGGACTACTCACGCGACGCAATACACTCGCCCTCTTGTGCGCAAGCGCCATCACGCCGATCATCGGCGCTTGCGGATCGCGCCCGGCAGAGGCGCGCACTTATCCGCTGCAATTGTCCGAAGACGAATGGCGCAAGCGGTTGAGCCGCGAAGAATTCCGCATCCTGCGCCAGGCCGGGACCGAACGTGCCTATTCCAGCCCGCTCAACGATGAAAAGCGCAAGGGCAAGTTCGTTTGCGCCGGTTGCGGACATGCACTTTTCTCGTCCGCGACCAAGTACGATTCGGGCACCGGTTGGCCTTCGTTCTATGCCCCGCTCAAGGGCGCGATCGACACGGACAAGGACTACAAGCTGGGCTATCCGCGCATCGAAGTGCTTTGCTCCAACTGCGGCGGGCACCTGGGCCACGTCTTCAACGACGGGCCGAAACCCACGGGCAAGCGCTATTGCATGAACGGCGTCGCGCTCGACTTCAAACCGGCATGACGAAAGCGTCATTCTTGGGTTCGACAGACGCGTTCTATCTGGCTAAGACAGCCCCATGACTGCCGAACCGGCCACCCCCCTGCTCGATACCGTCAACACGCCTGACGACCTGCGGAAGCTGACGCGCGAGGACTTGCGCCAGCTTGCCGATGAACTGCGTTCCGAAATGATCTCTGCCGTCGGACAGACGGGCGGGCATCTCGGGTCCGGTCTGGGCGTCGTGGAATTGACGACGGCCCTCCACTACGTCTTCAACACACCGGAAGACCGGCTGGTCTGGGACGTCGGCCACCAGGCCTATCCGCACAAGATCCTGACCGGGCGGCGCGACCGTATCCGCACCCTGCGCCAGGGCGGCGGCCTGTCGGGCTTCACCAAGCGGACCGAGAGCGAGTACGACCCCTTCGGCACCGCGCACTCGTCCACCTCGATCAGTGCGGCGCTGGGCTTTGCCATCGCCAACAAGCTGACCGGAAAACCGGGCAAGGGCATTGCCGTGATCGGCGACGGCGCGATGAGCGCGGGGATGGCCTACGAGGCGATGAACAATGCCGAACAGGCCGGCAACCGGCTTGTCGTCATTCTGAACGACAACGACATGTCGATCGCACCGCCGGTCGGCGGGCTTTCGTCCTATCTCGCGCGGCTGGTGTCCAGCGGCCAGTTCCTGGGCCTGCGCGAACTGGCCAAGAAATTTGCCCGCAAGCTGCCGCGCCCGCTGCACAATGCCGCGCGCAAGACCGACGAATTCGCCCGCGGCATGGCCATGGGCGGCACCCTGTTCGAGGAACTGGGCTTCTACTACGTCGGCCCTATCGACGGGCATGATCTCGACGCGCTGGTGCCCGTGCTGGAAAACGTGCGCGATGCCGCCGAAGGGCCGTGCCTGATCCATGTCGTGACGACCAAGGGCAAGGGCTATGCCCCGGCCGAGGAATCGGCAGACAAGTATCACGGCGTTGCCAAGTTCGACGTCGTCACCGGCAAGCAAAGCAAGAGCAGCGGCGGACCGCCGAACTATCAGAATGTCTTCGGCGACACGCTGGCAAAGCTGGCCGAAACCGATGACCGCATCTGCGCCATCACCGCCGCCATGCCGAGCGGGACGGGCGTTGACCGTTTTGCCAAGGCGCACCCCGAACGTTCATTCGACGTCGGCATCGCCGAACAGCACGCAGTGACTTTCGCGGCCGGGCTTGCAGCACAGGGAATGCGGCCTTTCGCCGCGATCTATTCCACGTTCCTGCAGCGCGCCTTCGACCAGGTCGTCCATGACGTCGCGATCCAGAACCTTCCCGTCCGCTTCGCGATCGACCGCGCCGGTCTGGTCGGCGCGGACGGCGCGACGCACGCCGGTTCGTTCGATGTGACGTATCTTGCAACGCTGCCCAACTTCGTCGTGATGGCCGCAGCGGACGAGGCAGAACTGGTCCACATGACTTATACCGCCGCGTGCCACGACAGCGGGCCCATCGCGTTCCGCTATCCGCGCGGCGCGGGCATCGGCATCGACTTGCCCGAGGTTCCGGAGCAGCTGGAAATCGGCAAGGGCCGCGTGGTGCGCGAAGGCACGAAGGTCGCGATCCTTTCGCTCGGCACCCGCCTTGCAGAGGCGTTGAAGGCCGCCGACCAGCTTGAGGCGAAGGGCCTGTCGACGACGGTCGCCGACATGCGTTTCGCGAAGCCGCTGGACGAAGACCTGATCCGCAAGCTGGCCGCCAGCCACGAAGTCGTCGTGACGATCGAGGAAGGCTCCATCGGTGGTCTGGGCGCGCACATCCTGACGATGGCGAGCGATGACGGATTGCTGGATGCGGGCCTCAAGATCCGCACCATGCGCCTGCCCGACATGTTCCAGGACCATGACGCGCCCGAGAAACAATATGACGAGGCTGGCCTCAACGCCCCTCAGATCGTTGATACGGTTCTGAAAGCTTTGCGCCACAATAGCGCGGGCGTGGAGGAAGCGCGGGCCTGACCATGCCGGACTGGCTGCTGCCGACCGGTTTCGTTGTCGGCGGTCTGTCTATCTGGTTTGCCATCGCATACCGGAACACCCGACGAAAGATCGCCGCGACAAGGGCGCGTCGTCCCAATCCTTCGCGCGCGGGGTTCATGGCGATGATGGCACCAGACTGCTCTGAAGCTGCAGCGGCATTTTCCCTGGGAAACGGCGTTATTCTACCTGGCGCCGGATCTCACGCCTCATCCCGACGATGATTTGGTTCGCGACCTCCCGATCGACGAGGATGACTGGTCATTGGACTGGCCGCGCGACTTTGCGCGCCACCACGGGTTCGATGAGAGCGATTTGCCCGACTGGCCCGAAGGTTGGCCGGTCACGATCCGAAACTACGGTCGCTGGCTGAACATGCGGCCGCGCTAACCCAGCCAGCGCCAGACACCCGCCGGAATTCCGCCCAGCGGCATGTGTGCGAACGTGATCGCCAGCCAGAGCGCAACCGCGACAAGCCACGTGACCACGCTCGCCGCCGTTAATCCGGACAATCTGGGCCAGTAACTCGTCTTCGCCTCCCACTCGGGCCATGCCGGGTCGAGCCGTTCCTTCTTCTTGTCCTGAAACGCCGCGCCGACCAGCGCGAGGACGATAAAGGCGCCCATGAAAACGAACGTCCGCGCATCGGGCATGACGAGGATATGCGCCGCGCCCCAGATCGCGATGCCCCACATCATCGGGTGGCGCGTGACGCGGAACACGCCTGCTGGCTCCTTGCCCGCCGCTGTCCCTTCCGCTCCCGGCAGCGCCGGATTGCCGCGAAAGCTGCCGACGAGGAGGACGAGCGCGGCGATAGTCAGCACGCTGGCGACGATCCATGCCCAATCGCTCATCGGTTCGAACAGCCACGGCCCGCGCGGCGCCTTGCCGAACGCATGGCCCATCCCGCCAAGCGTGATCAGCGCGACCAGCGAGTAGAGAGCGAGAAAGCCCTTCTCACCCAGCTTTGCGACCAGAGGCGCGCGGGCCGGATGAGAGAGGATGAAATGCGTACCGACGAAAAGGACGGCGGCGGAAACCAGTGCGGAAAGTCCCAAGGGCATCGCTGCCTCCCGACGTTGATGGCACGTCGCGGCAGGCTAGCGACAAGGGGGCGGCGCGCAAGACCCCGCCCACCGGACCCGCGTTATTTTCGTTCGGGATGGATGCCCGCCGCCTGCGGCTCGCCCAGTTCGGCATCGCCTGCCAGTTCCTCGTGCGCCTCGTGATCGCCCAAAGTGTCGAGGTGCATCCACTTCTTCACGATGGGGCTCAGCAGCAGGACGATGCCGCCTATGCCAATCGTCCACCAACCGATCTCGTTATAGATCGACAGCGTGAGCTCCTTGCTCATCTCGCCCGATTCGCCGCCGGTCGCTTCACCGATCTTGCCCGCGACGAAGCTGCCGACCGCGGTCATGTAGAACCACGCGCCCATGATGAAGCTGCCCAGATGCAGCGGGGCAAGGCGCGTCATGGCCGAAAGACCCACGGGCGAAAGGCAAAGCTCGCCCGTGGTGTGCAGCAGGTAGATCAGGAAGACGAACACGACGCCCGTCATCACCGCCGGATCGCCGGTGCCCGCACCCCAGACGAAGACGAGAAAGCCCGCGCCGACCTGAAACAGGGCAAGGGCGAACTTGGCCGGGGCCGAAGGTTCGAGCCCCCGCTTGCCCAGGAACTGCCACAGCGCTGCGAACAGCGGGGCAAAGATGACGATGTAGATCGGGTTGATCGACTGGAACAGCGAGGTCGGCACCCCGCCCTTGTCGACGAACTTGTCGGTGTAGAGGTTCAGCGAACCGCCGGCCTGTTCGAACAGGCCCCAGAACACCGGGTTCAATGCGATCAGGAACAGGATCGCGAAAATGCGTTCGCGCGGCTGCTTGGGCAGCTTGAACGCCTCGTACAGCGTGTAGGTCAGCATCACGATGCCGCACACGATCAGAAGGCCCTGAATGACGTCCTGGTACTGGATCAGGAACCAGATCACCGCGACCGATGCAGCACCCACGACGTAGAGCGTGGTTTCGACGCGCTTGGCCAGCGGCTTGGGCGGCTCGCCCTGCCCCTTCAGCGCGGGCTTGCCGAGGACGAAGATGATGAGGCCCAGCACCATGCCAATACCCGCAAGGCCAAAGCCCCACGACCAGCCGATCGTTTCACCCAGGTAGCCGACGAGAATCGTGCCCAGCGCCGCACCGACGTTCACGCCCATGTAGAAGATCGTGTAGGCCGCATCGCGGCGCGTGTCGGTCCGCTTGTAGAGCTGGCCGACGATGACGGAGATGTTGGCCTTCAGAAAGCCCGAGCCAACGATGATCAGCGCCAGCGCCAGCCAGAACACGTTGATCGCGAAATCGGCCTGCTTCACCGCCGCGTCGGTCACGCCCTGCATGCCTTCATAGGCCATGGCCAAGTGACCCAGCGCCAGAACCGCCCCGCCGAACAGGACCGCCTTGCGCTGGCCCAGCCAGCGGTCGGCCAGATAGCCGCCCAGCACGGGCGTGATGTAGACTAGGCTGCCATAGGCACCATAGATCAGGCTGGCCTTACCATCTGAAAACAGCCAGAATTTCGTGAGATACAGGATCAGCAGGGCACGCATGCCGTAGAAGGAGAACCGCTCCCACATCTCTGCATAGAACAGCACGAAGAGCCCGCGGGGATGGCCGATGACCTCCTCGCTCTTGCGCATGGAGATGACGCCGCCGACGGCGAGCACGGCAAACAGGGCGACGGCGGCGATGGCCGCGATCCAGTCGCCCTCGGTCCAAAGGGTGATGTCCTTCATGTCAGCTCGTCTTCCCCGGTATCTTCATTGTCTCGTTTCGTGGTGCAGAGCCTTAAAGCGCTTTGCCGCATTGTGAAGGGTTTTGTTGCAATTGAGACCATCTTGCCCGACCGGAATACGACCGTGCCGCAAGCTTGACCCGACACGCTGTATTATGGCACTAGACCACCTATGCCACGCCCCACCGGAACCCAGGCCACGCGCCCCGTTTACCTGCGATTGCGGGACCTGATCGCCGCCGCGATCATCGACGGAAGTTATCGGGAAGGCGAACTGCTGCCATCGGTCCGCGCCTTCGCCGCCGAACAGGGGGCCAACCCGCTTACCGTGGCCAAGGCCTATCAGCAGTTCCAGGACGACGGCCTGCTCGAAGTGCGCAGGGGTATCGGTATCGCGGTGGTTCCCGGCGCGCGCTCGCGCCTGCTCAAGGCAGAGCGTGACCAGTTCCTGACGGAGGAATGGCCCGCCGTTGCTGAGCGGATCCGGCTGCTCGATCTCGATCTCGACATGCTGATGGCCGGGTCCTGACATTCCGGCCCGCCCGCCCGGACACAAAACTGTCCCGGAATATTATCAATTTTAATAGATATTGCGCGTTCCCCGCCGCGATGGCACACTTGCGCCAAGTGGTTGTGGGGTAACGGATGTTCATTTTCCGGCTCCACGGTCTCTGACTCCCCGCGGCAAAGGGGCGCTGCGGGTTTTGGCAATGTTACCGTCGTCCTTGGCGGTATCTGTCGCAAGGGGGTCGCGATCTCTTCGACAGGCGGGGTAAAAATGATCAGATCGGAACTCATCGAAGCGTTGGCACAGGAAAATCCCGAACTTCGACCGGAAGAGGTCGAGGCCGTGGTCACCTGTTTCTTCGACACGATCGCCGAACGGCTGGCCAGTGGCGGCCGGGTGGAACTTCGCGGCTTCGGTGCCTTCTCGACCCGTGAACGCGCCGCGCGCACGGGCCGCAACCCGCGCACGGGCGAAACGGTCGAGGTTCCCGGCAAGCGTGTGCCCTATTTCAAGGCCGGCAAGGACATGCGCGACCGCCTGAATTCGGACTGATCCGAACGCGGCGATTTCGTCTGGCGGCGTCTCCGCGCCGGACAGGAATTTCACAACCTGCCGATTTCTCGCCATTGCATGCCGCCTTTGCGGCCCCTAACGCTGCGCCGAGTGCGGACGTGGCGGAATGGTAGACGCCGGGGACTTAAAATCCCCTGATCCTTGATCGTGCGGGTTCGAGTCCCGCCGTCCGCACCACCTTCCCGCATCCGTCGGACACGCCTCGTGCGTTAACGTATCCCACTGGAGATACGCGAAAACTACGCAAGTACGCCCTGCCGCCGCCGCACGCTAACTTAACGAATTGGTTGCATCTTTCCGGGTATCAGGGACCCGTAAGCAGCGCCGGTTCGGATCCCCTCAGAAACCGTGGGCGGCGCGAAAGGAAGATCGGGCAGCGTGAACGACCTCAGTCCCTCGCATTTCGACGGCCACCCCGCCGGTGGTGATCAGGCGAGCCGCAATCCCGAACGCATTCCGATCATCCGCACGGCAAAACTGGTCTTTCCCGATGCCGAATACCCCTGCGTCCTGCGCGATATTTCCGGCAGCGCCCTTCGCGTGAAGCTCTATGGCGCCCCGATCGAGGAAGGGGCCAGCGGCTTTCACCTCGAATTCGGCGACGGGGACCGTTTCGAAGTCAGCGCCATCTGGGTCAAGGACGACCAGGCCGGCCTGTCCTTTGCCAAGCACAACGACCTCATGTCCCTGATCGGCGAACATGGCCCGTTTCGAAAGCGCGCCATCCGCATCGCGGTGGAGCTTCCCTCCGCCGTGAAGTCGCTGGGCGGCCGGGTCGACGTGGTGATCCGCGACCTCTCGCACGAAGGGGCGCAGATCAGCAGCGACAAGATGTTCTCGATGGATCAGCAGGTCCGGATCGAAATCCCCTGTCTTGGCGAAGTCTATGCCAAGGTCCGCTGGCGTCAGCATCCTGCCTATGGTCTCGCCTTCGTCGAAACCTTCCAGTTCGGCCAGATCGCCGCGGTGGCAGGCGACCTGCAGGCGCTTTCGCGTGAATGGCGACAGGAAAGGCAAAAGACCGCCGGCACCGGCCCCCGCCCCGACGACATCGCGGCCTGATCGGCGCGGCCCACCCACCGCGCGTTCGAAAATCCGCAAAAAGAGGCCGCGAGAGCACCGCGTTAACGTCCTCTTAGCCATTTTCCTGCACGAATTGCCTTGGGTCGCCGCTTGGCGGCCGAAGTTTTGCACAAGGGGGCACCGTGCAGCAGGGCACCGAAATGAAGCAGGCCAAAGCCGACCTGGATGTAGATGTCGTGATCATCGGCGCGGGACCGGCCGGGCTGACGGCAGGATACCTGCTGACGAAGGCCGGAAAATCGGTCGCCGTGATCGAGAAGGATGAAACCTACGTCGGCGGCATCAGCCGCACGGTCGAACACGAAGGTTATCGCTTCGACATCGGCGGCCACCGCTTCTTTTCGAAATCGAAAGCCGTGGTGGACCTGTGGAACGAGATCCTGCCCGACGACTTCATCTCGCGCCCGCGGATGAGCCGCATTTATTACGAGGGCAAGTTCTACTCCTACCCGCTGCGCGCGTTCGAGGCGCTGCGCAACCTGGGCTTCTGGCGCTCCACCTTGTGCATGATGAGCTTTGCCAAGGCGCAGGTTTTCCCGCGCAAGAACGTGAAGAGCTTCGAGGACTGGACCGTGAACCAGTTCGGCCACAAGCTGTTCTCGATCTTCTTCAAGACCTACACCGAAAAGGTCTGGGGCATGCCCTGCGATGAAATGAGCGCCGACTGGGCCGCGCAGCGCATCAAGGGCCTCTCGCTCTGGGGTGCGGTGACCGACGGGCTCAAGCGTTCGCTCGGACTCAACAAGCGCCCGAACAACGGGATGCAGGCCAAGACGCTGCTCGAGGAATTCCGTTATCCGCGCCTTGGCCCCGGCATGATGTGGGAAGCCGCGCGCGACAAGGTCCGCGAAGGCGGCAACACGGTCCTGATGGGTCATGCCCTGCGTCAGCTTGCCGCCGACAACAATGGCGGCTGGCGATTGAGCGCGACGCTGGCCGACGGCAGCGAGCGCGTGATCCGCGCCCGCCACGCGATCTCCAGCGCGCCGATGCGCGAACTGGCCGCACGCCTTGCGCCGGTCCCGGCCTCGGTTCTGGATGCCAGCGGCCTGAAGTATCGCGACTTCCTGACCGTGGCGCTGAAGGTCCGGTCGAAAGACCTTTTCCCCGACAACTGGATCTACATCCACGACAGCAAGGTGCAGGTCGGACGTATCCAGAACTTCCGTTCGTGGTCGCCCGAAATGGTGCCTGACAGCGACGTCGCCTGCGTCGGCCTCGAATACTTCTGCTTCGAAGGTGACGGCCTATGGGCTACGTCCGACGACGAACTGGTCGAACTGGCGACGAAGGAAATGGAAATCCTCGGCCTTTGCGATCCGGCGGACGTCATCGGCGGTTCAGTCGTGCGGCAGGAGAAGGCCTACCCCGTCTATGACGAGGATTACGCCGAACGCGTCGATGCGATGCGCCGCGAACTGGAAGCCAAGCATCCCACGCTGCACCTCGTCGGGCGCAACGGCATGCACCGCTACAACAACCAGGACCACGCGATGATGACCGCGATGCTGACGGTCGAGAACATCATGGCGGGCGAACGCATCTACGACACCTGGTGCGTGAACGAGGACGCGGAATACCACGAGGCCGGAAACGAGGGCGACGAGATCGAACTGCCCCGCTATTCCGCCGATGACCGCGCCGCCGCCCTGTCCAGCATGCGCGACGTTCCCGAACAGGTCGTCGCCGAAAAGAAGGACGCGGCATGATCGAGCCCGCGGCCATCCGGCGCTTTGTCGCCTACGGCTTTGCCAGCGTCGCGGCGCTGGGCGTGGACCTTGCCTGCTTCTTCGCGCTGATGGCCGTTCACGTCGCGGCACCGGCCGCGGCGGCGGGCGGCTATGCGGCGGGCATCCTGGCCCACTGGTTTGCATCCAGCCGCTTCGTCTTTACCGGGCGCGTGGCAAGCGAGGGCAAGGCGCGCACGGCGCAGCAAGGGCTGTTCGTCGCCTCCGCACTTGTCGGACTTGCGCTGACATGGGCGATCGTCTCCGCAGCGACCGCGATGGGCCTCGACCCCCGCATTGCCAAGCTGATCGCCATCGGCGCCAGCTTCTTCGCCACGTTCCTTCTGCGCCTGCGCTTCGTCTTCACCGAAGACCAGGCCGCTCCGGCCGGCACAAGCTGACGCGGTGGTGGAGGGGACCATGATCGGAGAGCGCCGCCGCCACGGATTCGAACGGGCCATGATTGCCCGGATCACGCTGGTCTGGGCGATCGTCTCGGCTCTCCTCCTCGCCACGCAATTCCGCAATATCGCGGCGGTCATCTATCCCGACGGCGACGATATCCTGCGCCTCCTGCAAGTGCGTGACTGGCTGGCCGGGCAAAGCTGGTTCGACGTCACGCAATATCGCGTCGATCCGCCCGAAGGCACACCGATGCACTGGACGCGGCTGGTCGATCTTCCGCTTGCCGCCGTCATCGTGATCCTGACGCCGATCATCGGCAGCGCGGGGGCGGAAATCGCGGCATCGGTCATCGTGCCTCTCGTCACGCTGTGGCTTGTCCTCATGCTGATCGGGCGGATCAGCTTCAAGATATTCGACGAGGAAGCGACCGGACTTGCCTGTCTCGTCGCGGCCATGTCGACATCGCTGCTCAACCAGATCCGCCCGATGCGGATCGATCATCACGGCTGGCAGGTCGTCTGCGCACTGGTCGCGGTCAACGCGCTGATGGCGCGCAATGCACGACAGGGCGGCTGGATCGCAGGGCTTGCCATGGCGGCCTGGCTGTCGATCAGTCTCGAGGCGATCCCGATGGTCGCGGCGATCATGGCGGTCGGCCTGTGGCGCTGGATGCGCTGCTGGCACGAACGCACCTGGTTGGTGTCGATGTTGCAGTCCACGTTCGTCAGCTCGCTCGTGATCTTCGTCGCCACCAAGGGCCTGCCCTTCGGCCCGTCGGTCTGCGATGCGATGGCCCCGGCCCCGCTTGCCGCGATGGGAATCCTCGCGATCGGCGCTACCGGGCTCGACCGCGCCACGCACCGCCCGTTCAGCTTCGTCCTGATGGCATTCGGCGCGCTGGGCGTGGCCGCCATCGCGGTGGAATTCACGCTGGCGCCGCAATGCACCGGCGGCACGTTCGCCGAACTCGACCCGCTGACGCGGTCGCTCTGGCTGGGCAATGTGGCCGAAGGTCGCCCGATCTGGGAAGGCGGGATAAAGCTGGCCTTGTTGAAGGTGATCCCGCCGCTGATCGCGTTGGTCACCATGTGGAACCTCATCCGCACCACCAACGACTGGCTGGGCCGCTGGCATCAGGAATATGCCTTCCTGCTGGTCGTCGCGCTGGTCATCGGCTGCCTTGTCGCGCGCACCAGCGTCTATTCCGCCGCGCTCGCCGCCGTACCGCTGGGCTGGCAGCTGAAAGTCTGGCTACGCTCGGTCCGCACCTTGAAGGAACCGGGCAAGCAGGCCGCCGCCGCCGCGGGCATCATCACCGCGCTGGCCCCGGCCGTGCCCATATCGCTGCTGATGGCGGCTGCACCGACGCAGGCATCGACCACCACGTCATCGCCGGTCGTCGCGGTTGCCGATTGCGACGTGCGCGCGGCGCTGCCCGCACTCGGCACGACGCCAGCACGCGTCTTCGCACCCATCGACCTTGGTCCGCGCATCCTGCTCGACAGTCGGCATTCCGTCCTGTCGACCGCGCACCACCGGGCCGATGTCGCCATCGCCGATACGATGCGCGCCTTCATGGGATCGCCCGAGGACACCCACGCCATGCTGCAGCGGCGCGATTATGATTACATGATGCTCTGCACCAGCATGAACGAAGTGAACGCCTATGCCGCGATGGAGCCTGACGGCTTTGCCGCCGATCTTCAGAAAGGCGAGATTCCCGATTGGCTTGAACCGGTCGAGAACGAGAGCCAGAACGTCCTCGTCCTCAAGATCAGGGACTGATCAGCCGCGACAGGCGGCGCAGACGCCCCGCAATTCGACGACCGTTTTGAGATCCGCAAATCCGGCCGCTCCCGCCGCGCCGCGCAACCCTTCTGTCAGGCGGTCGTCGTCGATGTGTTCGGCAATGCCGCACTTGTCGCAGATCAGGAAGATACAGTCGTGGCGGCAACCGGGGTGCCGGTTCACCAGATAGGCGTTCGCGCTTTCGATCCGGTTGGCAAGGTTCGTGCGGACGAACAGGTCCAGAATGCGATAGACGCTGTTGGGCGCAACCCGCTTGCCGCGCTGTGCAGACAGGGCATCGGCAATGTCATAGGCCGATGCCGGAGCCTCGTGCACGGCCAGCGCGTTGAATACGTCGGCGCGCATGTCGGTCCACTGCTCCCCCGCATCGGTCAACGCCCCGCGCGCCGCGCGGACGAGTGCTGCGCCTTCGTGTTCGGCGTGGGAATGGTCGTGCGTGTCCGTGCAGGTCATGCCTGCGATATAGGACGCCCGAGCGCGCAAGTCATCCCGCCCGTCATGCAGGCAAGCATCAGCCCTTGCGGAACGTCGCGGAATAGTCGGCGGGGAACAGGGTCTTCAGCGCCTGAACCTTGGGCCGGTCCCAGCGCAGGATGTAGCCGTGGTTCGGGTTCTTCACCATGAAGTCCTGGTGATAGGCCTCTGCGGGATAGAATCGGTCCTGCTTCTCGATTTTCGTGACGATCGGCCTGTCCCACAGCTTCGCCTTGCCCAGCTGCGCAAGATAAGCCTTGGCCACGCGGGCCTGTTCCGCGCTGGTGGGGACAAGAGCGCTGCGATACTGGCTGCCGTGATCCGGCCCCTGCCGGTTCAGCGTCGTGGGATCGGCGACAACTGCGAAAAAGATGCGCAGCAGTTCGTCATAACGCACGACATCGGGATCGTAAGTGACCTTCACCGCTTCGGCATGGCCGGTCGATCCGGTGGTCACCATGCGGTAATTGGCATTGCGCTTGCTGCCGCCGTGATAGCCGGAAACCGCGCTCTTCACGCCCTTCACGTGGCTGAACACGCCCTCGACGCCCCAAAAGCAGCCTCCTGCGAAGATCGCGGTCTTCAGACCGCCGTCTTCCTTGGCGCGAATCGCGGCAGCAGGGGTCGCCACCGCCTTCTCACCCGAAGCGGCAAGCGCGGGCTGCTGGCACGCGCTCAACACCGCGGCGCCAGCCAATGTTACGACGATGGAGCGGAAAGCGTTCAGCCCAGGACCGAGGCGATCGCCTGCGATTCGACCGGAAAGCCCGACACCGCGAAAAGCCCGGCTGCACCCAGCACGAATCCGATCGCGAAATTGCGCACGAGGCTGCTGTCGATGAGTTTCATGGCGATGGTTTTCCTTGCCGGCGTCGGCGGGACTAGCGTTTCTGAACTTGGTAATCACAGTGTTAACCCTGGTCCGCTGAAGAAAGAATGAATCCTACATCATGCTTTCGTTCAGAAACCTGAACCGGTTACACCGTGCTGCCAGAAAATCAGTGGCGGAAGTGCCGCATCCCGGTGAAGACCATGGCCAGACCCGCATCGTCAGCGGCCTTGATCACGTCGTCGTCGCGAATCGAACCGCCCGGCTGGATCACCGCGGTCGCGCCCGCTTCGGCAGCGGACAGCAGCCCGTCGGCAAACGGGAAGAAGGCGTCGGATGCGACCGCGCTGCCCACCGTCTTCGCCTCGGACCAGCCGTAGGTTTCGGCAGCTTCAGCCGCCTTGGCCGCGGCGATGCGCGCCGAATCGCGGCGGTTCATCTGGCCCGCGCCTATACCGGCGGTCTGGCCGTCCTTGGCATAGACGATGGCGTTCGATTTCACGTGGCGGGCGACCGTCCACGCGAACAGGCAGTCCTTCAACTCCTGCTCGGTCGGTGCACGCTTGGTCACGACCTTGAGATCCGCCTCTGTCACAGCGGCGCTGTCGCGGTCCTGCACCAGCAGGCCGCCTGCGATGACGACCTGGTTGACGCCCGCGCGGCGCGGATCGGGCAGGCCGTCGGCCAGCAGCAGGAGGCGCAGGTTCTTCTTGCGCGCAAAGACCGCCTTGGCCTCGTCCGTCGCGTCGGGCGCGACGACGACTTCGGTGAAGATCTTCGTGATCGCCTCTGCCGTTGCGGCATTGAGCGGGCGGTTCACGGCGACGATGCCGCCGAACGCGGAAACCGAATCGCAGGCCAGCGCCTTGTCCCACGCCTCTTCCAGCGAGTTGGCAGTCGCGACACCGCAAGGGTTGGCGTGTTTCACGATGACGACGGTGGGCGGTCCGTCACGGAATTCGGCGCACAGTTCCAGCGCCGCGTTCGCATCGTTGTAATTGTTGTAGGACAGCTCCTTGCCCTGCACCTGCACCGCCTGCGGCAGGCCCGATACGTGCGGGCCTTCGGGCAGGTACAGCGCTGCTTCCTGGTGCGGGTTTTCGCCGTAACGCAGGGTACCCGCGATCTTGCTGGCCATCGAACGGCGCGGCGGGAATTTCTGGCCCTGATCGGCATGGGCGAACCACTGGCTGATCGCGCTGTCGTATGCGGCGGTGGCGGCGAACGCCTTGGCGGCCAGCATCTTGCGGAAATCGTATCCGGTCGCGCCGACGCCTGCGTCCATTTCGGTCACCAGCGCGGCATAGTCGGCAGGGTCGGTGACGATGGCGACATATTCGTGATTCTTCGCGGCGGAACGGACCATCGAGGGGCCGCCGATGTCGATGTTTTCAATCACGTCGTCACGGCCCGCGCCCTTCTTCACCGTTTCGACGAAGGGATAGAGGTTCACTACCACCAGATCGATCGCGCCGATGCCGTGTTCTTCCATCGCGGCGGCGTGTTCGGGATTGTCGCGCACCGACAGCAGCCCGCCGTGGACCATCGGGTGCAGCGTCTTGACCCGGCCGTCCATCATTTCGGGAAAGCCGGTGATGTCGGACACGTCCTTCACCACAAGCCCAGCCTCGCGCAGCGTGCGAGCCGTGCCCCCGGTCGAAACCAGTTCAACCTTGCGATCGGCCAGCGCCTGACCCAGTTCGACGAGACCGGTCTTGTCCGAAACGGACAGGAGCGCACGACGAATTGTGATCGGTTTATCCATGAAAAGCGGCCTTTCGCGAGGGAAACGGTAGTGAGTCCGCTGCGCCTCTAGGCCGTGGGCCTGCGGTCTGCAAGCACCCGGGGGACCGATTGTGTGCCTGCAGCGCCCGGCATCAGCCCATTCGCTTGAAGGACCAGAAAACCTTGCCCCCATCGCGCCCGACCGAACCGGTCAGGACCAGCTGGTGAATCCCGCGCGGATGGCCGCCCGCATCGATCCATAGCGATTCTTCGACCGTCAGGCCCGGCGCGCCAGTACGGAACTGCCAGTACGACCCGTCGGGCAGGGCCAGGGCAAAGCCCTTTCCCCCTTCGGATTCGAGCTGGTGGCCGATCTCTATCCCCTGTCCCAGGTGGAAACGGATCGCATATCCGTGATCCCCGCGCTTCGCCTTGCGCCCGCGCGGCAGCAGGACGTCGGCCCCTTCCAGCAAGGTTCCGTCCGCCGACAGGGCAAGGCGGCGTTCGTGGTACAGCCCGTGGCGCGAAACATAACCGTCGTGCGACGCCGTCAGGACCGAGGCGCTGCCGTCCTTCGACCGATCGAGCGTCACCGCCTTCACCCCCGAACCAAGCCGCCCGCCTTGTTCGATCGGGGTGGAATCGTGTTCGCCCAGCATCAGCGTGCTGTGCGCCGCCGTGCTGCGCAAACCGTCTTCGATCCGGCGCGGCACGGCCGTACCTGCCAGCGCCGCACCGCCGCAATTGACGACGATGCGCTGGTCCTTGTGGCTGAATTCGAAAGCCAGCGTCGATGCGCAGCCGCCATGCGCCTGCCGTCCCGAAGGCGGCGGCGCCGCATCGAGCTGCACCACCGATTGCCGCACGGCCAGCCGCTGAAAACCCCAGTGCCGTACCTCGTGCAGCGGACGGGCGCGCGGGTCCGCCGCCTCGACCAGCATGGCAAGCCGGTCGGCCGAAAGCGGCGCGCTGCCCTGCCAGCTGCCGAGCGTGCCGTCCGAATGGGTCAGCGTCAGCAGCGCGGGCATCATCAGCGACAGCATGACCTGTATCTGCGCAGGCGGATCGCGGCGGCAGGCGCGATAACAGGCCGAAAGGCGCAACAGAACCGCGATCGTTTCCACCTGATCGAGCGGAGAGCGCGAGAGCATGCCTCCATCCTCGCCCACCGTATCGCCCAGTGCCGCGATCAGCCCCGCCTCTCCATAGAGACGGCGCGGCTTGCCATCGGGCAGCAGCAGTCCGGCAGCCGTGATCGCGGCCCATGCGGGGATGACTTCGTGCGCTGCGCCGCCGCGCGTCGCGTGCTTGTCCAGCCAGAGCGCGGTTTTCGACAAGTGACGCAGGACGCTGGCGCGGAAGGAACGGTCATTGCCCGACAGGATCAACGGCGCATGAACCAGCCAGTTCAGCACCCTGAGCCCGACATGACCGAGATTCCATGCAGGCCCGGTGCCGATCTCCGAATTGGCCAGCATCCAGCGGCGCATGATGTCATCAGCCACCGGCGCGACCTTGTCCCGCGTGCCCGCCGCCTCAAGGTCCGCCAGCCAGGTGAAACCGTGCACCGTCCGCGCGATCGGCTGGGCAAGCGACGTGCTGCCATAATCGGCCGCCTCGACACCCAGCCGCTTGCCGGACACGAGGAAATGTCCCGCCCGCAGCGCCATGCCCGCAGACCGTTCGCCCGGCAGCGGTTCATCCACCGTGGCAAGGATGCGCAGGCGCGACGGTTTGTGAAACGGGCGGACCAGATTGCGCGCCGACACGCCCCGCGCATAGAGAAAGCGCATCGTGCCATCGATCACGCCAAGACGGGGCGGCGACAGGTCGGCAAGCTCCGGCTCACCCGAAAGCGTTGGCTCAGGCGTCAGCGGCGCCGGTTCGACCAGCCCGTTATCGGTTTCGCTGTCATTCAACGGCAGTGCCCGGTTCCGGGGTTCGATCCGGACCGGCTCGTCAGGGAGGCGGGACGGTTCGAAGCCCATGGAAGCATCAGCCTCCCGCCGCCTTCAGGGCGGCGATGTTATCGGCATACTTGCCGGGCCCGCCCTTGAAGGTCGCAGAGCCCGCGACCAGCACGTCGGCACCTGCCTCCACACAAAGTTTCGCGGTTTCGGCGTTGACGCCGCCGTCCACTTCCAGATGGATGTCGCGGCCGGTCTTGTCGATCATCTTGCGCACCGCCTCGATCTTGCGAAGCTGCGAATGGATGAAGCTTTGCCCGCCGAAACCGGGATTGACGCTCATCACCAGGACAAGGTCGATGTCGTCGATGAGGTAGTCCAGCATCTTGGCAGGCGTTGCCGGGTTCAACGAAATGCCCGCCTTGCAGCCCAGCGCCTTGATCGCCTGAACCGTGCGATGGACGTGCGCCCCGGCCTCAGGATGAACAGTGATGATGTCCGCGCCCGCCTTGGCGAAATCTTCGAGGTAGAGATCCACCGGACTGATCATCAGGTGCACGTCGAACGTCTTTTCGGTGTGCGGGCGCAGCGCCTTCACCACGGCGGGGCCGATCGTGATGTTGGGCACGAAGTGGCCGTCCATGACGTCGACATGGATCCAGTCGGCGCCCGCTGCGTCGATGGCGCGCACTTCTTCGCCAAGCGCGGCGAAATCTGCAGAAAGGATGGAAGGCGATATAAGAGGTGTGGGCATGAGAGCCGAATTACTCCACCCGGGATAAAGGCCACAAGGCGCATTGGCAGCTTTATTCACATCGCTGAGAAAAAAGGACCACGAGAAGGTCGTGAATGACCTGCAAGGTTAACACGGCCCTGTACCGGATCGCGCCAGAGCCGATGCGCGCGCTTGAACGCGGGGAAGCGCTTGGTTAAGCGCAGATATCCCGTAAAACAGGGCGCACCCCCAGCGCCATGAGACGGGCCGGAACCACGATGCCCCAACCCGACGCCATGACCGTGATGCAGCGCGAAAGCCGCGTAAGGCATGGCGTGGTCGATCCCGTGATCGGCGGCGAAGAGGTCGCGGCCGGCTTCAACCGCATCGAAGGCGATGAATTCGTCCTGCGCGATGAAGGGTTCGCCTGTCGCTATCGCAAGGGCGAAGGCATTACGGTGCAACTGGACGATCCTACCAAGGCGGGTCTTCTCGATCTTTTCCTTGCCGGATCGATCCACAGCGCGGTCGCGGCGATCAACGGGTACACGGCGCTCCATGCTTCTGCGGTCGAGGTGGACGGCAAGGCCATCGCCTTCACCGGCCCGCCGGGTGCGGGGAAATCGACCACCGCCGCCGCGATGCGCGCGAGGGGCCTCGCAATCGTTGCCGACGATACGCTGGTCGTCGACATGGCCGGGCCGCATCCCATGTGCCTGCCGGGACACAAGCGATTGAAGCTATGGCCGGATTCGGTGGCCATGACCGGAACGCCCGCCTTCGAACAGGTGTCGGAAGATTATCCGAAGATCTTCGCCGCAGAAGAGCCGAGCGAGATCGACATGCCCTTGCCGCTGGGCGCGATCGTCACGGTCGAGGCGGGCGATGAACTTGCTTTCGATCCCGTCCGCGGGGCCGCGCGCATCGCCGTGCTGGACGACGATCACTATACCGCGCAGCACCGCGTGATGGCGCAGGGGCAGGACCGGGCACGCCGCCTGACCGATCTGGCCCGGCTGGCTAATGCCGTGCCCGTCTACCGCTTCGTCCGGCCGCTCGACGCCGGGCGCTTCGGGCCGACCCACGACTTTCTCGCCGCGCAACTGGCACGGATCGAACAGGACACAAGATGATCAGCAAGTGTGAAGCCAGGTTCGTCGAAACCGAGGTCGACGGCGAAGTCGTCCTGATGAACATCGACAGCGGCCTGTTCTATTCGCTCGACGGAACTGCCCTTGCCATTTGGCGCGCGATCGACGGCACGCGCGACGAAGCGGCCATCGTCGCCGTTCTCGCCCCCGGTTTCGACGAGAGCGAGGCGCAAATCGCGGCTCATGTGCGCGAATTCATCGCCTCTTTGGCCGACGCCGGGCTGGTGGAGACCGCCAAGGCATGATGCAGGTGCGCCTTCGCACGCTGGAGGCGATGGCGCTGCTGCTTGCGGCGCGTTTCCTGGTGAGGTTCGTGCCGCTGCGCCGCTGGAACCGGCTGCTCGGCAAGTCGTCGCCCTATTCGCCCGCGACAGGGAAGGAGATGACCGATCCGGCAGAGGAAGAACCCGTGCGCCAATGCGCCGCGGCCGTGCGGCGGGCCACCTTTCGGCTTCCTGCCACGCTCTGCCTGCCGCAAGCGATCGGGCTGCACTGGATGCTGCGGCGGCGCGGAATTGCCAATGCCGTCATCGTCGGCATCCGCCCGGCGAGCGAGCGTGGAACCCTGCACGACCTGCATGCATGGGTCGAGTGGCGCGGCCGGACCATCCTTGGCGACAGCGGCGGAAACCATGCCAGTCTGTTACAATTTCTGAGTTAATTTGCGGCGACGATTGCATTTATGCCGCGTCGCAATATAGTCGCGCCGCACACGTTCAGGAAGGTTAATGGTCGCCAACCCGAACTAGACAGAAATGTACCACGGGAATTTTTACGGACATGTCGCAGAACGAACGCACTTGGGCAAAGCCTGAACTGAAGCTGGTGGGCACCCTTCGCGATGTCGCCGGTTCCATGAACCCCGCCGACCAGAGCGGTGGCAACCAGCAGGGCGTCGGCAACGGCCGTAGCTGAGCGGGTGCCTTGCAGGGCACTCCCGAAAATCTGAACTGACATGATCGCGGCGGGAATCATCTGGGGAGGCAATCCCCGGTATGACCTGTCGCGCCTGTCGTTCGGCGATGCGGCTGCGTCGCGGGGCGAACAGACATTGATACGGGCCGGGAACGGTGTAGCTCTGCTGCGCCATCCGGCCCGACAGGCCAATGGCCTCATCGCGCGGATGCCGTCGGGCGCTGTAGTCCTGTTCAACGGCTGGATCGACAACGCCTGCGAAATCGCAGGCGAATTGTCCCTCTCGGCTGAGTGCGACAACGCGGCTCTTTATGGTGCCGCGGTCGAGGCCTGGGGACTTGCCGCCGATCGCAGGATCATCGGCGACTATGCCGCGATCGTGATCCCAGCCGATGGCGCAGCCCGCCTGTCCCGCGCGCCCTGGTCGAAACACGGGCTGTTCTACACTATCGCCGATGGCTGCGCGGTCGCGGCATCGGTTCCGCGCGTTCTTTTCGAACTGGGGCTGCCGCGCAAAGTCGATCCCGTCCGCTATGCCGAAATGCTCTATGGCCTCGCGCCGACCTGGGGCGGTGAGACCTATTACGACGACGTCTGCCAGGTCGAACAGGGCAGCATCGTCACGATCGAGCAGGGCCGGGTGGCCAGGACGCAGTGGTACGATCCGCACGCCCTGCCCCCGACACGGCTTTCAAGCGACGAGGAGTATGTCGATAAGGCCAATTCGCTTTTGGCCGATGCGGTGCGCCACGCGCTGGCCCCCGCAAAGCGGCCCGGCATCCTGCTTTCGGGCGGGCTCGATTCGCCGATAGTCGCCGCCGAAATCCTGCACCAGCTTCCACCCGGCCAGGGCCTGAAGAGCTTTACGTTCGAGCCGATGCAAGACGGGAGGGAGCCCGTCCTTCCCGCGCACTTCCATTCGGACCGACCGGCGGTAGAGGCCTTTGCCGCGATGTACCCCGCGCTCGACCCGCAGTTCGTGGACAATCGCGGCATCGCCTTCGGGCACATGCTGGACGACACCTTCCGCGCCAGCGACGGGGCCTATCCCGCGCTCGTCTCGACCGAATTTCACGGGCCGTGGCAGGCCGCATCGGACGCGGGATGCGACTGGGTCTTCACCGCCGACATGGGGAATCAGACCTTCAGCTGCGAAGGCAACTGGGCCTTTGTCGAATACTTGCGCACCGGACGGTTCGGCGAACTGATGCACTTGCTGCGCGATGTGCCGGGCGACGATCGGCCGATGTGGCGGCGGCTTGCCGCGCGATCGCTGCTGCCCAACTTGCCGGGCACGCTCCGCGCCGCGCTGCGCACACTGGTTCATGGCGAAATGGCGCGTCCGCTGGTCCGCAAGGATGTGCGCGACAGGCTCGACCTCGACGCCCGATATCGCGCCCATTACGGAGAGCGGGAATGGGTTCGGACCCGCCGTGATTTCATCGACGATGCCTGGTCCATGACGTCTGCCGGCACCGAGATGACTGCGGCGGCGGAAGACCTTTACGGCTTTCGTTTTCGCACCATCCCGCAGTACCGGCCTCTGATCGAATTCTGCCTGACGATCCCGACCGAGCAGTTCGTCCGGCGCGGCGAACAACGCTATCTCGCGCGGCGCATGGCGATCGGCCGCCTGCCAGAGGAACAGCGCACCAACCGGCGCTATGGCCGCCACGGTGTCGACTGGCACGCGCGCGAAACGCCGCGCCTGGGCTTCATGCGCGAGGAACTGGAACGGATCGCCGACGATCCGGTGATGGCGCAGGTCATCGACATCGACCGCGCGATCGACATGCTGGACAACTGGCCCGAAACGCCCGGCTATCGCGCCAAACTGGACGTTTTCATGCCGCTGGCCGCCGCCATCGTGGCGGGACGCTTCGCCCGCTATGTCGAAGGGCGCAATTGATTTTGCATTGCCTGTTCGCAGCAGGTGACGCGGTGCCGGCGGGGCAGTAGGACGAGCGCAATGAAAGGCATGTCCGTCACACTCTTGCGCAGCGTTCCTGCACCGCGGCTGCTGGCACTGCTCGCGGTCATGCTGGGCAGCGCGCTGACCGAGGGCGCCGGAATCATCGCGCTCGTCCCGATGCTGGCGCTGCTGTCCGCCGATGCGGGCGCTATTCCTGCCTGGGCGCAGCCTTTTGTCGAAACCCTGACATTGCCGGTCCTGCTGGCCTTTTTCGTCGCGCTCGTCGCGCTTCGCGCCGTGCTGCAATATGCGGTCAACGTGCTGCAACGCCGCCTTCAACTTGACGTGATCGATCTGTGGCGCGGCCGGATCTTTGCCGCGCTGGTGCGCGCGGACTGGCGCACGCTTTCGGGCTTGCGCAATTCGGACCATGCCAGCCTGATCGTCACCGGGGTGGACCGGATCGGTTTCGGGTTCGCCAACCTGCTGATCCTGATTTCGGGCGGGGCGACGCTGGGCGCGATCTGGATTGCCGCGCTCTGGCTTTCGCCTCTCCTCGCCGCCGTTGCTGTCATCGGCGGGCTTTTCGTCCTTGTCGCCTTCGTGCCCTTGCGCCGAAGAGCGCATCGTCTGGGCGAGCGGCTGGGCGACGACTACCGCCGCGTTCAGGCCGTACTGGACGATACACTGCGCGCGATCCGGCTGGTGAAAAGCCACGGGCGCGAAAGCGCCGCCAAGGCCGAAATGAACCGCTCCATGCGCGAACTGCGCGACGCACAGATCGCCTTCGCAAGGGCCGCGGGGCGCAGCCGGGTCCTGCTGCATACCGGCGCGGCGCTACTGCTGGCCCTGATCGTGGCGCTCGCCTCGGCACGCGGGATCGCCCCGGCAGTCCTGCTGCCGCTGATCGTCCTGTTTGCGCGGTCGGTTCCGTTGCTCGATTCGCTGCAGCAGGCCGCGCAGCAATGGGTCCATGCCGCACCCGCGCTTGGCGAGGCGCAATCGCTCTTGCGCACGATGCAGGAGGGTGCGGAAAGCACGGTTTCGGATGCTCCGCGCCTGCATCCGGCGCGTGCCGTTTCGCTCGACGGCGTCACGATCCGCCATCCGGGGCGGGACCACGCCGCGATCGAGGGTGTCTCGCTTGAACTTCGCGTCAATACCACCACCGCCCTGCTCGGCCCGTCGGGCGCGGGGAAGAGTACCCTGGCCGATCTGCTGGGCGGCTTGCTGCAACCCGATGCGGGCGCGGTCTGCATCGACGGGACCCCGCTGGCGCCTGAAGAACTCGTCGGCTGGCGCGCATCGGTCGCCTATGTTCACCAGGAACCGGTCCTGTTTCACGGATCGGTGCGCGACAATCTGCTCTGGGCCCAACCGGACGCGGACGAGACTGCTATCGACGCTGCGCTGCGGGCGGCCAGTGCCCGGTTCGTTTTCGACCTTCCCGACGGAATCGATACCGTCGTCGGCGACGCCGGACGCCAGCTTTCGGGCGGAGAACGTCAGCGCATCGCGCTGGCCCGTGCCCTGCTGCGCGACCCGGCGCTGCTTATCCTGGACGAGGCGACAAGCGCGCTCGACACCGCGAACGAGGCCGCGATCAGCGATGCGATCGAGAGCATGGCAGGGTCGCGCACGATCCTCGTCATCGCCCATCGCGGCAGGCTGGCCGAAACGGCGGACAGGCTGGTCCACATGCACGGCGGGCGGATCGAACGAATAGAGGAGCGGTCGTGACCGGCGATCTCGACCGTCAGAAGTCGGTACTGCTGTCGCTGATCGGTCCGGCGCGCACGCTTTCGCCCGCCGATTGGGAGGCGCTGGACGATGCCGACTGGCAGGCGATCTTGGCAATGGCCCGGCAGCACCGGCTCGAACCATGGCTGCACCACCGACTCCGTTCGGCGGGGGCCGGGTGGCCGGTGCCTGCACCCGTTTCCGCAGAGTGGAAGGAGGCCTATCGCAATGCCTCGTTCGGGGCGCTGACCGCGCAGGCCGCGCTGACCCGCCTCGCGCGCGCCTTTGCCGAAGCGGATGTGCCGATGGTCGCATTGAAGGGTGCGCGCCTCGCCTTCTTCGACTATCCCGAAGCGGCCCTGCGCCCGATGCGCGATATCGACCTGCTCGTCGCCGCGGAAGACCTGCCCCGCGCGGTGGAGGCTATGGCGAATGCGGGATGCGACGTGCCTGCCGACCGTGCGGGCGCCATCACAAGGGCGCTCGACGGGGACAAGCACCTTGACCCTATCCTGCTGCCCGATTGCGAGCGTTACGTGGAACTGCACCACCGCATCGCCGAACCGGGCCTGCCCTGCATCGAGACCGAGGCGATCCTGTCGGGCGCGAAGGTATCGCAGCTTGGCGGCACAAAAATCGCGTTTCCGGGCGACGAGGATATGCTGGGCCATCAGATCCTGCACGCCGCGTACAACCACCGCTTCGATTGCGGCCCGCTGGCGCTGGTCGACATCGCACAGATGCTGTCGCGCACCCGGATCGATGCCGCGCGCTTTGCCGCCATGGCGGAAGCAGGCGGCTGGCTGGCGGGGGCAAGGCTGGTGATCGCGCTGGTCGACAAGGTCATGGGCGAAACCAGCCTCCATATCGGGCAGGAGCAGGTTCCCGCCGATGTGCTGTCCGAGGCGGAGCGGCTGCTGCTGCAGGATTTCGACCAGAGAGCGCAAGTTGTCCTGGCATCGCAGAGCGCACGGCAGGGCTTGTTCGCGACCCTCGCCGCGCGGCTGAAACAGGGGCTTGCCCGCCAGCACGACGAAGGGCTGCCCCGCTGGCTGTTCAGCCGCGCGCTTCGCACGGTGCGGCAGGGCAGCAATGCGCGCTCGCGCTCAGAGGCGGCATCGGGCGCGGTCGTGGCGCGTTGGCTGGACCGTTCGTAACACGGCTGCAAACTCTTCGATTAAGAAGGAATTCAGCGCCTATTCACCCCTCCGCCACTAGTTCGGCATGTGAAATTGCCGTTATTGCCGCGAACCTGTAGGGCGTCACGGAACGGCTTTCGGGGGCGATACGTGGGGGTTGAAAGCGCAAGTCGGCGCGTCCACCTTCACGTCATCTTCCCCACAGACATGAATTCTTACGTATCGGAGATACCGATGAGTGCACTTAAACTCGGCCTTGGCAAAAAGAGCCTTCTTGTCGCTCCCGTCGCCGCGATGGCGGGGCTTGGCGCGCTTGCCGCAGCCCCTGCCCCCGCGATGGCCGCACCGGCGCAGTGCGAGGGCGATCTTTCCGGCGCGTCCTGGCTCAACGTCGAAGTTACCGGCGTCAGAAATTCGTCCGGCATCATGGCCGTCACGATCTATGCCGACGATTCGCGCCGTTTTCTGGCCAGCAAGGGTTCGCTCGACGTCGTGCGTTTCCCGGCAAAGCAGGGCACCTGGCGCGGCTGTGTGAAGCTGCCGAAGAACGGCGTCTATGCCATCGCGATCTATCACGACGAAGATGGCAGCCGGAAGATCAACCGCAGCGGGCTGGGCCTGCCGACCGAAGGGTTCGGCTTTTCCAACAACCCAAGCACGCTGGCCGGCATCCCTGCGTTCCGTTCGGTTCGCCTGAACGTGCCGAAGCCGGGTCTGACCACCCGGATCAACATCACTTACCCCTAAGGCTTTTACGCCTTTGATACGGGACTTGCGCCCCGGCCGCTCGACATGGCGGCCGGGGCGCTTATCTTGGGGGCCATGAACCGCATCACCAACGACGAACTGACCGCCGCCGCAGAGGCCATCGGCCCCGAAATCACCGCCCTGCGCCGCGCGATCCATGCAGAGCCCGAGCTGGGCCTCGAAACCCCCAGAACGATGGCCAAAGTGCGCGAGGCGCTGGCCGACCTGCCGCTGGAATGGCGCGAAGGCCCGCAAACTACCGGACAGGTGGCGATCCTGAAAGGCGGCGCGGGCGAAGGGCGCCGGGTCCTGCTGCGCGGCGATATGGACGCCCTGCCCATGGGCGAGGAAACGGGTCTCGAATTCTCCTCCACCATTCCCGGCCGGATGCATGCCTGCGGCCACGATACGCATACCGCGATGCTGGTGGGCGCGGTGAAGCTCCTGGCCGAACGCGCGGACAGCATCCGGGGCGAAGTCATGTTCATGTTCCAGCCGGGCGAGGAAGGCTTTGGCGGCGGACGCATGATGATCGAGGACGGTCTGATCGATCCCCTGCCCGAGGCCGCCTTTGCCTATCACGTCATTCCGAACGCGCCGCACGGGTTGTTCGTGTGCCGCGAAGGCCCGCTGATGGCCGCGTCGGACGCGATGGAGATTCGCGTGAAGGGGCGCGGCGGTCATGCCTCCATGCCGCATTTTTCCGCCGACCCGCTGCCCGTCGCGTGCGAGATCGTCACCGCGCTTCAAGCGATGGTCACGCGCCGTTTCAACGCCGCCGATCCGGTCGTCGTCACCGTGACGCAGTTCCGCGCCAGCGATGCCGACAACATCATTCCCGACACCTGCATCCTGCGCGGCACGATCCGCACGCTTTCTGCCGAAACGCGGCAGCGCGTCCATGCCTCGTGCCAGGAACTGGTCGAAGGCATCGCCTCTGCCCACGGAATGGCGGGCGAATTCATCGTCGAGCACGGCTTTCCCGTGACCAGCAACGATGCCCGCGCCGTCGCCCTTGCGCGCGAAGTGGTGAAGGACCGCTTCGGCGAAGAAGCATGGTACGAGCTGCCCGACCCGCTGATGACGGCAGAGGACTTCTCATACGTCCTCGACGCGGTGCCGGGCGCGATGATCCTGCTGGGCGTCGCGAAACCCGATGCCGACTGGCAGAAAGCGCCGGGCCTGCACAGTTCGCGCATGCACGTCGACGAGAGCGTGCTGCCGCGCGGTTCGGCGCTGCTGGCGGCGCTGGCGATGGAAACGCTGGAACGCGGATTGCCTGCCTGATCGCTGGCCCGATCATCACTGGCCGGACAGGATTTTCAGCAGTTTCCTGAACATCGCTGGACCCCGCCCCGCCCGTCGGTTAAGGCGAGCGCGCCATGAGAATCCCCCGCTTCACCATCCCGATTCCCCAGCGACTGGGCGAGGAAATGGGGGACTGGCGCCGCCGCGTGGCGACCTTGCTGGGGGCCGTTGCCATCGGCCTCGTCGCGCTGGTTTTCGCCAAGGCGGGCGACATCGCGCTCGACATGTTCCACGCGCTTGAAGCCCGATGGTTCTGGCTGCCCGCGATCCTGACGCCCGCGATCTTCGTGATCTGCGCATGGCTGACCCGGTTGCTGGCGGCAGAGGCGGCGGGATCGGGCATTCCGCAAGTTATCGCCGCCGTGCGCGACGAACGCGCGACGGAGCGCCTTTTTTCGCTGAAAGCCGGTTTTGCCAAGATTTCTCTGACCGTGCTTGCCCTGCTGGGCGGCGCATCGGTCGGGCGCGAAGGTCCGACGGTGCAGGTCGGTGCGGCAATCATGACCGCGACCCACCGCTGGACCCAGGCCGCCGTGCGCCGCAGCGTCCTGATCGCAGGCGGCGCGGCGGGCGTTTCGGCCGCGTTCAACACGCCGCTTGCCGGGATTGCCTTTGCCATCGAGGAACTGGCCATCGCCTATGAACAACGCATGGCAGCGCTTGTCATGGGTGCGGTCATCATCGCGGGTATGACCGCGCAGGGCATTGCCGGCGACTATACCTATTTCGGTTCGATCGATGCGACGCTGCCACTGCACACCGTTCTGATCGCGGCGCCCGTCGCGGGCCTGCTGGGCGGCGCGCTGGGCGGGATTTTCGCACGCACGCTGATCGCGTCGCGACAGGCCGCACGGCAAAGCCGGATGTTCGGCAAGCGCCCTATCCTGCTCGCCCTCGTTTGCGGCGCGGCCGTCGCCGCGGTCGGCATCGCCTCGGGCGGGCTGACCTGGGGCACGGGATACGAACCGGCCAAGATGGCGCTCGAAGGTCAGATGATGAGCGAATGGCTGGGCCCGGCAAAGTTCGCCGCCACGCTGGCAACTTCGCTCAGCGGGATTCCCGGCGGGATCTTTGCCCCCTCGCTCGCGGTGGGTGCAGGCTTCGGGCAGTGGCTGACCTGGCTGTTCCCCGGATCGACGACGGGCGCGATCGTCATGCTGGGCATGGTGTCCTATTTCACCGGCGTCGTGCGCGCGCCGCTGACGGCCGTGATCATCCTGACCGAAACGACCGGCAATATCGGCCTGCTGCTGCCGCTGTTCGCCGCTGCGCTGTTCGCCGACTGGGCCGGGGCCATGGTCTGCCGCGAGAGGCTTTACCACGCGCTGGCCAAGGATTTCATGCCGCCGGCCGAGGGTGAGGCAACGCCGCCGGACCAGCCGCCTGCCGACAAGCCTGCCTGAACGCTTTATCGCCGACGCGCGCTCGCCTATGCGTGGCGGCATGAAAGACAAATGGGTCATCGGCATTATCGGCGGGTCCGGTCTCTACGAGATCGACGCGATCGAGGATGCGCAGTGGATCGCGGTGCGATCGCCGTTCGGAACGCCGTCCGATGAAATCCTGTTCGGCAGGATCGGCGACGTCGAAGTGCGCTTCCTGCCGCGCCATGGCCGGGGCCATCCGGTTTCTCCCACAGAACTGAATTCGCGCGCCAACATCGACGCGATGAAACGCGCGGGCTGCACCGACATCCTTGCGATCAGCGCGATCGGGTCGCTGCGCGAAGAGCTGGAGCCGGGGCGCTTCGTCGTGGTCGACCAGTTCATCGACCGCACGGTAAACCGCGCTTCCACTTTCTTCACCAGCGGCATGGTCGCGCACGTTTCGATGGCGGATCCGGTTTGCGAACGGCTCTCGGGCCTTGCCGGAGCGGCGGTGAAGGCTGCGGGCGGCAAAGTCGCCAACGGCGGCACCTATCTCGCGATGGAAGGTCCCCAGTTTTCCAGCCGCGCCGAAAGCCACATGTACCGGCAGTGGGGCGCCGACGTCATCGGCATGACCGCCATGCCCGAGGCGAAGCTGGCGCGCGAGGCGGAGCTTCCCTACGCGCTGGTCGGCATGGTCACCGATTATGACTGCTGGCGCGAGGACGAGGCCGCGGTCGACGTCGCTACCGTGCTCGGCCAGATGCGCGCCAATTCCGAAGTGGCCCGCCGCGCGGTCGTCGAACTGGCCCGTTCGCTGCCCAAAACACGCACCGCCTCACCCATCGACACGACGCTCGACACCGCGCTTATCACAGCCCCTTCGGCGCGCGATCCGGCGCTTCTGGCGCGGCTCGATGCGGTGGCGGGGCGTATCCTGAAAGACCGGCAGGGCGACACATGACAGAAAATGTCATCCTCGTGACGCCATCTTTGCCTGTGTCAGGGCAAGATTTGGCGTAGCATCCGGCAGGGGCCCCGTGCGGACGCGCCGGGCATATAGGGGGAAAGTGCATGGCGGATGGCCTCGACATCCTGCACATCGAAGACGATTCACGCACCGCGTCGGACCTGCAACAACTGGTCCGCGCCACGGGTGATCGCATCACCTGGGAAGCGAACGGCGCCGACGGCCTTCGCCGCGCCGGGATCGGCGATTTCGACGTCATCATTCTTGATCGCATGTTGCCCGATATCGACGGGCTGACCGTGGTGAAGCGCATGCGCGAAAGCGGGATCGGCACTCCGGTCCTGATGCTTTCAGCGCTGGGCCGCACGGTCGACCGGGCCGAAGGGCTGGACGCGGGCGCGGACGATTACCTGGCAAAGCCGTTCGAGGCGACGGAACTGCTCGCCCGCCTGCGCGCCCTGCATCGCCGGGCGGCGGGCCATGCGCACAGCGCGGTGATCATCCACGGCGTGTTCGAATGTCACGTAAAGGCCCGCACCGCTTTTCGCGGGGACAAGCACTTGGCGCTCAGCCCCAAGGAGTTCGAGCTTTTCCGATACCTGATGGAAAACGCGGGCGAGGTCGTGACCCGCGAAATGCTGCTGCGCGATGTCTGGAAGATGAGCTTCGACCCGCAGACCAATGTCGTCGACGTCAACATCGGCCGCCTTCGCCGCAAGCTGGAGGACGGTTTCAATTCTCCCGCGCTGGAAACCATCTGGGGGACCGGCTATCGCCTGCTCGACGGCAAGTGATCGCGCCTGACGGCGTGACCCGCCCGTCGCTTGCGGGGGATAGCGTGGCGTGACCCAGGTCAGACTGTTCGATTCGATCTTCACCAGGCTTGTCGCCTGGTCGATCGCGGTCTGCATCGTCGTCGTGCTGGTGCTGGGCGCGCTGGTCGGTGCGAAATTCGAACAGCTTTCCACCGCGACGCAGGAAGCGGCCGTCAACGCCGACGTCGCGACCCTAGCAGAAGCCTATCGCGCGAACGGCGTCACCGGCCTTGGCCGCCGCATCAACGAACGCCTCGCCTTCAGCGCTCCTGCGGGTGCGGCACCCCACTACCTCCTCGTTGACGCCGACGGCGCGACTGTCACCGGCAACGTGCCCGCCTGGCCCGAAGCGATGGAGATCGGCGAAGAACCGACTCCCATGGTCCTGTCAGACGGCACACGGGTCTATGCCCGCGCGCTGATGCTGGCCGAGGGCAAGCTGTTCGTGGCGCGCGAATCCAGCCTCGACGAAATGATCCTGAACGAGATCGGCTTCGCCTTCGTCGCGGGCGGCCTGTTCGTCGTTTTCGCCGTGGGCGTTGCCGGTCGGATCACCACCGCGCGCCTGTCCCGCCGCGTGGACCACATCATCGAGGCCTTTCAGAACCCCGATGAAAGACGGCTCGAACGGCTGAGCAAGGACCGCAAGGCCGAGGACGAGATCGGCGAGCTGACCCGGCGGACGAGCGAGACGCTGACCCGGCTCAACCATCTCGTCGATTCGCAGCGCGAGACGACCGACCTGATCGCCCACGAGATGCGCACGCCGCTGATGCATCTCGACAGCCGCATTCTCAAATCGCTCAAGACCGCGCCCGACGACACCACGGCACAGGGGTTGAGCGAGGCGCGGGCCGACATTCGCGGCGTGATCACCATGCTCGAATCGCTGCTCGACATCTCGCACAGCGAAGCACACCGCGGCGATCCGCGCGGCCTTCACCCGGTGGACCTGTCGGACCTGCTTCAGCACGTGGCGGAAATCTACGAGGCGAGCGCGGAGGAGACCGGCCACCATTTCGAGTGGGACATCGCCCCCAACATCACCTTTCCGGGCGAGGAGATGCAACTCACCCGCCTCGTCACCAACCTGCTCGACAATGCGTTCAAGTACGTGCCCACGGGCGGAACCGTGATCCTTTCCCTGGCAGAGGGGCCGGAAATCACCGTGTCCGACACCGGGCCCGGCATCCCGCCGGAGGACCGCGACGCGATCTTCGACCGCTTTCGCCGCGCCAAGGGCAACGACGGCAGCAGCGGCGGATCGGGTCTCGGCCTCGCGCTTGCCCGCGCCATCGCGCGCCGCCACGGGCTCGACATCCGGCTGAAACCGACGCTGCGCGGTGCGACTTTCATTGTCGGGCGCGAGAAGGAAAACGGCGAAAACGTTTCTTGATCAGAGGGTAGGCTGATCAGATGGGAAGCCGTGTCGTGACCTTGACCCGGCGCAGCGCAAAGCTGGAATTGACCGCGGCCACCCCCGGCATGTGGACCAGCTCTTTCTTCAGGAAACGCTCGTACTCCTCGATCGAACCGGCGACGACACGCAGCAGGTAGTCGCTGTCCCCGCCGACCAGGAAACATTCGACGATATGCGGATGGCCTTCCACCGCATTGGCAAAGGTTTCCAGCGTATCCTCGTCGTGCCGGGTCAGGCGCACATTGGCGAAAACGTCCACGCCAAGGCCGACCTTGCGCTGGTCCAGCACGATTTCGCGGCTGGCGATCACGCCGTCTTCTTCCAGCTTCTTCAGCCGCCGCCAGCATGGCGTGTGCGACAGGCCGATCTTGTCGGCCAGCGCGTTGATCGAAAGCTCAGGCTCTGCTTGCAGGGTGCGCAGGATTTTCCAGTCGGTGTCGTCCATGCCATTTCGCAATTGCATCATTTGGGAAAATGAATCTTATCCCAGGGACGCATAAAAAGGAAATTCTTCCTAACAGACCCTTTGACAGGCCAGATTCAGGGAAAACATTCCTCTACATCTGCGTTACAATGGGGCGAGCGGCAAAAGCCCGCCGCGAGAGGATGCCAGCGTGACGAAATCGAACCTTCCCCGCCTAGAGCTTCACATCCCGGAGCCGCCTGCCCGTCCCGATACGGAAGTCAGCTTCACGCACGTCAATCGCGGAGAGGCAGGCGCCGTGCGCCGCCCCGACATTGCAGAGCATGAAAGCAACATGCGCGATCTGCCTTACGAGCTGATCCGCGTGCTGGACGACGATGACAAAGCCGTCGGCCCATGGGACCCGAAGCTCTCGCCCGAAACGCTGATCAAGGGCCTTCGCGCGATGGTCCTGACCCGCATGTTCGACGAGCGCCTGTTCCGCGCCCACCGCCAGGGGAAGACCAGCTTCTACATGAAGTCCACCGGCGAGGAGGCCATTGCCGCCGCGCAGTCGCTGGCGCTGGACAAGGGGGACATGTTCTTTCCCACCTATCGCGCATCGGCATGGCTGCACGCGCGCAATTATCCGCTGACCACGATGTGCAACCAGATTTTCTCCAACGCGGAAGACCCGCTGGCGGGCAAGCAGTTGCCGATCCTCTATTCGGCGCGCGATTATGATTTCTATTCGATCTCAGGCAACCTGGGCGTCCGCTTCGTCCATGCCGTGGGCTGGGCGATGGCGTCGGCCTACAAGAACGACACCAAGATTTCCCTCGCCTATGTCGGTGATGGCACGACGGCCGAAGGCGATTTTCACGAAGCGATGACGTTTGCCGCCGCCTACCGCGCGCCGACGATCCTGTGCGTGACCAACAACCAGTACGCGATTTCCAGCTTTGCCGGTTTCGCCGCGCCAGAACGCCTGCCGTTCGCGGCCAAGGCGCTGGCCTATGGCTTCCCCGGCCTCAAGGTCGACGGCAACGATTTCCTCGCCGTCTGGGGCGCGACGCAGTGGGCCGCCGAACGCGCGCGCACCAACAACGGCCCGACCCTGATCGAATTCTACACCTACCGCGCCGAGGGGCACTCCACTTCCGACGATCCCAGCGCCTATCGCCCCAAGGACGAGGCGAAGCACTGGCCGCTGGGCGATCCGGTCGAGCGTCTGAAGGACCATCTTATCGCGCTTGGCGCATGGGACGAGGAGCGCCACGCCGCATTGGAAGCCGAACTCAAGGAAAAGGTCAAAGTCGCCGTCAAGGAGGCCGAGGCCATCGGCACGCTGGGCCAGTCGAAGCCCCCGATCGAGGAAATGTTCGAGGACGTCTTCGCCGAAAAGGACTGGCGCCTGAAGGAACAGCTGCGCGAGCTGAAGCATCGCCGCGCCGGAGAAGGCGCATGACCGAGACCCAGAACCAGACCATGACCGAGACAAAGCGCATGAACATGATCCAGGCGCTGAACAGCGCGCTGGACGTGAAGATGAGCCAGGACGAGGACGTTCTCGTCTTTGGTGAGGACGTCGGCTATTTCGGCGGCGTCTTCCGCGTGACCGAGGGGCTGCAGGCCAAGCACGGGCTGAAACGCTGTTTCGATGCGCCGCTGACCGAAGGCGGCATCATCGGCAGCGCCATCGGCATGGCGGCATACGGGTTGAAACCCGTGCCGGAAATCCAGTTCGCAGACTATATCCTGCCCGCGTACGACCAGCTCGTGTCCGAAGCGGCGCGCCTGCGCTATCGCTCGAACGGCGAATTCTGCTCGCCGGTCACGGTCCGAACACCCTATGGCGGCGGCATCTTCGGCGGCCAGACCCACAGCCAGAGCCCGGAGGCGCTGTTCGCCCACGTGACGGGCCTGAAAACGGTGATCCCTTCGAACCCTTACGATGCCAAGGGGATGCTCATCGCCTCGATCGAGTGCGAGGACCCGGTCATCTTCCTTGAGCCCAAGCGCCTTTACAACGGCCCGTTCTACGGCCGCCCGGACGACGAGCTGAAGACTTGGGCCAATTCGGGCCTTGCCACTGCCGACGTGCCCGTGGGTCATTACGAAGTCCCGCTGGGCCGCGCCTCGCTGGTGCGCGAAGGCAGCGAAGTGACCGTGCTGGCCTATGGCACGATGGTCCACGTGGCAGAGGCGGGCATCGCCGACGCCGGTGTCGATGCCGAACTGCTCGACTTACGCTCCATCGTCCCGCTCGACATCGATGCGATCACCGCTTCGGTGCGCAAGACGGGCCGCTGCGTCATCCTGCACGAGGCGACCCGATTTGGCGGCTTCGGCGGAGAGCTTTCCGCGCTCGTCCAGGAACGCTGCTTCGACTACTTGCGCGCGCCGATCGAACGCGTCGCCGGTTACGACATGCCCTACCCCCACGCCTTCGAATGGGATTACTTCCCCGGGCCGATCCGGCTTGCCGAGGCGATCAAGAAAGCCGTGGAGTACCGCTGATGGGTACGTACAAGTTCCGCCTGCCCGACATCGGTGAAGGTGTCGCCGAAGCAGAAGTCACCGCATGGCACGTGAAAGTCGGCGATCGGATCGAGGAAGACGATCCCCTCTGCGACGTCATGACCGACAAGGCGACGGTCGACATGACCAGCCCGGTCGGCGGCACGATCAGTGCGCTGCACGGCGAAGTGGGCGAGATGAAGCCCGTCGGCTCGGTCCTGGTCGAGCTTGAGGTCGAGGGAGACGGCAACTCGGTAGACGAAGTGCCCGCCCCGGCCACCGCCCCGAACGAAGCGCCCGAAGGCCCGACCCCGCCGCCTGCCGAAGACAAGGCTGCTGCGCCCACGCCTGCTCCGGCAGCCCCCAAGCCTGCACCTGCACCCGCGGCGCGCCGCCCTGCACCCGCGCCGACCGGCGAAGTCGATCACGCCGGTTTCCCGCTGGCCGCCCCTGCCACGCGCCGCCGTGCGGCGAAGCTGGGCATCGATCTTGCCAAAGTGCCCGGCACCGGCCGCAACGGCCGTGTTACGCCCGACGACATCGAGAATTATCTCGGCGGCGGCGACCCGCGTTACGCCACGCGCGGCGGTGTCGAGGAGATCAAGGTCATCGGCCTCAGGCGCAAGATTTCGGAGCGGATGGAGGAAACCTGGCGCCGCATCCCGCACATTACCTACGTCGAGGAATTCGACGTCACCGCGCTCGAAGACTTGCGCGCCGTGCTCAACGCCTCGCGCGAAGAGGGTCAGCCCAAGCTCACTTTCCTGCCGTTCCTCGTGCGCGCCATCGTCAAGACGGTGCCCGATTTCCCGCACATCAACGCGCATTACGACGACGATACCGGCGTCCTGCGCCAGCACGGTGCGGTCCATGTCGGCATCGCCACGGCAACGCCAGCGGGCCTGATGGTCCCTGTCGTGCGCCATGCCGAACAGATGGACGCATGGGCCACCGCCGATGAAATCACCCGCCTGTCCAAGGCCGCGCGCGATGGCGGGGCCAGCCGCGAGGAGCTTTCCGGCTCCACGATCACGATCACTTCGCTCGGCCCGATCGGCGGCGTTGCCACCACGCCGATCATCAATCGCCCCGAAACGGCGATCGTCGGCCCGAACAAGATCATCGAGCGTCTGGAACGTCGCAACGGCGAAATCGTGACCCGCAAGATCATGCCGGTTTCCTCCAGCTTCGATCACCGGATCGTCGACGGATACGAAGCCGCGCAGTTCATGCAGGCGCTGAAGCGGCTGATCGAAAACCCGGCGCTTCTCTACATGACGTGAGGTTGCCCGAACGCGGCTTTCCCAACCGACACTTTCCAAAACGGAATGGTCACGCTAGGGGCCGTGGCTTCCAGTCAAAGGGAGCCGCGTACCCATCATGTCCGCCACCAACCTGATCCTCGTCCGCCACGGCCAGTCGCAGTGGAACCTGGAAAACCGTTTTACCGGATGGTGGGACGTCGACCTCACCGAAAAGGGCGAGGTCGAGGCCAAGGCAGCCGGTGAGCTTCTGGCCGCCAAGGGCATGCTTCCCGACGTTGCCTTCACCTCGTTCCAGACCCGCGCGATCCGCACGCTGCACTTTGCGCTCTATGCCGCGAACCGCCTGTGGATTCCCGAAACCAAGGACTGGCGTTTGAACGAGCGTCACTATGGCGGGCTGACCGGCCTCGACAAGCAGGAAACCCGCGAAAAGCACGGCGACGATCAGGTCCACATCTGGCGCCGCAGCTTCGACACGCCGCCCCCCGTCATGGACAAGGGCAGCACCTTCGACCTGTCGGCGGACCCGCGCTATGCCGGGATCGACGTGCCGATGACCGAAAGCCTGAAGGACACCATCGCGCGCGTGCTTCCCTATTACCAGGCGGAGATCGAGCCGGTCCTCGCATCGGGCAAGACGGTCATCGTCTCGGCCCACGGCAATTCGCTGCGCGCCCTGGTAAAGCACCTGTCGGGCATTTCGGACGATGAAATCACCGGTCTTGAAATCCCGACCGGCCAGCCGATCGTCTATCCGTTCGAAGGCGGCAAGCCGTCGGGCGAACGCTATTACCTCTCGGACGCCTGAGGAGACAACAGCGATGAGCGCACCTGTCGCGATCGTCATGGGCAGCCAGTCCGACTGGCCCACCATGCGCCATGCCCGTGATGTCCTGGCCGATCTTGGCGTCGAAACCGACTGCCGGATCGTGTCGGCCCACCGCACGCCCGAACGCATGTTCGATTTCGCCAAGGGCGCGGCCGATGCCGGATTCAAGGTCGTGATCGCAGGTGCCGGCGGCGCGGCGCATCTGCCGGGCATGATCGCGTCGATGACGCACTTGCCCGTGCTGGGCGTGCCGGTGAAGTCGAAGGCGCTTTCGGGCAACGATTCGCTGCTCTCCATCGTCCAGATGCCGGGCGGCGTTCCGGTCGGCACGCTGGCCATCGGCGATGCCGGCGCGAAGAACGCAGGGCTTCTGGCCGCATCCATTCTTGCCACCAACGACGATGCCTTGGCCCAGCGGCTGAAGGCATGGCGCGCCGCGCAAAGCGACAGCGTCGCCGAGCGCCCCTCCGACGAGGCCTGAAGAAAGACATTTTGAGATGAGCGACAAGCCGGTCATCCCACCGGGCAGCACGATCGGTATCCTGGGCGGCGGACAGCTGGGCCGGATGATGGCGATGGCCGCGGCGCAGCTGGGCTATCGCTGCCACATCTTCGCGCCCGAAGACCACAGCGTCGCCGCCGAAGTCTCGGCCGCCTTCACCAAGGCCTCGTTCGAGGACGAAAGCGCGCTGGCAGCCTTTGCCGCCGATTGCGACGTCGTGACTTACGAGTTCGAGAACGTGCCCGTCGCGCCGCTGGCCGCGCTGGGCGACGTGCCGCTGCGCGCTCCTTCGCGCGCACTGGAAATCGCGCAGGACCGGCTGGCCGAAAAGGATTTCGTAACCGATCTGGGCGGCACGCCCGCACCCTATTTCACGTTGGAAGACGAAGCCGGACTTTGCGCCGCGATCGAGAAGATCGGCACCCCCGGCATCCTCAAGACCCGCCGCGACGGATACGACGGCAAGGGTCAGTGGCGCATCAAGCGGCCAAGCGATGCGGAAGAACTGACCGTTCCGCCCCTGCCGCTGATCTACGAAGGGTTCGTGACGTTCGAGGCGGAGTTTTCCGTGATCCTCGTGCGTGCGCTCGACGGGCAAATCCGTTTCTGGGACAGCGCGCGCAACGACCATTCGGGCGGCATCCTGTCACGCTCCACCGTGCCGGGCGGCGACATCGTGGAAGCGCAAGTGCCCGAAGCCCGCGAGCTTGCCGCCAAGGTCGCGCAGGCGCTGGACTATGTCGGTGTCCTCACGCTCGAATTCTTCGCCACCGCCGATGGCCCCGTGTTCAACGAAATGGCACCGCGCGTGCACAATTCGGGGCACTGGACGATCGAGGGGGCGACCACCAGCCAGTTCGAAAACCACGTCCGCGCCATCTGCGGATTGCCGCTGGGCGATTGCGGATTGCGCGTTCCGGGCGCGGTCATGGACAATCTTGTCGGCACCACTGCACAAGAATGCCTTCCCGTGCTTGACGATCCGAGCGCACACCTGCACCTCTACGGGAAGGGAGAGGCGCGCGAGGGGCGCAAGATGGGTCATGTGACCCGCCTGATCCTGCATGAGGAAACCGAATGAAGGGGCCGGAACTGTTCATCGTCGTCGCGCGGGCTGCCAATGGCACCATCGGCGCCGACAATCGCCTGCCCTGGCACATTCCGGCCGACCTTGCCCATTTCAAGCGCCTGACCATGGGTGCCCCGATGATCATGGGGCGCAAGACGTTCGAATCGCTGCCGGGCACGTTGCCGGGCCGCCGCCACATCGTGCTGACCCGCAATCCCGAATGGATGCCGCCCAAAAGCGACGAGGATGATGACGAGGACGAGGACATCGAAGTCGCAGTCAGCCTTGACGATGCGATGCACCGTGCCAACGGCGCGCGGATCGCGGTGATCGGCGGGGCAGCCGTCTTTGCAGAAGCCCTGCCCCGCGCCCGCCGGATCGAGCTGACCGAGATTCACCGTGACTATGACGGCGATGTCGCCATGCCCGCAATCGATCCTGCCGAGTGGGAGGAGATCGCGCGCGAGGATCATCCCGAGAGCGGCAAGCACCCGGCTTTCAGCTTCGTCACCCTGCGACGCAAGGGTTGAGGATCGGATTACCCGGGGCCTAAGGCCAAGCCAACGATGATTCGCCTCACCTCTCTCGATCCCGTGCCCGATGCCTTGCGCGGCGCCGTCATGGCGCTGGGCAATTTCGATGGCATCCACCGCGGACACCAGTCCGTGATCGGCAAGGCGGTCGAACTGGGCCGGGCGCAGGGCCGCCCCGTCATCGTCGCCACGTTCGATCCGCACCCGGTGCGCTTTTTCAAACCCGATGCCCAGCCGTTCCGCCTGACTTCGCTCGACCAGCGCGAGGCCCGCTTCGCCGAACTGGGCGCAGATGCGATGATGGTCTTCGAATTCGGCGCAAGGCTTGCTGGCACAACCGCGCAGGAATTCGTGGCCGACCTTCTGGCGCGCGACATGGGCGTGAGCGCGGTCGTGACCGGCACCGACTTCACTTTCGGCAAGGGCAAGCAGGGCGATGTCGCCATGCTCGGCACGCTGGGCCGCGAAGTCGGGATCGAGGCGATCGGCGTCGCCCCGATCGAGGAAAACGGCGATGTCGTGTCCTCCAGCCGCATCCGCGACGCGCTGTGGTCGGGCGACCCGCAGACGGCGGCGCGCCTGCTGACCCGCCCTTTCGCGATTCGCGGCAAGGTCCAGCACGGCGACAAGGTGGGCCGCACGATCGGCTATCCCACCGCCAATATCGATCTCGGCAGCTATATTCGCCCGAAGTACGGCATCTACGCCGTGACCGGCCTGCTGCCCGACGGGCGTTTGCTGAAAGGTGCGGCCAACCTTGGCATTCGCCCCACGTTCGACCCGCCCAAGGAACTGCTGGAGCCCTATTTCTTCGATTTTTCCGAAGATCTCTACGATCAGGAAATCGAGGTCGCGTTCCATCACTTCATCCGGCCCGAGGCAAAGTTCGACAGCCTCGACGCGCTTGTCGCGCAGATGGAAAAAGACTGTGACGAGGCGCGCAGGCTTTTAGACGCTTAAGGGCGCTTTATCCGCGCGCCGCTTTGTTCTAGGTGCGCCGGTCATGACCGAAAAGCACAGCGCCAAAGACAGAGATTTCAAAGACACGGTTTTCCTGCCGAAGACCGACTTTCCCATGAAGGCCGGGCTTCCTGCGAAGGAACCGGGCATTCTGGCGCGCTGGCAGGACATGAACCTCTATGAAAAGCTGCGCGAGGCGCGCGCAGATCGTGAAAAGTTCATCCTGCACGACGGCCCCCCGTACGCGAACGGCGACATGCATATCGGCCACGCGCTGAACCACGTGCTGAAGGACATGGTTGTCCGCACGCAGAGCCTGCTTGGCAAGAACGCGCCCTACGTTCCGGGCTGGGACTGTCACGGCCTTCCGATCGAGTGGAAGGTGGAGGAGCAGTATCGCAAGAAAAAGAAGAACAAGGACGAGGTTCCGGCAAAGGAATTCCGCGCCGAATGCCGCGCCTATGCGCAGCATTGGGTGGACGTTCAGCGCGAACAGCTGAAGCGGCTTGGCATCAACGGCGACTGGGACCATCCGTACCTGACGATGCAGTTCGAGAGCGAGGCGACGATCGTTGCCGAACTGCTGAAGTTTGCCGAATCCGGCCAACTCTATCGCGGCGCGAAGCCAGTGATGTGGTCGCCGGTCGAAAAGACCGCGCTGGCGGAAGCCGAGGTCGAATACGAGGACATCACCTCGACCCAGATCGACGTGGCGTTCGAGATCACCGACGCCCCTGCCGAGGATCTCGTCGGAGCCTATGCGGTCATCTGGACGACTACCCCATGGACGATCCCGGTGAACCAGGCGCTCGCCTATGGGCCGGACGTCGATTATGTCCTGCTCACCATCGGCGATCTGCCCGAAGATGCCCCCGACACGGCATTGACGCTGGTATGGCGCGCGCTGGCGCAAGATGGCACCCGCATTCTTGCTGCCGAGCAGCTCGTAGCTCCGTTTGCACAGCGCCTCGGCAAGATGCTGGGCGCCACGCCGACGTTTGATGTCGTTCGCTCGCTCAAAGGCTCCGACCTCGCCGGCACCGTCGCCCGCCATCCGATGCACGAACTCGGCGGGTTCTACGCCGCGCCGCGTCCGCTGTTGCCCGGCGATTTCGTCACAACCGAGTCCGGCACCGGTCTCGTCCACATGGCGCCCGATCATGGCGAGGACGACTTCGACCTCTGCAAGGCGCACGGCATCGAACCCAAGTTCGTGGTCGAGGGCGATGGACGCTACCGCGAGGACTGGCTCTGGCTGCCGCGCACCGATGAACGGTCGATGTCGGTCATCCATCCCAAGTTCAACGCGCCTGATGGCCCGGTCTGTTCGGACTTGCGTGAAGTCGGCGCTCTCCTCAGCGCGTCCACCGACTATCAACACTCTTATCCACATAGCTGGCGGTCGAAGGCCAAGGTCATCTTCCGCTGCACGCCGCAGTGGTTCGTGCCGATGGACCAGAAAGAGGGTGACGAGCGCACGTTGCGTGAAAAGGCGCTCTCCGCGCTCGACGAAACCCGCTTCGTCCCCGCCAAGGGCCGCAACCGCATCGGTTCGATGGTCGAAGGCCGTCCCGACTGGGTCCTCTCGCGCCAGCGTGCGTGGGGCGTGCCGATCACGCTCTTTGTCGACCGCAAGACCGGCCAGTACCTTGTCGATCCGGCGGTCAATGCCCGGATCGTCGAATCCATCCGCACGCACGGCGTCGACGGGTGGGACGAGGAGCATGCCGCCGCGATCCTCGGCCCCGACTATAATCTCGACGATTACGAGCGGGTCACCGACATCCTCGACGTCTGGTTCGATTCGGGTTCGACGCACGCCTTCGTGCTCGAATCGGGTCGCTGGCCAGACCTCACGTGGCCAGCCGATCTCTATCTGGAAGGCAGCGACCAGCATCGCGGCTGGTTCCAGTCTTCGCTGCTCGAAAGCTGCGGCACGCGCGGCCGCGCGCCTTACAAGGCAGTGCTGACCCATGGCTTCACCATGGACGCCAAGGGCATGAAGATGTCGAAGTCGCTGGGCAACACGATCAGCCCGCTCGACACGATGCGCGACTATGGCGCGGACATCATCCGCCTGTGGGCGCTCTCGGTCGACTATACCGAGGATCACCGCATCGGGCCGGAAATCCTGAAGGGCGTTGCCGACAACTATCGCAAGCTGCGCAACACGTTCCGCTATCTGCTCGGCGCGCTGGACGGTTTCACTGAGGCGGAGCGTCTGCCGGTTGCCGAAATGCCGGAGCTGGAACGCTACGTTCTCTCGCTGCTGGGCGATCTGGATGCGAAGCTGAAGGCTTGTGTCGACGATTTCGACTTCAACACATACACCCGCGCGCTGTCGGATTTCTGCAACGAGGACTTGTCCGCGTTCTTCTTCGACATCCGCAAGGACAACCTCTACTGCGACGCGCCCACCGACACGGGCCGCCGCGCATATCGCACCGTGCTCGACACGCTGTTCCACGCGCTGGTCCGCTATGCCGCGCCGGTTCTGGTCTTCACCAGCGAAGAGGTATGGGGCACGCGTTATCCCGATGAAGGTAGCGTCCACCTCCTCGAATGGCCCGAAGTTCCCGCTGCCGATGCAAACAACGCACGCTGGGACGCGCTGCGCGATCTGCGCGAGAAAGTGACCGAGGCGATCGAGCCCTATCGCCGCGAAAAGACCATCCGATCGAGCCTCCAGGCCGAAGTCGAAGTGCCCGCAAGTGCGGTGCCCGAAGGCTTCAGCGATGAGGATCTGGCCAACCTGTTCATCACCGCGACAGTCACGCGCGGGCAAGGCGACGCCGTGATCGTGAAGCCTACCGACATGGCCAAGTGCGGCCGCTGCTGGCGCCATCTTCCCGAAGTGGCCGAAGACGGCGACGCCTGTCACCGCTGCGAAGCCGTGCTCGAAGGAATGGAAGCGGCCTGATGGGCATCGTCACGCCCAAACGGGTGCAGGGCCTGATCATCGCGGCTGCCGTGGTGATCGTGGACCAGTTCGTGAAATGGTTCGTGCTGTCGATCCTAAAACTGCGCGAGGTCGGCGTTGTCGACCTGCTGCCGTTCTTCGACCTGCGCTATGCCGAAAACCGCGGTATTTCGTACGGATTGCTGACCGCGGACAGCCTTGAGGGGCGCATCGGCCTGTTCCTGCTCACCGGGATCATCGCGCTGGGCGTGCTGATCTGGATGTTCCGCGAAAACAAGATGGGCGATATCGTCGCGCTGGCACTGGTGCTGGGCGGCGCGCTGGGCAATATCATCGACAGGGTGCGGTTCACGTACGTCGTGGACTACGCCGACTTTCACCTTGGAACATGGCGGCCCTTCGCCGTGTTCAACGTCGCCGACGCGGCAATATCGGCAGGCGTCGTCTTGCTGCTTGCCCGTTCGCTCTTCATAAGCGACAAGCCTTCCGACGAAGGCAAAGACTATCAGGCCGGTGCGGCCACGGAGAACAAATGATGCGTCTGAAATCCGCCATGCTCGTACTGGCTTCCTCGGCGATGCTGGCCGGGTGCACCAGCGGGCTCAACATCTTTGGCCGCGACCGTCCCGATGAAATGGCCGTGTCGCGTCAGGCTCCGCTCGCCGTCCCGCCGGACTTCGCGCTGACCCCGCCGGAACCGGGCGCCCCGCGTCCGCAGGAACCCACCGCCAGCCAGCAGGCACTGGAAGCCCTTTTCGGCGGCCCTGCTGCCCGCAGCGGCGTCGAAACCAGCGCGGTGATGAAGGCCGGCAGCGCCGATGCGGGCATCCGCTCCGCCGTCGGCGATCCCGACACGCACACCGTCGACAAAGGTGTCGTCACCCGCGACATCGTGGCCGCGCCCGAAGGCGATGGCCGCAACGCGCAGGCCGTGATCCCCGGCTGATCGTCGGGGTCAAAGGCCCTTAAAATTCAGGAATTTCAGTCGGCGTCCGGGTCAGTCTCGGGCGCCGACTTTTCACGTATGGCCAGCAGCTTGTCGATGCGGCGACCGTCCATGTCGACGATCTCGATCCGCCAGCCCTGGTCGATGAAGTATTCGCCCTCCACCGGCAGCTTTTTCAGCACCCAGAGCACGTAACCCGCCGCCGTTGCGAAATCGCGCGGTTCGGGCATGTCGATGGCCAGCCCCTCGGCCAGCCGGTCCACCGGCAGCGCACCCGACAAAAGGAGCGAGCCGTCCTCACGCTCCACGATCAGCGGATCGTCGCCATCGTCGCTATGCGCGGCAAACTGGCCGACCAGCGCATCGAGCAGGTCGGCAGGCGTCACGATCCCTTCGAAGTGCCCGTATTCGTCGTGGACCATCGCCATCGCCACATCGCCGCCCCGCATGATGCGCAGCGCGTCGAGCGCGTCGATCTGGTCGGGGATGATCTCGGCCTTCTTCATCAGGCGCGTCACGCTGGGCTTGCGCCCCTTCATCAGCGCGGCAAGCAGTTCGCGGACCTTGACCACGCCGATGATATTCTCGACCGAACCGTGGCCCACCGGCAGCAGCGAATGGGGCGAGGACGCGATGGCCTTGCGCATGTCCGCCTCGCTCGCGCGGCGTTCGATCCAGTCGATCTCGGTGCGCGGGGTCATCAATTCGCGCACGGGACGTTCGGCCAGTTTCAGCACTTCGGCCATGATCGTGCGTTCGGCTTCCTCGATCGCGCCGGACCGGGTCGCCTCGGTCATGATCAGCTTCAGCTCTTCGGCGGTCATGCCTGCATCGCCGGTCTTGCGCATGCCGATCAGGCGCAACAGCAGGCTCGTGCTCTTGTCTAGCAACCAGACCAGCGGGGCGGCCATGCGCGACAACATCTTCATCGGCGGGGCGGCAAAAACCGCGATTTTCTCACGCGAGCGGAGGGCGATCTGCTTTGGCGCCAGTTCACCCACGACGAGCGAGACATAAGTGGTCAGGACGATCACCAGCGCAAAACCCGCGGTCTGCGCAGTGTCTGGGTCAAGCCCGAGCAGGGCGAGCCGTTCGCCCACCGGCTTGCCAAGGCTTGCGCCCGAATAGGCGCCCGCGATGATCCCGATAAGCGTGATGCCGATCTGCACGGTGGACAGGAACTTGCCGCTGTCTGCGACGAGTTCGAGCGCGATCTTCGCGCGCTTCGATCCGTCTTCGGCCATGTGCCGCAGGCGCGCCGTGCGCGAGGAAACTATCGCGAGTTCGGAAAGCGAGAACAATCCATTGAGCAGGATCAGGCCAACGATGATGAGGACGTCGGTCCACGGAAAGGGTGACAAGCTTAAAAGCCTCGCCCAGGAATATTTTTCATAGCCCAGCCAGATAGCGGCATAGGACCGCTTCTAGCAAGAGAGCGCGCAAGGCCTGAAGCATGTCGCCAGCCCGTCGCGCGAAAACAATTCGCCGTCTTCGTCTCGTCACATGGAACAACGATGCCATGTTGCGCGTTTGGAAATTCGAACGCCGGGCATGGCGTGATTGCCTCTGCCCGGTCAAAGAACAACTTCGGAGGAAAAACCTCATGGCACGTCGCCGTTATCTTACTGCTGCAATCGCAACCGTCTCGCTGCTGGGCGTGTCCGCCTGCGTCACCGACCCGAACACGGGTGAAAAGAAGGTGTCGCGCACCGTCCTCGGTTCTGCCGGCGGCGCGGCCGCAGGTTACCTGCTGGGCGGCATCATCGGCGGCAAGACCGCCCGTATCGTCGGCGCAGGCGTCGGCGGTGTTGCCGGCGGTGTCGTCGGTTACAAGATGGACCAGCAGATCAAGGAACTGAAGGAACAGACCGCCGGTTCGGGCATCGATGTCACCGACGAAGGCGACTACATCAAGGTCAACCTTCCCGACGGCGTGACTTTCGCCACCGACAGTTCGACGATCTCGCCCTCGTTCAAGGCGGTTCTCGACGATATCGCCGCGTCGCTGATCCAGTATCCGGACAGCCTCGTCGACGTTTACGGTTTCACCGACAACACCGGCTCGGAAGCGTACAATCTTCAACTTTCGGAACGCCGCGCCAAGGCGGTTGCCGATTACCTGATCTATCAGGGCGTTCCGGCGGCCCGCCTCGCCACCAAGGGCTTCGGTGAAGATCCGAACTACTTCGTAGCTAGCAACGACACGGCCGAAGGCCGCGCGATGAACCGCCGCGTCGAGATCAAGATCGTTCCGATCAGCCAGGAAGACGTCCAGGCCGCACAGGGGAACTAAGCCCCTCCTGCGATCGGGCTCTTCGTCCAGATTTTCGGCGACGGCCGGAAAGCACGGGTCAGGCGGACAACCGCCTGGCCCGTTCGCTTATCCGCTCGACAGCCGCTTCGTGGATCGCCGGCGCGCTGACCAGCAGGCCGAAGGCACGCGGATCGCGCTTGTTGTAGGCCAGCGCCCTGCCGAACGCGTCGGTCACCGCCGCCCCCGCCTCGCGCGCGATCAGGCCCGCGGCACCGATATCCCATTCATACCCCCAGCGCAGCGTTGCCAGCAGGTCCGCTTCATCGGCGGCGACCATTGCGATGCGCAGCGCGATCGAATTGGGCTTGTCCACGCAAGTCAGGTCGCTGTCTTCCTTGGGCAGAGCATCGGCCGGGGTCCGCGCGCCGGACAGCTGGGTCCGCCGACTCGATACGAGCCGCTTTCCGTTGCGGTAAGAACCCTGCCCTGCCTGCGCCGTCCAATATTCGTGCCGTGCCGGTGCGTTGAGCCCCGCGATCAGCGGCCGATTGGCACTGACCAGCGCGACCGAAATCGACCATCCCGTACGCCCGCGCAGAAAGTCCCGCGTCCCGTCGATCGGATCGACTAGCCAGATCAGCCCACCCTCCAGCCTGTCGGGCGCGTCGACGGTCTCTTCCGAAAGCCAGCCCGCAGACGGCAGAAGGTCTGTCAGCGCGTCCTTCAGATAGCTGTTCACGGCAAGGTCGGCGGCGCAGACCGGGCTGTTGTCGTCCTTCTGCCAGGTCTTGGGTTCATGACCCATGCCGGGCCACTGGGCGAGAGCGATTCGCCCAGCCTCGGCCATGATCGAGTCGAATCTTGCGCGGTTCAGCATGATTACGGTCCGCTGTTGCAAATGATTTGCAAAGTCAAAGATAAACTGGCGGAATGTTCAGTTTCCGCGCGTCAAGGTGCACATGTAGACGATAGCAGCCCTTTTCAACAGGCCCCCGCTATGCTTTACGCACGTGCGAAACGGGCGCACAGGCCCGGCAGACAACAAGGATTGGCGATGAACATTCACGAATATCAGGCGAAGGAACTGCTCGCGAAATTCGGAGTGGGCGTTCCGGCCGGCCACGCCGCGCTGACGGTCGAAGAAGCTGTCGAAGCCGCGAAGAAGCTGCCCGGACCGCTCTACGTCGTGAAGGCCCAGATCCACGCAGGTGGCCGCGGCAAGGGCAAGTTCAAGGAACTCGGCCCCGACGCCAAGGGCGGTGTCCGCCTCGCCAAGACCCTCGACGACGTCAAGCAGGACGCCGAGGACATGCTCGGCAACACGCTGGTCACCGTGCAGACCGGCGATGCCGGCAAGCAGGTCAACCGCCTCTACGTCACCGACGGCGTGGACATCGCCGAGGAATACTACCTCTCGATGCTGGTCGACCGCGCCACTGGCCGCGTTGCCCTGATCGTGTCGACCGAAGGCGGCATGGACATCGAGGAAGTCGCCCACTCGACGCCCGAAAAGATCACCACGATCACCATCGACCCGGCCGAAGGCTTCATGCCACACCATGGCCGCGCGGTCGCTTTCGCTCTCAACCTCGACGGCGAACTCAACAAGCAGGCGCAGAAGCTGTCGAAGCAGCTTTACGAAGCGTTCATGGCGCTCGACTGCGAAATGCTCGAAATCAACCCGCTCGTCGAAACCAAGGACGGTAACCTGCTCGTCCTCGACACCAAGATGAGCTTCGACGGCAACGCCCTGTTCCGTCACCCCGACGTTGCCGCCCTGCGCGACGAAACCGAGGAAGACCCGGCCGAAGTCGAAGCTTCGGAATACGATCTTGCCTACATCAAGCTCGACGGCAACATCGGCTGCATGGTCAACGGCGCGGGCCTTGCCATGGCGACGATGGACATCATCAAGCTCAATGGCGCCTTCCCGGCCAACTTCCTCGACGTCGGCGGCGGTGCCACGACCGAAAAGGTGACCGCGGCCTTCAAGATCATCCTGTCGGACCCGGCTGTCGAGGGCATCCTTGTCAACATCTTCGGCGGCATCATGAAGTGCGACATCATCGCCGACGGCATCGTCGCAGCGGCCAAGGAAGTGAACCTCTCGGTTCCCCTCGTCGTCCGCCTCGAAGGCACCAACGTGGAGAAGGGCAAGGAAATCCTGGCCAACTCGGGCCTGCCGATCGTGCCCGCCGATGACCTTGGCGATGCTGCGAAGAAGATCGTGGCACAGGTCAAGGAAGCGGCCTGAACCTGATTACGGAAGGGCCGGTGCCGCAAGGTTCCGGCCCTTTTTCTTGTGTCTCATGGCGGCAGAAGACCGCAGACGGGACACGGCAGAACGCCTCAGCGATAAATCGCAGTGTCAGGCCTGCCAAAAAACCCAGCTTGCCGTAGCGTCCTTGACCTAGTTAGCGCTCATCCCCACACGCATACCTGCAAATATTCGCATCCCGGTCAGGCGCGCCCGATGGCAAAGCGCCAAACCGCATTGCAACCACAGAGAGGACCACTCTTATGAAAGCCCTCGTACCCGTAAAGCGGGTGATCGATTACAACGTTAAGCCCCGCGTGAAAGCGGATGGCTCGGGCGTCGATCTCTCCAACGTGAAGATGAGCATGAACCCCTTCGACGAAATTGCCGTCGAAGAAGCGATCCGTCTGAAGGAAGCCGGCAAGGTCGAAGAGATCATCGCCGTTTCCGTAGGCCCGGCAAAGGCGCAGGAAACCCTGCGCACCGCGCTCGCCATGGGCGCGGACAGCGCGATCCTCGTCGAAACCGACGAAGAGGTCGAACCGCTGGCCGTCGCCAAGATTCTGAAGGCCGTGGCTGCAGAGGTCGAACCCGGCCTCGTGATCCTGGGCAAGCAGGCCATCGACGATGACAGCAACCAGACCGGCCAGATGCTGGCCGCGCTGATGGACCTGCCCCAGGGCACCTTCGCATCGAAGGTCGAAGTGGACGGGGACAGCGTCAGCGTCACGCGCGAAGTCGACGGCGGCCTTGAAACCGTGAAGCTTTCGCTTCCGGCCATCGTCACCACCGACCTTCGCCTGAACGAGCCGCGCTACGCTTCGCTGCCCAACATCATGAAGGCGAAGAAGAAGCCGCTCGAAACCAAGACGCCTGCTGACTACGGCGTGGACATTACCCCGCGCCTGAAGACGACGAACGTATCCGAACCGCCGGTCCGCCAAGCGGGCGTGAAGGTCGCCGACGTCGATGAACTGGTTGCCAAGCTCAAAGCCATGGGAGTCGCCTGATGAAGACGCTCGTCTGGGTCGAACACGACAATTCGAACATGGCCGACGCTACGCTGGCCGCCGTTACTGCCGCATCGAAGCTGGGTGAAGTCCACCTGCTGGTCGCCGGTTCGGGCTGCCGCGCAGTGGCCGAACAGGCCGCCGCAATCGCGGGCGTGGGCAAAGTTCACCTTGCCGACGATGCCGCCTATGCCAATGCACTGGCGGAAAACGTCGCACCGCTGGTCGTCGGCCTGATGGCCGATCACGACGCCTTCGTGTGCCCGGCCACCACCACCGGCAAGAACATCGCGCCGCGCGTCGCCGCGCTGCTCGACGTGATGCAGATCTCCGACATCCTTTCGGTCGAGGGTGAGAAGACCTTCACGCGTCCGATCTACGCCGGCAACGCCATCGCGACGGTCGAATCGACCGATGCGAAGCTGGTCATCACCGTGCGCGGCACCGCCTTCGACAAGGCCGAGGCCACCGGCGGTTCGGCCGCAATCGAGGACGTCGCCAGCACCGGCGATGCAGGCAAGTCCAGCTTCGTGAGCGCCGAACTCGCCGAGAGCGAGCGCCCCGAACTGACCAGCGCGAAGATCATCGTGTCGGGCGGCCGTGCGCTGAAGGATGCCGAGACCTTCGAACAGGTCATCATGCCGCTGGCCGACAAGCTGGGCGCAGGCGTCGGCGCAAGCCGCGCGGCGGTCGACGCGGGCTATGTCCCGAACGACTACCAGGTCGGCCAGACCGGCAAGATCGTGGCACCGGAAGTCTACATCGCCATCGGTATTTCGGGCGCGATCCAGCACCTTGCCGGCATGAAGGATTCCAAGACCATCATCGCCATCAACAAGGACGAGGACGCCCCGATTTTCCAGGTCGCGGACATCGGCCTTGTCGCCGATCTCTACAAGGCCGTGCCGGAGCTGACCGAAAAGCTCTGAGCCACAGCTTTACCTGACAAGCGAAGGGCGGTGCGTTTCACGCGCCGCCCTTTCTTTTTGTGCGCAGCATAGGTGCATCTCGGGTCTGGCCTTTGACTTGTCACCACTCCTGCCTATGTCTGACGTAATCATCCGCGCGATCCCTCGCGCAAAGCCCCCCTGGGAGAGATATGACCGAACGTAAGGATCCGCCGGTGGAGCCCGGCCAGCCCGGCCCGCACGGCAAACCCGAAGCTGCCGACCGCGCGCTGACGCCGCGCAAGTTCTACAAGGCCGAACAGGAAGCCGCCTTTTCCGAGGGGTCGCCGCTCCACACGCCTCAGACGAGCCACCCGGCCTATAGCCTCGCGTTCCGCGATACCGATTTCCTGCTGCGCGACGACTTGCGCCCGGTGCGCTTTCAGCTCGAACTGCTGAAGGCGGAAACGATGCTGGAAGAAGCCGGCGTCGGCTCGATGCTGGTCATCTACGGGTCTGCTCGCATCCCTTCGCCAGAAAAGGCGGAGGAGCTTCTCGCCAAGGCGGACACCGATCCGCGCGGACGCGACGTGATCGAAAGCCTTGTCGCCAAGACGAAGTATTACGAGGAAGCCCGCAAGCTGGCCTACATGGCAAGCGCGGCCGCCATCGTCGAAAATGGAGAGCGTCAGTTCGTCGTGTGTTCGGGCGGCGGCCCATCCATCATGGAAGCGGCCAATCGCGGCGCGCACGAAGCAGGTGCGGAAAGCGTCGGGCTCAACATCGTGCTGCCGCATGAACAGGCGCCCAACGAATACGTGACGCCGCGCCTGTCGCTGCAATTCCATTACTTCGCGCTGCGCAAGATGCACTTCCTGATGCGGGCGCGGGCGCTGGCGGTCTTCCCCGGCGGTTTCGGCACGTTCGACGAGTTTTTCGAGACGCTGACCCTGGTCCAGACCGGCAAGATGAAGCCGATCCCGATCTTCCTGTTCGGGCGCGAGTTCTGGGAAAAGGTCGTCAACTTCAAGGCGCTGGCCGACGAAGGCGTGATCAGCCACGAGGACCTGAAACTTTTCCGCATCGTCGACACCGCCGACGAAGCCTGGGAAAAAATCGTGAAATTCTACAACCTGAACCCGGCTACCCGGATCAAGTGATACGCACGGCCTGATGGCCGAGAGGGCCGTGCCCGGCACCAAAACCGGGCGCGGCCAAAAGTGCGGCGCGCACGAAAGCGCGCGCCTGTTCGATGGCGGGCACCAGTCCCAGTCCTGAACCAAGGCCGGTGGCAATCGCGCTGGCCATGGTGCAGCCGGTGCCATGTGTGTGCTGCGTATCTATGCGCGGCGCGGACCATTCCAGCTTATCTTCGCCCGGACGATAGAGCCGGTCGGTAACGACCTCGCCAGGCGCATCGCCGCCCTTGGCAAGAAACGTCACGCCCCTTGCGCACAGCCCCTCGATCCCGCCCAGGGCGTCGGTTTCGGGAACATTGGGCGTGGTGAGCGTGGCCATCGTCATCAGCCGCTCGAAACCCGCGATGGTTTCCGCATCGGCCAGAACCGAACCGCTGGTCGCGACCATGACGGGGTCGAACACGATGGGCGCGTCGACGCTTTCCAGAAGGTCGGCGACGGCATGGGCAATCGCGGGGCTGCCAAGCATCCCGATCTTCACCGCATCCACGCCGATGTCGTCGATGCAGGACTGCGCCTGCGCCGCGACCAATTCGGGCGACAGCACTTCGACCGCCTGGACCCCGGTCGTATTCTGCGCGGTGATGGCGGTGATCGCGGTCATCGCATAACCGCCCAGCATCGTGATCGTCTTGATGTCGGCCTGAATGCCTGCGCCGCCCGAACTGTCCGAACCGGCGATGACCAGAATGCGCGGCGGCGTGCTCACCCTTGCGCGTCTTTCATTTTCGCGGCCTTCAATTGGCTCGATGCCGAACGCGTGGGCCGATCGACCAGTTCGCCGCCGCACTTGGGACAAAGGTCGTCCATGTCTTCGGCACATTCGGCGCAGTAGGTGCATTCGAAGCTGCAGATGAACGCGCCGGGCGCTTCTGCCGGTAGGTCAGCTTCGCAGCGTTCGCAGTGGGGGCGCATTTCCAGCATCAGGAACTGGCCTCCTTGACCGCATCGCAAATCGCATCGACGACCTGTTCGACTTCGGCGGCATCGTCGCCCTCGGCCATGACGCGCACGACGGGTTCGGTGCCCGACTTGCGAATGACGACACGGCCCTTGCCTGCCAGCACGCCCTCGCCATTGGCGATCGCGTCCTTGACCAGCGTGGTTTCGAGCGGATTGCCCGTGAAGCGCACGTTCTTCAAGATCTGCGGCACCGGGTCGAAGAGGTGGAGCAGCTCGCTCGCCTTCTTGCCCGACTTTACCAGCGCGGCCAGCACTTGCAGCGCCGCGACAGTGCCGTCGCCAGTGGTGGCGTGGTCGAGCAGGATCATGTGCCCCGACTGTTCGCCGCCGACGTTGAAATCGCCCGTGCGCATGGCTTCAAGGACATAGCGGTCGCCCACCGCCGTGCGCACGAGGTTCAGCCCCTCGCCTTCGAGGAAGCGTTCAAGGCCAAGGTTGCTCATTACCGTGGCGACCACGCCTCCGCCGCGCAACCGGCCTTGCCGGTGCCAGTCGCGCCCGATCAGCGCCATGATCTGGTCGCCGTCGACCGTCTTGCCCTTTTCGTCCACGACGATCAGGCGGTCCGCATCCCCGTCGAGCGCGATGCCGATGTCGGCCCCTTCCTCGACGACGCGCTTTTTGATCGCGTCCACCGCGGTCGATCCGACGTCGCGGTTGATGTTGAGACCGTCGGGCGAGACGCCCATCTCGATCACTTCGGCGCCCAGTTCCCACAAGGCAGGCGGCGTCACGTCATAGGCCGCGCCATTCGCGCAATCGATCACGATCTTCAGGCCGTCCAGACGCACCGTGTTGGGGAGCGACGCCTTGACCGCGTGGATATAGCGGCCCCGCGCGTCCTCGATCCGGCGGGCGCGGCCGATATCCTGCGGGGGGACGAGGAGCTGTTCCTGGTCGATCATCATCTCGACCGCCAGTTCGTCCTCGTCCGAAAGCTTGAACCCGTCCGGGCCGAACAGCTTGATGCCGTTATCCTCGAACGGGTTGTGGCTGGCACTGATCATGACGCCCAGATCGGCGCGCATCGACCGCGCCAGCAGCGCGACCGCCGGAGTTGGCATCGGGCCGAGCAGGACCACGTCCATCCCCACGCTGGTGAACCCTGCCACCATGGCGCTTTCCATCATGTAGCCCGACAGGCGCGTATCCTTGCCGATGACGACGCGGTGCTTGTGCCCGCCGCGCAGAAAGTAGGTTCCCGCGGCCTGGCCGACCTTCATCGCCATCGACGCGGTCATGTTGCCGGAATTGGTGCGCCCCCTGATCCCGTCGGTGCCGAAATACTTGCGTCCCAAGTCGCGTCCTTCTTTTTCTCGATCCTGATGGAAAGCCAATGAGCGAGCCTGATGGCGGTTCCTTTTGTGTAATGGCACCCCCGATGCCACACGTGAAGGCGGATGGTGCACGCCCGAACGCGAAATATACCCGAAACTGCAACTTGAACCTGCGCAATGCGTTTACACATATGAACGCGAGACAACAAAAAGCGACCTTCCAAGGAGTTTCAAAATGGCCATTGCCTTTCCCGACCTTCCCTATGCCCACGATGCGCTGAGCCCGGCGATCGGTTCGGAAACGCTGAAGACCCACCACGGCAAGCACCACAAGGCCTACGTCGACAAGACGAACGCCGCGGTCGAGGGCACCGACCTTGCCGACGCTTCGCTGGAATCGATCATCGCCAAGGCGGACGAAACCGGCAACTCAGGCCTGTTCAACAACTCGGCACAGAGCTGGAACCACGCCTTCTACTGGCACTCGATGGCCCCTTCTAGCGAAGGACCGAGCGGTGACCTGCTCGACGCGATCAACGCCGCGTTCGGTTCGGTCGACGCGCTGGTCGAAAAGCTGCAGTCGGCAGGCGCCGGCCACTTCGCATCGGGCTGGGTCTGGCTCGCCGCCGACGCGGACGGCAAGCTTTCGGTCGAAGAAACGCACGATGCCGGCACGCTGGCCATTGGCGGCAAGAACCCGCTTCTCACGCTCGACGTGTGGGAACACGCTTACTACCTCGACCACAAGAACGTGCGTCCCGACTATCTCAAGGCGGTCAGCACCGGCCACCTGAACTGGGACTTCGCGGCAGAGAACTACAAGCGTGGTTCGATCTGGTCGTATCCTTCGGCCTGAGCCCAAAACCAACTGAACAAACAAACACCTGAACAAGCGAAAGGCCGGGATAACCTCCCGGCCTTTTTCTTTTGCCCCGACGATGTTCGCCTAGTCAGGCGGCGGCTTCGTCGTCCTCGCTTCGTCGCTGGAACAAGGGCTCTCCGAACAGGAAGCCGATAATGTTGGGATGCCCCAGGTGTTCGAACAGGGCCATGAGCGTAATCAGGATCGGCATCGACAAAACCGCGCCCAGCACGCCCCAGACCCATGTAAAATAGCTGATCCCGATCAGGATGATCACCGGGTTCATCGTGAACCGCGCGCCCAGGATCGCCGGGGTCACGGCATTGGCCTCGATCGTGTGGAGGCCAAGATAGGCGGCGGCCGGAACCAGCCCCATCAGGATCGTGTCCGCCGTCCCCATGCCGACCAGAAGCAGGATCGCCGTCATCGCGAAGGGGCCGATATAGGGCAGGAAGTTCAAGAGAGCGGCCAGACCGCCCCACATGATCGGCGCATCCAGCCCGATCGCCCATGCGCCCAGTGCCGCGACGACACCAACGCCCAGGTTGATGAGACCGACGGTGAGGATATAGCTCGCCACGCGGTCCTGCACTTCACGCAGGGCACGCGCCGCCTTCAGCGAAGCGCCGAATTCGGTACGCTCCAGAAGGAGCCTGTGCCGCATCCTGACGCGCGCCTCGATCATGAAGAACGCCATCAGGAAGGTCAGCAGCGTCTCGATAATGACGGTGGGCGTGGCAAGTGCGACCCGTTCGATCATCGATGGCGTGGCGACGACGACTTCCTGACCCGATTTCGGACCACTTAGTTCGCCCAGCCGCTTGCCAAGGTCGTTGATCCAGTCGAGCTGACCCCGCAGTTGCCCGAACGACTTGTCGATCGAGGCGATCATCTGCGGGACCTGTTCGAACAGGTCGGCAGCAGGCTGCAGAATGGCCGTCGCGGCAATGACCAGGACGGCGATGAAGATCACCACCGACAGCAAGGACGCGATGACGTTGGGAATGCCGATTGAATTGATTCTGTCCGCCAGCGGCGAAAGCAGGATCGTCAACACGACCGCCGTCACCAGCGGCAGGAAGACGATTGATCCGATCGACAGGACGAAAGGCAGGGCCAGAAACAGCCCCAGCCCGATCATCAGCAACAATGCAGAAGCAAGACGCCCCAGATCGAGGTCGGCACCCTCGCCACGGGCACCGGCTTCCTCGCCCGCGGCGTTGCCGGCCAGCCGTTCGATACGTTGTGCGCGGGTTTCGTCCCGGTCCGGTGTCTCATCCGCCATGACAGCCCCCCAGGCCGCCCCTAGCGGTTCACGTTAGCCTGCGGCTCGGCCATGTCGTCGAGCTCACCCATGATCGCACCATGCGCGACCGCGTCGTCCACCGAACGCTGCGGCACGTCACCATCTTCCAGCATCGAGGTCAGCGCAGCGCGGGCACGGCCCACGCGGCTCTTGATCGTGCCGACGGCGCAATCGCAGATCTGGGCCGCTTCTTCGTAGCTGAAGCCGCCTGCCCCGACGAGCAGCAGCGCTTCACGCCTTTCGGGCGGAAGGGTCAGCAGAGCGCGGTGCATGTCGGATAAGTGCAACGGACCTTCCTGCGATGCAGGTGCGGTCAGGATACGCTCGGCCACGGTTTCGTCGTAGTCGGCGCGGAAACGGTTGCGACGCATATCGGTGAGATAGGCATTGCGCAGGATCACGAAGGTCCATGCCCGCATCGAAGTGCCGGGCTGGAAACGCTCCTGCGCGGCCCACGCCTTCATCAAGGCTTCCTGCACGAGATCGTCGGCCACGTCGGGCCGGCCGCACAGGCCGCGTGCGAAAGCACGCAAGTGCGGGATCACGTCGGTCAGCTCTTTCTTGAATTCGGACGCGCGTGCGCGTTCCTCGGCCTCAGAACGTACGGTTACCGCCTCGGGCTCAGCCTGGCTGGTCATGTCCTTGGCCATTACTCCTCCGAGTCAAACTTGGAGAGGAGATCGTTGAATGTATCCGGAAGCGGTTCCTCCACCACCGAGTCATAGAGCTGACGCAGACCCGCCGCCCATTCGGGGCGTTTCTCGGGCTTCTTCTGCCGCGCTGTCTCGTCGTCCTTTTTCTTCACGTCCCTCATTCGCCTGTCTGTCATGTTGAGCACTGCGACCCCTTGCCGGTCTTCCAAGGCATAAGCCGAACCGGCAACAGCTGCCCGCTGACGTTTCAGAAATATATCAAACACACTGGCGGGAACGAAACGTGGTGCGATTGGTTCCCGCGGATGAACGTAATAATAATCGAGGCCAGATTTGCCTGTTTGCCAGTCGATGCTGCCACAAGGTTATCCGCGTGAAGATATCAGTACCCCATGCCCCCTTCCGGACAGTCGTTTGACGTGAGCAATTCTTGGAAATTCAGCCCAATCCCCTCAAAAGCGCCGCACATGTGAAAGAGCGTCGCGGTCGCCGGGCAGACCCCCGGCTTGGCCGCGTGCTGCGCGGTTTCGCGCGCTTTCCGCGTGCGCTGCCGATCGGCATTTTCATCGCCATCGCGGTGCTCACCGCCGTGGGCGTTTGGGCGATCGAAATGGCGCAAAAGGACGCACGCAGCGTCGAACTGAGCCAGATCGCCACGGGCGCTACCGCCGCGCTTGAACGCCGCGCCAATGCCAATGCCGCCTATCTGCGATCGGGTGCGGCTCTGCTCGCGACACAGGACGACGTACCGGCGTCGCTTTTCCGGACTTTCGTAGGGCAACTGAGGCTAGACGCCAATTTCCGCGGCGCGGAAGGTATCGGCTGGGCCGCCCGCGTCGACAGCAATGACATCCCGGCTTTCGAGGCCGAGCAACAGAAACTGGGAACCACCGGTTTCGCCGTCCATCCCCTGCCGCGCCCGGACCAAGCCTATGCCGTGCCGGTCACCTACATTCAGCCGCTGACAGACCGCAATCGCCGTGCCATCGGCTTCAACATGTTCTCCGAAGCGACGCGCCGGGCTGCGATGCTGGAAGCTGAACGTCTCGCCCGGCCGACCGCATCGGGGCGCGTCGTGCTGGTGCAGGAAACAGAACAAAGGACTGCTCCGGGCTTTCTTATCTACATGCCGGTGTTCAAGATCGACCCGGCCGGCACCCGCCGCCTCGAAGGCTATGTCTATAGCCCGTTCAACGCGCAGGACTTCGTGGAATCGGCCCTGGAGGGTGAACTGCCCACTCGTGCCCGGATCGGCCTCTATGATGGCGCGGTCGCGCCCGAGAACCTGCTGGCAGAGCTTTCGACCGGAGAGACCGGCGGCGAAAGCCGGACTCGGCAGATTGTCATCGGCAACCGCACTTTCACCATGGAAGTGCACTCGCTCAAGAAATCGATGTTGAGCGACATCGCCGTCATCGTCCTTCTCTCCGGGCTTGTCGTGGCCAGCCTTGCCCTTGCCATCGCGTGGCTGCTGACGCGTCAGGCGGCGGAAGCGCGACAAGTCATCGGCATTCTCGAAGAACAGGCCGCGATCCGCAATTCGCTGACCCGCGAGCTCAACCACCGCGTGAAGAACACACTGGCCAATGTCCTGTCGATCGTGTCGCTGACGCGCAGGCGAGCCAGTTCGCTCGACGCCTTTGCCACGTCGCTCGACGGCCGCATCCGCGCGCTTTCGGCGACGCACGACCTGCTCACGCAGTCGGAATGGGGCACGACACCGGTGAGATCGGTGATCGAGGTCGAAATGGCGCCCTACGCGTTGGGTCGCGATTCCACTGTCGAGATGGACGGCCCCGATGTCGAACTGGCGCCCAACGATGCCTTGTCGCTGGGCCTCGCCATTCACGAACTGGCGACCAACGCGGCCAAGTTCGGCGCGCTTAGTGTGCCGGGCGGGAACGTCACGGTCGATTGGGATCTCGTTTCGGAAAACCTGGTGCGCGTCCGCTGGAAGGAAAGTGGCGGGCCGACCGTATCGGAAACGCGTCCGCGCGGTTTCGGCACCGAACTGATCGAGAAGATCGTCGCGCACGAATTGCGCAATCCGGTGGACCTCGTGTTCGAATCGAGCGGTGTGCGCTGCACGATGCTGATCCCGGTCCGCACGCCGAGCGAATTCCTGATCCGCGCAAAGCGGGATAGCGAAGCCGAGGAAGACTGAAACCGAGCCGGCTGAGGGGCAACAGGCTTAGCGCTATCGAAGCGGTGGCGACGCGCGAGTGGCTCCCGGCGCCACGGTACGGATTGCTTGTAAGCACGCTCCACAGCTTCTGACAGAGCCGCATACGAAAAGGCCCGCCGCTCATGATGGAGCGGCGGGCCTTTCGCTAGTCTTTGCCGATATGCCTTACGGCAGCGGGCGGCTCGATCCGAAGAACAGCGCCTGGCTGATCGCGGCACGCACCGTCGATTCCTGGAACGGCTTGGTGACGAGGTAGGTCGGCTCAGGCCGGTCACCCGTCAGCAGGCGTTCGGGATAGGCGGTGATGAAGATCACCGGCACCGAACCGATCGTGAGAATGTCGTCGACCGCGTCGAGACCCGAGCTGCCGTCGGCAAGCTGGATATCGGCCAGAACGAGACCGGGCATCTTGTCGGCGATGACGTCCTGAGCCTGCGTGCGCGTGGCCGCAGTGCCGCAGATGTCGTGACCCAGCGAGCGGACGAGGTCCTCCAGCTGCATCGAGATCAGCGGCTCGTCCTCGATGATGAGGACATTGGTGGTGGATTCCTTGTCGATCTCCGACACCGCATCCTGGACGAGGTTTTCGACCTCTTCCTCGGAAAGGTCCATGATCTCGGCCGCTTGCCCGATGGAGAAATCCTCCAGCGTGGTCAGCAGCAGCGCCTGTCGGTTCATCGGCGTGATGGCCGAAAGGCGTTCCTGTGCGGCAGCCTCGTGGTCGATGGCACCGGAATCGATGTCGGCAACTTCGAGGTAAGCACTGGACCAGAGCTTGTTGAAAGCGCGGTAAAGCGGCACCCGGCCGCCTTCACCAAGGCTGGCCTTCAGTTCCGGGTCGGCGAGAACCGCCTCCAGAGTAGCGCGGACGAAAGCGTCGCCAGTGCTTTGCGAACCCGAAAGCGCGCGAGCGTAGCGACGAAGATATGGCAGATTGGCGGCAACCTTGGCCCCGAGAGACATGCAAGCCCTTCCCGTAATTTGAATCAGCTGCCGTAACGCGCGTGCGCGAGGTCAGTTCCCAGATATTTGCCGAATTGTTCACACCGTTGCAATCGCGTAACGTTCGGGGCACGGGACTGCCATTCACGAAGCAGCACGGTTGGATGAGGGTTTGCATGACTTCTGGCTCTGAGCATTTTGCCTGCACGCAATGTCCGCTGCTGTCGTGCCCCGGCCTGCGCAAGCAGGATCAGGAGCGCCTGGCCCTGATCCAGGAATTCAAGCACGGAGAGCTTGGCGCCGACCGGGGTGAGCAGGTGCTGATCCAGGACACGAAGAGCGAACACCTCTACACCGTTCTGAAAGGCGTCCTGATCCGTTATCGCCTGATGGACGACGGCCGGCGGCAGATCATCAATTTCCTCTTCCCCGGCGATCTCATCGGCCTTCAGGCCACTCTGGACGAGCCTATGACCCACGGGGTCGAGGCGTTGACCGATGCGCGCCTGTGCGTGTTTCCCCGCGCCGACTTCCGCAAGTTCGTCAGCCAGTTTCCCGATCTCAACTATGACATCGTATGGCTGGCCGCGAAAGAAGAAGCGGCGCTTGAGGAACACCTCGTCGCTCTGGGCCAGCGCAATGCGCGCGAACGCATCGCCTATCTCGCCCTGTTCCTGATCGAACGGGCGGAACAGACCTGCCTGACCAGCGGCCCGCACAAGATTTCTCTGGCCGTGACGCAAAGCCAGATCGCCGACATGCTTGGCCTTTCGCTCGTTCACACCAACCGGTCGCTACAGTCGCTGCGCAGGGACGGACTGGTCCGCTGGACCCTGACCGAGATCGAGATCCCCGACATGGAAGCGGTGCGAGATCTGGTCCAGGTGGAGAGCGCGAACAGCAAAAAGCGGCCCTTCATATAAATAATTACTTCTAATAATCAGTATCTTGTGCATTTTTTTGGGCAGGAGGCAGATTCTTTCGAGTGGCGCAGGAACCACTTCTTCGGCCGTGCATTTTCACTATATCACCGCCGAGACCCCCCTCCCGTCCAAGCGGCCGGTGATACGATCCCGAAAGGCCTTCGCTCCCTAACAGGGGGAGCGGAGGCCTTTTTTTCATGACTGTTGCCTAGGGCGCGCGACCAAGTGGCATGGACGAGGTGGAACGTCCGAATGCCCCCCGTTGCGGACGTTCTAGTTCGACGATCTCAATGTCCGAAATTGGGCTGGGAATTGATATTAGGTTGTCGCCATTGAAGCCCATGCAAAAAACATCGTCGAGGTGAGCCCTAGCAGGGTTCTCACACCGTGAAGCTGCCCCCAATGCAGGAGTAGGGTTCTTGTATCGGGACCCGCTTGCTCGGGCCGGATGGCTTTCAGTCGCTTGTTCGTCGGCATAATCGCTATGATCGTGAATGGCCAGTTGGCGAGCAGCGCGGTGCTTCCAGCGATCCACAACAATTGGCCCGATAAATACCAAGCCGCCAAGCCGAATGCCCCGCCAACGATAGCTAGACCGGACTGTATCGGCAGCGCTTTCGCGTAGCTTGGTTGCCATTGTGCGAGAAGCGGTTCGTCCGTCAAAAGCAGGCGTGCGGGGTGTTCGACCAGACTGATATAGCCCGCCGCACCGGCAAACAGAGCGGCAGACGTGAGTGCAATGACAGCGAAAAGCAACATGGGGATTCCTCGGCATGAGCCGGGGAGACGCGAAACATAGAGCCAGCGTCTCCCCAAGCAAGTTGGATCAACGCCGCGGCTAAGAAGAACCCACGGTGTGGGTGCAGGAGCTACCGACCTGCCACTCTATTTTCGGCTGTCATATGCTGCACCAAGGTTCGTGATCGATCAAGCTCAATGTCCGCATTGGTGTCTCAAGCGGACATTGGTCGACAACTGCAGGGTAATCCGCTTCCCACCGTTGCTGTCGGTGGTGAATTTGTTCCCGCCACTTGGCCGTCAGCGACATCAAAAAAGGCCCGCCGACTGGCGAGCCCCAATGATGCGCGAATTGACCGAAGGCGATCAGTCGGAGGAAATTGCGCCCTTGAGGCGCGAGAACAGGCCTGTGCGGCGGCTGTCCGAAACGGCCGAGATCAGCGCCTCGGGGGCGTAAGGCTTGGTCAGGACCGTGCCCAGTTCCTTGATGTCGGCGGGGATTGCGTCGGGATTGCCGGTCGAGAACACGATGCGCGGGGGCCTGGGGCCGAGTTCATTGACGAGTTCGGCGACGGCCCAGCCATCGTCCCGATCGACCAGGTGCACGTCGAGCACGATCACGTCGGGCTTGTGCTTTTCAAGAGCGGCCAGCGCCTGCTTCGTGCTGGAACACACGGTTACGGCAGGGGAGCCCGCGCCAAGCAGGATATCTTCGATAGAGAGGGCCAGGATCGGATCGTCTTCCACGACGAGAGCCGTGCCGACGTTACGATCGGTTCCCTCCGGCTTCGGCTGTGTGGACATGGACTGCGACTTCCCCATCGGGTGTTCATTCACCCTTGTCTGCAAACGCGAGGAAGGCAGGCGAAGTTCCCGCTTTGTCGCCGCAATTGCGAAAAGATTTGCCGGATCGGTCAGAGCGGCTTGGAATAGATCGTGTATTCGCGGTTCACATCGGCATCGATGGCCTCCGCGATCGCGTTCATCCCCTGGTTGTCATCGAGGATCCAGCCGATCTCGCCGCGCTTGGCATTGTAGTCCTCTACCGCGGCGCGGCGGATGTATTCGATCATCATGAAAGCCAGCTGGCTGGCAAGGCGCGAGCTTTGCAGATGCTTGCGCACCCCCATAAGCGGCACGCGCATGTCGGCGTTCTTCGGCTTGCGGATCCAGTTCAGCAGCTTGAACCAGCCGAAGGGGAACAGCTTGCCGTTTATCGCCTTGATCGGCTGATTGACGTCGGGAAGCGTCATCATGAAGGCCACCGGCTCGCCGTCGTATTCGGCGATCATGATAAGGTCCTCGCGCACCAGCGGGCGCAGCTTCTTGCCGGTATGGGCGACCTCGCGGTCGGTGATGGGGACAAAGCCCCAGTTGCCCGACCATGCGTCGTTGAGGATCTCGAGGATGATCGCCGCTTCCTCGTCGAATTTCGACTTGTCGACGCGGCGCACGGTGATCCGCTCGTTCTTCTCGCCCGAGGATATGATCCGCTGGATCAGTTTCGGAAACTCCTGCGTCACGTCTAGGTCGAAGGTCCGCAGGGTCTTGGCAGGCGTATAGCCCATCGCCTCAACCCAAGGCTGATACTTTGCCGGGTGGTGGCCCATCATCACCGTCGGCGAATGGTCGTGGCCCAGCGTCAAGAGGCCCGGTTCTTCCCAGATCGACAGCGAGATCGGCGCGAGGATACAGGTCATGCCCTTTTCGCGCAGCCAGTCCTCGGCCCGCAGGATCAGCGCCTGTGCAACGGCCTCGTCCTCGGCATCGAGCAGGCCCCAGTTGCCGGTGCCCGGACCCATGCCCTGTTCGGGCGGCATGGTGTGGGCCAGCCTGTCGAAGTGAGCGGAGATGCGACCCACAGGCCTCCCATCGCGCCTGGCGATGAACAGCTGGACTTCGGCATGGTCGAAGAAGGGGTTCTTCTTCGGGTCGATGACTTCGGCCGCCTCGGCGCGCAGGGGCGGCACCCAGTGGGGATCGTCGCGGTTCAGCGCATAGCCGATGTCGAGAAAGACCTTGCGCCCGGCGCGATCGACGACCGGCTCGACGACGATGCCGTTACCTTGTGCCCCCATGTCCGTGATCCTGCTTCAGGCCGCAGTCTTGTTGCGGTTGGGGTCGAACCCCTCCTTGCCCATCGCGCGGCGGCGCGGGTGGCCAGAGGCGATGCCGCCCGACAGGTCCTTCACCCAAGGCCAGCGCTTGGCCACTTCCTCGTCATAGCCGAGGTTGAACACGGTCGGCGAACGCTTGGGCCGGTCCTTCTTCTCGTAATACGTGCCCAGGACGCGGTCCCAGACGTAGTTCGTGATGCCGAAGTTGCCGTCCTCGTCGAAGTAGTGATGTTCGACGTGGCGCTGCTTCATCGTCTGCACCCACTTCCACTTCGGCTTGAAGGCCAGATGCTGGATGCAGTGCATGAATTCGTAATAGCAGGTGGTCAGCAGGCCCGCGGCAAAGGCCGCAGCCAGACCGCCGATGCCGCCGATGGCATAGCCGATGGGCGCGGTGGCGATGAAGATCGTGGGCACCGTCGTGTGCAGCGCGCCGAACAGCACCTCGAGGTGGTTCGGGTCCTGGTGGTGATCGTAGTGAATACGCTTCCACGTGCTCGCCAGCGGCTTGATCTTGTACATCCACTGTCCGTGCAGGACGTACTGGTGCAACAGGTGCCAGACCAGCGGATAGACGATCGTGGCGGCCAGGAACGCGGCCACCGCGCGCAGCGGCGTGGTCGGCCAGACCGCGAAGGCCACGACACACAGCGCCGTCAAGCCCAGGTACGCGATGATCGTGTAGTGCTGAAAATAGGCAACGATCAGCTGCTTCAGCGTCATCCGGTCGAGATAGTGCGAACGCTTCCAGAACGGGAGCTTCGCCTCGTCGGCGGCGGCAGGGGTTGATGTCGTCTGAGTCATCGTGGTCGGCTTCTTCGTTGATCTCTGGGCGCGGCCCTTAGCATCTGCATCCCGCGCGGGCCAGACGCGCGAGGCGGCCCGCATCATTTGGCGGGTCGGCGTGCTTATAGCGCAACGGGTGAACCGCGCCTGAGCAGGACGTGTGCGACCCAATTGCCCCTACGGAAAAGGGCCGCACCGACAATGCCGGCGCGGCCCTTTCCTTACCCCTTGGCGTCAAAGACCGATCAGTTGGTCTCGACAGTCATCGACGGATTGCCGTCGATGTCGGCGGTGACGGAGGTGTCGCCATCGTTGATGTCGGCGTTCACGCCGTCTTCGCTGATGGTGACCGAATCGCCGCCATCGGCTTCCATGACGGGTTCGGTCATTGCCGGATCGGTGCCGACTTCCTCGGTCACGACTTCGGTTTCGGTTGCAGCCGGAGCATCGGCGGTGCTGTCACAGGCGGCAAGGCCCAGAGCGGACACGGCGACGAGGGCGGGCAGGATGATCTTCTTCATGTAGCGTCTCCAATTTGTGGCGCAATTGTGGCAACTACGTCTCAAATGGGGCAACGGTTCCCGAAAAAATCTATTCCTCGGTCCGCAGCAGCACGAGTTCGCCGATGAGCGCGAACAGGAAGAAAGGCGCCCAGGCAGCCAGAAACGGCGGATATCCGCCGAAATTGCCGATGGCGAGCGCGGCATTGTCGACCACGAAATAGGCAAAGCCCAAAGCCATGCCGATGACGGCGCGCACGAACAATTGCCCCGAACGCGCCAGCCCGAAAGCTGCAACCGCGCCCAGAAGCGGCATCAGCGCCGCCGACAGCGGCCCCGAAATCTTGTGCCACCAGCGGCCCTTCAACTCCTCCGTCCGGCGGCCCGCCGCATCGAGATCCCTGATCGATTCGCGCAGCTTGAAGATGTCCTGCCCGTCGGCGTTGACCGAACTGATCGAAATCTCGCGCGGGGTGATCCCCTGTCCGACGACGGTGTCGGGCGGATAGTCGACCGTGGCGATATCGACCGCAAAGCGCGTCGGGTCCTTGAGCACCCAGCCTTCACCGTTCCACGTCGCCGTATCGGCGCGCCACTGTTCGGTGAGCATGAGATTGGGATCGCGGCGATACCATGTCACGCCGCCCAGCGTCATCGCATCGCCCTCGCCCGCGGCAGTGCGCGCGGCAAGGATCGCGTCGCCTTCGGCCATGTAGATATCGGTTCGCACGTCCGATCCGGGCGGTATCGGCCCGAAATCGGCCTTTTCCCACGCGCTAAGCGTTGCCGTCGCCCGCGTCACGACGCGTTCGTTGAAAGCGAAGCTAAGCACTGAGACGAGCGTCGCGGTAAGCACCAGCGGAGCAAGAATCTGGTGCGCCGAAAGCCCGGCGGCCTTCATCGCGATGACTTCGCTGTTCTGGTTCAACGTTGCCAGTGTCAGGATGGTGGCCAGCAGGACCGAATAGGGCAGAAACCTTGCCACGAGCTGCGGCGCGCGCAGCGACACGTAAGTCCACAGCGCGCCTTCGCCATTGCCATCCACGGCCAGGATGTCGCCGCTGGTCCCCAGCAGGTCGAGGATCTGCAGGACAAGCACAAGCATCGCCAGCACCGCGAAGATGCGGACGACGAAAGTTTTCGCCAGATAGATCGTCAGCCGTTTGGACGGGAAGAAATCAAGCCGCATGGTTTTGCTCCGCCATGCGCTTCAACTCCTTGCGCCCGGTGAACCGCATAAGGCGGAAAAGGGCGGTGATCTTCTTGCCCACGACCGAGGCCCCGCGTTCGAGCCAGCCGATCGCCTGACCGCCCGGGACATGGGCAACGCGCCAATACATCCACAGGATCAGCGCGGCGAAAAGCACGAATGGCACCCAGAGAGATATCAGCGGGCTGACCAGGCCAAGTGCGGCGACGTCTTCGCCGTACTGGTTTATCTTGTGATAGGCCACGACCATCACGATCGACACGAACACGCCCAGCGCGCTGGTCGATCGTTTGGGCGGTATCGCCAGCGACACGGCCAGAAGCGGCAAGAGCAGCATCATCACCACTTCGACAAGGCGGAAGTTGAGGCTGGCCAAAGTCTCGTTCCTGACGTCCTGGTCCACCTGGTCGTTCCAGCCCAGTTGCAGCAGTTCGGGCAGGATATATTCGCGGTCCTCGCCCCCGCGCTGGCGGAACTGTTCGATCTCCGGCAGGTCGATCGGCAGGTCGTAGCTGGAGAATGACAGCACGCGCGGCGCGTTGAGGTTCGGCTGGTCCTGAATGATCGTGCCGTCAGTCAGGCGCAGGATGATCGTGTTCTGATCGTCCGCATTGGCAAGGAACCGCCCGCCCCGCGCAGAGATGGAGAGCATGTCCCCTTTCTCGTCCGTAAGTCGGGCGAAAATCCCGCTCAATTCGCGGCCGTTGTCGCGGCTTTCCTCGATCCGAAGGGCGGTCTTGTCCTGGATCGTGTTGAATTCGCCGACCTCTATCGACGCGCCCAGCGCGCCCGACGACAGTTCGAAGGCCAGCCGCTGATAATCGTAGCGCGAAACCGGTTGTACCCAATAGACCAGCACGAAGTTCAGCGCGACCAGCGCCAGCGTGATCATGTAGGGCACTTTGAGCAGGCGGGTATAGCCCATGCCCACGGCGCGCAGCACGTCCAGTTCCGACGTCGTCGCCAGTTTCCGGAACGCGAACAGGATGCCCAGCATCAGGCCCAGCGGGATCGCCAGGCTCATATATTCGGGCAGCAGGTTCGCCAGCATCTGGAAGACGACACCGATCGGCCCGCCCTCGTTCGCGACGACTTCGAACAGGCGCAGCATCTTGTCGAGAATCAGCAGCGACGCCGCCAGCGCCAGCGTGCCCAGCATCGGCATCAGCGTCAGCCGGAAGATATAACGGTCGATGGCGGAAAAGAACTTCAAGGTGCTCGCATTCGGTCCTTTGGGGCGGATCGGCTTGGCGACACCCCTTCGTTTCGAGGGGTCATAACGGCAACTAACGCCAACGTCACCCGTTTCAGATGGGGTTCATTAAACCTGAAGTCTATTCCCGTTGAAAAGGAGAGGGTCGATGCGTTTCCTTATAGTTGCAGGGCTTGCGGCAACGGTTGCCGCCTGCGCCCCGCCCCCGCCCGAGAAGGGTTCCGCTTCCAGCGAGGCCGATTTGCCCACCGGCGCGACGCTGGGGCAGGACGGTTTCTGGTCCATCGGCGAGGTTCCGGCCATCGCCTGGCCCGAAGTCGTGCCCGAAGATCCGTCGATCGGACAGGAAGACATGTTCGACAAATACGCCCGCGAAAACGGCATCACGCGGGAGCAGGCGATGGGCCAGATCAACGGCCCGCAGAGTTTGCAGGAAGAGCTGGATCGCATTTCGCAAAAGATAAAGCGGGAGGAAGCGGGCAACTTCGTACAGTTCGTGATGGTCCGCGATCCGTCGGTCCGGATGGAGGTCTGGTTCAAGCGCGATGCCGCCGAAACGCTGGCAAAATACACGCGCGACCCGCTGTTCGTCCCGCGCGAAGGCGGGCTCTCGCAAGTAGAGCGCGAGCAGGTGCAGACCGAATGGAACAACCGGCTGCATCAAGCAGGCCTGCAGTTCAGCAGCTATGGCATGGAACGCGAAGGCGTGGTCCGGTTCGATCTGGGCGTGACCGAAGATCAGTTCCGGGAAATTGCGAAGGAGCGTGGCTGGGATCTCAGCGGACCGGTCCAGTTCGAATTCGCCTCACCCCAGCCGGCTGCATTCGCGGACGAGGCTCTGGCCGGCGGCGTGCGCGTCTTCGCGCGCGAAAACATGGAGCCCGGCGCGCGTCATATGGCGCTCTATCACGATACCATCGTGTTGAAGGACGGGTGTTTCCGGACAAAGAAAGGCAATCAGCTCGTCATGTTCGCCTATGATACGCAGCTTGCCTTGGACGATCAGGGCTATCTGGCGGTGGTAAGCACTCGCGGGCGGGAACCCTACCGGATCGGCGAGCCCGGAAACTGGGGCGGTCCGAACGGATACGACGAAAAGAACCCGGACGTGATCGCGCTGCGCAAGGCATGCGGTGAAGGCGAGATCATGAACGTCGCCAACCCGTCGAGCGCGCGGCTGTTTGCACTCCCCGCGCCGCAGTGGGTGACGAACTATGCCGATGCAAAGGGTCTGACCCGCCAGAAAGCGTGGGAAAACGTCACCGATTGCATGAAGGCAGAGGAAGCCGAAGGACGCACCGGGCTGAACGCACGGGACGTGTGCATCAAGCAGTTCAACTAGGGAGGGTCAGGCCTTTTCGAGCGTGCACTGCAGCGGGTGCTGGTTCTGCCGGGCGAAGTCCATCACCTGGTTCACCTTGGTCTCCGCGATTTCATAGGGGTAGATGCCGCAGACGCCGACCCCGCGCTGATGGACGTGGAGCATGACCTGCGTGGCCTGCTCCATGTCCATGCGGAAGAACCGCTTGAGGACCAACACGACGAATTCCATCGGCGTGTAGTCGTCGTTGAGCATGAGAACCTTGAACTGGCTCGGCTTCTTGGGTTTGGCACGCGTGCGGGTGGCGAGGCTTACCTGCCCTTCGCCACCGTTGCCGCCATCGGGTTCGTCGCCGCGTTCCCCGTCGTCGGGCCCTGCATGAACCGGCGGGGCGGCGATCACCGCCGGGCCGGAATTAATCGGGCACGCGCCATCGGGGGCCATGAAGGCCGCGCGGCAACCCTGTTCGGAATCGTCGTGAACCTTCGCCATATTCCTCGAGAATATCGTATCGGGGGCGCCTTCTACAAGGGGCGGGCGCGCAATTGGTTCAATCAAAGACGAAAACGGGGCTGGCAGAGGTTAACCTGCCGGCCCCGTCGTCTGATCCGGATCGCCGTCGCCTGGCGGGGCGGCGGCGTTCCCGATGCTTAATCGGTTAGACCTGCGCTTAGGCGGCCTTCACCTTTTCCATCGCGAGCGAAACGCGGCTCGAGAGCGGCTGAGCGGCGTCGTTGGCCAGCTTCAGCATCGCTTCGGTGTTCTTCGACGCGGCAGCAACCGACTTGTCGAAGTACTTGCGCATCATCGCGCTCTGCAGCTGGAAGAAGTCGGTCGGCGACTTCACGGCAGCCAGTTCCTTGACTTCAGCAGTCAGGGCTTCGAACTCAGCCTTCGAATCGGCGAGGAGGCCGCGGCCCATTTCCTGCATGCCGCCGGCAAAGATCTTGCCCGATTCGACCATGGCTTCGAAGTTGCCCTTGGTGAATTCGGTGGCTTCGCCCATCATCGCGGTGCTCTTTTCGTAAGCTTCCTTCGACTTGGTCTGCATGTCGGCCATCGCGGTCTGGATGCCCTTGGTGAGTGCTTCGGGGGTAGTCATTTTGCTAAACTCCTGAGTGATCTTGGTCGTGATTTCAGCGGGCTTGGATGCCACCGCAGCGACCTTCGCGGCGGGGGCGGCAACGGTCTTCTTAACCGCGGCCTTGGCAGCTGCCGGCTTGGCAACCCGGGCCTTGGCGGCCTTGGGCTTGCTTGCAGCCTTCTTGGCCGGGGTCTTCCTTGCCGTGCGCTTCGCCACCGCGGCCTTGGCCGTCGACGTCTTCAACGCAGGCTTGGAAACCGATTTCGCCGGTGCTGGCTTTGCCGCCGGCGCAGGCTTCTCTTCGACCTTTGCCGCAACCGCGGGTTCGGTCTTCGGCTCGACCTTTGCTTCAGGCTCTGCCTTCGGCTTGGCCGGTGCTTTGGGCTTTTTCGGAGCGGCTTTGGGCTTGTCGGCGGTTACACCACCGGCAGTCGCCTCATTAGCCTTTTCAGCTCCGTCGTCCTTGCTCGCCATCGAGATTACCTCGTCTGCTTATCCATTCAGTAACGGAGGCCGAAACGAATCGGACCGCCCGCCACAGACCCGCCAATCGGGTCATGCTGCAGTGCACAATAAGTGCTGAGGTAACGAGAGTCAAGGATTTATGTTGCACTGCAACAAAAGTCTAACATTTCGACTTTGCCGCTTATGCAATTCCTCGCAAGTCGTTCATTTCATTCGGACATATCGCCCCGGTGCGTCCTCGATAACGGTGTCGCCCCGGCCGCCCGGCTTGCGTTTTCCGGTCGCTTTTACGCGTGTCGCGTCGAAAGATTCGATCCAGCGGATCCAGTCCGGCCACCACGATCCGGGTGTCTCGACCGCCTGTTCGCGGAAATCGTCCAGCGTGTCGGGGACGGCGGGCTGGTCGCTATCGGGCTCACCGATGGACCAGTACTGGTACTTGCCCGAGGACGGCGGATTGACGACCCCGGCGATGTGCCCCGACCCGGCCAGCAGGAAGCGCATCGGCCCGGAAAGATGCCGCGTCATCTTCCACACGCTGTTCAGCGGGGCGATGTGATCCTCGACCCCCGCCTGGATATAGGACGGGGTGACATTGCGGCGCAGGTCGATCGGCGTACCATGCGCCTTCAGCGCGTCGGGCACGACCAGCAGGTTGTCGTGGTAGAGGTTCTTCAGATACTCGCGGTGGAAGCGGGCGGGCAGGTTCGTGCTGTCCCCGTTCCAGTAGAGCAGGTCGAAGGCGGTGTAGTCCTCTCCCAGCAGGTAGTTGTTGATCACGTAGTTCCAGATCAGGTCCGGGCTGCGCAACAGGTTGAACGCCAGGGCCAGATAACGCCCGTCGAGGTATCCTTCGCCAGCAAGCGAATCGACCATCGCCATCTGCTGTTCGTCAATGAAGGCCTTGAGCTCTCCGGCCTCGGTAAAGTCTACCTGCGCGGTGAAATAGGTCGCGCTGGCGACCTTGTCCGCCTCGCCCCGACGGCCCAGCACGGCCAGCGTCGCGGCCAGCGTCGTGCCGCCCACGCAGTAACCGATGGTGTGGATTGCGGGCACCTTGAAGCGTTCGCGCGTGACGTCGATCGCCTCGATCTGTGCGGCGATATAGTCTTCCCAGCCCACGTCGGCCATCGATGCGTCGGCAGAGCGCCACGAGACGAGGCAGACCGTCAGCCCCTGCTCGACCGCCCATTTGACGAAGCTCTTCTTCGCGCCGAGGTCGAGGATGTAGAAGCGGTTGATCCACGGCGGGAAAATCAACAGCGGGGTCTCGATCACCGTGTCGGTGACGGGGGTGTACTGGATGATCTGGAACAGGCGGCTTTCGTAAATGACCTTGCCCGGCGTCGCGGCGATGTTCTCGCCCAGCGTAAAGGCATCCTTGTCGGTATGGGTCAGCTTTCCGGCTTCCAGATCGGCAATCAGGTGTTCCAATCCTTTCACCAGGTTCTCGCCGCCGGTTTCCAGCGTGCGTTCGATCACCAGAGGATTGGTCAGCGGGAAATGGGCCGGGCTCATCGCCTCGCAGAAGATGCGGGTGAAGAATTTCAGCTGCTCGCGCCGCTCGTTCGTAAGGCCCTGCGCTGCATCGGCCGCATCGATCATCTGCTCGGCCGCCATCAGATAGGCCTGGTGCAGCACGGCGAAGGCGGGATTTTCCTGCCACTTGGGATCGCGGAAACGGCGGTCCTTGCGGGGCAGCGCCACTTCGGCCCCATCGGCCGCTTGCGCCATGCCACACTGGGCCAGCACCGCGTCCCACAACTTCATCGAATCGGCGAACAGCTGGTCCTGTCCGTTTTCGCCGCCAACCGGCCACTGCTGCATCCAGCGGCCCGCCATGGTGAACCAGCGCGCCGGATCGACGATACCGCTGGCCGCGATGCCGGGATGGGTCTTCAGGAAATCGCGCCAGACATCGTTCATGTTCTGCGCGATGGCCGGCCAGTCGACTTCATCCGCAGACGCGGTACTGCCCTCGGCCTTTTCAGGGCCATCGAGAAACGCGGAGAACATCGCCCTGGTGGCCGCATTTTGCATTTCCATCATGTCGCGCATGGGGCCGTCCATCATGCCCACGAAGGGTCCGGCCATAAGCGAGGCCAAAAAGGGCATTTCGCCCGAACCGGTTAGCGTCGCATCCGCCGCCATCTTGTCGCCTTTGCCTTTGTCTTTCGTTTTCGTGGCCATCTTCGTCTCCAGTCGCGAGGGAGATAGTGCAGCGCGTCACGACAAAGATCAACGCTGCCAAAAGGTCGGACGTGCAACAAGATTGCTCTTGCGCGGGCTTGCGGGACATCGCAATGCGCCCCATGCTTTAGAAGGTAACGCCTTATAACAGCCGCGAAAGCGGCACAGACCCGCAACGGCCTTTGGCCCATTGGATTAAGCCGAGAGATGGACACCGAGTTCTACCGCATCAAGCGCCTGCCGCCCTATGTCATCGCCGAAGTCAACGCGATGCGGGCCGAGGCGCGCCGCGCGGGACGCGACATCATCGACCTCGGCATGGGCAATCCCGACTTGCCGCCACCGCCGCACGTCATCGACAAGCTTTGCGAGGTGGCGCAAAAGCCCGACGCCCACGGCTATTCACAGTCGAAGGGCATTCCCGGCCTGCGCCGCGCCCAGGCGAACTATTACGCCCGCCGCTTCAACGTCGAGCTTGATCCCGAGAGTGAGATCGTCGTCACGATGGGTTCGAAGGAAGGGCTGGCCAGTCTCGCCACCGCGATCACCGCGCCCGGCGACGTCATCATGGCGCCCAACCCCAGCTACCCGATCCACACGTTCGGCTTCATCCTTGCAGGCGCGACGATTCGCGAAGTGCCGACGACGCCAGACGAGCGCTATTTCGAGGCGCTCGAAAACGCGATGCGCCATTCGGTGCCGCGTCCCACGGTGCTGATCGTGAATTATCCGTCGAACCCGACGGCAGAGACGGTCGACATCTCGTTCTACGAACGGCTGGTTCCATGGGCGAAGGAAAACAACGTCTGGATCCTGTCCGACCTTGCCTATTCCGAACTTTATTACGACGGCAAGCCGACCCGCTCGATCCTTGAGGTTCCGGGCGCAAAGGACGTCGCTGTCGAATTCACCTCGATGAGCAAGACTTACTCGATGGCCGGTTGGCGCATGGGCTTTGCCGTGGGCAACCAGAAGCTGATCTCCGCGCTGACCCGCGTTAAGTCCTACCTCGACTATGGCGCGTTCACGCCGATCCAGGCCGCGGCCTGCGCGGCATTGAACGGCCCGCAGGACATCGTCGAGATGAACCGCAACCTCTATCAAAAACGCCGCGACGTGATGGTCGATGCCTTCGCCCGCGCCGGATGGGACATTCCCAGCCCGCCCGCGTCGATGTTCGCATGGGCTCCGCTGCCCCCCGCGCTCAAGCACATGGGTAGCCTCGAGTTTTCCAAGCAGATGCTTTCCGAAGCCGAAGTCGCCGTCGCGCCGGGCGTCGGTTATGGCGAACAGGGCGAAGGTTTCGTGCGTATCGCCATGGTCGAAAACGAACAGCGCCTGCGCCAGGCGGCGCGCAACGTGAAGCGCTGGTTCAAGTCGATGGGAATCAATACCTGACCAACGTTTGATCGCGACTAGCGAAAACCCGATTGCACCGCGCGTAAAGACTCGCTAGGTGCGCCCCTCACCCGTGGTGAGGCCCGATGGCGGAGTGGTTACGCACCGGACTGCAAATCCGTTTACGCCGGTTCGATTCCGGCTCGGGCCTCCACGGTTGAAAAAAGATGGTCGGCCGCTTTAGCTCAGTTGGTAGAGCACATCATTCGTAATGATGGGGTCACGTGTTCGAGTCACGTAAGCGGCACCATCCTCCTAAAGGCACATAACCTAGGAAACACCGGCAGTTGCCGGTGAGAAGCCGTTGGCCTTGGGTCCGGTTTGGGTTGCGGCTGGCGTTCCTTGGACGGGGAAATACAGCTGCACCCACAAAAACCATGTTTCGTATGTCAGCAGGTGGGCCGATTGCGGACTGTCCGGTTTAGGAAAGCACACTGCGAAACCGGCCGCAGCGTTTGGTCAGTAACTACCTCGCTGGCCTTGGTTGGCTCGGGAGCGCCATCGCTACCACACGCCAAGAAATTAGAAAACCGCTTCAATCTTGAATTAGCCAAGCAACATCTAAGCCGTTACCAACTTGCCCGTACCATTTTTGGATCAGGACCTCTTCGCTGCCCCTTGAGGAGGACGTGTCATAGGTCAAAATTAAGTCGAAAGCCCCAGATTTCGATGAATTTTCGCTATCAAATCTACTTCTTTTCGATTGAGCCCCTTCTCTTTGGTGCCTTCGTGGGCCCAGTTATTTCTAAGAGTATTAAACATTGATAACCATTTAAGCTTTTCGGTCTTTGAGTTGAAGCCATAGCCAATATCGATGGCGAAGTGATCTGCGAATGTCTCAAAGCTGTCATCTGAACCTTCTGGTCTTCGTGTCCAGTATTTCTCGATGATCGTCTTGTACTGATTAATGGTAAACATCTCGGTCCAATCAATTTCTCTTCGCCCTAGCCCCTCTTTGTAAGCCTTTTCCATCTCCTCGCCTGCCAGTTCCTCGCACTTCCGCTTGATCGAGCCGATTTCAAGGTCCCAATCATCCCCAAAAAGAGTTTGAAGTTGATTGATCAAAAACGACTTCATGTGTCGTTCAATATCCGTCCCAAGTTTACGCCCTTGGTCCTGCAATTGCTTGTCTTGACGTTCTTTCCAGTCTTGTAGTTCTGGAGGATCATATTTTGGGAATTTCGCATTGACGTAAGTTTGGAATGTGCGAAGCCATATCGTCTCGGCTCCGCTTCCGAGTTTGCCTGTGAGCCCTGCGGTTTGCTCCTTGTCTAAATTCTTGAGCTGAGCGAACAGTGCGTTCAAATACTTCTTGATCCCGTCAAGCCTGTCCTCTGTGCTGCTCTTTATCGAGAGGTTTCCCGCTTCGGTTTCGAACCGATGCAGGCTCCCAACAAGGCTTATGAAAGCGAACGTTCCACGATTTGAAAGGACAAATTCGCCAAGCGCGGCGACATCACTCTCCAGCGCCTCTTCGGCGGCTTCGTAGCAAGCGTTAATGAAGCTCACCACACGCGTGCGGGTGGCAAGCATTTCGTCCTCATGCTCTGTATTCGAGGTATCGTATAGCGCGCACTTAGTTGTACCATCTGCGAATTTGTTCCCTCTAGCTTCCGGCAGCAATCCACACCTCAGCAACGCGTCGGCAAAGGGCTTGGCTTGAAGCTCTGCCTTGTCCTCACCCAATGAGATTTTGCTATAGAGGGGGCCGCTCTGGTCTCCCCCAAGCTGTCGAATAATCGACGATCTAAGCGCCTTCATTCTACTATCGAGGCGCGGCGAATTCCAAAAAAGGTCTTCCTCTAAGGTAATGCGAAGGGTGGGACTCACAGCCTTCTGGTTCTGGTTGATATCCATGAACAATTCCAATTGTTCGCTGGCTGCCAGCCCGACTAGAGCTACCACAGGAATCGTATTTGAATCCTTGAACTCTGAGTTCGCATATCCGTAGATGCGATGCTGCCCATCAATGATGTAAGCGATGCCATAGGCATTAGGAATTTTGAGTATGCCGGTCCGCGACCCTGTAACTTCGCCGCGCTTATGCGCCTGAAACTCTAGTTTAGCGTCCTTCTCGCTGAAGTTAACGATGGCCGAGTTTGGGAAGTATCCACCCCCATCGATAAACTTGGTAATACCTTTTAGACGGCTAGGAACCAGTAGTCTTTGATACGTGGGCATTTCACTTTCGTTTGCCCTAGTTCGATGGAGAACGAAGCCTAGCTTGAGTAGTAGTGATGGCTCGATCGAAAACATGTAATACGTTTTCGCTCCCATCTTCCCTTCGATAGCCGGGACTTCGATCCGCTCTCTGTTGATGTTCTGGCCTTTGAACATCAGCCCCATGAACTGATAGTGAGCAGCGTCCTTATATGTCCGGACTAGTCGTTCGATATAGTCATACGTATTGTCATTATAGAAGAAGCCATTGGCCGCTTCGAGTCGCTGTATGTCTGCGCTTTCGCGGCTTACCCTGAGATTTCGCGTCGCAAAAATGTACTTCACGCGTCGCCCCTTCCCAAAGAGTTGGTCGAGAGCTTTTGAATGACCATGCAGTCGCTGCTTGAGCGCCTCAAACTCGGTTTTAAACGAAGGCGCTTTCTTTGGACTTGCGCTTGATTTGCATTCGATGATCAGGATCGTGTCATCGTTTGCCGCGATAACGTCGATCTGCTTCTTCTCAGTAGGCTGTGGACCGAAAGGCAGTTTGAAGTTTTGGTCAATGTTCAAATGGCGATACCCAAGGTCGTAGACCTGACACCAAATGTCGTCCTCAAACTGCTTGTCGTGATCTTTGCGCTTCCTAAGCTTTGTTTTCGTCTTCAGGGGTTCGCCAAACTCCTCCCAGCCATCAGCAATGAGATCCTCGGCTAAACTATGGTCAACACTACGAACCATATATTCCGATTTCTTTGCCTTGTAGAGTTTACCCAAACCTGATGGGTCTGCGCTCAACTTCTCATGGAGGGCAGCGGCTTCGGCTGGATCGATGAACGGCAATTGTCGGACCCTTCGAAAGTGGAGTGACTCTGTTTGACTACATCAAAGAACGTATAAAATTTCCGAAGCTTTCCCCCGTGAAGAATTGCTCCCCGATATTACCGATGAACGATGGACTGTGGTGGGGGCGCCAAAATCGGAATAAAGCTCTCGAACACTATCATGATCAGCGTTGGTAACGATTACGCGGGCTCCGCGAGCTACGGCCTTTGCGATAGCGCGTTGAAGGCGCTCCTGATCATGCCAGGAAAAAATGCTTTGATTGTACTTCAGGAACCCGTTGTTGTTGTGGGCAATAGTATATGGCGGGTCCACAAAAACTAGGTCGCCTTTTTCGGCTCTATCAATTGTGACCTCAAAGTCGCAGCATTGCAGCTGCGCACCCGATAGCAGTTGGCTTACCTGACCGAAGTCATCATCATCCATGACAACCTTAGTCTTTGTGCCGATTGGCACATTGAATACGCCGTTTAGGTTCTCCCGGTAGAGACCATTGAAGCAAGTTCGGTTGAGGTAGAGAAACTGGGCGGCGCGGGTATGCGGCTTGCGCCGCAACCTGCCCCTTTCCTCATAATAAAAGTCTTTGGAGTGTAGGGCCTGGAACGCCTTGAGCGCTTTCTCGACGCGTTCCCAATCATCCCTTATTGCTTGATAAGTCTCGATCAAACGCGGATTAACATCAGACAGGACCGCGCGGCTTGGGGCCAAATGAAAGAAAACTGCACCACCGCCTAAGAACGGTTCAATGTAAGTGCCTTCAAACTCTGGGAGCTTTAGCTGTAGGCTCTCAACAAGCCAACGCTTTCCACCAGCCCATTTTAGAAACGGTTTCAAGGATTGCCTCTCGCAAGAATACGGTTTGTTTTGCAGCCTTTATGCTGTGTGCGCAACCTTGATGCAACGCAGGTGCCATAGTGTTTCTGAGTTATGCCCGAAGTTCAGAAGTGTTACTGCAAGTGGCACCGGCCGCGGGAACGGCAGCTATTGCAAGAAGGCTGAAGACCCTCGAACGACCGGGATTAAGGCGCAAACCGGACAATCTGAGCCAAACTGGCAACCCCAACGCGAACGGGCGGACCGTCGCGATCATCGAGAGATGTGAGGCGCGGGATCGGGCGGCGCTAAACGTTTGCGTGTGGTGGCAACCGATATCTTGGCTGCGCAACGCTTGAGCGAGCCGCGCAGCCAAGAGTTTTTTAGAGGTAGAGTCTTCCAATTTGACCTGGGAACGCAGCATCATCTTGCTGCTGCCAGCGGAATTCAACTTCAACTTGAAAGTCCGCAAGTTTGGCCATTGCGTCGATTTGTTTCCACGCATTGTCGCTGTTCTGTCCTTGAATTGATATTCCCGCCTCGGATATGAATTTAAAGCCATTGTCTGAACGCTCTCCTAGCGAAACATTGGCGGTGGAATGTTCAAAAATCTCCTCAGTAGACTTGCCAGTTTTAGCTGCCTGCCGGGTGGCTTCATGCATTACGTTATTCCAATAGTTTTGACCTCGCGGCATCGAAGTGCCGTTTACTTGGGCTGACAGGATTGTCGTATGCTTAAGACTCGGGGGTGAGCTTGAATCGCAATCTCGCAACCGGACCTCTCCCGAACTTTCTACAGAATCTGACAGCCTCGTCGTAGAGTGGCAATCACAGCTTTCAGCGATCCCAAGCACGGCTTCGATCGCGTCATCGGCGGTTTTACCAAAGCCCGTCACAAAAGCGCCAAGTCGCTCCAAATTTCGGCGCTTTACCGAAATATCAGTCATGCTTTCCTTCATGAAAATTCCCTCTGGGTCTAAGCCTCATCATTGAGGTCGCAACCTCTTTGGCTGATTCTCAATGGCCTGTCAACTCTGGCAGAGTCTATAGATTATCTGTATTCTGGGTGCAGGTATATCGCGTATCGTGGACAAGAACGGACTTTTGCCATTCTGCTGGTCACAAGCCCGGCGCCCGAGGATAAAAGTCTGAGGGCTTCTCTATTGAAGAATGAGATGAACAGCATCACAGATATAGACGAGGGAGAGAAGAGTAGGGCGCACAGATTGATCGTTGCGTCCTTGCCGCTCGTGAGGCCGACAATATAAGCCCATTCGCCTGTTAGGAAGGACAGGACGATGAATTTATCGCGACCTTTCAATCCATTCTGAGAAATGGTGGATGTATTATGGCCCAGCTTCGACATGGATGGCGATCGTGTCGTTAACGTCAACAGGATACGCAGAACTTCCGCCGGATCGTTTTTGCGTTAGAACCGAAAAGGCTGTGGGCGAGGCCGAGACAAGTGAACTGCAGTAGCGAGGCAGAAAATAACGATGGCGAAGAAGCGCAAATCAGAGCTTACTCCTGATGAGATTAGAAACACCTCAATCGGTTGCAAGACAGTCGCCGAGTGGGAAAAACTCTGGGAACCGCTACCAAACGCCTTCTCGGATGACCACTCAGACTTAAGGAACATTGTTGGTTTGTTTCGCATTATTCTTAATGGGGAAACCAAGTACATCGTGAGGGCGACGGAACCAAAGGGTGGCATCGCAAAAGGGCTGAGGCGCATTTCCGGTCCAGACCAGACTGGAAACCGCGGATACGGAGCGCGGAAGGTCCGCGAACACTTGGATGAGGTCACCGTCGAAATATTGCGCGTCGGAAGTGTAGGAAATTCGTCTGAAATTGCAAAAGAACTCAAGCGAGAGCTGAACAGGTTGCACAATCCTGTTTGGGGAATACCGCACAAAAGAAGAATGAAAATGATCCAAGATGGCGTCCTTCCACCGGACTGACGATACGATGTGTGCGTGAGCGCTCTTGCTTCGCACAGAAGCTCCATGAAGTTGGGATTACGACCACCGTAAGGACGGCGGAGCCTTCAATCTTATCCATTCAATAATTTAGGCGTAAATCCAAACGCGCAAATCTGGCCATCTTATATGAAATGGCGGCGCTTCAGCCGCCCCTTCCCCACCAAGCCCTCGGATCACCTCCGGGGGCTTTTTTTTGATTCCAACATAAGGAGAAGTCCATGCACTACATCCGCACGGCGGAGGCGATGGCACGCGCCCTCGAAACCCCGCTTGAACCCGAGCTGCATAAAATCTTGGCCGAACATCAGGAGCGGCTTGCCGGTTACTATGGCTTCAGCTTCGAAGAGCTGGCTGAGTTCCTCATCATAGGACGCGGCGACACGTTGGCCGACTGCGAACACACTTACGGGCGGCAGCTAATCGAGAACGGCACGTTCGTCATGCCGACCGAACTGTCCTTTCGGCACAGCATCTGGATCGAAGTGATCTTCATTCTGTCTGACGACGGCTTCGGCCTGGTCCTGTTGGTCGAAACAGGAGAGGGCACCGATCCCTCGCTGCTGTCGGCCTGCACGCAGGCTCTGGTCGAACGCGAGAACTTCGATCCGGGCCATGACGGCTGATCCAGCTTCGTGCCTGCGGCCTCCCTGCTGACCGGCTCTTCAATCGCAAACCCATGCGGCGCCTTCACAGGGCGCCTTTTTTCGTATGGAAGGAAGACACTCATGCTTTCCCTACCCGACGCGGCCTCGATAGAAGCCGCTCTGCACCAGCCGCTCGACAGCGCCCTTCATCTCATCCTGTCCGAAAGGCTTCAACAGATAGACGCCCAGGGCCTGGGCTATCTGACACACATCGTCGTCATCCAGAACGGTGATAACGAAGCCAGTGTCATAGAAGCCTGCGGCTGGTCACCGCTGGTCCACCCCATCGACGGCATACGCTACGGCCACAGCGGGTTCGTCCCGTACTGGGCATGGCTCCGTGATCTAGGTGATTGGCACGAACTGATCCATCCGATCGGCAACGATGGCTTCGCCTACGTGCTGCTAATCGAGAAGGGCGACACCGCCTTCAGCGCCATGTGCAAGGAAGGTCTGTCATGCGACTTCTAGGTTATATCGCGCTTGGCTGCGTCGTCCTGGCTGCACTCAAGGCAGCGGTCGTTGCCTTGGTAGCTCTCTTCGCCCTTACCATCATCATTTCCGCAATTGCGGAACCGGCGGCGACATTCGCGTGGCTGCTCGGCTTAACCTTGTTGCTGATGATGCAGGCCCAACCGCTGGCCGGTCTAATCGTGCTGGGATTCTTAGGCATGGCAGCTCTTGCGGAACGTGTACGTTGACCCCGCCGAATATCTCTGCGCCTGCAGAGGAGTAGATACGGCCAAATGAACGCGAACGCGATCCGACGAGCATTGACTACGGAAGGTCGGCGCGACTGTTTTTCAATTGATCGACGATCTGCCGGGCGACCAGGAGGAACGCTTCTCCATCGGCAGTTAACGTTGGCGATTCACCGCCCGTGATCACGACCTTCCTGAGCCATCTCTGAAGGTGATCGATATACCGGCTCATCGATGGCTGGCTTACTCCCAGGTTCCCCGCGGCGACAGTGAAACTTCCGTGCTCCGCCAGCGCGATGAAGGCCTCGATCCAGACCAAACGCAGGGTTTTAACGCGGTGCGACGACATCGAAGCATCCTTTCGGGCTCAGGCATGAGCAGTCCGTTGCCTGAGTCGCGTGTCAAATTTGCAACACATGGAGGGCGCTACCGACCCTCAATCGGCGGGACCGCCTATGCAAAAACTGCATGCCTAAGGCAAGGACCATTCTTGATAGGGTCATTCATTTTCTGCATAACCAAATTAAATCATAGATTTATTTGGTAGATTTCGTGCTTGCTGCCTTTTAGAAAGGTCCTGCAACCGCGAGGTCGCAACAACGAGAACAACGCCGGGAAAGCCGGCCAATAAGAGAAAAGACGTATGACAAAGCACCCTTCCGTCGGCGCATGGATTGCCGAAGTTTGGCGAGACCTGATCGCCCACCTCCACGCCGCGAGCCTCGAATCCAACCGCCCGCCGGACCCGATCGAAATGCCGGAAGATGGCGACATGTGATGGGGGCGGCCCGATCACGAGCGGACTACCGCCGCATGCACTTGGCCTTCCGCCGCACCTTTAACCGCCAACCCCACCACCGCCCCAGGCACGCGCCCGGCACCACCGGAAAGCTGGCATCCTGGGCACCTGCCCACCGAACGTCATTGCCCATCCCGAAAACCCTGCGGCACAGCAGACCCTGAGTTTAAAATGAACAACGAAAACAAGAAAAAACCGAATCCTCTTCAAGCGTATTCGCTCGCCGGCATGGGCAACGCCCTTGCCGAAAACGCCGAAGCAGCCGAACCTCTTCTCGGAACGCTCTGTCTCCGCGGTGAGGTCAGCGTCTGGTACGCCCCACCAAACACCGGCAAGACGCTTATTATACTGGCCCTCGTCATCGACGCGGTGACGGCCGGCCTGATGGAAGGCGAAGACGTCTTTTACGTCAATGCGGACGACAGCGCTCAAGGCCTGGCAGCCAAGGTTCAGGTCGCAGATGACTTCGGCATCAATTGCCTGGCGCCAGGACAGCAGGGGTTCGAGCTTAACCGGCTCGTGCCTGCGATGCAGCAGATGGCCAGGGACGGAACGGCCAAAGGCAAACTAGTCGTCGTCGACACGCTCAAGAAGGTGGCTGACCTGATGAGCAAGAGCGAATGCCGGGAATTCGGCAAGGCTGCTCGAGCGTTCTCCTTGGCCGGCGGTACGTTCATCGGCCTTGCCCATACGAACAAGGCCAGATCGTCGAGTCAGAAGCTCATCTACGCCGGCACTACCGATGTACTGGAGGACTTCGACAGCGCATATCTTATCGACCCCGAGGGTACCGACAGCGCCAAGCTCCAAAAGGTGGTGCGGTTCGAGTGCATCAAGAGTCGGGGGCCTAACACGCAAGAAGCCTACTACCGGTACAGCACGGTAAAGGATCTCGCCTACCATCAGCGCCTCTCGACGGTCGAAGAGACCGAACCGGTCTACGGGATGAATGAGCCGTCTGATGACGGTCCTGACCCGTTAATCAGTGCGGCGGTCGAACAAGCGATCCGCGAAGGCGTCACGACCAAAATGAGGATCGCAGCCGAAGTCCAGAGGCGCACCAACATCAGCCGCGGCAAGGTCCTTGCCTTCATCGAGGCGCACACCGGCCCAGATCCGGCCGTCCACAGGTGGCATTTCAGGCGGGTCGATCGCGGCGCGCACCAGTACGAGCTGCACCGGCCGTCAGCCGCGAACGACAAAGCCGGTACCGAGTAAGTGACGCGAAGTAGCTTTCCAAGATTCCAGCTTCCCGCTGCCTTCCCGGAAAGCGGGGGCAGTTTCCCAGAATTCCAGCATGCTGCGGGTTCCGACGAGGCTGCCCCTTACCCGCCCTCAGACCCAAAACCTGCTGTCGAGCGCAGCTTGCCTCGCGTTGCCCCAGAGTGGGCCGCTGAGGGACGTTTCGTTGCGCCCGATGGCTGCCCCCATCCCCGCCCGCCGTCATCGCCCTCGGCGCCCTGAGCGGCTGGGCGCGAATACCACATTCGAAAGGATACCCTACCATGCCCAAGCGAAAGCTTGACGCCGCGTTCTGCGCGAACGCAACCTGTCCACCGCCCCGAAAGCGCGTGGACTACTACGACACCCAGACAACGGGCTTCGTTCTCGAAGTCCGAGCCACCGGCGGGAAGACATATTACCTGCGCTATCAAGACGCATCAGACCGCCAAAAGCAGATGAAGATAGCCGCGTATGGCGACATCACGTTCGACCAGGCCCGGAAGCGTGCGAAAACCCTGCGATCCGAAGTCGTGCTCGGTCAGGACCCAGCCGCGAAAAAGGCGAAGCTGAAGGCCGTACCGCTGTACGGCGACTTGGCTAAGCAGCACCTGGCCGACGCGAAGACGTATCAGAAAAGCTACGCCACGACCGAGATGATCATGCGGGTGCACATCCTCCCGCGCTGGTCGAAGCTGCGGCTGGACGAAATCAAACCGCAGGCCATCAGTCAGTGGCTTGCGGAGAAAGGACAAACGCTGGCCCCGGCCACGGTCGAGAAGATGCGGGTCTTCTTCAGCCGAACGTTCGAACTCGGCCTGAAATGGAACGTGCCGGGCTGCGAGATCAATCCGGTGAAAGCCGTCTCAAAGCGAAAGTTCAACAACAAGCGCGAACGCTTCCTGACATCCGAAGAAGCCGAGAGACTGCTGAACGCGGCCGGACAGTCGGCCAACCCGCAAATGCGAAATATCGTGGCCCTACTGCTGTTGACCGGGGCAAGGCGCAATGAGCTGCTGACGGCCGAATGGTCGAACGTGGACCTTGAAAGCCGGACCTGGTTCATCCCCGACAGCAAGACCGGTCAACCTCGGTACGTACCTCTCTCGCAGACCGCCATGGAAGTCATCGAGGCCCTGCCTCGCTTTAAGGACTGCCCTTACCTACTTCCGAACCCGAAAACGCTGAAGCCCTACGTCGGGCTGAAGACAGCCTGGGACACCGTGCGGAAGGAAGCAGGACTGCCGGACGTACGCCTGCACGACCTCAGGCACTCAGCAGCGTCCTTCATGATCAATGCCGGGGTGAACCTCTTTGCAGTCGGCAAGGTCCTCGGTCACGCCGATCATCAATCGACGATGCGGTACAGCCACCTCGCCAACGACACTCTAAGGGCGGCCGTAGAGGCAGGGGCCGCGAAGCTGCGCGGTGACCAGCCGCCGTCACTCTAACCTTACTTACCGGTCCGGGCCCCCACGACGGGGGTTCGGACCGCTCCTTTTCATTCTTTTTTTTTTGGAAATTCGAAATGACCACCACAAGAAGCAAGCAGGCCGAAGAACTACGCCCCTCTACAACGCACTGGAAGGAGCGGTCAGCAAGCACGACCTCGCAATCGTCTTGATTAAAGCATGCCTGGATGCAGGCATCGACACGGGCCCCGCAATGGTAACCACCCTCGGGGAGCTGGGCCTTAATCGTCAGCATGTCGGGATGATGCTTTCAAAGCATTGCGGCCCCCGCGCCAGCCGGAGCTTTTGGCACAAAACCGTGGAAGGAACTTATGCGCTGCACCCCGAAGAATAAGCGGATTTGATAATGCACAGTATGTAAAGGGATGCATGGTAGACCGTTGTGAATCTAACGGTTTCGGGGGGAACCACTAATGCGACAGATCACCATCCATCTTCTTTCGGCAACGCTCATCAGTGCATCCGCTTTGGGGGCTCCTACAGCCTACGCTCACGGTGGTGGGCTAGCGGCCGATGGTTGCCATAACGATCGTAAGAATGGCGGTAGGCACTGTCATCGCGCTCCGAGCCAGCAAACCAGCCGCTCGGGACAATCTGCACCTATGACCAGCCGCGGAGGTGCCTACCGGAACTGCACTGAGGCGCGGGCTGCTGGAGTTGCACCAGTTTTACGCGGGCAGCCAGGTTACGGCCCACACCTTGACCGGGACAATGACGGCATTGGTTGCGAGTAGCCCCCTCCGGAGAGCTTGGCCACTGACGGCCAACGCTGCCAAACGGGCTACCTCCGGACGCAGCGAATTCGCTGAAGCTTGAAGTCGAACGCATAGCGAAGGGCATCAAGATCACAGACGATATGCGTGCCTACTTTGCCGAAAGAAGAATCAATAACGTCATTCCGGGCCCATCAAATCGCCGTGCGAAAGTCGAGCATGGTCGGGCGCTCTAAAAAGTAGCGAAAACGCATCGAGCGCACGTTCGGTCATCTCAGGATCAACCGCGCCATCGCCACACGCTAGGACTAACTGAAAGACAGCTTCCTAAGAATGGTCCATCTCGCCACCGCTAATTACTGGCTCAGATTTGTCCACGCCGCTTAGTGCAATTCGTTACCGAAAAAGCCCTCCCTCAGAAAAACTCTTCGTGCTCCAGATGGCTAAGATAAAACTCATTGATTTTCATAATGCCGAGATGTGTGATGCTCACGTTTGTGATGCGGAAGTCGGTCATGGAAGGATGCCGGCGCAAAAGGCTTTGCTGCTCTAGGATCGAGATGTAGCGAGCTCCGATTGAGATTGGTACCGAAGCACTTGAGCAGATATCAGTCGTCGATACGCTACTCCGCTCTGCTTCGGCGATATAGGCATGGAGCAAGATCTCGAACGCAGGTTCGCCGAACATTTCGCTTTCGGAAAAGATCTTTCTCTTTCTTTGCCGTGCACTGAGATCGCTGCGCGCCATTGCGACAAGCACGTCGCTCGGCCGCAATGACGGATCTTTTGAATTGGGTAGGGCGGTCTTTGCAGCACTTTTAAGCATGTGGTACCTTTGATCTACGAGTGCGCTGAGGTCGCTGATTTTCATGAGAAGACCACCTTGCCGTGACGAATGCTGAAGACGGCTCGCCGGCCGACGATCAAGTGATCATCGAGGATCAGATCAAGTGCATTGGTCAAAGCAACCAGCGACTTGGTGGTTCTAAGATCCTCCGCACTCGGCCTGGGATCACCCGACGGATGGTTATGAACGAGGACCATCCTTTGTGCGCCGGATTTCAGTGCAGGTTCGATGACAGATCGATAGCTGCTACGGACTAACGCAAGTGGACCGACCGCAACGAGGAAATCGGCAAGATAGCCCGCTCTTTTGTCGAGCATAACTGCGCGGAGCTGTTCGTTATGCGCTTGGCCCATCAGGTCCACCAAGCACTGAGTGAAGGAAGCAGAAATCTCGCCGTCGGGATCGAAAACAGATCTAGTTCTGCCGGCTAGAATTTCTTTTTTGCAGTTCGCCTTCGGCTGATGGCAGAGATTGTCGCGTAGACGAGCATCAGGATAATGATCCCACTCGGCGCCGATTTCATCACGGCGTAAACCAAGCCCTCGATCTGCGGCTGAACTGCTCTTGCAAATTGAGCGGAACAGCTCAGGAGCTGAAGGGATGTTGCCCATAAAGGCCAAAACCTTGCTGACGTCAGTGCGATGGCTCCGAAGCCCACGACACCGATCATGTCGGTCACGAGACTTGCCACATCCACTGTATGATAGATTGGCGATACGACGATCGAGAGGGGGTATTGCGCTAACGCCATCAGGCATAAGACGACCGCCCCCTGCTTCTCTGCTCTTTCGCCCAGGAGAAGGGCGAAGAGGATCGCACCGGCGAGTATAAAGAGGTAAATTGCGAAGGCGGCTGTCATGCAGCCGCCTTCACGACATTACGCTGCTATATCAAGTCCGATGTTTCCTTCTGCCGGCGGGCAGTCGCCCGTCCACAGATCGCCGCGCTCTTCCGAAATCTTCCGCAATTCTGCGTGGGTACGGATCAGGTCGCTACGCACATCAAGTAATTTACGATGAGCTTCTGAGGTCTTGATGAGGGCGCGCTGAGCGGTATGCGCCGGGAGCTCGAGCTCGCTGTTAGCAGTCATCATGCTAACGTTCAGCTTGGCAACGTTAGCGAGCATCTGGTCCAGCTGTGTCTCGATCTCAATCAGCTGACGACCGACCCGTTCTGCGCTCAAATTGGTCATCTCGTAATCCTTGGTCTCGGCCTTTGGCCGTGTTTGAACAAGAAGACAGATGACTTAGATCAGGGTTCCGAGTGCCTGTGCCAGAGCAACGCCGGCCACTAGCAAAATCGCCAATCCGACTGCGAGCGTCATTATAAGTGCGACGCGGCCGAGCTTACCAAACCGTTCATCAACTGCCTTCAGGACCAAGGGGCGTTCTTCTGTTTCGCCCCACCGCCAAGCGGCGGCATCCCTCAATTCAAACTCTGAACTGGTGGGCAGGTCCGTGAGCTCTATTGGCTTGGAATCGGGGGCTATTGCGACGTGTGAAGAACCACATGTGGTTTTTTCCCATATGGCTTTGGCGTTCGCATACGCTCTGGCGGCAGAAGCGCGGTCAGAAGCGTTGAGCTTATCGCGGACCGCATTGATCCGCTGGTCGACGGTGCTCGGGCTAATGCCAAGGTCTCTTGCGATTTCCTTGGACGTCTTCAGATCCAGGACACGTTCCATGACCTGATGCTGCTTGGCCGTGATGCTATCGAAAATGCGTGCATCTTCGCCGATTTCATCAAGCGACACGCTCATCGCACATCAAACTCCGGTTCAGGCATGGTAGATATCGTAGCCAATAATGAGGGGTAGAAAGCTTCGTTGCAAGGTCGGGCTATCCCTCTTGCAGAGTCGGCAAGTGGTTTCACCATCCTTGCGTCGGTTTGTGAATTACTGAACTAGCAGGGTCTTGGCCTGTTCCAGCGAATTGGAGGCAGTGGCGGAATCATCGCGCCGATGCTTGCCCCGCACGCGGTCCTCGCGCCTTGGCCAATCTACTCACCGTTCTATGGGGCCAAAGTCCATCAATGGTCGGCCAACAGGCCTGCCGGTGCTCTATTTGAGGATCTAAATTGCGAGGCCTATTTTCCGCCTTCTGCGATCAGGTCCAATGCTTCCGCAATCTTGAGAGCGGCCAGATCGAAGCCCAGTTCGTCAAGTTTCGCCAAAGATTGTGAAAGACACTCACGCAAATCCGTCAACTTTTCTTCGGTGTTAAGGTCAGTTGTATGATTTTTCATCTTTGTCGGCATGTGGTGTCCCGGAGTAGTAATTCACGATAGCCACAACTTTAATGAAAAAGCCAGATGCCCTTTCAATATGAGCTTTCTTGTTTGTGGTTCGAACTTAGCAGAATCCGATGCGCCCAGTGGGTAACGACGATCGTTTTCCCAGCGACAGTATTTTTGGAGGAAGACATGCCTCAAATCAACGAGTGCTGAGCCCGGTCGGGTCACTTTGCGCGAAAAACGGGGCTTTTCAGATTGCTACGGTTAAAAAATCCAACCTGAGATGGAGACCAATGACCAGGCCACGCTGCTGATGGTGAGCATCAGGAGAACTGCAAATTCCATCTTGAGACGACGCGGGTTTAAAACCGGCTCGGTGTTCGTGTTCTCACCTAAATCGCTTTCAGTGCGGCAAAATTCTTTCATTTGGGCAGGTTGCGGCAATAGCCACGCCTGAGCAAGAGGCATGTGCGATCGAGTTTAGGGAAAACGGCATTTCCGTCTCGAGAAGCCGCTTTGTAAGCGAAAAGAGGGCTGCATCCACGGGTGATGATCCGCTTCTGCAGCCCTCATGACGGGTGCTCTTGAAAAGCCTATCTGGGTCGGCGGCCTTTCAACCCGTCAAAGGAGGGGTCGCACCCTCCTGTCTGATTTGCACTTCGGAGTCGTTTTCCAGGACGAACAGCCGTTATGAACAAACTTGAGCTCATTCCCTGTATTTTGTGTTGTCAGGACCAACCCCACCGGTCCCTCACGAGTGCTTAGCTAACGCGAACCACGCGATTATCAATGCCCAAAATACAGCGCCGAGCGTAATGACGATCAGGTGTGCAAGCTTTAACTCGAACTCCTTCTGAACCGGAATGTCGCCAGACATTTGTTGTTCAGATGCGCCATCTTCTCCACGGACCCGCACGTGTACTCCTCCTCTACGCAAACCCAACCACCAACAGGACTGCGAGCGGACATCTGCGTCAACTATGCCGCAAAGTCCATGACCTTGTTGAGTTATTTCCTCGAAAATGGTCCGATGTAGGCTGACGATCAAAGAACCTATAACAACCCTGCAAGTACGAGGCCCGATGCCAATCCGATCATCGCCCATCCTAGCCATGCCGTGGGTCGATGCGTTGTGCGAGCGATTAGTACGACAGCGAAGCCGAACATCAGAAAGCCTACTATAAGGAGGTCTGGCATGGCGAAAACGGGCTTTTCATGGATCTAGTCTTGGGAGCGCGCGACGTGACCCCGACCTCACGTCGAAGTGATGACCTTTCGAACGAAATAGTCGGTGATCCTCATGTGCCCGGTTTGGGTCAGGACGATATTGAGCATTCGACCGTCGTCAGACTGCTCCTTCGTGATCAGGCCAGCTTTCTCCAGCACAACCAAGTGACGGTGAACCGTGCTGCGCGGAATGTCGCAGACAGCAGACAGGGCGGCACCCGAAAGCTTTTCATCCGTATACGAAGTCACATATAGTTCGAGCAGGATATCCCAAGTAGATGCACCCAGGAAATCGGTCTTCATGACCTCCCTGCGAACCTGACGGTCGGAGATCTCGCGCTTCGCCATACGTAGCAGCTGCGGCATTTCGTCAGCCTTGGCATCCGCACCAGCCTTGTAGGGATGCTTGCGTCTTTCATCGCCGCTGTACGGCTTACCGTTCTCGTCCTTGTGAACGCTCAAGAGCCGGCCCCATTGTCTAAAATGCAATTATTATATTTAAATTTCGGCATGAAAAATTTAAAGTAGTGTCGAGAAAAGTTTAACTTTTAAAGCTGAAAGGTGCGCTTCACCATTTACAAAACTCGCCAGGTTATCACGAGTCCTGTCGTGACCAGAAATAAATTGTTTGATATCAAGTTTATATACTGGGTCCGGGCACGAAAATAACGATGTTCCTGCAGCGAATCCATTCTTCAGAACTCAAGGGTGGGAGGTCTCGATTATATCGATCGCTTCTGCGATCTTGAGAGCGGCATATTCCAGTCCAAGCTCGTCCAACACATGAAGAGTCTGCGCCAGTTCGACCGTCAAGCCATCGAGCGGATTGGATTCCCTTTGGGCTGTGATCGGGTCGAAGGGCTCGTCGGTCATGGTGCCGTCCGCGTCTAGCCTGGAGTTTCTGTCGAAACGAAGTGCTGACCTCACGTGCTTTTCCCTAGTTCGAAGCCACTTCGATTTACATCCCGGTGACAATCCAGAGCGCGTTGACGGCGGTGGCCACGACAATCGCACCGATTGCCACGACCTCCCAGCTTATCGACTTGCTGCGATTGGTGCGGTCCCTATGCGGACTTACGCCCACGTCGAAATTCTCTGGCTTCATGTTTAGCGACCCACGATGAAGCGGGCGAACGGCCCGCGACTTGGTGTCGACTAAGCAAAAGGTCTAAGTCCTTGCAAACGTGTTTCATTCCGTTCCGGAATGGTCTCATGCTGTTGTTTGCATCGGTATGGACCTAAGAAGGCGCAGGGCAATAACAGGGTCGCATGATATGGTACGAAAGTTGGCTTTGTTCGACGACGACAGTGTGCGCCGCAATTCCGTGTACAGGACTATGAATGTCGAAGAATTCTATGTGGAGCCGTTTGAGACTGTCGACGAAGTACTGAGGATCGGGCGACGATACGATGTGTGTATGATCGCCGATCACGGGCCTTGGGCCAATTATCTAGAATCCAAGTCGATCGAGGTCCTGAGTTCGGCGAAGGTGTACATCGCCTATTCGGATCAACCTGACATCCAGCGCATCGTTGATGTCGTTCGAAAAGGGGCGTCGGGATATTTGGTCTTTCCATTCTCATTCGAGGCAGCAAAGCCTTCACTTGATCTCGTGGACTCAGCCAAACCGCGCCGTGTGGGATCAAAGAATGGGGGCAAGGCATATCTTACCGCGAGAGAGGAAGAGCTGGCCTCGCTTCTCGCCGAAGGGTTGTCGACGGATGAGCTGGCCAGAGCCATGGGGATCACCAGGCGCACGGTGGAATGGCATCGATTTAACATGCGAAACAAGGTGATCGACGGAATAGACAGGATGCGCCCGACCCGAAAAACTCGGAAAGACCGCTCGATCTAGTTCATTTCATTGCCGTAACGTTCGATACAGGCGCTTGCGACAGCCTTGGCAAGCGCCCCTAGAACGTCACCGCCCACCGCGGAATATTCTGGGCCTTCTCCGCCAATCACGACGGTGGCGAAGACATCGCCAGACGGTCCACGTGAAACCATGTAGCCTGCAAAGCCTGTCAAAGACCGGAAGGCTGCGTACTCATAATTGCCCGCATCTATGTCCAACGCGATCTGCTGAGAGCTTGGATGGTCCGCTTGCGGGGGCATGCATCTACCGCGAATCTCAATGACAAGTTCAGTTAATGAGCGGCAGATCATTCCATTCTGGGATCTGTCCCTGGTGCTAGCCAGTGCGAATAATTTCTGTGCTTTGTCGATCAGGGAAGTTTCATTAGACATTAAACATCGCGGCCTTCGGAAACGCTCAGCTGGTAAACGCGGCTCCTTTCATGCCGAAATGGAATGATGTCAACGCGTTTTCAATCATGTAGGCGTTATTGCATGCGCAATTCGGGGGATGAGCTGGCCGAATCGGCGTGCACTTGAACCGTGGCACTTTGCAAAAGTGTGAGCATTTCCTTGTGGGCCGGGCAGCAAAGCTTCTGCACCGGCAACTGGTCTAACGGCGCGGTGCGATTGCAATCAGTATGCTCTTCCTTTTCGCGCAACCGGACGGCTTCCTCAAAAAACTCGAAGATAGATTCGAAGCCTTCGTTGGTCAGTTCACAAAATGCCATACGCCTGTCGAACTGCGATTGTGTCCTGGTGATCAGGCCGGCTTCTATGAGCAGATTGATGTGACGCAGAGACGTTGTGGTTGGTACGTTGGAGGCCAAGCACAGGCTTGTGACAGAAACGGGCTTGCTGTCCACCATGTGGAGAAAGAGATCGACCAGCATGTCCCACTGCGGATCGCGGGACGATGGCGTGGTGACAATCCGTTCGCGACGCAGCCGCATCTTGTTTGTGCGGCGAGCTTCGGCAATCACACCTTCATAAGTTGGCATTTGGAACTCCTGCTCAGAACCTTTCACTGAACGAAGAGGTACATCCTAGGTCTTTGCCGAAGGCTTTCGGTAAATGGAGTATTTACCACCCGTAGTTGGTAACCTTTCGTTAACCGACGAAACACTTGGATTTCTCCTCGCTACGACCTAGATCGGCAGACGGACGGGACTTTTGTCGGTGAAAAGTATGGCTGCTTCTCGCCCATATATGAAATTCACTCACGACCACGAACCCACCAAAGCTGGACACGCTGTTCTCGGATCTGGTGTGTGGTTACGCGGGTCTAGGCCGGTTCAATTTTCAAATTCGGCACCTGCGAAAGTGCTTTCGCTAGGAGACGAATCCGGCCGACAATCTACGCACTTTGGGTCATGCTTGGGTCGATCCGCGAAAGGCGCTGGAATTCGCCATCAAAACTCTGTTTTTAATACATTAAGTTTTGCTATTTCCCGGCCTTCGTAATGATGGGGTCACAGGTTCGAATCCTGTAAGCGGCACCATTTCCCTGAAATTGCCAAACTTCTTCACATGGCGCGCGGAACCGTGCCGTGCGCTTGTATGAAACGCGCGGCGGGTCATTGTGCTTGCCGTAGAAGCATTGCGGAAAACCGGATCGGCACGCACGCCGGTCTCGCGCCCGGCCTAGGCGGGGCGCGATCGACCGGTTTCCGCCGGGTAAGTCCCGCCTACCAGGCCCGTGCGTGTGCGGGCGCGGCGCGGGGCAGTTTGGGCAGGGGGCGACCGAAACGGTCGGTCGGCATGAGCATCTCGCTCTTTACCGGATCGTAGCCGAGAAAACGGACGACCGCTTCGTGCAGCGGCTGGTCGAAATGCACGCCGGCATTGCGTTCGTCCTGCCACACGACCTTGCCGGCCATGCGGATATTGCCTTCGGCCTTGATGAACAGTCGGTCGCCTTCGCTGACACGGTTGTAGGGCATCTCGATCATGCATCCGGTGACCGATACGTTGTAGAGAACGGCATGGAACGGCTGACCGTCCGCACGGCATTCCACCTGGCGATCCGAATCGAGACGATCATTGTTGCGACGTGTCATTATGGCTGCGACCTTCCTTCTTGATCGGCCGTTATCGCCCGCGCAGGGTTAATTCGGGGTTTAGACCACCTCCGTAAAATCACGCAGACCCACGTTTCACTGCCTTTGCGACCTGACAAAAGGGACTGTATCGCCCGCCGCCGTGGTGCGGCAGACCCTAGCCATGTCAGAAAAGCCCGAAATCCTAAGCCCCCTGCCTGCGCTCACGTTTGCCGAAGGCGTGCGCAGCATGATGGAATTTGCCTCGCTCGCCTTCAGTTACCCGCTGATGGCGGGGGCGCCGCGCGGTGACGGGCATCCGGTGCTGGTCCTGCCGGGCTTTGCCACCAATGACCGGATGACATCGGTGCTCCGCGCGTTCCTGACGCGGCTGGGACATCACGTGCATCCGTGGGACCTTGGCTGGAATCTCGATCAGCACACGACCGGAGAGAACGGCGAACACATCGCACAGCGCATCGCCGATATCCGCAAGCAGACAGGCCGCAAGGTCTCGCTCGTCGGGTGGAGCCTTGGCGGTGTCATCGCGAGGGAGGCGGCCCGCCGCGATCCCGCCGACGTGCGGCAGGTCGTCACACTGGGCAGCCCGTTCACCGGCGACCCCGGCGCGACGAACCTCAACACGCTGTACGAACTGCTGACCGGCAATCGCATCGCCGACATGCGCAAGCACGCCCGCTATGCCAAGGGCCACGAAGTCCTGCCCGTCCCGTCCAGCGCGGTCTATTCGCGCACCGACGGCATTACCGCGTGGCAGAACTGCATTTCGCAAACGGACGAGCAGACCGAGAATATCGAGGTCGTCTCAAGCCACTTCGGCTTCATCGCCAATCCGGCCGTGTTCTACATCGTCGCGGACCGGCTTTCACAGGCCGAGGGCGCGTGGACACCGTTTGAACGCAAAGGGCCTTTCGCCGCCTGCATCCGGTAAGTTCGCTCAGCCCAGCCCGTAGATCGAATGAATCGCCCCGTGGCTGCGCGTGTCCTGCGCCATGATCAGGATGTCGCTCGACACCCCGTCGGCATCGCGAACATGGTCGCGTAGCAAGGCTTCTGGGCGAAAGCCCATTTCCTCGAACATCTGGCGCGCCGCTTCCTGATCGGTCGTCATCCGCACGGTCAGCTTCTCGATCCGCTCATCGGCGGCGGCATCCAGGCAATGCATCGCCAGCAGGCGGCCCAGCCCCATGCCGCGCGTTGCCGTATCGACAAGGACACGCACTTCGGCGACGTGCGGCGACCAGCTAAGTTCATCGCGGACCAGCGCGGTGCAGCCGCGGATCGCGTCGCCTTCGACCGCGATGATCGACCGGATCGTCCCGGCCTCGATCTCCTGCATCCACGCCTTGAATACGCGCGGGCTGCGGATGTCTCGTTTCAGGAAAAGCAGCTCGCGCACCGGCAACGCATTGGCAAAGGACAGCATCGCGTCTTTGTCGGCGGCGGTCAGGGGGCGCAGCGTGATGCGGCGACCGTCAAGGTCCAACTCTGTGGGGGCAATGTCGAGAGCAGTCATCAGGTGGATCTCTTTCCGAGCCATGTGTCGATATGCGGCCACAACCGCCGCAAGGCCGCAGGCCCCGCGACAAGCGAGACGTGGCCGCCCTTCGCGACGATTTCGTCGCGGTCGTTGGAAGATGTCATCGTCATCAGCGGGCCCGTGGATTCGTGGCTGACGACGTGGTCATGCTTGGCAACAATGTTGAGGATCGCGGCATCGATGTGGCGCAAGTCCGCTGTCTGGCCGCAGACCTCCAGCTTGCCGTTGATGAGGGCGTTTTCCCACATCAGGTCCTTGATCAGCTGCCCAAAATAGACGCCGGGGATCGGCAACGTTTCGGCCGCCCAGCGGTCGAACATGCGGTACGACTTCACGAATTCGTCGTTCCACATGTTGGTCCACAGGTTCACCCGCCCCGCCGTGCGGTTGGCAGGCCGGGCCAGGTCGAACGCGCCCAGCATGATTTCCGGCGGAATCAGTTCCAGTTCGCGGACCAGCAGGTCGACATCGAAATACCGCTTGTCCGCCCATGTCTGGAACAGGTGCATGTGCGAAAAGTCGATCGGGGTCGCCAGCGTCACGAGATTGCGAATGCCCTGCGTCGGTTTCAAGGCGGCATAGATCGTCGCCAGCGTGCCCCCTGCGCAGTATCCGGCAAGGCTGATGTCGCTCTCGCCGGTCACTTCCTCTATCGCGTCGCGCGCGGCGGGGATGAAGCGGCCGACGTAATCGTCGAAGCCCAGCACACTTTCATCGCGGCGTGGCGGGTTCCAGTCGAGGTTGTAGACGTCGTAACCCTGCTGCAGCAGGTATTCGAAGAAGCTCTGCCCCTTGGCAAGGTCGAAGATATAGCCGCGATTGGTGGGCGGAGAGACCACGAGCAACGGCACGCGGTAGATTTCGTCCAGCAAGGGACGATAGCGGTAGAGCACCGCCGTCCCGTCACGGTAGAGCACGTCCTTGGGCATGTGGCCCACCGGCTCGCGGTCGGCGACAAGGAAATCGAGACCCTTGATGTTGCGTTTCAGCGCGCGGTCCACCTCGCGGCGGACCTGCTGTGAAATCACCTCGGGATCGAGAAGCTCTAGTGCGTTATCGCTCATCGGCCTTGGGTTCGGCTGGAGGCTTGCGCGTGCGTCGCGGTTCGGCGCCGGGTGTCTTTTGGGCCCCTTCGCCCATCTCCAGCCTGATCTGCGCTATGTGATCCTCGATCACGGCAAGACGCTGTGAAATCTCCTCGATCTGGCTCTTGCTCGGCAGGTTCAGCGAACGCAGCACCGTCTCGGTCTGTTCGGCCATAGCCTTTTGCGCATAGATCGTGGCCTTGGTCGCCTGTCCGATCAGCGCGCCGAATTCCTCGCTTTGCGTGAACTGACCCGACCATGCGTTGAGTTCATGCTCCCAGCGCTGAATCGCGTCCTGCCAGGCGGCCACGGGATTGAAAGGTTTCTCGCTCATCCTGCCCTTAAAGCGCATCGGCGCCCAGCAACCAACTATGACTTGCGCCAAGAATCTGCCTGGAGTGGCCTTGGCCCGCAAACGAAAACGGCCCCGCCATCGCTGACGGGGCCGTGATCTTTTCGGTCGTTTCGATCAGGCGATCAGAAACGCTTGGTCAGTTCCACCTTCACCGTGCGCGGCAGGGTGCCGAAGCCGAGCTGGTCGGCCTTGACGCCCGTCACGCCGCCAGCGGCCGTGCCCGAAGACGGACCGTCAACCACGCCGGTCACGTAGAACTGGTTGGTCAGGTTCTTGCCGATGAGCGCGAGCTGCCAGTTGCCGTCCGATGCGCCAACGCGCACGCCCGCATCGATCGTCCAGTAATCGTCCTGGATCGCAATCGGGTTGGCGAAGGCCGACGGGTTGTAGCTGTCGGAATAACGGGCATTCGCGTTGAAGCCCATCATCAGCGCGTCCGAAATGTCGGCTTCGTAGTTCACGCCGATCACACCGGTCCATTCCGGAGCGACCGAGAGAGGCTGGCCCGTCAGGTTCTGGCGGATCTGGCCATCGGCGGTGACGACGTTGCAGCCTTCAGCCTGCGTCTGGCCCGAATAGCACGGACCTTCGGGGAAGCTGTCATACTTCGCGTCGTTGTAGTTGACTGCCGCGTTGATGTTGAGACCCGGCACCGCATAAGGCGCGTATTCGAGTTCAAGTTCCACGCCCTGCGTCTTCGCATCGGCGGTCAGCGTGTTGAACGCGAAGACCGGCGAGTTGAAGAAGTCGACCTGGAAATCGTTCACCGTGTACGTGAAGAGGGTCAGGTTGGCGCGCAGCTGGTTGTCGAGAATGGTCGACTTGATACCGGCTTCGAAACCTTCCGCCTCTTCGGGATTGAAGGTAAGATCGCCGTAAGGGTCGGCCGACAGCTTCGAGTTGATGCCGCCGTTCGAGAAGCCGCCCGACTTGTAGGCGGTCTTGTATGCGGCATAGAGCAGGATGTCAGGTGCCGGTTCGTAAGTCAGCGTGACTTCCGGTGCGAAGTCCTTGAACTTCTGATTGGCGGTCACGATGCCCATCGGATCGTCGGCGCTGCGATAGACGACCGAGAATGCCGGGTTCACGTATTCCTGCGCGAAGTAGCTGTCCTTCGATTCGTCGGTGTACCGGCCACCTGCCGCCAGTTCGAAGCCGTCCATGATCTCGAAGCGGACCTGGCCGAAGATGGCGAAAGTTTCACCCTTGGTGGTGCTGATCTTCTCGCTCGCCGCATAGACGAGATCCGGGCGCGCAGCGGTGTTGCGAACGTCGCTGTAGAAGCCCCACTGGCCGAAATCGCGATCGGTCTTCTGGTACAGGCCGCCGATCATGAAGTTGAACGGACCGTCGAAAGCCGACGTCAGGCGCAGTTCCTGCGAGAAGGCTTCCCAGGTGGAATTCTCGGTCGCGAAGATCATGCCGCCCGCCACGGCGTCCGTGGTCTGGAAGTTACAGGCGCACAGCCACGAGTTGTTGTTGCGCTGCCAGTTGGTCACCGACGCTATCGACATGGTGTCCATGTCGTACTCGAGCTCGTTGTTGACGCCCCAGCTGCGATAGCGGTTGTACGGCTGGCCGTCGTCGCTGCCGTAAGGGACGGTGCGCGAAATTTCGGCCGGCAAGCCGTTCTGGTGCGTGATGAAATCCTTTTCGCACGGATAGACCGTAAGCTGGCTGAAGCCGGTGCCGTTGCCGCACGAATAGGCGACGTAGTTCCAGCTGTTGTTCAGCGTGTCGTTCTGGTTGCGCGTGACCTTCAGCGTGTTGGTCAGGTTGTCGGTCGGTTCCCATTTCAGCGTGCCGCGGGCCAGGAATTCTTCCTGCTGCGGCATCGGGCTCTTCACGGGCAGCGCGACGAAAGTTTCCGGATCGCCGAAGCCCTGTGCAACGTCGACGGTGGTATAGTTCATCGGGGTCGAGACGTTGCGGTAATAGCCGCCGTCCATGTCCGAATAACGCGCGGCAAGGCGAATGCCGAGCGTGTCGCTGAGCGGGCCGGAGATGATGCCTTCGATCTGGTACTGGTTCGCCTTGAACTCGTACCCTGCCTTGATCGATCCGGTCCAGTCGTAGGTCGGGTCATTGGTGGTCAGCGAGATCACGCCGGCGGTCGCGTTCTTGCCGAAGAACAGGGCCTGCGGGCCCTTCAGCACTTCGACGCGGGCAAGGTCGAAGAAACCTTCCTCGATGACGCGGCCCTGGCCGTAATATGCGCCGTCGACGACGATGGCGACCGACTGTTCGATACCGATCGAGGTCGAGGACGAACCGATACCGCGCAGGGTGATCTGCGCCGACGAACCGTTAGACGCGCGACCGACGTTGAGGTTCGGCGTGGCCGCGGCGATCTTTTCGATGCTGGTGATGTCGCGGTTCTGGATCATTTCTTCCGACATGGCGGTAACCGCGACGGGGACGTCCTGAACGCTTTCCTCGCGCTTACGCGCGGTGACCACGATTTCGTTGAGGCCGCCGGTCTTCGCGGTTTCGGTCTGCGCGTCCTGCGCAAAAGCCATCTGCGAAGTAAGTGCAAGCGAGGCACCACCGAGAAGAAGGACGGATTTCGAGCGTAAAAACATGGCGATCTCTCCCTTTGAACCCTTAGCCTGTGCCTCTTGGGGCACGACCGTTCGGCGATGCTAATAGGTTGCCTTCGTTTTAGGAGCGCCTGCCGGTTTACATAGCTATCGGTTTTGTCAGGTTACTGCGGCGCGCTGCAATATTGGCTATTGCAGTGACAATCCTGCCACATGAAGTGCAGCATTGAAGTCGTCGATCGCGGCGCCACAGACTTCTGCCACGTGATTTTGCGCGAAAATGCATCGCAGCGTTTCGGGCCTGCAGCATTCGTTCTGCAAGATCGACAGGAGTAGCGCCTCTCCCTCTGCGATCCGCTCACATCCTTCGCGCGCGAAACCCAGCGGCATCGAACCGCGCACGTTCAAGAGCATCAGGATGCGGTGGAACGCGCCGATACCGCCCATCAGGCCGCGCGCGAGGAAGTCGGCGGCAATCGCATCGGCCGGGCACCGGCGCGCACTGACCGCGCCGACCCACTTGCGGGTGACTTCCACGACGAAGCCTTCGGCGAGGGAAAGCTCGTCAGTGCGGCGATCGAGATAGCGGTACAAGGGTCCGGGGCTCCTGATATTGCGCGAGATCCGGACCGTCTCACATGACAGCCATTATTGCAACCGATTAGCATTAGCAATAAATCGAAGAGGGATGCATCGCAGCGGTCATGCTCGTCCAGACCCGCCCTCGGCCTTGCAAACCTGCGCCGAGTCGGTCTGGTCCAGCGGAACGTTATCAACATCACCGCGCGTGTTTCAGACTATTGGAATCGCGCATTTTCACACCCTGATAGCGATTAAATTGGAGAAAATTCTGCCCTTTCACGACCGTCTGCAATCGTTGTGTCCGCCTACTTCCGGGCCGCGACAAAGGCGCCATTTGCGACCGGATCACCAGGCTCAAAGTGACTTTTGCCCAGTCTATTGCAAAGTCATGAATCTAAGGGGAAATTGGATTTCCCTTTTCAGAAGTAGAGTTGGGAAGCCGGTATAGTCGGAATGAGCCTGCAAGCATCGCAGATTCCTGATGACTCTAATGTCAGCAAGTCGGTCTTGATACGCAACTTGCTCATACCAGATACTTGTAAAGTCTATATTCTGCTTTTTCCACATAGCGACTCATGTTAATAATTTGTTAACTGGTCGCAACTCCCGAGTCGTTGCTCGTAGTGCTTCCGGATATTTGTATCGACTATCCTGCGACTTCACGTCGCGGATACTGCCGTACGCACACGTGGGGAGTGCAAGTGATGGCGCAGTTCGACCAACCTGTCTTCGGTTCACCCGAAGTATCGGTATTCGCCTATACAGAGGCGGATACTTTGGCATGCATGGTGCCGAATTCTCCCACCAGCTGCACAACGCGGCCGGTTCGACACTGAACGACCTTCGCCAGGCGCCGCGGAATTATCCGCCGGCGCCTTTTGTTTTGGTGCTTGATTGTGGGGAAATTGAGCGATGACTGAAGTACGCTATTGGAAGTTCTCGATGGATTATCAGAATGATGATCCATGGGACAAGGATAACATCGCCGCCAACGGCATCACCGATTTTATCATGCCCGTCGGGCCCTATACCGGGGACGACTATACCGGCGACGGCAAGGTAGATATCGACCTGACCGGCTATACCTATGACAGCGACGGCAACCCCGACGGTTTCGAGGCCGATGGGCAAGGAGTCGTTGAGATTGACGGTGTCGTTTTCGAAGGCGGCTCGATCAATTCGGGCACCGGCAACTTTAACGACTTCCTGGGCATTCAGAACACCGGCACGGAATTTGGTTTCAACACCGACAGCTCCGACCCATCCAACCCCCACATCAAGACTTCGGGCAATTTTACGCACACGATCACGCTAGCTGATATCGCGATCACAACCGATCCCGATACCGGCGTCGCCTACTACGACTTCCGGCTGGACGCGAACGAGAACAATTCTTCGCTGGAAGAAGCGCAGATATCGCTCGACACCTTCACGATCTTCACGTCGCTCGACGGAAATATTTCCGACAAGCCGACGCTATTCAACCAGAACATCGCGTATGACATGGATGGTGCGCATACCAACGACATTTATGACGTATCGATCATAATAACCGATGCATACTCGTCGGGTTCAGGCCGGTCCGACCTCTCGGTCCTGATCCCCGTAAGCTACTTCGACGGGATGTCCAAAGAGGACACATACCTCTATCTCTATTCCGAGTTCGGATACGCCGATCCAGTCCCCGATGCCAACGGCCAGGGCGGCTACGACAACGATTACGACACGGATGCCACGTTCGAGGAATGGCGCACGCAAAACGCTGTGAAGCTATACGGGATCAAGTTCCGGGATAGCGACGGAGATGGCATCGCCGACGATGGTGAAGGCCCGGTCGAAGGCGTCGTAATGAAGCTGTTCGGCGACACCAACCTCAACGGCGTTCTCGACGCCGGTGACCAGCTTCTGCAAACCACTCAGACCGATTCTAACGGTGAATATCAGTTCTATGGCATCAAGGTAGGCGCGACATACTTTGTTCAGGAAGAAGTGCCTGATGGCGCCATCCTGACGACCGGCGACTACGAAACGGTTGTTGTGTCCTCTAGCGCCAACCCTGGCACACTCTACAATGTCGATCCGATCGGCAACTTTTACACTTTCGACATCTCGGGCACGAAGTACCTCGACAGCGACGGCGATGGCGACACCACCGGCGAAAGCGGTCTTGGCGGCGTGACGATCTTCATCGACGTCAACGACAACGGTACTTACGACGCAGGCACCGACGAGGCGACCACGACCGCCGCCGACGGCTCATGGTCCTTCACCGGCCTTGACGAGACTTACATCGGTCTCGACGTCTACGAGGTCGAGCCGAGCGGTTATTCGCAGACGCTGGGCCAGGCCGGCTACGCCATCGATGCCGATGGCGCGACCGACATGGACTTCGCCAACTTCCCGCTCTTCGACATCTCGGGCACGAAGTACCTCGACAGCGACGGCGATGGCGACACCACCGACGAAAGCGGTCTTGGCGGCGTGACGATCTTCATCGACGTCAACGACAACGCCACTTACGACGCCGGAACCGACGAGGCGACCACAACTGCCGCTGACGGCTCATGGTCCTTCACCGGCCTTGACGAGACTTACATCGGTCTCGACGTCTACGAGGTCGAGCCGAGCGGTTATTCGCAGACGCTGGGCCAGGCCGGCTACGCCATCGATGCCGATGGCGCGACCGACATGGACTTCGCCAACTTCCCGCTCTTCGACATCTCGGGCACGAAGTACCTCGACAGCGACGGCGATGGCGACA
>NZ_SUNC01000002.1 GCF_007570835.1 Croceicoccus sediminis
CAACTATCGTTCCCCGAAACTTCCTTCCGGGGGACTATGTCGTCCAGCTAAGTTGGCGACCGATGAAAGCGAGCCGTTAAAGCGTCGTCCCCGTCGGTGAGGGCCGTATATGGGCAGGTACCTGAGTCGGTCAACGCCTTTTTGCAATTTTATTTCAATTCGATCCGAACCGATCCCAAAAAGCCCTGATTTCCGCCACTTAAGCCCCCAAAAAAGTTGATCCCGGCATGCCGTCGCCCGCGACAGGGGCGGCCTGAAACCTCCTTCGGCCGTCACCTTGGGCCGTGATGATGGCAATTTACAATAATCAGGCGTAGTCTCGATGCGGGAGAAAGAGCCATGAAAGCCCTCGTCCGTGTCATCTGCCTGATTCTAGGTACAACTCTTGCCGGCCCCGTGGCCGCACAGGAGTTCGCCGCGCAGGACGTTACGCCGCCTCTTCCTTACGAGGAGGAGATAGCGCCCGAAACACTGAGCGCACAGGAACGTGATGACCGGATTACCCTGACCGTCGGGATCGGAAAGCACGGCCCGTTCGACTTCCTTGTCGATACCGGTTCAGAGTGGACCGTTATCTCCGGCCGGGTCGCGAAACAGCTCGGCTTGGTGTCGGACCGGCAGAAGAAGGTGATCAGCATTGCCGGGCAAAGCGATGCCGGCAGCGTACTGCTCGACGAACTGGTCGTGGGCAAAACGCGGATTCGCGATCTCGATGCGGCGGTCATCAACGAATGGGACATCGGTGCCGCCGGCATCATCGGGATCGATTCCCTGCGCGATCAGCGGATCACCCTCGACTTCGACAAGAACGAGATCACCGTCGCCCCGTCCAAGGGCATGATGCGTGCGGGCAACAACGAGATTATCGTGCGCGCCCACCGAAAGGACAAGCGCCTTATCGTGCGGCGCGCCTATCTGGACGGGCGCAGCATCGACATCGTGATCGACACCGGCGCCAGCTTCACCGTCGGCAACCGCGCATTGCGCGATCGTTACTATCCCGATCGGCCCGTCGTCGCGCGTACGAGCATCACCGACGTGCTGGGCAATACGCGCAAGGTCGACATCATCAATGCCGGCAAGCTGGAGATAGACCGTGTCGTGATCGACGATTCCCTGATCGCCATCGCCGACACTTCGGTCTTCGAGGAACTGGGCCTGACCGAGCGACCGGCCATCCTGCTGGGCATGAACCACCTCAGCCTGTTCAAGCGGATTGCCGTCGATTTCCGCCGCCGCCAGATCGCCTTCGAACTGGACGAAGACCAGGGCTGATCGCCCGCTCTTATATGCGGCCTTATATGCCGCTTCATATGGCAATGCAGCGCACGTGCCCTAGATAAGGGGCGATGCCGCCCGATCACGCCACGACAAAGACGCTCGATACCTCCGCCGACTGGCGGGTGATGAAGCGGTTCCTTCCCTATCTCTGGCCCAAGGGGAACACGCCCCTGCGCCGCCGGATCGTCATCGCCATGGTCATGGTGCTGATCGCCAAGGCGACGACGCTTGCCCTGCCCTTCGCCTACAAGATGGCGGTCGACGCGATGACGACGCCCAGCAGGCAGGCCGCGATGGCGGCCATGGCGCTAGTCATCGCCTATGCCGCGGGCAGGTTCGGGGGCGTGTTGTTCAACAACCTTCGCAACATCGCCTTCGAACGCGTGGCGCAGGACGCGACACAGAAGCTGGCCGCCGACGTCTTTGCCCGCCTGCACCGCCTGTCGCTCAGCTTCCACCTGTCGCGCCGCACCGGCGAAGTGACCAAGACGATCGAGCGCGGCACCAAGAGCATCGACACGATGCTTTACTTCCTGCTGTTCAACATCGCGCCGACCGTGATCGAGCTGATCGCGGTGGCGGTCGTCTTCTATATCAATTTCGGGTGGACGCTGGTGGCCGCAACCGCCGCGACGGTCGTGGCCTATGTCCTCGTCACCCGCTGGATAACCGAGTGGCGCACGGCGCTGCGCGCGCAGATGAACGAGCTGGACGGACAGGCCCTGTCCCGCGCGGTCGACAGCCTGCTCAACTATGAAACGGTGAAATACTTCGGCGCGGAGCACCGGGAGCAGGAGCGTTACGAACGCGCCACCCGCGCCTATGCGACCGCCGCGACGAAGAGCGAGAATTCGCTGGGCCTTCTGAACATCGCGCAGGCGGTCATCATGAACCTGCTGATGGGCGGGGCCATGGCCTATACCGTGTGGGGGTGGAGCCAGGGGCGGCTGACCACGGGCGATCTCGTGCTGGTGAACACGTACCTCACCCAGCTTTTCCGCCCGCTCGACATGCTGGGCATGGTCTATCGCACGATCCGCCAGGGGCTGATCGACATGGCCGAGATGTTCAAGCTGATGGATACGCCGCTACAGGTGTCCGACGCGCCGAATGCGCCTGCGCTCGACATGCGCCGGGCCACGGTGGTCTTCGACAAGGTCCGCTTCGGATACGAGAAGGAGCGGGATATCCTGCACGGCCTGACGTTCGCGGTCGAAGCGGGGGAGCGCGTCGCCATCGTCGGCCCTTCGGGCGCGGGCAAGTCTACAATCGCGCGCCTGCTGTTCCGGTTCTACGATCCGCAGGCCGGGCGCATCCTGATATCGGGCAAGGATATCCGTTCCGTCACGCAGGAGTCGCTGCGCCGCCATATCGGCGTGGTGCCGCAGGATTCGGTGCTGTTCAACGACACGATCGGCTACAACATCGCCTATGGCCGCGAAGGTGCGACCCGCGGCGAGATCGAGGCCGCAGCCCGCGGCGCGGCGATCGCCGACTTCATCGAACGCCTGCCCGACGGATACGAGACAGAAGTGGGAGAGCGGGGCCTGAAGCTTTCGGGCGGCGAGAAACAGCGTGTGGCCATCGCGCGCACGCTGCTCAAGAACCCGGAGATCATTCTGTTCGACGAAGCGACCAGCGCGCTCGATTCCCGGACCGAGCAGGACATCCTGAAGACCATGCGCGCTGTTGCCCGCAACCGGACGACGCTATCCATCGCGCACCGCCTTTCGACCGTCGCCGATGCCGACCGTATTCTCGTTCTCGACGGCGGCAAGCTGGCAGAGAGCGGAAGCCACACCGACCTGCTGCGCAAGGGTGGGCTCTATGCCGAAATGTGGTCGCGCCAGCAGACGGAGAGCGAGGACTTGTCCGACGCGGCGGAATAGGCGCTAGTCCTGACCCGGAAACCGCGGGTGACCGGGCAGTTCGTGAAGACCCGCTTCCCAGCCGACCGCATCGGCCAGTTGCACGTGCTTCGTCGGCGGCAGATCGTCCGGATCGTCGAGCGTGGCGATCTGGATATCGACCTGCGCCGGAGCCTCGGCGCTCGTATAGAACAGGCCCGTCCCACAGATCAGGCAGAAACGCCGCTCCACCCCCAGGGTCGAGCAATAGACCGCCGTATCCCCGCTCAAGGACAGGTTCTCTATCGGGAAGCCCGCCCATGCCACGCCGGTCGCCCCGGCACAGCGGCGGCAATCGGTGCAGTGGCAGACCGACACGTGGTTCGGCTCGCCCGTTACTTCGTAACGCACGGCCCCGCAGTGGCATCCGCCTGCAAGCATTCCGATCCCTTGGTAATAAACTGCGCCGTGAGCCACCGGGCCCACGGCGCGAAATGGTTCAGCTTTCGACGCGTTCGACCGTCGCGACGTTTTCCGGATCGGTATTGCTGGTCGCCGTCCAAGTGCCGTCTTCGTTCATCGTCTCGGTATAGCAGGCTTCTTCGCCGCCTTCGGGCGTTTCGCACCATGCGCCGGGCGTTGCCTCGGTCCAGGTGCCGGTAACGGTCGTTCCGTCGCTACCCGTGACGGTATAGGTCCCGTCCTCGAGAACTTCGTAATCCCAGGTCGCGCCGTCGGCGCCGGTGACCTTGTACTTGCCGGCGGACGGATTGCCATCGACTGCCATCGATGCCGCCTCGGTCGGTTCGGCCGCCATCGTCTCTTCGGCGACGGGTGCTTCACTCGGCGCGTCGTTACACGCGGCCAGTGCGAGGACTGCGGCGATACAGGTGATCTTCTTCATATGGTTTACCCCCAAACTCCACCGACTCGGGGCCGGCAGGGGAGGCTACTCCACCCCGTCCGCCAAGGACACGCAATTCGCCCGAAGGCCTGCAAGGGTTGCAAATGAGCGGGCAAAAGGGCAGTTCGCAGGCGCAACATGAAGGCGGGACGCGCCCGCCCCTCCTAGAGAAGACATAGTGGAAAGCCCGATCATGACCCAGCCCGGAGCGTTGAAGCGCGACTGGTTCTCGAACGTCCGTGCCGACGTCCTTGCCGGTATCGTCGTCGCCCTCGCCCTCATTCCGGAGGCGATCGGCTTCTCGATCATCGCGGGCGTCGATCCGCGAGTCGGGCTCTATGCCTCGGTCGCGATTGCAATCATCATCTCGTTCACCGGCGGGCGTCCGGGGATGATCTCGGCGGCGACGGCGGCAGTTGCGGTGCTGGTCGTGCCGCTGGTGCGCGATCACGGGGTGGAATACCTGTTCGCCGCGACGATCCTGATGGGCCTGTTCCAGATAATCGCCTCTATCCTGCGGCTTGACCTCCTGATGCAGTTCGTCTCGCGCTCGGTCATCACGGGTTTCGTGAACGCACTCGCCATCCTGATTTTCATGGCGCAGCTGCCGCAGCTGACCAATGTGACCTGGCATACTTATGCCATGGTGCTGGGCGGCCTTGCGATCATCTACCTGCTGCCGCGCGTGACCAAGGCAGTGCCTTCGCCGCTGGTCGCGATCATCGTGCTTTCGGCGATCTCGATCCCGCTGGGCCTGCCGGTCTTTACCGTGGGCGACATGGGTGACCTGCCGCAGGGCTTGCCAAGCCTCGTCCTGCCCAACGTTCCGCTGACGTGGGAAACGCTGCAGATCATCGCGCCCTATTCGGCGGCGATGGCGGCGGTCGGCCTGCTCGAATCGCTGCTGACGGCGCAGATCGTGGACGACATGACGCACACCGATTCCAACAAGCGCCGCGAATGTTGGGGCCAGGGTGCGGCCAATATCGGCGCCTCGCTGGTCGGCGGCATGGGCGGCTGCGCGATGATCGGGCAGTCGGTCATCAACGTGACAAGCGGCGGACGCACCCGGCTTTCGACGATGACGGCGGGCCTTACGCTGCTGGTGCTGCTGGCGGCGCTGGGTCCGTTCGTCGGACAGATCCCGATGCCCGCGCTGGTCGCCGTCATGATCATGGTCTCGATCGGCACCTTCTCGTGGAACTCGATCCCCAACCTTCGCAAGCATCCGTGGCCGTCCTCGGTCGTCATGCTAACAACGGTGTTCATGGTCGTTGCGACGCACGACCTTTCGATCGGCGTCCTCTCGGGCGTGCTGCTGTCGGGCATCTTCTTCGCCGGCAAAGTGCAGCGCATGTTCTGGGTGGAGCGTGTGCGCGATGGCGAAAAGGCGGTCTACAAGGTCGAAGGCCAGATCTTCTTCGCCTCGGTCGACCGGTTCGAAAAGGCGCTTGGCCCCGAAAGCCAGTACGAGGACGCGGCGATGCACGTCGTCATCGACGTCACCCGAGCGCACTTCTGGGACATCTCGGCCGTCGGCGCGCTGGACAAGGTGGTGGAGCGTATGCGCCGCCACGGGCGCAGCGTGCAGGTCGTCGGGCTGAACACCGCCAGCGCCGACCTGGTCGACAAGTTCGCGCTGACCGACAAGACCGGCGTGGAGATCGGCCTCGCCCCGCACTGATCGTTTCGCGACCAGAAGGGTCGGTGCGGATCCTCGCGTCAGCGGATTTGCAAATGAACTGAAAAACTCTCGCGTCAGAGCGAGAGGAAAGACCGCGCCGCGCCGATCATGTTGGCGACGGGGCGGCCGCGCCGCTTGCGTTCATGACGCAGCGCCGATGCGCCCTGGCTCTCCCCGCCGGGATTGAGCCGCGCCCTGACCGTGTCGACGATTTCATCGGCATCAAGGCACACGCAATTGGCGAATGCCCGCGCAAAGCCAATTGCGTGAATCTTGCTGGGAAGTTCGGAAAACGCATCATGTTCGAGCGCTTCGAGATAGCGTGTCGAAACCTTCGTGCTGGACGCTATGTCGGCAAGGGTAAGCCCCTGCCGAAGCCTTGCTTCGGACAGAATCGAACCGACCTGACCATTGCGTCCGTCCATGTAAGCATCGTCCCGTATGCTGCGCGACTCGAGTCCAGAGAGCCGCGTTACGCATTGGATAACATTACTTTTGCACAGGAGCGAGTCTGCGGCTTGACTACGTCGCAACCGAAAAACGGTTCGGCGTGAAACCATGCTGCAGCTGTGGATCAGCGCAGCATGACGGTGCCGGCAGCGGTCCTTCCGCCGGCACCGCTATGATCACAGAATATACTTCGACAGGTCCGCGTCGCCGGCCAGTTCGCCCAGCTTGTCGCGCACGTATTCCTTGTCGATCGTGACGGTCGTGCCGGTGCGTTCCTCGGCATCGAAGCTGACTTCTTCCAGCAGCTTTTCCATCACTGTCTGAAGGCGGCGCGCGCCGATGTTTTCGACGCTCTCGTTCACTTGCGCAGCGGTCGCGGCGATTTCCCGGATCGCGTCAGGCTGGAAATCGAGCGTGACTTCCTCAGTCGCGATCAGCGCCTTGTACTGCTCGACAAGGTTCGCCCGCGTTTCCGACAGGATGCGGATGAAATCCTCTTCGGTCAGCGCGCGCAGTTCGACGCGGATCGGCAAGCGGCCCTGCAATTCGGGCAGCATGTCGCTGGGCTTCGACACGTGGAACGCGCCCGATGCGATGAAGAGGATGTGGTCGGTCTTCATCGGGCCATACTTGGTGGCCACCGTCGTACCCTCGATCAGCGGCAGCAGGTCGCGCTGCACGCCTTCGCGCGAAACCGATCCGCCGCGCACGTCGGACACGGCGATCTTGTCGATCTCGTCCAGGAAGACGATGCCGTTGTGCTCTGCATTCTGCAGCGCGACGCGGGCGACGTCGTCCTGGTCCATGCGCTTTTCGGATTCCTCGTCGACCAGCTTGTCCCAGGCCTGCGCCACGGTCAGCTTGCGGCGCTTCATCTTGGCGCCGCCGAACGCCTTGCCCATCATGTCGGACAAGTTGATCATGCCGACATTGCCGCCCATGCCGGGGATTTCCATCGAGGTATTGGGCGTATCCTCCACCTCGATCTCGATCTCCTTGTCGTTGAGGTGGTTGTCGACCACCCGCTGGCGAAAGCTTTCGCGCGTCGCCTCGCTGGCCGAATCACCGACGAGCGCGTCGAGCAGGCGCTTCATCGCGGCGGCACTGGCCGCTTCGCGAACGGCCTCGCGGCGGCGGTCCTTTTCAAGGCGGATCGCCTCTTCGGCAAGGTCGCGGGCGATCTGTTCGACGTCGCGGCCGACATAGCCGACTTCGGTGAACTTGGTCGCTTCGACTTTCACGAAAGGCGCGTCGGCCAGCTTGGCTAGGCGGCGGCTGATCTCGGTCTTGCCGCAGCCGGTGGGGCCGATCATCAGGATGTTCTTGGGCGTGACCTCGTCGCGCAGTTCGTCCTTCAGGCGCTGACGGCGCCAGCGGTTGCGCAGGGCAACGGCAACGGCGCGCTTGGCGTCCTTCTGGCCGACGATATGTTCGTCCAATGCGGCGACGATGGCCTTGGGGGTCAGGTTCTTCATGGGTTTCTTTTCGATCAGGATTCGACGGCTTCGAGCGTCACGTTGTCGTTCGTGAAGACGCAGATGTCGGCGGCGACCTTCATCGCCTTGCGCGCGATCGTCTCGGGGTCTTCCTCGTAATCGACCAGCGCACGGGCGGCGGACAGGGCGTAGTTGCCGCCCGAACCAATGGCCGTGATGCCGCCTTCGGGTTCCAGCACGTCGCCATTGCCGGTGATGACCAAGAGGACGTCCTTGTCCGCCACGATCATCAACGCCTCAAGATTGCGAAGATACTTGTCGGTGCGCCAGTCCTTGGCCAGTTCGACCGCGGCGCGCATCAGCTGACCGCGATATTGCTCCAGCTTCTTTTCCAGCCGGTCGAACAAGGTGAAGGCGTCGGCAGTGGCGCCGGCGAACCCGGCGACGACCTTGCCGCCTTCGCCGATACGGCGCACCTTGCGTGCGTTGGGCTTCATCACGGTGTTGCCCATAGAAACCTGTCCATCACCGGCAACGACGGTCTTGCCGCCGCGCTTCACGCCGATGATGGTGGTACCGTGCCACGGTGTAAGGCCGTGGGCCTGCATGTTTCCGTCCATGGCCGCGATATGGGATCGCGGGCGCGCCGTTCAATATCGAGCGGCGCTCAGCCTGTCTCAGCTGCCGTTCGTTCCCCCGCCGGCACCGCCGCCCAGGCCGCCCGCACCGACCGCGCCGATGTTGCCGAACAGGTCTTCCAAGAAGCCACGGTCACGGCCCAGCGTCGGCGTCTTGTCGCCATCGGGGTTGATGTCGCGCACGTCGTCCACGCCCGCCGTCGTCACCGAGGCGACGTTACCGGCCGAATCGAAAGCGACCTTCAGCACTTCGTGCCCTTCGATTTCGGGCTGACCGAAAACGCGCTGTTCGGTGGTGCTGGACACGTAGTACCAGACCGGATCGCCGAACTGGCTGGCGAAGCTGGGCTGGCCCAGGGTACCTTCGACCGACTGACGATTGTCCAGACCCGGCGTAATAGCGGTGGTCAGCGCCTGGTCCATGACATAGCCACGACGATCCTTGATCGAGGTGCAGCCCGCCAGCAGCATCGGCGTCAAAGCCGCGAAGGCCGCGACCTTCAGCACGGAAACAGTCTTTTCGCTGCGGTTCGTCGCCATTGTGTTCCTACGCGCCTTTCGCCAATCGCACGGTGTGCCTATATCTTCGCACGAAGCCTTAGTGACAGTGCGCCACGCGCACAAGGCACAGGGTCCCGTCTTTGTCGACTAAGTGGACCCTTCGCTTCGGGTTAGAGCGCTTGGCGCTTGGCCCTTGCGGGTTTAATCTTGGATGAATGGGCCGCCCCGGCGCGGCTTTGTGGATGGAGCGTTTCGATGTTGCGACTGCTGGACCGGATATTCGGGGGACCGCGCGAAGGCGACCTGACCAAGCTGTGGCACCGCATCGTAGAAATCGCGCGCGAGGAACACTGGTACGCGTCGAGCGGCGTTGCCGACAGTGTCGAGGGCCGTTTCGACATGGTCACCGCGGTGACTGCGCTTGTCATCATCCGCCTGAACGAGGAAGGCGACGTCGAGGCCGCGGCCCGGCTGACCGAGCTGTTCATCGACGACATGGACGGCCAGCTGCGCGAAGCGGGCGTGGGCGATCTGGTCGTCGGCAAGTCGATGGGCAAGCTGGTGTCCGCGCTTGGCGGACGGATCGGGGCCTACAAGGAAGGCCTCGACGGCAGCGACGCCGACCTTGCCGAAGCCGCCGACCGCAATGTCACGCGTAACGAGGGCGAGGAAAGCGCCCTGCCGCTGGCCGAAGGGCTGCGCGCGCTTTACGCCGACATCGCCGCAACGCCGCTGGACAAGCTGCTGGCCGGGGAGATTGCGCGATGACCCACGAGGTGTCCGAACTTTCGCGCTGGGTCGCCGTGGGGCAGGCGCAGGGCCGCGAGGTCGAAGTCATCGCCGACGCGGCGGAGCGGGACCGGCTGGCCGAGCGGTTCGGCCTTGTCAGCGTCGAATCGCTGGAGGCGAAGCTGGCGCTGGAAAAGGACGGCATGATCGTCACCGCCAGCGGCCGCCTGCAGGCATCGTTCGTGCAGTCCTGCGCGATTTCGGGTGATGACCTGCCCGCCACGGCGGACGAACCGCTGTTGTTCCAGTTCGTGCCCGAAACCGGCGATGGCGAGCCGGACGAGGAAATCGAGCTGGACGCCAGCGATTGCGACGAGATCACTTATACGGGCGACCGTTTCGACATCGGCGAGGCCGTGGCGCAGAGCCTGGCGCTGGCCATCGATCCCTTCGCGACCGGCCCCGAAGCGGACCGCATCCGCACCGAGGTCGGCCTTGAAGAGCCGGAGAAGGAGAACCCCTTCGCCGCGCTGAAGGGGCTCAAGACCTGACCCTGCCGCCTTACGCCAGCGCCATCAGGCTGGCGTTGCCGCCCGCCGCCGTGGTGTTGGTCGAAGTCGCGACTTCCTCCATCAGCCATTCGCGGTGATAGTCGCCGTCGGGCCCCGGCGCTTGCAAAAGCGGGATCTGACCGCCCATCGCGGCGATATTGCCCAATATGTCGGTGTCCGGCGTCTCGATCAGGGCCGCACCCCAATGGCAATCGTCGGGCAGCACGTCGAGCCAGCGGACCGAAAGACCGTCGGGCACCACCACGTCGCGCAAATGTTCGCCCGCCAGGATCGCGGCGCTGTCGCCAGCCGAAGCCACGGTGACGAGCTGCTTTGCCAGCCCCTCACGCGTGCTGGGTACGACGAGCACTTCGCCGCGCGGTTTCAGTTCGTAGACGTTCTTTTCGCCCACCGGCCCCGGCAGTTCGACCGGCGCATCGGGTAGCGCGACTTTCGCTGCGGTCCGCACCAGGCGGCCAAGGTAAAGCGGCCCGCCCGCCTTCGGACCTGTGCCCGAAAGCCCGCACCCGCCAAAGGGCTGCACGCCGACGATGGCACCGATGGTGTTGCGATTGACATAGACGTTGCCCACCTCGATCCGGTCGGTCACTTGCCGGATCGTTTCATCGAGCCGCGTGTGCAGGCCGAAAGTCAAGCCGTATCCCGTCTCGTTGATTGAATCGATCAGCTTCATCAGGTCCTTGCGCTTGTAGCGAACGACGTGGAGCACAGGGCCGAAAACCTCGCGGCCCAGCCAGTCGATCGAGGCGATCTCGATGATCGTGGGGGCGACGAACGTGCCGCGTTCGGTTTCGGGCGGCAGGTTGACGCGCTCGACGGTGCATCCGGCCTCTTCCATGCGGGCCACGTGTCCGTCGATCATCTCGCGCGCTTCCTGCGTGATGACGGGGCCGACATCGGTCAGCAGCATTTCGGTATTGCCGATGCTCAGTTCATTGAGCGCGCCTTTCAGCATCTTCAGCTGTCGGTCCGCGATCTCTTCCTGAAGACACAGCACGCGCAGCGCCGAACACCGCTGTCCGGCGCTGTCGAAGGCGCTGCCGATCACGTCGGCGACGACCTGTTCGGCCAGTGCCGAGCTGTCCACGACCATCGCGTTCTGCCCGCCGGTTTCCGCGATCAGCGGGATCGGCGCGCCATGGCGCGAAAGCCGCGTGGCCAGTTCCTTCTCGATCAGCTTGGCCACTTCGGTCGACCCGGTGAACATCACGCCCTCGACCTCGGGTGCAGCGACCATTGCCGCGCCGACATCGCCTGCGCCGGGCAGGAACAGCAGCGCGCTTTCGGGGATGCCCGCACGGTGCAGCAGGCGCACGGCCTCTGCCGCGATCAGCGGGGTTTCCTCGGCGGGTTTGGCAAGGACGGTATTGCCCGCGACCAACGCGGCAACGGCCTGTCCGACGAAGATCGCCAGCGGGAAGTTCCACGGGCTGATGCATACGATGGGGCCAAGCGGCTCGCTATCTGACAGCGTTTCGCGCGCCTGCAGCGCGTAATAACGCAGGAAGTCCACGGCCTCACGCACTTCGGCGATGGCGTTCGACGCGCTCTTGCCCGCCTCGCGCATGGTCAGGCCCATGAGCCGTTCCATGTCCGCTTCCATCATGTCGGCTGCGCGTTCAAGGCAGGCCGCGCGTTCGCTGACCGGGGTGGCTGCCCATGCTGCACTGCCCTTGGCCGCTTCGCGCGCGGCGTGGCGCACGTCGCGTTCGACGGCGAAGGCGCAATAGCCGACGACTTCCTGAAGATCGGCGGGATTGCGCACCGGCATCCGCTTGCGCTCTACCCCAAGGCCGGGAACCATCGGCCCGGCCACCGGCATTTCGCGTCCCGATTCCTGCAACTTGTCCGACAGCGCGGCGAGCGCGAATTCGTTCGACAGGTCGATCCCGCGCGAATTGCGGCGGTCGGGGTAAAGGTCGCGCGGATTGTCGATCTCGTCATGCGGAGCGCCGCGCGGAACGATCGTCTTGGCCTGCTCCACAGGATCGGTCGCAAGGTCGGCGACCGAGACGTCGTTGTCCCAGATGCGGTGCACGAAGCTGGAGTTCGCACCGTTTTCCAGCAACCTGCGCACCAGATAGGCGAGCAACGTTTCGTGCGTGCCGACAGGGGCATAGATGCGGCACGGGCGGTTCAGCTTGGCCGCGGCGACGACTTCTTCGTAAAGCGGTTCGCCCATGCCGTGCAGGCACTGGTATTCCCAATCGCCGACTTTGAAATCCGGCCCGGCCAGGTGATAGATCGCGGCCAGCGTCTGGGCATTGTGCGTCGCGAACTGCGGGAAGACCGCGTCGCGATTGTCCAGCAGCTTTTTCGCGCAGGCAAGATAGGACACGTCGGTGTGCACCTTGCGCGTGAAGACGGGAAAATCCTCCAGCCCTTCGACTTGCGCGCGCTTGATCTCGCTGTCCCAGTACGCCCCCTTGACCAGCCGGACCATGATGCGGCGATCAGCGCGGCGGGCGAGGTCGACGATCCAGTCGATGACGAACGGGCAACGCTTGCCATAGGCCTGCACGACGAAGCCCAGCCCGTCCCATCCGGCCAGATCCTCGTTCATCGCCAGCGCTTCGACGATGTCGAGCGAGAGTTCGAGACGGTCCGCTTCTTCGGCATCGATGTTGAGCCCGATGTCGTAGGATTTGGCGAGCTTTGCCAGTTCCAGCACCTTGGGCGTCAGTTCGGCCATCACCCGGTGCGCCTGTGCGCGGACATAGCGGGGGAACAGCGCGGACAGCTTGATCGAAATGCCCGGCCCCTTGTGGATACCGCGCCCATCCGATGCCTTGCCGATGGCGTGGATCGCGCGTTCGTAGTCGGCATAATACCGGTCCGCGTCCGCCGCGGTCGTCGCCGCTTCGCCCAGCATGTCGTAGCTGTAGGAAAAGCCCTTCGTTTCATAGACGCGGGCGCGCTTCAGCGCTTCCCGGATCGTCTCTCCGGTGACGAACTGTTCGCCCATCAGCTCCATCGCGATGTCGACGCCCTGCCGGATGACCGGTTCGCCCGCACGCGCGATCACGCGGGTCAGCGCGGTGGCCAGCGACTTGTCGTTGACGCTCGACACCAGCTTGCGCGTAACGACAAGGCCCCATGTCGCCGCGTTCACGAACAGAGGACGGCCCTGCCCCAGGTGCGACTGCCAATCGCCATTGGCGATCTTGTCGCGGATCAGCGCGTCTCGCGTTTCGGCATCGGGAATGCGCAGCAGCGCTTCGGCAAGGCACATCAGCGCAACGCCTTCGTGGCTGGACAGCGAGTATTCCTTGACCAGCCCCTCGACCCCGCCGCGCTGGCCTTTCTTGCGAAGGGCCTTCACCAGATTTTCGGTCAGGTCGCGCACCGGCGCGCGCAAATCGTCGGGCAGCTCTGCCGCCGCGATAAGCGGTACGACACAGTCCGGTTCGGATCGGCGATAGGCCGCCGTGATCACCTTGCGCAGGCGGGTTGCCGGCTGAACCGGGGGAGCGAAAGAAGCGAAAGGATGGTGAAAGTCCACGGGCGGGCCTTCTCGTCAGTGTGAACCTGCAAGGTATCATCGAGCAGATAGGAAAAGGCACTAAAGAGTGGCATAACACACTCCGGTTCGTGCCTTTTTATAGGGGTTCAACTGTTCGAAATGCCTAAATATCCCGAATCCCAAGGTCCGATCGACCGACTGGACCGTCGCATCATCGAAGAATTGCAGACCGACGGCCGCTTGACCGTCACCGAACTGGCGCGGCGGGTCGGCCTGTCGAAAACCCCGTGCCAGCTGCGCATGAAGCGGTTGATGGACGAGGGGTACATTCGCGGTTTCCGCGCGGTGGTCGATCCGGTCAAACTGGGACTGGCCCAGATCGCCTTTGCCGAAGTCAAACTGCTCGACACCGGCGACAAGTCGATGCGCGAATTCCGCAAGGCCGTGCTGCAGGTGGAGCAGGTGGAGGAATGCCACATGATCGCGGGCAATTTCGATTTCCTGCTGAAAGTCCGCACCAAGGACATCGCCAGTTATCGCCAGGTGTTGGGCGAGCGGATCTCCACCCTGCCCAACGTGTCCAGCACGTCGTCCTTCGTGGTGATGGAAACGATCGTGGAGGCGGGCGACTGACGCCCTAGTCGCTGATCGCGGCGATTTCATCACGGAACGCGGCGCGTGAAATCTCGCCAACGTGGGTCGTTACCACTTGCCCCGCTGCGTCGACGAAGACGGTGGTGGGGATGGTGCCATTGCCCAGCTCACGGCCGAGCGCGCCGGCAGGATCGAGGACGACGCCGCCGGGCCGAAACCCCGCTTCCTTGATGAAAGACGCGACCGATGCGGCATCCTCGCGCTGATTGACCAGCAGGACCGGCACTTCGCTGCGAGCGGCTTCATGGGTCAACATGGGCATTTCCCGGCGGCAGGGCCCACACCAGGTCGCCCAGAGGTTCACGACATAGGGCCGACCCTTTAGCGTGGAAGTGTCGAACGGCCTGCCGTCCAACGTCGTCAGCACGGGCAGGTCGGGCATCGGATAGGGCGCAGGCCTTAACGCCGCTGCCCCCGCAAACCACGCCGCAGCGCAAATCGCCAGCGCGGCCTGTGCCATGACCAGCGCGCGGCCCCGCCGCAATCGCCACACCAGAAACAGCGCCGCCGCGACGAAACCCGCCCACGCGACAAAGCCGCCCTGCCAGAACGCGAAGATATCGAACCAGTCGTCGGAATACGCCGACCAGTGCCTGATGACATAGGCCGCCCGCGCGGCGACGATACCGACCAGCAGTGTCGCCCCCACGGCGCCGGCATCGGCCCGGCCCGTCCGCACGGCGATCCTGTCCATCGCGAACAGGAACGCCAGCATCAGGACAACGGCAAGAAGCCGGTCCGCAGCAAGCGCGACCGGCCCCAGATGGACGATGCCGTCAGTCATTCAGTGTGCAATCCGCCCGAACGGAACGGGCCGTGCCCTCAGAACGGAATATCGTCGTCGAGATCGTCGTAGCCGCCGCCCGAGCCACCCGATGAACCCGAACTGCCCGACGATCCGCCGCCCTGATTCCAGCCGCCACCGGCTGCGCCCGCAGCACCGGCGCCCGCGCCCTGGTTCCAGCCGCCGCCGGACGAACCGCCCGAGCCGCCGCCCCAATCACCGCCGCCACCGCCGCGGTTGCCGCCACCGCCGCCCGACGCGCCGTCGAGCATGGTGAGCGTACCGTTCATGCCGCGCAGCACGACTTCGGTGCTGTACCGGTCATTGCCCTGCTGGTCCTGCCACTTGCGGGTCTGCAGCTGGCCTTCGATGTAGACCTTGCTGCCCTTGCGCAGGAAACGTTCGACCACGCCGACCAGACCCTCGGAGAAGATCGCGACGGTGTGCCACTCGGTCCTCTCCTGCCGCTCGCCGGTGTTGCGGTCCTTCCACGTCTCGCTCGTCGCGATGCGCAGGTTGGCCACTTTGCCGCCGTTCTGGAAGCTGCGGATTTCCGGGTCCGCGCCGAGGTTGCCGATCAGCATGACCTTGTTGAGTGAGCCCGCCATGTTCTCTCCGCCTTCGATGGGATGAAGGGCGCAACGCCGGATTGGCCGCGCCCGAAGTGATTCTGGGTGAAGGATATAGGACCGCCCCCGCGCCCGCGCCAATGGCAGCGGGGCGGATTGTGCGGGCTTATCGACAGGCCTCTGGCGTCAGAGCCCGGCGGCGGTCGCGATCCAGAACGTTGCACCTGCCGCGATATAGGCCAGCGCGAACAGGTAGAGCAGCATGACGATGGGCCATTTCCAGCCGTTCGTCTCACGCTTGGCCACGGCGATGGTCGACAGGCACTGCGGCGCGAAGACAAACCAAGCCAGGAACGACAGCGCCATCGGCAAGGTCCAGTCGGCGGCCAGCCGCGTGCCCAGCGCCTCTGCCGTTTCGTCCTCGTCGTCGCTCGCCACGGCATATGTGGTGGCCAGCGAGGACACGGCAACTTCGCGCGCGGCCATTGCCGGGATCAGCGACAGGGCCATGTCGCGGTTGAAGCCGATCGGTTCGACCACGACGGCAAGGCCATTGGCCAGTTTGCCCGCGATGGAGGCGTCGACCTGGTTCTCGCCCGGTTCTGCCTGGGGGAAGGACAACAGCAGCCACAGGACGATGGTAACGGTAAAGATGATCGTGCCCGCGCGGCGCAGGAAGATGTAGCCGCGCTGCCACAGGCCGATGGCGATGTCGCGTGCACGCGGCCACTGATAACGCGGCAGTTCCATGATGAAGCCCGACGCCGCCCCTTGCGTCACGCTGCGGCGCAGGACGAAGGCGACCAGCATGGCCCCGACTATCCCTGCGACGTAAAGCGCGAAAAGGACCAGCCCCTGAAGCCCGATGCCCGGCCCGACGGTCTGCGCGGGAATGAACGCGGCGATGATGACGGCATAGACCGGCAGGCGCGCCGAACATGTCATCAGCGGCGCGATCAGGATCGTGGTCAGCCGGTCCTTGGGATCGGTGATCGAACGCGTCGCCATGATGCCGGGAATGGCGCAGGCAAAGCTGGACAGCAGCGGGATGAAGCTGCGGCCCGACAGGCCCACGGACGCCATCATGCGGTCCATCAGGTATGCCGCGCGGGCCATGTATCCGGTCGCCTCCATCACCAGGATGAAGAAGAACAGGATGATGATCTGCGGCAGGAAGACGACTACCGAACCGACGCCTGCCAGAAGCCCCTCGGTCACGGCGTCGCGCAAGAGGCCCGCCGGGAAATTGGTGACGACCGCGTCGGACAGGGCGGCCACGACCCCTTCGAGCGCATCGGCAAAGGGCGCCGCCCAGGCGAAAACGGCCTGGAACACGATGAACAGCAGCGCGAAGAGCACGACCGGCCCGATCCACGGATGCAGCAGGACCTTGTCCAACCCGCGGTGCAGACGGCGCTGCTTCGTTTCCGAAATGATCGCACCCTTGGCCATGGCCCGCGCGCTGACGCGGCGTTCGACGATGTCGACATGGGTGGGCAGGGTCGGTTCGTGCGCGCCCTCTTCGGTGACTTTCGCGACTTCTGCGGTCAGTTCGGTCAAGCCCTTGCGCCGCACGGCGACGGTTTCGATCACCGGAACGCCCAGCGATTCTTCCAGGGCCTTGGGATCGAGCACGAGCCCGTCACGCGCGGCAAGGTCCAGCATGTTGAGCGCGAGGACCGTCGGCATGCCCAGCGCGATGACTTCCTGCGCGAAAACCAGATGCTGTTCGAGGTTGTTGGCATCGACCACGACGATCAGCGCGTCGGGACGGCGCTGACCTTCCTGGTGGCCCATGACGACATCGCGGGTCACGGCCTCGTCGGGGCTGGACGGTTCGAACGAATAGGAACCGGGCAGGTCGATCAGTTCGGCCGGCTCGCCGCTGGCAAATGTCATGCGCCCCGCCTTGCGCTCCACCGTCACGCCCGGATAGTTCGCAATCTTCTGGCGTGCGCCGGTCAGGGCGTTGAACAGCGCGCTCTTGCCCGCGTTGGGATTGCCGACCAGTGCGATCGTGCGCGGCGCGCGGCTCACTTCGCGTACTCCGAAGCGGTGTGTCCCGAGGGATGCACGCCTTCGTCGGGCGCATCGACGACCGTAATGGCCAGCGCATGGGCGCGGCGCAGGGCGACGGTCATGCGGCCGATTTCAATCGCGATCGGATCACGACCCGAAAAGATGCCGCGATGCGCGATCTTGAGGACCGCCCCGCTGTCGATGCCTAGCGCGCGCAATCGGCGGGCCTCGCCCTCGTCCAGAACGGCCCAATCGACCGCGACGACGCGGACGGCGTTTCCAAGCGGCCTGTCGGCCAGCGACATCTCGGCATGTGCAGTCATGAGAATCGGGCGGGTCGCACAAGTCAGACGACTTTGCAACTCATTCTCAATAATTGACCTGAATCAAATTCGCCTCAGCGCGCGGGGTAACGCAGGCGCCCCAACATGCGGGCAAGGCTGAAGTGTTCGCGGTCGCCCCCGGTGAAGCGGGCCTTGGCCTTGCCAAAGCGCGCCACGTCTTCCAGCCGCCGGTCGAGGAAGGAGTAAGTGTCGGCCTGGCCCGCGCTGTCGTCGTCGACCAGCACGGTCAGCGTCGCAGCATAGATAGAGGCCAGGATCGCGCGCTTGGAATAGTGGTTGAAGTCGGTCGCGGTATCGCCCGCCATGCGCCACATCAGGTCCGCGGTGCGCCAGCTCAGCTTTGCGGTGCGGACCGCGTTTTGCGGCATCGCCATGACAACGAGCGCGCGGCGCAGCGCCTCGCGCTTTTGCGCGGCCTGTTCGATGCGGAAAACGACGAGCGAGCGGATCCGCTGCGAAAAGCCCATCTGCGCGATCATGTCCGCCGGCAAAGCCTCGGCCATCGCGCGGTCGGTGGCGGAAATCCACGCCTCGATCATGTCCATCGGACCGCCCGGATAGGCGAGCCGCGCGACATCGGGGTCCAGCCCTTCGAACTCGGCAGCGGACGCCACCGCCTTGTCCGTCCAGCCGTCGAACACGGCGGCATCGGCCACGGCCGGAGCCAGGGCCTGCGCCATTTCGTCCAGCGTCATCGATGCGTAGTCGGGCTTTTCCATGTCGGTCTAACGCATGTCGGGGCCGTATGTGCCCCCGTCCCCGTTCTCGCCGTCGGCGGCCTCGATCGCGGCGAGGACCGGGCTGTTGCGCCCGTCGCGCACGGCATAGTCGCGCGCGCTGCGACCCGAATTGTCGGCCTTGTCCGGGTTCGCCCCGTTTTCCAGCAGGATCTTCGCCATGTCGGCATCGCGCAAGTGCGCGGCCAGCATCAGCGGGGTTTCGCCGGTCGAATTGGTTTCATCGACTTGCGCGCCCGCCTCGGCAAGGGCTTCCATCCCCTCGATAAAGCGCAGCGATGCGGCCAGTTCGAGCGGGGTTACACCGTTGTTGTCGCGAATGTTCGGGTTCGCGCCTTTTTGCAGGAGGAACTTCACCCACACCAGATCGCGGCGTTCGACCACGATGTGCAGCCCGGATTCGCCGGTGGAAATGTTGCGCGCGTTGACGAGGGTTGAGCCCGGTTCGGAAAGATATTCCGTCACCTTGTCGCCATCGCGCTTCTTCACCGCTTCCAGAAAGCGGTAACCGTCGGAAAACTGCGCGGAGGCAGGGGCAGCGACGGCAAGGCCGAGGCCCGCCATGGCCAATGCGCCCGTCCGCATTATCGTGCGAAACAATTGAAGACCCTCTTTCATCGTGTCAGCCCCTGGGTTCGACGTGTCCATCTATCCCATGGCTCTTGCGTCCAGCCTCTTAGCAGGACATGAACCGGCCCGCTATGCCCCGATACAACATGAACAAATCGCTCTTTCGCGTCCTCCCGCTCGCCGCCGCGGTGCTTCTGGCCGCATGCGGACCGCAAGGGGGCAGCAGCGCGCCCGAAATCGAACCGCCGCTGGAAGGCGCATCGATCGGCGGCGATTTCACGCTTGTCGGCAAGGACGGACAGCCGGTCAGCTGGTCCGATTTCGACGGGCAGTGGCGCATCGTCTATTTCGGCTACACCTTCTGCCCCGACGTCTGCCCGGTCGATGCCGCGGCCATCGGCCAGGGCCTGCGCCAGTTCGAAAAGGACAATCCCGAACTGGGCAAGAACGTCACGCCGATATTCGTGACGGTCGATCCCAAGCGCGACACGCCTGAAGTGGTCGGCGAATTCGCAGCAAACTTCCACCCGCGCATGGTCGGCCTTACCGGCACGCAGGAAGCCATCGACGCGGCGGCGAAAAAGTTCGTCGTCTATTACGAGATCGGCGAGCCTTCCGAAGGCGGCGGCTATCTTGTCAATCACACCAACCAGACCGTGCTGTTCGATCCCGATGGCGAGCCGGTGGCCCTGTTGCCGACCGACATGGGCGGGCCTGCCGTGGCCGAAGAACTGGCGAAATGGGTGAAGTGACACCCCCGTTCTGGGAACGTCCGCTAGGCACGCTGGACGAAGCGGAGTGGGAAGCCTTGTGCGACGGTTGCGGGCAGTGCTGCCTCGTCAAGCTTGAGGACGCGGACACCGGCGAAATCTACGACACCGACGTTTCCTGCACGCTTCTCGACACATGCACTGCGCGGTGCACCGACTATCCCAATCGCAAGGCGAAAGTACCCGACTGCCAGCAGATGACCCGCGAAAATGCGGGCCGTTTGCCTTGGCTGCCCCAAACCTGCGCCTATCGCCTGCGGGCAGAGGGCAAGCCGCTTTACGACTGGCACTACCTCGTCAGCGGCGACCGCGAGACGGTCGTGCAAGCCGGTATCTCGGTCGCGGGCCGCGTGATCAGCGAGGACGAGGTCGACGCGATCGAGAACCACGTCCAGATCGAGGGGTACGAGGCCGTACGCATCGACGACGCCGATATTGATGAAGACGGTGGGGCCGACCTGCCATGACGAGCAGGGCGCGGCGCGGGCTCGAAGCGTTCCTGAAGCGCAAGACCGCCGTGCCGAGCGAGGACCTGTCCACTCTCACCCTGCCCGATGGGCGCCAGCTTACATTGCGCATCCGCCGCCATCCCACGGCCCGCCGAATGACCTTGCGCCTTGCCCCTGATGGGAGCGAGGCGCGCGTGTCCATCCCGCGCTGGGCCCCCTTCGGCGAAGCGCGCCTGTTCGCCGCATCGCGCACCTCATGGATCGCGGCGCAGCTTGGCAATATGCCCGAGCGCGAGACGATCGGGAGTGGTTCGGCACTATCGTTCCGGGGGCGCGAACTCGTCATCACCTGGCGCGCCGACCTGCCGCGCCGACCGGCCATCGTGGGCGACATGCTGCAACTGGGCGGCCCGTTCGAAAACGTGGCAGGCCGGGTTCAACGCTGGCTGGAAGGCGAAGCCATCGCCCTGATGCGCGCCGACCTTGCCTTTTATTGCGAGGCTGCGGGCATCGCCGCGCCCGAAATCCGGTTAAGCCGGGCACAGCGGCGCTGGGGTTCGTGTTCGTCGCGCGGCACGATCCGGGTTAACTGGCGGCTGGTCATGGCCCCCGATCACGTGCGCCGTTCGGTCGTCGCGCACGAAGTCGCGCATCTTGTGCATTTCGACCACTCGCCCGCCTTCCATGCCTTTCTGGGTGAGATCTACGAACACGACATCGGCGTGGCCGACCGCTGGCTGAAACGGCACGGTCGTTCGCTTCACGCGCCGTTCGGGTAATTAGTGGAACATTCAGGCAGAAACCCTTATTGAGCCGCAAATGGCCCAGACATCCGCCTTTTCCCGTTTCTTCACGCTGTTCAACCCGCTGCGCGCGATCCGCGACTTCAAGCAGGTCTGGATGGAAGAGAACCCCTATCGTTGGCGCATCGCGCTCGTCGCGCTGGTCGCGACCGGTTCGATCTTTTCGATCATGTTCCAGGAAGAACACCGCATAGAGCCGCGCGCGCCCGAGATCACGTGGATCTCCACGCTCGATCCCAATCGTTCGGACGAGGAGATCATGGCCTCGAACGTCGCGAATCAGGAAGAGAAGGATCGCCGCAGGGCCGAACTCGAAGCGCGCGAGGCGAAGAAGCGCGAGATCTATGAAGCCATCGGACGGGCATCGGGCATCGACGTCGAAGCCGCCCGCGCGGAGGGCGAAGCTGAACGCGCCGCACAGGCCAAGGCCGAGGAAGAGGCGCGTCAGCGCGCTCTTGCCGAAATGGAAGCACGCCAGAATTGAAGGCGCTTGCGGCGAATGGCGCGGACTTGCGCTGGTTATCCGCCGCCGCCCGCCTGGCAGAGCGGGGGCGCCCGCTGTCCCGACCCAATCCCGCCGTCGGCTGTATCCTGGTGAAAGACGGCCGCGTAATCGCGCGCGGCTGGACCCAGCCGGGCGGCCGCCCTCATGCCGAGGCGATGGCCCTGGCCGCTGCGGGCCCCGACGCGGATGGCGCGACGGCCTATGTCACACTGGAACCATGCGCCCATGACAGTGCGCGCGGCCCCTGCTGTGCGGGCCTCTTGCGCGAAGCGGGCATCGCCCGCGTCGTCGTCGGCGCGCACGATCCCGATCCGCGCACGGCGGGCAGCGGCAATGCCATGCTGCGCGAGGCCGGCATCGCGGTGGTCGAGGCGGAGCACGAGGGTTGTGCCGCATCGCTGGCCGGATACCTCACGCGCGCAGCACACTCGCGCCCCTTCGTGACGTTGAAGCTCGCCCTCTCGCTCGACGGGTGCATCGCGCTGGCCAATGGCGAGAGCCAATGGATCACCGGCCCTGCCGCCCGCGCGCATACTCATCTGGAACGCGCACGGCATGACGCGATCCTTGTCGGCGGCGGCACGATGCGGGCCGACGATCCGCGCCTCGACGTGCGGCTGCCAGGTCTTGCGGCGCGCAGTCCGGAACGCTGGGTGCTGACACGCGGCGATGCGCCGACAGGGTGGAAGGCACTGCGCGATCCGGCGGACCTTTCGCCGCTGGCCCCTGCTCAATATCTCTTCGTCGAAGGCGGGGCGCAGACCGCAGCGGCCTTTCTTGCCGTAGATGCGGTCGATCGCCTTTTGATCTACCGTGCGCCGATCGTGATCGGGGGCGGTATGCAAGGCATCGCGGACATCGGTCTTGCCTCGCTGCCGCAGGCGCATGGACGCTGGCACCGGATCGATCGGCGCAGCTTCGGCACGGACACGCTGGAAGTCTTTGCCCGCACCCGCTAGCAGGGCGTCATGTTCACTGGAATCGTCACCGCCATCGGCACCGTTGCCGCCGTCGACCGCCCCGACAAGGGCAGTACCGACACCCGCCTCACCATCGCCTGCCCGTTCGATCCGGCAAAGATTGCCATCGGCGCGTCGATCGCCTGTTCGGGCGTGTGCCTGACGGTGGTGGAACGCGGCGGACAGGCCGGTGACGCGTGGTTCGCGGTCGACGTCAGCGACGAGACGATCAGCAAGACCGCACCGCAGCAGTGGGCTTCGAGTGCGAAAGTGAACCTGGAACCTGCGCTGAAACTGGGCGACGAACTGGGCGGACACATCGTGACCGGCCACGTCGATGCCGTGGGCCGCGTCGCTGTTCTGGAAGAACGCGGTGGATCGCTGCACGTCGAAATCGACGCACCGGCCGCCATCGCGCCCTATATCGCCACAAAAGGTTCTATCACTGTCGACGGCGTTTCGCTGACGGTGAACGCGGTGGAAGACCTTGCCGACGGATCGGCGCGGTTTTCGCTCAACATCATTCCCCACACCGCCGAAGTGACGACGCTGGGCACCTTGAAGAAAGGCGATGCCGTCAACCTGGAGATCGACGTGCTGGCCCGTTACCTGAAACGGATGAACGATCTGCGCGCCACCTGAGGGAGCGCGCAGACCCTTTTTGCGTCAGGCGCTGACCGCGGCGACCGCGTCGATGAACTTTTCGATATTGCCTGTCGTCAGGCCCGCCACGTTGATGCGGCCCGAACCCGCCATGTAGATCGCGTGATCGTCGCGAAGGGCCTGGATCTGCTCTTTCGACAGCGGCAGCATCGCGAACAACCCGTTCTGCGTGCCATAGGGCGTCATGTCGACGCTGCCCGCGGTGCCGGCGGCGGCCAGCCTGTCGCGGACCTGGCGCATGCGGGTGCGCATCTGGTCAAGCTCGTCCAGCCACTGCGCGGTCAGGGCTTCGTCTTCCAGGATGACGCGAACCGCAGCCGCGCCGTGATCGGGCGGCATCGACCAGTTGGCGCGAGCCAGCGAAGCACCGTTCGACATGATCGCGGGCAGCGCGTCCTTGTCCGCCATGACGTAAACCGCGCCGACGCGGTCACGATAGAGGCCGAAGTTCTTGTCGCACGAATAGGCCAGCAGCGCCTCGGGGACCGCGTCCATCACGATGCGCACGCCCTGCGCATCCTCTTCCATCCCGTCGCCAAGACCCTGGTAGGCAAGGTCGAGGATCGGCAGCAGGCCCTTTTCCTTCAGCGCGGATGCGATCTCGTCCCACTGTTCGACCGAATAGTCGATGCCGGTGGGGTTGTGGCAGCATCCGTGCAGCAGGATCGCGTCGTTGGGACCGGCCCCCGCGATCGCCGCCTTCAGCGCGTCCATGTCGACGACGCCGTTTGCCGCGTGATTAAAGGCCTGCGTATCGAGTTCCAGATCCTTCATGATCTGCGCGTGGTTGGGCCAGCTGGGCGTGCCCATGATGACGCGCTGGATGCCTGCCTTCTTGGCAAGGCCCACGGCAAGGCGAACGCCGCCGGTGCCGCCCGGCGTCTGCATCCCGTCGATCTGGTCCATCTTGGCAAAGCCCTTGCCGAAGATGAAAGGCTTGAGCGCGTCGACAAAACCCATATCGCCTTCAGGGCCGAGGTAGGCCTTGGAATCCTGCGTATCGAGCAGTTTCTTTTCCGCACCCTTGATCGCGCCGAAAACCGGGGTCCCGCCATCGCCGGTGCGGTAGACGCCGACGCCGAGGTCGATCTTGTCCGCACGTTCGTCGGCGGCATAAAGCTTGATCAGCGCGAGCAGCGCATCGGCGGGCTGGGCGGGAAGGTTAGCGAGCATCTTGTGTCGTCCTGCTGTGATCGCGCCGCGCCTTACCTCCACCAATGGAGTCGCGGCGCGCGCTCCATGCCCACGCAGGCGCGCGGGGGCAAGCCCCACGCGGGTCAAACTCGCCCTATTGGCAGGAATCGCCAGTTTTCGCGGTCAGAACGGCAGCCAGCGCTGCTTTTCCGAAAACTTCATGTAGCCCGCGTTGATGCCCAGCCTGAGACCCGCACCCACGCGGATCGGGATCAGCACGACATCGCCCTTGCGCATGTAGCTGGCGTTGAAACCGCCCACCAGATAGGCCTGACCTTCACCGGCGGGATAGCGCTCGTACAGCTCCTGCGAATCCCACAGGTTGTAGACCAGCACGAAAGTCGAACCCGCGTTCGCGCCCGCATCGAAACCGATCGACGGACCCGTCCAGTAAACCTTGCGCTCGCCCTCCACCTTGTGGTGCAGCGTGCCCGAACCGTACCGCACGCCGATGCCGATCGCGCCGCCCGCCTCGCGCCCGACGATATAGGCGTTGGGCTGGCCCTGTTTCTTCAGGATGTCGCGGATCAGGCCGGCAAGACCTTCCGCACCCTTGCCGAACACGCCTTCGGCCGCGCCGATCAGGTCGTCTTCCTGGTAGGTCTGGCTATCCTGTGCCGTCTGCACAGGAGCAACTGGCTGTGCGGGCGCGGCTGGGCTTGCCGGCACCGGACCGGGGGCCACGGGTTCTTCATAGGGATCGCTCGGATCGACCGGATAGCTGCCTGTCGCAGGGGGAACTTCGCTGCCATAGGCGGCGGCATAGGGATCGCCGCTGACCGGCGGCAATTCCGCGCTTTCGGCCGAACCGGGCACCGGCTCCTGCGCCAGGTCGCCGTCGATGGCGGTATCGGGGTCGATGGTCTGCATCTGCGCATTTGCCGGACTGGCCGCAAGGCCCGCCATGGCAGCAAGCGCGACGGCCCAGCCGAAGCCGCGAGTGGTTCTGGTGATGCGCGTCATGGTCTTTCCCTGTCCGATTCTCGTGCCGCCCGGCAAGACGCCCCCGGCCCGGGCGCAAGACAAGCGATGCCCCTGCGGGCCTTGGCTTGAATCGACAGAGAGCGTTCCGGCAATGAATGGGCGGTGAATCGAATCGAATGTGCGGTGAAACGAGTCCGGACACAGCCAAATCGCCACGATTTTCATCAAATGCGACAGGCCCCTTGATGGCCCGGATCGCCGCCGCTATAGGCCGCGCTTCAGCGCCGGGGCACAAACCCCATCAGCGCATGCGGAGACGTGGGTGAGTGGCTGAAACCAGCTCCCTGCTAAGGAGCCATACCTCTATCGGGGTATCGAGGGTTCGAATCCCTCCGTCTCCGCCACCTATACCATCCCAAGAGATCCCAGAAAGTCCCTGAAAGCCGCAGAATTCTGCGGTTTTTCGGACTTGCATCGGAATCTCTAGTTCTTATTTTGTTCTAACCGTTCCCACACTTTCTACCCACCATTGTGGGAGCAGATGTGGGAAGAGAACCAGGATGGATGGCTATGGGAAAACTTTCCGCTGCTCAGATTCGAGCTCTCACTAAACCGGGCCGCTACATGGATGGCGATGGCCTATCGCTGCTGCTCACCGCCCCAAAAAAGGGGTATTGGGTGCTGCGGGCGACCATAAACGGGCGCCGAAGGGACATCGGCCTAGGGCCACTAGACTTAGTTACATTGGCTGAAGCCCGCGAACTCGCGATCGACATGCGCCGCGATATTCAGCGAGGCATTGATCCGATTGAAGAGCGCAAGCGCCAGAAAATCGAAATCCTCACGTTCAAAGCCGCTGCAGAGAAGGTCCACACCGAGCAGAAAGCAACCTGGAAAAACGGCAAACATCAGGATCAGTGGATCAATACACTCGAAACCTATGCTTTTCCCAAGCTCGGCGACCGGCTCGTAAATGACATCGAGGGACCGCTCATCCGTGAAGTGCTTCTCGATTTCTGGCTGGAAAAGCCAGAGACGGCTCGCAGGGTAAAGCAGCGGATAGGCGTTGTGCTGGATTGGGCATACGCAAACGGAATGCGCGCGACCGAAGCGCCAATGCGCTCGCTGAGCCGCGCACTGCCACGACAGCCGAAGCAGGACGGCCATTTCGCTGCGATGCCCTATCAGGATGTCCCAACTTTCTTGAAGCATCTGCACAAGCGAACGAGTGTCGCACGGCTCGCGCTTGAGTTCCTGATCCTGACTGCCTCTCGATCAGGCGAAGTGCGGGGTGCTAAATGGGCGGAGATCAATCTGGACGCAAAACTCTGGACTGTCCCTGCGGAGCGGATGAAGGTCGGCAAGGAACATGTGGTCCCGCTGACCGATTCGGCAATCGACGTGCTCGAACGTGCCAGACCTTACTACGCAGAATGCAGCGATCTGGTCTTCCCCGGTCGCAACGTCTTGCGCCAGATGTCCGACATGACGCTGCTCAAGATCCTGCGTTACGCGAAGCTACCCTTCACGGTGCATGGCTTTCGATCTGCGTTCCGAGATTGGGCAGCAGAGAAGACTAGCTATCCCGGCGAGGTGGCGGAAGCGGCACTAGCCCATACGGTCAGCAACAAAGTGGAGGCCGCCTATCGGCGTACCAACTATCTGGACAAGCGGCGAGAGCTGATGCGCGAGTGGTCAGATTTCTGCCTTGGAAGATAAAGAAGCGCTCTGGTGGGCACGACGGCTTTGCGCCCAGTATCCGCCATCAGAGGGCTTCCTTCCGTCTCCCGAAAGCGGTCAGCTGTGGTCGGCGAGACGATCGAACATGCTCGCAGTCTCGCCGCGAAATTCCAACACGGCACAGCGGCATGAAGTCGCTGACTGCACTGTGGTTCAGCGGGCCGATTGATCGCTGGGCTGCCACGTTCCCAACCCATCCCCGTCTTCCCACTCGCCGGCATACCTGCGTTTTGCCGCTCTCCACGCGCTACCTAGTTTCCCCCCCAGATAGCGCGCGGGCTTTGATGTCCCGACGGCCAGCGCGCCGCGGGTAACAAGCTCGACAGAGTTGATGACGGCCCAGACCGATTCCTCGAACGTAACGCCCACGCCGCTTGCCAGTCCCTCAACCGCATCGCCCGTTTCCCGATAGATTCTTGAACCGCGCGCAATGCCTTTGACCAGCCCGACGATGCTGATGAATCCGAGGCCTGCAAACACCGCATCCAGTGCGGTATCGCTGAAATCGATGATCGGTCCGCCGAGGGCCAGCTCGACGCCATCGGTTAGAGCTTCGTTGGTGTAGCCCCCGTCGATCGAGCCCGTAATTTCCGCTTTTTCCGAGGTAACAATGGTCGGGATATGGTCCGCCACGCTGTCGATATAGCTGGCGCTGTCGGTCGCCTTAATCTGGTATTCGATCCCGTCGATCACGATGTCCGTGTCCGGGTGGTTGAAATGCTCGAAGCGCACCCCGCCGAAGTCTGCTTGGACAAGCTCTTCAAAATAGGCGCCCTTCGTTAAGGCAACCAATCCAGCCAATTGCTCGCCAGGCATCATCAGCGTGTCGAGCCAGATGTCCGCATCGCTGATGCCTTCGTAATTGCCATTCACATCGCGCAGGGTCGCGAAGATGTCGGACGTTTGCGACAAATCACCCCAAGCCGACACCGGCACGGACAGCGCCGAAACATAGAGGGCGTTCCTGACTACCCAGTCGCTATCGAAAGCTTCTTCGCGCGACTGCGGGATGGCGGTCAGCGCAATGGTTTCGACGTCTCGCGCCCGCCTCTCGACCAGAACGGCAAGCTCTGCGAAACGTTGATCGGCCTGCCGGAATTGCGGTGACTGTTCAAGCGTACGCAAGGCGTCTTCGAGCTCTGCGATCTTCACATCGACTTCGGCAAAGTCCGGGCGCGACCACTGCTTGCGCCATTTAAGGAAGCTCTTCTCTATGGCCTCGTCTATCTGCCTTTGCGCTGCCGTTTTCTGTTCGCCGATGGATCGGATCGCATTGCGCAAGGTCCGTTTCGCACGCAGGAAGGGATCGTCCTCGCGCAGCGCCTCGATCTGCTTGTTCAGTCTGCCTCCCGCCTGTGCGCAAAGATGCCTGACCGCAGCCTCGCGTTCGAGCCGCACTTCGCGGTCCTTGACGCTAGAGAGGTGTTTCGAAATTTCGCGATCGCGCAGGCTCAGCAAATAGACCACGGCGGGTTCGTCTATCGCCTGCGCATCGAGATCGGCACGCAGATCCAGTATCTCTGCCGAGGAGCTGGCATGGAGCAACTTTTGCACGACAAGCTCGGCTACCCCAAATCGCTCCATGCGACTTTCAGCTTTGCGCCGGACGAGTGAGGCGGCTCCGCCCGCCGAACCTAGCGCAAGCGCAGCGCCACCCATGCTGAGAGTGAACGTATCCGTAATGAAAAACGACAGCGAACCCGCAAGAGCGCCTGCCCCGGTGACAAGCGCTCCCGTTGTCAGGAAGGCACATGCTCTCCCCGCCAAGGCATGACGCCTACGCACTGCTTCGATCGGATTTTTCATTACCCCCCGCTTCACATGATTTTTCCGCTGTTTAGCGGATGCTGGCTTATGTAGTAATAAGAAATTCTGGAGACATAAGGTGAAACGCTGGTGCGGTGTCAGACCGATGGCCAAATGACCACTTTCAACTACCCGACCACCGGAACCAGACAGTCTCCTGTCGGCCCATTTCATGCCCTTTCGCTACAAGCCAATCTCGAACGGCTTGATCCGCTCCTTGGTCAGCTCAGGTGCCTTTTTTCGTTCAACCTGCGGTTCCTGGTTGGCCGCTTGGATCTGACCCGCGCGCTGTCCCTTGGCTCCCGCTAGGCCAAGTCTCTCAGTAATTTCAGCGGCTGATGTCTTGTCGCCCAGATTGGTCGAAATACCACGACCAACTTTGTCCCGGTTGTCGACAATCAGCGTGAGTTCGTCCCGCAATCGCGTGATCGTGACGAGGAAATTGCGCTGAGAGAGCAGGCGCCTCTCGCGGCTGTCGAGCACGGCAATGCCTTTATCTGCTGTGAGACCCTGCGCCATATGGGCGTTGAGCGCGTAGGCGAGGTCGATCCGCTTCAGCATCGGATCGTTCGGCTTCAGTCTATGCTCCATGCCGCTGGAACTCGTGACCGTCACCCCGCCCTGATCGATCGCGGCGACGGTAGCCCTGTCGGCATTTATCATTCCGCGCTTGTGGTCGCTCGCCGTCCAACGGATGGCATCCCCGGTATAGAAATCGAGATCCTTCTTCTCGAACAGCTGCAATGCTTGGTCGCTGCCCTTCGCCGACAACCTTGCTGGCACGAAGCGGCGCAAATGCCCTCGCTCATCGCGAAGCGTAACAACACCCTTCTCGGTATCAACAGCGGCGACCTCATGGCTTCCGCGTCCGAGCCCATGGCGCGATTGGCGGCTTGCCACTTCAAGCACCATGCCCGGCGCGTAATTGCGCGCGTAGCGCAATTCCTCGCGTGTCGCGTTTACACGGGATAGAACTGTAAGCTGTGCGCTTGCTGGTCCGATTTCGCCATTGGCGGCGAGCCCGGTTTGAACCGCGGCATTTATCTCGGAGCGCAAACGACGACCTGCCGCAAAGATCGATGTGCGTTCGCGCTCTGCTGGCGGAAGGGACAGCCAGCGTTCCGCTGCAACGATTGCGCTGTTCTCCTGGACCTCGACGATATGATCCTTGAGATGTTCGAGGGCATCGCTGGTCTTGCCTGACTGGGCCGCCTGCTGCGCCATCTTGAGGGTATCGGAGCGCGCACGAAGATTGTGGTCCATGCGCGCCGTTGCGGTCCCTGCGCGCTGCGCCAGAGCAAAGGGCTTGCCCGCTTCGACAGCTCCCAGTTGCTTTTCGTCGCCCATGAGCACGAGGCGATCGACCTTCAGTAGATTGGCAAACCGGATCAGGCGGTCCTGGTCTCGGGTAGAAACCATTGAGGCTTCATCAAGAACAACAACAGTGTCGCGAAATTCCTCGCGCGCGGTGGCCATCTCCGCTTTGCCCGCCGAGCCATCAAGGAGCTTACGATTTTGCCCGAGAAAGCGATGCAGGGTCATCGACGGGATGCCGGTATCCTTCTCCAGCATGCGCACCAGTGTGTTCTGAACACCCAAGCCGATGACTCTCTTGCCATGCTCTTCCAGTAGCTGATTGAGTGGCCGAAGCACGCTTGATTTACCTGCCCCTGCCACACCCTGGATGGCTACAACGCGATTGGTTGACGAGAGGATCAACCGGCCCGCCGCTTCCTGACCGGCGTTGAGTTTCATACCATAGTTGATAGCTGCCGACGCTTGCAGATACGGTCCTGCGGTCTGCGCGTCGAGGATAGGATGAGCTGCGCCGTTCCCCTTATCGATCTCGGCCAGCATGCGGGTCTCAAGCGCCAAGGCATTGGATGTAGTCAGCCACCCTTTCTGCGCGCCACTCCCGCGCAACAGCGCGCCCTGCTGCGCAAGTTGAGCGATCCGTCTTTCGACCAACTTCATCGTTGTCGGCAGGCCGAAATCAAGCGATGCCTTGGCAAGATCGTTTGCCGTGAACGCCGCCTCTCGTTCGGACAAATGCCGTACCGCCGATGCAACTGCGTGAGCCGTCGCAATTTCTTCGCGGCCTTTCATATGAAGCCGCTTGGGAATCAGCGGATCGCCCTCCTTGATGCCCATTCGCTCGGCGACGCTGGCGATCATTGCCTTGCCCCGTTCAAGTAAAGTGGGGCGATCATTTGCCCGCTTGGCAGCCGCAACAGCCAGCTCTTGCGAACGCAGCTTGGCGTCGCGCACCATGCCTTCAAGGTCGAGCCTCTGATCCCAAGCCTGCCCCTCCCATTGGCTCATCAAGGCACCGCGATCGACATCGCTTTGCTTGGCCTGCCGGGTCGCCAGCGTCGCCACCAGACCCGCCTCGAGCCCGCCGCCGCGTCGGGCTTCGAGGACCTCCTGACGCCGCGTCGAGAAGGCCATCACCGCGTCACGGTCTACACCCTTGGCTTCGAAGTTTCCGTGCTTTCCGAATGTGCCGATCCGGTAGCCAAGCTTCTCTACCTCGATCCGGAACCGTGCCATTGCCATGGCATTGAGCAGCGTATTGTGCTGCCACAGCTTGTCGTTGCGCAGCGCCCTCCACTTGCCATTCTTGTCCTGCGTCATATTGGCGACGACGGCGTGGAAGTGCAGGTTCGGTTCCTGGTTGCGGTTGGTGTCGTGCTGGAACAGGGCAACGGTCAGGTTATCGCTGGCATGCAGCCGTTCTTTGCCGCTCTTCTCGATGCGAAATTGCGCGGCGTTCTTCTCTGCCCATTGGAGCGTTTCGACGACCGCCGAACGGTACGCGTCAATGATCCGCTGATCCTTGCCGATCAGCGCCAACAGTGACCAGCTTTTGGGCAGCGAAAAGGTCAGATCTGTCCCGGCGCGGTGATACTGACCCTGGTGACCGATACGTTCGCCATTGGGAAGTTCGCCGCGCAAGATTGCCTCAAACGCTTTGTCATCGACCGTGCCTGAAAGACCCAACCTTTCGGCACCCTTACCGACCCAGATGCCGGACCGATCAGCGTCCGCCTTGGTGTAATAATTGTCGTTGGCGAAGTAGTTGGCGGCACCGCCTGCAGAGCGCACATTGGCAACCGAAAGCATCGCTCAGCGCCCCGCACGCGTGGCGGCCTTGCGTTCGCGATATTCGCGAATGCGTCGTTGGTAAGCGACCACCACGCGGTCCCGCAGCTCCTTATCCTTGTGGGTTCGGAGCCAACCATCGAGCGCGATCTTGGTGAACAGCAAATCGGCCAGAACCTGATCTCGGAACGCCTCGTCCTGGGGCTGCTCGAGAGCCTCGATGACAGTGAGTTTCAGCCACTGGCTGACGCTCATGTGCGCTGCATCAGCAGCGGCTTTGACAAGGGCATGAAGGTCTTCGTCGACATAGCATTGAAGGGCAAATCGCACGGCGTCACCTGACGTTTGGCCGCCCCTCTTCGGCCCAATGACCCCTCTCGACTGACATCAGTCTACGGCAGCGACCACCCTGTAGGAAAACGCTATTTTTCGACGTCAGATTAATAGCTTAGCGCCGAGCAACTCACATGTGAGTTGCGGATCGAGAAGTGACATCAGATGACACTACTTGGCGACAGATGGTCAAATGGCTGCGAAACCCGCAGAAATCCTCGACTTCCAAACACCGGATCTCCGGGTACGGTGTGCCCTCCAATTTCCGACGATCACCCTGCTCGACCAGTCTCTTGGGCGGTTTCAGACTGAAGAGAAATTCACTTCCTGCCGAACGGATACGTGAGCGGGAATGGCGATTGAATTCAGGCATTAGAGCATAGCCAGCCAGTCTTCGCCATGCCATAGATCGGCGATGATCAAACTAACACTGTCACAACTTACGGGCCTATTGTTCAAAGCCTGCGACGAGCTTCGCGGGAACATGGATGCCTCTGAATACAAAGAATACATCTTCGGGGTGCTGTTCCTGAAAAGGTGCAGTGACTTGTTCGATCAGCAGCGTGAAAAGCTGGCGAAGGATCTTCGTGCTCGCGGGCTTGATGGTGATCGGCTGGAGGCCGCGCTCAACAACCCGGATCAGTATATTTTCTTCGTGCCGTCAGAAGCGCGCTGGGAAACTGTTCGGCACTTGAAAGAAGATGTCGGCAACGGCCTGAATACCGCGCTCGGTGAACTTGAGCGGCACAACAAGGATCAGCTCGAGGACGTGCTCGAGCACATCAATTTCAACCGCAAGATTGGTCAGCGATCCCTGAGCGACGACACGCTCGTCGACTTCATCCAGGTCTTCGAGAAGATCCCCCTGCGCGACGAGAACTTTGAATTTCCTGACCTGCTCGGTGCCGCCTATGAATACCTCATCAAGTACTTCGCCGATTCCGCTGGTAAGAAAGCAGGTGAGTTCTACACGCCCGCTGATGTCGTGCGCACCATGGTCGAAATCGTCGACCCGAAACCAGGCATGTCGGTCTATGATCCAACGGTTGGTTCAGGCGGGATGCTGATCCAGTCGCGGGATTACATTCGCGATACCGGGGGCGATCCCCATGACCTTACCCTGGCCGGGCAGGAAAAGATCGGCACCACCTGGTCGATCTGCAAAATGAACATGATCCTGCACGATATCCAGTCGGCGGATATCCGGCAGGATGACACCATCCAGCACCCGCAGCACCGCGACAAGGACGGCGAACTGATGCGGTTTGATCGCATCCTCGCCAACCCGCCGTTCAGCCAGAACTACAGCAAAAAGGACATGGAAGCACCCGGACGCTTCTCCGTCTGGATGCCTGAGAAGGGCAAGAAGGCGGACATGATGTTCGTCCAGCACATGCTTTCCGTGCTCAATGCGAAAGGCCGAATGGCGAGTGTGATGCCGCATGGCGTTCTGTTCCGTGGCGGAGAAGAGAAAGAAGCGCGCAAACACTTCATCGACAAGGGTTGGCTGGATGCGGTGATCGGCCTGCCGTCATCGTTGTTTTACGGCACGGGCATTCCTGCCTGCCTGCTCGTAATGAACAAGGAACGCGCTGCCGAGCGGGACGATGTCCTGTTCATCAATGCCGACCGGGAATACCGCGAAGGCAAAGCGCAGAACTTCCTGCGCCCGGAAGACATGGCGAAGATCGTCCACGTCTATCGTGCACGCAAAGACGAGCCTGGCTATGCCCGCGTGGTGCCGCGCAGTGAGATTCGGGGAGAGGACTACAACTGCAACATCCGCCGCTATGTCGACAATGCGCCGCCGCCCGAACCGCAGGACGTTCGCGCGCATATCCATGGCGGCGTTCCGACGGCGGAGGTCGATGTGCTGGAGCGGTTCTGGCGCAACTATTCCGGTTTGCGAGCGGACTGCTTTGCGCCCCGTTCCGATGAACCAAAGTATTGCGACTTTGCTGATGCTATCGGCACGCGGAGGGACATTGCCGGACTGGTCCGTGAGCACGAAGGCGTCACCTCGACGCATGCGGCATTCATGGAGCGGCTGAACACATGGTGGTTTGAGAACCTGCCCACAATTCAGCAAATCGAGCCGGGCGATGGGAAACAGAGCGGCGGCAATGTCTATGCCGTGCGCCGCGCGCTGGTCGCTTCGATCGATAACGCGTTTGGCGACCAGACGTTGCTCAATGATTTCCAGTTGCGGGGCGCGATGGCCAAGGCGATCGACGGGCTGAAGGTCGATCTGAAGTCCATTGCCGCCAGCGGCTGGGGGCCGGAGCTGATCCCGGATGATGATATCCTGCAAAGCCAGTTTCCGGAGCTGATCGAGGAAATGGCGGCAAAGCGCGCGCGGATTGATGAGCTGGGTGCGCTTTTCACCGCTGCCGATGATGAGGATTTCGAGGACGAGGACGACACCGGCGTGCTGGGCAGCGAAATCGTCTCCTCACTCAAGGAAGAGGAGAAGGGTCTCAAGGCGCAGATCAAGCCGCTGACCAAGGAAGCGAAGGCTGCTGTGGCCCCGATCAAGGCGGATATCGACCGGCGCGATGCGTGGCCCGATTGCTGGGGCAAAGCTGACGTGAAACTTGGCGGTACGCAGTTTGCTCCGGACATTGGCGATGCGCGGCGCACGCTTAGCGTCGCGAAGGATGCTGAGGTCGATCCCTTCCTAACGATACCGCTTGAAAAGCTGGCCAGTGAGGGCGGCGACATTGTTGAGCGGCTCGCCGAGATTGCCCACCGGCTCGCCGCGCATAAGGCGCTGGAGGATGAGGCGAAGTCACTGAAAGCGGAGCTTCGCACGGCGGAGAAAAAGAAGGACGATCTGGTCGAACAGGCGCGCGCGAAGATCAGCCGCGAGGAAGCGCGCGATGAAATCCTCAAGCGGTTCCACCGGATCGTGCAGGACACCTATCGCCACTATCTTGAGGCGGACCGCCGCGCGGTGACAGCCGCCATCGAGAATCTACACGACAAATATGCGGTGACGCTGCGCGATATCGAGAACCAGCGCGCCAGCGCGGCGAGTGAGCTGGACGGGTATTTGAAGGCGCTTGGGTATGTCTGAATTTCGAGAAGCCTTCCTCAAAGAACTAATTCACCCTCTTGAGTCAGGGAAGCGACCCTCAGGCGGCGTGAGCTCAGAAACTGAAGGTGTCCCTAGTCTGGGAGGTGAGAACATCCATTCGTCTGGGAGAATGACCTATTCGAATGTGAACCGCATCGCACCAGAATACGCCCGATTGATGAAGAAAGGTCGCCTTCAAACCGGTGACACCCTGATAAACAAGGATGGTGCCCAGACAGGGAAGGTCGCGCAATACGCAGGTGAATTCGAGCGGGCTTGGGTGAACGAGCACGTTTTTATCTTACGGCCGATTCTCGATGAGATTCACCCTGATTTCTTGTTCTACTCGATGCTGGATGGCATCGCCCAGCAACAGATTTCGCGCAGGATCACCGGATCTGCACAACCTGGCTTGAATTCTGACTTCATTAGAGCCGTAACGCTAGCCATTCCAAATGATCTCAAGGCGCAGTCACTGATCGCCAGAGTGCTGAAGCTCTTGGATACCCAGATCGAGGCGACGGAGGCGTTGATTGCGAAGCAGGAGCGGCTGCGCGCCGGTTTGATGCAGGACCTGTTCACGCGCGGCGTGGACGAAAACGGCGAACTGCGCCCACCCCGCGAAGAAGCACCGCACCTCTACCACGAAACTGAAATTGGTTGGCTCCCCACTGATTGGAGGACGGGTCAATTGCGAGACCTAACAACCAAGATTGTGGATGGCGTCCACCACACCCCAACTTACGTGGAGCAGGGCATTCCGTTTGTCACGGTCAAGAGCCTGACGGCGGGTCGAGGAATCGCAACAGACCGAGGAAATTACATTTCGCTATCTGATCACCGGATCTTCTTGCGCAGAGCCGATCCAAGACTCGGCGACGTGCTGGTTTCGAAAGATGGGACACTAGGGATTGCTCGGCTGGTTGAAAAAGACACTGTTGAGTTCAGCATTTTTGTGTCTGTTGCATTGCTTCGGCCGATCCCGTCATCACTCTCACCAAGCTTTCTAAGGGAGTTCTTCAACACCCATTTCTACCACAAACAGATGGGCTATCTTTCCGCCGGGTCCGGCCTCAAGCACATTCATTTGGAGCATTTTCGAAAGTTCATTTTGCCGCTTCCTGAGACGCAAGAACAGGGCCAAATAATTGGCCAACTTGGCGAAATTGACTGTCAGATTCTTCACACTGAGAAACAGCTGGAAAAACTCCGTCTCCAAAAATCAGGCCTCATGCAAGATTTGCTAACCGGCACAGTCTCGGTGGAGCCACTGCTGGAGAAGGAGCCAGCATGAGCGAATATGCCCATGTCGAAAAGCCGCTCCTGGACCAGCTCGAAAGGCTGGGCTGGACAGCGATCGACCAGGGTAGTGGTATTCCCAGCGACCCGGCGAAATCGCTGCGCGCCAGTTTCCGCCAGCTGCATCTGCCGGATATCTTCCGCCAGTCGATCCGCGCGCTCAACCGCACCAAGGACGGTGAAGAATGGCTGACCGACCGGCAGCTCGACATGCTGATCGACGAAATCTACCGCCAGCCCAATCGCAGCCTGCTGGAAGCGAACGAGGCGGTGCAGACGCTTTTGTTCAAGACGCAGGTCGACCGCAACGAGGTGACGGGTGAGGAAGACCCGACCGTCCGCCTGATCGATTTCGCCGATCCCGCCCGCAACACCTTCCACGCGATCAACCAGTTCCGCGTCGACACGCCGGGCTGCGTCAAGGGCTTCATCATTCCCGATGTGGTGCTGTTCGTGAACGGCCTGCCGCTGGTGGTGATCGAGGGCAAGATCGGCGATGCCAACACCGCCAACCCGATGCACGAGGCCTTCGTCCAGCTGCAACGCTATCGCGGCGCGCGGCCCGAAACCGAAGCGGCTGGCCTGCGCGAAGGCGAACCGAAGCTGTTTTACACCAACCTCGCGGTTGTGCGAACCTGCGGCGAGGCGGCGGAATTCGGATCAATCACCAGTGCGCCTGAACACTTTTACAGCTGGCACAATATCTGGCCGGAGCAATATGCAAAGATCAATCCGCCGCTGGGCGTGGTGCGAGCGCAGGAGGAACTGGCGCAAGGCCTGCTCAATCCCCACGCCCTGCTCGACATGCTGCGCACCTGCTCCGCCTTCATGGACCTGCCCAATGGCAAGCGGATCAAGGTGCTCGCCCGTTATCAGCAACACCGCGCGGCGCGGAAGATCGTCGAACGGCTGCGCGAGGGTCAGACACGCGAAGAGCGCAGCGGCGTCGTCTGGCACACGCAGGGCTCGGGCAAGTCGCTCACCATGGTCTTCGTGGGGCGGATGCTGCGCGCCTCCAGCGACCTCAACGACTTCAAGATCCTGATGGTGGTCGACCGGGCCGATCTGGAGGGCCAGCTCTCCGCCACCGCTCGCCTGATCGGTGGCAAGGTCAATGTGATCGAAAGCCGCGTCGATGTGCGCGATCAACTCGCCTCGCCCGCCTCCGACATTAACATGGTGATGGTCCACAAATTCTTGGAAGCGAAGGAAGATCTTTCGGACGGTCTGCGCGAGAAGCTGGGCCGCTACGCCCCGCCGCCAAGCGCCGAAAGCTTTGGCACCGTCAACGAGTCAGACCGTATCCTCATCATGGTCGACGAAGCCCACCGCACGCAGGGCAGCGATATGGGCGACAATCTGTTCGAGGCATTCCCGAACGCCGCACGCGTGGCCTTCACCGGTACGCCGCTGATAACCGATCGCCATGCAGGCAGGAAGACCGTCAAACGCTTCGGCGAGTATATCGATACCTACAAACTGATGGACGCGGTCGAGGACGGGGCGACGCTCAAGATCCTTTACGAAGGCCGCACCGCCAACACGGCTCTGCGCGACAAAGCCGAGTTCGATGAGGCTTTCGAGGATCTGTTCGCGGATCGCACGCCAGGGGAATTGCTGGCGATCAAGAAGAAGTATGGCGCAACCGGCGATATCCTTGAAGCGGAGGGCCGGATCGAGGCCATCGCTCGCGATATCGTCAACCACTACGTCGACAATATCCTGCCCAATGGCTTCAAGGCGCAAGTCGTGTGCCACTCCAAACTCGCCGCCGTGCGGTATCAAAAGGCCTTGCGCGAAGCCTTGAAGAAGCGGCTGGAGGAAGAGCGGGCGAAAGCTAAACCCGATGAGGAAACGATTAAACGCATCGCATTCCTGAAGGTGGCTGTCGTCATTTCGTCTGACGGCACCAATGAGTCCGCCGAAATCACCAATGCGCGCAAGGAAGCGAAGGCGGCAAACGCCGTTGAGAACTTCTGCAAGCCTTTTGATTTGGACGACTACGACAAGACCAATACGGGCATCGCGTTTCTTGTTGTATGCGACATGTTGCTAACTGGCTTCGACGCTCCGATCGAGCAGGTCATGTATATCGACAAGAAGCTGAAGGAGCACAACCTGCTCCAGGCCATCGCCCGCGTAAACCGTGTGACTTATGGCAAGCGACGCGGCTTCATTGTCGACTATATCGGCCTCGCTAATCACCTGACCGACGCCCTCAAGATTTACGCGGACGAAGAGCTGGAAGACCTGCAGGCCGGTTTGCAGAATATCAGTTCGGAGTTGCCGATCCTGGAAGAGCGCTACCGCCGTTTGCTCCAGCATTTTCAGGGTCTGGGCGTCAACGAGATCGAGCGGTTTCTGACAGCGTCACTGGCTGGAACTGACGAAGAGGCCGCCGTCATTCACAAGGCGGTCGATGCGCTGGAGAACATCAAGGCGCGGGCCGACTTTGAGGTATTCCTCAAGAAATTTCTCATGAGTCTCGACCTGATCCTACCGGGTTCGGCGGCACATGAATATCGTGGTCCGGCCAGACGGTTTGGCTATCTGATGCGCATGGCGAAAGAGCGCTACAAGGATGACTCTATCAATTTCGCAGGGGTCGGCGAGAAGGTTGCGGCGCTGATCAACCACCATCTCATCGAGCTGGGTATCGATCCGCAAATTCCGCCAATCGAACTGCTTGATCCAGAGTTTGTCGATCATGTCACCGGGCATGCCGGGACTAGTACGCGGGCGAAGGCGAGTGAGATGGAGCACGCCATCCGCAAACACTGCACCATTCACTTCGACGAAGACCCTGCATTCTATAAGCGAATGAGCGAAAAGCTCGACACTCTTATCGCTAAGCATGGTGACGACTGGAAAGCCCTCGCGGAACACTACGAAGAGCTGCGGGCAGAAATTAGGGCCGGTCGAGGCGAAGAAGGTACCGAGCAGCCGCCCGAAGTCCAGGTGTTCCGGGCAAACCTTTTCGACCTGATCGGCGACGGTGTGACGCTCTCCAACGAGGACGCGGTTCTTCTCGATGCACTGGCGGCGCGCATCGTCGAAATTACTCGAGAGGCGATCACGATCGTCGATTTCTGGAGAAAGCCCGACCAGGTCCGCCGATTAAGAGCAGACATTGATACGGAGGTCATGGTGTCCGGAATAGCGCCTGTACAAGATAACCATCAAAGGATCGCTGTTGAGCTAACTAAACTTGCCGAGAAGCGGCATGCAGAATTGCTCCGATCATGAAGATGTGCGCACAAGACATCGAGTTCACTCTTATTCGGAGCGACAGGAAGACAGCCGATATCGTGATCGAGCGGTCCGGCGACGTTATAGTGCGCGCGCCAAACGAAATCGACGATGGGAAGCTTCTCCAGGCAGTCGCTGATCGCGCACTTTGGGTGCATCGATCGCTTGCCGAATGGGAAAGCTTGAATTCTAGCAAAAGAATAAGACCCATCGCCCAGGGGCAGGGGTTCGCCTACCTTGGCCGCTCATATCGGCTCAAGTTTGTCGATAACGCCAAGAGCCCACTCGTTCTGAAGAATGGCCGATGGGAGATTTGTGAGAGGTTTGTCGAAGAGGCCGGGGAAGCGGGCGCGCGAAAGGCCTTTCGGGACTTCTACATCGAGAAGGGGAGAAGAGTCTTTGGCGAGAGAGTTGCCCACTTTGCGCCAAGAGTTGGTGTTTCCCCAGGCGAAATCGCGGTGAAGGAGCTAGGATATCACTGGGCTTCATGCGGTGCAGGAGGGACGCTCAATTTTCACTGGAAGACGCTGATGGCCCCGCAAACCGTCATTGACTACATTGTGGTTCACGAGCTCTGTCACTTACGTCATCGTGACCATTCCGATGCGTTCTGGAACGAGGTCGATAAGGTGCTGCCAAATTATCGGGATAGAAAGTTTTGGCTTAAGAACCAGGGCGCCTCACTTGATCTGTAGAGTTCGATGGTTGCGGTTCGCTCCGCATCGCTTCTCTACGTTCATATGCCTCAAATCGCTCAACAAGCGCTTCATTCTGGTCTTTGAGAGTAGCCACCTCATCGGATAGGCTTTCAAGCTGGCCTTGTGCCCTCCCCGAGGTGGATGACAAGAAGTTTGCTGCTGTGAACAATAGCGAGCCAAGGCCTACAACGGCTGCCAGGGCCGCTAGGACGTTCACGCCGGCAGCGATCTTCGCTGAACTCTCGGCCTTCTTCGCAGATCGGCTAGCTTGATCGAACATACTAGGTAACGAGCTTCGAATTGCAATCTTCTCACCTGGATGCCGGTAGGCCGCCTTCTCGATAAACTCTTTAATATCTTTATAAAAATGGCCTTGGTCCAGCGGAGGACGCGCGGGATCTCTTTCTCCGGCAGGAATCGATGTCTTCGTGAATTCAACCCAAATCAAGCCGTCATCTTTCCCAATGAAGTAGTCTTCGTCGGTAAGGTTATGCAGAGGAATGCAGAGCTTACCGAAAAACCCTGGGTCAACCAGGGGCCCGGTACCAAGCAAAAGCCCTCTGTGGACATGTTTGATCTGCAAATTAAAGCGAAGCGCCAGAAAATCTGGGAGCCTAAATTCAAGATCAGTCTCTACAAAAACGATTCCATTCTTAGGAACGAGTAAGCCTTTGTCTGATTTAGCGTCAAAGATCTTTTCAAGAGAGCATTGTTCTTTAGCGAAGGGTATTCGAAATTCACGCCCGCGGAATCGAAAGACCTTGTTGTTTCTGTATTCATAAGCACAGCTACCGATCCGGCCTTCGTAGGCAGCCTTTTTTAATCGTGATTGCCTATCCCCTTTCTCAGAGAACGGCGCAACGGCGCCTGTCGCAAACACGATTTCTTGGATGTGCTGAGAGGCCAACAAAGTGAACGGGATCGCTCGAATCCGGTCGTAAATCTCGGCTTCAACATTTCCTTGATGCCAATTTTCAGCGAGTATCGCAGCCTGGTCCGAAGTCAAAGTTGCTGCGCCATCTTGCGCATGAGTTTTGAAGCTTTCGGGGTCTGCTTTCTTAGACGAACGCACTGTTCTTCGAGACCATGCTTTCTGCAGAGAACCCCATGTAGTCGATTTCTCGGCCAATTTCTTCCTCGATTTCCTGGACGAACGCTCGACCGTTTGAGGCGACATAATCCATATGATTTAACACTATCAAATTGGGATTATTAGCGGCTATCGCTGACTTAACTATCTCGGGATCAAACTTTCCAACTCGGCGAAGTTTCTTCGTAACTGTCGTATATTCGCGAATATTTTGTTCGGCCGCTAGTGATTTTGCGATGCGCTCCCAAGTCGTCTCATTGGGCAATGGGCCGGACATTCCCGCGACACGAATAGGGAACGATCTTATCACGAGCACAACGCTATCGACATCGATGGGGCTAAGCCCTGTTTCTGTGAGAGCCGAAGCAGCGGTCGTGCAGCGCGAAGTCGCTTTAGGCCAGTATCCGCCATCATAAAGGGATAAGCCAAATCCTTGCGTACCTTCGATCACAATACGAGCGTTATCGTTCAACCAATGACGCATCTTCGCCGTCGTGTCGCAGAGATACTGTTCCAAGGGCGCGCAGTGTTGAGCGTCTTGCCTTTGAAGAGGGAAGTTTGCCGCCTCGCGAGCGACCGAAGCCATAATAGCTGCGCCAACGCCACTCCCGGTTGATCCAATACCCGAAACCAAGTCTGCATTGGCTTCCCAAGCCTTTTGCTCAGGAGTGATAATATTCGCATATGGGCTTATGAAAATTCGATCGCGTGGGTATTCCAGAAGCTCGATCTCATAATGAAGCACGTCAAGATCGATGAAAGATCCAGCTGGAAATACGACATCCACATTGCGATCGATGGCACCCGCAGGCAATTGCCTCAGTGCAAATTTCTGACCCGAACGATCATATGCCGTATGGCCGGAATTCGGGCCGCCAACCCTTACCACGGCGATCCGCGGTGCATTCGTCATTCTCACTAGTTCAAGAGATACTTTACCCTTGCCCTCTGAGCCAAACTGGCCACCAACGACAATGGATACTGGCATCTATATCTCCGCTTCCCAAGCCTTGAGCACTCGATCTACGTTTAAGAGCATATCTTGCTCGCGTCCATTGTTGAAGATCGTGTGATTTGCGAGCGGTCGCATATCCGAAACTTTCTGCTCAACCGCCGATGCAGAAGCCTCTTCGAATGCTGATCGACTAACGGGTGGACTCTCCTCATCTCGCTGGGAGTAACGGCTTCGCCTGCTTTCCTCCTCAGCATCGACGAAAATGTGGAGAAAGCGGTACCCAAATTGCTCCTTCAAGAAGGCATGGTCCTCCGGGAACCTCAATCCGTCCACCACAATCCGTTCAGCCGCTGCGACCCTATCAATAGTCCTCTCAGCCAATTCACGTTGACGTCCAGTGCGATTGATCTCGGCCCCCATCTGCTGTCGGTGCTTGCGATCAAGAGGAAGGCCTTGCTCCAGCAACAGGTCATCGATTACCCGACTGAAACGGGTATACGCGAACCCGAGCACTTCCAGACCCTTTGCTAGCGTTGTCTTCCCTGCTGCGATCGGGCCACTTACCCCAATTACCAAAGGCGTAGCTTCGCACTGAAGGCGGGGGATTATCAATGGAGCTTCAGTCTCAGTACCCAACGCCTCAGACAAGCCAGCAAAGTGAAATGTGCCGACAAGCGCAGATGTAATCGCATCCAGTTCGTCATGAGTGACTCTTTCACGCTCGTAGCGCCCCTTGACCCCAAACTCGCTCAAACCAAGTTTGAGCCACTCTTCACCGGCTCCCTTCCGAGGAATTCTCATGATGTCCTGAGCTGCGCCAGGATAGCTCTCGATTACTGGCAACCCGAGCTTGCGGAATTCGTTTGCTAGCTTGATGCCTCGCGCTGTTAGCTTCTGCATGCTCGGAAGAAGACAGGGATATACGTTGACACCTCTGCGTTTGAGTTCCCGCTCGCAAACCCTCATGATCCCGAATTGATCGCGACCAGGATCATCGTCAAAGACAGTCAGGCGACCGGTCGGAAGGCAAAGAGGTGAATCAATCGAAATAAGCTCAGGTTTGGCAGCAATAGTATCCGCGATGATCTGCTCGTCGCTCGATAATACTTTTGTTTCCGCATGGCGACCGACGAGATTGCACCAGCCTGATGGCCGCTTTTCTGAGCCGGTAAGATCAATGCCTACAACGCTAGCATACTCAGCTTTGGACCCGCTAAAGAGCTCACGAAAGGTAGGTGCCCTTGGCGTTTTACTTTTGGACACCCTTGTTAAGTCGGGCAGAACAAGCCGATCCGAGGGGGCAGACCAATCTACGAAATTAATTGGCTCGCTTAGAAGATCGGCTTCAAAGCCTAGCCTACTCAGTGCATCGTCGAATAGCGCTCCCATCGCAGCGATATCTGCTCTATTATAGGTGAGCAAAGTGCGCAGTGCGACCAGCTCGCCCCTCAGATATCTATGCCAGAGTAGTACCGCCGCAAAGCCATCGACTCCTTCGATGTCATCTCGAAAATTGACGCCCAACTCCTGCTCGATTGCTTTCTGCCCACCTTTCAGGCCCACGCGGCGGCAGAGATACATCAGGTCTATATGCGTTTCCGGGATCCTAATTTTGGGAAATTCCTGTACAAGAAACTTCGCATCAAATCGAATTCCGTTGAACGTCACAATTGCCACTGCCCGCTCGATCGCCGCAAGCATTGGCTTAGGATCACCCCCTTTAATGTAGGTTCCAGATTTCTGGTTCAGTGCCCAGCCCACGACAGTGATTTCATCGTAATAGTGACTCAAGCCGGTGGTTTCGATGTCGAGGAACATCACACACTCAGGGTGCTCGTGACAAAACGCCAATTTCTCTCTGAGAGGCTTTGGCAATTTGGCTTTGCTAGATTTCTTGTTGGATCGCACCATGGCCTCAGGTTCCTTCCGAGAGGGGCGATTGCGCACTGCGACCTGGCACTATTGCGTTAACGGAGCCAATGGGGTTCTCAATCACAGCAGCAATTCCACTTTGCTCGCCCGCCGCGCAATTACGTTTTCAAGTTCCTCGACCCCATCTGAGCAAGTCAACCCAGGTATTGTCAGTCCTGCATCAATGTTCACTCCAACACTTGCCGCGATTTCAGATACCCTTTTCTTGATATATGGCCCGCCCAACCCCGACTCCGCCGCGAAGCGCGCCGTAGCTTCCCGATCAAACTCCTCCAAGGTCGCTGCGCGGCCAAATCGCATTGCGAGCTTTGGCGACAGCTCCTTCCACATATGCGTGGCGACAAGGTCGTAAAGCGGGGCAAGCACCACCTCGCCGTTTTCCCGGCGCAGCAGACTATAGTTCTTTGCGTGGGCATCGGCGTTGCCGATGATGAGATTGAAGATCGCGGCGTCGGCGAGCTTCAACACCTCGCGCGCTGGCCGCGTCGCAGCACTGCGCAACAGAGCGAAGCTATCGCGAAAAGTCGGCCCACCCTCTGCCGCGTATTTCCGGTTCGAAGGTACGCCAAGCGCTTGTGCAAAGTCTTCCTGATGCAGGCGTTTCGTTTTTCCCTCGATCCACATCCGGTCATAGCGTTCGACCAGCAGCAACGGCTTGCCCGCCACCTCGCGCCACTCTGCGTGGGCAGCATCAATGCCCACGGCGCGCGCTAGTGCGAGGCAGAAGGCCTCATTTGCAGCCAATCCGGCAAAGCGATCGGGTTCAGGCTTGATCAGATGCGTGGATGGCTCGCCAAGACGAGGTATCGCAATGCCTCCATCTGCGGTGACCACCACGGGCAGTTTGCTCTGCGCTCCTGCAAGGCTGAGCCTCGCGCCGCCCTCACCTGCCAGCATGGGAACAGCAGGCAGTCTGCCCAGCAATTCGGCCAGTTCGTTCTCTTGGAGTGGTTCCGGAGTGGTCTCGGAGTGGTCCTGGAGCGGTTCTTCGTCTTTGGGCAGGAATGCAAGAGCACCGGCAACATCTCCACCCAATGCTTCAAGCAGCCGAAAGGGATTGTCGGGCGAAACTCCAAGCGCGCGAGCGATAGCCGTGCGCTGGGTTTCCTCGGGTAGGAGTCCACCAAAGACTGCTTTGCAAGCATGGTCTTTAAATAGCTCTTGCTGCTTGGGCATCGCATGGGAAAGCGCCGGGGCCGTTTCGTCAGCCAGCCAGTCAGGCGCATATGCAAAATGCATCGCGCCACCTTTGTCGATCGAGAGTTCGCCTGCCTTGCGCTCGTCCCACCAGACCACAAGCGTATCCAGAATTGGCAGCGTCACTCCGCCTCATCCTTCTTGGGCGCGACCGCTCGACCCGCTATCTCGATCCCGTCAGGCCGCTTGATTTGCAATTCACAACCAAGTGCGGCGAGAACATTGAGCACTTTGCCCATTTGGACGGTGGGTTTCCCTCGCTCCAATTCGACGAGGAAGCGCAAACCGACGCCGCTTGCAGCGGCCAACCCGTCCTGTCGCAGACCAAGCTCCTTGCGTTCTTCGCGAATGATTTGGCCGATAGCAGCAACATCGAGCATGAGCACTTCCTTTCCCGATCGGGAAATATATGCAGATAGTCGATCAAATTCAAGATATTTTTCCCGAAAGGGACATTTACCATTCAAAAGGCGGCTTTGAAAGGTGCACTTTCCCGTTCGGGACATATTATACGTTTCCAAAAATTCGTGACACTGAGCCTAGAGTTACTCAAAGTCAGAGGCTCAAATCGCGGTTCAGCGAAGTCGGGGAACAATTGTGGTAAATAGCCCTCGAAACGCCTCGCATTTCCGTTAAACCACAACTGGTTGCATCGGCCTACTTGCCACCTCCGTCTCCGCCACTTTCCTTCTTAAAGCACTGATTTGAAGTGATTTTCTGAAGGATGGTCGCGCCGTCCCACCCCCCTGTGCCTGCACTCGTTCGATAGAGCAGGCGAAACGGACAGGGCGGGGCCATGCTCGGCCCCGGACCGTCAGCGGTCGTCCTTCTTTCGCGTCTGCGCTTCGCGTTCGTTGAGTTCGGCCCAGAGTTTTTCCGTCCCGGCTTCCTGCGCCTTGTTCACGTATTGCGACGCGACCAGCCAGCCCTTGATGTACTGAAGCGGCCAGATGCAACCGATCACAAGCAAGGGCAAAGACGTCACCAGGTGCACCCAGAAAGGCGGCTCGAAAGCTGCCTGGACCCAGACCGCGAAAAGCGTCAGCGGAAAGGCGACGATGCACAGCGAGAAGAAGGCCGGACCGTCATCGGGCGAAGCAAAGGCATAGTCGAGACCGCACGCCGGGCAGGTATCCTGAAGCTTGAGCCATTTGCGGAACATCTTTCCCTTGCCGCAACGGGGGCAGAGCCCCTTCATGCCGCAATGGAATATCCAGCGCGCCTTGTCGGCGGGTTGCACGGTTTCGTCGTCTTGCGACTTCATCACGTAATTCCAGCTATCGCGTTTTGCCGTCTGCCATTCGCTTGGATCAGCGGCCTGATCTTCCCGGCGACGTACCGCAAAATCGGGCACCGGGCGGCGCCTCTGCCCCTAGGCGACGGGCTCTTTCGGGTAAAGCATGCAATGGTGTTCCCAAGCGTCTTCGCCGTATGGAATTTCCCGCAATTCTGGCAGGCCCGCGCAATTATACTCGTAATGTTAAGCTCTTGCGGTTAGCTTTGCCCGCGGAGATGAACACGACAAGCACTTCCGCGCCGCAGCAGAAGCGGCAGGAACTGGTCAGGGCGCTGCGCCTTGTCGGACGCGGGGACCGTGTCGCGCTTGAAACCGTCTATTCCATGACATCGGCAAAGCTGCTGGGCGTCATCATCCGGATCGAACGGGATCGCGAATCCGCCGAAGACGTGTTGCAGGACGTCTACCTCAAGGTATGGCGCCGCGCCGGTCGCTTCGACCCCGACCGCGCCAGCCCGATCACCTGGCTTTGCACTATCGCCCGCAATGCCGCGATCGATGCCCGCCGCAGTGCCGGGCGCAAGACCGAGGTTGCCGACGAAGACCTGCCGGAGATCGAGGACGACGGCGCATTGGCCGACGAAATGCTCTGCGACAAGGAAGACGCGGCACGCGTGCAGGATTGCCTCGAAGGGCTGCAGGGCAATCATCGCCGTTCGATCCGCATGGCCTTTTTCGACGGGCTAACCCATTCCGAACTCGCCACCCGACTTGGCGTGCCGCTGGGCACGATGAAAAGCTGGATCAGGCGCGGGCTGGAAAGCCTGAAGGGATGTCTGAGTGGCTGATCCGGCCGACACCGAGGGCGAATCCATGCTGGCGGGCGAATATGCCCTGCGCGTGCTGGAAGGCGACGAACTGGCCGAGGCGCGGCGCAGGCTGCTGTCCGACCCCGAATTCGTGCGCGAGGTCCAGTGGTGGGAAGACCGCATCGGCACGTGGGCCGAACAGGTCACGCCGGTCGAACCTTCGGATAGCGTCTGGCCCGCCATCGACGCGCGGCTGGAAGGCACCGCCGATACCGGCGACAATGTCGTGTCGATCAGGCGCGGCCCTGCTCCGTGGAGCATCGGGGTCGCGCTGGCCGGACTTGGCGCGGCGGCGGCGGCCATCGCGCTCTATGTCGCGACGCCTGCCACGGTTCCTGTCCCCGTTCCGATGCCGACCGAGACGCAGGTCGCATCCAGCGAAGGCCAGCTCGTCGCGCAGCTCGCGTCCGAAGATGCCGCGATCCGTCTGGCCAGCCTGATCGATCCCGAGGGCCGCCGCCTGGCGCTGACCGCCGCGGGCCTTGCCCCCGAACAGGGCAAGTCGCCCGAACTTTGGGTCATTCCCGAAGGTGGGGCCCCCGTCTCGCTGGGCCTGATCCCGCAGGACGGCCGGTTCGAACGCGACCTGACGGGCGAGGAAGCCGACCTGCTGCGGGCCGGCGCGCTTCTGGCCGTGACGTACGAAAACAGCACCGGGGCACCCCACGCGGCACCGACATTGCCGATCATCGTGGCCGGACCGCTCGACAGCGTATAATTTTTATCAGATTAAATTACTGAAAAAAGGGTATTATTTTTGCCACGCGCGCGGCTAGCGAAGTTTTTTCGCGCCCGCTGTGCATCCGATCACACCCTGCCTTCGTAACTGCCCCCGTCGCCCGGCAACGGGCTTCCCGCAGCGATACCATCGCTTGCGAGCGAATACGGGGGAAGGACATGGCTACAAGTATCGTGATGCGTCTGTTTCCCGCCTCACTCGCGAACGATGCCGTCTGCGGTTTCTCGTCCACGAAGGAAGGAAACCCGCATGAATACTCGTACGACACGGATTGCGATGGCCCTCATGGCCTCGACCGCGACTCTCGGCCTTGCTGCTGCTGCGCATGCCGATGACACCCCGCAGTGCAATGACCAGAACGATGATCCGCTAACCGAATCCACCGAGTGCGGCACGGACGCCAGCACCGGTACCGCTGCCGGGGCAACCGCCGTCGGCAGTGGAGCAACGGCGACCGGCACGGACGCAGTCGCCATTGGCGGCGATGATGCCGGCACCGACCCCGCCACGGCGACGGCTCCCTCGACCGTCGCCGTCGGCGGGGAATCCGATGCGACGATGCCGGGCGCGACCGCGATTGGCTGGCAATCGCAGGCCACCGGAACTCGCGCTACAGCCCTCGGGCACCTCGCCACCGCGACGGGCGAACGCTCGCTTGCCGTGGGTGAGAATGCCGATGCGCAGACCGATTTTGCGACCGCCATCGGCAACGAATCGATTGCCAACGGCATCGACGCGCTGGCCGTTGGCGACAGCGCGATGGCCATGGGCAATTCGACCACGGCCATCGGCGGCGAATCCGTTGCCATGAACCCCGGATCGTCCGCATTCGGCTGGCAGGCCGAGGCAACCGGAATGATGGCAACCGCCGTCGGCCACCAGGCCGCGGCAACGGGTGACCAGAGCTTTGCCGGCGGCGAAGATTCGGTGGCGTCCGGCACGAATTCCATCGCGATTGGCAACACCGCCTATGCCGAGGGTGGGGACTCGATCGCCATCGGCGGCAACCGCGATGGAGATAACGGCCTGCAGACGATCGCCACCGGACCATCGACCACTGCCGTCGGCGGGCAGGCCCAGGCAATGGGCCCCGGCGCGACCGCATATGGCTGGAAGTCCTCCGCTTCCGCCGAACGTGCGACCGCGCTGGGCCACCTCGCCACGGCATCGGGCGTTCGCTCCGTCGCCGTCGGCGAGGCGGCTGTCGCCTCTGGCGATACTTCCGTCGCGCTGGGCAACCAGGCGGTCGCATCGGGCACCAACTCCGTCGCCATCGGCAACGGGGCCACGGCCACGAACGACGGACAGGTCGTGATCGCATCGCTGGATGCCAGCACGGCATCGCAGACCGGGCCGATCGCCGTCGTCACCGCCGATAACAACGGCACGCTGGGGCTCAGCACCACCGCGGGGTTGAACGGGCTTGCCAGCTTCAACGACGTGCAGGCCAATTCCACGCTGATCGCCATGAACAACGCGGCCATCGCGGCGAACTCCGCCTCGATTTCCTCGAATTCGGCAGCGATCGTCGACCTTCAGGGCCAAACCTCGATGCTGTTCGATCTTGCTGATCAGAACCGCCGCGAGGTGCGCAAGGCGCAGGAAGGCGTGGCCATGGCGCTGGCGATGGAATCGCCGGTGCTGATGCCGGGCACGAGTTTCGGCGTCTCGGGTGGCTTCGGCTACTTCCAGGAGCGTGTCGCAGGCTCCGCCTCCTTCGCAGCCAGGGTCGGGACCAATACTTCGTTCTCCGCGGGGATGGGAATCGGCTTCGATAGCGGCGAGGTTGGCGCGCGCGCTGGCTTCCAGGCCGCCTGGTAACAGCACGGGCTTCCTTGGGACGAGGAAGGGCGGCCGGGGCATTCGTGCCCCGGCCGTTCCCGTTTAAGGGCCCGCATGCCCAGTTCACGCTTGCCCAAATACATCCGATGCGCGTAATTCGTTCGAATGAACGAGACTCGTGAAGCCCCGAACGCCGACCTGTTGAACGCTGCGATCGACCTGTTCGGGCGATCCGGGTTCGAAGGGGCCAGCACCCGCGCCATCGCATCGGCCTGCGACAAGCCGATGTCAGCGATCACGTACCACTTCGGCGGCAAGCAGGGCCTGTACCTCGCCTGTGCACGGCATATCGCCGAAATCCTGGGCGAACGCATCCAGCCGGTGCTAAACGGGATCGACGCGCTCGACGCCCTGGGTGCACCGCGCGAAGAGATCGAGACCGCACTTCTCCCCTTGCTGGAAGCAGGCGTCGCCATCGTCACCGACCCGCGGCTCGACACCGTGGCCATGTTCATGCTGCGCGAACAGGCCGCCCCGACAGAAGCGTTCGACGTTCTTTATGAGGGCGTGATGAACCCCCTGCTGACCAGCATCGCCGGCCTGCTGGTCGCCGCGGCGAACCCGCCGATCGATCCCGAACGCGCCCGCGTGCTGGCCGTCATGCTGATGGGCCAGATCCTGATGTTCCGCACCTGCCGCGCCACGGCCATGCGGTTCAGCGGGTGGGAGGCGATCGGCGCGGAGGAAAAACACCAGCTCGCCGCCGCCGCGCGCGTCCATCTTTCCGCCGTCCTGCGCAGCCTGAATACGGGAGAACACGCATGAACCGTCGCAAGATCGTCATCGCGGCGGTCGTCATCGTCCTGGCCGTCGTCTTGTTCGCCACGCGCGGTTTCGGCCTTTTCGCGTCCCAGCCGAGCGGCCTGACCCTCTATGGCAATGTCGACGTGCGGCAAGTGGACCTTGCGTTCCGCAACGGCGGCCGGATCGATCAGATCGGCCCCGAAGAAGGGCAAGCGGTCGAGAAAGGGCAGGCCGTCGCGCGGCTGGACATGGCGCAGATGCGCGACGCACTTGCCGCCGCCGATGCGCAATGGGGCATTGCCCGCGCCGAACTGGCCAAGGCCCGCGCGGGAAGCCGCCCGCAGGAAATCGCGCAGGCACAGGCAAGGCTGAACCAGGCACAGGCAGCATTGGCCAGTGCGCGCGACGATTATGAACGCCGCAAAGGGCTGGTCGAAACCGGCGCGGTCAGCCGCCAGGTCTTCGACGCGACGAAGGCCCGCTACGAAGCCGCGCAGGCCGACGCCCGCGCAGCCGCCGCCGCGCTCTCGCTGGCCCGCGAAGGCGCGCGGGTCGAAGACAAGCAGGCCGCCGCCGCACAAGTCGATGCCGCCCGCGCCCGCCGCGATGCCGCCCGTACCGACCTCGAAGATGGCATCCTGCGCGCCCCCAACGCGGGCCGCGTCCTGACCCGCGCGCGCGAACCCGGTGCCATCGTCGGCCCCGGCGAAACCGTCCTGACGCTGACCATCGACCGCCCCATGCGCATCCGCGCCTATGTCGGGGCAGAGGACCTGTCGCGAATTTCCCCCGGCATGAAGGCCGTGGTGACCGCCACCGGCAATCCGAAGCGATACGACGCCACGGTCGCCCAGATCGCGCCCACGGCGGAATTCACGCCCAAGACGGTGCAGACGGAGGATCTTCGCGCGGACCTCGTCTACCGCGTCCGCGTGCTGGTGAACGACCCCGACGACGGGCTGCGACAGGGCCAGCCGGTCACTGTCGCCATCCCCGCCGCGCGCCCTGCCGCGGACTGACATGACCGATCCGGTCGCTCTTGCACATGGCCTGACGAAACGTTTCGACGGGCTGGACCATCCCGCTCTCGACGACGTGGCCATCGCCATTGCGCCGGGTGAGATGACCGGGCTGGTCGGTCCCGACGGGGCGGGCAAGACGACGCTTATCCGTATCCTTGCCGGGCTGATCGACTCAGACGCGGGAGAGGCCACCGTTGGCGGAAAACCCGCCACCGCGCAGGACCGCAATACGCTGGGCTACATGCCGCAGCGGTTCGGGCTCTACGAAGATCTGACCGTGCGCGAGAACCTCGACCTCTACGCCGATCTGCGCGCCTTGCCGCATGGCGAACGGGCAGAGCGGTTTTCCACCCTGCTCGATTTTACCGATCTCGCCAGGTTCCAGACCCGGCTTGCGGGCAAATTGTCGGGCGGCATGAAGCAGAAGCTGGGCCTTGCCTGCGCGCTCATCCGCCAGCCGCGCCTGCTTTTGCTGGACGAACCCGGTGTCGGCGTCGATCCGGTTTCCCGGCGCGAGCTTTGGGCCATGGTCAGCCAGCTTGCGGGTGAAGGCATCGGCATCCTGTGGTCCACCGCCTATCTGGACGAGGCGGAGAAATGCGACACGGTGTTCCTGTTGAACGAGGGTAAAATCCTCGCCTCCGGCAAGCCGGGGGACCTGACCGGCCGGATGGAGGGGCGCGTCGTGCGCTATTCGGTGGCCAGCGATCGCCGCCGCGTCCTGCGCGAAGCTCTGGACAAGGACCGCGTCATCGACGGCATGGTGCAGGGCGATTCGATCCGCCTGCTGCTCAAGGACGGGGCCAAGGCACCGCCCGCGTCGGAAATCGGCGCATCGGGCGAACCGCGACAGGCGCGCCCGCGATACGAAGACGCCTTCGTCGACCTGCTGGGCGGCGGTCCGGGCGGCACGTCGGCGCTGGCCGCGCGCTATCCCGAAGTTGCCGCCAGCGACAGGCCCGCGATCGAGGCACATGGCCTAACCCGCCGCTTCGGCGATTTCACCGCGGCCCATGACATTCGTTTTTCGGTCGGGCGCGGGCAGGTTTTCGGGCTGCTCGGCCCTAACGGTGCGGGCAAGTCGACGACCTTCAAGATGCTCTGCGGCCTGCTCACCCCCAGCGAGGGGACCGGCACGGTCAACGGCTTCGACTTGCGCACCGCGCGCGCCGATGCACGGCAGTCGCTGGGCTACATGGCGCAGAAGTTCTCGCTCTACGCCGATCTGTCGGTGCGGCAGAACCTGGCCTTCTTCGCCGGTGCCTACGGCCTCGACAATTCCGAGGCGCAAGAGGCAGTGGGAAGCGCGATCGAGACTTTTCGCCTCGATCCCTATCTCGACAGCGATTCGGGTCTGCTGCCGCTCGGTTACAAGCAGCGTCTGGCGCTGGCCTGTGCGGTGCTGCACCGTCCGCCGGTCTTGTTCCTCGATGAACCGACATCGGGCGTCGACCCCATCGTGCGGCGCGAATTCTGGAGCCACATAAACGGGCTGGTCGAACGCGGCGTCTCGGTCCTGGTTACCACGCATTTCATGGACGAGGCCGAATACTGCGATGAAATCGCCCTCATCTATCGCGGAGAGCAGATCGCCACCGGCAGCCCCGATCACCTGAAGCAGGAGGCAGGCACTGGCGATGCCCCGATGGAAGACGCCTTCATCGCCCTCATCGAACAGTCCGACGCCCGGCGCGAGGAGATGGAGGCGGCATGATCGATCCGGCCCGCCATCCGCGCGCCGCGCGCTTTACCGCGATGATGCTGAAGGAGACGCGCCAGATCCTGCGCGACCCATCGACCTTCCTCATCGCCTTCGTCCTGCCGGTCATGCTGTTGTTCCTGATGGGCTATGGCGTGAACCTTGATGCGACCAGCACGCGGGTCGGCATGGCGGTGGAGGACGACAGCGGCGCGGCCGGTTCGCTGGCCGGGACATTTGCCGCATCGCGCTATTTCGACGTGGTGGAAACCGGATCGGTGCAGGAACTGGGCGACCGGATGGTGGCAGGCGACATCCGTGCGATCATCGTCATCCCGCAGCAATTCGGGCGGGAGGTCGCGGCAGGCGGGGGCGAGATACAGGTCATCACCGATGGCGCACTGCCCAATACCGCCAGCTTCGTGGCCGGACAGGCTGAAGGCGTGCGCGCGACATGGGCAGCACAGCGGGCCAGCGATCACGGCATGGCGGTAGCCCCGCCGATCGACGTTCTGTCCCGGTTCTGGTTCAACCCGGCCCTTGCCAGCCGCAACTTCCTCGTCCCCGGCGCCATCGCGATCGTCATGACAATGATCGGATCGCTGCTGACCGCGCTCGTCGTCGCGCGCGAATGGGAACGCGGCACGCTGGAGGCGCTGATGGCCACGCCCATCGGGATGGGCGAATTCCTGCTGACCAAGATCGTGCCTTACTTCGCGCTCGGCATCGTATCGATGACGCTTTGCACGCTACTGGCCATCTTCCTGTTCGGCGTGCCGTTTCGCGGGTCGGTCTTCGCGCTGTTCGCGATCGCCGCGGTCTATCTAGTCCCGGCGCTGGGACAGGGCCTGCTGATCTCTTCCGCGCTCAAGAACCAGTTCGTGGCGAGCCAGGTCGCCCTGCTCACCGCGTTCCTGCCCACGATGCTGCTGTCAGGCTTCGTGTTCGAAATCGCCTCGATGCCCAAACTGCTCCAGGCGCTGACCTATATCGTGCCGGCACGTTACCTGATCCCGCAAATCCAGACCGTTTTCCTCGCCGGTGACGATTGGGGCCTGTTCGCGCCGAACATGGCGATCCTGCTCGGCTTTGGCGCGGTGCTGTTCGGCCTTTGCGTCCGTTCCACCCGGCGGAGGATCGCATGAGCCTGCGCTGGCCCCGGTTCCTGCCGAAATCGTTGATCGGTCCGCGCCTGCGCGCCATTTTCCGCAAGGAGTTGCTTGCAGTCCTGCGCGATCCGCGGGCGCGGCTGATCCTGGTCACCCCGCCGCTGATCCAGTTCTTCCTGTTTTCCTTCGCATCGACCATGGAAGTCACCAACATCCGCATAGGCGTACTCGACCTCGACGGAGGGCAGTGGAGCCGCGAGATCGTGGAGCGGATCGAGGGCAGCCCCAACGTGCGCGAAGTTCGCGTGATGCGCTCTGACGCGGCTCTGGAAAAGGCGATAGACCGGCAGGACGTGATCGCGGTCCTGCGCTTCGGGCCGGAATTTTCCGCCGATGTCGATGCCGGTCGCCCCGCCGCGTTCGGCGCGGTCTATGACGGGCGGCGGTCCAATGCCGCGCAGATCGTGTCGAGTTACATGCAGCGCATCGTGGGCGACGTATCGCCGGCAACCCCGCGCGGATCGGCCATCGCGGCCCGGCTGGACGGGCGCGGCAGCGGCACCACGGTACGCAACTGGTTCAACCCGAACCTCGATTACATCTGGTTCGTCATGCCCGCCCTGATCGCGATCATCGCGGCGGTATCGTCCATCGCGGTCGTGTCGCAATCGGTGGCGCGCGAACGCGAACTGGGCACGCTGGACCAGCTCCTCGTCTCGCCGCTGCGCACGCATGAAATCCTGATCGGCAAGATGTTTCCCCCCATTGTCGTGGGCCTGTTCAACGTGACGCTGTTCGTGATCCTGACCCCGCTGGTCTTCGGTGTACCGCTGACGGGTTCGCTGCCGCTGTTCTACCTGTCGCTGGTGTTCTACCTGCTGGCGCTGACAGGCATCGGGATGCTGATCTCGGTCGTGTCCGCGACGCAGCAGCAGGCCTTTCTGGGCATGTTCGCGCTGACCGTGCCGATGATCATCCTGTCGGGCTATGCCAGCCCGGTCGACAACATGCCCGGATGGCTTCAGGCGATCACCTGGCTCAATCCGCCGACATGGTTCCTCGTCGTGTCCGAAGGCACTTTCCTCAAGGCCATGCCGGCCTCCGACGTCCTGTCCAACACCTGGCCGCTCGCGGTTCAGGCCGTGCTGTCGCTCTGGGCGGCATCGGCGCTGTTCCGCTCGCGGATGGAGTAGACCTTTGCGCAAGCTTCTCGTCCTTGCCCTGCCCTTTGTCGCCCTGTCGGCCTGTACCGTCGGGCCCGATTACGAACGCCCCGATGTCACGGGACAAGTCGGCGCATGGTCGCAGGACGGCATCGACAGTGCCGAAATCGAGGCCGAAGGGTGGCGCGCGCTGGGTGATCCGGTGCTGACCGAACTGGTCGAAAAGGCGGTGGCGGCAAACCGCGACATCGCACAAGCACAAGCGCGCCTGCGGCAGGCCCGTGCGGGGCTTGATGCGGCAGCGGGCGGGCGCGTGCCCGAAGTGGCCGCCAACGCGTCGGCCACGCGGCAGCGGCTTTCGGAAAATGGCCAGCTTCCCGTGGGCGCGCTTCCGGGTTTCGCACCGGAATTCTCGCTGTTCGATGCAGGCTTCGACGCATCGTGGGAGCTTGACCTGTGGGGCGGCACGCGCCGCGCGGTGGAAGCGGCGGGGTATCGCGTCGGCGCGGCCGAGGCCTTGTCGCGCGAGGCGCGCCTGCGCGTCGTGGCCGAAACCGTGCGCGCCTATGTCCAGCTTCGCGAGGCACAGGCCGAAAGCGCGCTTGCCGCCGCCGACCTGTCCGCGCGCGAAACGATCGCCCGCCTCGCCCGCCAAAGCTATGAGGCCGGCGAGATCGCACGCGGCCCCGCCGCCGATGCCGATGCGGCGTTGAACGCGGCGCACGCGCGGCTTCCCGCCGCCGAGGCGAAGGCGGTTGCCGCCACCAATGCACTGGCTGTCCTGACCGGCCAGCCGCCCGAGGGGACCGCGCACCTTCTTTCCCAACCCGCGCCCGTGCCCACCCCTCCGGAAGCGGTCCGCGCCGGCCTTCGCGCCGATGTCCTGCGCCGCCGCCCCGACGTGATCGCCGCCGAATACCAGCTTGCCGCTGCGACCGCGGACATCGGCGTGCAGACCGCGCAGCTCTTTCCGAAAATCTCGCTGATCGGCTCCATCGGGCAACAGGCGCGGGCCGTGGGCTATCTGGCTTCGGGCGATTCCCTGCGCTTTACCGTAGGGCCGACGCTATCCTGGCCCATCTTTGCAGGCGGCCGCATCCGCGCGCAGATCAGGGCCGCCGACGCCCGCGCCGACGAAGCGGCCGCGGCCTATGAACAGGCGGTGCTGGGCGCGCTGGCCGACAGCGAGACCGCGCTCAACCGCTACAACGCGGCGCGCGCGGCATGGGATGCGCTGGAGGCGGCGCGGGCTGATGCGGCGACGAGCCTGGAACTGGCGCGCCAGCGATACGAGGCGGGTGAAGATTCGCGCATCGCGTTCAGCCAGGCGCAAATCGCCTATGACGAGGCGGAACGCGCGGCGCTGTCGGCAAAGGGAGACGCGGTCGCGTCCCATGCAGCGGCGATCAAGGCGCTGGGCGGCGGATGGACTTTGGACGCCAATCCCGACGCGGGCTAGATTACGGCCAGGACGATGCCGAGCACGGCAAGCACGATGCCAGAGGCGATCAGCTTCTTGTTGTCGCCTGCCCCGCCCTTGCGGACCTGGTCCACGCCCATCAGCGCCACGAAAATACCGATCGTGGCGAAAACGATGCCGAGCAGGAGCTGCGGAGTGAACATGGCTCTACGCTAGGAACGTGGGCGCAAGTCATCAATCCGCAATTTCACGCAATCGGCCAGAATGACGGGATTTGTCACCGCCAACGGCCGGTCTGCGCGCTCAGGCGGCGTTTTCTAATGCGTCGCCGTCTCCGTCCGCCTTCTTGCCGCGCAGTTCGGGCGGCTTGAACCACTGGGCCCGATCCTCGTTGAAGGGGCGCCCGTCGCTCAGTTCCTCGGCGTTGACGGGGTAGGATATGAGATAGCCTTGGATCTGGGTGATCCCTTCGGTGCGCAGCCATTCCAGCTGGCTCTTGCGTTCAACCCCTTCGGCAACGGTCGACATGCCCAGCGCACCGGCCAGGTGCATGACGGCCCGCACGATCGCCTGGCAGTCCTCGCGATCCTCGATATCCTCGACGAAGCACTTGTCGATCTTGATCTTGTCGAATGGGAAAGACCGCAGGTAATTGAGCGAGGAATAGCCGGTCCCGAAATCGTCGAGCGAGATGCGCATGCCCATGCCGCGCAGTTCATGCAGCATGGCAACGTTCCGTTCGCTGTCATGCATCAGCATGTTCTCTGTGATTTCCAGCTCGATCCGCGACGGGTCTATACCGGTGTTGCGGATCGCCTCGGCCAGTGTCGGAATCAGGCGGGGGGACCGCATCTGCAGCGGCGAAAGGTTGATCGCCACCGTTTCCTGTTCTGCCCAGCTTGCCGCTTCCTCGACCGCATTGCGGATGATCCATTCGCCCAGCGACACGATCAGGCCGCTGTCTTCGGCCAGCGGGATGAATTCGCCCGGCATGACCACGCCCCAGATCGGGCTTTGCCAGCGGACCAGCGTTTCGAAGCCCACCGTCTTCTTCTGCGCGATGTCGTAGAGCGGTTGGTAATGCAGCGTGAATTCGTCGTTCTGGATCGCGGTCTTGAGGTCGGCCTCAAGCTGCGCGCGTTCGCGGTCGCGCTCTTCCAGCCACGGCTCGAACTCCGCGAACGTGCCCCGGCCCAGCGCCTTGGCGGCATAGAGCGCAAGGTCGGCCTGACGCAGCAGGGTATCGGGGTTTCGCGCCGCGCCCTGCATCGTGCGATCGACATGCGCGATGCCGACCGACGTGCTGGTCGACAGCTTCTGGTCACCGAGCACGAAGGGCTTTTCCATTTCCTCGACGATGCGCTGTGCGACGATCTTGGCGGTTTCCTGATCCGTCAGGCGGGTTAGCAGGACCGCGAATTCGTCCCCGCCTAGCCGCGCGACGAGGTCGTGCGACTTCACCGCGCCGCTGATGCGCTTCGACGCTTCGGCCAGAAGCCGGTCGCCGGTCGAATGGCCGAAGGTGTCGTTGATCTGCTTGAAATGATCGAGATCGAGATAGAGCAGCGCCAGCCCACCCGCGTTCTGCTTGCGCCCCAGCACTTCGGCCAGCGTTTCGCCAAACAGGAACCGGTTGGCGATGCCGGTCAACATGTCGTGGTGCGCCATGAAATTGACGCGTTCAACCGCCTGACGCGTGTCGGTGGTATCGCGCGCCACGCCATGCATCGTGCCGTCGTCCCAGACATTGGCCGACATCGTCCACCAGCGGGTTTCGCCACCCACCGTCAGGCTGATCGTCAGGTCGCGGAACGGTTGGCGCACCAGCAGGCGATGGGCCAGCAATTCGCGCTGCGGCCCGTGGTCGAACAGCGAGACCATTTCCCGCCCTTCGAGGTTCCACGACTCGCATCCCGCCGCTTCGCCGAAACGGTCGCATACCGCGACAAGGCAGGCGCCCTTGTCGACCTGCCACAGCCAGTCCGCGCTTTGCGCTTCATAGTCGTGCAGCAGGAGCTGGATCGTTTCTGCGCTTTCAGCCAGTTCCGCCTCGCCCTCGAACTTGCGGCGATAGAGTTTCGCATCGTCGTAGATGCCGCGAAACAGGATCATGGCCAGCGCGCTGATGAGGGCAAAGGACACGATCTCGATCCGGCCGAAGGTCGCGTAACTGATGCCGAAGCCCGTCAGGGTCATCGTACCCACGAAGACCGCGCAGATCCGCGGCAGGGCGCGATAATAGATCATGGAGGCCGTGACGACGCCCGCGACCAGGACCGACAGGAGGTAAAGCTCGGTTTCGCGCGCGAACATCGCGAACATGCCGATGCCCACGCCCCATCCGACCGAATCGGCAATGCCGAGGCCAAACATGTAGCGGCGCTGTTTCTTGAAATAGGAAAGGTCGATCGATTCGGGGGTGAAGCGGCGGATCACTTCGACACGGGCAAGGCTGATCGCCAGCATGAAGCCCAGCCAGGCGAACTGGATCAGCACGCCCTGCCCTCCAAGGCGGATGACGCACGTGATGAAAGCACCGAACGCCGACGTCGCAGCCGCAAGCTGGCCACGGTCTGCGTAGTCCTGCAAGCGACGGACCATCAGGTAGTCGGCGCGACCAAAAAGGGCGGCCTGTCTGCCTCCCATAACCGGTTCAATCCCCAAATAAGTGAAACCGCGTGTGGGGCAGAACTTAGGGCAGGAAGGTAAATCGGCAGTAAACACCTGAAATGAAACACGCGTTGTTCCAAAACGAAACCCCCGCCAGATCGCTCTGACGGGGGTTTGTTATTTCCAGGCTTTCGCGGGGAAAGCGCGCAGGAGGATCAGCTCTCGCTTTCTTCCTCGCTGCCGTCGTGATCGGCGGCCTCTTCGTTGAGGTAGTCACCGGCATCGGCGTCGAGACCGTGGGTCTCGCCCTCGACCTTGGCCAGCGGATCGTCACCGATCGCGGCTTCGGGGCCCTGTGCCAGTTCGGCCTCGTGCTCTTCCTTGGCCGTTTCGGCAGCGATCAGCGCTTCCTGCATCTTGCGATACTGGGCGCGCAGGGCTGCGTCGCGGCTGGTAGCGGCCACGCGGACGCGGTTCATGCCCGCGCCGGTACCGGCGGGGATGAGACGGCCGACGATGACGTTTTCCTTCAGACCGATCAGCGAGTCCTTCTTGCCTTCGACCGCGGCCTGCGTGAGCACGCGCGTGGTTTCCTGGAAGGATGCCGCCGAGATGAACGAACGGGTCTGCAGCGAAGCCTTGGTAATACCGAGGAGGACAGGCTTGCCCTCTGCCGGCTGCTTACCCTTGTCGAGCTTCGCGTTGTACTCGAGCATTTCCTCGTAATCGACCTGTTCGCCGGGAAGCAGCGTGGTGTCGCCGCCGTTGGTGATCTCGACCTTCTGCAGCATCTGGCGAACGATCACCTCGATGTGCTTGTCGTTGATCTTCACGCCCTGGAGTCGATAGACTTCCTGGATCTCGGTGCACAGGTATTCGGCCAGCGCCTCGACGCCAAGCACCTCGAGGATGTCGTGCGGATCGGGCGAACCGGAGATCAGGTTGTCGCCCTTCTTCACGAAGTCGCCTTCCTGAACGTCGATCACCTTCGACTTCGGGATCAGGTACTCAACCGGATCACCCTCTTCCGGGATGATCGCGATCTTGCGCTTGGCCTTGTAGTCGCGAACGAACTCGACGCGGCCCGAGACCTTGGCGATGACCGCGTTGTCCTTCGGCTTGCGGGCCTCGAACAGCTCGGCAACACGCGGCAGACCGCCGGTGATGTCGCGGGTCTTGGCCGCTTCGCGCGAAGCACGGGCGAGAATGTCACCGGCCTGCACTTCCTGACCGTCCTCGACCGACAGGGTCGTACCCGGCGCCAGCATGTAGCGGGCTGCCTCGGTCTCGTCGCTTGCCTGCCCCAGAAGGGTGATGCGCGGACGCAGGTCTTCCTTCTTGGAACGGCCGGCGGCGCGATACTCGATCACGACGCGCTGGGCGATGCCGGTGGCTTCGTCGACGCGCTCTTCCAGGGTCTTGGTGTCGATCAGGTCCTGGTACTTCACGACGCCCGACTGCTCGGTGATGATCGGCAGGGTGAACGGATCCCATTCGGCCATCCGGTCGCCCTGCTTCACCTGTGCGCCGTCCTCGAACATGATGAAGGTACCGTAGGGAACACGGTGCATTTCACGCTCGCGCCCTTCGGCGTCGATGACGAGGATTTCGCCGCTGCGGGCCATCGACAGACGACGACCGCGCTTGTCGACGATGGTCGGCATGTCGCGATAGACGATCTTGCCGTCCGAAACCGCCTCAAGGTGCGAGGTTTCGTTGAGCTGCGCCGCGCCACCGATGTGGAACGTACGCATCGTCAGCTGCGTGCCGGGTTCACCGATCGACTGTGCCGCGATGACGCCAACGGCTTCGCCGATGTTCACCGGGGTACCGCGGGCAAGGTCACGGCCGTAGCACGTGCCGCAAACGCCCTGCTGCGCTTCGCAAACCAGCGGCGAACGGATCTTCGCCACCTGCGATTCGGCTTCGTCGATCTTCTTGATCGCCGCTTCGTCGAGCAGGTCGCCAGCCTTGGCCAGCACTTCGCCCGTCTTGGCGTGGACGAGGTCCTCGGCCAGCGTACGGCCCAGGATACGTTCGCCAAGCGATGCGATGGTCGAGCCGCCCTGAACGATGGCGCGCATTTCGAGCGCGTTCTCGGTGCCGCAGTCGTTTTCGACGATGACGCAGTCCTGCGACACGTCGACCAGACGACGGGTCAGGTAACCCGAGTTCGCGGTCTTTAGTGCGGTATCGGCCAGGCCCTTACGGGCGCCGTGGGTCGAGTTGAAGTATTCAAGAACGGTCAGGCCTTCCTTGAAGTTCGAGATGATCGGCGTTTCGATGATCTCGCCCGACGGCTTGGCCATCAGGCCGCGCATGCCGGCCAGCTGCTTCATCTGGGCCGGGCTACCACGCGCGCCGGAGTGGCTCATCATGTAGATCGAGTTGATCGGCTTCAGACGGCCGGTTTCCTCGTCCACGGGCTGGGACTTAATGCGGTCCATCATCTCGGCCGCGACCTGGTCGCCGCAACGGCTCCAGGCGTCGATCGCCTTGTTGTACTTTTCCTGCCAGGTGATGAGACCGTCCTGGTACTGCTGCTCGTAGTCGGCAACCAGCGCCTTGGTCTCGGCGATCATCGCTTCCTTGGTTTCGGGGATGATCATGTCGTCCTTGCCGAACGAAATGCCGGCGCGGCAGGCGTGACGGAAACCCAGGACCATGATCGCGTCGGCGAACAGGACCGTGTCCTTCTGACCGGTGTGACGATAGACCTCGTCGATGACGTCACCGATGTCCTTCTTGGTGAGAAGGCGGTTGACGACATCGAACGGAACCTTGTGGCTCTTGGGCAGGCATTCCGCGATCAGCATGCGACCCGGCGTCGTTTCAACGCGCGCGACGTACTGGTTACCGTCTTCGTCCGTCTGCATGACGCGGGCGGTGATCTTGGAGTGCAGCGTGACGGCACCGACCTGAAGCGCCTGGTGCACTTCGGCCATGTCGGCAAACGCCATGCCCTGGCCCGGCTCGTTCTCCATCTCCATCGAGAGATAGTAGAGACCCAGCACCATGTCCTGCGAAGGCACGATGATCGGCTTGCCGTTGGCGGGCGAGAGGATGTTGTTGGTGCTCATCATCAGCACGCGGGCTTCCAGCTGGGCTTCCAGCGAAAGCGGCACGTGGACGGCCATCTGGTCACCGTCGAAGTCGGCGTTGAAGGCCGAGCAGACGAGCGGGTGCAGCTGGATTGCCTTGCCCTCGATCAGCACGGGCTCGAACGCCTGAATGCCAAGGCGGTGCAGCGTCGGTGCGCGGTTCAGGAGGACGGGGTGTTCGCGGATGACTTCATCCAGGATGTCCCAGACTTCCTTGCGCTCCTTCTCGACCCACTTCTTGGCCTGCTTCAGGGTCATCGAAAGACCCTTGGCATCGAGGCGGGCGTAGATGAACGGCTTGAACAGTTCGAGCGCCATCTTCTTGGGAAGGCCGCACTGGTGCAGTTTCAGTTCGGGGCCGGTCACGATGACCGAACGACCCGAATAGTCGACGCGCTTGCCCAGAAGGTTCTGGCGGAAGCGGCCCTGCTTGCCCTTGAGCATGTCGGACAGCGACTTCAGCGGACGCTTGTTCGCACCCGTGATGACACGGCCGCGACGGCCGTTGTCGAACAGGGCGTCGACGGCTTCCTGCAGCATGCGCTTTTCGTTGCGGACGATGATGTCCGGCGCGCGCAGCTCCATCAGGCGCTTCAGGCGGTTGTTGCGGTTGATGACGCGGCGATAGAGATCGTTGAGATCCGACGTCGCGAAACGACCGCCGTCCAGCGGGACCAGCGGGCGCAGTTCGGGCGGAATGACCGGAACGACATCAAGGATCATCCATTCGGGGCGGTTGCCCGAATCGATGAAGCTTTCGACGACCTTCAGGCGCTTGATGATCTTGGCGGGCTTCAGCGTCGACTTGGTCGTCGCCAGCTCTTCCATCAGGTCATCACGTTCCTGCTCGAGGTCGAGTTCCATGAGCATGATCTTGACCGCTTCGGCGCCGATGCCGGCACTGAACGCGTCTTCGCCATATTCGTCCTGCGCGTCGAGCAGTTCGTCTTCGGTCAGAAGCTGGAACTTTTCGAGCGGGGTCAGGCCCGGCTCGACCACCACGTAGCTTTCGAAATACAGCACGCGCTCAAGCTGCTTGAGCTGCATGTCGAGCAGCAGGCCGATGCGCGAGGGAAGCGACTTCAGGAACCAGATGTGCGCGACGGGCGCGGCCAGTTCGATGTGGCCCATGCGTTCACGGCGCACCTTGGTCACGGTCACTTCGACGCCACACTTTTCGCAGACGACGCCCTTGTACTTCATGCGCTTGTACTTGCCGCAAAGGCACTCGTAGTCCTTCACAGGACCGAAGATGCGCGCGCAGAACAGGCCGTCGCGTTCAGGCTTGAACGTGCGGTAGTTGATCGTTTCCGGCTTCTTGATTTCGCCGAACGACCATGAACGGATGCGCTCGGGCGAGGCAAGACCGATCTGGATCTGGTCGAACGTTTCCGGCTTGGCCACCGGGTTTGCGAATTTGGTCAGTTCGTTCATTTTTCAAATCCCTTGAGGGGAAAAACCTGTGTGCGAAGGGGAAGCGGGCGAGCACGTGGCCCGCCCGCGTTTCCTCATTCGGCAGCCTCGGCCATGTCGCCGTCTTCGCTATCGTCGGTAAGCGAGGACAGTTCGACGTTGAGACCCAGCGAGCGCATTTCCTTCACGAGCACGTTGAAGCTTTCCGGGATGCCGGCCTCGAAAGTGTCGTCGCCCTTGACGATCGCTTCGTAGACCTTGGTACGGCCGACAACGTCGTCCGACTTCACGGTCAGCATTTCCTGCAGCGTGTAGGCCGCGCCGTAGGCCTGGAGCGCCCAGACCTCCATTTCACCGAAGCGCTGGCCACCGAACTGCGCCTTACCGCCCAGCGGCTGCTGGGTGACGAGCGAGTAGGGACCGATCGAACGCGCGTGGATCTTGTCATCGACGAGGTGGTGCAGCTTGAGCATGTAGATGATGCCCACGGTGACCTTGCGGTCGAAGGCTTCACCGGTACGACCGTCATAAAGCACCGACTGGCCCGAGCTTTCGTAGCCTGCCTTTTCCAGCATCGTCGTCACGTCGCCTTCGCGCGCGCCGTCGAAGACCGGAGTGCCCATCGGAACGCCGCGACGCAGGTTGTTCGCCAGTTCGGCAACTTCCTCGCTCGAGCGGTTCTCGATGTCGTCGTAGTAGTTCTCGCCGTAGACGTCCTTCAACTTGTCGATCAGCGCGGCGGGCGGGGGGCCTGCCATCGCGTCGGGGTTGTTGGTGCGCCACTCGTCGAGCTGCTCCGCGATCTGCATGCCGAGCCCGCGCGCGGCAAAGCCGAGGTGGGTTTCGAAGATCTGACCGACGTTCATGCGCGACGGCACGCCCAGCGGGTTCAGAACCAGATCGACGGGGGTGCCGTCTTCGAGGAACGGCATGTCTTCGGCGGGAAGGATGCGCGAAATGACACCCTTGTTACCGTGACGGCCGGCCATCTTGTCGCCCGGCTGCAGCTTGCGCTTCACCGCGACGAAGACCTTGACCATCTTGAGGACGCCGGGGGCCAGTTCGTCACCGCGTTCGAGCTTTTCCTTGCGGTCCTCGAACTTGGCGTTGATGGCCTGGACGGCCTCGTCATACTGTTCCTTGACGGCTTCGAGCTGCGCCTGGCGACCGTCTTCTGCAACCGCGAACTTGAACCATTCGAAACGCTCGACCTCGTTCAGCATCTCCTCGGTGATCTCGACGCCCTTCTTCACGCCCTTGGGCGCTGCCGAAGCGGTCTGGCCGACGAGCATGTCGCGCAGGCGGTTGTAGGTCGCGCGGTTGAGGATGGCGCGTTCGTCCTCGCGGTCCTTGGCGAGGCGTTCGATTTCCTCGTTCTGGATGGCGCGGGTACGGTCGTCGACCTCGATGCCGTGACGGTTGAAGACGCGAACGTCGACAATCGTGCCCGACACGCCCGGCGGCAGGCGAAGCGAGGTGTCGCGCACATCGCTGGCCTTTTCACCGAAGATGGCGCGCAGAAGCTTTTCTTCCGGCGTCATCGGGCTTTCGCCCTTCGGCGTGATCTTGCCGACCAGGATGTCGCCCGGATGCACTTCGGCACCGACGTAGACGATGCCCGCTTCGTCGAGGTTGCGCAGGGCTTCCTCGCCGACGTTCGGGATATCGCGGGTGATGTCTTCGGGGCCGAGCTTCGTGTCGCGGGCCATGACTTCGAAGTCGTCGATGTGGATCGAGGTGAACACGTCGTCCTTGACGATGCGTTCGCTGATCAGGATCGAGTCTTCGTAGTTGTAGCCGTTCCACGGCATGAACGCGACGAGGCTGTTACGGCCCAGCGCCAGTTCACCCATGTCGGTCGACGGGCCGTCGGCGATGATGTCGCCGGACTGCACCACTTCGCCCACCTTCACCAGCGGACGCTGGTTGATGCAGGTCGACTGGTTCGAGCGTTCGAACTTCTGCAGGCGGTAAATGTCGACGCCCGACTGGCCGGCTTCGACGTCGCCGATGGCGCGGATCACGATACGGGTCGCGTCGACCTGGTCGACGATACCGCCGCGGCGTGCCGAGATGGCAGCACCGGAATCGCGGGCCACCGTCTCTTCCATACCGGTGCCGACCCAGGGCGCTTCGGCCCTGACCAGCGGCACGGCCTGACGCTGCATGTTCGATCCCATGAGCGCGCGGTTGGCGTCATCGTTTTCCAGGAACGGAATGAGCGATGCGGCAACCGAGACGAGCTGCTTGGGCGACACGTCCATCAGCGTGACCTGCTCGGACGGGCTCATCACGAACTCACCGTTCTGGCGGGCCGAGACGAGATCCTCGACGAAAGTGCCTTCGCCGGTGAGGTCGGCCGAGGCCTGTGCCACCGTGTTCTTCTGCTCTTCCATGGCCGAGAGGTACTGGACCTCGCCGGTCACCTTGCCGTCGATCACCTTGCGGTACGGGGTTTCGATGAAGCCGTACTTGTTGACGCGCGCAAAGGTCGAGAGCGAGTTGATCAGACCGATGTTCGGGCCTTCGGGCGTTTCAATCGGGCAGATACGGCCATAGTGCGTCGGGTGAACGTCGCGGACTTCGAAGCCTGCGCGCTCACGGGTAAGACCACCGGGCCCAAGCGCCGAGACGCGGCGCTTGTGGGTGACTTCCGACAGCGGGTTGGTCTGGTCCATGAACTGCGACAGCTGCGAGGAGCCGAAGAACTCACGCACCGCGGCCACGGCGGGCTTCGCGTTGATGAGGTCGTTCGGCATCACCGTCGAGACGTCGACGCTGCTCATGCGTTCCTTGACCGCGCGTTCCATGCGCAGCAGGCCGACGCGGTACTGGTTTTCGAGCAGCTCGCCCACCGAACGGACGCGGCGGTTGGCCAGGTTGTCGATGTCGTCGACTTCGCCCTTGCCGTCCTTGAGGTCGACCAGTTCCTTGACGACAGCGAGGATGTCCTCGTTGCGCAGGGTCGTGATCGTGTCCTCGGCATCAAGGCCGAGGCGCATGTTCAGCTTCACGCGGCCAACGGCCGACAGGTCATAGCGTTCGCCGTCGAAGAACAGGCCTTCGAACAGGGCTTCTGCGGTTTCCTTCGTCGGCGGTTCGCCCGGGCGCATGACCTTGTAGATGGCCTCGAGACCCATTTCGCGGTTCTCGGCCTTGTCGGCTTCCATCGTGTTGCGGATCCACGGACCCTTGTTCACGTGGTCGATGTCGAGCAGTTCGAGCTTGTCGACACCCGCATTGTCCAGCGCCTCGAGGTTCTCGGGGCTGACTTCCTCACCGGCTTCGAGCCAGATGCGGCCGGTGGATTCGTCGATCATGTCCTTGGCGGCATAGCGACCAAAGATTTCCTCGGTCGGGATCAGCAGTTCGGCAAGACCGTCCTTGGCCGCCTTGTTGGCAGCGCGCGGGCTGATCTTGGTGCCTGCCGGGAAGACGACTTCGCCCGATGCCGCGTCGACGATGTCGAACGCCGGCTTCTGGCCGCGCCAGCCTTCTGCGGTGAACGGGATTTTCCAGCCGCCTTCGCCGCGTTCCCAGACAACGGTGTCGTAGAAGTGGTCAAGGATGCCTTCGCTGTCGAGGCCCAGGGCATAGAGCAGCGCGGTGACCGGCAGCTTCCGCTTGCGGTCGATGCGGACGTTGACGATATCCTTGGCGTCGAATTCGAAGTCCAGCCACGAACCGCGGTACGGAATGACGCGGGCGGCGAACAGGTACTTGCCTGACGAGTGCGTCTTGCCGCGGTCATGGTCGAACAGAACGCCCGGCGAACGGTGCATCTGCGACACGATGACACGCTCGGTGCCGTTGATGATGAAGGTGCCGTTCTCGGTCATGAGCGGCATGTCGCCCATGTAAACGTCCTGTTCCTTGATATCGAGAACCGAACGGGCCTCGGTGTCAGGATCGATCTCGAACACGATCAGGCGCAGCGTGACCTTCATCGGGGCCGCGTAAGTGATGCCGCGCTGGCGGCATTCGGTCGTGTCGTACTTGGGGTCTTCGAGTTCGTAGTGCACGAAGTCGAGTTCGGCCGTGCCCGCGAAGTCGCGGATCGGGAAGACCGAGCGCAGGGTCTTTTCCAGGCCAGAGACATAGCCGGTCGCCGGATCGGAGCGGAGGAACTGTTCGTAGCTCTCGCGCTGGACCTCGATCAGGTTCGGCATTTCGACGACTTCGTGGATGTCGCCAAAGATCTTGCGGATGCGCTTCTTGGCAGTCGGGCGGATGTTCGCCTCGTTCAGCTGGGTTGCCATAAAGGTATGGAGCCTCTGCTTCGTGTTGTGCCGATTCGGTCCGGCCGACTTCGAGTCGACCCGCCGCCCCGGCAAGGGATTTCGTCGCACGCGTGCGATGGCGCAGAAACGACAAAAGGCCGCAGGACAAACGGGAATCAGCCCCTTTCGAGGCATTCCCGGCCCACAGCCGTCGCGTCGTTCTGCTGATTTCGAGGCCTCCATCCCGGGTCGGCCCCCGCGCCAGGGCCGCCTTGCTCGAAGCCTTCGAACGAGCCCGCATATAGGTGCCGTCCCCCGCGCTGTCAAAGGGGGCGGCGCCCCGCGATTCGCGTTTTTTCCGGCCCGAGGCACTCATCTGCGGTCTGGGCGCCCCGAATTTTCCGTAAAACAATCAACGCCATATCGTTTTTCGATATTTATCGATTGACGATATGGCGGCATCGGATTATTGAATATCGATATCAAGCATATCGGAGTTCGACAAATGACTTTCAACCAGACCAACCTAACAGCCGTTTTCGCCGCCTTCCTGCTGACCGTCGGAATGTGGGCAACCACCGTCACTCCCCAGGCAACCAACTACGCCTCGGCATCGGTAGCCGTGGCCCCTGTCGTCGCCTGACGGCCGGCCCTTCCCGACCCGATCCTTACCATCTGAAAGGAGCCCCGCCATGTCGCTCAAACGCATCGACCCCCTGCTTGCCATCGCGCGGGTCATCCTCATCATCATCCAGGTCATCGCGGGCGTCGCGGCCGTGGCCTGCACCATCGCGGCCCCGGCCATCCTCCTGTTCCGCGCCCAGGTCCTGGCCGAGGTTCAGGCCGAAGGCATCGTTCCCGAGGCCTTGCCGGTCCTTGCCGGCATGGCTGCCATGGGAGCCGTCGTCCTGGGGATGGTCTTCGTGGTCACGCTGCTGTGCCGCCGGATCGTCAACACGGTCGGCGAAGGCGATCCCTTCGTGCCCGAAAATGCCACCCGCCTTTCGCGCATGGCCTGGCTCATGCTCGCCATCCAGTTCATCAGCCTGCCGCTGGCCGCAGGCGGGGTCATGCTGGAGCAGATGACCGAGGGCAAGACCGTCGAGGCCGACGGCATCTCCCTCAGCGCGATCCTGCTGGTCATCATCCTCTTTGTCCTCGCCCGCGTTTTCCGCAAGGGAACCGAAATGCGCGCCGACCTGGAAGGAACCGTCTGATGCCCGTGACCGTGAAACTGGACGACCTGCTCCACGAACGCCGCATGACGCTGACCGAACTGGCGGACCGCGTCGGCCTGACCCTTGCCAACCTGTCGATCCTGAAGACCGGCAAGGCCAAGGCCATTCGCTTCTCCACGCTGGAGGCGATCTGCCGGGAACTCGATTGCCAGCCCGGCGACCTGCTCGGATACGAGGGCGAGTAAGGGCGCTAGAGCCCGACACCGCTTGACTCTCCCGTCAAACCCTTTAGAGGCCCGCCGCGATGTCGGTGGGCCTTTTGGTTTGCCGTCGTCATCCGTCCGAGACAGTTGGTGACCGGAATTTGCCGGTCTTAATTTCCAGCCTAGACGGGGAAAAGAGATTTCAGGCGACTTTCGGGTCCGCCATCCGCGCCCATCCTTTTGCGAAAGGGCAAGCGCTCCTCCTTCCCTGATCGAACGGACTCGCCCGCACGCCGGAGCCTTCGGGCAATGGCGCGTGGACACAATGAGCCGATCGCCTGTTCCGGCAGGCGATCAAACGTGAAGGAGCAAACATGGATCGTTCGCAAAAAGCCGATGCGGTCGCAGAGCTCAACGCAACCTTCAACGAGGTCGGCGTGGTGGTTGTCACCCGCAACCTCGGCCTCTCGGTCGCCCAGTCGACCGAGCTGCGCTCGAAGATGCGTGAAGCCGGCGCGACCTACAAGGTAGCGAAGAACCGTCTTGCCAAGCGGGCAATCGTCGACACCGACTATGCTGGTATCGACGATTACCTGACCGGCCCCACCGCGCTGGCGACTTCGGTCGACCCGGTTGCGGCGGCAAAGGTCGTCATCGACTTCGCCAAGACCACCGACAAGCTCGAGGTCGTTGGCGGTTCGATGGGTTCGCAGGTGCTCGATGCCGATGGTGTGAAGGCGCTCGCCTCCATGCCCTCGCTCGACGAACTGCGCGCCAAGCTGGTTGGTCTTGTCAACGCACCGGCGACGAAGATCGCCCAGCTGTCGACTGCCCCGGCTGCCAAGCTTGCCCGTGTCTTCGGCGCATACGCCGCCAAGGACGCTGCATAAGACGTTTCAAGCGATTTACCGACGGACAGGCCAGTTGGCCGCGTCGGCATGAACTGATTGGAGTGAATTAAAATGGCTGATATCCAGAAGATCGTCGAAGAACTGTCGCAGCTGACCGTTCTCGAAGCCGCTGAACTTGCAACCGCTCTTGAAGAAGCATGGGGCGTTTCGGCCGCTGCTGCTGTTGCTGTTGCTGCACCTGCTGGTGGTGGCGACGCAGGCGCCGCTGCTGAAGAAAAGGACGAATTCGACGTCGTTCTCACCGGCGACGGTGGCAAGAAGATCCAGGTCATCAAGGAAGTCCGCGCCATCACCGGCCTGGGCCTCGCAGATGCCAAGGCTCTCGTCGAAGGCGCTCCCAAGGCCGTCAAGGAAGGCGTCAACAAGGCAGAAGCCGAAGAGATCAAGAGCAAGATCGAAGCAGCCGGCGGTACCGTCGAGCTCAAGTAAGTCGCATCCGACTTACCTTCGATTTCGTTCGCGAAATCACACGGAAAGGGCAGCCTTCGCGGGCTGCCCTTTTCTTTTGCGTGACGCCTTTGTGAAGTAGCAGGCCGGTCAGCCGTTGGGCGATGCCATCGTGCGCCCGACACTGCCCGAACCGCGTTCCAGCATGTGCCGGTTCAGCCGCGTCTCTTCCTCGGCCTCGGCCCGCGTACGGCAGATCTTTTCACGGATGCGGCTGCCGGTCGGACGACGATATTCGCAAACGACCTCGTTCGGGTCGGTCTTCTTGGTGGCCTCCTCGCTCTGCGCGGCGGTTTCCTCCTTCTCGCCGGCGATTGCAGGCGCGCTCAACAACGGGGCGGCGAGCAACAGGCAAATGATCTTCTTCATGCGATATTTCCTCGGCTAAGTGCCGACCTTAGCACAAACCAACCCATATCATCCAGTTTGGCGGGGCACTGCCGCGGCGTGCGACATTACAGGATTGTCCGCCGGCCTACAGATTTCCACGGCTGCCCCATCCAGCGGCGCAACCTGTCGCGCGAGGCCCAAATCCACCCGATCCGCCTGTCCGCCACGTTACCGCGGCTAAAGAGGTCGAGGCCGGAAAAAGGTATGAAAGGGTTTGAACGGCTGTACGCCCAGATCTCCACTCTCTCCATGCCGGGACTCGACGGTCCCCGTGCGTGAAAGCCGTAAGTGTCGGCGATGACCAAGGTATTGGCCGCAACGGCCAGCCGGCTTGGTGCAGGCAGGTCCAGTTGCGCAAGTTGCTCCTCTTCGATCCGGAACGATCCCCGCCTTGTCATTCGATCACCGCTGTTTGGCAGCATCTTTGCAGTGGCATCTTCCCATTCCAGCCTTTTGCGCGTCGGCCGGTGCGAGCCAGGCACATAAGTGAACGGCCCTTCTTCCTCGGCCACATCCCTCAGAAATAGCCACGCTTTCATGCTGGAATGAAACGTATCGGCGTGAAGATTAGTCTGCGGATCGGGTGGCCCTTTGCCCGAACGCGCAATTGCCTGAAGATAGTTCAGCGGCTCCCGATCGAAGCTAGCGACATATCGCGTTGCATTTCGCCAAAGCGGTGATGAGAGGAACCGTTCAAGAGCCGGGATGGCAGATTTCATCGTGCGGTCAACGGCCATGCGCCGGGTGATTGTATCGCCCTGCACCATTTCTCGCGCTTCGCCCTCATAAGCGAGCAGCGCATCGCGCATTGCGGCGAATTCGCCGGGTGGAACTGCGTTTTCGACAATTATGAAACCATTGCGTTCGAAATCGCGAACCAGTTCTTTCGGCAGTGCCGCAGCAAGGCGGCGACGCCTGCGAGCCGTGAGCTTCGCAGCGAGGCGCACACGCGTGCGGTGGAGACCAGCGCGGTTCAAGACCTTGGACCCAATCAGGCCGTTCTTTTCAAAATTTTTTGCGCCAGTAGCCAGTTGAAGCAGCCAGAACGGGGCCTTGACCCATCGCAATCCGCCCCCATCAGGCATGGCCGACAGCCGAAGCAGCAGTTTTTCCAGGCTTCTTCTGCGCTTCCTCCTCCACGCCCAAACGCGTCAGGATCGACTCAATGAGCGTATTTACCGCGCTCTTGCTGGCGATGCCGCCGGAAATCAGGCAGCGGTCAAATAGGACTTTGCGGAACGCCTTCCAGATCTTCTCATCGGGAGGAGTCGGATTTTTCCAGAAGTCGTCGATATGCTTCTGGTCGGTGATCCCGGCAATGTCATAGACCGCATCACCCAGCACGTTCACGGGAATGCCATGTGCCAGCGCCAGAGTGCCAGAGGTGCTGTTCACACATACCAGCCCTAGGGACCGAGCCGCCTGCTTTTCCAGATTGCCGCCATCCACATAGTGTACGCGTGTACAATCCTTGTCGCTCGACAAGAGGCTGGCAATCAGCTTAGGCCATCGGCGCGCCATCGGATCCAGCGGATGTGCTTTGACAAGCAGGTGGACGTCGGTCGGGGCGTTACGAAGGAAACTCTCGATGACGAAGCGAACGGCCGATTCCATGTCGTTGAACGCAGAATGACGGCGGATCTGGTAATCGGAACTCAGTTGGAGCGGAAACAAAAAGAACTTTTGACCCGCCAGTCTTTCAATTGTCTGCGCGGTCCGTTTCTCCCGCGATGCACGGCCCGCGAACCGGACGACCCAGTTCAAGCCTTCGACAACGACCGAACCCGGGCGATGGCTGCGATAGTGAGGAAAGCGCACCCTTCCCACGACATTGTGGTGATAATACCAATAAGTGTCCCGCGCGCGCCGATTGAAGCTGGCGGTGACGACCTTGGGTTCGCTCTCTTCAGGCAGATGGCGGGCGTTCTTTAGGTACCACTCGGGATCCTTGGGAAGGCGCGAGTAGCCGTTAACCCCGTGATCCTCGAGTGTCATCCAGTGTGGCCGGATGTAGCCTTCTTCGAGCACGTGTACATCGACCCCACGGTCCGCAGCGATCCGCCGGGCCGATTCGTGGTGCGCCCGGCAATCACCGAAAAGCATCATTTGGGTGATTCCGTGCTTTTCGATGAAACGGTCCAGCCAGATCGGCCAGTCTTCCAGCGTGCCTGTATAATCCATCCCGCCCACGGGCCAGTCGTGGCGATCCCCCCCACTGAGGTTGATGCGGAAGACGTCAAAACCACGTTCGGACAGGGCCTTGCCCAGCCGTTTGAACAGGGGCCCTGGCGGCCCTTGCAGGAACAATATCCTGCGAACCGCCTGGGGACTTACGATCTTGAGCTCAGGCGACCGGCGAACCATCTTCGCACGCTTCGCGGATTCGTAGAAGCTGGGCCACGAGGGGCTCCATCTGATCGAGCGGCCAGCTGTTCGGGCCGTCGGACAGAGCCTGGTCGGGGTCCGGGTGGGTTTCCATGAAGACCCCGTTGACGCCCGCGGCAACCGCCGCGCGCGCGAGTGTCGGGACATGTTGCCGTTCACCGCCCGAGCGGTCGCCCTGTCCGCCAGGCAACTGTACCGAATGGGTCGCATCAAAGATGACCGGGCAACCCGTTTCGGCCATGACGGGCAAGCTGCGCATGTCAACGACCAGGTTGTTGTATCCAAAGCAGCTTCCACGTTCCGTCAAGCAGATCGCCGGGTTGTCAAATCCGGCGGCGGCGGCGGCGTCACGCGCTTTTGCGACGACTTGGAACGTGTCGCGCGGCGCCATGAACTGCGCCTTCTTTATGTTTACCGCCGTGCCCGTGGCCGCAGCAGCCGCGACAAGATCGGTCTGGCGCGAAAGAAACGCCGGGATCTGTAGGATGTCGACGACGCCGCCGGCGATGACCGCCTGTTCGGGCGTGTGAACATCGGTAAGCACTGGCAAACCGGTTTCGTCACGCACCTCGGAAAGTATCTTAAGACCCTCTTCGATGCCGGGGCCACGGAAAGAATGACCGGAGCTACGATTGGCCTTGTCGTAACTCGCCTTGAAGACCACCGGAAATTGCAGCCTATCGGCCATCTCCGCAAGTGAGGTCGCGACGCGCAACACGAGTTCGCGACTCTCTATCACGCATGGGCCGGAAATCAGGAACAGCCTGTTCCCCTTCAGAAATTCAAATTCCCCCGAGTGCATCACGCGATTCCACGCTCCGTCAAAATTCGCTCAATCGGCTCTAAGTCCTCAGGATTGTTCAATTCGATCACGTCCCAGCCCGGTTGTTCAAGTTCAAGTACCGCGACGGGTATGCCGTAATGGAGGAAGCGGAGTTGTTCGAGCCCCTCTATCTCCTCGACCCTGCAAGGCGGTAGCGCGACATAGCGCATAAGCGCGCTGCGGCGATAGGCATAGAGCCCAAGGTGCAGAAGAACGGGTGGATCCTTTTCTAGGGCATCCCCAGGCGCGATGTGTGGCAGGACACGCTTGGAGAAGTACAAGGCATTGCCAGCCGCGTTGACGATTGCGGTCGTACCACCGACCCTGCCCTGCGCCTGATCTGTCACGATATGCCGATATGTCCCCGGACTGCATCGCACCGCAACAGTCGCAACTTCGCAGTCGGCGTTCGTTTTCATGTGTTCGATCAGCGCCGCGACGAACTCGGGAGGCGTGAGCAAGGCGTCACCCTGAAAATTGACGAAGATATCGTCAGGCCGGCCGTCGCTCGCCAGGGCGGCGACACGTTCAGTTCCGTTGCGGCAATATTCGGGCGTGAGTGCGGCTCTTCCGCCAAACTCTTCGACCGCCTCCACGATACGATCGCTGTCGGTCGCGACGACGACCTCGTGATCGCCGGGAACAGATCTTGCCGCCCGCCAACTTCTTTCGACGAGCGATCGTTGCTCACCGCCCACGCCCCTGATCATCGCAAGGGGCTTTGCAGGATAGCGGGAAGAGGCCCAACGGGCCGGAATAACGATAGTCGTCACAGTAAGATAAAGCTCAGGCTGGACGACCGAGATCGTGGATGTTGAGAACGCCCAGCGGACGACCGGGCTCACCCTCTTTCATCACAAAGATCGCGGTGATTTCGTTATCGAGCATTATACGCAGCGCCTCGCTGATCCGCGTATGGGCGCTCACCGTCTTGGGATTGCGCGTCATCACCTCTTCGGCTCGCGCGATCAGGAAGCGGTCAAGCGAGCGGCGGACATCGCCGTCGCTTATGACACCAAGCAGACTGCCGTTTTCATCGGTCACCCCGGCCAAACCCTTGCGACCGCTCGATATCTCCAGCACGACATCGCGCATCGAGCTGTTTTTTCGCACCAGCGGCGGCGGGCCAGCATCGCGAAGCAGACTTTCGACCGGCAGGTTCCCGAAGCCGATCGCACCACCGGGATGCAGTAGGACCAAGAGGTTTCGCGAAACACCCCGCGCCCTCATAACGGCGATAGCCAGCGCGTCGCCGATGGCGATCATCATGGTCGTGGACGTGGTCGGAGCAATACCTTCGGGGCAGGCTTCGGGAACGTTGGGGAGAAGTAGCGGGATCTTGCTTTCCCGCATCAGAGGGGAATCGAGGCGGCTGGCAATACCGATCACCGCCACGCCTAGAGCATGTGCGTGATCGAGAACCGGCCGAAGTTCAGGGCTCGCCCCGGAATTGGACAGAATGAGAATCGTGTCGTCCGCGGTAATCATACCCAGATCGCCGTGCCCGGCCTCTGCAGCATGAACGAAGAAAGACGGCGTTCCGGTCGCAGAAAAAGTGGCGGCAAGCTTCCTGCCGACATGGCCGGATTTTCCGATACCGGCAATGACGAGTCGACCCGTCGTATGGAGGATGCAGTCGATCGCTTCATCCAGTTCATCGGGAAGCGCATTGGCAAGGGCCGCCAGCGCCTCCCTTTCCTTATTGATGACGTAAAGCGCGTCTTCCCGCGCCTTTCGACCTGTCGAGACGGACGTTTTCATATTCGGTTTCTGCATTTTCAAGCACTTGCCATTCTGCAATGCCTACACGGTAGGGGCCGAGATAAACATTTGTTATACTTTGTTATAATTCGCCTTCCGTCCAAAAGAGCGACAATCGAGCCTATATAAGTCCTCCGCAGGTTAGCAAGACGTAACGACAGTGTGACTGCACTATATCTGACAAGTGCTGCATTGCAGCAACTTGCAGCGGTGAATCGTTTCCTACTCACGACAAAGCGATGAATTTCGCAGGAAACGTCCGTTTGCATCAATTTTGCGGCGGCAATGCCCTTTCACAGTTTGCAAAAATACTTCAAGGGGCTCCGAAATTCAGCAATGCGCTCATTGCGAAGAGGACAGATCATTGTTTGAAAAGGCCGTCATTCACCTCGGCGCGCACAAGACAGGTACGACGTTCTTTCAGGACTGGTTGCGGATCAATCGACAAACGTTGCTTGAGAACGATATCGCCAGTCCCGCACGCACGTTGATCCAACCGTTCAGCAAAGAGGCCATGGCGCATATCAAGAGCGATATGGACGCGGAGATTCCGGGCCTTTTCAGGAAAATGGTGCTCGGCCATGTCTCGAAAAAGCTGAACGCCTCGCTGCTGATACTCAGCGACGAGGATCTGCTCGGTCTGCCAAACCTTGCAAGGACCAAGAGCTTCTATCCCCATGCGGGTCGGGTCGTCGCCGCGCTAGGCAAGTCGATCCCAGCACAGCGGCGGCTCTGGCTGTTCACCATCCGTGACATCGCCTCTTTCGTTCAGAGCTCTTATATCCAGTTACTCAAAATGGGCTCGTCCATGAAGATCGAGAGATATCTCTCGCGCTTCGATGCGAGGACGCTAGATTGGGATAGGACCGTCGGCGCCATCCTGGATGCGATGCCAGCCGGCGACCGGCTGGCCGTTTGCATTTATGATGGCCGAAATACCAATGTCAGGCTGCACGAACAGATCGAGAGCTTCTTGGGTCCCACGCCCATGCCGCTGACGCCGGAAGGCCTTTCGAACCCTGGTTACAACGAAAAGGGGATCGCGCTGGCTCGCGCGGCAAACCTCGCGCTTGCCGAAACGCGCGACCGACGCAAGGTTCGCAAGTTCATCGAAGAGCATTTCTCCGTCGGAGAGGGGGAAACGCGGCCGCAACTTCTCTCGCCCGAACTGGAAGACGAATTGGAAAAGGCCACGGCAAGAAGTGTGGAGAACATTCGTCTGCGGCAGGACGAGAGGATGATCGTCATCTGATGGCGAGCCGACGCACTCCTCTCCAAGTCACCCTTTCCGTCTGGAAGGCGCTGTTGCTGCGCGAAGCGCTCACGCGTCTTTTCAGCCAGCGCGCTTCGTGGTTCTGGCTGGTCGCCGAACCGATGGCCCACATCGCGATCATGAGCGTCCTGTTCACGGTGATCCGCCAGCGCACCGTCGGCAATATGGACGCAGAGCTATGGCTTGTGCTGGGCCTCACAGGTTTCTTCCTGTTTCGGCGCGCCGCAATTCAAGGCGGGGCGGGCATCTCGTCGAACAGGTCGCTATTCGTCTATCGCCAGATCACGCCTGTCGATGCCGTGCTCGTCCGGTCCGTAATCGAATTGCTGGTCATGGTGCTGGTCATGATCATTGCCTTCACGGCGCTCCTCATGTTCGGTATCGACATAACCCCGTACGATCCGATCGGGGCTGTTGTCGCGTTTCTCGGGCTATGGTTTCTAGGCGTGGGTTTCGGCCTGATTTTGTCGGTGGCTGCGGAACTCGTTCCCGAACTCGGTTCCGTCATCAAGATGATGATGCGGCCGGTTTATCTGCTATCGGGTGTGATCATCCCGCTCTCGGCCATTCCGGAACCATACCGTTCGTACCTTATGTACAACCCAGTTTCAAACGGGCTTGAAGCGATGCGCGCCGCGTTTTCTGAATTCTACCACGAAGTCCCGTCGACCAGCCTAAGCTATGTCTACATCTGCGCGTTGTTCATGATCGTGGTCGGGCTGATGGGACATCGCGTGTTCCGTAGGGAGATCATCGCCAAATGATCGTCGCCGAAAATGTATTCAAACGCTACCGGCTCGACCACGGCGTCGGGGACTGGGTGCTGAAGGACGCCAATTTCAAGATTCCTCGGGGAGTGAACGTCGGCCTTGTCGGCAAGAATGGCGCCGGCAAGTCGACCTTGCTCAGGATGATAGCCGGTGTTGACGAACCGACGCGAGGGTCGATTACACGCGACTGCTCGGTGTCATGGCCAATGGGCATCGGCAGCGGCTTGCAAGGATCGCTGACAGGACGACAAAACATGAGATTTGTCGCCCGGATTTACGACCGGGCAGACGACATGGACGAAATCGCGGCCTTCCTCGAGGATTTCAGCGAACTCGGCAAGGCCTTGGACGAGCCGGTAAAGACCTACTCGACAGGCATGCGCGCCAGATTGCAGTTCGGTCTTTCGCTGGCGTTCAGGTTCGATGTTTATATCTCGGACGAAATGACCGCCGTCGGGGACAAACCTTTTCGGCAGAAGGCAAAGGCCGAATTCAAGAAGATGGTGGATCGCGGCAGTCTCATAATGGTGAGTCACGGAGAAAGGACTCTGAAGGATTTCTGTGAGGCGGGTATTCTCCTGCATGAGGGAAAAGCCTACTGGTTCGACAAATTGAGCGACGCGCTCAAGGAATATCATAAGGGCATCGGCATTGCGGCCAAACGCCGCAAAGCCGTACGGTGACGGGACAATGAGGCAATTAACTGACGGCTCCCACGAGGGCGTGTCGAGCGCGTCGACAACCGATGGCGTTGAAGCCGGAGCCACGTCGTCCGTTGGCGGGCAGTCATGGCAGCCGCGGATGCGCTCGATGGCGATCGCCCTGCGCAAGAGGGCACGGTCAGCGCCCATCCTTTCGCTGGCGGTCATTCTGTGCGCACTTGCGGCAATCTACTGGTTGTTCATCGCAACGCCCAGGTATGTGTCCGAATCACATATCATCGTGCAGAACACCGACCTTTCCAACAGCGGGCCGACCGATCTGGCCAGCGCTCTGATCGACGGGGCCGGCGGCAACAGTGCGGATCAGCTGCTCTTGCGCGACTATCTCCTTTCGGTCGGCATGATGCAGAAGCTGGAGGACGAACTCGACATTCGTGAGCATTGGTCGCAGAGCTGGATCGATCCGATTTCTCGTCTCTGGTTCGGCTATACCGACGAGGATCTCTACGAATACTACCTCGATCGTATCACGGTGGAGTACGATGAATACGACGGCGTCATCGTAATTACGGCCGAAGCCTTCGATGCTGAGACCGCGCATGCGATAACGTCGACTATGGTTCGCGATGGCGGAGAATTCATGAACCGGATGGCGCAGGACCTAGCGCTTGAGCAAGTCCGTTTCCTCGAAACGCAGGTTGAGCGGCTGGGCGACCGTGCCATGGCCGAACGGCAGGCGGTCACGAGCTACCAGAACCGGAACGGACTCGTCTCGCCCGAGCAATCGGCACAAGCTCTTACCGCGATCATCGCGCAGCTCGAAAGGCAGCGTTCGGAACTCAAGATCGAACTGTCGTCGATGGGCGCATATCTTGTCAGCGACCATCCCTCGCTGGTCGAAATCCGTCAGCAGATCGCCGCCATCGACAGCCAGATCGCGCAGGAACGTCGAAGGCTGTCGGGGGGCGAACAGCTGAACACGAAGGTAGAGCAGTTTCAGCAGCTTCAGCTGAAGGCAGAATTTGCTCAGAACCTCTATCAGAACGCCCTCACCGCACTCGAAAAGGGCCGGATCGAAGGCGGAAGGACCATCAAGGCCATGTCGGTGATCCAGCCGCCAACCCTTCCCGAAGAGCCGACGCGTCCTTCGCGATTCTACAATACCGCGCTCTTCATCTTGGTCGTCGTCATGCTCGCCGGCCTGTTCCATCTGGTCGTCGCGATCGTGCGCGATCACAAGGATTGATACGATGTCCGTCTTTCGAAAGCTCGCCAGTTTCCTCCTGCTGATTGCCGCAGCGTCGATCAGTCTGTCCGGCGTGACAGCGTCGCCCGCGCTCGCACAGTTCAGTCAGACCGACGACGATGATGATGGCGACCAGAATGAGACAACCAGCGATGGTAGTCGCGTCCAGGCGAACAGTGACAGCCAGAGCGGATCCGATCGGTCATCCTCGCCGCGCCGCAACACCCCGCAAAGCCAGAACAGATCGGCCGGCGGCAGCGACCCGCGCTCAGTCGACACCGTAGTTGCCACGATTCCGGAGCCGCAGGCCCGCGACTATGCCAAAAACGAGGAAAGCGACGTTTTCGGCGCCCAGCTTTTCACCGGAGCATTTGCGGCGCAGGCACCGGCCGCTTTCAATCCCGACTATACCCTGCAGGTCGGCGACCGGATCCAGGTCCGCCTTTGGGGTGCCTACAACTTCCAGTCCGTCCTGACGGTCGATGAAAACGGAAATATTTTCCTGCCCAATGTCGGTCCGGTGAACGTGTTGGGCGTACGCAACGCTGTCCTGCAAACACTTGTCGAGCAGGCCGTGCGTACGACGTTTAGATCCAATGTCTTCGTCTACGCCCGCCTCGCCGCGGCCCAACCGGTGCGTGTCTTCGTCGGCGGTTTCGTCAATCGACCGGGCGCCTATGCCGGGACCAGCCTCGATACTGTGCTTCACTACGTCGATCTTGCTGGCGGCGTAGATCCTCGGCGGGGATCGTTCATCAACATCTTGGTCAAGCGTGGTGACAATGTTCGGGCGAACATCGATCTTTACGACTTTCTGCTGCGCGGAAACATGCCTCAGGTCCAGTTTGCCGATGGCGACGTTATCTTCGTGCAGTCGCGCGGACCGACCGTGCGCGTGCAAGGCCTAGCTGACAACGCGAACGTCTTCGAATTCGAGGGCGATTCTATTACCGTGATGGAGCTTGGCAGGATGGCCAAGCCCGATCCCTATGCGACCAACGTGCGCGTCACGCGGTCGCAGGGCGAGGTGCGCAACGTGGAATATTACTCGCTTCTCGATGCCCCCAAGATAGAACTTTACGATGGCGACTCCGTGGAGTTCACCGCCGATAAGCGGCAGGGTTCAATCACCGTCCGGGTACAGGGCGAACACGACAGCCGGCAGGAATACGTCCTTCCCTATGGATCGAAACTGGGCGACGTGCTGTCGCAAATCGAACTGACGCCACTCTCGAACATCGAGAATCTGGCACTCTATCGCAAGAGCGTCAGGGAACGTCAGAAGCGGCTTCTCGACACGTCGCTCGATGCGCTGGAAGAAGCGGCGCTGACCGCGCGTTCCGGCACCAGCCAGGAAAGTAGTCTTCGCACGGAAGAAGCCACCCGTCTGCTGGAGTGGGTCCAGCGCGCCCGAGATATTGTGCCGCGCGGGCAGGTCGTCATCGCCAACAGTCCGGACCGCAACGATCTGATCCTAGAAAACGGCGACATCCTGACCGTCCCGGCAAAGGATGGCATTATCGTCGTGTCCGGTGCGGTGCGGTTCCCCAATGCAGTCGCTTTCGATCCGAAAATGAAGATCGAGGACTATGCAGCATTGTCAGGCGGATTCTCGCCCAACGCCGACAAGAACCGGATCCTCGTCCTGCGTCAGGACGGCAGCTTCGGGACCGGCGATGATAACAGCAACATGCTGGATTTTGGAACCTACAAGAAGCCCTTGGAAGAAGGCGACGAGATTTTGGTAATGCCCAAGGTCAACTCCGCGAATCGTCAGATCTTCAAGGAGATCACAGAGATACTCTACCAAATCGCAGTCGGTGCTGGCGTCGTGCTTCGATTGTAAGCCGATGCTGGCCTAGAATGACCCAACGTCACCGATTCTTGAGCAGGATCGCCAGCTTTCGAGCCTGGCGCCGCAGATAACCTGCGCCCAATTTCTCGAACGAACCGTCGGCCTGCATCCTGGCTTTTGTACGCAGGATGCGGGCGACCGTCGCTGCGCAGGTGGTATAGCCGCGCAGTTCCGGATCCCAATATAAAGGATAGCGAAGGAGAGTTCCTGCCACAAGTTCGTCCAGACCGAGCTTCCGCTCCCGGCGGGAGAGCACTTCGCCTGCGACGACCCTGTCTTCGGTAAGGCCCCAACCTGCATAGAACGGCTGGCCATAAGTCACGACACGCTTGCCGCGTAGCAGCGCGTCGAATCCGCTCAACGAAGTCATCGTGTGCACGACATCGCAGGCAGCGATGCAAGCGGCGATCGACAGGCCGGTTTCGACGACATCGGCTAAGACCGCAGTTTCACCCACGACGATGCGGCCCTTTCTGTTTCTAGCCAGCACGTCGGGATGAGGCTTGTATACCAAGAATGCCTCGGGGTGCGCATTGCGCGCGGCACGCAGCAGATCCGCATTGCGGCGGATCGTGGTACAACCGAACCGGATCGACGCATCGTCCTCGACCTGCCCGGGTACTAGGACGATCTCGCGCCCTTCGCTTTCCCAGCGCGGCTTTGACCAGCGCTCCATGTTGTATTTCGTGATGCCGTTCTCGACTATCGTGCGCCGCAGCTGCGCCGCCTCGGCCAGCTCCGCCGGCGAGAAGACGGTCGTAGCGAGTATGTCCTCAAGTTCGGAAGGAAATCGAGGATCGAAATAAAGGCCCTTGCGATCGACGACGATCGACAGGGGCGCGATCAGGTCCGAGCCCAGACCGACCGAGCGAATGAAGCCATCTTCCATGCGCGCGACATTTGCGCCGCTGTTTTCCGCGAGGGCGACAAGGGCCGCGGGCGGCTCGGTGCCCCACCACAGAAGCAGGTCACTTTCCCGCGGATTCATGCGGCCTGCCGCCTTTACGTCGGATACGAAACAAACAGCATCGCGCCTCAGTCCCAGCAGAGGGCGCAGATTGCCCTGCTTCCACCTCCGAAATCCGACCCCGATGACGCGGCCATCAAAATTCTTACCGTGCAAGTTCGATTCGACCGAGCGCTGCAGTTCGATCCACCGGATCACGTCGAAGATCGTGCCGAGTTCGCGCGTCTCCGGGTTCAGATAGCGCGAGTAGTGAAAGTAGGCGGCCGCAAAAAGCTCGTCCGTCGTGCGGCTTCGTGTCCGCCTGTCGCACGCGTTTCGGTCATCCGTCGCACCCCAGCCCGCATACCAAGGCATGCCGAAGCACGTAACCGCCTTCCCGGCAAGCAATGCTTCGAAACCGAGCGTCGACGTCACGACATAGACACGATCCATCTGGGTGAGCAGGTCGTAAGGAGCCACGGGTTGGCTGAGCAGGATCGTGCGTTCGTCCGCGTCTCCTGCGCAGAAATGCCCACCCTTGGCGCCGGACGCGGTCACCGGATGAGTCTTCACATAAATGGTCGCACCGGGATTTTCCGCACGCGCCGCAGAGAGCATCTCCCGAAACGTACCCGCGCTCGCCCCACCGAGCGCGATACTGAGATCGCCTCCCGTCTGGTCTACGACGAGCACGCGCTTGCTGTCATTGTCGCGCAGCGTTCCCTCGGCAAGAGGCGGGGCGTTGTTGTACTTGCTGATGCCTTTTGAGACGATGAGCGCCTTTGCCCTCGCGACCTCTTCATGCATTCCCGAAAGAACGTCGGTCGGCGACTGGAGCAAGGTTTCGAGTGTGCTTGGACGGGTGCAATCGTAATAGATTCCCATACGGTCAACGATGATCGAAAGCGGCGGGAAATCCGGCCCGGCACCCCACGACCTCACAAAACCGTCTTCGAGGAAGAGTGCTTCGCCGCCCGCCACTCGCGCCTTTTCCGCCGCGCGCCGGCCTGATGGCTTGGCGCCCCACCCCACCCAGGTCTCGCCATCCACCTGAGAAATGTCCCCACCGAGCATGGTCTTCAAATGCGGGACTCGAGCGATACCTCTGGACGTAAAATTGAGCTTGTCTAACATCCCAAAGTTCGCTCTCGCACTCCTAGCCAGTCGCAAGCACATGACTGAGCGCTTCGCTTAGGCGCGACTTTGACCAGTTTCAACAACACCTGACGGAAAGGTTGGGGCCGGATATGCGATGTGATCTTCAGCCCTATCCGCAATACGGTGGCGACACGTAAATCCAGCTCCACGAATGTGCGCATCGGAAGAAATGCCGAGACGTCTGGATCGTTCGACTCTATTCGCTTAGGAAAGCCCCTCGCTGACAAGGCACGCACTTCGCAGAAATAAAGTGAAAGTTCAGAAAGCTCTATGACCAAACGCGCACTCATAACCGGCATCACGGGTCAGGACGGCTCCTATCTCGCCGAATTGCTCCTCGATAAGGGGTACGAGGTTCATGGCATCAAGCGGCGCGCGTCGCTGTTCAACACGCAGCGGATCGATCACATCTATCAGGACCCGCACGAACCCAACCCCAAATTGCAGCTGCACTATGGCGATCTGACCGACAGTTCGAACCTGACAAGGATCATCCAAGAGGTTCAGCCGGACGAAATCTACAACTTGGGTGCGCAATCGCACGTGGCAGTAAGCTTCGAATCGCCCGAATATACAGCCGACGTGGACGCCATGGGTACCCTGCGGCTTCTGGAAGCTGTCCGCTTTCTCGGACTTGAGAAGAAAACGCGCTTCTACCAAGCTTCAACATCCGAACTCTACGGGCTGGTTCAGGAAACGCCGCAGCGGGAAGCCACTCCTTTCTACCCGCGTTCGCCCTATGCGGTCGCCAAACTTTACGCCTACTGGATAGCCGTCAACTACCGCGAGGCCTACGGTATGTATGCCTGCAACGGCATCCTGTTCAATCATGAGAGCCCCCGCCGAGGCGAAACTTTCGTGACGAGGAAAATCACGCGCGGCCTTGCGAACATCAGCCAGGGTCTCGAAGACTGTCTCTACATGGGCAACATGGATGCGCTGCGCGACTGGGGTCATGCAAAAGACTATGTCCGCATGCAGTGGATGATGCTGCAGCAGGACAAGCCCGAAGACTTCGTGATCGCAACCGGCAAGCAATACTCCGTCCGCGAGTTCATCCGCTGGTCGGCTGAGGAATTGGGTATCACCCTGCGGTTCGAGGGCGAAGGCATCGACGAAGTCGGTATCGCGGAAAAGGTGGGGACCGATATCCCCGTTTCAGTCAAGCCCGGCGACACGATCGTAAGAGTGGATGCGCGCTACTTCCGCCCCGCCGAGGTCGAGACACTGCTTGGCGACCCGACCAAGGCGCGCGAACTCTTGGGCTGGGAGCCGGAAATCACTGCACGCGAAATGTGCGCGGAAATGGTGGCGGCCGATCTAGAGGAAGCACGCCGCCACTCGTTCCTCAAGGAAAACGGCTTCGTCGTCCCGATAAGTTCGGAAAACTGAGGGCAGGGCGATGAAAATGTACTTGGCGGGTCATCGCGGAATGGTCGGCGCCGCGATCCATCGCCAGCTCGAAAGGCGGCTGGCAGACGGCGAGCGGGTTGAAATCGTCACCCGAACCCATTCGGAGCTCGATCTTACCGATCAGGCCCGGGTTCGAGAATTCATGGCTGCGGAGCGTCCTGACGTCGTGATCTTGGCTGCTGCCAAGGTAGGCGGCATTCATGCGAACAACACCTACCCGGCAGAGTTCATCTACGAAAACCTGATGATGGAGGCGAATATCATCCACCAGGCTTTCAAATCCGGGGTGACGCGCCTCCTGTTTCTCGGATCTTCCTGCATCTATCCCAAAAACGCACCCCAGCCGATGGCCGAGGATGCACTGATGACGGGAACGCTCGAACCCACGAACGAGCCTTACGCGATCGCCAAGATCGCAGGCATCAAGCTTTGCGAAAGCTATAACCGGCAGCACGGCACTGACTATCGCTCGGTCATGCCGACCAACCTTTACGGACCGGGCGATAATTTCCATCCCGAAAACAGCCACGTCCTGCCGGCACTCATCCGCCGCTTTCATGAAGCGGCGCAGGAGCGACGCGAAAAAGTGGTGATCTGGGGATCGGGTACGCCGCGGCGCGAATTTCTCCACGTCGACGACATGGCCGCCGCTTCCCTGTTTGTGCTCGATCTCGACCGCGAGACTTACGAGGCCAATACACAGCCTATGCAGAGCCAGATCAATGTCGGCACCGGTTCGGATGTCTCGATACTCGAACTGGCAGGGCTAGTGGCAAAGATCACCGGATTCGAAGGCAAAATCCTGACTGATCCGACCAAACCCGACGGGACCATGCGCAAGCTGATGGATGTCAGCAGGCTGGCCAGAATGGGCTGGAGTTCAGGTATCAAGCTCGAAGACGGAATCAAGGAGACCTACCGCTGGTTCCTCGACAATCACGAGAATATCCGCAGCTGATCTGTTGGATCGTCCGCCCCCGAAAGTGTGGCCGGCGGCTCAGTCGCTGGCGATAGAACCGTAGATTTCAACGTCCTCCAGATCGAGCATCGTTTCGCCGGCCCCTACCAACCGCACGTAGCGCGCCTTCATTTTCTTGCAGTTAACGAAGAACGGCCCGATCCCGTTCAACAATTCGTGCCCGCCGAACGATGTCTTGGCGCGGTGACGCGCGATCTGCACCCAGCCCTCACCATCGCTCGAAGCCTGCACCCTGAGACCCCTTGCGCAAAGCGGTTTGCCACGGGTGCGATTGTAGACCACGATGCCATCAAGTTCGTAGACGGCTCCGAGGTCGATCGACCACCAGGGCGATGCGTGCTTGTCGGTCCTGATCCCGCGCCCAGAATCCCTGACCCCGGCAAAGGCCTCGCTCGTCCTGACTGACTTGTCTGCTGCCGATTGCCGGGTCCTCTTGCCCCGTGCGAGATTGGCATTGGGCAGGCACCGCCGGATGAGGAAATCGGACAATTCGTCGCGTTTCACACGCTTCGCTTTGTCGTCGACCAGCAGCGTGACCTGCTTCTCCAGCCAAGCGAGGCGGTTTTCGGTGGCCTGAGCAAGGCTCGCTTCGGCATCGGCGTGTTTAAGCCACGGACCTTCAAGGCTGATTGGCGGCAGGCGATCAACGTTTACAACATCAAGCCGGTTGGGCAGTTCAAGACGCTCACCACCCGGGCGCCTCCTGTCATTTCGCAAGAGCGTGAGTTCAAAAACGCTCGGGACCGCCGCGCCGCCGTGGACTGTGACGCCGCAGCAGTTGTTGGGATGAGCGTGAACGCAAGTGAAGTGGCGCGAAAGTTTCTGGATCACGGGACCAAAGATGCCCTCGCGAAACTCCTCTTTAGACAGATAGGCCAGACCGTGCAGTTCAATCACGATGATGCGAAAACGGGTAAGCGTTTCGTCGGTGGCGTGGAGCAGGTTGCGATATTCCGCGCCCTCGATATCGATCTGCAGCATCAGGTCGGTATCGGGAGCGCTATTGGCAGCGACCCAATTGTTGATGTCAAGATTGTCCGGAGACGCCGATACATCCAGCCACTTCTTCTCAAACGACTGCATGCCCTTGATCAGGGGCGTGTGGAATTTCTCGACCGAGGACGTGAAGTCGCACATGAACGACTTGATGCCGAAATCAGTAGCGAGAGTGTCTTCGAAATACTTGTAGTTGTTGGTGCCAGGTGAAAAACAGGCCTCAATGCCGCTCAGATCATCGGGAACGAGGTACGCGCCGTCACCACTACCTCCGATGCGGATAAGCTCGTGGCCGCAAGGCTTCGGAATCATCCATTCGATAAGCTCGTCCACTTCGAAGGTGGTGATGCCGCCATTCCCGCCAGTCCGGTCGGACGAGACCTGATCCAGGAAAAGCTGTAGAAGGGATTTCTCAACTCCGAACTTCTTTGAAAGATTTACCAACAAATCTACTCCTTGCGGTGGTTCGGGCCCAGCCATTCACCCGGCGCGATGCAAACTGATCGGTTCTCGTGACGGTTTCAAGTTTGCTAATTATACTTAAGGCTCTCCCAACCACATTATCGACTGCCACCTGCCGGATTTTTTCCCGACGCCGAAAAGCCTTGGTGAAAAAAACAAACGGTACTCGACTGATGCCGCGTTGCCCTGCATGTCGAATATTCGTAACGCCGCCGGTACAGGTAGCGGCAAGGAGCATTTGAGCCTTGAAAGAATTATTCAGTTTCCGGACAGACCGACTGACCAGCCGGTTGCAGGCTATGCTTTCCTGCTGGAGGTATGCCCGTTCTGTCGGTTCGAATACGACGATAATCTGGCCCAAACCGCGCGACGAATACATCGCCGACGAAACCCAGCACTACGAAATTTCGCGCATCATCGATCTTCCGCGCCTCGCCATGCGCGCACCTGACCTGAAGCTCGTCGACGGGCCGATCCCGCGCCCGATGCTCAATCTCTGGAAAGAGCATGGGCACAAGGTAAACAAATCTGCAGTGGTCGAGGACCCGGCACAGTTCGAGATGGGCGGAATCCACGTGAGCGGTGCGCTTCTGGTCTATCGCTCTCCCGACGAAAAGCGCGAGGATGTCGAGCGTGAGATGGCCGAATTGTTCAAGTCGCTACCTCTGCGCCGCCACCTTTCGGTGCTGGTGGAAGAAGAGAAAGCCAGCGAACTCGTTGCGATCCATGTTAGGCGCGGAGATCTGGTTTCCTACGGACGGGCGATCCTCAAGGCGCTCAAGGCCGGCAACCAAAACTTGGTCCAGGCAAAGTTTCGCATGCTGATGGCCAAGACCGTCCCAATCGACGCCTATTCGACGTATCTGGAAAAAAGCGGGAATGCCGCGCTTTTCTTTTCGGACGACGATGACGTGGCCCAGGCCCTTTGCGACAGGAGCGGCCCGACCGGGAGCAGGGTCTATCGCTGTAGCGACGAAACGATTTTCCCGATCGAGCGTGATTTCGTGACGATGCTTGTTATGGGGCAGTGCCGCGAAATCGTCGGTGGAGGCAGCGTCTACGCGCGTTTTGCTGCAAGTACGACGGCAAAGCCGCTCCGCGATTTGCGCGCACTCGTCACGTGGCGAGACTATGTCGAAATGATTTGGGATGAATGCCTCGACCCCGAAAAGGATAAGGAATTCGTTTCAGATCGTTCCCGGTACACTCAGATGCTGATCGACGCGATCACGGCGGACGAACAATTCTACAAAGTCGTGAAACGCATCACTAGCAAGGCGGCAAATAACGGCCCGCCGGGCATGTGATCGCCAGCTACATGCCCATGCCGACGTTCAGCCTCGCCTCGTCCACCATGCCCGGCTTTTCCGCACGCACCTGACGGACCGCAGCGACAAATCGTTTTTGCCACTGGCGGCGGAGTTGCTCCAGCAGGACGAAAAGTGAAGGTTTGCCATAGCGGTAGACGGCATCGTGCCAGATTTGCTCGGCCGCTTCATGCTCAAGCTCAGCATACTTGATCTTCGGGACCCAAGGCTTCTCGCCTACAAAATGAAAGACCCGCGTATCGCGTGCCGCCATGAAATCCCGGATCTCCTCGGTCGTGGCGGGAAGCCGGACGCCGCTTTTTTCAAGATCGAACTGAAGCGAGCGCTTGGTATAGTTAAACCGCTGCGGCAGATACCCCACGAACTCGTTCCGAAATAAGATGTTGAGGATCGCCTGATCGGCTTTGCCGGTGCCGCGCTTCGGCTTTCGCTCGCCCAGCATCGTCGGGATGTCCCATAGGTGAAAGCCCTGAAGCAACGACCGGTTCAGGACCATGACGCCGGTATTGAAGAAATTGGCAGGCTCATTGCCGATCGTCATGCGCGCGCGGCACGCATTGAACGGGCGTACGGCATGTCGCAACGGCTCCAGAGAACCGAGAATGATCATATCCGAATCAAGAGCGATGACCTGTTTGGCATCGCTCCACTGGAAAGCCTCGAGGATCGAAAACGCCGGAAAGAGCCTTTCGGGCGTCTTGATTACCTCGCGGGCGTACCTGTGGATCGGCGCGAGCATCCGGTCGTCCGCCAACACAAACTCGACGTTGTCGCAATGATCCTCGATCACCGCTATCGACTGTTCGGATAGCGGATTGATGCTCGAATGAATGACCCGGATCGGAAAGTTCCATTCCGGATTCGTCTCACGCAGCGATCTTTCCATCACCACGAAGCCGGGCGTAAACCCGTCGTTAACGACCGAACAGAGAATTGTCCCGCCGCTCATTATTTCGCGCCGACCACATCTTCGAACTTCTGGCGCGGAAAGACTTCGAGCCTTCCGCCTTCGGTCGCATTCACGATCCGAATCCCGTCGAGCGCGAACCGGTCGCGCACGATTTCATATGTCTTGAATACCGGACCATCGTCGGCCCAGGCACGCATCAGTCCTTCGTGGCTGGTCGTGCGGGTTTTGTGCTGAGAATAATCGTAGAAATAGGACTTCGGCGAATCCGGGCTCGTGATGCCGTAGTCGCAATCGCAACCGACCAAGTATATTTCCTTGATCCCCATGAAGTGGGCGAGCGGCAGACAGAACGTAACGATGCCGGTGTAGCCATCGTCCATCGGATGCGTGAGGTCGAGATTGATGCTGCCGACCTGATCGACTTGGTATTTGGGCCGATCGAACAGCAGGAAATCGCACTCCTCGCTTGAGAAGATACCATTGTTAATAAGCATTTCGCGGAAGGCGAACGAGAAGAACTTGTGCGAATTTCCCGCCTTGGCCAGCATCACGCTAAGCCAGTCGGGATTCGGCTTGGGATCGACATGCGACCAGCCGCCGAACATCTCGTGCGAGGAAACGGCGTAGTAGGTCGGATCGATCTCCGCGTAGTTCGGGTGGTTCACGAACCAGTTGGTGACGAAGGTGATCTCGTCGGATAGCAGGGTAAGGTCCTGCTTATTGATTGATGGGCCATTGCCGATGATGAAGGCCCGCTTGCCTTCGTGAATGTTCCTGAGCCGGGCAAGCTTGTGATAGGCGCCGGATGCAAGAAATTCCTCGCGCTTTTTTTGCCGGGCGGTTTCCTGCTTCGGCATTCGGACTTCGTGAAGAGCCACCGCGGGTCTGGCAACTGCGGTATCGATCTTCTGGAGATCCTCTGGCGGCAGAAGTCCGTCGGACTGGAGGGCTGCGAGCTTGCGTAAAGCGAAAGCCTGCCGGCCGGTACCCGCGCGTTGGGACGACTTCTTGTCGACGTCGGCAATGGCGATCAATTCGCAGCGGGTCGAGGCGTCGTTGGCGCCAAGCGATGCCTCGAGCACGACTTCAACCCAACCATCTTCAAGCGAACGCAGCGTCACGAAACGGCGGCCCGCGCCGTGTGTGGTCTCTACCTGCGAGTGACGTAGCGATTTGAGATCGACACTGACCTCGGCTCGGTTTTCGAGCCCGTCCTCGTCCTGAAGGCGGATACGAAGCGCGCGAAGATTGAGTGGTTTCACTTCTAGGGCAACGCCGCGTAGGCCCGTGGCAGTAATCTTGTCCAACGGAAAAACGAAAGAATGAACGCCAGTGTCCTTGTTTTCGGCAAGGACCACGGCTTCGGAGTTGCTCGCATCGAGCGCCTTGTCGAAGACCGCCTTGCCGCGCACGACGTTCATCGCCATCCCGGACTTCAATTTGATCGCCGTCTCTTTGATGCGCTCGACCTGCTTGCCGCTGACCATCTGGTTGATCGCAGCTGCAATCGCGTCGCTCGATGCCAGTGACTGGTTCAGGCCCTCAAGCTCGCGGCGGCCCGCTTTGTCCGCGAGAATGAGCTGCGAGAGCAGGCGGTAGATATTCTCAAATTGCTGAGCCTGCCCCTCGGTCAGACGGAGGACCGCCGTGCTGAGCGCCGACAGGTCAGATCGGAAGAGGTCGAGCTGATTTTCGCGCCAGGCTTCGCGTTGCTGATCGGCCTTTGCCAGGTTCGCAGTCAACTTCTCGCGGTCAGCCAATAGCCGACCGATCTCAATCTCATAATTGACGATGTCACGCATGATCGACGATTCGTCGGACGCGTGGGAAGCCTCGTTCATATTTGCCTCACCAGAATTTCGCTTGATATTCATGCGTGTATCCTTTGCGCGGTGCAAGGCACGAAATCCATGCCGCACCGCCTGTGTCGAATGTCAAAAAAGCATATAGAAAGGTTGCCGCGCCTTCTCTTCCGGCTTGCCGGAGAAAACGTAGGAGGCAAGCACGCAGTCACGGCCGGTACGGAAGTCGGCATTGCCGATGTCGAACGCGCCCTTACCCACAAGCGGCACTTTGTCATAAGTCGCGGCAAGCACCGAACGCTGCCGCCAATCCGTCCCGAGACGCAGCGGTGACGTTGTGGAAAGGATGCGCAGAAGTCCTTTCCCGATCTTGTCGCTCGGCGCGCGCGCTGAAAGCGGTTGCGGGCTGTCGCCGTTAAAATTGATGGAGCAGTTGAGCACCTCGATCCTGTCGATGCCCAGCCAAGGCGCTTTGAGGCGCGATGTGCGCAACGGTTTCAGGCACCCAGTGTGCATGCAGACAAAGGTGTCCGCGTCGCGGCCGGACACGCGAATCAGGACTGTCGCATTCCTGGCTATCCCCATTTGGAACTCGGTGGATTTCGTGTCCACCGAGAGCGGAATGGCCCTGCCCTCCTTGGGCTGGAAGGGGGCGAGGGAAAAACCCGCCGTTACCATCCCCTGGTGTTTGGCCGATTCGGTTCCCCGCTTCGACAGCGTGAAAAGCTGCAATTCCACCTGCCGCCATGTCGCCGGTTTAAAGAAAACGGTGATAGTGGAATCGCGATTTTCATCGACATGTACTTCGGCGAACAACGAACCGATCTCGTTGGTCTGTCCGTGAAATTCCGCGGTGTCGGCCTCGAACACAACTTCGGCAAAGCCGCCGCCCGATACCGCCAGCCGCAGCTTAAAAGCGAAACGCTCCTCGGCGCGGAGCCTGAAAACGTGACAAAAGCCTGCGCCGAACGGATCTCGGCGCGCCTTGAGAAGAGTGGCGCGGTGTACGTTCTTCCCGCCGGTTTCCGTGAATCTGGTCCATCCCCCCTCGGACCCGCCAAGGACAAGGCCCTGCAGATCGGTGTAAAGCGCGTCGCATTTCACGACCGGTGCGGGAAAGCGCCCTCCGATTTGCACCTCGGTCGAAGATGCCCACGGCGCGATCGCGGACAACGACTGTGACACGGCGGTCACGTTGGAGTTGCGCCTGACGTTGTCCACCAGCACGCTGGTAACGTGATTGAACCGGGTAGAACCGGTGAAATATCGGTCCTTGGGAACGACAATTGTCACCGGAGAGCGCTCTGCGTAGATCCTGCTCAGTGTGTCGGCGACGGTCGATCCGAATACCATGATCTTGTGAGGGACGACCTGTCGTCGAAGCACGTGCCGCTCCATCCCGTCGGCATTTCGATTGACGACGAAGCCGAACCTGTTCTGCAACCGCTCGAGCTTTGCAGAATCCTCGCGCCGGTGCGGGAAGTAAACGATCCGCCGATCGGGAAACCAATCGCGAATACGTTCGCAAAGCGAGAAGTAGGCGTCCATGCGGGCAAGCTTCGCCTCGACATGGTTGGTCCCACAGATCCACACATCCTCGACTGATTTGAAGCTGCCGGCAACGACGCGGTCGAACTGCCCGTTGCGCACTACGCGATCGTTCTGCGCGATTTCAGATTCATCACCGTAGATCGTAAAATACGTGAGCGCCGCAGGTTCCATTGGCAGGAAGGGATCTCCCACGCCCAGATCCGGCAGAATGCCGCGTGTGACCTCCTCCGCGTCGGCACCCGTGGCGCGGTAACTCATCACGTACCGCGAAACCGCCCCGTCATCGACAAGGACGATCTCGGGCAGCTTTTCGGCAAGCGGCTGGAGGAACTGGCGGAACGACATCGGCCGATAATCGCCCAGCAGAACGACGTCGAAATCCGCGCCGGTATTACTGAATAATCGGTTGATCCCGGCCATGTAATCCTGCCGGTTGCGGTGTTCGGCAAGCGCCCAGTTCCGATCGTTCGGGAAATGCTTGCGCGGCATCGGCCGGTAGGGCGCGAACGCCGCGATACGTTCGAACGGTGTCTTGGCCGCTTGCGCGATCGCGCGACGATTGTCCTCTTCGCGCACCGAACCGACGTGGGCCAGCGTGCAGGAACGGAAATCCAGATCGTGCTGGCGTATATATTGCTGCACATTCTGGATCTGCAGGGGAGATGTCGCGACGGCCAATATCTTCATGTCAGGCAAGACACTTTGCATAGAAGTCCTGATATTGCCGAGCGATGGCGGGCACCGAATAGGCGGTCGCGCTTTCCAGGCAGGCCCGCGCCATATGTTCGTAACGATCCTGCGAAAGTTCGATACATTTTTCCAGTGCCGAGAAAAAATCCTGCGGATCGTCGGGGTCGAACAGCCAGCCGGTGTTCTCGTCAAGGATCTCCGCACCGCCCCCGCGGCGCGATCCAAGTACCGGTGTGGCGTGATGCAGAGCCTCTGCGAAAACGCGGCCGAACGGTTCGAACCAGATCGACGGCACCACGCAGATGCGCGTTTGCCGGAAAAAATCGGCCTGATCCAAATAACCGGCGAACGTGACGTCCGGATGCTCGAAACGCTGCTTCAGGTCCTCGACATATTGGGGATTGCCGTCGCCCGCGATCAACAGGCGCCTTCGCGGTCCGCCTCGTGCGCGCAACGCGATGAAAGCGACGAGAAGTTCCTCGACGCCCTTCGTCTCGTGAATACGGCCCAGGTATCCGAAATCATAAGCTCCTGCCTTGTCCGGCACATGCTCTAGCGTAGGCTCGTAACTGTTCGCGATGACTGCACGGTTGGCGACGTTCGAAAACCACCCTGAACGCGAATGGACGTCGAGGACATGATCGCTGATCGCGATTACGCCGGTGACCAGGTTCGAATGATTGCGAGAGCTGCGACGGGAATTTGTTGCGCAGGAAAGGCACTGCCGATCACAGGGTCCGTCCACGCGCAGCATGCGGCGGTGGCAAAGCAGAGAATAGGACCGCAGCGTGTGGACGACCGGAATTTCCATGTCGCTGGCCAGCTTCCAGAAGCCGGTCGCGTTGCCAACGACTGCGGTATTAATGATGTCCGGCGAAAAATCCTCGATCGCGCCGCGCATGCGCTGCGACAGATGCGCCACTTTGGATTGCTGCTTGCGCAGGGCGTCAATTTCAAGCCTTGGTTTCGCCAGCACATTCGGTTCATAGCCCGCCGGAGACCCGAGCCGAAATACGGATACGCCTTCGAATTCATCGAAGACCGATTCTTGACCGACATTCTGGCTAAGCACGCGCACGTCATGCCCGAGGCCGATGAGCCCCTTGGCAAGAAAGAACGTGGAAATTTCCGAACCCCCGATCCCGAGTTCGGGAAACAGGGCATTCACGAGCGCAATGCGCATCTAAAAAATCGTCCTGGCAATTCGCATCTGCAAAGTGTTGCGTACCTAGCTGCATTTTCTGCGAATGCGAAACCCCCGGCGCGAAAATATTACTTACTTGCTTCTCCGGACCAGAAGGCTAGGCGGTCGATCATGCCACTCGATCTCGACCCCACAGGCGATCGATCTTCTCGCCGCATGCGCCGTACTCCTCGCCAGGTGATCTTCTTCGCCGATAGCGACAGCCAGATTTTTGGTACCCTACGGCACGCCGCGACACTGGCCAGCGCCGACTGGCATGTTCGATACGCAGTGCCCGATCCGGACCGCATCCCGCAGGCCGTAATGGACAGACTGTCGAACCTTTACGAGGTAAGGCAGATCACGCTTGAAGGGCTGGCAAGAAGCGAGATCTTCCAGGGTCTTGATGCGATCGGCGTCTACACTAAGGGTTCCGGCCTCGCCCAGTTCCGTCACGAGTTCGAAGGCGCATGCCGCGATCTTGGCAGTCAACGGCCCGCAATATTCACCGGCTTTAATGGCCTCGTCTTCGAAAAATTCGAGGAAGGACTTGCCTGGCGTGCCGGCTACGACGTCATCACTGTAAATGGCGAACGCGATCGCACCGCGCTCGAAGCCTTCTTCGCGACCGGGCCTAAGCAACGGGCGGTTGTCACGGGTTTCGGCACACCGGGCCCGGCCCGGCCCCAGCGTTGCACGACGCGAAGGCTGCTCGTGTTTGCAGAACAGGTGATCGTGCCTACCAAGACGGGTGAACGAGAACAGCTCGTGATCGAGCTGGCGCGGCTAGCTAGTGCCAATCCGGATTGGGAAATCCTGATCAAGGCTCGAATCAAGCCGGGCGAAGAGACCTTTCACCAGAGTAGCGAACATATTGCGCGAATCTTCGAGAGGATCGAAACGCCTGCAAACTTGGCGCTCAGCTACGAACCCCTGCCCTCGCTCCTGGACCGGGCAGGCCTGTTCGCGACGATTTCATCGACCGCGATCTTCGAAGCTCTCGAACGCGGAGTACCAAGCTTCATTGCTTCGGATTTTGGCATTCGCAACGCTCTTGGAACCCACGTCTTTCACGGAAGCGGCCTCCTGCGCCGACTCGACGAAACCGGCGATCTAGACCTGCTCGAAGTGGGACAGCCCGCCCCCGATTGGAGCAGGCAGGTCGGATTCGGCATTTCGGGCGGTACAGAGCTTATCAAGGCACTTGAGGAAGTTCGGCAGGCACACGACTTCCGCCAACCGATCTACCAAGCCCACCACATCGCATCGGCAGCCCAGCGCATCGGCGATTCGCCCGAATTTCAGCACGCCCTGTCGGATGGCCGAAAGGCCTGGGATGCGCGAGAATACGCAAAAGCCGCCCAATTCTTCGAAGAGGCCGCAGCGCACAATTATCGTTCCGCAAAGGCATTTCGTCTCGCGGCCGAGGCCTGGCTGGCGGCGAAAAACTACGAGGCCGCGCGCAGGAATCTCGCCTCAGCCCTGGACCTTCGCCCGCAAAATCGGAACATCAAGCTTCGCTATTGGTCGACAGGTTGGCCTTGGCGCTTCCTGCCCAAAGTCAAGGCGATGGGAGCGTTCGAGGTTTCGTAGGTCTATGCCGCAGGTATTGTGCAAAGCAGCAATTACAGGCATAAAAGCGTACGTTGAGAGCTGTATTAGCAAATTATCCAAGAAAGTATGATTTGCCTACGAGTGCGAGTAACACCTCGGGCTGTCGGCACCACTTGTGCCGTGGATAAGACAAAGAAGACAAGGATTCGGGTCGGTTTATGAACGAAGTTAAGGTCATTGCAGAGATCGGCTGCAACCATAAAGGCGACATGGAAATCGCCAAGGAACTCATTCGCGTCGCAGCAAAAGTCTGCAACGCCCACGTTGCAAAGTTCCAGAAGCGCAACAATCGTGAGCTTCTGAGCCCCGCCGAATATGCAACGCCGCATCCCGTGCCGGCCAACGCCTACGGTGACACCTACGGCGCGCATCGCGAATTTCTCGAATTCACGCTCGACCAGCATCGTGAGTTGCGCGACGAGTGCGACGCTCTGGGCATCGAATATTCGACGTCGGTCTGGGACATGACCTCGGCGCGCGAGATCACCGAGATCAACCCCACGCTGATCAAGATACCTTCGGCGACAAACCAGCACTATGACCTGCAGCGTTACCTGTGCGACAACTATGGCGGAGAGATTCACGTCTCGACCGGCATGACCTCGCGCGACGAAATTGCCGAGCTCATCGACTTCTACTCTGAGCAGGGCCGCTCGAAAGACCTGGTGGTCTATGCCTGCACCTCAGGTTATCCGGTTCCGTTCGAGGATCTTTGCCTCCTCGAAATTAATCGCCTGCAGGAACAGTTCGGCGATAAGGTCAAGTACATCGGCTTTTCCGGCCACCACCTCGGGATTGCCGCAGACATCGCGGCGATGACTACTGGCATCATCGGTGAAGAACGGTATGGCCAAGGCAAATTCGGCTACATCGAACGTCATTTCACGCTCGACCGCACGTGGAAGGGTACCGACCACGCAGCAAGCCTTGAGCCCGATGGTATGCGGCGCCTCTGCCGCGACGTTCGGAACATCGCCAGCACGCTGACCTACAAGTCGGAAGACGTGCTTCCGATCGAACAGGTCCAGCGCGACAAGCTCAAGTGGAAAGCGACTGCCAGTGACGGCAAGGTCGTGAACCTCGCGCGTTGACGGGAGGCTGCGCTCGGGCAGGAGGGCAGCAGTAAAGTGCGGACCGTCGCGATAATTCCGGCTCGGGGCGGCTCGAAAGGCATCCCCGGCAAAAACGTCAAACCTCTTGGCGGCATCCCGCTCGTGGCCCGGTCGATCCGGGCCGCGAACGCGGCTGTGTCGGTGGACGAGGTTTTTGTCTCCACCGACGACGGACATATCCGTGAAACTGCTCTTGCGTGGGGCGCGCGCGTCGTCGACCGTCCCGCCGAGATTTCGGGGGACGGGGCGTCTTCGGAAAGCGCCGTGCTCCACGCTCTCGACAAGATCGAGAAAGATGGGACGCCGGTCGATATCGTCGTGTTCCTCCAGTGTACGTCCCCCTTCACCTCGCCAGCAGACATCGATGCGGTTGTCGCCGCACTTGCCGATGGGAGCGATTGCGCGTTCTCGGTAAAGGAGGATCACGGCTTCCTATGGCGGATTGATGGCGATGGAGCGGGAGTAGGCATCAACCACGACGAGAGCGCACCGCGCCAACGGCGCCAAGATCTCGAACCGCAGTTTCGAGAAACCGGCGCGATCTATGCCATGAACGTCGCGGCCTTTCGCAAACGTGGGGTCCGCTTCTGCGGGCGGGCGGTCCCCGTTGCGCTGACTACGCCATCACTTGAAATCGATGATCCTTCGGACTGGCATGTCGCCGAGGCGATGGCGCACAGGATGGACGCACGGCTCATGGCCGAAACCGGCCTTTCAGGTATCCGGACGATCGTCACCGATTTCGACGGCGTGCACACCGATGACAGGGTTCTGGTAGATCAGGACGGGCGCGAAGCGGTCATGTGCAGCCGCCGCGACGGGATGGGCATAGAACTGCTACGCAACGCGGGCTTTCGCATTTTGGTCCTATCGAAGGAAACTAACCAGGTTGTTGCACGCCGCGCGCAGAAACTAAACCTGGAGGTCATCCACGGCGTCGACGCCAAACACGCGGTCCTTTCGGACTGGCTGGCGCAAAACGATCTGACGTGGAACGAGATCGCCTTCGTCGGAAACGACATCAACGACGTGGACTGTATGAAGGCGGCCCGCCTTTCCCTTTGTCCGGCCGATTCCCATATCGAGGCGCTGGTGGCTGCCGACATGGTCCTGCCAGAGGCTGGAGGGCATGGCGCGCTTCGCACGATGGCTGAGCTTTTTCTTTCATCGATCGAGCGCTAAGGGCCTTCAGGTCAAGTAGTTGGTGAGGGGCAAGACCGTATGAAAGGGCCGGCGCGTATCCTGCTCGTCGCGGGGTTCGATTCGTTCATTCGGTCGGTCTGCCTTGTCGGGCGTCCGTTCGCCGACGCCGGTGCCCAAGTCGAATTCGCACTTTTGCAGACCAGATCCGAACAGATCGCAAGGCCGCAGCTGGACCGTCTGAAAGTTCCCTTCCATGGGTCGGTCGAAACACTCGACAGCATGTGCGTCCCGGACGTGCTATCAAAATACGACTTGTTGATAATGGCCGTCGACGGATCTGCCTGGCGCCGCTTCTTCCTGCGGTTCGAAAAAATGAAGGGCGCTAATCGCCCGCTCATTCTGGGTATATATCCCGGCGCGGTGCTGCGCTACCACTACGACGGGTTTGCCAGCCGCGCGCCAGCCGATTTCCTTTGGCTAAACGCCCAAGACGATCTTACGCGTTACGAAGAAATGTGCGCCGCTTTTGGAGCTGATTCCACCAACGCCTCTGTTTTCGGTCTGCCTGCGCTGCTCGCACCAGTCCATCGCGCGGCGCGACCGCGCAAGCGGATCGTGTTCTTCGAACAGACCGTGATCCCACGCTCCCGCAACGACCGAGCTTTCCTGTCGGATCAGCTGATCCTGCTGGCACGGCGTTTCCCGGATTACGAACTTGTGATCAAGCCACGGCACGGAATCGACGAGTTCACCTTGCACCGTGCCCGCGTCCACATCGAGGCGACGCTGGCAGCGGCGGGGCAGAAGTTAGGCGGGACGCCCGCCAACCTGTCGATCAGCCACGAAGCGGTCGAAATACTCCTCGCCGACGCGTCGCTCTGCCTTACCGTGACATCGACCGTGGCGCTAGAAGCGGTGCATGCGGGCGTGCCCACAGCCCTGATCAGCGACTTTGGCGCACATGACGACACCGGAATCCAATTCTTCTACGGATCGGGACTGATGCGCCCCTTCGAAGAAATCGACCCCGAAAATCCGCCGGTGGTGGACGTGGAATGGGCCAGAAAATCGCTGTTCGATCCGCGTCCAAACATAACCCGCAAAGTGGCAGAAGTGCTCCACGCGATTGAGCATCACCGCGAAAATCCCCGCGCGCAGCGCTCGCTTGCGCCTCTTCTCCACTCACGCCTTCGTCATGAGACGCTGATCGACAGTCTCTCGGCGGACGAAGTCGGCAACCGGTCCTATCAGAACGAACCGAAAGGGCGCATTCGCCAGTTGCTTGGCCGAATCCGCTCAAGGCGCATGCGCAAGTAATTTTAATCGATCCTGCAAGGATGAGACAAGAATTGCAGGATTTGCGGCGGACTCCATCGCCATAGAATAATTGGGGGTTCAAGTGGCGGGGAAAATATGGTTTGGCGCTACCACTGAATTGGTCGCATTCGGAGACAGTTAAATTGCCAAAGCACCTCGTGTCGAGCGCCGCAAAGGTGCCTTGGCTTTTTGCGGCCGTTGCACTTTCGGCCGGAACCGCACAGGCCCGCGCGACCGATCTGGATGTCATCGCGTCGCTGGACCTTGATAGCAAGGCATCTTCCATCGAAGGCCGAAGTGATTTTACCGACTTGTCGACCATCGCGGGTGCGATGCCTGGGCGGTCCGGGAACGGTCCCCTGCTGATCCTGTCGGACAACGGTTTCGATCTTGCCCGCTTCGCGCAGGACGATGAAGCGTACGGCCCGGCCGAACCCAGGTCCCAGGCCCCTGCGATGGAGCAGGAACCGGACCCGTCGGCGAGACCGGAGATCAATCCCTATTTCGACGAAGACGGCGATGTCGTCCTGCGACGCTGGGCCGATCACGTGCCGCACGGCTATGCGACGCACCGCAATTTCGGTTCGCAGTTCAGCACGATCAAGACCGAGATGGCCTTGTTCGCGCTCTACTTCTCCGCACAGAGCGGGAAGAAGCTGTTCCGCGAAACCGACAGCTTCAGCTTCCACGACGAAGGCTGGTTCGGCAAGGACACCGGAAGCCTGGGTTCGGACAAGATGCTGCACGCGTTCGACACGTACCTGATTGCCGAAATCCTGCACATGCGCCTGCACAAGACGACCCATGCATCGCAAGGCGACGCATGGGTTGCCGCCGCATTGGCATCGGCGCTTATGGCCGCGAACGAATTGTCGGACGGGATCGAGCCGGATACCGGCTATTCGCTCAATGACATCGTCATGAACTCTGCCGGCGCGCTGTTTTCGGTATTTCGCAACACCGTTCCCGGCGTGCGCGAAAAGATCGCGTTCAAGCTGGAAATCGTGCCCAACAGCAACGTCTATTCCTATCGCGGACGCAGGCACTACGAACAGCAGCGCTACATGTTCTCCATCAAGGGGCGCGGTTTCGAAGGGCTCAAGAACACGCCGCTGCGGTTCCTGGACCTTCAGTTGGGCTATTATGCCTCGAACTTCCTGAAATCGGATATCCAGGCCGGTGAGGAACCGCGCCGCCACCTCTTCGTCGGGGTCGGGCTGAACGTGGGCGAAATCCTGTTCGGTCGCAACAAGACCGGCTTTTCAAGGCACGCCGACAGGGTCCTGGACTACCTCCAGCTACCCTACACCTCGGTCCGCCTCGATGCGCATGGCGACGTGAAGTACGGCCGGCGCTGATCCGGCCACACGGTCACGCGTCCTTCAGCAGGTCCGCCGAAATATCTTCAAGGCTGCGCCCGCGGGTCTCGATCATGGCGAAGCGTACCCAGACCAGTTGCAGGACCATCATCGCCGCAAAGAACGCAAAGATGATGACGGGCGCGATATTCGCCAGCACTACCGGCATGACCAGCGTCAGCAATGCGGCGAACACCCAGTGCGTGCCCGCGCCCAGCGACTGCCCCTTGGCGCGCGCCGCGCTGGGGAAAATCTCGCTGATATAGACCCAGATGACCGCGCCCTGCCCGATGGCGTGAACCGCGATGAAGGCGAAGATGAAAGGCAGGACCAGCGCGAACTGATCGGCGGCAAAGCCGTAAGCCGTCATGCCCAGCGACACGATGTAGCCCACGCTGCCGACATACATGAGGAGCTTGCGGCCCGCGCGGTCGATCAGCATCAGGCCGATCAGCGTGAAGACGAGGTTCACGACGCCGATGCCCACCGTGGCGAGCAGCGCGGTAGACGATCCCGCGCCCGAAATCTCGAAGATGCGCGGGGCGTAATAGATGATCGCGTTGATGCCCGACAGTTGGTTGAAGAACGCGATCAGGAAGGCGAGCATCGCCGGACGCCGGTAATGGCGCGACAGGAACTGGCCCCAGCTGATCGAGCGCGCCTCTGCGCGGGATTCTGCCTCTATCGCGGCAACGGTTTCGTCCACTGCGGCCGGGTTCACCCGTGCGAGGATGGCGCGTGCCTCTCCCTCGCGGCCCGCATGGACGAGCAGCCAGCGCGGGCTTTCGGGAATGGCGAACGTCGCGGCCAGATAGGCGATGGCGGGCAAGGTCTCTGCCCCCAGCATCCAGCGCCAGTCGTCAGCCCCCGTGCCGCCGATCAGCCAGTTGGTGGCAAACGCGACCAGGATGCCGGTCACGATCATCGTCTGGAACAGCGCGACCAGCCGCCCGCGCTGCGCCTTGGGCGCGATTTCCGCGATATAGGCGGGCGCGGCGACCGAACTGGCCCCCACGCCAAGCCCGCCGACCAGGCGGAAAAGGATGAAGGATGTCGGATCCCACGCCAGCGCCGAGCCGATGGCCGACACGGCATAGAGCACGCCAATGGCGATCAGCGTCGGCTTGCGCCCGAACCGGTCCGACGGCCAGCCGCCCAGCAAGGCCCCGACCACCGTGCCCCAAAGCGCGGCGGAAATGGCCAGCCCGTGCATCGCGTCCGACAGGTTCCAGACCCGCTGAACCGCCTGTTCCGCGCCGGAAATGACCGCGGTATCGAACCCGAACAGGAACCCGGCCAAAGCGGCGACAAGCGCCCATCGTGCATAGCTACCCATCGCCGCCGACCTTCCGTTCCGTTCTTACTTCGCGCCCGATGACAGGAGGCGATAGCCCCATGCCGGGAGCGTGACCGTGCCTTCGTCCGCGATCGTCACGCTCTCGCCGGTGCCGAACTCGGTATAAGTGCCCGCCGCCAGCGCATCGGCCAGCTTCGCTCTGACCGGCTGGGCCGACAGGTTGAACAGGCCCACGACCTTGTTGCCGTCCTGCTGGCGGACCCAGGCGAAAAGCTGCTTAGGCTTGTCATTGACGACCTGCTGCATCCGCGCGCCCCACTGTCCGTTGGCCAGCGCCGGGTTGGCCTTGCGAAAGGCGATCAGGTCGCGCGTCAGGTCGCCGAGCTGGCAATCTTCGCCCTGAGACCAGTCGATGGTGTCCTTTTCAAAGAACTCCAGCCGCTTGGCATTGCACGCTTCCTGTCCGTTGTAGACCATCGGCAACCCTTCGCCGGTGAAGGACAGCGCCATGAACGCGGGCAGCGCGTCGCCGAAATTCTCGTACTGGGTGCCTTCCCAAGCATTGCTATCGTGGTTGGCGATATAAGTGAGGCGCATGGCCTCACGCGGCCAGTTGCTCTCGTTCTCGGCGTAATAGCCGAACAGCGCGGTGGCATCGGCCTTGCCCGCTGCAATGTTCTTGACGGTGGAATGCCATTCCCAGGCATAGACCGCGTCGAAAGCCTTGCGGGTCAGGTCGGGCGTCTTCCATTCGGCCAGCATGAAGACAGGCTTGATCGCGTCCAGCCGGGCGCGCTCGGTTTCCCAGAAATCGATGGGCACATATCCGGCCACGTCCGCGCGATAGCCGTCGATATCGAATTCGCGGACCCAGTATTCCATCGCCTCGCCCACGTGCTGGCGCACGCCGGGCTTCGACCAGTCGAGATCGATGATGTCGGACCAGTCCCACCACGGGGTTGGGCGGAAGTCGCCTTTCCAGTCCTTTTCGTACCAGTCGGGGTGCTTGGCGGCGAGTTCGTTGTCCCACGCGGTGTGATTGGCGACGAGATCAAGGATCACGTGAAAGCCCTGTGCATGGGCGGCGTCGACGAAGTGCTTGAGGTCTTCCTTCGTGCCGAATTCGGGGTTCACCTCGTAATAGTCCTGCACCGAATAGGGGCTGCCCAGCGTGCCCTTGCGGTTCTTTTCGCCGATCGGGTGGATCGGCATGAGCCACAGGATATCGACGCCGAGTTCCTTTAGCCGGGGCAGTTCCTTTTCGGCGGCGCGAAACGTGCCTTCCTCGGTGAACTGGCGGGTGTTGATCTGATACAGCACCGCGTCCTTGGACCATTCAGGATGGGTCAGTTCGACATAGGGCTGCGGCGCCCAGGGATCGGCGCTTTCCTGCGCGGGTTCGTCGGGCGCGCTGCCCATGGCGTAGAGGCTGCCCGTGCCCAGCAGGGCGGCGGCGGTTGCGGCGATCAGGGGGCGGGTCAGTTTCATGCGGTCCTCGCGGGGATGGCGGCCGAAACGCGGGTCATGGCAAGGGCTGCAACGGCCCAAGCAGCGGCGGCGAAAAGCATCGTCCACACTGGTTCGCCCGGAAAGAACGCCAGCATGATCGAGCCCATGACGGTCGCGACCAGCAATTGCGGCACGACGATGAAGATGTTGAACAGGCCCATGTAGATGCCAAGCTTGGCCTGCGGCAGGTTGGAGGCGAGGATCGCATAGGGCATGGCCAGGATCGAGGCCCAGGCGATACCGATCCCGATCTCGCATACGATCAGCGCATTGGCATCGCGCAGGAAGAAGAAACCGAGAAAGCCCAATGCGCCCAGCGTCAGGCAGATCGAGTGCGTGCGCACCGGCCCGAATCGGCGCGACAGCCACGGCAAGAGGACCAGCGCGGCGACGGCGGCCACACCGTTGTAGACGGTGAAGAGTACGTTCACCCAGTTCGCCCCTTCGTTATAGGCGGCGCTGGCCGTGTCGGTGGAGCCGAACACGTACTGTGTCACGACCGGCGTGGTGTTGATCCACATGATGAACAACGCTGACCACGAGAAGAACTGCACCAGTGCCAGCCGCTTCATCACCGGCGGCATGCCGGAAAAGTCGCCGACGATGCTGGAAAGCATGTTGGGCTTCGTGCCGCGGCGCGCCATGCGGATCGCGACGATGTCGAGCACACCATAGATCGCAAGCAGCGCGCCCAGCAGCAGGACTTCCTTCTGCAGGCCGAGCAGGTCGACCGCGAGCGCCACGATCACGCCCGCCACGATCCAGGCAATCCCGCCCAGCGGCTTCTTGGCCGCCAGCCGCGCGATGATCTCGCCGTCGTCGTCGGCCGCCACATGGCCGGAAAAGGCGGCCTGTTCTTCGGGGCTGTATTCGCGGGTGGTGAAGACCGTCCAGACGACGGCGACCAGGATGGCGACGGCTCCGAACCAGAAGGCATAGCGGACAGTGTTGGGCAATGCGCCTTCGGGCGCGACATTGTCGACGCCAAGGTGTTCCAGCAGCCAGGGGAAGATCGAACCCAGCACCGCGCCCGCGCCGATAAAGGCGGTCTGCACGGCATAGCCCGCCGCGTGCTGATCGGTGCGCAACATGTCACCGACGAAGGCGCGAAACGGCTCCATCGAGATGTTGAGGCTGGCATCGAGCACCCAGAGCATGGCCGCGGCAAAGACGAGCGGGGCGGCGATCGTGGGCGCAAGCGGCATCAGGAACAGGGCAATGGCGGCCATGATCGCGCCGGTCAGGAAATAGGGGCGTCGGCGGCCCAGCCGGTTCCACGTCCGGTCCGACAAGTGGCCGATGATCGGCTGTACGATCAGCCCCGTCAGCGGGGCCGCGACCCACAGCGCGGGCAGGTCGTCCATGCTGGCGCCCAGCGTCTGGAAGACACGGCTCATGTTCGCATTCTGCAGCGCGAAGCCGACCTGAATGCCGAAGAATCCGAAGCTGATGTTCCACAGGCCCCAGAAGCCCTGCCGCGGTTTTTCCATCGCGGAACGATCCTTTCCCGTTGCCCCGCAGCTATGTTTTTGCCGCGTGGGTTTCGATCAGGTCACACGATGGCCGCTGGTCGCACAACAAGAATACGAATGTATCGCGTTGCACCCAGGCTCAGGACGATACGGTACTTCCCCTGACGATCAGCCGTGTCGGCAGGCGGACATCGGGGCCGGGACGGCGCGCGATCTGCGCCATCAGCGTATCGACCAGCCTTGCGCCCGCACCGGCCACGTCCTGCTGCACGGTTGTCAGCGGCGGGCTGGTGAGGCTGGCCGCGGGAATGTTGTCGAAACCGATCACGGCGACGTCCTCGGGTATCCTCAGCCCCGCCCCGGAAAGCGCGCGCATCGCGCCGATGGCGATCAGGTCGCTGGCCGCGAAGATCGCGTCGAACGGCTTTTTCGAAGCAAGCAGTTCGCTTGCCGCGCGGTAACCTGCATCCTCGGTGGTCAGCGCCTCGTACTGAAGCGCGGGATCGGGCTCCACCCCCGCCTCGCGCATGGCTTCGCACAGGCCTTCGTAGCGGTGGGCGAATTCCGGGTATTGGGACGTCGCATGGCCGAGAAAGGCGATCCTGCGCCGTCCGTTCGACAACAGGTGTTCGCCCGCCAGCCTGCCCGCGCCCAGATTGTCCGACCCGATGGTTGCGCCGCTTTCATCGCTGCGAACAGAGCCCCAGCGCGCAAAGTGCGTGCCCTGTTCGACCAGCTTTTCAAGCCGTGAGCGGTAGAGTTCGAAATCGCCGTAACCGAGCAGGATCAGGCCGTCTGCCCGGTGCGAATCCTGGTAACGCACGTGCCAGTCGTCTTCCAGCCGCTGGAATGAGATCAAGAGGTCGAGCCCCCGATTCGCACAGGCCCGCGTGATCGATCCTAGCATGGCGAGGAAAAACGGGTTTATCATGCTGTCGTCGGCGGTGGGATCTTCGAAGAACAGCAGTGCGATCGTGTTCGACCGCTGCGAACGCAGCGAGGACGCATTCTTGTCGACGGTATAGTTCAGATCGCGGGCGATCTTCTCGATCTTCTCGCGCGTTTCCTTGCTGACCGACAGGTCGCCGCGCAGCGCGCGGCTCACGGTGGGCTGCGATACCCCCGCTGCATAGGCGATGTCGAAACTGGTAGGCCTTCCCGTTGGCCTGCGCCCCATCTGCAACTCCCGCTCGGCCACTGTCGTGGGCCTCAGCATAGCCCACAGAGGCGCTGTCTGGAAGGAAAAGAGGCGTATGCAAGTATATGAATAAATTGGAATAATGCCGATACCGTCAGTTTTTCGCACTGGCAGCGTATACGTATGCTGTCTTCCGCAGCGGCGTGTTTCGGACGTATCAGCCCCATCGCCAGCAACCCAAGACGGGGTTTGCATGGCCAGAATCAAGGAGGCACGCCACGGGGCGAAGCCTTCGCGCTTAGGGGACTGAGGAACATGAATTTCCGGACCAAGTTGAGTCAGAGCGTCAGCGCCACCGCCTTTACGGTCGCACTCGTCACGCTCGCCGCGCCTGCCGTCGTTTATGCGCAGGAAGCCACCGTCGAACCTGGCGACCAGGACGTTTCCGAAGAGGAAACGCAGAACGTCATCATCGTCTCGGGCTATCGCCAGGCGCTGGAAACCTCGATCAACCTGAAGCGCGAAAGCCCGGTCATCGCCGAAGCGTTCAGCTCCGAAGACATCGGCAAGCTGCCCGACGTCTCGATCGCCGAAACGCTGGGCCGCCTTCCGGGCCTTGCCGTGCAGCGCATCAACGGCCGCGCCCAGTCGCTCTCGGTTCGCGGCCTTGGCCCCGACTACTCGACCTCGCTGCTCAACGGCCGCGAACTCGTTTCCTCGGGCGACAACCGCGCCGTGGAATACGACCAGTATCCTTCCGAACTGATCGACCAGGGCGTCGTCTACAAGACCCCCTATGCCGGTCTCATCGGCCAGGGCCTTGCCGGCACCGTCGACCTGCGCACGATCCGTCCGCTGTCGAAGGGTGAGCGCATCGTCTCGGTCGCGGGTCGCCTCGAATTCAACGAGGGCGGTTCGCTCAACCCCGATCTCAAGGGCTGGGGCTATCGCGCCACCGGCACTTACGTCGACCAGTTCGCCGACGATACGCTGGGCGTTGCACTTGGCCTTGCGGTTCAGTCGAGCCCGAGCCAGATCGAGCGTTTCAACGCATGGGGCTATCCGGACGACGCCGGTTACATGGTTCTGGGCGGCATGAAGCCGTTCTCCAAGTCGGTCGACCTTGACCGCGTCGGCGCCTTCGGCACGATCGAGTGGGAGCCCAGCCCCGACTGGAACACCTCGGTCGACCTGTTCTACGCCGATTATCGCGAACGCATCCCGATGCGCGGCATCGAATTCCCGCTCAACCCCGGCTGGGGCGCGAGCACGACGATCACCGACAATTCGGGCGGCGACTTCCCCGACAGCGTGACGTTCGCCAATGTCCAGCCGGTCGTGCGCAACGACTATGACCGCAAGGACACCGAAACGTTCGCCGCAGGCTGGAACACGAAGTACGAAAACGACGACATCCTGCTGAACCTCGACGTCTCCTACTCGAAGGCCGATCGCCGGCTTCAGCAGATCGAAAGCTATTCGGGCTTCGGCTACGGCGCGAGCAGCAGCGATCCGTCGGACACCGTCACTTATACCCGCAGCGACAGCGGCTTCCCGTTCCAGTTCTCGAACACGGCCGACTATTCGGACACCAGCACGATCGTGCTGACCGACCCGCGCGGCTGGGGCGGCGGACGCAATATCGTCCAGACCGGCTTCATCAACGACACGATGACCAAGGACGAACTGTGGTCTGCCCGCGGCGAGATCGTCGGCAAGCTCGAACATCCGTTCGTCAAGCAGCTGGTGGCGGGCATCGCCTATTCGGACCGCACGAAGACGCGTGACATCACGCAGAACTTCCTGAGCCTGTCGGGCGGTTCGATCAACCCGAACGACCCGAACGCCGTCCTTGAAATGCCGATCCCTGCCGACGCGCTGCTCAGCCCGATCGACTCGCTCGGCTTCCTCGGCTTTGGCCCGCAGGTCGCATACAACCCGTTCACCCTGATCGAGAACGGCACTTACGTCCTGACCGATATCCAGAGCTCCGACCTGCCCTTCCCGGGCGACTGGTCGGTGAACGAGAAGGTCTGGACCGGCTACATGCGCGCCGATCTCGACACCGATCTCGGCTCGGTCCCGATGACCGGCAACATCGGCGTGCAGGTCGTCTTCACCGACCAGTCGTCGAGCGGTTTCGACTCGCCGGGCGGCATCAACGCGGTTCGCACGCCGGTTACGTCGGGTGACGAATACGCGCACCTCCTGCCCTCGATGTCGCTGAACTTCGAAGTGGCGCCGGACACGAAGGTCCGCTTCGGCGCGGCGCGCACTCTGGCCCGTCCCCGCATGGACCAGCTGAACGCATCGTCTAACGCATCGGTCGCCACGCAGCCGCAAGGCGCGCTGAACTCGATCTTCTCGGCCAGCGGCGGCAACCCGAAGCTGCGCCCCTATCTCGCGGACAGCGTCGACCTGTCGTTCGAACACTACTTCGCGGGCGGCGAGGGCTACATCGCGATCGCCGGCTACTACAAGTGGCTCGACGATTTCGTGAACCCCAATGCCGTCAGCGTCGTGCGTGACTTCAGCTACCTTATCCCGACGCTGAGCAACGAACAGCGCGCCATCGTCGATGCGACCACGACGCTGGGCTTCGTCAGCGGTCCGGACAATGCGGCCGACGGCACGATCAAGGGCATCGAGGTCAGCACCGCGATCCCGTTCGGCATGTTCTCCGACGCGCTTGACGGGTTCGGTTTCCAGACCAGCATCGCCTATACCGAAAGCAACCTGACGGTTTACGACACGGTCAACGACACGTCGTTCCAAAGCGACGTCCCGGGCCTTTCGAAGTGGGTCGTGAACTCGACCGCGTTCTTCGAAAAAGGCGGCTTCGAGGCACGCGTCTCGCACCGCTACCGCTCGTCGTTCCTGGCTGAATTCATCGGCATCTCGGCCAGCCGCCAGTTCCGCCAGACTTACGCGGAATCGATCTTCGACGCACAGGTCGGCTATCGCTTCCAGTCGGGCGCGCTCGACGGTCTGTCGCTGACGGTCCAGGCCCTGAACCTGACGGACGAGCCGTTCGTTTCGTACCAGAACGCCGATCGCGATCAGGTCATCGACTACGAACGTTATGGCCGCACTTACCTTGTTGGCGCGTCCTACCGGTTCTGATCGGTAGACGTTTCTCCCTCCCCGGCCGGACTCCTCTCCCTCAATATGGTCCGGCCGGGGATCTTCCTTCATGACGATCCCAGGCAAATCGCTCCGACTCCAGACATCGTGCGGGGCGCAAGAATACAGGGGCCCGTAAGATGGAGCAGACCAGACCCTCGATCCTGATCGCCGGTGGCGGGACTGCCGGATGGATGACGGCGGCCGCGCTGTCGCGCTTCGCGACCGGCCATGACATCGTACTGGTCGAAAGCGAGGCGATCGGCACCGTGGGGGTCGGCGAGGCGACGATCCCCCAGATCCACCTTTTCAACGGCGCGCTGGGCATCGACGAGGCCGAGTTTCTGCGTGAGACCAAGGGCAGCTTCAAGCTCGGCATCGAGTTCGACGGCTGGCTGCGCGAAGGCGATGCCTACATGCATGCCTTTGGCGCGATCGGGCGCGGCGCAGGACTGCTTCCGTTTCAGCATTACTGGCTGCGCGCCCGAAAGCTCGGACTGGCCAAGCCGCTCCAGCGCTATTCGCTCAACGAACTGGCCGCGCGTACCATGCGGATGCAGCGCGGCCGCCGCGCGCCGGGTTCGCCCGAAATGCCCTATGCCTATCACTTCGACGCCGGGCTCTATGCGGCATACCTGCGTCGCTATTCCGAAGCGCGCGGCGTGACGCGGCACGAGGGGCTCATCGCCAGTGTCCAGCGAGATGGCGAAAGCGGCGACATCGCCTCGATCACGCTCGACGACGGACGCGTGCTGTCTGCCGATTTCTTCATCGACTGCACCGGGTTTCGCGGCCTTCTGATCGAAGGCGCGCTGGAAACAGGCTTCGACGACTGGACCAACTACCTGCCGTGCGACCGGGCCATGGCCGTGCCATGTGCAGGCGGCGGGGATTTCACGCCCTATACCCGATCGACCGCACGTCGGGCCGGGTGGCAATGGCGCATCCCGCTGCAGCACCGCATCGGCAACGGCATGGTCTTTTCTTCGGCCCACATGGGTGAGGACGAGGCGGCGTCGATCCTGCTCGCCAACCTTGACGGCGAGGCACAGGGCGATCCGCGCCCGATCCGGTTCCGCACCGGCAAGCGCCGGTTGCACTGGAACCGCAACTGCCTCGCCATCGGCCTTGCCGCCGGATTCATGGAGCCGCTGGAATCGACCAGCATCCACCTGATTCAGAGCGCGATCAGCCGCTTTCTCGCGGTCCTTCCCTCGGGCAAGCCCGGCCAGGCCGTGATCGACCATTTCAACGCGCAGGCCGATTTCGAATGGACGCGCATCCGCGATTTCTTGGTGCTCCACTACACCGCGAACCAGCGGACCGGAGAGCCGTTCTGGGACGCAGTGCGCAACATGGAACTGCCCGCGACGCTGACCGACAAGATCGCGCTATGGCGCGAGGCTGGCTTCATCCCCCGCGAGCACGAGGAACTGTTCACCGAAGTCGCATGGTTCCAGGTCTTTGCCGGACAAGGAGTCGAGGCCGAAGGTCACAACCCCATCGCCGACACGATGGCCGAGGCGGACCTTCGCAATCTGCTCGACGGGACCGAAGCTGCACTGGTCGAGGAAGTGCGCGCCATGCCGCGGCACATCGACTGTTTGCAGCAGACCATCTCCGCAACGAAAGAACCCGCATGACGATCCGCCACGCCCTTCTTGGCAGTCTTGGCGCACTGGCGCTTGCGGGCTGCGCGACGACACCGCCCCCACAGGCCAACGGCACCGGCGAAGTTCGCGTCGACGGCGACTTCCGCCTGCGCGCGCCGTCGGAAGAAGTCGTCTATTTCGTCCTGCCCGACAGGTTCGAGAACGGCGATACCGCCAACGACACCGGCGACTTTACCGGCGACCGGCTGGCGACGGGTTACGATCCCACGGCCAAGGGTTTCTTCCACGGCGGCGACTTGGCGGGCTTGACGCAGCGGCTCGACTACCTGCAGGGCATGGGCGTGACCGCGATCTGGTTCGCGCCGATCTTTCAGAACAAACCGGTGCAAGGGCCCAAGGGCGATGAAAGCGCGGGCTATCACGGATACTGGGTGACGGACTTCACCCGCCCCGACGGGCATTTCGGCACGCGTGAGGAATTCCGCACTTTCGTCGATGCGGCGCATGCGCGCGGGATGAAGGTCTACATGGACATCATCACCAACCACACGGCCGACGTCATCACGTACCGCGAAGTGGGGCCCGACGGCTTTCCCTATCGCAGCCGGGCCGACTACCCCTATTCAACCCGCGGCGACACAGGCGGCGCGCCAATCAATCCCGGATTCAGGGGCGATGGGGACAGCAGCGAGGAAAACTTCGCGAAGCTGACCGATCCGGCCTTCGCCTATACCCCCTATGTCCCTGCGGGCGAGGAAGGGGTGAAAGTCCCCGCCTGGCTCAACGATCCGATCTATTACCATAATCGCGGCAATTCGACCTTCACCGGCGAGGATAGCCGGTTCGGCGATTTCGTCGGGCTGGACGATCTGTTCACCGAACACCCCCGCGTGCGCGAAGGCATGATCGACATCTATGGATCATGGGTCGACGATTTCGGCGTCGACGGGTTCCGCATCGATACCGCCCGCCACGTGGACCCCGGCTTCTGGCAGGAATTCGTCCCCGCGTTGCAGGCCCGCGCCGCCGCGCGCGGCATTCCCAATTTCCACATGTTCGGTGAAGTCTACAAGGATGTGCCCGACAGCGGTTACATCGCGCAGTACACCCGCCGCGACGGCTTGCCCTCCGTGCTCGATTTCGCGTTCCAGGCCGCGATGCGTGACTTGCTGGGCCGCGATCAGGGGACGGTCGTGCTGGCCCAGATGTTCGATGGCGACGTGCTGTACGAAGGGGGCGAGGAAGCGGCGCTGAACCTGCCGACGTTCCTGGGCAACCACGACATGGGCCGCTTCTCGACCCTGATCCGCGAGGATATGCCCGAAATCTCGCAGGAAGAATTGCTCGCCCGCGTCATGCTGGGCCATGCCATGATGATGACCCTGCGCGGATCGCCGGTGATCTACTACGGCGACGAACAAGGCTTCGTCGGCGACGGCAACGACCAGCTCGCGCGCGAGGACATGTTCCCCAGCCGCACCGCGGTCTACAACGACAACGTCCTGATCGGCACCGACGCGACGACGGCGGATGCCAATTTCGACACTGGTCACCCGATCTACCGCCTGATCGGCGAGCTTTCGGCCCTGCGCCGCGCCAATCCCGCCCTGTCGAAGGGCAAGCAGATAGTGCGCGCTTACGAACAGGAACCGGGCCTTTTCGCCGCCTCCCGCTTCGATCCCGAAACGGGGCGCGAATACCTGCTGGCTTTCAACACGACCGCCAATCCGATCACCCGCAACGTCGTCGTCGGGCCCGCCGCCCGCACGTTCCAGACATTGTCGGGCACCTGCCCCGCCGCCGTGACCGCGCCGGGCAGCGCGAGCATTTCGCTCGCGCCTTTCGGATGGGCGGTGTGCCGCATCGAAGAGATTGACCAATGACCGATACCCTCCCCTGGTGGCGCGGCGCGACGATCTACCAGATCTATCCGCGCAGTTTCATGGATTCGAATGGCGATGGCATCGGCGACCTGCCGGGCATTACTGCCAGGCTCGATTATGTCGCGCGGCTTGGCGTCGATGCGATCTGGGTCTCGCCCTTCTTCCTCTCGCCGATGAAGGACTTCGGCTACGACGTGGCCGATTTCCGCGCGGTCGATCCGATCTTCGGCACGCTGGACGATTTCGACGCGCTGGTGAAACGCGCGCATGAACTGGGCCTCAAGGTCCTGATCGACCAGGTCATGTCGCATACCTCGGACGAACACGCGTGGTTCGTCGAAAGCCGGTCCAGCAAGGACAATCCCAAGGCGGACTGGTATGTCTGGGCCGATCCCAAGGACGAGGGTTCGCCCCCGTCGAACTGGCAGTCTGTCTTCGGCGGCCCGGCATGGACCTGGGACGCGCGGCGCAGGCAGTATTACCTGCACAACTTCCTTTCCAGCCAGCCGCAATTGAACGGGCATTGCGCGCAAGTTCAGGAAGCGATGCTGGCCAACTTGCGCTTCTGGCTGGACCGCGGCGTCGACGGCTTCCGCATGGATGCGCTGAACTTTGCCATGCACAACCCGGACCTGACCGACAATCCGCCCGCCTATGACAAGCGCGCGGAACGGACCCGGCCGTTCGATTACCAGCTGCGCATCAACAACCAGTCGCACGCCGACATCCCGGCTTATGTGCGCCGTATTCGCCAGCTGACCGACGAGTACGAAGCGATCTTCACCGTCGCCGAAGTGGGCGGTGACGACGTGGAAGAGGAGATGCGCGCCTTCACGTCCGACGACAAGCATCTCAATTCCACTTACGGGTTCAACTTCCTCTATGCCGAAAAGCTGACCCCCACGCTGGTCTGCAAGGCATTGACCGAGTGGCCGGACGAACCGGGCACGAACTGGCCGAGCTGGGCGTTCGAGAACCACGATGCGCCGCGCGCAATTTCGCGCTGGTGCGCGCCGGAAGATCGGACACGCTTCGCCCTGATGAAGATGGCGCTGCTGGCATCGGTGCGGGGCAACATCATCATCTACAACGGCGAGGAATTGGGCCTTGAACAGGTCGACATTCCCTTCGACCAGCTTCAGGATCCCGAGGCAATCGCCAACTGGCCGCTGACCCTGTCGCGCGACGGCGCCCGCACGCCGATGCCATGGACGCCCGAAGGCGGTTTCACCACCGGCGATCCGTGGCTGCCCTATGGCGAACAGAACCTGGCGAAATCGATCGCCGCGCAGGAAAGCACCCGCGCCTCTTTGCTAAGCCACACGCAGGCGATGCTGGCCCTGCGCAATGCGCATCCCGCGCTGCATCACGGGGCCGTCGTCGACTGCCGCTGCGAAGGCGCGCTGCTGTCCTTCCGCCGGACCTTCGGGGATGAGACCGTCGACTGTTTCTTCAATCTCTCGACCGATCCCATCACGCTTTCCGAAACGCCCGAGGGCGAAATCCTGCTCGCACTAAACGATGCGAGCAGCAGCGAACTTCCCGCATACGGAGCTCTCATCGTCAGCCTATGACCTTTGCCCGCTTTCTGTCCGCTTCGCTTGCCGCAATCGCATTTTCGAGTGCCGCCCTTGCCGGAACCGTCCAGTCACCCGACGGGCGCATCACCGTCACGCTCGACGCCGACGACGAGGGCAAGCCCTTCTACGAGGTATCCCGCGACGGAGAGCTGCTGATCGCCCGCTCGGCCCTTGGCTTCAACTTCACCGACGAGGACCCGCTTCGCCGTGACATGAAAGTCGTGGCCGAGGCGAGCGACAGCGTCGACACGCGATGGGAACAGCCTTGGGGCGAACGCCAGTTCGTCACCGATCGCCACAACGAACTGGCCGTCACTTTCGCGCACAAGACCGACGAAACCCGCGGCTTCACCGTGCGGTTTCGCGCTTTCGACGACGGTATCGGCTTCCGCTATGAATTCGCGGGCCGCGACGATCATCCCGAAACCCGCATCGCCGAAGAACTGACCGAATTCGTCATCGTCCCCGAAGGCACGGCGTGGTGGATTCCGGCGGGCGACTGGAACCGGTACGAATACCTCTATTCCGAAACGCCCATCAGCGAAGTGTCGATGGCGCACACCCCGATGACGATCCGGCTGAACGACGGCACGCACCTGTCTTTCCACGAAGCGGCGCTGGTCGATTATTCGGGCATGTGGCTGCAACGCATGCAGGGCCAGCGTTTTCGCGCCAATCTTGCCCCCTCTTCGCGCGGGGCCAAGGTGGTGCGCACCGACGCCTTCGACACGCCGTGGCGCACGATCCGCATTGCAGGTGACGCGGCGGGCCTTGTCGAGAGCGACCTTGAACTCAATCTAAACGAGCCGAACAAGCTGGGCGATGTCAGCTGGTTCGAACCGGCCAAGTACATCGGCATCTGGTGGGGCATGATCTCCAACCGGTGGACTTGGGCCCAGGGCGACCGGCACGGTGCGACGACAGAGCGGACGAAGCAGTACATCGACTTTGCCGCAAAGCACGGTTTTCGCGGTGTCCTGGTCGAAGGGTGGGACTATGGCTGGGACGGCACGTGGTTCGGCAACGGGCGTGACTTCAGCTTTACCAGGGCATACCCTGACTTCGATATCGAGGCGCTTTCCGCCTATGCGAAAAAGAAGGGCGTGCACCTGATCGGGCACCACGAAACCGGCGGCAACATTGCCAATTACGAAGCGCAGCTTGCCGATGCGATGGCGCTTTACGGCAAGCTGGGCATCGACGTGGTGAAGACGGGCTATGTCGCGGATGCGGGCGGCATCATCGCATGCAACGCCGACATCGCAGACCCTTGCGAAGGGCAGGTCATGGAATGGCATGACGGCCAAAGGCAGGTGCAGCATCACCTGAAGGTCGTGGAAGAAGCGGCCAAAAACGGCGTCGCGGTCAACCCGCACGAACCGGTAAAGGATACCGGCCTTCGCCGCACTTACCCCAACTGGGTCGCCCGCGAAGGCGCGCGCGGACAGGAATACAACGCGTGGGGCGCGTTCAACAACGGGCCGGACCACGAACCGACGCTGGTCTATACCCGCATGCTGTCGGGGCCGATGGACTATACCCCCGGCATTCTCAGCCTTAAGGGCGACAAGGACGTGCCGCTCGCCTCCACTCTGGCGAAACAGCTCGGCCTCTATCTCGCGATCTATTCGCCGATCCAGATGGCGGCGGATTTCATCGAAAGCCTTGCCGACCATCCGCGCGAACTGGAATTCATCAAGGCGGTCCCCGCCGACTGGGCCGAAAGCCACCTGATCGCGGGCGAAGTGGGCGATTACGCGATCTTTGCGCGCAAGGACCGGAACAGCGACGACTGGTACGTCGGCGGCATGAACGACGCGACAGAGCGCGAGGTCACGATCACGTTCGACCACCTCGACGAAGGGCGCACTTATGATGCGACGATCTGGAAAGATGGCCCGGATGCAACTTACCTGTCCGACGCGCGCCACGATATCGCCTATGACGCCCGCAAGGTGCGCCAGGGCGACACGATGACGGTTCGCCTTGCCCCCGGTGGCGGGCTGGCGATCAGGCTGCAGCCGCGCCAGTGAACCAGACTGCCGCCTCTGCCCCTCCGCGCGTGGTGGTGCTTGGCGGCGGCAGCGCCGGGTGGATCACCGCGTGCCTGCTGGCAAAGGAATGGGGCGCCGACCGCGTCACCGTCGTCGAAAGCCCGGAGATCGGGATCATCGGCGTGGGCGAAGGGTCGACGCCGCAATTGAAGGCCCTGTTCGAACACCTCGGCATTGCCGAAGGCGATTGGATGGCCGCCTGCGACGCGACTTTCAAGCTGGGCATCCGTTTCACCGGGTGGAGCGAGCGGGCGGGATACGACAGCTACTTCCACCCCTTCCCCAGCCCGGTCGACCTGCATACCGAACCCGGTTTCGTCCATGCCTGCGCGCTGGCTCGCCGCGGGTTCGAGGCACCGGCCCATCCCGATGCCTGGTTCCTTGCCGCAATGCTGGCCGGGGAAGGCAAGGGGCCGCAGCCATCGGAAAACTTCCCCTTTACGCCGACCTACGGGTACCACTTCGACGCCTATAAACTGGGCGCGTTCCTGCGCGAATGGGCGACCGCGCGCGGGGTCACGCATCTGCCGCTGAAGGTGGAGGACGTGGAGATCGCCAAGGACGGCGACGTCGCCGCGCTTGCCTGTTCGGATGGCACGCGGGTTACCGGCGACATATTCGTCGACTGCTCCGGCTTTCGATCAATCATCGCGCAGCAGGCCTTGCAGGAACCCTTCGTGCCGTTTGCCGACAACCTGTTCAACGACCGGGCGGTCGTCATGCCGACGCCGCGCGGGCCGACCTACAAGCCGCAGACCGAAAGCATCGCGATGAAGGCGGGTTGGCGCTGGTCCATCCCGCTGACGACGCGGGTGGGCAACGGCTACGTCTATTCCTCGCGCCACATCGGCGACGAGGAGGCCGAGGCCGATCTGCGCGCGGCACTAGGTGCCGAGGCTGACGGGGTCGAGGCGCGCTTCCTGAAAATGAAGGTCGGCCGGGTGGAGAAAAGCTGGACCCGCAACTGCCTCGTCGCAGGTCTGGCGCAAGGGTTCATCGAGCCGCTGGAGGCGACTGCGCTGCACATCGTGATCGCCACCGCGCTCGATTTCGTGCGGGCCCATGATGCGGGAGGCGATGCCCGCCGCGACGAATTCAACGCGCGAACGGCAGCGCGCTATGACGCGATCCGCGACTACATCGTCGCGCATTACCGGATGAACCAACGTACCGACACGCCCTACTGGCGCGAAAACGCGGCGAACCAGTCGCTGTCGGACAGCCTGAAGGCGATGATGACGGCTTGGTTCACGCAAAAGGACATCGCGGCGGCCAATGTCGAAATCTACCGCACGCCGCACTACGCCCCGATGAGCTGGCACTGTCTCTTCGCCGGTTACGGGACGTTCCCACCAGCGGCAAAAATGCGCCCGCTTCCCGCCGAACTCGCCCCTGTGCCGATGGCAGAGGCCGAAGCGATACTCGGCGCCAGCGCGCGCAATTTCACGCCGCTATAAGGTTCAGGCCAGCCGGTAATCAGGGCGGGAGCCCGATGCGGCCCAGTATTCGTCCAGCCCAAGTTCTGCCATCAAGCGCCCGAAGCGAGGATCGGCACGCATGGCTGCGGTGACGGGTTCGAACAGCTGGCGCGTGTTGCGCCGGTCGAGCGAGATACCTCCGTCCGGCGTGAAGTCCGGCACGCGATAGCCGCGGCTGAAATAATAGGCATCGGCAACTTCGAAAGCCGCATCCACGCGGTCAAGCGCGCTCAACCCCCGCATCGAAAGTTCCGCTTCGTAGACGCAGATCTTCGCCCGTTCACGCAGCATCTGGGCCGCCTTCTTGACCTGCTCTGGCTCGCGCGTTTGCAGGGCGGCTGCCAGTGTCTCAAACCGTGCGACCCGGTCGGGGAAAGTGCCGGTGGGCGCGTTTCGCGTGTCATGGGACAAGGCAATCGCCGCCCCGACGTCCCCGCTGAAAAGCTTGATATAAAGCCGGGTAAGCCAGATCGAAATCTGCGTCGGGTATAACGAGGCAGCCTCCACCATCTCGCGCTCCGCATCTTCGGCCAGCCCTGCGCTCCACAAGGCGCGGATCATGTTGTTGCGATCCGCAGGCGTCAGTGGCCCGTCGGGAAGACTACGGTAAAGCGCCACGGCCTCGCCATTGCGGCCGACGAACTGCAAGGTATTGGCCGTGCAGACGATCGCGTCGTAATTGCCGGGCTCCACCTTCATCGCGCGTTGCTGGCACTGTTCGCGTTCAAGATAACTTCCTACGCAAGGGAGCGAGACCGAAACCGCGATCTCGGCACAGGCATTGCCCGGGTCTAGCTCCAGCGCCTGCCGCGCCGCAGCCATCGCGCGGGTGCGCATGACATCGGCCTCTGCCCGCACGCGCGTGTGCGACACCAACCCATAGCCCAGCCCCAACCTGCCCCAGCCGTCGGCAAAGCCCGGGACTTCGCCGACGACGTTCTTCAACAATCCGATCGCCTGGTTCTGCGCATCGCGGGTCTCCTGTCCCAGAAGCTGTCGCGACTGTTCGAGGAGCGCCAGGATTTCAGGCGAAATACGCTCTCGCCCGCGCTTACCGACGAATATCCCGGCACCGCCCAGCACGGCCAGCGCCAGAGACGCGGCAAGAACCTGCCTGCGAGAAACCGAACCCTCGGGCGCGAGCGGTGTTTCGACCGTATCGCCAAGCACCAGCCGGTATCCGACCTTTTGAAGGGTCTCTATCCGGGCGGCCCCGTCACCGACCCTGGCCAGCGCCTTGCGCAGGCGGGAAATGACGCGGTTCAGGGCATCTTCGCCGACGATCCGGCCATTCCAGCAAGTTTCTATCAAGTCGTCCCGCGTGACGATTTCGCCATCGACGCGCGCAATCGCGATAAGCACCTGCATGACCCGGTGTTCAAGAACGATGCGATCGCCATCGGGTCCGACAAGTTCACGCGTGCGCGGAAGGACGGTCAGCGGTCCTGCCGTGAAATCCGGCTCATGCGCCAGTTCGATCGTGTTTGCCGCCATCACTCATGGCCCGAAGCGTGTTCGAATTGATGACCTGTAATTTACGACGACGCCCCGTTTCGAGTCAACGAGAGCACGGGCGCTACAAGTCTGGCGTGAAGTATTTCCAATGGAAATCAGGCATTTTTCATAAATCCATCAGCTAAAAATCAGGTCCTGATCATGGCGAAAACACGCCAACTGTCCGACCCTTTCGCTGGCTCTATTGCGATGAAGGGGAACAATCATGTTGTACCGTGCAATTTTCATAACGCTCGCCTGCGCGGCGACGATTTCGGCAAGCCAGGCCAGTGCCGAACCATTGAACGTTTCTGCGACGCGGATGGTCAGGGTCAGCTACGCCGACCTACGCCTCGACACGCAGGACGGGCTGATCACCTTGCGGAAACGCGCGCGCGAAGCGGCCAAACAAGTCTGCGGCTTCAACGAATGGCCGTTGGAAATGGCGATCGTGCGCCACACCTGCCTCAAGGCCGTGATGCGCAACGCCGACGGCCAGATCGAGAGAGCGGCAACACTGACGCAAACGCCGCCGGCAATGGCGGATGCAGACCCGCACCCGAAAACCATAACCCTTGCGGTGCGCCGCTGAGCGGCCTCAGGCAATCGGCGCCAGTTGCATGGCAGCCAGTTCCGTCGCATCCGGCGCAAACGACACGTCGATCGGTGTCGTGATCTGGCTGTCGCCGTCGCCGTCTATGCCGATCTCGAACGAGAACGCGGAGGCGTCCATGTCCGCATCGCGAAGCGCCGCGTCGAATTCCAGCACGTAGTCCGGCGGGTTGCGCAGGATCTCGATATCGCCAAGCCCGATCTTCACCGCTTCGCCGTCCAGGTTCTTGATCTCGACATATGCGAACGGATTGTTGGCATTGGTTTCCACGACGATGGCTTCGTTCTTGCCAATCGTGTCGCCGCCCGTGTCGACCACGTTCCCCTGGGCATCGTAGGCCACCCACTCGTAGCTGAAGCCCTGTGCCGTCTTCGTGCCGATGATGATCCCGGTGATCGGCGTCGGATCGGCGTCGGGTCCGTTCTCGTACAGGCTGAAGGCCAGGATCTCGCCGCTGTCGAGGTTGCCGTTGTCGACACCGACGTTGAGATTGCTCTCGTTGACGGCCTCTCCCTCGTCCGGGTCGCCGACGCCATCGTCGTTGGCATCGTCGAAGCCGGATATCCGGACGAAGTCGCCATCGCCCCCGTTGAGGACACCAACATCGATGAAATTCGTGTCCGGCCCGCCCGCCTTGATGTTCGATGTGTCGAGTTCGGTGCTGCTGCCAAGAAACGCGGACAACATCTCGAAGTAGTAGTTCGCCGTTCCCGCGCCGTCGTCAGCGATGGATAGCTCGTAAAGATCGACGCCCTTGTACGATCCGATGATTTCATGTTCCCCGACCACGCCGTCGCCATCGACATCGGCATAGCGCCAGCTGAACCCGCTGGCATCGGCGCTGTCCTTGCCGCCCGGCGCATCGGTGATGAGCCAAGAGTAGTCCTCGTCCTGGACACCGCCGAAGCTGAACCCGTCCGCATCGCTCAGCGTGTCGCCCACGACGTTGTCGGCGAAATAGGTCGTGTCGGAGGAATAGCTGTCGATCTCTGACGTGGTGACCCAGGGGCCATCGTCCTCGACGTAGAAGACATTCGCGCCCAGCTGCATGTCAGCATAGGCTGAATCGCCGTCGGCATCGGTGACAGTCTGGCGCAGGGCGAGTGTTTCGCTGCCCGCGACGGTCAGGACGATACTTTCATCGTCCAGCGTTTCATCCGGGTGCCACAAGTCGTCGTAGTCCGCGCCGAACTGGAAGGTGACCTTGCCGAAGTCCGGTCCCGCCGCCGTCTCGACCGAAATGACGATGATCTCGTCGTAATCCGGTGTTCCCTCACCGCCCGGATCATCACCCGTGTAGCCGATGACCGTGCCGGAATCCTGCTGGTAAAGCTTGACCTCCTCACCCTTGGCACCGTCCGCGCCCAGCGTGAACAGCCCGGAGCCGACCCCGTCGAGGCTGAGCACCAGCGAATAGCCGGTGGTACCCGGCAGATCGGTGCCGAGAGCCTGGTTGATGAAGAGTGCGCCCAGATTGGCTGTCGCCGTGGTCGTTCCGGCGGCCGCATTGCCCGGACCGCCGGGATCAGTTCCGACGCTTTCGTCCAGGTACAGCTTCGTGGGTGTCTGCGCGGTTCCCGCCTTGGGGCCGTCATCCTCGACGTAGAACACCCCGATGCCAAGGCCCATGTCGGCAGTGTCCTTGTCGCCATCGGCATCGGTGAGCGTCTGGCGCAGGACGAGGTCGCCCGCGGCGTCCAGCTTCAGCTCGGCCGCATCGTCGTCACTGCCGGTACCGCTGTGCCAGATGTTGCCATAGTCGGCATGATCGATGCTGAAAGTGACCTTGCCGAAGTTGGCGCTGGTATCGTCGTTGTCGACCGCGATCGACAGGTAGGTGTCGCCATAGGCGGTGCCGATGATCTGGCTGCCCGAGGTGTAGAGCAGAATCTCGTCACCCTTGCCGCCGCTGACCGGATCGATGGCGTAGAGGCCCGACCCGTCGCCTTCGGTGGCGAGGACGAGCGTGTAGCCGGTCGATCCGGGAAGGTCCGTCCCGTACGCGCCGCCGGTAAACAGAGCGCCGAAGTCGGCAGACGCCGTTACTACATCGGCATCGGCCATGCCTGCGCCGCCATCGGGATCGGTGCCGACGCTTTCATCGACATAGAGCTTGGTCGGCGTGCCGGGCGTGCCTGCCTTGGGTCCGTCGTCCTCGACATAGAAGACCCCGATGCCGAGGCCCATGTCGGCAGTATCCTTGTCGCCATCGGCATCGGTAAGCGTCTGGCGCAGCACGAGGTCGCCCGCGGCGTCCAGCTTCAGTTCGGCCGCATCATCGTCGCTTCCGGTGCCGCTGTGCCATATGTTGCCATAGTCGGCATGGTCGATGCTGAAAGTGACCTTGCCGAAGTCACCGCTGGTATCGTCGTTGTTGACCGCGATCGACAGGTAGGTGTCGCCATAGGCGGTGCCGATGATCTGGCCGCCCGAGGTGTAGAGCAGAATCTCGTCACCCTTGCCGCCGCTGACCGGATCGATGGCGTAGAGGCCTGATCCGTCGCCTTCGGTTGCGAGGACAAGCGTATAGCCGGTCGATCCGGGCAAGTCCGTACCATATGCGCCGCCCGTGAACAGAGCGCCGAAGTCGGCAGAAGCCGTCACCACATCGGCATCGGCCATGCCTGCGCCGCCATCGGGATCGGTGCCGACGCTCTCATCGACATAGAGCTTGGTCGGCGTACCGGGCGTTCCCGCCTTGGGGCCGTCGTCCTCGACATAGAATACCCCAATGCCGAGGCCCATGTCGGCAGTATCCTTGTCGCCATCGGCATCGGTGAGCGTCTGGCGCAGGAGGAGGTCGCCCGCGGCGTCCAGCTTCAGTTCGGCCGCATCGTCGTCACTGCCGGTGCCGCTGTGCCAGATGTTGCCATAGTCGGCATGGTCGATGCTGAAAGTGACTTTGCCGAAGTTGGCGCTGGTATCGTCATTGTCGACCGCGATCGACAGGTAGGTGTCGCCATAGGCGGTGCCGATGATCTGGCCGCCCGAGGTGTAGAGCAGAATCTCGTCACCCTTCCCGCCGCTGACCGGATCGATGGCGTAGAGGCCCGACCCGTCGCCTTCGGTGGCGAGCACGAGCGTGTAGCCGGTCGATCCGGGAAGGTCCGTCCCGTACGTGCCGCCGGTAAACAGAGCGCCGAAGTCGGCAGAAGCCGTCACCACGTCAGCATCGGCCATGCCTGCGCCGCCATCGGGATCGGTGCCGACGCTTTCATCGACATATAGCTTGGTCGGCGTGCCCGGCGTGCCTGCCTTGGGTCCGTCGTCCTCGACATAGAAGACACCGGCGCCAAGATCGACGTAGGCGGAATCGCTGTCGCCTTCCGGCACCGGGTCGCTATCGGGATCGAAGTCGCCGTCCACCAGCATCTGGACAAGGCGCAAGTGTTCGCCGGTACCGACCGTCAGGCTGACGTCGTCGTCGGCATCGCCATCGGCGAAATCGGAGTGCCAGACATTCGCGTAATCTGCGCCCAGGGCAAAGGTCACTTCGCCGAATTCGGCATCTGCGGAATTGTTTTCGACCGAGATCACGAAGATCGTCTGGTAAACCGGGCTGCCTTCACCGCCCGGACTGTCCCCGGTATAGCCGATGATCGTCTGATCGTCCTGCTGGTAAAGCTTGACCTCCTCGCCCTTGCCGCCAGAAGTATCGATGACGAAGATGCCCGATCCCGTGCCATCGGTGCTGAGGTCGAGCGTATAGCTGGTCGTTCCGGCCCCGTCGGTGCCATGGTCGGAACCAGAGAACAGTGCCGCATAAGTCGCCGAAGTCGCGCTTACCGTATCGGCGGGCGCGTTGCCTGTCCCGCCATCGGGATCGGTGGTTTCGCTCTCGTCCAGATAGAGCGCGTCCGGCGTGCCGGAAGCGACCGCATCGGGGCCGTCGTCGTCCACCAGCAAAGGCGCGGCTGCACTGGTGACCGTGCCTTGCGAGATGTCGACACGCCCGATGTCGAAGGCATTAGTGCCTTTCAGGCCCTGCACCGTGAAGCGGTTGAAGGTCGATCCATCCTCGGCAAAGAACTCGATCGTATCGGCCGTCGTGACGCCCGATATCTCAAGGTAATTGTCGGTGATGTTGACGTGGATGCCGCCCTGCGTCGTATCGTTCGATCCTTCGTCGATATCCCAGACCAGCGGGTCCTGACCCTCGCGGTAGAGCACAACGCGATTGAGATCGATCGCGGTATCATCATTCAGTGCGGTTTCGGCGTCCTCGTCATAGGGGCCGGTGCCGCTGGTATTGATATAGGCCTTGCCCGTTTCGGGGTCGAGCGTCGCGGTCGACTTGTCGGCGTCCGCTTCCCAGGCCGCGAGCCTGAACGTGGCGGTGCCGCCTTCGGTCTGCGAGATGAAGATCTTCGCGCTCGGCGCGTTGATGTAACCGGTGTAGTCGACGTCGTCGATATCGATGCCCGTCGCCTGACCCGTCCCGGAATCCTCCAGCGGCTGAAAGCCGGTGACCAGCGTGAAGACGCCGATTGAGCCATCGGTTGGCTGTCCCTTGTCCTTGGGGCCGTCCACGAAGTGCTGGGCGTTGATGCCGATGGTTGCACCGATGCCACCCTGGCTGGTGTTCACGGTGTCGGACGGGTCCTGCCCGCCCTTGACCAACTGGCCATCCTTGCTGCCGCCGTCATGGACATTGAGGTCATGGCCCGTGACGAGCAGGCCTTCGCTACCGTCACCGACAGCGACCCACAGGAAGTTGCCCGAATCTAGATTGTCGAAGTCGAACGACAGGCTGCCAGCGACGCTGATGTTCACCACGTCGGCAAAGCTGATGAAGTCGTCCGGGTCGGTAAAATCGGGGTGGTTGATCGGCATGAAGGTGATCATCTCGACCTTCACGGTGAATTCGGCAGGCGGGACATCGCCGGTATAGCTCGGCTCCATGTAGAAAGCCGCGACCAGGTCGCCGGCCCCTTCGACACTGCTTGTCGTGGCGAGCAGGATACGGCCGCCCTCCGACGCCACAGACCACAGGTAGATGTTGTCGCCCGCCGCGGTGAGCAAGTCCTCTCCGTTCCAGGTGGCCTTGTCTCCATCGAACAGGTTGCCCGATCCATCGCCGAAATAGACGCTCTTGATCGTCTCTCCGCCCGACGCGGTGACGGTTGCGAAAGTCGGCGAACTCGCCCCGCCGACATCGGCGGCAAAGGCGATCAGGTCATCGTCGAGAAGCGAGCCGTTAAGGGTGTTGAGATAGTCCAGAAACGGCTCGGCAAGCGTTCCTGCACCGGTGACAAGCGCGTCGTCGGCGCCTTCATCGGAGCCGCCATCGGCGTTGGCCAGGACGTAAAGCGGAACGTCGTCATCGTCATCGTCGTCGTCCGCCCCCGTCGGCCGATCAGGATCGCTGTCCTGAACGCCAGAGGTCTGGTCGAGCTTCAGCGTGTCTTCGACGCCGTCACCATCGAGAAAAGATATCGAAATCGTCATGATCGCCCCCCGCAAACATGCCTGATCCAGTCGATCCGAAAAGATCCGGATCGGATTTCAGCAAATCGCCCGAGTCAAAAAGACATGAGATAACAGTCCATTGGTTCATGAGAACACAATGGCAGTACCACAGCCACGACTCGGAAAAGTAGGTTAAAAGTTAACCACGATTGTTAACTTAACTCAAGCAAAGATGAGTCTTGCATCAATTTCAATCATCTGTTGCTTTATTTGCGCGTGACTACTTCGACTAGGATGCAGATTTGTTCTGACAGTCGTGAAGCCGCAAATGTCTGCAAACAGGGCGAATGTCGCGAAGTGTCGCCAGCGGCCGGTTGTCGTATGCTCGACATAAAGGGGCGCTAGCTGTTTCGCGATTGCGTTGGGTCGGTGTAGGCGCTGAAACCGCACCCAGGCGTTCGCTGGACTACGATCGGGCGTAATTCGCGAGGAGATCGCGATAGACCTCGGCGACACTGTCGGACGCACGATCCCAGCTGTACGCCGAACTTGCTGCCCGGGCCCGCTCTCCCATGCCAAGACGTATGGCCGGGCCTGAGATGAGGCTCTCGAGCGCGCAGATATACTCTCCGACCGCCTTGGGGCGACAAAGCAGGCCAGTGACTCCGGGCTCGATAAGGGCCCTTGCGCTGGGAGCATCCGCACTGACGACCGCAAGGCCGCTCGCCATCCCTTCGAGCATGACCTGGCCGAAGGTCTCCGTCGTGCTGGGGGCCAGCATGATGTCCGCGCTCGCCACGGCCCTCGCCAGTTCTTCGCCTTCGAGGTGGCCGGTCAGGACTGCGCGGCCGATCCCTTCGAATTCGGAACCTGCCGGTCCGGCGCCGACGATCAGCGCGCGAACATTCGCGCGATGGCCAAGGCCCGCAAGCACGTCGCGATAGATGTCGATCCCCTTTTCCTTGACCAGTCGCCCGAAGAAGAGGACCGCGACTTCATCGTCTGCGATACCATGTGCCCGCCGCCAGACCATGTCGCGCCTTGAGGGTGAAAAGAACTCTCGATCGATGCCCCGGCTCCACACGCTCGCACGCGTATCCGCGCCAAGTCGCTGAAGGTCCGAGACCAGTGCAGGCGTCGGGGCAAAGACATGATCTGCCCGGCGATAGAACCGGTTCAAATGCGCTTCGGCGAGCGGCCTGAGCCAGTCGATGCCGTAATATGCGAGGTACGTCTCGAACAGCGTGTGCATGCTGGCCACCTGCACGATGCCGCGCGAAATCGCCCAGCTTTGGGCGCGAGTGCCGAGGATATCGGGGGTCGAGACGTGGACGATCTGTGGGTCGAAACGGTCGAGGTCCTCCCTCGCCGCGCGGGGCAGGCCCAGCGCAAGCCGGAATTCGCTGCGCACCGGCAAGGCAATGGACGATACCGGCACCAGCGTTCCCTCCGGCTCGAATGCAGGCGTATCGGTGACCGGCGAATAGACGCGCACGGTGCAACCGGCCTTGCGCTCAAGATAGCCGACGAGCTTGTTGAGCGCGCGATTGGCACCTTCGCGCAGGTAATTGTAATTTCCGGAAAAAAGCGCGACCCGCATGGCTTCAGACGCGCCGGAAATTGAAAGTCGCGTTGGCGACGAACATGGCAAGCCCGGCAAAAACCGACACCACCACCCGCGCGACAAGATAGTGCATCGCCGTGTATTCCATGAGCAGGGCGAACAGCGCGACCGTGATGATCAGGCCGATCCCGGAATTGGCGAGGAATATGACATAGCCTGCGCCGACCGCCCGGTCGGTCCCGCGAAAAACCCACGTCCGGCCAAGCGTGTAATGGAACGTCTGCGCCAGCAGGAAAGTGATGCCGGTCGCCAGCACCTTGTCCATCCCGCCAAGAGCCACAAGCGCCCAAAGCGCCGCCAGTCCCAACAGGAATGCGCCGGTGCTGACCACGGTATTGCGCAGCAGCATGCCGCCCACATCGAGCGTGAGGAGGCGCGCAAGCAGCGGCGGCTTTCCAGCCTCTTCCAGACGTGCCGTCACGCGGCGGCGGGAGCCGTAGCGGGTTTGGCCTGTGCTTCGCCGCTGTCCGCCCAGTCGGTGCGGCGGCCGATGAACGGATTGAGGAACAGGACCGGCAGTTTTAGGAACAGCAGCTCGGAATGGATAAACGTGTCGATCCGGCGTTCCCACCATTTCGGTTCGCGCTTGCCGTGCTTGCGCAGCCAGCCTTCATAGGGAGCCCAGTGACTCGGCTCATCCTTTTTGATCACGCGGAAGATCTTCATCAGTACCGGGTCACTTTTTACCAGCCGGTGATTGAGCAGGATTTCGACCTGCCTGTAGCCGCGTTGTTCGGTCAGCGCGATAACACGGCACAATTTCTCGAACTGCCGGTCGTCATCGATGATGGCCTGCGTATCGAGCTGGTCGATACGGGTCCGGAACATGATCTCGATAAAACGATCGATGTGACCGAAAGTACGGTCGACCGCGAGGGGCATCCGGCCTTGAAGTTCGAACCAACGGCGAAACATCACGTAGTGCGCACGCTCGTCCGCGCGGTGCTGCTCGATCGCGGCTATGAGATCGGTATCGCCGGGTGATCGCACGCGGACAGCCTCAAGGACGCGGTCGATTGCCGTGTAACCCCGATGTTCGTTGTAAATGTAAATCGAACCAAGAACGTCGAGATATCGACGGCGCACCCACTTCAACATCAGAAGCCCTCCAAACTCTCTAAACCCCCCTGGGTCCGAAAGTTTCCGCAAAGCCAGTAGCGCCAGTCCAGCCACTCGCAAACCGGCCTGTTAGCGCCGGGTGAGCCGAAATCATAGGCCACTGCCCCCAAGGCTTCGATCGCGCGGGTGGCTTCCCGATTTACATGTCCAAAACTATATACTAGAACATGATTCCATAATGATATCGGGGATGAGCTGTTCGGGTGGGCGACATGATCGCGATTTTTGCAACCGTTGTCGCCGCCGTGTCAGGCGGATCGGGGGCATTGCGTCAACCGGCAACGGGGTCTTCTGACCACTCGTGCGGCCGCAGCCCAGGCCCGGTTCGCATCATAACCTCCGGCCCGCGCCCCATTCGCGCACAGCACAGTTTCCATTGATCGGATTGGCCTAGAAATGAAACCGAAGATACAGCGGGGCGTCAGCCTTTACAGCTTCCAGGAGGAGATGTTCCTGGGCCAGATGAACGTTGAGGACTGCGTATCGTTCGCAGCATCAATCGGGGCGAAGGGGATCGAGATTCTCCCCGAACAGAACATGCCCAGCTTTCCGCACGTGACCGATGCGGAAATCGCCGAATGGCATGCGATGCTGGACCGACACGGTTGTCACTTCACGTGCTACGACATGTTTCTCGATACGAAACTGCGCAAGAACCGGCTGATGACCGACGATGAACAGGTCGCCAGCATTCGCCGCGATCTGGAACTTTGCAACCGGCTCGGCATCCGGAACATGCGCATCCTGATCTTCGTCAGGCCCGACATCCTCGAACGCTGCGTCCCTTATGCGGAGGAGCTTGACGTGCACATGGGGGTGGAAGTCCATGCCCCATGGTATCTCGATCACGCGTGGATCCTGCGCACCATAGAGGTCGCGGATCGGCTGAATACCAGGCACCTGGGAATTCTGCCCGACATGGGCATCTTCATGAAGCACTACCCGCCCGAATTCCGCGCCCGGTTCGAACGCGAAGGCGCACGCCCCGAAATCACCCAGTTCATCGTCGACCAGCACGAGGAAAAGGTGATGTGCGAATACACGATCTACGAAGTGGCCGTGAAGATGCAGGGCAATCCGGCAGAAGTGCGCATGGCTGAAACGCTACGTCACGCCCCTTATGCCAACCCCAGGCGGATCGGCGACTTCGCACCCTATTTCAGGCACATTCAGGCCAAGTTCTACGGCATGACCGAGGATTGCCACGACCCGTCCATCGCCTACGACGAAGTCATCCCCGAGTTGGTAAAGGCCGGTTGGCAAGGCACTTTATCGAGCGAATATGAAGGCAACCGCTGGGTGCAGGACGCAGAGGACGTCGACAGCCGCGAACAAGTCCGGCGCCAGCACGTGATGTTCGAGAGACTTCTGGGAGAGACAGCATGAAGAACGCCTTTTTGCTTGGCATCGCCGCATGCGCGCTGACCGTGCCGGCCGCAGCGCAGGAACCGGAATATCCGGTCATGGAAAGCACGATCATCGCGCCGCCCGTGATGCAGGGCGAAATTGCGATGCCCGTGTCCGATCAGGCGAAGGATCGCGAGATCTGGACGATTTCGGAAGGGAAGACGTGGGTCCGCAATGTGACGCACCCCACCCTTACGCCCGTGCTTCCCGTGGGCACTCACCGCGACACGGCCGTCATCGTCGCACCCGGTGGCGGGTTTCTCGGCCTGTCGATGCAGAACGAGGCGTGGGATATTGCCCGCTGGCTGGCGAATAACGGAATTCCGGCCTTCATCCTGAAATACCGCACGGTCCCCACCCCCGTCGATCAGGCGCAGTTCGATCGCGAGATCATCCCTGCCATGAGCGGTGCGAAAGCCAGCTTCGCTCTTCCGGACGATACGCCGCCAGAGGCGCTATCCGACGGGGAAGCGGCCATCGCATACCTGAAAGCGAACGCGCAGACTTACGGCATCGACCCCGATCGGATCGGGTTCATGGGATTTTCGGCGGGCGGCATGCTGGCGAGAAGTCTCGCGACCGGCGAAGATGCAGGAGAGCTGGCTTTCGCCGCGCCGATATATCCGATGATGAATTCAGTTGACGTGCCTGCCGATGCTCCACCGCTCTTCGTCGTGCTCGCAGCCGACGATCCCTTGTTCGGCAAGGGGCCGCATGGCCTCGTCGACAGCTGGGAGGCGGCCGGCAAGTCGGTCGAGTTCCACTACTTCGCAAATGGGGGCCATGGCTTCGGGGCTGGCGTCAAGGGTACGGCGGCAGAAGGCTGGCTTGAACAGTTCGTTCGGTGGCTCGACGCCACGCAGCCGCGCGTTTCGTCAAAGGATTGATGCAATGTTCGACAAGTACATCATAGACCCCGACAGCTTTGCCAATGTCGGCCCGGAGCACGCGCCTACCGGGTTCAGTTTCGGAACCAAGCTGGGCTACTATCGCGGCCTGACGCTCTCGATGCTTGAAGACCTGGCGGTTTCTCTGGATGGGGACGACCTGCCGCGGGACGCAATTTCCTTCGACGATGGCAACGGCCGAATCGGTCTGGATGAAATGGAAACCGCCTACGATCGGCGCTGGAATTTTGGCGCCCCGGCAAAGCTGATAGTCGCTTATCCCGGAGGGTTGACCGCGGGAAAGCATACCGTGTCGCTGCGTCAGCAGCTGAGGATCAGCTACATGCCGTTCCCATCGGTCCGCTTCACGGAAAAAACGATCGAATTCACCTGAACGCCTTGGTGTCAGTTGGTCAGATAAGCGACGATCATGTCGCAAAGGCCTTCGACCAGCGTGTTCCAGTCCTGTTGTTCGATCATGGGGTCCTGGCTGTCCAGGCTGAGGTGCCTGGCGAGCGTGGCGAAGGTTATGTGAAAGACAAGATGCGCTTTCACTTTCGCGTCGCCGACGATTTCGGATTCGAAGTGAAGGATTCCGCGCGCCATTTCATCGGCAGTGTCCTTCTCGCGGCGGTAGCCTTCGCGCGAGGAATCCGGGTCGCCGCTGGCCTGCCGCATGGCAAGGCTCAGCATTAGGGCGTTGTCGCGTAGAATTTCGGAATAATTCGTGACGTAGGCGCGGACGAAGGATGCGAGGTTATCCGACTGTTTCAGAACATGGACGAAGGAATTTCTCTCTTCCTCGGCCATTTCGCTCATCGCTAGTCCAAGCACCGCGCGAACGAGATCTTCCTTGCTCTCAAAGCGGTGATAGATCGATCCGATCGAAACCTCGCCTACCTTGCTGACCTCCTGCAGGGTAAATTCGTCACCCCCACGCTCGATCAGCAACTGGCGCGCGGCATCCATCATTCGCTTCAGCGAGGCTTGGCTGCGTGGCTGCTTGGGTTTGCGGGTGACCTGCGATGCGGCGGATTTCGGCACGGACTGATCCTGTTTGCGGCGATGCGATTTGCATCCCCATCAAAGCGGGAATCTATTACGGTACACCTGTACATTGCAACGCACTAATCGAAATCACCTCTCCGGCCACGGCTCCATGCCCGGTTTTCCGGGGAATTTGATCCTCGCACCAAGACCGCCGGAATGCCAATCAAGCCAGCTTGACACCCGCTCTGAAATTCTTAGAAGCAGATTCTAATTCGGCCAGACAGAAGATTTGGTGCGGGGTGAGGTCGGCATGGTGCGGAAATGGTGTGGGATCGGTGCCCGCTCATCTCCGCAAGCTTCTCCTCCCGTTCGGCAACATAACTTTCCCGGGGAGGAAGCACATGAACACGAAGCGTACTCTATTCGCCTGCCTGATGATGGGCGTTTCCATCACATCGGTCGCAGCGCACGCCCAGAACACGGGCTCTGCCAATACGTCGGGCCAAGACGCGCAAAGTCAGGACCAGGCAGGCGTCATCGTGGTCACCGCGCAGCGTCGGTCGCAAGACGTTCTCAAGGTTCCGGTGAGCGTGACGGTAGTCGGAGAGCAGGAGCTTCAGGAGCGCGGCGTCAACAACCTCAGCGGAGTCACCAAGCTCGCGCCGAGCCTGCAGGTCGCTCAAGACAACACCTTTTCAGTCCGCGGCATCGGCACCGGAACTTTCGCCAACACGGTTGAGGCCAGCGTATCGCAGGTCGTCGACGACGTCGTCCTTGGGAACCGCGAATTCGCGTCCAATGCTTTCTACGACGTTGCGCGGGTCGAGGTGCTGAACGGCCCGCAAGGGTTGCTGTTCGGCAAGAACGCCTCGGCCGGTCTGGTCAACATCACGACCAAGCGCCCGGTACTGGGCGATCTGTCGATGTCTGCCGACGGAGAAATCGTGCGGCGGGCACGTCCCGGCAAGGACGGAACCGGTTTCCAGGTGCGCTCCACGCTGAACCTGCCGGTCGGAGACAATGCAGCGGCCAGGCTGAACGCGATCTATTCCGAAGACGATCCGGTGACCGTGGTGAGTGTAAACCCGGCCGTGCGTAATGACCTGAAGAAGGAAAACTTCGGTGTCCGCGCGAAATTTCTCTTCGAACCGTCGGATTCCTTGTCGGTATATATTGCCGGCGACCTGAACCGGCAGCGCGGAATCACGACCCGTTACGACGTGACTTTCCGCGAATTCGGCCCGAACAGCCAGTATCCTGCGCTGGGCCTGGTCGCAGGCCCTGAGAACCTGAATTATTCGGTCGATGCGCCAAACTATCGGGACAGCGATACCGGCGGGCTGCAGGCGAATATCGCTTACGAATTCGATAGTGGCCTGGAACTCACCAGCGTCTCGGCCTGGAAGACCGCCAAGACCGATTTCCAGTTCGATTCCGACAATACGCCGTTCAATTTCTTCAACTTCAACATGTCGAAGGGCACATATGACCAGTATTCGCAGGAATTGCGGCTGGCCTTGCCCGACGAAAACCGCCTGACGGGACAGGCCGGGCTCTATTTCTTCCGGTCGGATTCGGCGGCAGACGGTTACCGTGGGGGCAACCTGGGTTTCCCCGATTTCATCAGTTCCGGTTTCCCGTTCTGCATCGGGGCGACGCCGACCGCCGGGCCGCCGCCTGCCTGCAACGTCAGCAACCGGTCGTTCCTGGGTCAGGACTACGCATACACGCTGCAGAACACCAGTTACGCCGCATTCGGACAAGTCGGCTACGCATTGACCGACACGCTGAAACTGACTGCCGGTGCGCGCCTCACGCGCGAGAAGGCAGAAATTCACCTGGTGGAGAACTTCGGCGACTACTTCGTGACCCTCGGCGTACCACGCAATATCAGCGATCAGAGTGTCGACGCCACCGACCTGAGCTACAAGGTCGGCCTCGATTGGCAGGCGACTCCCGATCTGCTGATCTACGGTTTCTACGGTGAAGGCTTCAAGGGGCCGGGCTTTTCGAACACCTCCCCCTCACCCGGCGCCGATCTTTCGGTCAGGCCTGAAATTTCACGTGGCGGCGAGATCGGTATCAAGGGCCGCACACTGGATGACATGGTGACTTTCAGCGCATCTGCATTCTACACCAAGTTCTACGATCTGCAGGTCCAGGCATTCGTTCAGTCGCTTCGCACCTTCGTGCTGAGCAACGCCGCCACCGCGACGACCAAGGGCATCGACCTGTCGGTCCAGGCCCGTCCTGCGGCCGGGCTCGAACTGAGCGCGTCGGTGGCCGTCCTCGATGCGAGTTTCAACGATTACCCCGGTGCGCAGTGCTATCCGACACAGACGACCGGCGGGTGCAACGCTGCGGTGAATTCCAGCGATCCCGCATTCGTCGGAACGTTCAACGCCGCCGGCTACGACGTACCGCTTTCGGCACCGTTCACCGCAACGCTTGGCGCCAGTTACACGGTCCCGATCGGACCGTCGCTGGATGCCGACTTTGGCGTGGGTTACTATCACCGGTCCTCGCAATCGGCAGGCCTGGGAGAGCCTTTCAAGATCCCGTCCTGGGACACGATCGACCTGCGTGCGGGCGTGGCCGGCGACAACTGGACGCTCTCGCTGTTCTGCAAGAACTGCACGAACTCCATCCGCCCCATCTCCATCGGGTCTGATGGCGGTGATGCCAATCCGCTTGCCGGACCTCCGGTGCTGACCCTGAGCCAGCGTTTCAACTTCGAATCGGTTCGTACCGCCGGACTGCGCGCCAGCTTCGAATTCTAGGAACCGGTCGCAGATCGTCATTACCCGTGACTGGCCGACCCCGGCAAGAATGGCGGGGTCGGCCGACAACCAGGATGGAACCATGACCAGACGCCTACGCATGGCGATGATCGGCGGCGGTCCCGGGGCCTTCATCGGCCCCGTCCATCGCATTGCCGCCGAGCTTGACCGCGAGATCGAGTTGGTTGCGGGCGTATTTTCCTCCGAAGCCGAGCGCAGCCGGGCGGCGGCTGACATCTACCGCATCGACCCGGCGCGGGCCTATGGGGCGCTGGATGAAATGCTGGCGGCGGAAAGGGCAAGGGAGGACGGCGCGGACTTCGTTTCCGTGGTGACGCCCAATCACAACCACTTGCCATCACTGCGCGCTGCCATGCAGGCGGGCTTTCCCGCCATGTGCGACAAGCCTGCGACTTCGTCGTTCGCAGAAGCACAGGAACTGGCGGGCATTATCGCAAGGACCAATCTGCCGTTCGGGCTGACGCATACCTATACCGGTTATCCGCTGGTGCGCGAGATGAAGGCGCGGATCGCTGACGGCGCAATTGGCACGATCCGCAAGGTGGTGGTCGAGTATCCGCAGGGCTGGCTGGCCGGTCCGGCGGAAGGCAAGCAGGCCGAATGGCGCGTCGATCCGGCGCGTTCGGGCGCTGGCGGCTGTATCGGTGATATCGGCACGCACGCATTCAACCTTGCGGAATTCGTCACGGGCCTGCGCGTCACGCGCCTGCTCGCGGACCTTGCGGCAGTGGTCCCGGAACGTGAGCTGGACGACGACGCAACCGTCCTGATGCAGTTCGAGAACGGCGCACGCGGCGTGTTGCTTGCCAGCCAGATCGAGGTCGGTGAACTCAACGGACTGCGCATCCGCGTCTATGGAGAGACCGGCGGGATGATCTGGAAGCAGGAAGATCCGAACGCCCTCATCTGGCACCGGATCGACGGGACGACGCAGATCGTGCGCGCAGGCGATGCGTCTCTGGGCGAATGGGCCGCGGCGCGCACCCGTACGCCGGGCGGACACCCGGAAGGATATCTGGAAGCGTTTGCCAATCTCTACCGCGATTTTGCTGCCGTGCTGCGGGGCGAAGACGCGCCGCTCCTACCCGGTATCGCCGACGGCCTGCGCGGTATGGCCTTCATTCAAACCGCCGTCGCCGCCAGCCGCGATGGCGCCGGCTGGACCGATTTTCCGGAGATCGAAGCATGAGAACCCTCAAGGGGCCTGCCATATTCCTCGCCCAGTTCGCGGGCGACGAAGCGCCGTTCAATTCCTTCGACGCGATCTGTGACTGGGTCGCCGGCATGGGGTACAAAGGGGTGCAGGTGCCCAGCTGGGATGCACGTCTGTTCGACCTCGAAAAGGCCGCCGACAGCCAGGATTATTGCGACGAGATTTCAGGCGTCGCAAATTCGCACGGGCTTGAGATCACTGAACTCTCCACACATCTGCAGGGCCAGCTTGTCGCCGTGCACCCCGCCTACGACGCAATGTTCGACGGATTTGCCGCCGATCACGTGCGCGGCAATCCGAAAGCGCGGCAGGAGTGGGCGGTCGATCAGGTGAAAAAGGCCGCCAACGCCAGCCGCCGTCTCGGGCTCGACCGCCATGCCACGTTCTCCGGCGCACTTGCCTGGCCCTATATCTACCCATGGCCGCAGCGCCCCGCCGGGCTGGTCGAGGATGCCTTCGACGAACTGGCCCGCCGCTGGCGCCCGATCCTTGACCATTTCGACGAATGCGGCGTCGATGTCGCTTATGAAATCCATCCCGGCGAGGATTTGCACGACGGCGTGACTTTCGAAATGTTCCTGGAGCGGGTGGACAACCATCCGCGTTGCAACATCCTGTACGATCCCAGCCATTTCGTGCTGCAGCAGCTCGACTACCTTGACTACATCGACATCTACAAGGATCGCATCCGCTGCTTCCATGTGAAGGATGCGGAGTTCAATCCGACCGGTCGGCAAGGCGTTTACGGCGGCTATCAGGGCTGGGCCGACAGGGCCGGCCGCTTCCGCTCTCTGGGTGACGGGCAGGTCGACTTCCGCGCGATTTTCTCCAAGATGGCGGCCAACGATTTCGACGGCTGGGCGGTCCTGGAATGGGAATGCTGCCTCAAGCACCCTGAACAGGGCGCTGCCGAGGGCGCACCTTTCATATCGGATCACATCATCCGCGTGACCGAGAAGGCTTTCGACGACTTCGCCGCCGGCGGCGCGGACCGGGATCTCAACCGGCGCATCATGGGGATAGGCCAATGACCGCGACTGCCGCACCGGTACGAAACGAAACCGCCAAGGGCGTCACCCTTCTTTTCGCACAAGTCCTGCCCGTGATGGCGATCGTTTCCCTTTTCCCGGCCATACCCAAGCTGATGCAGCAATTCGGCGATGTCGAACATGCTGCCTTGCTGGTTCCGATGATCCTGACTGTCCCGTCGCTGATGGTGGCGATCTTCGCGCCGATCGCGGGTGCCATTGCCGACCGGTTCGGTCGCAAGACCAGCTTCCAGCTGGGCATGTTCCTCTATGTCGCGATGGGCATCGTGCCGGTCTTCACCGCCGATATCTTCGTGATCGTGGCAAGCCGCGCGGTGCTGGGCATTGCCGAGGCCATGGCGGTGACCGTTTCGAGCGCGCTGATCGGCGACTATTTCGGCGAAAACCGGCGCAAATGGACCACCCGGGTCGGCATGGTGATCTCACCGGCCGGGACGATGTTGTTGGTCGCGGGCGGCTTCCTGGCAGAATGGGACTGGCGCGGGCCGTTCTTCATCTATCTCCTGGCCATTCCGGGGTTCGTGCTGGCGCTGCTCTACATAGAAGAGCCGGAACAGCACCTGCGAAGCGAGGCGGAGCGGATTGCCCTGCCCTTCCCCTGGCGCGAGGCGACGACGATCGGATCGCTGACGGTGGTGGCGTCGCTGCTCTACTATGTCGAGCCGCTCAACATCGCGCGCGTTTTCGCGGAAATCGGGCTCACCAATTCGGGGCTGGCCGGTATCGCACAGGCCGTAACATCGCTGGGCTTCATCGCGGGCGCATACTTTTACGGCCGAACCGCGCAGCGGTCCATCGGCGAACACATGGCGGTGCAGTTCCTGTTGATGGGCATAGGCCTGATAGTGATCGGCCTGTCGTCCACGCTGGCAGGCGTGGGCATCGGGGCGACGATCCAGCAGATCGGGGCCGGTCTCACCATTCCGTCCTTGCTGGCCTGGGGACAGGCACGGTTGCCCTATGAACAACGCGCGCGGGGCATGGGCATCTGGACCACCAGCTTCTTTGCCGGGACGTTCCTGTGCCCGCCGATGGTCACCTTTGGAGAGACGATCACAGGCGGGCTCATGCCGGCCATGATACTGTTCGGAGCGATCTGCCTGATCGCAGCCATCATCGCCGCCGTGGTCGCTCGCAGCCAGCCCCGGCTCTCCGGCACGACTGCCAACTGACATGGATATCATGAAATACGACTACATCATTATCGGCGCCGGCTCTTCCGGCGCGGTGCTGGCTGACCGGCTTTCGGCCGACGGCCGGTCGCAAGTCCTATTGCTCGAAGCGGGCGGCACCAACGAGGCCGAGGTGGTCAATCTGCCGCGTGCCTTCATGAAGATGTTCGGCAACCCGACCTATTTCTGGTCGTTCCCGGTGAAGGAACAGAAGGGCCGGCCCAAGGGCGAAACGTGGTTCTATGGAAGAGGCCTCGGCGGATCGAGCTCGACCAACGGCACGTGGTACTTGCGCGGCATGCCCGCCGATTACGATGGCTGGGCGGCGATGGGCCTTGACGAGTGGCGATGGGACGAGGTCGTGCGCTGCTATGGCGAGATGGAGAGCTATCACTACGACCATGCCGATCCCAGCCGCGGCCGTGATGGGCCGCTTCAGATAACGGAGCTTCCCTTTCGATCCCGGTTCCTGGACGCCGTGAAGGCCGCGGCAGGAAAGATGGGCGTGCCGACCCTTCCCGATATCAACACGCCGGGCACGCAAGGGATCGGCTATACCCAGACGACCGTCAATCGGCGGGGGCGGCGGCATTCCTCGTATCAGGCATTCCTGAAGCCTGCGATGGATCGCCCCAACCTGACGGTTCTGACCCACGCGATGGTTCAGCGGATCGAGCTGGAAGGCACCCGTGCCAGCGGCGTCACCTTCACGCATGACGGCGTGACAAAGCTGGCTACCGTAGCCCGGGAAGTCATCGTCTGTGCGGGCGTATTGCAGAGCCCCAAGCTATTGCAGGTTTCCGGCATCGGCCCGCACGAGGTGCTGGAGCAAGCCGGCGTTCCCGTCAGGATCGAAAGCCCGCAGGTGGGCCGAAACCTGGCCGACCACGTCATGCTTTCCGTCAGCTTCCGGATGAAGAACTATCGCGGTTTCAACCATGAATTCCATGGCTGGCGGCTGCTGAGGCACGTCGTGCAGTATTACCTGACCCGCAAGGGACTGATGGCTTATACCTCGCCCGAGCTGACAGCACTTGTCGCGATGGATGCGCCCAAGGACTGGCCCGACGTGCAGATCGGTATCGGCCCTTTCTCAATGCGTTCGAGCGAAGAGATAAAGGCCGATCCGGGCCGCGGCGCGCTGGAAAGCGAGCCTGGCTACACCCTCAACGGATATCACCTGCGCCCGAAAACGCGGGGCAGCGTTGCCATCACCGGCGGCAATATCGACGCCCCGCTGACGGTCGATGCCAATTGGTGGGGCGATCCAGACGACCGCAAAACGCTGGTCAGGATCGTTCGCCTGTTCCGCCGCCTGGCGGGCCAGCCCGAACTGGCAAGATATACCGTGGGCGAGATCACCCCCGGCCCCGAGTATCAGACCGACGAGGAAATCGGCTCTGCCCTGGAATGGCTGGTCAGCCCCGGCGTCCATGCGACCGGCACCTGCCGTATGGGGCCCAACGCCGACGACGTGCTGGACAGTCGCTGCCGGGTGCGCGGCGTTGAGGGTCTGCGCGTGGTGGACTGTTCCGCGATGCCGACCCCGCCGTCCGGCAATACCAACGGACCGGCGATGATGCTGGGCTGGCGCGCTGCCGAACTGATCCTGGAAGACCGTGACGCGCCGCGCGATCAATGCTTTGGCGTTGCGAAAGCAACGGCGATATTCTGAAAGGACCGACACATGCATAGGCGTTCATTTCTCGGAGCCGGTGCTCTTGCGATCGGCGCAACCGCGGCCCCCGCCTTTGCACGGGGCACGCAACGTCACGGCTTTCCCGAAGACTTCGTCTGGGGCTCGGCTACGTCCGGACACCAGACCGAAGGCAACAATATCGCGTCGGACCAATGGTTGTTCGAAACCGTGGAACCGCGCCTGGCGAAGACTCCGTCGGGCGATGCCTGCAACAGCTTCGAGCTGTGGCCGAAGGACCTCGACCTGATCCGGGGGGCAAACCTTTCGAGTTACCGGTTCTCGATCGAATGGCCGCGTATCGAACCCGTGAAGGGCGAATTTTCCATCGCGATGCTCGACCATTATCGCAGAATGCTCGAAGGTTGCCGGGCGCGGGGCATCACGCCGATGGTCACGCTTTGCCACTTCACCACGCCGCGATGGTTCGCCGCCTCAGGGGGCTTCAAACAGCCCGATGCGCCCGCCTTGTTCGCCCGCTACTGCACCCGCGTGATGGAACACATGGGCGATCTTGTAAGCAACGTCGTCACCATCAACGAAGCCAATGTCTGCAACCTGCTGGCGATCAGCCTGCCCGACGGCTTTTTCCAAGCGGTGCGCGCAACGCTGAACATCGCGGCAAGACAAAGCGGGAGCGACCAGTTCGTCCTGTCGAACCTGGTCCTTGCCGAAGATCTGGACGCGGTCACTACCGGTTTGCTGGCCGGTCATGCCGCCGGCAGGGAAGCAATCCGCGCTGCGGCACCCCATGCGAAAGTGGGCGTGACGGTGGCCGTCAACGACGATCAGGCGGCGCGCGGCGGCAAGGGCAAGCGTGACGCGATCCGCGAGCAGGCTTACGGCCAATGGCTGCGTGCCGTCGCGGATGACGACTTCATCGGCGTTCAGAACTACCACCGCAAGATCTGGGGCGCCGAAGGAAAACGGGAAGGCCCCGAAGGTGCGCCGGTCAACTTCTCGGGCGAGGAAGTCTATGCACCTTCGCTCGCCAATGCGGTTCGCTATGTGCATGACGTCACCGGCAAACCGATCTACGTCACCGAACACGGCGTCGGAACGTCCGACGATGCCATCCGCCAGGCGCTTATCCCCGCAGCATTGCGCGATCTGCGCAAAGCGATAGCGGATGGCGTCCCCGTGCGCGGATATTACCACTGGAGCCTGCTCGACAATTACGAATGGGGCGGTGAGCCGGAAAACCGCTTCGGCCTGGTCGCAGTGAACCGCAAGACGTTCGAGCGCACTCCGAAGCCGAGCTACGCCATTCTGGCAGCGATCGCGCAAAGCAACGGCCGCGACCTTTAGCATCCCGTACCGCGGTGCGCGACCGACTCGCTTGTTTCACCCGATTTTCTAGCTGCACTTGTACCGGGGGAGGATTCCGACGAGTTCCTAATTTTGGCGCACCCGACAGGATTCGAACCTGTGGCCTCTGCCTTCGGAGGGCAGCGCTCTATCCAGCTGAGCTACGGGTGCGCGGTTCCTTGTGGAACGAGGCAGCCGCTTAACAGCGCTCGGCGCGGCTTGCCAGTATTTTTGCGTTACTATTTTGAAGGGCCTATTCGCGCGTTAGCAGTTTTTCAACGCTGTCCTGCCACGTTAACCTTCATGAGCGCAGTTCAGGACTTTCCCATCGATGATGCCGGCAACCCCGTCGGGTGCGAGGAAGATATCCTTGCCGCACGCTGGGCCGCCATGCACCAGGCCGCAGACGCCCTTGCCAAGATGCTGGGTCAGTCGGGTCTTGGGGCGGAACGGGCATTTTCCCCTTATCCGGTCGGATTGCCCGGCGGCGATCTGGCCGAGCTGGAGACCGCGACCGGCGACCTTCATGCGATGATGGAACAGGGACTTTTTGCCGTGCTGCGCGCGCGCGAACACGGGGCGGAGGCGAAAGTCGCGGCCAAGGCGCTGCTCAACCGGTTCGAGAATCGCCGCCGCACGCTGTTGAGCCAGGATGGTGAGAGCGCCGACCTCGCCGCCTGAGTATTTGGTGCGGGCCTGAAGGTTTTACACGGACAGGCGTTGCAACGCTTGCCATGTTCCCATTTCGTTCCATACAATCGCGGCATGATCGAATCAGCCGCCATCCCGCTTCGCGAACCTTGTAACGATATGCCATCGGGTGCCGCCGCCGTCGCACGCGGTATCGGGCGCCTTTTGGCGCGCAACGATATCTGGACGATCCCCGAAATGCCCCTTGTCGGCGGCAGGCGGGCGGATCTCATGGGGATCGATGCCCGCGGCAAGGTAGTGATCGTGGAGATCAAGGTTTCGCGCGCCGACCTGCTCGGTGATGGGAAATGGACCGATTACCTCGATCATTGCGACCGGTTCTACTGGGGGCTTTCACCCGATCTCGACCGGCAATGCCTCGAAAGTGAGGATTTTCTGCCCGATCGGTGCGGCGTGATCGTGGCCGACAGCTACGACGCGGAAATCCTGCGCCCTGCCCCCTTGCTCAAGCTGGCCCCGGCACGCCGCCGGGTGGAGGTGGAGCGGCTGGCCCGGTGCGCGATGCGGCGCAGACAGGTCGATTTCGATCCGCACTGTTCGCCGTGGGGCGGCGAGTTTTCGGGCTGAATGCCCTTGGCAAGGGTACAACCTGCCCTGCCGCTTTCTTAGTTCGGGTATTATCGGTAAACCGTTCTGCATGGACGGGTTCATGACGGAAACGGCGATCGTTGCGATTGCCCTGTCGGCACTGGCGATGACGGTCATCGTGGCGGTGCGATACCTGCTGACCAGCGGCGGCTTTGCCCTTGCCACCCGCAGCGTGCGGCCCGGTCTCTATTCCGGCCTCGACAGCCAGATCGGCAAGGAAATCCGCTGGTCGCTGCTATCGGCTGCGATCTACGGCATTCCGGCGGGCATCGTGGCATGGGGCTGGCAGGAACGGGGCTGGACGCAAATCTACACCGATCCTGCCGCGATGCCGCTGTGGTGGATGCCGGTCTCGCTGCTCGTCTATCTTTTCGCGCACGATACCTGGTTCTACTGGACCCACCGCTGGATGCACTGGCCGCGCCCGTTTCGCATCGCCCATGCCGTCCACCATGCCAGCCGCCCGCCCACGGCCTGGGCGGCGATGGCCTTTCACCCGATCGAGGCGATAACCGGCGCCGTGGTCATCCCCGCGCTCGTCTTCCTGGTGCCAATCCATGTTGGCGTTCTGGGCGCGGTGCTTGCGATCATGACGATAATGGGCGTAACCAATCACATGGGTTGGGAAATCTTCCCGCGCGCACTTGTTCACTCGCGCTTAGGAAACATGCTGATAACCGCCAGTCATCATCAGGTTCACCACGAGAAGTATCGATGCAACTACGGGCTCTATTTCCGGTTCTGGGACCGGCTTTGCGGAACGGACGCGGGCCTTGCGAAACCGGGTTGGGACGGCCGATGAAGATGCGCCGCCTGCTGCTTCCGCTGGCTGCCCTGCCGCTGATCGGTGCCACCCCCAGGGTCGGTGCGGATATCGAGGTCACGGTCACCAACATGCGGTCCGAGGACGGGCAGGTCTTTGCCTGCCTTGCACCGGCCAAGGATTCGTTTCCCGATTGCAAGGGCGGCGGCGGCATGGACCTGAAGATCCCCGCGGACGAGGCGGGGCACTTTGCCTTTCACGGGGTTGCGCCCGGCCGCTATGCCATCGCCATCCTTCATGACGAAAACGGCAACGGCAAGATCGACAAGGCGTTGATGATTCCCAAGGAAGGCTTCGGCTTTTCACGCGACGCGCCTGTTCGCATGGGCCCGCCGCCTTTCGCGAAAGCCGCCTTCGACGTCGGCAGCGAAGACGTCGTTCAGCCGATCAAGATGCGGTACATCCTTTAAAATCGCCTTCTGGAGAGAAAATTTGCCCGAACTGCCGCTGCTGCTGCGCTCGGTCCTTTACATGCCCGGCTCCAACGCACGGGCGATCGCCAAGGCGCGCACGCTGGACGTCGATGCCGTGGCGATGGACCTTGAAGATGCCGTCTTGCCCGAGGCGAAAGCCGATGCGCGCAAGATGATCGCCGATGCGCTGCACGAAGGCGGGTTCGGGTCGCGCTATCGTGTTGTGCGGATCAACGCGCTTTCGACCCAGTGGGGCGCGGACGACATCCGGTCGATGCAGGGTGTCCCGCTCGACGCGATCTTGGCGCCCAAGGTGTGCAGCGCGGCGGACGTTGCGGACCTGTCCGATGCCATGGCGCAAGCGGGTTTCGGCCCCGAAGTCGCGCTGTGGGCGATGATCGAAACGCCAGAGGCGATACTCAACCTGTCCGAAATCGCGGCCGCGGCAAAAGACAGCCCGCTGGCCTGTTTCGTCCTTGGCCTCAACGACCTGGCCAAGGATACCGGCATCGCGCAGCTTCCCGGCAGGGCCGCGTTTCAAACGGTCCTGACGATGAGCGTGATTGCCGCGCGCGCCCACGGCCTTGCCGTGATCGACGGGGTCTGCAACGCGATCGATGACGAAGCACGCTTCGTGGCAGAGTGCGAACAGGCGCGTGACGGCGGCTTTGACGGCAAGACGCTGATCCACCCCAAACAAATCAGGCCGGCCAATACGATTTTCGCACCGGGTGAGGACGAAGTGGCCGAAGCACGCGCCATCGTCGATGCTTTTGCCGATCCTGCCAACGCAGGAAAGGGCGCCTTGCGGGTCAACGGAAAGATGACCGAAAGGCTGCATCTGGCGCAGGCTGAAAAATGCCTTTTGCGCGCGCAAGTGATTGAAGGACAAAAATAAACAAACATCAATCTGATTAGGGTTAACTTAACACCCCGTTTACCCTTTCCCGCCATACTCGGCGCTTCAGACGGGCATCGGGCGATGCCCTGCCGCGCGGGATTCGGGGGAATCGACATGGATACGGTGAAAGGCGGCTTCTACGACTGGATCGGCGCCGGCGACACTCTCGAACTTGCCGGTTACGAAGAACAAATCGTCGAGGAAGCCCGCGATACCGGGCCCGCTGCGCCGCCCCCGGCCATCGGCCAGGACGAACGCCGCATGCAGGTGCGCGCCTACAACCTGTGGGCCGACCTTCTGGGCCACCGCGCCTTTCCCGACATTCGCGACCTCGACGCCTCGGGCGATCCCGATTTTGCCGATTTCTCGATCCTGCTCGACTTTTCCAGCGGCATCGAAGACCCGATGGTCATGCACCTGGGCAAGCGCCTGGCAGAGGAATGCGGCGCCACCGGCAACCGCGTGATCGGCCAGCTTTCCGACGTTCCGGCAGGATCGCTGCTGTCGCGCATTACCGATCACTACGTCCAGATCCTGGCCCGCCAGGCCCCGATCGGCTTCGAAGCGGAATTCGTGAACAGGCGCGGCGCGCTGATCGTCTATCGCGGCATCCTGCTCCCCTTTTCCAGCGACGACCGCAAGATCGACCACATCTACGGCGTGCTGAACTGGAAGGAAGTGGCCGATACCGGCATCGCCGATCTGGTTTCGGGCGAACTGGCCGGTGCCTTTCTACAGGCCGGTGAAGGCGCGGTCCGGGCCGAAGACCCCCTGCCCGCGCCGCTGTCGCGCCGGCTGCGTGCAATCACGCCCAAAGGGTTCGACACGCTGGACGACAATGGGCCGGAATTCACGCTGCTGATGGCGCGGCGCATGTCGTCGGGCAATGTCGCGCTTCTGGGCGAAATTCCGTTCGATCCGGCACTGATGCGCCAGGCCGCGAACAAGCTTCAGGGGCGATAGGGGCACAAAACCGGCCCACCGGTGTTGGTCGGTTATGCCTTTCTTCGGACACCCGCCGCACGTCTTTCCCTATTTCGGCCATCGCAACGATCGCCGCCTGACCATCACCGCCCGCGCCCTGCGCGCGCGTGAACCGAGCTGGGACCACCAGAGCGATTTTGCCAAGGTCCGCGCGCTCTGGTCGCAGTTCGCGTCGAAGGAACACCCGAACCTGCCCGTGTCGCTGGTGATCGCTGCCCCCGGCGGCAGCGAACGTCGGCACGAAGGCGTAACCAACGACGAAGGGTTCGTCCGCTTCGACGTCGATATCGATGGCTGGGGCCTTCCCGCGGCGACCGCGTGGGAAACCGTCCGTTTCGAATGGCATAATGTGAATGGCGCGCAGACCGCCGATGGCTATGTCCTGGCACCGGGCACCCAATCTTCGCTCGCCGTCATATCCGACATCGACGACACGATCATCGAAACCGGCATCACCGGCGGTATCGGCAATGTCGCGCGCAACTGGCGCAGGCTGCTGGCGACGATGCCGTCCGACCGCACGCAAGTACCCGGCGCGGACCGGCTCTACGGCCATCTGGCCGGTGCGCCTTCGGGGCATGACGATCCCGGCACGCGGCGCGTCGCGACGGAGCGGCCCTTCTTCTACATCTCGTCCAGCCCGTGGAACCTGTTCCACTATCTCGTCGCCTTCATGGAATCGCGCTCGCTCCCGCTGGGCCCGATCCATTTGCGCGATTGGGGGTTCAACCGTTCGACACTGGGTTCGGCAGGGCACGGACTGCACAAGCGCTTGGCGGCAACGGCGCTGCTGGAAGCCTATCCCCACATGCGTTTCGCGCTGATCGGCGACGATACGCAGGGCGATCTGATCGCCTTTTCCGAAATCGCGATGGAAAACCCGGGCCGCGTGGCGGCGATCTTCATCCGCATGAACGGCGAACCCCACACGGCGGAGGAACTGGCCGCAAAGGCGCGGATCGATGACGCAGGGATCCCCCTCTGGCTGGGCGACAGTTTCGACGTGGGGGCCGATTTCCTCGACCGGATCGGCGTTTCGTCAGTGGGCGATACCGCGCAGATCGTCGAAACGATCGAGGAAGATGGCGCGTTACAGGATACCACCGAAACGGCACAGTCGCCCCAAGACGCTTGAGCCTGCGGCCGGTCCGGCTTAATCCCTCGTTCAGCGCCCGACGGCCAGTTGCGGCAAGCAGACGTCGGGATGCAAGGCATTGATGCAAAGAACCCAGTTCAGACCGCTGGCCTATATCGCCATGCTCCTCGCGCTCGTCCTTCTGGGCGCGCGCCCCGCGCTGGCGCAGTCGGTCCTGCGCGATGCAGAGACCGAGGCCCTGCTCAAGGACATGAGCGCGCCGATCATCGCGGCCGCCGGGCTTGAGCCCAATAACGTCGACATTGTCCTGCTCGACGAACCGTCGGTTAACGCCTTCGTCGCGGGCGGACAGGCGATCTACATCCATTCGGGCCTCATCAACGAAGCGGATACCGCGCTGCAGGTCCAGGGCGTCATCGCGCACGAACTGGGCCACATCACCGGCGGGCACGTCATCAATTTCTCGCAAGGCGCGAAGGCCGCCAGCAACATCTCGATCATCTCGCTCCTGCTGGGCGCGGCGGCTGCCGTCGCAGGCGGTGGAGAGGCGGCAATGGGCGTGATCGCCGCCGGGCAACAGGCGGCAATGGGCAAGTTCCTGGCCTTTACCCGCGGGCAGGAATCGGCCGCCGACCTTGCAGGCGCGCAATATCTTTCGGGCGCGGGCCTTTCGGGCCGCGGCTCGCTGGAGTTTTTCCAAAAGCTGCAAACGCTTGAGCGCCGGGCCGGATATTTCGCGAAAGAGGAAGACACTTTCTTTCGCACCCACCCCCTCTCGCGCGACCGTATCGAGACGCTGACCGCGGTCTATGAAAAGGACCCGGCGTGGAACATGCCCTCCGACCCCCGGATCGAGGAGCGTTTTCGCCGCGTGAAGGCCAAGCTTTACGGCTATCAGGCAGAGCCCAAGGCCACGCTCGTCGCCTATCCTGAAACCGACACGTCGATTCCCGCACACTATGCCCGCGCCTTCGCCCGCAACAAGGAAGCGCTGATCGGCCAGTCCGTGAACGAGATCGACGCGCTGATCGCGGCAGAGCCCGACAATCCCTATTTCCTCGAACTGAAGGGGCAGGTCCTGCTCGAATCGGGCAAGCCGGCAGAGGCGCTGGAACCGCTGCGCCGCGCGGTCGAGCTTTCGGGCACCGAACCGCTGATCGCCACGATGTTCGGCCATGCCCTCATCGCGACAGAGGATCGCAGCCACTATGAAGAGGCGGAGCAGATCCTGCGCACCGCAGTCGCGCGGGACCGCTACAACCCGACCGCGTGGTACCTTCTGGGCCGCATCTACGGCGAACGCGGCGACACGCCCCGCGCCCGCCTTGCCAGCGCCGAACAGCAGATGTTGACCGGGCGGGCCCGTTCGGCCCTTCAGAACGCCACTGCCGCCGAGGCGGGGCTTCCGGCAGAGACCGTCGACTGGCTGCGCGCACAGGATATCAAGCTCGAAGCGCGGGCGATCATTGAACAGCAGGAAAAGCGCAGGTAAAACCATCCTCATGAACCTTTCTGCAAAGCCATACCGCCTTACGGCCGCGATCATCGCGATCGTCCTTGCCGCCGCTGCCGCCATCTGGGTGGTCAACGCCCGCGGCGCATCGCCCGAGGACGAGGCCGATGCCGCGGTCCGCGCCGCCGGTTTCGACGCCGACGAACGCGCCGCGATCGAGGCGCTGGTCCGCAACTACCTGCTCGAAAACCCCGAAATCCTGCCCGAAGTGGTCGAACGCCTGCGCGAAAAGCAGGCCGAAGAGGCGATGGCCGGGATCCAGCAGGATCTGTTCACGCCCTATCCGGGCGCCTATCTCGGCAATCCGAAGGGCACCAAGGTCCTCGTCGAATTCAGCGACTATGCCTGCGGGTTCTGCCGCAAGTCGGTTGAGGCCGTGGACGAACTGATCGCCGAGGACCCCGACCTCAAAGTCGTGATCCGCGAATTCCCGATCCTGTCGCAGGGCAGCGTCGATGCCGCCAAGATGGCGCTCGCCGCCGCACATCAGGGCAAGTACGAGGAATTCCACCGGGCGATGTACGAAATCGGCAAGCCGACGCCCGAAAACATCGAAAAGGCCGCCCGTCAGGCCGGGCTCGACCTGGCCATGGCGCAGAAGGCCGCCGCCAGCAACGCCGTCGCCGCCGAGATCGAGGCCAACCGCGCCTTTGCCAACCAGCTACAGTTCGACGGCACGCCCGCCTGGGTGACGCAGGACCAGATGCTGCAAGGGGCAGTCGGCAAGGCCGCACTTTCCAGCGCATTGTCCGGCAAGGGCGGCTAAGCCGCTCGCTTCACCCGATCGGCAGCGCGGTCCGGCGTTTATGACAGGCCGCGCTGCTTCACGCCCGTCCCTATGATCGCCAACAAGGGTCCATGATACCCGCCGGGCGCAAGCCATGGTCAATTCTTGGGCCCGCTGGGGTGCTGTCGCGCAAGCCGCGATTGCGCTATCAATCAGGCATGTCCGTTCTTCCCGTCGCCCCCGTACCCTTCTTTGCCGACAAGAACCGCGCATTCTGGCGCCTTCAGGCGCTGGGCTGGGGCGGGGCGATGGTCCTGCGCGCGATGTCCAGCCTCGCCAATGCGCAGCCGTTCTCGTTCCTGCTGCTGGTCTTCCTGGCCACCGTCACCGGCTTCTCGCTCAGTCTCGTGCTCTCGGTCATCTATCGCCACCTGATGAACCGCCGCGCCATCGTGACATGGGGCGTTACCGCGATCGTCCTGGCGACGGCCGTCGGTGTCTATGCCTTCATCGACAGCTGGGTGATCTCACTCTACCGCCCCAGCGCCGAATCCAATTTCGCGCAGCTGTTCCTCGGCGTGTTCTACCTCGACCTCACGCTGCTGGGCGCATGGTCTGCGCTCTATTACGCGATCAATTTCTACCTTCAGGTCGAAGAAGCGAACGACCGCCTGCTCGCGCTGGAGAACCAGGCGACGAGCGCGCAGCTTGCCATGCTGCGCTATCAGCTCAATCCGCACTTCCTGTTCAACACGCTGAACTCGATCTCGACGCTGGTCCTTTTGAAACAGACCGAACCTGCGAACGCGATGCTGTCGCGGCTTTCCAGCTTCCTGCGCTACACCCTCGTCAACCAGCCGACGGGGCGTGTCACGGTGTCGCAGGAAATCGACACGTTGAAACTCTACCTCGACATCGAACGCATGCGGTTTGAGGAACGGCTGCGCACCCGGTTCGACATCGCGCCCGGCGTAGCGGGTGCGTACCTGCCTTCGCTCCTGCTGCAGCCGCTGGTCGAAAACGCGATCAAGTACGCGGTCAGCACGCAGGAAGCGGGCGCGGAAATCACCGTGAAGGCCGAACGCATTTCCGACATGCTGCGCATCAGCGTGTCCGATACCGGCCCCGGCATCCCTCGCGGCAAGCGGCCCGACGACGTCATCGGCGTGGCGCACGGCGAAGGCATGCGCTCGACCGGTGTCGGCCTCGCCAACATCCGCGAAAGACTGTCGCAGGCCTATGGCGAGGACCAGCGCTTCGACATCGTATCACGGCCACAGGACGGCTTTACCGTAATCATCGAAATTCCGTTCGACACCGAACCTGACGAGGAAGACGAGGCGTTTGAAGGCACCAAGGGCGCAGGGGCGTCCGCCATCTCTCGCCGGATCGCTGAAACCTTGTCGTCCGCTACCCGTTTACCGTCAAACACGTGACAGGATTCCAATTCCCATGACTCTGCGAACAATTCTGGTCGACGACGAAAAGCTCGCCATTCAGGGCCTCCAGGTCCGGCTCGAGCCGTTCTCCGACATCGAAGTCATCGCCACTTGCGCCAACGGGCGCGAGGCGATCCGCGCGATCAAGACCGAGAAGCCCGATCTGGTCTTCCTCGACATCCAGATGCCCGGTTTCGACGGCTTTTCCGTGGTGAAAGGCGTGATGGACGTCGATCCGCCACTGTTCATCTTCGTGACGGCCTATTCCGAACATGCCTTGAAGGCGTTCGAGGCGAATGCGGTCGACTACCTGATGAAGCCGGTGGAAGAAGACCGCCTGGCCGACGCCATCGAACGCGCCCGCACCCGCATCAGCGAGCGCAAGGGGCTTGAAGAGGTCGAGAAGCTCAAGAACGTCCTGGCCGAAGTCGCGCCCGATGCGATGGACCAGATGCAGGACGAGGATATCGGCGCCGAATCGCGGTACGAAAAGATGCTGAACGTGAAGGACCGCGGCCAGATTTTCCGCGTCGACGTCGACACGATCGAACATATCGAGGCTGCGGGCGACTACATGGTGATCTCGACCGGAGAAAACTCGCTGGTCCTGCGCGAAACGATGAAGGACCTCGAACGCCGCCTCGACCCGCGCGCGTTTCAGCGCGTGCACCGCTCCACCATCGTCAACCTCAACCAGGTCCGCCAGGTAAAGCCGCACACCAACGGCGAATGCTTCCTTGTGCTGGATTCGGGTGCCGAGGTGAAAGTAAGCCGCAGCTACCGCGACGTAGTGGCCCGTTTCGTGCATTGATTTTATTGGCCCGCCCTTCGGGGCGGGCGCCCTCAAACGCCGGGCGCGGGCCATCCGGCCCGCTTGGCTTCCTCGCATAAGCTCGGACGCGCATTCGCGCTTGCGGGTGTCGCTTCGCGCCCCGATATTTGCGCCGACCTCAAAGTTCGTTCCCTACAAAGGCACTCCATGACTTTCTCGCTTCCCGGCTTCGACCTTGACCGCTTTATCCGCGAAACGCTTGCGGAGGATCTTGGCGAGGGCTTGCCGGGGGGCGGGCATGACGTGACGAGCGGAAGCGTGATCCCCGCAGGCGCACGCTTTTCGGGCGTGATGGACAGCCGGGACGCGATCACCGTGGCGGGCCTGCCGATTGCCGCGGCCTTTTTCCGCGCGCTCGATCCCACCTGTTCGGTCGAAGTCCTTATCGCGGACGGAGAGGCTGTCGACGCCGGAACCGACCTCATGCGCCTGTCGGGCAACGCCCGCGCGCTGCTGACGGCAGAGCGGAGCGCGCTCAATACGGTGCAGCACCTGTCGGGTATCGCGACAATTACCGCGACTTATGTTGCCGCGATGGATGGCCACGCGACGCTGCTGGATACGCGCAAGACCATTCCGGGCCTGCGCCACCTCGAAAAATACGCCACCCGCATGGGCGGGGCGCAGAACCACCGCATGGGTCTGTGGGATGCGGCGATGATCAAGGACAACCACGTCGCGGTCGCCGGCTCCGTCGGCGAAGCCGTGACCCGCGCCGTCCGTGCCGGGGTCGAGAACATCATCTGCGAGGTCGACCGGATCGACCAGATCGAACCTGCGCTTAAGGCTGGCGCGACCCATCTCCTGCTCGACAACATGGGACCGGACACGCTGCGCAAGGCCGTGGCCCTGATCGACGGGCGCGTTCCCGCAGAAGCGTCGGGCGGGGTCAATCTCGACACCATCGGCCCGATCGCGGCGACGGGCGTGAATTACGTCTCGGTCGGCCGCCTCACCCAAAGCGCACCTGCCGCCGACATCGGTCTGGATTTTCAGCCGGTTTAGGGATCGCTGACGCGCTAAGCTGACTGTCGGCTAACGACCCGTTGCAGACCTTAGCTCTGCGGCTAATCTCCCGGTCATGTCGATCAATCAGCCCCAACGTGATGCGGCCTATGCTGAGTTGCAGGAAGTAGTCAGCAAGTTGCAGCGGCGAATTGCAAATGAGGAGCTTCAACCAGCTGCGTTGATCCTAGCCTGCCGCAAAATTTTGGACCTATGGATCGTGGCAGGCGGTGAATCGACCGATGATGCTGTGATTAGTTTTCTGGGTATCGAAAGCCAGTCAGATCACGTTTTGGGTGGCAGCCAAGTGAAGGGCGGGCGTGATGGAGATCGTGTCCGCTTCGAGCCTACATCGGATGACGAAGCAATAGAGGTCGGCGAGATCGCCCATTATTTCAAGGAGAGCTTTGCGAGCGCGGTGGTCGGTCTCGCCGATCATCTTGATGTCCGTTAACGTCGGTTACCGACCCGTTGCGGACATTAGGCATTGCGCATAGCAATGCCGCAAGAGCTTCATCTTGCTGACGAAAGGGGATTGGCCGATGAGGCTGTTATACGCAATGATCGCCGTTTGCGGGCTTTTAGCGGCCCCTAACGCCGCTAATGCCCAATCGGATGAGTGGTTCGTCGGTTCTCATCCTGACTACCACGCCGCGATGGTTAGAGATCTCGATGGGGTTATTGTGGCGGTTTATGTCGCAAAGGAGCCGTCTATCTACGCGTCTCCTTTGCTCATGGAAACCGTCGCACCAGCCTGTGATGCGGCGCAGCCGGTCGAAATGCATGGCACACAGGCGATCATGGCGTTTGGTTCGACTGCCGAGGAGCGACTGGCAGAGGTGCGGAACGCAGTTCAAGGATTTTTCGACCGAAGTGTCGAGTCATGCCCGGTCGCGGATGATTTCGAGGCTCGGTTCTTTCACCGGTTCGACGACGCGTATCTTGCAACAGATGCATTGCTCATGGAGGCGGGGATTTTCCCGCTTGAGAAAGGCGATGAGTAGCGGACAAACAGAAGCAGCTTCCCACCCCATTGTCGGACGCAGCGAACAGTAACCGCACCGCCCGAAAGCCGACTGGCAGCTTCACCATAGTTGCGACCAAAACCTGCCTGTCAGCGAACGACCCCATTGCGGACATCAAGGATATGCACGTATTATGCGGATATGACTGACTTTCCGCCTGACAAACCTCGCACTCTGAGCGAACTGGAAGCTTACGACGCTATGGTGTCGTTCCTCACCAGATATTGGGAGATGAGAGGCCAGTCATCGGAGGACATTGCGGTCCTATTATCAGATCTAAGTCGCGACGTGTGGTCGAACCAAATGCCGGGTGATCCTGCCTCTTGGAGTGATTGGCAAGCTGCGGTCACAGGTGTTCAAGCCCGCTGTGCTAACTAGCGACCCGATTGCGGACCTTAGCCTCAATCGTCCTTTGCCTCGATTGTCCATGTGGAAGTGTAATCGGGATTTTCGACTACTTCCCCTGTTTCAAGAAGCCGATAAGAACTTGGCTCTGCCGGGAAGAAAGCTCTTGGATCCGGGGGGAGAAAGAAGCTTTCTCCAGACCTCGATCCCGCAAGGCGAATGTCGATGCCCTCGGCATCTGCTCTTTCGACCGTTCCATAGAACTGTTCTTGGGTCTCGCCATCGGAAGTTATCCGCGTGATGCCTACCAGCACGACGGCTCCCATCAGGTTCTTTGCAAAGTCCTCGTCCCAATCGGGCTTTCCGTCATCCATCTCCGATAGCTACGGCCCTCGCGCCGGTAACGCAATGTCAGCTTTCCAACCGAAAAGCAGTCAAAGCCCGCTCACAAAATCAATCCCGAAAGCAGGCCTTCAGCCCAGTCCCAGCTTGTCCGCATAGAGCAGGCGGCCGCCTGACAGGTGCCAGAGCGCCTGGTTGAAGTCTTCGGGGCTCATCGCGAAGCAGCCGTTCGACCGGCCCAGCTTGCCCCATTTATCAATGTGCGAGGCGCGAGCATATTCGGCGGCGTGCATCACGATATAGCGCGGCAAGGCGTTCGAATTGGTCTGGTCCAGCCCGCCAAGACGGACCGAGGTGCCGTACTTTCCCTTATACCACTCGTAAGTGACGTAGGACCCCTTGCTGGTCGCGTTCGATCCGGGGGTGTTTGAGAAATCGTTGAGCCAGCCGTCGTGTTCGGGGTCCGAACCCTGGCCGTGGCTGACGAGGAAGCTTTGCACCTTGCCGGTTTCGACATTGGCAAAATGAAAGCGCGGGATCGCCGAATGGACGCCGAAATCGGCGATTCCGGCGATATCCTTGCGCCAGATGGCATTGCCGGCGCGGTCCATCTCGCGCTTCGCGATGTCGAGGATGGCACGATCACGCGGGGTCAACGCGCTCGCCTGCGCAAAAACGCGTGTCGGCAGCGCAAGGCCTGCGCCTGCCGCGATTGCGCCCTTCAGAATTGATCGCCTGCTTGTCCTGTCCTTCATAGCCACCCGTATTTACCACGAATCAGCTTGCCATGCACTTAATCAAAGGACGGATTCGCCGCGCCTAGTAGTCGGACAGGCTCATTCTTTCATCGGCAATCGCGACATTGGGTATGCGCGACAGGAAGCTCTGACCCAGCAAGGTTATGTGCAACCCTTCGGGAATGACCACGGCATCGACGTCGCGCACGTCGAAACCACCCAGTTCCACGCGGTCGAGGTGGACCGCAACACCCACGACGTCGCCACTGGCCCCGCGCCCGATTACCGAGAGTTCGGACGGATGCCATGTGATACCGATCGCGTAGGCATCATCGGCGGTCAGCGCGATCACGCTGGCGCCCGTATCGACCAGCGAGTTGATCTGAACGCCGTTGACCGACGGGGTGGCATAGAAATGGCCGTCGGACTGACGCTGCAGCACCATTTCGCCCGACAGGTAATCGGTGCTGCCCGGCTGGGAATTCTGCATGTCGCTGGACAAGGCGGCAGGCTGCGGCTCCACCCCGGTGTCGGGGCTGCCGAATTTTTCCGGCATTATCGCGCCAAGGGCACACAACGAAGCGCCGATTGCAAGTATTCCGCCGATCTTCATACCCCGCAGCCTGCGCCGCAGGGTTGAAGATAGCGTAAATTTTCGGTGTTTTTCGCCTATTCCGCCGGTTCGGGGCTCGGGTCGGCCTGTCCCGCATCGGACATGTCGGACTCGATCTCGGCGGCCTTTTTCTCGACCAGTTCGACGATATGGTCGAGCATGTCGCCCGACTGCACGTGATGATCGGTCACGCCCGACAGGTAGACCATGTGCTTGCCATTGCCGCCGCCGGTGATGCCGATGTCGGTCTCGCGCGCTTCGCCCGGACCGTTGACGACGCAGCCCAATACGGACAGCGACAGCGGCACCTTGATATGCTGAAGCCGCTCTTCCAGCGTCTGGACAGTGCGGATCACGTCGAAACCCTGCCGCGCGCAGGACGGGCAGGACACGACGCGAACGCCGCGGGTGCGCAGGCCCAGCGACTTGAGGATTTCGAACCCGACACGCACTTCCTGTTCAGGCTCTGCCGAAAGCGATACGCGGATCGTGTCGCCGATGCCTGCCCACAGCAGGTTGCCGATGCCGATGGAGGATTTCACCGTCCCGCCGATCAACCCGCCAGCCTCGGTAATGCCAAGGTGCAGCGGGCAATCCACCGCATCGGCCAGGCCCTGATAGGCCGCGACGGCCAGGAAGACGTCGCTGGCCTTCACCGCCACCTTGTATTCGTGGAAATCGTGATCCTGCAGCAGCTTGATATGGTCGAGCGCGGATTCGACCAGCGCCTCGGGACAAGGCTCGCCGTATTTTTCCAGCAAGTCCTTCTCAAGCGAACCGGCGTTCACGCCGATGCGGATCGCGCAGCCGTTGGCCTTGGCGGCACGGACGACTTCGGCCACCCGCTCGCTCGACCCGATATTGCCGGGATTGATGCGCAGGCACGCCGCGCCCTTGTCGGCAGCCTCAAGCGCGCGCTTGTAGTGGAAGTGGATGTCGGCAACGACCGGGATCTGCGAAGCCCGCGTGATCTGGTCGAAGTTCGCGGTCGATTCCTCGGTCGGGCAGGACACGCGGATGATGTCCGCGCCCGCATCCTCGCAGCGGCGGATCTGGTCGATCGTGGCGGCCACGTCCTCGGTCGGCGTGTTGGTCATCGTCTGCACGGTGATCGGGGCATCGCCGCCCACGGGGACCTTGCCGACCATGATCTGCCGGCTCTTGCGTCGCTCGATCGTGCGCCAAGGGCGGATCGCGTTCATATGCTGGATCGTCTTCCTGAATTTCGTGTCCGGACATTTGGAACGAACGATCTGTACCGCCCGTTCCATGCGCCTTGATAGCCAAATAGGGATTTCCCTAGCAGTTTTTCAGGGCAGTATGAAATTGCTCCGACAACCGGCATAGATATCCGCCATGACATCCACGCGACTTCCAGACCACCCGAATTCCGACGACATCCTGCTGAACGACGATGTGGCGGGCGACGAAGCCCTTTTGTTCGGCCGCGTGCTGGACGGCAAGGGCGGCGGCAGGCCGGTTACCTGGGCCGAGGCGCGCGAATGGTCGCCCGGTGACAATGCCGAAGTGATCTGGATGCATCTTTGCCGCAACCAGCCCGGCATTCAGCACTGGCTTGAGGCGACATACGCGGTCCCCGAACCGACCGCCGAACTGCTGGTATCGGACGAGACCCGCCCCCGCGCCTTTCGCGAAGGCGATACGCTGGTCGCGACGCTGCGCGGCATCAACTTCAACCCCAATGCAGAGCCCGAGGACATGGTCTCGATGCAGTTGTGGAGCGACGGCAAGCGCGTCATCACACTGCGCCGCCACCCCCTGCAAACCCCGCGCGACACATTGCGCGAAATCGACATGGGCCGCGGGCCGAGCGATGCCGGCGCGCTGATCACATCGCTGACCGAGCACATGATCGCCCGGATGAGCCGTTCGATCATCGACATGAACGAACATATCGACGCGCTGGAAGACGCCGAACTGGACGGCGATACCGAAGAGGTTCTGGAAAAGATCACGTCGATCCGGCGCAACTGCCTCGCCCTCAAACGCCACATGAGCCCCCAGCACGAGGCGTTCGAGCGAATCAGCCGCGAAGCACCGGAATGGTTCGAGGAACACGACCGGCGCGAAATCGCCGAGACCATCGACCGGCTGTCCCGTTATCTCGACGATATCGACATTTCCAAGGAAAGCGCCGTCGTTCTGCAGGACGAAATCCGCGCGCGCGCCGCGGCAAGATCGGAACGCACCAGCTACCTTCTGACCATTGTTGCCGCCGTGTTCCTGCCGCTGGGCTTTCTGACCGGCCTTCTGGGCATCAACGTCGGCGGCATGCCGGGGGAAAGCGACCCCAATGCGTTCTGGGAAGTCGTCGCGCTGTGCGGTGCGATCCTGGTCATGCAATTTGCGCTGTTCTGGCGCTGGAAGTGGTTCTGACCCTCTCGCCCGGCGCTTAGGGGCCAATACCTAGCCTCGCTCCTCCGCAGGATTCATCCGGCTCTGCCAATCCTTTTGCCCGTGTGGGGTAGAAGGAAAATGGGCAAATAAAGGAACTGCTCGCCATTCCCATGGTGGTGCTGGCGATCGCGGTGATTCCGACAATCGAGTTTTCGGACGGCGATGGGGACGTCGTGTCGAGGGAAACGACGAGTTCGATGGAGTCGCTGTGGATCGACATGGAAAACACCGATACCGCGGCCCGCCGTTTCACCGTGCGCGTGGCCGCGCCGGGTAGCGATGCGCCGGTGAACGGCGTGCGCGTGTTGCCCGATGCCATGCCCGAACTGGACGGGGGCGAAAACCGCCGCGTGCTGATCGTGTTTCAGGCGATGCAGCCCGGCGAACTGCGCGAGGCCGAAGTCTGCTATGCGCCGCAGATCCGCCCGCAGGAGGCGACCTGCACCCACTTTGCGATCAAGCGGCTGTGACCTTCTCGAGCTTTCGTTCGTAGAGCAGTTCGTCATCGCGGTGATTGCCGACCCAGAATTCGATGTCGGCGATCTTTGCAAAACCATGGCGCGCGTAGAACCGCTGCGCATCGTGGTTTTCGGCCCAGACCGACAGCTGGATCGCATCGGCCCGGCGGCTGCGCGCCTCTGTCATGGCCCATTCCATCAACGCGGACCCGATGCCGCGCCCGGTATAACGCGGATCGGTATAGAGCTGCGACAGCGCGATAGGCCGGCGGGCATCGCCATGGTCACCGAACTGTGCGCCTTCGACCAGCTTGCAATAGCCGACCAGCTTGTCGCCCTTTTCGGCCAGGCGATAGGCGACGCGGCGGTCGGCGATCTGCCTGGCGACCTTTTCGGGCGAATGAGCGGAATGGAGAAAGCTGGCGAGGTCTTCGGCCTTGTAAAGATGGCCGAAAGCCGCATCGAAACTGGCACGGCCCAGCGCGACAAGCGAGTCGCGGTCTTCGGGCAAGGCATCGCGGTAGGTAATCGCGGTCATGCGGTCAGGCCCGTTCGTCCATTGGTAACAATCCGTCGTGTCCGTACACTGCCAAAGGCCCCATGCCCGTCCCGGCCGCCCGACGCAATCGCCAAGGGCATGCGATGGGGTTTCCGGTGTCGATAACCGCCACTTTTCCGGCACTTGGCCGAAAGCGCAACAGGCACGATCAGTCGCGGATCAACCCTTGCGGATAACAGCCCAGAACGCGCAGGTTCTTTGAATAGAAACCCAGCTCCTCCAGCGCGAGATCGATGGCCGGATCGCCCGGCTTGCCCACGATGTCGCAGTAGAAGCGCGTCGCGGCAAAGCTGGCCCCGTCCTGATAGGATTCCAGCTTCGTCATGTTGACCCCGTTGGTCGCGAACCCGCCAAGCGCCTTGTAAAGCGCGGCGGGAATGTTGCGCACTTCAAAGACGAACGTCGTCATCGCCGGCCCCTCGATCTCCGCCGGGTCCAGCGGCGCGCGGGCCAGCACCACGAAACGCGTGGTGTTGTTCGAATTGTCCTCGATCGATTCCCGGATCACCATGAGGTCATAGAGCTCTGCCGCCAGCGGCGGGGCGATCGCGGCAAGCGAGGGATCCTGGTCCTCTGCCACTTTGGCGGCGGCAGCGGCGGTGTCGGCATATTCCATCGGGACGATACCGTTTTCGCGCAGCCAGTGGCGGCACTGCCCCAATGCCTGCGGGTGGCTGACCGCGGCGGCGAACGGCCCCGGCCCCGTCGCCATCAGCGTGTGGCGGATCGGCATGAAATGTTCGCCCGTAATCGACAGACCCGATTCGGGCAGCAGGAAATGGATATCGGCCACGCGCCCGTTGTGGCTGTTCTCGATCGGGATGATCGCCCGATCGGCCCGCCCTTCGCGCACGGCATCGATCGCGTCGGCAAAGGACCAGCATGGCATCGGCAGGCAACCGGCATCGTAGCGCAGCGCGGCAATGTGCGAATTGGCGCCCGGCGCGCCCTGAAAGGACATGGCACGGGTTCGATCCGCAAGCGCGGCGCGGTTGAGTTCCTCGGCAAGGGCGAGGGCTGGTGCGGGATAGCTGTGCATGGCGGCAAGCGCGTTAGGCGCGCGCAAGGCTCCTGCCAAGCCCGTGCGTGCGCGTGCGCGTAATCGCTATTCCTGCCGCATAGCAGCAATTCGGCCCCAAATGAGACTTGCGCAAGCCGGTTCGTGCAACTAGAGCGGCGCGCAAACCCCCCGTCCGGGGGGCGATCAGGGACACGCTCGACGGGTTTTTCCAAATGGATGACAAGTTCAACACCATTGCCGGCTGGGTTCTTTTCGGCGGAGTCGTCGCACTCGGCCTTTCGAGCATCAGCAGCCGCGTGATTTCTTCGCACGCGCCCGAAACCGAAGGCTACGTCATTCAGGCGGCCGAGGAAGAAGGCGGCGCCGAAGGGCCGACCCTTGCGGCCCTGCTCGCAACGGCCGATCCGGCAGCGGGCGAAAAGATCTTTGCCAAGTGCACGGCATGCCACACGATCAATCAGGGCGGCGCAAACGGCATCGGTCCGAACCTCTACGCCACGATGGGTGAGGAAATCGGCCACGGCAAGGCTGGCTTCGCCTTCTCGTCGGCGCTGGCCGATCACGGCGGCACCTGGACGTTCGAAAACATGGACGCCTGGCTCGCCAGTCCCAAGGCTTTCGCACCGGGCACGAAGATGAGCTTCGCCGGCCTGTCGAAGCCGGAAGATCGCGCCAACATCCTGGCCTATCTCAATGCACAGGGTTCGAACCTGCCGCTTCCGACCCCGGAAGCGCCGGCTGACGATGAAGCGGCCGACGGCCTGGTCGACACCGCGGCAGAACCCGCCGTCTCGGCCACTCCCGGCGGCGCAGATGCCGCAGATGGCGAAACGCAGACGCCGGTCGCCGAAGAGGGCACCGCCGTCGCGCAGTAAGCGCCGCGCAAGCGAACACGAAAAGGCCCGCCGGGATCGTCCCTGCGGGCCTTTTTCTTTGCCTTCTCAAGTCGTGAAGTCAGTGAACCGGCGGATCTTCTGCCGGAATGCGGCCGACCGGGGCGACCGGTTCGCCCGGCTTGCGCGGCGGCAGGGCGTCTTCGGGGACATCAGGGATCATCATGTCCTCGCTCGGCACCTGTTCCAGGTTGCGCACCACGACTTTCAGCCCCGCATCCGACAAGTGCAGTTCGTTGAAGCTGGGTGGCGAAGATCGCAGCCGCTGTGACAGGGTGCCCGCCCCGATCATGCGGACCTTGCCGTTGGGCGTATCCTGCACGAGATCGAAGGCATCGTGCACGTGGCCCGAAAGGACGGCCAGCACATTGCGCTTCGCCAGTTCGGCCAGCGCGTTGTTGCCGCCGCGGGTCAGCGCGGTGCCGTGCGTACCCACTTCGACCAGCGGATGGTGACACGCGACGATGGGCCGCACACCCACCGGCAGCGCGTCGATGCTGTCGAGGCACTCTTTCAGCGCCGCACCCGTGATCCAGCCTTTCGACCAGTTCAGCCGCCATTGCGCCCTAGCCGCGGTCTTGAGCGGCACGATGGCCGCGCCCGGCAGGTCGATTTCCTTCTCCACCACGCCTTCGATCGAGCGGAACCGGCGATAGGGATCGAAGAACCGCTCTATCGGGTTGAAATAGGGCATGTCGTGATTGCCGATTTCGACCGTGACCGGCACGTCCAGCGCGCTAATCCATTCGCAGGCTGCGGTGAATTCGTGATGGCGAGCACGCATCGTCAGGTCGCCGGTGATCGCCACGGCGTCGGGACGGCGTTCGGCTATCTCGGCCACGACCCAGTCCAGCGCGCGCTGGTCCTCGAGCCCGAAATGAATGTCGCTCAAGTGAAAAAGCAGGCGTTCCTCAGCCACGCGTCACCACGAGGTCGACTTCGCAAGGGACGACGCGGAACGTGGCCTCGCTGTCGAGGTCGCCCGGTTCGCCATCGACGAGAACGTCGAGCCTTTCGCCTTCGCAGGCCGTGATGGTCATTTCGTCCAGTTCCCCCAGTTCATCGTGCGGGCCTTCGCGAAAATCGCGTTTCAAAAGGGCGATCCCCTGCTGCGCATATTCCCCTAGCGTTTCGGCCCGATAGGCGTCGACCGTCATCTTGCCGTCTTCGGGGGACATCAGGACCAGCGGATAGCCGTCCTCCCGGCCGATTTCAGGCCGGGTGATGCGCACCATCGGCCCGTCGGTCGATTCCCGAACGGCATCGGCCGCACTGCCCGCCATGCCGACGACGTCGAAATGGCGCATCGCCTCTCGCACCTCGCTCCACACGCAGGCAGGGCCCGCCATCATGCCCGCAAGCGCATCGCCGTCCTTGCAGCGGATGACATGGGGTCGCTGGCGCTGCGCGCTGTTCGCGCAGAAACGCGATACGATCACGTCCGGCTCCACATCGCCGTGCAGCCGGATCGACAGCAGATTCATCGTCCCGCCCGGCAAGACCAGCACCGCCCCGCCCCAGCCGTAAAGGCCGGTAACCAGCGCGTTGATCGTGCCGTCGCCGGTATAGATGGTGACGAATTCTATGCCCGCTGCATCCAGTTCGGATGCGGTCGGCAGGTCGTCTTCGGGAAAGCGGATGACCTTGTCGACATCGATCCCGTTCTTACCGCAACAATGCTGAAGCGCTTCGAACGCCGCATCGTCATAACTGCCGCTGTCGGGATTGATGACCAGCCATGTCTTGCGCGCGTGGTTCATGTTCGGAAAAAAGCGTGAAACCGCGCGCGGTTCCCGTTTAGACCCGGCGCGAGATGATGAGCCAGGCCGCGACGCCGTTCGCCACGGTATAGGCGAAGTAGGCCCAGATCGCCTGGGGATAGCCGTTCACACCCATCAGCATCGCCGCCAGCAGCATCACGAATTCCACCGCGATGGAAAACCGCCCCGACAGCATGTGCACGAACCACGGCATTTCGCCCAGCAGGGGGTGACCGCTTTCCAGCACGGCCTTGTGCATCGCGAAATTCCCGACGCCGAGGATGAAGGCAAGCAAGAGCATCAGGCGAACATTCTACCCATGTAACCGCGATTCGCGGGCACTTTTTTACACTCCGGCCCACATCGGCGCATGACTGTTGTTTTTCGCATGAAGTCGTTCGTCCAGCCCGAATATGTCGTTCGTCCGGCATGAACGAAGTTTATCGACCCGCCAGCCGCCCTTGCAGAGGGACGAATGCCCGACGGTTCGCCCTTGTCTACACAGAATGACGAAGCGGCACTGCAGCACAACGCCGCAACATACTTGAGGAGACAAGATATGAAGACCGTTCTGACCGCAGCCGCCGCCCTTGGACTGCTTGCCGCTTCGAATGCGGCGTTCGCCAACGAGGTCGTGACCGAAAGCACCGAAGTGTCGTTCCACGACGTCGACCTGACGACGCAGGAAGGCCAGGCCGAAATGGACCGCCGGATCGCCCGCGCCGCTCGCAACATCTGCAAGGTCGAGACCACCAAGAGCTTTGCCCACCGCCGCGCCGCAAGCGACTGTTATGCCGCCGCGATGAAGCAGGGCCGTATCGAAATGGCCAAGCGCGCCGAAGATATCCGTTACGGCGGCTGATCCCGCAGCCGTCCCACCCCGGACCGGATCAGTCCCCCGGTCCGGGGACAAGTTACCCTCAGAAGGAAATGTAGTCCCTTCGAGGTCAACCTGCCGCAGGAAGGATCAGTCCCCCTTCCTGCGGCATTTTTTCGTTCTTGCGAGATGCGGAAGTGGCCGGCGCGATCAGCGTCCGGCCATCGCCTTTACGGCCTTCAGGTGCGTGCGCCCGATGCGAACGGGTTCGCCCCGCGCGATTTCGGCACACCAGACGCCCAGCCCTTCGTGGCGCAGGCCGGTGATGAACTGGCGGGCAAGGATCGTGGACCGGTGGACCCGGATGAACCGTTCCGGGTCCAGCCGCTCGTCCAAAGATCCGATCGTTTCCAGCAGGAGATGGCTTGCCTCTCCCACATGCAGCCGCACGTAATCGCGCTCGGCATCGATGCGGCAGACGTCGTCGACCGAAATGCGCAGCAGTTCCGACCGGTGCGGCACCCAGAATTCCTCGATCCAGGGGCTGGGTGCGGTTTCTGCCGGGGCAGCGGCCTGTCCCGCGGCGCGGCGATGGAAAGCGCGGTCGATGGCGCGTTCCAGCCTGTCGGTCGCAACCGGCTTCAAGACATAGTCCACGGCGTCGAGGTCGAACGCCTCGACCGCGAAGCTGTCGTGTGCGGTGACGAAGACGACGGCCGGACGCTGCGCCATGTCGGGCACGGTTTCGGCAATCCGGCGCGCGACGGACAGCCCGTCCACTTGCGGCATCGTCATGTCGAGCAGGACGAGATCGGGCGTCAAAGCCTCTATCATGCGCAGCGCGGCCGCACCGTCGCCGGCGGTGCCCACGATGCGCAAGGCGGGGATGCGGGAGCAGATGACCTGCATCCGCTCCACCGCCAAAGGCTCGTCGTCGACGATCAGTGTCGAAAGCGTCTCATTGTCGTGTCTGGCGACCGTTGTCTGATCGTGCGTCCCCCCGGACATGTCGTTCAGTCCTCCTCGCCGCCGAACCTGAGCGGCATCCTGATAATAGTGCGCCACCCCTCTTCACCGGGGCCGCTGACAACGCTTGCCTCCTTGCCGAACCGCGCCTTCAACCTGTCTCGCACATTGGCAAGGCCGATGCCGAAGCCGCCGGACTCGTCGTTGGAGGCGCCGGGGCCATCGTCGGTGACAGTGACGACCAGCCGCTCGTACTCTTCCATTGCTGCCAGCCGGATCGTGACGGGCCGATTAACCGGTGCCACGCCATAGCGGACCGAATTTTCGATCAGCGGCTGCAGGATCATGCCCGGAATACGCGCCTTGGCAAGTTCGGGCGGCACGTCGATCTCGGCGACCAGCCGGTCGGGAAAGCGCACGGCCTCGATCTGCAGGTATGTGCGCTGCAGCTCGATCTCCTCTTCCAGCGCGACGTCATGCGTCGGATCGCCCGAAAGCGAGCGGCGATAGAACCGGCTGATCATCTGGATCATCGTCTCGGCCTGATCGTTCCGGTTGGTCATTACCAGCGCGGACAACGAATTGAGCGTGTTGAACAGGAAATGCGGATTGACCTGGTAACGCAGCGATTTCAGCTCTGCCGCCTTGGCCGCACGGCGATATTCGCCTTCGCGCCGTTCGGCGACGCGGGCCTGCACCGCCTGTCCCAGCGCGATGTAGATCGCACACCACGACAGCAGCAGGTAATAGCGGCCCAGCGCGATGTCGGTCAGTTGCTGCCAGAGTAGTTTTTGCGGACCCGGCGCGGCGATCACGGTCTGCGATGCGGCCTGATCTTCCGGAACGGCGGGCGGGTCCGGCACGGGGGCGGGGTCCGGCATTTCGCTGTCCGGCGGCATTGGCGGGACCGGTGCTTCGGGCGGGGCGGGAATGTCGGGTACGTCGACCAACAGGTTGCCCGCCTCGTCCCGGCGGATCGAGATGCCTTGTTCGTCACCGATCCGTTTCGCAGTCCGTTCCTCGATCTCGGCAAAGGCCTGCTGATTGATGAAGGCGAGGAGGAGCGAGGCCGGTGCCGCCGCGACGATGGCGACCACGATGCGCAGGCCCAGTCCGCGCCGGTCGAACCCGCGCAGCAGCAGCCACAAGAGAACCGTGACGGCAACGCCCGCAATGCTGACGACGACCCTGCGCGACAGCATTTCCATCTGCATGTCGAAACCCAGGACGACACCGCGCGCCGTCGCCAGCGCGAAGTAGACGGCCCACAGGATGACCATCGAGATCAGAACGGTCGGCAGCCCTACGGCCGCATGGGGGTGCGGTTCGGGCCCAGTGTCTTCGTAATGTTTCACAAGCACCGTGTTACGCGGCGCGCGCGCCATGCGCCAGAGGGCCGGACTCGCCCCCGTCGAGACGAGTCGGCCGTTTGTCGAACGTTCACAACTGTAGTCGTGAACTTGCGCCCTCAGGTCGAAGGAAGCAGATGTTCCCGGGCGATCTTCTCACGCCAGACCGCCGGGGCCAGCGTGTGGACGTTCTTGCCCTCGCTATCGACCGCGACGGTGACGGGCATGTCTTCCACCCTGAATTCGTAGATCGCTTCCATGCCGAGATCTTCGAATGCGACGACCTTGGCTTCCTTGATCGCGCGAGCGACGAGGTATGCCGCGCCGCCGACCGCCATCAGGTAGGCAACCTTGTGCCGGGCGATCACTTCGGTCGCGCCCTGCCCGCGTTCGGCCTTGCCGATCATGGCGAGAAGGCCAAGCTCCAGCATCTGTTCGGTGAACTTGTCCATGCGGGTCGCGGTGGTGGGCCCTGCGGGTCCGACGACTTCGCCGACGACCGGATCGACCGGTCCGACGTAATAGATCGCGCGGCCCTTGAAATCGACGGGCAGTTCCTCGCCCTTGGCAAGCATATCGGCGATACGCTTGTGCGCGGCGTCGCGGCCGGTCAGCATGTGACCTGAAAGCAGCAGTCGGTCGCCGTGCTTCCAGCTCTGCACTTCCTCCGGCGTCAGCTTGTCGAGATCGACCTTTTTCGCCGAGGCATCGGGTTCCCAGTGGACCTTGGGCCATGCGTCGAGGTCAGGCAGCGGCAGGAACGTCGGGCCGCTGCCGTCCAGCGTGAAGTGCGCGTGGCGCGTTGCCGCGCAATTGGGGATCATCGCCACTGGCTTGTTCGCCGCGTGGCACGGCCAGTCGTAGATCTTCACGTCGAGGACGGTGGCAAGCCCGCCAAGACCCTGTGCGCCCACGCCCATGGCGTTGACCTTGTCGAAAATCTCGATGCGCAGCTTTTCGATGTCGCTTTGCGGGCCGCGTTCCTTCAACTGGCCCATGTCGATCGGGTCCATCAGGCTTTTCTTGGCCAGCTTCACGCATTCTTCGGCCGTACCGCCGATACCGATGCCCAGCATGCCCGGCGGGCACCAGCCCGCGCCCATCTGCGGAATCATTTCCAGCACCCAGTCGACGATGTTGTCGGACGGGTTCATCATCTTGAACTTGGACTTGGCCTCGCTGCCGCCGCCCTTGGCCGCGACGTCGATCGAAACCGTGTCGCCGGGGACCATTTCGACGTTCAGCACGCAGGGCGTGTTGTCGCGGGTGTTGCGGCGGGTAAAGGCGGGATCGGCCAGGACCGATGCGCGCAGCTTGTTGTCGGGATTGTTGTAACCCTTGCGCACGCCTTCATCGACGACTTCCTGCAAGGACAGCTTCGAACCGAGGCGGCAGTTCTGGCCCCACTTGACGAAAACGTTGACGATGCCGGTGTCCTGGCAGATCGGGCGGTGCCCTTCGGCGCACATGCGGCTGTTGGTCAGGATCTGGGCGATCGCGTCCTTGGCGGCCGGGTTCAGTTCGGCCTCGTACGCTTCGCCCAGCGCCTTGATGTAGTCCATCGGGTGATAGAAACTGATGTACTGCAGGGCGTCGGCGACGCTGTCGATGAGGTCCTGTTCCTCGATCACCACCATGTCGGACATGTAAAACCCACCTCTTTCGCTGCATGCCAGTCGTTACGAAAGGCGACTTAGGAGCGATCTGTCGCAGTGGCAATGCCGTTCGGACCAGACAAAAGGAGGGGTCGCGGCAGGATGCGTGGCCCCTGCAAGCCGGTGCCTCTTGGCGTCGGGGCTTCGATGGCGTAGGGCGCCAAGCGGACTCGCACCTTGACGGCCACGGTCGTTTCGGGGCAAGTGTGTTACCTGACTAGGACAGTCCGCATTTTCGGGCTGCTGCAACAAGAGAGTGCATGACGCGATGGCCAGTGCTGCCGCTCCGACCGCCCAGACCGGTGATTTTGCCCGCGCCCGCCGCGCGATGATCGACAGCCAGCTGCGGACCAGCGGCATCAACGAGCCTTACCTGCTTGATGCCTTTGCCCGCGTGCCGCGCGAAGATTTCGTCCCCGCTTCGGCCCGCGCCGTCGCTTACAACGACCGCCAGATCCCGCTTGGCGGCGGCCGCGTCATGACCGCGCCGCTCGGCCAGGCACGGCTCCTGCTCGAGGCGAAGCCGGCCGCGACCGACAAGGTCCTGCTGATCGGCGGCGGTTCGGGTTACCTGGCCGCTGTCCTTGCCCCGCTCGTCGCATCGCTCGACGTGGTGGAAAGCGATGATGCGCTTTCCGCGATGGCCGCGGTGAAGGCCGGTAATTGGCACAGCGGCGATCTCGCCTCTGGCTGGAAGAAGGGTGCTCCCTACGATCTCGTCATCATCGACGGCGCGGCCGAGGAAATCCCCGCCGCAATCGCGAAGCAGATGGCCGAAGACGGCCGCTTGGTCACCGGTACGGTGTCGCGCGGCGTGACCCGCATCGCCGTGGGCCGCCGCGTCGGCAATTCGGCCGTTCTCGACGATGTCGCCGACATCTCGATGCCGGTCCTCGCCGATTTCGCCGCGCCGAAGGGCTGGAGCTTCTGATGAAGGGTCGTACGGGTGCCGCGCTCCTGGCCGGCGCCGCGCTGATCTTTCCGGGATCGGCGATGGCCGACACGCTCGAAGAAGCTCTCGCGCTCGCCTATCAGACCAACCCGACGATCCAGGCCGCCCGCGCGGACTTGCGCGCGACGGACGAAAACGTGCCGATCGAAAAATCGGACGGCTTGCCCAGCATTGGCGGCAATGCACAGTATACCGAGGTCCTGAAGCAGAACGACAACAGCTTCAATTCGCCCAGCCGCTTCCTCAATGCCGGTGTCGAACTGTCCGTGCCGGTCTATTCCGGCGGTGGGGTGAAGAATTCGATCCGCGCGGCAAAGCAACGGGTGCAGGCCGGACGCGCAGACCTGAAGGCCACCGAATCGGGCGTCTTCAGCCGGGTCGTCGCCGCCTACATGGACGTGATCCGCGATAGTGCGGTGGTCCAGCTGAACCGCCAGAACGTCGATACGCTGGGCGTGAACCTCCAGGCGACGCGCGACCGTTTCGAAATCGGCGACCTGACCCGCACCGACGTGGCGCAATCCGATTCGCGCCTCGCCCTGGCGCAGAGCGACCTTCTGACCGCGCAGTCGAACCTGATCGGCAGCCGCGAACGCTATATCCAGTTGGTCGGCAAGGCGCCGGTCAACCTGCAGCCCCCGCCGCCTCTGCCCGGCTTGCCGTCGAGCCCGGAACAGGCGGTCGACGTGGCGCTGGCCAACAATCCCGACCTCATCGCCGCGCGGGAGCGTAGCGAGGCTTCGCGCTATGACATCGAAGTGGCTGGCTCCACCCGCCTGCCGCGCGTCGAACTGTTCACCAGCGGCGGCTATACCGATTATTTCGGCACGCTGGGCGGCAATGCCCGCGATATCGAACAGACGGAAACGACGGCGCAGGCCGGTGCCCGCCTGACGGTGCCGATCTTCCAGGGCGGTTTTCCCGCCGCGCTCGAACGCCAGGCCCAAGCCCGCGCGCAATCGATGATGGAAACCGAAATCGCGATCGAACGCGACGTCATCGCCCAGACCCGAGCCGCCTATTCGGCGTGGCTGGCCGCGAACGAAGTGATCCAGGCGACGACGACCGCCGTTTCGGCCGCCTCGCTCAGCCTCGAGGGCGTGCGCGCGGAAAACACCGTCGGCAATCGCACGATCCTCGACATTCTCGATGCCGAACGCGAACTGCTGGCGGCGCAGGTCCAGCTGGTGACGGCGCAACGCAACGCCTATGTCGCCGGTTTCAGCCTGCTGGCCGCGATGGGCATGGCCGAGGCGGAAGACCTCAATCTCGACGTCGGCCCGCTTTACGACCCGCTGGTCCACTACGACAGCGTGAAGGGCGCGATCTTCGACTGGCGCTTTGAACCCGACCCCGAACCGGTCTCTACCCGCACCGTTGACACACCGGCGCAAGACGCAGACATTCCGAAGCAGTGATGGGTCGGGTCGTGGCCCGGCTCCCGGACAGGAGCGGCGAGTGAACAAGGAAGGGGAACCGTCGGTCGAGGATATTCTTCGGTCGATCAAACAGGTCATTTCCCGCGAGGACGAAGGGGCCCAGGGCGAGGCTCGTTCGGGCTCTGCGCCCGGTTTCGGCAACAATCCCTTCGCGCGGCGCGATGCCTTTACCCGGCCCACGGCCGTTCCGTCCGCGGCCAATGCGCCTGCCGATTCGGAAGAAGTCTATGATCTGGCCGCGCTTCCCGATGGCGAAGCACCGTCAGAACCCGAAGCCGTTGCGCCGGATGAAACCGTGTCCCTGCCCGCCGGATTCCAGGTCCACCGTTACGAATCGGCCGCCCCGTGGCAGGACGGCGAGGCGGATGATGAACCACTGACGCTTTCGACGCTGATCACGCCAGAGGACGGCGACGACTTTGGCGCCGGGGAAGAGAGCGTAGGCGAGGAAGAGCCCGAAGCCGAAACACCGCCCGCTGCGCCAACGCCCGAAGAAGCGCCAAGGCCCGAGGCGACAGCAGCCCCCGCCTCGGAAGGCGAAGGCCTTCTGGCCGGTGCCGCCGCCGCGGCCGTGCGCGCCCAGCTTTCCGCGCTCGACAACCTGTCGGCCTCCGCACCCAAGGCGAAGGCGGCGGACAACCCGCTCGAAGACATGGTGAAGGAAATGCTTCGCCCGATGCTGAAGGACTGGCTCGATGCCAACCTGCAGACCATCATCGAGCGTATGGTCCAGGACGAGATCGCCCGTATCACCGGACGGCGTTGACACCATGGCAAAGGTCGCAGGACCGGCGGTTATCGAACGCGCACGTGCCGAACTGGCCGTGATGGGCGGGGGCGAGGAATTTTCCCGCCACATCTTTCTCTGTGCCGATCAGACCAAGCCCAAGTGCTGCCCGAAAAAGGCGGGGCTGAAATCGTGGGACTATCTGAAAAAGCGGCTTGCCGAACTCGGTCTCGACCGGGCGGGCGGTGTCATGCGGACCAAGGCCAACTGCCTGCGCCTGTGCGTCGCCGGGCCGCTTGCCGTCGTCTATCCCGAAGGCGTCTGGTACCATTCGTGCAGCCCCGAGGTGCTGGAAGAGATCATCCAGAAGCACCTGATCGGCGGAGAGCCGGTCGAGGAATATCGCCTGACTGTGCCTCAGGGCCTGACTGTGCCTCAGGGATAGTCGGCGTTGTCAGGCAGGCTGGCCAATGCCCCTGATATCTCGCCAATATTCGGATTCGACGTCAGCGTCGATTTCGACAGGTAGGGCGCTGGCGTAAAGCCGATCGGCACCGTCTTTGCGTGGACCGGAAATCCAGAACCTGTCGCCATTATCTTCGGCAACATGGTTGTATTTGTAGCCAGACCCCACCCTTAGAAATGTCCGCCCACGATAACGCAGCGACCGTCCAGACTTCGAAAAGGTCACCCGACCAATGCGCGCGGGCCCATTGAGCCCTTCGGACTTGTCCTCGATGTACATGATCCGGGTCTTGGCGTTCGACATTCCGAATTTACCAGGCGCCAAACCCTAGTCGAGCTCTTCCCAGGCGTCTTTCGCCTGATCGCCCAGCCGGTCGTCGATCGCTTCGTCGTGCCCCGTACCGCTGGACAGGAAGACCAGCCCCATGAGCGCGGCCATCAGCATCATCGCCGCCGTCACGCCCAGCGCGGTCGCGATGTAAAGGTGGATCGATACCAGTCCGTTGCGCCAGTAGAGAAAGCCCAGCGAGATCACGACCGTCACGCTCGTGATTCCGAACATCAGCTTCATCAACCAGCGATAGCGCGCCCAGGCGTGGGCCGCGTTTTCGGGATCGTCGAGGGGTGATCTAGGGGTCATGACGGCCTTCACATGGACCTCATGCGCCCCGCTGGCAAGTCGGTCGGTCTTATGGCACCATGGATGTTGCAGTGCCGCAGCGACGGGCGGCGACCAGGGCGGGAGATACGGACCATGAGCATTGCAAAGATCATTGCCGGACGGGAATTCGAAATCGTGAGCTGCAAGGCCGCGACGAAAGTCAGGGAAGCCGTAGGACTACTCACCGAACGCAGAATCGGCGCCATGCCCGTGACCGACGACGAAGGCCGCGTGATCGGCGTCTTTTCCGAACGCGACGTAATCCGCTGCCTCAATGTGCATGGCGGGGCCGCGCTCGATCTCGACATGGAGCAGGTGATGACGTCGCCCGCCGTGACGGTCAGCTCGGACACGTCCGAAAACCAGGCCCTGGCCCTGATGACCCGCCGCCGTATCCGCCACCTGCCCGTGGTCGACGATGGCAAGATGGTCGATTTCGTCTCCATCGGCGACCTCGTGAAATCGCGCATCGATTCGATCGAGTCCGAGGCGCAGGCGATGCGCGAATACATCCACAGCGTCTGATCGGCCCAATCGCGCGGCTTGCCCCCGCGCACCGGGCATCCTATCTCGGCAGGCATGGAACAACCCATCGACCTGAGCCCGTCCGCCGCCAGCCGCGTGGCGACGATTGCCGCCAAGACGGGACGCGACGCCGCATTGCGGCTAGCCGTCGAAGGCGGCGGCTGCTCCGGCTTTCAGTACCGCTTCGATCTTGCGAGCGAGATAGAGGGCGAGGACATCGTGGTCGAACGTGACGGGGTAAAGCTCGTCGTCGATCCGGTAAGCCTCGATCTCGTGCGCGGGAGCGTGGTGGATTTCGTGGAATCGCTGGGCGGCGCATCGTTTCAGGTGCAGAACCCCAACGCGGCATCGGGCTGCGGCTGCGGCTCCAGCTTCTCGATCTGATCTTGCGGGTCGAGGGGGCCTGAATGCGCATCGCCAGCTTCAACATCAACGGCGTAAAGGCACGCATGCCGCGCCTGCTGGAATGGCTGGACGAGACGAAACCCGACGTCGCCTGCCTTCAGGAAATCAAGTCGAGCGACGACACCTTTCCCGGCGATGCCTTCCATGAAGTCGGTTATCGCGCGATCTGGCACGGACAAAAGGGTTTCAACGGCGTCGCCATCCTGCGCCGCGGCGAGGAACCGGCGCACGAAGTGTTACGCGGCCTTCCCGGCGACGACGAGGACACGCATTCCCGTTATATCGAGGCGGACGTCAATGGCGTGCGCGTCGTGTGCATCTACCTGCCCAACGGCAATCCGGTGCCGGGGCCGAAATTCGACTACAAACTGAACTGGATGAAGCGGCTGCGCACGCGCATGAACCAGCTTCTGGCCGAGGAAATCCCCGCGGTCGTCATCGGCGACTACAATGTCATTCCCGAGGACAAGGACGTCTGGTCACCCAAGGCGATGGCGTCCGACGCGCTGATGCAGCCAGAATCGCGCGATGCCTATTTCCGTCTGCTGCACGACGGGTGGACCGATGCGATCGACCTGCACCATCCGCGCGGCGGCATGTGGACGTTCTGGGACTATCAGGCCGGCGCGTGGCAACGCGATCACGGTTTCCGTATCGACCATGCCCTGCTGTCGCCTTCGCTGGCCGACCGGCTGGTCGCCACCGGAATCGACCGGGAATATCGCGGCCGGGAAAAGGCCAGCGACCACGTACCCGTCTGGGTCGAAATCACCGACTGACCGCAAATTTCAGGATTTCAAAAACGAAAGGCCGCCGGAGGGGGGATCCGGCGGCCTTTCCGCTTCCGCGCGCGTTTGGGGGGGACGCGCGTCAGCGATCTGGTGTTACCGTATCAACGGTAAAAAATGTGATTGTCGATCTGCGCAAGCCGCGTGAGCTTGTTCTTCCAGCGCGGCGACACGTAGTTTGCGTGGAAGAAGAGAGCGCCTTCGGCCGGGCTTTCCCACGCGTTGTCGCGGGCGATGACGGCCAGTTTCTTGGCGCGGGTCCAGGCCCGGCTGCCGGCGTTGATGGCCGGCATACGGCCACCGCGCACGAACGAGAACTGCGAACGCTGATAGACGACACCGCAATAGCTGGACGGAAAGCGGCTCGATTCGGTGCGGGCGATGATCACGCGGCCCACGGCCAGCTGACCGGCCAGCGGTTCGCCCTTCGATTCGAAATAGATCGCCCCGGCGAGGCAGCGCATCTGTTCGTCGAGACTGTCGGGAACCGGTACGCTCGCGACCAGTTCATGAAGCGACGAGGCACTGGCGGGCACGACTTCCGGTTCTTCGGGAACCGGCTGCACGACAGGCTGCGAGATGAAAGCAGGCTGGACATCACCGGACACTGCGGCCTCTTCGGGCTGCGCGTCGACGGCGGACTCCACCTGTGAAGTTTCCTGGACGGTGGCTTCGACGGGCGTTGCCACGTCGCTATATGCAAATGCGCTGGATCCGTCAGTTCCCAGCAGTATGACCCCGAGGGTCGCGACCAGCGAAAGAACGCTGGCGCCCTTAACCTTGCGGCTCATCGATGTACTATCGAGTGCGGTTAACGTCCTGTCGCAGCGCTTTCGAAGGAACGGCGGTCGATCCCGACAACCTGTCTAATGTTCCTTGAAACGACACTGCCGGCCGTTCCCCGTCTGCGCGCTTGATCAGGCGTGCCTTAGTGCACGCGCGATCTGCCTACGCCCGTCTATGCCGCGCCATGTGCGATTGTGGCGGAAAAGTGTCAACACCGGTAACCAAAAGGTTAAGCCATTCCCGGGATGAACTGTTGCGCATTTGCGACATCCAGTTCCACGACCCAGCAATCGGGATCCTGCCCGCCGCGCTTTTCAACGTAGTCATTGAAATCAAATGGTTTTTCGGGATCGGAACGGCGACTTTCGATCCATTTCCGTCCGCCCGAAAGGTCCGGCATGCGCTCGTAAAGTATTGATTCGCCGCCTCTTTCGCAAACGACGACAAGCAGGGAACCAGAATCGGATTCACCCTTTTTCAGAACCGTGGCAAAGCCTCCAGAGACCTCCACAGCCCGAATCATGGCCGTCACTTCGAGGCGAGTCGGTAGCCGGGCGTCCACAAAATTGCCCTATTTGCCGTCAGGGACGCGATATCCCGACAGGCCGGACAGCTTGATCTGCGACCGCATGAACGTGCCGGTGCCCCGGCCCACTTCCTCTCCGTCCTGATCCAACAGCCGCGCTTCGCCCATCAGGACGCGGCGGCGGCCGGAGATCCATTTCCCCTCCGCGATGACGCGGCCGGCCTTGATCGGGCGCGCGAAGTGAAGGTTGAAAGACGTGGTCAGAAGGAAGCGATCCGACACCATCGTGTTGGCCGCATAGAAAGCGGCATCGTCCAGCATCTTGAAATAGATCGTGCCATGCGCCGCACCGGCGGCATGGAAAACGCGTTCATCGACGTCGAAGGTGATGCGCGAAAGCCCCTCGCCCACGATTTTAAGTTCTGACGCGAAGAGAGAATTCACAGGGGCCGAGGCATAGAGCGATTCGAGCGCGCGCCAGTGCATCTGCGCACCGGTTTGCCCATCGCCCGTCTTTTCGCCGTCCGCCATTCCCTGCCCTTATATCCGCGCCTTTGCCGTGCCGACAGGAACGATCAGGCCGCGCTGCGGTTCGAGTCGCTGGTCAGCAGGGCGTAGACTGCCTCTTCGTTCTGCGCTTCGGCAAGGCGATCGCGCAAGCGGTCGTCGCGCATCATGCGCGAAATCGCGGCCAGCGCATGAAGATGGGTCGCGCCGGAATTGTCGGGCGACAGCAGGCCAAAGGCGATTTCAACCGGCAGACCATCGGCCGAATCGAACGTTACCGCCGTCGACAGACGCAACACCGCGCAGACCGGGCGACGCAGTCCCGGAATGCGGGCATGCGGGATCGCAACCCCGCGACCGAAGCCCGTACTTCCCAGGCGTTCGCGTTCTTCCAGCGCTTCCATCACGGAAACGGCGTTGAGGTCGTAAACCGCGGCAAAGCGATCGGCGAGCGCCTGGAGCACTTCACCTTTCGACATGGCGTTCGACATCCCGACAGCAGCGGGATCGAGCAGATACAGCGCACTCATATCAGTTACAGTTCATTCCAGCCTTACAATCGCCGTCCCGCCTGTTTCATAGCGGGTACGACAGGGTAACGGCCAAGCGCGGCTAGGCGCGAGGGAACACCCCGCGCCTGTCCGGCCCTTGCGAACTCTTCTCCCTGATTCGCAAACCGATTAGGGTCCGCCCCTTCCTTTCAACGGAAGGCCCTTTCGCCTCAACAGGCGCCAGCGGACATTACTGCGACGGCTCGACCCAGCCGATCGTGCCGTCGGAGCGGCGGTAAACCATATTATGCCGTCCGGTGCCAGCATTTTTGAAAAACAGGGCCGGAGTGTTGCGCAGATCGAGCAGCATCACTGCGTCCGAAACCGAAGTTTCGGGAATGTCGGTCCGCGTTTCGGCAATGATCGGGGGGGCGTCGGTTTCGATGACGTCTTCGCCATCATCTTCCATTTCGGGCGCGGCACCGAACACGGTATAGGCCGCGTCTTCCAGCTTGAGCGCGTATTCGGCCTGTTCGTGGCGATCCTTCAGGCGGCGCTTATAACGGCGCAGCTGCTTGTCGATCTTTTCCGCCGCCTTGTCGACGGCCTGGTGCGCGTCCTGCGCCTCGGCGTGGCCTTTCAGAATCAGGCCCTGCATCACGTGCGTGACGATGTCGGCGGTAAAGCTGTCATGCGGGCCCTTGCCCAACGTGACCTGGGACGAGATCGCCCGGTTGAAATACTTGTCTACGATTGCGTTGAGTCTGTCGGAGGCGTGTTCCTGAAGCGCTGCACCCGTCTCGACCTGGTGACCGGAAACGCGAATATCCATCGACAACTCCTATTTTTAGTCTTCTTTTACATACCCATCGAAAGGGCAAGGAGCGTGGCGCCGATCTGGTTCAGCCCGCGACCGCTCCTTCATTCCAGATGGGGTCTTTCAACGTCGCGATAAAGGCCTGGTGCCGCGCAATTTCGTCCGCGCTCGCCACATGGGGACGAGCCGGTCTCAATTCGCGCCGGACAACGACGGTTTCCACTTCGATTGAAACTTCCTGCGCCGCCGCCTCGACCGCCAGTTCAAGGCCGATCTGGCGGCCGCCGGTCAGTTCAACGTAAAGCTGGGCCAACAGGTCGGCGTCGAGCAATGCGCCGTGCTTGGTACGATGGCTGCGGTCGATGCCGTAACGGGTGCACAATGCGTCGAGCGAGAGCTTTGCGCCGGGGTGCTTTTTCTTGGCGATCTGCACGGTGTCGATCATGCGCGAGGTGCAGACCACTTCGTGCCCGCACATGCCCAGTTCGGCATTGATGAAGCCGAAGTCGAACCCCGCGTTATGCGCGACCAGCGGCGAATCGCCGATGAATTCGAGGAATTCGGCGACCTTTTCGGCAAAGCGCGGCTTGTCCGACAGGAAAGCGGCCGAAAGCCCGTGCACGGCCTCTGCCTCTGCGGGCATGTCGCGATCGGGATTGAAATATTCGTGATAGACGCGGCCCGTGGCGACCCGGTTGATCATTTCGATACAGCCGATTTCGACGAGACGGTCCCCGGTCCGGGGATCAAGGCCAGTGGTTTCGGTATCGAACACGATTTCGCGCATCTGAAAAACTATGCGCTTCGCCCGCCCCCGTGGCAAGTGGAGATCGGCGCGCGGAACGAACCTTGTGCGCCGCTGGTTCTGACAGGCAGATGCCGATCAAGCCCGCCCCCGACTTTTCATGGATAAAACCCGATCCCCACGGGATTTTCGTGGAGCCATGCAACGCGTGGATCGACCCGTCGAAGCCGGTGGAAACGGCGCTCGTCACCCACGGCCATGCCGATCACGCACGCGGCGGGCACGGCGCGGTCTTCGCGACTCGGGAGACGCTTGCGATCATGGACCTGCGCTATGGCGGAGCCGGACGAGACGTGATGATACCGATGCGTGAGCCGGTGGACATCGGCGGCGGCGTCACGGCGACCTATTTCCCGGCAGGCCACGTGCTGGGCAGCGCGCAGATCCTGCTGGAACATGCCGGAGAGCGAGTCGTCGTCACCGGCGATTACAAGCGGCGGCCCGATCCGACCTGCGAGCCGTTCGAAGTCGTCCCGTGCGACATCTTCATCACCGAGGCCACGTTCGGGCTTCCTGTCTTCAAACATCCGCCGATCGCGGGCGAGATGCGCAAGTTGCTCGATGCGCGCGAACAGCGGCCCGAGGGCTGCGTCGCGGTGGGGGCCTATGCGCTGGGCAAGGCGCAACGGGTGATCTGCGAATTGCGGCGCGCAGGATATGACGAGCCGATCTACCTGCACGGCGCACTGGAGAAGATGTGCGCCCTTTATGAAGAGCTTGGAGTGCCGCTGGGCGAATTGCGCAGCGCGACCGGCATCAAGAAGGACGAATTGAAGGGCCAGATCGTCCTGTGCCCGCCATCCGCGCTGAACGACAGGTGGAGCAGGCGGCTGCCCGATCCCGTGACCGCGATGGCTTCGGGCTGGATGCGCGTGCGCCAGCGGGCGCGGCAGAGGAACGTCGAACTGCCGCTCGTCATTTCGGACCATTGCGACTGGGACGAACTGACCCAGACCATAACCGAGGTCGATCCGGCCGAGACATGGGTGACACATGGCCGCGAAGAAGCCCTGCTCCGCTGGTGCCAGCTCAATCAGCGCCGCGCCCGCGCCCTCGCCATGGTCGGTTACGAGGATGAGGACGACTGATGCGCGCCTTCGCCACCCTGGTCGACAGGCTTACTTATACGCGCAGCCGTAATGCGAAGCTGGACCTGATCGCGGACTATCTACGCACGACGCCCGATCCGGACCGGGGCTGGGCACTGGCGGCGCTGACCGGCGCGCTGGATTTTCCCGCCGTCAAGTCGAGCACGATCCGCAACCTGCTGACCGAGCGGGTCGATCCGGTGCTCTATACCCTGTCGCGCGATTACGTGGGCGACACCGCTGAAACCGCCAGCCTGCTGTGGCCCGCGCCCGAGGGCGAAGATCCGAGCGACGAGCCGAGCCTTTCCGAAGTGGTCGACCTGCTGCGCGCGATGACCCGCAGCACGGTGTTGACCGAATTGCCGAAACTGCTCGACCGGCTGGACGCCAATGGCCGCTATGCCTTGCTGAAATTCGCCACCGGCGCGATGCGGATCGGCGTTTCGGCCCGCCTTGCCCGCGTTGCATTTGCACAAGCCTTCGATGTGTCGGTCGATGAGGTGGAAGAGTACTGGCACGGGGTCGAACCGCCGTACCCCACCCTGTTCGCCTGGGCCGCCGAGGGCGCGCCGCCGCCGCGCACCGATCTCGTCCCGCTGTTCCGTCCCTTCATGCTGGCCCACCCGCTGGACGAGACCGTGGTGTCGATGGACGACTATGCGGCAGAGTGGAAATGGGACGGCATCCGCGTGCAGCTGGTACACATAAACGGCGAAACCCGCGTCTATTCGCGCAGCGGCGACGATATCTCCGCGACTTTCCCCGAAATGGCCGAGGCTTTGGACTTTCCCGCGGTGCTGGACGGCGAATTGCTGGTGCGCGGCAGCCACCAGGGCGGCGAAGAAGGTGGCGCGGCCAGTTTCAACGCCCTGCAGCAAAGGCTGGGCCGCAAGACCGTATCGAAGAAGATGCTGCGCGAGGCGCCCGCCTTCGTCCGGCTTTACGATGTCATGATCCGCGATGGGGAGGATTTGCGCGAACTTGGCTGGGCCGAGCGGCGCGAGCATCTCGAACTGCTGATGGACCGGCTGGACCCTAAACGGTTCGACTTGTCCCGTCTGATCGAGGCGGACAGCTTCGAGGACCTGGCCACCATCCGCGAAGGCGCGCGCGACGATGCGATCGAGGGCGTGATGCTGAAACGCCGCGATTCGCCCTATATCGCGGGCCGCAAGGTCGGGCTCTGGTACAAGTGGAAGCGCGATCCGCTGCTGATCGACTGCGTGCTGATGTATGCCCAGCGCGGGTCGGGCAAGCGGTCCAGCTTCTATTCCGATTTCACTTTCGGTTGCTGGGACGGCGATCCCGACAAGGGCGCGGACCTGCTTCCCGTGGGCAAGGCCTATTTCGGATTCACCGACGACGAGCTGAAATGGCTGGACCGCCACGTGCGGCAGAACACCGTCAACCGCTTTGGCCCCGTGCGCGAAACCGACAAGTCGCTGGTGCTGGAGATCGCGTTCGATTCGGTCCACGAAAGCAAGCGGCACAAGTCCGGCCTTGCCATGCGTTTCCCGCGTATCAACCGCATCCGGCAGGACAAGCCCGCACACGAGGCGGACCGGATCGCGGCGCTAAAGGCGCTCGTCCGCGATTAACGCCCGATCAGCGCGCTGCGCAGGATGCCCGCGATCCGCTGTGCCGCGCGACCGTCGCCGAACGCATCGCTTGGTTCCGGCATCGGCTGCGACAGCACTTCCTGGGCGCCACTCACGATCAGGTCGCGGTCATGCCCGACGAGGCGCGCAACCCCGGCGCGGATCGCGTCGGCCCGCTCCGTCACTTTGCGCAGCACCAGCAGCGGCCGTCCCAACGCGGTCGCCTCTTCCTGCACGCCGCCGCTGTCCGACACCACCAGCCGCGATGCCCGCATCAGGCGCAGAAAGGTAAAATAGTCGACCGCCGGGATCAGCGCGATCCGCGGCATGTCGGCCAGAAGGTCGCGCAGCACCGCACTTTCCGCGCGCGGATGCAACGGCAGCACGATCCGCACGTCGCGCCTTTCGGCCAGAGAGAGCAGGCCATAGGCAATCGCCTTCAGGGCCGCGGTGTCGTGTTCGCGCCGGTGCACCGTGGCCAGAACCAGCGCATGTCCCTGTGCCGCGGCGATATATTCGTTCGCCGCTTCGCCAAGCGCAGGATCGACATCCAGCCGCGCGCAGGCCCATTGGAGCGCGTCGACCACGGTATTGCCGACAACCTCGATACTCTCGGCGGCGATGCTCTCCGCGATCAGGGCCCGGCGGGCGGTCTCGGTCGGGGCGAAATGCCACCGGGCCAGCGGGGTCACGAGCCGCCGATAGGCCTCTTCGGGAAAGGGCTGTGTCATATCGGCAGACCGCAGTCCTGCCTCTACATGGGCGACGGGAATGCGGCGATGAAAGGCCGCCATCGCGCCGGCCAGCGTGGTCGCGGTATCGCCCTGCACGATCACCGCACGGGGACGCCGCCGGTCCAGCGCCGCGCCGATCGTCTCGATCATACCGGAAAGCAGCCGGTCGACGCCCTCGCCTTCGGGCCGGTCCAGCGTTTCATCGGGCGTGATGCCCGCGATGGTCAGCAGGTCGCGGCCAAGATCGGCATGCTGGCCCGAATGGCAGAAACTGCGCCGCAGGCTCGGCTCATCCCCCAGCGCGCGCATCACGGGGACGAGCTTAATGATTTCCGGGCGCGTGCCGGCGATCGTCATGACTGGCAAGAAAGTGCGACCCTTCGTATCTGCGACCGGCGGCTCATAGCTTTGAAAAACGGTCGCTTTCAACCAATCACTTGCAGTTTTTGACAGGTATCAAAGACCTTGGCCCGCATGGGGTGGATGAAAAAGCCTGCAGCAGTTCGACTGACGGGAACACGAATGACAACGGCACCGCGCACACCATACGAAGCGCTTGGCGGGGCAGAGACCTTTCGCCGCATCACCGACAGGTTCTACGACCTGATGGAAAGCGACCCGGCCTATGCGCAGCTTCGCGCCATGCACGCGCCCGATCTGGCGCCGATGCGCAGCGCGCTGGCGAGTTTCCTAGGCGGCTGGGCCGGCGGGCCGCGCGAATGGTTCGAAGCGAATCCGGGCCGCTGCATGTTCTCGGTCCACGCAGACTTTCCGATCGATGCCGACACCGCCGATCAATGGGCCGAGGCGATGGAGCGTGCGATTGACGATGCGGAAATCGAAAACGCTGACCTTGCCGCGCAGCTTTCACAGCGGCTGACCACGATGGCGCGCGGCATGGCCAAAGTCCCCGCCTGACGGGTCAGTCGATCTTCAGCACCTTTTCACGCGAAGTCGCGCCACGCACGATTTCGATCGTACCCGGCGCGATGCCCAGCGCCTTTGCCACCAGCTTGACGACGGCGCGGTTGGCCTTGCCATCCTCCGGCACGACCGTGACACGGGCGAGAAGCCGGTCGCCCTCGATGGTCAGCGTCTCACGGCTGGCATTGGGGGTGACGCGAACGGGCAGAAGGCCGTCGGCCCCCGCAAGGGCGCGAACGGCATCGGGCGAAGGGAGAGGGGATTTGGGCCGGGCCAAGGTCAGCCCGCGATGGCGGCCTTGTGCGCCTTGGCGTTGTCCACGTAATGCGCCACGCCCCCCTGCATATCGGCAAGCGCCGCATCGCTGAGATCGCGCATGAACTTGGCCGGGCGGCCCGCCCAGAGCTGGCGCGCGGCGATGGTCTTGCCGCCGGTCAGCATCGCGCCTGCGGCCAGCATGCCGTCGCTCTCGATCACCGCCCCGCTCATCACGATAGCGCCAAGCCCGACGAAGGCGCGGTCGTGCAGGGAGCACCCGTGGACCATGGCCAAGTGACCGATCAGCACGTCTTCACCGATGATCGTGGGCCAGCCTGCGGGATTGGCCTCATCAGGGCTGTCGCAGTGAACGATCGAACCGTCCTGAATATTGGTGCGCGCGCCGATGTGGATGTGGTTCACGTCGGCGCGGATGACGCAGTTGTACCAGATGCTGACGTCGGGTCCGATCTCGACATCGCCGATGATGCGGCAACCCGGCGCGATGAACGCGCTGTCGTGAATCTTCGGGGTCTTGCCGCCGAACGGGATGATCGAAACGCCGTCGGGTGCGGTCATGATGTTCTTCCTCGCACTTGCATGAATTGAACCGTTCTATGGGGCAGCAGCGAGCACGCGTCCACGCCTGGCGAACCTTTCAGGTATCGATCCGGTACGTGACGTGGGGCTCGAGCGGGGACCCGGCCGGAATGCGTGGATGGTCGAAGTCCATCTCTTCCACCCGTTCCATGCCCAGCCGCTGCATGACCGCCTGGCTGCGATGATTGAGGACCGCGGTGATCGCGTAGATCGGCGCGCCGGGATAGATCGCCCTGGCATGTTCGATCGTCGCGCGGGCGGCTTCGGTCGCATAGCCCTTGCCCCAGCAGTCCCAGGCAAGTCGCCAGCCGATTTCGATCTCTCCGGCGATCGGGCCGACCGATGTGCGGTACATGCCCACGAACCCGATCACGCGCCCGTCGTCCTTGCGCTCGCACGCCCAGAACGTGTGCCCCTGTTCCTGCGCCACCTTGTCCAGCCGTGCGATCATGGCCGCCGTCTGCTCACACGTCAGCAAGGGGCCTAGCGTTGCCATAACCTTGGGATCGGTGCCCAGCACGTGCATCGCATCGATTTCGCCATCGTCGCCCACCTTCCAGTCGCGCAGGCGCAGGCGTTCGGTCTCGATTTCCATTACGCTTCCTCAGGTCTTTGTAACGACCACACCATCGTCGGGTTTTCCTGTGGCGGATAGTCGGGGTCGTCGTAATCGAGGTTTTCGCGCCGCACCATGCCTAGCCGCTGCATCACGCGCCACGACCCGCGATTGGCCTGCGATGCCTGGGCATAGGCGACCGGCTGGTCGAAACGATCGAAGATCAGGCCAAGTACCGCGCCCGCTGCCTCTGTCGCATAGCCTTGCCCGTGGGCGTCGATGCGCAGCTGATAACCCACCTCGTATCCACCGCGTAATTCATCGGGTACGCTGGGCGACGATATCGGCGCGGTGCCGCACGATCCCAGCAGGGCACCGTCCGCAAGTCGTTCGACGGCCAGAAAGCCGTGACCGTCGCGATCCCACCCCTCGACCAGGCGAGCGAAAACTTCCCGCGCACGATCTGGCGCAAGCTTGCCGCACAAGTGCTTGCGCACTTCGTCGGTGTTGAGATGCGCCTGCCAGTCCGCAAAGTCGTCCTCGCGCCACTTGCGCAGGCGCAGGCGTTCGGTCTGGCAGATCGTGTCAGCCATTCAGCAGCCTTGCAGCAAGCGGCGCGTGATAGGTCAGCACCCCGCTCGCGCCCGCGCGCTTGAACGACATCAGCGTTTCGAGGACGAGCGCCTCACGCTCGCCTGCACCGGCGGCGACGGCGGCCTCGATCATCGCGTATTCGCCGCTTACCTGGTAGGCATAAACCGGCACCTCGAAAGCCTCGTGCACGCGGCGCACGATATCGAGATAGGGCAGGCCCGGCTTCACCATGACGCTATCGGCGCCTTCATCGATGTCCATTTCCACTTCGCGCAACGCCTCGCGCCCGTTGCCGGGGTCCATCTGGTAGGTCTTCTTGTCACCTTTCAGCAGCCCGCCGGACCCGACCGCGTCGCGAAACGGGCCATAGAACGCGCTGGCGTACTTTGCGGCATAGGACATGATCTGGACATTGTGGTGTCCCTGTTCTTCCAGCGCTTCGCGGATCACGCCGATGCGCCCGTCCATCATGTCCGAAGGTGCGACGATGTCCGCACCGGCGGCGGCCTGCACCAGCGCCTGACCGACCAGCGCCTCGACCGTGGCGTCGTTCGCGACATAGCCGTTGTCGTCGAGCAATCCGTCCTGCCCGTGGCTGGTATAGGGGTCGAGCGCGACATCGGTCAGCACGCCCAGATCGTCGCCGACCGCGTCCTTGATCGCCCGGATCGCGCGGCACATCAGGTTCTGCGGGTTGTGCGCCTCAGACCCGCTGTCATCGCGCAGATCGCGCGGCGTATTGGGAAACAGCGCGACGCAGGGGATGCCCAGCGACACCGCCTCTTTCGCCCGCGCCGCAATGCCATCGACCGACCAGCGCGATACGCCGGGCAGCGATGCGACGGGGTCTTCCACGCCGGTCCCTTCGGTCACGAAAAGCGGCCAGATCAGGTCGCCCGGGGTCAAAACGGTTTCGCGCAGCATCGCGCGGCTCCACGCGGTGGCACGGGTGCGGCGCATGCGAAGATTGGGATAGGTGCTCATGGCGCAGTCTCCTGCCCCTTTGCCCATGTCGAACGCAAGTGGCTTGTCGCCTCAGGCCGCGTTGGACAGGCGATCGATCTCGCGCACGGGCTGCTCCGGTTCCTCGCTTTTTGGTGCCAGTGCTTCGAGCGCTGCCCCCGGTTTCACCGACTTCAAGTCGCGAAGATGGGCGCGAAATTCCTGCAGCTCGCTGCTGGAAAGCTGGGCGCGCACCACGAACTGCACCGATAGCGGGTCGATATTCTTGCCGTTGCGATAAAGCTCGTAATGCAGGTGCGGACCGGTGGAGAGGCCGGTGGACCCGGCATAGCCGATGACCTGCCCGCGCTTCACCCGCTGCCCGCGCGACACGGCGAAACGCGACATGTGGGCATAGCCCGACTGCAACCCACCGCCGTGGCTCAACTTGACGAAGTTGCCATAACCGCCGTTGCGGCCCGCAAAGGCAACCGTGCCATCGGTCACGGCATAGATCGGCTGTCCGGTGCGGGCACGGAAATCAACGCCCTTGTGCATGCGTTTGTAGCGCAGGATCGGATGACGCCGCATGCCATAACGCGAGGTAATCGCGCCGTTCGTGGGCGAAACGAGACCGGTGCGCAGCTCGCCCTGTCCGTTCGCGTCGTAGAACTTGCCGTCCTTGCCCCAGCGCAGCATTTGCGCCTTGGCCGTGCCGCGGCGCGAAAGCCCGGCAAACTGGACGTCGCCCACTTCGACTTCGCCGGTTTCGGCGCGCTTGTAGGCGATGATGATGTCGAAATCGTCATCGGCGCCGACTTCGCGGTCAAGGTCGATCGCCTCGTCCAGCGCCTTCAGGTACTGCTGCACCGCACGCGCCGGTGCACCCGCCGCGCGGGCCGAACGGTAAAGGCCCGATCCCACCTTGCCGGTGATGCGCAGCGGGGTTTCATCAACCCGGATCACCCGCTTTTCCAGCGCGAGCGGGCCGCCCTCGCGGTCAAGCGTCAACTGAAGGTCGAAACGGGCACGGAAAGTGAGGTTTTCGAGCGGCCTGGGATCGCTCGGCGAAGCGCGCCGGCCGAGCAGGAGCTTGAAGCCAGTGCCGCTCTCGATGTCCTCAACCGGGAAAGCGCTGCCGATCAGTTCCTCCGCCCGCGCGGCATCGCCCGCACCGACACCGGCACGGCGCAGCATCGCGGCCAGCGAATCTTCGGAACCGAACGTCGCGGTCAGTTCGACGGCGGGACGTTCGGGAGCACTGGCCAGCGGCACGACCAGGCGCGAAGGCCCCATGCGTCGGCCCGTGTCCGCGCCCAGCGCCAGCGGCGTGATCATCTGGCTGCGGTATTCGTCACGCTCTTCCTCCGTCAGGTCGACTTCGGGCGCGGCCTGGACGGCGTTGAAATCGGGCCATAGCGCCAGCGCCAGCGCGATGAGGACGAGCATGAAGGCAAGGCTGCGATACCAGCGCGGCGATCCGATGCCGGAACCGAGGTCGGAAACCCAGGGTTCCTCCTCTCCGCCCTTCAGGCCGAACTGACGCAGCACGGTGCCGAGGTCGCGTTTCTCGACCTCTTCCGTCTTTCCGTCGTCCGGCTTTGCGATATGCGGTGCCTGCACCGCGCGCCTCCTCGTCGTGGGTTCGTGGACCTGCGCGCAGATACGATCCTTTGCCTGCGCGCGGCACGGGTTAACGCGTTGGCCCAAAACATGCCTTCCGCAAAGTTGATGAAGTGCTGCTTCAACAGGCCTGCGCGACGAACTGCCGCAGGGCTGCGACGAATGGTGGGGTGCTTGCCGTCAATCGCGGGTGATGAGCATGGCAGGCCTCCTTGTCGCGCCGCCTTGCGACTGCCAAGTTAGGCAAGTGATGAACCGCGCAGCCCCCGACGGCCGCACCGTCAAGGCCGTGCTCGGCCCGACCAATACCGGCAAGACCCACCTCGCCGTCGAACGGCTCTGCGCGCATTCCAGCGGGCAGATCGGCTTTCCGCTGCGCCTCTTGGCGCGCGAGGTCTATGACCGCGTCGTTGCCATCAAGGGCCCGGACCGGGTCGCGCTGATCACAGGCGAGGAACGGATCGAGCCGCCCAATGCGCGCTGGAAGCTCTGCACGGTCGAGGCGATGGACCGCGATGCCGATCTCGCCTTCGTGGCGGTGGACGAGGCGCAGCTGGGCGCGGACCGTGAACGCGGCCATGTCTTTACCGACCGCATGCTGAACGCCCGTGGGCGAGAGGAAACGATGATCCTCGGCTCCTCGGCCCTGACCCCGATGGTCGAGCAACTGGTGCCCGAGGCCGAGATCGTCACGCGCCCGCGCTTTTCCACGCTGACTCATGCCGGAAGCCTGAAGCTGTCCCGCCTGCCGCCGCGCAGTGCGGTCGTCGCCTTCAGCGCAGAGGAAGTCTACACCGTCGCCGAAATGCTGCGCCGGTTCCGCGGGGGCGCTGCCGTTGTCATGGGCGCGCTCAGCCCGCAGACCCGCAACAAGCAGGTCGAGATGTTCCAGTCGGGCGAAGTCGACTACATCGTCGCGACCGACGCCATCGGCATGGGCCTCAACCTCGATGTCGCCCACGTCGCTTTTGCCGGCCTTGCCAAGTTCGACGGCCAGCGCCGCCGCCGCCTGACCATCGCCGAAATGGCCCAGATCGCGGGCCGCGCCGGACGGCACCAGAAGGACGGCACTTTCGGCACGCTAGCGGGCGAACGCGGGGCGGAATTTTCCGAAGACGAAGTCCACGCGATCGAGGAACACATCTTCCCGCCGATCGAGAAGATGATGTGGCGCGACGCGCGGCCTCGGCTCGATTCGGTGGATGTCCTGATCGATGACCTGTCCGCCCCGCCCCACGACCCGGCCCTTGCGCCCGCACCTGAAGCCATCGACCTTGCCGTTGCGCGAATCCTGTCCGAAAGCCCGAAAGTACGCGAACGCGCGAAGGGCAAGGCCATGGTCGCCCGGTTCTGGGATGCCTGCTCGCTCCCCGATTTCCGGTCCTTGGGCGCGGAAAACCATGCCCGCTTCGTCGCGCGCCTGTGGGATGACCTGTCCGAAGGCACCGGCAGGCTGGGGCACGATTACGTCGCGGGGATGATCGCGCACCTTGACGATGCGCGCGGCGATATCGACACTTTGCAGGGACGGATTGCCGCAATCCGTTCATGGGCCTACATCGCGCAGCGTCCGGACTGGGTCCGCGACCGTGAAGACATGGCCGATCGGGCCCGCACGGTCGAAGCAAAGCTTTCGGATGCCCTGCACCAGCGGTTGACCGAGCGGTTCGTGAATCGCCGTACCGCCGTATTGATGAAGAAACTGGGCGACACCGCACTATTGCCGGTGACGCTTGGAGAAGGAGGAGCCGTAATGGTCGACGGCGAGGAAATCGGGAAACTCGAAGGATTTCGCTTCGATGTCGATCCCCAGGCACGGCTTGAAACCCGGCGGCTGCTTCTGGCCGCGGCGGAGAAACACTTGCCCGCACTGCTGAACGAACGTGCCGATGCGTTGATCGCGGATTGCGAGAACCGGGGCGAGGATCTGGCATGGACCGGCGATACGGTCAGCTGGCTGGATCAGCCGGTCGCCAAACTGATCGCGGGCCGCCGCCTGCTGGAGCCGCAAGTGAAGCTGGCGCCGGGGCTCAACGCACTCGACGCGCCGCTGCGTGCGAAGATCGAGAAGGCTTTGCAGGGCTGGCTGGAAGGCGAGATCGCCGTACGGCTGAAGCCGCTGGTGAAGCTGTCGAAAGCGGCCGAAGAGGCCGAGGCGGGAACCGAGCTTCGCGCGCTTGCCATCGCGCTGCACGATGCGGGCGGCGCGGTTTCGCGCAAGGACAGCGGTGTCGGCAAGCTCGACCCGGACAAGCGTTCGCGCCTGCGCCGCCTGGGCGTGCAAGTAGGCGCGCTCGACGTATTCGTGCCCGCGATGGCCAAGGCATCGACGCTTGAGGCATGGCGCGCATTGGCGGAACTGGGCGGCATGAAGACCCGTCCCGTCGCCACCGAAATGCAGGCGATCCTGCCCGTAAAGGGCGCGCCGCCGCTGTTCTACCGCCGTGTCGGGCAACAGAACGTACGCGTGGATCTTGCCGAACGGCTGGTACACGGCGCGCACCAGCGCCGCGCGCGTTGGGCAGGCGATGCCCCGCCCCGCCGCCGCAAGGGCAAGGAAGGCGAAAAGCCTGCAGAGCCGGTGCGCTTCGCGCTGGACCCCTCGATGGCGCTGTCGATGGGCCTGACGCCGGAAACCTATACCGAGCTACTGCGGCAAGCGGGCTTTACGGCCCAGCCGCCCGCAGAGCTTGGCGAAGGCACCTTCGGCCCGCCCGAACCGCCGCTGTGGCGCTGGCGTCCGCGCCGTGACGGTGCCCCGCGCGGGAATGATCGTGGCCGCGGCAGGAACGACGGACGCAAGGGCGGTCGCGGCCCGCGTGGGCGGCGCGAGCCGGAACCGAAGGTGGTCGAGGGCAATCCCTTCGCATCGCTGGCGGAGCTTATCCGCTAATGGCAAGGCAGGTCGTTCCGGCGCGCGAGACGCGGCGGATCGATCGCCTGTTGTGGATGCTGCGCCTGACGCGAACGCGCGGCGCGGCGCAGGACCTGGTCTGCGAAGGTCACGTGCGGGTAAACGGGCGGCGCGTCCTGCGCTGTTCGCAGGCCATCGCCATTGGCGACATCGTCACCCTGCCGCTTGGCGAGATGGTCAGGATCATCGAAATTCTCGACCTGCCCAGCCGCCGCGGGCCGCCGGTTGAAGCCAGCGCGCAGTTCCGCGACCATACGCCCGGCGTAAATGCAAGCGTTTCGCAAGAAGGCGAGGCGTCTTGACGAACCGGAACGCCCTGCATAGCAGCGGGATCAACGGCTCTAGCTTTTGCCTGCCGCCTGGCAGGCCACGATAACACGGGGAAGCCACGCGAAATGACTTACGTCGTCACCGATGCCTGCATCAAATGCAAATACATGGACTGCGTGGAAGTGTGCCCGGTGGACTGCTTCTACGAGGGCGAGAACATGCTCGTCATCAATCCCAGCGAGTGCATCGACTGCGGCGTTTGCGAACCCGAGTGCCCGGCCGAAGCGATCCTTCCCGATACCGAGAACGGCCTGGAAAAGTGGCTTGAGCTGAATACCAAGTATTCGGCCGAATGGCCCAACATCACGGCCGCCAAGGACGCGCCCGCCGATGCGGACGAGCACAAGGGCGAAGAAGGCAAGTTCGACAAGTACTTCTCGGCAGAGCCCGGCGAAGGCGATTGATCCAGCTCGCGCGGGGCGCGAGTCGCCTCGCGGTCGGATCCTCCGACGACATGGTATGCAAGTCCTTGTGATCGCTTGTTGCGAGCGTTCGCAACAGGATTCGCATTTTCAGTCAGATTGTGGTAAAACTCCACCCAAGCTGGTGGCGTAGTGCCGCCTGCTGCCGTCAGGAAAGGCGAAATTCCCGCGAGGTGTGCACAAATCGGGCCGTGATTATCGGCGCGAGGGACATTGCACTCCATCGCTTCGTGCCCTGCCCCAAGGGTCCGTCGTCGAATCGCGGGACGATCACGCCATAGAAAGGACAATGCATGACTGCCAAGGCTCCTGCCTTCGACGTCGGAGACTATGTCGTTTACCCAAAACACGGCGTTGGCCGTGTGATCGAGCTGCAAAGCCAGGAAATCGCGGGCATGCAGCTGGAACTCTACGTTCTGCGGTTCGAGAAGGAGCGCATGACGCTCCGCGTTCCCGTCAACAAGGTCGAATCGATCGGCATGCGCAAGCTGTCGTCCGACAAGACCCTGCGTGAGGCGATGGACGTGCTGAAGTCGAAGCCCAAGGTAAAGCGCACCATGTGGTCGCGCCGCGCCCAGGAATACGAAGCGAAGATCAATTCGGGCGACCTCGTGTCGATCGCCGAAGTGACCCGCGACCTGTTCCGCGCCGACGATCAGCCGGAACAGTCCTATTCGGAACGCCAGATCTTCGAAGCCGCGTCCAGCCGCCTTGCGCGCGAACTGGCCGCGATGGAAAAGACCGACGAACCGGCTGCTCTCGCCAAGATCCTCGAGATCCTGAACGAGTATGCGCCCAAGTACTACGAACAGCCCGCCTGATCCCTCATCCGGCGATCTGATCGCGTGAAGAGGCCGCCGGGATACCGGCGGCCTTTTTCGTTTCCGCCGTTATCGTCGTTCGTCGAGGCGAATCGCCCGCTGGTCGAGCGGGAGGCCCCCGCCCTTGCCCGCCTACGCCTGCTTGTGTATTACCGTGTTAATACAGTTCAGGAGTATGAGATGTCCCGCAAGTTTCCCTTCGACACCATCGGCAAGGCGATCGGCGCGGTTGCCGGGCTCGCGCTGGGCGCAAGCCTTTCGGCCTGCAACGCCGAGAATATTTCCTTCGGCGGCAAGCAGGGCGTGCCGCTCTCCGAGCTCGACATGAGCGGCGAGGCACCGACCTCTCTCGCACTGGCCGGTCCCGACACGGTCAGGCTGACCGAGGGGGACCGCCTCGTCATCGAAGTCGAAGGGTCGCAGGAAATGAAGGATGCCATGCGCTTTCACCTTGAAGGCAAGACGCTGGCCATCATGCGCAGCAAGGACGCACCCAGCGACGAACGCGCGACCGTGATGGTCACGATGCCCGCGCCCACCTCACTGGTCATCGCGGGATCGGGCACGGTCCATGCCGCGAAACTGGCCGACAAGGCCGATGTCACGATCGCCGGTTCGGGTAGCGCGGAAACAAAGGACATCGCGATCAGCGCGCTGGACGTGAACATCGTCGGTTCCGGCACTTACCGCGCCAGCGGCACGGCAGGCGCGCTCGACCTCAACATCGCGGGCAGCGGCGATGCCGCGCTTGGCGAGCTGAAGGTCGAAAAGGCCGACATTTCCATCGCAGGATCGGGCAACGGCGCTTTCCGCTCGGACGGGACGGTCGATGCCTCGATCATGGGATCGGGCAGCGTGAAGGTGAAGGGCCGCGCCAGGTGTGAAGTCTCCTCGATGGGGTCGGGCAAGCTGATCTGCGAAGAGGCGTAAGAATTGCACGGATTGGCGCAGTTCATCACAACGCCATGATAAATCGAATACTCCTCACGCCGGGATCACCGTCGTGGGGAGTTTTCGCATGCGCCTGAAGCTGGCCGTTCCAGTCCTGCTCTTATCCGCCACAGCCCTGTCCGGCTGTATCGCCAAGACCGCGCTCGACGTGGCGACCGCGCCCGTCCGCGTCGCCGGCAAGGCCGTGGACTTGGCAACGACAAGTCAATCCGAGGCCGACGAGAAGCGAGGCCGCGAGATCAGGAAGCGCGAGGAACGTCTGGGTAAGCTTGAGAGGCAGTATGGCAAGGAAATGGCCGACTGCGACCGGGGCGATACCGAAGCCTGCGCCGATGCGCGCGAGACATATTCCGAAATTCAGGACATCCTGCCGACCATCCCGGTCGAGCGGGACTAGGCCGCGGCGCGGGCCAGCCGGTCGTTGATCGCCACTCCGATTCCCTCATGCGGGATCGGGACGATGGCGACACGAGGCCGATGAGCGTGGCTTGCTGCGTGGAGCGCGGCATAAAGGCGCGATGCCGCCTCGGCGAGGTCGCCACGCTCGGACAAGTTGAAATCGCCGCCGTCTGCTCCGAACCCGATGCGAAACTCATCGTCGCGCGCGTCCCGTGCTTCAAGTCGGACGGGCTTGCCGGGGGCATAGTGGCTGGCAAGCTGGCCCGGTGCCTCGATCCCCTTGGTATCACCCGCCAGGGCGGGGCCCAGCACCTGCGTGATCTCGTCCTCCGTAACCGGGCCGGGGCGCAGGATCTGCCACCCGTTTTCCCGCACGGCGACAATCGTCGATTCAAGCCCGCGCTCGGTCTCTCCGCCATCGAGGACGAGTGGTATGCGCCCCGCAAGCGAAGCCGCGACGTGGTCCGCGCTAGTCGGGCTGACCCCGCCGCTTCGGTTGGCCGAAGGCGCGGCCAGCGGAGCAGGAGCGGCCATCAGGACCGAGCGCATGACCGGATGGCTCGGCATGCGTAGCGCGACGGTCGGCAGGTTCGCCGTAACCGCCGGTGCCAGTCCCGAATCGGCCCGCAGCGGCAGGACCATGGTGAGCGATCCGGGCCAGAAGCGGTCGGCCAGAAGCTTTGCCCGATCGTCGAACACGGCCAACCTTTCGCCCGCGGCAAGATCGGGCACATGGACGATCAGCGGATTGAAGTCCGGCCTGCCCTTGGCCCGGTAGATTCCGGCCACCGCATCGGCGCTGTCGGCTCTTGCGGCAAGACCGTAGACCGTTTCTGTCGGCAGGGCGACGCAGGCCCCCTGGTCCAGCAGGCGTACGGCCTCAATGATGCCCGCTTCGTCGGCGGGCAAAACGCGGGGCAGGGATGGATTGGCATCGGTCATCTTGCGTCGCTATAGGCGGGATGCCGCATGGGCCGGAAGGGAAGATTTTCGCGCGTGACAGACAACGACCAGACCCTTGCCCGCATCGCCGACGCGCTTGAACGCATCGCCCCTGCCCCGGCAGAGGCGCAGGACCTGCTCGGCGCACCCGCCTATGGCTGGGACGGCAGGGCGCTGAGCGCGATTCCGGCGATCGACGCCCCACCGCTGGCCCTGCTGCGCGGGATCGACCGACAGCGCGACACGGTGGCCGAAAACGTCGCGCGCCATGCCGCCGGGGCCGATGCGCATGACATGTTGCTTTGGGGTTCGCGCGGGATGGGCAAGTCCGCCCTCGTCCGCGCCTCGGTAAAGGCCGCTGCGGGGGCCACAGGGCGCATCGCGCTGGTCCAGGCGGCCGGAGATGCCCTGGGCACGCTTCCCGCGCTGATGAGCGCCCTGAGAGACGCGGACCGACGGTTCCTGCTGTTCATCGACGACATCGGCTTTGGCGCAGGGCAGGAGAACGAGGCGCGCACCCTGCGATCGCTTCTGGAAGGCGGCGTCACGCCCCGCCCTGCCAACGTGCGGATCGCGGTCACTTCGAACCGCCGTGCCATCGTCTCGCGCCACATGGCCGAACAGGACGATCCGGTGAACCCGCGCGACGCGGTCGACGACACGTTGGCGCTTGCCGACCGTTTCGGCCTGTCGATCGGCTTTCACAACTGCACCCAGGACGACTACCTCGCCATCATCGCCGCCTATGCCGATCATTACGGCCTGGCCTGGGAACAGGCCGACGCCCTGGAATGGTCGAAGCGGCGCGGCGCACGATCGGGCCGCGTGGCACGACATTATGTCACCGAACTGGCCGGACGCGCCGGACGCGCCCTGGACTGATCGGGCGAATGATCAGGAACCGGTCACGCGCCAGATGATGCCGCCGGTATCGTCGCTGACCAGAAGTGCGCCAGTCTGGTCCCATTCCAGCATCGTGGGACGGCCATGGGCCTTGCCGCCGCCGTCCATGAAGCCGGTGAGAACGGGCTTTGGCAATTCGTCCAGCGGGTTGCCGCGTTTGTCGAAGGCGACGAAGACCACGTCGTAACCCGCCGCCGGCTTCCGATTCCACGAACCGTGCCGCGCCACGAACGCGCCGTTGGCAAAGCGCGATGCCAGCGCATCGCCCTGCGCGAATTTCAGGCCCAGCGGCGCGACGTGCGCCCCCAGCGAGTATTCCGGCCAACGGACGTATTCCTGCAGATACTGCGGCATCGGCGTTTCCACACGCGGATCGTATTCGAAACGCCAGTAGATCCAGGGCCAACCGTAATTGACGCCGATCGGCACGTTGGTGAGGTAGTCGGGCGGACCGTCGCTGCCCAGCATGTCCCGCTCGTTCACAGTGGTCCACAGTTCGCCAGATTGCGGGTTGAAGGCAAGCCCGACGGGATTGCGCAGGCCCTCTGCATATATGCGGCCCTTGCCAGTCGCGATGTCGTATTCATGAATCGCAGCACGGCCCTTTTCGATGTCCATGCCCTTTTCGCCGATGTTTGAGGCCGAACCGACGCTGACGTAGATCCGCTCCCCATCGGGGGAAAGCGTGAGGTTGCGGGTCCAGTGCAAGCCGCCGCCGGGCAATTCCATCAGCTTGGTCGGCGCGGCGTCGATCTTCGTCTGACCCGGTTCATAAGGGAAGGAAACCAGCGCATCGACATTGGCGACGTAGAGCGTGCCTTCGTGCCAGACCATGCCGAATGGCGAAACCAGTCCTTCGACGAGCACGCTGGTCTGTTCAGCCACCCCGTCCTTGTCTGCGTCGCGTAATAGCGTAATCCGGTCGGGCGATTGCACCCCTGCCCCGACCTTGGCCATGAAGTAGTTCATGACCTTTTCCTCAAGGCTGTCGTTCGGACGCTTCTGTGAATTGGTTTCGGCGACCAGCACGTCCCCGTTGGGCAATGTGAGCATCGATCGGGGATGCGTCAGCCCCTGGGCAAAGCGCGAAACCGTCAGCCCTTCGGCGGCAACGGGCGCATCGCCATCGGTCCATCCGCTGGGTTCCACCAGCTTGACGGTCGGGATCGTTTCCGGCTGTGCCGGCGCGATGACCGGATCGGTGCCCGATACCTCGTCCTCGGTCATTTCAGCCGGGTTGCCGATCCAGAGATAGACGATGATCCCGACGATGATCAGCACGATCAGGCCGACGAAGACGAACACGTTGCGTTTTGCAGAAGTCATACGGGGTTAGATAGGACCAGCCCGTTACGCGGGCAATGGCCATGGCACCGATAGGCGGCTATGGGCGGGCCATGTTCGATTTTCTCCCGACCAACCCCTCCGACAAGCGCGCCACATATGCCGAATTGGCAGAGGCCGTTTCCGCCATCACGTCCGGAGAGAGTGACCGGATCGCCAACATGGCGAACTGTGCGGCACTGATCGACGCCTTCGTGGCGGATCTGAACTGGTCGGGGTTTTACCGCGTGGTCGACGGCGAACTGGTGCTCGGACCCTTCGTGGGGCGCCCAGCGTGCATCCGCATCCCGTTCGGCAAGGGCGTCTGCGGATCGTCGGTTTCGGAAAAGCGGACCATGCGGATCGAGGACGTTCACGCCTTCCCCGGCCACATCGCCTGCGATGCGGCCAGCCGGTCCGAACTTGTCGTACCGATCTTCAAGGACGGCGAAGTCGTCGCGATCATCGATCTCGACAGCCCCACCCCGGCCCGCTTCGATGCAGAGGACCAGGCCGGGATCGAGACTGTAGCCGCGATCCTGTCCGAAAGGTTCTAGATCTCGCCGCCCGACAGGCGCTGACAAACCAGGTCGAGCTGATCGAGCGTCTTGTAACGCACGATCACCACACCGCTGGTCGGATCGTCATCGGACTTGATCTGCACCGGCAGGCCAAGAAAATCCTCAAGATGCTTTTCGACGGCGGCGATATCGGCGTTGTCTTCGCGCGGTGGCCGGGCAGCGCGACGGCGCGGGGCTTCGCTGCCGCTGGACTTGCGAACGCGTTTTTCGACTTCGCGCACAGACAGTGCGCCGCCGGCTGCTTCCTTCGCGATCTGTTCGGCCGCATCGCAATTGATCAGCGCGCGGGCGTGACCCATCGAAAGCTCGCCCTTCTCCACCAAGGTCAGCACGCCTTCAGGCAACGTGAGCAAGCGCATCAGGTTTGCGACGTGGCTGCGCGATTTTTCGACCAGTTCGGCGATATCACCCTGCGACATGCCATCGCGCTCTGACAGGCGGTGATAGGCGCGCGCTTCCTCAACCGGGTTCAGGTCCTCGCGCTGAATATTCTCGATCAGGGCCAGCGCGGTCACGTCACGATCGTTCAGATCGCGAACAATCGCTGGAATTTCATGGACTTGCGCCTTCTGCGCAGCCCGCCAGCGACGCTCACCAGCGACAAGCTGGTACGTCCCGTCCTTGGCCGGGCGAACGATGACCGGCTGAATCACGCCGCGCGCCGCAATCGACTTTGCCAGGTCCTCCAGCGCACCTTCCTCGAAATGGATGCGCGGATTTTCCGGGTGCGGTTCAATGCTGGACACTGAAAGCATCGCCAGCCCTTCCCCAACGGGCGCAGCCGGCGCTGCCTTCGCAGGCTTCGACCCAGCAGCGGCGACAGGCTCTTCCCGCCGCGTATCGCCCAGCAATGCGCCAAGCCCGCGACCCAGTGCAGCCCGCCCCTTGGGCGACGGCTTGGTCTTCGTTTCCTGGCTCATGCGGCTTTCCTCTTTTCGGGCAGACGACCGATCAATTCACGTGCCAAATCCATGTAGGCCCGCGATCCGGTGCAATTGTGGTCGTATACGATGGCGGGCAATCCGTGGCTGGGCGCCTCGGACAGGCGGACGTTTCGGGGAACGACCGATTCGAAGACCAGCTTGCCCAGAACATTGCGCACGTCGTCCGAAACCTGGTCGGTCAGGCGATTACGACGATCGTACATGGTGAGCGCGATACCCACGATTGCCAGCTCAGGATTGAAGCGCTGCTGCACCTGCTCCACCGTATTGAGCAGCTGGCTCAAGCCTTCCAGCGCATAGAATTCGCACTGTAGCGGCACCAAAAGCCGATCCGCGGCGGTCAGCGCGTTGAGCGTCAGCAGCCCCAGCGACGGCGGACAATCGATGAAGCATATATCGTGATGCGCTTCGGCCAATCCCGCGCGCAGACGGCCGGTGCGGTCATGCATCTCGACAAGTTCGATCTCGGCACCCGAAAGATCGACCGTAGCGGGAATCAGGTCAAGATCGGGAATCTGCGTGGGTACGACACATTCGGTCATTGGCAAGCCATCGACAAGGAGATCGTAGCTCGATTTGACACGCTGTTCGCGTTCGACGCCCAGCCCTGTCGAGGCATTGCCCTGTGGATCGAGATCGACAAGCAGCGTGCGCCATCCGATGGCCGCAAATGCGGTTGCAAGGTTCACGGCGCTGGTCGTCTTGCCAACCCCGCCTTTCTGATTGGCTACCGCTATCGTGATCATGCGAATCCTCGCTTCTATTTGGGACCGAGCAATTTCCCGATAATGATGCCCGATTGCGGATCGGTTACCGACTGTTCCACGTGGAACATATGTCGCCAGCCTTTTAGATCTTCCAATTCCTGCTTTGCCGAGCGCCCTTTCGGCAAGAGCCATTCGGTAGCCTTTGTGGAAAAGGCGGCGGATAGCCTGAGCAAACGTGGTAAAGGCGCAAAGGCACGTGCGCTAATTGCATCGTATTTCGTATCCGGAAGTTGAGATACGTTCGCGGTGACGATGTCGACATTGTCGAGTCGCATGGCGTCGGCCGCCCTTTGCAACCACTCGGTCCGCAGCGGGCGCTGCTCGGCAAGAGTGAAATGACAGGATTGCATTAGCGCCGCACAAACCAACCCGGGAAAGCCAGCGCCTGTGCCTAGGTCAAGCCAAGTACCTGTTTCACGTGGAACATGAGTGAGCAATTGTGCGCTATCGACAATGTGGCGCGACCACGCGAAAGGCACCGTGCCCTTGGCGATCAAATTCTGTTTCTCGGTTTCAAGGACCAACAAGGAGAGCAATGTCTCTAAGCGGTCCAGGTCATCATCCGACGCCCCCACCCTCTTCCGCAGCCAGTCCTTCGACCAGACCTCGTCGTCGGAGTTGAACATTCAGGCAGCCTCACTCGCTCTACGGCGGGCATGAACCAGAAGCGCTGATAGTGCCGCCGGGGTGATCCCGGCGATGCGCCCTGCCGCTGCAAGACTGTCTGGCCTCGCACTGACCAGGCGCTCGACCATTTCACGGGAAAGCCCCGGAATCTCGGCATAAGGGAAATCGGGCGCCAGATGTAGGGATTCGCTAGCGCGCAGGTCGCGCAGCTCCGCTTCTTGCCGCGCGAGATACGGGGCATAGCGCGCGTCCTCGACCATCTCTTCCAAGAGGTCAGCGTCAAGGTTAGTCGCGTCGATCAGGCTTTCCGCCGAGGCCGCCACGCTGTCGAACCGCAACCAATCGGACAGGGGCACTGATGGCAGATCGCGGCGAACGTCGATGCCTCGCTCGACCAGCTGGGTCCCACTCCACGTTTTTTGGAAAGCATCGGCAAGTGTTCCACGTGAAACATCACGACTTACCAACCACGCCTTCCGCTCTGCGCCAAGACATCCAACTTCCGCAGCAATCGGCGACAGTCGTGTCGCGGCATTGCTGGCGCGGAGCCGTAACCGATATTCGGCCCTCGCCGTGAGCATACGATACGGCTCACTCACACCGTGTAGGGTCAGATCGTCGATCATCACGGCCATGTAGCTATTCGCGCGGTCTATCGCCGGTCCGGCCTTGCCCAGCACTGCACAAGCAGCTTCCAGCCCGGCAATCAGCCCTTGTGCCGCTGCTTCCTCGTAACCTGTGGTGCCGTTGATCTGACCGGCACAGTAGAAGCCGGGAATGCCCTGCAGCTCCAACGAACGGTGCAAGCAGCGTGGATCCACGTGATCGTATTCCACGGCGTAACCTGGCACCGCCATCTCGACGTTCTCAAGCCCTTCGATCGTCCGAAGAAAGGCCAGCTGAATGTCTGTCGGCAGTGACGTGCTGATGCCGTTGGGATAGATCAGGTGCGTGTCCAGACCTTCCGGCTCAAGGAAGATCTGGTGGCTGTCACGGTCGGCGAAGCGGAAAATCTTGTCCTCGATCGACGGGCAATAACGCGGACCACGAGCATCGATCGCCCCGCTGAACAACGGAGAGCGGTTCAGACCACCCCTGATGATGTCGTGTGTTTCAGCCGTCGTGCGGGTTATCGAGCAGAATACCTGAGGATTGGCCCGCCGACGCGTCAGGGGCGACATCGTCCAATGATCGGCATCCGAGGGTTGTTCCTCCAGCCGCGCCCAATCAATGGTTCTGCCATCAAGGCGCGGCGGCGTGCCGGTCTTGAGTCTTGCCATGGGCAAGTCAGCTTCGCGAAGTTGTTCGGCTAACCTGAGAGCGCCGGCCTCCCCAATCCGACCGCCTTCGAACACTTCCTCCCCCCGGAAGAGACGTCCGCCGAGGAAAGTGCCGGTGCACAAAACCACGGCGTTTGCCGCGATTTCCATGCCATCGCCCAGGACGACGCCCCTCGCCCGACCGCCTTCCAGCCGGAGAGCAGCAACCTCACCCTCGATTTCCTCAAGGCCATCCTGGGCCGCGATCATCGTCTGGATCGCACGGCGAAAGAGATTTCGGTCAGCCTGCACACGTGGACCGTGAACTGCGCTGCCCTTCGACCGGTTCAACATGCGATAATGGATCGCAGCCGCATCCGCCGCGCGGGCAATCAATCCATCGAATGCATCGACTTCGCGGACGAGGTGCCCCTTACCCAAACCGCCAATCGCAGGGTTGCAGGACATCGCTCCGGTCTTTGAACGGTCAAACGTCACCAGCGCCGTACGCGCACCTGCGCGAGCCGCGGCGGCCGCTGCCTCGCAACCGGCGTGCCCTCCGCCTACGATGATGACATCGAATTCTCGCATAGCTGCCCTCTAGAGCCGCTACTCGATCAGGTCAAAGAGAGAAGATGTTCCACGTGGAACATCACTTTCCAATACAGAACCGTCCGAACAGCGCGTCTAGCATATCCTCTGTCGCTGCTCGCCCTGTCAGCCGGTCAAAAGCCACTCTGGCCCTTCGCAGGTGTTCGGCGACGATCAGCATGTCCGTTTCAAAAGCAGCATCGGATATCGCTCCACGCGCATCGGACAATAACCCACGCTGATGTCGGGCCAGCGCGACCTGCCCGGGCTTTGGCATGGCGCCCCGCGCATGAGCGATCAGATCATCGCGAAGCGCGCCAACACCCTCCCCCGTAACCGAAGAGAGCCGGTGCCGTGGATGCACTTTTCCGGCATGACCGGGCGCGTCGATCATGGTCTCGATCTCCCAAGCGCCATCCGGCCCCTCACCTTCCAACCCGAGCCAAAGCACCAGGTCCGCCTTCGCCAGTTCTCCGCGCGCGCGTTCGATGCCGATCTGTTCGATCCGATCGTCGGTCTCTACGCGAAGGCCCGCCGTATCGGTGAAAGTGAACGGCACACCGCCAAGTCCGACGGACCGGCTCAAAACATCGCGTGTCGTGCCCGCAATCGGGGTCGCTATCGCCGCCTCTTCCTCTAACAAAGCATTGAAAAGACTGCTCTTTCCGCTATTAGGCGGACCGCCGATCACGACGCGATAGCCTTCCTTCAGGACTTCCGCCCTCGGCACATCAAGCCATTGAGAAAGATCGGCTGAAAGCTTCTGGCAAGATGCTGCAAAGCCGGGCGAAAGGTCCGCCACATCGTCCTCGTCGGCAAAATCCAGATTGCTTTCAACCTCGGCGGCCAACGAGAGAAGCGCGTCCCGCCACTCCCCCACTTGCCGTGACAAGACCCCCCCTGCCAGGGCCTGAGCATTACGCCGCTGCAATTCGGTATCGGCAGCCAAAAGGTCCGCAAGACCTTCCGCCTCGGAAAGGTCCATTCGGCCGTTTGCAAAGGCGCGGCGGGTGAACTCCCCCGGCTCTGCATGGCGCAGCCCCTCAATCCCCGACAGCGCCTCTTCGATTGCGGAAATGATCGCACGCCCGCCGTGGAGATGCAATTCGGCGCAGTCCTCCCCGGTCGCACTGGCGGGGCCGGGCATGAACAGCACAAGCGCCCGATCCAGCAGAACGCCGTCAGAAGGCCAGCGCAAGGACCGCAAGGCCGCCTTACGCTCTGCCGGGACCGATCCGCCCAATATCTCGAGCGCGCGCCTGCATGCCGGTCCACTCAGGCGGATGACGGCTATGGCCGCGGGCGGACTGCCGCTGGAAAGGGCAAAGATCGTATCGCCGCCCATCTGCGGCCAAATCCCTTGATTGGTAAAAGATCAGCTCTTCTTCGGCGACGAACCGAAAGCCGCCTTTGTCCCGCTTTCCATGATCTGCTGGAACATGCGCAGGCCCATTTCGCCCATCGGGGCAAAGCCCTTGATGAGGTCCTGGACCTGATCGATGCTTCCCGCGCCTTTCATCGCGTTGACAAGGCTGTCGACATAGACGTCGTTGGCGCGCGATACATCGGGCAGGCCCATGAAGCGGCGCGCTTCTTCCGGGGTGCACTCGATCTCGACATTCACTTTCATCGCTCGTTCCCCTTCGTCCGAAACGCCCGTTACAGCGACAAGCTGTCATACGGCCTTGGCAAAGTCCAATACCGCGCCATATCCCCACAGGGAAACGCAAAAATATCAGGAGACGACGATGGCCTTCAATACAACGATCGAAACGCTAGGCGATGATGAAAGCTTCGGCGCCTATATCGCCCGACCCGAAGGCACACCGCGGGCCGCGATCATCGTCATTCAGGAAATCTTCGGCGTGAACGAAGGCATCCGCAAGAAGTGCGACAAGCTGGCGACCGAGGGTTACCTGGCCGTCGCGCCGGACCTGTTCTGGCGGATCGAGCCGGGTGTCGCGCTTGATCCCGATGTCGAAAGCGACTTTCAGAAGGCGCTGGATTATATGGGCAAGAACAACCCGGACAAGAACGTGCAGGATATCGAGGCGACGATCGACTTCATCCGCCAGAAGGAAGGCGTCGCAAAGGTCGGGTGCGTCGGATACTGTCTTGGCGGAAAGCTCGCCTACATGACCGCGGCGCGCACCGATATCGATGCCAGCGTCGGGTATTACGGCGTGATGATCGACCAGATGCTCAATGAATCCCACGCCATCGCCCATCCGCTGATGCTGCATATCCCGACCGAAGATGGCTTCGTCTCACCCGAAGCGCAGACCAAGATGCATGAAGGGCTGGACGATCACCCCAAGGTCACGCTTCACGATTACGAAGGGTTGGACCATGGTTTCGCAACCGAAATGGGCAAGCGGCGGAACGAGGAAGGCGCAAATCTTGCCGACAAGCGCACGGCGGAGTTCTTTGCCGCGAACCTCGTCTAGGTCACAACTTCTTTGTAAATAAGACAAAAAAAGGACGGCAGCCGATGGGCTTGCCGTCCTTCTTTTTCAATCAGCTTACCGATGAACCCGATTACTGGTTCATGGTCGCGAAGAAGTCCTCGTTGGTCTTCGAATCCTTCATCTTGTCGAGGAGGAATTCCATCGCGTCGACGGTGCCCATCTGCATGAGGATACGGCGCAGGACCCACATCTTCGACAGGTTGTCCTTGCCCACCAGCAGCTCTTCCTTGCGCGTGCCGGACTTGCCGACATCCAGCGCGGGGAAGATGCGCTTGTCCGCGACCTTGCGGTCGAGCACGATTTCCGAGTTACCGGTGCCCTTGAATTCTTCGAAGATGACTTCGTCCATGCGGCTGCCGGTATCGATCAGCGCGGTCGCGATGATGGAGAGCGAACCGCCTTCCTCGATATTGCGGGCCGCACCGAAGAAGCGCTTGGGACGCTGCAGCGCGTTCGCGTCGACACCGCCGGTCAGCACCTTGCCCGAAGAAGGAACGACGGTGTTGTAGGCACGGCCAAGGCGAGTGATCGAATCGAGCAGGATGACGACATCCTTCTTGTGCTCGACCAGGCGCTTGGCCTTTTCGATCACCATCTCGGCGACCTGTACGTGGCGCTGGGCGGGCTCGTCGAAAGTCGAGGAAATAACCTCGCCCTTCACGCTGCGCTGCATGTCGGTGACTTCCTCGGGGCGTTCGTCGACCAGCAGGACCAGCAGGAACACTTCGGGGTGATTGTCGGTAATCGCCTTGGCGATGTTCTGCAGCAGCACCGTCTTACCGGTGCGCGGCGGCGCGACGATCAGGGCTCGCTGGCCCTTGCCCTGCGGGCTGATGATGTCGATCACGCGGGCCGACTTGTCCTTGACCGTCGGATCGACGGTATCGAGGACCAGCTTCTCTTCGGGATAGAGCGGCGTCAGGTTGTCGAAGTTGACGCGGTGGCGCACCACGTCGGGATCGTCGAAATTGACCTTCAGCAGCTTCGTGAGGGCAAAATAGCGCTCTCCGTCACGCGGGGCGCGGATTTCGCCTTCGACCGTGTCACCAGTGCGCAGCTGGAACTTGCGGACCTGGTTGGGCGACACGTAAATATCGTCGGGCCCTGCAAGGTAGTTCGCTTCGGGGCTACGCAGGAAGCCGAACCCGTCGGACAGCACTTCGATCGTACCGATGCCAAGGATTTCTTCTTCTTCGGCCACTTCCTTCAGGATGGCGAACATCAGGTCCTGACGGCGCAGGGTCGACGCGCCTTCGACGCCCAGCTCTTCGGCCATCCCGACCAGCTCGGCGGGGGTTTTCTGTTTGAGTTCCTTGAGGTGCATTTGTCTGAATTTCCGTGTGGAGGCCTGGTTGAGGTGTCTGGCGGATCCCGTTTCGCCTTGGGCCGATCGCTCGGCAGGCTTGGGGGCCATGGTCTGTGGGCTTGGTGAAAGCGGACCTTGTTCGATCCTTGCGGGATACGAACGGCGGCAGGACGCCGCTGATCTCCTAAATAGGTTTTGCGCGCCGTGACGTCAATCTGTCCGGTGCGTACCTTGCGACCGGGCGGATCTTACGAGAGGTAAAGCTTCCCCACGATCACCGTCGTGACGATCAGGATCGCCGCGATTCCCGGTACTTCGTTCAAAAGACGCAGTTTCTTGCCCGAAAGCGGCCGTTCACCGCGGGCCAGTTTCTTGGCATACGCCATCATCCAGCCGTGATAGCCCGACAGGCCGAGCACCAGCAGCAGCTTGAGATGGAACCACCCCTGGCTCCACGCATCGATGGTGAAGGCGAGCGCCAGCCCGAAAACCCAGACGAGAATCATCGAGGGATTGAGGATGATCTTGCGAAGCCGTGCCTCACGCTCCACCCAGCGGGCCGCCTCTTCCGAGCCTTCGGGCGATTCCTGATGGTAGACGAAGAACCGCGGCATCATGAACAGCCCCGCCATCCAGAAGATCACGAAGACCAGGTGGCCGACCTTGAGCCAGGGATAGAGCAAGGAAAGATACTCCTGCATGGGGCATGAGATAGGACGGACAAGGCGCGGCGCAAACCCCCCTGCCCGCCCCTGACGACAATTTCGCTATCGGGACCAAGTTCTCACGGTCGCGAGCAGTTCCTCGACATGGGCGATCGGGGTTTCCTTGCCGATGCCATGGCCAAGATTGAACACGTGCGGACGGTCGGCGAAGCAATCGAGGATGAACTTTGCCCGATCGGTCATGCGCTGCCCGCCCGAAAGCAGGATCAGCGGATCGAGATTGCCCTGCACCGGCATCCCTGCCGGCAATTCGCGTGCGGCCCAGACCGGATCGACCGTCTCGTCCACGCCGACCGCGTCGACACCGGTTTCCCGGGCATAGGCGACCAGTTTCTCGCCCGCGCCCTTGGGGAACCCGATCACCGGGACATCGGGACACGCCTGCTTGAATCGCGCGGTGATCGCAGCATTGGGGGCAATAACCCAGCGTTCGAATTCGTCCGGTGCCAGGCTGCCCGACCATGAATCGAACAGTTGCACCGCCTCTGCTCCGGCTTTCGCCTGACCGATCAGGTATTCGACCGTCACGTCGGCGATGGCATCGATGATCGCCTTGAACGCCGCCTGATCGCCATAGGCCATTTCGCGCGCCGCGTGCTGATCCCGGCTGCCCTCGCCGTTCACCATGTAGGTCGCGACCGTCCATGGAGAGCCTGCAAAGCCCAGCATTGTCTTCGTATCGTCCAGCCGTTCGACGCACAGTTCCACCGTGCGGTAAATCGGGGTCAGCCGTTCTGGCACCGTCTCCAGCGAGGCCAGCGCACTATCCGCCAACCGGGGCGAGAGATGCGGTCCTTCGCCTGCCAGGAACTGCAGGTCCTGCCCCATCGCGTAAGGGACGATCAGGATATCGGAAAACAGGATCGCCCCGTCGAATCCGAACCTGTCGATGGGTTGCAGTGTGACTTCGGCCGCGGCCTCGCTGTCGTAGACGAGCGCGAGAAATCCGCCCTTTTCGGCACGAAGCGCGCGATATTCAGGGAGATAGCGACCCGCCTGGCGCATGAGCCACAGGGGTCGGCGGGAACCGTTCGTTCCCTTCAAGGTGTCGAGTAAAAGACCGGGCATGCCCCTTAGAAACTCCAAATAATAAGATTTTAAAAGGGTTGATGGACTCTGTTGGTCCTGTGGATACTGGGGATTGCGCGGCCCTGCCCGAATTATCCGGCAAAGGCCATCGTCAATTCGGCCATCCGAATCCCGCGATGTGCGTGGTCAAACGAAACTTGTTCGCCTTACCCACAGGCTGTGGGTGATCGCGCTCCCTGTCCAGAAATACCCCTAACGGAATCAGGGACAGTGGGTGCGGTTTTGGCCCTTTGGCTTGTCCGCAGTTCTCTCCCGTGGTTTATCCGGGCACCTGTCCACAGGCATCCGGGGCCGCATGACCAAACTTCACCTCCACCTTCTGTCCGATTCGACCGGCGAGACGCTTGAAATGATCGCCAAGGCGGCTCTCTCGCAGTTCGACGCCGTCGAGGTCGAGAGGCATTTCTGGCCGATGGTCAGATCGCAGCAGCATCTTGACCGGATCATGCAGGAAATCACCCATTATCCGGGCCTTGTCGTGTTTACGCTGGTGAACACCGACATCCGCCGTAGCCTGGAAAAGTCCTGTGCCGAGGCCGGCATGTCGACGGTGTCGGCGCTCGATGCCGTAACGGAGAGCCTATCGCGCGTGCTGGGGCAGGAACAGCTCCACCGCCCCGGTCGGCAGCACCAGATGGACGAGGCCTATTTCCGCCGGGTGGAGGCGATCCAGTTCACCATCGCGCATGATGACGGGTTGCTTTGGGAAGAATGGGAAGAGGCCGACATCGTTCTGGCAGGCGTCTCGCGCACGTCGAAGACGCCGACTTCGATCTATCTTGCCAATCGCGGTTATCGCGTCGCCAATATCCCCATCGTCAAGGAATCCCCGCCTCCGCCGAACCTGTTCCGGTTGAAACGGCCGATGGTCGTGGGCCTTACGACGTCGCCCGATCGGCTGGTACAGGTGCGCCGCAATCGCCTGTTGTCGTTGAACCAGGCGCCTGAGACGGCCTATGTCGACAGGGAAAACGTCGAGGATGAAGTCAGGTTCGCCCGGCGCATGGCCGCGGACAACAACTGGCCGGTGATCGACGTGACCCGCCGCTCGATCGAAGAGACCGCCGCGGCTGTCATCAACCTCTACAACGAACGCCGCACCCAGATGTCGCCGCGCAATGCCGGGACCAACCCGGTATGATCGTCCTGGCTTCCAAGAGCGCGTCGCGTCAGGCGATGCTGACTTCGGCAGGTGTCGATTTCGAGGCGATCCCGGCCGATCTGGACGAACGCGCGCTGGAGGCGGAGCTGGAAGACGCGCTTCCCGCCGACGTGGCCGAGCGGCTGGCCGCGGCCAAGGCGCTGTCCGTATCGGCGCTGCGCCCGCGCGAACTGGTGCTGGGCAGCGATTCCCTCGTCGTCGTGGATGGTGAGCGGTTCGACAAGCCGGAAAGCAGGGAGAACGCGGCAGAACATCTGCGCTTTTTTTCGGGGCGGGTCATGTATCTTTATAGCGCGGCAGTGCTGGTGCGCGGCGGTGACGTGGCGTTCCGCACCGTCAGCCTTGCCCGCCTGAAGGTCCGCGAGCTTAGCGATATCTTCATCGAAAGCTATCTCGATGCCGAATGGCCCGAAGTAGGCTATTGTGTCGGTGTCTTCCGTATAGAGGCGCTGGGCCCGCAACTGTTCGAAAGCATCGACGGCGACCAGTTCACGGTGCTCGGCATGCCCCTGCTCGAAGTGCTGGGCGCGCTGCGGGACGAAGGCGTATTGCCGAAATGAGCAAGCCTCATGCCGAAGTGATCGGCGATCCCATCGTCCAGTCCAAATCGCCGACGATCCACCGTTTCTGGCTGGACAAGGCTGGAATCGACGCCGATTACACGCATTGCCACGTCACGGCGGACGATTTGGCGGACTACATCGCCGCGCGCCGGGCCGATTCCTACTGGCGCGGGTGCAATGTCACGATGCCGCACAAACAGGCGGTCATTCCGCTGCTGGACCGGATCGATCCGCTTGCCGCGCGGATCGGCGCGGTGAACACCATCGTTCCCGAAGACGGCGGGCTGGCCGGATATAATACCGACGCGGCCGGATTCATCGAACCGCTGCGGGACGATCTGGCCGGTTCTCACCTGTTCCGCATGGCGCGCATCATCGGCACCGGCGGCGCGGCGCGTGCGATCATCGCGGCGCTGGCCGATACGGGCCATGTCCTTGTCGTCGCGGGGCGCAATGTCGACAAGGCGCGCGCCCTTCTCGATGAACTCGACCCCGGCGGCGAACATCACGTCGCCCCCCTCGCCCATTTCGGCGCGGAGACCGACTTTGCCTTCGATGACCGCGAGGGGTGTTTCGATGTGGTCGTAAACGCCAGCGCGCTGGGCATGGTCGGGCAGCCGCCGCTGGACTTCGATTTCAGCCACGTTCCGCCGCAAAGCGTGTGTTACGACATCGTCACGACGCCGCTGGAAACACCGTTCCTGAAAGAGGCGAAGGCACGCGGATTTCGCACCGTGGACGGGCTTTCAATGCTGATCGGACAGGCCGCCGCCGCGTTCGAGAAATTCTACGGTGTTCCCGCCCCGCGCGAGGACGATGCCGCCTTGCGCAAGGTCTTGACCGCGTGAGCCGCCTCTATCCCGAACGCGACGGGCCGCGCCCCTTTATCCTGGGCCTCACCGGCTCGATCGGCATGGGCAAGTCGACCGTGGCGGGGATGTTGCGCGATCTTGGCGTGCCGGTCTTCGACGCCGATGCCGAGGTACATCGCATGCAGGGGCCGGAAGGCGCGCTGCTGCCTGCGATAGAGGCAGAATTTCCCGGATCTACCGGCCCCGAAGGCGTAAAGCGCGCGGAACTGGGCGCAATCGTCTTTGCCGACAGCGAGGCGCTTTCCCGGCTGGAGGCGATTGTCCACCCGGCGGTTGCGGCGGAGCGGTTCGACTTCATGGACGCGCACTGGCACGCGCCGGTTGTCTGTTTCGACATTCCCTTGCTGTTCGAAAAGACCGGCTCGGCGGGTCTGGACGCGGTTGCCGTCGTCTCCGCACCCGCAGAGGAGCAGCGGCGCCGCGTGCTGGCCCGTCCCGGCATGACCGAGGCGAAGTTCGAGGATATCCTGGCACGCCAGATGCCTGACGCGGAAAAACGCCGCCGCGCCGATTTCGTGATCGATACGGGCACGACCCTTGCTGAAACCCGTGAACAGGTCGGTGAGATGGTCCAGGCCCTGCGCGAACGGCACACCGGATAGAGATAGGGCGGATAGAAAAAGGGCGGCCCGCCGGACCGCCCTTCCCCCTTTTCGGTTGTTTCCCGGCCTTATTCGGCCTTGTCGTCGCCGCCCTGCGGGGCCTCGTCCGACGAATCCGCCTTGCTGTCGGGCGTCTTGGGTGTTTCGACCTTCTTGGTCTTGCGCTTGCGGCGCTTCACCACCTTCGGCGCGGCCGGCGTCAGTTCGAAAGCCAGCACCGGCTTTCCGTCCTCGCCTTCCTTGGTGGAAACGTGGACTTCGCCGCCCTGTGACAGCTTTCCGAACAGCAGTTCTTCGGCCAGCGGCTGTTTGACCTTGTCCTGGATAAGCCGCCCCATCGGGCGCGCACCATAGAGCTTGTCATAACCGCGATCGGCCAGCCAGCTGCGCGCATCGCCGTCGAACTGGATGTGGACGTTCTGGTCGGCCAGCTGCAATTCGAGCTGCAGGATGAACTTGTCGACCACGCGCGCCACGACCGTCTTGCCGAGGTAGGCGAAAGGCACGATCGCATCCAAACGGTTGCGGAATTCGGGAGTGAAGAGCTTCTTCACTGCCTCGTCGCCCGCGTCGGCCTTCGACACGTCACCGAAACCGATACCGCTGCGCTGCATGTCCGCCGCGCCCGCGTTCGTCGTCATGATGAGGACGACGTTGCGGAAATCGACGGTCTTGCCGTGATGGTCGGTCAGTCGGCCATTATCCATCACCTGCAACAGGATGTTGAACAGGTCGGGGTGCGCCTTCTCGATCTCGTCAAGCAGCAGGACGCAGTGCGGCTGCTGGTCGATGGCATCGGTCAACAGACCGCCCTGGTCGAACCCGACATAGCCCGGAGGGGCACCGATCAGGCGGCTGACCGAGTGGCGTTCCATGTATTCCGACATGTCGAACCGCTGTAGCGGGATGCCCATGATATCGGACAACTGGCGCGCAACCTCGGTCTTGCCGACGCCGGTGGGACCGGAGAACAGGAACGAGCCGATCGGCTTGTCCGCATCGCGCAAACCTGCACGGGACAGCTTCATCGCGGTCGAAAGGACCTCGATCGCCTTGTCCTGTCCGAAAACGACCTGCTTCAGATCGCGCTCGAGATGTTCCAGCGCCTTCTTGTCGTCCTTCGACACCGACTTGGGAGGGATGCGGGCCATCGTCGAGATGACCTTTTCGATCTCGCGCGCGGTGATGGTCTTGCGACGCTTGCTGGGCGGAACCAGCATCTGCATCGCGCCGACCTCGTCGATGACATCGATCGCCTTGTCGGGCAGCTTGCGGTCGTTGATGTAACGGGCCGAAAGCTCCACCGCCGTCTTGATCGCATCGGGCGTGTACTTGACCTGGTGGTGTTCCTCGAACGCGGTGCGCAGGCCCTTGAGGATCTTGATCGTATCCTCGACCGTGGGTTCGTTCACGTCGATCTTCTGGAACCGGCGCAGCAAGGCGCGGTCCTTTTCGAAGTGGTTGCGGAACTCCTTGTAAGTGGTCGACCCGACGCAGCGGATCGCACCGCTGGACAGCGCGGGCTTCAGAAGGTTGGATGCATCCATCGCACCGCCGCTGGTGGCACCGGCGCCGATCACGGTGTGGATCTCGTCGATGAACAGGATCGCCTCGGGCATCTTTTCCAGCTCGTTGACGACCTGCTTGAGACGTTCCTCGAAATCGCCGCGATAACGGGTGCCAGCAAGCAGTGCGCCCATGTCGAGCGAATAGATGATCGCGTCCTGCAGGACTTCGGGCACGTCGCCTTCGACGATCTTGCGGGCAAGACCTTCGGCGATCGCCGTTTTGCCGACGCCGGGATCGCCGACATAGAGCGGGTTGTTCTTCGAACGGCGGCACAGGATCTGGATCGTGCGATCCACTTCGGGACCGCGCCCGATCAGCGGGTCGACTTTGCCGGCCAGCGCCTTTTCATTGAGGTTGACGGTGAACTGGTCGAGCGCGGAGTCCTTCTTGCCCTTCGCGTTGTCGGCCTTTTCTTCCTGCTTGGCCTCTTCCTCGTTCGCGCCCTTGGCCGGACGCTGTTCGACCGAACGGCCCGACTTGCCGATGCCGTGGCTGATGTAGCTGACGGCGTCGAGACGGCTCATGTCCTGCTGCTGCAGGAAGTAGACCGCATAGGAGTCGCGTTCGGAGAACAGGGCGACCAGCACGTTGGCACCGGTCACCGTGTCCTTGCCCGACGACTGGACGTGGAGAATCGCCCGCTGGATCACGCGCTGGAACCCTGCCGTGGGGGAGGGGTCCGCCTTGTCCGCGGTTTTCAGCGACTGATATTCCTGGTCGAGGTATTGTTTGACCACGTTGGTGAGTTCGGGGAGATCTACCCCGCACGCTTCCATGACCTGCGCCGCATCCGGATCATCCACGAGAGCGAGCAGGAGATGCTCCAGCGTCGCGTATTCGTGGCTGCGTTCCGCCGCATTGGCGAGCGCCGTGTGGAGAGTCTTTTCAAGGCTCTGGGCAAAAGATGGCATATGTCAGGCCCTTTCTGTGCCTAGGAAGCGAGTCCGTCCCTTGGTGTAACCCATCGGGTCTGAACGAACGGCAAACGAGGTGCTTGCTGCAGTGCAGCACAATTGCTGCACCTGCGTAAAGAAAAATGCGACGAATGCAGGCTGAACTGCCCAAACCGCAGGGGAAGGGCGTGTCGCGATCACTCCGGAGGCCTGTCCGGCTTTGGAGAAAACAGCGCGTCGGCCGCCTGTCTGTGCGCCGCCGCCTTTTCCATGTGGCTACGGGTGCGGAGAATTTCCGCTTCAAGCTGCGCTATGCGAATTTCCAGCTCGTCCTGCGAATAGCTGTCGAGGCTTTCGCTGGTGAGGCGGCTGGCATTGTCGCCGCGTGTCCGGGGGCGATCGTCGTCGTCCATATTGCAATGACAATCTTGGGTTCGTTCGGCTTGCTGTCAATGGGTCGCCCCGCTACTCCACCGCTGAAACGATGCGAAATCCACAGGCGGGCAGGGGGTTTGTCCGCTTTCGGGCTTCGCTGTGGCTCGCGACAGGGGGATATTGATGCTGCCGGACACGATGACTGCCATCGTATGCGAAGGACACGGAGGACCGGAGGTGCTCGTGCCCAAAGAGATGCCGGTCCCGTCGCCCGCTGCCGGGCAGGTCCTGATCAAGGTCGCTCATGCCGGCGTGAACCGGCCCGACGTCATGCAGCGCAAGGGTCTCTATCCGCCGCCGCCGGGCGCGCCCGAAATTCCGGGTCTCGAGATCGCGGGTGAAGTCGTTGCCCTGGGTGAGGGCGTCGATCCCGGCATGGCGGGTTCGCGTCAGTGCGCGCTGGTCGTGGGTGGTGGTTACGCCGAATACTGCCTGGCACAGGCGGCGCTGTGCCTGCCGGTTCCCGACGATGTGCCTCTGGCCGAAGCCGCGGCGCTGCCCGAAACGGTGTTTACCGTGTGGCACAACGTATTCGAACGCGGCTATGCCGACGAAGGGGACTGGCTGCTTGTCCACGGCGGCACCAGCGGCATCGGGACGACGGCGATTTCGCTGGCGAAGCTGTTCGGCATCCGCACGATCGTCACTTGCGGCAGCGCGGACAAGTGCGAGGCCGCGCTGCGCCACGGGGCCAGTCACGCGATCAACTACAAGACGCAGGATTTCGTCGAGGAAGTCGATCGCATCACTGGCGGCCGCGGGGTCGACGTCGTGCTGGACATGATTTCGGGCGATTACGTCGCGAAGAACATCGCCTGCCTGGCCGATGAAGGGCGCCACGTCACGATCGCGGTCATGGGCGGGGTGAAAGCCACGATCCCCATGCACAAGATCATGACCAAGCGCCTGACGCTGACCGGATCGACGCTGCGTCCGCGTTCGAACGATTTCAAGGCGGCGGTCGCCGACGAAATTCGCGCGAACGCGTGGCCATTCGTGGCAAGCGGCCAGTTGCGGCCCGTCATGGATCAAAGCTTTGCCCTTCGCGACGCCAGTGCGGCCCACGCCCGCATGGATGGCGGCGACCATATCGGCAAGATCGTGCTGGATGTCTGAGAGGGCTATTTCGCGGGGTCTATGCCCGCAGCAAATCGCCCGAATCACACGGACCCTTGCCGAAACCGCCGCCTTGGCCTAAATGCGACAGCGCAAGCGGCCGCTCCGGTAAGGGGCGGCCCTTATCGTTTCTACCGCCCGGCGCTTTTCCAATCGATCGACCGGGCCCCTTTTTTCGAGAGGTTTTTAGCGTGAGCCAGAATCAAGCCACTCCGCTGATGCCGCACGCCACGGCAAGTTGGTTGGTCGACAGTACCGGCCTGACTTTTGAGCAGATTGCCGACTTTTGCGGTCTTCACATCCTCGAAGTGCAGGCGATGGCCGACGATCTGGCCGGTGCGAAATACACGGGCCGCGATCCGGTGCGTTCGGGCGAACTGACGCACGAAGAGATCGAGAAGGGTCAGGCCGACCCGACCTACAAGCTGAAGATCCAGAAAGTGCCGGTACAGATCCAGCGTACCAAGGGCCCGCGTTACACCCCCGTGTCGAAGCGCCAGGATAAGCCCGACGGCATCGCGTGGATCCTGCGCAACCATCCCGAAATGTCGGACGCGCAGATCGGCAAGCTGATCGGCACGACGCGCAACACGATCACCGCGATCCGCGAACGCAGCCACTGGAACATCCAGAACATCAACCCGAAGGACCCCGTTACGCTGGGTCTGTGTTCGCAGCGCGAGCTTGACGCCGCGGTTGCGAAGGCTGCGAAGAAGGCCGGTATCGAAGCCGACGTCGTGCCCGATTCGAAGCTGGTCGACGACAAGCAGGCGCTGATCGACGAATTGAAGCGCGAGCGTGAAGACGCAGCCCGCGCCGCAGTCGAGGCGGCACAGGAAGCCGAGGCCGAGGCATGGCTCGCCGCCCGCCGCGCCGATGGTGTTCCCAAGGAATAAAGTCACCGAAATTCGCCGGGCGTCTGACGTTACGGCATCTGCGAAAAGCCCGGTCCGCAATGCTGCGGAACCGGGCTTTTTGCTGCGCCTGCGAGGCTGCTACCTTGCGGAATTCTGCGGAAAAGCGCAAAATAGCTGACATGAATGTCAATAAAGAATCGGAGAGGACCTTGAACGCACAATGGCCCGGTGAGGACCGACAAAAGGCCCTGGACCATTATCGCCATCCCATCGCATGGGACAGCGAGTTCGAGCCCCTGACCGTCCCGCAACTTCTGGAACGCGGCGCGCACCTGGCGGGTACGCGCAAGATCGTCGACTTCTACGGGCGGCGCACCAGCTACATCGACATGCTGGCCCAGGCGAAGAAAGTCGCTGCCGCCTTGCAGCGCGCCGGTGTGGGCAAGGGCGACCGCGTCGGCCTGTTTCTGCCCAACGTGCCGGTTTACGTCGCGGCCTATTATGGCATCGCGATGGCCGGGGCGACGGTGGTAAACTTCTCACCGCTCTACACGGTCGAGGAATTGGCCCAGCAGGTCGAGGATTCGGGCGCGAAGCTGCTTTTCACCATCAATTCGGCCGCATTGCTGCCAACGGCGCTGAAGGTGCTGGACTGCTCCTCCCTCGAAGGGCTGATCGTCGAAAGCCTCGCCGACATGCTGCCGCGCCTCAAATCGGCGCTGATCCGTATTGTCGGGCGCAAGCAGCTGGCCACCATTCCGACGAATGACCCGCGCGTGCGGCCTTACTCCGATTTCGTTGCCGGATGCTCCGAACCCGCGCCGGTCGAGATCGATTCGAACGATGTCGTCCTGCTCCAGTATACTGGCGGCACCACCGGCACGCCCAAGGGCGCGATGCTGACGCACCAGAACATTACCGTGAACGCGCGGCAGACCCTGCGTGTCGACAAGCATCGCGGCGAACGCGACATCATGATCGGCGTCCTGCCGATGTTCCATATCTTCGCCAATATCGTCGTACTGAACCGAACGGTGCTGGATGGGGGCATGATCGTCATGCTGCCGCGTTTCGACGCGCGCCAGACGCTGAAGGCGCAGAACCGGGTGAGGGCGACCTCCATGCCCGGCGTGCCCACGATGTTCCAGGCGCTGCTCGACCATCCCGACGTCAACAAGACGAACTTCGATTCGCTGCTGGTCTGCATTTCGGGCGGCGCGCCGCTGCCCTTGCCGCTGAAGCGCAAGTTCGAGGCACGGACCGGGGCGCATATCGTCGAAGGCTATGGTCTCACCGAATCCGGCATCGTTTCGACCAATCCCTTCGGCAATCTGGATTTCGAAAAGCCCGGCACGATCGGACAGCCGCTGCCCGGAACCGAAGTGCGGCTGCTCGACAAGAGCAACCCAGACCAGCTTGCCCCTGATGGAGAGCCGGGCGAACTGGCGATCCGCGGGCCGCAGACGATGGTCGGCTATTGGAGCCGTTCGAACGACGACGGCGTCTTTGCCGACGGTTTCCTGCGCACTGGCGACGTGGCCACGATCGACGAGGACGGCTTCATCACCATCGTCGATCGGATCAAGGACATGATCAGTGTAGGCGGGTTCAAGGTCTTCCCCAGCCGGATCGAGGAAGTCGTTATGGAGCGCAAGGGCGTGCAGGAGGCGCTCGTCATCGGCGTGCCCGACGACTACTTGGGAGAGCGGCCCAAGCTCTACGTCACGCTGGACGCGGGCAGCGAGGACGACGAGGACACGCTGTGCCAGTGGGTGAACCGCCACGTGGGCAAGCACGAACGCGTTGTCGCGGTGCAGATTCGCGAGGAACTGCCCAAGACGATGATCGGCAAGCTGGACCGAAAGGCCCTGCGCGCCGAAATCGCGGACCAGGCAAAAGAAAAGGTGGCACAACCGGCGGCCTGAGCCCCGGTTCGCGCCACCTTTCTAATTCGTCGGATCAGTTTGCGAGGCTGAGGACCGGCTCGTCGCTTTTCGAAGCGGCGGCGCCCTTGGCCGGACGCTGCGCGAACTTTCCTTCGACGGCTGCGCCCTGTTCGATGGTCAGCGTGTCGTAAAAGACATCGCCGGTGATCTTCGCGCTTTTCAGGATGACCAGCGTCTTGGCGTTGATCGACCCGTCGACCGTACCGGCCAGGCGGGCCGAATCGGCCTCGATCGCACCGCTGATCACGCTGTGTTCGCCCTGAACGAGCGCGCCGCAGCTGATATCGCCTTCGACGCCGCCATCGATGTGAAGGTCGTCGGTGGCGGTGATATCGCCCTTGATCTTGATATCCGGTCCAAAGACCGAGAAGCTGTTGCTCGCCACGTGATTAACCGTTTTCTGCGGACGCTGCTCCGCCGCCTTGTTTTGCTTCGAGAACACGTTTTGCTCCGGAAAGGCTGGCGCCCTTTTCGAGGATGGGACGCGGGTTCACCGCGCGATTGTGAATACGCACTTCGAAGTGAAGGTGCGGACCTGTCGAACGGCCGGTCGATCCGATGCGGCCGATGACGTCACCGGCCTCTACCGCTTCGCCGACCTTCGCGTCAAACTTCGACATGTGGGCATAACGGGTCATCATGCCGTTGCCGTGGCGGATTTCGACGACTTTGCCGTATCCGCCCTTCCATCCGACGAAGCTGACCTTGCCCTTGGCGGCAGCGTGGATCGGGGTGCCGACCGGGCCGCGGAAGTCGAGCCCCTTGTGCATCGCGGCGTGACCGTTGAACGGGTCGCGGCGATAGCCGAAAGGCGAGGAAATCATGTCCTTGGCCGCGGGCAGCACGTTGGGCACGCCCTCAAGACCGCGTTCCAGCGCGCTCATCCGGGCGAGCGAATGACCCAGCTTTTCAAAACGCGGGTCGAGCCCCTTGTCGCCGCTGGTGAAAGCTTCGAACGGACCACCGACTGCGACCGGGCTTGCCGTGCGCACGATCGATGCCGGATCGAGGCCGAGGCGGCGAATTTCGCCGGCGGCCTGTTCAGCGCGCTTATCGGCAAGACGCGTCAGGCCTTCGACGAAGGCGAGCTGGCGGGCTTCAAGCCGGGCGAGAGCGGATGCTTCGGGAAGGGCGGCGCTGACCTTGTCGACGGTGCGCTGCGTTTCGACGGTGCTGTCCTGGACCCCGGCAACGCCGGCCTTCGGCAGCTGGCCAAGGTGGCTTTCGACCATGTCGTCGATGAAATCCTGACGGCGGACCAGATCGTCGGCCACGGCGTCGATGTCTTCGCGGTAGGCGGCAACGCGGTTTTCCGCAGTGGCGACCTTCGCTTCGCGGCTGGCGAGTTCGACAGCGTTCTGGTGGGTGAGCCACTCATTCACGAGGGCGGTGGCCATCGTTCCGGTCCAGACGACCGCAAGGGCCGCGATGGCAATGGCGCAGCGTTTCTGGAATTTACCGCTGATGCGGACGAACCGTACCTGGCCTTGCGAACGCATGATGAATTCGCGATCCGGAAACCAGTTCTGCAGGCGGGTGGCAAGCCCGCTGGCAACCTGTGTCACAATTAGACCCCGTAGTCCTTACAGCCTCGCTGGGGGTGCGAGACTTTCCCGTCGACACAAGGGCTAACAGGGCCAAGGTTAACGTCGAGTTCCCGAATCTGTCTTTAGGATGAACCGAAGGATGAACGGGACGAGTTGAGCCCGTAATGTGGAACAACTTCATAATCGCGCGGGAACGCTCTCAAAATTCGTGCGTTTTGTCGCATCGCGCCGGTGGCGCTGACAGGGTTGTCAGCAGAATCTTCGGCCGTGCCGGAACGTCCGCAGGCGGGTGCCGTTGCGTTGATGAACTGGCAAAAAGCCCGCTCTCCTGCGGGAAAATCCCTGACAAGACGCACCCAATGATGATAGGCGCGACCATATGAACATTCAGACCGAACTCGCCCCCGAACAGATCGAAACCGATGTCGAGGCGCTGATCGCCGGACTTGCCGCCGATGCGCGCGCCGCGCAGCGCAAGCTTGCGCAGATGAGCGATGCCGACAAGGCAAAGGCGCTTCACCTTGCCGCACAGGCCCTGCGCGATGCGGCCCCGACGATCCTTGCCGAAAATGCCAAGGACGTTGCCGCCGGTGAAGAACGCGGCCTGTCGGGCGCAATGCTTGATCGCCTGCGCCTTGACGAAGCACGCCTGTCCGGAATTGCCGATGCCGTGGACCAGGTCGCCGATCTTCCCGATCCCGTCGGCGACGTCATCGATTCCAGCGAGCGACCCAATGGGTTGAAACTATCGCGCGTGCGCGTTCCGATTGGCGTCATCGGCATCATCTATGAAAGCCGCCCCAACGTGACCGCCGATGCCGCCGTGCTTTGCGTGCGGGCCGGCAATGCCGCGATCCTGCGCGGCGGTAGCGAGGCCGTGCACTCCAATCACGCCATCCTTGCCGCCCTGTCGAAGGGCCTGGCCGACGGCGGTATCCCCGAAAAGGCGGTGCAGCTGGTTCCCACGCAGGACCGCGCCGCGGTCGGTGCCCTGCTGCGCGCGACCGGCGCCGTCGACATGATCGTCCCGCGCGGCGGCAAGTCGCTTGTCGCCCGCGTGCAGGATGAAGCCCGCGTGCCGGTCCTCGCCCACCTCGACGGGATCTGCCACACCTACATCCACTCTGCCGCCGACAAGAGCATGGCAGAGGAAGTCGCGGTCAATGCCAAGATGCGCCGCACGGGCATCTGCGGGGCGATGGAAACCCTGCTGATCGATGCCTCCTACCCTGAAGCTTCCGACCTTGTCGGCAAGCTGCTCGACGCGGGCTGCGAACTGCGCGGCGATGGCCGTGCACAGGCGCTGGATCAGCGTATCCTGCCCGCGACCGATGAGGACTGGGACACCGAGTATCTCGAAGCCGTGGCCTCGGTTGCCGTGGTCGACGGCATGGACGCCGCGCTTTCGCACATTGCCGCACACTCGTCGGGCCATACCGACGTGATCGTGACGTCCGAGGCGGAGGCGGAAGAGAATTTCCTCAATTCCGTCGATTCGGCGATCGTCATGGCCAATGCCAGCAGCCAGTTCGCCGATGGCGGTGAATTCGGCCTTGGCGCGGAAATCGGCATCGCCACGGGCCGCATTCATGCGCGCGGTCCGGTCGCTCTCGAAGGGCTGACGACTTACAAGTGGCAGGTGCGCGGCACGGGCCAGACCCGCCCCTGACGCGAACGGGGCAGGGCCTTGGCCGCACCGATCTATACCGGGCTTCTGGGCGGGAGCTTCAATCCTGCCCACGGCGGCCATCGGCGCATATCGCTGTTCGCGAAAGATGCGCTGCGGCTGGACGAGGTCTGGTGGCTGGTCTCGCCGGGCAATCCGCTGAAACCGAAAAAGGGCATGGCGCCGCTCAACGCCCGCGTCGCATCGGCGCGTAAACAGGCGCGGCGCGCCCCGATCCGCGTCACCGCGATAGAGCGCGAACTGGGCACGGTGTTCACCGCCGACACGCTTGAGGCCATCGCGAGGCGTTATCCGCAAAGGCGTTTCATCTGGCTGATGGGGTCCGACAATCTGGCCCAGTTCCACCGGTGGAAGGATTGGCGGAGGATAGCGCGGACCATGCCGATTGCGGTGATCGCGCGGCCGGGGTATGATGCCCATGCCGTGACAAGCCCTGCCACGGCCTGGCTAAGGCGCTTCCGGGTGCCTTTGTCCGGATTACGCAACCGGGGAAGTTGGAGCGCACCGGCACTGGTGTTCCTGGCATTCGATCCCGATCCGCGCTCGGCCACGGCCCGGCGCAACGCGATGCCCGACTGGGCAGGGGCCTTTTCTGCTGCAAGACCGCGCGATTCGGTCACGCGAAAGGTGCTTCCTGCGCAAACTGGCGGGGACCCGGCTTGAAAGCCGGTGCCAACTGCGTCCGATTCACCACAGTCCGGTTGTATTACGCCTGCATGGTGCAGGCATCCGGCGGTTTGCGCCGTCAGGAATTGAAGGGCAAAGCCGAGGAGCCTACATAACACTCATGAACCAGGCCCAAGCCATGCCGGAGCAGACCGGCCTCAACACCCCCGGATCGGGCATTGCGGATATCGATGCCGAGCCGGGTTCCCTGCACGAACTGGTGCTTCAGTCGCTTGACGACGACCAGGCCCAGGACATCGTCTCCATCGATCTTGCCGGTAAAAGCTCCATCGCGGACCAGATGGTCATCGCGAGCGGTCGCTCCAGCCGTCAGGTCGCCGCAATGGCACAGAAACTTGCCGAGCGTGTAAAGGCAGGCGGTTTCGGACCGGTACGCATCGAAGGCCTCCCGGCCGCCGACTGGGTGCTGATCGACGCGGGCGACGTGCTCGTCCACGTGTTCCGTCCCGAAGTGCGTACGTTCTACAACCTCGAACGCATGTGGGGCTTTGGCGAGGGCGGCAACGCCTGAGCTGATCCGCGAATCCTACTCCCCGCAGCCGGGATAACCGGCCGGGGTGCTGGACGCGAATTGAACGAGCGGTGTAACAGGCCCTCATGCGCCTGCACGTCATCGCTCGTGGAAAGATCGGCCGTTCGGCAGAGTCCGAACTGGTTGACCGCTATGCCAAGCGCGTGACCTGGCCGATGAAGTGGACCGAGCTGCCCGATACCGGCGGCACGGTGCCCGCCCCGCTGACACCTGCGAAACAGGTCCTGCTGGATGAGCGGGGCAAGCAGATGTCCTCCGAATCCTTTGCGAAATTGCTGGAACGCTGGCGCGATGACGGGATGCGCGAAGCGCGCTTCCTGATCGGGGCTGCCGACGGGCACGGCGACGCCGCGCGCGAGGAGGCGGACCTGCTGCTGGGCTTCGGCCCGATGACATGGCCGCACCTGATGGTGCGTGCGATGCTGGCCGAACAGTTGTGGCGCGCGACCAGCATCCTTTCGGGCCACCCGTATCACCGGGCCGGATAGATGCGCCTGCGTCTTGCCGTCCTGACCCTTGCTCTCCTGCCTGCGGCCGCAGGGGCAGTGACGAGCACGCAGGACCGCCTGCGCGAAGTCGAGGCTGCGCGCGAAGAAGCGCAGCGCAAGGCGGCGGAATTCGCCGACCAGGCGCGGTTGATCGAGGATCGCGGATTGAAGGCCGAGGCCCGCGCCCGCGCCCTCGCCGCCGAAGTGGCCGAGGCCGAGAACCGGCTGGAAGCGGCGCAATTGCGGGCCGAGGCTTCGGCAAATCGGCTGGCTGTCCTGCGCGACGAGCTGGCGGTAAAGCGTGCGCCCCTGTCGCGCATGATGGCGGGGCTGCAGCGGTTGGCGCAGCGACCGACACTGCTGCTGGTCATGCGGCCGTCATCGACGCGCGATTTCGTGCGGATGCGCTCGATGGTCGCGGGGATGCAGCCGCAGATTGCCGCGCACACGAAAGAACTGCGCGGCGACCTTGCCGAGGCCAGAGATCTTGCCGCAACGGCCCGCCGCGCGCGGGAAGAGGGTGAGCGGGCGAGGGCGGACCTTGCCGAAAGCCGCGCCGAATTGCAGGCGATGGGGACCAGGGACCGGATGACCGCTGAAAAACTGGCGGACGCGGCGAACGAGGCGCGGCGTGAGGCGACCTTGCGCGGGGCACAAGTGCGTTCGATCGGCGCACTTGTCGCCCGTGAGGAACGGGGCGAACGCACGCTCGCCGCGCTGTCCGCACTGCCCGTGCCGACCTTGCTGGCGTCATCCTCTGCAGAGGTGAAGACCGATCCGGGCGCACCGCGCCTGCCGGTGCGCGGTGAAATCCTTGCCGGTTTTGGCGAACGCGACGCGGCGGGCGGGCGCAGCAACGGGCTGACCATCGCGCCGAACGGGGGGGCGCCGGTCGTCGCACCGCTGGCAGGCGAAGTCGCCTTTGCCGGGCCGTTTCGCGGCTATGGCAATGTTGTGATCCTGCGCAATGCGGACGGGAAACTCAGCTTGTTGGCTGGCCTCGACCGAACGGTCGTCAAAACGGGCGGCAAGGTCCGGCGCGGCGAAACCGTCGGCAGCGCGCCCGCGCAAGATCCGCGCATCCTGTACGAACTGCGTCAGGGCAGGCGAGCGATCCACCCCTTGCTGGCGCGCTGAAACGCGCCGAAAACCTGCCATCTGGCGTTAAGCCTTCATGCGCTATACATTTGTCAGCGACCCGTGGCGGCGTCATGCGCCGCGCGACCAGAAGGATCTGATTACCCATGGCCATTCGCCTCGCGCCGTTCCTGCGCTCCGCGGCTCTTGTCACCGCCCTTGCCATGCTGCCCGCGACGACGGCCGGTCTTGCCGCCGTCGATGCCCGCAGTGCCCCGGAATTCGGCAAGCTGATGGTCATCTACCAGCGTGTGAAGGCGAACTACGTCGACCAGGTCGATGACGAAAAGCTGCTGCGCGGCGCGATCGACGGCATGCTGGCCAGCCTCGATCCGCATTCGGGCTATCTCGATTCGACCGCCTTCGAAAGCCTGCGCACGCAGACCGACGGCAATTACGGCGGGCTGGGCCTTTCGGTCACCATGGAAGACGGCGTTGTCAAGGTCATCGCGCCGACCAAGGGCACCCCGGCCGAGGCCGCGGGCATCAAGGCGGGCGACTACATCACGCATCTGAACGGAAAGCTGATCTATGGTGGCACGTTGGACGAAGCGGTGGAACAGATGCGCGGTAAGCCGGGCACGGGAATCGATCTCACCATCTACCGCGCAGGCCGCGACGAACCTTTCGACGTCACCGTCACGCGCGCGATCATCGAACTGACCCCGGTCGAATGGGAAGTCGACGGCGATATCGGCGTGATCACCGTGTCCTCGTTCAGCGCGAACGTCGGGCGCGAGGTGGAGCGGGCGATGAACGGCATCCGCACGAAGCTGGGCAAGATGCCCGAAGGCATCGTGATCGACTTGCGTTCCAACCCCGGCGGACTGCTGGACGAAGCTGTCGCCATGTCCGACCTGTTCCTCGACAAGGGGCAGATCGTGTCGCAGCGCGGCCGTTTCGCGCGCGACAACGAAAGCTATGTGGCGCGCACCGGTGACATCGCACGCGGCATTCCGCTCGTCGTGCTGATCGATTCCGGCTCGGCCTCGGCCTCCGAAATCGTGGCCGGCGCGCTTCAGGATCATCACCGCGCTCTGGTCATGGGCCAGCGCAGCTTCGGCAAGGGCAGCGTCCAGACGCTCGTCCCGCTGACCAATGACAGCGCACTGAAGCTGACGACGGCGCGGTATTACACGCCGTCGGGCAAGTCGGTGCAGGAAGGCGGCATCGAACCCGATATCGCGGTGCCGCAGTTGTCGGACCCCGATGCCCGCGCCCGCGCCGAACGCGCGATCCGCGAATCGGACTTGCGCGGTCACCTGATCAACGAACTTCAGGTCGAGGACCAGGAACTGGAGAAGGATCTGATCGACGATCCGCGTTTCCAGATTTCGGCAGAGGAACTGGAAAAGCAGGGCATCGAGGATTTCCAGCTGCACTATGCGCTCGACACCTTGCGCAACACCCGGCTTGCGCAAAAGCACACCGGCGCCGCCAAGCCCTGATCGAACGCTGACACGACCGGACACACGATGAGCGCCGATTTCAAACTTGCGCGACTGCTCGCGCTGCTGGTTCCCGCCGCGCTTCTGGCGGGGGCCTATATCTCGCAATACGTCTTCGGGCTTTACCCTTGCGAAATGTGCTGGTGGCAGCGCTGGCCGCACTTTGCCGCGGTCGCCATCGCCCTGCTGGCCTTCGTCGTGCCGGGTGCGGCGGCGAAAGTCTGGCTGGTGCGTCTGGCGGCGCTGTCGATTCTGGTCTCAGGCCTCATCGGGGCGTTCCATGCCGGTGTCGAATATGGCTGGTGGGAAGGGTTCACGCAGTGCACCTCGCTCGAAATCGCAGAGGGGCAGAGCGCGCTGGATGCGATCATGGGCGCGCCCACCGTGCGGTGTGACGAAGTGCAATGGTCGCTCTTCGGCATATCGCTGGCGGGGTGGAACTTCATCGTTTCCGGGCTGGGCGCTATCGCGGTACTGATCCTTTCGGCACGGACAGGCCGGTCGGGCGTTGGTAGGGCATGACGATGAGCGAAGCGGAAAAGCAGCAGCGGATCGATTCGATGATCCGCGTCGACCAGGCGGGCGAATATGGCGCCACGCGCATCTACGCGGGCCAGCTTGCCGTGATGGGCGACCGTGCGCCGGGTGCGGCCGAAATCTCCGCCATGGCGCAGCAGGAAGCCGACCACCGCGCGCGTTTCGATGCCCTGATGGCTGAGCGCGGCGTGCGTCCCACGCTGCTTCAGCCGATATGGGACAAGGCCGGTTTCGCGCTGGGCGCAGTGACGGCCCTGATCGGACCCGAAGCGGCCATGGCCTGCACTGCCGCGATCGAGACCGAGATCGAACGTCATTACACGCAGCAGCTGGACGAGCTTGGCGAGGAAGACCCCGAGCTTTCTGCGATGGTCACCGAATTCCGCGATGACGAGCGTGAGCATCACGATGCCGCGATCGAGGCGGGTGCCGAACGCGCGCCCGTCTATGGCCTGATGTCGGGCGCGATCCGGCTGGGCTGCCGCGTCGCCATCGGGCTTTCCAAACGCATCTGAATTGCAGACCAAGGTTACCCTTCACCTGTCATTCAGTGCAAAGCGCCCCTATACTGAGAACGACAGACAGATCCCGCGCTTGAAGGAGGCGCATAGACCGATGACCCGCACGCTGATCGCGACCCTTGCCATCGCAACCGCCGGTATCGGCCTTGCCAGCCCCGCCGCCGCACAGGAAGCGGCCGAACCGGCCGTGAATTCCATCATTGTCTATGGCGATCAGGCGTGTCCCGAACCGACTGCCGATGAAATCGTAGTCTGCGTCCGTCAGGAAGATCCCTACCGCATTCCCAAGCCCCTGCGTCAGACCGAGAGCAAGCAGAACGAGGCCTGGGCGCAGCGTGTCGCCGCCAACCGCGATGTCGGCGCGACCGGCGTGGGTTCGTGCACCGTGATCGGCCCGTCGGGTCAGACCGGATGCACCGCCGCCATGATCGAGCAGGCCTATGCCGAAAAGGCCAACGGTTCAGACGTCCGCATGGGCCAGCTTGTCGCCGAGGCGCGCGCAGAACGTCTTGCCGAAATCGACGAAGATGCCGCCGCCGAACAGGCCCGCGTCGAAGCGATCGAGGCCGAGTACGAAGCTCGCCGCAAGGCGCAGGAAGGCGCTGCCGTCGATGACGAGCCGCTGCCGGAAATCGTCGCGAGCGAGTAAGGGCGCAGGTCGCGGCGTTAAATGCCGCGGTAGTTCCTGAACCAGTCGACGAAGGCGGGAACGCCCGCGTCCACCGATGTCGTCGGCGCATAGCCGAGATCGCGGCTTATCGCGGTGATGTCGGCATATGTGCGCGGCACGTCGCCGGGCTGCATCGGCTGCATGTCCAGCTCCGCCTTGCGCCCGCAGGCCTCTTCCAGAAGACCGATGACGCGCATCAGCTGTTCAGGCTGGTTGTTGCCGATGTTGTAGATCGTATGCGGCGCCGTGCTGCCACCGGGTTTCTTCGTGCCGTCGTTGGCGGGCACATGGTCCAGCGAGGCGACGACACCGGCGATGATGTCGTCTATGTAGGTGAAGTCGCGGTACATGTCGCCGTTGTTGAACACCGGGATGGGCCGCCCGCTCAGGATGCGATCCGCAAAGATCCACATCATCATGTCGGGCCGGCCCCACGGGCCATAGACGGTGAAAAAGCGCAGCCCCGTCATCGGCAGGTTGTAGAGATGGGCGTAAGTCTCGCTCATCAATTCGTCCGCCTTTTTCGTGGCGGCGTAGAGCGAGACAGGATGATCGACGCGGTCGTCCACGTCGAAGGGGACTTTCTCGTTCCCGCCATAGACCGAGGACGAGCTGGCATAGACCATATGCTCCACCCCCCGTTCGCGTGCGAGTTCGAGCATGTTTACATGACCGACGAGGTTCGACTGCGCATAGGCGTGCGGATTTTCGAGCGAATAGCGAACCCCCGCCTGCGCGCCGAGGTGGGCGATCCGGTCGATCCCCTCGCCCTCCAGCGCATCGCGCAGCCTTGTCATGTCGGCAAAGTCCAGCTGGATAAAGCGGAACCGGTCGCCCGCACCCTTGCAGATGTCGGTCAGCCGGTCGCGTTTCAGCGCGACGTCATAATAGTCGTTGAGGTTGTCGATCCCGACGACCCGCTCACCCCTTGCCAGCAAGGCCTTTGCCAGCGCGGCGCCGATGAAACCGGCAACCCCGGTGACGAGCGTGGTCGTCATCGCCCCTCGCCCGTCAGGACAGCGCGATGTCGGGCGCGTCTTCCTGCTTCATGCCCACGACGTGGTAGCCGCAGTCGACGTGATGGGTTTCGCCCGTCACGCCCGATGCCAGGTCCGACAGGAGATAGAGCGCGGACCCGCCGACATCGTCGATCGTGACGTTGCGGCGCATCGGCGCGTTCAGCTCGTTCCATTTCAGGATGTAGCGGAAATCCCCGATCCCGCTGGCGGCCAGCGTCTTGATCGGACCTGCCGAAATGCCGTTCACGCGGATGTTGTCGGGGCCAAGATCGTTGGCCAGATACTTCACGCTGGTTTCCAGCGCAGCCTTGGCAACGCCCATGACATTGTAGTGCGGCACGACCTTTTCCGCGCCATAGTAGGTCAAGGTCAGAACCGAGCCACCCTCGGTCATCAGCGGGGCGGCACGTTTCGTCACCGCGACAAGGCTGTAGGCCGAGATGTTCATGGTCATCAGGAAGTTTTCGAGGCTGGTGTCGACATATTTGCCGCGCAGTTCGCTCTTGTCCGAAAAGCCGATGGCGTGGACGATGAAGTCGATTTTGGGCCAGCGCGCGGCCAGCGTTTCGAATGCGGTGTCGAGCGCGTCCATGTCGGCCACGTCGCATTCCAGCAGGAAATCGCTGCCCAGGCTTTCGGCCAGCGGCTTCACACGCTTGGCCAGTGCCTCGCCCTGATAGGAAAAGGCCAGTTCCGCGCCTTGCGCATGAAGGGCCCTTGCAATGCCCCATGCCAGCGACTTGTCATTGGCGAGCCCCATGATCAGCCCGCGCTTGCCCTGCATCAGGGTTCCGGTGGGAAGAGCGTTTTCGTCCATGCCTGTTATCTTCATTCCTGCTCGGCGGGCGGATCCTCGCCAGCCTCTGCTGTTTCTTCGTCATCCGCGCGTGGCGTGTTGGCGAGCGCGGCGTTCAGCTCCGCGCCGACGACAAGCCCTAGCCCGACCAGCCAGAAAAAGAAAAGGGCGATCATCACGCCGGCAAGGCTTCCGTAAGTAAGGTCGTAGGCGAACACCGTGCGCAGCACCGGGGGCAGGGCCACGGTCACCAGCATCCACCAGCCTGCGACGAACAGCGCGCCGGGCCACTTGGGATATTCCGGCCCGCGGTAGTTCTTGGGCGTCAGCGTCACGAACAGAAGCCAGATCGACAGCAGCAGGCCGAACGCGGGGATGATGCGCGACAGCGACAGGGCAGAGCCCAGGTTGGCCGCGTCGGGGAACCAGGCGGTGATCACTTCCTGCGCGGCGGAAATGTAGAATTGCGCCGACAGGGACATCATCAAAAGAATGATCGACCCGATGATGACCGCAGCCGACAACAGGCGGTGTTTCAGGAAGCCGGCCGTCGGCTTCGTATCGTAGGCGCGGTGCAGGATGTCGCGGATCGTTTCGATCAGGCTGCCCACGGTCCACAGCCCGAACAGCGCGCCGATCCACAATAACCAGCCGGTTCGCGAGGATACGACGTCCTTGGCCACCGGTTCGACCACTTCGGCAACAATGCGCGGCACCGCCAGCAACAGGGCGTTGATCGCGGCCGTGCGATCTTCCGCGTCGCCCAGCAGCGAAAAGACGCCGGCAGACACGATGAAGAAGGGAAACAGCGACAGGATCGCCATGTAGGCAAGATTGCCCGCGTGGATGAAGCCGTCCTCCCACGCGCCCAGCAATGTGCACTTTATCACCTGGTAGGTGCGTGTTCCCGGTCCGACTTCACGCCGGACCTTGTGGAACTGGCGACCGATCCGCCGTCTCATCCCGCAATGACCGGGGCAGGCGCACAGGTGATCGTCCCGGTCACACGCCCAGCTTGGCCCGGACGGAACGTGTATCGCTCCATCCCTCGAGCCTTTGCTTCAGGTCGGCATCGTTTTCGGGAATGTCGATTTCCAGTGTCACCAGCTGATCGCCGCGCGAGCCGTCCTTGCGGGTAAATCCCTTGCCCTTGAGGCGCAGGACCCTGCCCGAACCGCTGCCGGGCGCAACGGTCAGCATGACCGCGCCGCTGGTCGTGGGCACTTTGACCTTTGCGCCGTTCACCGCCTCGTCCAGCGTGATCGGCAGGTCGAGCCGTACGTCGTCCCCGTCGCGGCGGAAGAATGCGTGGGGCTTTTCCATGATCGTGACCAGCGCATCGCCCGCGCCGCCGGGACCGGCCTCGCCCTTGCCGGACAGGCGCATCTGGGTGCCGTCTTCGGCCCCGTTGGGCAGTTTCAGGTCGATCGTCTTGCCATCGGACAGCGTGATTCGCTGCGGCGCGAGGTTCGCGATATCGGTCAGCGTGACGGCAAGCCGGTACTGCACGTTCGCGCCCTTGGGCGGGGGCCGCCGCTGGCCGCCGCCCATGCCGCCGAAACCGCCACCGGGGCCGCCGCGCGCCGAACGCGGACCGCCGCCGCCGAAGATTCCTTCGAACAAGTCGGAAAGGTCGACTTCTTCTGCGCCGAATCCGCCCGCGCCGCCGCCCATGCCGCCGGGATGACCGCGCCGTCCGCCGCCGAAACCCTGCCCGCCCATGCCGAAAGGCATCTGCGGGTTGCCGTCGAGATCGATCTCGCCGCGGTCGAACTGGGCCCGCTTGTCCTTGTCCGACAGCAGGTCATACGCCTTCGTGACGTCGGAAAAACGTTCCGACGCCTTGGGATTGTCCTTGTTTTTATCGGGGTGCAGCTCCTTGGCCAGCTTGCGATAGGCGGACTTGATGTCCTTTTCGCTCGCGCCGCGTTGCACACCAAGGATCGAATAGGGATCGGCCATGCACCGTAGCTAGGAAGCCTTTGCACTTTACGCAACGTGGCAGTTGCCATGGATCGCTCTTTGCGCAGGCAGCGCGGCGTGCCTATGTTGGCAGGTGAAGGGGCAGACGCGAGTCCGTCCCGACGCGGCAACAGTCCCAAGCAAACAGGCACGGCAAGAACAGTGGAACCCGAACTCCTGGCAGAAGACGCGATCCCCACCGGCGATCCCTTCAACCTTTTCGACGAATGGTTTGCGCTTGCGCGCGAGCATGAGCCGAACGATTCGAACGCGATGGCGCTTGCCACGGCCAGCCCCAGCGGCGCGCCGTCGGTGCGCATGGTCCTGCTGAAGGGCCACGGCGCCGATGTTGGCGCAGGGGGCGGTTTCGTGTTCTACACCAACCAGCACAGCCGCAAGGGCAGCGAGATCGCCGCCAATCCGCAGGCGGCATTGCTGTTCCACTGGAAAAGCCTGCGCCGCCAGATCCGCATCGAAGGACCGCTGGAACCGGTAAGCGAGGACATGGCGAACGCCTATTTCGCCAGCCGCGCCCGCGATTCGCAGCTGGGCGCACAGGCCAGCGACCAGTCGGCCCCGATGGCGGACCGGCGCGAATTCCTGTCGCGGTTCGAAGAGGTTCGCCGCCAGTACGAAGGCAAGGACGTGCCCCGGCCCAGCCACTGGGGCGGGTTCCGCCTTGTGCCGCAGGCGATGGAATTCTGGCACGATCGTCCCTTCCGCCTGCACGAACGCCGCCGCTTTACGCGCAGCGCGAACGGCTGGGCCAGTACGCTCCTCTATCCGTGAGTATGCATTTCCGATGACGTCAGGCCCTGCCACCACCGCCGTCCATGCCGAAGATGCACGGGCGCGCCGCGCGCTGCTGACGCGTAGCGCCGCGATCGCGAGCATGAGCGTGGCAACGCTCCTGCTGGCTCTCAAGATCTATGCCACGGTCCGCACCGGATCGACCGCGATGCTCGGCAGTCTTGCCGATACCGCGCTCGACATCGTGGCCAGCCTGGTGACGCTGATCGGGGTGTGGGTCGCGGCCCATCCGCCCGATGCCGATCACCGTTTCGGGCATGGCAAGGCGGAGGCGCTGGCCGCGCTGGTACAGGTCGTGCTGATCTCGATTTCCGCCGTGGGCATCGCGGGCCGCGCGATAGAGGTGTGGATCGGCGGCGGCCGGATCGAACAGGCCGAAGACGGCATCGTCGTGTCGCTGATCGCGGTGGTTGCGACGCTGTTCCTGCTGGCATGGCAACGCCATGTCATCCGCAAGACCGGCTCGATCGCGATACAGACCGACCACGTCCATTACAAGTCGGACATCCTGCTGAACTTCGCCGTCGTCGCGGCCCTGTTGCTGGACCAGTATGCCGGATTTACGGGGGCGGACCCGCTTTTCGCGCTGGGCATAGCGGCATGGCTGGGCTGGAACGCGTGGGAGGCCAGCCAGCACGCCATCGACAACCTTATGGACCGCGAATGGCCGGTAGAGAAACGTCAGGACCTTCTGGACACGATCCGCGATAACCCGGACCTTCAGGGCGTGCACGACCTTCGCACCCGTACCGCGGGTAACCGCGATTTTGCGCAGTTTCACATCACCGTCGATCCGAACATGACCGTTGTCGAGGCGCACGAGGTGATGGACGCGATCGAGGCGAGCCTGCTGACGAAGTTCCCCGAAACGGAATTCCTGATCCACACCGACCCCGAAGGGCACATCGAGCTGGATGCGAACCGACCGGTCGACCTGCTGACCCAGGGCGTGGACGCCGATTTCCCGGAAGAGGCGAAGCCGGCCTGATCATGCCTGCGGTTCCCTTCTGGCACATCGACGCTTTCGCGCCCCGGCCCTTTGCGGGCAATCAGGCGGCTGTCATGGTCTTTGATGGCGGCTTTCCCGACGATGCGACGATGCAGCGCATCGGGAATGAGAACAATTTTGCCGAGACTGCCTTCCTGGTGCCCTGCGCCGGGCCGGAAGCGGATTACGAGCTGCGCTGGTTCACGCCGGAATGCGAAATCCGCCTTTGCGGGCACGCGACGCTGGCATCGGGTCACGCGCTGCTGGGCCGTGACGGCATAGATGAAGTGCGGTTCCTGACGCGGCGGGCAGGGGTGCTGACCGTTCGGCGGCACGGCGATGCCTATGAAGTCGCACTGCCCGCCATCCCGACGCAGCCGGGCGAATTCCCCGCCGCCGTCGCTGCCCTGGGCGCGGCGCCACAGGCCATTTCCCGCTCCGGCGACGGGTACAACGTTTTCCTGTTCGACAGCGAGGACACGGTCCGCGCCCTGCGCCCCGATTTCGCTGCCCTGGCTGCCATGGGCGACGACCAGTTCATCTGCACCGCACCGGGGCGTGACACCGACGTGATCAGCCGCGTTTTCGTACCCGGAGCAGGGGTGAACGAAGACAGCGTGACCGGATCGGCCCACGCCGTGCTGACCCCGTTCTGGGCAAAACGGCTGGGGAGTGCGGACTTCACCGCGTTTCAGGCATCGCGCCGCGGCGGATTGCTGACCTGCAGGCTGGAGGGCGAGACCGCCTGGCTTGGCGGTCCGTGCGTCACGCTGGTCGAGGGGACTTTTCGCTACTGACGGGTCGCTACTGACCTGACGGAAAGCGTGAGACGAGGTTCGCCATCGCCTCGCGCAGAAGCTCCTGTTCCTCTGCATTCGAATTGCCCAGCCGCACGATCGTCAGCTTCTGTGCTGGCGAGACTATCGTGTACTGCCCGCGAAAGCCCAGCATGGCAAAGATGCTTTCGGGCGCGCTGCCGGGGAACAGCACGCGTTCGCGCCCTTCCGGTCTTGGCTTGTTCAGCCAGAGATGCGCGCCATAGGCCGGGTCGGCGGGGCTGGAGGTTCGCATGAAACGGACCCAGCCCTGGGGCACGATCCGCACGCCGCTTGGCGATGCGCCGCCCTTGCGCAGCATTTCGCCGAACTTGGCCCAATCGCGCGCGGTCGCGTGGATCATGCTGCCGCCGACCAGTGTTCCCTGCGCGTCGAATTCGGCCACCGCGCTGTCCATCGCCAGCGGTTCGAACAGGCGTTCGTGCAAGTATCCGTCCATCGCGGCGCGGCGAGTCGCAGGCCGATCCGAATCGGTCAGCGCGCGGGTGGCGATATCGGCCAGGATCACGCTGCTGGCGGTGGAATAGACGAATTCCTCACCCGGCGCGGCGCTCAGCGGCTGGGTCTCGGCGAAATGGGCCATGTCGTCGCGCCCTTCCAGCACCAGCATCTGCGGCGTGTCGGCGGCATAGGCAGGTTCGCCCGTTTCCTCGTGGCGCAGGCCGCTGCGCATCTGGAGCAGGTGGCGCACCGTGATCTCCCCGCGCGGATCGCCCACCCGCTGCCAGCGCGGGACGGGGGCGGGCTTGTCCAGCGCCAGCGAACCGTCCGCGATCAGCATGCCGATGACGACGCCGGTCACGGTCTTGGTCATCGACCAGCCGATGTGCCGCGTTTCGGGCGTATACCCGTCGGCATAACGTTCGGACACGATCTTGCCGTCGTGCAGGATCAGAAGCGCGCGGGTTTCGCCCACGTCGTCCGCGAACACGCCGTCGATCGCGCGGGCCAGCCCCTCGCGCGATGCGCCGGTATCGCCATCGGTCAGCGAAGCCATCGATTCCGCGCTCGGCGGGGGTAGCGGCTGGGCACCGTCCGTCGCATCGCAGGCGCAAAGCACTGGCAGGCATGCGGCGGCAAGGATAGGGAGCAGGTGACGCGTCTTCATGGCGCGCGTGATCGACCAAGTGCCCCATTCAAAGCAAGTCACGAACCCGGATGCCCCCAAGCAAATCGCCCGCCACCCGCAAACACCCCACGCGCCAGCCTGCCCGTCGGGGCGTGAAAGCCGCAATGCTGATCGTTGCAGTGCTGGCCGTGATCCTCGCATGGGGCTGGACCCCGCTGACGTCGCAGGCCGAGGCGGGGACGGCCTACGGCGCGCGAGTCGCCTGTTCGTGCCGCTATGTCGGCGGGCGCGAGCTTGGCGATTGCGAGAAGGACTTTCTCGACGGAATGGGCCTGGTGTCGCTCTCGGAAGATGACGTCGATCGTTCCGTCACGGCCAGCGTGCCGCTGATCGCCAGCACGACCGCGACTTATCGCGAAGGCTGGGGCTGCGTGCTGGAAGCTTACGAGGACTGATCCGGCTTCCACGCGCCGGGCGGTACTTCGCCTTGCGGGATGCAACGTTCGCCGGGGCCCAGTCCTTGAAAGGTCGGCCAGTCGGGTGCCCCGGGGGGAAGGGGCGCAGGCGGCATCGGCGGGATCGACCGTTCGCAGGCAAGGCGGCTGCGTCCCTGCGCCGTGCAGGCGGCCACTTGCGTTTCGAACTGCTCTGCCATGCGGTCGCGAATCATGCGCTGCTGCTCAGTCATCGCCGCTCGGTTCGCGGCGGCCTGTTCTTCGGTCAGGTCGCACACCGGCCTTCGGTTCAATCCGCCGACCTGAACAACGTCGCGGTTTCCGCCGCACTGCAGCCTGAGAGCGTTGAGCGCGATTTCGTCGTCGACCAGCGTGTCGAGCCAGATTTCCCCCACCTCACCCACGCGCAACTGCTGCAATCCGAAGCGCCCGGCGGCGAGCCAGCCTTCGCTGTCGACCGAAAGGCCGTTTGCGCGCTGTCCCAGAACGACGAGCGGCCCTTTGACGCTGCCAAGGCGCAGGCAGCCGCGCGACAGGACCAGCTTCGTCTCTTCCGGCCCGGCGCGGCTGGGTTCCGAAAGTTCGGCATCGATGGTGATCAGGTGTTCTTCCTGCCGGCCGGGGTCTGCAAAGGCGACCACGCGCACCGCGTCGCCGACTTTGCCGATCAGCTCCTCACCCCGTGCCTCGCGCGACCATGCCTCGGTCAGGCTCCACGGCCCGCCCCAGCGGCCGGTGCCTGCGCTCTCCAGCTGGGCGGTCGTGCCATAAAGCACGGGCGCATCCTCGATCGTGCCGAACGCGAAGAGATCGCCGAAGCCATCGGTCTCCAGCGAAACCCCGCGCGGGAGCGTGCCGCTGCGTTCCGGTGTCTGGAGATGGATGTCGGCAGGCCAAGTCGGTTGTTCGTACCGCCGATGTCCGATCTTGAACGGATCGAGCCACGCCAGAAGCGCGATCACCACCCAAGACGCGATCAGCAGGCCGAGCCAGGTGCCCCGGCTTTTGCGGTCGGCCTCTAGCCTGAGGCCTTTTCGGTATCCTCGATCCATCCGCCGCCGACGACCCTTTCCCCCGCGTAGAAAACCGCGGCCTGTCCGGGCGCGACACCATATTCGGGATTGTCGAACACGACGCGGACAGTGGCGTTATCGCCAAGATCGCCTTCTATCCGGCAAGGCACCGGTTTCGCAAGAGAGCGAACCTTTACAGACAGTTGCCCTGCTGAACCTTCAAACCGCGGCATCGGCCCGATGCGGTTGGTTTCGACCACTTCCATCGCGGTCACGGCCAGCATCCGCTTCGGCCCGACCAGCACGGCCTGACGGTCCGCATCGATACCGGTGACGTAAAGCGGTTCGGCCTGTCCGCCGATTTCCAGCCCGCGGCGCTGGCCGACGGTATAGTGGATGATACCCTTGTGCTTGCCCAGTTCATCGCCGCTGCGGGCGTCGATGATCGGGCCGGTATTGCCCGCCTCGGGGCGCAGTTTCTTGACCAGCGAGGCATAGTCGCCCTCGGGCACGAAGCAGATGTCCTGGCTGTCGGGCTTTGCTGCGACGCCAAGGCCCAATTCGGCGGCGATCTCGCGCACTTGCGGCTTGGGCAAGCCTCCCAGCGGAAAGCGCAGGAAGGCCAGCTGCTCGTCCGTCGTGCCATACAGGAAATAGGACTGGTCGCGCGCCGGATCGGCGGCGCGGTGCAGTTCGGGGCCGTCCTCTCCCACCACACGCTGGACGTAGTGGCCGGTGGCAAGGCAGTCGGCGCCCAGTTCGCGGGCCATGCGGAAAAGGTCGGTGAACTTCACGCCCATGTTGCAGCGGATGCACGGGATCGGGGTGCGCCCGGCCATGTATTCGTCGGCGAACCGGTCGATCACGTCTTCGCGAAAGGCGCTCTCGTGGTCGAACACGTAATGTGCGATGCCCAGCCGGTCGGCCACTTCGCGCGCGTCGCGGATGTCGTCACCGGCACAGCACGCGCCTTTACGCTTCACCGCTTCGCCATGGTCGTACAGCTGCAGCGTGACGCCGATGACTTCGGCCCCGCTTTTGGCGGCCAGCGCGGCGACGACCGAGCTGTCCACCCCGCCCGACATAGCCACGACGATCCGGCGCGCGGAAAGCGGCTGGTCGAGCTGAAACAGCCCGGCAAGGTCGGTTGCCGAAGATGCGGCGGGGGGCGTGGTCACGGTCTGTCCGGTCATGTCGCTGCCGCCCCTACACGTTTCCGGCATCGGGCAAAAGGCGGCGCCGGGCCTGCAAAGGATTAAGCATTATCCCTAATGGTTTATGAAGTGTGCGTTTAGGCTTTCTTGACCAAGCGCGATGCATGATCCGCGTCATGTTCGAGAATCTTCCCAATCTGCCAATGGACGGGGCAACGGAAGATCACCGCGGGGAAACCCGGCGGATCGACTGGCATGCCCTGCTATCCAGACTGCAAGCGGAGCGCGATCTGCGATCTTCCCTTGAAGACGGAATGGACCGCCGCGGGCTTGCCTCACTCATTACCGAAGGAAGCTTCGACCCGCACGCGGCGGAAATGCTGTTCGCGCTGGCCGCAGGCGTCGGCGTCCACGGCGACATGGCCGAACGCCGTTTCCTGCCCGAAGACCTTGCCGCCCTTTCGCAGCAGGTAACGGGCGCGGGGCCGCGTTTACGTAATCCTAAGTCTTCTGATTGTAAGAATCCGTCACATACGACGGAACATGGCGCCGAAGTCGGCTCGGACGAAGAGGTCACCCCCAAGGCCTCGCCGTCGTCTGAAGGGAACGTTTGAGGACCTAGATGATCGAGAACCAGGACATCAAACCTGCGATGGTAATCGGCCCGCTTGGCGAGCCTCTGACGCTGGACGACTTGCCGCCCGCGTCGACCAAACGCTGGGTCGTTCGCCGCAAGGCGGAAGTGGTGGCGGCCGTGAACGGCGGGCTGCTGACCATCGAAGATGCGTGCAAGCGTTACGACCTGACTCTCGAGGAATTCGCTTCGTGGCAGCGCGCGGTGGAACGGTCTGGAATGAAGGGCCTGCGCGTCACGCGCATCCAGCATTACCGCGACCTCTACGAACGGCAGATGAAGTACTGACGCACCGGTCGTCGGGGCCTGAACGGTGTTAACCAAAATCAGCGTGGAACCGGTTCTGATCCGGGGCGTTTTCCCCTCATTCAGAGAATGAGGAGGATGCGTTGGATTGGATTCTTGCAATTATCGTGGGCGGTATCGCCGGCTGGCTGGCCAGCATGGTGATGAACCGTGATGCCTCGATGGGTATCTTCTGGAACATCATCGTCGGCGTGATCGGTGCCCTGATCGGCAAGTTCGTACTGGGCCTGCTCGGCATTGCCGGCGGCGCGAACTGGCTGCTCTGGTTCATCAGCGCGCTTGTCGGTGCCGTCATCCTGCTTGGCATCGTCAACATGGTGCAGCGCGGACGCGTTCGCTAGAAAAAGGTACAACGACCTGCCCGCGCGAGTTGTATGCGCGGACGTACGGTTGTAACAAATATCATATGAAATGATTACCGGCCTGCCATCTCGGCGGGCCGGTTCTCGTTTGTCCGCCTTCTTTTCGGCAAGTCGACTATGCCTATTGCCGAAGGTGACTTATACGAGTAATACAGCGTCGTTCGTATCGATGACGACGATGATGGAGACCGCCGTCCGGCCTGGCTTATGAAGTACGATTCCATGTCCAACAGCGGCCCGGTAGAGCCTGCGAACGTCGATCCCTATGCGGACAGTGTGGACGATACGCCCGCGCGCGAACGTCGCCGCAAGCAGATCGTGATCGCTGCCCTGGTGGCCGGTGCGCTGGTCGTCATCATCGCGCTGTTCCTGATGATGAGCGGGACGGACGACGCGGCGCTGACCGGAAACGACGGCGAACAGGTTCCCGCCGTGACCGTGATCGTGCCGGGCAGCGAGACCGTGCTGGGCGAAATCAACGCCAGTGGCACGCTGGCCGCGCGCCGTCCGATGCCGGTGGGCGTCGTGGGCGAGGGCGGTCAGATCACGGACATCCGCGTGGATGAGGGCGACTGGGTCCGCGCCGGACAGGTTCTGGCCGTCATCGAACGCTCGGTACAAAGCCAGCAGGTGCAGGCCCAGGCCGCACAAGTCGAAGTCGCCCGCGCCGATGCCGAACTGGCGCAGAGCAATCTCGATCGCGCGCTGCAGCTGGTCGACCGTGGTTTCATTTCCAAGGCCGATGTCGACCGCCTGACCGCGACTCGTGATGCCGCCCGCGCCCGTGTCCGCGTGGCCGAAGCGCAACTGGGCGAACTGCGCGCCCGCAATGCGCGGCTCAACATCGTCGCCCCTGCCGGCGGCTTCGTTCTCGAACGCAACGTGGAGCAGGCGCAGGTCGTCTCGGCCGGTTCGGGCCCGCTGTTCCTGATCGCCCGTGGCGGCGAGATGGAACTGGCCGCGCTTGTCGGTGAAAGTGAGCTTTCGCGTCTTGCCGTTGGCGCGACTGCGCAAGTGAAGCCCGTCGGCTCGGACAAGACCTTCACCGGCCAGATCTGGCAGCTTTCGCCGACCATCGACGAAGGATCGCGTCAGGGCGAAGCGCGCATCGCGCTCGACTATGACCGCGCCTTGCGCCCCGGCGGGTTTGCCACGGCGGAAATCGGCACCGGCGGGGTCGATGCCCCGATGCTGCCGGAATCGGCGATCCAGAACGACGACAGCGGCTCGTTCGTCTATATCGTCGACAAGGACAACAAGGTTCAGCGGCGCAACGTCAAGACGGGCCTCGTCACCGATGCGGGCATCACCATCGTCGAGGGCCTGACCGGGAACGAGAAGGTCGTCCTGCGCGCAGGCGGCTTCCTGTTCGAAGGCGACAAGGTAAAGCCAAGCCTTTCCAAGCCCGGAACGTAAGGGGCCGGACCCATGAACTTCCGCAACCTGTCCGCCTGGTCGATCCGCAACCCGATCGTTCCGATCGTCCTGTTCACCGCTCTGCTGTTCGCCGGGATGTTCTCGTTTGCGCGGATGGACGTGAACAACAATCCCGACGTCGATTTCCCCGGTGTGAACGTCCGCATCTCGCAGCCCGGCGCCGCGCCGAGCGAGATCAACACCCAGATCACCCAGAAGGTCGAGGCCGCGGTCCGATCAATCAACGGCGTGGACGAAATCCAGTCGACCGCGCGCGAAGGTTCCAGCAACACGTTCGTGCAGTTCGAACTGGGCATCGATCCGAACGAGGCCACGAACGAGGTCCGCAACACGATCGACCAGATCCGCAGCGACCTGCCCGACGGCATTCTCGAACCGCAGGTGTCGAAGGTCGATATCGCGGGCGGCCCGATCGCCTACTTCGCGATCGCCGCCGACGACATGACGATGGAACAGCTTAGCTGGTTCGTCGACGACACCGTCGCCAAGCGCCTGCTTTCGATCGAAGGCATGGCCTCGGTCAGCCGCAATGGCGGCGTCGACCGCGAAATCCGCGTCGTGCTCGACCCGGCCAAGATGATGTCGCTTGGCGTCACGGCGGCACAGGTCAACGCCGTGCTGCGCCAGGTCAACGTCGATGCCGCGGGCGGCCAGGCAGAAATCGCCGGTGCGCGACAGTCTGTCCGCGTCCTGGGCAATGCCGACGACGCCTTCCGGCTGGGCGAAACCCGCATCAACCTGTCAGGCGGGCGCATCATCCGGTTGAAGGACATCGCGACCGTCACCGACAGCTATTCCGAACAGACCCGCATCGCCAAGCTCAAGGGACGGCAGGTCGTCACTTTCAGCCTGGAACGGGCGAAGGGCGCATCGGAAGTGTCGGTCTACGACGACGCGGTGGCCGAGCTGGAGAAGATCAAGGAAGAGAATCCGGGCATTCACATCAACCGGCTTTTCACCTCGGTCACCTACACCAAGGACCAGTACAAAAGCTCGATAGAGGCGCTCGTCGAAGGGGCGCTGCTGGCGATCATCGTCGTGTTCTTCTTCCTGCGCGATTGGCGCGCCACGATCATCAGCGCCATCGCCATCCCGCTTTCGGCAATCCCGACGTTCTTCTTCATGGACCTCATGGGATTTTCGCTGAACACGCTGTCGCTACTCGCGCTCAGCCTTGTCGCGGGTGTGCTGGTCGATGACGCCATCGTCGAGATCGAGAACATCGTGCGCCACATGCGCATGGGCAAATCGGCTTATCAGGCATCCATCGACGCTGCCGACGAAATCGGCCTGGCGGTCGTCGCGACCACGATGTGCATCGTCGCCGTCTTCCTGCCGGTCGGCCTGATGCCGGGCATTTCGGGCCAGTTCTTCAAGAACTTCGGCCTGACCGTCGTTGCTGCGGTGCTGACCAGCCTTGCCGTCGCGCGCATGATAACGCCCATGGTCGCGGCTTACTTCCTGCGTGCAAAGGGGCATGCCGAACATGGCGGGGGCCGCATGATGGACCTCTACATGCGCCTGCTCCCCTATATGCTGGACGAAACCAAGGCCGAGGACCGCAAGGCCCGTCCGGCCCGCGATATCGAGATGTTCGTGCCCGCCTTCGTGCTGGCCGTTTTCGTCTTCGCCATCGGTGCAAGCTTCGGACTGGCCACGGCCGAATATGGCGACACCGTGGGCGAGGGGCTTGTCACGGCCGGCAAGGTTCTTGGCGGAACGCTTATCGCAGCGGCCATCGCGGGCGGTGCGTTGTTCGGCATCAGCCTGCTCATCGCAGTCATCGTACGGGCAACGCGCGGCGGCGGCGGCGCGATGGCGCGGCTTCGCGCTTTCGGCCACCGCGCTTTTGCCCGCCTGTTCGATCACCGTTTCTGGGCGTTCGTCGGCGGCGTCGCGGCTCTCGTCCTGACCGCGATCCTGCTCGTTTCCCTGCCGCAGCAGTTCCAGCCCGAATCCGATCAGGACACCAGCCAGGTCCGGATCGAAATGACGCCGGGCACCACGCTGGATCAGACCGTGGCCGTCGCCGACAGCATTTCGGACCTGCTTTACCAGCAGCCCGAAGTCGAACGCGCGCTGATGTCGGTCTACGAAGGCAACGGCAATCTCTATATCGCGCTCAAGGACGACCGAGACACGACGAGCATCGAGTTCGAAAATCGCCTGACCCCGCTGCTGCAGGAGATTCCCGATGCCCGCGTAAGCTTCGCTTCGCAGTCGGGCGGCTTCGGCACGGGCCGCGACATCACCATCATGCTTTCGGGTTCGGATTCGGATCAGCTTGAGGAAGTCGCCAACCAGCTGGTCAACGAAATGCGCGGGCTCGATTCGCTCATCGCCCCGCGTATCGACGCCGATCTTCAGCGCCCCGAACTCGTCATCACGCCGCGCCCGGATCTCATGGCGCAGCTTGGCGTGACCACCGCCTCGCTCAGCCAGGCGATCCGCATCGCCACTATCGGCGAGATCGATCAGAACGCGGCCAAGTTCTCGCTGTCCGACCGTCAGATCCCGATCCGGGTGATCCTTGCCAAGAAATCGCGTCAGGACATCTCCACGATCGAGAACCTGCCGATCCCGACCGCCAATGGCGCTTCGGTTCCGCTGGGCCGTGTCGCCGATGTCAGCTTCGGTGCCGGTCCGACCCAGATCCAGCGTTTCAACCTGTCCCGCCGCATCCTCGTCGGTGCCGACATGGCTGACGGTCAGGTGAAGGGCAACGTGATGGCGGAGATCAACAAGCTGCCCACGATGCAGAACCTGCCGACGGGCGTATCGACCCCGCCGGTCGGCGATGACGAGTGGCAGCAGGAGATGGTGACCAACTTCATGTATGCGGTCATCACCGGCATCTTCCTCGTCTTTGCGGTGCTGGTCCTGCTCTACAAGCGCGTAATCTCGCCGCTGGTGAACATGACCTCGATCCTGCTCGCGCCGCTCGGCGGGCTGTTGTTGCTCGCCTTTCTGGGGCTGTTCGACAGGAACCTCGGCATCATCTCCATGCCGGTCTATATCGGGCTGTTGATGCTTTTGGGTATCGTCGCCAAGAACTCGATCCTGCTGATCGACTTCGCGATCGAGGAGATGGAAGCCGGCGTGCCGAAGAAGGAAGCGATCATCGATGCCGGGCATAAGCGTGCCCAGCCGATCGTGATGACCACCGTGGCCATGGCCGCGGGCATGATCCCGACGGCCCTTTCGCTAAGCGGTGACGGCGCATTCCGCGCGCCGATGGGCACGGTCGTGATCGGCGGTCTGATTTTGTCGACGATCCTGACGCTGGTCATCGTGCCGGCCGGCTTCTCCATCGCGGACGGGTTCGAAAAGCGCGTCGGTCCCAAGCTGCGCCACTGGTTCCTGACTTATCGCCCCGGCGACGAACACGGGTTGCGCGACGATGCACTGGGCGGAGGCAATCGCCCCGCCCCGGCGGAATAATGCGCAAGACGCGCCCGGTTTGACCGGCAGAGAAGACCTCGCGCCCGGCACGGGCGAGATGCCCGACCGGGCCCGCACCATGCGCAGGGTGGCGACGGGTCTGCTCGTCCTCATGGCGGCCGTTTTCCTCGTCTCGCGCCAGTATGCCGGGATGCACCCGTCGGTCGGTTACGTCATGGCCTTTTCCGAGGCCGCGATGGTCGGCGCGCTAGCGGACTGGTTCGCGGTCACGGCGCTGTTCCGGCATCCGCTGGGCATCCCGATCCCGCACACCGCGATCATCCCGACCAACAAGGACCGCATCGCCGACACCATGGCGGGCTTCCTGCGGACCAATTTCCTCACGCCCCAGGTCGTGGCCCGCCGCATGGCCGGGATGAACATCGCTCGCGGCATCGGCGACTATCTGGCTGCGCCCGAACATGGCGGTGGCGGAGTCCGGGCAGGGGCGGCAGAACTGTTTGCCGAAATCCTCGAATCGCTCGACCCCGAAAGGCTGGGCGAACAGGTCCGCTCGGGCCTCAAGAACCAGCTCGACAAGCTGGATGTCGCACCGCTTCTGGGCAATGTCCTGACCACCGCCATCGCCGATGGAAAGCACTTGCCGCTGGTCGATTCGACGATCCGCTGGGCCGGTCTCACGCTGGAGGCGAACGAGCCGATGGTGCGGACCATGATCCACGAACGTGCCAATGCCTTGCTGCGCTGGACGGGGCTGGACGAACGGCTGGCCAATTCGGTGCTCGACGGGCTTTACCGGATGCTGGCCGAAATGCTGGTGAACCCCGATCATCCGGTCCGCGCCAAGATCGAGGAAGGGCTGGAGAAACTGGCCCACGATCTCGTCCACGATCCCGAAATGCGTGATCGTGTCGAAGGGATGAAGCACGAGATCCTGTCCAGCCCCGCCGTCGGCGTCTGGTGGCAAAGCGTTTGGGAAAGGATGCGGCGCGGCCTCATCGACATGGCCCGCAATCCCGATGCCGCGCTGGCCGGTCAGCTTGGCGGGGCGATTTCGGAACTGGGCCAGGCCCTGCGCGACGATACGCGCCTGCAGATACAGATCAACCGCTTCGCACGCCGCAGCGCCGTCGGCATCGCCAACCGTTATGGCGATCAGCTCGTGCGGCTCGTCTCCGAAACCGTGAAACGCTGGGATGCGACGACGATAACTCAGCGGGTCGAAGGCGCGGTTGGGCGCGACCTGCAGTTCATCCGCATTAACGGCACGCTCGTCGGCGGGCTTGTCGGCGTTGTGATCCACACGCTCGACGTCTTGCTTTCCTGATCCGACCCCGCCTGAACATTCCCGCCTAAGTGCAATTGCCTAGCCGCGCTTGCGGGCGCTGTTGATGGGCGCGTCGTTAACCCTGTTCCTCCCGGGGAGGCATCGGCCTTCCGCAGATGGAGGGATCGGGATCATGTCGCGCACGACACAGGCCCTGGAACACGAAGTCGCCGCGATCCTCGCCTTGCGTAGCGGTCCGCAGGGGCCGCGCATATTGCATGCCATCGACGCACATTTTGACCGTATCATGCACCTCATCGCACCGCGCATCCGGCACTTCACCCGCGTCTACGGCCTTCTCGACATGGCCGAAGACGCGCGGCAGGCCTGCGCCATCGGCGTGCATCGCGCGATCTGCGAATACGATCCGGCCCGCGCGCTGTTTACGACGTTCGTGAACTGGCAACTGCGCTGCGAACTCCAGGCCCTGCGCCACCGCGTCCGCCTCGATTCGCGCGACAGTGCAAAGCGGGTCGGTGCGCGTACCGTCTCTCTCGAGGCGATGATGGGCGAAGGCGAAGACGGCCCCGGCTTCGAGATCGAGGATGAGAGTGCAAGCGCAAGGGTCGAGGCAGAGACGTCGGCCCGCATCGCGCACCGTACGCTGGATGACATGCTAGACGACTACGAAGCGATGATGCGCGAACGCGCCGCGCGTGACCAGGCAAGGGCAACGGTGCGCAGCCGGGAAACGATGCCGGGCACGCTGCACCCGGATGAACTGGACGTGCTGGAACGCGATCTGGCCATGGAGCGCGCGATCGTCGCCCGATACGTTTTCGCCGACAGCGACAAGTCGCGATTCGATCCCGACCATCCGCTGGACCGCGAAAAACAACGCCAGATTTCACGCCGCGTGCTGCGCAACATCCGCGCACGACTCGAAAGCGTCGCGGCCTGAGGGACAAGGCGTTCGATGATGGCGAGAGGATGGATGCCCCGCGAGGATTCGAACCTCGATAGACGGAATCAGAAACCGTAGTCTTACCATTAGACGACGGGGCAACGGGCAGCCAAATGGCCGCCGAGGGGCGCCCAATATTCGCATCTCCCGCCTGCGTCAAGGCGAGTCTTGCATGGTTTCGGGCCGCGAACTTGTCACATTAACCGCCCGTCGTTAGCATGGGTTCCAGGTTCGCTGCGCACGGCCACTGGTCGGCGGCGCAGTTCATTGATTTTGGATTTGGAAATACAGCATGGCGGATCTTGACCCGCCGGCAACGCAGGACGGGGATCGGCAGGCCGAGGATGGGCCGCACGATCCGGGATCGGAAGGGGCAAAGAGGCCCCCATCTGCCAAGAGCGCGCCGGACAGGCACTCGTACAACCGGGACGGGCGAGGCAGATCTGCGCGCGGGAACGACCCGCAACGCAATGCCAAGCCTGCACCGAATGGCGCGCCGCAGGGCCGCCCGTCGCGGCAGGCCTATGCCGCGATCGACCTTGGCACCAACAATTGCCGTCTTCTCATCGCACGGCCGTCAGGCGAAAACTTCGTCGTGATCGATGCGTTCAGCCGCGTCGTGCGGCTGGGCGAAGGGCTGGCGCAGACCGGCCGCCTGTCGGACGAGGCGATGGATCGCGCACTGTCCGCGCTCCACGTCTGTTCCGACAAGTTGAAGCGCCGTAACGTCCATCTGGCCCGATCCGTCGCGACAGAGGCGTGCCGCCGTGCCTCGAACGGCGACGATTTCATCGAGCGTGTCCGGAGCGAAACCGGCATCGTGCTCGACGTGATCAGCGCGCAGGAAGAAGCGCGGCTCGCCGTTCTGGGCTGTCACGTCCTGCTGGAGCGCGGCGAAGGCCCGGCGATGATCTTCGACATCGGCGGCGGTTCGACCGAGCTGGTCCTGATCGAAACCGGCAAGGCGGTGCCGCGCATCGTGGACTGGCAATCGGTGCCCTGGGGCGTCGTTTCGCTGACCGAGAGTTTCCCCGCTAGCGCGGACGAGGAAACCGACGTGCATCGCCTCGACCGCTATCGCAGGATGCGCCGCACGGTACATCAGTCTTTTGCCGACTTCTCCAACCGCCTGACGCCTTTCCGCTCGCAAGGCGGGAAAGATGGCCTGCGCCTGCTGGGCACCAGCGGCACCGTCACTACGCTGGCCAGCCTGCATCTCGGCCTGCCGCAATACGACCGCCGCGCGGTCGACGGGCTGATCGTGGAGGCGACGGCCATGCGCGACATCGCCAAGAGCCTGTCGCATATCTCGCCCGCCGAACGGCAGGCGCTGCCTTGCATCGGGCGCGACCGGGCCGAGCTTGTCGTCGCGGGCTGTGCGATCCTGGAGACGATCCTCGACCTCTGGCCCGCCGCTCGCCTTGGCGTGGCCGATCGCGGGATTCGCGAAGGTATCTTGCGATCCCTGATGGGCGGGGCGAGGCTGGATCAGCCACGCGCTCTCGCCCAGCGTGAAAAACCGCTGTAAGAGGCCCGGCATGAGCAGATCGGGTCAGGACCGCCAGAAGCTGAAAAGCAACAAGAAGCGCACGGCATCGTCGGCGCGCTGGCTGGCGCGTCAGCTGAACGATCCCTACGTCGTGCAGGCCAAGGCCGACGGCTATCGCAGCCGCGCGGCTTATAAGCTGAAGGAACTGGACGAGAAATTCGCTCTTCTGAAAAAGGCGAACGCGGTGGTCGACCTGGGCATCGCGCCGGGCGGGTGGAGCCAGGTGGTGTCCGAACAGCGTCCGCAGGCGAAAATCGTCGGCATCGACCTGCTCGACGTCGATCCGTTGCCGGGTGTGACGATCTTCAAGATGGACTTCATGGACGACGCCGCGCCCGATGCCCTGATGGAAGCGCTGGGCCAGGCCCCCGATCTTGTCCTGTCCGACATGGCCGCCAACACCGTTGGCCACAAGCAGACCGACCACTTGCGCACGATGGGGCTGGTGGAACTGGCCGTCGATTTCGCGGTGCAGACACTGGCGCCGGGCGGCGATTTCGTGGCCAAGGTCTTTGCCGGCGGAACCGACAAGGCCCTGCTCGACATCCTTAAGAAGAATTTCCGAACCGTGAAACACGCCAAGCCCCCCGCCAGCCGCAAGGGCAGTTCGGAATGGTACGTGATCGCGCAAGGGTTCAAGGGCGCGGCGAAGAGGAATGAGGACGACGCGTGAGTGATTCCCAAGTGATGAGGCCTGCCAGCGAGATCGAGCAACAACTGATTGATCGCGGTGCAAAGGTCAGGCTGAATTCTCGTCTCGCTCTCTTGCATGCCGAGACGCCGCTCAACGTGCGGCATCTCCTCATGCACGGCGATGTTGCGCTTGGCGCTTACACATATGCGACGGGGCCGGGGAAGATAAGGAACACCTCGATCGGCCGGTTTTGTTCAATCGCTGCGAATCTCGTCAGCGGCCTTCCGGAACATCCGGTGAATCTTTTTACGACGCATCCCTTCAGCCACGGCAATCGCGGCGGTTTCAACGACGATGAATATATCGATGCCGTCGTTCAGAAAGCAGGCCGGGGCAAGAACGGCCCGATCCGGATCGGAAACGACGTCTGGATCGGCGAAGGTGCGTTCATCTCGCTAGGTGTTACCATCGGCGATGGGGCGGTGATCGCGGCGCGCGCCGTCGTGACTAGGGACGTGCCCGCCTATGCCATCGTATGCGGAACTCCGGCAAAGATCCTGCGCTACCGGTTCCCACCGGAGACGATCGCGCTCCTGCTTAAAAGCGAATGGTGGCGCTATGATCTCCGCCCTCTGAAGCTAGACTATAGGAATCCGGCAGAGTGCGCGGAAAAGGTGATCGAGGCGGATTTGCCGCCCTTGGCGGTGGACACCGTGTCGGCGCGGAAGGGGGCAGGCAACAATTTCATTCTTTCGGACATTCCCTGACCGGAACCGCTTGCCCTGCCGGTCGGTTTACCGGGCATGGCAGACGAAAACGGCATCAAGATCACCGAAGACGGCCCTTACGAGGTCAGCGCATCGGTGCCTCTCCATCGGCAGACGATCGAAACCGGTCCCGACGGCGCATCGCTCGACTGGAAACGGACGGGCGAATACGATGCAGAGCCGAACTATTACTTGTGCCGCTGCGGGCGCAGCGCAAACAAGCCGTTCTGCGACAACAGCCACGAAGATGCGGATTTCGACGGCACGGAAACGGCTGATCGCGACGGGTTTGTTGCCAAGGCGGAGAAGTTGGAAGGCCCCCGCTATCATTTGCTCGACAAGGAAGACCTCTGCGCGTCGGCGCGGTTCTGCGACACGTACCAGACCGTGTGGAAAGAGGTGGAGCAGACCGACGACGAAGAGGTCGCGGAGATATTCCTGAAGCAGGTTTCGTGCTGTCCTTCGGGCCGACTGGTCGCGGTGGACGCGTCATCCGATCAGATCGTCGAGGACCGGCGAGAGAAGCGCATCTCCACCACGCAAGACCCGGCAGAGCAATGTTCCGGCCCCCTCTATGTAGAGGGCGGCGTGCCGCTTACCGGTGCGGACGGAGAGGCTTACGAGCCGCGAAACCGCATGGCGCTGTGCCGCTGCGGGGCGAGTGGGAACAAGCCGTTCTGCGACGGATCGCACATCGAGATCGGCTTTTCCGACCGCGACTGACGCGCAAGGTTCAGCGCACTTGCAATTCGTGCTGTTCGTACAAGGTACCCTGGCGCATGACGTGGCTGATCATGCGAAAAGCGGCGACGTCCTTGCGCGGATCGTCGGGCATGACCAGCAGGTCGGCGGACTTCCCAACGGTCAGCGAACCGGTCTCGTCATCGACGCCCATGGCCCTCGCCCCTGCAATCGTCGCGGCCTCGATCACTTCTGGGGGCGTCATTCCGGCAGCCTGCATCGCTTCCAGTTCCCAGTTGACCGAAGGGCCGTGCAGGGTGAGCGGGTTGCCCGCGTCGGTCCCGAGCGCGATCCGCCCGCCGGCATCACGCACGGCGCGCAAGTTGTGCGTCATGATCGCCTGCTCCCTTCCGATGGATAGCGCCCTGTTCACGACCCACTCTGGCGTGAGCCGCGCGGCCCGCGGTTTCAGCCGTTCGGGCGCGTTGATGCGTTCGATGATCGCCTCGTCAACGCACTTTCCGGGATCGTCGAGCTCGTAAGCAGCACCGGTCCCGACCGCGGCCATCGCGCGCAGCCAGCCTTCGCCTACGACGATGGTGGGCGTGTAGACGGTATCGTTCGCCCTAAGCAGGTCGAGGAACTCGGTATCGACCGGCTTGTCGTCGACACTGTGCACCAGAATGGCAGCGCCAGCGCGCAAGGCGGCCTTTGCCTCATCAAGGCCGGTGGCATGAACGATGAGCGGCAGGCCGGCTTCCCTGGCCAGCTGCCCCGTCAGCATGAGCCGGGCTTCCAGCTCCTCACGCCGTTCGGGCTTGGGCTTCAGAAACCAGACCTTCACCGCGCGCGAACCGATGGTCTTGAGGTGTGCGATGCCCGATCTTACCTCGTCATCGGTGCCGAAGGGCAGGAAAGGCGCCAGTTCCGGGTGTCCGCCTGCGACGTAATTCTCGTTGTATTCGCTGGCATGGGTAATCAGCGGGCCGGCTGCGCGGACGCGGGCACGATCGGGTCTGTCGCTATCGCTCGCCTGTTCACCCGTGACGGTCCAGTCCGCGCCACCCACGTCGAAGACCGAGGTGACACCTGAACACAGATAGGCACGGTGCCAGCGTCCCGGATCGGCGCGCAGGGCGGCCATCGTTTCGGGATAGGGGTAGATGTCCGGCGCGTTCAGCCCGTCGGGCCGCCCGTCCATCCATCCGGTCTGGGCGAAGTGGACATGCGCGTCGACAAGGCCCGGTGTCACGTAACGTCCGGCCAATTGCACGACCTCGGCCTTTTTCGGGACTTTGCAGTCCTCCGCCGTGCCGATGCATGTGATCTTGCTATCGTCGACGAGGATCACGCTGTCCTCTATCGCGGTGCCGGTCCCGTCGATGGCGGTCGCGCCGACAAGGGCGGTTGTTCCGGCGTTGGCGGGCGATACCGCAAGTGCAGCCGCCGCAAGCCCGAGAAAATGCAAATTGCCCATCCACCAACTCCCCCGATACGAACCGGGGGAAGATGCATCAGCAAGCGCACGATTTGAAGTGGTTAGATCGGGTTACACGCTGTAGCCGAAGGCGTCCCAGGCCCCGCGGCCATAGCGGGTGCCTTCATGCAGATCGAAATAGCGGGCGTTGGAATTGCGGAAGGACGCAGAGCGATCCTCGATCGCGATGGGTTCGGCTCGGCGCTGCAGATGCGCGTCGATGCCGCTTTCGGCGATGGCGGCATCGGCATCTTCGCACAGGTCTTCATAGCGCAGCACGTGGCAATCCTCGTCACGCATGTCGGCCAGCGCCGCTCAGTGCGGTGAAGGCCTCAGATGAACACCATGCGATCTATCCTGGGATCTTCGGCATATTCGAAGCCGGCAATCCGGGCAGGCGCAGCGGATCTCGATCTGGTCAGGAAACGCATGTGTCAGGCGGAACTCTTGCAAGAGAATGCGGCCCAAAAAAAAGGGCCGTACGAATACGGCCCTTTTTCGAGATATGTTTGCGAGGCGTCAACGCTTCGAGAACTGGAAGCTGCGACGTGCCTTCGCACGGCCGTACTTCTTACGCTCGACCACGCGGCTGTCGCGGGTGAGGAAGCCGGCTGCCTTGACGGTGCCGCGCAGGGCCGGTTCGTACTTCGACAGGGCCTGCGAGATGCCGTGCTTTACGGCGCCGGCCTGACCCGAGAGGCCACCACCCTTGACGGTGGCGACGACGTCGTACTGACCCTGGCGATCGGTGATCGCGAAAGGCTGGTCGATGACGAGGCGCAGCGTGGGACGTGCAAAGTACACTTCCTGGTCGCGGCCGTTTATGGTGATCTTGCCCGAACCGGGCTTGATCCAGACGCGTGCGATGGCGTCCTTGCGGCGGCCGGTCGCATAGGCGCGGCCCAACTTGTCGAGTTCCTGTTCACGCAGCGGCGTGGCGGGAACCTGGGCTTCGGTGTTCTCGATCTCGGTGCCTTCGGTCAGCTCGGCGAGATCGGACAGATCCTTAACTTCGTTGTCGGCCATTATGCACCAACCTTGTTCTTGCGATTGCGGGCGGCGACATCGAGCACGGCGGGCTTCTGACCGTCGTGCGGGTGTTCGGTGCCGGCGTAGAGGTGGAGAGCCTTCATCTGCTGACGGCCGAGCGGGCCGCGCGGGACCATACGCTCAACGGCCTTTTCCAGAACGCGCTCGGGGAAGCGACCTTCGAGGATCTTCGCCGGGGTCGTTTCCTTGATGCCGCCGGCATAGCCGGTGTGCTTGTAATACTTCTTGTTCTGCGTCTTGTTGCCGGTGAACTTCACCTTGTCCGCATTGATGACGACGACATGGTCGCCGCAATCGACGTGGGGGGTGTAGCTCGGCTTGTGCTTGCCGCGCAGGTGATTGGCGATGATAACCGCCAGACGACCGACGACGAGACCGTCGGCGTCGATGATGTGCCAGTTCTTTTCGACCTCGGCCGGCTTGATCGACCGGGTCTGGGTGCTGAGCGCCTTCATGGCTTTCAGTTCCTTACGTTGAAAAAAGAGAATCGCCACGGGGCTGCCGCGGCGAGTTGGCGCGCTTTTGTCCGCATCATTGCCGCAAGTCAAGCAAATCGGGGGCTTTCGGGCGCGGTAAAATAATACCGTGCCGCGTTTGCCCGTTCAGCTTTCCCTGAGCATCGGCCCGATTCCGGCGAGCCAGGCGAGCGTTTCGCCGCCCGCGGCCTGACAGGTCCAGCCAGAGACCGCCGGGGTGTCGTAGGGGTGCAGTTCCTCAAGCCGGGCGACCGCGCGGTGGAGCAGGTCGGCCCGTGTCTTGAACAGTGCGCCTACTTCCTCGCCCTCGCCACGTTCGCCCTGCCAGACGAAACGCGACTTTACCGGGATCATGTTGCAGCAGGCGATAAGCCCTTCGTCGAGCAGCGCGTCGGCGACTTTGGCTGCGCTGTCCTCGTCCTCGAAAGGAGCCCAGATCAGCGCCGCCCCGCTCATTTCAGCACGCTGCCCGGCATCCTGTCGCGAAAGCCCAGCGCATGGGCGCCCCAGACCGCGGTGACCAGAACGAGCGCGCCGACGACCTGATGGGCGACGGCGACCCAGATTTCCATGCCCGACCAGACCGTGGCGATGCCCAGCAGGATCTGTGTGCCGAAGGCGGCATGAATGAAGATCGAGATGTGGCGATGCTTGGCCCGAAGGCGGCGTCCCATGACGATCAGTCCGGCCACGGCCACCCATGCCCACCAGCGATGGATGAAGTGGACGAGGTACGGATCGGCGGTAAAGGCGTGCAGCACTCCGCGCGACCAGTCGATCCCCTCGGGGAAGAACTGGCCCTGCATCAAGGGCCAGGAATTGATGATCCCGCCGCCCGCGACGTAGCCCGCATCGAGCCCGGCCATCCACGCACCGTAAAGCAATTGCACCGCGAGCAGGGCCAGGACGACAATGCTGAAGCGCGAAAGCCCCGCATGCGGATCGCTGCGCGCCCAGTTGCGCAAATCGAACGCGGTCCAGACCAGCCCGCCCAGCGTGAACAGCGCGGTCATCAGGTGGATCGACAGCCAGTAGTGCGAAACGTCAGTCCGCATGTCGATCATCGCCTCGGTACCGACGCCCGAACGCACCATCATCCACCCGAACACGCCCTGCAGCCCGCCCAGCGCCAGAAGCGCAAGAAGGCGCGGCTTGTATCCGGCCGGGATCGCGCCGCGAAACCAGAACCACGCCAGCGGCAGGGCAAAGGCCAGTCCGATCAGGCGGCCCAGCAGGCGGTGAAACCATTCCCAGAAATAGATGAACTTGTATTCCGCCAGAGTCATCCCGGCGGGGCCGTTCACCTCGATATATTCGGGGATCTGCTTGTAAGCGTCGAACTCGGCCTGCCACGCGCTTTCGCTCAGCGGTGGAATTGCCCCGGTCACAGGCTTCCACTCGGTGATGGACAATCCCGATTCGGTCAGGCGGGTGATCCCGCCGACCGCGATCATCAGGATGACGAGCGCCGCCACGAATGTCAGCCAATGCGACAGGGCCAGCGGTCTTTCGCTGCCATAGCGCACGGAATCGGGGGGATATACAGGAGCCGTTTTCATCTTTTCGGCCCCGCATCTGCTTCGCTTTGCCGCAAAGCGCAAGGGGCCAGCGCGGATTCTGCTTGTGTAATGATACAATATTACATACATGCGCCGCATGGAACGACCAAGCTATGCAACGCGCCTGAAGCTGGACCGGATGGGAATCGCCCTGTCCGGGCTTTGCGCCGTGCACTGCGTGGCCAGCATCCTGCTGGTCGGTTTGCTCGGACTGGGCGGGCAGTGGCTGCTGGCGCCTGAAATCCACGAATTCGGCCTGGGCCTTGCGATTCTGGTCGGCGCGGCGACGATCGGGGTCGGCGTTTTGCGCCATGGCCGGATGATGCCGCTGGCCGTCGGCGGGTTTGGACTTTTGCTGATGGGTTCGGCGCTTGTCGTTCCGCACGGCGTGTCGGAAGCCTCCTTAACCATCGCGGGCGTCGCCTTCGTGGCCGCCGCGCACATCATGAACTTGCGCGCGCACGCGTTCTGATCCCGTCGCAAATCCGCGTCGGGGCGCGGTGCATATCGATGGCGAAGCTTGAAGCGCGGGGCAAAGCGGCTATGTCGCCTGCATGTCCGAACAGATATCCATCATCGTCAATGGCGAATCCCGCCGCATTCCCCACGGCAGTTCGATCGCGGACCTTGCCCGCCTGCTCGAACTCGACCCGGCGAAAGTCGCGGTGGAGCGGAACGGCGACATCGTCCCGCGCTCGACGCTGGAAGGCGTGGGCCTTGCACAAGGTGACAAGCTGGAGATCGTGCATTTCGTGGGAGGTGGTGACGTGAGCGTTGCAAATGACGATACCTGGTCGGTGGCTGGTCAGACCTTCCGTTCGCGCCTGATCGTGGGCACGGGCAAGTACAAGGACTTCGAACAGAACGCCGCCGCGGTCGCGGCCAGCGGCGCGGAAATCGTCACCGTGGCGGTCCGCCGCGTCAACGTGTCGGACCCCAAGGCACCGATGCTGACCGACTATATCGACCCGAAGAAGATCACCTACCTGCCCAACACGGCGGGCTGCTTCACCGCCGAAGACGCGATCCGCACCTTGCGCCTTGCGCGTGAGGCGGGCGGCTGGGACCTGGTCAAGCTGGAAGTGCTGGGCGAGGCGAAGACGCTCTACCCCAATATGATCGAAACGCTGCGCGCGACCGAAGTGCTGGCAAACGACGGGTTCAAGCCGATGGTCTATTGCGCCGACGATCCCATCGCGGCCAAGCAGCTCGAAGACGCAGGCGCCGTCGCGATCATGCCGCTGGGCGCGCCGATCGGTTCGGGCCTTGGCATTCAGAACCGCGTCACGATCCGTCTGATCGTCGAAGGCGCGGGCGTTCCCGTGCTCGTCGACGCCGGTGTCGGCACCGCGTCCGATGCGGCGGTCGCCATGGAACTGGGCTGCGAAGGCGTGCTGATGAACACCGCGATTGCCGAGGCGAAGGACCCGGTCCTGATGGCCCACGCGATGAAGCTGTCGGTCGAAGCAGGCCGCGCCGCCTATCGCGCTGGCCGGATGGCGACGCGCAAATACGCCGATCCGTCGAGCCCGCTTGCCGGGTTGATCTGAATTTCCGGGGCGGCCGGCAGTGCAAAAATCGCCAGCCGCCTTAACCCGATCCTAACCCTGTCCCGCGCAATCTTGCCGAACCCCGCCGCAGTTTTCGCGGCAGGAACGGCGCAGGACGAGAAGGAAGGATCATGGCGCAGCTCGACACGGCATCTCTGGCGATCGCGGAACTGCGCGAATTTGCCGAGTTCGACCCGGCGGAGCAGCGTTATATCCGAAGAGGGCTCGACATCGGTCTGGCCCGCGCCGACGCGCTGGCCCGCTGGGCGCGCGATCCGGACGAGGCCGCCTCGATCCGCCGCCAGATGCTGGCCTACCAGCAGCTTCGCACGCTTCGCACCGCGCTTCCCGACATGCGCAGCGGAGAGAAGATGGAGCGGTTCATGGGCCGTCTCATCGCGCTGACCGTCGCCGACCTGTGCGAAGGATGCATCAACGGATTCGCGGCCTACCGCTTCCTTTATGAGCGTTTGCTTGGCCCCGAAGTGCGCCCCTGGCTTCCCGCGGCGTTCTGCGCCGCCTCCGCGCTGCCCCAGATTGTGCCAGAACGGCGCAAGGTCCTGCTTCACTCGATCAGCGAGGCCGCCGCATGCGCTCCGGGCTGGTCAAAGCGCCGTCCTGGATTCTATCCTGACTGGATCGAAGACCAGTCGGCGGAGATCCATTGAGCGCTATCACGGGACAGCCGGTGCCCGAAACCGGCGGAAACGGACCGCATTGGGACGAAATCTGCAGCTGGCGGGGCCGCTGCATGAACCTCTACGCCCGCAGTGACGAGATCATCTGCGAAACGCTGATGGTGGCAGAAGCCGCCGGGCACGAGGTCGACCTGACGCTTCCGGCACACGAACAGCTTGGCATCCTGCGCGATCTCGCCGAGGCGGAGACCGGGGAGGAGGGTACGCGGTCCAACGTCGTGCGGGCGATCGATGCCTGGTCGAAAATGGGCGTGCGCCGGCCTTTCGTGGTTCACGGCGTCATCACCGCGCTGATGCAGAACAAGGAACGCTGGCACGCCCGCTTCGATTCGATCACGGGCAGCGGCGACAGCGTGAAGATCGAACAATGGGTCGCCGACAAGGTCGAGGCCGAGGCGTTCGAGGAAGTGCTCGACGCGGCCTATACCCTGCTCAGCATCGAGCTGGAGCAGTTCCAGACCAAGTTCGGGTTCTAGGCCCTCAGCTTTTGTACATCGCCCCGATCCGGTCCGCATAACGATCGCGGATCTTGTGACGCCGGATCTTCAATGACGGGGTCATTTCGTGGTTCTCGATCGTGAAGGGCTCGTCCGCGAATTCGAAACGGCGCACCTTTTCGATCACTGACAGGTTGGTGTTGACCCGGTCCACGGCCGTGCGGATCGCCGCCTTGAAGTCGGGATTGTCCTTCAGCTTTGTCCAGTCGGTATCGGTGCCGTTCTCACGCGCCCAGTCGCGGGTCCATTCGGCATCGGGCACGATCAGGCCGACGATGTAGGGCTTTCGGTCGCCCGAAACCATCGCCTGTGCGATCTCCGGCTCCAGCGTCAGCATGCCCTCGACCCGTTGGGGCGCGACGTTGTCGCCCTTGTCGTTGACGATCATGTCCTTCTTGCGATCGGTGATCTTGATCCGCCCGCGTTCGTCGAAATGGCCGATGTCGCCTGTGTGCAGCCAGCCGTCGACCAGCGTTTTCGCGGTTTCGGCTGCGTTCTGCCAGTATCCGTGCATGACCATTTCGCCGCGCGCCAGGATTTCGCCGTCCTCGGCAATGCGGACTTCGGCGCCGTGGATCGGCGGGCCGACGGTATCCATCTTCAGCCCCGATTGCGGCCTGCTGACCGAGATGACCGGGCCGCTTTCGGTCTGGCCGTAGCCTTGCAGCAGCGGCAGGCCGAGGCCGGTGAAGAAATAGCCGATTTCGGGATTGAGCGGCGCACCGCCCGACACCATCGCCTTGATCCGCCCGCCGAACTTGGCCCGCACCTTGGGGCGCAGGACCTTGTTCAGGATGCGGTCTTCCATCGCGTCGATCAGGGGGCGGCGTTTGCCGTTCGATTGCCGTTCGACCAGCGCCATCGCGCGTGTCGCCAGCGTCTGTGCCGCCTTGCCCTGTTTCTCCAGCTGTTTGAGGATGCGCGCGCGCAGCACTTCGAACAGGCGCGGGACGACGACCATGATGGTCGGGCCCACGTCCTCGATATTGCCGGCCAGCTTGTCCAGCCCTTCGGAGTAGTAGATTTTCGCGCCAAGGCAGATCGGGAAGAATTGCCCGCCGGTATGTTCGTAGGCGTGGCTTAACGGCAGGAAGGAGAGGAAGGTTTCCTCCTCCCATCCGAAATCCTCGCCAATGACGCGGCCCGCGCCGGCGCAGTTCATCAGGATCGCGCCATGGTGCTGGCGCACGCCGCGCGGTGCGCCGCCGGTGCCGCTGGTGTAGATGATGCAGGCAAGATCCTCACGCCCGACCGACTGCATCCGTTCGGATACCGCCGCCCGTGCCGCATCGGCATCGCCGGTCAGCAGATCGGCCAGGGTATGGAACCGCGCCGTGCCGACTTGCTCCTGCTTCAATGTGTCGAACGAGATCACGTGTTCGACCGACGGGCTGTTCAATACGGCGGGCAGCAGCGTCTTGCCCAGTTTGGCAGAGGACACGAAAGCCGCCCGCGCGCCGGAATTTTCCAGCACGTGCAGGTGATCGGCCGTGGTGTTGGTGGTGTAGGCGGGCACGGTGACCAGCCCTGCGGCCATGATGGCAAGGTCTGCGATCAGCCATTCGGGGCGGTTCTCGCTGACCAGCACGACGCGGTCGCCCTTGTTGAGACCGATAGCCAGCATTGCTTCGGCCAGCAGGGTGACCTGCCGCGCGACTTCGGACCAGGTCAGAGGCTGCCAGGTGCCGTCTTTCTTGGCATAGAGAAAAGGGGCATCGCCCAGCGTGTCGGCGCGATGCAGGAACATCAAGACGAGGTTCTGCGCCTCGTCCATTTCGGCGATGGTGAAACCGTGAGGCCCCGTATGCGGTCCACCCGCAGTGGTTTTCGCCATGCGGCGTGTCCTTCCTTTCCTCTCCGTCAATGCGCTTCTACGGCGCACGTTCCCTACCGGCAAGTTACTGGCCCTACCGGCAAGCTACTGCGCTACGGCCGCGCCTTCGCTGCGACGGTCCGCCGCGCCGACATAGGCGCCGTCCACCAGCTCCACCGCGTTGGCCTTGAACGTGCCGGGGCGGGTGGTCACGTTCGCGTGGCCCAGCGCCTTCAGCGCCGGGATCATCGCGACTAGCGGGGTACCTTCCTCGACGAAGACGGTATCGCCGGGCGCGAAGATGACAGGCAGGTCGATGGCGTCCTGTGCGCTCATGTCCCAGTCGATCACCGCGATCAGCGCCTTGGCCACTTGCGCGATGATGGTGGAGCCGCCCGCAGCGCCCACGGCCATGCGGAACGTGCCGTCGGGACCATAGACGATCGACGGCGACATCGAGGAACGGGGCCGCTTGCCGCCTTCGACGCTGTTCGCCGTGCCGGGCGCGAAGTTGAAGTCGGTCAGCTCGTTGTTGAGGTAGTAGCCGTTGACGGTAAGCCCCGATCCGAAGGCGCTCTCTACCGTAGAGGTATAGGATGCGATGCCGCCGTCGCCGTCGATGGCCACGAAATGCGACGTGCCGTTTTCGGGCTGAGGGTCGGCCATGCTCATGATCGCCATTGCGCCGGGCGGCAGCCCTGCCTGCGGGTCGGGCATCGTGCCGGTCGCGCTGATCTGCTGGCCGCGCTTTACGAGATAGCCTTCATCCATCAGGCCCGTCAGCGGCACGTCGATGAAATCGCTGTCGGCGAGCCAACGTCCACGGTCGGCAAAGGCGAGGCGCATCGATTCGGCGATCAGGTGCCAGGCGACCGGGCTTTCCGGGCCATAGGCACCCATGTCGAACCGTTCGATCTGTTTCAGGATGGCGAAGACGGTCGTCGCCCCGGAAGAGGGCGGACCCATGCCGCAAATGACGTAAAGGCGGTACGTGCCGCAGGCGCTGCCACGCTCCTTCGCCGTGTAGGAAGTGACGTCGGCCACGGTCATCGCGCCCTTGCCTGCGGGAGTCGCGGTGTCGACCGTGGTGACAATCGCGTCGGCATTGCTGCCGGTATAGAATGCCTCGGGTCCTTCGGCGGCAAGCCGTTCGAGGAAGGCGGCAAGCTTTGGATTCCGCACTTTCGTCCCGACGGGCAGCGGCTCTCCATCCGCGCCGTAGAAAAGGGCGCGTCCATCCGCGCTCATCGCGCCGACGGAGCGCCAGCGGTCAAGACTGTCACGCAGCTTCGGCCCGATGACGAAACCATCGCGGGCCAGTGCGATTGCGGGGTCGAACAGGTCTTTCCATGGCAGCGCGCCGTGTTCGGCGTGCGCCTTGGCCGCCAGCGCGACGTTGCCCGGAACGCCGACGCTGAGCCCGCTTTCGACCGCGGCGCGGAACGGCATCGGCTGGCCGGAAGCATCGAGGAATCGCGCGGGCGTTGCCGCGGCGGGTGCTGTTTCGCGGCCATCGTAGGTGGTCGGATCGCCGTCGCCTTCGGGGTCGAGGACGAGAAAACCGCCGCCGCCGATCCCGCTCGACTGTGGCTCTACCACGGTCAGCGCCAGCATCGTGGCAAGGGCCGCATCGGTCGCGTTGCCGCCTGCGCGCAGCATGGCGACACCCGCCTCTGCCGCTTGCGGATCGGCGGCGCTGACCATGCCTGCCGAAGGGCGGATCGGGCCGGTTTCGGAAGGGAGCGTCGCGCAGGCGCCAAGGGCGAGCGGCGCGGCGAGAACGGCAATCAGGCGTTGGATCATGGAGCGCAGGCTATTCGCTGCCAACCGCTTCGGCAATCGATGAAAATCCGTCACGCGCCATAAGGGCGGGCAACCCGCGCACGATCTTTGCCGCGATGCCCGGTCCTTCGTAGACCATGGCCGAATAGAGCTGCACCAGGCTGGCCCCGGCGCGGATGCGTTCGAAGGCGTCTTCTGCCGTAGCAATGCCGCCGATGCCGATCAGCGGGATCGCTCCGCCGGTCGCCTTGCGAAAATCGCGCAGCCGCTGCAGCGCGAGCGCCTTGATCGGAGCGCCCGACAAGCCGCCACCTTCCGCGCGGTTCTTCGATGCGAGCGGGGGCCGCGTGATCGAGGTATTGGACACCATCAGCGCGCCGAGCTTCTTGTCGATAGCGATGCGCGAGATCGCATCCACGTCCGCCGGTTCGAGATCGGGGGCGACTTTCAGGAAGACCGGCGGGCCGTCTTCGCCACGCGCTTCCAGCACGGCATCGAGCAGGCCGGTCAGCGCTGTCTCGTCCTGCAAAGCGCGCAGGCCCGGCGTGTTCGGGCTGGAGATATTGACCGCCAGATAGCTGGCATAGGGCGCCATGATCCGCGTCATCGTGGCGTAATCGGCCACGCGGTCGTCGCTGTCCTTGTTCGCGCCGATGTTGATCCCGACCACGCCGGGGCGGCCTGCGCGGCGTATGATACGCTTCTCCACCACCTCGGCCCCTTCGTTGTTGAAGCCCATGCGGTTGATGACGGCGCGATCTTCGGCAAGCCGGAACAGGCGAGGTTTCGGATTGCCCTCCTGCGGCAAAGGCGTGACGCTGCCCAGTTCGGCGAACCCGAAGCCGCAACGCAGCAGGGCGTCGGGTACTTCGCCGTTCTTGTCGAAACCGGCGGCCATGCCGACAGGGTTGGGAAAGCGGAGTCCGGCCACGTCGATCGCCAGCGCCGGATCGGGGCGCGGCGGGCTGGCCAACAGGGAACTGGGCGTCGTCTTCAAGGCGTCGAGAGCGACACCGTGTGCCTGTTCGGCGTCGAGACGGAAGATAAGCGGGCGCAGCAGCGAGTAGACCATGCGCGCGCCTATAAAAGACGCTTTGCGCAATGTCGAACGGCGGCTGCAGGCAATTTACGCAAAGTCGCGTCGATAAAAATCCGCATTTTTCGTCGTGAGCGTGACCGCCGTCACGGGCCCTGTTTCGCGTTCGGGCCTAAACCCGTTTCCAACAGATACAGGGCAGGGACTTGGGGGAGTTCCCGTTCTGTACGTTGTGAGCTGAGCCTGTTCCGTCATGGTCCGATGACCAAGGCTCGCTTGCAAGGCCTACCGGCGTTTGTCCGCGCCGGTGTCCGTGGGGGGTGCCCGGATCTTTCGAGATCCGGGCATTCGCCGTTTCAGGGCCGCCAAAAATCAGTCCGGGCAAAAATTAAACAAACAATCGTGTCAGTAAAGAAATCGAAGTTTGCGCCTTAATACTATCCGGTTTCTATTAAGATTTCATATGATCTGAAACTATCTCTATTTAAATAAATAAATTACTCGTGACGACGATCACGCGCAACGAATCGAAAATGGGAGCATCTCTTGTCTGGTCGCAACAATCACATGCAAGACTGTGGGGAGCTCTTATCATGTACAAGAACAAGGCATTCATCGCCATTATCGCCGCCGGTGTCGCTGTCACCGGCTTCACCACTGCCGCCCATGCCGAACCGGCCACGCGTACGATCGAGATCCATACCTGGGCCTTCGATCTTACGAGCGATGAGGGGGTCAAGGACCTTCGCAACTCGGTCCGCCGCGCTGCGCGACAGGTCTGCGAAGCCAAGGAACTGCGCGGCGCAGGCGTCATGGCTCTCGTGCGCAAGTGCATGGCCGATACGATGGATCGCACCGAGGTGCAGGTCGCAGCTGCCATCGATTCGCGGAACAACCTTCCGGTCATGGTCGCGGTCGATCCCGCAAAGGCTCCGCGTTCGCCCGCACGCTGACGCGTCCGGAAAACATGGCGAAAGAAAGTCCGGGCCCGAGAGGGTTCGGACTTTCTGCGTTTGTGCTAACCCCTTGCCCGCAACGACCGTCCGGGGGCGGAAATTGACCGAGGACCGTAAATGCCGATGAAGCCGACGCTTCCCGCGATCATAACGGCTGCGCGCGCAGGTGCGCTCGACCATGCCGAACACCTATTCGCGGCGGGCGGGTCCGAAGGCCGGGAAGAACCCTCGACGCTCGCCGTCAGGGGGCGCCTGCGCAAGGATCGCGCCCTGCGCCTGTCGGGCGAGGAACGGCGCGCGATGATGGCTGAGGCCGCGTCGCTTTACGAACGGGCCGACGCCCAGCTGCCTCAGCCCTATACCCGCATCAACGTGGCGACGCTGCGCCTGCTTTCGGGAGACGAGGAAGGCGCGCGCAGCCTTGCCGCGGGAATCGCGCAATGGCTGGAAAACGACGCCGAACTGGCCGAAACGCCGTTCTACCTTGCCGCCACGCGGGCAGAGGCGCTCCTGCTGGTCGGAGATCGGGCCGGGGCCAGGGCCTCGCTGATCGCGGCGCTTCAGGCATCGCCCGACAATCACGAGGACATGGCCAGCACGCTGCGCCAGTTGCGCCTGATCGTCGAGGCGCGGGGGCAGGATGCGGAATGGCTGGACGAATTCCGCCCGCCCCGTTCGCTGCACTTTGCCGGGCACATGGGGGTCGACGCGCGCGACGTCGCCGCGCTGGCCGACCGGATCGACGCGGTGCTTGAGGAAGAGGCGATCGGCTTCGGCTTTGGGGCACTGGCCGCCGGGGCCGACATCCTGATCGCGGAACGCCTGCTGGCGCGCGGTGCACAGCTTCATGTCGTCCTGCCGCTGACGCCGGAGGCTTTCGTCGCCCAGTCGATTCGCCCCTATGGCGAAGGGTGGGAAGCGCGATTCCGCGCCTGCCTCGATGCCGCAGAAAGCCTTGTCACCACGGCCACCGACACCGGCGCCTACGAACCGCTGGCGACCGCGCTGGCATCCGATGTCGCGATGGGTTCGGCGGTACTCCACGCCTGTATGATGGGGAGCGAGGCGGTGCAGCTTACCATCGTCGACGACGAGGGGGGTGAACTGGGACAGGGCCGCGCCACCGCGCGCGATGCCACCCGGTGGCAGGACGCGGGCCGTCGCAGCCATCACTTGCGCTGGCCCCGCGTCGAAAGCGTGCGCGCCTCTGCCACCAAGCCGCGCGAAGGCCGCTCCGACAGGCGGCTCGCCGCCATGCTGCTGATCGGGTTCGCGGGGCTGGACGATCTGGACGAGGCCTCGTTCGAGAAAGCGGCCGACGAATTGCTCTATCCCCTGCGCGACGCCCTCGCCGCGATGGAGGCGCAGCCTTCGGTCATGCTGTCGTGCGGGAACGACCGTCTTGCCGCCTTCGGCACGCCGGAAGCCGCGTGGCAGTTTGCCTGCGAACTTCGGCAGCACAGTTTCAAGGCGCCGCTGTCGATCGCAGGCCACTATGCGCTTGCCCACTGGTTCGAAGATCCCGCCGCGCTGGCAGGCCGCGGCGTGGCGGACCTGTCGCGCCTTGCCGGGCAGGCGCTGCCAGGGGTGGTAACGGTGAGCGAGCCTTTCGCGTCCGCCCTGTTCCTCGGCGTGCCGGGGGTCGTCTATGCCGAACCTGTCGGAGAGTGCGAGGGCCTGACCCTCTTCGCCCTGCGCGATGGCTAGGCCGGGCGGGCCTTGCAGATCAGAAGATCAGTTCTTCGAGCCGGTGTTCGGCGACGACGCGCAGACCGTCCTCTTCCCGTTTCACGATGCCCTTCTTTTCCAGCTTGCTGATCGCGCGCGACACGGTTTCGCGCGTGGTCTGAAGGCTGAGCGCGAATTGCGTGATAACCGGTGGCGGCGAAATCGTGAGGTTCACGCCGTCACGTGCCAGCCGAAGCAGTTCGGAATGGATGCGCCCGACGGTCGACAGCGTCGACACCTCTGCCATCCGGCGGTTCTGGGTCATCAACCGTTTGAGCAGGCGGCGCGAGATCGCCATCGCCACGCTGGCATGGGCCGACATGGCCGCGACCATGACGTGCGATTCGAGGCTGCAGGCCGTGCTGTGACTGACGGCGACGACTTCGTCTCCCGTCTCGCTGCCCGCGCCGTCGTCGGTCAGCGCGCCTTCGCCGAACAGGTCGCCATCGCGAAATTCCTCGATCACGGCCATGCGTCCGTCGATGGAAATCGCCAGCATCCGGGCGTGGCCGCGGATCATCAGGAACAGGTGTTCAGCCCGCTGCCCGCTGGCCAGGACGATGTCGCGCGGCCCGAAACTGACGCGCTGCGCCTGCCGCGCCAGCGACATCGCGACCGCGTCGTCGCAGTCGAAACCGCGTGCGATGGCTTGCACCGTGTCAGGTTCGGGGTTGCGGATCATGGAGTTAACGATAGTTCCGGCTTATACGGGCGCGCAAGTTGCATGCTTGTGTGTTTGGGGCAGAGACATCGGGAATGAACGGCGCCGCGATTAAAGAGGCGGAGCCCAGTTATTGGGCGTTTATCAGTTATTCGCACGCGGACATACCGTTTGCGACATGGCTCCACCGCGCGCTTGAAACCTATCGCCTGCCCCGACACCTGCAGGACGGCGAGGGGCGGGACCTGCCCCGCCGCCTGTTCCCCGTGTTCCGCGACCGGCAGGAACTGGAAGCCGCCAACGACCTTGGCGACCGGCTGCGCGAGGCGATTGCCGCGTCGCGCTGTCTTGTCGTCATCTGTTCGCCGCGCGCGGCGAAATCGCGCTGGGTGGACGAGGAAATCCGGTATTTCCGCACGGTACGGCCCGATGGCGTGGTGCTGGCCGCGATCCTTTCGGGCGAACCGCATGCCAGCGACATTCCGGGCCGGGAGGACGAAGAATGCCTGCCGCGCGCACTGCGTTTCGCGACCGGACCGGACGGAGAGTTGACCGACACGCGGGTGGAGCCGCTGGCCGCCGATTTTCGCGAAGGCGGCGACGGCAAGCGGCTGGCCCGGCTGAAGCTGGTTGCCGGGATCATCGGGGTCAAGCTGGACCGGATCGTGCGCCGCGACGCCCAGCGGCGGCACCGGCGGCTGGCGATATTGGCGGCGGCCTCGGTCCTTGGCATGATCGGTACCAGCCTGCTGGCCTACACCGCCGTGCGCGCCCGCGACGAGGCGCAGTATCAGCGGGCGCAAGCCGACAGCCTGGTCGAATTCATGATTACCGACCTGAAGCCTCGGCTCGAGAAAGTGGGCCGTCTCGACGTGCTCGATTCGGTGGGAGAGCGGGCGCTGTCCTATTACGAGGATCAGGACCAGGACGAACTCGACATCGATGCTCTGGGCCGCAAGGCGCGAGCCCTGCACCTCGTCGGCGAAGTCGCGAACCTTCGCGGACAGCCCGAACAGGCACGGCGCAGCTTCATCGAGGCGGCGAAAGCGACGGGCGCTGCCTTGCAGGACGATCCGGACAACTGGCAGCGCGTTTTCGATCATTCGCAAAGCGAGTTCTGGGTCGGCTACGGCTTTTACGAACAGGCCGACTGGCCCAATGCGGCGGTCCACCTTGGCCGCTATCGCGATTTGGGCCGCAAGCTGGTCGCGCTGAAACCCGACGACCCGACCTCGAAGCTGGAGGCGGCTTCGGGCGAGCTCAACCTGGGCGTCGTCAACCGCGAGATCGGCCGTTTCGGCGATGCGCTCGCCTCTTTCGACGAGGCTGAGCGGCTTTACCGCCTGATCCAACCGCAGGACCGGATGACGCGGATGTTCATCGTGCAGGCGATTTCGCACGCGGCGACGACGCTGGCCTATGCAGGTGACGAGGTCGCGGCGGAAAAGCGCCGCATCCGCCAGATCCTGCAGATCGATGCCTACGACGATGGTTCGGACCGCCAGCTCGACCGCTATCGTGCCATCGGGCTCGACCAGCTGGCGGGCCTTCGTTTCGCGCTGGGGCGGATGAACGAAGGTTGCGCCAGCCTGCAGCTGGCCGACCGACGCTGGCGTGAGCTGATCGCGCTGGACCCCGATAACAAGGCATGGGCGCAGGACCGCGATTTCGACCGCGCGCAGATGGCGCTGTGCAAGTGGCGCGCGGGCGGCAAGGGCGAGGCGGCGGCCGATCTTCGCGCCATTTCCGGCAAGATCGCCCACAGCGAGGGCAACGGCACGGACGAGGCGGACGAATTCTATCTCGTCGCACTGGCCTATGCTGCGGGGCTGGGCGTTGCGGAACCGGCAACGCTCGCTCTCTACGCCAAAAGGGAATATGCTGGCGACTTCGAGAAGCTGGCGAGCAGCGCCCCGGCCCGCGCGGCGATCCTGATTGCGATCGGCGATGCCGAGAAACCGGGCGGCAAGGCGCGGCGCAAGGCGTGGGACCGCGCAGGCGAGGTGCTGGCGGCATCGGGCCACCGCACGGTGCTGGAGAGGCTTCAGAAGGATAGGGTGTGTCGCCGCACGCGCGGCAAACAGGAATTCTGCTCGGAGGATAGGGCCGGCGTGCCTGCCTCTGCTTTCGGGGGAATATTTGCAGAATAACGCAAAGGAGTGGGGACTATGGCAAGTCAGAATCTGCCAAATACGGTGAACTTCAAGGTCAACAAGAGCGGGGTGATCGTCGATCATCGCAAGATCACGCCCGATGCGAATGGCATCGTCGAACTGACCATCGCGCAGGACAACAAGTGGGAGTTCGCCACGAACACCGGCTTCATCCCGGCCGGTTACAGCTCGTGGACTGCCCTGACCGATGCGAGCGGCACATTTATCGGCGTGCTGGTCGAGGACGGCCAGATCGCTTTCAACGCGCGCACCGGCACATCGGATCAGGACCTGCAGCTCAAGGTTACGTCCAGCGGCACCGCAGGCCAGGAATACGAATATGCCGTCCTGCTGCAGTCGACCGACGACAGCGGCACCTTTGCGTTCTGCGATCCGGTGATCGTCGACCGCGGCGGTTAAGCGCCGATTCCGGGGCAAATGCAAACGACTCTCAACAGTCGGTTTTCATTGAATCGGTAGCAATGCATCCCTAGGTGAAACCGGACCGGATCGTTCCGATTAAGGATCGATCCCTTGGTAGACACCCGGGAGCACGATCTTACATGCGGCTTTCCAGCATGGCCGATTACGCCGTCGTGGCGATGCGTGCCGCTGCCCTTCACTGTGGCGGTGACCGGACCAATGCGTCCGAAATCTCGGAAGAAACCGGCCTGCCGCTGCCCACCGTACAAAAGCTGGTGAGCAGGCTTTCGTCCGCTGGCCTGCTGCGTTCGGTGCGCGGTGCAGGCGGCGGTTTCCGCCTGGCCCGCCCGGCCGCCGCGATTACCGTGGCCGACATTGTCGAGGCCATCGAAGGCCCCATCGCGCTGACCCAGTGCTGTGACGAGGATGGCGACTGCGCCATAGAACTGCGCTGCGGCACCCGCGCCCACTGGCCGCAAGTGAACCGGGCCATCCGCTCTGCGCTTTCCGGCATTTCGCTGGTCGATCTCGCCCACGAGAAAGCGCCGCAAGACATTACCGATCTGGAAGTATCCGCATGAACGACCCACAGGCAGAAGTTCTGAAAGCAGCGCAGGAAGAGGCTGTCGAGAAGGACCGCGCCGCCAAAGACGCGGCCAAGGCGCTCGAGACCTACGAATACGGCTTCTCCTCCGATATCGAGCAGGAGTTTGCGGAAAAAGGCCTGTCCGAGGAAACCGTGCGCTTCATCTCGGCCAAGAAGGGCGAGCCGGAATGGATGCTGGAATGGCGCCTGAAGGCCTATCGCCACTGGCTGACCATGCCGCAGCCGGACTGGGCGAAAGTGAATTTCCCGCCGATCGATTACCAGGACGCGTACTACTACGCCGCGCCCAAGGCGAAGCCGAAGCTGGAATCGCTCGACGAACTCGATCCCGAGATCAAGGCCGTCTACGACAAGCTGGGCATCCCGATTGCCGAGCAGGAAGTGCTCGCCGGTGTCGAAGGCGCGCGCAAGGTTGCCGTCGACGCGGTGTTCGACTCTGTCTCGGTCGCCACGACGTTTCGCAAGGAACTGGAAGAAGCGGGCGTCATCTTCCGCTCGATCAGCGAGGCGATCAAGGAATACCCTGACCTTGTGAAGCAATGGCTGGGCAAGGTCGTGCCGATGCACGACAACTTCTTTGCCACGCTCAATTGCGCGGTCTTTTCCGACGGCACTTTCGTATACGTGCCCAAGGGCGTGCGCTGCCCGATGGAGCTGTCGACCTATTTCCGCATCAATGCCGAGAATACGGGCCAGTTCGAACGGACGCTGATCGTGGCCGAAGCGGGCAGCTATGTCTCCTACCTCGAAGGCTGCACCGCGCCGATGCGCGATGAAAACCAGCTTCACGCCGCGGTGGTCGAACTGGTCGCGCTCGACGATGCGGAGATCAAGTACTCCACGGTGCAGAACTGGTACCCCGGCGATGGCGAGGGCAAGGGCGGCATCTACAACTTCGTGACCAAACGCGCGCTGTGCCAGGGCAAGAACAGCAAGGTTAGCTGGACGCAGGTGGAAACCGGCAGCGCGGTGACGTGGAAGTATCCCTCCTGCGTGCTGAACGGTGAAAACTCGGTGGGCGAGTTCTACTCGGTCGCCGTCACCAACAATCACCAGCAAGCCGATACCGGCACGAAGATGATCCACAACGGGAAGAACACCCGGTCCACGATCATTTCCAAGGGGATCAGCGCGGGCAAGTCCGACAACACCTATCGCGGCCTCGTCCGTGTGGGCGCGAACGCGGACAACGTGCGCAACTTCACGCAGTGCGACAGCCTGCTGCTGGGCAGCGAGTGCGGCGCGCATACCGTGCCCTATATCGAGGTGAAGAACCCGAGTGCCCAGATCGAGCACGAGGCGACCACGTCAAAGATCAGCGACGACCAGCTGTTCTACGCGATGCAGCGCGGGCTGGGCGAGGAAGAGGCCGTGGCCCTGATCGTCAACGGCTTTGCCAAGGAAGTGCTGAAGGAACTCCCGATGGAATTCGCGGTCGAGGCGCAGAAGCTGCTCGCGATCTCGCTTGAGGGTTCAGTTGGATGACCGAAATGACTGAAAAGAAGACGCTGAAGCTTCGCGAAGCATCGGACGACGCCGAACCCACGATCAAGAAGAAGGGTCGTGGTTGGGAAATTTCCGAATCGCGCCTCGACGCGCTGCACGATCGTGCGCGCGAGATGCGGCGGCACTCGACCCCTGCGCACAAGGCGCTGGCCGAGAAGTTCGCGAAGGCGGATCTCGGCCGTCACAAGTTCACCCGCCACGCCGTCGTCGGCAGCGCGATCGTCGATTTCAACTGCCACTCCCTCGGCATGGCGATCGACATCGACGAGGAAGGCGAGGACGAGGCGTTGGCCAAGCGCCGCGACAAGAGCCTTGAGGCCGTCGGCATCCGCGTCATGCGGATCAAGGCCGACGACATCCTGAACAATATCGACGACGTGTTGAAGCGCATCACCGCCGGCATGCGGATGCGCATCGCCGACCGCCGCGAGGCGCGGGCCAAGCACTTCGACGAAAAGAAGAACAGCGGGCAGGGCTACAAGCCCCGCACCTACCGCGGACCGAACAGAGACTAACTTGGTAGAAACTGGCACGATGCTGAAAATCGAAAACCTTCACGCCGAAGTCGCCACCGCAGATGGGGCAAAGCAAATCCTGAACGGGTTGACGCTCGAAGTCGGCGCGGGCGAGGTCCATGCCATCATGGGTCCCAACGGCGCGGGCAAGTCGACGCTGGCCTACGCGCTGGGCGGACGACCCGGTTACGAGATCACGCAAGGGTCGGTGACGTTCGACGGGAAAGACCTGCTGGACATGGAACCGCACGAACGCGCCGCCGCCGGCCTGTTCCTCGGCTTTCAGTATCCGGTCGAAATCCCCGGCGTTTCCAACGTCCAGTTCCTGCGCGAGGCCGCCAATGCCCAGCGCAAGGCGCGCGGGGAGGAACCGCTGACCGGCGGTGAATTCCTGAAGCTTGCCAAGGAAAAGGCCGCGCTGCTGCGCATGGACATGGACATGCTGAAGCGTCCGGTGAACGTCGGTTTCTCGGGCGGTGAGAAGAAGCGGAACGAGATGGTCCAGATGGGCATCCTCGACCCGAAGTTCGCCATTCTGGACGAGACCGATTCCGGCCTCGACATCGATGCCCTGCGCACGGTTGGTGACGGTATCAATTCGATCATGCGCGCAGAGGGCAAGGGCGTGCTGCTCATCACCCACTATCAGCGCCTGCTCGATTACGTGAAGCCGGACAAGGTGCACATCCTGGCCAAGGGCCGCATCGTGAAGACCGGCGGCCCCGAACTGGCGCTGGAGCTTGAGCGCGAGGGTTATGAGGAGGTCGTGTGACCGATCTGGCAACACTTCCCACAACGCGTGACGAAGACTGGCGCTATGCCGATGCAGCCGCGCTGGAATCGTCTGACGCCGAAACGCTGACCGGCTGGACCGAAATCGCGGTTCCTGCGGGCGAAAGCCGCGCCGAAAGCCGCGACGTCACCGGCGTGGAACGCATCCGGGTGCGCGTCGGCAAGAGCGGGAAATTCGAACTGTCCGCCGTAAACGCGGCGCCCGGATATGCCCGGCTGGAATGCGAAGTCACGCTGGAAGACGGCGCGCATTTCGAATTCGGCGGCGTCACCATCGGCGGCGGCAACGAAACGCGCGAATTCGTGACCCGCTGCATCCATGTTGAGCCCAATGCGACGTCCAACCAGGTCGTGCGCGCGGTTCACTGGGGCAAGGCGACCGGCAATTTCCTGGGCCGGATCGAGGTCGTGCGCGATGCGCAGAAGACCGACGCGGCTCAGAACTTTCGCGCCATCCTGCTCGAAAAGGGTGCGAGCGCGAATACCAAGCCGGAACTGGAAATCTTTGCCGACGACGTGAAGTGCGCCCACGGCGCGGCGATCGGCGCGCTGGACCAGATGGCGGGTTTCTACATGGCCGCGCGCGGTATTCCGCCCGAGATCGCCCGCAAGCTGCAGGTGCAGGCCTTCGTCGCCGACGCGTTCGAGAATATCGAGGACGAGGCACTGGGCGAACGCCTGCTGGAACGCGCGCTGTCGGTTCTGGAAGGTGCGCAGCTGTGAGCACGCAGACGATCTCTCGCAAAGCGGACTTCCCCGGCATGGTCAATGCCGACGGCAGCCCGTGGCACTACCTCGACACCGCCGCGACGGCGCAGAAGCCGCAGGCCGTGGTCGATGCGATGGCGGACGCGCTGGGCCGCGATTACGCGACCGTGCACCGCGGTGTCTATTCGCGCTCTGCCGAAATGACGCTGGGTTACGAAGCCGCGCGCCGCAAGGTTGCCGGGCTGGTCGGCGGGGCCGAGGACGAGATCGTTTTCACCCGCGGCGCGACCGAGGCGATCAATCTTGTTGCTGCAACATGGGGTGCAGCAAACCTGAAGGCGGGTGACCGTGTCCTGCTGTCGGTTCTGGAGCATCATTCCAACATCGTGCCGTGGCAAATGCTGCGCGACCGCGTCGGGATAGAGATCGACGTCTGCCCGCTGACCGAAGATGGCCGCATCGACATCGATGCTGCGCAGCAAATGGTTGACGAACGGACGAAACTGATCGCGCTGGCGCACGTGTCCAACGTACTCGGATCGCGTCTGCATACCGCAAAGGCCGCCGAACTCGCCCGTTCGGTCGGTGCGAAATTGCTGCTGGACGGTTGTCAGGCCGTTCCCCGCACGAAAGTCGACGTTAAATCGCTCGACTGCGACTTCTACGTCTTTTCCGCGCACAAGATCTACGGGCCAACAGGTATCGGCGCGCTCTGGGCGAAGAAAGATATCCTCGACGCCATGCCCCCCTATCAGGGCGGTGGCGCGATGATCGACCGGGTGACGTTTGCAAAGACCACATGGGCCGACGCCCCGCAGCGGTTCGAGGCGGGCACTCCCGCCATTACCGAGGCGATCGCCTTTGCCGCCGCCGTCGATTACGTCGAGGGTATCGGCATCGAACAGATCGCGCGGCACGAGGACGAGCTTTGCCGCAAGGCGCGCAGCGAGCTGGCGAAGATCAATTCGCTGCGGCTGTTCGGGCCGGACGACAGCGCGGGCATCGTCAGCTTTCAGCTGGGCGACATTCACCCGCATGACCTTGGCACCATTCTGGACGAGGAAAACGTCGCGATCCGTGCCGGGCACCACTGCGCCCAGCCGCTGATGGACCACCTTGGCGTTCCCGCCACGGCCCGGGCCAGCTTTGGCCTCTATTCCGACGAAGACGATATCGCCGCGCTGATCCGCGGCATCGAACGTACGATGAGGATCTTCGGATGACCCCCGAAAACGACGAAACCAACACCCCCGACCGTGTCCTGGCCCCGTCCCCGACGGAAGGCCCGCTGAGCGAGGAAGTGAGCAGCGTGGAAGTCCCGCGCCGCGCCCGCGTTCAGGACCTTGCCGACGACACGGAAACGGCCAGCGAAAAGCTGGAACGCAAGAAGGACTATCTCGACGGTTTCCTGAAGGAAAAGCCGGCAGGCGTTGCGGGTAACGAACCGGGCGGCGACCTTTATGAAAGCGTCATCACCGCGCTGAAGGAAATCTACGACCCGGAAATCCCGGTGAACATCTACGATCTCGGCCTGATCTACGGCGTCGAGATCGACGACAACAGCCGCGCGGTCGTCACCATGACGCTGACCACGCCGCACTGCCCGGTCGCCGAATCGATGCCGGGCGAAGTCGAACTGCGCGTCGGCGCGGTGCCGGGCGTGGGCGATGCCGAAGTGAACCTCATCTGGGACCCGCCGTGGGACCCCCAGAAGATGAGCGACGAGGCCAAGCTCGAACTCGGAATGTTGTGAGCGCGTCTAACGCCTCGACCCTGGCCATCGCCCTGGCCGATTACCGCGATCCGGCGGACGGCGCGGCGCTCGTCGCGCTGCTCGATGCCTATGCGCGCGACCCTATGGGCGGCGGCGAACCGCTTTCGCCCAAGGTACGCGATGGCCTGCCGGCTGCGCTGGCCGAACAGCCGGGCGCATTTACCCTGATCGCGCGTGAAGACGGTGAACCGGCGGGCCTTGCCAACTGTTTCACCGGATTTTCGACTTTCGCCTGCGCGCCTCTGGTCAACATTCATGACTTGGCAGTCCTACCCGAACATCGGGGCAAGGGCCTTGGCCGGGCTTTGATGCGCGCCGTCGCCACAGAGGCGAGAAAGCGCGGCGCATGCAAGATCACGTTGGAGGTCCTGTCGGGCAACGAAGGGGCAAAAGCGCTCTACGCCAGCGAGGGCTTTGCGACGTATGCCCTTGATCCGGCGATGGGCAGTGCCCAATTCTGGGAAAAGAAATTATGACCGACACGAAAACCCGCCCCGCCCCCAAGGCCGCTGTCACGCTGACGCCCAGCGCGGAGCAGCGCATTGCCGACCTCATGGCCAAGGCGCCGGAAGGGGCGATCGGCGTGAAGCTGTCGACCCCGCGTCGCGGCTGTTCCGGCCTTGCCTATTCGGTCGACTACGTGGACGAGGCGAACGCCTTTGACGAACGGATCGAAACACCGGGCGGCCTGTTCTTCATCGACGGTGCCAGCGTGCTTTACCTCATCGGCAGCACGATGGACTGGGTCGAGGACGACTTTCAGGCAGGCTTCGTGTTCAACAATCCCAACGCCACCGGATCGTGCGGCTGCGGGGAAAGTTTCACCGTATAAATCCGCCCATGCGGGCCTGCGGCCGGCGTTTCGGTCTGCTTCCGGTGCTCACGTACTGAGGTACGCTGCGCTCCGGGTCTGCCCAAACCACCGGCCTCGGCACCGCCTGACCGAATTTCTACGGCAAAACTTGCATTTAGGCGACAGGCGCGTCCCCGCCGTCGAGGAAGTCGAGCAGTGCCTGGTCGTATTCGTCGACCATGCCGTTACCGGACATCTGCGCATCCAGCCACTTCTTCTCGCTTGCCGTGACCGCGTGATCGGCGGCGACAAGCTGTTCTCGGGTCGGCGCTCCGGTGCCCTTCTTGCCGAAGACCTTGCCGAAACGATTGGGACTGGTCTTGGCCATGCGGCCGAGGAAACGGCCGACGTTGGAGCTGGCATCGGCCATGAACGTTTCCAGTTCGGCGGCGCGTTCGCGGCTGATCTGGGAGCTTTCGGACGAGAAACCCTGCAGGTAGTTGCCTACGGCCTGTACGAACAGGCGCTTCCATTCGGGCGCGTTGTTCGCGTCCAGACAGGCGTCCTTGATGCGATAGAGCATTTCGGCCTCGCGGCGGCTTACCGCGCCGGGGCGGTCCGAACCGGGGGCGAAGATCGCGCGGCGCAGGATACGGCATTCCGCGGCGCTGACATGCGTGTGCGACAATTCGCCGCCACAGCGCGTGGGTCCGGTGCCGGTCAGCACTTCGTGTTCCATGACGCCGAGGACATAGACCTTCATCTTTTCCGGCACGTTCGATGCGCGTTCGACAAGGCGGACGACCAGTTCCAGTTCGGCCATCGATTCGACATTGCCACTGGCGTTGAGGCGCGCGATCAGCCAGCTGCCCTGTTCCTCGGTGACGTAGCCCCGCGGTTCGAGCGTGTTGAGCACGTATTCGCCGATCGCCTCCACGAAGAAATCGACCCAGGCGTCGGTGCGGATGCCCAGCGAATCGTTCAGGGCAAAGATCGCCTCCGCCTCTTCGGGCGTGATCCGTCCGTCACCCCAACCGGCGCGGCGGAGCTGGAGAATTTCTTCGTCCGAAATCTGGCGATCGGCAGCAGCCTGCCGGGCGATATCGCTGAAATGCATGGTCATGAGCGCGCAAAACCCCTTGTTCGTCGGGGAATGGCTTACGCAAACAAGCTTAAGACCGGGTTACTATCCCGTGATCCGTGTTTAGCGGCGACGCAACGCGGCAACGCAGGCCGCCCGGTCGACGTCGCGCCCGTCGGTGCTGCGGCGGGCCTCCACCCATGTCGCGGTTTCGCCGCGTCCGGGGGCGGGCGGGTAGAGGAAGATGTCGAGAACGCAGGCATTGCCCGAAAACTGCAGCTTGCGCGCATCGCCTTCCCACACGTCCAGCCGCGGGGTACCGAATTGCCGGACCAGCCCGCTCGCATCACTGCCGATCACGCCGTCGAGGCCCGGTGCATCCATGATTCGCGGCGCGCGAAAGCCGGTCTGCGGCTGGACCTGCGGTTGCTGCGGGGGAACCGCCGCCGAACCCGCCGGGCGCGATGACGGCACGGTATAGTTGGGCGAGGTTGCGCAGGCGGCGACGAGGGGGAGAAGGGCCAGGGCGGCAAGATTACGCATGGGTCTTCCCCTGCCTCAGCGCGGCGCGATGCACCAGATGGGTCGCCGCCGCTGCCCCCAGGAACGGGGCCAGCAGGTTCAGGATCGGGACGGCCAGCATTCCGACAACGGCAAGGCCCAGCAGGAACCGGCTGGAAAAGCCCAGCGGCGCGGCGCTGTCGTCCTTTTGATGACGTATCCACACCATGTCCTGAAGCTCCCGCCCCAGAAGGAACGCGTTGACGACGGCAAATACCACCGCCGGGCCGATCGCGGTAAAGACCAGCGCCAGCGCGAAGGGCAGGGCGATCAGGTTCGCGATCAGTGCTCGCAGCGCGCCGCGCACCGCGATCCGCGCCTGTTCGCCCATCGGCAGGTCGCGCGGGTTGAGCGCGGGATAGAACTTGCCTTCGACCAGTTCGACGACATCGTCGGCATAGAACTGCAGCACCGCCATCGCGACGATGCGCCAGGCCAGCCACGCCGCGATCAGGCCGACCAGCCCCAGCACCGCGACCATCGCGATACCCACGCCCGGCACCGTCTGATCGTAATCCAGCCCGAAGATCGCGCCGATCCCCCAGCCCAGCAGCGCGACGAGCGCCACCCCCAGCACAACGGTCAGCACGAGACTGATCAGGATCGACTTGACCAGCAGCCAGATGACCCGCCTGTCGCCAAGCTGCGTGGTCGCCAGCGCGAAGGCCTGCGGTATCGAAAGGGCTGAACGGGCATCCTGCATGGGCGTGACGATAGATGCCAGCATGCGCCCGCTGTCAATAAAGCACGCGATGTTCGGTGCTTGCCGTATCGGGCCCTTGCGCCTAACCCGCTGCGCAATTCCCGATAAAGAACTGCAAGGGCCCAAAGCCAGACCATGACCGACACCCGTTTCGACGTCCTCGCCATCGGCAACGCCATCGTCGATGTCATCTCGCCGTGCGAAGACGCATTTCTCCAGGCCGAAGGGCTCGACAAGGGCGCGATGGCGCTGGTCGACACCGCGCGGGCCGAAGAACTTTACGCCCACATGGGTCCGGCCCGCGAAATCTCGGGCGGATCGGCGGCGAACACCTGCGCCGGGCTTGCCGCCCTGGGCAGCCGCACCGCGTTCATCGGGCAGGTCGCCGACGATCAGCTTGGCGCGGTTTTCGCGCATGACATCCGGGCAGCGGGCATTCACTACGAAGTCGCCCCGCGCGCCGGCGATCCGCCGACGGCGCGGTGCCTCGTCCTCGTCACGCCCGATGGTCAGCGCACGATGAACACCTTCCTCGGCGCGTCGCAGCACTTGCCCGCCAGCGCCGTCGATGCGGACCTGATCGCCAGTGCGAAAGTGCTCTACCTCGAAGGGTACCTCTGGGACCCGGACGATCCGCGCGCCGCGATGAAGGGCGCAATCGAGGCCGCGCGCAAGGCAGGCCGCCAGGTCGCCTTCACGCTGTCCGATGCTTTCCTGCTGGACCGTCACGGCGACGATTTCCGCAAGCTGATCGACGATGGCCTGATCGACATCCTCTTCGCCAACGAAGTCGAACTGATGGGCCTGACCGGCGCTGCCGATTTCGAAGCGGGCCTTGCCGCGCTTGCGCCGAAATTGCCGGTACTCGTCGCGACGCGCAGCGAGAAGGGCGCGGTTGCCGTGGCCGGTGCGGATCGGGCCGAAGTCCCCGCCGAACCCGTTGCCAAAGTCGTCGACACGACGGGCGCGGGCGACAGCTTTGCCGCAGGCTTCCTGCACGGCCACGTCAGCGGGGCACCGCTTGCCGATTGCCTGACGATGGGGGCGGTCGCCGCCGCCGAAGTCATCGGCCACTATGGTGCGCGGCCTGAGGCGGACCTCAAGGAACTGGTCGCAAAGCGGCTGGGATGACCCGCGCGGGGCTGAGCGCGATACTCAGCCCTTCGCTTCACGCTCGACTTCGCGCCAGCCGATGTCGCGGCGGCAGAAGCCGGTGGGGAATTCCACGGCGTCGACCATCTCGTAAGCGGCCTTCTGCGCGGCGGTGACGCTTTCGCCCGTGGCCGTCACATTCAGCACGCGCCCGCCATTGGCGACCAGCTGGCCGTCCTTTTGCGCGGTTCCGGCATGGAAGACCTTCCCGCCCTTCGCCTCTGCCGCGTCCAGCCCGCCGATCGCGCCGCCCTTTTCGGGTGTGTCGGGATAGCCCTTGGCCGCCATCACCACGGTCAGTGCGGTCCGATCGGCAAAGCGCGCAGGCCGCAGCTTGCCCAGCGAGTTCGTGGCACAGGCCAGCAGGATCTCGCCCAGGTCGTCTTCCAGCCGCATCATCAGGACCTGGCATTCCGGGTCGCCGAACCGGCAGTTATATTCGATCAGCTTGGGCCCCTCGTCGGTCAGCATCAGCCCGGCGTAAAGGACACCGCGATAGGGCGTGCCGTCTTCCGCCATCTGGCGCACGGTCGGCGCGATGATGCGTTCCAGCACTTGTCCGCGCAGCATCGGGCTCAGCACCGGGGCGGGGCTGTACGCGCCCATGCCGCCGGTATTGGGGCCGGTGTCGCCTTCGCCAACGCGCTTGTGATCCTGCGCAGACCCGAACGGCATGATCGTCGCGCCGTCGGTGATCGCGAAATAGCTCGCTTCCTCGCCGCGCATGAATTCCTCGATCACGACTTGCGCCCCGGCAGAGCCGAATCGCCCGCCGAAAATGTCGCGGATAGCCTCGACCGCCTCGTTCTCGCTTTCGGCGATGATCACGCCCTTGCCCGCGGCAAGACCGTCGGCCTTGATGACGACGGGGATAGTAAAGTCCTTGAGCGCGGCCAGCGCCTCGTCCGCCGTGTCGGCGCGCACGTAACCGGCGGTGGGAATGCCCGCCCGCTGGCACATGTCCTTGGTGAAACCCTTCGACCCTTCGAGCTGCGCAGCCTCCCGGCTGGGTCCGAATACCGCGATTCCTGCGCCGCGCAGGGCATCGGCGATGCCGCCGACCAGCGGGGCTTCGGGGCCGACGACGACCAGACCCACGTGATTTTCCTCGCAGAAGGCGATAGTCGCGTCATGGTCCGACACGTCGAGCGTTATGCACTCGGCATGGTCGGCAATGCCCGGGTTGCCCGGCGCGGCAAAGATTTTCCCCGGCTCTCGTCCCTCGGGCGTCAGCAGGCGGGATTGCGCCAGCTTCCATGCCAGCGCATGTTCGCGTCCGCCCGAGCCGATCAAAAGGAAGTTCATTGGCCAATCGCCCTGAAAATTATGATGAAGACGCGCGGCTCCTAGCGAAGGAGAGGCAAGGGGACAACGCCGCACCCCTCTCGGTGTCGCAAATCTCGAACATGTTGAAGCGCACGGTCGAGGATCGCTTCGGTCATGTGCGCCTGCGCGGAGAGCTTTCGGGCGTCAAACGCGCCGCATCGGGCCACATGTACTGCGCGCTGAAGGACGAAAACGCCGTGATCGACGGCGTGATGTGGCGCGGTAATGCCGGAAGGCTGGCGTTCCGGCCCGAAGACGGCGTGGAGGTCATCGCGACCGGCAAGCTGACGACGTATCCGGGGCGTTCGAAATACCAGATCGTCATCGAATCGATGGAAATCGCCGGCGAGGGTGCGCTCCTGGCGCTTCTCGCCAAGCTGAAAGCCAAGCTGGAGGGCGAAGGGCTGTTCGCCCCCGAACGCAAGCGCCGCCTGCCGTTCCTGCCGCGCACGATCGGTGTCGTGACCAGCCCGACCGGCGCGGTCATCCGCGACATCTTGCACCGGCTGGGCGACCGTTTTCCCAGCCACGTCGTCGTCTGGCCGGTCATGGTGCAAGGGCAGGGCTCGGCCGAGCAGGTTGCGGCGGCGGTACGCGGGTTCTCCGCGCTTGCCCCCGGCGGGCCGGTGCCGAGGCCCGACCTGCTGATCGTGGCGCGTGGCGGCGGTTCGATCGAGGATCTGTGGTCTTTCAACGAAGAGATCGTGGTCCGCGCCATCGCCGAATCTACCATCCCCACGATTTCCGCCGTCGGGCACGAGACTGACACCACCCTGTCCGACTTCGCCGCCGACTTGCGCGCCCCGACCCCGACCGCTGCTGCCGAAATCGCGGTTCCCGTGCGGCAGGAACTGATGGCAATGCTCGACGAATATGCCGCTCGCCAGCGGCGCGGCGTGGTGCGGCCCGTGGCACTGGCCCGCGAACGCCTGATATCGTGGAGCGAGCGGCTGCCCGATCCCAAAACGATGGTTGAGGCACAAGGCCAGCGGCTCGACGACCTGACCGACCGTTTGCGCCGCGGGCTTGCGGGCCGGGCGGAACAGGCGCGGCGGGCACTGGCCGAAAGCGGCGGCGGCTTGCGCCCCGCCCTGTTGCAACGCCACGTCGTCCAGCTGCGCCGCGATCTGGCCCGCGTGCCCGATCCCGGCGTGCTGGCGCGCAAACGCGTGGGCGAGGCGGCGCAGGCGCTGGCCGCGCTCTCGCGTCTCTTGCCGCAGCTCAACCCCTATGCCCCGCTCGAACGCGGTTATGCCGTCGTTACCGACCCCAGTGGCCATGCGGTGACCACGCGCGAGGTTGCGGCCATGCAATCGGGACTGACCCTGCGATTCGGTGATGGTACGCTGGACGTGACCCCCGGCGATTCCGCTCCGCCCGCGCCGCGACCGCGCAAGACCGCGCGCCGCTCGTCGCAGGACGATCCCGCTTCGGGCCAGCAGTCATTGTTTTGACAGGTCCATTTGCCTATCTGGAATGAATGTTGATGAGCACTAAAGAACCGGCCCGCCTGATTTACGGCCCCAACGGCTTTCGCCAATTGAGCGCGGGGGACCATGTCCTTTGTGCCGTGTCCGGCGTTCCGATCCAGCTCGACATGCTCCGGTACTGGAGCGTTGAGCGTCAGGAACCCTACGCCACCTGCGAAATCGCGACAGAGCGGCTTTCGCCGAAGGGATGATCAAGGCGCCTCTTACCTTCATCGCCCTTGCCGCCGCGCTGACAGGCTGCACCGTCGTACCGCCTTCGGACGGCGGGCAGGCGGCATCGGCATCCGCACCGGCTGCGCGACCTGCGCCTGCGCCCACACCGACACCCGCGCCCACGCCGCAGGCCTTGCCCGCAGGCACCTTCACGCTATCGGGTGAGATGACGCAGGGCGGCTGGCTACGCGGCGATGCGCCCGTCGGCACCACTTCGCTGACGCTGAACGGCGATCCGGTGGCGTTGGATGCCGATGGCCGGTTTCTTGCCGCCTTCGACCGCGATTCAGGCCCGATCGCCACTTTGGTCGCTACGCGTAGCGACGGGTCGAAAGTGACGAAGCCGCTACAGATCAGCCCGCGAGACTGGCGGATCGAACACATCAACGCCGCCCGCCGCACCGGCGGGCCGAGCGAGGCCTTCATGAAGCGCCGCATGCCCGAGCTTGAGGCGATCAATGCCTCTCGCGCCGAAAAAACCGGCGCGCAGGGCTGGCGCGAGGATTTCATCTGGCCGGTGAAGGGGCGTATTTCAGGCCTTTTCGGATCGCAGCGCATCTATCGAGGCGAACCGGGCAGCTACCATTCGGGCATCGACATCGCGCCCGGCGCAGGCACGCCCTACGTCGCCCCGGCGGACGGTGTCGTCGTGCTGGCGGTCGATGACTTCTCGCTCGAAGGCAAGCTGCTGATTATCGACCACGGCATGGGCCTCAACAGCGCGTTCCTCCATTCGCAGGAGCTTTTCGTGAAGAAAGGCGATCATGTGAAGCAGGGGCAGCGTATCGGCCTTGTCGGCTCCAGCGGGCGGGCGACCGGTCCGCACTTGCACTGGAGCCTGAAGTGGAACGACGCACGACTTGATCCGCTGCTGTTCACGGGGCCGATGGGCAACTGATGCGGCGGCTCCTGCGGGCAGGCAGGCTTCTGGCCCTGCTGCTGTTCGTGTGGCTGATCCTGTTCGTGCCGGACCGCACGGTCCCGCGCGGAACGCGAATCCTGTTCGATTTTCCCGTTTCGGCCGAGCCGATAGAGGGTGCGGCGCTGAGCGGCGACGGCCCGCTCACCCTTGCGGGGGCATGGCGCCTGACCGGCGGGGCGAGCGAGTTTCACTCGCTGTCCGGGCTGGCCATCACGCAGGACGGGCAACTTGCCGCGGTCAGCGATCGTGGGCTGCTGATCAAGATGCCCAAACCCGGCGAAGGCGAATTGGCGACGGCACGGGCGCTGGTGCCCGATGGCAAGGGCGGGTTTGCCCTGATCGATTCGGAAGCCATCGCCATTGGCGAAGGCGGCGAAACCTGGTTCGTCAGCGAAAGCCACAACATGATTTCGCGGCTGGGCGCATTAGGCGAGAGGCCCGATTCGGTCCGCCCTGCCGCCATGGCGCACTGGTCCGCCATGCGCGGGCCCGAAACGCTGGCCCGCACGCCCGACGGGCGCTTCATCGTGATCGGAGAGGGGCGCGAGGAGGGACGGGACGGAACCTTCCCGGGTCTGGTCTTTGACGGCGACCCGGTTGCGGCGCCCGAACCCTACCTGTTCCACCTCAAGATGCCCGACGGCCTGCGCCCGGTGGATGCGGCGGTGCTTTCCGATGGCACGGTGCTGGTCCTGGGGCGCAAGTTCGGACTGCCGTTCCGGTTCGAAAGCGCGCTCTATGCCTTCGACCTGGATGATGTCGGCCCGGCAAGGCGGGTCGTTGCCCGGCTGATCGGGCGAATCGACGGGCCCGGCCTGTCCGACAATTACGAAGGCATGGCGGTCGAGGAAGGCGCAGGCGGTGCGCTGACCATCTGGATCGTGTCCGACAGCAACGACGCGCAGATCATTCAGCGCACGATCCTGCTCAAACTGGAAACGCGAAGAAGCGCCCTGCGATAGCTCGCGGGCGCTTCTTCAATTTTCCCTTGCGGGAGAAATCAGGCTGCGGCGGCAGCCTTCTTCAGCTCGCGCTTCACCTTGAGGGCGCGCGGCGAAAGCTTGGTATCGCTGGTCTTCATCAGCCAGTTGTCGAGACCGCCATTGTGCTCAACCGAACGCAGGCCGTGCGTCGAAACGCGGAACTTGTAGCTGCGCTCCAGCTTTTCGCTGAGCAGCGTGACGTTCTGCAGGTTCGGCAGGAAGACACGCTTGGTCTTGTTGTTGGCGTGGCTCACGTTGTGGCCGACCTGACGACCCTTGCCGGTCAGTTCGCAGATGCGCGACATGGCTTTAAACTCGCTTGTAAAACAGTGAATCCGTTGTCGGAAAGCGGCGCGCATAGCGGCGACAGGCCCGTCCGTCAAGCAAACGGGCGCTGAACCGTTTCCGGTGCGAGGCCCCATTGCCGCATTCTATCGATTCGGGCAAGTCGGCGGGTGAAATGAACGAAACCGCCAAAAGATGGCCGCTTCCCCCTGCGATGCAGGCCGCGCTGGGCGAAGCGCGCAAGGCCGCCGAGGTGGGCGAAGTGCCGGTGGGCGCGGTCGTCGTGAAGGATGGCGCCGTGATCGCCAGCGCGCACAACGCGCCGCGCGCGATGAAAGACCCGACCGCCCATGCCGAAATGCTGGCGATTCGCCGCGCGGCGCAAGTGCTGGATGATGAGCGGCTTACCGGCTGCGACCTCTATGTCACGCTCGAACCCTGTCCGATGTGCGCAGGTGCCATCGCCCACGCCCGAATCGCGCGCGTCTATTACGGCGCGTCCGATCCCAAGGGCGGCGCGGTGGAACACGGCTGCCGCACCTTCGAACAGGCGACGTGCCTGCACCGGCCCGAAGTCTATCCCGGCATCGGCGAAACGGAAGCGGCTGAACTGCTCCGCGGTTTCTTTCGGGAGCGGCGTTAGCGAGGCCAGGGCCAGATCTGGAGCGTCAGCTTTCGGGAACGGTGCAGATGGTTTCGAGTGTCTGACTTTGGGGTGGAAAGCGGACCTTGCCGCATCGGCGGAATTGGGCGACAAGACAAGAATGCGGCGCGCTGAAACTGTTCATCTCTGCAGAACGGCTCAATTACGAAACTTGGCTGCGCTCATCCTTCTCTCGCTCGCGTTGACCGGGTGCATCTTCTCAAAATCTGAAACCTTTCGATACCGCCTCACTGTCGAGGTCGATACACCAGATGGAATCAAGGCGGGGTCCGGCGTGCTCCAGGTATCGGTCACCGAGACAGGCGACAGTCCTTTCATTTTGCCCGAAGCAAGAGGCGTCCGGTCTCAAGCTAGAGGTGAAGCCGTTGTTGTCGATCTGGGCGGCGGGCATCTCCTTTTTGCCCTTCTAGACAAGGCAGACAGCATCGCTCACGCAGCATTTGATCCACCTAGGTATCGCGGTGATTACGGCTCCATCAGAACCATTCGCCAATTGAAAGAGACTGAAGGCGATGCCGACGTGCCACGCGAAGCCTATCCTATGCTGGTGACGTTCGCTGATATCGAGGACCCCATGACGGTCCGACAGGTCGATCCTGACAACCTTGCTGACATCTTCGGTCAGGGAGTTTCGATCAAGGGTATCACGGTCGAGATGACGACTGATGCAGTGACAACCGGGATTGAGCGGCGATTGTCGTGGCTCGACAATCTTGCTGCGTACAGGAAGGTGCCGAACAATCCGTTCTCAAGTAACCTGCCTCACGAGATAGGCGCCCTAAGGAACAGATAATTCCGGCCATCAGAGCACTAGTTTCGAAGTTCAACGTCCGCAACTGGGTCGTTAGCCGACAGTCCGCTTCCAATCGCAGATCGCGCAAAAGTTGACGCAGCGGTTCTGTCTTACAGACCCGGATCTTCGATCGCGACGACTTCCTCGTTCGTGACGCGGCGGCCGTCCTTGGCGACGCGCGGGGCCTTGAAGCTGGCAAGCACCGGTTCGTCGCGCCCATATATGTCGCCAAAACTGCGCATCTGGCCGTCGATGTCCTGCGCCATCGTGAAATAGGTGATGTAGACCGGCAGCTGCTTTTTCAGCGGGACCTTGGTGTATTCGCCCGATTTCGAAATGGCCACGGCCTCTTCCTGCGGCACTTCGCCCAGCACCATTGCCAGTGTCAGCGCCAGTTCCAGCGCGCGGTCGGTGCGGATGCAGCCGTGCGAATAGGCGCGGTTATCGGTGTCGAACAGGTTCTTGGAAGGCGTGTCGTGCAGAAAGATCGCGTGCGGGTTGGGCATGTCGAGCTTCATCAGGCCCAGCGAATTGCCCGGACCCGGCTGCTGCACCACGGTAATCAGGCCGTTGTCGTTCTTCCACGCCTTGTAGTTCTTGGCGCGGGCATAGGACGGATTGTTCAGCACTTTCGCGCCCAGTCCTTCGCCCACCACGATCGATTGCGGCACGGTCCAGGTCGGGTTGAAGATCACGCCCTCGACCGTTTCGGCCAGTTGCGGCGTGCTGGTGCGGCCCGGCTTGCCGACGATGGTGCGATAGGACCGCACGATCTTGTCGTTCACCGTCAGGCGCAGCTGGTATTCGGGGACGTTGGTGAGCAGGTAGCTGCGGCCCAGATCGCGCGCGAGCCAGCGCCAGCGATCCATGTTGATGCGGATCTTGGCGCGCTTTTCCGCCTCGCTTTCGGGCGTTTCCAGCAACATCTGTTTCAGCACCGCGTAGTCGGGGTGCACGGGGTTGAGCGAATCGAGCGCCGAGACGACGTCGCCCGTGGTCAGCGCCTCTTCCAGAAGCGGCTTGATCGGCAGGCGTTCGGCATCGGGATCGCGCACGAACCACTGGCGGCGCGAATCCATTTCGGTGCGCCCGTCGCGCAGGTCCATCGCGACCATCGTGAAGATGCGCGTGGCGACCTCGTTCAGCTGTGCGCCGTCGCCCGCCGAAATCGCGGCCTCAAGCTCGGAAGGGTTGTAGTCGGCGGGAAACAGCCCCTCGTTGCCCAGGTTAGCGATATAGCCGAGCAGCGCCTCTGCCTGCCCCTGCGTCCATTGCGGCGCGGTTGCGAAATAGTCGGTCGGTACGGTCTGTACCGTCGGGTTCGATTCGAAGACCGTACCGGCCGGCGTGGTGGTCGGTGCGGGAGTAGCCGGGGCGGGAGTAGCCGGTGCGGGAGTCTGGGCAGGCTTGGGCAGCTGCCCTTCGCCGACATAGACGGTGCCGTCCTGCGGCTGTGCGGCGGGCATATCCTGCTGCGCGATGGCGGGCGAGGCTGCAAGCGCGATGGCGGCAAGGCTGGAAGTCGTAAGGCGGATATAGGGCAACACGATGCAAGATGCTCCTGCCGGTAGTCGGGCGCCGGAGGGCGCGCGTTTCACCGGGATAACGCGCCGAAGCGCATAGGGGTTTCCCGGTTCATGCGCCAGCGCCGCTTTCGGGTTTCTGAATTGCCTCTCCCGGATGTTTTACGGTCCTGGAAATTTGACGGCCCCGACGTTTGACGTGTGGCGGCGGTCTGGGCAAAAGGCGTCCATGATCGAACCCCAGCACTTTCGCACCGTCCTTGGCGCCTATCCGACCGGCGTTTGCCTGATCACGTCGCTCGACGAAGAGGGAACCCGCACCGGGATGGTGGTCGGATCGTTCACCTCGATTTCCATGGACCCGCCGCTGGTGGGATTCTTCCCGGACAAGTCGTCGAGCAGCTACAAGGGTATCGCCAAGGCGGGCCGGTTCTGCGTCAACGTGCTGGGTTCGGACCAGCTTGCCCTGTGCCAGCGGTTCGCATCGCGCGCGCCGGACAAGTTCCTTGATCTCTCGCACGGGGAAAGCCCCTCGGGACAGCCCGTGTTCGACGAGGCGCTGGCATGGATCGACTGCGTGATCGAGCGGACGGAAGACATCGGCGATCACTGGCTGGTCGTCGGCCGGGTCGAGGCGATGGACCTGTGCGGGGGCGATACGCCGCTGCTGTTCCATCGCGGCGGCTATCACTCCTGCGTCGCCCTTTCCTGATCGGCGCCTAGTGCGGGATGTCGCCCGAAGGCGGCCCCGCGGCGGGCTTTGGCTTGCGGGTAAAGACGATCAGCGGAATCGCGGCCCAGCAGATGATCGCCATGAACCAGAAATCGTTGAGATAGGCGATCATCGCCGCCTGCTTGGTGACGATGCCGTCCACCACGCTTAGCGCGCTTTCCGATAGCTGGCCCGCCGCGCGCAGCCGTCCGATATCGATGGGAAAGGAATACTGCGTGATCCGCGCGCCCAGTTCGGCGTGGTTGACCTGTATGTTGCGTGACAACAGGACCGTGCAGACCGCAAGGCCGATCGACTGGCCGATGTTGCGGGTCAGGTTCAGCAGGCTGGTCGCATGGGTGCGCAAGTGTCCGGGCAGCGTCGCGAAGGCCAGGATGTTGAGCGGCATGAACAGGAAGCTGAAACCCACGCCCTGTACCAGCCCGGCAATGAAGATTTCGGTGGCGGGCATGTCCACGGTCCAGCCGGTCATCATCCACATCGACCCGCCGGTAATGCCAAAGCCAAGCGCCAGCGACAGGCGCGCATCGAGCTTTGCGATCAGCCGGCCGATCAACGTCATCGACAAGAGCATTCCCAGCCCGCGCGGCATGAGCAGCCAACCGGCATCGACCGCGGGATAGCCGTAAATCTGCTGTAACAGTCCCGGCAACAGGGCCAGGACCGACATCATCACCATGCCGAAAATGAAGGTGAAGAAGACGCACAGCAGCAGGTTCGCGTCGGCGAAGAGTTCGCGCGGAAAGATCGAATCCTTCTTCGTGAACAGGTGTACCCCGGCCATCCAGAACGCGGCCAGCGCCATGACGGCGTAGATCACGATCTCTGCAGAGGAGAACCAGTCCTCTCCCTGTCCGCGATCGAGCATCAGCTGCAAGGCAGCCACCGCGACGCCCAGAAGCGCCCAGCCGCGGAAATCGAACTTTTCCCGCGGGCCCTGAAGATTGGGCAGCATTGCGAACAGCACCAGGCCCGTGATGATCCCGATCGGCAGGTTGATCAGGAAGACCCAGTGCCAGCTGAAATTCTCGGTGATGTAACCGCCCAGCACCGGCCCGATGATCGGTCCCAACAGCACGCCCTGGCTGTAGATGATCATCATGCGCGGGCGCTCTTCCTCGGTGCTGATATCCAGCAGCACGGTCTGCGCCAGCGGGGCCAGGAACGCGCCCGCCAGGCCCTGCATGACGCGAAAGGTAACGATCTGCGGCATGTTCTGCGCTAGGCCGCACAGGACCGATGCGAACGTGAACGCCGCGACCGAACCGACGAAAACGGTGCGCAGGCCCAGCCGGTTCACCAGCCAGCCCGTCGCCGGGAGCGCGATGGCCGATGCCAGGACATAGCTGGTCAGCACCCAGGTGATGGTGTCCGTCGTCGCGCCCAGCGAGGCCTGCATGTGGGGCAGGGCGACATTGGCGATCGTGGTGTCCAGCACCTGCATGACCATCGCCGCCATCGACCCGCCGATCAGCAGCGGCCGGTTCGACACGACGAGCCGCACCCCCTGGCGCGGTGAAGGAGGTGGAGGGGGCACAGGCCCCCGGTCCGGCAGGGCGGCGGCCTCAGTCATCCGTGGTGTAGACCGTCACCTCGGTGGAAAGGCCGGAAATCAGCGGGCGGCTCGATGCTTCGTCGATGGCGATGCGCACGGGCACGCGCTGCGTGATCTTCACCCAGTTGCCGGTCGCGTTCTGGGCCGGGAGGACGGAAAATTCCGACCCCGTGCCCGCGCCGATCGAATCGACATGCCCGGCGAGTTCGAGATTCGGGTAGGCGTCGATCGAAATCCGCGCCTTCTGGCCCGGACGCATGTTCGCAAGGTCCGTTTCCTTGAAATTCGCTTCGACCCGCGCGCCTGCTTCCTGCACGATTGAAAGCATCGGCAGGCCGGTCATCGCCGCCTGCCCCACCTGCAGGCGAGAGACTTGCGTGACGCGCCCATCGACGGGTGCGCGAACGACCGTACGTTGAAGGTTCAGCCGCGCCTGTTCCAATGCCGCGCGCCCGGCGGCGACTTCGGGGTTTACGCCGGGCACTTGCGCGCCGGTGGCAAGCTGCGCCTTCGCCTTGGCAACGTCGGCCTGAAGCGCGGTCAACCTGTCGCGCGCGCTGGCCACGGCGTGGGTGGCGGCGTCCATGCGGGCGCGGGTGTTGAAGCCGCGGTACATCAGTTCCTTTTCGCGGCGGTAGTTTGCCTGCGCCAGGGCCAGGTCGTCCCGCGCACCGGCCAAGTCGGCGGCGGTGGCGTGTACGTCGGCGTCCAGCGCGGTGATCCGCGCCTGTGCAGCCGCGATCTGCGCGTCGGCCTGGCTGACGGCGTTTTCGTACTGGCTCGGGTCGATCTCGAACAGGACGTCGCCCTTCTTCACCAACTGGTTTTCCCGGACGTGGACTTTCGTGATCTGGCCGGGGACTTCGCTGGCGACCGAAACGATGTCGAGCTTCAGGTAGGCGTTGTCGGTCGCGACCTCGCCGGGATGTCCGAACCAGTAATAGAGCCCGCCCGCCACGATCAGCAGCGGCACGCCCAGCATCAGCAAAGCCTTGCGCCAGCGCGAAGCGGGCTTTGCCGCCGCCGGGTTTGTCGTTTCGGCATGCGGTACGGTCTGGGGATCGGCCTCAGCCATTGACGGCTTCCTTCCTGTCGCAATCGGACACGAGATTTTCGTGCACCCGGCCCAGCAGCATCTCGAGCGTATCGCGCTCTGCACTGTCCATGCCCGCAAGTGCGGTTTCCAGCATCTCGCCGATCGGTTCATCCATGCGCGCCAGCAGGCGGCTGCCTTCATCGGTGAGGTGTATGCGCCATGCGCGGCGGTCGTCCGGATCGGCGCGGCGTTCAACGAGGCCAGCGGCGGTCATGCGGTCGATCATCCGGCCCGCGGTGATCGGTTCGACTTCGAGGATGCTGGCCAGTGTCGACTGGTTGATACCCGGATTGCGCCGGATGTTGAGCAGGACGCGCACTTGCGCGCCGGTGATGCCGACCGGACGGCTGAACACGTCGAGCCGTTTTCGGAAAAGGCGCCCGATGTCATTGGCGAGATAGGCTATGTTCTTGACCATGCGCGTGAGATAGTAGCAGTGCTTATAATATGCAACATTGCTATAATCACAGAATTAATCTTCGCTGCAGGTGCGGCCATCCGGTCGCGCGAAAGCCCGCAATCGGGCGCAAACCACGCTCATTCGACAATAGGCTGCCTTGACGTGGCGGCGTTCTACGCGCATCGCGCCCACGCACGTTAGCAATTGCAACACGGATACGCGGCCGAATCGGCACTCCTGCCGTCTGCCGCGACCGGTAAGCCAAGGGGAAGCACCGCATGACCGCAGTCGGCAAGGACACGCTCGGCACCCGTTCGACGATGACCGTCGGGGGCAAGGAATACGCCTACTACTCGCTCAAGAAGGCCGGTGAGAAGCTCGGCGACGTCAGCCGCCTGCCGTTCTCGCTCAAGGTCCTTCTCGAAAACATGCTTCGTTTCGAGGACGAAGGTTTCACCGTTTCACAAGGCGACGCCAAGGCGATCGTCGACTGGATGAACGACCCCAAGGGGCCGCACCCGGAAATCCAGTATCGCCCGGCCCGCGTCCTGCTTCAGGACTTCACCGGCGTTCCCTGCGTCGTCGACCTGGCCGCCATGCGCGATGCCATCGCCAAGCTTGGCGGCGACACGCAGAAGATCAACCCGCAGGTTCCCGTGAACCTCGTGATCGACCACTCGGTCATGGTCGATGAATTCGGCCATCCCAAGGCGTTCGAAAAGAACGTGGAGCTTGAGTATCAGCGTAACGCGGAGCGTTACGACTTCCTCAAGTGGGGCGCGAAGAGCCTCGACAACTTCTACGCCGTGCCCCCGGGCACCGGCATCTGCCACCAGGTGAACCTGGAACACATCGGCAAGGGCGTGTGGACGTCGAACGACGAAAGCGGCGCGGCCGTCGCTTATCCCGACACCTGCGTCGGCACCGATTCGCACACCACGATGATCAACGGCCTCGGCGTTCTGGGCTGGGGTGTCGGCGGCATCGAGGCGGAAGCCGCGATGCTGGGCCAGCCGGTCTCGATGCTCATCCCCGAAGTCGTCGGCTTCAAGCTGACGGGCGAAATGGCCGAAGGCATCACCGCCACCGACCTCGTGCTGACTTGCGTACAGATGCTCCGCGCCAAGGGCGTCGTCGGCCGCTTCGTCGAATTCTACGGCGAAGGCACGGCCAAGCTGTCGCTCGCCGATCGCGCGACGATCGCCAACATGGCACCCGAATACGGCGCGACTTGCGGCTTCTTCGGCGTCGACGACAAGACGCTGGAATACATGCGCCTCACCGGTCGTCCGGAAGAGGAAATCGCACTGGTCGAGGCCTATTCGAAGGAACAGGGCCTCTGGTTCTCGCCCTCGAACCCCGATCCGGTCTTCACCGACACGCTCGAACTCGACATGGGCAGCGTCGTCCCCTCGCTTGCCGGGCCCAAGCGTCCGCAGGACAAAGTCGCGCTCGACCGCGTGGACGAACTGTTCAACTCCGATCTCGAATCGATCTACAAGAAGGCATCGGCCCAGCGCGTCGATGTTGACGGCAAGGATCACGACATCGGTGACGGCGACGTCGTCATCGCCGCGATCACCAGCTGCACCAACACCTCGAACCCCAGCGTTCTGGTCGCCGCCGGTCTCGTCGCCAAGAAGGCGCACGAAAAGGGCCTGATGCCCAAGCCGTGGGTGAAGACCTCGCTGGCACCGGGCTCGCAGGTCGTGACCGACTACCTTGTGAAGGCAGGTCTTCAGGACCACCTCGACGCGATCGGTTTCGATCTCGTCGGCTATGGCTGCACCACCTGCATCGGCAACTCCGGTCCGCTGGCCGAACCGATCTCGAAGGCGATCAACGGCAACGACATCGTCGCCGCCTCGGTCCTGTCGGGCAACCGCAACTTCGAAGGCCGCGTGTCGCCTGACGTGCGCGCAAACTTCCTCGCATCGCCGCCGCTCGTCGTCGCCTATGCGCTGAAGGGCACCGTGACCCAGGACATCACCGAAACCCCGATCGGCCAGGGCAGCGACGGCACTGACGTCTATCTCAAGGACATCTGGCCCACCAATCAGGAAGTCAGCGATCTGATGGCAAGCTCGATCAGCCGCGAGATGTTCCAGGCCCGCTACGCCGACGTCTACAAGGGCGATGAGCACTGGCAGGCGATCAACGTCGAAGGTTCGGAAACCTACAGCTGGAACCCGACCTCGACTTACGTCGCCAACCCGCCGTACTTCGACGGCATGACGATGACGCCGGAGCCGGTTTCAGACATCATCGAGGCCAAGCCGCTGGCAATCCTGGGCGATTCGGTCACGACCGACCACATCTCGCCCGCCGGTTCGATCAAGGAAGACAGCCCCGCTGGCCGTTACCTGCGTGACCACCAGGTCGCGAAGGCGGACTTCAACTCCTACGGCTCGCGCCGCGGCAACCACGAAGTCATGATGCGCGGCACTTTCGCCAACATCCGCATCAAGAACGAGATGGTCCCCGGCGTCGAAGGCGGCGAAACCGTCTACAACGGCGAGCAGATGGCGATCTACGACGCCGCGATGAAGCACAAGGAAGACGGCACCCCGCTGATCGTCGTGGCCGGCAAGGAATACGGCACCGGTTCGTCGCGCGACTGGGCGGCGAAGGGCACGATCCTGCTGGGCGTGCGCGCGGTCCTCGTCGAAAGCTTCGAACGTATCCACCGCTCGAACCTCGTCGGCATGGGCGTGCTTCCGCTGCAGTTCAAGAACGGCGACACGCGCCAGAGCCTGGGCCTGACCGGCGACGATGCCTTCACCATCAAGGGCGTTGCCGAAGTCAAGCCGCAGCAGGACATGACCGTCGAAGTCACCCGCAAGGACGGCTCGACCTTCTCGTTCGAAGTTCTCTGCCGCATCGATACGGCGAACGAACTCGAATACTACAAGAACGGCGGCATCCTGCACTACGTGCTGCGCAAGCTCGCCGCCGACTGATCGGCGCGTAAAGCGACACGAAAAGGGCCCGGTCCAGCGTTGGATCGGGCCTTTTTTGTGCGTTTGGCAAATTTGGAGCACCGCATCACGAGTGCCCTGCGCTGAGGCTCAGTCCGCTGCTTCCAGCGCAGGCACGGTGATCTTGCGCGCGCCGCCGAAAATCTCGCGGACGGCGATCAGGCCTTCCCTCTCGAAATGGTCGAGCAGGCGCCGCACGCGGCCCGGTGAACTGGTGCCGTAGGCGCGGGCCAGTTCCTCATCGTCCGGCGCGTCGCGGCCTTCGAGCACACTGCGCGCGATGACGAGGAAAGGCGAGAGGACATCGTCGGGAATGTCGCCCGCGATCGAAAGCAGGCGGGTCCGCCTTTCCTCGTCCACGCGGTCGAGCCCGGCCAGCGCGCAGGCGAATTCGCGGCGGAATCCGATCAGGTCGAGCGGGGGGATGTGAATGCCCTTGGAGCGGCACCCGGCAAGAAACGCCTGGTAAAGCGCGCTTGCAGGCTGGAACGGGCTTTTCGGATCGGATGCCAGCGCGGACATGATCTCGCGCACGGTTTCGGATCGGTCCACCGGCTCTGCCGTGTCGCGCCGTGCAGGTGTCTGCGACATGTCCGCCATCGTTTCGGCCAGGTCCTTTGCCGGAGGCGCTGTGCGGGCAGGTGGGGGCGGCGGGGGCTTGGCGGCGGCCTCCTCGATCAGCGAATCGGTAAGCAGGGCAGCCATGTCGGCCTTGGGCGCTTCGGGAAGGGGCATGAGGCCCGATACCGCCGCCTTGTTGCCGGTACGCACGGGGCCGATCTTCACCGTTACCGGGCGGCGGCTGACCGCGGGGCCAAGCCCGACGAAGCTGCCGCGTTGCAGGTCGCGGATGCGTTCGGCCTGACGGCGTTCCATGCCCAGCAGGTCGGCGGCGCGGACCATGTCGATATCGAGGAACGTGCGCCCCATCAGGAAGTTCGATGCCTCTGCCGCGACGTTCTTGGCCAGTTTCGCCAGACGCTGTGTCGCGACGATCCCGGCAAGCCCACGCTTGCGCCCGCGGCACATCAGGTTGGTCATCGCCGAAAGCGTCAGGCGGCGGGTATCCTCCGCCATTTCGCCCGCAGCGGCAGGGGCGAACATCTGCGCTTCGTCCACCACGACCAGCGCGGGATACCAGTGTTCGCGCGGGGCATCGAACAGGGCGTTGAGGAAGATTGCGCAGGCCTTGATCTGCTGTTCCACCTCAAGCCCTTCGAGCGCGAGGACGACCGAGGCGCGGTGTTCGCGAACGCGCGCGCCCAGCGCCTCAAGCTCGCCTTGCGAATAGGACGCGGCATCGACGACGACGTGGCTGAACTCGTCGGCCAGGCTGACGAAGTCGCCTTCGGGGTCGATGACGATCTGCTGCACCATGCCGGCGCTTTCTTCCAGAAGCCTGCGCAGCAGGTGCGACTTTCCGGAGCCGGAATTGCCCTGCACCAAAAGGCGCGTGGCAAGCAGCTCTTCCATGTCGATCTGGACGGGGCGACCCGCCTCCTCGCCAATGACGATTTCGGCTTTCACGCCCATGCGGATACCCCGTCCAGGGGCTTGGCTGAAAGCGCTGGCGAGCCGCTATCCCCCGTATAGGACGCGTTGTTGCTCGCTTTGCTTCTTCTCCAGCTGTCGCATCGCATCTTCCAATGCGAGTTTGCGGCAGCCATCCTCTTCGTCGAGCACGGCGGGCACGTTGGTGTGGCGGTTGGAACATACCTTGCGCATCGCCGATCGGATCGACTTCTTCACGCGTTCCACCTCTGCCGGATCGGTCAGATCCACGTCGTCGAGTTCGATCTCGACGGTCCGCCCATTGGGCTCGGCCGCCATGGCAGACCCCGATGCCAGCATCATCGAAAGGGCTGCAAGGGCACAGGGTACTGATTTCATGTGGCTTCTCCTTGCGTCATGCCCGGCACCAATCGGCACCGGCAAAGCAAGAAGAGCAGCAAGAGGACGCCGTCGTCGCGGATGCATCGACGGCGGCGTCAGGGGGGTCGACAATCGGCGTGAACGTTCGACGAGCGACCGACTGCGCCGGTCGAGCGGCGATCAGTCCTCGAACAGACCGCCCTGCGGCGTGGCGCTGCGCGGCGGGGTGAGGTCGAGGTGGGCCCACCCGCGATCGTTGAGGCAGCGGCCGCGCGCGGTGCGCGCGACAAGGCCGAGCTGGATCAGGTAGGGCTCGATCACTTCCTCGATCGTGTCACGCGGCTCGGAAAGCCCTGCGGCCAGCGTTTCGACGCCGACGGGGCCGCCCTTGTAGATGTCGGCGATCATGTGGAGATAGCGCCGGTCCATCGCGTCGAGGCCGAGGCTGTCGACTTCAAGCCGGGTCAGCGCGTCGTCGGCAAGTCTGCGCGTCACGGTATCGCTGCGCGCCACGTCGGCGAAATCGCGCACGCGGCGCAGCAAGCGGCCCGCGACACGCGGCGTTCCGCGCGCCCGGCGGGCGATCTCGGTCGCGCCATCGGGTTCGATCTTGAGGCCCAGCAGCGTCGCGGCGCGGGTCACGACCTTTTCCAGTTCCTCGACCGTGTAGAAGTTGAGCCGCACCGGAATGCCGAACCGGTCGCGCAGCGGCGTGGTCAGCAATCCCTGACGTGTCGTCGCGCCGACCAGGGTGAAAGGCGGCAGGTCGATCCGCACCGAACGCGCCGCCGGACCTTCGCCGATAATGAGGTCGAGGGCGCGGTCTTCCATCGCCGGATACAGCACTTCCTCGACCACGGGGTTCAGGCGGTGAATTTCATCGATGAACAGGACGTCGCCCGATTCAAGGTTGGTCAGCAGCGCGGCAAGGTCGCCCGCCTTGGCGATGACCGGGCCGGACGTGGCGCGGAAACCGACGCCCAGTTCCTTGGCCACGATCTGTGCCAGCGTTGTCTTGCCAAGGCCCGGAGGGCCAAAGAACAGGACGTGGTCCATCGCCTCGGACCGGCCGCGCGCCGCCTCGATAAAGACGCGCAGGTTTTCCCGCGCCGCTTCCTGCCCGACGAATTCGCGCAGCGATTTCGGGCGCAGTGCGGCGTCCGGGTCCTCCGGCTGGCGGTCGGGGGTCAGAAGGGGCGAAGGCTCCGCCATGTCTTGCGCGTGTCCACCTGTGCTGGCCGCGCGGATGACGTGCGCGGGTTATCGAGGAACCAGTACCGGGGTATAGTCGGCTTGGGCGCGCAAGTCGTCCCTTGCCCACAGGTAATCCACGAACCGCCCGATGAAGTGCCAGGCAATGCTGATCAGGACGATCGAAACCAGCCCGTCGAGCATGTAGTGCCAGGCAAGGTGCACCGATCCGATCCACGTTACCGTCACGAAGGCCAGCGCGCACCAGCTGATCCAGTGCTTCCAGCCCATCCGATAGCGCAGGACGAGATAGAGCAGGAACGCCTGTCCGACATGGATCGACGGCATGGCCGACACGCCCGATCCGAATTCGCCCTTGCCCATGCTCTCGATCAGCCAGCCCGCGATTTCCGGCGCCATGAGGTGGCGTTCTTGCGAAATCGCGTTCAACCGTTCCAGCAGGGGCAGGAAATCGGTCCGGCCATAGTGGTATTCGTAGAACACCGGCCCCGACGACGACAGCAGCGTCGCCAGCATGTAGCCGAGCACGATCCACACGAAGACACAGCCCAATAGCCCGCGCAGCTGCAGGCGCGTGTCCCAAGAAGCAATCATCCAGACGTAGAACGCGGCCGAAATCGGGAAGAACAGGGTGTAGATCCGGTCGATCACTTCGGTGGCGAAAGGCGAGCCTAACACCGCGTGCGTATAGACCCACGCGTCATTCCCGCCCAGCAGGGTGCGTTCCAGGTTTACCAGCGCCGGATCGGCATAGAAATTGAGGGTGAGGGGAATCGTGTTCTTCAAAAGCGAGAAGCACTTGCCCGCCATCAGCACGAAGACCAGCAGCACGACCATGCGCACCAGCCACCACTTGTCCCGGCGCAGCAGCCGCTTGATCGTGGCGGCGGGATGCTTCGATCCCTTGCGCATCAGGCGGAACAGCACGACGAACAGCCACCCGTAGATCGGGAAAGTCAGGAAAAACAGGAAACGCGGATCGGCCCAGAGGTTGGGCACGATGTCGAGCACAGGCGTACCTGACTGGCGCGCGGCCCACAGGACCGCAGCCGCGATAATGGCCAGCAGCAGGTAGTAGCCGGGCTTCAGCCGCCCGAAAAGTTTGTCGCCAAGGTCCATCGCGGCCGTTCCGCTACCCTTTGATAACCATCACGGGGGCCGGTGTAGCGGCGATTCCTCAACAAATGCCTACGCAGGGGGAGGCTTTTGTCGGCGCCTAGAACGGGTTGGTGGTAAAACCTTCGCGGTTGAGCAGGGCATGGGCGGTCATGGCCGAAAGCGCCATTTCGACGCCCTCCATCAGATCGCTCTTCTCGATATTGCTGGCCGTGGCCGACTGGCCGCAGACGATGAAGCGCACGTCGTGTGCCAGAAGCTGGCGCACCAGATCGGCATTGGGGTTGGCCGCCCCGTCGTGGCGCTTGCCATAGGCGTCATCGGAAAGGACATCGTCGACCGCACCGCCGTGCAGCACGATGGCAAGGCGGATGTCCTGCTCCGGCACGCCATTGGCAACATGCATGTTGATGAAACGGGCAAGGCTTTCGAACTTGCGGTTGATCTTGCCGTCTTCGGCACGATCCGACGCGTCGAACGCCACCTTGAAGACGGTGCCCGCCGGGATCGGTATGTCGGTTTCGACCGGGGCATGCGGGCCGTATTGGGTGAAGACTGGGCCTTTATCGAACTTGCTCATGTCCTGTCCCGCTGCCGGAGTTGCCAAAATCAGCATCGCCGCGATGCCCGAAGCCCAGATTTTCATGACAGCCCCCCTTTCGCGTTCAGCTTGACGCTTTCTTCAATGCCATGCGGACCAGGTCGTTGAGACCTGCCTCGCTGCCCAGTTCGGCCTGCGCATGGGCAACTGCTTCTGCCGCGATGGCAGGTTTGAAGCCGAGGTTTTCGAGTGCCGAGACCGCGTCCGCGCTAGACCCGCCGGCCGGGCTGATCATGGTGCCACCGGCTGAGGGCGCGCTGGGCAGTCCACCGGCCTTGTCCTTCAACTCGTTGACGATGCGCGCGGCCAGTTTCGGGCCGACGCCATTGGCGCGGGCGACCTGTTTGGCATCGCCGTTGGCACAGGCGCGCTGCAATTCCTCGGTGCTCAGGGCCGACAGGATCGCCAGCGCGACCTTGCTGCCCACGCCCTGCACCAGCGTCAGCATGCGGAACCAGTCGCGTTCCCCGCCGCTGGCAAAGCCGATGAGGCGCATGTCGTTCTCGCTCACCTGCAGGTCGGTATAGACGGTGCACGCTTCGCCCTTTTCGCCAAGGGCGGTCAGGGTTCGGGCGCTGCAATGGACGAGGTAGCCGACGCCGCCCACGTCGATAACGGCCCAGTCGAGCCCGGTTTCGTCCAGCCTTCCCGATAATTTCGCGATCATGGCGCAACGCTAGCGCACCGCGCGCGGCGCGCAAACCGAAGGCCGGCGCCTATCCCCTGTGATCAGCGGACGAGATCAGTCATTGCCCTGCAGGTCTTCTGGCACGTCGTCCCACGGACGGAAGTAGAGCGGGGCGCATTCGTCGGCCAGCACCCCGCCGGTCAGAGACAGGTCGTCCTTGTAGGCATCGGCGATGAAGTCGAGCGTGGAGAGGTGGCGGTCTTCGAAATACATCGCGTGAACGTCGTCGCGCCCCGCGCCAAAGACCACGCGCGACACGCCTGCCCAGATCGAGGCCATCGTGCACATGCCGCAGGGTTGCAGCGTGGAATAAAGCGTTGCGCCCTCTACCCGCATTTCCCTTGCCGCTTTACCCGCGGCGCGCAGGGCGACGATTTCGGCATGGGCGGTAGCGTCGCAGCATTCGGCGGTCTGGTTCACGCCGCTGGCCAGCAGCTTGCCGTCCATGACGACAAGCGCGGCGATCGGGGTGTTGGCGGGATTGGTGCCCTTGGTCTCCACCGCCAGTTCGACGGCCCTGGCCATCCAGGCCTCGTCGCCGGTCGTCGACATTACAGGCCCGGAATCGGCATGTCGGCGACAAGGCCGCATGCGGCGGCCGAGCCTGCGACCTTCAGCGCGACTTCGGGATCGTCGAGGCTGGTCGCCACGGCAAAGAGCGAGCCGAACGTCAGCGGGCCGTCGGCATTGTAGTAACGCGCCGCGTCGCTGAGCCGGTTGACCTGCCGCGTGCTCAGTTCGCCGCGCAGGAATTCGGAAGCACAGCTCGCCTCGCTGGAGGACAGGCCATAACGCTGCAGCGCGTCGGAGATCTGGTAGCGGCTGGCCGTGCAGCCGGAGACGAGAGCGGCACCGATAACGGTGGCGGCGATGACAGGCACTTTGCGCATGGGGCGGGACCTTCTTCTGCGACACGGATGGAGAATGTTTCTCCAACGCGCAGGGGCCGCCAATGTTTCAAGCGGGCCGGGTCAGTGTTTGCCGAGATGCGCGTGGGCAATGGCCACGGCCAGTGCATCGGCGGCGTCCGCGCCCTCGACTTTCGCGGTGGGGAGCAGGACGCGCAGCATGGCTTGAACCTGCGTCTTGTCGGCAGCGCCCGTGCCCACGACCGATTTCTTCACCAGCCGGGCGGCGTGTTCGAAAACCGGGATCGACCCGCGCCCGCAGGCGGCCAGCACACTGCCGCGCGCCTGCGCGAGTTTGAGCGTGGAGTGCGGGTTCTTGTTGACGAAGACTTCCTCAACCGCCGCGACATCGGGCTTGTACGCCCCGATCACGGCATAGACCGCATCGTGCAGGTGGTGCAGCCGCGCGGCCAGGTGCGTCTTGGCGTCGGTCGGGATCTGGCCGTTGGCCACGTGCGACAGGCGCGGCCCGTCGACCCGGATCACGCCCCAGCCCGTACAGGTCAGCGAAGGATCGAGGCCAAGGACCAGCACGCCGCAATCAGATCGGCAGGCCGAAGCGCGGCGCGGCAAGACGCAGCAGGCCGTAAAGCGCAACGGTCAGGGCGCAGCCCGCGGAAAGCGCAAGCCAGAACGGCCACTGGTGGCGCAGCATGAAGGGGATGAGCAGGAACATCGGTAGCGAAGGCAGGACGTACCAGAACGTCGCTTCGCTAAAGCGGGCCATGTTCTCCGCATCGGGCTTGCCGTGCCACAGGAACACCATGCCCAGCACCGATACCAGAGGCAGCGATGCGACGAGGGCGGCCACCGCGGGCAGCCGCCGTCCCAGTTCCGCAATGGCCGCGATCATCGCGCCGGCCAGCAGGGCCTTGGCGATGAGCGCAAGCATCAGGCGTCGAGTTTTTCCATGACTTCGTCGGAAATCTCGTAGTTGCCCCAGACGGTCTGGACGTCGTCATCGTCGTCAAGCGCGTCGACCAGCTTCAGCAGGGTCTGCGCAGTGCCTTCGTCGCATTCGACGGTGATGTTGGGCCTCCACGCCAGCTTGACGTTTTCCGCCTCGCCCAGCGCCTTTTCCAGCTCGGACGAAACTTCGTGAAGGGCTTCCATCTGGGTCCAGATGACGTGGCCGTCCTCGCTCGATTCGACGTCGTCGGCCCCGGCCTCGATCGCGGCTTCAAGGACCTTTTCCTCGTCACCGACGCTGGCAGGGTATTCGATCATGCCAAGGCGTTCGAACCCGTGGCTGACGGCGCCTGCCGTGCCAAGGTTGCCGCCGTTCTTGGAAAAGGCGGTGCGAACGTTGGTGGCGGTGCGGTTGCGGTTGTCGGTCAGCGCCTCGACGATCAGCGCGACGCCGCCCGGGCCGTACCCTTCGTAGCGCAGCTCTTCGTAGTCGTCGCCTTCGTTGGCCGACGCCTTGTCGATCGCGCGCTGGATGTTGTCCTTGGGCATCGACTGGCCCTTGGCGTTGTTCACAGCCAGACGCAGGCGCGGGTTCATGTCGGGATCGGGCGCGCCCATCTTGGCGGCCACGGTGATCTCGCGGGAAAGCTTGGAGAACATGGCAGAGCGTTTTTTGTCCTGCGCGCCCTTGCGATGCATGATGTTCTTGAATTTGGAATGGCCGGCCATTGCCGCTGATCCTCGATTGTTCAGGTGTTCGTGCTTTGCCGCGCCCTTACACCGAGGGCGCAGCGTTGGGCAACATCAGTCTAGATTGGGCCTGAGCCAGCGTTCTGCCACCGCAATATCGACCCCGCGCCGTTCAGCATAGTCTGCAAGCTGGTCCGGCCCGATACGCGCCACGCCGAAATACTGGCTTTCGGGATGGGCGAAGTAGAACCCGCTGACCGCCGCGGTCGGCAGCATGGCAAAGCTTTCGGTCAGCGTGACGCCGGTATTGTCCTGCGCGGACAAGAGATCGAACAAGACCGGTTTCAGCGAGTGGTCGGGACAGGCCGGATAGCCGGGGGCGGGGCGAATGCCGCGGTACTCTTCCTTGATGAGCGCCTCATTGGTCAGCTGCTCACCTTCGGCATAACCCCACAGGTTCGTGCGGGCATGCTGGTGCAGGCGTTCGGCAAAAGCCTCGGCGAAACGGTCGGCCAGCGCCTTTAGAAGGATGTCCGAATAGTCGTCATGCGCGGCCTTGAAGCGTTCGGTGTGCGGATCGATGCCGTGGATCGACACGGCAAAGCCGCCGATCCAGTCGCCGTCAGGATCTATGAAGTCCGACAGGCAGAAATTGGCCCGCTCACGCGATTTCTTCACTTGCTGGCGCAGGAAGGGAAGGCGCGTCCCATCGTCCAGCAGCACGTCGTCGCCGTCACGCTTGCACGGCCAGAAGCCTGCGACGCCCCTTGCGGTCAGCCACTTTTCGCAGACGATCCTGTCCAGCATCTTCTTCGCATCGGCAAAAAGATTACGCGCGCTTTCACCGACAACTTCGTCGTCCAGTATGGCGGGATAATTGCCCGCCAGTTCCCAGGCGCGGAAGAACGGGGTCCAGTCGAAACAATCGACCAGGTCGGCAAGGTCCCATTCCTCGAACACGTGGAGGCCCGGCTGTGCAGGGGCCGGAGCCTTTAGCGCCATGTCCGCCGCAAACCCGTTGTCGCGTGCTTCGGCAAGGGGGAGCAGCGCGCTCTGCCCCTTGTTGGCGCGGGCGACGCGGACCTTTTCGTATTCGTCCGCCGTCGCCTCGACAAAGCCGTCGCGCTGCGTGTCGGACAGGAGCTGCGAGGCAACGCCCACCGCGCGGCTGGCGTCGAGGACGTGGATCACCGGGCCTTCATAGGCCGGATCGATCCTCAGCGCGGTGTGAACCTTGCTGGTGGTCGCGCCGCCGATCAGCAGCGGAATGGTCATCCCGGCGCGCTGCATCTCCTCGGCCACGGTAACCATCTCATCCAGCGAAGGGGTGATGAGGCCCGACAGGCCGATGATGTCGGCGTCGTGCTTCTGTGCCTCGTCCAGGATGGTCGACCACGGCACCATGACGCCCAGGTCGATCACTTCGTAGCCATTGCACTGCAGGACCACACCGACGATGTTCTTGCCGATGTCGTGAACGTCGCCCTTGACCGTGGCCATGATGATCCGGCCCTTGGCCTTGGCGCCAGCCTCTTTCTCCGCCTCGATATAGGGGATCAGGTGGGCGACGGCCTTCTTCATGACGCGGGCCGATTTGACGACTTGCGGCAGGAACATCTTGCCAGAGCCGAACAGGTCGCCGACGACGTTCATGCCGTCCATCAGCGGGCCTTCGATCACCTCGATCGGGCGGCCACCGGCTTCGGCCACGGCGGCGCGCATTTCCTCGGTATCCTCGACGATATGCGCGTCGATGCCCTTGACCAGCGCGTGCTCCAGCCGCTTCTCGACCGGATAGGAACGCCACTCGGCGGCCTGTTTCTCGGCCTCGACCGACTTGCCCTTGTAGCTTTCGGCAAGTTCGATCAGGCGTTCGGTCGCGTCAGGGCGGCGCATGAGGATCACGTCCTCGCACGCTTCGCGCAGTTTCGGTTCGATCTGGTCGTAAACGTCGAGCTGACCCGCGTTGACGATGGCCATGTCGAGGCCTGCCGGAATGGCGTGGTAGAGGAAGACCGAGTGCATCGCGCGGCGCACCGTCTCGTTCCCGCGGAAGGAGAACGAGAGGTTCGACAGCCCGCCCGAATAGTGCGCGTGGGGGCAGAGGTCGCGCAGCTCCGCCACCGCTTCGATAAAGTCGAGGGCGTAGCGGTCATGTTCCTCGATCCCCGTCGCCACGGCGAAGACGTTGGGATCGAAGATGATGTCCTCTGGCGGAAAGCCGATGCCGGTCAGCAGGTCATAGGCCCGCTTGCAGATCTCGACCTTGCGCTGCTTCGTGTCCGCCTGGCCCGTTTCGTCGAAGGCCATGACGACGACGGCCGCGCCGTAATCCATGCACTTGCGCGCATGTTCGAGGAACGGTTCTTCGCCTTCCTTCATCGAGATCGAGTTCACGATCGGCTTGCCCGAAACGCATTTCAGGCCTGCCTCGATCACCTCGAACTTCGAACTGTCGATCATGACCGGAACGCGCGCGATGTCGGGTTCGGCGGCGATCAGCTTCAGGAACGTGGTCATCGCCTCGACCGCGTCGAGCAGGCCTTCGTCCATGTTGACGTCGATGACCTGCGCGCCATTTTCAACCTGCTGGCGCGCGACTTCAACCGCGGCGGGATAGTCGCCCGCCATGACCAGCTTCTTGAAGCGGGCCGAACCGGTGACGTTGGTGCGTTCGCCGATATTGACGAAACGTGAGGAATTCTGGGAATTGGTCATCAGGCGGCCATGATAAAGGGTTCGAGGCCCGCAAGGCGGGTCTTCGTTTCAAGGTCGGGCAGCTTGCGCGGGGGCAGGCCCGCCACTTTCTGCGCCATCGCGGCGATGTGCGCAGGGGAAGAGCCGCAGCATCCGCCCAGCACGTTCACTTGTCCGGCAATCGCCCATTCGCCGACGAAGCCCGCCGTCGTGTCGGGCATTTCATCATATTCGCCCAGTTCGTTGGGCAGACCCGCATTGGGATAGATCATGATGTAGGTGTCGGCGATCGCGCTCAGCGACTTCACGTGCGGACGAAGCTGCGTCGCACCGAAGCTGCAGTTGAGGCCCACGGTCAGCGGGCGGGCATGGCGCACGGCATACCAGAACGCTTCTACCGTGTGGCCCGACAAGTTGCGCCCCGAAAGGTCGGTCAGCGTCATCGACAGCATGATCGGGATCTCGCGGCCAAGGTCCTTTTCGAGCTGCTTCACCGCCATGATCCCGGCCTTGGCGTTCAGCGTGTCGAACACCGTTTCGATCAGGATGAAGTCGGCCCCCCCTTCGACCAGCGCGGCGGCCTGTTCGCGGTAGACTTGCGTGAGGTAATCGAAGTCAATCTCGCGGTAACCGGGGTCATTCACATCGGGGCTGAGCGAAAGGGTCTTGTTCGTCGGGCCGATGGCGCCCGCGACAAAGCGGGGGCGTCCGTCCTTTGCCTCGAACTCGTCAGCGACCTTGCGGGCCAGCGCCGCGCTTTCGCGGTTGATCGCTTCGACCAGTGCTTCCGCGCCGTAGTCGGCCTGGCTGATCTTGTTCGCCGAAAACGTGTTCGTCTCGGCAATGTCAGCACCGGCCTCGAAATAGGCGCGGTGGATCGATTCGGGCACGTCGGGGCGCGTGAGCGCAAGGATGTCGTTGTTGCCCTTCTGATCGTGGGACAGCCCCAGATCACCGGCATAGTCGGCCTCGACCAAGCCTTTCGTCTGGATCTGCGTACCGAACGCACCGTCGGTGATGAGGATGCGCTCTGCCGCTGCGGCCTCGAACCGGGCGCGGGCAAGGGATGGGGTAAGCGTCATGCGGGTACTTTCTCCGGGCGGAGGCCCAGCAGGTGGCAGATCGCGTAGGACAGGTCCGCGCGGTTCAGCGTGTAGAAGTGGAAATCGCGAACGCCGCCTGCATAGAGCGCGCGGCAGAATTCGGCCGCGATCGTCGCGGCGACGAGCTTGCGCGCACCGGGCCGTTCGTCCAGCCCTTCGAACAGGCGGTCCATCCAGTCGGGGATCGCCGCGCCGCACATCGCGGCCATCTTGCGGGTCTGCGCCACGTTCGACACCGGCAGGATGCCGGGGATGATCGGCGCGGTTACGCCGTCGGCGATCAGCTTGTCCTTGAATTCCAGGAAACATTCGGGCGCGAAGAAGAACTGCGTGATCGCCCGGTCTGCGCCCGCATCGATCTTGCGCTTAAGGTTGTCGATGTCGGCTTGCGGACAGGTCGCCTCGGGATGGGTTTCGGGATAGGCGGCCACGCTGATTTCGAACGGGGCGATTTCCTTCAGCCCCGCGACCAGTTCGGCGGCATTGGCATATCCGTCGGGGTGGGGCTGAAACTTTCCGCCCGGCGTCGTCGGATCACCGCGCAGCGCGACGATGTGGCGCACGCCTTCTTCCCAGTACTGTTCGGCGACGGCCCGGATGTCGGCCTTGCTCGCCTCGACACAGGTCAGGTGCGCGGCGGCGGGCAGTTTCGCTTCCCGGATGATGCGCGACACCGTGGCGTGGGTGCGTTCGCGCGTCGAACCGCCCGCGCCATACGTGACCGACACGAAATCGGGGTTCAGCGGGGCCAGCTTTTCGATCGCGTCCCACAGCTGCGCTTCCATCTTCTCGGTCTTGGGCGGGAAGAATTCGAAGCTGACGTTCACGTCGCCGGGAAGATCGGCAAACAGCGGCAGGCCCGCAAGGGCCGCTGTGGGGGACTGGAACTGGTTCATTTGCTGGCTTTTCTTCTGGTGTCGCTACGCGCGGGAAGGCGATGGACGGACGATGTGCGGCTGCCGGTCCAGATACGGACGGTCAGCTCTGACCCGGAAAGGGCGCTGTCGGCGATAGGCGCGAATCCCGCCCCTTCGAGCAGGGTCCGCATCTGCGTGTCGGTAAAGCCGAGGCGGGCATGGGCCTGTTCGGTGCGCAAGTCCTCGCGGGCGTGGGCGGCGAAATCGACGATGGCGATGCGCCCGCCCGGCCGCGTCACGCGGGCCGCTTCTGCCAGCACGCGCTCGGGCGCCTGGGCATAGTGCAGGACCTGATGGAACAGGACCGTGTCGAAGCTCTCCGCCTCGAAAGGAAGCTCAAGAAAATCGCCCTGCAGCAGCGACAGACGCGCAGGCGGCAGGTGTTGCAGCCGTGCGCGGGCGATGCGCAGCATTTCCGGGCTCTTGTCGATGGCGGCGACGTGCTGCGCGCTGGGGGCGTAAAGTTCGGCCATACGGCCGGTGCCGGTACCGATATCGAGCAGACGGCCCAAGGGCGCGGGATCGTCATGCGCGTCGGCCACGCCCAGAAGGCGTGTCAGTTCGGCCTCCACCGCGCCGTCGGGACTGTGCAGCGAACGCAGGCGGTCCCACTCCTCGGCATGGCGGGCGAAGTATTTCTCTGCCGCTTCCTCCCGCGCGGAGCGGATGGCGGCAAGGCGTGCACGGTCGGCGGCGCAGACATCGGCAAAGGCCGCGTCCTCTTCCTCCGCCGCGGCCAGCAGGTCCGCGGCGCGGGCGGCCATGGCGTCTTCGTCGTGGCCGGTGGCGCGCAGGAAGACCCAGCTACCTTCCTTGCGCTTTTCGACAAGGCCCGCCTCGGTCAGGATGCGTACGTGGCGCGAAATGCGCGGCTGGCTCTGTTCCAGAACGTCGGCCAGCTCTCCCACGGCCAGTTCCATGCGCGCAAGCAAGCGCAAAAGGCGCAGGCGCGTAGGGTCGTCGAGGGCGCTGATGAGATCGTGCACGGTCATCGTCAGGCGGGCATATAAAGAAATCTTTATATGTTTGCAACGGTGCGCCGAACCGCCTTTTCCCACGGCCCGGTTGCGATTGCAGGCGGAGCGGCGTTGCCCTAGAGAGGTCGCCTTATTTCCGCCACATGGAGGGATCCCCATGAAGAAGATTGCACTCGTCGCGGCCTCGCTGGCCTTTGCCCTGTCCGCCTGCGGTTCGACCGACGATCCGGACGCCCCGGCAGAGGCCGATACCGTCGAAATGCCCGCCGATGAAGTGATGGCACAGCCCGGAATGGACGAAGATCCGGCCGTCGATGCCGAAATGGCCGACGAAATGGGCGATACGCCGGTGGTCGAGGAAACGACCGCTCCGGCCGACGACGCGGCCGATGCGGCTGCCGACGCGGCGGCCGATCTGCAGGCGGCGATGAACGAGCAGAACTGATGCGTCTCGCGCTCCCCGCCTTGGGCCTGCTGCTACTGGCGGCCTGCGGCGGGGAGCCCGAACCCCAGGCGACCCCCGCAGCGGACGAGGCCAGGGTCCTGTCCGATGCGGCCGAGATGCTGCCGGCCGAAACGCCCGCAGCGAGTGAGAGCGAAGCCGCTCCCGATTAATCCCAGCCCTTGATCTTTCCGCGCCCGGCCTTCACTTCACCGCGCGCTTTCTTGTGCTTCAGGCGCTGTACCTTGCCCACGCGGTTCACGCGGGTCTTGGCGCGCTTTTTCGGCTCTATCTGCGCCTCTGTCAGCAATTCGGCCAGCCGTTCGCGCGCGTCGGAGCGGTTCTGGTCCTGCGTGCGAAATCGACGGGCGTCGATGATAAGGTCGCCGCTGGACGAAATGCGGCTTCCCGCCAGCGCCTTCAGCCGGTGAAACACACGCGGGGTCAGGCCCAGCTTGTAGATGTTGACGCGCAGCTGCACCGCCGTCGCCACCTTGTTGACGTTCTGCCCGCCGGGGCCCGATGCGGCGATGAAGCGTTCTTCGGCGAGGGAATGCGCCCGCGCGACGATGGGGTCCTGTTCTTCAGACACCTGGCGAATCGGGAACGGTGAAGCCCAGACGGGCGAAATCGGCGGGCAGCGGGGCGCTCGCCTCGATCGGGGGCTTGCCTTCGCGGTGCACGACAAGCCCGCTGGCGTGCAGCATCGTGCGCGGTGCGCCCCCCTGTCCGGATTTCGGGCCATTGCCGTAAATCGGATCGCCCAGCAGCGGCGCGCCGAGCCCTGCCAGCGCGTGAATGCGGATCTGGTGCGTGCGCCCGGTCTCGGGCCGGAATTCGATCAGCGTCGTCCCGTCCTTTTCCGCCAGCTTGCGCCAGCGGGTCAGCGACGGTTTGCCCTTCTTCGCCGCGATCATGCGCCAGCCGCCTTCCTTGCTGCTGATCTTCGACAGCGAAAGCGCGATCTCGCCCTCTTCTTCCGCGATGGTTCCTGCAAGGATGCCAAGGTAGACCTTTTCGACCTGTCGGTCCTCGAACGCCTTGTTGAAGCGCTTCAACGCCTTGGGATTGCGCGCCAGCAGCAGGCAGCCCGACGTATCGGTGTCCAGCCGGTGCACCGGCATCGGCGCGCGCTGAAAGCCCAGTTTCAATTCGTCGAGATGATCGTCGAGACTGCGCCCCCCTGCGCGGGGCCGTTCGATCGGAAGGCGGGCGGGCTTGTCGATGACCAGCGCTTCGCCGTCTTCGTAGAGGATGGGGATGGTCATAGGACGCTTACGGCTTTCTCGATGCGGTCGATCGCTTCGGTCAGTTGCGCTTCGCTGGCCGCGAAGCTGATACGGAAACCGGCCAGACCCGAATGCGTGCCGCCAAAGGCCGAAGCCGCGACGACCGCGACCCCGTGTTCCAGAAGGTGGAGCGCCAATGCGCCGTCATCGGCGATTTTGCCGCCGATCAGGGGCGAGGCATCGACGAAGCAGTAGAACGCACCCTGCGGCACGGGGGTGGACAGGCCGGAAATGGCATTGATGCGCCCTACCACGAGTTCGCGGCGGCGGCGAAAGGTCTCTCGCCACTCGACAAGAAAATCCTGCGGCCCTTCGAAGGCGGCGACGGCACCGGCCTGGCTGATCGAACAGGGATTGCCGCTGGAATGCGACTGCAGCTTTTCCATTGCGCGGATCAGCCATTCAGGACCGGTGGCGACACCGATGCGAAGCCCGGTCATCGCGTGGCTTTTCGAAACGCCCGACACGGTCAGCACGCGATCCGCCAGATCGGGGCGCAGCGCGGCCAGCGCCGCATGCGGCGCGCCAGTATAGGTCAGCGGCGCGTAGATATCGTCGCTCATCACCAGGACATGGGGATGGCGGGCCAGCACTTCGGCAATGGCGGCAAGGTCTTCGGCGCTGAACACCGCGCCGGTCGGGTTGCCGGGGCTGTTCATCAAAAGCCAGCGGGTCTTCGGCGTGATCACCGCCTCAAGCTCGCTTGCCGAGAAACGAAAGCCGGTTTCGGGCCGCGTCGCCAGCGGGACGACGGTGCCGCCTGCAAAGCGTACGATTTCGGGATAGGACACCCACCACGGCGCGGGGATCACCACCTCGTCGCCCGGATCGATCGTCGCGGTCAGCGCGTGGAAGATCGCCTGCTTGCCGCCTGCACTGATCGTGATTTGCGTTGGTTCGGCCGCGATGCCGAGGTCGCGTTTGAAATGGAGGGCCGCGGCCTGCTTCATCGCGGCGGTGCCGCCGACCGGGGTATAGCGGGTTTGCCCCGCGTCCAGCGCGTCCTTCATCGCCGCCACGACATGGGCGGGCGTGTCGAAATCGGGTTCGCCGACCGAAAGCGAGATGATGTCCGCGCCTTCCGCGCGAAGCTGGGTCGCACGATCGGTCATCGCGGTGGTCTGCGAAGGGGCTATCCGCTGCAGGGCGGCGGACAGGCGGGGTTCGGTCATGTGCAAGCGCGCCTTGTCGGATCAGATCAGCCGGGCCGGCATCAGCCCGCGCAGCGCATTGCCGATAAAGAAGCCTTCCGCAAGATCGTCGGCGGTCAGCTCCGCCTCCTGCGCGCGGCCATCCTCCAGCATCGCGGCGCGCAGCACGCCCGGCAGCAGGCCCACCGACCGGGGCGGGGTGAGGAATATGTCGCCGCGTTTCACGAACAGGTTGGTGAAGCTGCCTTCGGTCAACAGCCCGTCTTCGCGCACGAACACGACCTCGCGTGCGCCGGATGCCTCCGCCGCCTTGCGGGCATCGTCGTAAAAGGCCCGGTCGGTCGTCTTGTGGCGCAATCGCCAGTCGCCCTGCGCGACGGGAAGGGGCGCGATCTGGACCGGCACCGGATCGGGCATGACATCGGGCAGGTCGCTGCCGTCGAGTTCCCACGTCCCGTTCTGCGCAACCAGCACGCGCAATCTCTTCGGTTCGGTGTTGAGGAAGCAGAAGGCCTGGATGTGATTGCGCAAGGCGTGGCGATCGAGATCGAAGCCCAGCGCCAGCGCACTGTCCTTCAGGCGTTGCAGGTGCAGTTCGATCATCGGCACCCCGATCTTCGGATCAAAGGCCATCGTCTCTATCAACTGAACATCACGGCCCGCCGCTGCCACGAACTCTCCCTTGATGAGGCATTCGGCCCATTCATCGTCCAGCCGCGAGTCCACGACGATGCCCGAACCGACGCCCATATGCGCCTGTCCCTGCCCGCGCCCGTGCAGTGAAAGGGTGCGGATCGCCACATTGAACGCAGCATCGCCGCTTGCGTCAACCCGCCCCACCGCGCCGCAGTACAACTTTCGCGGCGACTGCTCGATCTCGTCGATGATTTCCATGGCGCGGATTTTCGGCGCGCCGGTGATGGAACCGCAGGGGAATACCGTGCGCAAGAGGTCCACCGCGCCTTCGCCCTCGCGCAGCTGTGCCCTGACGGTCGACGTCATCTGGTGCAGCGTAGGATAAGTCTCCACCGCGAAGGCATCCTGCACCTGGACCGACCCCGGCACGGCAAGGCGCGACACGTCGTTGCGCATCAGGTCCGTGATCATCAGGTTTTCGGCCCGGTCCTTCTCGCTCGCCCCCAGATCGGCGACCATCGCGGCGTCGGCGGCGGCATCTTCGCCGCGCGGACGCGTGCCCTTCATCGGCTTGAGCATCACGGCGCCGTCCTTCAGGGTGAAGAACAGCTCGGGCGAGAGGCTGAGGTGGTGCCGCTCTCCGTCGTAGATGAACGCACCGTACCCCGCCGCCGCGCGGGTGCGTAGCCGGGCATAGATCGCCAGCGGATCGCCCGCCCACGCCGCGTGAAGCGGGAAGGTCAGGTTCGCCTGGTAGATGTCACCGGCCCGGATCGCCTCCTGCACGCGGGCGAAGGCGGCGTCGTAATCCTCCCGCTCTATCGCGGGGCGCGCGGGCGACAGGATGGGCGGGCCGTCTTCGTCATGGACCTGCCCGGCGATCCAGTCCGCGACATCGTCGGCGGCGATCGTCTCGTAATCGGCAAAGGCGCATAGCCACACCAGCGGCGCGGCATCCTTGCCCGCAAGGCGCGAGGCCAGTCGCGGCTCCAGCGCCAGCCCGGCTTCGTAGGCGAGATATCCGGCCAGGTGCAGGCCGCCGCGGCGTGCGCTTTCCGCCCTCGACAGCGCGTCCTCGACCTCGTCTGCGCTGTCCGCACGGAAAACCGCCACGGGATCGCGGTAGAGGCGGGCGGGGGCCGCGCCGGACGTTTCCCGGGCATCGTCCAGCAGGATGAAGGGCTTGCGCATTGCCGCGCCTAGATGGCGTTCCTTGCAGGGTGCGGCAAGCCGTACTTGACCGCGCCCCACAGGCAAGGCCAGATCGGCACCGTTCAGGGGTCTCGAAAAAGGAATGACGCAAGGCATGTCGGACAACGCGATTTTTCTCGGCCTCGCCGCCAATGGAGAGCGCCAGTACCTCGAACTGTCGCGCGCGAACCGCCACGGGTTGATCGCGGGTGCGACCGGCACCGGCAAGACGGTGACGTTGCAGGGATTGGCCGAAAGCTTTTCGGCCAGGGGCGTGCCGGTCTTCGTCGCCGACGTGAAGGGCGACCTGTCGGGCATTTCGATGCCCGGATCGCCCACGTTCAAGCACGCCGACAAGCTGGAAGGACGCGCGAAGGAACTGGGCATGGACGACTATGCCTATTCCGACAATCCGGCGGTTTTCTGGGACCTTTACGGCGAACAGGGCCATCCGATCCGCACCACGGTTTCCGAAATGGGTCCGCTGCTGCTGTCGCGGCTGATGGATCTGAACGAAACGCAGGAAGGCGTGCTGAACATCGCGTTCCACTGGGCCGACGAACAGGGCCTGTTGCTGCTCGACCTCGACGACCTGCAATCGATGCTGGCCCACACGGCGGAAAACGCGAAGGACCTGTCGACCCGCTACGGCAACGTCACCAAGGCCAGCGTCGGCGCGATCCAGCGTTCGCTTCTGTCGCTGCGATCGCAGGGCGCGGACCAGTTCTTCGGCGAACCCGCGCTGGAGATCGAGGATTTCCTGGCCTGTGACGAAAACGGGCGCGGTTTCATCAACGTGCTGGCCGCCGACAAGTTGATGCGCAGTCCGAAACTTTACGCCACGTTCCTGCTATGGCTCCTGTCCGAACTGTTCGAGACGCTGCCCGAAGTGGGCGACCCGGAAAAGCCGAAGCTGGTGTTCTTCTTTGACGAGGCACACCTGCTGTTCGACGATGCGCCACGCGCGCTGGAGGAAAAGATCGAGCAGGTCGTGCGCCTGATCCGTTCCAAGGGCGTAGGCGTGTTCTTCGTGACGCAGAACCCGATCGACATTCCCGAGGAAGTGGCCGGACAACTGGGCAACCGCGTGCAGCACGCCCTGCGCGCCTTCACCCCGCGCGACCAGAAGGCGATCAAGGCGGCGGCCGATACGTTCCGCATCAATCCCGAACTGGACGTCGTCGAGGCGATTACGCAGCTCAGAACCGGCGAGGCTCTCGTTTCCACCCTGATGGAGGACGGCGCGCCGTCGATCGTCCAGCGCACCTTGATGAAGCCGCCGCGTTCGCGCCTTGGCCCCGTCACGCCCAAGGAACGTGCGATTATCCGTTCGGTCAGCCCGGTCGAGGGCAAGTACGACGAGGCGGTCGACCGCGAAAGCGCGGAAGAAGTGCTGGCGCAAAAGGCGGCCGACGCTGCGGCGACAGCCGCCGAAGTTGCGGAAAAGGGCCGCGAGGAAGTGGCCAAGCGCGAACGCAAGTCGACCAGCCTGTGGGGCATGGACATCGGCAAGGCGGGCAAAAGCGCGATCAAGGCGGCGGCTGGTTCTGCCGTATCGATCGGCGTGGCGGCGGCGCTGGGCAAGAAATCGCGTGCCGATCCGCTGCGGACGGGGCTGAACGCGTTCGTGCGGAATATCGTGGGCGGTTTGATGAGGTGATGGCGGGGGTTGGTGGCTCGTGGTTTGTTTGTTTTAGTTCCTCAGACGCCGGAACTTCTGTTCAGCCTCAAGCGCTGGCGGGGCCATCCGGCCCCTTGGCTATCCTCGCATAAGCTCGGGCGCGCGTTCGCGCTTGCCGGCGTCGCTTCGCGCCCGGAATGGCACGACCCATCAGGAAAAACCCGGGGCGCGCCAGCGACTCCCGCAAGGCCGAACGGCCGCCGCCGCATCTGCGGCGAAGCCAAGGGGTGCGGATGCACCCCGCCCGGCGTTTGAGGGACTAAAGCAAATAAACTGCGGAGCCACCCATTATCCCAAGGGCAAACGCAATTCCGCGCTCAGCCCGCCCTTGGCCCGGTTTTCCAGCACCAGTGAGCCGCCATGCTGTTCGGCAATGGCCCTTGCCAGCGTCAGCCCGATCCCCGCGCCGCCGGTGCCGCGGTTGCGGCTGGGGTCGCCGCGTTCGAACGGTTCCATCATGCGGTCCAGTTCGTTGTCGGGGATGCCGGGGCCGTCGTCGGTCACGCTGATCACGGCAAGGTTGCCGCGCTTTTTCACCGTGACGCAGGCCCCGCCCGCATAGCGCAGGGCGTTGGAGGCCAGGTTGCGGATCGCGCGGCGCAGCCATGTGGCGCGGACCGACAAGACGATGCGCTGGGTATCGCCAAGCTCGACAGGCTGTCCCATGTCCTCGAACTCCTCGACGACGGAGGCGGTGAGGGCGGAAATCTCGGTCGGCTCCAGCGGGTCGGATGGGCGGCCCACGCGGGCCAGCGACAGGATGTCGTCCAGCGTGCGGGTGATGTCCTCGATCGTACCGGCCATCTTGGCGCGTTCGTCATCGTCGTCGACCGATTCGATTCGCACGCGAAGCGCAGCCAGCGGGGTTTTTAGATCGTGCCCGATGGCGCCCAGCATGACGTCCTTTTCATCGAGCAGCGCGCCGATGCGCGCCTCCATCGCATTGTGTGCCGCGATCAGGCTGCGCGTATCGAGCGGACCTTGCGGTTCCACCCGGCCCTCGGGCGAAAGCGTGGGATTGGCCGCGAAATCCTCCACCCGCCGGGTCAGCGCGGCCAGCGGCTTGGTAATCTGGCGCAGGATCAGCGCGATCACGCCGATCAGGACGACGTAGATCAGCAGGGTCTGGAAAATCAGGTTGCGCAGGAAACGCGGCTCGCGCTCGCCCCGGATCGTGCGCGCCACCATCCAGTCGTCACTGCCCTGTTCGCGAACGGCGGCGATAACCACCGATTTGGGCGCGGGCCTGCGGTCGCGGCCGCCAAGCTGGCGTCGGCGTTCGATAAAGCGGCCTATCGCGGTGTCTTGCGCGTCACGCTCGAAAACCTGAATCTCTGCCGCCTCGACGCCTTGTGCGGCCAGGATATCGTCAAGCCGGACCTCGAACTTGCGCTTGCGCTGGTCGCTATCCAACAGCGGGGTCGTGTCCATGCGCAGCAGGCGGCCCGTGCGCGGCGGACGGCCCCGCGGCGGGCGCAGTTCGCGGCCATCTGCCTGGCGCAGCATGCGCCCGCCGATCATGCGAAAAGCCAGCGAGTGGACAATGCCGTTGTCCTCGCGCTCAAGCTGGGCGCGATAGGCGATGCCCGCGCCGATCCCCTGCGCGACCAAGAGCGCGAGCGCGACGGCCAGCAGCATCTGGCCCTGAAGGGATCTGGGCAGGAAACGCCTCATGCCGCGACCGGATCGACCCGTGTAACGTCCGCTGCCAGCATGTAGCCGCCGCCGCGAACCGTCAGGATCAGCTGCGGGTCGGTGCGGTCTTCCTCAACCTTGCGGCGCAGACGGCTGATCGCGTTGTCGACGGAGCGGTCGAACAAGTGCGCCTCGCGCCCCTGTACCATGTCTAGCAGGCGGTCACGGTCCAGCACTTGTCGCGGATGGTCGAGGAATGCGCGCAGCAGGCGGAATTCGGCCGAGGAAATGGCGACGACCGCGCCTTCGGGGTCGGACAGGCGGCGTTTCAGCGGGTCGAGTCGCCAGCCTTCGAACATATAGTCCTGTTCCTTGGCCGGTGCGGACTCCGCCCGGGTCGCGCGTCGCAGGACGGACCGGATACGCGCCACCAGTTCGCGCGGTTCGAACGGTTTCACGACGTAGTCGTCGGCACCGATTTCCAGCCCGACGATACGGTCGGTCGACTCCCCGCGCGCGGTCAGCAGGATGACGGGGACTTTCTGCGTTTCGACGAGATGGCGGCACAGCGACAGCCCGTCCTCGCCCGGCATCATGATGTCGAGCAGGACCAGGTCGGCAGGTTCGTCGCGCAGCATCGTGCGCGCCATCGCCGCGCTTTCGGCCTGCCGGACGGAAAATCCCTGCTTTGCAAGATAGGCAGCAAGCGGATCGCGCAGGGCTTCCTCGTCATCGACGAGGAGGATGCGGTCGGGAACCGTGCTGTCGGACATCGATCTGCCTTTCGCGGATTGGGGTATTCAAACTTTGGCGGCCATTACATGAATCGGGGCGCACCGGCAGGTACCGGTGCGCCCCTTCGATATTGCCGTCGATGGCGGCGGGATCAATCGCCCCGCTCAATTCGCCTGGCGCGCCTCGCGGCGTTCCTGCCAACGCTCGCGCATCTGTTCGCGGGCTTTCTGGCGTTCCTCGGCGGTCACGGTGCCGTTGCCGTCGGCATCCATCTTGGCGAAGTGGGCTTCGACGCCGGCATCGAATTCGGCGCGAGTGATCGTGCCGTCGTTGTTGGTGTCGGCCATCTTGCCCATCATGCGCATGCCGTGGCCGCGCTTGCCTTCATGACCGTTATGGCCATGTCGACCCTTGCGCTCTCCGCGCATTTCGTGCGCCGCGTTGAATTCGGCGAGGCTGAGCGAGCCGTTGCCATCGGTATCCATTTTGGCAAAGCGCTGTTCCATTCGGGCCTCGCGGTCGGCGGCGTTGATCTGGCCGTCGCCGTTGGCATCCATCCTGTCGAACATCGTGGCCGACTTGGCCTTTGCTTCGGCAAGCGTCATCGGGCCCTTTTCGGCCATCATTCCGGGGGCGGCGTAGGCCACGGTGCCCATCGCCAGAACGGCGGCACCTGCGGCAAGCATTGTCTTCTTCATCATGACTATCGTCCTCTCTCAACGATCTTGAGTGAATGGGGCGAAGCCGCGGCAGCGCCGGCACGGGCTTGGGGGAGGGGACATCAGGGGAAACCCGAAGATCCGTCGCCCCGCGACTTCTGAGGATCGTTCTACACCGCCCATGTCGCAGGTTTATGCCGGGCGAGAGGAGATTTGTCGCACTGTGTATCAGCGCGGCAGCGCCGTTAATTTCCCCTCAAGCTACCAGCGGCGCGCACTGCGTTTTCAGCCATTCCAGCCGTTCACCGTCCAGCTGCGGGCCAACCACGTCCAGCACTTTGGCGTGATAGGCGTCGAGCCATTCCCGTTCCGCCTGTGAAAGCATCCCGGCGTCGATCAACCGGCGGTCGATGGGTGCGAACGTCAGGGTCTCGAAGCCCATCGATTCCAGTTCCGCGCCCGGAATGTCCAGCTTGTGGACCAGCACCAGGTTTTCGATCCGGATGCCGTATTCGCCCGCCTTGTAGTAACCCGGCTCGTTCGACAGGATCATGCCCGGCAGCAGGGCCTGTTCCTTGGTTCCCCGGCTCTTGCCCACGTTCTGCGGGCCTTCGTGAACGCCAAGATACGCGCCGACGCCGTGGCCGGTGCCGTGGGCATAGTCGATGCCCGCCTGCCACAGGAACTGGCGCGCCAGCGTGTCCAGCTGGCTGCCGACAGTGCCCTTGGGGAACACCGCCATGGCCAGCGCGATATGGCCCTTCAGCACGCGGGTGAACCGGTCCTTCACTTCCGCGCCCGGCGCGTCGGGGCCGACCCACACGGTGCGGGTGATGTCGGTCGTGCCGTCATGATACTGGCCGCCCGAATCGACAAGGTAGACGCTGTTGGGTTCCAGCGTGCGGTTCGTCTCATCGCTCACCCGGTAGTGGACGACCGCGCCGTTGGGGCCGGCGCCCGAAATCGTGTCGAACGACAGGTCGGTCAGCTTGTCGCTTTCGGCGCGGAACGCCTCCAGCCGGTCAGACGCGGCCAGTTCGGTCAGTTCGCCCTTGGGGCCTTCGACCTCGACGAAGTGCAGGAACTTGGCGATGGCCGCGCCGTCGCGGGCCTGCGCGGCGCGGTGGCCGGACTGTTCCGCATCGGTCTTGATCGCCTTGGGCAGGACGACGGGGTCACGCTCTTCCTTCACGGTCGCGCCGGCATCGTCGAGCGCGCGAAAGATCGCGGCGACCGAACGGTCGGGATCAACGGCGACGGTCTTGCCGCCCATCGCGGCCAATTCGTCCTCGAAAGCGTCGCGGTCACGCACCGATACCGCGTTGCCAAGGTGCGCGATAAGCTCCGGCGTAACCTTGTCGGGCGCGATGAACAGGTCCGCCGTCCCGTCGCCGCGCACGACGGCAAAGGACAGGGCGACCGGCGTGCGCGACACGTCCGATCCGCGAATGTTGAACAGCCAGGCGATCGAATCGAGCGCGCTGATGACGGCGGCGTCGTATTCGTTTTCCTTCAGCCATTCGGCGATCGCGCCGCGCTTGTCCGCGCTGGAACGGCCGGTATAGGCCTCGTCATGCGGGCGGGCGGGCGCGTTGCTGCGCTCCGGCTGGTCTTCCCAGACGGTATCGATCGGGTTGCTGTCGACGGCGACAAGTTCGCCGCCCTTTTTCGCCAGCGCCGCGGCCATGCCCTTGGCCCATCCGCGCGAATGGAGCCACGGGTCGAACCCGATGCGCGCGTCGGCAGTGGCGTTCTGGCGCAGCCAGTCGGCGGGGCTGGTGTCGGGGATGCTTTCATAGTCCCAGAACTTGCCATCGACCTGATCGCGCACCTGCAGGGTATAGCGGCCGTCGACGAACATCACCGCACGGTCCAGCGTGACCAGCGCGATACCCGCCGACCCGCCAAATCCGGTCAACCAGGCCAGACGCTGGGCATATTCGCCGACATATTCGCTCATGTGTTCGTCGCTGATCGGCACGACGAACCCGGTGAGGTCGCGGCGTTTCAGTTCCTCCCTCAGGGCGTGGAGGCGGGCTTCGTGGGTCTGCATCAGCATCGTGTCGTCTTTCGTATTCGAATTGGGTACGCCCGAAGGCCCGTTGCAAAGGCTCTTGTAAGGCTCATGCGCGCAACATAGGCCTGACGCTTCCGCCTTTCCAGCGAAGTTCCCCTTTGCGCTGGCCGGGCGCGTCCCCATTTCAGGTTCCCCCGACCTGCCAACACCCGATGCCGAGGACCAGATACCCTTGAACGACAGCTTGCCAGCAACCGCCCCTATCGCTCCGCCCGTCGCCGAAAAACGCGCATATAGCTTCAGTCACCACGGCATCACCGTGGACGACCCCTATGCGTGGATGCGCGATGCCGGTTATCCGAACGTGGCGGATCAGGAGATTCTCGATCACCTGAAGGCGGAAAATGCCTGGTTCGAAACGCGTATGAAGCCGTTCGAGCCGCTGATCGACACGCTGTTTGCCGAAATGCGCGGGCGCATCAAGGAAGACGACAGCTCGGTCCCGACCAAGGACGGCGACTGGTACTACTGGGTCGAATACGAAGCGGGCGCGCAGTACAAGCAGTGGTGGCGCAAGCCCGCCGCGGGCGGCCGCGACAGTGTCGACGGCAAGGAGCTGATGCTGGATGAAAGCGCGCTCGCCGAAGGGCACGAGTATTTCAAGCTGGGCTCGTTCTCGGTCAGCCAGGACGGCACGAAGCTGGCCTATTCGGTCGACACCAACGGGTCCGAACGGTTCGAGGCGAAGTTCAAGGATCTGACCACCGGCGAAATCCTGCCCGACACGATCCCCGGCACGCTGGGTACGCTGGTCTGGGTCGCGGACGATACGGGCGTGGTCTATTCGCTGGCGAACGAGAACTGGCGCACCGACAATGCGCGGCTCCACTGGCTGGGCAAGCCGCTGGCGGATGATGTCGAGCTGTACCACGAGGATGACGAGGGGTTCCGCGTCGGGTCCAGCCTGTCATCGGACGAAAAGTGGGTTCTGATCGGCACGTCGGACCATGAAACCAGTGAAGTGCGCATGGTCCCCGCCGCCGATCCGCTGGCCACACCGATCCTGGTTAAGCCGCGCAAGACCGGGGTCGAATACGACATCGATGTCGCGGGCGAGGATATCTACGTCCATACCAACGACGATCACATCAACTTCCGCCTCGCCCGCGCCAAACTGTCCGCGCCGGGCGACTGGGAAACGGTGATCGCAGGGTCTGACGACTTTTACCTGACCGGGTTCGAGCTGTTCAAGGACTTCTTCGTCACCGAAGGGCGCCTGCAGGGTCTCGATCAGGTGCAGCTGCGGTCCTACGACACGCCGACCGAGTTTGAGGCGATCGAATTTCCCGAGGCGAGCTATACCGCAAGCCTTGGCAACAACCCCGAATATGACACGCAAATGCTGCAGCTCGGCTATTTCTCGATGGTCACGCCCAGCACGGTGTTCGAATACGATCCGCAGGCAAAGACGCTCGAAACGCTGAAGGTCCAGGAAATCCCGTCGGGCTACGATGCCTCGCAGTACCGGACCGAGCGCGTGATGATCACCGCGCGCGACGGGACGCAAGTGCCCGTATCGCTGATGATGCGCGCCGACACGCCGATGGACGGCAGCGCGCCGCTGCACCTTTATGCCTATGGCGCATACGGCATCGCGATGACGCCCTATTTCTCGACCGGAAGGCTCAGCCTTGTCGATCGCGGCTTCATCTATGCCGTGGCGCAGATCCGCGGCGGCGACGACCTTGGCCGCCAGTGGTATCTGGACGGCAAGCTGACCAAGCGGACCAACACGTTCAACGACTTCGTGGACGTGGCCAGGGGCCTGATCGCCAAGGGCTATTCGTCAAAAGGCCGCATAACCGCATCAGGCGGTTCGGCAGGCGGCGAACTGATGGGCGCGATCGTCAATTCCGATCCCGACCTGTGGGGCGCGGTCGTGGCGCAAGTGCCTTTCGTCGACGTGCTGAACACGATGCTCGACGCCTCGCTTCCGCTGACGCCGGGCGAATGGCCCGAATGGGGCAATCCGATCGAGGACAAGGCCGCGTTCGAACTGATCCGCAGCTACAGCCCCTATGATCAGGTCGCGGCAAAGGATTATCCGCCGATGCTGGTGACCGGCGGGCTGAACGATCCGCGCGTGACATATTGGGAGCCAACCAAGTGGGTCGCGCGTTTGCGTGAGATGAAGACCGACGACAACGAACTCCTGCTCAAGATGAACATGGGCGCAGGGCACGGCGGCAAGTCGGGCCGGTTCGACGGCCTGCGCGAAGTGGCCGAGGAATATGCCTTCCTGCTGTGGCAGTTGGGCATGGCCGACGCGGCATGAAGAAGCTTTTCGGCTGGCTGTTACTGGCGGTCATCGTCTGCGGCATCTGGTTCTTCGGATCGCAGTTCTATGCCGCGCACGACTTGCGACAGGCCGCGCGCGACGGCGATGTCGCGCGGCTGGAAGGGCGGGTCGACTTCCCGGCCTTTCGCGATTCGGTGAAAGGCCAGATCGAAAGCCGGATAGAGAGCGAGGCCGAGGCCCGCGGCGCCTCGCTCGGCCCTCTGGGCGCAAAGCTGGCGAAAGCCGGAACCGGCGTTGTCGTCGATACCGTCGTCACGCCTGAAACGGTCGCCCAGATCATCCGTACCGGACAGGCTGCTGGCCTCGTCATCTCGCGCCGGGAAAGCGAGCGTGAGCAAGTCGCGTGGCGGTTCGAGCGTGGCGGCTTCAACACCTTCCGCCTTGCTGCCGAAGAAGGCAGCGGCGCGCTGGTATTCCGCCGTGACGGGCTGGGCTGGAAACTGGTCGGAGTCGATCTGGACGATGAGTGATCCGGTTTCTTCCTACCGCATGACCTTTACCGCGGGGCCCGAACACATCGATTTCATGGGCCACGTGAACAACGCGATCTGGCTGAACTGGGCTCAGGACATCGCGACCGAGCATTGGGAGAAGGCCGCCGATCCGGCTCATGTCGCGGCGTACCTTTGGGTCGTGACCCGGCACGAGATCGATTATCGCGGCAATATCGGCGAGGGTGAGAGCGTGATCGCCCAAACCCGGATCGAAAAGCCGCCCAAGGGCGCACGTTTCGAACGCCTGATCGACTTTTTCCGCGAAGACGGCGGCGAACCGCAGGGCAAGCCTATCGTGTCGGTCCGATCCAGCTGGGCCATGATCCAGCGCGATACCGGGCGCCTTGCCCGCGTCCCCGCCGAAGTCGCGCAGGCCTTCATTCGGACCTAGATATCAGGCCTAATTGCGGCGTTCGCTGGCCCGGCGGTCTTTCATCCGGCGTTCGCGCGAAGGCGGTTCGAAAATCTGGATGCGCTCGCTGATCAGGCGGTTGCGGCCCGAATACTTCGCTTCGTAAAGCAGGCGGTCGGCATGGCTGTAGAGCTGGCGCATCGACGATGCTCCGCCCGGCGGGCTTTCGACAAGGCCCATCGACGCGGTGACGGGGCCGTCGATCCCCTCGACTTCGTTGGCGATGCGGATCGTGATTGCCCGGCGCAGCTGTTCTGCGCGCTGCTGGACCTGGCTGCCGCGCAGCATGACGACGAATTCCTCGCCGCCCATGCGAAACCCGATGGCGTCCTTGTCCCCGCCCAGAACGGCGGCGACTTCCTGCAGGACGCGGTCGCCGGTGGAGTGGCCGAACTTGTCGTTGATCCGCTTGAAATGGTCGAGATCGACCACGGCCAGCGCGTGGAACCCGTCGGAGCGCAATTCGATGAACCGCTGTTCGAAGGCGCGGCGATTGAAAATCCCGGTCAGCGGGTCGAGATCGATGAGATTGGTCAGCGCGTCGAGCCGGGCGTTCACGCGCTCACGCTCCTTGCGCATGATGTCGACGCGGTAGAGCACGGCGAAAACGCACATTGAGACGTGCAGCGTGATCGCGCCGAAAAAGCCTGCATCGACCCAGCCATCGGACATTGCGATGCCGGACCCGCGCAAGGCGTTGAAGACAAAGGCCATCGAGAGCGCTGCCCAGTTTGCCAGTTGCAGCCAGGCGATGCGCCGACCCGACCGGATGGCCGCGACCGCAGCCATGATCGCCACGGCGGTCAGCGGGATCGGGATGAAAAGGAAAGCAGGCGTGGTCAGCGGGCGCAGGAACGCGAAAGGAAGGACGAGCACGATCAGGACCAGCGCCGATGCGATGACCAGCGACTTGAGCAATTTGCGCAAGCCTTCGGGGATCGCCTCTTCCTCGCAATAACTGAGCAGGAAGCCGCTGGCGAAGATCAGCGGGACCAAGAGCGCCAGCATCGATATCTCTATCGTCGTCGCAAGGCTGAGGTCGACAATGTGATGGATGAGGCCGGAGTGGATCGTGATGAGCGCGACGACACTGGCCGTGGACGCGATCTGCCACAGGACATACCGTTCGCGCAGGATGCTGTGGAACACGCCGTGATAGACCAGCGGCGTCAGCATCATGCCCAGCAATAGCGCGATGAGGAGCATGGAGTCCTCGCTCCACCCCAATGCATCGGTCGACTGCTGCTGCACTTCAAGCGACGCGCGGGCGGCCATTACGGGTGCCCACGGACGTTCGATCGCCACGACAAGGCCGGTGGCGCCCTGCATGTCGGGAAGCGGCAGGGCGAACTTGGGCCCGTTCACGAAGTGGCTCACGTCCTCCATCGAATAGCTGCGCGAACGCAGCGGGCCGCTGGCGTCCATGACGATCAGGCTGATGCGGTCGAAGCGGGAGATGTCGGTGACGAAATGGCTCGGCTCCAGCCCCTTGCGGGCGAAGTCGTCCGGGGTGAAGAAAACCCAGCTGACCGGCGGCATTCCCGAAGGGCTACGCCCGTTGCAGGTCCAGTCCGCGCGCGCGGGCAGGCGGGGATGATCGACGGCGTGGACATAGGGCGTCGCGGCAAAACAGCTGGCCCGCACCGACGGTGCGGCCAAAGCCGATTGCGGCATCAGCAAAGTGCCCAGCAGCATCAAGGCTGCCAGAAATCTGTAAGACCATCCCACCATTGTCCTGCAAGATGGCAGCGATGTTTTGATGTCTGGTTAATGACCGCGAAACGATTTCCTACGTGAAAATACCAAGGGCCCTTGGCACGGACCGGTAGTCGTATCCCAATTCGCGCGCGTATCTTGAGTCGGGCCGCCGAAATCGAAGGTCATCACGGGTCAGAGCGGCTGTCCATCCCGGTCGCGATAGATTTCGCGCCGTCCGACGTGGTTTGCCGGGCCGACGAGGCCGTCCTTTTCCATGCGTTCGATCCATTTCGACGCGGTGTTGTAACCAACGCCCATCTGCCGCTGAATCCAGCTGGCCGAGGCCTTCTGGTTTTCGAACACCATCTGGCACACCTGCATGTACTTGCGCTGCTCCGGATCGTCGGACGCGCCGTCCAGATCGTCGAAGCTAAAGCCGCCGTCCTCGGGTTCTTCCGTGACCGAATCGACGTATTCGGGCGAACCCTGGCCGCGCCAGAAGTTGGCCACTTCCTCCACTTCTTCGTCCGACACGAAGGGGCCGTGCACGCGGGTCAGCGGCTTGGAACTGGCCTTGTAGAGCATGTCGCCCTTGCCCAGCAGCTGTTCCGCGCCCTGTTCGCCCAGGATCGTGCGGCTGTCGATGCGGCTGGTGACGTGGAAGGATATGCGGGTCGGCATGTTCGCCTTGATGACGCCGGTGATGACGTCGACCGACGGGCGCTGCGTCGCCATGATGAGGTGGATGCCCGCCGCGCGCGATTTCTGGCTCAGGCGCTGGATCAGGACCTCGATCTCCTTGCCCACGGTGATCATGAGGTCGGCCAGTTCGTCGACGATCAGCACGATCTGGGGCAGGACATCGTATTCGAGCTGTTCTTCCTCGAAGATTTCCTCGCCCGTTTCGGGGTCGAACCCGGTCTGAACCCGGCGGCCGAGCGGCTTGCCCTTGGCCTTGGCGACTTTCACCTTCTCGTTGAAGCCAGCAAGGTTGCGCGATCCGATCGAGCTCATCATCCGGTAACGCCGTTCCATCTCCTCGACCGCCCATTTCAGTGCGCGGACCGACTTTTGCGGCTCTGTCACCACGGGCGAGAGGAGGTGCGGAATGTCGTCGTAGGTCTTGAGCTCCAGCACCTTGGGATCGATCAGGATCAACCGGCACTCAGCCGGCGTCAGGCGATAGAGCAGCGAGAGCAGGATCGCGTTCAAACCGACGGACTTGCCCGAACCGGTGGTGCCAGCGACCAGCAAGTGGGGCATGGCGGCAAGGTCGGCGACGATGGGTTCGCCCGCGATATCCTTGCCCAGGATGATCGGAAGCATCCCCTTGTGATCGCCAAAGGCCGCGCTTTCGATCAGTTCGCGAAACGATACCATCTGCCGGTCGGCATTGGGCAGTTCGATGCCCATGACGGTCTTGCCCGGAATGGCGGAGACACGGGCGGAAATCGCGCTCATGTTACGGGCGATATCGTCGGCAAGACCCATGACGCGCGCGGCCTTGATACCCGGCGCAGGCTCCAGCTCGTACATCGTGACGACGGGGCCGGTGCGGACCGCGGTGATCTCGCCCTTGACGTTGAAGTCTTCGAGCACGTTTTCCAGCAGGCGCGCGTTGCGTTCCAGTGCCAGCTTGTCGAGCTTCTGCCCGCTCTGGTCCGGGACTTCGGCGAGGAGTTCGGGGCTCGGCAAGGTGTAATCTGCGTTGAAGAAATCGCCCTGCTTCGGCTTGGTCTTCGCCTTGGCGGAAGGCTTTGGCGGGGCGGTCGGGTCGCTGATTTCGGGTGCGCGGCGCGGGGTCGCGGTCTCGACCAGGTCGGGTTCGTCATCGACGATCGTCTCGCGCCTTGCGGCCTTCTTCGTCTTTTTCTCAGGCCGCGGGGCTTCGATCACGTCGTCGTCGTCCGCGCGTTCGCGGCGCAGGGCGAGGGGGAGCGTCAGCAGGCCCGCCCAGTCGATGGCGAAGACGCGGCCCGCGATATAGGCCCCGCCCAGCAGGAACACGACGGCCAGTGCCAGGATGACCCAGCCCGCATAGGCCGCCGGGGCAAAGCCGGAGAGGGCATAGATCAGCTTCGATCCGGCAAGACCCGCAATGCCGCCCATCCCGGCAGGCAGGCCCCAGACCGGCCCTTCGACCAGCAGGGCCAGCACGGTGGCCAACAGGATCATCGCCAGCGCCAGGAGAGCCAGTGGCCGCCACCAGTGCGGACGGGCCGCCACGTCCTCTTCATCGGCCAGCTGCCACAAGCGGCGGGCAAAAACCCACAGCATCGGCAGGATCAGGACGGAAACGGGGCCAAAGGCGAGGAAAAGCGCGTCGGCGGCATAGGCGCCGGGCGCGCCCATCCAGTTGGCCGTCCCGCCGCCCGCCGCGGTCGAGAACGAGGCGTCTGTCTGTGCATAGCTCGCCATCGCAAGCGCGAGGAACAGCGCGAACAACAGCAGTGCGCCCGCGCCCAGCAGTTCGCCGGTGCGGTTCACGCTGCGCTTCAGCGCCGCGCGCCAATCGGGCGCGCCTCTTGCGGCTCGTGTGGCCATTGCCTCAAAATTCCCTGTTCGAACGGGTTTGAATTATGCTCCGTGCGGGCAAAGGGGGTCAATCTGCTCAGGCGAGCCTGTGGGTATCGTCAGCCAGCCGCCCATCCGGCCAACCCGTCGATCGCGGCCCAGCCGTGCGGTTCGACCTGCATGGCCCTGTTCGCATCCATCCCGCCGAGCATGACGACAGGCACCCGCGCGCGGCGCGCCAGCAGCCTTGCACGCACCACGCCCAGAACCGCCGATCCGGGGTGCGAACGGGTGGGAAAGACCGGGGAGATCATGACCAGATCCGCCCGCGCCCGGTGCGCCGCGCCCAGTTCGCGCAGCGAATGGACGGTCACGATGCGTAGCAGACCGTACCCCCGCGCGACTGTCGCAGGTGCGCCATAGACCGCATCCGCGCCCCAGCGGCGCGCATGGGCAGGATCGCCCGCCAGCGCCACGACATGGCCGCGCCTGTGTGCAATCCGCTGCAACCGCCTGAACCGAGCACGCCTTGCGGCAGGGTCCAGGTGATAGTGCCGAAACACGAACCCGCTTCCCACCGGCAGGCGCATCAGCGCCGCCTCCAGCACCGCGTCGTTGCGGGCGTCGCTGATCAGCCAGATTGCGGCAGGTGAAGGTTGGGTATGGATTGGCGGCACGCACTCGCTATAGCAGCGCGCCATGGCCGGAACAGCACTGAACCAGATCGCAGACGATATCGCCCGCAACGCCCGGATTGCCCGCCGCAAACCCGAGGACGTGACCCTGATTGCCATTTCCAAGACGAGGGAAGCGGGCGAGATCGAGCCGCTATTGCAAGAAGGCCACCGGGTCTTCGGCGAAAACCGCGTTCAGGAAGCGCAAGGCAAGTGGCCCGAGTTGAAGGCGCGCTATCCCGATGTGAAGCTCCACCTCGTCGGCCAGCTTCAGTCGAACAAGGCCGAGGATGCCGTCGCGCTGTTCGACGCGATCCACTCGCTCGACCGGTCCAGCCTGGTGAAGGCTTTGGCCAAGGCCTTCGAGAAGGCGGGCCGCACCGTGCCGTGTTTCGTGCAAGTGAACATCGGGGATGAAGACCAGAAGGGCGGCTGCGCCATCGCCGATCTTCCCGCCCTTCTGAACGAAGCGCGCGAGGCAGGCATCCCGGTCGAAGGGCTTATGTGCGTGCCCCCCGCCGATGTGGAGGCCGCGCCCTATTTCGCGTTGCTCGCCAAGCTGGCGGCGGAAAACGGGCTTTCGGGCCTGTCGATGGGCATGAGCGGGGATTTCGAAACCGCGATAATGCTGGGCGCGACTCACGTGCGCGTCGGCACGGCCCTGTTTGGCGCGCGCGACTGATCATCGCCCCGCATGGAACTGGCCTGCGCCTCCGCTGGTTAGGGAGGTAAAGGAGTTTTCATGAGCAATGTCACGATCACGCGCCAGGACGGCGAAAGCCGCGGTGCCTATCACGCCGAAGTCGACGGCCGCGAAACGCAGGCCGAACTGACCTACCGGAAGGACGACGGCGGCAAGGTTCTCGTTGCCGACCATACTTTCGTGCCCGGCGACCTTCGCGGCAAGGGCATCGCGGGCAAGCTGGTCGACGCGCTCGTCACCGACGCGCGCAAGGAAGGCTTCAAGGTCAAGCCCGTCTGCAGCTATGTCGTCGCCGCGTTCCGGCGCCATCCCGACTGGAGCGACGTCGAGGCCTGATCGACTTTCCTGTCTTCCCAAATAGTTGACAATCTGGGTCAATTCGCCCCGAATGCCCGCCTGGTGTTCAAGCACAGGCCGACGATTCGCGTCGGCCTGTGCTTGAACTGTCCGGATGTGGGGAGACAGAAAGATGGCATTTGTACGTACTTCAGGTTCGATCCTGGCACTGATCGCGGCTGCCGGGCTTGCGGCAACGCCTGCCATGGCGCGTAAAGCAAGCACGCTGACCGACATCAACGGCATGCGCGCGTCGAGCGCGGAAGGCGAACTGCAGGATCGCGGTTTCAAATATATCGACGGGCACAAGGGCGGATATGGCGCGGCCTATTCGAACTGGTGGCACAAGGGCGATCGCGACTGCGTGACGGTCGAAGTGATGGATGGCCGCGTGATGACGATCAACGACGTGGCGGCGCAGGATTGCGGCCATACCGAAAAAGGTCATTCGGGTGCGGGCACGGCGGTTGCCGCCGTCGCGGGCGCAGCATTGATCGGGGCGCTGCTTTCGCACAAGTCCCACCACCATGACGACAACAAGCATCTCGACGATGCAGAGGCGGAGCGTCAGTACGACCGCGGCTATACCGACGGCCTGCACAACGTCGCCTATCATAATTACGACAAGTCCGACGCCTACTCGTCCGGCTACTCGGCCGGTGTTGATCAGCGCAAGCATAACACCAGCTATCACCACGGCAGCGGCGGTTACCGCGAAAAGGCGCAGTTCAACGACCTTTCCGGCGCGCGAGCGGCCGGGGCAGACAGCACGCTGACCGAGCGTGGGTTCGTCAATGTCGATGGCTTCAAGACGGGCAGCACGGCCTATACGATCTGGGCACGCCCGGCTTCGCGGCAGTGCCTGCAGATGACGGTCGCCGATGGCCGCGTTTACGATATCCGCGATATCGGCCAGCATCCCAAGTGCTGATCTTCAGAGGGGCGAGCCTGGCGCTCGCCCCTCTGAACGAAAGCAGGCGCTTCAAACGAAGCGGGGCCCCAAACGAAGCGGGGCGAGGTGTTCGCTGCCACCTCGCCCCTTTTTCGTGCGCGGTGTTTGGGGACGCGCGCGAAAATGCTGTTTGGTTCAGGTCACTTGCACTTCCTGGCTTTGGGATTGCAATCCTTGCCCGGGTTCGTTGGGGTAGGCGTAGTGGTGTCCCCGCCGCCGGTATCCGTCCCGCCGCCCGAGTTGTTGCCGGTGCCCGGATCGACCTGTCCGCCGCCCCCGCCGTTCGAATTCGACGCCGAGGCATAGGCATTCGTCGCGTCCAGATCGCTTTCGAGCGAGCTGCCCGAAGCGCCGACGTTAGCGCCAAGAACCAGCGCGGCCGCGCCAAGTCCCGGACCCACGACGGCCAGTATCAGCGCGTATTCGGCCGCCGATCCGCCGTTTTCGTCTTTCCAGAAACGCTTGAACATCGTCCGTAATCCTTGATGGTCGAACGTTCCGCGATGCCGGTTGGGGGGGAAGCATCACGAAACGCCCGTACTGTTCCAGATACGCGTGCCCGCAGCGCGGAAGAAGGCCGGTCATTTCCATGACAGCACTCTTCATCGACTTAACGGACCGCGCACATGCGCAGTCCCAAGCCATAGGGAGCAAAGGTTAAGGGCTCGCAAACCAAGCTTGCGGGCCATCTCTCAACGATATCGGAGAAGCGAATGGTGCTGCTGGGGAGGATTGAACTCCCGACCTCACCCTTACCAAGGGTGCGCTCTACCACTGAGCTACAGCAGCAAGAACCATTGCAAGGCGATTCGCGGACAAGTTGCCGCCGGTCCGATGGGACCGCATCGCAGGGGCGCGCTATTGGCGGGGGCATGGGCCCTTGTCAAGCACGGCGTTCGCCTGCTGCGGCGACTTGCGGTTCGCGGCGACCGGTGCCATCGCAGACGAATGAGCGAAAAGCAGGACGAGACCGGGGCAAAGGCTGCGGAAACCCGCGAGGAACGGCTGGCGCGCCAGCTTCGCGAGAACTTGCGGCGGCGCAAGGCGCAGGCCCGCGCGATGAAGCCTGCCGATCGCGTGGACCCCGCGCCCAAGGGCTGAAAATCGCCTCGCGGCCTGCTTTTGCACACCCTGTCGCGAGACGCTTTTGCGTGAAAGGCGAATCGGTTAATTCTGTAACAATCCGATCCATGCTATACGCGGGAACATGATGGGACTGGGAACACGCAAAATTCGCCGCGCGGCGGTGGCGGCCTTTTCGGCCTCCGCGCTGCTCTTCTCCGCCAATCCGGCAGCTGCCGACAATGCGCCTGCGCAAACGTTCGACCAGTTCATAAACGGTCCGAACGGCGCCGTGCTCGACGGGCGGGAAGCCGATCCGGTCGGTACCGGCCTTCGTCAGAACCTGTTCGCCGTTGCCCGCCCGGACAAGGGCCGCATCGGCGTGGCCGCGATGGACCTGTCGACGGGTCAGACCGTTTCGATCCTGGGCGATCAGGCGTTTCCAATGGCCAGCACGTCGAAGATCGCCATTGCCGCAACTTTCCTCGCCGGGGTGGATCAGGGGCGTTATCGCCTCGACAGCAAGTATCCGCTGATGATTCCGGTCGCCTCGCGCCCGTTCTCGACCAGCGTGGCCCCGGTCAAGCCGGGGATGGAGCTGACCGCACGCAGCCTGATCGAACTGATGATTACGCGCAGCGACAACACCGCGACCGACGCGATGCTGAAGGCCGTTGGCGGCCCGGCGGAAGTGACGAAGTGGATGCGCAGCAAGGGGTTCGAACGTTTCCGCATCGACCGCGACATCGCGACCCTGGTGCGCGATGACGGCGAATTCGATCCCGCCACCGGCGCGGATCAGCGCGATTCGACCCCGCCTGCCGAGATGGTTCGCCTGATCGCGGGGCTCTACAAGGGTGAATGGCTTTCGGGCGAAAGCACCGATGTCGTGATCGGCGCGATGACCCGCACCGTCACCGGCCGCCGCCGGATGAAGGCGGGCCTGCCGAGCGGGATCGATTTCGGCCACAAGACCGGCACGCTCAACAACACGGCGAGCGACGTCGGCTTTGTCGAGATGCCCGATGGCCGCGTGGTCGTGATGGCGATCTACGTCACTGGGCAGGGTGGCCGTCCGCAGCGCGATGCGCGGATCGCGGAGATCACCCGCACGCTTTACAACGGATTTGCAAACCCGCGTCTTGCCGCCAGCGCATCAAACGACAACGCGCGGGTCCGCTAAACCCGGTCAATCGGTGAAGAGGGAGGCGTAGCGTTCGCGCAGCGCCTTCTTCTGGATCTTGCCCATCGTGTTGCGCGGCATTTCGTCGATGACGATGACCGTCTTGGGCACTTTGAATCCGGCCAGGTCGCGCTTCATCTCTTCTCGCACCGCGTCGGCGTCGATCTCGCCATTGGCGCGCAGGACGGCGACGACGGCTTCGCCGAAATCGGGATGCGGCACGCCGATCACGGCGGCTTCGGCCACGTCGTCACGATCGTCCAACAGAGCCTCCACCTCTGCGGGATAGACGTTGAGCCCGCCGGTGATGATCAGGTCTTTCTCCCGCCCGACAAGCTGGACATAGCCGTCCGCGTCGATCAGCCCCATGTCGCCGGTGATGAAGAACCCGTCGTCGCGGAATTCGGCCGCGGTCTTTTCCGGCATTTTCCAGTATCCGGCAAAGACGTTGGGGCCTTTCACCTCGACGATGCCGACTTCGCCCTGCGGCAGCGGCTGGCCCTCGCCATCGGCAATCCGCAAATCCACGCCCGGCAGCGGCGGGCCGACGAAACCTGCCTTGCGCGCCCCGTCATAGGGGTTCGAACACAGCATTCCCGTTTCGGTCATGCCATATCGTTCCAGCACGCGGTGGGCCGTCCGCGCCTCGAAAGCGCGGTGGATGTCGGCCGAAAGCGGCGCCGATCCGGAAATGAACAGCCGCATGTTCCGCGCCGCTTCGGCGGTAAAGCCGTCTTCGGCCAGAAGGCGGATGTAGAACGTGGGCACGCCCATCATGACGGTGGCGTCCGGCATCGCATCGATCGCGGCCCGTGCGTCGAACCGGGCCTGGAAAATCACGGTCGCGCCGGAAAACAGCGCGCAGTGCAGCGCGACGAACAGGCCGTGGACATGAAAGATGGGCAAGGCGTGGATCAGCCGGTCATCGGCAGTGAAGCGCCAGAAATCGACCAGCATTTCGCCGTTCGACACGAGGTTGCGGTGCGTCAGCATCGCGCCCTTGGGCTTTCCGGTCGTGCCGGAAGTGTAGAGGATCGCCGCGATATCGTCGCCATTGCGCGAAACCGGATCGACCGCCGTCTCGGGCAGGCTTTCGAACTGGCCCTCAAGCGTCGTGACCGCAAGGTCACTGCCGCCGATGCGGGCGAACAGGTCGCGTGAGCCTTCGCGGCAGACGGCAAGGACAGGGCCAGCGTCGCTTACGAAATAGGCAAGCTCGCTCTCGGTATAGTCGTTGTTGAGCGGGAGGTAGATCGCGCCGCAGCGCAAGGTGGCGAGGTAAAGAACGACCGTCTCGACCGACTTGTCGGTCTGGACCAGAACGCGTTCGCCGGCCCGCACGCCCTTGGCCTGCAACCGGCTGGCGAGGCCGCCAGCGGCGCTTTCGAGTTCGGCATAAGTCCAGTTACGGCCGTCCGCCTCAATCGCGGTCCTGTCGCCGAATCGGGCGAAGCTGCGGGCGAAACGATCGTAAAGGCTGGCCATCGGCGAAGATCTCCTGCGGGTCGGCCCACGCAGATGCCTTGCCGAAGCCCGCTATTCAAGCGCAGCCGGATCGGTTTCGGCCATCCGTTGCGCAGACAACAAAAAAGGCGCGGGAACCGAAGTTCCCACGCCCTTTTCGTAAAGCTTGAAAGCTTAGGCTCAGTCAGCCTGTGCTTCTGCTTCGGTTTCGCCCTGAACGTCGGCTTCGACTTCAGCAGCGGCTTCGTCAGCAGCAGCAGCAGCATCGTCAGCAGCTGCTTCGACGGCCATGCCGGCTTCGTCCATGTTTTCTGAGGTGTCATCAGCAGCCGAATCAACGGTAGCTTCAGCCGAATCCTGCGTGCCTTCCGAGCAAGCGGTCAGCGAGAGAGCAGCGCCAGCAACGGCGGCGGCGAGAATGATCTTGCGCATGAATATGCATCCTTATTCAGAATAATACGTGCCGAGACCCTCAAACACGTGCGATCCGACCCTCATGGACCGAACCATGGAGGCACAAATAAACACTTCCGAATCGGGATGCAAGCGTTCTCATGCAAAACGCCACGCTCCTTGTCGCAGGACACTTGGGCAACAATGCGGCGTATTGAGGCGGAATTGGGGCAAAGGCCGCTTTTTTTGGCCCTTTCCGGCTGTTTCCTGCCGTCCGATTGCCTGTGCTTTTGGGCAAATCAGCGGCTGACCTTACCGCGGCCCCCTGCTAATCCCCTTGGCCATGAGCGATGCCGACACGAAAACTTCCGCCGAAAGCCCTGCCGAATCCGCGAATCGCAGGCCCCATCTCTATCTCGTCGACGGGTCGGCCTATATCTTTCGCGCCTATCACAGATTGCCGCCGCTGACCGATCCCGAAGGGACGCCGGTGGGTGCCGTCTATGGCTATACGACGATGCTGTGGAAGCTGGCGCAGGATCTCGACGATGCGGATGGGCCGACGCACCTTGCGGTGATTCTCGACAAGGCGTCGCGATCGTTCCGGCACGACCTGTTTCCCGATTACAAGGCGAATCGCCCGCCGCCGCCCGAAGACCTGGTGCCGCAGTTCCCGTTGATTCGCGACGCGACCCGCGCTTTCAGCCTGCCCTGCATCGAGGAAGAGATGCTGGAGGCCGACGATCTGATCGCCAGCTATGCGCGCGCAGCGACCCGCAAGGGCTGGGACGTGACGATCGTGTCCTCGGACAAGGACCTGATGCAGCTGGTCGGACAGTGCGGCGATGCCGATGACGGGGTCGAGGGCGGCTGTGTCGACATGCTCGACACGATGAAGAACGCGCGCATCGACATACCCGAAGTGCAGGAAAAGTTCGGCGTCCTGCCCGAACAGCTGGGTGATGTCCTCGCTCTCATGGGGGACAGCGTCGACAATGTGCCCGGCGTCCGGGGCATCGGCCCCAAGACGGCATCGAAGCTGATCAACGAATATGGCACGCTTGAGGCCGTTCTGTCCGCCGCGCCGGACATGAAGAAATCGAAGATGAAGGAAAACCTCATCGAACACGCGGACATGGCGCGCCTGTCCCGCGAGCTTGTGCAGCTGAAGGAGGATTGCGATCTTCCCATGGAGCTGAAGGATTTTGCGCTCGACGGTATCCCGCCCGATCCGCTGGCGGCGTTCCTGTCGAAGCACGGCTTCACCTCGCTGCTCAAGCGTTTGGGCAACGGCGCGGGCAGCCCGGCGCGGCCCACCGACCTCAATCCCGCCAAGGCGGAGAACGCGGCAGCGGAGCAGGTCGAGGGCGCGACCCGCCAACCGCTTCCCGAATGGCCGAAGATCGATCTCGATACATATGAATGTGTGCAGAGCGTCGAACGCCTGGAGGCATGGATCGAACGCGCCTTTACGGCCCATGCCGTGGCCATCGATACCGAGACCAGCTCGCTCGACGCGATGCGGGCGGAGCTTGCCGGCGTGTCGCTGGCGCTTGGCCCCAATGACGCCTGTTACATCCCCCTGGGTCACGGCAGCGACGACATGTTCGCCGAAAAGCCCGAACAGGTGCCGATGGACGTCGCGCTCGCAAAACTGAAGCCGCTGCTGGAAAGCGATGCGGTGCTGAAGGTCGGGCAGAACATCAAGTACGACATCAACGTGCTGTCCCGTCACGACATCGCGATGGGGCCGGTGGAGGACACGATGATCCTGTCCTTCGACCTCGACGCCGGGCGCGGCGGCGGCGGCATCGGGCAGGCGCATGGCATGGACTCGCTGGCCGAGACGCACCTTGGCCATACGACGCTGACCTTCAAGGATATCTGCGGCACCGGCAAGAAGCAGATCCCGTTCAGCGCGGTCCCACTCGACAAGGCGACCCGCTATGCCGCCGAGGACGCGGACGTGACTTGGCGTCTGTGGAAGGTCCTGCGCCAGCGCGTGGCAGACGAAGGCGCGACGCGTATCTATGAGCAGGTGGACCGCCCGCTGATCCCCGTCGTCGCCGGGATGGAGCGTGAAGGCATCAAGGTCGACCGCGATTTCCTGTCGGGGCTTTCGTCGGAATTCGGCGGCCAGATCGATGCGCTGGAAAAGCAGATTCACGAAATGGCCGGAGAGCCGTTCACCGTCGGCAGCCCGAAGCAGCTTGGCGAGATCCTGTTCGACAAGATGGGCTACAAGGGCGGCAAGAAAGGCAAGAGCGGGCAGTATTCGACCGACCAGTCGGTGCTCGAAAAGCTTGCCGCGCAGGGCGTGGACATGGCTGCCCGCGTGCTCGACTGGCGGCAGCTGTCGAAGCTGCGCTCTACTTATACCGAGGCGTTGCAGGAGGCGATCAACCTGCGCACGGGCCGCGTGCATACCAGCTACAGCCTTGTCGGTGCGCAGACCGGGCGGCTTTCATCGACCGATCCGAACTTGCAGAACATCCCGATCCGCACCGAAACCGGCCGCCGCATCCGCGAGGCTTTCGTGGCGGAGGAAGGCAATGTCCTGCTGGCCGCCGACTATAGCCAGATCGAATTGCGCCTTGCCGCGCACATGGCCGATGTTCCGCCGCTCAAGGAAGCGTTCGCCAATGGTGAGGACATCCATGCCCGCACCGCGCTCGAAATGTATGGCGAGGTCACCCGCGACACCCGCGCGCAGGCCAAGACGATCAACTTCGCGATCCTTTACGGCATCTCGCGCTGGGGCCTTGCTGGACGGCTAGGCACCGACGCGGAAGAGGCGCAGGGCATGATCGACCGCTATTTCGAGCGTTTCCCCGGCATCCAGCGCTACATCGTCGCAACGCTCGAAAAAGTGCGCGAATGCGGGTATTCCGAGACGCTGTTCGGGCGAAAGACCCACTTCCGCAACATCAATTCGAAGAACCAGGCCGAACGCCAAGGGGCCGAACGTGCCGCGATCAACGCGCCGATACAGGGCACCAGCGCCGACATCATCAAGCGCGCGATGGCCCGCATGCTGCCGGCGCTGCGCGATGCGGGGCTGAAGGACGTGCGGATGCTGTTGCAGGTGCACGACGAACTGGTCTTCGAACTGCCCGAAGGCGATGTTGCCGCCGCCAGCCCGATTATCGAGCGGGTCATGGCAGAAGCCGCCTTGCCGTCCGTCACGCTCGACGTGCCGCTGGGCATCGACATCGGCACCGGCAAGTCGTGGGGCGAGGCGCACTAGCCGCCTTGAACGTCCGGCCAAGTCGATTGACGCGGGTGCCAATCTGCCAGAGAGAAGGGCGCGGCCTGTTGTCGCCGCAAAACGGGCTCGTGGACGGTTAGCACAGGAATGCCATTGCAATTGTTCAATATGTTGCGGCCGGACGATACCGGCGGCTCGCGCCAGCGCCGTGCGCCGATCCTTCTCGTCCTGACGCTGACCGCGGTCGGCCTGATCGGCAGCCTGCTGCTCGTCTGGTCCACGATCGCGAGCGAGCGGGCCGAGCGTCAGCAGGTCGAGCGGACCAATGAGATCATGTACGCGGTGCGCGACATCGACCGGGCGGCAATCAATGCCGAGGCGGGTCAGCGCGGCTATTTCATCACGCTCGACAAGCGATACCTGGCCTCATACGAACTGGGCCGTTCGCTCTATCCGCGATCGATGGAGCGGCTGAAGGTCGAGGTCGAGGCAGCGGGCATGCTTCCGCGCCAGCGCGAATTGCTCTCGGTCATCGAACAGCACGCCGACGCCAAGTTCGAGGAACTGGCCACGACCGTCGAGATGATCGGGCGGGGCGAAATCCGCGATGCGCAGCAGCGGATCCTGTCGGACGAAGGGCGCATCGCGATGGAGCGGCTGCGCAATTCCCTGTCTGAGATGGAAGCGTTGGAGCAGGGCATCCTCGCCTCTGCCACGCAAGAGGCGGCCGCTGCCGAAGATCGCATTCTTCCGCTCCTGTCGCTGACGCTCCTGCTGACGATCGGCGCACTGGGACTTGGCCTGTGGTCCACCGTTCGCGCCGCTCACGCAGAGGCGCAGGCCGCGCAGGCGGCCGAACTGGCCGAGGCGCGCGACCGTGCCGACCTGCTGGCCCACGAGCTTAATCACCGCGTGAAGAACCTTTTCGCGGTCATCCTTGCCATCGTGAGGATGAGCGCGCGCGACAAGCCCGAGGCTGCACCCGTGGTCGAGAGCATATCGGCCCGCATTCACGCGCTTCTCGATGCCCATGACGCGACACAGGGCAAGGGGCCGGACGGCACAGCGCGGATGCGGGTGCTGATCGACAAGGTGCTCGCGCCCTATTCGGACGCAGGCAGCGTGGTCGAGGTTTCCGGCCCCGACGTCGATCTGACGCCGAGGGAGGCGACGCCGCTGGGCCTTGTGTTGCACGAACTGGCAACCAATGCGGTCAAGTATGGCGCCTGGTCTGGCGAGGGCGGCAAGATCGCCATCGACTGGGCGTACGAAGGCGCGGGCGCCGATCGCGCGCTTCGCCTCGCGTGGAAGGAAACCTCGCCAAATCCGACCCCGCCCAGCGATCGTACGGGTTTCGGCTCGATGCTCATGCAAAGCAGCGCGCGCCAGCTCGGCGGCGCGATCGAGCGCCGGTTCGAGCCTGACGGCATGATCGTCGATATCCACTTCCCGTTCGCCGCGGCGAGCGTTCCCACGTCCTGAACCGCGCCGGATTGCCCGCCTTGAAGTTTAAGGGGCGTTGAATGTTGCAGTGCAGCAACCTAGGTTCGCCGCCATGCAAGCGATTCAAGACCTGCTCGCCGAAACCCCGCCGTGGATGAGTGATAGCGCCGTCGCGCTGCTGGCCGCGGCCATCGCCATCCTCGCGGCCCTTGTCGTGCACCGGTTCATCTTCCGTATCCTCAGGAAGTTCGCCAAGGGCAGCGACAGCAGTACCGACGACCTTCTGGTGCGCAAGCTGGCTCGGCCTTCGCGCTATGCCTTGATCGCACTGGGTCTGGTCCTCGCGGCGCGGGAAATCCCCCTGCTGGAGACGGTATGGGAGCGCGTGGCGGGCTTCGTCATGCCCGCACTGGTCGGCTGGATCGCGCTGGCCATCCTGCACGCTTTCATCCACGCGATGACCATCCGGGCGGATATCACCGTTGCCGACAATCAGCGCGCGCGGCGCAAACGCACGCGGCTGGCCATATTCTCTCGCATCGGAACCGCGGTCATCATTTTCGTCACCGTGGGCCTCATGCTCCTGTCGATTCCCGGCGTGCGCGATATCGGTGTGACCCTGATGGCTTCGGCCGGCCTTGCCGGCCTTGCCGTCGGCGCGGCGGCACAGCCTGCGCTCAAGTCGCTGATCGCGGGGATGCAGATGGCGCTGACCGAACCGATCGCCATCGACGATGTCGTGATCGTGGACGGGGAATGGGGCCGGATCGAGGATATCAAGACGACTTACGTGGTCGTGAAGATATGGGACGAGCGGCGGCTGGTCGTGCCGACGACCAAGTTCCTTGAGGAAACCTTCGAAAACTGGACCAAGCGCGGGTCGCAGCTGCTCGGCTCGGTCATGCTCTATGTCGATCCCGCAACCGATGTCGCCCCGATCCGCGAGGAATTCGAACGCCAGATCGCCGATCACGGTCTTTTCGACGGGCGGGTTCAGAACGTGCAGGTCACCGACCTGAAACCGAATGCGATGGAAGTGCGCCTGCTGGTCAGTGCGACCGCTGCGCAAGAGCTTTGGGACCTTCGCGTCGCGATCCGCGAATCGATGATGGACTGGCTGCGCCGCGAAATGCCCGACGCCATCGCCAGCCAGCGCCTGCGCACGACCGAACCGGTCCGTGTCGAGGGCGCTCCGGCTATCCTGCAGGGCTGATACGAAAAAGGCCCGCCATGGTGGCGGGCCTTTCCCTTATTCGTGCTTGTTGTCGCGGGTCGGGCTCAACATCCCCGGCGTCACGAACCCGATGGGGTTCACTTCGGCCGCGCGCCGTTTCAACTCGCCGCGCATCTTGGCGTATTCGCTCTCCATCCGGTCGGTCACCGTCGGGCGCGAATCCTCCAGCGCGTCCTCGAAGTCCGTCTTGGTGACGGTGGACACGTTCGAACCTTCGCGCCGAATGGCGTTGAGGCCCGCGCGGCGGACCACGTCTTCAAGGTCTGCGCCGGTATAGCGTTCGGTCTTCTTCGCGACGTCGGCCAGGTCGACGTCTTCTGCCAAGGGCATGGCCGAAGTGTGGATCTTGAGGATGTGCAGGCGGCCCGGTTCGTTCGGCGCGCCGACATAGACCAGCTCGTCAAAACGGCCCGGACGCAGCAGCGCCGGATCGACCAACGTGGGCCGGTTGGTGGCACCGATGACGACGATCGACTGCAGTTCTTCCAAGCCGTCCATTTCCGCCAGGATCGTATTGACCACGCGGGCGGTGACTTGCGGCTCGTTGCCGCTGGACCCGCGTGCGGGGACCAGGCTGTCGATCTCGTCGATGAAGACGACGCAAGGGGCGACCTGTCTGGCGCGGGCGAAAAGCTTCGAAATCTGCTGTTCGCTTTCGCCGTACCACTTGGAGAGGAGATCGGACGACTTCATCGAGATGAAGTTCGCCTCCGCTTCCTTGGCGACGGCCTTGGCCAGCAGTGTCTTGCCGGTTCCCGGCGGACCATAGAGCAGGAAGCCCTTGGCCGGACGGATGCCCAGGCGCTTGAAAGCGTCGGGGTTCTTCAGCGGCAGTTCCACGCCTTCGCGCAGCATTTCGGTCGCATCGTCCAGACCGCCGATGTCGGACCATCCGACAGACGGGGCCTGCACCATGACTTCGCGCATGGCGCTGGGCTGGATGCGCTTTGAAGCGGAGATGAAATCGTCGCGCACGACTTTCAGGTCGTCCAGCACTTCGGGCGGGATCGTGCGGGCATCGAGGTCGATGCGCGGCATGATCCGGCGCACCGCGTCGATAGCGGCCTCACGCGCCAGTGCGGCAAGGTCCGCGCCGACGAAACCGTGCGTCTTGCGGGCGAGTTCCTTCAGGTCGACGTCGTCGGCCAGCGGCATGCCGCGCGTGTGGATCGCGAGGATTTCCTTGCGCCCGCTTTCATCGGGAACCCCGACGATGATCTCGCGGTCGAAACGGCCGGGGCGGCGCAGCGCCTCGTCGATGGCGTCGGGCCGGTTGGTTGCCGCGATGACGACAAGGTTGGACCGCGCCTGAAGCCCGTCCATCAACGTCAGAAGCTGTGCGACAAGGCGCTTCTCCGCCTCACCCTGCACGTTCTGGCGTTTGGGCGCGATCGAATCGATCTCGTCGATGAAGACGATGGAGGGGCTGTTCTTCTCTGCCTCTTCGAAGACCTCGCGCAGGCGCTTTTCGGATTCGCCATAGGCCGAACCCATGATTTCCGGCCCGTTGATCAGGAAGAAATTCGCGTCCGATTCGTTGGCGACGGCCTGGGCCAGGCGCGTCTTGCCCGTTCCCGGCGGGCCGTGCAGCAGCACGCCCTTGGGCGGATCGACACCAAGGCGGGTGAACAGTTCGGGATAGCGCAGCGGCAGTTCGACCATCTCGCGAAGCTGCTGGATCGTCTCGCTCATCCCGCCGACGTCGTCGTAGTTGACGGCCGCACGGGCGTCGCGCGGTTCTTCGAACTCCGCCTTCAGCTCGACTTCGGTATTCTCGTCGATGTGGACGATGCCTTTGGGCGTGGTCGACACGACAGAAAGGCGGATCTGGGTCAGGGCATAGGCGGGCGCGTTGAACATGCGCGCGATTTCGGGCGGCATGTCCTGAACGCGCTGCTGCCCGCGCGTGGCGACAAGATCGCCGGCGGTAAGCGGGCGTCCGAAGAAATTGCGGCGCAGCGCCTCTGCCGGGCCCTGCAGGCGCATCTCGCGCTGGGCCGGGGCGAACACGACGCGGGTGGCGGGGCGCGAATCGGCCTTGCGGACACAGACATGCTCGCCCGAACCCACTTCGGCATTGCCGCGTTCGAGCCCGTCGAGCCGGATCACGTCCAGCCCTTCGTCTTCGGGATAGGGCAGAAGGGCGCGGGCAGGCGTCTTGCGCTTGCCCTCGATCTCGATCACGTCCCCTTCGGTAATGCCAAGTGTTGCCATCGCGGTGCGCGGGATGCGGGCGATGCCATGGCCCGATTCCTCCTGCTTCGCGGCTGCGACCTGCAGCTTGACCTCGTTTTCGATCGCAGCGCCTGCGTCGGCCATGAAATTGTCCTCGTCCTGTCTGGTACGGTCTCAAAGGACGAGATGGGAAGTGGTTCCGCCACATGCAAACGGTCAGGCCGCTTCGCCATGCGGATTTCGGACAAAAAAAGGCCCGGGCGGAAGACCGACCGGGCCGTATAAGTTTGGGAGAGGATGCCTGTAAGGCCCGTCCTAAGTGCCGGTTCGGCGGCTATCTCGCAAGTGCGAAAACAGAAATGTAAATTGCACAAAATGCAACTAATCACGTAAACCATTGTAATTCAGCCACGTCAGCATATTAATACGTGAAAAGAGGAGCATTCTTATGGGGCTGACGCAAATCTTATTGTGCGCCGCACCATCAGGGCTCGGTCGGACGGGCGCATCCGTGGAAGGTCTCCGTTCCCAACCGCAAGGTCGACGCAAAGGGGTAGCTGCGGTCAGACATACCGTCCGAACACGGCTCTTGCGTCACCGATAGCATCAGGTCATCGCCGTCCAGTTCGCCCGAAAGGGCAAGCTCGTTGCTTTCGGTCTGTTCGCGGATGACGTCGATCTGCCGCCCTTCCTGATCTTCAGGTGTCATGTAGCGCAGTTTCCCTTCGCTGACATGAATGGCCCAGAACGGTTCCGTGCCCAGTGCGCGGAACGACTGCGGGAAGCGCGATTCGCCCGGTAGCGCGGTCTGCGTCGGGTCCGGCGTGGCCATCCCCTCCGTCGGCGAAGGGGCCGGTGCCTGCTCTGTCCCGCAGGCGACGAGCACGACAGCGAGCGAGGCGGCAAGCAGGGATTTTGTCGTAATCATGGTCCTCTGGCTATCAGAAGGGGAACCTGGGTGCGAGCATGGTTGTTCTTCGCCTTGCCTGCCTGTGCACGCTCTGGCACCGGTGCGCGCCAGACGATCAGGTGCCAACCCGTTATCATCAGGACAACACGCTACGATGACCGATACCACTTGGCGGATGCCGCCCGAATGGCAAGCACAGGACTGGATCTGGATAGGCTTTCCGCATGATCCGTCGGAATGGTCGGGCGTGATCGATCAGGCGCAGGAAGAAATCGCCGCCTTCGCAAATGCCGTGGCCGAAACCGGCCAGGAAGTACGGCTGCTGGTACGTGACGGCGCGAACGAGATGCGGGCGCGCCAGCTGACGAGCGCGGCAGTCAAGCTGGAGCGGCGGGTCTATGGCGATATCTGGCTGCGCGATACCGGGCCGCTGGTCCTGACCGACGGCCAGGGCAACCGCGCCGCGCGGCGCTTCGGCTTCAACGGATGGGGCGGGAAGTACCTGATGGACGGGGACCAGACCGTGGGAGCGGAACTTGCGCGCGATGCGGAGCTGCCGCTCAGGACCTCGGACTGGATCCTCGAGGGCGGGGCGATCGAGGGGGACGGCAGCGGGCTGGTCGTTACGACCGAGCAGTGCCTGCTCAACCCCAATCGCAATCCCGCCATGTCGCGCGGCGATATCGAGGGCAGGCTTTCCGCCGATCTGGGCATGGGCCGGGTCGTCTGGCTGGGCGACGGTTTGCTGAACGATCATACCGATGGCCATGTCGACAATCTCGCCCGCTTCGTTGCCGAAGGTACGCTGGCATTGCCTTTGCCGACCGGCTCCGACGATCCCAACCGGGCGATCTATGCCGATGCGCGCGACAGGGCGCTGGCGGCCGGTCTCAAGGTCGTGGACGTGCCTTCGCCGGGGCTCATCACTGCGGGCGATTTCGTCGAACCGGCGAGCTACATGAACTTTGCGATCACCACGCACCTCGTGGTCGTGCCGACTTACGGATCGGTTCACGATGATGATGGCGTGGCGGCGGTCGATGCGCTGTTCCATGACCGCCCGGCGATCGGTCTTCCGGCAGGCGCGGTGCTGGCCGGCGGTGGCAGCTTCCACTGCGCCAGCCAGCAGATGCCGTCAGTCTGAACCGGCTTCGGGGTCTTCCTTGACGGCGAGTTCGGCCAGGGCCTGTCCCATCTGTGTGGTGCCATAGGGCTTCACGATCATCGGCACGTGCTGGAACCGTTCGGGCATTGTGTCCTCACCGCCATAACCCGATGCGAAGATAAACGGGATTCCCGCGTTCATCAGCTTTTCCGCCGTGGGTGACGAGTTTTCCCGCCCGAGGTTGAAGTCCAGCACGGCCAGATCGATTTCGCGCTCCTCAAGGATTCTCGCCGCGTTGGCGTTGCTCGCCGCAAGGTAGACCTCGCCCGCGCCAAGTTCGCGCAGCGAGTCTTCGGCATCGAGAGCGATCAGCGCACTGTCTTCGACCAGAAGGACCTGCTTGCCGGTAATCAAGGCCTCGCCGCCGGACTTGCTGGAGGGCACGGCCTTGTGAACCTCTGCTCCATTGCTTTCGGCGACATAGCGGCCCGGTATCACGAAACGTCCTTCGAAACCGGCGGTCTTGTAGAAGACCTTGGCCTCACCGCCCAGCTCGTGGGGGATCGAGTTTTCGATGACCGTCGTGCCGAAACCGCGCCGCTTGGGCGGCATGACAGCGGGGCCGCCTATTTCGCGCCACTCGATCGCGAGCGAACCGTCTTCGATGATCTTCCAGCTGACATCGACCGTGCCGCTATCGCTCAGCGCGCCGTATTTCGCGGCATTGGTCACCAGTTCGTGGATGACGAGCGCCAAGACGGTAAAGGCCTCGGGGGTGATCGCGACATCGGGGCCGTCCATGCGTACGGACTGGTGCCCCGCTTCGAAATAGGCTCTCGCCTCGGTCACGATCAGGTCTTCCAGACGCGCTGGACCCCACTGGTCGGCGGTCAACTGATCATGCGCTCGGGCCAGCGACTGGATTCGCGAATCGAGTGTGCTGATGAACGCACCGACATTATCTGCGTTGCGGCTGGTCTGCCCGACGAGCGCGCGGATCAGTGCAAGGATGTTGCGTACGCGGTGGTTCAGTTCGCTGATAAGCAGCTTCTGCTGCTCGCTGGCGCGCCTGCGGTCCTCGCTTGCTGCTTCGGTCAGGCGCAAGACCACTTCCAGCAGGGTTGAACGCAAGGCGTCGGCCACGCGCATCTCCGCCTCGGTAAACGGGGCCGCTTCGCCGCGGACGAGTTCCGACCATTCCTCGAAGCTCTTGCGTGGGGTCAGGCGGGCACCGTTCGGCCCGTATTCGATTTCCTTTTCCTGGTTCCCGGCCCAGCGCACAGACCGCAGCCGTTCCGAGCGGAAAAGGACGACATAGTCGCGCGGCCGACGCGAAATCGGCACGGCAAGCAGGCCTGCCGCCTTGGAGCCATATGCCTCCGCCTCGGGCAGGATTTCCGAAATTCGGTTTGTGGTGAAGATCTGGCTCGCTTCACCCCGGTTCAGGATATTGGCAAGCGTGCGGAACTGCTCCTCGTTCGGGGTCAGTCCGCTGAGCGAGACATTGCCTTCCACGAACACGCCAACGCCGTCGGCGGGGATCGCGTCCATGACGAGGTCGCCCATCCACTGCGCGTCGGTCAGCCGCTCGGTGTCCTGCGCGGCTGCGGCCATCAGGCGGTCTGCCACGCGGCGTGCCTTGTCCTCGTACGCGGTGGTTTCCGAGCGCAGGCGGCTTTCGAGAACCAGCGAGAACATCTGGCCGAAAAGTTCGGCCGCGCTGCGTTCGGCAAAACTGGGCAGGCGCGGGCTGTAATGGTGGCACGCGAACAGGCCCCACAGCTTCCCGTCGATGATGATCGAGATCGACAGCGAGGCGCGTACGCCCATGTTTTTAAGGTATTCTACGTGGATCGGCGACACCGCGCGGAACAGCGACAGCGAAAGGTCGAGCGGTTCGCCCGTGCTTGCCGGTTCGATCGGCTTCGGTTCGTCGTTCACGTCGGCGATGATGCGAAAGACGTTGCGCAAGTAAAGCTTGCGGGCCTGTTTCGGGACGTCGGATGCGGGAAAGTTCAGGCCCAGGAAGCTGTCGACGCCAGGCTCTAGCGCCTCCGCCACAACTTCACCCGAACCGCTTTGTCCGAAACGGTAGACCATGACCCGGTCAAAGCCGGTCAGCAGACGGACCTGCCGTGCGCCTTCGCGAAAGATGTTGGAAAGCGTGTCGGTCGACTGGATGCGCGTGATCATGCTGCGCACCAGCGACGCAACTTCGATCTCATCACCGCGGGCCGGTTCGCATTCGATCACGATCGATCGGCCCGAGAAGTGAATGGCGACATCGAACGCCGCGGCGTCGGAAATCAGACGTACGGAGAACAGCCGCTCGACCGCGTCATCGCCGCGCAAGTTGCCCACACGCGCGCGAAGCGAAGTCAGGGCATGAGGCAGGAAGATATCGTGCAGCGGGCGGCCCAGCAGGCCGATCGGTTCGATGCCGAGATACGGCTCTGTATTGGCGGCGCGCTGGACGATCCAGTCCGCGCCGACCGCGATCAGGAAACCGATGGGCTGAATATTGCCCAGAATATGGATGGGTTCACGATCACAGTTTGTAAGATCAACAGTGTCCGTTCCCACTTGGGGTCGGTTCAACGAATGTCCTCCGCCATGGCCATCGCCCCCCTGCGGAAGGCGCGGAAAGTTTCTATAGCCGCATCAGTGACTTCGTCCAGCCAATCCGCGCCGGTACAGGCATCGTCGAAGGCGGCGCAGAACGCTTGCCATCTGCGGCCCATGTCAGCGTCGGGCGACAGGTAGCTGCGCGGTAGTCCATTGGGCACGCGATCGGACAGGATCCTGCCGCCAAGGCGGGATCCTTCGAGTACGTATTGCACACCCCAGGCCGATACCGGGGTGACGGAAAAGGCGATCATCGGTGCGGGCAGGGGAATACACAGCGCGGCAAGGTCGTCGGCAATGCGCGGGTAGCGCGGCAGCCAGCCCTGCCAGCCAAGTCCCGTAACGTGCAGTTCCAGCCGCGGCAGCGCCATGGCGTGCGCGGTCAGGAAGGCGCGGTAATCGCTAATATTGCCAAGGTCGAAGGGGGCAAAGGCCACCTCGGTCGCCTCGTGCTCCTCATGCGTGCGGTCACGCAGCACGAAGCGCGCGGTGCGACCACGATCTGTCGGCTCGGCCAAAACGGCTTCGGCGCCCGACCCGCTTTCGCGGGCAAGCGCCGGAGACCTGAATTCGGGCTGGTTGAATTGCGACCCGTCCATCAAATTCGATGCTCTCTGATCAATCGGAAAGAAGTACTTTTTCGATCCGTGCCACCGGTTCGCCTGTCATGGTCTTGGCCTCTTCGGCGACAAGAACGGCTTCGAGCGACTTGTGATAATGGCGGCGCATTTCGCCCAGCGACTTGGGATCGGCAACAACGGCCAGCTTGTCGATCTTGCCCTGCAGCACCGCGCCATTGAGATATTCGGCAACCGCGGTGGCATGGGCCAGCTCGTTGAGGTCCGTGCGCCCGTGGCGCTGACCGATATCGTCCTGATGGCGCACGCCCGCGCTGAAATTGCTGCCTTCCACTTCGGGCTTGTCGACCGCGGTGAGTGACGGCGAATCCGGCGATCCGTCATTGCGCATCAGGGTGAAGGTTGTGCCATCGACGATGGCGAGGTGGGCCTTGTGCGGCAGGCGCATAAGTCGTCCCTTCCGAAATTTTTGCGTTATTGTTCGTTTAGCCAACGCCCGAGACTGCCGAAGTGTCCCGATTGCCGAAAATTTTGATGTTAAGTCGCACAACGCGCCGCATGGCAGGTCAATACGAGGGCAGGAGTTGGCGAAGCCGTTGGAAAGCGGGCATGAAAAAGGGCCGCCGGAACATGTCCGGCGACCCTGTTTTCAGCGTCTGGCCCGTTTTCAGAGCCTGGATGGCAGGTGGCTTTAGAAGCCGCCCATGCCGCCCATGCCGCCCATGCCGCCCATGTCGGGCATCGCCGGCATGGCGGGCTTGTCTTCCGGAATGTCGCTGATCGCGGCTTCCGTGGTGATCAGCAGACCGGCAACCGAAGCTGCGTCCTGCAGGGCAGTACGAACGACCTTGGTCGGGTCGATCACGCCGGCAGCAACGAGATTTTCGTACACGTCGGTCGCAGCGTTGAAGCCCTGCGTTTCGTCACCTTCGCGCAGCAGGTTGCCCGAGACGACCGCACCGTCGAAGCCGGCGTTGCTCGCGATCTGGCGAACCGGGGCCATGATGGCCTGGCGGATGATGTCGACACCGCGGGTCTGGTCGTCGTTGTCGCCCTTCAGGCCTTCGAGAGCCTTCGTGGCGTAAAGCAGGGCCGTACCGCCGCCGGGGACGATGCCTTCTTCGACGGCTGCGCGCGTTGCGTGCAGGGCGTCGTCGACGCGGTCCTTGCGTTCCTTCACTTCGACTTCCGAAGCGCCGCCGACCTTGATGACCGCAACACCGCCGGCGAGCTTCGCGAGGCGTTCCTGCAGCTTTTCACGGTCGTAGTCCGACGTGGTCGATTCGATCTGTGCGCGGATCTGTTCGACGCGGGCCTTGATGGCTTCCGCATCGCCGGCACCGTCGACGACCGTGGTGTTGTCCTTGTCGATCGTGACGCGCTTGGCCTGGCCGAGCATGTTCAGCGACACGTTCTCGAGCTTGATGCCGAGGTCTTCGCTGATCATTTCGCCGTTGGTCAGGATCGAGATGTCCTGCAGCATGGCCTTGCGACGATCGCCGAAGCCCGGAGCCTTGACGGCAGCGATCTTCAGGCCGCCACGCAGCTTGTTGACGACGAGAGTCGCGAGCGCTTCGCCTTCGATGTCTTCCGCGATGATGAGAAGCGGACGGCCCGACTGCACGACGGCTTCCAGGATCGGGAGCATCGGCTGAAGGTTGGTGAGCTTCTTTTCGTGGATCAGGATGTACGGGTCATCCAGTTCGACGGTCATCTTCTCGGCGTTGGTGACGAAGTAGGGCGACAGGTAGCCGCGGTCGAACTGCATGCCTTCGACGACGTCCAGCTCGAATTCGAGGCCCTTGGCTTCCTCGACGGTGATGACGCCTTCCTTGCCGACCTTTTCCATGGCTTCGGCGATCTTTTCGCCGACTTCCTTGTCGCCGTTGGCCGAAATCACGCCGACCTGGGCGATTTCAGACGTACCGGAAACGTCCTTGGAACGGTTCTGCAGATCGGCGACGACCTTGGTGACCGCGAGGTCGATGCCTCGCTTCAGGTCCATCGGGTTCATGCCGGCGGCAACCGACTTCATGCCTTCGCGCACGATGGCCTGGGCCAGCACGGTCGCGGTGGTCGTGCCGTCACCGGCAGCGTCGTTCGCCTTCGATGCGACTTCGCGCAGCATCTGGGCGCCCATGTTCTCGAACTTGTCCTTGAGTTCGATTTCCTTGGCGACGGAAACGCCGTCCTTGGTGATACGCGGTGCGCCGAAGCTCTTGTCGATCACGACGTTGCGGCCCTTGGGGCCCAGCGTGACCTTCACGGCGTTGGCGAGGGTGTCGACACCCTTCAGGATGCGTTCGCGTGCGTCACGCGAGAATTTCACGTCCTTGGCAGCCATTGTTATTTCTCCTTTTGAGAATGCAGTAAGTCAGGAAGGATCCGCTCAGGCCATGACGCCGAGCAGGTCGCTTTCCTTCATGATGAGCAGGTCCTTGCCGTCGACCTTGACTTCGGTGCCCGACCACTTGCCGAAAAGGACGCGGTCGCCTTCCTTGACGTCGAGCGGGGTGACGGTGCCGTTTTCGGCGCGGGTGCCGGTGCCAACCGCCACGATACGGCCCTCCGAGGGCTTTTCCTTGGCGCTGTCGGGGATGATGATCCCACCGGCGGTCTTTTCTTCGGCTTCGATGCGTTCGACCAGAACACGGTCGTGAAGCGGACGGAATGCCATGATATGACCTCTTCCAATTAATGGGTTGGTTATTGCGATTGGCACTCCCGCTCGGAGAGTGCCAGCGGGGCCGATATGGTCGGGGTGAACGTGGTCGTCAAGCGGCGTTCATCAAGTTTTTTTGAGACGGGCCGTTGCCTGTTTGCAGTCGGGCGTTCGCGGCGACCTATCGCCCGCCGGTGACAAGCCCGAGACTCTCGCGCCGGTGCCAGCGCCAGCCGAGCAGGGCCGAGGTGACGATCAGCCCGACGGCAAGACCGATCCAGACCCCCAGTCCGCCGAATTCGGTGTGGAAGCCCAGATAGTAGGCCGTCCCGAACCCGAAGACCCAATAGCCGATCACGGCAAGGATGAAAGGCACTCGCGTATCGGAGAGGCCGCGCAGGAGCCCCGCCAGAACCACTTGCGCCCCGTCGAACAGCTGGAACGCGGCGGCGACGACCAGATAGGTGACCGCAAGCGGCACGACATCCGCATTGGCGGGCGCGTCGACATCGAAGAACAACGACAGCAGCACCTTGGGAATCCCGATCATCGCCGCCGCGAACAGCCCGGCAAAACCGATGACGACCCAGATGACTGCAAGCCCGGCGCGGTGGATGCCCTCGCGCGATCCGGCACCATTGTGCAGCCCGACACGGATCGTAGCCGCCGTCGCAATGCCCATCGGCACCTGAAACGCCAGCGCGCCCAGTTGCAAAGCCACGGTATGCGCTGCCAGTTCCAGCATTCCGATCGCGCCCATGAGGTATGCGGCGCCCGAAAACAGCCCGCCCTCGGCCAGCGTGATCGCTCCGATCGGGAGGCCGACGCGCCAAAGCTCGTTCAATCGCTGCCAGTCTGGCCGCCACAGACGTCCGAACAGGAAGTGCCGCCGCATGCGCCTGTCAGACTGGATAATCGCGACATAGGCGGCCAGGACGACCATGGACGTGATCACGCTGGCAATCGCCGCGCCCTTCAGGCCAAGCGCCGGAAAGCCCCAGTTGCCGAAGATCAGGAGCCAGTTGCCGATAAAGTTCACGATCAGGGCCAGAACGGTCACCCAGGTCGCGATCACGGCGCGGTCCATCGTCGATACGAAGATTCGCAAGGCCGCCGCTGCCAGCACGGGTATCGCCGCAGGGGACAGCCAGCGCAGGTACTCGCCCGCCATCGCGGCAATCTGCGGGCTCTGCCCGGTCAGCAGCATGAATTGTTCGGCAAGGTTGGAACCCACCATGACCGCGATGCCAGCCAAGACCGATAGCCAAAGCGCCATGCGGAAAGACCGCCGCACTTCGCGAACCGCATGTCGGCCCCGTCCCAGCGCGGTGGCGGCCATAGGGGCGACCGCGCTGATGAGGCCCATCGTGCACCACAGCATCAGGCCATAGCTGGATACCGCCAACGTGCTGGCTGCCAGTTCCTGTGTCCCGATCCGCGCGATGAACAGCACGTCGATGGTATAGACCGCCATCTGCAACAGGTTCGCCGCCGCCAGCGGCACGGCCAGCCGGGCCGTCGCGCCGAATTCGGCACGCAGGGCAGTCGCATCGCGGCGATTCGAGATGGGGGCGGCGTCAGTCATAAAGCCGGCCCGGTTAGGCGAGCGGCGTGACCGGGGAAAGACATTTCGTTCGCAGCGACTTGAAGGTTACCGGCATGGAAGTCCCCGTTGGCCTGTGCGGCGCGGTGCTCTGGTCCCGAAGGTGGCAAAGTTCAGCTTTTCACACCTGCTATCCACGGCTTTGCCGGGGCAGAGCGGCGCAGGCGGTTTTCCTGTGGCCCCAACCTCTGGCAAGGGTCAGTACATGGCAGAGCCATCAGACGCCCCATATCTCGACCCGTTCGATCAGTACGACGACTTCGATCGCGTGGACTATCCCGACTTCGCGCCGGAACATGTCCCTTTCGGCCCGCCGCCGGACGAGGCGACGTTGCTGGACCGGCTGCATTCGGTCTTCGGCTTCCGCGCCTTTCGCGGGGTTCAGCAGCAAGTGCTGGACCGCGTCCTTTCGGGGCAGTCGACGCTGGCCGTCATGCCTACGGGTGCGGGCAAGTCGCTGACTTACCAGCTGCCCGCGACGATGGTGGATGGCACTTGCGTCGTGATCAGCCCGCTCATCGCGCTGATGCACGATCAGCTGCGCAGTGCAGAGGCGAACGGCATTCGCGCCGCCACCCTGACCAGCGCGGACGAGAACCGGGCAGAGACCGTCGCCCGCCTGCGCGCAGGAGAGCTGGACCTGCTTTACGTCGCGCCCGAACGCGCCAGCCAATCACATTTCCGCGAGCTTCTGGGCCAGTGCCGCATCGCGCTTTTCGCGATAGACGAGGCGCATTGCGTGTCCGAATGGGGGCACGACTTCCGTCCCGACTATCGCCTGCTGCGCCCGCTGATGGACCTGTTCCCCGGCGTGCCGCGTCTTGCCCTGACGGCGACGGCGGATGCGCATACCCGTTCGGACATCCTGGCCCAGCTGGGCATTCCCGAAGAGGGAATGATCGTTGCCGGGTTCGACCGGCCGAACATCCGCTATGCCATCGGGCCGCGCGAAGGGCTGACGCAGCAGCTGCGCCAGTTGCTGGCGGCCAATCCCGGCCCCGGCATCATCTATGCCCCGACCCGCGCCGCGACGGAGCGGCTGGCCGAATCGCTGTCGGACGGCAAGCGCGAGGTGCGCGCCTATCACGCAGGGCTTCCGCCCGAAGTGCGCGCGGCGAACCAGTCGGCCTTTGTCGCGTCCGAAGACATGGTCATGTGTGCCACGGTCGCCTTCGGCATGGGTATCGACAAGCCCGACGTGCGCTTCGTCGCGCATGCGGGCCTGCCCAAATCGATCGAGGCCTATTACCAGGAAACGGGCCGTGCGGGCCGCGATGGCGATCCGGCCAGCGCGCACTTGTTCTGGGGCGCGGACGATTTCGCCCGCGCGCGGATGCGTGTGCAGGAGGTGGACGAGGCGCGCCAGCAGGGCGAACGCACGCGCCTGTCGGCGCTGGGCGCGCTTGTCGAAACCGCCGGATGCCGCCGCGCGATCCTGTTGCGCCATTTTGGCGAAACGCCGCCCGAAACCTGCGGGAATTGCGACAACTGCCTCGAACCGCCCAAGTCGGTCGACGCCACGGTGACGGCGCAGAAGTACCTTTCCGCCGTCGCGCGCACGCGGCAGATGTACGGGGCCGGCTATGTCGAGGGTATCCTGACCGGCCAGGCCAGCGAACGGGCGAGCCAGCAGGGCCACGACACCCTGTCGGTTTTCGGCATCGTCGAGGGTGAGGAAGCCGCCTTGCTGAAGCCGGTCCAGCGCGCCCTACTGGTTCGCGGGGCGCTGCTACCGACAGAGCACGGCGGGCTGATGCTGGGTCCGGAGGCGCGGACGTATCTCAAAGGCGAAAAGCCGCTCGACCTCGTCCTGCCGCCAAAGCGTCAGCGCAGCCGGGGCCGGAAGGGCAGTGGGCAGGCGCTCAACCCCGTGGGCGATCCGCTGTTCGATGCGCTGCGCACCCTGCGCCGCGATCTGGCAAAGGAAGGCGGGGTGCCGCCCTATGTCATCTTCCACGATGCGGTCCTGCGCGACATGGCGGGCTTCAAACCGCAGAACCGCGCCGCGCTCGCCGATCTGCCGGGGATCGGGGCCAAGAAGCTGGATGCCTATGGCGACCAGTTCCTGGCCGTAATCCGCCAACATTCCTGATTTCCTTGCCGTCCGCCTGATTCTGATATAATGATGATATCATATTTATATCAGAAGGGGGAATGTTCATGGAACTCAAATCGATGGAAGCCAGTCGCGAGACCGATGCCAGCACGGCAAGCGGTTATCCGATGCTGGTCGTTATACTCCTGTCGCTTCTGGCGATTGCCTATGGGGTTCGTTTCCCGTCGCTCCTCGTCCTCATACCCGCAGGCCTGATCTTTGCCTTTGTGAGCGCCGGTTTTTACATGCTGCAACCCAACCAGGCGGCGGTGATCACGCTGTTCGGGTCCTATCGCGGCACCGATCGCACGCACGGGTTGCGCTGGGTCTGGCCATGGATGGGGCGCAAGAAGATCAGCGCGCGTGCAAACAACATTCATTCCGACCGCATCAAGATCAACGACCTGCGCGGCAACCCGATCGAGATCGCCTGCAACGTCGTGTGGCGCGTGCGCGATACTGCACAGGCCAGCTTCGACGTCGACGATTACCGCGAATTCGTGAACATCCAGATCGAGGCGGGGCTGCGCACCGTGGGTTCGCGCCATCCCTATGACGACATCGAGGAAGGTGAGACCACGCTGCGCGGCGACGGCGACCAGGTGAACGCCGAACTGCTGACCGAATTGAACGAGCGTCTGAAGGTCGCCGGGATCGTCGTGGACGAAGCGGGCCTGACCCACCTTGCCTATGCACCCGAAATCGCCGGTGCCATGCTGCGCCGCCAGCAGGCCGAGGCGGTTATCGCCGCGCGGGCCAAGCTGGTGCTGGGCGCGGTGTCGATGGTGGAAATGGCGCTGGCCAAGCTGTCCGAAGACAACATCGTGCACCTCGACGACGAACGCCGCGCGGCCATGGTCTCGAACCTGATGGTCGTGCTGTGCGGTGAACGCGATACGCAGCCGATCGTGAACACCGGCACGCTCTACAACGGATAACGGGGGCAGGCATTCGTGCCAGCGAAACGCAAACCCTTTGCCTTGCGGCTCGACCCGGCGCTCCACGCCGAGGTCGAGCGTATGGCCGCGCGCGACCTGCGCTCGGTCAACGCCGAGATCGAGTTTCTCTTGCGCGAGGCACTATCGAGGCGCGGGGTAAAAGTCGGTGTCAGCGATCAGCCGCGCAGGGGGCGTCCGCCGAAACAGGACGATTGATCCAGGTCCCGAATGGCTTTGGGGTCAGAGCAGGTGCCCGGTCCGGTCGCGCTTGGTATCCAGATAGCGGGCATTGTGCGGATTGGCGGGCAATTGGTGCGGCACCCGCTCTGTCACGGTGACGCCAACCGCCGCAAGCGCCTCGACCTTGGCCGGGTTGTTCGTCATCAGCCGGATCGCGGGAATACCCATCAGGTCCAGCATTCGCGCCGCGACGGGGAAATCACGCGCTTCTGTCGGCAGGCCGAGCCGGTTGTTGGCGTCGACCGTGTCGAAACCCTGGTCCTGCAGGCGATAGGCGCGCAACTTGTTGATGAGGCCGATGCCGCGCCCTTCCTGGCGCAGGTAGAGAAGGACGCCGTATCCGCCCCGCGCGGCCTCTTCGGCCATGGCGTGAAGCGCGGCGTCGAGCTGCGGGCCGCAATCGCACTTGAGGCTGGTGAGCACGTCGCCGGTCAGACATTCGGAATGAAGCCGGACGAGCGGCGTCCTGTCCGACCGCTGTGCCCCGACAATCAGCGCGACGTGTTCGCGCAGATCGTCCGGCGCGCGGAAGGCGACGATCTCGCACGCCTCGGCGGCAGCAGTCGGCAAATGCGCGCGGGCCTGGATCGTCAGGCGGTGCGGGTCCTGAAACGCGGCCAGATCGGCGACATCGCATTCGACGGCGCCATCGGCCGGCGAAGGATCGACCAGGAAACAAGGGAGCAGTCCCGCAAGCCGCGCCAGCGTCATCGCGGCCTTTGCCGCCTCGCCCGCTTCGATAGGTTCGGCCCGGAACGGTCCTGCCAGCGGGTGGGCCAGATCCTGCGACGGATCGGAAAGATCGCGGGCAAGGGAAAGCGTGAAGGGTTCTGCCGCTCGGATCAGGACCGGCGCATCGGGCACGGCGGCATCGCGCTGGTTCGCCAGTTTCAGCGTCGCGGCCCGCGCTGCGGAAATCAGCAGCCGCGGGGCGGTGGTATTGCCGCTCTCGAACCCGGTTTCGGGGTTCAGCAAGGTCAACACCCCGTCCGCCCCGGCCAGCCGGATCGGCCAGCCGTGGCGCAAGGCATCGATGGCCTGCGCCGCGCGGCGGGGATTGCCGGTGCTCACCGAAGCACGCTCACAGGTCGAATTCCGTGATCAGCGGCACATGGTCGGAAGGCTGCTCCCACTTGCGGGTTTCCTCGACGATGCGGTGGGACGTCGATTGCGCGGCCAGATCGGGCGATGCCCACATGTGGTCCAGCCTGCGGCCCTGGTCCTTTTGACGCCAGTAGGAGCGGTAGGACCACCACGAATAGTTCCGTTCGGGCGCAGGGATATGTTTGCGCCCCAGATCGACCCAGCCGTGCGCATCGCCCAGCTTGCCCAGCGTTTCCACCTCCAGCGGGGTGTGGCTGACGACCTTGAGCAGCGCCTTGTGGTCGTAGACGTCGCAGTCCAGCGGCGCGATGTTGAAATCGCCGACCAGCAGCGTGGGGCGGTCGATCTTTTCGGACCACCGCGTCATGCGTTCAAGGAAGTCGAGCTTCTGCCCGAACTTGGGGTTCACCTCGCGGTCGGCGACATCGCCGCCGGCGGGGATATAGACGTTTTCAAGGATCATGCCCTTGCCCGGACCGCCCAATTCGACGCCGACATGGCGGGCCTCGCCATTGTCCTGCCAGTCGTGGCGGCTGAATTCGGTAAGGGGGATGCGGCTGACCGTCGCGACGCCGTGATACCCCTTCTGACCGTGAACGGCGCGATAGGTATAACCCAGCTTCTCGAACGCTTCGTGCGGGAACAGGTGCTCTGCACACTTGATTTCCTGCAGGCAGAGGACGTCGGGCGCCTGCTCCGTCAGCACGCGTTCGACCTGGCCCATCCGAAGACGGACCGAATTGATGTTCCAGGTAGCGATAGAGACCATGGCAATGGCAAATAGAGCGCCGCGCTCCAAAGTCCACCGTGTGCAGGGATCAGAAATGGAAAAACCCCCGACCCGGGGGCAATGGGTCGAGGGCTTCCATTCGCGTTCGTCACGCTCGGCAGGACACGTTCGCTTTGGTTACGAGCAACAGGGGGGAAACCCGAACCGCGCGTCCTGTGTGTCTATTTTTAGTGGGGGCGTCCTGTCCATTAGATGAACAGTAACCATTCCAACGGGGCATTTCATCGCCATGCCGGCACGACTGGCCGTTCATGGGGCGGGAAACCTGAACGGAGCACCGCCCAACCTGAACAAAGCCGATCAGCGCCGCTTGCGCGGCTTGACGTCCTTGAACATGAACGTGCCGTTCGAAACCGACATGCCATAACGGTGGTTGTCGAGCAGGATCTTGGTGACCTTGTTCTGCGCGTCGACCGAAACCCAGCCTGCCAGTTCCATGCCGCCCGGTGCCGAGGCGTTCTTTTCAAAGATCATGGTCAGCGTGCCGTATTCGGGGTGCTTGGGATCCTTGACCCGGATGCTGGTGACGTCGGAATGGTTTGTCGGCATCAGCGTGCCATACTTGCTGATGTCGCCATCGGGCTGCAGCAGCGCGCCAAGCGGGCTGTTCTTGATCGGCCAGACCTGCTTCTGGTTCACTTCATAGTCCAGCATCGTCAGGCGCGAGCCGTCAGAGACGATGAGCACGGGCACATCGTTTGCATATTCGAAGCGAATCTTGCCGGGGCGCTTCAGCACCATCTTGCCGGTGAGCTGCTGTCCGCCGCGGCCGATCTGCGTGAAGTTTGCCGTCATCGTGTTGATGGCGCGCAGGGCTGTAACGGCCTGGTCGAGTTTGTTGCCCGAAGCAGCCGCAGCAGGCACGGCCGGCGCGACAAGTGCGGCCGGTACGGCGAGAGCGAGAAGGCCGACGCCGATGGCGCGGGCGGTCTTGCGGATAGGGTTCATCGTGTTCATCCCGGTTCTATTACCTTTGCGGCATTGAACCCGTTGTGAACCGGGAGTGTTCCCGCCCTTAAGGTAAGAAGTGACCAGATCGGGCAGGACGAGGCGGGATGGCGGGCGGCGCGATTCGCCGCGCCCGCCTTCAGACCGCCGGAAAGCGTGCGGCAAGGCCAGGGCCCCGCCGCGCAAGATCACTTGATCTTGGCTTCCTTGAACTCGACGTGCTTGCGCACGACCGGGTCGTACTTCCGCTGGACCATCTTTTCGGTCATGTTGCGGGGGTTCTTCTTCGTGACGTAGAAGAAGCCGGTGTCGGCGGTGGAGACCAGCCGGATCTTGACGGTTGCGGGCTTCGCCATGACGTGTTCCTGATAATTCCTGTAGCCGCGCGGCTGGCCGGTGAGCCTGCTACGCGAACGTTAAAACTCGCGGGTATTCGTAAGTGCGAGATTCGGAATCGCCTGACCCGTCTCGCAAAGCGTGGGCGCCTTTGCGATAAACGCCCTGCCAAGTCAACCCAAACCCGCCTTTCGAAGCGGCGAACCGCAGTCCGACGCGCCTTTGGCAAACGAAAACGGCGCCGGAAAACCCCGGCGCCGTTCGTGGCAGCTTCCTGCCTTGTCCCGTTGGAAATTCAGTTCTTAGCGAACCGAACCACGACGGAAGAGATTGACGATCGCAAGGAGCACGACGGCACCAAGGAACGAGAACAGCAGAGCCGAGAGGCTGAAGCCGTTCATGATCGTGTCGCCACCGACGACGAGGCCGGCGATCAGGGCGCCGACAATGCCGACGACGATATTGAGCAGGATACCCTGCTGTGCATCAGTGCGCATGACGATGCTGGCGAGCCAGCCGATAATGCCGCCGACGATGATCAGAATAATAATACCCATCGTTCGATTCCTTCAAATTAGCGTTTGAAGAAGAAACGTCGGTGGGTGCTTCTTGGTTCCGGCCCTTGTGGAAAAGTCCGCAAGGGCTGGCCATGAAGTCAGGTTTTTCAGGGCTTTAGCCGCCCGTCGCGACGCCCAGCCAGATCAGCGCGGCGATGCCGATGACGATACGGTACCAGGCGAAAGGCGAAAAGCCGGCCTTGGAGACATAGGCGACGAAGGCGCGGATCACGATCAGGGCGACGATGAACGACACGACGAAGCCGATCGCGATTTCGTCCCAGCCGACCGTCATCGATCCGGCGGACAGCATGTCGCGGTATTGCCAGATTTCCAGCGTCGATGCGCCCAGCATGGTCGGGATCGCGAGGAAGAAGCTGAATTCGGCAGCCGTGCGGCGTTCGATACCCATGGCCAGCGCGCCCATGATCGTCGCGCCCGAACGGCTGACGCCGGGCACCATGGCAAGGCACTGGATGAAACCGACGCCCAGCGCCTGTTTCACCGGCAACTGGCCGATTCCGGTGGGCGGGCCTTCCTTGGCGACTTTTTCGATCACGAGAATCGCGATGCCGCCTGCGATCAGGGCCCATGCCACGATACTGGGGCTGCCCAGCATGATGTCGATGTAATCCTTCAGCAGCAGGCCGATGATGGCCGCGGGCGTGAAGGCGACAAGGATGTTGATGACGAACCGGATCGATTCGGGGTGCCGGTGCAGGATGCCGATGCCCGCTGCCCAGAACGTTCGCCAGTACTGGACCACGACCGCCAGGATCGCGCCAAGCTGGATGACGACGTTGAAGACTTTCCATTCCTCCGCGTCATAGCCGAACAGGGCCGATGCCAGGATCAGGTGGCCGGTCGAAGAGACGGGAATGAATTCGGTCAGCCCCTCGACGATACCGAGGAGGATTGCGGTCAGCGTGAGATTTTCCATGCGCCGCGGGAGGTCGCCCGACGCTCGGCCCGTGTCAAGCCGAATGCGCCGGGCGGTCCTTCAAATCACCAGATACGCACACGCTCATCCGGGGCGAGGTAGAGTTCTTCGCCCGGCTTCACGTCGAACGCCTTGTACCATTCGTCGAAATTACGGACGATGCCGTTGATGCGGTAGTGCGGCGGCGAGTGCGGATCGGTGACCAGCAATTCGCGCATGCGCTTTTCGCGCATCTTCGAACGCCAGACCTGTGCCCACGACATGAAGAAGCGCTGGTCGCCGGTAAAACCGTCGATCACCGGCGCTTCTTCGCCGTTCAGCGCGAGCTTGTAGGCGCGATAGGCGAGCGAGAGACCGCCGAGGTCGCCGATGTTCTCACCCATGGTCAGGCGGCCGTTGACGCAGGTTTCGCCGTTATCGAACGGGCAGAAGGCATCGTACTGTTCGGCCAGTGCGTTCTGCAGCTTTTCGAAGTTGGCCTTGTCGCCGTCGGTCCACCAGTTGCGCAAATTGCCTTCGCCGTCGGACTTGGCGCCCTGGTCGTCGAAGCCGTGGCCCATTTCGTGGCCGATGACCGCGCCGATCGCGCCGTAGTTCACGGCCGGGTCCGCATCGACGTTGAAGAACGGCGGCTGCAGGATCGCGGCGGGGAAGACGATCTCGTTCAGCGTCGAGTTGTAATAGGCGTTCACGGTCTGCGGGAACATGCCCCATTCGCTGCGATCGACTTCCTTGCCGACTTTGGCGATCTCGTCCTCGAATGCCCATTTCGACGCCATCATCGCATTGGCCAGCGGATCGTTCGCCGTCGGCATCAGGCCGGCATAAGTCTTGAACTCGTCGGGCGATCCGATCTTGGGCACGAAGGCGTTCAGCTTGGCCTTGGCCTCGACCTTGGTGGCATCGCTCATCCAGGCCAGGTCGTCGAGATTGGCGTCCATGGCGGTGCGCAGGTTGGCGACCAGCGCCTCCATCTTGGCCTTTTCCTCGACCGAGTAGTACCGCTCGGTATAGATCTTGCCGAGCAGCTCGCCCATCTGGCCTTCGACCGCGCCGATGCCGCGCTTCCAGCGGGGGCGCTGTTCTTCCTGACCGCGCAGGGTGCGGCCGTAGAAGTCGAACCGCGCGTCGGCGATATCGCTGGGCAGCACTTCGGAGTGGCTGGACAGGAACTTGGCGGCGAGCCACGCCTGCCAGGTCGAAACCGGCACGGTCTCAATCAGGTCGAGCACGGCCGGAACGCCGCCGCCCATGTTGGCGGCCGCTTCGGCGGCGTCGATACCGGCGGCGTCCAGTTCTTCCTGCGTCGGCGGCATCTGCCAGATGACCGCATAGGGAAGGTCGGGAAGGCCCATGTCGGCCAGGAAGCGGGGCATCAGGCCGTCAGGGCCGAGCTTTGCCAGTTCGTCCGCGTCGAGCCGGGTATAAGTCAGGTCGCGCTGGCGGCTGATTTCCTGGCTCCAGTCTTCCTGCGCCATGCGCCGTTCGAGCGAATAGACCGCCTCGGCCGCCTTATCGGGGTTCTGGTAACCGGCTTTGCCGAGAAGGAAGGCGAGGTACTTCTTGTACGCGGCCTGCGCCTCGAGGTTCGTCTCGGTCGGCTTCAGGTAATAGTCGCGGTCCGGCAGGCCGAGGCCCGAGGTGAAGAAGTAGATCGCGTTGACGTCGCTGTTCTTCATGTCGGCGAAGACGGCGGGCGCGATGGGCGAGGCATAGCCGGGCGTCGCGAACAGCTTCACCAGGTCGGCGGGCGTCTTGGCGGCATAGATCGACTGCAGATAGGGCTGCGCAGGCGCAAGACCGGCGGCGTTGATCGCGTCGGTGTCCATGAACGCGGCATAGGCATTGGCAAGGCGCGCCTCGTCAGACCCGGCTTCCCAATTGCCCGCGGCCAGTTCATTGAGGATCGTGTGCACGCGTGCTTCGGACAGGTCGGCCAGCAGGTTGAACGCGCCGTAGCTGGTCTTGTCGGCAGGGATCTCGGTGGTCTTGATCCATTCGCCGTTGACGTATTCGTCGAAGTCGTCACCCGGCTTTACCGAGGTGTCCATGTACTGCGTCTGGACGCCGAAAGCGCCCCAGTCCGCTGCCTCTGCGGCGGCGATGGTCTCTTCCGACGTTTCCTGGGCGATGGCGGGGGCGGTGAGTGCGAAGGCGAGTGCCGAGCAACCGGCAACAAGCATTTTCCGGGTTATCTTGGTCATGGGGGGAGTGCAGTTCCGTTCGTTGTTCCGATGCCGCGTCATAGCGCCAGACGCGGTGTTGCAGATGTCGTTCGTCGGTTTCTTTTGTAACTTTATCGATGAACCGCACCTGTAGATGGGTCAAGCGCCCCTTTTCGCAAGCCTGCGTTCAGGCTTGCGGCAAGGTTTCCGGCAATTTTCGTTAGTGGGCCCGATCCCGGGCGCAATTCGCGCCGTCAGGCGGGGTCGTCGAACTGCAACCGGGCAAGGCGGGCATAGAGGCCGCCTGCGGCCGAAAGCGTGTCGTGATCGCCATGCTCGACGATTCGACCTTGGTCCATCACCACGATGCGATCGGCGGCGCGGACGGTGGCCAGCCGGTGGGCGATGACCAGCGTGGTGCGGTTTTCCATCAGCCGGTCGAGTGCGGATTGCACCAGACGCTCGCTCTCGGCGTCGAGGGCGCTGGTCGCTTCGTCCAGAAGCAGGATCGGCGCGTCGCGCAGCAGTGCGCGGGCAATGGCGATGCGTTGACGCTGGCCGCCCGACAGGCGGGCACCGGCTTCGCCGATGAAAGTGTCGAGACCTTCGGGCAGTTCGCGAAGGAAAGTTTCGGCATTGGCCGCGCGCGCGGCTTCCCAGATGTCGTCGTCGCTGGCCTCGGGCTTGCCGTAGAGGATGTTGTAGCGCGCGGTTGCTGCGAACAGGACCGATTCCTGCGGCACCAGCGCGATCCGGTCGCGGATGTCGGCGGGATCGGCACGGGTCAGGTCCACCCCGTCGATCCGCACGCTGCCGGCTTGCGGATCGCGGAACCGTTCGACCAGCTGGAACAGCGTGGACTTGCCCGCGCCCGACGGGCCGACGACGGCCACCGTCTCACCCGGCTCGATAGTGAGCGAGAAATCCTCCAGCGCCGCGCGTTCGGGGCGGGCGGGATAGCGGAAAGTGACGTTCTGGAACGCGATCTGCCCCCGCGGCGGGACCGGCAGGGACTGCGGGCGTTCGGGTGCGGCGATGGTGGGCCGCGCGTCGAGCAGTTCGCCCATGCGCTGGGCGGCACCGGCGGCGCGCAGCAGGCTGCCGTAAACCTCGGTCAGCGATCCGAAAGCGCCCGCGACAAGGCCGACTGTGATGACGAAGGCCGCGATCGTGCCGCCGCTGATGTTGCCGGCGGTAACCTCGATCGCGCCTTTCCAGAGCAGCAGCGTGATCGCGCCGAAGATCATCGTCATGACGACGAAGGTCAGGAAAGAGCGGACCTTGATGCGCTGAATCGCCGCCCCGAAGCTGCGGTCGACCGCGCCGCGGAAACGGTCGCGCTCACGGTCCTCCTGGTTGAAGGCCTGCACCACCTGCATCGAGGAAAGCACCTCGCTGGTCATTGCGCCGACGTCGGCGATGCGGTCCTGGCTGGTGCGCGAAAGGTTGCGGACCTTCCGCCCGAACCAGATGATCGGCAGCACGACGCAAGGGATGGCGAGGACCAGCCACGCGCTCAGCGTCGGGGCGAGGTAGAACATGTAGGCCGTCCCGCCGATCGCCATGAGCAGGTTGCGCAGGGCGACCGAAACCGTGCTCGACACGACCTGTTCGATGATCGCGGTATCGGCGGTCATGCGCGAGGCGATTTCCGACGGGCTGTTCTCTTCGTAAAAGGCGGGCGGCATCGCCATCAGGTGCCGGTTCACCCGCACGCGCAAGTCGGCCACGACCCGTTCGCCCAGCCACGACACGAAATAGAACCGGAACGCCGTGCCCACCGCCATGATCACGACGATCAGCAGCAGGTACTGGAACCAGCGGGAAATATCGCCTTCGCCGGAAAAGCCCCGGTCGATGATCAGGCGAAATCCCGAAGGGATCGCCAGCGTCGCCGCCGAGGTGATGACCAGCGCGATCAGCGCGGCAGTTACCACGCCGGGATAGTTGCGCGCAGCGTCGGATAACAGGCGCAAGGGCCCGAGGCTTTTTGCCTTGGGTGCGTCGCTGCCGTTCGCTTCTGCCGGTGTGTCCTGGCGCGACTTGCGCCGCCTGTTCCCGCTCATGGCGCGGGGCCTAGCCCAAAGGGGAGGCAGGGCCAAGTGCCCTGTGGGTCTAATCCTCACCGGCGTTGCCGTTTACGGCAGGCCAAGCCTCTCTCGCAGCTGCAAAATAATCTTGTGCATTGCAACGAGAGGCGAGACCGCCGATATAGTTGGCGGAGGAGATACGAGGAGGACCACTCTTGCTCTACCAGATCTACGAGCTTCAGAAGGCCTGGCTGTCCAGTGCAAGCGCCGCCGCATCGGTCGGCGCCGAATGGCTTGGCAACCCGCGCAACCCGCTGGGATACACAGGTTTCGGACCCGCGATTTCCTCTGCCATGGAAGTTTTCGCACACGCCGCATCCCCGCGCGGCAAACCCGCATTCGGCATCACGCAAGTTGAACGCGATGGCGACACTTTCGAAGTCAGCGAAGCCGATGTGCTGCACAAGCCGTTCGGAACGCTGAAGAAATTCACGCACGCCGGCCTGCCCAAGAACCCGCCGCGCCTTTTGATCGTCGCCCCGATGAGCGGGCACTACGCCACGCTTCTGCGCGGGACGGTCGAACGGATGCTCGAAAACGCGGAAGTCTACATCACCGACTGGGCCGACGCGAAAATGGTCCCGGCATCGGAAGGTGTCTTCGATCTCGACGCCTATATCGATTACGTGATCGACTTCCTCGAATTCATCGGCCCCGGCGCGAACGTCATGGCCGTGTGCCAGCCTTCGGTGCCCGCCTTTGCGGCCACGGCGATCATGGCCGCGGACAAACACCCCTGCCGCCCGGCCACGCTGACCATGATGGGTGGCCCGATCGACACGCGTGAAGCGCCGACCGAAGTCAACGACATGGCTACATCGCGCCCGATGGCGTGGTTCAAGCAGAACCTGATCCAGACTGTGCCGCTGCACTATCCCGGTGCCGGACGCCGCGTCTATCCGGGCTTTCTGCAGTTGGCGGGCTTCATGTCGATGAATCTGGGCAACCACATGATGAGCCACTACGCGATGTTCAAACATCTCGTCGTGGGCGACGGCGAAAGCGCGGAAGCGACCAAGGTATTCTACGACGAATATCTCTCGGTCTGCGACATGACGGCGGAATTCTATCTCCAGACCGTGAATGCGGTGTTCAAGGAATTCCTGCTGCCGCGCGGCCTTTTGACCCACAAGGGCAAGAAGGTCGATCTGGGCGCAATCACCGACACCGCGATCCTGTGCGTCGAAGGTGAGCGTGACGACATTTCCGGCGTCGGCCAGACAAAGGCCGCGCTTGGCCTTACGCCCAACCTTTCCGACGACATGAAGCTCTATCACCTGGCTCCGTCGGTCGGTCACTATGGCATTTTCAACGGATCGAAATGGCGGGGCACAATCGCCCCGATCGTCGAGAAGTGGATGGCCGACCATCGCCGCGGCAAATTGCAGGCCGTCGCCTGATTTCAGGGACTTGAGGGGGCGGCGCAGACTGTGCTGCCCCCTCGCCATCCACCTCCTCACCTAAGCCTTCGTTATCACTGCGTTTACCAAGTCCGTTTAAGACATCTTCTCGCAACTCCTGCGAAAGAGGGTGGATGGACGCTGTGATGAAGATTGTCGGTCTTTTGCTGCGAATCGGCGGTGCCGGTGCGGGCGTGGCCGCCGTTACGTTCATTCCCGACGCCGTACTTGGCCGCTCCATTGCCGCGCTCGGCCTGTCGGGCAGCGTCGATCTCCAGATGGCGCGCATGGTTGCGCATGGGCTGTTCGGCCTGATCGGCTTCCTCATGGGCTCGCAGATCGCCGCGATGCTGCGTCACCGTCCCATTGATCCCCCCGGCAATCGCCATGACGCGGCAGAATCGGTTCCGCGTCTGCGCCGCCACCTCGTGGACGGTGAGAAGAAACAGGCGTCGGTCGTCCCGCGTTACGAAGACCCGAACGCCGCCCCGACGAAGCCGGTTGCGGTCTCGTTCAAGGAACTCGGCCTTGATCACCCCCACGTCAGCGAATACCCGGATCCCGCGGGCGAGCATGACGATCACCACGATTCATTTGTCTACGCCGAACAGGCGAATCGCCCGGAGAGTGCGGGGAGTGCGGACGACGAATGGGCCGAATTCGGCAATGCCGAACCGCCCGCCCGCGCCCAGCCCCCGGCCCCAGATCCTATCGCCCCCCATCCTGTCGCCATGGACGCGCCGCCTGCGCCGCAGACCGAAGAACGCCGGGAAGAAACCGCCGGGCAATGGACCGCGCCCGAGCCCTTCCCCACCGCGCCAGAGGCTGAGCCGATCGAGGAACGTCCTGCCGTCGCCGAGCAGGCCGCTGACTGGAACGATGCTCCGGCAAGCGACGATTCGGCGTTCGAGCGTCCCGCATTCGAGGCACCCACGTTCGAAACATTGCCCGAGGACGCGGCTGCGGAGCCAGAGCCGGAGCCTGCCGCAATGCCGGTCGATGAGGCCAAGCCGGTCCATGCCGAGATTCAGGAGCCCATTGCGGAGCCTGAGCCCGAAACGATAGCCTGCGAACCCGTCACCGAATCGAACCCGGCCCAGACCGAGGCAGCACCCGAACCGGTTTCAGAACCAATCCCTGCGCCTGAATGGGAACCGGTCCCCGCCGCAGCGATGACGCCCGTTCAGCCTGCACCCGCAGAATCCCAGGCCTTGCAAGCGGTGCAGCCGGCCGCCGATGCTGCTCCCGACGCCTATTCCCGCGTCAAGTTTGCGATGCCGAGCGACGAAAACTGGTACGACGGTGCGGGCGACGACGAGGAAGAGGCCGAGGACGACGGCGCCGGATACGGCTCGCTATCCGACATCGGGCTTGGCCGCACCCATCAGCCGCGCGGCGGCGATGGGCAGCGCGGCGAGGCGGGTCTGCCGCCCTCGGAATTCGGCAATACCAACGTGTCGACGGCGATTCCCAAAGGGAAACCGCAGGATTTCCGGCTTCGCGAGGCCTTGGCCGAATTGATGCGAGTCGATCCTTCGGCACGTTAAGGCCATGAAAATTCTGCACTAGGTGGCCGGAATTGCGGGTTCTGCTGCCTTTTTCGTCTACTGTGCAGTTGCAAAAATCCAAATCTATCGCCATGGGGTTTTTATGCGCCATTTCGCTGCGCAGCTGCGGCGACTGAGTCGCATTTTATTTCCGGGCGATGGTGTCCGGGCCCCGACAGGATAGGTGAAAATGGGTTTTCCGCCGGTTCAAGGCCTCTACGATGCGCGTAACGAACACGACAACTGCGGTGTGGGCTTCATCGCACATATCAAAGGTCAGAAATCCAACGCGATTATTAAACAAGGCCTGACCATTCTGGAAAATCTGGACCACCGCGGTGCGGTGGGTGCCGACCCGTTGCTGGGTGACGGCGCCGGTATCCTGATCCAGATGCCAGACGCGCTGTTCCGTGGCTGGGCCGAAAAGCACGGCAAGACCCTGCCCCCCCAAGGCGACTACGCGGTTGCCATGTGCTTCCTGCCGCAGGAAGAGGCCGCACGCGATTTCGTCGTGAAGCGGTTCGAGACTTTCATCGCCAAGGAAGGCCAGGACCTCATCGGTTGGCGCGACGTGCCGACCACGCTGGACGGCCTGGGCAAGACCGTGATTGAGCAGATGCCCGTCATCCGCCAGGCGATCATCGGCCGCGGCGGCCCCTGCAAGGACCAGGACGCTTTCGAGCGCAAGATCCTCGCCATCCGCAAGCAGGTCCAGAACCCGCTCGAAGCGCTTTCGATCAAGCACGGCTTGCCGGGCCTCACTGAACTGTACCTGCCCAGCTTCTCGACCCGCACGATCGTCTACAAGGGCCTGCTGCTCGCCAACCAGGTCGGCAGCTTCTACGACGACCTGCGCGATCCGGCCTGCACGTCGGCGCTGGCGTTGGTGCACCAGCGTTTTTCGACCAACACGTTCCCGAGCTGGAAGCTGGCGCAGCCCTTCCGCCTCATCGCGCACAACGGCGAAATCAACACCGTTCGCGGCAACGTGAACTGGATGAACGCACGCCGCCGCACGATGGAATCGCCGCTGATGGGCGCCGATCTCGACAAGATGTGGCCGATCATCCCGCATGGGCAGTCGGACACGGCCTGCCTCGACAATGCGCTCGAACTGCTTCTGGCGGGCGGCTATTCGCTCAGCCACGCGATGATGATGCTCATCCCCGAGGCCTGGGCCAAGAACCACGAGATGGATCCGGCCCTGCGCGCGTTCTACGAATACCACGCCGCGCTGATGGAACCGTGGGACGGCCCCGCCGCCGTGGCCTTTACCGATGGCCGCCAGATCGCCGCCACGCTGGACCGTAACGGCCTGCGTCCCGCGCGCTATTGCACGACCAGCGACGATCTCGTCTGCATGGCCTCGGAAAGCGGCGTCCTGCCGTTCGACGACACCTCGATCACGCGCAAGTGGCGCCTTCAGCCGGGCAAGATGCTGGTCATCGACCTTGAGCAGGGCCGCATCATCGAGGACGAAGAGGTCAAGGCCGAGCTTTCGAACGCGGAGCCCTATGCCGACTGGCTGAACCATTCGCAGTACAAGCTCGAAGACCTTGAACCGCTGGAACCCGAGGCCGAGGATACCGGCATGGCGGTGGGCGAACTGCTCGATCGCCAGCAGGCCTTCGGCTACACGCAGGAAGACGTGTCCAAGTTCCTTGAGCCCATGCTGTTCAGGGGCGAGGACCCGATCGGTTCGATGGGCACCGACACGCCGATCGCCGTCCTGTCCAAGCGTCCGCGCCTGCTCTACGACTATTTCAAGCAGAACTTCGCACAGGTTACCAACCCGCCGATCGACCCGATCCGCGAGGAACTGGTCATGAGCCTGCTGTCGATGATCGGGCCGCGTCCGAACCTGCTGGGCAAGGAAGCGGGCACGCACAAGCGGCTGGAAATCAGCCAGCCGATCCTGACCAATGCCGATCTGGCCAAGATCCGCTCGGTCGAGGAAATGCTCGACGGCGCGTTCCGTACCGCCACCATCGATATGACCTGGGACGCCAGCACCGGGGCCGAAGGCCTTGAGCAGGCGATCAAGGAAATGTGCTGGGCCGCGACCGAAGCGGTGCTGCAGGACAAGAACATCCTCGTCCTGTCGGACCGTGCACAGTCGAAGGACCGCATCGCGATGCCGGCACTTCTGGCGACGGCTGCGGTCAACGCGCACCTTATCCGCCAGGGCCTGCGCATGCAGACCGGCCTTGTCGTCGAAACCGGCGAAGCGCGCGAAGTGCATCACTTCTGCGTTCTTGCAGGGTACGGCGCCGAAGCGGTGAACCCCTATCTCGCCTTCGAGACGCTCGAAAAGATGCGCGTCGAAAAGGACGCCCCGCTGGAATCGTGGGAAGTCGAGAAGAACTACATCAAGGCCGTCGGCAAGGGCATCCTGAAGGTCATGTCCAAGATGGGCATCTCGACCTACCAGTCCTATTGCGGTGCGCAGATCTTCGACGCGGTCGGATTGTCCAGCCGCTTCATCGACGCCTACTTCACCGGCACGGCCACCACGATCGAGGGCGTCGGCCTTTCCGAAGTGGCGCAGGAAACCGTGCGCCGCCACGAAGCGGCCTACTCGGACGAGCAGATCTACAAGAACCAGCTCGATGTCGGCGGTATCTACCAGTACCGCCTGCGCGGCGAAGATCATGCCTGGACGCCGGGCACGATCAGCAACCTGCAGCACGCGGTCCGCGGCAACAACTTCGCCAACTACGAAGAGTTCGCCAAGGAAATCAACGAGCAGAGCGAACGCCTGCTGACGATCCGCGGACTGATGGACCTGAAGAAGGCCGACAAGCCGCTCGACCTTTCCGAAGTCGAACCAGCCGAATCGATCGTGAAGCGTTTCGCCACCGGCGCGATGAGCTACGGCTCGATCAGCTGGGAAGCGCACACGACGCTGGCACTCGCCATGAACCGGATCGGCGGCAAGTCGAACACCGGCGAAGGCGGCGAAGACCCCAAGCGCTTCGTCCCGCTCGACAACGGCGATACGATGCGTTCAGCGATCAAGCAGGTCGCGTCCGGCCGCTTCGGCGTCACGACCGAGTATCTCGTCAACGCCGACGACATCCAGATCAAGATGGCACAGGGCGCCAAGCCCGGTGAGGGCGGCCAGCTGCCCGGCCACAAGGTCGACAAGATCATCGGCAAGACCCGCCACTCGACCCCGGGTGTCGGCCTGATCTCGCCGCCGCCGCACCACGACATCTACTCGATCGAGGATCTGGCACAGCTGATCCACGACCTGAAGAACGTGAACCCGGTCGCGCGCGTCTCGGTCAAGCTCGTCTCCGAAGTCGGCGTCGGCACCGTCGCCGCCGGCGTTTCGAAGGCGCGTGCGGACCACGTCACGATCTCGGGCTACGAAGGCGGCACGGGCGCGTCCCCGCTGACTTCGCTGACCCATGCGGGCAGCCCGTGGGAAATCGGCCTTGCCGAAACGCAGCAGACGCTGCTTCTCAACGATCTGCGTTCGCGCATCTCGGTCCAGGTCGATGGCGGCCTGCGTACCGGCCGCGACGTCGCAATCGGTGCGCTGCTGGGTGCCGACGAATTCGGCTTTGCCACCGCGCCGCTGATCGCGGCAGGCTGCATCATGATGCGCAAGTGCCACCTCAACACCTGCCCGGTCGGCGTCGCGACGCAGAACCCGGAACTGAGGAAGCGCTTCACCGGTCAGCCGGAGCACGTGATCAACTACTTCTTCTTCGTCGCCGAGGAACTGCGCAAGATCATGGCCGAGATGGGCTTTGCCACTCTCGACGAAATGATCGGCCGCGTGGACCGGATCGACATGAAGAAGGCGGTCACGCACTGGAAGGCGCACGGCGTCGACCTGTCGCGCCTTCTGCACAAGGTCGCGGTTCCCGAAGGCAAGGAGCTTTTCTGGACCGAGACGCAGGACCACGGCCTGGAGGCAGCGCTCGACCAGGATCTCATCACGGCATCGGCCGCCGCGCTCGAAAAGGGTGAGAGCGTCCGCATCGACCGCGAGGTTCGCAACGTGAACCGCACCGTCGGCACGATGCTGTCGGGCGAAGTCGCGAAGAAGTACGGCCACGGCGGTCTTCCCGACAACACGATCCGCGTGAACTTCACCGGTGTCGCGGGTCAGTCCTTTGCGGCCTGGCTGGCGCACGGCGTCACGCTCGACCTCGTCGGCGATGCCAACGACTATGTCGGCAAGGGCCTTTCGGGTGGCCGCGTCATCGTCCGTCCGCCCGAAGGCGCGGAACGCGATCCGTCGAACAACATCATCGTCGGCAACACCGTGCTTTACGGCGCGATCGCGGGCGAGGCCTACTTCAACGGCGTTGCGGGCGAACGTTTCGCCGTCCGCAATTCCGGCGCGGTGGCGGTTGTCGAAGGCACTGGCGATCATGGCTGCGAATACATGACCGGCGGCATGGTCCTCGTGCTTGGCACGACCGGCCGAAACTTTGCCGCGGGGATGAGCGGGGGTATCGCCTACGTCTATGACGAGGACGGCACGTTCGAAAAACGCTGCAACACCGCCATGGTGGACTTGCGCAAGGTCGAGAATGTCTGCGACGAAGACGACGGCACGGGCCGTCCGACCCAGCGCGGCCACTCGGTCGACGACACGGGCATGGGCGATCCGCTGTACCACGATGCCGAACGCATCAGGGTCCTTCTGGAACGTCACCACCTCCACACCACCAGCAGCAAGGCACGCGCCCTGCTCGACGATTTCGACAACGCCGTCGGAAAGTTCGTCAAGGTGATGCCGCGCGACTATGAAAACGCTCTCAAGGCCATGGAAGCCGAGCGTATCGCCGCGCAGAGCGAAGCAGCGGAATAAGGGTCAGCAAACGATGGGCAAGGAAACGGGCTTTCTCGAACTCGACCGTGTCGACCGCACTTACGCGGATCCGGCCGAGCGTCTGCAGCACTACAAGGAATTCGTGATTCCGCATACCGAGGACGGGCTGCGTAGCCAGGCCTCGCGGTGCATGAATTGCGGCATTCCCTATTGTCACAACGGCTGTCCGGTGAACAACATCATCCCGGACTGGAACCACATGACGTACGAAGGGGACTGGAAGGAGGCGCTGATCACGCTGCACTCCACCAACAACTTCCCCGAGTTCACCGGACGCATCTGCCCCGCCCCGTGCGAGGCGGCCTGCACGCTGAACATCACGGATGAGCCGGTCACCATCAAGTCGATCGAATGTGCGATCGTCGACAAGGGATGGGAAAACGACTGGATCAAGCCGCAGGTGCCCGAAAAGCGTACCGGCAGGTCGGTTGCCGTCGTCGGCTCCGGCCCGGCGGGCATGGCCTGCGCGCAGCAGCTGGCCCGTGCCGGCCACTCGGTCACCGTCTTCGAGAAGAGCGACCGCGTCGGCGGCCTGCTGCGTTACGGCATTCCCGACTTCAAGATGGGAAAGCACCTCATCAACCGCCGCGCGGCGCAGATGGAGGCTGAAGGCGTCAACTTCCGCACTTCGACCGAAGTGGGCGTCGACATTTCCATCAAGACGCTGAAGGAAAACTTCGACGCGGTGGTCCTGGCAGGCGGCTCCGAAGATGCCCGCACGCTGGACATTCCCGGTTCGGAAATGAGCGGGGTTCGCCTCGCCATGGAATTCCTGACGCAGCAGAACAAGCGTAACGCAGGCGACGACGAACAGCGTGCCGCCCCGCGCGGCACGCTGACCGCGACGGGCAAGCACGTCATCGTCATCGGCGGCGGTGACACCGGTTCGGACTGCGTCGGCACCTCGAACCGCCAGGGCGCGGCGAGCGTGACGCAGATCGAGATCATGCCCAAGCCTCCCGAAAAGGAAGACAAGGCGCTGACCTGGCCGAACTGGCCGCTCAAGCTGCGCACGTCGTCCAGCCACGAGGAAGGCGTCGACCGCGATTGGGCGATCCTGACCAAGCGGGTCGTCGGCGAAAACGGCAAGGTTACCGGCCTCGAATGCGTTCGCATCGAATGGGAAGGCCGCGAGATGAAGGAGATCGAGGGCAGCGAATTCACGCTGAAGGCCGATCTCATCCTTCTCGCCATGGGCTTCATCGGCCCGAAGAAGAGCGGCATGCTCGATCAGGCCGGTCTCGAATACGATGCACGCGGCAACGTGAAGGCCGATACGACGTCGTACCGGACGAGCGACGAGAACGTCTGGGCCTGCGGCGACATGCGCCGGGGGCAGAGCCTTGTCGTCTGGGCCATCCGCGAAGGTCGCCAGTGCGCCCGCGCGCTGGACGAGGCTCTGATGGGCGTGAGCGAACTCGCCCGCTGATCCGCCTCACTACCGGAAAGAGAAAGGGCGCGTCCTGCAGGGCGCGCCTTTCTCTTTTAAACGTGGGCGGTTGGCAGTAGCCTTGGGCTAAACAAGCCTTGGGGGGTCGCAATGAATAATCCGGTCGCGTCGATACTGAAACTCGGCGGAGCACTCGCGTTTCTTCTTCTGGTCATTGTCGGGGGCGGGTTGGGCTCATGCGCGGCCTATAACTCGGTCCGTGTCTGGAACGCGGAAACCGCGGGCGAGGCCGAATTGGCGCAGGCGTCGCAGAACCGGAAGATTGCGGTGCTGGAAGCGCAGGCCGCACTGGACAGTGCGAAACTGAAAGCGGCAGCGGAGATCGAACGCGCGAAAGGCCTTGCCGAGGCGAACCGCATCGTTGCCGACAGCCTGGGTGGACCAGAAGGTTACTTGCGCTACCTTTATATCCAGAACCTGGAGCAATCGCGCGGTCAGATCATCTACGTACCCACCGAGGGCGGCCTGCCCATACTTGAGGCGGGCAGGCAAGGGACGGCGGCGAACTAGCCCGTCACGCGCCGCCCAATTGCGCGGCGAGTCCGGCCGTGTCGAAATAGTCGCGCCACTCGGTGATCTTGCCGTCCTCGACCACGAAGATGCCCATCACCGCGATGCTGGCGACCACGCGACCGTCGGCAGCGACGACTTCGTCGATGCGTTCGTTGTATACGCGGTTGCCTTCGCTGGCGCTGGACAATGTTTCGACACGTATGTGGCTATTGGCGCCGGCGACTTGTTCGAAACCGGCGATGAAAGCCAGGGTTTCTTCTATCCCGCGCGTGTCGGACATCCCGACGTTGCGATAGTGCGTGTCCGACGTGAAATAGCGCCTTACGGCTTCGGCAAACCCGCCGGGCCGGTCCCACATGGAGAGGAAGGCATCGACCGTTTGCATGGGTGAAGGCATGGCGCGTCCCCCTGACACGGCAAAGCGCGGCGGGTCCGAAGACCCGCCGAACCTTGATCAGTACATGTGCTGGCCGCCGTTGATCGACAGCGTCGATCCGGTGACGAACGTCGCCTCTTCGGAAACGAGGAAGGCAACGCCGCGCGCGATCTCGTCAGCATGGCCGAGGCGGCCTACCGGGATCTTGGCGATGATCTTTTCGAGCACGGGTTCCGGCACGGCCGCGACCATGTCGGTGTCGATGTAACCGGGCGCAATCGCGTTCACGGTGACGCCGTACTTCGCGCCTTCCTGTGCCAAGGCTTTGGTGAAGCCATGGATGCCCGACTTGGCTGCGGCATAGTTGACCTGGCCATACTGACCGGCCTGGCCGTTGACCGAACCGATGTTGACGATGCGGCCCCACTTGCGTTCGCGCATGCCGGGGAACGTCGCCTTGGCCATGTTGAAGCAGCCGCCAAGGTTGACGCGCATGACCTCGTTCCAGTCTTCCCACGTCATCTTGTGCAGAACGCCATCGCGCGTGATGCCAGCGTTGTTGACGACGACGTCGATCGGGCCGAGTTCTTCGACGATCTTCGCGCAACCGGCGACCGTTGCGTCGTGGTCGCCCACGTCGAACTTGTATGCGGCGATACCGGTACGTTCGGTAAAGGCCTTCGCCTTTTCGTCATTGCCAGCGTAATTCGCGGCGACGGTCATGCCCATTTCCTTGAGAGCGAGGCTTATGCCTTCGCCGATGCCACGGCTACCACCGGTGACCACTGCAACTCGACTCATTGGATACTTCCCTTTCAGTTGCTCCCTTACGGCCCAGCCTATGAGCCGGTCCCGTTCTCCACAAGCGGACTTTCGTCGCACTCTTGCCCGGACAGCTATGCTGCATTGCAGCATAAATCAACAGTTTTTCGCATTTGCAGCATAGGCAAATGGATAAACTGCACCCCCGATCAGGCGAATGCCAGCCGGGGCATCGACGAATATTATGAAAGTGCCGCGACAGGTGCGGCAACCCGATCAGAAGCGGAAACGCGTTCCGACGTAGACCGACTGGCTGTCCTGCTGTCCGTCGGTCAGCGGCGTCACGCGGTCGCGGTCGCTTTCATACCGGATGCCGGCAGTGACCTTGAGGTTGCCCGCGACGCGATAGGCGCCGCCGACGTCGACCGACATGTCGTTCGAGCCGGAGAACGTGCGCGGCGATGCGCCGGGCAGGTTCTGCTTTTCGTCAAGCTCGACCACGGTGCTGAAGCGGCTCTTGTCGCTGGGCGCCTTGGCGGGCGTGAAAGTACGAAGGTCCGGCGCGCTGATTTCGCCGATGGGGCTTCCCACCGTCAGGCTACGCTTGCCGGTCTGCAGTACGTCGTCGGACTGCACGAAACTTTGGTAACCGCGCGCGACACCCAGGTTGAAGGCGACCGGCGCAACGCCGGTGACGCCGCGGCCAGCCTTGTCGGCGGCCTTGCGGACAGAGATCGCCTGCGCGGTTTCGGAATCGACGCGGACCGCGACGGTGATCGAGCGCGGACCCGTCTTCGCGCCGGCGGGCGTGAAGCGGAACAGCGAACCCGCATCGCCGCCGGCATCGCGGGCGCGGCGCAGGGTATCGACCAGCTTGGGATCGACCGACGAGGGCGTGAAAGCACCGAGTCCATCGGCGGCCGCGATGCTGAGATCGTGAATCGAGCTGCCGGAAACGGCGGCCACGGCGGACGAAAGGCCGACCACGCAGGCAGCACCAGCGAGCAGGCCGGTGCCTGCACGCGCTACGCGCCTGAACATGGATGCATTCCCCGTCGCCATGATGGCTTCCGCTATCTCCGTCTCTCAACCGACCCTACGCTGTTGCGATGAACCGGTTCCCATGCGCGACAAGATTTAAGTCGCAAGAGCCAATCTACTATGCATTTCGTACCTATGCCAAGCTTTCTCGTGTCGTGAAAAAGCGATTCTGCGCAACATGTTGCAAGGAATCCGCAGACTCTGCCGCTGGCCAGCTTCGGTTAATCACCATACCGCCTTATGAGAGCGTGACGAAGGGCGTTCCTGGCCTTAGTCCCATTAAGCAACGACGGTTGTCCCGCCTCTACGCTTGCCGCCTGCCTTCGCGCGGGATAGAGCAGGCCCGAGCCGGGCGAAGCAGCCGCTTCGCAAGACATTCATTCTGCCCAAGGATACTGAGATTCGATGATCGGCAAGACCACTCCCGCCACCTTTGCCAAGACGCTTCTGGTGACCGGCGCGCTGGCCGCGCTTTCCGCCTGTGGCGGCAGCAAGGACGCGGTTAAGGCCGACCTCGCGGCAAGCCAGGTCACCACGATCGGCGTCAACGCCTACCTCTGGCGCGCCAGCCTCGACACGCTGAGCTTCGCGCCGCTGGTCCAGACCGATTCGAACGGCGGCGTCATCGTGACCGACTGGTACACCAACCCCGCCAACCCTGGCGAACGGATGAAGGTCACGGTCACAATCCTCGACCAGGACCTGCGCGCCGACGCGCTGCGCGTTGCCGCCAGCCGCGAACTTTCGCAGGGCGGAACGTGGGTTGCTGCACCGGTTCAGGCCGCGACGATCCAGAAACTGGAAGACATAATCCTCACGCGGGCGCGCGAACTGCGCCGTGACGCGCTGACCGGCTGATCCAACGCCAGGGGCATCGAAGATGACTGAAGAGCGTTTCGATCCGTCGGTCGCCGACGGACGCTGGCAGCGCGCGTGGGACGAGGCAGAGGTCTTCCGCGCGGATTCCAGCAGCGAGAAGCCGAAGAGCTACGTGCTGGAGATGTTCCCCTATCCTTCGGGGCGCATTCACATCGGCCACGTGCGCAACTACACCATGGGCGACGTGCTGGCCCGCTTCAAGGCGATGACGGGCCATGAAGTGCTGCACCCGATGGGGTGGGACGCGTTTGGCATGCCGGCGGAAAACGCCGCGATGGAAAAGGGCGTGCACCCCGGCGGCTGGACGCGCGAGAACATCGCCAACATGAAGGCGCAGCTCCAGCGCCTCGGCTTCGCGCTTGACTGGAGCCGCGAGTTCGCGACCTGCGATGCCGAATACTATGGCCACGAACAGGCGCTGTTCCTTGAATTCTACAAGCATGGCCTTGTCTATCGCCGCGAATCGGCGGTGAACTGGGACCCGGTCGACATGACCGTGCTGGCCAACGAACAGGTGATCGACGGACGCGGCTGGCGTTCGGGCGCACTGGTCGAGAAGCGCAAGCTGTCGCAGTGGTTCTTGAAGATCACGCAGTTTGCCGACGACTTGCTCGAAGGGCTGGACGGCCTCGACAAGTGGCCCGAAAAGGTCCGCCTGATGCAGGAAAACTGGATTGGCAAGTCGACCGGACTGCAGGCGCACTTCAAGGGCGTGAATTTCGACGAGACGATCGAGGTTTACACCACGCGTCCCGACACGATCTTCGGCGCCAGTTTCGTCGCGGTTGCCGCCGATCACCCGATTGCGCAGGCCGTTGCCGACACGAACCACGAAGCGGCGGATTTCATCAAGCTTTGCAAGGCCGGTGGCACGACCGCGGCCGAGCTGGAAACGGCGGAGAAGCTGGGCTTCGATACCGGCCTGAAAGTCGCGCACCCGTTCACGGGTGAGGACCTGCCCGTCTGGATCGCGAACTTCGTGCTGATGGAATACGGCACCGGCGCGATCATGGCCGTGCCGGGGCATGACCAGCGCGACTTCGAATTCGCCACCAAGTACGGATTGCCGATCCTGCGCGTCGTCGCGGCCAGCCAGGCCGATGCGGACAAGCCTTTCGAGGGCGAGGCCGAGGCGGGCGAGGGTATCGTCGTGAACTCCGACTTCCTCACCGGCCTTTCGGTTGAGGATGCGAAGACCGCGATCATCACCCGCGCCGCCGAAGACGGCTGGGGCGTTCCCAAGACGCAGTATCGCCTGCGCGACTGGGGCGTTTCGCGCCAGCGTTACTGGGGCACGCCGATCCCGATGATCCACTGCGATGCCTGCGGCGTCGTGCCGGTGCCGGCGGACCAGCTTCCGGTGACGCTGCCCGATGACGTGGACTTCAAGACACCGGGCAACCCGCTCGACCGTCATCCCACGTGGAAGCATGTCGATTGCCCGAAGTGCGGCGCAAAGGCGCAGCGCGAGACCGATACGCTCGATACCTTCGCCGATTCCAGCTGGTACTTCCTGCGCTTTGCCAGCCAGCCCGGCGACAAGCCGTTCGACCCGGCAGAAGTCGCCAAGTGGTTGCCGGTCAACCAGTATATCGGCGGGATCGAGCATGCGATCCTGCACTTGCTCTACGCCCGTTTCTGGACACGCGCGCTGGCCCATTGCGGCATGATCGAGGTGAAGGAGCCCTTTGCCCAGTTGTTCACGCAAGGCATGGTCACGCACGAGACTTATAGCCGCGAGGCCGACGGACGCCCCGTCTACTTCAGCCCCGGCGAAGTCGTGCGCGACGGCAATGGCGCGACTTTGAAGGACGATGGCCAGCCGGTGGAAATCGGCCGGGTCATCAAGATGTCGAAGTCGAAGAAGAACGTCGTCGACCCGGATGAGATCGTGGCCCGCTACGGCGCAGACGCGGTGCGCTGGTTCATGCTCTCCGACAGCCCGCCCGAACGCGACTTGCCATGGAGCGAGGCGGGCATCGAAGGCTGCGGCCGTTTCGTGCAGCGCCTGTGGCGCCTGTTCGGCCAGTACGACGCGAATGCGCAAGGCGACGACAAGCCGCTGGCGCGCAAGATGCACCAGACCATCGCCGCGGTTGCCGACGATATCGAGGCCTTGAGCTTCAACAAGGCCGTCGCCCGCATCTACGAACTGACCAATGCCGCCGAAAAGGCCGCGCCCTCGGCCAGCCGCAGCGAGGCGATCCGCGCGCTGATGCTGCTCGTCGCGCCGATGATGCCGCACTTGTCGGAAGAGGCTTGGTCGCGCGCCGGAATGGAAGGCCTCATCGCCGAGGCCGCCTGGCCCGAATTCGAAGAGGCCATGCTGGTCGAGGACGAAGTGACCATCGCCGTGCAGGTGAAGGGCAAGCTTCGCGATACGCTGACGGTCGCCAAGGGAACCGGCAAGGACGAGCTGGAGGCGCTTGCGCTCGCCAGCGAGAAAGTCCAGCGTAACATCGACGGGGCGCCGGTCCGCAAGGTGATCGTGGTGCCCGACAGGCTGGTGAACATCGTCGTCTGATGCGCTTTCTCGTTCTTCCTCTCGCCCTGATGCTGTCCGCCTGCGGGCTTTCGCCGATGTATGCGGGCGGCGGTGACGGGCAGGTTGCGACGGGGCTGTCCTCCGTTTCGGTCAGCGCCATTCCCGGCCAGCAGGGCTGGCTCATGCGCGATGCCCTTACCGAACGGCTCGGTTCGGGCAGCGCCTCGCCGCGTTACCGGCTGGACGTGCGGCTGGACGATCAGCTCGACGGGCTCGGTCTGCTGTCGGACGATACCATTGGGCGCGAACGCCGCACATTGCGGGCACGTTACCGGCTGGTCGACCTGTCGACGGGCAATACCGTGCTAGACGCGACCGCCGGTGCCGATGCGGGTATCGACGTCGTCTCCAGCGAATATGCGACGATAGCGGCCGAACAGACCGCGCTCGAAAACCTGACTCTCGAAGTCGCGGACCGCATCGTGACCAGCGTGGCATTGAAGCTGCGCTCGGCAGGGTGAAGGCGACACAGCGCAACTTCGCGTCTGTCGCCGCCGGTGCGGCGCGCAAGGCGCGGATATTCTTCTTTTGCGGCCCGGACGAAGCCGGGGCCCACGCCGCGGCGACGCGCATCGCCGCGATGCTCGACGCGCCGGGCGAGAAAGTCGAGATGGAGGGGTCGGACCTCAAGAAGGACCCGGTCCGGCTTGCCGATGAGACCCGCTCCACCTCGCTGTTCGGCGACCGCCGCCATATCGTCGTGCGCGCCAATGGCGATGAAGCGCACGACGCGGTGAAAATCCTGACCGACAGCGACGCTGCCGACATTGCCGAGGGCTGGCCGGTGCTGATCGTCGCGAACGGTGCGACCGACAAGTCCCGCACGGCAAAGCTGCTGGAAAAGCGCGACGATGCGCTCGTCGTCATGTTCTACCCGCCCGACCTTGCCTCGGTCACGGCGGAAGTAAGGCGGCTGGCCGATGCAGCGGGCCTGCGCATGGGGTCCGAACTGGCGCAGCGGATCGCCGCATCGGTTGGGCTCGACATTCGCATGGCAGCTTCCGAAGTCCAGAAGCTCGCGCTCTATCTCGATGCCGATGCGCAGGCCCCGCGCAGCGTGAACGCGGAAGACCTCGATGCCATCGCGGCAGAGACCGAGGACGATGGCATGATGCCGCTGGTCGACGCGGTGCTGTCGGGCGATGCGGCAGCGGTGCCGCACGAACTGGCCCGGTTCAAGCAACTGGGCCTCAACCCTGTCGGCACCGTTCTCGCGATGGAGCGGCGCGTGGCGCAACTGGCGCAACTGGCTGCCCGTCTGGGCGACCGGCCCGACGTCGCAGGGTTCGTGAAGGGCGAGGTCGATGCCCGCCGCCTGTTTTTCCGCGACAAGGACGCGATCGCGCGTCAGCTGCAACAGTGGCGCGGCGCCCGTCTGGCCCGGCTCGGCGAAAGGCTGATCGAACTGCACCGCTCGCTGCTTGCCGACAGCCAGGCCGCGCCGCTTCTGTTCGCGGCGGGTTGCACGCAGATCGCACAGGCGGCACGCGGCCGCAGATAAATGTGACAAATCAAGTGTGTGCGGCTCAGCCCATTGGCAAGCCGGCACCTGTGCAGTATCGCCGCGCTGCTACGTATTAGCGCGTATAGGCGCAGAGCGAGATCATGAACCGCCCTCAGGCGCAAAACGCTTATCCAAGGCTGTCGGGCAAGGCGCCGACCCAGGCGATCGACGCGCTCGGTCGCACGCGCCTGACTGCGCCCACGGTGGAGCCGCTCGAGAAGCGGCGGCTGCAATGCTATCTCGCGCTCGTCATCGCCGATATTGTCGGGATTCTCATCGCTTTTGCAGGAAGCGCGACGCTTTATTACGGGCCCGGCCCGCAGAGCCATGCCCTGCTGCAGGCGCAGTTGATGCTGCCGCTCTACCTCACCGTCGCGCTCTACAACGGAGCCTATAATCTCGGCGCCTTGCGGATGTCGTGGCGCACGATGGGGGCGGTGCTGCGCGCGGTCGTGTTGGCGGCGCTGGCGATGATCCTGCTGACCTATCTCAGCAAGACTGCCTCGATCTATTCGCGCCTCGTCTTCCTTCTCGGCATTTCCGCATGCCTCGTCGTGCTTCCCGCCATACGCGTTGCCATGCGCCGCTTCGTGCGCTGGCGCTGCGGCGTGCGGGTCGAGAACGTCCTTGTCGTCGAAGATGGTGGGCCGGACGTGGCGTTCGAAGGGGCTTACGTTGTCGACGCAAGGGCAGAGGTGCTGCGCCCCGACCTTGCCGACCCGGTCGCGCTGGACCGGTTGGGCCAGTGGTTCGGCCCGATGGATCGCGTGCTGATCACTTGTGCCGAGGACCGCAAGCTGGCGTGGGCGATGGCTCTGAAAGGCCTTTCGGTCGAAGGCGAGGTCGTCGACGAGCGGGTGGAGAAGTTGGGCGCGCTGGGGGCGAGTCACTTGGGCGGGCAGGGTTTTCTGCTCGTCTCGCACAAGCCGCTGGGCCTGCGTGCGCGGGCGATAAAGCGGTTGCTGGACCTTGCGCTGACGATCCCGGCTCTCATCGTTCTCTCGCCGCTGATGCTGGCAGTCGCCGTGTTGATCTGGGCCGAGGACAAAGGCCCCTCGCTTTTCGTGCAGAAGCGGACCGGGCGGTCGAGCCGGTTCTTCCGCATGTACAAGTTCCGGTCGATGCGGATCGAGCGGCAGGACGATCACGGAACCCGCTCCGCCAGCCGCGAGGACGATCGCGTGACGCGTATCGGGCACTTCATCCGCCGCACGTCGATCGACGAACTGCCACAGCTGTTCAATGTCCTGTCGGGCGAGATGAGCCTTGTCGGGCCGCGCCCCCATGCTCCCGGATCGCAGGCGGGCGACAAGCTGTTCTGGGAAATCGACGAGCGTTACTGGCAGCGCCACATGCTGAAGCCCGGGCTTACCGGACTTGCGCAGATACGCGGATTGCGCGGCGCGACAGAGAGCGAGGTCGACCTGCTGGACCGGTTGCAGGCCGACCTGCAGTATCTCGACGGCTGGTCCATCTGGCGTGACATGGGCATCATTTTTGCGACCATTCGCGTCATCGTGCACGACCGGGCTTTCTGACCGGGTAAGCACCGGCCGGACCGCCCATGGCAACGCCCACGGGAACAAGTGTGCAATTTGCTCGCTTTGTGTTTGCAATTAAGGAACTTTTCTGTTTTAGAAGCCATTGAAATGCAGATAATGCTGCGTCTGCACATTTTCCGGAGTAGATGAATGCGCGTCGTGAAATCCGCTACTTTCGCCCTTGCCGCTGCCGGCCTCGTGCTTGGCGGTGTTGCAAATGCGCAGGAAACGACTTCGGTTAATATGCTTCCGCAGGCCACTTCGGCTGACGGCACGGTCGCACCTGCCGAAAAGAAGAAAAAGAAGCGCGGCGCTGGCTATCTGCTCGGTATTGCCGGTCTTGCCGTCCTGATCGGCGGCGTGGCCATGATCGGCGATTCGGGAAGCGATACGCCCGGTTGAACCGCGATCTCTTCAAGGTTTAGAAGAACCCCGCCCGTAACGGCGGGGTTTTCTTTTTGAGGGTCTGGCGGGTCAGATGCTGACAGCAAAGGCTTATCTGAGGCCGGAGATCGCCGCGGCGATTGCCTGTGCCCTGCTGGCCACCGCAATCGTGTTCGGCGGCGGCGGTTCTCCGGCCCCGCGTGCAGAGCTGCTGGTCGAATTCGGCGCGGCGCTAGCTTTGTGTAGCTGGATATTCTTCGCGAAAGACCGGCAGCCGGTCGACCCGCTGATGATCGCGCTCGCGGGCATTGTCGTTGCTGTCCCGCTGATCCAGCTGGTTCCCATGCCCCCGTCTGTCTGGCAGGCTTTGCCGGGACGCGAAAATGCCGTTGTTGCGCTCGACCTTGTCGGCGCGGCGGCCGAGTGGAGGCCCATTTCGCTCGATCCTGCGCAGACGCTGGCAAGTCTGCTTTCGCTCGGGCCGCCGCTGGCCCTGATGATCGTCGTCTCTTCGCTCCGCCCCGAACGGCGCACGTCCTTGCTTTTCGTCGTGGTCGCAGGCGGGTTCGCAACTGCGCTATTGGGCGCGATGCAGCTTGTCGCGGGCGGCAATGCACTGCGCTTCTATGGCGAGACGCATCGTGACTGGATCGTCGGCTTTCAGGCCAATCGCAATGCGACCGCCGATGTCGTCCTGATCGCGATGATGGCATTCGGAGCGCTTGCCGGTTCTTACGCGCGCAGGCGGCACACCGCATGGTGGCTTGCCGGCGGTCTTGCCGTGCTCTCGCTGACGCTGATCCTTACCGGATCGCGCGCGGGCATCGGGCTGCTGTTCCCCGCGCTTTTCTTTGCCGTCATCGCGTCGGGCGCGGCGATCTTCGCTTCCCGCCGCCGAATCGCTGTCGCATTGGGCGCGACCGGCATTGCCATCGCCGGGCTACTTGCCGCGATGACCGCCGGCCCCCTCGCACGCGTGGCCAGCCGCTTTGACGTGTCGGGCGACTTCCGCTTCGAACTCTGGCGCGACGGCTGGACTGCGGCGCAGGCGTTCTGGCCTGTTGGCGGCGGTGTGGGGGGCTTTGCCAGATTGCTCCTGCCGTTCGAGCGGCTGGAAGTCGTCGACCGGACCCGGCCCAACCGCGCGCATAATGATTATCTCGAACTCATGGTGGAAAGCGGTGCGCTCGGCGTGGTTGCCCTGATCGCTTGCGCGGCACTGATCGCGGTTCTGGCCTGGCGCTCGTTCCGATCTGGCGCAATCCCCCGCGAACACCGGATTTTCGCATTTGGAACGGTCGCGGTTGTTGCCCTGCACTCGCTCGTGGACTACCCCCTGCGCTCCATGTCGCTTGCCTGTCTGCTGGCGCTGGCCGTCGCGATGATGGCCCGGCCGGGACAGCGGGCGCCTGAGAAGGACACAAATTCGTGAATTCAAGGGTTGCGTTGCTGGCCGCTGTGGCCGCCCCCCTCATACTTGGTGCATGTCAGAAGACGGTGACGACCCACTTGCCGCAAGGCAGCGCGGCCTATGACGCCATCGCTGTCGCGCCCGAAGTGGCAAACCCTGCGGTCTACAGTCTGCGTGCGGGTGACCGCATCGACGTCAGCGTGTTCCGCGAAAAGGATTTCAGCGCGCAGAAGGTGCTGGTCGACGTATCGGGCAACATTGCGCTTCCCATGCTGGGCACGATTCCTGCCGCCGGAATGACGCAGGACGAACTGGCCGCGAACATCCGCGACCGGCTTGCCGCCTCGTTCCTGCGCGATCCGCGCGTTACTGTCTCGGTTGAAACGCCCGCCCTGCTCACCGTCTCGGTCGAGGGCGAGGTCGAGCAGCCCGGCGTGTACGAGATGCAGCCCGGCTACACGCTCTTGAGTGCGATCGCCATGGCCCGTTCGACAACGGACCGCGCGAAGGTCGACCAGGTCCTGGTGTTCCGCACCGTGAACGGCGAACGGCTGGGCGCGCGGTTCGACCTGGCCATGATCCGCGCCGGACGCGCGCCCGATCCCGTCATCCTGCCCGGCGATGTCGTCGTCGTCGGCTACTCGCAGGTTCGCGGCGTCTTCCAGGATTTCCTGAAGACTGCGCCGCTGCTCAACATCTTCTATCGCTACTAACGCGATCCGAACGACCGAAACTGGACACGAAATTGGCTAGCACGTCGAACGCCCCGGTCCCCATGAACCCGATCCACGGGCCGATCGATCCCTATGAAGCAGGGAAGGGCGGCACGATCGGCGAACTGGTGCGCTATGGCCTGGCGCTGGTCCGCAGGAACATCATCCCGATCGCGCTGATCATGGCGGCGATGGTGGCCATCGCGGTCGTCACCACGATGCTCGACACGCCGCGCTATACCGCGACGGCGACGATCCAGATCAACGACCAGAGCGAGAACGTGCTGGGCGAGGAACTGGACAGCGAAAGCAACGTCAACAGCGGCTGGGACGTCGACCGTTTTCTCAACACCCAGCTCGAGATTTTGAAGAGCCGCGATGTCGCACTGCGCGTGGCCAACGCGCTCGACCTCTACGAGGACGAGGCGTTTTACGCCGCGATGGAAGTCGAATTGCCCGCAGAAGGCATGACCCGCGCCATACGCGAGGACCTGACCGTGGGCCTTCTGCGCGGCAATATGTCGAGCGACCTGCCGCGCGAAAGCCGTATCGCGCGCATCAGCTTCACCAGTGCGAACCCCGACCTTTCGGCCAGGATCGCCAACGAGTTCGCGACCCAGTTCATCCAGTCGAGCCTGCAGCGTCGCTACGACAGTTCGTCCTATGCGCGCGAATTCATTTCCGAACAGCTCGGCGAAGCGCGTGCCCAGCTCGAAACTTCGGAGCGCGAGCTGAACGCCTATGCCCGCCAGGCCGGCCTGATCCGCGGGCGCGGTTCGATGAGCGACGGCGACACGACGTCGAACAGCGTGACTGCGAGCAGTCTCGTCCAGCTGAACGAGGCGGCAAACCGCGCGCGGGCCGAACGTATCGAACTCGAAGCCCGCTGGCGCGCCGAGGCGGCCCAGCCGCTGCTGTCGTCGACGACCGTTCTGGCCAATCCCACCGTGCAGAGCCTCATGACCGAGCGTGCGCGCATCGATTCCCAGGTCAAGACGCTGCGCGCCCGTTATCTCGACGACTATCCCGAGATCGTCGAGCTTCAGACCCAGCGCGAGGAACTGACCAACCAGATCCGCAGCGTCGCCCAATCGGTGCGCGATGGCGTGCGCGGAGAATACCTCGCCGCGAGCGAGGCCGAGCGCCAGCTCCGCAACCAGGTCGGCGCACTTCAGGGCGACACGCTGGCAGAACAGGACCGTTCGGTGCGCTACAATACGCTGGCGCGCGAGGCGGATACGGCGCGCTCCATCTATGAAGGGCTGCTGCAGCGCTTCCGTGAACTGAACGCTTCGGCTGGCATTGCGAACAGCAACCTGTCGATCGTCGACACAGCGCAAATCCCGACGGGCCAGTCGTCGCCGAACCTGTTCAAGAACCTGCTGATCGCTCTTCTGCTGGGCGCGATGCTCTCGGCTGCGTACGTGTTCCTGCGCGATCAGCTGGACGATCTGATCCGCATTCCCGAAGACGTACAGGGCAAGGTCAAGCTGCCGCTGCTGGGGGTCATTCCGGTCTCCGACGAGCATACGCCCGAAGAGGATATGCTCGATCCCAAGTCGCCAATGTCGGAAGCCTACAACTCGCTGCGTGGCCAGCTGCTCTATTCGACGGCCGATGGTCTGCCCAAGGTGCTGCTCGTCACCAGTTCGCAGCCGTCCGAGGGTAAGTCCACGACGAGTAACGCGATCGCCTATTCGCTCGCCCGCATGGGCAAGCGCGTGGTGCTGATCGATGCCGACCTTCGCCGCCCGTCGGAGCACAAGCGCCATTCGCTACCCAACAAACACGGTCTTTCGGGCCTGCTGACCGGCGTCGACACGATCGGCGCGGAAACGGTGCACGAAGTGGCCGAGAACCTGTCGGTCATAACCTCGGGGCCGATCCCGCCGAGCCCGACCGAGCTGTTGGCAGGGCCACGTCTTGCAGGCCTGCTGGAAGAGCTTTCGGCAAGCTTCGAATGCATCATCCTCGACAGCCCGCCGATCCTCGGCCTTGCCGACGCGCCGGTCATCAGCGGCCTTGCCGACGGCGTGCTGTTCGTGATCGAATCCGATCGCGGTCGCGCCGGACAGCTGCGCACCGCGCTGCAGCGCCTGCGCGCGATGGACCCGGTGATCCTGGGCGCGGTGCTGACCAAGTTCGATTCCCGCAAGGGGGCGAACCTCTATTCCGAATATTACGGCTACGAATACTATCGCTACCAAAGCTCGAGCGATGGCACGGCCTGACAGGTCCGCGTCACCGGCGCGAGGGACCTTGCGCTGGATCGTCGCGGCTGGCGCGCTGGTCTATGCGGTCGCTGCGCTCGGCAGCGGCCTGGACCGGATCGCGGGGCGCGAGATCATGGCCGAGAGCGCGGTTCCGGCCATATTCCGCAGCGAGGCCGATGTGGCCCGCGCAAGGCTGGCGGTATCCCGTCAGGATGGCGAGGCGGCTGTGGATGCCGGACAGGATGCGGTTCGCAAGCAGCCGTTCTATGGCGTTGGCGCGGGCATGTTGGCCAGCGGATACCTGCTGTCGGGCGATACGGCGAGGGCCGATGCCGCCTTCCGAGTGTCCGCGGCAGGCGGCTGGCGCGAACCGGCGACGCAGCTTTACTGGGCGCAGCAGACCATCGATCTGGGCGAATACGATCTGGCCGCCGCGCGCATCGACGCGATCCTGAGAGCGCACCCGATCCTGCCGCAAGCCGACGAACTGCGCGCCGAACTCGAAGCCAGTCCCGAAGGGCGCGAGGCACTTGCCGCCCGCCTTGCCGAGCAGCCGGTCTGGCTCCTGCCATACCTGACGCTGGGCGCGGAAACGCCGGACGCGACTGCGGCGGCGCGTACCGACGTTCTTGAGCGTCTTGCAAACCGGTCGGGTCCGCTCGGCTGCGAGAAGATCGACATGACGGCGACGGCCCTGGTGAAGCGCTCGCTCTGGGATGAGGCAGAGGCGGTCTGGCTGGCGCACTGCCCCGATGGCGCCCACCTTGCGCGCAAGATCGATGGCGGCTTTGCGGGCAGGGCAAAATCGCCTTTCGCTTGGCAATTGGTGCCCAGCGGTGACGTTTCGGTAAGCGAAGATGGCGATGTGCTGCGCGTCGCCAATCGCGGACGGATCGCCCGGGTCTTCGCCACGCGTCTCGTCCGTTTCGCGGCGGGCAAGGCATCTGTCGAGATCACCAGCGACGGGGCAGGCGGCACGCTCGCCGCCTCGCTCGATTGCGGCGCTCCGGCACGACCATCGTTCGGGCGGCAGGACGCGATCCCGGTGCCCGACTGCGCGGTTCAGACGCTCTCGCTTTGGGCAAGGCCGGGAACGCAGTTCACGGTGAAGAGCGTGAAGGCGGTCTCAACCGGCTCTTGAACGGACCTTCTCGGCAGGGTTGCCGCGATAGATTCCGCCTTCGTCCGCATCGCCGAACAGAACACCGCGCGCGGAAAGCACCGACCGGTCGGCCATCGTCACTCCGGGCCCGACGAAAGCCTCGGCCGCGACCCAGCAATTGTTGCCGATCACAACGGGCTTCAGGACAAGCTGGAAATCCTCGCCGCGAATGTCGTGGCTGCTGGCGCAGACGTGTGCGCGCTGCGAGACGACCGACTTCGCCCCGATCGTGATGCGTCCCTGGTTATAGAGGATGGCACCCGGTCCGATCAGCGCGTTGGCGCCGAGTTCGAGGTTGGCGGGGTGCCAGATCCGCACGCTGGCATGGACCCGCGCGCCGCTCGCAACCCGCGCTCCGAACAGGCGCAGGACCAGTCTCCGCCAGCCGTGCATCGGGGGCGGGGTGAAGCGGCACAGGACCAGCCATGCCGCCATCCACACTACGCGAAACAGGCGGTTCGACAGCGGGAAGCTCGCCCCGCCTTCGAGCGGCCGGGTCTCGCTGGCGTCGAGAACTTTCATGCCTTTCCGCCTCCTTGCGCAACCAGCGTGCCGATCAGGCCGCACCACCTGCGCGACACGGCCGGCGCGCCGAACGGCCCCGATGCCAGCGCGGTTGCGGCGCGGGACATCTCATTCCATTGCGCGCCCGTCATGTCGAGCGCCTTGACGATCGCATCGGCAATCGTTGCGGCGGTCATGCCGCAGTCGATCGCGGCTCCGGCCTCGAACCCTTCGGGAAGGTTGCACTCCTCGCTCATCAGCATCGGCGTACCCGCAGCCCATGCCTCCAGCGCGGCGACGGGCAGCCCCTCGCTCAGCGAAGGCAGCACCATGAATCGCGAGGTCGAGAGCAGCGCGTCTTTCTCGCCGCCGAAGACCGGCCCGACAAAACGGATACTGTCAGGAGCGGTCTCGAGCCGTAGGTTCAGCGCCTCGACGTCGCCATCCTCGCCCCATCCGGCCAGTGTCAGCATTGCGCCATCCGGCAGGCGCCGTGCATCGCCCAGCATCTGCCACGCATCGATCAGGGCCATGAGGTTCTTCTTGGGATGGATGCGCCCGATATAACCGAAGCAGGGTGCCCGGTCCTGCGCCGGAGTATCCGTCACTTGCGGGCCGGGATTGGGAATGACGACGCTTGTCACGGCTCCCGCCTCTGCCGCGATGTCTTTCGCCTCGCGTCCGGTCAGGGCATGAAATGCGCTCGCCGCGCGCCAGCTGCGCCTTTCGTAGCCGGCCCGCGCCAGTGCCTTCTTCCAGCGCCCCCGCGACGTGATCCACGGGTCGAGCATCCCGTGCGCAGAAATGATGTAAGGCCGCCCCGTCCGCCGCGCCCATGTTGCGCCAGCCGCGGAAGGATACATCCAGATGCCATGCAGGTGCAGCAGGTCGAGGTCTGCCTCAAGCAGCGCATCGACCAGCTTCGGCGCATAGCCGACCTGCCCGGGGCCAAGCACCGGCGCCGTCACGAATTCGCATCCGCCCAGCCGGTCGCGGTCCTTGTCCGCGAATTCATCGGCCAGGGCGAAAACGCACACTTTCGCGCCCGCCTCTCGCAGCAGCGCGGCGTGGTGGACGACCGCCTCGAACACTCCGCCGCCCAGCCGCGAGGCGCGGGCCGTCAGCAGCCCGATCCGCAGTCCGGCGATATCGACAGTTCGGTTCAGGGGCTCTCTCCCGCAAAAACAGTGTATTTACCGGAATTTGACGCATGCAACGGGCTCTCTCGGTTGCATGGGCGCGGCATGTGTCGCTAAGTGCGGCTACCTAATCACTTCCACGAACTTGGGAAACGCAAAATGGGCTCGGACCGGAAGGTCGCACTGATCACGGGCGTAACCGGACAGGACGGCGCCTACCTTGCCGAACTGCTGCTGGAAAAGGGCTACGAAGTTCACGGCATCGAGCCTAACGATTACGTGCTGGCCACCGGAGAGACGACCGAAGTGCGCGAATTCGTGCGCTGGTCGTTCGAGGATGCCGGCATCCCGATCGAGTTCCGCGGCGAAGGTGCGGACGAGAAGGGCTATTGTCTCGAAACCGGGCGCTGCCTTGTTGAAGTGGACCCACGCTATTTCCGACCGACCGAAGTGGACCTGCTGCTGGGCGATCCGCGCAAGGCGCACGAAAAGCTGGGCTGGCGTCATGAAACCAGCGTGCGCGAACTCGCGCGCGAGATGACGCTCGCCGATCTGGACCTGATGCGCGACGCGCCCATCGCCAAGGACGCCTGATGAATTATCGCATACCGCTGGCCTGCAATTCGATCGGGTCGGCAGAAATCGAGGCCGCGCAGGAAACGCTTGCGTCGGGATTCCTGACGCAGGGCCGCCGCGTTGCCGAATTCGAGGAACAGCTGGCAAGCTGGCACGGGGTTCGCCATGCGATCTTCGTAAATTCGGGGTCGTCGGCCAATCTTGTCGGGATCGAGGCACTGGTCATGCTGTCGCGGCTGCGGCCCGATCTCGTGGCGTCGGGCCGCGCGGCAATGCCGGGCGACGAAGTCGTGATCCAGGGGCTGAACTGGCCCTCCACGATCAAGCCCCTGCTCAATATGGGCTTGAAGCCCGTCTTCTGCGACATCGATCCCGAAAGCCTCAACGCCAGTGTCGAGACGGTAAAGGCCGCCTGTTCGGATCGCACCCGGCTCGTCATCGCGGTGCCTGTGCTTGGCAATCCCAGCCATGTCGAGGACCTGGCCGCGTTCTGCGCCGAGCGCGAGATCCTGTTCTTCGAAGATGCCTGCGAAACGATGGGCGCGGTGACCGAGGCAGGGCGCAGGATCGGCACGATTGGTTCGGCCAGCGCCTTCAGCTTCTATTTCTCGCACCACATCACCACGATCGAGGGCGGGGCGATCCTGACCGACAGCGACGAGCTGGCCGACATGGCCTATGCGCTGCGCGCGCATGGCTGGTCGCGCAATCTGAAGCTCGACGGGTTTCTCGACTTCGACAGCGATGCGATCGACCCGCGCTTCTGCTTCGTGCTGCCGGGCTACAACGTGCGCTCGACCGAACTGAATGCGGCCATCGGGCAGGTGCAGCTGGCGCGGCTGGCTGACCTTGTCGTCGCGCGCCGCCGTATTGCGCAAGGGCGCATTGCGGCGCTGGCGGGCACCGACGCGTGCGTGCCGGGGGCCGAGATCGCCGACCGGCACAGCTGGATGACGACGCCGGTGATCTTCCCCAGCCGCGAACACCGAATCGCGGCGCAGCAGTCGCTTGAGGAAACGGGTGTCGAAACCCGCCCGATCATCGTCGGGAACCTGCTGCGGCATCCCGTCTCGCGCATGTTCGAACTTTCCGATCACCAATCGGACCTGCCGCATTGCGATGCGACGTTCGATCGCGGGCTGATGCTGGGCCTCAACCCCAACGCCACGGACGAGGACGAGGCTTTCGTCTGCGAGGCGCTGCAGCGCGCGGCGAGGGGCTGACGATGCGGGTGGGCCTGACCGGAGCGACGGGCACTCTCGGCAGGCACGTGCTGGCCGCGCTTCGCGGCAGGGGTATCGAACCCGATGTGTTCACCGGCGATGTCACCGATGCACCTGTTACTGCCAGCTGGGCGCAAGCGTGTGGTCTCGTGATCCACTGCGCCGCGATGGTGCCGGTGCGCGAGGTCGAGGCCGATCCGGCACGCGCGCTTGCCGTCAATGCAGGCGGGACGATCAATATCGCGACGGGCCTGGCACGAACGGGCGGGCGGCTCGCGCTCGTTTCCACCAGCCATGTTTATGAACCCTCCGACGATCCGATCGCCGAGGATGGCGCGCTTGGCCCTGCGACCGCCTATGGCATGACCAAGCTGGATGCAGAAAACTGGGCGCGGCGCATGCTCCCCGATGCGCTGGTACTTCGTCTGTTCAGCTATTTCGATGCGCGGCAGGACCCGTTGTTCGTGGTGCCTGCGCTGGCCTTCCGGATCGAGCGGGCTGCGCAGGGCGAGTCGCTCGACCTGTTCGGAGCAGACAGCACCCGCGACATGGCCGATGCGGCCTGGCTGGCAGGGCGTCTTGTAGATCTCGCGCTAGGATCGGCGACGGGGGCGGTCAACGTGTGCACCGGGCGCGGCTTTGCCATTCGCGACCTTGCCGCACGGCTCGCTGCCGCGATGGGGCGCAGCGATGTCAGCTTCGTGCCGGCCGGAACGGGCCGCAATGCGCTGGTCGGCGCGAACGGGAAGATGTGCAGCCTGTTGCCCGAACTTCCGCCGTTCGATCTGGACGAAGCGCTTGCCGCCTTCGTCGAAGCGCGGGAAAAGGCAGGGGCATGATCGACGTTGCTTTCTTCGTCCCCACGCTCAACCGCAACCCGATGGTCCTGCGGGCGGTCCACTCGTGCATTGCCGCGATCGAACACGCGGGCGTCACGGGACGTGTCATCGTGCTCGATTCCAAGAGCGACGACGGATCGTGGGAAGCGCTGAACGCGGTGTTCGGAGACGACCTGCGCGTCGAACTGCGGCAGAACGAACGCGGCCTTGGCCCCACGAAAAGCTGGTGCGACAACGTGGCAGGGTTCGAGGCAGCCTATGCGACGTTCCTGTGGTCCGACGATTATGTCGCGCGTGAATTCCTCACCGAACTCCTGCCGCCCTTGCGCGAAGGCGCGGCGGTTGCGATCGGGCACGGAAAGATCCGTCCGGCGGAGTGCGAGGAGCCGCTGTCGCAGGAAGGGCGGCGCGGCGCGCTTCCTGCAGACACGGTCGCTTCGGCCTATTTCCTGAAGGGCACGCCCGACGGCGATCCGCTCCAGGTCAGTCCGGCCTGCGCGCTGTTTCCGCACGCGGCGGTCTCGTCATGGCTGGGCCGTGTCGAGGGGATGTCGCGCGCAAACGGTCTACGCGAATATTTCCTGTGGCGACGGGCCATCGGGCCTGATCTCCTGCTGTTCTTCATCGCGCTGGGCGGCGTGAAAGACACGGTCTTCCGCACCCAGGCCGAAGTCGCGCAGTTCTCTGCGCATGAAGGCTCGATCACTATATCGTCCTCACCGTGGTTCCTGACGATGGGTTACTGGCTGGCGCGCTGTATCGCCTTTTGCGAGGCGGACCTCGATTTCGGCGCGGCAGACCGCCATGCCATCGCTGCCGAGCTTTTCGTACAGGGTATCGTCCTGAAGCGCCGTGCACCCGACGAATTGCCGGGCTTTGGCGACAGGAGCGCGGTGCGAGAGGCGATTTCGCGCGAAATGGAAGCGGTGCGCGCCGCTGCGGGCAAGAGCATCGCCAGCCCGGTGATGCTGCGCCCGGCATGGCAGGCGCTGCGCCGCCGGATGGGTAGCGCGGGATGAGCGGGCCTCTCGCCTTTCTTGTCCTCGCGCATGACGATCCCGCGATGCTGCGCCGCTTGTGCGAAAGGCTCTCGCCGCACCCGACTTACGTGCACATCGATGCCAAGGCGCAAGACATGGGCGCGGACATTCTGGCTGACATGCCGCACGTGACGGTGGCCAGCCATCGCCACGCGATAGACTGGGCGGGATATGCCATGGTCGAGGCGACGCTGGACCTGCTCGAACTGGCCCGCAAGGACGGTTTGGCCCGTCACACGCTGCTGATTTCGGGCCACTGCTATCCGATCCGCCCCGTGGCCGATCTGGCCGGGATGTTGGCGGGGATGCAGGGCGAGGACGTGATCCAGATGGTCCGCGTCGGGCCGGATTCGGTCCTTCGCGGACTGGTCGGTCGCCACTGGCGGCAGCGGCCGTTCCTGTCCCATCGCACCCGCGCGCGGCACCGCTTCGCAGCGAGAGCTGACGACCTTGCGCGGCGCATCCGCAACCGGATTGCGCGGAGCATCGGGCGGCGGTTCGAGGACGAAGTGGCGTTTGACCTGTACCACGGCGCATCGTGGTGGGCTTTGAGCGCGGAAACGGTCGCCACCGTGCTTGACGCCCATGCCGCCGATCCGCAGCTTGGCCAGGCGCTGCGGACCGGGTTCGCGCCCGATGAACTGTTTTTCCAGACCATGATCGCCGCAGGCCCGCGCGCCGGACATCAGCACGGGCCGGACGAGGACAAGGGTGGCGACAATATCTACGATGCGCCGCTCGTGCTCGTACGCAAGGGCAATGCCCGCTGGATGCGCGACGATGCCGAAACGCGGAAGGCCATCGCGTCGACCGACCGGTTCTTCGCCCGGAAGATCGCGTCGCGCGATGCGGGGCTGCTCGACTGGATCGACCGCGAGCGGCTGAGGATCGCGGCATGAGCGCGATCTATGAGCTTCGCGGCAAGCGCGTCTATGTCGCGGGCCACCGCGGCATGGTGGGTTCGGCCATCGTGCGCCGCTTGGCGACCGCAGGTTGCGAAGTGCTGACGAGCGAGCGGACAACGGACTTGCGCGATCAGGCGGCGGTCGACGCATGGTTCGAAGCCAATCGTCCTGACGCCGTTTTCATGGCCGCGGCGCGTGTCGGCGGCATACTCGCTAACGACAGCTATCCCGCGCAGTTCCTCTACGACAACCTGATGATCGAGGCGAATGTCGTGGAAGCGTCGCGCCGGTCCGGCGTGGGCAAGTTGCTCATGCTCGGCTCGTCCTGCATCTACCCGCGCGATGCAGCCCAGCCGATTGCAGAGGACGCGCTGCTGACCGGCCCGCTGGAGGCCACGAACAAGTGGTACGCGATCGCCAAGATCGCGGGCGTCATGCTGTGCGATGCCTATCGCGCCGAATATGGCTGCGACTTCATCTCGGCCATGCCGACCAACCTCTATGGTCCGGGCGACAACTTCGACCTCGAGACCAGCCACGTCCTGCCCGCCCTGCTGCGCAAGACGCACGAGGCGAAAGTTGCGGGCGACGATGCCATCGTCGTCTGGGGTTCGGGTAAGCCGCGCCGCGAATTCCTGCACGTCGACGACCTTGCCGATGCCTGCGTTTTCCTGATGGAGCATTTCTCGGCCGCCGGGCAGGTCAATATCGGTTGCGGCGTCGATCTCGAAGTGGGCGAGCTGGCACGCCTGATCGCCGATGTCGTCGGCTTCGAAGGCAGGCTGGAATTCGATACCTCACGCCCCGACGGCACGATGCGCAAACGACTCGACGTCTCCAAGCTCTCGAACCTGGGCTGGGAGGCCAGCATCGGGCTTCGTGAGGGGATCGAGCAGGTCTATCGCGAGTTCCGTTCGGGCGAAGCGCGGCAGGTGCGTCTTGGCGGCTGACAATCCCGCGGGTCCCTTGCGGATCCTTGTGGTGGGGCTGAACTACGCGCCGGAACCGGTCGGTATCGGCCCCTATACAACGGGGCTTGCCGAGGGTCTGGTGGCGCGCGGCCACCGCGTCGAGGCCGTCGCCGGGCGCCCTTACTATCCGCAATGGTCGCCGCTGCCGGGATACCCCGCGCGCTGGAGCCGCCGTGTCGAGAGCGGTGTCGGCATCACCCGCGTACCGCACTACATTCCGCGCAATCCGGGCGGGCTGAAGCGGCTGATCCACCTTGCGAGCTTCACGCTTGCCGCGCTCTATCCGGCGATGAAGCAGGCGCGTCGGATGAAGCCCGACCATGTCCTCGTCGTTGCGCCGTCGCTGCTGGCGATGCCGGTCGGGGCGCTTGCCGCGCGCATTTCGGGCGCGAGGCTGTGGGTCCACGTCCAGGATTTCGAACTCGAAGCCGCGCAGGCGACCGGTCTTCTGTCGGGCGGGGGAGCGGTTGCCCGGCTGGGCCGCGCGGTGGAACGCTTTCTCTTCGGTCTTGCGGACTTTGCCTCGACGATCAGCCCGGCCATGCGCACGCGGCTGGTGGCGAAGCGCTTTGCCCCAGGCGACACATTCGAGATGCGCAACTGGGCCAATCACGCGGACACGATCGGGGCAGCGGGCGGAAAGGCAAGCGGATCGTCGTCCTACGCCCGAGCGTGGGGGCTCGAAGGGCGCAAGGTCCTGCTCTATTCGGGCAATATCGCGAACAAGCAGGGGCTCGACGTCGTGATCGATGCAGCGCGGCTTCTGTCAGGCCGCGACGATCTTGCCTTCGTGATTTGCGGTGAGGGGCCGAACCGTCAAAAGCTGGAGGCACAGGCCGCGGGGCTCGGCAATATTCAGTTCCACGATCTCCAGCCGAGTGCGAAAGTGGGCGACCTGCTCGCGCTCGCCCATGCGCACCTGCTTCCGCAAAAGGCGGGCGCTGCCGATCTTGTCCTGCCCTCGAAGCTGACGAATATTCTCGCCTCGGGCCGTCCGGTGATCGCAACGGCAGAGGCTGGAACAGGCCTTGCCGAGGAGTGCGAAGGCTGCGGTTTCGTGACCGCGCCCGAAGATGCACGCGCGCTTGCCGATGCGATCGAGCGGCTTGCCGATGACGGCGCCCTTGCCGACCGTTTGGGCGCCAGGGCGCGGCTGCGAGCGCGGGAGCGTTGGGCACTGGACGGGATACTCGATGCGACCGAGGCCGAGCTGATCGCCCGCCGGCCTGCGAGAGGCGCTGCATGATCCGCCGCATCGTGTCGCGCATGAGCGGGCCGGGCCTTGTCGGCAATGTCGGGGCGCAGGGCATCAGCCAGGCCGTCAACATGGCCGTGCAACTGCTGTCGGTCCCGATTCTCGCAACCAACTGGGGGCTCGAGACTTACGGCGTCTGGCTGATCCTTTTCTCGATCCCCTATTACCTCGCGATGAGCGATCTCGGACTGATCGGTGCGGCGGCGAACGACATCGCCGCTGCCGCCGCGCAGGACCGGCGCGACGATGCGCTGCGCACGATGCAGGCGGTGCAGTCGGGCGTGACCCTGATCGGCATCGCGGTCGTCGCGATCTGCGCGATTGTCCTGCTCTGGCCGGGCAGCGACCTTCTCGCCTTCGCGCAGGACGCGGCAGGGGGCGATGCCATCGCGACGTTGCTCGTCATCGTGGCCTGGGGCGTTCTGGGACAGCAGTTCGCCATTGCGCGCGCCGGGCTGCGTGCAGGCGGGCATTATCCGGCGGCGATCTACCTGATTACCGCGGCGACCGCGATCGAGACGCTGGCTCTCTGGGCCTGGGTGCTGACCGGCGGTGGCCTGTTGGGTGCGGCATTGTGCTATCTGGTCGGCCACGCGATCGTGCTGGCGGCGATGCGGATGGCGATTGCGCGCAAGGTGCCGTGGCTGGCGCAGTGGCGCTGGCGGGTCGAGGCGTCGGAGCTTCGCCGCCTGTTCCGTCCAGCGCTCGCCATGATGCTTATCCCGCTGTGCTATGCGCTCTCGATGCAGGGCATGATCCTTGCCATCGGCGCGGCTGCGGGGGCAGCGGCGGTGCCCTATTTTACCAGCGTCCGGACGCTGACCCGCGCTGCAGTCCAGGTGACGGGCGTGATCAACGTCGCCTCCATGCCCGAATTCACTGTCGCCCATGCGCGGGGTGACCTTGCCAAGCGCGAGGAACTGGTAGCGCTTTCGATCATGACCGGTCTGGTTGTACTGATCCCCGCGGCGAGCGTGCTGTTCGCGGCGGGACCGTGGCTAGTCGCGCTATGGACCGGCGGAGAGATCGCGCCGGGTTACCTCCTGGTCGCTATGCTGACGACTGCAATGGTCCTGAACGGGCTATGGGTGCCGATCAGCAACCTGATGATGGCGGTGAACGAGCATGAGCGGTTCAGCTACGTCTTTGCAGGGCTGGCCGCGCTGTCGGTGGTCATGGCTTTCGTCCTGTCCCGCCGCATGGGCGCAGAAGGCGCGGCGCTGGCCGCGATGTGTTTCGATGCGGCGATGCTGGGCTGGGTCGGCTTTCAGGCGCGGCGCATGGACCTGCTCCACGCAGCGGCGCTTCGCCGTGCGCCGGGGCGCGTGAAAGCGATGCTCGCCAGGTTCCTCGGGCGGGGCTGACCTCCGGGCTTCAGCGCGAGGCAGGCACCAGGCTGGCGATCGCCTTGCGCCTTTCGGCAGGTGTCATCGCGGCGCGTTCGGGGGTCGCAGTATCCGGCATCCGGCGCAGCGCGTCGCCGCGCATCTCCATCGCGCCCGGAATCTTCAGCATCCGCGCAATGCCCCACCACAGGCCGAGCGGAATAAGGAGATAGAACAGCGACATCTTGACCGTCGACAGCAGCGATCCATCACGAAAGCCGATTACTGCGGTCGCGAGGAAAAGCATGTAGATCAGCAGCGCGAACGTGCTGCGCTTGCCGATCAGCAGCCAGCGATAGGCATAACCGAAGATCGCCGCAAAGACCGCGCACTGGATCACCACGCCGATCCAGCCCAGTTCGTACCAGCCCATCCCCGGCAGCGACGTCGTCATGCCCAGCGGGCTGCCATAATCGAACAGGTTGATCGTCTTGATCGGCGCGCCGACCGGCTTCCCGGACCAGAGCGCGCGTGGAATCCACTCGGTAAAGATCTGCAGGTTCGACAGGAAATAGTCGTAAGTGCCCGATCGCTGGGGGACTGCGTACACGAGGTACTCGAAGTACTCCATGTTCGCGAAGTCCATGTGCTCCAGCGGTTTCAGCGCGGCACGCTCATAAGTACGCGCCTGGTCGGCCACGAAGATCGAACGGATCGCCTTGCCGCGGTCGGCGACGACGAAGTTGAACAGGACCAGCACGCCCGCACCCATCGCGATGGTGCGCCATTCGGGCCACTTGCGCCGGTTTTCCCACAGCCAGAGCAGCATGAGCGCGAACGAGGCATAGACAAATGCCCCGCGTCCGCCCGACCCGGCCTTCACGAAGACGAAGAACGCAAACGGCAGCAGTGACCACCAGCGGAACCGGTAGAGCCATGCGGTCACGACCGAGAGCGAGGCCAGCACCAACTGCATCTCGAAAAAATAGCCGTTGCCGGTGGTGTTGATGCGGATGTTCGTCTCGGTATCGAAGACCATCGTGCCGGTGTCGGTGGCCGAATTCATCCAGTAGTCGAAGATCGAGTATAGCCCGACCGGCGCAAGGATCAGCGCTGCGGCAATGAAGGGCTTGCGCAGCGAACGGCGCGAAATTTCGTCGAATTCGTCGCGCTCGAACACGACGGGTTGGCGCGCGACCGACATGGCTGTCGCGACGAACGTCACCATGCCCAGGTTCGCGGCAAGGATCACCGTCATCTTGTCCGACAGCGAAGGCTGGAACTGGTAGGTCGCGTAGACGAATTCGAAGTCCATCAGCCGCGCCGCAATGGGGCGCAGGACAAAGATGAAGCCGTGGAACAGCAGGTAGAGCGAGGCCGGGTGAAATACCGAGGCGGCCGGACGATGCACGTAGATAAATACGACCGCGATGTAGAAGAGCGTCGAGGCGAGAAGCAGCAGGTCGTACATGTCCGGGGAGAATTTCGATCTGGCGAATGAGGTGCGCGGGCGCCGACCATAGTCGCGATGGCCCGGCTTAGAAAGCCCGCCGGTTCGTGCGGTGGAGAGGCGCCCGTCCGAACGGTTTGCCAGCGCCGGGCAACTCGCTTATGGCCTGCCGCTTCGCTAGGATCGGGATTGTCAGTTCATGCCTTCCGGCAGGAAACCTATTGTTCTTCTTTGGGAAAATTTCGGTCCCAATCACTACGACCGGCTGAACGCAGTCGCCGATGCGGGTTATGACCTGACCGCGATCCAGATCGCCAGCAAGTCGAACATGTATGACTGGGAAGAAGGCGGCTCGAACCGCTTCCGCACTGTAACGCTGGCGAAATCGCACGACGAGCTGACGCCGCCGATTCTTGCGCGCAAGATCGTTGCCGCAGTGGGCGAAAGCGGCGCGCGCGACATCTTCATGTGCCACTACGAATTCCCCGGCGTGTTCATGGCCGCTGGCTGGCTGCGCGCAACGGGTCGCAGGCCCTATGCGATGATCGCGTCCAAGTTCGACGACTACGACCGCAAGTGGTGGCGCGAAAGCGGGAAATCAGTCCTGCTCAAGCCCTATTGCGGGGCGATCGTGGGGAGCGAGCGTTCGGTCCGCTACATGCGTTTCCTCGGCCTCAAGGACGCGGTGACCGGCTACGACACGCTGTCGGTCGAACGGTTGCGGTCACAGAACCCGGATGCCATCGCCGAGTTGGACGGCACCGCGCGGCCCTTCCTCGTCGTCGCGCGGCTGGTGCCGAAGAAGAACATCGCCTTCACGCTCGAATGTTTCGCGCAATATGTCGCGCGCAACGGGACGGCCCGGCGACTGGAGATCCTGGGCGACGGGCCCCTGCGTTCTGAACTTGAGGCAAAAGCGCAGGCGCTCGGCATTGCGGGGCAGGTCGATTTTCGCGGGCTTTGCCCGACCGCCGAAGTCACCGGAGCGATGCAGCGCAGTGCCGCTCTCCTGCTGCCCAGTATCGAGGAACAGTACGGTCTCGTCGTCATCGAGGCACTGGCCAGCGGCCTTCCCGTCATCGCCTCCACCCAGTGTGGGGCGACCGATGTCGTGCTCGACAATCTCGTGAACGGGTTTGCCGTCGCATCGGATTCGCACGCGCAGATGCTGGCCGCGATGGAGGCGATCGGCACGGACGAGTCCATGCGCAAACGCATGGCCGCCGCCGCGTACGACAGTGCCGAACGCGGCGACGTGCGCCATTTCGTGGCGGGTCTCGAACGCCTGATGGGTTGAGACCCGCCGACGGGTCAGACGGGGTCTGCGCTCGAGAAGAAGCCGCTCTCTTCCCAGGCGCGTCCGTCGTATTTGTCGAACGTGAACTCGATCCAGTCCTTCTTGTTCACCAACGTCCGCGTCTGCGAGAGCCGCAATCCCGCGGTGCCCTTGACGAAGCGGATGCCCGGTCCGTTGGTAAAGGCGTAGAAGCGGATCTTCTGCCCGTGTGCGAAGCCGTACTGGTATCCCGCTGCCGGTTCGGTCGCGACCGTGACGTCACGCGGAGCGGTGCCGGCCGACTGGTAGTAGCCCATGTGCACCGCGCTCGGCACGACAGTCAGGTTCTGGTCGATCCAGCCCAGCGAGTGCGCCACGTTGAACGCGCCTGCCGATACGTGGGTCGAGTTGTAGTCGCGCAGATCGAACTTGGGCATAGAGACCGGATTGATCGCATAGGGCGCCTTGTTCGCCTCGCCTTCGACGATGATGCGGCAGGTCGGCTCGACGTAACCGGTCCATGTCGCCGCGATCCATTCGCGCCCCGCCGCCTTGGCAACCGCAGTGCGCAGCGTTCGGACATAGATGCGCATGTTGCGCGGCGGTACCTGGTAGGTCCCGGCAGGCGCGCCGCTGACCTGGGTGGTGAGGTTGGCCGGCCCGCCGATCGAAACCGGCGAGAAGTTGCCGCGCTGGTCCATCCACGCCTCGATCTCGATGTCGATATCGCGAAGTGCGCTGTAGAGCGGGGTCGAGAAATAGACCTGCGTATCGATCGTGCGGATGGATCCGCGCGTCCAGCAACCGACCAGCAATTGCCCGATGTTCTTGAAGACGCAGCCTTCAAGCTGGGTCATCGGTGCGCTCTCGGTCTCGTCACGCGTGGGGTAGAGGTAGTTGTAGAGGATACCGTTGGTCGGTCCGCTGCCCAGCGTCGCCGTGCTGGCATCGCGCCAGACGCAGTTGGTGTAGCGGGCAAAGGTCTTGCCCGTGTCCTCATGCGCGATCAGCGCGTTGCCGAACTCGCAATTGTCGGCGGTGATGCGGATGTTGGTGCCGGCATTCCATGCATTGCCGTTGGTGGTGTGCAGGTGCAGCCGCTCTGCATGAAGGCTGCGCGCATCGGCTCCGGCGATGAAGAAAAGCTCGCCCTTGAAGCCGTGGACCTCGCAGTCGCTGATGACCAGGTCGCCGACCCAGGTATCGTGGATACTGATGCCCTTGTCCGAGGTATCCCACCCGTCCCCGGTGACGAGGCTGGCGGTCGTGTTCGAATTGCCGGTGCGCTCGCGATTGCCCTGAAGCACAAGCCTACACATCTCGAACCGCTCGATGTTCAGCGCCTCGCCATCTTCCGGTTCGGTCATGTTGCCGAACAGGAAGATGCCGCCGCCGCGCCAGACCGCGTTCGTGGAAGAACCTTCACTGTCGGGCACGACCTGCCAGTTGGTTTCGGGATCGACGCCGCCCAGCCCGCGAAAATCGAGCACGCTGCGATCTGCAGAGGCACCGCGCAGCGAAATCGTCTTGGTGACGACGATCGGCCTTCCGTCGAGCTCGAAGCGCGATGCGCGCGGCGATGTCCGCACGGTCGCCCAGATGGCATAGCGCGGCATTGAGAACACGACTTCGCGGGCATCGATGGCCTCGACATAGTCGATGGTGGCCTGCACCGCAGGCTGGTCGTTCGCAACGCCATCACCGGCCGCGCCGCCCTGTTCGACGCTGACGCTGCCGAAATCGGGGAGCAGGCGAAAGACCCGGCCGTCCGCTGCCGTAAAGACAAAGCGCGGGTGCTTCGCGGCAAGTGCCGCGTCGCAGAGCGCATCGTTAACATAAACCGCTGCACCAAGGCCCGAAGTGGTATGCCCCACGGTGTCGACGCGCAGCAGCGTGCGGGGCAGGGCAGCGCCTTCGAGATCGGCGAAGAGGCGCGGCATGGCGGCCTGCGCGGCGACACCCATGCCGCGCGCGACGATGTCCAGCCCGCTCATTGCGACACCCGGTATTCGACGGTGCCGCTCTCAGGTGCGATGTCGAGAAAAAACTCGACTGCGGCCTCGCTCTCTTCCCACACCGCTTCGCAGGCGTTGGCGATATAGACGCCCCAGGGCAGGCCGCCTGCGGTCAGGCTCACTTTGGTCGCGCCGCCATCGACGGAGCGCAGCAACGAGACGGTGCCGGTCCACGTACCTGCAAGCGCCAGGACGATGGGGCGACCGGTCAACGGGGCGAAGGGGCCGACGATTGCGCTTGTCGCGCTCGTGCCGGAGAGCGGCTGGGGCGGCGTGGGTTCTGCGACCGGCTCGATCGTGACGCTGGCCGCGGTCGGCAGCGGCTGGTCGGTACCGACGAACGCGAGGTCGCCGTTCGAATCGGTAAAGGCCAGCGCGTAGGCGGGCGCGTAGCCGGAAGGCAGCTTGATTTCAGGAGATTGTGGCATGGTTCACCCTGTATGACAGTAGGAACCATATTGGTTAGAACGACTCGGCGGTGTAGGAAAATAACAGGCGCTCGACACGGGACGATGATTGCGCGAAGAAGCGCGGCATGAGCGTACGCGGCACCGACGATGTCCTGGTTTTCCATCCGGGCACGCAACATAGCTGGCAGACCGCGCTTGCGCTGCAGCATCTTGGCCGGCTTCGAGTCTATGCGACCTCGATCTTCGAGAAAGCGGATGCATGGCCCTATCGCGCAGTTCGCTATCTGCCCGAAGGATTGGCTGCGAAAGCCCGATCCGAATTTGCACGCTTTTCACATCCCGCGATCGACCCCGACAAGGTCCTGACATTCGGCTGGCACGAATGGGCGGAACGTGTAGCAAGGCGCGCCGGCCTTGACGGACTTGCCCGCGAGATCGACCGGATCGGCAACGCGGCTTTCGGACGCCGGGTTGCAAAGTTCGCCGCCGGGCAGGGCGATTTCGCGCTCTGGGGCTACAACGGCAGCTCGCTCTGTTCCTTTCGCGCGGCCAGCGGGCGCAAGACGATCTACGACCGCACGACCCCGTCGCTGCGGAAGGTAAATGCGGCAATCGACGAGATCGAGGAACGCTTTCCGCAGTGGATTGCCGAACCGGGCCAGCGATACAGCCAGCAGCGGATCGACCTGGAGGATGAGGAACAGGCTCTGGCCGACGTCATCGTGACGGGCAGCGAGTTCGCACGTGACAGCGTGATCGCGGACGATCCGGCGTTGACGGGCAAACTACGCGTCCTGCCCTACTGTTACGATGAGGCTTTGTTTGGCCAACTGCCGGAAGTGATCGGGGTGGGCCGCGACGAGCCGGTGCGCTTCCTGTTCGTCGGCGGGATAAGTGCGAGGAAAGGCGTGCACCTGCTCATCGAAGCTCTGGCCGGCCTGACTGATAGCGCTGCGACACTGACGCTCGTCGGCCGGATGGATCTGCCCGAGGCCGCCTTCGCGCCTTTTGCCAATCGCGTGACCCACATCCCCGCCGTGCCGCGCAGCGCGATTCCGGCGATCATGCGCCAGCACCACGCATTTGTCTTCCCAAGCTTCTACGAAGGCGGCGGTATCGCGCTTTACGAGGCTCTGGCCTCAGGGCTTGCCCTGATCCAGACGCCGAACGCCAGCCATGCGGTCGATGGCGGCACCGGGATCATGCTCGACTGTCTCGACGTAGAGAGTGTCCGCGACGCAATGCTGCGCGTGGTGGATGATCGGGACCTGTTGAATGGGTGGCGCGAGGCTGCGCCGAAGCGGGCCGAGGCCTTTACCTTCACCCGTTACCGCGACGGGATCGCGAGCCTGCTGGACGAGGTCCTTTAGCGCCGCTGGATCAAAAGACCGCGCTGGGCAAAGAACGTCGTCGGCGCAAAATCGGTGAAGGACTTCATGGGCCAGCCCCTCGTGCGGCTCGCTTCCTCGATCATCGAAACGGCACGCGGCACGTCACCGTCGAATTCGCCGACGCCGTGATCAGCATTGTCGAGGTAGAGCATTCCGCCCGGCTTCAGAAGCGAGAGGCCAAGCTCGACACATTCGTCGCGGAACTTGCCGTCGACCAGCACGAGATCGAATATTTCGCCATCGGGCACGGCAAGGTATTCCTCGCGCCCGGGCGCATGGCGATAGTCGATTTCCGCATTGCTGTCAGCCAAGCGCCCGGCGATCTCGCCGTGCCATCCGGCATGATCCTCGCGCGAGACGATCCGGCCGACCCGGCGCGCGAACCACAGGGTCGACATGCCCGAGCCGAACTCCAGCACCGAGCTTTCCGCATCGAGCCGCTCATCGATCAGGGCCTGCGCATCGAACGAAATCCACGGGCGCGCGGGGCGAACATCCAGCATGACGCGCCCGATCGCGCCGACCAGCGCGCGCGATCCGTTGCGCAATGCGCGCCCGACAGGGACGCTGCGCCCACAGGCATCGTGAAACCGCGTCTTGCGCGAAGGCGCGCCCGCGATGAGCTTGTTGAACATGGCAGGTGCGACCCCGACTGAATTGTTATTCGGGCACCGAGAAGCTTCCGCTCACCCGGCCGTTCGACGAGGTTTCGCCCCCGACGGACGACGACGAACCCGCACTGCGGCCATCGACGCTGGACACGCCGGTGTTGAGGTCGATCACCAGCCGTCCACCGTTTAGCGTATCGGACCCGCGGCGCAGGCGCACGTCGCCGACCAGCGTGATGATGCGGCGGTTGAAATCGTAGACGCCGACATTGCCGCGCGCCGTTTCGTTGCCGCGCGCGACCTGCACGCCGCCGGTGGCTGTGATGCGCTGGATCTTCAGTTCGCCAGCGTCGGTGTAATTCACGATGGTGCGACCGGCGTTGAGGCGAAGGTCGCCCTGACGGATCGCGACGTCACCCGACAACACGACGCGGTTTTCGCGGTCCTGCAGCTCGATCCGGTTGGCGGCATAATCGACCGGCTGGTTCGAGTTGAAGCCCGCGATCGACTGCGCCGAAAGCTGTTGTGCACCCAGCATCAGGGCCGCGGTCAGGCCAAAGCCTGCAAGGCCGGCGCGAAGCGTGCGGGATTTCAGAATGGTCTTGAATGTCATCGGGGCATCCTGAGTGAGCCGGGTTCCATGCGGAGCCGGGCGTCTCCGATAAGGGATATGGTGCGGGCCTGCAAATCGGCCTCCAGCCGGTTGGCGCTGAACGTGCCGGCGGGGATGCGCCCCTCGACCCGGCCCGTGCCGACCAGTTTCTGGTCGGACAGGTCCAGCGACACGTCGCGCGCGATCATGCGATAGCCGTCCGCCGCCGTGAAATTGACAGCACCCGGCACCGTGACGGTGTCGTCCCCGAAGTCGTAGATGCCGTTCTGCGCGCTCAATTCCGCAGGGCCGTTGTCTAGCAGGATGCGCGCGGTCAGGTCGTCCATCTCGATCTTGCGGACTTCGCGGGTTTTCTGGACGGCATGGCCCGCCATGACGGCAAAGGGGCGTCCCTCGGCGTCGAGGCCGCGGTACATCGCCTTGTTCACCGAAATGCGGTTGGGCGTGACCTGCACCTTGTCCCGGTCGAGCAGAAAGCTGATCTCCCCGCGCGAGGACAGCGGGGCCAGGATCATCAACGCGAACAGCACGCCGATGGCGATCGGCAGGACCAGCACGAGAAAGCGCACGAGTTTGTCATGCGCGCCGCCGGGGGCGGCCATGTGCTGTCGCTTGTCGCGGATGATGTCGGCTTCGGCGGTCATGGCTCTCTATATGGGACGCGATCTTCTTGAACGAAGGGTTATCACGCCTCGTGGCTGAACAGGTCCTTGTCTTCCCAACCGGCAAGATCGAGCAGCGCGCGCGTCGGCAGGAAGTCGAAACAGGCCTGCGCGATTTCGGTGCGGCCTTCGCGTTCGAGCCGGACGCGGAAAATATCGACCATTTCATGCAGGAATCGCACGTCGCTGGCGGCATAGTCTTTCTGCGCCTCGATCAGGGTGGGCGCGCCCCAATCGCTCGACTGCTGCTGCTTGCTCATGTCCTTGCCGAGTAGCTCGGTGACGAGGTTCTTGAGGCCGTGGCGGTCGGTGTAGGTGCGGGTCAGCTTGCTGGCGATCTTGGTGCAGAACACCGGTGCGGCCATCACGCCAAGGTAATGCTGGATCGCGGCAAGGTCGAAGCGGGCGTAGTGATAGTACTTTTCCCGCGCCGGATCGGCGAGCACCGCCTTCAGGTTCGGCGCGGCATAATCGCTGCCGACCTTGAAGCGGACGAGGTGTTCGTCGCCCTTGCCGTCGCTGATCTGGACGACGCACAGCCGGTCGCGCCGGGTGACGAGGCCCATCGTTTCGGTATCCACGGCCACGGGGCCGGGTGCGAGCACGCCTTCGGGAAGGTCTTCTTCGTGGAGGTAAACTGCCATGAATGGCCCTTAGGCCGAATGGGGAAAGAGGGAAAGGGGCGGCTGGCGGGAGAACGGCAAAAAGCCTAATCCCCTGTGCGATGAATGAAGAGGCGCGATGAACGAAGAAGCGATCCCCCCGTCTTGGGCCCCGGTGCTCGAACCCGCATTGGCGACGGACGCTGCACGCAGGCTGGGCGGCTGGCTGCGCGAGGAGGAAGCGGCGGGCAAGACCGTCTATCCCCCGCGCGGGCAAAGGCTGCGGGCGCTGGAACTTACCCCGCTCGACCGGGTCAAGGTCGTCATCCTGGGGCAGGACCCCTATCACGGGCCGGGACAGGCGCACGGGCTTGCCTTTTCCGTGCCGGACGGGGTGAAAGTGCCGCCCTCGCTGCGCAACATCTTCAAGGAGCTGGAGGCCGATTGCGGCGTCGCGCCCAAGGGCAGCGGCGACCTGACCGGCTGGGCCGAACAGGGCGTGCTGCTGCTGAACAATGCACTGACGGTGGAGGCGGCCAATGCCGGTTTGCATCAGAAGCGCGGCTGGGACGCGATCACCGATGCCTGCGTCGCTGCCGTCGCAAGATCGGAGAAACCGAGCGTGTTCATCCTGTGGGGTAGCCACGCGCAGGGCAAGGCGCACCGCATTCCCGAACTGTCGGGCGACACGCGTCACTGCGTCATCGAAAGCCCGCACCCAAGCCCGCTTTCGGCCCATCGCGGGTTTTTCGGATCGAAGCCTTTCAGCCGCGCCAATGCGTTCCTGAAAGAACACGGGCGCGGCCCGATAGAGTGGTGAGATGACCATCGAACTTGCCCCGCTGCACGAAGAGGATGGCCCGCAGATCATCGCGGCGAACCGGGCGGCGCGCGAACATCACGGCGAATTCGCCTCTCCCTGCATCGACGAGGAAGCTTTTGCCGCATGGCTGGAAGTCGCCACTGCGCCTGCCAACCGCACGCAAATTGCGCGCACGGCGGATGGCGAGCTGGTGGCCGTGTTCAACATTACCCAGATCGCGCTGGGCAATTTCCGCAGCGCCTATCTTGGCTATCATGGCTATCCGGCAACGGCGGGGCGCGGGCTTGTCACACAGGCCATGGGCGAGGTGCTGCGCTTTGCCTTTACCGAGATTGGGCTGCACCGGATCGAGGCGAATGTTCAGCCGGAAAACACCCGCTCCATCGCGCTGGTGCAGCGGGCGGGGTTTCGCAAGGAAGGCTACAGCCCGCGCTACCTGATGATCGGCGGGCAGTGGCGCGATCACGAACGCTGGGCAATCACGGTCGAGGACTGGACCGGATAAGCCCGGATCGGGCAATATGCGCAGGTGATGGACGAAGACGAAGCACGCGAACGGCTTAAGGCCCGGCTCGCCGAACTCGACGCGCAGGACCGCGCCGGCGAAGACGCGCGCGCGCCCGTCACGCTGCAACAGGACAGCGTTGGTCGCCTGTCGCGCATGGATGCGATGCAGGGGCAGGCGATGGCGCTTGCCACAAAGGCGCGCCACGATGCCGAGCGATTGCGTATCGCAGCCGCGCTGGAACGGCTGGCGGAAAGCGAATGGGGATGGTGCCTGACCTGCGGGGACGAAATCGCCGAAGGGCGGCTGCGTCACGATCCGTCGGTCGGTACTTGCGTGACGTGCGCATCCGGGGGTTGAACGATGGAACTGGTGCTTCCCACACTGGCGATGTTGCCGGAATACCGTGATGCGCTGGAACGCGGGTTTTCGCCGCACAACATCAATACCGAACGCGTTCGGCTGCAACAGCTGGCGCAGCTGGAAAACGACCCCGAAGGCCTGATCACCCTGATGGACGACCGCGAGGGCAAGGGACCGCCGATCGAGCAGGAGGATGGTTCGTTCAGGCCGCGCCTTCCCGGCATCACCCGCTGGATGTGGGAGGACGGCGCGTTTCTCGGCGCGATCAACTTGCGCTGGCAGAAGGGGACGAGCGCATTGCCCGAAGGTGTGCCGGGGCATATCGGCTATACCGTCGCGCGGTGGCATCGCGGTCACGGCTATGCCGCGCGCGCCCTGATCCTGATCTGCAAGGAGGCGCGGGACATCGGTTTGGAATATGTGGAACTGACGACGGAGGAGGGCAACATCGCCTCTCGCCGTACGATCGAGAAAGTGGGCGGCCGCATTGTCGGCACGTTCGCCGATGGCGACCGGCATCACCCCTGCGCCAACACGCTGCTATGGCGGATCGACCTGTGACCGACGCCTATCATCCGCCGGTCAAACGCTCGGTCGAGATCGCAGGTCACAAGACCTCGATCAGCCTGGAGCCTCTGTTCTGGGACATGCTGAAGGATGCCGCTGCCGATCAGGACATGTCGGTCAATGCGCTGGTCGGCAAAATCGATGCCGAACGTATCCGGAGCAGCACGCCGCCCGGCCTTGCCAGCGCGATCCGAGTCTGGCTTGTGACAGCCCGGCTGCCTTGACCGTCAAAACGGTTCGGCGGTGCCACAAACGAAAGAAGGGGCAGGTTTCCCCGCCCCTTGCTTGGTATTCGTGTGCGATCAGTAGGTCGCGGCCGGATCGCTGGCCGGGAAACTTTCGTCCAACGTTTCGTCCGTTTTCGACCAGGCCTTCGGCTTGTCGCGCATGGCAGCGGGGCCGGAGTCGCGGACCGGAGTGACTTCGTTCGACGGCGTGGCCTTGGGGCCATCGGCGTCGTAGGCGGCGGGGACGCCGCTGCGGTTCTGGTAATAACGATATCCGGCGTAACCGAGTGCGCCGAGAGCGGCCATCTTGATGAGACCCATGGGAATTCTCCTTGTTTCTTTGCCCTAAGAACGCACGGAGCCCCGGATTTGTTTCGAGAAAGTCCTGTTACAGGCCAACGGCCTTCAATGCCGCGTCCATCGCCCCTTCCAGACCGCCGCGCGGGCCCGCGCCCTTGCGGCCGGCCATTGGCGATTCTTCGACGATCAACATGCCCTCGCCATCCAGCACACGGTCCTTCAGCAATTGCTCGCGGCCAAGGAAATAGGGCCAGAACGTCTCCGTCCGGGCGACGGCATAGGCAAGGTCCGCGCTGAACCCGACGAGCTGGTCCTGACCGAAGATCCTGCCCGCCCCGGCCGGTTCCACGCGCACTCCGCGCCCGCCCTTGATGATCAGTCGGGCCGGGCCGTGAAAGACGAGGAAACGCAACTGCATCGTCAGCCATGCGTTGAGCGAGAACAGCCGCCAGTGGCTGGTGATGCGCAGCGGCTGGCCCTGTTTCTGCACCACGGCGGCCAAGGCGCGGGGGTGAAGGACGGCGGCGCCGTTGTCGGGCAGGGTGATCGCGGTGACTTCGGCAAAAGGATCGTGAACCGCCGAAATCGTGGTGACTTCGTCTGCCCCGCGAATACGGGTCAGGAACCAGAGCCCGCTAGCAAGGCTGGACAGCGGGTGGCGGGTGTCCAGCATCCACTGCGTCTCCTTTGCGCCGCGAACCGAACTGCTTTGCAGATAGTCCTGCCGGACCAGCAATTCCTCGTCCTTGTCCAGCGTAACGGAGATCGAAGTCTTGCTGGGATCGGCAGGCGGCATCGGTGCGCCGACCCCGCCGGGCACGGCGATGCGGATCGACGGGCGCCTTTCGGCCAGTGGCGCAAGGACGAACCAGAACAGCAGTCGGATCAGGTAGGGCGTGGCGATCAGCAATAGCAGTGCGAAGAACGCCTGCCACAGGATCGCGGTCATGCCCCAGTCGGTCCATTTCTTGCGGATTTGCGCGCGGGCTGATCCTTCTGCACCCTCGCGTTCGCGCGCCACCGCTTCGCGCAGCGTGGTGTCGGCGCTTTCCAGGCGTTCCTGCGACCATGCTCCGGCGCGGGCGGCGGCGGCACCGCCCCGGCGGGTTTCGTCGAGGATTTCCTTCACGCGGCCTGCCCGTGAAGCCAGCGCGGCCACGCCGGAACACTGCTCGTCGCGAATGGACCTCAGCCGTCTGCCCTGGCCGGTGATGCTGCCGAAAAAGCGGTCGAGTCCGCGGCGCGCCTCGTATCTGTCGACGCGCTCGGTCGCGGCATCGCAGGCCGCGGCGGCGCGGCGCCATTTCGCGTCCGCATCGCGCCACGCCCTGATCGCGGCGGTCATCATCGCGGCGCGGTCCAGCTGTGCCTCGGTCGCGGCGATCGATCGTTCCAGCCCGGCGATCTTGCGCGTGGCTACCGCGATTTCCAGCTCCAGCGTCTGGTCCGCGATGATCGCGTCACTGTCGGCCAGTGCGATGCTGGCGCGGCGTTTGAGGTCGGACCGGCGCTGCCCGATCAACGGTGCGCGTCCCGCCTTCGCCTCGGCCAGCATGCCTTGCAGCACTTCGACACTGCGCCCGCGTGCATCGGCCTCTGCCTCGCGCAGCGCGTTTTCACCCACTTCGCGCCGGGTCTCGATTTCGGTGAGCGCCTGTTCCAGTGCGTCGGCGCGCAGTTCCCGTTCCGCGCCGACCTGCCACGCGTTCCAGACCAGCAATGCGCCGATCAGCAGGATCCACAGCACGAAGTGACGTGCGATCCAGCCGATGACGAGTTTGAGAACCTGCACGCGTGTCAGACTACCCGGTCAGACCGGCGCGTAAAGGGCCGGATGAAGCCGTGCGTCAGTCCCCGCCGACGCGTTGGATGTTCGCGCCGACGAGACCGAGCTTTTCCTCGAGCCGTTCATATCCGCGGTCGAGGTGGTAGAGCCGGTGCACGACCGTTTCGCCCTCTGCCCGAAGCCCTGCGATTACAAGGCTCATCGAGGCGCGAAGGTCGGTCGCCATCACTTCGGCGCCGGTCAGTTTTTCGACCCCGTGGACGATGGCGGTGCGGCCCTGCGTTTCGATATGCGCGCCCATGCGGTTCAGTTCGGGCACGTGCATGTAGCGGTTTTCGAAGATCGTTTCGGTCAGCACGCTGGTCCCCTGCGCCATGCACAGAAGCGCCATCATCTGCGCCTGCATGTCGGTGGGAAAGCCGGGGTAAGGCGCGGTCGACAGGTTCACAGCCTTCAAGGGGCCGTCTGCATGGACGCGCACGCCGCCCTTCACTTCCTCGACGTGGACGCCCGCGTTGCGCAGGGCGTGGTTCGTCGCGCTCATGTCCTTCATGTTCGCGCCGATCAGCGTCACGTCACCGCCGGTGATCGCGGCGGCACAGGCGTAGGAGCCGGCCTCGATACGGTCGGGCATGACGCGGTAGGTCGCGCCGTGAAGCCGCTTTACGCCGTGGACGGTGATCAGCGATTCGCCGATGCCTTCGATCTCTGCGCCCATCGCGACGAGGAGGTTGCAAAGGTCCACGATTTCCGGCTCGCGCGCCGCGTTGTCGAGGCGGCTGGTGCCATTGGCGAGAACCGCCGCCATCAGTGCGTTTTCCGTCGCCCCGACCGATACGACCGGGAAAGAGAAATCGCCGCCCGGAAGGCCGCCGTCGGGCGCGTGGGCGCGGACATAGCCGCTGGTCAGCTCGATCGTCGCGCCGAACGCTTCCAGCGCCTTCAGGTGAAGGTCGATCGGGCGGTTGCCGATGGCGCAGCCGCCGGGCAGCGACACCGTCGCCTCGCCCGCGCGGCCCAGCAGCGGGCCGAGCACGAGGATCGAGGCGCGCATCTTGCGCACCAGTTCGTAGGGCGCGGTCGTGTTGGTAAGGCGCGGCGCCTGAAGCGTCATGACGCGGCCGAAATCTTCGGGGCGCGACCCGGCGATCGTGGTCGACACGCCGAACTGGTTCATCAGGTGCTGAAACCCGTCGATGTCGGCCAGACGCGGCAGGTTGCGCAGGGTCAGCGGTTCTTCGGTCAGCAGCGCGCAGGGCACCAGCGTAAGGGCCGCATTCTTCGCGCCGGAGATCGGCAGCGCGCCTTCAAGGCGCTTGCCGCCTTCGATGATAATCTTGTCCATTCCCCGCCTTTACCCCGTTTTGCGTAATGGGCAAGCAACCGCGCGAGAGCCATGCGGTTCCCCCCAAGTTTCGAACGGCAGGGCCATGCGCCCTTGAACCCGCCCCCATGCCATGCCTAGGTTGCAGTGCACCATTCGCGAACAATCACAGGGACGTCTGCCGACCTCATGAGCTCTTCTGAACGCAAGCCGATCCGCAAAGCCGTTTTCCCCGTCGCCGGTTTGGGAACCCGCTTCCTGCCCGCGACCAAGGCGATCCCGAAAGAGCTTCTTCCCGTCGTCGACCGCCCCCTGATCCAGTACGCCATCGACGAGGCGCGCGAGGCCGGGATCGAGCAGATGATCTTCGTCACCGGCCGTGGCAAGACCGCGCTGGTCGAGAATTTCGACATCGCGTTCGAGCTGGAACAGACCATGCAGGAACGCGGCAAGGACATGAGCCCGCTGGAAGACACGCGCTTCACGCCCGGCGACCTCATCACCGTGCGCCAGCAGGTCCCGCTGGGCCTTGGCCACGCGATCTGGTGCGCCCGCGCCGTCGTGGGCGACGAACCCTTCGCCATCCTGCTTCCCGATGAACTGATGTGGGGCAAGCCCAACTGCATGAAGCAGATGGTAGAGGCCTACAACGAGGTCGGCGGCAACCTGATCTCGGTGCTCGAGGTGCCGCACGAGGAAGTCTACAAATACGGCGTCATCACCCCGGGCGAGACAAAGGGCAACCTGACCGAGGTGAAAGGGCTGGTCGAAAAACCAGCGGTTGAAGACGCCCCTTCGAACAAGATCGTGTCGGGCCGCTACATCCTTCAGCCCGAAGTCATGCGCACGCTGGAAACGCAGGGAAAGGGCGCGGGCGGCGAAATCCAGCTGACCGATGCCATGGCCAGGATGATCGGCAACCAGCCGTTCCACGCCGTGACGTTCGAAGGCGAACGGTTCGACTGCGGATCGAAGCTCGGCTTTGTCGAGGCCACGCTGAAGCTCGCGCTGGAGCGTGAGGACATGGGCAAGGACGTCCGCGCCATTGCGGAGCGGCTTCTGGCCCAATGACCGTGCCGTGAGCGGGTCGGCGATCGGGCCAGCCATCGACCGCATGTAAAAACCGCGCGAAGCCGCTGCGGGTAATACCTAACGCCCTGTTTGCCATGGCTTTGTTTGCCAACGCCTAATCAGGCTGCCCGATCAAAGGCAGCAGGAGATAGAGGGCAATGGCAAACGACGCGGTCTGGGAGGACGTGAAGACCCCGCCCGGTCTGCTGGCGAATGTCGCTTTTTGCGCGGCGATGTTCGTGGTTTCGTTGATCCTGGCGGTCCTCAGCCTCGCAATCCCGCATGACGGCGTGCTGGCCGCGATGTGGCTGCCCAACGCGGTCATCCTCGCCGCCGTGCTTTCATCGCGCAGCCAGCTTCTGCCCGCCGCCCTTTTGGGGGCGGGCGCGGGCCTTTTGCTGGGAGAGATCGCAAGCCGGGTACCTCTTGACGCCAGCCTGATCCTGACGGGGGCCAATGTCGCGGAAGTCGCCGTGGCCGCGCTTCTGGTTCGCCGCTTGTGCGGAGAGCGGGTCGATTTCACCGATCCGGCCACGTTCTTCCGGTTCGTGGCCGCGATGACGGGCGGTGTCGTCGCTTCGTTCGCTATCGCCCTGGTCGCCGTTCCGGGTGCAGGGGCGCTTTTCGTGGCGCGGCATGCCAGCGGGCTGGTCTTCATCACACCGTTGACCATGGTTGCCATTTCCGCCTGGCGAAAGCGGGGGCAGGGGGGCAACCTCGTGCCGATTCCGGTTCTTGTCACTATCATCTTCGGCACGCTGGCGATCTTCTGGCAGTCGAGCTTCCCGTTCCTTTTCCTTGTCACCCCGCTCGTCGTTCTGGCGGGGATCAGCTCGGGCATGGGCGGCACGGCCTTCGTGCTGGTCCTCATGGCCACGATCGGGACCGCGGCCACTGCGGTCGGCAGCGGCCCGATGACGCTGACCCGCGGGGAGCCCGGACTGCAGTTCGTGACGCTGCAACTGTTTCTCGCTTCGCTGACGCTGGTCGGCCTGCCGCTTGCCGGGTTGATCGAGCGCGGGATACGCGATCGTGAGGAACTGCGCCGGAGCCGGGACGAAAAGCGCAGCCTGCTCGACAATATCGACGAAGTCATTTTCTCCATCGCCAACGATGGGGCGTGGCTGACCCTGAATGCCGCGTGGGATCGGATCACCGGGCGGCGCCGGGAGACATCGATCGGCGAACCTTACGACCAGTTCCTCCCCCCGGCGGAAAGGGCGCGCATCGGGCAGGAGATGGCAAAGCTTCGCGCCGGGCTGATCACGGTGCTGCATATCGAACTGGCCTTCGAACGCCCCGACGGAGAGGAGCGATACGTCCAGATGCGCATGCGATGCACCCGCGATGACGCAGGACGTACGCAAGGGGTGATCGGCCACATGCGGGACGTGTCGGACGAGGCGACGGGGCGTATCGCGCTGGAGGCGAGCGAGAGGAAATTCGCGACGCTGGCCGAACTGGCGCCGGCGGGCCTGTTCCTGACGAATGCCCGCGGCGAATGCACGTGGGTCAACCGGTCATGGCAGGAATCGACCGGAATGCTGGGCGAGGAATGGCGCGGCCATGGGTGGGCCGATGCGGTCCATCCCGACGATTTCGACCGTGTCTATTACGGGTGGATGGCCGCGACGTCGGCGCGCAGCACCTTTACCGACACGTGGCGCTGGCTGCGCCCGGACGGTTCCGTGGTCTGGCTGACGTGTGCAGCCGCGCCGCAGTTCGATTCAGAAGGGCGGCTTACAGGCCATATCGGGATCAATATGGACATAACCGAAGTGCGCCTGGCCGAAGCCGAGCTGGCCGAGAGAGAGCGGCAGATCAAGACGATCACCGACAATGTCCGCGATGCGCTGTTCATGGTGAAGGCCGACGGCACCTGCAATTATGCATCGCCCTACGCCGGGGCCATGTTCGACCGCGAACCCGAATCGCTGATCGACCGGCCCTTTGCGGCCCTGTTCGGAAAAGACGCCCATGCCGCGATCGATCAGCGTCTTCGCCCCTTGTGGAGCGGGGAGGAGCGCAGCTGTGCTTTCCAGTTCCGCATGGACGAAAGCGCGGGCGGACGCTGGATGGATGCCCACCTTTCCGCCGTTCCAGGCGATGACGGGGTGCATTCCATCGTCGCATCGGTGCGCGACATATCCGAGGCGAAACAGCTTGAATCCGACCTGACCACGGCCCGGCGCAAGGCGGAGCATGCCGCCCAGGCCAAGGCCGCGTTCCTGGCCAACATGAGCCACGAGATCCGCACGCCCATGAACGGGGTGATCGGCTTTACCGACCTCCTGCTGCAATCCGATCTCAACGCCACGCAACACCGCCATGCGCAGCTGATCGCCGATTCGGGGCGGGCGATGATGCGGCTTTTGAACGACATCCTCGACATGTCGAAGATCGATTCGGGCAAACTGACCCTTGTCCCTGCTCCTGTGGACCTGCGCGCCAAAGTGGCAACTTGCGTCAGCCTGCTGCAACCCGTCGCCGACAATGCCGGTATCGCGATCGAATCCCGTGTGGACAACGATGTGCCCGCGCGACTTCTGGGTGACCCGCTGCGCCTGCGCCAGATCCTGCTGAACCTGATTGGCAATGCCGTGAAGTTCACGGAAAGAGGGCAGGTTTCCGTCCATGCGCGGACCGAGCCGGGGCCTGATGGCCGGATTCTGGCCATCAGCGTTGCCGACACCGGCATCGGCATCGCGCCCGAGCGGCTGAGCGCCATCTTCGAACATTTCCGCCAAGCCGACGTATCCATTGCGCGCAAATATGGCGGGACAGGGCTTGGTCTGGCGATTTCCAACCAGCTCGCGCGGCTCATGGGCGGGAAAATCGACGTGGTGTCCGAACTGGACGAAGGCACGACTTTCACCGTCAGGATTCCCCTGCTGCGGGCACAGGCAGAGGATGGCGCGACGCCAACGGCAGACGTCTTGGACAAGAAGGTCGCGCCGGTTACCGCGCCACTGCCCGCCCTGCGGCAGCGGCTTGGCGAACGACCCCGCGTCCTTGTTGCAGAGGACAACGATATCAACCAGGAACTGGTCCTCGCCATGGCGCGCAACGCCGGGCTCGACCCCGATCTTGCATCGGAGGGGAGTGAAGCGATCGCCATGGTCAAGGCGGCCCACGCGCAAGGGCGGCCCTATCGCATGGTCCTGATGGATATGCAGATGCCGGGCGTGGACGGGCTGGAAGCGACCCGTCGGCTCAGACAGGCCGGTTTCGAACCCGACATGCTGCCGATCGTGGCGCTGACCGCGAACTGCTTTGCCGAAGACATCGCCGCCTGCCACGAGGCCGGGATGCAGGGGCACTTGGCGAAACCGTTGCAGATGCCGGCGCTGTCACAGGCCGTGCAAACTTATCTTGCGCCCGAACGCGATTCCGGTGCCGAGGCGAAAACGGAAGTGGTCGAGGCCGTCATCGAAGAGGCGGACCCGCTTGCGGTTCGTTACCGCGAACGCAAGGGCAAGCTGCTGTCCGAACTGGCCGAAGTCGCCGCGGGGCAGGGTGAGGCGCAGTGGGACGTTCTTGCCATGCAGTTGCACAAGCTGGCCGGAACCGCGGGCTATTTCGGCGAATCGCGGCTGGGCGAACTGGCCCGCTCGCTCGAAGATCGGCTGCGGTCTGCCGAAGATGCGAACGCGCGGCTGGCGCTGCTCAGGTCCGAATGGGAAACGATGAAGAAGGTCGCCTGACCACCACGGATGCCGACCCAGCCAACGCCCCCCGATGCAATGCCTGACCTGAAACGGCAGCGGCCCGGCACTCTGGTCTGAGTGCCGGGCCGCTTGGTCCCGGATATCGGGAGATTACCGTTTTAGTCTTCCGGACCGCCGGCGCCCAGTCCGTTGGCATCGGCAAAAGCCTGCTGGAACGTGTCGCGGTTCAGATAGGGTTCCGGATCGACGGGCTCACCCGCGATGCGGACTTCGTAGTGCAGGTGCGGCCCGGTGGAACGGCCGGTCGAGCCGACCCAGCCGATCAGGTCGCCCTTTTTCACTTCCTGGTCGGGGCGCACGTTCATGCGCGACATGTGACCATAGCGGGTTTCGATGTCGCCGCCGTGTTCGATCTGAACGTAATTGCCATAGCCGCCGTACCACTGCGCCATTTCGACGCGGCCATCGGCGGTGGCGTAGATCGGCGTGCCGGTCGGCGCAGCCATGTCGAGGCCATTGTGGTTCTTGCGGCGGCCCGTCACCGGGTGGATACGCGAACCGAACGAGCTGGAATAGCGCGAACCTTCGACCGGGAGGCGCGACGGGATCGACGCGACAGTGGCGGTTGCGGGGGTTGCGATGCCGACCTTGGCTTCCTGAGCCTCGGTCTTCTTCCAGCTGGCGAAAAGCTGCTTGAACTTCGCGTCGCTCTCGCCACGCTCTGCGTTTTCGCGGACGGGCGCCTTGACGTCCGCACTGGCCGAGGCACTGGCGTTGGCAAGAGCCGGAGCGGGAGCCATCGCCATCGCGGCGAGGCCGACCGTTCCGAGCGCGATCGCCCGCCCAGCCTTGAGTGCAGAAATCCGAATTACGTCCGTCATGCCAAGTCCTTCGTTATCTCGGCGCTTCCGACCCCCTTTGAAGGATACGAATTACGCCGGGTGACCCCCTCGGCACGGCAGGCGTGATGTCCGTCACAGTCCTGCCGCGATAATTTTTGTAGAGAACGTCGGAACCCTCCCGTCGCCTCGTGAGTATTGGTTACGGGGGTAAAGGTTAACTAGACAATACCTGTGCGGTACTCCCGCGACAGACCGGCTGCCTCACGCGCCGAGTCGTTGAACGGTGGCTTCAAGCGACCGCCAAAATGCCTCTCGACCAGATTTCTCCAGCTTTCTTGCGGATTTTCGTCTCTGGCACGGCACAGTTCGTCGAAGTGCTTGGTTCCGAACCGCACGTGGCGAATCTCGTCGTCAAGGATTCGTTCGAGGATTCGCGCCCCGTTTTCGTCCCCCTGCGACCGCACCCGTTCCAGCATTGCGGGCGTTACGTCCAGGCCGCGCGCTTCCAGAACCATCGGTACCACCGCCAGTCTTGCCGCGACGTCGTGCCGGGTGTCCTGCGCGGCCTGCCAAAGGCCGGCGTGGGCGGGCAGGGCGCCGTAATGGCTGCCCATCGCATGCAACTTCCGGTCGATCAGCGCGAAGTGCATCGCCTCGTCCGCGGCGACGGACAGGAAGTCATCGACGAAGGCCTCTCCCATCGATTCGCCGAATCGGCCCGCCATGTCGAGCGCGAGGTCGATCGCGACGAATTCGATGTGCGCCACCGCGTGCCACAGGGCGATTCGCCCGCGCTCCGACCCGCCTTTGCGGCGTTTCGGCATCTGGTTGGGCGGCAGCAGTTCGGGCCTGTCCGGGCGCGCCGGTTCATCCGGCATGTCGCAATCGAACACGAAAGCCAGCCGCCCCAGCCGCCAATCGCGTACCAGCTTGCGGGTGGCCATGGCCTTTGCGCGCGGATCGCCCGTCAGCAGGGCATCGCGGATCGCCGACGACAGGGAAGGCAGGTTGTCAGGCATGGTACTCGCAGGTCAGAGCGCCTTTGCCGCCTCCAGCACCGCCTCGGCATGGCCTTTGACGCGCACTTTGCGCCACACTTGCGCGATCTTGCCGTCGGGGCCGACGAGGAAGGTCGAACGCTCGATCCCCATGTATGTGCGGCCGTAGTTCTTCTTCTCGGTCCAGACGCCCAGCGCGTCGGTAACGCCGTGTTCGACCGGATCGGAGGCGATGGGAACGGTCAGTTCGTGTTTGTCGATGAACTTCTGCTGCGCGGCGGGCTTGTCCTTGCTCGCCCCCAGAACTGCGGTTCCGGCCTTTTCGAATTCGGGCAGGAGCGCGGAAAAGTCCTTCGCCTCGGTCGTGCAGCCCGGCGTGTTCGCCTTGGGATAGAAGAACACGACGACCTTCCTGCCCGTGAAGTCGGAAATAGAGACGGCGCCGCCATCGGGCGTTTCCATCGCGATGTCGGGAAAGGCATCGCCAACGTCGGGGCGGGTGTCGGTCATGGTCAAAGCTCCAGTGTCTGGCCGAAAGTCTCGGCCCAGGCCCCTGCCACTTCGGCGCGGGCCTTGTCGAGGGCGGATAGCAGCGCCTCCCAGCTGTCCTGACGGCAGGCGGCGGCCAGCACGTCGCGCGCGGCAGGCGGAGGCAGTTTGGTGTCGGGAGAGACGAGCCGCAGCGTGACCAGCATCCGGGTCAAAAGGTCGCGCGCCTCGCCCAGCGATTCGGGGACGTGGCCTGCCGCGCCCAGACAGCGGATCGCCTTGCCAAGGTTGGGATCGTGGCATGTGCCGGTGCGCAGCTGGTGATAGTGGGTCAGGAACTCCAGATCGACCAGCCCGCCGCGTTGCAGCTTGATGTCCAGCGGACCGCGCGGGGGTTTGTGCGCCGCCATGTCGCCGCGCATCTTCAACACGTCGGCGCACAAGGCTTCTTCATCGCGCGTGCGCGTGAGGACCGTGCGGACGACTTCGGCCACGGCTTCGCGCGCCTCTGCCGGGCCGTGCAGGACGCGGGCGCGCATCAGGGCCATATGCTCCCACGTCCATGCCGATTCGGCCTGATAGCGGGCGAAGCTGTCGATGCTGACGGCCAGAAGCCCCTGCGTTCCCGACGGGCGCAGGCGGGTGTCGACTTCGAACAGCGCGCCCTCTGCCGTTGGCACGGTCAGTGCGCCAGTCACGCGCTGGGCCAGGCGGTTGAAATACTGCGTCGCGCCCAGCGGGCGTTCGCCGTCGCTTTCCCCTTCGAAGTCCCCAGTGAACAGGTAGACGATGTCGAGGTCCGAGGCATGGGTCAGCGACCCGCCGCCCAGCCGTCCGAGACCCAGCACGACCAGCGCCTCATCCCCGATTTGCCCGTGTTTCAATGCGAATTCGCGCGAAGCGGCCTCTGCGCAGACCGTGATCGCGGCTTCTGCAACGCGCGACAGGGCCGCCGCGATGTCGAGCGGATCGTGCGCGTTGTCGATCAGCTGCACGCCAAGGGCGAAGCGCACGTCGCCGACTTCACGCCTGACGCGGTCCAGCACGGCTTCGTAGTCGTCATCCTCGCCGCGCATGTCCGCGACCAGCGTGGCGACATCGCCCGGCAGGTCGAATGCCGTGCGGTCGATCATCGTGTCGAGCAGGTCGCCGCGCCGCCCCAGCGCATCGGCAAGGCTGGGCGACAGGGCCAGCACGCGGGCCAGCGTTTCCAGCAGGGCGGGCCGCGCCTCCAGCAAGTGGAAGATGTTGATGGCCGACGGCAGCCGCGCCAGCATCTGTTCCCACCGGGTCAGCGCGCGTTCGGGCTCCGGCGCCTTGGCCAACGCCTCCAGCAATTGCGGGCGGATCGCGCCAAAGGCCTGCCGCGCGGCATCGGAACGCAGGCACTTCACGCGCCCCGCTTCCCAACCGCCGATGCGTTCGGCTAATGCGCCGGGGTCCGAAAAGCCCAGCTCCTCCAGCCGTTCTTCGGCCACGGGTTGCGGTTTCGGTGCTGAAACCTTGCCGCCGTGTGCTTCGACCAGCCGGTCGAAACGGGTGCGCACCTTTTTGCACAGCACGTCCAGTTCGGCGATCAGCGCCGCGCCATCGGCCAGCCCGTCCAGCTGGGCCACGTGGTCCAGAGCCTCTCCGCCGGGCAGCATATGCGTCTGCCGGTCGTTCACCATCTGCAGGCGGTGTTCGATCTCGCGCAGGCGGTCATAGCTTTCGCCCATGACGATTGCGTCTTCGGCGGCGATGATCTGCGCAGCGGCCAGTGCGTCGAGCGCGGCGCGGGTGCCGGAACAGCGCAGCGAGGGATCGCGCCCGCCGTGGATCAACTGGTGCGTCTGGGCGAAGAACTCCACTTCGCGAATGCCGCCGCGCCCTTTCTTCACGTCGAATCCGGGGCCGGGCCGCTGCGGTCCGTCGTGGTCGTCGCGGATACGGTGAACCAGCCGCCCGACCTCGGAAATCGCGCCGAAATCCAGCGACTTCCGCCAGACGAAGGGGCGGATATGGGCGAGGAACTCACGACCTGCCTCGATATCGCCCGCGACCGATTTGGCGCGGATGAAGGCGGCGCGTTCCCAGGCAAGGGCGCTGCTTTCGTAATGGGTCAGCGCCGCATCGAAACTGATCGCCAGCGGGCTGACCTCGCTTGCCGGACGCAGGCGCAGGTCGGTGCGGAACACATATCCTTCCGCGGTTTGCGCGCCCATTGTCTGCACCACGCGGCGCGCGGCCATCTGCGCAGCCTCGCCCGGTTCGTCCCGCTCTCGCCGGGGCAGGCGGGCCGGATCGTAGAGCAGGATGGGATCGATGTCGGAGGAATAGTTCAGCTCGCCCGCGCCGTGCTTGCCCAGCGCCAGTGCGGTCATGCCCGTGTTCTCGGCCCCCGGCATGCGGTGCGCGATCGCTTCCCCGATCGCGGCATGAAGCGCGCGGCTGGCGAAATCGGACAGTTCGCCCGTGACTTTCAGCAGCGGGAAAGCGCCCGCAAGGTCACCGATGGCCAAAACCAGTGCCAGAGCGCGCTTTTCCCGGCGCAGCGCCGCGCCCACGTCAGGCGCCCCTTCGCCCGCTTGTTTCGCAAGGTCTAGCGCCGCTTCGCCGTCGCCGTTGGTCAGCATCTCTTCCAGATTGGACCTGCGCGAAAGCAGGTCTTCCAGAAACGGTGCATGTGCCTTGGCGCGGGCGATCGCGCCGGTCCAGTCGGGGTCGGTATGCCTCTCCATGAAACACGGGATGGGACCGCGCGGCCCCGATGGCAAGATGGCTGGCCAAGAAGCGCATGACGCGCCCGCCGATTGCAACAGTGGTGACAGGCCCCCCTGCTAAATGTAATAGGCGCCTCGAACCCGAACCGACTTTCAGGAAAGGCCTGTTCCGCGATGCAGAAGCTCTACCCCGACGCCAAGACCGCTCTCGAAGGTTTGCTGAAGGACGACATACTTGTCGCCAGCGGGGGCTTTGGCCTTTGCGGTATTCCCGAACGCCTGATCGATGCCGTGGTCGAAAGCGGCGTGAAGGGGCTGACCGTCGCGTCGAACAATGCCGGTATCGACAACGAAGGCCTCGGCAAGCTGCTGCGTACCAAGCAGATCCGGAAAATGATCAGCTCCTACGTCGGCGAGAACAAGGAATTCGAACGCCAGTTCCTTGCCGGAGAGCTGGAGGTGGAATTCTGCCCGCAGGGCACGCTGGCCGAACGCATGCGCGCAGGCGGTGCGGGCATTCCCGGTTTCTACACCAAGACCGGCGTCGGCACACAGGTTGCCGAGGGCAAGGAAGTGAAGACCTTCGATGGTCGGAACGGTCCTGAGGATTACATCCTTGAAAAGGGCATCTTCGCTGACATTTCGTTGGTGAAGGCGTGGAAGGCGGATGAAAGCGGCAACCTGGTGTTCCGCAAGACCGCGCGCAACTTCAACCTTCCGGCTGCGACTTGCGGCAAGGTCTGTGTCGTCGAAGTGGAAGAGATCGTGCCGACCGGCAGTCTCGACCCCGACTGCATCCACCTGCCGGGCGTCTATGTCCAGCGCATGATCGTCGGCGCACCCTACGACAAGAAGATCGAGTTCCGCACCGTGCGCGAGCGCGAGCCGGCCTGATCTTCGTGCGGGGCTTTCGCCTCCTGATGCTGCTACCCGTCGTCGCGGCCCTGCCGGGCTGTGTCGCGGCGGCACTGCCCGTGTTGGCCAGCGGCGCGATGGCGCATGGCGCGGCAAAGGATGGGCGTCAGCCCGCAGCGGCAGTGGCACCGGCGAAGGTCGAGGCCGAAACCGCTCTCGCCCCAACGCCTGAGCCGACGGGCAATGCCAACTTTACCGAGCGTTTCGTTGCCGCCGCGCTGTTCGCATCGGATCGTGCAGGGGCCGGCGTTTCGGCTGTCCCCGATCCGGCCGCGCCGATGGATGCCGAAAGCGTCGTCCTGCCTTGCGGCGCGGACCAGCCGCCCGCTCTGCTTGTCGATCTGGACCCGGCTGGCGCGGCCCTGCGACCTGATGACGCGCTTTCCGCCACGCCGGGGCTTGCCCCCGCACTTTCGCTGGCGCGCGGTAGCGGGGTGAAAGTGGTGTGGACCAGCATTCTCGATGAAGGGCAGGCGCCTGCGATCCGCCGCGCTCTGGCGGCGTCGGGGCTGGACCTTGCGGGCCAGGACGATCTGCTGCTGATCCGCGATCCGGGCGAAAGCAAGACCGACCGTCGCAACGCGGCCATCGAGCAATACTGCTTCGTCGCCATCATGGGCGACCGTCCCGGCGATTTCGACGAGCTGATGGACTACCTGCGCGATCCCGCCGCCACCACGCCCTATGACGGGTTGATGGGGGCGGGCTGGTTCGAACTGCCGCCGCCGCTGTCCGGTCAGGCCGCTCCCCCGTCGGAAGTGCGGACCGATGGTTGAACGGGGCGACAGGTCGCGCGTGCGGTCAGGTGTTTTCCTTGATGTATTCGTCGGGGTCCTTCTCCGTCCGTTCGAACTTGCCCGAATGTTCGGATTCGAACGCAAGGTACTTCACGCCCAACTGGACCCGGCGTTCCAGCGGAACGTTGCGGCGAAAATCGCTCAGCCCCTGACGCTCTTCCTCGGCCATGTGCTTCGAATTCTGAAGGTTGCCTTCATCGACCGCGTCCCACCATTCGTCGGATCCGACTTCCAGTTTCGAGGCTTTCTCGACCGCCTTGGCGATCTTGTTGTGATCGTCGATCGCATCGTCGGTCGTTTCTTCCGCGCTGTCGGAATCGACCGCGCCCTTGCCCAGCTTCAGCAGCTCGGGATAGAAATAGAGCTCTTCAGCCGCGGCATGCGCTTCGAGAAAGTTTTTCAGGCGGCCAAAAATCTTGCCCGCCGAATCAAGGTCGGCCCTTGCTTCGTCCAGCGCGCAGAACATGCGGCGCTGACGGTCGTGGTCGGCCAGGATGCAATCGACAATATCCATTATATAAGTCCCGTATTCCTTGTATGCGGAAGGAACGGGCACCACCCGGCCCGGTTCCGGACATAGTCTGCCCCGATGCCCGAAACTGCCGCCAACCCCTTTCGCCATAACCGATAAAACTTGAAAAGGACCCGAACCGATGCCCTGGACCCGTGATGAAATGGCCGCCCGCGCCGCCAAGGAACTCGAAGACGGTTTCTACGTGAACCTCGGCATCGGCATCCCGACGCTGGTCGCCAACCACATCCCCGAAGGCGTGGAAGTCACGCTGCAGTCGGAAAACGGCATGCTGGGCATCGGGCCCTTCCCGTTTGAGGGTGAGGAAGACGCCGACCTGATCAACGCGGGCAAGCAGACGATCAGCGAACTGGACAAGAGCGCCTATTTCGACAGCGCGGCCAGCTTTGCCATGATCCGCGGTGGGCACATCGACCTGACCGTGCTGGGCGCGATGGAAGTCGACCAGAACGGCGACATCGCCAACTGGATGATTCCGGGCAAGATGATCAAGGGCATGGGCGGCGCGATGGATCTCGTCGCGGGCGTGAAGAAGATCATCGTCGTCATGGAACACACCAGCAAGAACGGCGACCCCAAGTTCATCCCCGAATGCACCCTGCCGCTGACCGGCAAGAACGTCGTCGACATGATCGTCACCGATCTTGCCGTGTTCCAGCGCCCGGATCACGATAGCCCGTTCAAGCTGGTCGAACTGGCCCCCGGCGTCACGGCCGAGGAAGTGGCGGAAAAGACGACCGCGCACTACGTTTCGTAAGCTCGACACCTAAGAAAGAGGATTTGCCCATGGCCCTGTCCGATATCGCGCTGACCCGTAACGACGGTAGCGCAGACAGCCTTGCTGCCCACAAGGGCAAGGTCCTGTTGATCGTCAACGTCGCTTCGCAGTGCGGCCTTACCCCGCAATACGCAGGGCTGCAGGCTTTGCAGGAAAAGTACGGCGACAAGGGCTTCGAAGTGCTGGGCTTTCCGGCCAACGACTTCGGCGCGCAGGAGCCGGGCACTGACGACGAGATCGCCACGTTCTGCGAAACCAGCTTTGGCGTGAACTTTCCGATGTTCGCCAAGGCCAGCGTGATTGGCGAAGACAAGCAGCCGCTCTATGCGCAGCTGGTCGAAGCCGCCCCGACCAAGCAGGGCGATGCCGACGGTTTCCGCGACAAGCTGCGCGGGTTCGGCATGACGCCGACAGAGGACCCCGAAGTGCTCTGGAACTTCGAGAAGTTCCTTGTCGGCCGCGACGGCGAAGTCATCGCCCGCTTTGCGCCGGCGACCGCGCCCGATGACGCGGACCTCGTCTCCGCGATCGAGGCCGCGCTCTAACCCGCAGGTGTCAGGTTCGTCACGCGGTCCGTATCGGGCAGCTGGCGAACCGGCACCGCGGCCAGCCATGCCTCGAACGCGTCGAGATCGTTCGCGCCCGTCGTCGTCTGCGTCCCCTCGGTAAACACGGTGAACCCGTCGCCGCCCGCGGCAAGGAAACTGTTCATCGTGATGCGATAGGACTTCAGTGGATTGATCGGATCGCCGTCCAGCGTCGCGGTCACGATCCGGTCGCCCTTGGGCCGTGACCGGTCGTAGGTAAAGGCGAACCCTTCGCTGGGGGCGAGGATCTGTTTCTTGTCCGCGCTGTCGAACTGCTGTTCCAGCAGGGCCATGACCTGATCGCCGGTAAAGGTCCGCGTGATCAGCGAATTGCCGAAGGGCTGCACCGCGTAAAGGTCGCCGAACCTCACCGTGCCGTCGGCGGCGGGGACAAGGCTGGCGCGGACGCCCGAATTGTTCATGAACGCGATCTGCGCCCCGGCATCGCGCGTGGCGGCCAGTTGTCCATCGGCAATCATGTCGCCCAGCGCGGTTTCCGCTTCGTCGTCATCGGTGATCAGCGCCTCACCCGAAATCCGGCCCGACGGACGCTTCGCCACTTCGGCGACGGCATCGACGTACTGCCCGACATAGGCTGCGATACCGGCATCGGGGACGATGGTTGCAAAGGCGCTGCTGGTGGGAAGCGGCGATCCGTCCTTGGCCTTGCCCTCGCTCTGTACGGTCACGTTGTGCGCGGATTTGGCCGTCACCTCGTTGGTAGCCGGATCGATGGTGACCGCAATGTCGGTGACTTGCGATGCGCCGTATCCCGCGCTGGTGACAAGGAAGGGCCGTGCCGGATCGATGTCGCCGTAATTGCAGATGTAGCTGCGATGCGTGTGCCCCGAAATCACCAGGTCGACACGCGGGTCCAGCTTTTCGAGAATGGGCAGAAGCTCACCCGAAATGCCGCCGCAGCCGTTCGAATCCTCGCGCGGGACGTTGTAGAGGCCCTGGTGGATCGACACGACGATGGCATCGACGCCGCGCGATGCCAGTTCCTCGACATAGATGTTGATGGCGTTGGCCTCGTCCCCGAAATAGAGATCCTCGACCCCGCTCGGCGTGACCAGATTGGGTACGTCGCGCAGCGGCAGGCCGATGACGCCCACGGTAACTTCCTCCGCGCCCTTGCCGAACGTCTTGGTGCCGAAGGCGGGGAACAGCGTTTCACCGTTGCGGGTGACGACATTGGCGGACAGGAACGGAAAGTCCGCGCCGCCGAAGTCCTTTTCCACCGCGCATGGTTCGCGCAGCGTATATTTCTCGCAGCCGCCATCGGCGATGCGCTTCAATTCCTGCCAGCCCTTGTCGAATTCGTGGTTGCCGACCGCGTTGAAGTCCACACCCACGCGGTTCATCACGCCGATCGCCGGTTCGTCGAGGAACGCGGCCGACGCCAGCGGACTGGCCCCGATCATGTCACCGGCGGAAATGACCATCGAATAATCGTTCTGCGCGCGGATCGTGTTGATGGCCGATGCCATCCACGCCGCACCGCCGACCGGAATGCTCACGATTTCGCCATCGGGCGTCATCACGTCCTTGGGCGCGGACAGCGGCATCAGGTTGCCGTGGAAGTCGTTGATGCCGACGATGCGGACGGTGACTGGCTCCGGTGGCTGCGCTGGCGGTGCGTCGGGGACCGTGGCGCAGGCGGCGGTGAGGAGCAGGGCGGCGGGGGTGAGGATGCGACGAATCATTGCGCTTTCAGGCAATAAACACCTCGCCGCCCTGCGTCAGCGATTTTCGCCGCTCAACAGTTAAAAAGGCGGGCGAACCAGTTGTCGGCGGCGCGCTGGGGCGGGGCGTGGACCTTCACTTCCTGCGCGGTCACTTCGCGCGCGGGGCCGCCGCGCAGAAGCAGTTTCAACGTGTCCATCACCGGCATGCGTTTGCCTTTCGCCGGGCGGTAGGACGGCTTGGCGACCGAATAGACGAGGGCCGTCCCGTCACCGTGCCAGCGTGCGTCGAAGAAAAGGGCCTGCTCCCGCTTGCGCCGGATGGCGAGCGAGGCGGGGCGGCACCAGTTTAGCATGGCCTTCTTCGCCGCCTTGCGGTCCCCTTCGCGCAAGTGGCGCATCCACTCGGCGCGGCCGATCGCGCCGGTGTTCCAGTGAAACGAAAGCGCGGCAGCCAGTTCATGTTCTTCCGGTTGGACGGGGCCGAACGCTTCCAGAACCGCAGGCAGGTAGCGGTTGCGCAGGACCCAGACGAAGACCTCCAGGCAGCGGTGCAGCGGTTGCGGCTGATCGCGGTAGCGGGTGACGCGGTGGCCGCTGGCGTCGGTCAGTCCCACGCTCCAGGTCCAGACGCCCACCGAATCGCGATAGGCTTCGCGGACCACGCCTTCGTGTGCGATCAGTTCGGCGGCGATACGCGGGGTTATCGTCGGGCGGGCAGGGTCGTAAGTATGGGGCATCGGGCGGGTCTCCGGCAAAAGGAAACCCGCCTCATGATGCTGGCAAGCTATTGTAGGAAAATAAAAACCGGCAACAGGCTCAGCGGCTGAGCGCGGCTTTCAGTTCATCGACCAGGTCGGTCGCTTCCCACGGGAACATCCCGTCGTTCGCCGGGCGGCCGAAGTGGCCGTAGGCGGCGGTCGCGCGATAGATCGGGCGGTTGAGGTTGAGCCGCGTACGAATGCCGCGCGGGGTCAGACCGCCAAGGCTTTCGATCGAACGGATCGCGTCCTCGAGCTGCGGATCGGTCACGCCATCGGCGCAAGTGCCGTGGGTGTCGACATAGAGCGAAAGCGGGTGCGAGACGCCGATCGCGTAGGACAGCTGAATGGTGCACTTCTTGGCAAGGCCCGCCGCGACGATGTTCTTGGCCAGATAGCGCGAGATATAGGCAGCAGAGCGGTCCACTTTCGTCGGGTCCTTGCCCGAAAACGCGCCGCCGCCATGCGGGGCCGCGCCGCCGTACGTGTCGACGATGATCTTGCGGCCGGTAAGGCCGGCATCGCCATCGGGGCCGCCGATTTCGAACGAGCCGGTCGGGTTGATGTGATAGACCGTTTCGTCCGACAGCAGGTTGTGCGGCAGGATGTCGGCAATCACGCCCTTCACATAGCTTTTCAGCTCGGCCTCACGCTCACCCGTGTCATACCCCGGCTTGTGCTGGGTCGAGACGACGACGGCGGTGCAGGCGGCAGGCTGGCCGTCTTCGAAACGCAGCGTCACCTGGCTCTTGGCATCGGGTTCAAGGAAATCGGCCTTGCCCGAATGACGGTCGTCCGACAGGCGCTGCAGGATCTTGTGGCTGTAATCCAGCGTCGCGGGCATGAGATCGGGCGTTTCGTCGCAGGCGAAGCCGAACATGATGCCCTGGTCGCCCGCGCCTTCGTCCTTGGCGCTTTCCTCGTTCGAATCGACGCCCTGCGCGATCTGGCTCGACTGGCCATGGAGATGGTTTTCAAAGCGCAGACGATCCCAGTGGAAGCCGTCCTGCTCGTACCCGATGTCGCGCACGACGGCGCGTGCGGTCTGCTCGATCTCTTCCTTCGCGCCGGGGGCCCAGTACCCGTTTTCGGCCCAGTCCTCACGCGCGGTGTCGTACATCGGCTTGCACCGGATTTCGCCCGACAGGACGACGAGCTGGGTCGTCGTCATCGTCTCGCACGCGACGCGCGCTTCGGGATCCTTCGCCAGCATCAGGTCGACGATGGCGTCGGAGATCTGGTCGGAGACCTTGTCGGGGTGCCCTTCTGAAACCGATTCGGAAGTGAAGAGAAAATTGCGACGCATGAATGATCCTGACGACGTATAAAGCTTTCTTTATATGCGCTCTAACGATGCGCGCGGCGGCTTGCAACCACCGCCGCGATAATCAGAAGGATGCCAAGGCCGACCGGAAGCCAGTTGCCTGTGCGAGAGAACAGGGTGGGCGCGGTGGCAGGGGGAACGATGCCCGAAAGCCGCTCGGCGCGATGCTTGGGCACGTGGCTCCGCACGACGCCGCCCGCGTCGATCACGGCGCTGATCCCGGTGGTGGTGGAACGCAGGACCGGCAGGCCTTCCTCGATCGCGCGCATCCGCGCCTGCGCCAGGTGCTGCGGCGGGCCCCATGTCCCGAACCAGCCGTCATTGGAGGGATTGAACAGGTAGTCCGGGCGATCGTCGCGTTGCACGACTTGCCCCGAAAATACGATCTCGTAGCAAATCTGCACGCCGGCCTTGCCCCATTTGCCAAGGTCCATCGTGCGCGGACCCGGACCGGGACGGAAGTCGAGCGCTCCGGCTACGAGCCGCGACAGGCCGAGCGGTTCGAGGATTGAGCGCATCGGCAGATATTCGCCATAAGGGACCAGATGCGCCTTGGCGTATCCTGCCACGATATCGCCGTCGGGCCCGACCGCGGTGACCACGTTTTCGGCCGCTGCGGCGCGAGTGCCCTCATCGTTGAGGACGATGTCGACAGTCCCGGTCAGCAGCAGTCCGCCCGGCCCGACCATCTGGCCGATCCGTTCCCGCGCCATCGCCGGGTCCGCGCCATAAGTCGTCGCGACGTAATAACGGCGCGGATAGCCGGGGCGCAGATAGTCCGGCACGCCCGATTCCGGCCAGAGGAACAGCGTGGTGTCGTCTTCTGCCACGGGCGGGCCGCTGAGCATCGCGGTCTTGACGAAATTCGCCTCGTATTGCCGGGGATCGTTCAGCACGTCCTGCCGCACGTCCGGCTGGACCAGGCGGAAGGCAAGCGTGCCCTGACCCTGTCCGGCGGCCGGGAAGGGCAGCAGCAGAAGCGCGACCGGCACCGCCGCCGCCAGCGCAGCCCGCCACTTCGCCGCACCGCCGCGCCATGCGTCAAAGGCCCAGAGCCACGCGCCCGACAACAGGACCACCACGCCCGAAAGAGCATATGTGCCCATCCACGGAAGGACCACGGCAAGCCCCGGCCGCTCGAACCCGCCCAGTGCCACTGCGCCCAAAGGGTTCCACGCAAAGCCGCTGAAGACCCACGAACGCAGCCATTCGCTCACGATCCAGGTTCCCGCAAAGGCGACGGGCACGATCCAGCCGGGCACGATTCTGCCGGGTCCGGGGCGTCGGACGATCAGCCACGCGCCCAGCGCCGCCAGCGCGGGATAGACCGCAAGATAGAGAGACAGGAGAAAAACCGCGATCCAGCCCAGCCATGCGGGCATTTCGGCCTGATAGGTAAAGGCCGTCGCGATCCAGTTGTTGCCGAGCCAGAAATGCCCGACGCCGAACAGCCAGCCGAGCAAGGCCGCGCTTTTGCCGCTTTGCGATCTGCGCACCAGATGCATCAGCAGCGCAAGCGCCGCCAGTGTCACGGGCCATAGGGAAAGGGGTTCGAACCCCGTCGCCGCGCCCGCGCCGGCCACGAAGGCCAGCAGCGGTGCGGAGAATTTTGCGGAACGACCAGACATCAGAGGCATATCGGCCAATTAGGGCCAGTCGCCTCTGTTGTCAGCCGTTAACGGCCTGCTTCACGTCGTCGCCGTCCGAAGTTTCTGCCTTCACCTTGCGCGGGCGACCGCGACGCTTGGGCTTTTCCTCGGTTTCGCCGATTGCGGGGGGCAGGGCCTGCGGGTCGAGACCGCCGTCGTTGTCGACGGATTTCTCGGTCTCGCTTTCGCCGTCCGACGATTCCTCGTCGTCGCGGCTGCGGCGCTGACGACGCGGCCGGGCGTCACGCGTGAACGGATTTTCCTCAGAACTGTCCTTGCGGCGGCGCGGGCGGCGGTTGGAGGTTTCACCCTCTTCCTCGCTTTCGTTCTCGCCGTCGTTGTCGTTGTTCTGATCACGGCTTTCACGATTGTCACGACTGTCACGACTGTCGCGATTGTCACGGCCATCGTCGTCCGATTGCCGGTCCGGGCGATCGTCGTCACGCTTGCTGCGCTGTTCGTCCTGCCGCACCTTGCCGTCGGCGATCACGCGGAAATAATGATCCGCGAATTGCAGGTAATATTCGGCCTGCACGCGATCGCCGTTGCGGTGCGATTCTTCCGCCAGCTTCTTGTACTTGTCGAGCAGCTGGGGGGCATTGCCCCGTGCACGGCTGTCGATCCGGTTGAGATGCTGACCGCCACCTTGCGACCGATTATTACGGCCGCGCCGGCGATTGTTGCCACGATTGTTATTCAAAGTAAGACTGTTCCCTTGTCCGGCGCGGGTGATCCAAACTCACCTCAGCGCGCACCCAGTCGGAAACGCCCGGAGCCTCATACCACGGGCAAGCCCTTGTCGGTCCAGCGCCCTGTGAATTCGCATATGCGGACGGCAGACCATGCCCTCACGGTCCAGCACCGACCGGCCTTTTAAAAGGCACTGAGCGTTCGGAACGGGAGGATAGACGATCGCGCGGGAATCTACGTCCGTCGTTCGTCTGAGAACAGGGTTATAGGCAAAATCGGGGCCTGCCAACCCCTTTTAACGAAAAGCCTGTTCAGGCTGCACGAAATAATAGTGCCCGCGGATTGTTTCCCAGGTCTCGGTACATCGCGGCGGATAGCCCCGACTTTTCACCGATTGCTGTCACGGCGTCCGCCTGGCGTGACCCGATTTCGATGACCGCGATGCCGCCGGGCGCCAGTAATTCGGGCAGCACGGGGACGAGAATGCGATAATCGTCGAGGCCGTCCTTCCCGGCAAAAAGCGCCTCTGCCGGTTCGTGGTCGCGCACGTCGGGGGCGAGATCGGGGTCGTGCGTTTCGACATAGGGCGGGTTGGACAGGACGAGGTCGAAGCGGCCCAATCCGTTACGCCAAGTGTCTTGCGTCCAGTCGCCAGCCTGCATCACGGAGCGGTTCGACATGCCGGTCGCTTTCGCGTTTTCGCAGGCGACGGCAAGCGCGGCGGGGCTGCGTTCGATGCCGATCCCTTGCGTCTTGGGCCAGACCGACAATGCGGCCAGCAGCAGCGCGCCCGTGCCGGTGCCGCAATCGAGAATGCGCGCGGGGGCGCGATCGGCGAAGGCTTCGATCGCCGCCTCGATCAGTGTTTCTGTATCGGGGCGCGGGGTCAGGACATCGGGCGTGACCTTGAGCGGGAGGCCGTAGAATTCATGGAAACCGGTGATCTGCGAAACGGGCTTTCCGGTCAGCCGCTGTTCCAGAAACGGCCCGAACGCGGCGGGCGCATCGTCGCGGGCATGGCGTAGCAACATGTCGGAGCGGCTGGCGCCCAGCGCGTGCGCCATCAGCAGTTCGGCATCAAGGCGGGGCGAGGTGCTGACCCCGTCCAGTGCGCGGGCGGCGTCGCGCAGGGCATCCGCCACGCTGCCCACGATCAGCCCGCTTCGTTCTGCGCGGCAAGGCGCGCGGCCTGATCCTCTGCGATCAGCGCGTCGACCAGTTCGGCAAGGCCGGGCCCTTCGAGAATCTCGGGCAGCTTGTGCAGGGTCAACCCGATGCGGTGGTCGGTCACGCGCCCTTGCGGAAAGTTGTAGGTGCGGATGCGCTCGGACCGGTCGCCGCTGCCGACCATGGCCTTGCGGGCCTCGGCCTCTGCGCCGTGGGCTTCGTCGCGCATCTTTTCGTAGAGGCGGGCGCGCAGGACCTGCATCGCCTTGGCCTTGTTCTTGTGCTGGCTGCGCTCGTCCTGCTGGGTGACGACGATGCCGCTGGGCAAGTGCGTGATGCGCACGGCCGAATCGGTCGTATTGACGTGCTGACCGCCTGCGCCCGATGCGCGGTAGATATCGATCTTCAGGTCGTTGTCGGCGATCTGCACGTCGACCTCGTCGGGTTCGGGCAGGACCGCGACGGTCGCCGCGCTGGTATGGATGCGTCCGCCGCTTTCGGTGACGGGCACGCGTTGCACGCGGTGGACGCCGCTTTCGAACTTCAGCTTGGCGAAGACGCCCTGGCCCGACACGTTGGCGACGATTTCCTTGAAGCCGCCGACGTCCGACGCGTTCATCGAAATCGCCTCGACCCGCCAGCCCTGTTCGGCGGCATAGCGTTCGTACATGCGGAACAGGTCGCCTGCGAAAAGCGCGGCCTCATCCCCGCCGGTGCCGGCGCGGATTTCGAGCATTGCCGGGCGAGCATCGGCGGCGTCACGCGGCAGGAGCGCGATGGCAAGGCGATCTTCGGCCTCGGGCAGTTCCGCCTCGATCCGGGCGATGTCATCGGCGGCCATCGCCTTCATCTCCGGGTCGGCCAGCATTTCGCGCAGTTCGGCCAGTTCGCTGCGCATTCCGGCAACGCCCGCCGCTTCGCGCGCAACAGGTTCCAGTTCCGCATAGTCGCGGCTGGCCTTTACGAAGTCGTCGCCCTCCAGCGTGCCCGACGCCAGCCGCGCTTCCAGTTCGGAAAAGCGCTGCGCGATCTGGGAGAGGCGTTGATCGGAGACTTGCACTGCGTGTCAGTCGGCCAAAGCCGCTTCGATCGTCGCGGCGAGGTTGTCCTCGGCCTTGATGCGGCTGGTCACTTCGCCTTCGCGGATCGAGTAGGCAAGGATCGCCTTCGCGCCCTGCTTCACCGCCTTGTCAAACCGCTTGCGCGGGCTGCCGCTGGCGAAAAGTTCGGCGCTGGTGCCCGAACGGCGCAGGCGCGACACGGCGGCGACGCCATCGGCCATCGCGGCATCGTCTTCGACCACGACGATCACTTCGGTGACGGCTTCCTCACGCTCTCCCACCAACATCGCAAGCCGTTCGATCCCTGCGGCCCAGCCGACCGCCGGGGTCTGCGGACCGCCCAGTGCTTCCATCAACCCGTCATAGCGCCCGCCGCCCAGCACGGTGCCTTGCGCACCAAGCCGGTCGGTCACAAATTCGAAAGCGGTGTGGCGATAATAGTCGAGCCCGCGCACCAGCGAATCCATGCGGGCCCACTTCACCCCTGCGGCATCAAGGCCGGACGTGACCGCGCCGAAGAAGTCCTGCGCTTCGCCCGAAAGGAACTGGTCGATCTTCGGCGCATCGGCGACGAAAGGCCTGTCGCGCGGGTCCTTGGAATCGAGGATCCTCAGCGGATTACGCTCCAGCCGGTCCTGCGAATCTTCGGACAGCGACGCGGCATGGTCGCGGAAATATTCGACCAGCGCGGCGCGCCACGCCTCGCGGCTGTCGCCATCGCCCAACGTGTTGAGCTGCAAGGTCACGCCATCGGCGATGCCCAGTTCGTGCAGGAGCTGATCGGCCATGACCAGAAGCTCGACATCGGCTTGCGGCTCGGCCGCGCCGATCACTTCGGCGTCGATCTGGTGGAACTGGCGATAGCGGCCCTTTTGCGGGCGTTCGTACCGGAACAACGGGCCGTGCGTCGCGATCTTCAGCGGGGCATACTGTTTCCAGCCATCGGTGATGTAGGCGCGGGCAAGTCCGGCGGTGAATTCGGGACGCAGGGTCAGCGATTCTCCGCCGCGATCCTCGAACGAATACATCTCTTTCGAAACCACGTCGGTGGTCTCGCCAAGACTGCGCGAGAAGACGGCGGTCTTTTCGAACACGGGCATTTCGACCCGGCGGAAACGATAGAGTTTGCGCACGCGTTCGAAGGTTTCGACGACGTGGGCGAAGCTTTCCGCCTCTGCGCCGAAAATGTCCTGTGTGCCGCGAATGGCTTTTGGGGTGTCGATCTTGCCGCTCATGACCGCGCGCCTTAGCGATGTTCATGCGGGCTGAAAAGCATCGCTGTCGGGCCATGCTGTTGCATCATGCAAAGCCCCTGACCATGTAGTAGGCGATGAAACCGTTTCCGATGATCGCGCTGCTCGCAGCCAGCGCCCCACTCGCCCTCACCACCGCCCCCGTTTCCGCCTTGGCCCAGACCCAGGCGGAAGAGGTGCGCAGCCTGCCCGCCGCGGGCCTTGCGCTATCGCAGGACGTGCCGGACCCCTTCGATACGCCCTATCCGGGCGGAACCATCACCATCGATGTCGACGCGACGGACCTTGCGCGCGGCCTGTTCCGCACGACCGAGACGATCCCCGTCGCCCCCGGCACCGAAAAGCTGACGCTGCTCTATCCGCAATGGCGGCCCGGCGAGCACGAGGGGCTCGCCAAGATCCGCAACCTGAACGGTATCCGTTTTACCGTGGACGGCAAGGACGTGGCATGGGAGCGTGATCCGGTCGAGCTATATGCCTTTCACCTGGACCTGCCCGAAGGTGCGAGCGAAGTGGTCGCGCATCTTGTCTATACCTCGCCGCTGCGTCCGTCCGAGGGGCGCATCGTGATGACGCCCGAAATGCTGAACCTCAAGTTCGAGGAAATGACGCTCTACCCCGCAGGCCACTACGTGCGCCGCATCGCGGTGAAGCCGACCGTCACGTTTCCGGCAGGCTGGGACGTGGCCACCGCGCTCGACGGCATGGCGCGCAGCGGCGACACGGTGACCTGGGCGCAGACCGATTACCAGACGCTGGTCGACAGCCCGATCTTCGCCGGGGAATATCACCGCGAATGGGATCTTGGCCACGATGCGCGGCTTCAGGCCTTTGCCCACGATCCCGAAGAGCTTGAGGCGAGCGACGAACGGATCGCCAGCATCCGCGCTCTGGTGGACGAGGCGGTGATCCTGTTCGGCAACCAGCAGTGGGACCATTACGACTTCCTGCTGGGCCTGACCGACGATCTTGGCGACATCGGGCTGGAACATCACCGATCATCGGAAAACACGCTTCCGCCCGACACGTTCGAGGACTGGGAAAAGAACGAATACCGCGTCGACCTGCTGCCGCACGAACTGGTGCACAGCTGGAATGGCAAGTTCCGCCGCCCGGTGGGTTCGTGGACGCCCGATTACCGCCAGCCGACCCAGAACGAGCTGTTGTGGGTCTATGAAGGCCAGACGCAGTACTGGGACCTGCCGCTTTCCGTGCGTTCGGGCATGCAGAGCAAGGCGATGGTGCTGGGCGAGATCGCGCGGTCGGCGGCCGAATACGTGAACGAGCCGGGCCGTGCATGGCGTTCGCTGGCCGACACCACCAACGATCCGCAGATCGGTCAGCGCGCGGCGAAGCCGTACTACAGCTATGCCCGGGGCGAGGAATATTACAACGAAGGCGCTCTCGTCTGGCTCGAAGCGGACATGCTGATCCGCAGCGAGACGAACGGCCGCAAGTCGCTGGACGATTTTGCGAAGCTGTTCTTCGGCGGTCATCCGGGCGATTGGGGCGAGATCACGTATGATTTCGGCGACGTGGTCGATACGCTGAACGCGGTTCATCCTCACGACTGGGCGACGTTCCTGCGCGAAAGGGTCTATGCACCCGGCGCGCCCGCACCGCTGAAGGGTATCCAGCTTGGCGGCTACGAACTTGTCTTCAAGGATGAGCCGAATCCCTTCGATGCCAGCCTGATGGCCAAGGGCGCGCTGCGGCTGGAACATTCGCTGGGCATGGTGCTGAACGAAAGCGGCACGGTGACTTCGGTGATCTGGGACGGCGTCGCCTTCAAGGCGGGTATCGTCAGCGGGGCCGAGATCGTGGCCGTCAACGGGAAGGAATATTCGGCCGAAACGATGAAAAAGGCGATCACCGCGGCCAGGGAAAGCGGCACGATCGACCTGCTGGTCAAGCGCGGCGGACGGTACACGACCGTGTCGGTCGCCTACGATGGCGGGCTGCGCTGGCCGTGGCTGGAAAAGGCGGTGAAGGGCACGGCCCATATCGACCGCTGGCTGGAGCCGCGACGCTAGCTTTCGCAGCCGTGACGATCCTTTTCGCAGGCGCGGCGCGGATTGCACATCAGACCAAAGGAAGCCTTGGCGAAGGGGCGCGGGCGCGCTAGAGGCACCGGCGTTCATTTCGCTTGCTGCACTGCGGCAAGCTTCACTTTATCGTGATACGACAGGAATTCCGATGCGCATCGACATGATCCCGACCGGCGACAATCCGCCCGAAAGTCTCAACGTCATCATCGAGGTCCCGACCGGCGGCGAACCCGTGAAGTACGAATTCGACAAGGCATCGGGCGCGCTGTTCGTCGACCGCATCCTGCACACGCCGATGCGCTATCCGGCCAACTACGGCTTTGTCCCGCACACGCTTTCGCCCGACGGCGACCCTCTCGACGCGCTCGTCGTGGCGCGCAGCCCCTTCGTTCCCGGCTCGGTCGTGCGCGCGCGCCCGATCGCGGTCCTCAACCTCGAAGACGAACACGGCGGCGATGAAAAGCTGGTCTGCGTGCCGGTGGATTCGACTTTCCCGTACTACAGCAACGTCGCGGAAAAAGCCGATCTGCCCGAAATCGTGATGCAGCAGATCGAACACTTCTTCACCCACTACAAGGATCTCGAAGCCGAGAAGTGGGTCCGCATCGGTAACTGGGGCGGCGCCGAAGAAGCACGCCAGATCGTGATCGAAGCGATCGAACGCGCCAAGGAAGCAGGCCAGGCCTGACCTTTCGGGACGAGCAGCCGCTCACTCTACAGGGCGGCTCTCGTCCAGCAGGTCTTTCTCGCGCGTACCCTGCCGCTCCCGCTCGACAAGTTCGGCGACGTGGGTTTCGGGCGCGGTATCGACCTTTTCCTCGGCAATCGCGGCGCGGGACGCCTTGGCCGGTTTCGGACCGGTCTCGGCGGCACCGGGAAGCGGCATCGGGGCAGAGCGCGGGTCGATGCGCAGGCGGTAGATCGGCTCCGGCAGTCCGAAACCTGCGTCCTCCAGCGCCTTCTTCGCCGCCTCGATAGCCAGCGAACGCGCCTTGTAGAAATCGGTATCGGTCTGGTCGATCCAGCCGAGGAACCGCACGACCACGTTCGAATCGCCGACATTCATGACGCGCGCGCCCGGAACGGGATCGTCGATCACGAAATCGAGCGCCGCGATCGCCGCGGTGCCGACCGCCATCGCCTCGACCGGATCGTCATCGGCATCGACGCCCAGATCGAATTCGAAGCGGCGCTGCGGATTGGTGGTGTAGTTCAGGATCACCGCCTTGAAGACGGTGGAGTTCGGAATGCGCAAGTGATTGCCGTCCAGCGTCATCAGCACCGTGGCGCGGCTGGTCAGGCGGATGACGCGGCCCTCGTTCCCCTCGATCACGACATGGTCGTTGGCGCGGAACGGCTGGCGCAGGGACAGCATGATCGAGGAAATGTAATTGTCGATCGTATCGCGCACGGCAAAACCGATGGCGATGCCGATCACGCCGCCAATGCCCAGCAGCGCGCCCAATAGCGACGTCGCGCCAAGGATCTTGAGCGCGATGTAAAGCCCCAGCAAAACGCCGAAGAACCGGATGGCGCTGGCCAGAAGTTCGGCGATGAAGGGGTTCGGCGTCAGCCGCAGCCAAAGCCTTTCCCGGTCCGCCAGCCAGCGCAGCGCGACGATGACCAGAACGGCCAGCACCACCGCCACGCCGAACAGGGGCAGCATCCGCCACACGTTGCGCGCTTCGTCCCCGATGGCCGAAACGGTGGGGGCCAGGTTGCGGTCGACGGCAAGGTCGCGTTCTATCTCGTTGTTGACGGTGACGACGCCCGCCACGCGGCCTGCGATGGTTTCGGCCTGGTCGGCCTTGGTCGCGCTTGCCACGCTGCCCGACAGGGTGACGACGCCTTCCTCGACTTCCACCGAAACGGCGTCCAGCGCATCGATGGCGGCAAAAATGGCGCGGATGCGTTCGGCGATGCGGATGTCGGCATCGGCGGCCCGGTCGGTCTCGATCGCGGGCTGATCGGCGGGCGCGCTTTCCTCGGCAGCGGGTTGTCCGCTCAGGTCGGGAATCGCGGCATGGGCAGCCACCGGCAACGCCAGCGCGAAAACGAATGCGCAGAACAGATCGCGCAGGCCCTTCAAATCAGGCACCGGCAACCGTCATCCCGTCGATCCGCAGGGTCGGCACGTTGACGGCGTAGATCGTCTCAAGATCGTTCGCCGCGCGAAGCGTGCGGAACATCTCCAGCAGGTTTCCTGCAATCGTGATGCCCGAAACCGGCCCCGCGATCTCACCACCGCGGATGCGGAAGCCCGATGCCCCGCGGCTATAGTCGCCGGTGACCCCGTTCACGCCCTGGCCGATCAGGTCGGTGACGATCACGCCTTCCTCGATATCGGCGATCAGCTCGGCCACGCTCTGTTCGCCGGGGCCCAGAACGACGTTGGAACACGAAGCGCCGGGCGCACCGCCGCCGTGGCGGATCGCGTGACCGGTGGGCCTGCGCCCAAGCTTGTTCGCCGATGCCGTGTCCAGCAGCCAGCTCGAAAGGACGCCCTTGTCGATGATCGTGGACGGGCGGGCGGCAAGCCCCTCGCCGTCGAAGGGGTGGGAACTGAGCCCGCGCGGGCGCAGCGGATCGTCGACGATGGTCACGGCGCTGTCGAAGACCTGCTTGCCTTCATGTTCCAGCAGGAAGCTGGCCCCGCGCGCGATGGACGGGCCGGAAATCGCCCCGACGAGATGGCCGACGAGGCTGCGCCCGACCATCGGGTCGAACACGACCGGCATGGCGCCGCTCCGCATCGTTTCGGGGCCGAGGCGTTCGACCGCGCGGGCGGCGGCCTTGCGGCCGATCGCACCGGCATCGGGAAGTTCGCCGCGGTGGCGTGCCACGCGCCATTCCGAACCGCGCTCCATCCCGCTGCCCTGTCCGGCAACGACCGCCGCACCGATCGAGTGGCGCGACTGGCAATAGCCCTTGGCGAAACCGTGGCTGGTGACGATGGCGATGGTGTCGCCGCCGCTTGCCGCCGATGCCCCTTCGCTGTTGGTCACGCCCTGTACCTGGCGGGCGCAGTCCTCTGCCTCTCGTGCGCATTCGCGCAGCACGTCGGCGTCGGGGTTGGGAGAGACGAGATCGAGATCGGGCAGATCGCCCCGCATCAGCATGTCTTCGGGGGCGAGCCCGGAATATTCGTCCTGCGGCGCGGCCCGCGCCATGGCGACCGCGCGGCCGGCCAGTTCATCAAGACCTCCGGCGTCGAGCGCGCTGGACCCGATGGTCGCGCTGCGCTTGCCGACAAAGACGCGCAGGCCGAAAAGCTCGGTTTCCGACCGGTCGACCGATTCGAGTTCGCCGAGGCGCACTTCCACGCTTTCCGAATGATTTCCGACATATACCGCATCGGCGGCGTCCGCGCCCAGTTCCCTGGCGCGCGCGATCAGGTCGGCGCAGCGGCCAAGCGCACCCTCTTCGTTCAGCATGGGCTCTCGTTCGTGAAGGAGGGGATCGTCATCAAGGCGTCCATCGCTCGCTTGTTTTGCAGCATCCCTCAAAGGGATAGGCGCAGGATCGCGGGCGGGCAAGCCGCGTCACGGTCCGGGGTCAGAATGCGGCGATAAGGCGCGCGATACCCGCAAGGACGAAGGGCATGCCGATGGCAAAGACCCAGATGATGATCCGGTCCCGTTTGAAACGCGATGCCTGCGCCGGGTCGAACGCCTCTGCATCGGTCAGCTCGCTCCAGTGCTTTTCCAGCATCCGGGCGGCGGGGATTATCATGGCGACAAGGACGATGAGCGCGAGATAGGGCAGCGTCGTGCTGGTCATCTCTTTCAGCTGTTTCATCGTCACGAAGATCTGCAGCGCGGTATAGACCAGCAAGGCATAGGCCAGATGGTCGCTGATGCGGCGGCGCCAGTCCTTGGTCACGGCATCTTCGTGCGCATGGCCTTGGATCGCGGAATCCTTCCGGCTGTTTACCATCATCGCTCCAGTCCCTTTGCGATCCCTTTTATGACACGAGTATTCATCTGGGAGAAATGTGCGTCAAGCGCGCTTTTGCATCGCACGGGCGATGCCCTGCCCGGCGCGTCCCGTATCGCTATCGGCCAGCCATGCAGGAATCTTGCCAATTGCCATGCCGGGGGGCTTCAAAGCTGTGGCACAGATGCTATGTGGTGGCGCGAGAGAATGACGCGGGTGCCCTTTCGCTTCGCATGACGGGGCCCTGCCGACGAGGAGCAGAACCATCGACAGCCACACCCTCGATCCGTCCGTGGACCCGGCCGCAACGGCCTCGCCCCCGGTTCCGCAGGGCGGGCTGGAAGTCGTCTCCATCGCAAAAAGCTACGACAAGCGCGCGGTCCTGACCGACATTTCCCTGTCGGTCGCCAAGGGTGAAGTGCTTGGCCTGCTGGGCCCTAACGGCGCGGGCAAGACGACGTGTTTCTATTCGATCATGGGCCTGGTTCGTCCCGATTCGGGCCGTATCCTGATGGACGGTGAGGACGTGACCAAGCTGCCGATGTATCGCCGCGCGATCCTCGGCCTTGGCTATCTGCCGCAGGAAACCTCGATCTTTCGCGGCATGACGGTTGAACAGAACATCAATTGCGTGCTGGAAATGGTGGAGCCCGACGCGGACGTGCGCGCCTCCGAACTGGAACGCCTGCTCGACGAATTCGGCCTGACGCGCCTTCGCGAAAGCCCTGCGATGGCTCTTTCGGGCGGTGAACGTCGCCGCTGCGAGATTGCCCGAGCATTGGCGGCAAAGCCTTCGATCATGCTGCTGGACGAACCCTTCGCCGGGATCGACCCGCTTTCGATCGGCGATATCCGCGATCTCGTGCTCGAGTTGAAAACCCGCGGGATCGGCGTCCTGATCACCGACCACAACGTGCGTGAGACGCTGGAAATCGTGGACCGGGCCTGCATCATCTATGGCGGGCAGGTCTTGTTCGCCGGGTCGCCGGAAGATCTTGTCGCGAACGAAGACGTGCGCCGCCTTTATCTGGGCGAAGCGTTCACGCTGTGATGCCCCGGCGCAGGTGACCGATGGCACTGGGCCCCCGCCTCGACCTACGGCAATCGCAATCGCTGGTGATGACGCCGCAGTTGCAGCAGGCGATCCGCCTGCTTGCGCTGTCCAATCTCGAACTGGAATCGTTCATCGCCGAGGCGGTGTCCGACAACCCGCTCGTCGACCTCGCGAACGGAGAGGGAGAGCGGGCGGCCCCTGCCGAAAGCGGCGAAATCGCGGAAGCGGTGCCGGGTGAAAGTACGGTCGAAGGGCAGGGAGACGGAGAGGCCGCGCTCGACATCGCGGGCGAAATGCTGGACCGCGACTTCGATACCGGCTCTTCGCGCGGTAGCGGGGCGGGCGGCGGCGAAGACATGCCCGATATCGGGGAGCGCGCCTCTGGCGAGGAGACGCTGGCCGAATATCTCCACGCCCAGCTTGGCGCGGCGGGCGGGACCGAGGTGTATCAGTTCATCGCGCGCCAGATCATCGACCAACTGGACGAGGCGGGGTACCTCACGATCGAGCTTGCCGAGATTGCCGACCTGTTGGGCATTTCGATGGATCAGGCAGAGGCTGGACTGGCGCTCGTCCAGTCGCTCGACCCGACCGGGGTGGGCGCGCGGTCGCTGTCCGAATGCCTTGCGCTGCAGGCGAAAGAGGCGGACCGCTACGATCCGTGCATGGAAGTGCTGATCGCGAACCTCGATCTTCTGGCGCGCGGGAATTTCGCGCAGTTGAAGCGGATGTGCCGGGTGGACGACGAAGACCTGTCCGACATGATCGCGGAACTGCGCAGCTATGATCCCAAGCCTGGCTGCCGCATCGGCGGCGATGCCGCGCCGCCGGTCGTGCCCGACGTCTTCGTAAAGCCCGACCGGGTGGGCGGCTGGGCGATCGCATTGAACCGCGAAACGCTGCCGCGGCTGGTAATCGACCGGCAGTATTACGCCACGGTCAAGGCGGGATGCGGCAAGGACAAGTCGTCCGGCGGCTGGCTGAGCGAGAAACTGGCCGATGCCAACTGGCTGGTGAAAGCGTTGGACCAGCGGCAGAAGACGATCCTGAAAGTGTCGAAGGAAATCGTGCGGCGGCAGGAAGGTTTCTTCCGCCGCGGCGTCTCCGCGCTGGTCCCGCTGACCTTGCGCGACGTGGCCGAGGCGGTGGAAATGCACGAATCCACGATCAGTCGCGTGACCTCGAACAAGTTCCTCAATTGCGGGCGCGGGACCTTCGAGCTGAAGTACTTCTTCTCTTCCGGCGTCGCCTCGGACGGCGGCGACGGCGCCGCGTCGGCAGAGGCGGTGAAGGCTGCGATCAAGGACCTGATCGATGCCGAAAAGCCCGACGCGATCCTTTCGGACGACACGCTCGTCGATTTGCTGAAGGCGAAAGGCTACACGCTGGCCCGCCGCACGGTCGCCAAATACCGCGAGGCGATCGGCCTTGGCAGCTCGGTCCAGCGGCGCCGCCAGAAGAAGCTTCAGCGCGCGCGCTAGAAAGGAAATTTGTGGCAACATTCGAGGGCCCCGAGTTCGAAGAACTCAAACACACAATTCCCACTGACAACGCTCAGCAGGCCAATCTTGGCGAGATGTTCAAGGCTGCATCTGGCCCGGGGCTGGTCCTGGACCTGGGCTGCGGCGACGGACGCGCCGTCGAACTGATCCGCGGGACCGGCGCGGACTATGTGGGCGTCGATATCGAACAGTCGCCCGAAGTTGCATCGCGGCAGCGCACAGACGAGCAGTTCCTCACCTACAACGGTACGGACTTGCCGTTTGGCGACGACCATTTCGACGCGGTCTATTCGAACCAGGTCTTCGAACACGTGCGCCATCCCGATCGCCTGCTATGCGAAGTACTTCGCGTACTGAAACCAGGGGGCCGATTCGTTGCGGCGCTGTCTTATCTGGAGCCTTACCACTCCTATTCGATCTTCAATTACACGCCATACGGTGTCTTCCGCGTGCTCAGCGACAACGGGTTTGAGCTTGAGGAAATGCGTCCCGGACCCGAAGGACTGGGCATGATCGTGCGGCAGATATCGGCGCGGCGGATAAAGGGCCTCAAGCTTGTTTATCCCGGCGTAGACATTGCCTTGAAACTGCGCCGTATCGACGTTCGCAAGGCCAACTACCTCAAGCTACGCTTCGCCGGACATATTCTGTTTACGGCCCGCAAGCCGGCTTGATCAGCCGCCGGGCCGTTCTTCGAACATGTGGGCGATCATCGGCTGAAGGTTGTGGTCGTACCGCGCAAGGACGGTGCGGTCTTCGGCCGTGTCCCAGTGCGTGACCAGTTCGCGCCCGTTCCAGAAATGCAGCGCATAGGCCGGCGGATCGGCGACGATCAGCGGGCGATGATCCGGCGTGTCGACATCGATTTCTGCGAATTCGAGCGCGACTTGCGGCGCGGTCGACGGCGTGGTCACGACTTCCAGCCCCTGCCACGTGCTGGCCGAGGCGCGGTGGATATGGCCGCAGACCATCGTGTGTACGTTGTCCCGGTCCTTCAGGCACGATCCGAGCTGCTGGACCCACGGTTCTTCGGGCACGGTATTCATCCACGGGATGCCGCATTCGAAGGGCGGGTGATGCTGCACGATGATCGTCGGGGTTTCGGTGTCGGCGTCCAGCCGGTCATTCAGCCATCTGGCGCGCGTATCGCAGAAACCGCCGCCATGGCGTCCGACTTCCAGCGTGTCGAGCACCAGCAGGCGCATCGGGCCGACCCGCAGTTCGTATTGCAGGAAGCCGTCTTCGAACGCGTGTTCGGGAAAGACCTCGGCAAAGTTCGCACGGTCGTCGTGATTGCCCAGCGCCATGTGCCAGGGCACCGGAAAATCAGCCAGCGCCTCGCGCAGGCGGCGGTAGGAATCGACGTCGCCGCGATCGATCAGGTCGCCGGTCAGCAGCAGGAGCGAGGGCAGCGGATCGAGGCTCGCCAGCCGGTCGAGCGTGCGGTCCAGCCTCTGCCGGTTGAATTCGCCGGGGGAATCCGGCTCGAACCCCAGGTGGATGTCGGTGATCTGGGCGATCAGCATCGCGTCACCTCAGCGAAACCTGGCGCAGGGACTTTGGCCGATCGGCACCGGCGACTGTGCGCTTGGGCTTTGCCATCCACGGCGGGCCGTCGTCGGCGTGATAGTCATGACACATGGCGCAATCGCTTTCGACCGGATGATTGACCTTGGCCAGCGAAGCGCCCGTGCCGCCGACGTGGCAGGTCCGGCATCCGCCTTCTCCGCCAAGACCGGGAATCATCACGCGGCCGGCATCGTTGCTGCGCGTCGCTTCGACGTGGCAGTCGGTGCATTCGTACTTCGAATGCGCGTCATGCGTGAACCAGCCTTTTTCGAAGTAGCGGTCGTTCTGCACCGCGGGCACGATGTCAAATCCGTTGGTGACGGCTGGGCCATCGCGCGTGACAACGTGGCAATCGTAACAGGCGCCACCCTTGGAAAATACGCGGGTCACGGCCCCGTCGGCGCGGGCCGGGAAGAACTGCACCGCACGGGCGAAATCGCGTGCGGTGCGCTGCGATGCGCCGTCGCCGGGCGAACGGCGCGACATGCCCGACAGGCTGGCCGGGCGGGGCGGATTGCCCGAACGGTAGAAAGCGCGCAGGTCCGCGGCGACCAGTTCGGGCTTGCCGTGCCGTAGCGTGCGGGTCGTGCCGTCCACCATTTCAAGGCCGAGCGCGTGGCAGGACTGGCACGATTCTTCCATTTTCACCGGCTCGAACCGGACCTTGGTGGAATCGAGCGTGTGGCAATCGGCGCACTGCATCGCGTCGCGGCCATCGTATTCGCCCGGACGGCGGCGGACCATCTGGGCGACGCCGCCGGCCTTGCTCATGTGTTCGGCGTGCGTGAACTTGAGGCCGCTGTCCTCACGCGTGTTCTTCGTCAGCGCCACGCGCTGGAACACCGGCTTGTTACCCGGTTCGACGACGAGCGCGGGGTGGAACTCGGGGTGACCGGTTCCAAAATCGCTCGCATCTGGCAGTTTCGTGTCCGGCAATCTCTTGCTCATCCCGTCGTGGCAATCGGTACAGAACTTCTGGGGTGTCGCCTCCATAGCGCCGGCACCGGTATGTTCGATGTGACATTCGACACACCTGCCTGCCGGGCGGTTGAACCCTTCGGCGACGGCGCGCTGGAACTGGCCGAATGGGCCGGGTTCACCGCGAGCCGCGACAAGGCGGGCGGTGGCGTCGTTGGCGGCAAGTCCGGCGATGTGCGCGTGGGCATCGTCTTCGTGGCAGGTCATGCAGGCATTGTCGCGCACGGCGACGAAAGCATCGACGTGACAGGCCTGGCAATCGTCCTTCAGCTTTTCATGCGCGAGGGTGAGATCGCCCGAAGACCATATCTCGTCCCCGTGATAGCCAGAGCCGCGTTCCTTTTCGCCCTTGTGAGTGACGTATGCGCCGATCGGCCAGGCGAGGCAGGCCAGCAGCACGAGGATCGCAAAGCCCCAGGCCGACATGCGCTTGCCGGGCATCAGCCCCTTCAGCGTATAGACGCTGCCGAGGTCCTTTTCCTCCGACACGTCGGAAATCGCCTCGACCCGGCGGACGGTGAAGACCGGCACTCCGCCTTCGCCGCGTTCGACGTTGATGCGGTGGCCGCCGAAAGTCAGCTCTGCCCCGCGCGAAAGGTCGATGGCGCGGCGGTTCACGCTGCGCCCGTTCACTTCGAACGGCTGGTCGGCGATGGATTCGACGAACAGTTCGCCGTCCTTCATCACCGCGCGGGCATGGCGCGGATCGACGGCGAGGTCGGGCAAGTGGATGTCGCACGACGCATCGCGCCCGATGGTGATCGTGTCACCCTCCACCGTCGTGGCGCGGACGATCTCCTCCCCACTGGCCTTGAGCGCGATCTGGCGGATCAGGAAAGTCATCTTGCCGCCCTCACCAGTAGAAGAACACGGAAACGATATGGGCGGACAGCGCGGCCAGCAGCGCGAAAGTCACTGGGACGTGGACATAGAGCCACAGCTGCAGCAGCGATTTCAGCCGCAAGTGGCGGCGCAGGCGCGCCAGCATCGCTTCCTTGCGAGTCAGCAGGGCATCGACCCGGTCCAGCGGATCGTCGGCCACACGCGGGCGAAAGGCGCGTGCCTCGCGCAAGGTGCCCGCGGCGCGGCGCGTGGCGCAGTTCGGATAACGCGCGGTCACGCGATTCCAGATCGACCCGTCGAAAGGGTCTTGCTCAAGGCTCTTTTCGACGACGGCGGCATCCTCGGCGCTGAGCGGCTGGGCGGCGTCGTGAATCTGGCGGTCGAGGCTGCGCAGCTGTTCGATCATCTGCTTTTCGGTGACCGCGCCGTCTTCGTCATAGCGGTTTTCGGACAGCGCCTGCGGCAAGGTCCAGTAAAACCAGATGCCGAACATGCCCGACACGATGACGATCATCATCAGCGCCCAGGCGAGCGTGTGGACGTTCCAGCCAAGGTCGAACCCGGTGTGCAGCGTGGCCACGACGATCAGCGACAGGCCGAGATAGACGTGCGCGCTGGTCCATGCCTTCAGGCTCCACGTCCCCGGCGTCATCGCGCGTTTGCGCACGCCCAGCAGGGTCAGCCACACGATCAATCCCGCCCCGATGGTGCCAAGCGTATAGCCCAGCCACGTCCCGCCGAAATGCTGCGCGGGCAGGGGCACGAAAATATAGGCGAGCAGGGAGGCGAGGCAGAGCAGTCCCGCGATCTTCCACCAGCGCCCGTTCGCATAGGACAGGAAGCTGTCGTGGCTCGTCACCTTGTTGCGGCGCGTGCGGCGGCGCGACGACCGGGGCGTGTCGGTGGTGGTCGTATCCTCCGCGGTTGCCGCGGTTTCGGTGGGTTCGAGACCCGGTACGCTTGCCATCACGCGCCCTCCGTTTCGGATTTGAGGCGTGCGACCGTCAGGAATTCATCGGGCGCGACACGGATCGCCGCGCCTGTCGGGCAGGCCCGGACACAGGCCGGACCGCCGTCGATCCCGGCGCACATGTCGCACTTGATCGCCTTCTTGCGGTCGAGCGCTTCGTCATGCGCGGGGTCGCCGTTGTAGGGCATGTTCTTCTTGGCCCACTTGGCCGCCGGTTCGCCCGGTCCCGGTCCCTTGCCGAAGAACAGCCACGACAGCAGTGACGGTTTTGGCGGCGGCACCTTGTCCATGCGGATCACGCCATAGGGGCAGTTGCGCTGGCAATTGCCGCAGCCGATGCAGGTGTCGTCGATGAAAACCTCGCCATCCGGCCCGCGATGGATGGCGTTGGGCGGGCAGTCGGCCATGCAGTGCGGGTGTTCGCAGTGGCGGCACGATGTCGGCACGTGGAGGTGCGCAAAGCTCTTGCCCGCCTCGCGGTCCAGGCGCGACAGCCCCTCGTGCGCATCGGCGCAGGCCTTTTCGCAATTGTCGCAACCCACGCATAGCTTCTCGTCGATCAGCAGCACGTCGGTCGCTTCGCCAAGGCCCTGGCTGACCAGGAACTTGGCCTGTTCGGAATAGAGGTCGACGACGCCCGAAAAGCTGTCCTTCTTCGATTCGATCAGGGCGTTGGTGCGGCGGCGAACGTCCATTTCGCCGCGCGCCTTGTCCATCAGCGCGGGTTTTGCGGCAAGGACACGCTCGAACGCCTCGCCGTCGATCTCGATCACCTCGCTCTTGATCGCGGCGCGCACGGTGGCGGTGCGCTGCCCCCCGTCGATCAGGGCCATTTCGCCCACGTATGACCCGGCGGGCAGGTAGGAGAGGAACACTGGTTTGCCGCCGACTTCCTTTTCGACGACCATCGATCCGACGCGGATGACGAAGATGTTCTTGCCGTCCTCGCCCTCTTTGATGATCGCCTGGCCCGCGGGCACGGTGCGAATCTTCGCGGTCTCGACCACTTCGGCGATATCCGCGCTCGTCAGACCCGATCCGAACATCTGCAGCAACTGGCGCTCGGTGCTGATACGCTCGATCTCGCGCTTGGCGGGCGGGACCTGGCTCATCAGTTTGAGCGCGGCGTTGCGGCTGATCTCGACGCAGATCGTCGGCTCTGCGGCAACGATCGTCGCGCCGCGGCGGCGGCCGGAGATCAGGCCGACTTCGCCGAATATGGTCCCGGCCTCGATCGGCACGACTTTCGATGCATCGTTGGGATCGATCCGCACGTGGACCAAGCCCTCGGCAATCGCGAAAAGCGACGATCCCGGCGCGTTCTTCTCGAACACGACTTCGCCGGGGGCATAGCTGCGCACGTCGCTGTCGAGCATGAATTCGCGCATCTGCAGCGGGCTCATGTCCTTCAGGATCGAGATGCTGGTACGCAGGTGCTCGAGCCATTCGTCCACCGAACGGCCCTTGGGCAGGCCTGCGAACTTTTCGGCCAGCAGCGGTTCGTCCGCCGGTTTCAGATCGGTATTGCCGTTGATGAACTCGACGACGTCATAGCCCTGGTTCATGCAGTGCTTGATCAGCGGATAGCCCGCCAGCGCGCCGATCACGAAGATGCCGGGCGCAGTCGTTTCGAACACCGGGGACAGCTGCGGGAAGGCGAGCCGGTCTTCGCTGGTGAAGGCGATGCCGCAGTTTTCGACGAACGCACGCGGCGGGGCGGACCCGATACGGGCGATCACGCGGTCGCAGCGGATCTTCTCTTCGCCGTCGCGGGTGGATAGCGTGGCCCAGCCGGGCTCCAGTTCCTTGACTTCGGTCTCGTACCGGATGGTCAGCTTGCCGTCGGCATCGTCTTCGACCAGCGCCTTGGCGTTCGGCTCTTTCGCGTTGGCGAAGCTTTCGCGCACGTTGGTCGACTTGGGCTTGCGGTTGAGGATCGAGACCACGTTGCCCTGTGCCGAATCCTCGGCAAGGCCGCGCGCGTTCTCGATTCCCGCATCGCCCACGCCGACGACGATGACATGTTCGTCCAGAACCTCGGTCGGATCGTCCAGCTGGTACGTGACATGGGGCAGGTCGCCGCCCGGACAGCGCATCAGGTTGGGATTGCCCTGCGTGCCGATGGCAAGGATCACCGTGTCGGCGATCAGCTTCTCGCCATTGGTCAGTTCAAGTTCGTAAGGGCCTTCGTGGCGCTGCAGTTCCTTGACGTCTTTCGTGCCGTCGCGATTGCGCTTCACGATCTGCTGTACGCTGCCGGGGATGGCGGGGCCGGTGCCGCGGATCGCTTTCACTTCGGCCTCGTACTTGACGTTGATGCCAAGGTCCGCAGTGCGCGAATTCCACTTTTCCAGGATATCCTCGCGCTTGCCCGCGTCGAATTCCTGGTCGGAGCGGAGGATAAGCTGCGACGGCGTGGCCATCACGTGCTTGCCCTTCTGGTATTTGAAGATGGTGTCCGACAGGTGGTCTGTCTTTTCGATAAGCACGTGGCTGAGCCCAAGCGCGGCGGCGCGGCTGGCCGCGCTCATCCCTGCGGGGCCAGACCCGATTATCGCTACGCGGAACGTGTCGCTCACCGTTCCCATTCCCCCCTGTGAAGGGTGTTCGGCGGCCCGTTAGCCGGATCACACCCCCATACGATCCGGCATCAAGCCTATAGAGGGTTGCCGAACGAATAAAGCACGTGGGTAAAAAAATGCGCGGAACGGGGTTCCCGGCGCGGTGCTTGCGGGTAAACGAATGCCTGCAATGACTATGGCGGGGACTGCGTGGTGACGGGAGACAAGGGCGTAGCGTCGAACGGCGGATCGGGAAGGGTGATGGCGCGCTGGGTGCTGGGCGTGGCGGCGCTGATCGCGGGCGGTGCCGTCGGCTATTCGGTGATCCGCAACGATAGCGCGCCGGTGCAGCAGGCGGCGGACACCGGCGAACAGGCATCGGTGTCGCAGATGATTTCCCGGCTGGAGGCGCGTCTGGCCGAAAGCCCGGACGATGCAGAGGGCTGGCGGATGCTCGGCTGGTCCTATTTCCAGACCGGCCGCTATGCCGAGGCCGCGACCGCGTTCAAGCGCGCGACCACGCTGGACCCCGACACTGCGGAAAACCATTCGATGCTGGGCGAGGCGCTGGTGCTGGCCAGCCGGGATGGCGACGGGCTGCCGTCCGATGCGCGCGCCGCGTTCGACCGTGCACTGGAACTGGACCCGGCCGACCCGCGCGCCCGCTATTTCCGCGCCGTCGCCATTGACCTCGAAGGCAAGCACGAGGAAGCGATCGATGCCTGGTTCGACCTTCTGAAGGATACGCCCGCCGATGCGCCCTATGCCGCGGACGTGCGCCAGGTCATCGCCGAAGTGGGCAAGGCCAATGGCATCGACGTTGCCGAACGGCTGGAACAGGCCAGCTTCGCCCCGCCGAGCGGAGGGCTGAAGACCGACGGGGCCGCCACCGCCACGGCCGGTATTCCGGGGCCGAGCGCGTCCGATATCGAGGCGGCAAGATCGCTGTCGGCCAGCCAGCAGCAGGACATGATCCGCGGCATGGTCGACCGGCTGGCGGCGAAGCTGGAGGAAGATCCGCTCAACCCCGATGGCTGGATCATGCTGATGCGCAGCCGCGTGCAGCTGGGCGATATGGACGGCGCGCGCGAGGCGCGTGACGAAGCGCTGCGCCTGTTCCGCAACGACGGGACGACCACGCGCCGCCTTCGCGAGGCGGCCGGTGCGCTGGGTCTTTAACGACTTGCGTAAAGTGTCGTACGGGTTTGCGAGATTCGCTTGTCCACACCCCCCAAACGCCCGAAAACGGTCCCCAAAGCGTTGCAATTAAGACTTTATTCGCAAACGTTAACCTTTTTCAGATTTTATTAACCTTTCTAAACGACTCTCGTCATGGTTAATGATTCACGGCGCGGGCTTCGGGGGTTTGATAAAGCGAAGCCGGTCGACGGAAACGGACTAGGGGGCAGTTTTTATGCGTATCCTTCTGATCGAAGACGAACCGACCACGGCCAAGGCGATCGAGCTTATGCTCACGACCGAAGGCTTCAACGTCTACCAGACGGACCTCGGCGAAGAGGGCCTCGATCTGGGCAAGCTTTATGACTACGACATCATCCTTCTCGACCTGAACCTGCCCGACATGCACGGTTACGACGTCCTGAAGAAACTGCGCGTCGCCAAGGTGCAGACGCCGGTTCTGATCCTCTCGGGCATTTCGGAGATGGATTCGAAGGTCCGCTCCTTCGGTTTCGGCGCCGACGATTATGTGACCAAGCCGTTCCACAAGGACGAACTGGTCGCCCGCATCCACGCCGTGGTCCGCCGTTCGAAGGGTCATTCGCAGTCGGTGATCAGGACCGGCAAGCTTTCGGTCAATCTCGACACCAAGACGGTCGAGGTCGATGGCGCCCGCGTGCACCTGACCGGCAAGGAATACGCGATGCTGGAACTGCTCTCGCTGCGCAAGGGCACGACGCTGACCAAGGAAATGTTCCTCAACCACCTCTATAACGGGATGGACGAACCGGAACTGAAGATCATCGACGTCTTCATCTGCAAGCTGCGCAAGAAGCTGGCGACGGCATGCAGCGGCGACAATTACATCGAAACCGTCTGGGGCCGCGGCTACGTGCTGCGCGATCCGGGCGCAGAGGCGCAGGCCGCCTGATCGACTGAAAAATCCGTCCGCCGCGGAAATGACGGACATTCCCCAGAAAGGGCAGGCGCCCCACCGCCTGCCCTTTTCACGTTGTGTGCGCTCAAGCCTTGGCAACCAGCAGGGAAACTATCGCCAGCAGCCATAGCGCGGCGACGGCCGGCCAAAGCGCGGCCAATGCGATGGCCCCGAAGACCAGCCCGCCAAGCACCGCGCCCGACGACAGGGCCAGCCAGAGCAGGAGCAAGGCCAGCCAGTCCGAACGCGGTTGCCCCGCGATCGCATCGGCAAGGCGCGTGCCCAGCTTGATGAGGGTGCCGGTCATGTAAGTCAGGCCGAACCGGACTTCGCCCTCGCTTTCCAGCGCCAGGTTGATCCCGCCCATCCCGAAGGCGAGCATGGCGAAGGGAATGACGGTGCCAAGCTGACCCATGGAAATCGTCGCGCCCGTCAGCAGCGCCGCGCAAAACGCAAGCGTAAGGCCGAGCCTGCGGCCGGGCGGCATGATCCTGCGCAGCAGCGACGTTGCCGCCACCCCGGCGATGAAGCTGGCGATTAGGATTGCGGCGACCATCGCTGCGTCGCCGTTGCCGGCCAGACCCACGCCAAGCCGCGTGGTATTCCCGCTCATGAAAGAGACGAAGAACGCGCCCGAACCGAGGAAGCCGACGGCATCGACGTACCCCGCGATCGCGGCAATGGCGAAAGCGAGCGTGCGGACCGTGCGCGAATGGCTGAGCATGGCTATCGCGCTAGCGCCGCAGCGCGTGGGCGGCAAGGGGCCCTCTTGACCCGCAGGCTGATCCCCGCCATCGGCGCGGGCCATGACGGCACACAAGGAAGGCGACCCGACGACACTCAACCGGCTCTATGGCCGCGCCAAGGGCAAACCCCTGCGCGCGGGCCAGCAGGAGCTGGTCGATACCCTTCTGCCCCAGATCGCGGTGCCCGAAGAGGGGCCGGTGACGGCAGAGGCGCTGTTCGGATACGACCGCCCGATGCATTTCGAGATCGGGTTCGGCGGGGGCGAGCACATGGCCTATCGCGCCGACATGCTGCCCGATCACGGCTTCGTGGGGGCAGAGCCTTTCGTGAACGGCGTGGCGCAGGCGCTGGTCCACGTGAAGGAAGGCAAGCTTGCCAACGTGCGCATCCATCACGGCGACGCGCTGGAAGTGCTGTCGCGCGTGCCTGACGGTTCGCTATCGTTTCTTTACCTGCTGCATCCCGATCCCTGGCCCAAGGCGCGCCATGCCAAGCGACGGATGATGAACGACGGCCCGGTGGAAATGATCGCATCGAAGCTGAAACCGGGCGGCGAATTCCGGTTCGGCACCGATCACCCGGTCTATGTCCGCCATGCCCTGATGATCATGCAGAGGCACACCGACCTGTTCGACTGGCTTTGTGAAAAGCCCGGCGACTTCCTGACCCGTCCGGGCGGCTGGCCCGAAACCCGGTACGAGGCCAAGGCCCGGCGGCTTGGGCACGAGGTCTGGTACTTCCGCTATCGCCGCAAGTGATGCGGGCGGCAGGGCGGGCCTGCTGACGCTTCGGCGCGGTTCCGGGTTTCAGGCGATGATGTCGGGGATCAGCGCGTCGGCGAGCATTGCGATCTGGTCTTTCAGGGCCAGCTTGCGCTTCTTCAGCCGGGCGACCTGAAGCTGCGCCGCCGGATTTTCGGACAGCGCAGCGATGGCGGCATCGAGGTCGCGGTGTTCGACCTTCAGAATCTCAAGCCGCTTGCGCATTTCGTCTTCGGTCATGCGAGCGCTGCCCTCAGGAAATCTGTTCGAACCAGCCCGCCATACCGCGGGCGAGCGCTCTTTCGCACGACCCGTCGCCGCGTGCAATCGCCCCGTCGCATGGCAAATCGGCTCACCCTTTGATCTTGCCCGATTTATCGAAATTTTCGTGCGAGGCTCTTCGCAATCGTGAAACTTTGTGTTCCATTATGCGGGTCGGAAAGAAGGGTGAGTGAGTCGCCCGGCAACGAAAAGACCGACACGAATTGGACGAAAGAAGGTTCAGGGGAACAACGTCAACCAACGCAGGAGAAAGCCATGGAATCGACGCACATCACCGCTCTTCAGTCAAAGCATGCCGGTCTGGACCGGGAGCTTCGTAACGAGCAGGCGCGCCCCGTGCCGGATAGTGCAAGAATCCAGGAGCTGAAGCGAGCGAAGCTGAAGATCAAGGAAGCCATCTCGCTTCACTGACCTCTAACCGAACTAAGGAACCGAACGCCCCCGCGCCCTAGGCCGGGGGCGTTTCCTTTTTCGAACGGACATGCCGTTTTTTACGCGCTTTCCCTTTCGAAAACCGCCGCGCATGTGCTTTAACGCAAAGCACGATGGAATCCGCCACAACAGCAGCCCGCTCGATCCTCACGAACCTGCACGAGGTCATGGCCTCGCGCGCGAACGCGCAGGCCAAGCTGAACCAGGTCGTGGACATCATCGGCGAGAATCTCGATAGCGAGGTCTGCTCGATCTACCTTCTGCGCGAAGGGATGCTCGAACTCTTCGCGACCCGCGGTCTGGAACAAAGCGCCGTCCACGTCACCCGCCTCGCCATCGGCGAAGGCCTTGTCGGCACGATCGCGAAAAACGTGGAAATGCTGAATCTGGCCGAAGCTGCGGCCCACCCGGACTTCCTCTACCGCCCTGAAACGGGCGAAGAAAAGTTTCACTCCTTCGCCGGTGTACCGATCGTGCGCCGCGAACGCGCGGTCGGCGCGCTGGTCGTGCAGCACGTCGAACCGCGCCGCTATGCCGATGTCGAGATCGAGGCGCTGCAGACGGTCGCCATGGTGCTGGCCGAACTGATCAGCAACGCGGACCTGATCGACGAACACGATTCGCTGTCGGCCAGCCCGCACTTCGTCGATCCGCAGCAGTTGTCGGGCCTGCCGCTGGTGAAGGGGCTGGCCGCAGGGCACGCCGTCTTCCATCAGCCGCGCATCAACATCGAACACGTCGTGGCCGAGAATACCGAGGCCGAGCGTCAGCGCGTCTATCTCGCCTTCGACAAGATGCGCGAACAGATCGACAAGATGGCAAGCCAGGCCGAATTCGGCGTGGGAGGAGAGCACGAGGCCGTGCTCGAGACCTACAAGATGTTCGCCTACGACGAAGGGTGGGCGCGCCGCATCAATGAGGCGATCGATTCCGGCCTGACAGCAGAGGCCGCGATCGAACGCGTGCAGCAACGCACCCGCATGCGCATGCGCCAGATCGACGATCCGCTTCTGGCGGAACGCATGCACGACCTCGAGGACCTGTCGAACCGGCTGCTGCGCATGGTATCGGGACAGGTCGGAACGGCGGCGACGATGGGGCTGCGCGGCGATGCGATCCTGATCGCGCGCAATCTCGGCCCTGCCGAACTGCTTGAATACGATCGCCGCCGGTTGAAGGGCGTAATTCTGGAGGAAGGCTCGCTTACCGCGCACGTCGTTATCGTCGCGCGCGCCATGGGCGTGCCGGTGCTGGGCCGCGTGCACGGGTTGCGCGGTTACGTGCGCGAGGGGGACGAGATCCTGCTCGATGCACAGCAGGGCATCGCCAACGTCCGGCCCGGCCCCGCCGTGATCGAGGCGTTCGAGTCGCGTTCGGCCAAGAACCGCGAAAGGCAGGCGACTTATGCCGGTCTGCGCGACGTGGAGCCGCGCACGAAGGACGGCGAGCGTGTGTCGATCTATATCAACGCGGGCCTGCGCGACGATGTGCCGACGCTGAACATGACGGGTGCGGACGGCATCGGCCTGTTCCGCACAGAGTTTCAGTTCCTCGTTTCGGCCACCCTACCGCAGCGCGACCGCCAGACCCGCCTTTACCGCGACGTGCTGGACGCGGCGGGTGACAAGCCGGTGGTGTTCCGCACCGTCGATATCGGCGGGGACAAGTCCCTGCCGTACCTGCGCGGCGATGATGACGGGCAGGACGATGAAAATCCCGCGATGGGCTGGCGCGCGCTGCGCCTTGCGCTTGAACGCGAAGGGCTGATGAAGGCGCAGGCCCGGTCCTTGCTCGAAGCTGCCGCCGGGCGCACGCTTTACGTCATGTTCCCGATGGTTTCCGAACCCTGGGAATTCGACGCGGCCAAGGCGGTGTTCGAAGGGCAGATGGAATTCCTGCGATCGCGCCGCAAGATGCTGCCCGAACAGATCCGCTATGGCGCGATGCTCGAAGTGCCGGCCCTTGCCGAAGTGCTGGACGTCCTGGCGCCCAAGATATCGTTCCTGTCGATCGGGACGAATGACCTGACCCAGTTCCTGTTCGCGGCCGACCGTTCGAACCCCAAGCTTGCCGAACGCTACGACTGGCTCAGCCCGTCGATCATGCGGTTCATCCGCCGCGTTCTGCGCAACCTGGACGGGCACGACATCGCTGTCACCGTTTGCGGCGAAATGGGCGGGCGCAGGCTTGAGGCGCTGGCGCTGATCGGCCTTGGCATCAGGCGCCTTTCGATCACCCCGGCATCGGTCGGGCCGCTCAAAGAGATGGTCTGCAAGATCGACACGCGGGAAATTACCGCCGCGATGGATCGTTGGCTGGCCGACCCTGTTCCCGACCTTCGCGGATCGCTGATCGCCTGGGCCGAGGAACGCGGGATCGAGTGGGAATAGTTTCCTGATCCCTTGCGGGAACGGTGTCGGCATCTCCCGGTTGGTGAATAGAGGCGAGTAAAGAGGGGAAATCCTCGGCGCTTGCTTGACTTGCGCCCCTTGGCGCGCTTGCCTTCACAAACAGGGCGTTTCATCAAAAAGGCATCTAATCGAGTGAACGACATCGAAGACGGATCGCAGCCTGAAATCGAGACGACCGAAACCGTATCGGCCGCCCCGGTCGCTGTCGGTGCACGTCTGCAGGCCGAACGCGAACGCCAGGGCCTCACGCGGGAGGAGATCGGTGAGCGCACGAAGATCGCCGAACGCCATCTCACCTCGATCGAGGAAGGCCGTTTTACCGACCTTCCGGGACGCACTTACGCGGTCGGTTTCGCGCGCAGTTACGCGCGTGCGCTCGGCCTCGATGAAAATGAAATCGTCGAAGGCGTGCGCGATGAAATGGGCGTCGCCGCGCCGCAAGTGCCCGAACGCAAGCTCGACTACATGGAGCCGGGCGACCCCGCGCGCGTCCCCTCTTCCAAGCTGGCTTGGGGCGTCGCCGCGCTGCTGATCGTGCTGATCGTCATCGGCGCTTTCACGTGGAAAGGGTTCTTCGTGCCCGCCGCGGACCTGCCGACCCTTGGGGACGAGAACGTGGAAGTCGTCGCGGCCCCGACCGCTACGCCCACGCCAACCGAAACCGCCGCGCCCACGGGCGAAGTTGCCTTCACCGCCACGGTCGAAGGGGTCTGGGTAAAGTTCTACAACCGCTCCGGCCGCCAGCTTTTCCAGAAGCAGATGGCCGAGGGTGAGAAATTCACGATTCCCGCCGATGCCGACGGCCCGCAGATCTGGACCGGTCGTCCGGACGCTTTCACCATCACGGTCGGCGGACAGCAAGTCGCACCGCTCGCCACCGAACAGACCACGATCCGCGACGTGCCGGTCGATGCCGAATCGCTGACCTCGCGCCCCGCAGGGCCGGGCTTGCCGACACGCGGATGATCCAAATTTTGCCGATTTACCAGCTTCGTTAAGCGCCTGTTTGGCATGACCTTGTCACCTAGTCGGGCGACGAACACGAAATACGAAAAGGTCTTCAAGATCATGACTCCCTTTCGCCGCCTCATTGGCCTTCGCCGCCGCACCGGTCGCTTCTCCGCCCTTCTGATCGGCACGACGCTGTCCGCCGCGCTGCTTTCGCCCGCGCCCGCGATGGCGCAAGACGATGCGAGCCGTATCAAGAAACTGGAATCCGAAGTCCGCGCCCTTCAGCGCAAGGTCTTTCCCGGTGGCGACGGCAAGTATTTCGAGCCTGAGATCACCGCGCAGCAGCCTGCGCAGCCCGCGATGACGACCGGCCCTGCCAGCGGCCCCGTAACCGATCTTCTCGCCCGCATGGACGCGGTCGAATCCGCGCTGGCCAGCCTGACCGCTCAGGTCGAGGTGCAGTCCAACGCGATGCGCCTGATGAATTCGCGACTCGATGAGCTTGAGCGCAAGACGGTGACGTCGATGCCGATGCCGGTCGAACCGGACGGCGGTATCGGCGATGGCGCAGGCCCGCTTCCGGCGGCCCCGGCACCGCGTCCCGCGACGGCAACGCCTGCGCCCGCACCCGCGCCCTCCGGCGCATCGACGGTCGAACGGCCCAATACCGGCGATGCGGGCGACGATGCCTATGTCTATGGCTACCGCCTGTGGAACGAGGGGTACTATGCCCCGGCGCGCACCGCGCTTCAGCAGATGCTGAAGGATTATCCGACCCACAGCCGCGCATCCTATGCCCGCAACCTGCTGGGCCGCGCCTATCTTGACGATGGTCAGCCGCGCCCTGCGGCAGAGGCTTTCCTCAAGAACTATCTCGACAATCGCGGCGGCGCGCGTGCACCCGACAGCCTCGTCTATCTCGCGATCGCCACGCTGCAGCTGGGCAACAAGGCCAAAGCCTGCGAAGCGCTCGAGGAATTCCGCCTCGTTTACCCTCAGGAAGCGTCGGGTCGCCTTTCGTCGCTTTCGTCCGAAACAGGGACGAAGGCGGGCTGCAGCTAACGAAACGGAGGGGGCATGAACCTTGCGGTCCACTTTGCGCAGGAATGCGCGCGGCTGGGACTGGGTGAGGGCGAGAAGCTCGGCCTTGCCGTCTCGGGCGGACCGGATAGCCTCGCGCTGCTGGTGCTCGCCCAGCAACTCATGCCCGCCTCGATCCATGTCGCCACTGTCGACCACGGGCTAAGAGCCGAATCCGCGCAGGAAGCGGCGATGGTGGCGCAAGTCTGTGCCGACCTCGGCGTGCCGCATGACACCCTGCCCGTGGAACTGGAAGCGGGCGGCAACATGCAGGCCCGCGCCCGTACCGCGCGATACAGTGCACTGGGCAACTGGGCACAGCGCCGCGAAATCCGCTGCGTCGCGACCGCGCATCACGCCGACGATCTGGCCGAGACGCTGCTCATGCGGCTCAACCGCGGATCGGGTCTGCCCGGCCTTGCCGCCATGCGCGACCGCGCGCCGATGCCGGGGCGCAAGGACATCACGCTGATCCGCCCGCTATTGACCTTGCCGCGTGCGGACCTTGCCGAAGTGGTGGAGCGCGCGGGGCTTGAGCCGGCGGACGATCCATCGAATGCAGACCCCGCCTACGATCGCGCGCGCATCCGCGCAGGCCTTGCCGAGGCCGACTGGCTCGACCCGATGCGCCTTGCGGCCAGCGCGCTGCATTTGCGCGACGCTGCCGACATCCTTGAATTTGCCGCCCGGCACGAATTCGCCGCGCAAGTCACGATGAGCGAGGATGGCGGCCAGTTCGCCTACAATCCTGCCGGTCCGCGCGCGGTGCGTTTTCGCGTGCTGGAGGAAATCGTCGCCCGCCTGGCCACCGAAGGAAGCCCGCGCGGTGAACAGCTGGCCCGGTTGATGGAAGCGCTGGAAACGGGGCAGAAGGCCACGCTTTCGGGCGTGATGTGCACGCCGCGTGCCGGTTCCTGGCATTTCACTGCCGCCCCGCCGCGCAGCGAAGGCTGAAACGGCGACAAAAGCAGACTTTCGTTTGCTTGCCATTCACTCGGCGCAACCTACATTGGCGGGTGAAAGGACGAATCTGCGCACATGAACGACAACGACCAGCAGCCTAGCGGCAATCCCTGGCTGAAGAGCCTGATGATCTGGGGCGGCATCTTCCTCGGCCTGCTTCTGGTGGTTTCCATGATCGGAGACCGCTCGCAACCGGCCGGAACGCAGATCGCCTACAGCGATTTCCGCGACAAGGTGGCCGAAGGTTCGGTCAGCGAGGTGCAAATCGCGCCCGATCGCATCACCGGCAAGCTGAAGAACGATCAGACGTTCAGCACGATTCCCGTCGGCTCCGACCCGCAGCTCACCACGCTGCTGGCTGAAAACGACGTTCAGTACGAAGGCGTCGCCGCGGAAGAGCCGAACCTGCTGCTCTACATCCTTGCGCAGTCGCTGCCGTTCCTGCTCATCCTTGGCATCGCGTTCTTTGCCTTGCGCCAGGTCCAGAAGGGCGGCGGCGCGGGCGGTGCGATGGGCTTTGGCAAGTCCAAGGCCAAGATGCTCACCGAAAAGCAGGGCCGCGTCACGTTCGACGACGTCGCCGGCATTGACGAAGCGCGCGAGGAACTGGAAGAAATCGTCGAGTTCCTGAAAGACCCGTCGCGTTTTTCGAAGCTTGGCGGACAGATTCCCAAGGGCGCGCTGCTGGTTGGCTCGCCCGGTACCGGCAAGACCCTGCTTGCCCGCGCCATCGCGGGTGAGGCGGGCGTGCCGTTCTTCACCATCTCCGGTTCCGACTTTGTCGAGATGTTCGTGGGCGTGGGCGCAAGCCGCGTGCGCGACATGTTCGAACAGGCGAAGAAAAACGCGCCGTGCATCGTCTTCATCGACGAAATCGACGCCGTCGGCCGTCACCGTGGCCACGGCCTCGGCAATTCGAATGACGAGCGTGAGCAGACGCTCAACCAGCTTCTCGTCGAAATGGACGGGTTCGAGGCGAACGAGGGCATCATTATCATCGCGGCGACCAACCGTCCCGACGTGCTTGATCCCGCGCTGCTGCGTCCGGGCCGTTTCGACCGTCAGGTTGTCGTGCCCGTGCCCGACATCGACGGGCGCGAGAAGATCCTCTCGGTCCACATGAAGAAGGTGCCGCTGGCGCCCGACGTCAATTCGCGCACGATCGCACGCGGCACGCCCGGCTTTTCGGGTGCCGACCTTGCGAACCTCGTGAACGAGGCCGCGCTGCTGGCCGCGCGCCGCAACAAGCGGCTGGTCGCCATGCAGGAGTTCGAGGACGCGAAGGACAAGGTCATGATGGGCGCGGAGCGCCGATCGATGGTCATGACCGACGACGAAAAGAAGATGACTGCCTATCATGAGGCAGGGCACGCGCTCGTCTCTATGAACGAGGACGCGTCGGACCCGATCCACAAGGCCACGATCATTCCGCGCGGCCGCGCGCTGGGCATGGTCATGCGCCTGCCGGAACGCGACAACTATTCGTATCACCGCGACAAGATGCATGCGAACCTGTCGGTCGCGATGGGCGGCCGCGTGGCAGAGGAAATCATCTTCGGGTACGACAAGGTTTCGTCCGGCGCGTCGAGCGACATCCAGTACGCGACCGATCTTGCCCGCAACATGGTCACCAAGTGGGGCATGTCTGACAAGCTCGGCCCGTTGCAGTACGAGGCGAGCCAGGAAGGCTATCTCGGCATGGGCCAGACCCAGCGCACGATGGCCAGCGATGAGACGAACAAGGTCATCGATGCCGAAATCCGCAAGCTGGTCGACGATGCCCATGCGCGCGCAACCGATATCCTGAAGACGCAGGAGGACAAGCTCCACCTGCTGGCGCAGGCCATGCTTGAGTACGAGACCTTGACGGGGGACGAGATCACGCACCTGCTGGAAAGTGGTGAGATCGACCGCCCTGACGAGCCGAAGGGCCCGCGCCGTCCGCTCAGCACAGGCAGTGTCGGCGTGCCCAAGGCAGGTCGCCGTCTGGGCGGGGGCACCGCGCCGCAGGGCGCCTGACCCGCCTTCCTCTCGGAACCGGTCTGCATCGCCGTTGGTTCCCATAGGGACAACCTATGAGGTGACGACGATGCGCACGACCCTGATTGCCCTTTCCGCCATTGCCCTTCTGGGCCTGGGCGCCTGTTCCGAAGAGACCGAGCAGAACGCAACCGAAACGCTGGACCGCGCGGCGGCCGATACGGTCGACAATGCCGAGGTGGTTGAAAACGCCGTGCGCGAAAAGACGATCGAGGCCGCCGACAAGATCAGCGCGGAACTTAAACAGGACGAACAGACCGATCCCGATCAGGGCGACGGCAAGCTCGACGGCACGGACTGAGTTTTCAGGTCAGGACGATCTCGGGATAGAGATCGTCGACGGCGATGCACCGGCTGGCCGGGTCTGCGATCATTTCGCGCAGGCCCGCCTTTGCCTCGTCGAGGATGTCGGCACCCAGCAGGATGACTTCCTTCGGGACGGCGCGGCTGAAGATCGCGCCATGCTGGTCCCGCCGGGCGACATATAGCGGGGCATCGCTGTGTGCCAGTTCCACCAGTGCCGCCCAATCGAGCCTGAGCATGGTGTCACCCTTCTTCCCCGCCACGATGGGATCGGCAAAGGCGTCTTCGCCGTCATGGCGTGAAAGAACGACCTGTCCCACCCCTTGCGCGCCGAAGACCTGGATCTCTGCCGTGGTCATCCCATTGAGCGGGACCGGTTCTCTCACCCGGTAGGTCCCGTCCCCTGCAAAAGCGCGGATCGACCATTGCGAACCGTCGTCCCGCCATGACCAGAACCATTGCGTTTCCAGCAGGGTTCCGTCGGCCGCGACATTGGCGTGGGCATCGAAGGTGTAGCCGGGCGATGCGTAGCGGCATTGCCACCCCGGCGTCGGTTCGTGCGGGCGCGTGATGCATGCCGAGAGGACGAGCGGCGCAAGCGCGATCAGAGCCTTTATCTTCATGCCACGCTCCTTCAGGCTTCTGCCAAAAGGATTACAGCGCGCCACGATCTACGCAATATCAGATGTTTATCACATCGATCCCAGCAGCACGATCGCCCCCATGAACAGCAGCGCGGTGAAGTTTATGAAGATCAGCAGCGCCGCCGTGCGCCATAGCGCGGAACGCCGCCGCAATTCGTAAGCACCCTTCACGTGTCGGTAGAGATGCACGATCGGCACCGTGATGCTGAGCAGCAGGATCAACCCTTCGGGCGCGCCGAGCAGGGCGATGACGCTGACGATGATGAACCACAGCGACATGAAGGCGATCGAGTAGGTGACGAAGACCGTGTGATCGTAGAGCCCGACCCCGCGCTTCCAGAAAAACAGCAGCCACACGAAGGGCAGCGACAGCGGGATCAGCAGCCACGAGAACTTGTACCCGTTCGACTGCATCTTGTAGATCATCAGCTTCGGGTTCTGCTGCCACTTCCTGATGATGTGTTCGTCCAGCCAGGAACTTCCCGATTCGAATGTCTCGCCGTCTGACCCGATGCCGGTCGTGATCTTCTTCGCGCTTTGCAGGGTGTCGAGATCTTCCTCCGCCTTGGCGAGCGCCGCTTCCACTTTCGCGCGGCCCGCAGCATCGGCGGGCATGGCCTCAAGCTGCGCCAGCGCGTCGTCGCGGCGCGCCTCGGTTTCTTCCTGCAGTTTCGCGACCGAGGACACGACATCGACCCGGCCGGTATCCGCTTCTTCCTGCGCGCCGGACTTGCCCGCGATCTGGACCAGCGCGAACATGATGAAGACCGAGAACAGGAACAGGCCCATCGGCGAGACGAAGCGTGCGCGTTTACCGTCGATGTAATCGCGGGTCAGGCGACCCGGACGGAAGGCCAGCATCGGCAGCGTGCGCCAGGTCTTGCCCTCGAAATGCAGAACACCGTGCAGCAGGTCGTGCAAAAAAGCGCCGAGCGTGCGGTGCAGATGCGCGGGCTGGCCGCAATGGGCGCAGTAATTGCCCGTCAGCGGCGTTTCGCAGTTGAGGCACGCGCTTTCGTGGAAGTGGCCCTTGCCGCCGCGGCTGACCGCGCCGGTTTCCGGCTCCACCGCGCGGCCCAGCGCGGTTCCGGTAACCGCGGTGCCCAGACCCTCAAGGTCGCTCATGCCCATACCCCCGTTGTCGTCCCGCCGGGTATCCTATGCTGCATTCGCGCAATGAAAAAGGGCCGCCCCGCAAGGAGGCAGCCCTTTTTCACAAGCCGCAGGCCGGTTCAGGCCCGCAGGCGATCAACCGGCGTCGTAATCGCTGCCGATCGAGGTGTTGCGTGTCGGCGCGGCGGCGGTGAGGCGAAGTGCCTCTGCCGAACGCGACAGCGAGCCGATTTCATCGATTTCGTCGTCGTCATCGACGGCAACCTTCTGAAGACCCTGGATAAGGGCTTCCTTCAGATCCTTGGGCTTGAGGTTTTCTTCCGCGATCTCGCGCAGGGCGACGACCGGGTTCTTATCGCGGTCGCGGTCGACGGTCAGTTCGGAACCCGCGGAAATCTCGCGCGCACGCTGGGCAGCCAGCAGGACGAGATCGAAGCGGTTCGGGATCTTGTCGACGCAATCTTCGACGGTAACGCGCGCCATGGGGCACTCCCACAAGAAACTAAGTTGACGGGAAAGGGCCGCAATTAGGGGCAGACCTGTCAAGAGTCAAGGATTGCGGCGCGGCCCGCTTGCCCCCAGAAGGTGGTCCATGGACAAACCGGCAACCCTTGAACCTGCGCAGATGGACGAGCCGGACTATCGCGATCCGCCCCCTTTCACGGTTGAGGCACAGGGCCAGACCCTGACGTTCTATCCCGCCGGGCAAGACAGGCTGGAGGCGCTGATCGAGCTGATCGATTCGGCAATGGAAAGCCTTTCGGTCTGTTTCTACATCTTTGCCGAAGACGAAAGCGCCCGCCGGGTGCGCGATGCCATGGCCGCGGCCGCCCGCCGCGGAGTGACGGTCAAGCTGGTCGTCGACGGCTTCGGCGCGGCGGCGAGCGATGCTTTCTTCGAACCGCTGGCGGCGGCCGGCGGGCAGTACTGGCGCTTTTCGGCCCGCTGGTCGCAGCGTTACCTGATCCGCAATCACCAGAAGATGGTCATCGTCGACGATGAGCGCGCCATGATCGGCGGCTTCAACGTCGAGGACAGCTATTTCGACCCGCCCCAGCGCAACGGATGGAACGACCTTGGCATGGTGGTCACCGGTTCTGTCGTCGATGATCTTTCGCGCTGGTACGGCAAGATGGAAGGGTGGGTTTCCGACCCGAACGCCAACTGGCGCGCAATCCGCCGCATCCTGCGCGAATGGGACCCCGGCAAGGGGCCGGTGCGCCTTCTGGTCGGTGGGCCGACGCGGGGCCTGTCGTCATGGTCGCGCTGCGTTTCCGAAGACCTGATCCACGGCGACCGGCTGGACATGATGATGGCCTATTTCTCGCCGCCGAAACGGCTGGTCCGCCGTATCGGGCACATTGCGCAGAAGGGCGAGGCGCGGCTCTTGATGGCGGGAAAGTCGGACAACGGCGCCACCATCGGGGCGACCCGCGCGCTCTATCGCTATCTGTTGAAGCGGCGCACGCGCATCTGGGAATTCGTGGCCTGCAAGCTGCACACCAAGCTGATCGTTCTGGACGATCGCACTTATATCGGCAGCGCCAATTTCGATATGCGCAGCCTCTATCTCAACCTCGAACTGATGCTGGTGATCGACGATCCCGCCCTTTCCGACAGGATGCGCGAATTCGTGGCCGAGCACCTGCCCGCCTCGCTCGAGATCACGCCGACAGTGCACAAGACCCGCGCGACGGTATGGAACCGCATCCGCTGGCGCGCATCGTGGTTCCTTGTCGCCGTCCTCGACTACACGGTGAGCCGCAGGCTGAACCTGGGTCTCTAGCTGCACCGCGTTTCAGCGCGTCGCCGACTGCACCGGGTCTCTGCCCTTCTGCAAATAGGCTTCGTTACAATGCGATACGAACCGCGACGGGACTTTGCTCCTCCTTCATTCTAGCGACGTTGCAAGAGGACCATGCATGACGGTCCCAAGCAATTCACGAGGGAGGATTTGAATGAAGGGTCGGCTTTACGCGAGTAGCTGTATGCTCGCTGCACTCGCTCTATCGGCGTGCGGAGGTGGTGACGACGATGAACCCGTGCCGACCACCATTGGCGGCACATCCTCGCCCACGCCGCCCGCTGCAACGCCTACGCCGACCGCCGGACCAAGCACCAGCTTCGGATCACTACCAGATGCGGTAACGAAAGAGGCCTTCGCCAGCTTCGAGTTTTCGGCGAGCGGGGCAGCGCGCTTCGAATGCAGCCTTGATGGAGCCGCTACCGAAGCTTGCGAAAGCCCCTTTCTCGTCTTCCCGCTCTCTACCGGGGCACACACTCTGTCTGTCACGGCGTACGACAGCGCAGGAAACGAAGGCTCCCCCGCCGACACATCGTGGACGGTGAGCAGCATTTTCGGCGATGCGGCCGATGCTTCGCTACACCCTGAAATCACCCGCACTACCGTCAGTCCTGCATTGGTCGCTCCAAACAGTTGGAAGGGCATCCTGCGGATCAATTGCGATTTCGCTCATTCGGATTACGACGATCCGATCGTCTACCCCGGACAGGACGGCGCGGCGCATCTTCACCGTTTCTATGGCAACACGCTGCTCGACGAGAACAGCACCATCGAAAGCCTGTTCACCAGCGGCGAGTCGAGTTGCCAGGGCAACACCTTGAACCGGTCCGCCTACTGGGTACCGGCCCTTCTGGCCCCGTCCTACGATCCGGGTAGCGGTGCACGATTGAACGATGACGCGGGCGAACCGGCATGGAAGGTCGTCCCTGCGGTGGTCGGCAGCGACGATGTCGCGCATGAAATCTTCTACTATTCGGCGGGGGTATCAGACCTCAGCTCGATCCAGCCGATCCCGCTGGGGCTGAAGATGATTGCAGGCAATCATATGGGCCAGCCGGGGATGGAGCAGGATACGTCCATCGTACGCTGGCACTGCCAGTCCTGGTTCTCCGATGAAGCCACCAATCCGCGCTGGAGCACCTCGATACCCGAATGCAAGGCGCCCGACCGGCTGCGTATGGATATCTTCTTCCCCAGCTGTTGGAACGGTACCGATCTGGATTCGGCCGATCACAAGAGCCACCTTGCCTACCCGATCGAAAACGGGGCAGACATGGTCTGTCCGTCGAGCCATCCCGTGCCGATCGTGCGGGTGAGTTTCCACTATGCGTGGGGCGTTCTGCCCGAGGTCTATGATCCGGCCACCGAAACCAGCCGCGGATGGCGCCTGGCCTCGGACAGCTACGATGCGACGATCAGCACACCGGGCGGCATGTCGCTGCATGGAGATTGGTTCAATGCATGGCATCCAGAGGCGTTGCAGGCAATCGTGGACACATGCATCAAAGGAGGGTTCGATTGCCACGACGGGAATTTGGGCACCGGCTTCCGCCTTTCCGGCACCCGACCGGGCACACAATCCGAGCCGGAGATTATCAACAAGGGGCGCGGCAACTAGCGAGGTGGCACCACCTCCGATCAACCCCGTTGGCAGTTATCGGCTCTAGATATCTCGGCGGAAGACGATGTCTTGCGGATCGTCGCTCGAGAAAAGCTGGAACCCAAGCCTTTCCAGCAATTTTATAGACCGCAGGTTAGCCGAGTCCGCCGAGGCTGAAACGTTCGTTACTCCGAACCCGTTTGCGAGCAATTCTAGCATCGCTTTCGTGGCTGCAAAGGCCAAACCTTCTCCCCAATAGGGGGCGCCCAGGACAAACCCGATCTCGGCAGTTCGGTCTGCCTCGACGCTCGCCTGAACGTAACCGACGACCTGGCCCGTCGATCGGCGTATCACCCAGTTCAACCACTGTTCGCTGCCATCGGGGGATTGCCGCGTCTCCAGTTTCGATAATCTTTGCCGCAGCTCTTCTTCGCTTCGGGGTGGCTTGCTGTCGATAAATTCGTGAACCGCCTCGTCATGCAGCAGCGGAAAGAGTTCCGGCGCGTGCGCCGCGACCTGAAGCTCTAACGTCACGGTCGGCAATCGGGCTTCGTTCTTCATCGGCTTTCGTTTCCATCCCTACCGCAATTTGCGACGTCTGCTCTCCACGCCATTACAGACGTTGATCCGGTCGGACAGCAATGTCTGTAATCAGGGTGGAAGCCGACAGGCCATATTTGGCGAACGCTGACAAGCGCCAGCGGGAAGAACCGCCCCGACGAGCCAACCCACACGCGCAGACCTATGCCTGCGCCGCATTCGCCGCTAGAGCGTGATGTTCGAATTATTCGGATGATTGCAAACTCATGGCCTTGCTGGTCTTTTACGTCGCGCTTGCACTGTGTGTCTCGTTCCTGTGCTCGCTGCTCGAATCCTCCCTGCTGACGATCACGCCGTCGCAGGTCCGCACCGCGCAGGAACAGGGCGCGGGCTGGGCCAAGTCGATGAAGCGGTTGAAGGACGACATCGAACGGCCGCTGGCCGCGATCCTCACGCTCAACACGATTGCCCACACAATGGGCGCGGCCGGGGCGGGCGCGCAATATGCCGCGCTCTATGGCGACGGCGGAGAGGCGGTCTTTGCCGCGGTGCTGACGCTGGCCATCCTGGTCGTCACGGAAATCATCCCCAAGACACTGGGCGCGCGATATGCGGTCGGGTTGTCGCCGTTCAGCGCGCGGCTGCTGCCGTTCCTGATCTCTGCGCTGGCCCCGCTGGTCTGGGCATCGCGGCAGGTCACGAAACTCATCACTTTCGGGAAGTCATCGCGCGTGCCGCAGCACCGCGAGGAATTGCTGGCCGTCGCCAGCCTTGGCCAGGCATCGGGCCAGCTTGCCAGCAGCGAGGTCCGCTTCGTCAAGAACATGCTGCAACTGAACGCGATCAAGACTGCCGACGTCATGACCCCGCGCACGGTTGCCTTCTGCCTGTCGCTGGACAAGTCGTTCGACCAGTTCGCCCGCGAAGTGCGCGAAAGCTCGCATACGCGCATCCCGGTCTATGAAACGAACGTCGATCACATCAAGGGCTTCGTCCTGAAAGGCGAAGTGCTGGCGATGATGACGCAAGACGATCCCGCGGTGCAGTCACTGGAACCCCTGGTGCGCCCGCTTCCCAGCGTGCTGGACGAATTTTCCGTCGACCGCCTGTTCCACCGCATGATCGCCGAACGCCATCACATCATGGCCGTCGTCGACGAATATGGCACGTTCCTCGGCCTCGTCACGCTGGAAGACGTGTTGGAGACGATCTTCGGGTTCGAGATCGTCGACGAGTTCGACAAGGTCGCCGACATGCAGGCCTATGCCCGCGAATTGTCGCGCAAGCGGACGGGGGCAACGGGGCGCGGCGGCGATCAGTAGGGCGGTTTGGTTGGCGGTATGTTGGGAGTGGGGTGGCTTCCCGGCGGTCTGCTGAACTCAAAAGTCGCAACAAAACGGAGTTAAGCTACCCGGCGAAAGCAGGCGCGTAGTCGACACGGCCTCTTGGCACCTCGGCAGCGAAGTTCAGCCGCATAAAATATTCGGACGGCGCTGCGTAAAATCGCAAACCTTCATCCCGCTCAAACCCAAATCGACAATAGTAAGCGGGATCGCCAAGTACCACGCATCCGGCAGCGCCCTGAGAGCAAAGTCGCTCTAAACCTGTGCGTATCAGAGCGGAACCGATGCCTAGCTGCTGGTGATCGGGGCTGACCGATACCGGCCCAAGCCCAAACCAGCTTTTATCTGCTCCGTCGATCGTGATTGGCGAAAAGGCAACGTGCCCGACAAAAGTGTTGCCTTTGATCGCGACCAGAGAAATCGTCAGTGCGCCAGCCGTCCGTAGCCGTGCAATAATTTCCGGCTCAGTCTGGTCGCTGTGCTCCACACCGGCGAACGCCTGTGCGGTGACTTTGGCAATTGCAGAGTGATCACTCTCTTGCTCTTCTCGTATGATCATCCTTTGGAGTGTAACGATTACCCGCTACTGGTCTATCGAGTTTATGATCTTAACGTCAGCAACCGCGCGGCCATCCGACAACCACATCTCCCGCCAAACCTATTCGTTAGCGTACCCGTAATCGTCATCGACGAGGTCAGAGAACTTCGTGATGCGCGATTCGAAGCGCATGCGGACCCGGCCGGTGGAGCCGTGGCGCTGTTTGGCGACGATCAGTTCGGCGATGCCGGTCACCTGCTCCATCTTGGCGCGCCATGCTTCCCACTTTTCGTGGACGTCGGCGGGATCGTTCTCGTCCGGCAGCTTCGGTTCGACCGCCTGCACGTAGTAATCCTCGCGGTAGACGAAGAGGACGATGTCTGCATCCTGCTCGATCGAGCCGGATTCGCGAAGGTCGGACAGCATCGGTTTCTTGTCTTCGCGCTGTTCGACGGCGCGCGACAGCTGTGACAGCGCCAGCACCGGCAGGTCGAGTTCCTTGGCCAGCGTTTTGAGCCCGCGTGAAATTTCCGAAATCTCGTTCACGCGGTTGTCGTTGGCGCGGCCCGAACCCTGCAAGAGCTGCAGGTAGTCGACCACGATGAAGCCGATGTTGTGGCGGCGCTTCAACCGGCGGGCACGCGCGCGCAGCGCCGCGATGGTGAGCGCCGGGGTATCGTCGATATAGAGCGGCAGTTCGGCCAGTTCCTGGCTTGCGCGCGAAAGGGCCTGGAAATCCTCGCGGCTGATCTTGCCGGTGCGCAGGTCGCCCGACGAAATGCCCGACTGTTCGGCAAGAATACGTGTGGCCAGCTGGTCTGCGCTCATTTCCAGGGAGAAGAACGCGGTTGCCGCGCCCACCGATTCCTCTTCGCTGATGCCGTCGGCCAGATCGCGGCGCAGGCGGTTGGCCGCGTTGAACGCGAAGTTGGTGGCAAGCGAGGTCTTGCCCATGCCCGGACGTCCGGCAAGGATCAGAAGGTCGGAATTCTTGAGGCCGCCCAGCTTCTGGTTGACCGAGGAAAGGCCCGTGGTGACGCCCGCGACGTGGCCGCCCGAATTCAGCGCCTGTTCGATCAGCTTGATCGAGGTGCGGGTCGCCTGGGCAAAACTTTGCGTCTCGGTCCCGGTCGTGGTGCCTTCGGCGACCTTGTAGAGCGCGGATTCCGCGTGCTCGATCTGCTGCATCGGGTCGACCGCTTCGGACGTGTCCATCGCGTCGGTGACGAGCTGCCGGCCCACGGACACCAGCTGGCGCAGCAGGGCCAGGTCGTAGATCTGTTCGGCCAGTTCGAACGGCGCGATCAGGCCCTGCGAATCCGCGGTCAGGCGGGCAAGGTAATTGATGCCGCCCATTTCCTTCATCGCCTCGTCCGCCTCGAAGTAAGGCTTCAGCGTGACGGGGGTGACCACGGCCTTGCGGTCGATCAGGGTCAGGATCTTTTCGTAGATCCGCTTGTGCAGCGGTTCAAAGAAATGATCGGGCATGAGGTGCGTGTTCAATTCCTCGATCACGCGGTTGTCGATCAGGATCGCGCCCAGAAACGCTGCCTCCGCCTCTACGTTGGCGGGCAGTTTCTGCCCTTCGTCGTCATTGGAAGGGTGCAGCGGAATCGCATCGTTGAGTGCCATGGAGCAGCGTAATGCTCCCCCGTTCGCCGCCTATCAAGCAGAGATGTTTCCACACCCTGTGGGTAGCGGGCATCAGTCCCGCGTGACGAGGAAAACGGCGTGTTCGCCGGTCAGATTCGCAAACCGCTGGCGCGATGGCTGGCCACCTGTGAAGAACCAGGACCGTTCTGCCCGGATACCACGTTCGGCCAGAAGCGAGCGGAAGTCGGCGATTGTCAGGTGGTGGATATTGGGCGTTTCGTACCAAGCCACCGGGATTGCTTCGGTCACCGGCATCTGCCCGCCGAGCATCAGCGACGCGCGCACGCGCCAGTGGGCGAAATTGGGGAACGAGACGAACCCGCGCGGCGCGATGCGCAGCAGGTTTTCCAGGATCAGGTCGGGCCGCCGCGTCGTCTGCAACGTCTGCGACAGGACGGCGTAATCGACGGAACTGTCCGGGTAATAGACAAGGTCGGTATCGGCATCGCCCTGCATCACCGACAGGCCCCGCCCGACGCAGGCGGCGACATTCGTGGGGTCGATTTCCAGCCCGCGGGCATCGCAGCCCTTGGCCGTGAGCGCGGCCATCAGCTCCCCGTCGCCGCACCCGATGTCGAGCACGCGCGCGCCCGGCTGGATATGGTCGGCGATGACGGCAAGGTCGGGGCGCAGCGTGCCGGTTGCAGCAGGGCTCATCGGATGAAGCCTTTCACCACGCGGTCGAGATCATCGTTGTCGAGCAGGAAGGAATCGTGCCCGAACGGGGCCGACAGTTCCATGAAGCTGACCGGATGGCCCGCCGCGTTCAGCGCGTGGGCGATCGTGCGCGATTCGCTGGTGGGGTAGAGCCAGTCGGTGTCGAAGCTGACGAGGCAGAACCGCGCCTGCGTATTCCGGAACGCGTCGGCCAGCTTGCCGCCGTGTTCTTCGGCCAGGTCGAAATAGTCCATGGCGCGCGTGATATAGAGGTACGAGTTCGCGTCGAACCGGTCGGTAAACGACAGGCCCTGGTAACGCAGGTACGATTCGATCTGGAAATCGGCGTCGAAGCCGAAGGTTTTGGCGTCACGGTCCTGCAAGCGCCGACCGAACTTTTCGGTCAGGCCCTGTTCCGAAAGATACGTGATGTGCGCGGCCATGCGTGCGACGGCAAGCCCGGATTCGGGTCCGACCTTGCGCGGGTCTTCGCCGGTCGCGCCGTAATAATCGCCGCCGTTCCACTTGGGATCGGCCATGATCGCCTGACGCCCGACTTCGTGAAACGCGATGTTCTGGGCCGAATGGCGCGACGTGCTGGCGATGATGAGCGCGGCATCGATGCGGTCACCGAAATTGGCGGCCCAGCTAAGCGCCTGCATCCCGCCCATCGACCCGCCGACGACGGCGTGGAGCCGGTCGATGCCCAGCGCGTCGACCAGCGCGACTTGCGCGCGGACCATGTCGCGAACGGTGATGACGGGGAAGGTCATGCCATAGGGCGCGCAGCTTTCGGCCATGCTTGCCGGGCCGGACGAGCCCATGCACGATCCGATGACGTTGGAACAGATGACGAAGAACCGGTCGGTGTCGATCGGCTTTCCGGGGCCGACCATGCGAATCCACCAGCCCGGCTTGCCCGTGATCGGGTGCGGCGATGCGACATGCTGATCGCCCGTAAGCGCGTGACAGATCAGGATCGCGTTCGACTTGTCCGCGTTCAGCGTGCCGTAGGTTTCGTAAGCGACTTCGACGTCCGCAAGGCTGCGCCCGCTATCCAAGGGCAGCGGCTGCGCCAGCTTCAGGACGGGGCCGGCAGGGGTATTTTCGGGCGTCGGTGCCATGGGGCGCCGGGATTGGGGCGAAGCGGCATCCGTGTCAACGATTGTAAGTGCTGTGAAGATCGCGGTGATGGTTGCAAAAGTTACATTTGATATTGGCCCAACTGGGGCTAGAGCGCCGTGCTATGACCGGCCGCCGAATTGCACCGAGCCCGAAGCCCTGGATCGAGGGCATCCACGCCTATGTCCCCGGCAAGTCCGCCAGAGCCGATGGACGCCCGCTGGTGAAGCTGTCCGCGAACGAGAATCCGCTGGGTTCCAGCGCGCTGGCGATCGCCGCGCGGCGCGAGGCGAACCGCCCTTCGATCTATCCCGACCCCGACAGCCGCGCGCTGCGCGAGGCGCTGGGTGAGCTTCACGGCATCGATCCGGCGCGCATCGTGTGCGGTACGGGTAGCGACGAGCTGCTGAACCTGGCGGCGCAAGGCTATGCCGGGCCGGGCGACGAAGTGATCTACGTCCGTTACGGATTCGCGGTTTACGACATCGCGGCGCGCCGCTGCGGGGCCGTGCCCGTCGTTGCGCCGGACAAGGATTACGGCACCGATGTCGATGCGCTGCTGGCCTGCGTGACCGAAAAGACGCGCGTCGTGTTTGTCGCAAACCCCAACAACCCGACCGGAAGCTATATTCCCGCGTCCGAACTGGCGCGGCTTCAAGCCGGGCTGCCCGATGGTGTCCTGCTGGTCGTCGACCAGGCCTATGGCGAATATCTGAGCGCGGACGAGGACGATGGCGGCATGGCGCTGGCCGCCGCGCATGACAATGTCCTGGTCACGCGCACGTTCAGCAAGATTTACGGCCTTGCCGGTGACCGCATCGGATGGGGCACGGGTTCGCCTGCGATCATCGATGTCATCAACCGCATCCGCGGCCCCTTCAACGTCGGGCTGACTGGACAGGCCGCTGCCGTCGCCGCCGTGCGTGATCAGGATTTCGTGCGCGCCAGCCGCGATCACAACTTGGCCGAACGCACCCGTTTCGAAGCGTCGATCGCGGCGCTGGGCAATCAGGGCATTCGCGCCGTGCCCAGCAAGGCGAATTTCGTGCTGGTCCTGTTCGAAGGCCCGCTTTCGGCAGAACGCGCGCTGAACGCCATCGGCGAGGCGGGCTATGCCGTGCGCCACCTGCCGGGGCAGGGGCTGCCCGATGCGCTGCGCATCACCATCGGCACGGCATCGCAGATGGACGACATCGTCACCGTCATCGCCCGCGAGGCGGAGGCCGTATCGTGAGCGAGGTCGAGACACCCATCGAAGCCCCGTTCGCCAATGTTGCGATCATCGGGCTCGGCCTTATCGGCGGGTCGGTCGGCCTTGCCGTGCACGAAGCGATGCCGGACGTGCGGACATTCGGCTGGGACGCGGATGCCCATGTCCGCGAAGTCGCGGCGGAGCGGAACCTTGCCCACGCCATTCCTGCCAACATCGACGATGCGGTGGCGGACGCGGACCTTGTCGTCCTGTGCGTCCCGGTGCGCGCGATGGAGGAAGTGGCGGCGCAGCTGAAGGGCAAGCTCAAGCCCGATTGCGTCATCAGCGACGTGGGTTCGTGCAAGAAGTCGGTGGCCGACGCCATCGCCCGCCAGCTTCCCGGCCAGCCCATCGTGCCCGCGCATCCCGTTGCCGGCACCGAACATTCGGGGCCGGGGGCTGGCTTTGCCTCGCTGTTCCACAACCGCTGGTGCATCGTGACGCCGGGCGAGGGGGTGGATCAGGTCCACGTCGACAAGGTCATCGCCTTCTGGCGCGCGATCGGGGCGACGGTCGAAACGATGGCGCCCGATCACCACGACCGCGTTCTGGCCGTGACCAGCCATGTCCCGCACCTCATCGCCTATACCATCGTCGGTACGGCCTCTGACCTTGAGGAAGTGACCCGCAGCGAGGTCATCAAGTATTCTGCCGGCGGTTTCCGCGACTTCACCCGCATCGCCGCGTCCGACCCGACGATGTGGCGCGACGTGTTCCTGTCGAACAAGGACGCCGTGCTCGAAATCCTGCAGCGGTTTTCAGAGGACCTGACCGCGCTGCAACGCGCGATCCGATGGGGCGACGGCGATGCGTTGTTCGACCATTTCAGCAAGACCCGCGAAGTGCGCCGTTCGATCATCGAGGAAGGGCAGGACGATGCCCGTCCCGATTTCGGTCGTCACGACCATGGCGAGGTGCCAGAGCCCGAGGCCTGACTATTCGGGCGGATTGAGCGCGTTGATCGCCTCGAACACGCGCGTCTCCACTTCATCTCGCGAAAGACCCGGCGGAATGACTTCCCCGATCCGGTAAGTGATCGTCCCGCGCCGCTTGGGGCTGCACTGATAGAGCGGCCCGCTGTTCACCGCGACCGGCACGATCGGCAGGCCCAGCAACTTGTAGATGCCGTAAAGCCCGCTTTGCATCTGGCCGCGTTCGCCGTGGGCGACGCGGGTGCCTTCAGGGAACAGCAGGAAATCGCGGCCTTGCTTTTTCAGCGCCGAGGCCTGTCTTCCCATCGAACGCAATGCCTTGGCCCCGGCCTGCCGGTCCACCCCGATCACGCCGTAATGGCCCGCCGCCTGTCCCCACAGCGGGATCGAGAGCAGTTCGATCTTGCCGAAGGGGACGATGGGCCCGCGAGACAGGTGCGGGCTGTCGATCGCCTCGAAAAAGCTCTCGTGCTTCACCGCGAAGAACTTCTGCCCTTCGGGTATCTCGCCCTCGACCACGACCTTGATGCCCAGGATCCCGGTCACGCACCAGCGGTGCCAGGTCGACCACCACTGCGGCGGATGCTTCACCGCGCCTGGAATGATCAGCGCGGGAAAGCACAGCAGCACGAGGATCAGTGAGCCGCCGTAGAAGAAAATGCTGAAGAGAAGCGTGCGAAGCCAGTTCATGGTGAGTGCGTTACAGGTCCAGCCAGCGAGCGACGTGCCCGATCAGGAACTTGTGATATTCAAGGAACAGCATCGCGAAGGAAGGCTCGCTCGTCACCGCGTCGCGCAGGATCACGATATCGGGATCGATCGAGGTTTCCAGCTCGAACGCGGCGCGGCGCATGTGCCAGTCGCTGGTGACGAGGCGGATCGTGCGCATCTTGTTGTCGATCGCCCATTGCGCGGTTTCCGCCGCATTCGTGCGCGTGTCGACCGCGTCGTAGCCCAACGTGATGCAGCATTCCATAAGGCTTGCGGGAATATCGTATTCGGCGGCCAGTTCCTCGGGCCGGACCTCGCGGTCGACGCCCGATACCAGCATCTTTTGCGACCAGCCTTCGCGAACGGCCTCTATCCCGCGCTCTATCCGGCCGCCCGCGCCCGTCAGCACGACGACCCCGTCGGTCTTCGTGTCATCGGCTGGCTGCGGCAACAGCACGGCAAACCACGCGAAACCGAGCAGCCATGCAAGCAGGAGAAAGGCGAATATCCGTCGGAACATCTGAATGTCTTGTTAGGCGCAGCAATCGCGCGCCGCAACGATGCTCACGGCATTCTGCGCAGCGTTGCCAGAACGGTGACCCGCGCCGTGAACGCGGCCAGCGCGACACCGGCAACGGGGATCAGCACCAAGGCGATCCAGTCGTACCAGTGCAGCCCTGCCGCGGTATTGCCGGGGCCGAGGTCGGCGAAACGGCGGCCCAGCGCGATGATCGTGGCTTGCGCGACGGCAAAGCCTGCCGCGCCGCCCGCCGCCGCGCTCATCCCCGCGGTCTTCTGGAACATCTGCGCCACTTGCGAATCGTGCGCACCCAGAAGATGCATGATCTCGATCGTGTCGTGATTGGCGGCCAATGCGCTGCGGCTGGCCAGCAGGACCGATGCCGCCGTCGCCGTCACCAGCAGTCCGACAAGCGCGACGGCCAGCCACTGCAAGGCCGAAATCGCGCCTTCCAGCGGGGCGAGCCAGTCCATGTCCGCGCTCACCGTCGCATCGGGAGCCGGTTCGGCCAGCGCCTTGCGGATCGCGTCTATGCCGCCGTCCTGTGTCTCGGCCGTGAGGCGCAGCTCGATCAGTTCGGGCAGGACCAGCAGGCTGTCATCGCCCGGCTCGCCATCGTCCAGCGCCGCATCGCCCAGCCACGGGCGCAGCAGGGCCTCGCGCTCGGCATCGGTCAGGCGGCGCACGTCGCGAACGCCCGGCATCTGGCGCAAGGCATCCACCGCCGCGCTGGCCTGCTTCCTCGCCTCGTCCTGGGCCGGACCCGCGATCTGGACGGTGACACCGCCGGCAAGGTCGGCCTCTGCCGTGCGCGCGATTGACCCCAGCGCCAGCCCGCCCGCCGCGGCCACGACGGTCAGCGCGGTCATGATCGCGATCACCCACGGCACCGGGCCGGCCACCGCCTTCTGGCTGAGCAGGGGCGCGCTGGCCGGTTTGGGGAACCAGCGGTTGCGCAGCGCACTCGCGCCGCGCTTCACTGCGATCCACGCTCTCTCGCGCCCGGTCAGGATCATCGTGCGCTCTTCCGGTCGGGGGGATTGCGCAGCACGCCGGTCGGATCGTCGAGCCGTCCCTTTTCCAGCCGCATCACCGCCGCATCGCCCTGCCGGTGCATCAGTGAGGTATCGTGCGTCGCCAGAACGACGGTCGTGCCCATCTTGTTCATCGCCGTGAACAGGTGCAGCAACCGCACCGCCATCTGCGGATCGACGTTGCCCGTCGGCTCGTCCGCGACAAGAAGTTCGGGCCGCGTGATGACCGCGCGGGCAATCGCCACGCGCTGTTGCTCCCCGCCCGACAGGGTGGAAGGCCGCTGGTTCGTCGCACGGCTCAGTCCCACCCATTCGATCATGTCGGTGACGGGATCGACCAGTTCCTCCTCGGCCACACCCGCCAGCCGCAGCGGCAGGGCCACGTTGTCGAACACGGTCAGGTGCGGGACCAGCCGGAAATCCTGGAACACCACCCCGATCCGGCGGCGCAGCTGGGTACGCCTCTCGCGCGACAGCACGCTGGCATCGTCGCCGAACATCGAGATCGCGCCCCGCGAGGGGCTTTGCGCAAGGTAAAGCAGCTTGAGCAGCGTCGTCTTGCCCGCGCCCGATGGGCCCGTCAGGAAATAGAAGCGCCCCGGATGCAGCTTGAACGTGATGTCGGACAAGACCTCGCGCCCCGCGCCATAGCGCAGCCCCACGTTCTCGAACCGCACGATCGGGCCGGTCGGATTGCCGAAACCGGGGGCGGCAAGGTCAAGGGGAGAAGGGTCGGGGCTCACGGATCCAGCGCATCACCTGCCGGGCAAATCCGGCGCGAATAGGGGCCGAACCGCTTCTAGCGCCCGCCAGTGGGTTATTTCCAGTCCTATTCATGTGGATAAACCCGCTTTGGGCGGGGTGCAGGGGCAGCAGCCTATTGCCCCCGATTCGCCGCCGTAGTTTAGTCCTGCCATGCAAATAGCCTGCCCTGCCTGCCAGACGCGCTATTCTCTCCCGGACGGAGCGATCGGACCGGAAGGACGGACGGTGCGCTGTGCCAAGTGTCGGCACAGCTGGTTCGAAGCGGGTCCTGGCGCCGAAGCTGAACCCGCTCCCGAAGCGCCCGCGGCGCCCGTGCCGCCAACCGAAAGCACGCCCGTGCCGCCCGCGCCGACGACCGGTGGCTGGGACGAGGCTCCGGCAGAGCCTGTTTCTACGCCGGCGCCGCCTACCTATCCCGACACGGGATACGATACCGCGCCAGAGCCGACTTTCGCGCAGCCCGACACCCCGGCGGAGCCGATGCCCGGCACGCCCGAGCCCTACGCCGAAAATGCGGCCGGGGCAGAGGCGTGGCCCGAAGCCCCCGAATTCGACCGCCCGGACGCTACCCCGGTTGCAGCGGCGCCCGAACACGTTCCCGCGCCGCCCGCACCGGAAATGCCCGCCGCCGCCTATGAAGAGGGCGAGTGGACGGAGTACGAGGAGGAGCCGGCTCGCAAGTCGAAGCTGCGCCTGATCGTCGTGATACTGCTGGTCCTGGCCGCGGTGGCCGCCGCCGCCTTCTTTGCCGTGCGCCACTACGGCGCGCCGGAATGGATGCCGGTGGGGCAAGTCGCTTTCGCCCCCGCGTCCGAAGACCTGCAACTGGAATTCCCGGTCGAGGAACAGGATCGCCGCAAGCTGGAAAACGGGCTTCAGTATTTCGCGGCCAGCGGCACGGTGACCAACACGGGCCGCCAGACGCAATATGTCCCCGACGTTCAGGTCGTGCTGCGCGACGCGCAGGAACGCGTCGTCTACTCGTGGGAGCTTGAACCGCCCAAGCGCGAACTCGCCCCGGGAGAGTCGCTGACCATCAACGAGGCTGTGACCGACGTTCCGGCCTCTGCGCGCGTGGTCGAGATCGGCTGGAAGGCCAGCTAACCGCAGCCTTTTTTCGCTTGCGCGAAATTTCCTTTCATCGCCTGTTGCGCGGGGTCTCAACCGTTGCTAATGGCACGCGCCTACCCGGCGGCGGTATCCGATTCCGATCGGTCCGCACGCTTGCTACAGGTGCGGTCGTGGCGGAATTGGTAGACGCGCAACGTTGAGGTCGTTGTGGACGAAAGTCCGTGGAAGTTCGAGTCTTCTCGACCGCACCAAGTAGCCCGATCCATGTATCACCGGGCATCGTCTTCATCCGTAAATGCGGATGGCCGATCACGGTGATCATGCCAGGGCTGCGCCGGACATGGCCGACGATTTTTCGTTTGCCGAATTCCGGTTGTTGACAAGGTGAGGCAACGCTCGCTATCGGCGCTGCCCTACCCGCACGATGCAACATGGCATCGCGCATGTGTGCCCAGATGGCGGAATTGGTAGACGCACCGTCTTCAGGTGGCGGCGCTGGCAACGGCGTGGAGGTTCGAGTCCTCTTCTGGGCACCATTTGTTCTTCTCACGTTCTCCCAAATAATCTATAAAACCCGCAGAAATCCTAGGGATTCGGCCCTTGGATCGTTCCGGATCGTCCCGCCTGTTCTCGGGGGTTCCAGACACTTTTGTGGGCCTTTTGAGGCCGTTTCGCAAAGGCCCAGATGAAAAGGCCCCCACATGCCTCTGACAGATACTCGCCTCCGCGCACTCAAGCCCAAGGATAAGCCGTACAAGGTAACCGATGAGCGCGGCCTGTATGTCGAGGTCACGCCGACCGGCAGCAAGCTTTGGCGATTCCGATACCGGATCGGCGGTGCGCAAAAGAAGCTCTGCATCGGCAGCTATCCCGACATCAGCCTCAAGCAAGCCCGAGACGCGGCCTACGAGGCGCGACGAGCTGTTGCTTCTGGGGGCGACCCTGCCTTTGAGAAGCGGAAGCAGAAAATCCGCGCCGAGTTCCTTTCTGCACAGACGTTCGAGGCAGTCGCGCGTGAGTATATCGAACAGATGATGGTGCAGAATGGCTGCGCCGATGGCACGATCGTCAAGGCCAACTATTTCCTCGACAAGCTTGCGCCTGCTATCGGGAACCGACCCATCCACGAGATCGAGCCGTTCGAAGTCCTGGCTCCTCTGAAACGGCTGGAAGCCACTGGTAAACATGAGACTGCGAAGAAATGCCGCTCGTTCGCAGGCCGCGTGTTTCGCTACGGGGTCGCAACGACCCGTTGCAAATCCGATCCGACAAGTATGCTGAAGGGTGCTCTCGTAACGCCGCGAGCCACGCATTATGCAGCAATCCTCGAGCCCACCGAGCTAGGCGGACTGCTGCGCGCAATCGACGACTTCACTGGCTACATGGTGACGAAGCTGGCTTTGCAGATAGCGCCGCATGTATTCGTACGCCCCGGCGAACTCCGGCACGCCGAATGGCATGAGATCGACATAGTCGATGGGGTCTGGAAGATTCCTGCCGGTAAAATGAAAGCGCGCCGAGCGCATGCCGTCCCGCTTTCCAAGCAGGTTAGAGGTTATCTCTCTGATCTGGGCGAGATGCTCGGCCGCGAAGGATATGTTTTCCCATCTGCGCGCAGCTCCAAGCGTCCCATGAGTGAAAACACGCTCAATGCCGCATTCCGTCGCATGGGATACTCGAAGGAAGAGGTCACCGCGCACGGACTCCGGGCGACAGCATCAACATTCCTGAACGAGTCGGGACTTTGGAATCCGGATGCAATCGAGCGTGCCCTCGCACATGGCGACAGCAATGTTGTGCGTGGCATCTACCATCGCGGCAAACATTGGGACGAGCGTGTGCGGATGGCTCAATGGTGGAGCGACTACCTCGATGAGCTCCGGACAGGAGGAAGGGTCATCCAGGGCAAGTTTGCGAAGGGTTGATCGAGAGAACGAATTTCTTCTCACCCAATGCAGGATTGGAGGCTTAGGATCAGCCCCGCCAGGGACACAGACGCCAACAAGGCGAACTCAATTCTGATGCCCCAGATTCGAAGCCAATTCCGCATTGTGCCGAGCCTCAGTCGTAGAGCTTTGGCAGCCAAGCTGATCGAAGCGCTCAGCAACAGTTTTCCAAGTTGCTATGCCTGCCTCGTCCCCTTCGTTGGATAGCCGCTGGATTTGCTGCGCGATATACGCGGTTCCCTCTTCGCCGTGGTTCTTTTCGACCCAGAGCGCGACAGCCCACAATTCCTGATCGCGGTTCAGCACCATGGCTCACGTCTCCCGGTCCAGGTCCGCGCCAGCCCTTCGCTGACCAGCTGATCGCCAAGCGAGCGGCCGCCGCGCGTTACAACCCGCAATTTGCGACCGTACTGATCCTTATCTCTGCTCCCGATAGTCCTCAGTTCAAAGGGCCCGTCATTGAGCAATTCGACAAGGCGGTACGTCGCGCGCATGCCGAGTTGGTATTCATAGTCGCATCTGGGCTGGCCAATTTCTGGAGTGTCGATGTCGGCAATGCGGATCTTCACGCCATCAAGCCAGAAAGTATCTCCATCCACGACGCATGTGCGCCGGATCGATCCGCAGATGTCGAATTGTGGGGAGCTCGCTTGCTGGAATAGAGTTTGAGGCTGCTGATCGTCGTTACGAAGGCTGGCATCATGGACTGGCCAGTTGAGTGCCAGCATCCCTCCAGCAAATACGATCGCGAACGCTCCCAAACCCAACGCGATCTCCTTTCTCAGCTTGCGGCGCTTCTGTGCCTTCAACGCGTTGCGAAAGTCGAAAGGCTCACCGGGGGGCTCATTCACAAGCGTCGTCCGTCTTCATTCCGGCACATGATTTCAGACAATTGCCGGAAATCAGGCAGTTTCGTCAATTGTACGTACCAATTGCTTGCCAACGTCCCAATACAGAGCGGACATATTGCGGCGTTTCACCATTTTTGGGAATGCCGCGTGATCGGGAGACGGCACCTGGGCCCGCATTGTAAGCAGCCAAGGCCAGGTGGACCGCTTCGAACCGGTTCAACATGTCGCGAAGATACCGGGCGCCACCGTCGATCGATGCAAAAGGGTCATGACGGTTCCGAACGCCCAGTTCGCGCGCGGTGGCCGGCATAAGCTGAGCAAGTCCGGCAGCACCCGCTGGACTCACAGCCATCGGATTGAAGCGGGACTCAGCCCAGATAAGAGCACGAAGCAGGTTGGTCGGAAGCCCGTACCGGCGCTCAGCCTCGGCTATTGCCGCCATATACAGGCCTTCCCGGTAGGACACGTTTGCTGGCCCGGCCTGGTAGATTGCAGGAAGATATTCCCTTGCCGGCTGGTCCGCCTTCGGCGGAACGATCGCGTGCTCGAACAAGGTGAAATGCTGGGCGCGGACCTGCTGTGCGGAGGTCGCGATCATCCCCAGACAGGCGACCGCTATCGCGGTCAGACGATTGAGGCAATTCATCTCGATCAGTGCTCCATTGATTCGAATCACAATGGAACATAAATAGAACATATGCCTGTAGGAAATCGGGAATTGGATTTTGGGGCTGCCGACCAAGCAAAAAGCGACATCGGGAGGTGCGCTGGCCGGGATTCGCGCAGGCTGATCGCGAAGCAGCGCCGACTGTGCCGGCATCTGAGCGAAGCGTGCCGTGATACGCGCAAATGCGGCCGGAATTTGCGCGAATCACTGAAGGAAGCCGATTCGCTCCCTCCTCTATGTTCTCTTAATGTTCTTTTCGTTTTCCTACAGGCTTCCTTCGCGGTTAGCCGGTGAGTCGATCACCTCCAGAGAAAAGGACTCGTCGATGACCAACATGGCGCTCTTTGCCGAACAACAGGTTCGCGCCGACCTCGCCCGGCTGCTTTTGGCAGCCGTCGAAGCCAGCGGCCGTGCCCGCTGCGACATCGCGCGCGACGCGCAGATCCACAAGGATGCCCTGCGCCGCGTCCTTGCCGGCGAACGCTCGGCCAGCCTCGGTGAAGCCTTGCGTATTCTCGCCGCGTGCGGCGTCGCTCCGCATGCGCACCTGCTGCTGTTCCTCGGCAGTAGCGGCGATCACGCGATTGCGTGGCTGCAATCGGACCTCGCGCAGTTCTTCGAGGACTTTTCCGGCGAACTGCCTTCAGCACTCGAACGAGTCCTCGGCAATCAGGTTCATGACGTGAAGCCGCGTTGGGCCAAGGGTACGGCGCACCGTGTCGCCCGCCTGCTTTCCGATCACATCGATGAGCTCGAACGCAAGGACGCGCTGCTTGGCGATGTCTTCGCCGGTGCCGAAGGAGGCCATCGTGGGTGAAGAGATCGACAAAGGAGCGACGGAGTCTCGCAGGGCGACGCGGCTAATTCGCTTGCCCGAAGTGCAGCACCAGGTCGGGCTTGGCCGTTCGACGATCTATCGCTGGATGAGTGAAGGCAAGTTTCCGAAGCCGGTGCAACTCGGTGGTTATGCGGTCGCATGGGCGGAAGACGAGGTACAGGCCTGGATAGCGACGCGGCTGAAATGAAGGCGAACAGTCCATTCATGGACGATCTGGATCTGAATCTCGGAATTGCAGAAGCGGACGGGGTTTGGGGTCCTGCGCAGGAATCTTCGCAGACGGATCGAGACCCGGATAATCCTTATCGAAGCCGACCCCATGTCTTCGCGTGGATTAGGGCAAGGGATCCTGTCCGGACCACCATGGTTGCAGGCAGTTATCGCAACAGGCGCCGTCACATCACAATCGTCTTAAGCTCGATGCTTGCTTGCTACTGGCTTGCGGGGAAGCTGGCCTGTCCGGAGCGCACGTTCAACTATGGATCGTAGCGAAGAAGTCGCAACGCATTGAACACGACGAGAAGCGTCGATCCTTCATGCATTACGACAGCGGGCCCGATCCCAAGGCCGAATATGGTCGCGGGAACCAGCAGAGCGACCACGCCCAGGCTGACATAGACGTTCTGGCGGATGATGCTGCGCGATTTGCGAGACAGGCCGACAGCAAAGGGCAGATGGCGCAGATCATCCGCCATCAAAGCGACGTCCGCCGTTTCAAGCGCGACGTCGGATCCGGCGGCGCCCATGGCGATGCCGACTGTGGCGCGCGCCATGGCGGGCGCATCATTCACTCCGTCGCCGACCATGGCGACCTTTGCTTCCCGGCTGAGCGCCTCGATAGTCGCGACCTTGTCTTCGGGCATGAGGTCGCCGCGCGCCTCGTCCAGCCCCACCTCGGCGGCGATAGCCTCGGCAACCTTGGCGTGATCGCCCGAGATCATGAGCATCCGTTCAATGCCAAGCTTGCGCAGTTCCTTCAGCGTCTCCTGCGCGCCGTCGCGCGGCGTATCCATCATCCCGATTACGCCGAGATCGCGTCCGCCGTAGCGCACGGCCATCGTCGTGCGCCCCTCATCGCGCAGCTTCTCGATGGCGTCGGCTGACGGTGTGCCGAGTGGTTCGAGCCCATCCGCGCCGAACATCTCCGCCTTTCCGATCCATGCCGTCTTACCTTCGAGCATGGCTTTCACGCCGCGTCCGGTCAGGCTTTCCAGGCCCTCGGCTTTCCGATCCGCTGGTGCGTCCAGACGCGCCTTGCCATCCCTAACGACCGCTTGCGCCAGCGGATGGTCGCTCAGCGCCTCGACCGCCACGGCGACTTGCAGCAACTCACGTTCATCAATGCCCGGGGCCGGGATCACATCGGTTATCCGCGGCTCACCTTCGGTGAGCGTGCCGGTCTTGTCGAAGGCGATGGCCTTCAGCGTGCCGAGATCTTCCAGCGCTGCACCGCCTTTCACCAGCACGCCGCCACGTGCCGCGCGGGCAACGCCGGACAGCACGGCACTGGGCGTGGCGATTGCCAGGGCACAGGGACTGGCCGCGACCAGCACGGCCATGGCACGATAGAAACTCTCGCTGAAAGGCTCGTCAATCACCAGCGGCGCACAGAGCAACAGCGCGGCCAGCAGTAGCACGAGAGGGACAAATATGCGTTCGAACTTGTCGGTCATCCGCTGGGTGGGCGAGCGTTCGGTTTCCGCTGCAGCCACCAGCGCGGCAACCTTGCTGAGCGTGCTTTCGTTCGATTTACGCGTTACCTCGATTTCCAGCGCGCCGCTGCCATTGATGGTCCCGGCAAAGGCGCGCGAGACGGCATCGACGGCGCCGGCAGCCGTGCGCGCTGCGGCACGATCCTCAACCGGACGTTTGTCGACCGGAATGCTCTCGCCGGTCACGGGTGCCTGATTGATGGCAGACTGACCCTTGATGATGAAACCATCGGCAGGCAGGCGCTCGTTGGGACGGACCAGCACGACGTCGCCGACGACAAGTTCCTCGACTGCGACATCGACCGGCGATCCGTCGCGCAGCACGGTCGCGCGTTCGGGTGCAAGTTCGGCCAGCGCGTCGATCGCGCGCTTCGCGCGGCCCATGGCGAAACTTTCCAGCGCATGACCCAGGCTGAACAGGAACAGCAGCAGTGCGCCTTCCGCGAACTCGCCCAGGATCGCCGCCCCCGCCGCCGCGACGAGCATGAGCGAATCAATCTTGAACTGGCGTGCCAGCGCATTCTCGACTGCTTCGCGAAGCGTGAATAGTCCGCCGAAAAAGTAGGCGGCGACATACCCTGCCAGAGGCACCCAGTGCGGCGCGGTGGGCACCAGCTTCTCTACCGCAAACCCCACCGCCAGCGTGATGCCGGAAAGGATGGCGAAGGCCAGTTCTACGGGGAGGCCGAAAAGCTTGGCAACCCCATGCGCGTGATCGTGATTGTCAGCCATATATTCAGATCTCCCCAGAGGGATATTCGCGGCGTTCGGCGCGAGTCAGGTTGAGCCGGAGCATCGCTCGCCAATTCTCACGCCATCCGACATCTTGGCCGTTCGCGCGCAGCACCAGCCGGGCAATGGCGGGAAGGACGAAGAGTGTCAGCGCGGTTGCGGTGATCAATCCGCCGATCACGACAGTGGCGAGCGGACGCTGGACTTCCGCGCCCGTGCCGGTCGCAAGGGCCATCGGCACGAAGCCGAGCGAGGCCACCAAGGCTGTCATCAGCACCGGTCGCAACCTCGCCAATGCGCCATCGGTGATCGCCTCATCGAGAGGCAGTCCCTTGTCGAGCCGCTGGCGTATCGCGGTCATCATCACGAGCCCGTTCAATACCGCGACACCCGATAGGGCGATGAAGCCCACGGCGGCGGACACCGAGAACGGCATCCCCCGTAAGGCAAGCGCGAAAACCCCGCCTGCCAGTGCCATCGGGATCGCGCTGAACACCGCCAGCGCTGGCACCCATCCGCCGAGCGCCATGAACAGGAGCAGCAATACCAGCGCGAAGCAGACCGGAACGACGAGGGCGAGCCTTGCCTGCGCGGCCTGGAGGTTCTGGTATTGCCCGCCCCATTCGATGAAGGATGCGGCCGGCAGTTCGACGCTTTCGGAGACGCCTGCCCGGGCCTCCTCGACAAACGAGCCGAGATCGCGTTCGCGCACGTTCGCCGACACGATCACCAATCGGCGACCCTGCTCCCGGCGAACCTCGGCGAGACCATCTACCACTTGGAAATCCGCCAGCGTGCGAAGCGGGACCGTGACCCCGCTTTCGAGGACTATGGGCAGAGCGCCGAGCTGATCGAAATCGTCCCGGGTCGCATCGGCAAGCCGCACGACGACATCGAACCGGCGGTCACCCTCGAACACCAGCCCGGCGGGGCGGCCGCCCAGCGCGATGGCCACGGACTGCGCGACCTCCTCCACGGTCAGACCATAGCGGGCAATCGTCGGTCGATCGAAGGCGATGTCGAGCGTGGGGAAGCCGGTGACCTGCTGGACCTTGACGTCGGCAGCACCCTCGACGCCGCGAAGCACCCCGGCCACTTCTCCGGCTGACCGGGTCAGCGCCGTGAGGTCGTCTCCGTAGAGCTTGACCGCTACGTCGCCGCGAACACCCGCGATCAGCTCGTTGAAGCGCAGTTCGATGGGTTGGCTGAACTCGTAGAGGTTGCCGACCAGACCGCTGAGCGATTCCTCCATCTCGGCGACGAGTTCGTCCTTCGACAGGTCGGGATCGGGCCACTCTTCGCGCGGCTTCAGGATGACGTAGGCATCGGACGCGTTCGGCGGCATCGGATCGCTCGCGACCTCGGCCGTGCCGGTGCGCGAGAAAACCAGTTCTACTTGTGGGAAAGCCTCGAGCTTGTCCTCCACCTGTCTCTGCATGGCGAGCGAGCGTTCGAGCGAGGTCGACGGTATCCGCAGCGACTGAACCGCGATGTCCCGCTCGTCGAGCTGCGGCGTGAACTCGCTGCCGAGAAAGGTAAACATGAAGGCTGCTAAGGCAAACATCCCGGCACCCGCCCCGATCACCGGCCATGGGCGTGCGATGGCACGTCGCAGGGCCGGGCCATAGCGTTCCTTCGCGATCCGGACCGGCTTGACCTCCTTCTCGGTCAGCTTGCGATTGAGGAGCACCGCGATCATCGCCGGGACAAAGGTCAGCGACAGCACGAAGGCGGAGGCGAGCGCCAGCATGACCGTGATGGCCATGGGCGAGAACGTCTTGCCCTCGACCCCCGTGAAGGTGAGAAGCGGCGCATAGACCAAGAGGATGATCGCCTGGCCGTAGACGGTCGGCCTGATCATCTCCTGTGCCGCCAGCCGCGTCTCGGTCAGCCGCTCGCCGAGGCTGAGCAGTCTGCCTTCGTGGTGCTGCCTCGCAGCGAGCCGCGCGACGCTGTTCTCGACGATGATGACTGCGCCATCGACGATTAGCCCGAAGTCCAGCGCCCCCAGGCTCATCAGATTGCCCGAGACTCCAAGCCTGTTCATTCCCACGGCGGCCATCAGCATGGATACCGGAATGACCAGGGCGGCGATGATCGCTGCCCGGATATTGCCGAGCATCAGGAACAGGACTGCGATAACCAGCAGCGCGCCCTCGACGAGGTTTTTCTCGACCGTCGCGATGGTCGCATCGACGAGCGACGAGCGGTTGTAGACGATCTCGGCGACCACTCCGGCAGGAAGCGAGGCGCGAACTTCTTCCAGTCGCTCGGCCGAGGCGGCAGCCACGGTGCGGCTGTTCTCGCCGCTGCGCATAAGGACCGTGCCCACGACCGCCTCCTCGCCATTGAGCGAGGCAGCACCGGTTCTGAGGTCGCCGCCGATGCGAACCGAGGCGACATCTCCGATCCGGATAGGAACGCCCTCGCGGGTCGCGACCACTGCCTGTTCGATGTCCTGTGTGCCCCCAAGCCGCGCATCGACGCGGACGAGCAGAGCCTCTCCTGCACGATCGACGAAGTTTGCGCCTTCGGCGAGGTTCGCCGCTTCCAGAGCATCGATCAGGGAGTCGAACGACAGACCGTAGCCGGTCAGACGAGCAGGATCGGGCTGGACGAGGAACTGCTTCTCGTAGCCACCGATCGAGTCCACGCCCGCCACCCCGTCGATGGAGCGCATGAGCGGAGCCACCACCCAGTCCTGCACCGTGCGAAGATAGGCTGCCTTGGCGACTTCGGTGTCGAGGCGCTCGCCGCGTTCGGTGATGAAGCTCCCGTCCGCCTGCCAGCCGGTTCGACCACCCTTGGGCGCATCGCGACCTCCCGGATACTCGTATTCGATCGTATACATGAGCACTTCGCCCAGGCCCGTCGAGATCGGCCCCATCGTAGGCTCGGCGCCTTCCGGCAGGGAGGCGCCGATCGGGGCGAGCCGTTCGTTCACCTGGCTGCGTGCGAAGTAGATATCGGTGCCTTCTTCGAAAATCGCCGTGACCTGGCTGAAGCCGTTGCGCGAGATCGAGCGGGTCATCTCGAGCCCCTCGATCCCGGCAAGCCCGGTCTCGATGGGAAATGTCACCTGAGTCTCCACCTGCGACGGGGAGAGCGCGGGCGCGCTGGTGTTGATCTGCACCTGCGTGTTGGTGATGTCCGGCACCGCATCGATCGGCAGGCGCAAAAGGTTCATGGCGCCGTAGATCGCGGCGAAGACGGTGAGGACGATGACCGCCCAGCGGAACCGCACGGCGATGTCGAGGATGGCCCCGATCAAACCGTGGCGATGGCTGGCCGAACCGGTGTGGTTTCCCACCTCGGGCGTGGGCCGTGTCTCAGTGACCATGTTCGGCGCCCTCCTTCCCGAGTTCGGCCTTGAGCAGGAAGGCGTTGGCGACAGCGATCCGCCATCCCTCCTGGAGGCCGGAGAGAATTGTCACCATGCCCGCAGACCGAGTTCCGACTTGGACCTCGCGGGCCTGGAACCCGGTCTTCGTCCGGACAAAAACGACATCGCGCCCCTCCACCACCTGGATAGCGTCCTCCGGCACCGCGATGCGGTCGCGGTCGATCTCACCCGAAGGTCTGATCCGCGCCTGGAGAAACGCGCCCGGCTGAAGGCCAGGAATACCGCGCGACAACGACAGGACCGCAGTGGCACTGCGGCTTTCCGGATCGAGAGAAGGCGTGACCGAACGCACCCGGGCGCCAATTTCGCGGCCATCGCCGACGACCAGCACGGCCTCGTCACCAGGCTGGATGCGGGAGGCTTCAGCGGAAGGGAGCGCCACCTCGATCTGAAGCCCGTTCGGATCGACCACGCTGTAAAGCTCCTCGCCGGCGTTCACGAAGGCTCCGAGCACAATGGGTGCCGCGGTGATTCTGCCGGCCAGAGGAGAGGTGACTGCCAGCGATCGCCCATCACCGCTGACACCGGCTGCTGCTACTGCCGCCTGCGCCCGTTGCAGTTCCGAACGCGCTACGCTGAGATTGGCCTGCGCGGCTTCCAGGTCCTGGCGGGCGGTGACGTTTGCTTCGAACAACCGCCGTTCGCGTTCGTAGGCGGCCGACAGCTCGCCCACCCGCGCACGCGCGGCACTGAGCTGCGAGGCGAGAGCCGCAGCGTCCGCGCTTTCGATGCGGGCGACGGTTTCCCCGCGCGACACATAGTCGCCGAGCGTCTTGCCCACCGAGCGAACGACGCCAGAAGCACGGGCGTCGATCCGCGCGGAAGCGGTGGGGCTTGCAGCGACGGTCGCCGGGAAGACGAGCTCGACAGCGGCGCCAGACCGCACGGCGGTCAGCTGTATCGCGGCCTCGCTGATCTGCTCCTCGCTCAGTGTGACCACCCCCTCGGGTGTCTCCGCCTCCGCTTCCTCCTCCGTATGGTCGTCGTCTTTGGCGGTCGGCCAGAAGATCAGCGTCAGCGCGCCGATCGCGATTACGATACCGACGAGGATCGCCAGATTTCTGCGTATCATGGATGTATCTTTCATTGTGCGGCCAGCCCGATCAGTTCGGCTGCGGCCAGGCCCCTCTGTTCGCGGGCGGCGATGAGCGCCTCGCGGATCGTGTCGCGCGCCTCGGCGGCAGCGAGAACTTCGATCAGGGGGAAACGTCCGTTGCGATATCCGATGCTCACGAGGCGTAGCGCCTCCTCCGCCTGCGGGAGCGATGTCCGCGACAGGGTCTCGACGCGCGCTTCGGCACCAAGATACCTTGCGCGGGCGCTGGCGACCGCCTGCTCGTAGTCCGCGAGGGCTACGGCTTCGCGAGCGTTCGCTGCCCGCAACCGAGCCTCGGCAGCCGCAACGTTGCCCTGGTTGCGATCCCGAAAGGGAAGCGGGATCGAAACACCGACGAGGAAGGCGTTATCGCCGCTTTCCCCGAAGCGCCGCACGCCCGCGGAGACTGTCGGATCCGGAATACGCAGAGTTCGCTGCCGCTCAATTTCCGCCGCAGCAGCCGTGCTTTCGGCACGCGCGACCCTGTAGGTCAGACTTTCCGTCGCATCGGCCATAAGTGAGGCGGGCGGGAGAACATTCGGAAATTCAGCTGGAACGAAGGGCGCTTCACCGCCCGCCCATAGAGCGGCGAGCGCAGTTCGAGCCGACAGGCTCTCCGCCTCGGCCTCGACCAGATGTGCGCGCGCTTCGGCGAGGGCTGCATCCGCTCTCAGCGCGCGCAGAGGCGGCTCGCGGCCGACTTCCACAAGGACGCCAGCTATACGCGCCAGTTCTTCATTGCGCGCGACCACATCCTGCGCAAGTTCGACCCTGGCAGCTGCGGCAACAGCCGTGAGGTATCGCTCGCGCACCAGTTGGCCGAGTTCGACCGTGGTCAGATCGGCCCTGAGGGATGCGAGTCCCGCCTGGGCTTCAGCCGCACTGACACGGGCGGAGCGTTTGCCGCCTAGTTCGAGACGCTGTCCTACAGAGAGTGTATACTCGGTCGCCTGAAGGCCGGAAAAAGCCCCGCTGCCAGCGAGGTTCTCGACCTCGAAGGACACTTCGGGATTAGGCCGGAGGCGAGCCTGATCGACAAGCGCCGCTGCCGCCTCGGATTCCGCGCGGGGACCCACGAGGCGAGGGTTGGTGGCGGGGGCATCGGTCTCAAGGGCGACCCCACTGAGATCGAGGGCGTCGTCGAGCGTGACGACACGCGGGTCCTGCGCGCTGGCAGGTCCCGTGGACAGGGCGAGTATCAGCCCCCAGACGGGGGCTGCTCGCCACGATATGGCGAACATTGATGGGTATTCCTTTGGTGACGTTCAGTTAGCGTCGGAAAACAGGTCCGACGCGCGGCGAACGTCAGCCGCGAGGAGGGGGCGTTGCCAGTTCGGTCAGATTGGACGCGAACGAGGGCTGGTCGCCAGCGCGTAGGCCGCTCATCACCGAGCCCAAGGTGACGGCGTCAGACGACCGTCCGACGGCCTGCGAAGCATGATGGCAATGGCCATGCGCACATGCGCCGTGCTTCTCCGGGCCACGGTCATCATCGCCGGGCTCGTCGTGCTGCTCGAGTTGGGATGCTACCGAGGGCTCTCCCGCGCATTCGGCCGCTTCCGCCACCGGTGCCCATAGGACACCGAGCGCGGTGCACAGCGTGATAAGCCGTAGCAACGGAGAACGGGCGAAGAACCGGGTCATCGGGTGTCCGGTAGCAGCGCGAGCTTCACCAAGGAAGAACAATCTTGAATGACGAAATGTGATGTCATGACAATATCGCCCACTCTACCAAACGCTTTTCTTTGATGAGCAATCATTTCGAGTTGGCGATAGACCGAGCACGCGTCTGATCTCCGGCTCTATTTCCATCCGGGTGAAAGCACTGACATTGGAACGGCCGGTGTTTCCGACCGGCAGCTTTCCTGTAGCGTTACCCAGGGGAGCGAGCGCAAGCCTGAACATCTGACCGCGGACCTCCCGCCAGTCTCCTACTCTCCAGGCAAGCCGCAGCATGCGCAAATGCGCGACGCAGTGCGGTCCGAAACGGTCTTGAGCGACCACGTGGGCGCGCTCGAGATGGTGCCAGGCTTCCTCGAAATTCTGCTCCTTCGCGGCCTTCGCTGCGCGTCGGTATTCTTCTGCGAGGAATGCATTCCTGCTACTGATGGTATTGCTATTCATGGGCCAGCTCCCGCCGCGCCTGCCCGAATACCTCGATGCTTCCCCAGAACGCCAGTCCGGCCATGATCGAGGCGACCAGCAGGTCGGGCCATGCCTGACCCGTTCCGAAAACGCCGAGAGCGGCCCCGAGAACCGCGATGTTCCCGATGGCGTCGTTGCGCGAGCAAATCCAGACCGACCGCATGTTCGCATCGCCCTCGCGGAAGCGGAAAAGCATAAGTGCGACGATTACGTTGGTCGCCAACGCCAGCGTGCCGACTATTCCCATCGTCGAAGGCTCCGGATCGGCACCTGCTATGAGGCCATAGATGGCGTAGCCGATCACCCAGATACCGAAGGCGAGCATGGTTGCTCCCTTTATCAGAGCAGCTTTCGCCCGCCATGCGAGCGCCATCCCGGCAACGCCCAGGCTGATCGCATAGTTCGCTGCATCGCCGAAGAAATCGAGCGCGTCGGCCTGAAGGGAGCGGGAATCGGCAGCGATACCCGTTACCATTTCGACTATGAACATGGCTGCGTTCGCGATGAGCGCGATCCAAAGGGCGCGGCGCCAGCGCGGCTCATTGTGCGCAGCGGTATCGGGTTCCGGTGTCTGGCAGCAGGACTTGGCCATGCGGCTCTCCTTGCAACATTCGAGTCGCAAGCACATATGCACCTTGTAGCAACTACAAGGTCAAGCGATGCGTATCGGAGAACTCGCCAAAGCCACCGGCACCAAGGCGGAAACCATCCGCTATTATGAGCGTGAAGGTGTTCTGCCCGTCGCCGACAGGACTGATAGTAACTACCGTGATTATTCCGACAGCCATTTGGCTACCCTGACTTTCGTGCGTAGGGCTAGAGGCTTGGGATTCAACATGGTGCAAGTGAAAGAATTGCTCATGCTTTCCGATCACGACGACAAGCCCTGCGAAGATGTTGATCAAATCGTGCGGGATCATCTCGAGGATGTCGAACGCAAGATCTTAGATTTGCAGTCACTCCATGGCGAGCTTGGGCAGCTTCTTCATTCCTGCCGTTCGGACAGGGTAGGCGAGTGTCGCATTCTCGAAAGCCTCGCGCGCCCCATGCGTTGACAATGACTGGCGGAGGGTCGGCTTTGGACGTCATTGGATGCAGTCTAGAAGACCGAAATGAGGTGCAAGGCGTACATTGATCCCGCCCTGACTTCAGTAGCCGCAGAACCAATGTTGAGTCCCAAAAAAGCTACGTGATCATCCAAATAGGATGTTCATTAGCTGTCCTAAATTGAACACATCAAAAATGAAGGCCCGCCATTCGCCCACACTAAGCGGCGGTGTTCAAAACCAGAATCGGACGCCCACAACGTAGTTGGTCACGCTCGGATCCTCGCCCGCAATGCGGGCATAGTCGGCGCTTTGGCCCACCTTCCATTCCTGTTCAACGCCGACATAGGGCGCGAATTCACGCGCGAATTCGTAGCGCAGCCGCAGTCCGAGTTCGACCGATTCGAGACCTGCTCCGACACCCAGTTCGGGAATGTCCTGCGCTGACAGGTTCACTTCGGCGCGCGGTTGGAGGATCAGGCGCTGGGTAATGCGCTGATCTAGTTCGGCTTCCACACGTGCCGTCAGATCGCCTTTGGTGGACAGGAACGCGGCCGCGTCGATCTCGAACATATAAGGTGCAAGTCCCTGCACGCCGATGACGGCATGGGTGCGTTCGGGACCGGTCAGGTCCTGTCGAACACCAGCCTGCAGGTCCCACCAAGGACCGATCGCGTGGCTCCAAAGGCCTTGGATTTCGGCGGACTCGGGCTTCTCTCCGAAGGTACCTTCGCCCTCGCTCTTGAACCAGAATTTGTCGAGGTCGCCGCCGTAATAGCCTTGCACGTCCCACAAGTAACCATCGCCACCTTCCCGTGCGCGATACTCAGCCCGATCGCCCTGGAACCAGAACACGTTCATCCCGCCGTTCTCGGCGCGCAGAGCATCGCGCGAGGCGCGCATCGCTTCGGCGCCCCAGATCGCGTCGGCGGCGCGGGGCGGTCCCGATCCCGCCGCTGCCGGAGGCGGTCCTTGTGGGATGGGTGTCATGTCCATCGTGCCATGGTCCATGGCTCCGTGGTCCATGTCTCCATGGTCCATCGTCTGATGGTCCATCGGCGCTTGGCCGGACGATTGCATCCCTTCATGGCCCATCGCCGCGTGGTCCATGCTTTCCATATTGGAATGTTCCATCGCCGGCATCTCGCTATGATCCATCGCCGAATGGTCCATGGCGGAATGGTCCATTCCTTCCATTTGAGCGTGGTCCATCTGCGAATGATCCATGCCAGAATGGCCCTCGTGCCGATCGGCGGAGACTGGTTCCCCCGGTGGCGTGGCAGGCTCACAAGCCCCCTCGGGCACCGGATGGCCCATGGCGCGATGGCGTGCGGCTTCCTGTTCGCATTCGGTCTGGGCTGGCGATTGCGCGCTAGGCAGCGCGTGACCTGAATGGTCCTGTGCGATAGCGGGAGTTGCGGCGCTCGCGAGGAGCATGGCGACGACCAGGCGCATCAGTCTTCTCCCACCCGCTTCACATCGGGTGCCGAAGGCGGCTTGGCGACGGTCACGATCTGAAACATGCCCGAATGCATGTGGTAGAGCAGATGGCAGTGGAAGGCCCAGTCGCCCTGTTCGTCGGCGGTGAGGTCGAAGGTCGCGCTGCCGCCGGGCTGGACGATCACCGTGTGCTTCTGCGGCTGGCGATCGGCAGGCGCGCCGTTGACCAGTTCGAAGAAATGGCCGTGCAGGTGGATCGGGTGCGCCATCATCGTGTCGTTGACGAGTTTGACCCGCACGCGTTCGTTATAGGCGAAGCGGATCGGATCGTCGCTCACGGCGGTGAACTTCTTGCCGTCGAACGACCACATGTAGCGCTCCATATTGCCGGTCAGATGAATCTCCATTTGTCGTGACGGGCGGCGCAGATCGTCGTTCGGTTCGAGCGCGACAAGATCTTTGTAGTTCAGGACTTTGTGCGGCACGTCGTCCAGCCCAAGGCCAGGATCGCCCATGCGATCGACCGGATTCATCGACACCATGTCGATACCGGGGCCGACCTTCACACTGGGCGGCAGCAGGGACGTGTCGCGCATGTTCATGCCGCTCATATCCATTCCGGACATCGGATCGGGGGTCGCACCCTGCGATGACATGTCATGGCCCATGGCCGTATAATCCATGTCGGCCATGTCGCCGGTGCCATGGTCCATTCCACCCGACCCGTGGCTCATACCCATGTCCGCCATCGTCAGAAGCGGCGGATCGCGCAAGGGCGGGATAGGAGCCCGCGCGCCGGGACGCGAGGCGAGGGTCGCCACCGCCATGCCCGACCGGTCCATGCTCTCGGCCACGATTGTCCGCGCCTCACCGGTCGGCTCGACAACGATGTCGTAGGTCTCCGCCGTGCCGATCTGGAACTCCTCGACCTCGACCGGGCGCACGTTTTGCCCATCGGCGCCAACCACCCAGAACTTCACCCCGGGAATGCGGACGTTGAAGAAGGTCATCGCGCTGCCGTTGATGACGCGCAGCCGCACCCGCTCGCCGGGATTAAACAGGAACTCGAGACCCTCTTCCGGGCCGCGTCCGTTGGCGAGATAGGTGTAAGTCGAGCCCGTCACGTCCAGGATGTCGGTCGCCATCATGCGCATGCGCGCCCACATCCGCCGGTCTTCGCCAGAGAGCGGATAGTCGTCGGTCCAAGTGTTCTGCTGGTAATTGAAGTAGCCTTCGCCCTTCTTCAGCTTGTCCATGATGGTGTGCGGGTGGAGCGGGGTGAAGTCGCTCAGCAGCAGCACGTAATCGCGGTCCGCCTGCACCGCGTCCGGGCCGGAGGGTTCGACCACGATCGGCCCGTAATGCCCCGCCTGTTCCTGCAGTCCCGAATGGCTGTGCCACCAGTAGGTGCCGTGCTGGCGAAGCGCAGGGATGTCGTAGACGAAGGTCTCACCCGGCTTAATCCCGGGGAAGCTGACGCCAGGGACGCCATCGAACTGGAACGGCAGCAGCAGGCCATGCCAATGGATCGAGCTGTCCTCATCAAGAGTGTTCGTGACCGCGAGGCGAACCGGCTGACCTTCGCGCAGGCGCACCAGCGGACCGGGCACGCTACCGTTCACGGCGACTGCGTGTCCGCGGCGGCCCTGCACGACGCGCGGGCCTTCGCCGATGGTCAGCGCGATGTCCCGACCCGAGACTTCATCGAAGCCAGCGCGGATGGGGCCGCCGCCGTGAAGGTCGGCGCCGCGGGCCCAGGCCGGCAGGGCCAAGGCGCCTGCACCGACCGCTCCCGCTCCCAAAAGTCGTCGACGCGAAACCAGCAATTCACTCATGGGTCTTGCAACTCCTTCGGCCGCTGACATATATACCCCCCAGGAGTATTGCAAGATACCCGGGAGGGTATCGTCGCCGATGGAGTGCTAAACGTGGCAGCAACCGATGGTTCCCGCATCGTAAATCGTCTTCGCAGGATCGAGGGACAGGTGCGCGGCGTGGCGCAGATGATCGAGGATGATCGTTACTGCATCGACGTCCTGAACCAGGTCCAGGCGATCAAAGCTGCTCTCGGCCGTGCCGAGAGCGAAATTTTGAAGCGCCATGCGGCTTGCTGCGTGGCTGAAGCGATCGCCAGCGGTGACGCCGACGAACAGAAGCAGAAATTCGGCGAACTGGTCGACCTTTTCGAGAAGGCCAAGCGGTGAACTCCGTTCTGCGCCTTTTGGCCAGCCTGGCTCTTCTTCTCTCGGCAACGGTTGCGTTCGCGCACGGCGACGAGAAGCATGGGGAGGAGGGCACGCGTCCTGCTGTAACCGCTGAGGTCCGTGCTCAGCCCGGTCACGAAATGGAAACGATGGGCAGCGCCGCAGTTCCCAACGAAACCACGCAAGGCCATGATGCCGAGCAGGTTGAGAGTGAAGGCATAACCGGAGCTCTCAAGAGCCTGCATCCGGCAACCGTCCACTTCCCGATAGCGCTCTTGCTGATGGCTGCGCTAATCGAGATGTTCGTAATGTCCCGCCGTACTTCAGAACGCGAAGCGGCCATGAAGATCATGATCTACGGCGGCGCTGCGGGATCTGTCGTGGCAGCGCTGTTCGGGTGGATACATACCGGACTGTGGTTCGGCGGCGATACCGTCATGCAACTTCACCGCTGGAACGGGATGCTGATCGCCGCCCTTGGCCTGGTGGCAGCCTGGATCGCTTACCGAAATCCGCAATCGCGCCTTGCTCTTCGCCTGACGCTTTTCCCGCTTGCGGCCCTACTGATCGCTCAGGGCTACATGGGCGGCGAACTCGCTCATGGTCTCAATCACCTCAAACTCTGAAGGAGCCTGCCATGCGTTTCAATTCTTTCGCCTGCGCCGGAAAGTCGTTGCTTGCGCCAGCGCTCCTGCTCCCGCTGTATGCATGCAGTGATGCCGCCGCGCCGGTGGAGGAGGAAACTCCGGCAGCCGAGGTGGCTGTCGCTACCCCCGCTCCGGTTGCTTCCGAGGCGGTCACCGAGCCAGTCTCCGAGCCGCGATCTGATGCGCCAGTCGCCGCGTCGAGTCCGCAGCCTGCAACCACCAGTGCGCCCGTGCCTTCCGCTCGAAAGGTCGCGCCGGCACCCGTCGCAACCCCCACGCCGACGGCAGCCGCAACGCCCGCCGCTGATCCGCATGCGGGCCACGACATGACCACCATGTCCGACGAAGACATGAAAGCAATGGGACACAACTGATGAGCCAACGCAGAAATCCGACCCGTCGCCCGCTTCTCCCCATACTTGGCACGATGTTGCTCGCAGCCTGTACGGGCGCGGCGCAGGCAGCCAGCTTCACCATGTATCGCGATCCCAGCTGCGGATGCTGCGAAGCCTGGGCCGCGCACATGCGGCAGGGCGACCGGCACGAAGTCGCCACGGTCGATCACCCCGACATGGCGTCGGTAAAGACGCAGAACGGCGTCCCTGATGACCTTCGTTCGTGTCACACCCTGATCGCGGATCGCTACGTCATCGAGGGCCACGTACCCGCCGCCGAAGTCGAACGCCTGCTCGCGGAAAGGCCCGACTGGGTCGAAGGGCTCGCGGTCGCCGGTATGCCGCTCGGATCGCCCGGCATGGAAGCGGGGGGCAAAGTCCAACCGTACCAGGTCATAGCGTTCGGCAACGGCCGCCGCGAGGTTTTCGCATCCTATCCCTGATTTCAGTCATACGCACCTGCGAAGCAGAGGAGGCAATCCATGAGCTGTTGCGACACCCACCACGCAAATCACGCGCAAGGTGAAGCTACCGCCGTCGACCCCGTCTGCGGCATGAGCGTGACGATCGAAAGCGCGGCTCATGTCGCCGAGCACGATGGCGCGACCCATTACTTCTGTTCGGCACGATGCAAGGACAAGTTCGTCAGCGATCCGGAGCACTATCTGTCGGGCGCGCATCCCAAGCAGGTCGAAGACGTTCCCGAAGGGACGATCTACACCTGTCCCATGCATCCCGAGATCCGGCAGGTAGGACCGGGAAGCTGCCCCATCTGCGGAATGGCTCTGGAGCCCGAGACGGTCAGCCTCGAGGATGGCCCCGATCCCGAACTCGTCGACATGACCCGCCGCTTCTGGGTCAGCGCGCTCTTTACCCTGCCGTTGTTCGTCTACGCGATGAGCGACATGGTGCCCGGGATCAGCTTCGACCGGCTGATCGAACCGGCACGTGCGCAATGGGCGCAGCTGGCCCTCGCTACACCGGTCGTACTTTGGGGCGGCTGGCCTTTCTTCGAGCGCGCATGGCAGTCGCTCAGGACCCGCAACCTCAACATGTTTACGCTGATCGGCTTCGGCGTTGCGATCGCATTCCTGTTTAGCCTCGTCGCGACTCTCCTTCCCGATATATTCCCGCCCGCCTTCCGCGATCACTCGGGTCGGGTTGGGGTATATTACGAAGCAGCGGCGGTCATCACCACGCTCGTCCTACTTGGCCAGGTGCTCGAACTCAGGGCGCGGGGCTCAACCTCGAGCGCGCTGCGTGCACTGCTCGAACTTGCGCCGCCGACCGCGCTCAAGGTCTTCGGCAGCGGCGACGAGCGCGAAGTGTCGCTCGACCAATTGGCAAGCGGTGATCTGCTCCGCGTCCGCCCGGGTGACAAGGTGCCGGTCGATGGCGAAGTGACCGAGGGCGCGAGTGCCATTGACGAGTCCATGATCAGCGGCGAGCCGCTGCCTGTTTCCAAAAAGGCCGGCGACCAGGTGATCGGCGGAACGGTCAACCAGACCGGCGGCTTCGTTATGCGTGCGGGCGCGGTCGGCAAGGACACGATGCTGTCCAAGATCGTGCAGATGGTTGCCGAAGCTCAGCGCAGCCGGGCACCGATCCAGCGGCTGGCCGATCAGGTCGCGGCCTGGTTCGTGCCTTCGGTGGTCGTGATCGCGGTCGTTACCTTTATCGTCTGGGCCATCTGGGGGCCTTTCCCCGCGCTTGCCTATGCACTGGTCAACGCGATCGCCGTTCTGATCATTGCCTGTCCATGCGCGCTCGGCCTCGCAACGCCGATGTCGATCATGACCGGGACCGGCAAGGGCGCCCAGCACGGCATCCTCATTCGCAACGCCGAGGCGCTCGAGACGCTCGAAAAGATCGACACGCTGGTGGTCGACAAGACGGGCACTCTCACCATGGGCAAGCCTGATCTCGTCGCCGTCACTCCCCGAGTGGGCCTGGACGAGGCCGAGTTCCTTTCCGCCGTCGCCGCGGTCGAATCGGGGAGCGAGCATCCGCTCGCCCATGCAATAGTTGAAGGCGCCAAGGCGCGAGGCGTGGCGTTCGAGGCAGCGTCTGATTTGTCGTCGACTACCGGCGAGGGTGTCGAGGCGCGCGTGGGACCGCGGAAGGTCGCCATTGGTAACGAGAAACTGATGCGGCGGCTCGGTATCGATGATGCGGAATGGCTCGCGTCCGCAGAAGCCGGACGCTCCCAGGGCCAGACCGTGATGTTCGTGGCCAGCGATGGCGCACCGGCAGGGCTGATCGCGGTCGCCGATCCGATCAAGCCGACCAGCGCTGCGGCCATTCGGGCGCTGCACGAGCGCGGGATCGAAGTGGTCATGCTGACCGGCGATAGCCGGGCCACCGCCGAAGCCGTGGCCCGCCAGCTCGGTATCGGCGAGGTCGAGGCCAATGTGTCGCCCGAGGACAAGCATCGCAAGATCGAGGCTCTCAAGGCCGCCGGCAAGCGCGTTGCGATGGCAGGGGACGGCATTAACGACGCGCCAGCGCTGGCGGCTGCGGATGTCGGCATTGCAATGGGAACCGGCACCGACGTGGCAATCGAAAGCGCTGGAGTCACGCTGGTTCGCGGCGACCTGACCGGTGTACTCCAGGCGATCGTCCTGTCGCGCGCCACCATGGGCAATATTCGCCAAAACCTCGTATTCGCGTTCGGATACAATGCGCTCGGCATCCCGGTGGCAGCTGGCGTGCTGTTTCCCGCGTTTGGCCTTCTTCTCAATCCAATGATCGCCGCCGCGGCCATGAGCCTCTCGTCGGTGTCGGTCATCGCCAATGCCCTGCGTCTTCGCGGGCTCAAACTTCCAACCTTGAGCGAAGGTCGGGCATGATCGCGGCAACGGCTATCGGAATAGCGCTCTTCCTTTCTTCGCTGACATTGCATCTCGCCATGCTGCGCCTGGCGAAGAAGCTTTCACCGCCGGGGCTTGCGCCGACCGGTCTGAGACTAACGGGCGGCTCATTGCTCGTTCTCATCAGCCACATGATGGTAGCCGTCGTCTTCGCGGCTGGTTTCGCATGGGCAGCCTCGGTCGGTCTTGGCGGGTTCGCCAAGGAACCGGCCATGTCGCCCATGGATTATTATTACTTCGCCCTGATCACCGTGACGACAGTGGGCCTGGGCGACATCTATCCAACCGATCACCTCAGGGTGATTGCTGGCATCGCGTCGCTGACGGGCTTCATCCTGATCAGCTGCACAGCCCAGTACGTATACAAGACGATGAGCCAACAGGAGGATTGAATGGCCGAGAACCACAGTGCGGATCACCAGCAGAACGGTGGTGGAGGCAACTACTGGCGCTTCATGGCGATGGTGGCGACGTCGACCGCGATCATGTTCGGCCTGATGTATCTAAACACATACGAGCTTGATCACGTGTTCTGGAGCGAGACGCGCTTTTGGATGACGTTCGTCATGGGCGGCATGATGATGATCGTCATGCTCCTCCTCATGTGGGGCATGTACAAGGACAAGACCAAGAACTTCATCATCCTGGCCGTAGGCGCGCTGGTCTTTGCGGTGGCGCTGTGGCTGGTCCGCAGCCAGGCGACCGTCAACGACGAAGAGTACATGTCCGCTATGATCCCTCACCATTCGATCGCAATCATGACGAGCGCGCGGGCCGAGATCACCGATCCGCGTGTTCGCAAGCTAGCGGACTCGATCATCGAGGCTCAGGTCAAAGAAATTGCAGAGATGAAGTTGCTGATCGAAGACATCGAAAGGAACGGTGAGATGGGCGACGGCACGCCACTCCCCGCGCGGACGACCGATCTCACACCAGAGCTATTGCAGGAAGCCAAACAGGCGGTTGAGCGTCCTATCAGCCCGGAGGTGCGCGACGAGGTTACGGTGGACGAATAGAAGCTTCGAGATGATTTATCCCGCAATTTGCGAAAACGTGAATTTGCGGGATAAACACGTGATCGGATGGCTGTGCGAAGGTGGTTTGCTGACCGTTCTTGCTGACTTGCAATGACGATATCAAAGCGGGATTAGCGCTAATGCTGAGTCCTGAAAAAGGCATCGAACCAATGCATTAGACGGGTTTTGAGGGCCTTTTGAGGGCTTTTTGGAGACGGCCGAATTTCTAACCATCTGATAAGACGTAAAAAACTAGCTAGAATGTGATGCCTCTTCTGGCACCATCGCTTCTCAAATAGCTGGAAATTTAAAGAAATCGTCGAGCAGACGCCCCGAGAGCGTGCTTGCTACGGTCTGGTGCCCGTAGTTCCGATCTAAGCATCGGAAAACCGTCAGAAATGGTCCACGCGGCTGTTCCGGTTTCAGTTCCGGTTTTCATGCCCAGAGGCATGAAATTTCGTGCAGATCGCCATTGCCTTCGGTGCCATATCCCGACCTACACTCGGCCGATCAGAGGCTTGGCGCCCTTCCAAAACTGACAGTCTTCAAGACGATCTTCGCCGCTTCACGCTCGCTATCGCGGTTCTCGTATTTCAATTCGGACGAGTCCGGGGCTGGTGTAGCGGTTGATCCAACGCTGCTACGACCGTTTCAGGATGATTTGGCAATTGCGGTTTGCAGTGAGGAACGGGTGGATCGCTCCAGCGTGAGCGAGGCACTGAGACACCATGCAAGATTGCCGTGAGGGTGCTCGAAGCCGACCTCGCCACCAACTTGCTGGCTCTCGCCCACTGCTGAATGGCACCCGTTTCGTAAATCGAGCCCCTCAAGTTCAGAGTTTCAGTTGGACGGCGCGATCGTCGTCCTCCGTCAATACATGGCCAACAAGGTGGGGCGGGTCGCGACCGATGAACTCGGCAAACGCATCGGCTGGGGCAGGGGCAGGACGGCAGCTACCCGGCGAAAGGTAGCTGCCGCCAGTCGAACCGCTTCAGTACGTGCCGCCGAGCAAGGCACCGGCGTCGGGAACGCGGCGTTCCAGGCCCAGCTTGTCCAGCATCTGGTGCGTCGTGCACACTGCGGCCGATACGACGGGAATGCCGATCCGGTCCTGTAGCGGCTGAATGATCGGCAGTGAGGGCATCTGCACACAGGCCGAGGCCACGAAGGCGTCGATCCCGGTGATGTCGACCTGCTTGTAGATTTCGAGAAGGCGCTGCGGATCGTGGCGACCGACCTCCAGATTGTCGGGAATCTCCAGCGCGGTGAAATCGCGCACGGTGATGCCCTCGCTCTCGATGTAATCGACCACCAGCTGCGTCAGCGGCTTCATGTAGGGGCAGATGACCGAAATCGTCTTCGCGCCCAGTGCATGCAGCCCTTCGACAAGGGCCCCTGCGCTCGTCACCACGGGGGCGGCGGCGTCGTTCTCGACCGTGCGTTGGTGCAGCCGCTTCTCGGACACCCGGTGATAGCCCTGCCCCATGCTCATGATCGCGACCAGGCAGGCATAGCCCAGCACGTCCACGCGCGCGTCCGACAGCTCAATCGCGCAGCGGTCGGAATCGCGGTCCATCGCTTCCAGTTCTTCCTTAACCACCTTCTTCATCCGCATGCGGCTGGAATGGAAAGTGAAGCGTTCGGGCAGGATGGCTTCGCGCGCGCGCAGCATCGCGGGGATTTCGGTTTCCATCGTGGTGTTGGACGAAGGGACGATCTGCCCCACGCGGAAGGGTCGGTTCTGGCTCATGGGAAAATCCTTGCGATTGGAAACGGGGCTCAGTCCTCGCCGGACCCGCTTTCGAGGTCGGCATCGAGGGGCGCATCGAACAGCGTGACGGGCGCACGCGGGGTGCGGTCCACCGTCAGGTCGAAGATGTCGAAACGGTTATAATGGCCGATGATGTCGTGCATCTGCTTGGGCTGGATACAGCGCGACAGGTCGATGTCGGCATAGACGATGCCGTCGTCGTCGATCAGCGGCTCGCCCACTTCGCGGCCGTCCGGGCCGATCACGCCGGAATAGGCGCTGTTCTTGCGTTGCAGCTTTTCCCGTGCGTCGGGGACCAGCCCTTCCATCGCCGTGATGATCTCTTCCGAAATGGTCGAGCAGGAGACGACGGTGAAGACCTTGCCCTCGAACGAATGCGCCATCGCGCGCACCTTGATCGCTTCGGCCATGTCGTAATCGGCCGGGGCGACCGGTAGCGAGATGTAGCTGGCCGCATGGACCAGTTCGCCCTGCGCCAGAAGCGAGAAACGCGCCAGCGTATTGGTGTTCTCGCCGCAGGCCAAGCCGCCCAGCGGGCCGATCGCCGTGTCGTAGACGACGAGGCCCGATCCGTCGCCGGGTGCCCAGGTCATCTTTTCCGCCCAGGTCGGCACCAGCTTGCGATGGCCGCCCATGATCGCACCGTCCGGTCCGATGAAAACCATCGTGTTGTAGAGCGTGCCGACCGAAACCGGGCTGCGTTCGTTCACGCCGATGATGACGTGGACACCGCATTCGCGCGCCGCTTCGCAGACTGTTTCGATTTCCGGCCCCGGCAGAAGGATGGAGCCGCGCACCAGCTTTTCGAACCAGGGGCTGGCCGACACGGGATCGGTGATCCAGCTCCAATAGGGATAGGCCGAGACGAAGACTTCGGGAAACACCACCAATGCCGCGCCGTTGCCGGCCGCTTCGCGGACAAGTCCGGCGGCCTTGGCGCAAGTGGCCTGGGCATCGAGGAAGACCGGGCTGGTCTGCACTGCGGCGGCCTTGAATTGCGGAAGTTGCATTCTCGCTTTCCCTCTATTCGGGGCGTCGCGCCCCACCATCATCGCCGCTGTCCCTTGCATCATGTTGACAGGTCGACGCAAGATATTTTAAGCTTAAACAAATTTGACGGAACACCTTTGGACAGGCTTGAGGGACGTACGATCATGGCGGTGCAGGCATACGATCAATATCGCGAAGACCAGCTCGGCCGCGCCAACGTGGCCGACACGCCCGAGCTGGTGGAATTCTACCGCGACCTCGAATCGCAACACGCCGGTGCGTTGTGGACCGTGGCCAACAAGATCGAACCGTGGGAACCGGAATCCGACTCGGTCCCGGTCCTGTGGCAATATGACCGGCTGCGCGATCATGTCCTGCGCGCGCTCGAACTCGTCAGCCCCGAAAAGGCAGGTCGCCGGGTCGTCTACCTTGCCAATCCGGGGCGGGCCGACGTGACCGCCGCGGTCGGCTGGCTCTATACCGGCCTGCAGGTCATGGGGCCGGGCGAAGTCGCCTCAAGCCACCGCCACTCGGCCTCTGCGCTGCGCTTCATCATGGAAGGCAGTGGCGCTTTCACGAATGTCGATGGGCACAAGATGACGCTGGGCCGCAACGATTTCGTGCTGACGCCCAATGGCACCTGGCACGAACACGGTGTCGCGGAAGACGGCTCGGTCTGCATCTGGCAGGACGGGCTCGACATTCCGCTGATGAATGCGCTTGAGGCCAATTTCTACGAAGTCCACCCCGACCTGCAACAGGCGGTCAGCTTCCCGATCGACGATTCCACGTCGACCTGGGGCCATGCTGCGCTGAAACCTGCAGGCGAAACCTGGTCGAAACGCTATTCACCGCTGCTGAAGTACGAGTGGGAACCGACTTACGAAGCGCTCTGCCGCTATGAAAAGGTCACCGATGGTTCGCCCTACGACGGGATCCACATGGATTACGTGAACCCCTTCACCGGCGGTCCGCCGATGTCGACCATGGGCGCTTCGATGCAATTGCTGCGACCGGGCCAGCATACCAAGGCCCACCGAGAAGTCGGCAGCTTCGTTTATCAGTGCGCCAAGGGCCACGGCCATTCCATCATCGGCGGCAAGCGCTTCGACTGGAAGGAAAAGGACATCTTCGTCGTCCCGTCCTGGATGTGGCACGAACATGTCAACGGCTCCGACACCGAAGACGCCTGCCTGTTCTCGTTCCACGACCTGCCGACGATGCGGGCCCTTGGCCTCTACCGTGCCGAGGGGCTCGCCGAAAACGGCGGTTACCAGCCGATCCTGCCCTGACATTCGCCCCTGGGGCGCAAACGACAATCTGACTGAAAAGGAATCTTCATGCGCTTAGTGACTTACCGTGCGACCATCGAGACAGAGGCGCGCCTTGGCGTGCTGGTTGACGGTACGGTCGTCGATGTCGCCCGCCTCGGCGCGCGCGCCGGCGTTCCGCTGCCCTCGCGTATGCTCGACTTTATCCGCCTTGGCCCCAATGCCGTTAGCGAACTGGGATGCCTTATCGAAGAGGCCAAGGGCCGCTGGCCGGTCGATGGCGCGCTGCCCTTGCCGTCGGTCGTCCTGCTCGCGCCGATCCCGCGTCCGGACAAGAACGTGTTCGGCATCGGGCTGAACTACATCGATCACGTCGCCGAAAGTTCAAAGGCGCTCGACACTTCGCCCGAACTGCCGAAACAGCCGGTCATCTTTTCGAAGCCGCCGACGACGGTCATCGCGCCGGGCGAACCGATCGTCCACCGCGCCGACATTACGCAGCAGCTCGACTGGGAAGTCGAACTGGGCGCGATCATCGGCACGCGGGCACAGCGCGTTTCGCGCGAAGACGCGCTGAACTACGTCTTCGGCTATACCGTGCTGATCGACATGAGCGCGCGCGATTGCCGCCGCGCCGGGCAGTGGATCTATTCCAAGGGTCAGGACAGCTACTGCCCGATGGGCCCGTGCATCGTTACCGCAGATGAAATCCCCGATCCGCAGACGCTGGACCTGTGGCTGACCGTCAACGGCGTTGAAAAGCAGCGTAACAACACGAGCCACATGCTGTTCAAGGTGGACGAACTCGTCTCCGACATCAGCCAGGGCATCACGCTCGATCCGGGCGACATCATCGCAACCGGCACGCCCGAGGGCGTCGGCGCGGGGCGTGATCCGCAGGAATTCGTCTGGCCCGGCGATGTCATCGAGGCCGAAGTCGCCGGTATCGGCAAGCTGCGCCATCCGGTTGTCGCGGGCTGATCGCCCAACCCGGCCGATCCACAGAAAAGGGCAGGAAGCCGGTACGCTTCCTGCCCTTTTTCTCGTCCTGCTGAACGATCGCGTCAGTATGCCGAGCGGGACGCATCGTCGATGATGTAGCGCCAACCGCCGTCGCGCGGGTCCTTCGCCATCACTTCGACACCGCCGCCGGTCATTTCCTGCAACGCGCCATCGGGATTGGTGAAGTTCAGACGCCAGTGATTGGTCGTCAGGGCGACGTCGCGATAGACATAGTGCTTCCGGTTGCCGAGCACGATAGTCGGCTTGATCGCCAGCAATCCGCCAAGATCCTCGCGCACCTTGTCCCGGCCGGTCATCAGGACGCCGTTCGGATTGATGTAGGTGACGTCTTCCATGTAGAGATCGAGCAGACCTTCAAGGTCTCCGTTGTTGCAACGTTCCTGCCAGGCATCGTACAACACGTCGATATCGGTCACCGGCGGGATCGCGCCGGTCTTGGTTGCCGCCAATGCCTTGCCGGACACGCCCACGGCTACCGCACCTGCCGCTGCCATCCGCAGAAAATCGCCGCGGCTCAACGGCAGCTGGCCATCGGAATCGCTGCCGCTCTTGGGGCGGCTGGCAGAAAGAAGGGCATTGCGAATAGATGCGATCATGGTGATTTTTCCCGGTAGAAATCTGGACAGGCGCTGACGATCGGGCCGCCGGCGGTCCGTGACAGCTTGATGCGACGGCACCGCCGCGTCCATTCCAGTTTCGGCCAAATGGCGGTTCTTTCGGCCTACCGCCGCGGTCCGGATCGGGTGCGGCCGATGCAATGCCTGCACGGGCGTGCTCGCCCGCGGCATGGCCGATCCGGTCGGATGGGCCGTGACCGTTACAGCGGCATGACGTTCCAGCCCCGTGGCCGGAATTGCAGCGTATCGGCGCGCGACGGCAATTCGTCCGGACGGAGGCTGTGTCATTCTCACATCATATTGATGTCAGCAGGATCGGTTCGGGGGTGGACGCCCCTTGCCATGCGTATCCTGCAGACCTTTTCGTTTCGGGCCGAACACCAACGGCCTTTGCCGGTGCCTTGTTCAGGGCAACCCGCTGGAGACAAGTTTTGAATGGTAGGACGACCTTCAAGACCGTAATTGCAAAGGCCCACCGCTATGTGGGCCTGTGTCTGGCGCCGTTGCTCGTCATCATTGCCGGGACCGGCAGCGTCATCGCGTTCTACGATGATCTCGAACGCTCTCTCAATACCGGTATGCGCGTCGTCGAACCGCAGGACGGCGGATGGACCATCCGCGATGCACTGCGCATTCGGGAGGAACTGGAACAGCAGGACCCGCGCGCCCACGTCTTCTCGCTGCAGTTCCCGCAACAGCCTGACGAATCGCTGTTTTCCCGTGTCATGCCGGCGGTGGACCCTGTAACCGGGCAGCCGGCGGACATCGATTATGACGAGGTTTTCGCCAACCCCTACACCGGGGAACGGTTGGGCCAGCGGATCATCGGCGCGGCCACCTTGCGGCCCGAGGGTATTCCCTCGTTCCTCTATTACCTGCACTACGCGCTGGTTTTTCCGCTCGGCATCGGGATCGTGATATTCGGCATCCTGGCACTTGTCTGGGCCGCCGAATCCATCTTCGGCTTCTACCTGACGCTGCCCGCCAGGCCAAAGCCGAACAAGTCGGGCAAGAAGCCACGCCCGTTCCTCAAGCGCTGGTCGACCTCGTGGAAGATCGCGCCCAGCGCGCCTGCGAACCGGCGGTTGCTCGATCTGCACAGGTCGACCGGTCTGTGGCTCTGGCCGCTTCTGCTCATGTTCGCCTTGACCGGATATGTCCTGAACCAGGGCGGGCCATACGCGCGCTTTATCGGCAATTTCACCGATTACGCCCATTTCCAGGAAGAGCCGCCGGTCCCGCCGCTGGCCGAGTTGCTGCTCGATCCCCCGGTCGACTGGTACTGGGCCGCCGACCTGGGTCAGCGCTATTTCGCGGAGCAGGCCCGGATCGAGGGCTTTGAACTGGGTAAGCCCGCGGCGATCGAATATCGCCGGGACCTGGGCGTCTATTTCTTCTCCATGCATACGTCGCGCGACCTGCTCGATGCGCAAGGCAACCCGACCGAGAGCAATTCGCCCGCGACCGCTGCGACCATCGCGATCGACGCGCGCGACGGGCGGTTCCTGGGCCTGCAGCTGCCGCGCGGACAACGCGCCGGCAATACGGTGACCAGCTGGCTGATCGCACTGCACGTGACTGCCATCGGCGGGCGGGCCTGGCAGGTCGCCGTCTCGCTGTTCGGGATGACGGTTGTGCTGATTTCGGTGACCGGCGTGCTGCTGTGGTGGCGGCGCCGACAGACGCGGCCCGCGCCGCGGCCGGCCCCGGGCCAACGGGACAAGACAGGGTTCGCAAACAAGCCATCTACATCCGTCCAGGGGAAGGCCGGATAGATTTCAGGGAGGTTAGAAATGACTATGAGCACCAAGTTTGGACGAATAGCCGCGGCAAAGGCCCTGTCGGGTTCCGTAATGCTGTGCCTTGTCGGCGCCCCCGGCGTTGCCTGGGCGCAGGATCAGGAACTGCGCAACGAAAACCCGGACGAGATCATCGTTACGGCCCAGAAGCGCGAACAGTTGCTGAGCGACGTTCCGGTACCGGTCACCGCCATCGGCGGCGGCGACCTGATTGCGCAGAACCAGACCAAGGTGGAGGAATTCTTCGCCAGCGTCCCCGGCGTGAACCTGCAGTTCCAGAACAACCGTTCGCAGCTTGCCATCCGCGGCATCACCACCGGCCCCGTCAGCGGCAACCCGGTCGTCGGCTATACCATCGACGACGCCCCGTTCGGCGGCGCGACGAGCCAGGGCGGCTTGTTCGGCTCGGCTCCCGATCTCGACCCGTCGGAACTGGCGCGGGTCGAAGTCCTGCGCGGCCCGCAAGGCACGCTTTACGGCGCGGCCAGCATGGGCGGCCTGGTCAAGTACGTTCTCGTCAAGCCGGACCTCGGTGCCTTTGGCGGTTCGGTCGCGGGCGGTTTGTCCTGGACCAAGCGGAGCAGCGAAGTCGGCTACAACCTGCGCGGCGCGGTCAACGTGCCGGTCAGCGATACGCTGGCCGTCCGTGCCAGCGGCTACACGCGCAAGGAAGCAGGGTATATCGACAACGTCCGCACGGGCGAAAGCGACGTCAATTCCTCGCGTGTTTCAGGCGGAAGGCTTGCCGCGCTGTGGGAACCCACGGACGGAATTTCGCTCGACCTCAATGCGCTTTACCAAGTGCGCAACATCTACGGCTCATCCAACGTCGATAGCACGACCGGGTCCTTCTATCAGCAGACGGACATGCCCGGAACCGGCCGCAGCCGTTCGGAAACGCAGATGTACACGGCGACCTTCAATGCCGATCTTGGCGGTGTCGACCTGACGTCGATCACGTCCTATTCGCGCGCGCAGAGCTACGACAACTTGGACTTTACCGCGTCCCCGCTGGTCGAATTCGCGCCGATCTTCCCCACTCTTTTCCCGGATCAGCCCGGCCTTGGCGACTTGTTCTACCAGGAATACAACGTCGACAAGTGGACGCACGAAACCCGTCTTGCCGGAAGCTTCGGTGACAGCGTCGACTGGATCGTGGGCGGCTTCTACACCAAGGAAAACGGCGATTACTCGCTGGACAATTCCGCCATCGATCCGGTGACCGGGGACACGGTGGGCGTTCCCATCGACGATGGGAACGGCCCGCAGCTCGGCACGATCATCGTCTGGCGCGACAAGATCAAGTTTGAGGAATACGCAGCCTTCGCCAACGTCGACCTGATCCTTTCGGAACGGTTCGATATCCAGGTCGGCGGCCGTTACAGCCACAACGACCAGAGCATGGACCACAACGACTGGTTCCAGTACGATCCGTACCCGGCACCGGCGTTCCCCTCGACCAACCAGCCCAAGGCCAGCGGAAGCGCGTTCACGTACCAGGTCTCGCCCCGCTTCAAGCCGACGCCCGACCACATGGTCTATGCGCGCGTGGCATCCGGTTACCGCCCCGGCGGTCCGAACGCGATCTGCGGTCCGCTGGCCCTGCCGTTTGACGTTCCTTGCGAGTTCAAGCCGGACAAGACGGTCAATTACGAACTGGGCGCCAAGGGCGATCTTGCCGACGGCGCGCTGTCCTATGACGTGTCGCTGTTCCACATCGACTGGACGGACATTCAGATCGTCCAGGTGCTGGACGTGTTCGTCTACAACGGTAACGCGGGCAAGGCGCGCAGCCGCGGTGTGGAGCTGGGGCTGACCGCAAGGCCGATGGACGGGCTGACGATTTCGGGCTGGTATGCCTATGTCGATGCGACGCTGCGTGAAGCGGTCGAGGATGCAAACTTCTTCGCCCGCGAAGACGACAGGCTGCCGTTCTCGAGCGAGCATTCGGCCCGTCTGTCGATCGATTACGAATTCTTCCCGAGTTCGTCCATCGAGGCGCGCATCGGCGGATCGGCGACTTATGTCGGCGACCGCAAGGGCGAATTCGTACCATTCGAGGGCGTCTACGACCTGCGTCAGAACTATCCGTCCTACACCCAGTTCGATCTCTATGCCTCGGCCACGATGGGCCAGTTCACGCTCAGCGGGTTCGTCCAGAACGTGACGAACAAGCATGGCGTGATCGGCGGTGGGTTCTGGAACCAGACCACATACAACGCCAACTGGTTCAACTATGCCCGGCCGCGCACCATCGGCTTCAATGCGGAAATGAAGTTCTGAACATTCGTCCCGGACTGAATTGACCGGGCGGAAAAAGAAAGGCCGCGGCGAAGCTGGTTCGCCGCGGCCTTTTCGTTTGGGGCCGGTGTAGTGGGGCGATGCCTCAGGGCTTGGGCGTAAGCTCGCGGTCCTGTTCCGAGCGGCCGTCGAGCACTTGCGACCCGCTGATCTTGCCCGATGCGTCGAGTGTCAGGGTGACCGGCGTAAGCCCGCGGTTCTGCCAATGCCAGCCGTGGATACCCGAAAACGCCGCGACATAGCGCCCGGCCTGGTGGTCCGTTTCGGTAATGGCATAGCTTTCGGTAAGCGCTTCCCCACCGTCGAACGGGTGCGCGTGCATGTCCATGTTCAACGGTCCGTCGGCGCTCCACGCGAAAGTGATGGGCGCGTCTTTCTCGAGTTTGTATTTCAGTTCGATCTCGCCATAGGGCTGGATTTCGTAGGTCCAGTGATCGGAAACGCCCGGCTCCGGATCGGCGATGGTTTCAAGAGGGGTCAGAACGCCTTGCCGCTTTGCCCCGCGTGCAAGATTTTCCGCCGCGGAAGGATTGGCCATCTGCGTCAGCCCGCTTTGTTCGCCAAGGCCCGTGGGGTCGATGCCGGTTTCTGCCGGAAGCACGAATATGACGGCAATGGCCGCCACCACGACCGCGCCGCCGCCGATCAGCAGGGCCTTCTTGCGCCCCGACGCACCCGGATTTGCTTGGTTGCTCATGTCGAATACTCCCAGATTTGATGGAAAAAGATAATCAGGCCGCAGCCGATCAGGACGCGGTTCACCGCGATCGCCTGAACGGCAAAACCGGGCCGCAGACGCCAGAGGTTGAGCAGGTTCACGACGAAGAACAGGACGATGATCTGTCCCAGTTCGACCCCGACGTTGAAGCTGATCAGGTTGGTCACCAGCCCGTCGGGCGAAATCTTGAGGTCCAGCAGTTTGGTCGCCAGCCCGAGACCATGGCACAGGCCGAACGCGAGCACGGCAATGCGCTTGTCGAGGTTCCATCCCGCGCGGCTCAGCAGGCCAAGGTTCTCCGCCCCCTTGTAAACGATGGATAGCCCGATGATCGCATCGACGATGTGGCTGTTCGCGCCTGTGTGGAACAGCACGCCGAGCATGAGCGTCAGCGAATGCCCGATGGTGAACATCGAGACGTAAAGGACGACGTCCCGGAACCGGTGCAGGAACATCACGACGCCGATCAGGAACAGGATGTGGTCGTAGCCGGTCACCATGTGCTTGGCGCCAAGGTACAGGAACGGGATTATCGCAGGTCCTTGCGTCGCGGCGACGAAGGCGCGATCGCCTTGCGCCACATCGTGGGCGAGCGCGAATTGCGGGGCGGCCATCATGGCGGCCGCCAGCAGGATGATACAGGTGCGAAGAAGGGCCGGCTTCATTCGGCCGGCTGCACCGCGCGCCAGCTTGGGGCCATGCCTGCGGGGTTGGTCATGTAGGTTTCGTGACAGGCGCTGCACACGTTGTAGAGCGTGCCGCCGACGTCCAGCACCTTTTCGGGATCCTGCGCCGCTGCTGCCTCTTCGGCCTGCTGCGAAACCGCGACCAGGCCTTGCGCATAGGCGGTCCAGTCGGCGCCGCGACCTTCGGCATATTCGGGCTTTTGCATGTCTTCGCCCAACTGGCCCAGCTTTCGCGCGGCGGCGGCGACGGTTTCCCATTCGGCGTCGCTTTGCGGCATGATCTCGCGCGATCCGTTTTCGTCGCTGATGTATTGCACGGCCTGCCAGTATGTGTCGGCATTGGGCTGCACCGCTTCGATCATCAGCATCTTAGCGATGTTGTCCTCGCTCCCGGCTGCCTTGCCATCGTCGTGTGACGAGCATCCGGCAACGAAAAGGGCAGCCATCAGGCCGACGGATCCCAACGATATTCCGGGCAATGATATTCTGGTCACGGATCGGGTCCTCTCGATGATGCACGTCCAATGTGCCGCCATCGTGCTGGTCTATCCGGGTGCCTGAAAGAAAATTGCGGTGACCGAGAGGTTACAGGGCCGTTACACTTGGCGCGAAAGCCCCGGCAAAGCGTGGGTCGGCCGCCTGCGGGAACGCGTTCGCAAGTCAGGAAAACGAGGGCTGTACCGGTATCGTAACGTGCCGCCGCTTGGCTAAGCGCGCCGCCCCCCTCAGCATGGGCCCCACGAAAGCCCAGTGAGAGGGGAGACACTCAATGTCGCTAACCGCCTTCAGCGATTGGTTGTACGAAACGCCATTTTCTACCGTGCTGCGCGAGACGACTTGGGCGATTCCCAATTTGCAGACGATCCACATCCTCGCGATCTGCGTGATCGTCGGATCGGCTCTCGCGACAGAGCTGCGCATGGCCGGTCTCTTCGCGACCGACCGGGCCCTGCCCAATGTGCTCAACCGCTACCTTCCGTGGATGAAGTGGGCGCTCGTGGTGCTTCTGGCCACCGGACTTCTGCTCGTGATCGCAGAGCCGGGCAGGACGCTCAACAACACGCTTTTCTGGATCAAGATGGCGCTGGTTGCCGGGGCCAGCCTGGTGACCCTGCGTGCCCGCCGCACACTGGTGGTGGACCACGCGGACGGACCCGACACGGTAGCCAGGCCCGAAGCGTCGCGCGGCCTTTCCTGGCTGATGCTGTTGGTTTGGGTCGCGATCATCTTCTGCGGACGCTTCATTGCATACGTCTGATGACAGCAGCGCACGGCAAGCGCCGTCACCATTGAGACCAGAGGGGAAAGCCCGTGAGCATCGATAACATCCTGCAAACCATCTACGACTTGCCCATGTCCGCGTCCGTGCGGGAAAGCGTCAATGCCTTCCCGGTCCTGGAATCGCTGCACGTGCTCGCGCTGGCCATCGTTTTCGGAACGATCCTGATCGTCGATCTGCGGCTTGTCGGCGTGGCGTCCCACCGCCGCGAGGCAAGCAGGCTGATCCGGGAACTGCTGCCCTTTACCTGGGTGGCGTTCGTGGTGGCGGTGCTGACCGGGCTCGGCATGTTCATGTCGAACGCGCTGTCCTATGCGGCCAATACCTATTTCCTGCTGAAGATGGTCGCGCTCGTCGTGGCGGGCCTCAACATGGCGTGGTTCCATTCCACCGCCTATCGCCGCATCAGCGAATGGGACGAAACCCTTCCGCCGCCGCGCGCAGCGCGCTTTGCGGGCTTTACGTCGCTGATCACCTGGACGGTGGTTATCTTCCTGGGCCGCTGGATCGGCTTCACGCTGGAAATGGTCTGGTAACAGCCCGCAGGCCGGATCAGGTCTTTCCCGGAAACCGTCCGGGAGAGTACCCGGTCCATTCCTTGAAAGCGCGGGAGAAGGCGGCGGCATCGGAATAGCCAAGCTGTTCTGCCGCAATGGCAAGCGACACGCCCGGTTTCGACAGGATCGTCTGGGCGCGTTCCTTGCGGGCGTCCTGCAGCAGTTCGCGGAACGAGGTGCCTTCTTCGGTAAGGCGGCGGCGAAGCGACCTTTCCGACAATTTCAGTTCGGCCGCCACCGCAGCGCAGTCGATATGGGTGCGCCCCAACCAACGCGAGATGATGTCGCGGGTCAGCGACACGAAGCTCTCGCTGGGGGCCGCTTCGGGGCCCATCAGGTCGAGCAGGTGCCATTCGAGGATATTGCGCAGCTTGCGATCCTGAGACGGGACCGCGGTCGCGAACCCGGCATCGAGATCGTCATTGTCGATGATGAGGCCGTTGATCAGCTGGTTGCCCAGGACCGGTGCCCTGAAATATTCCTCCAGCCGTTCCTTGCGCCCCTCGATCGGGTGTTCGAAATGGACCATGCGCGGTGCCCATTTCGGGCCGATGAGTTCGCGGGCGATGTGAACGTAGCCCGAAAGCGCGAATTCGGAATCCTGCGTGCGCGGCCACACCCTCTCGTCCTCGATACGGTAGACATAGGCGGTCGTATCGGTATCGCGGCGGCTTTCGAACAGCGTCCGGCTTTGCAGCCTCGACTGAAACAGGGCCAGGCAATCGAGCGCGCCGCGCAAGTTCCCCGCCGCGCGCAAAAGCGCATAGAACGGTCCCAGATCGGCCAGGCCGAACGACGCGCCCATCTGCAGGCCAAGATATGGCCGGTCGAATTTCTCCGCCGCCACTTCCAGCAGGGAGACATAGCGATGGAGGGGCACGACTTCGTACGGGGTTTCCAGCTGAGAGCGGAACATCCCGTGTTCGCGCAGCAGCGGATCGATCCGTTTGCCCATGTCCGAAAGGGCATCGAGCAGTGGGGTCAGGAACATCAGGCGGATGGTTCCAAACCCGGCCTTCGGCCCCGGTGCCGTGTCTTCAATGTCGGTATTTTCGCTCATCCCTTGTGAAGGTATTGGCCGAACATGCAAACAGTCAATCCCTAGCTGCAATTTACCGTTCCGTCCCCAGAGGCGAAAGCCGATTGTCCGCACCTTGCAGAGAGGAATTGCCTCTGCCCCGGGTGCCGACACAAGTGGGAGTGGAACAAATTGGCAGATAGTGATGCCCTGGGCGGGACGGCTCCAGCGTCCGCAAATGACAAGCCCGGAGGCGCCTTGCTGGCCGACCTCCCGCGCGTGGATTTTCTCTACCTTTCGGAACCCGACATGATCCGCGCGGGCGTGACCGACATGCCCCGCTGCATCGACGCGCTGGAAGAGATGTTCGCCCTGCTGCACGTGGGTGATTACCGCATGGCGGGCGGCAGCAACAATTCGCATGGCGCCATCGTCGTATTTCCGGAAAACTCCCCGTTTCCCGACATGCCGAAACAGACGGTCGATCGCCGTTTCATGGCCATGCCCGCCTATCTGGGCGGGTCGTTCCGGACGGCGGGGATGAAATGGTACGGCTCCAACGTCGCCAACCGCGAGATCGGGCTGCCCCGTTCGATCCTGACGTTCATCCTGAACGATGTCGACACGGGCGCGCCGCTGGCGATGATGTCGGCCAACCTGCTTTCGGCCTATCGCACCGGCGCGGTGCCCGGCGTGGGGGCGCGGCACCTGGCGCGCAAGGATTCCCGCGTGGTCGGCCTTGTCGGGCCCGGCGTTATGGCGCGGACCTCGTTGGCCGCCTTCATGAATGAATGTCCGCTTATCGACACGGTGAAGATCAAGGGGAGGGGCAAGGCCAATCTCGACGCGTTCCGGGCGTGGGTGCGCGAAACCTATCCGCAATTGCGCGTCGAGGTCGTGGACACCGAAGAGGAAATCATCCGGGGAAGCGACATCGCCAGTTTCTGCGCGTCGGTGGCGACGGGCGATCCGTCGATCTACCCAACGGTCAAACGCGAATGGGTCGAACCCGGCACGTTCCTGTCCATGCCCGCGCCGTGCAACATCGATGACGGCATGATCGGCAAGGACATCCGCAAGGTCCTCGACTTCACCGGCATGTACGAGGCCTACCTCGAGGAATTGCCCGCGCCGCGCCACAACCACGTGCCCGCGGTCGGCGTGCGCTATTTCGACCTGATCGAGGAAGGCCGCCTTTCGCGCGACGACATGGAAGACCTTGGCGCGATCGTGGCGGGCGATGCGCCCGGCAGGCAGAACGACGATGAAATCATCGTCCTGTCCGTCGGCGGCATGGCGGTCGAGGACGTCGCCTGGGGCACCATCATCTACCGCAACGCCGTCGCAAGCGGGATCGGCGTCAAACTGAACCTTTGGGAAGAGCCGGCGCTGAAGTGAGCGCCGCGCATTCCCGATCTCATCAAAACGGAGGCATCATGCCTAAAGTCGTCAAGGTAAAGACCGGCAACAAGTTCGAGGAACACGGGTCCTATTCGCGGCTCGTCGCGGTGGACAACATGATCTTTGTGTCCAACACCGCCGGGCGGAATCCGCGCACGAAGGAGATTCCCGAAGATCTTGGCGAGCAGACCAACCAGGTGCTCGACAATATTGCGGCGGCGCTGGCTTCGGTCGATGCCAGGCTGGAAGACGTCGTTTCGGCGCGCGTCTACGTGCAGTTTCCCGAACATATCGACACGATCATGACGACGTACGGCAATCGCATGCGCGGCATCAATCCGGCCCTCACCATGACTTGCCCCTCGCTGGGATCGGAAACCTACAAGGTAGAGATCGACGTGGTCGCCATTCGCGGCGTGTCCGGGGCCGATGTCGAGGAAATGACGATCTCGCTGTGACCCGGCTTCCGATCAACATGGCTCCGCAGATCGAGCCGGTCGAGACCAGCGCGACATTGCCGCGCGAAACCGACGTCGTCGTGATCGGCGGCGGAATCGTCGGGCTGTCGACTGCGCTGTCCCTTGCCGAGCGCGGCGTTGCCGTGACCGTCATCGAGAAGGGCCGGATCGCGGGGGAGCAATCTTCGCGCAACCTGGGCTGGGTGCGAAAAGTGATGCGCCCCCCGGTCGACCTGCCGATGGCGCAGCGGGCCGAGGAACTGTGGGCGCAAATGCCGCAACGCGTCGGTTCGGACTGCGGTTTCCGGCAGGCCGGAATCACCTATGTCGCGCGTAGCGAGGACGAGCTGGCGAACTATTCGGGCTGGCTTGGCGATGTGAAGGGGTCCGGCGTCGATTCCCGCATGCTGTCCCCGCGCGAGATCGACGCGATAGCCCCCGGCAGCGCGCAAAGCTGGGTCGGCGGGATCGTCACCCCGTCCGACGGCCGGGCGGAGCCGACGATTGCCAACAGCGCGATTGCCCGGACCGCGATGGCCAAGGGCGCGGTGATAATCGAGAACTGCGCGGTTCGCACGCTGGAGACGACCGGCGGCGCGGTCAGCGGCGTCGTGACGGAGCATGGCGAAGTCCGCTGCCGACAAGTGGTGTTGGCAGGCGGCGTCTGGTCCCGCCGCTTTTTGGCCAATCACGGCATCCGCCTCCTGACCTTGCCGCTGGTCGCCTCGGTCCTGCGGACCGAAGCGATGGAGGGGCCGACCGAAAGTGCCGTTGGCGGGTCTGACTTCTCGTTCCGCAAGCGGCTGGACGGGGGTTACACGATCACGCAGCGCGGTGCGCTTTATGCGCCGCTCATGCTCGATCACCTGCTCATCGGACTGGAATACCTGCCGACCCTGATCGCGCAGTGGAAGAACCTGCGCGTGTCTTTGGGCAAGGAGTTCCTGGCCGACCTGAAGCTGCCGCGCCGCTGGAAAGCAGACGAAATCTCGCCCTTCGAAATGGTCCGCACGATGGACCCGCCCGTGGTGCAGGGTCTGAACGACGAAGCGATGCGCAACCTGATTTCTGCATGGCCGGCTTTCGCCCAGGCCAAGGTCGCGCAGCAGTGGGGCGGGATGATCGACGTGACGCCCGATTCCATGCCGGTCATCGGCGCGGCCGAACGCATACCGGGCCTGATGCTTGCGACGGGCTTTTCCGGCCATGGCTTTGGAACGGGTCCGGCGGCTGGCGAGCTGGTCGCCGATCTGCTTCTTGGTCAGAAACCTTCGATCGATCCCCAGCCCTATCGCCCCGACCGGTTCTGAACGCCAAGGCGTTCAGCCGAACTGGTCGACGCCTTCCAGCCGCATGCACACCGCCTTGGGTTCGGTGAAGGCGTGCACCGCCTCGGTCCCGAATTCGCGGCCGAGGCCGGACAGCTTGCTGCCACCGAACGGCATCGAAAGATCGAGGATATTGTGGGTGTTGAGCCACACGGTACCCGCGTCGAGGCGCTCTGCAAGGACGTGGGCGTTATCGAGATTGCTCGTCCAGATACTCGCCGCAAGGCCATAGGGCGTGTCGTTGGCGCGTTCCACGATCTGGGATCGATCCTCGATCCGCGTGGCGCAGACAACGGGGCCGAAAATCTCTTCACGCACGACGGTCATGTCGGGGGTCACGTCCGCCAGAAGGGTCGGACGGTAATACCAGCCCGGTCCCTCGGTCGTGCAGCCGCCGGCCACGGTGCGTGCGCCTTCGCTGGCACCGGCATCGACCAGTCCGCTGACGCGTTCGCGCTGGCGGGCGGAAATCAGCGGACCGACCTGCGTATCGCTGGCGAAGGGAGAGCCCAGTTTGAGTTCCTCGGCAATCCGGGCGACACCTTCCATGACGGCATCGTAGACCGGCGCTTCGATCAGCAGGCGCGATCCCGCCGTGCAGATCTGGCCCGAATTGGAATAGATCGCGGCCGCCGCGCCGGGGATGGCGCGTTCCAGGTCGGCATCGGCCAGAACGATCGTCGGCGATTTGCCGCCCAGTTCCAGCGTGACGCGCTTCATGGTCCTGGCGGACGCGGCAAGGATGTGCTGGCCGGTGGCGGTGGAGCCGGTGAAGGCGATTTTCTTCACCAGCGGATGATCGACCAGCGCGGCCCCGGCCTCGGCGCCGGTGCCTGTCACGATGTTGACTGCGCCTGCCGGAAAGCCGGCCTCGGCGATCAGTTCGCCAAGCCGCATGGTGGTCAGCGAGCTTTCCTCCGAAGGCTTGAGCACGACGGTACAGCCAAAGGCGATGGCCGGTGCGATCTTCTGGATCGCCTGTCCGATCGGGAAATTCCACGGCGTGATGCCGCCGATCACGCCGATGGGCCTGCGCTGCGTATAGGCGCGATAGATGGCGTCTTCGGGCATCAGCGGATTGTGCGTGACATACTCGCCGTTGATCTTCGAAGCCCAGCCGGCGAAATAGCGCAGCCCGTCGATCGTGAACTGCAGGTCGATATTACTGGTGACGAACAGCAGCTTACCGCTATCCAGCGATTCCAGTGCCGCCAGTTCTTCACGGTGTTCCTCGACCAGAAGGGCCAGGTTTTCCAGCAGACGACCGCGATCGAGCGGGCGCATGCTGCGCCACTCACGGCTTTCGAAGCAGGCATGGGCCGCCTTGACCGCCGCATCCACGTCCGCTGCGCTGCAGGCGGGAAAGGCCATGATGCGCTCTCCCGTTGCCGGGTCGATGGCATCGATCGTGCCGTTTGCATGGCGCGGTTCGGCCAGCTCTCCGTTCAGGAGCAGCTTGCCGCCCGGCAGCGTGATCGCGGGGCGTTCGTTCTTGGCGGGCAATACGGTGGCGGACATGTGAGCTTTTCCGATCGAATGGTTACGCAGCGGACGTGGCGGGCAGGTCGCCTTCCACCTGGGTCGCGCCGATTTGGGCATAGACCTGCGGCCGGGCGCGGCGCAGCCAGTTGCCGTGGAACAGGCCTGCCGCGATCAGGAAGACGAATAGGATCGGCAGGCTGTTGATGATAACCAGGTCGGTGCCGGTCAGGGCCGAATAGTTCGCCAGCGAAAGCACGGTGATAAGCGTGATGATGATCCCCGCTGTCAGCGGCGCCCAAACCGTTCCGAAAGTGATTTCGCCCCGGCGGATGAAATAGACCGGTATGGCGAGCGACGTGGTGGCAAGCAGGATTTCCAGCCCGACCGCCCCCATCGACGACAGGCTGGTCGTCAGGCTGAGCAGCGGGTCCAGCCCGGCCAGCGCGAACATGCCGATGATCGTGCCCAGGATCACGGCGAGCAGCAGGCAGGCCTTGTAGGGCGAGCCGTGGACCGGGTGGATCAGCCCCAGTTTCCTGGGCAGCAGGCCGTCCCGCGACAGGGCGAAGAAGTAGCGCGCGATATTGTTGAAGAAGCCGAGCGCTGCGGCAAACAGGCTGGTCACGGTCAGCAGGTTCAGCGCGTCGCGGCCGAACACACCCAGATGCTGCATGGTGATCCCGCTGACTAGGCGGCCCGGATCCTTGGCCGCTTCGGCCTGGATGTTCTCGGGCGAAATGGCCAGGACCAGGCACCACGAAGACAGGACGTAGAACGTGCCCAGCAGCAGGATCGCGCCATAGGTCGCGCGCGGGATGGTGCGTTCGCGATCGCGCGCCTCTTCCTGGTAGATTGCGGTCGCTTCAAACCCGATGCAGCCGTTGATGGCGTAGATCAGCGCGATGCCCAGCCCCGGTGCGAAGATCGCGCCGGGCGTGAAGCTGGTGAATGAAAGGCCATCGAAACCCACTTCCCAGAGGATGAGAACGTCGAGGAGGACGATGAGCCCGACTTCGAGCAGAAGCGCGACGGCAAGGACTTTCGCCGCGAGCGTGATCTTGCGATAGCCAAGCCAAGCGACGAGGCCGATGCCCAGTGCCGCCCATATTTCCCAGCGCGTCGCGATGCCGAAACCCGTTTCGAGGAGGTCGGAGGCAAAGAACGCCATGGCCCCCAGAACCGAAGCGGCGGCGCAGATATAGGCGGTGACCGCCACATAGGCCGCGGCGACGCCTGCTTCCTTGTTCAGGCTGTGCGCGATGTAGGCATAGAACGCACCGGCGTTGCGAACGTGCGGGATCATGCGGACATATCCCATCGCGAACAGCAGCATCACGCCGCAGACCAGCAGCTGCGTTCCCGGCATCCCGGCGCCGTTTCCGAAGGCGAGCGCGAGGGGGATAATTCCGGCCAGCACACCCATCGGGGCGGCGCAGGCCAGGATCATGAAAATGATATCGCCGGTGCCCAGCAGACCTTTCATCAGTCCACCGCGATCCGCTGCTTGTGCTGCGCCGTCAGTCATATTTTTCACCCGTATCTCCCGAACCCCAGCTTGTGCCAAGCGGGCGCCCAGACGGGCAGTGCGGGCTTTGCGCGATAGATGCTATTTTCGGCCAGAGCCTATCAGTCGGCAGCGGCTGGAACGAGGGCGATCACGCGCAGCGGACTGCCCGAACCGCCTTTGATCTTCAGCGGCGATGCGACGATGACCGAACCACGGATCGGCAATTGATCGAGGTTCGTCAGGCACTGCAAGCCATACCGACCGGCTCCGTGCAGGATCGAGTGCGCCGGCAAAGGCTCGTCGAACAGCGAGGCCTGACCCGCATCGGTGCCGACCGTCTCCACCGCCAGGCCCACGCAATCGCGCTCGTTCACCAGGAAGCGCATCGCATCGGCGTCGGGACCGGGCGAATGGGCCCCGTCGTCCTTGAGGTTGAGATAGGACAGCGTTCCGACCCGCCGGGACCAGTTCGAGCGGAGCGCGATCCAGTGCCGCGGTTCGATCCGGCCGTTCTTCGCCTCCCAGTCTTCGAGGAAGGCGCGGGTGACGATAAAGTCCTCGTCCGCTGCGGCTTCGTCGGAAATGTCGATAACGATGGCGGGATGGATGAAGTCTTCGGGCGGAATGGCATCGACCGTGCCGTTCGCGATATCGCGTCCGGTGATCCAGTGTGCGGGCGCATCGAAATGCGTGCCGGTATGCTCGTTCATGGAAATGTTGTTCCAGTACCAAGCCGGGCCGTTGCCGTCGTAACGAGAGACGGTTTCCATCCGGAACGGTTCGCACTGGCCGAATTCGGACGGCAGGACGATGACGGGAAAATCGCTCGACAGGATATTGGTCAGGTCGACGACGCGGATGTCGCCGCTGGCCAGCTGCGCGACCATTTCGGCGAGCGCACCGCGATCCGCTTTGGGTTTTTCTATGGTGGCGGTCACAGGTTCTTCTCCCTTGCATAGAGGGCCGGGTCTTCGAGCCAGCGGTCCATCGCGTCCTGCGCGATGTCGCCGACGCAAGTTTGCTCGCGGCCCTGTGTCAGTGCGTCGACGATGGCGCCGGCAATGCGGCGCGGTGCGACTTTGGGTGGTGGCACCGACTGGAAATGTTCATCCTCGACCGGGCCGGTAAAGACCGACATGACGCGCACCCCGGCCCCGCGCATTTCGTGGCGGAAAGACTGCAGCAGCGCCAATCGGGCCGCTTCTGCCGCGGCAAATCCTGCGTGGCTTGCAGAACCGGACAGCGCATCGCTTGAGATCAGGTCGACGAAGGCACCATGACTGCGCCCGGCCAGCATCGGCCCGGCAGCCTGCGCCAGACGGGACAGGCCCATGGCGGAAATGTCGAAGGCGCGGCGTTGCTCCACAAGGTTGCCATGGGCGCTCACCCCACCGCTGCGGACGTGGCGGGCGGTGTTGATGACGATGTCGAGCGGCCCGCCCACTTTGCTGAGCGCTTCCGAAACGCTGGTCTGGTCTGAAATATCCAGCGGCATCTGCTGCACGCCGTCGAGAGACAGTATCTGCGCTCCGTCGCCCAGCGGGCGATCGGGCGGTGCCATTCCGGCGACGACCAGCGCCGCGCCGGCATCGTGCATCGCCTTGACGACGGCCAGCCCGATCGCGCTTCGCGCATCGCTGACCAGCACGGTCTTGCCCTTGATGGGCACCACGAATTCGCGCAATTGCGGGTCGGTCATGTCGATATCTCCTGACGTGTGCAGGGGCAGGGCGAAGAGGGCGGCGTTCCCGCCCCGATCCAGCATGCAGCGGATGACGGCACGGTCGTCCGGCCGCAGCGAGCGGTGCAGGTGAACCAGCGCGACCGGCCCTGCGTCGAGCGCGACCTTGCCCATCTTCCACGGCAAGTGATCGCGAAAATAGAGATCGGTCGAAACGCGCACCGTCGTCTCGCACAGGACTTGCGCGCCGTTGGGCTGGTCCTGCCAGTCGAGCGTTCCCCAGCATTGGGGGCAGGCCTCGCGCGGCGGATAAGTTGCCGTGCCGCAATCGGCACAGACCTGCAGCGCGAAACGCCCCTGCGCCGCCCGCGCGGACATGGCATGCATGGACCGGCTGCGCAGGCCCGGCGGAAGGTGGCGCGCCTTTTTGCGCAGCACCGGATCGCGGGTTTCCTTCGGTGGGCGCGCGTTCATGACATCGCCTTCAGCGCGGCCGCACCCGTGCAGACGCCCCGGTCGTAATTGACGAGGCCGAAGCCCGAGACGAGCGCGATGTTTGCACCCGGCACCTGATCGCCCAGCGGCTGGCGCAGGATTTGTCGCAGCCCTTCGGTCACGTTCTGAAAACCACCTGCCGCGCCCGCCTGACCGGCGGAAAGCTGGCCGCCATTGGTGTTAAGCGGGAGGTTGCCCGAAATCGTGAAATCGGTCTGGCGAATGACTTTGCCGACCAGTCCCTTGGGGCAGAAGCCCAGGTCCTCGATCTGCATCGCGACGATGACCGGGTAGTCGTCATAGACCTGCAGGCAATCGACGTCGCCGGGCGTGATTCCGGCGGATTCCCAGAAGCCGTCGATGTCCATTTCCCACCCCCCGCGCAGCTGCACGGGATCGTCTGGGAAGGCGTTGTGGCGTTCTATCGTGGCCAGAACGCTTGCCGCCTTCAGCCCGCGCCGTTCGGCGATTTCGGGCGTCGTCACGATGAACGCTTCCGCCCCGGCACAGGGCATGACGCAGTCGAACAGGTGGATCGGGTCCGCGATCGGCCTTGCGCCCAGGTAGTCGTCCATGGTCAGGGGCTTGCGCTGAAGGGCCATCGGGTTCGAGGCGGCATTGGCGCGCTGCGCGATGCACAGCTTGCCGAAGTCCTCTCGCGTCACGTCGTACGCGCGCATGTAGGCATCGGTGATCAGCGCGAAAGTCGCATTGGGGCCGCCGAAGCCATAGGGATAGACGGCGTCCTGCGAAAAGCGTGAGAAATTGGCGAGGCCGTGGCGGAAGCTATCGATCGCGTTGGTATCGGCGGCAAGGCAGACGACGAGGTCCGCGTCACCGCATTGTACGGCACGGGCGGCCCGGCGCAGGGCCATTACGCCGCTGGCGCCGCCGGTCGGCAGGTGATCCATCCATCGCGGCGTCAACCCGAGGTGCTGGACCATGCCGACGACGGTGTCCGGCCCGGCGGTAAAGCTGGCAAAGCAGAAGCCGTCGACATCGGCCGGGGTCAGCCCCACGCTGTCCCGCAACTGGCGAAGCGCCGCTCCGGCCCACCAGTGCGCCGTTTCGTTGGAAAAGCGCACATAGGGCACCGTTACCGGCGCGCAGACCGCCACACCGTCATAAGAGGCCTGACGACGGCTCATCCGCTGCGTTTCTTGAAAGCGCGCGTATCGTGCATCGATCCGTCGGACATTTCGCGGGCGACGACGTCTTTCAGGGCCGCGCGCAGGATCTTCTCGGTCGGGGTGCGGGGCAGCTGATCGACGAAACCAATCCAGCCGGGCACCTTGTAATAGGCCATTTCCGCCAGCGACCAGCGGGCGATTTCCTGCGCCGCATCGCCATTCGCCGTGTCCGGGTCGGTCACGATCAGGGCTGCGACCTCGTCGCCCCGGATGGCATCGGGCGTGGCGGCGACGGCCACTTCGCGGATCAGCGGATGCTTCGACAGGATCGTTTCCACTTCGACCGCGGCGATGTTTTCGCCCGAACGGCGGATGACGTTCTTCTTGCGGTCGACGAAGTGGAGATCGCCGTCGGCGTCTTGCGACACGATGTCGCCGGTGTGGAACCAGCCCCCTGCCCACGCCTCTGCGGTGGCTTCGGGGTTCTTGAGGTATTCGCGGAAGAAGCCATAGCGCGGATTGCCGCCGGTGCGCCGGACCAGCAGTTCGCCGGGCGTGTCGCCGTCCACTGCGTTCCCGTTATCATCGACGATCCTGATCTCTATCGCGTCGGTCGGACGGCCGAAACAATGGGTGCCGATCTTGCGCGGTTCGCGGCTTGCACTGATCACGCCGCCACTGCCGGTTTCCGTCATCGCCCACGCCTCGATCAGGGGAAAGCCGTAACGATCTTCGAAGGCGGCATGCAACTCGGAAGGAACGCCCGCGCCAAATCCGAAGCGAACGTCGTGATCGCGGTCTGCGGGGGAGGCGGGCGCTTTCATCAGGATGGCCGGCATCACGCCCAGGTAATGCAGGCAGGTGGCCTTGCTGCGGCGAACCGAGTCCCACCACGTCGACGGGTGGAACCGGTCGAGAACGATCAGGCATCCGCCCACTGTGATCATCGCCATGAGCGAGACGGCCAGCGCGTTCATGTGGAACATCGGCAAGGGCGTGAGCATCCGCTCCGTGCCCGGACGCAGCGATACCAGTCCGCCGACATCGCGGTACCAGTCGCCCGAATGAAGGAAATATTCGTTCGTCAGCACACACCCCTTGGGCTTGCCCGTCGTGCCGGAGGTATAGAGCAAGGCCGCTTCGCGCTGTCTTGTCTCGTCATCGGCGTCTTTCGGTTGCTTGGGCAAGGGGGCGGGGGATTGTGACGGCGAAAGCACCTGGAGGTGGCTGCCTGCCGATTTTCCCGCTTCGGCAATATCGTCGATCCTGTCGGAAACGACGAAGGCCGCATCCATCTCGGAATGATCGATAAGATATTCGAGTTCGCTGCGCCGCAAATCGGGATTGATCGGGACGATGGACCCGCCAAGCGCATTCACCGCGAGGAAAATTTCGACGAATTCGGGGCGATTGTGCAGCAGGACGCCGACCCGCGTGGCAGCGCCGAAGTCCGCGCCTTCCAGCGTTTCCTTGCGCGCCAGAACGCGGGCCATCATGTCCCGGTATGTAATCTCACCCGCCGTAATCCCGTAGACGTCGGCGGTTTCCGGCAGGATGTTGAGGAACGGTCCGTCAGGCCAGGTTTCCGTCGTCTTGCGGAAACGGTCGAATACGGTCTGGTCGCTCATGAAAGGGCTTCACGGATTATATGCATGTGCAGATGTTTATATATATAGCATTGCAAGTCAATCGCCGTATTGCGCCCTGCACACCGCGCTAGTCGGCGGCGCGGCGCATCTTTTCGAGGTTTCCGATCATCTTCAGCAGCGCCTTGTGCGTCACGGCCCGCTCCGCCTCGTCCATGCCCTCGCACAGCGTTTCGAAATAGCCGACCATGGCAGGCCAACCCTGTTCCAGCCGCTCTTTCCCGGCGGGCAGAAGCACGATTTCACGGCGGCGCTGGTCGTGGTCGGGGATCCTGCGTTCGACCAGGCCCTGGTCCACCATCGCGTCGATCGCCCGGCTGGTGGAGGACTGCTCCATGAAGGTGCGTGCCGCGATCTCGTTGATGGTCAGCCCGTCTTCGATATGCAGGATGGAAAGCGCGCGCAGGCTGACGAGATTGGCCCCGCTTTGCGCCAGCAACCGGTTCTGGACCGGCTGCCCCAGATTGGCGAGCCGGTTCACGAGGTAGGGCAGGTTGGTTTCAAGCTCTTCCTGAGAGGCGGGAAGGGATATGGGGGCGGTCATCTGTCTGATACCTCTTGGTCCGCTTCGATACGGGCCCTCAATTCGGCCAGCTGCTGGCAAATATCCGAAAGTTGCGTTTCGGCAATACCGCCCAGCCATTTGCCGAGCATGGTATCGTGATGCGCCTTCGCGGCCTGAAACGCCTGTCGGCCATGGGGCGTCAGGCAGACCAGCACGGCCCTTCGGTCATCCGGCGCGGACATGCGCGCAAGAAGGTTTTCGTCGGCCATGCGGCGCACCAGACCGCTGACGTTTCCGCCGGTCACTTTCAGCCTTCGTGACAGCTCGCCCTGGGTCAACCCTTCGGGATTGGCATCGAGCTGGGCCAGCACGTCGTACTTGGCCAGCGAGATGCCGGAGTGTCCGATCATCGCGCGGTTCAACCGCGTGAACAGCACGCCATAAAGGTCGAGCACGGCGTTCCACGTACGGCTCTGCTGGCTGCGCGGTGAAGGAAAGGAAGACTGCAAGACCGGTTTCTCATCAGGGTCGATCATGGAAGGCACCCGTATAGACATTGCCGTCAGTCGTCATGCCTGTCCGGCAATATCGCCTGCAATCCAGCCTTAGTCAAAGCTGCGGATCGTCCGGATCAGACCATCCAGATCGCCGCCTTCTCCGTCCTTGATCCCCGTCTCCCGCAACCTGCGCGCCCATTGTGCCGCGTCGTCGCGCATGGCGATTTGCCGGATCTCTGCCGTGACCCTGGCGAACTTCGACTGGCCGCGCGCATGGGTGTCGGAATAGCCCTTGATAAGGCGCTGGCACTTGATCACCTCGACGCCGAGTTCGTAGTTTTCGGGGGCCAGTTCGGTGGCCAGCGCAAGCCAGTCGCGTCGGTGTGCGGTTTCCTGCCGGTGCCGCAGGGACGAACGCCGCAACCACCGCATTCCGCCCATGACATACAAGGCGATGAACCATCCGGGCGAGTAGGTGCGCACGCGGCGGCCCTTGCTGATCCGCCGGTCCAGCCAGCCGGACAGGCGCGGATGCCTGCCCAGCCAGTCGGCAAGGCGGGCAGGAAGCAGGCCGGCCACTTCTTCAAGGCGCGGGTGCATATATTCGGTGGTTGCGAAAAGCTGGCCGCCGCGCAGTCCGATTTCCTCACCGATGCGGCCATGCCGGGCACTGCGGGTCTTGAGGTCGGCGACGCGCACGACATCGTCATAGGCCATGGCGTTGGCGATGTATTTGGCGGCCTGTGCGGTCAGTTCGAATCCGTGGGAAGTTCCGCCGGCTGCGAGATCGACGGCGTTTATTGCCTCCACTTCGTCCAGGTATTCCGACCCGTAGGCGGGGTCCTGAAAGTCGACGACTTTGGCAAGGCCTGCGCGTGCTAGCGGCTGGGCCTGTGCGGGAAGCCACGTGTCGATCCGGTGGAACAGGGCCGCCACGTCCAGCGCTCCGCGCCCGCGCGGTCGTGCTTCGGGCAGCCGATGCCCGTCATCTTGCGGCTGGGCACCGGGGGCAAGCGCGCTCGGCGCGATCACCGGCCCGGCGGGGTCTTCGGGAACGGGCTGCGCCGGGCCGGACCTGGCGCGATCAAAAGCTGCGTCGAAGGCCTGGATGCTGGCCGCGACGCCTTTGCCCCCGGCCTTGATGACGTCATGATAGGCTTCGCGGCCAAAGGGCAGGCGGTCTGACGCGGCCAGCGCCCCGAACATCGCGGAAGAGATGACGCTGCCATTGGCCACGGCAAGCGCGTTCATGTCGAAGATGATGCTGTGCTCGGCCGTGACCCCGACCGCTTCGTCGATGGCGCCATTGTCGGCGATGCCTTCGCCCGGCGCGCTCTTTTCCGAAATCGCGAACGTGCGGTGGCTGGATGCGATCAGCGTCGTGCGGTCCGGGGTGACGATACCGCGCAGGATCGAACGCCCTGCCTCTACGAATTCCGAGGCGAGGACGACGTCCACGTCCCCCGGCGTCGGCATCTGCGCCAGGACCGGCCGCCTGCCATCGCGCGGCTGCATCATTTCGACGTAGTAGATCGTTGCACCGGTGCGCTGGGCAACGCCCGGCACCGACGTGGATTGCGCGGCCCAGCCGGCATTCTCCGCCAGCTGGACGATCCAGCCGGTCAGGACGCCGCCGCCCTGTCCGCCCATGGCGACGATGGCGATGGAAATGGGGCGTTCGGTCGCTTCGCCGGCAGCCTCCAGTCGCAGCTTCACGGTTTCATCACGCATCAGGCGAACTCCACCCAAGCGCGGCGCCGGTCGCGGCGGGCCTGCAAGATGCCGATTAGCGCCATGGACGCGCGGTGCTTGAACCGGTCCCACCAGGTGGGATTGTTGATGATGTCGGCGCGGTAGAAAGAAGGGCAAAGAACCGCAGCCTCCGAAACCTCGCCGCAGTTGCCGCAGCCCACGCAGCTATTGTCGATGGCCGCCACGGGATCGTCGCGCAGCGGATCGTCGAGATACTTGACCGACAGCGAGGGACAGCCCGACAGGCGGATGCAGGCATGGTCGCCGGTGCACACGTCTTCGTCCACGCCAAAGCGTTGCTTGACCACGCGCTGGCCGCCCTTGATCGCCTTGGCCTCGATCGGGCGCACGCGGCGCTGTTTGTTGAGCATGCATTCGGAAGAGGCGATGATGATCTTCGGCCCTTCCTCTTTCGTGGTCAGGGCCTCGGTCAGGACCTTCTTCATCTGGCCCACGTCATAAGTGCGATCGACTTCGCGCACCCATGTCGCGCCGATGCCGCGCACGGCCTTGCCGATGGGATTGCCGGTTTTGCGGGTCTTGTTGTCGGCGCGCGAGGAAAGGATGTCCTGCCCGCCCGTCGCCGAGGAATAGAAATTGTCGACGATCACGAAAACGCCGTCGTGCTTGTTGTAGACTGCGTTGCCGACCCCGCTGGTCAACCCGTTGTGCCAGAACCCGCCGTCGCCCATGACGGCGATCGAACGTTTGCCGCCGGGTTTGCTGAACGCCGATGCGGACGCGGCGCCAAGGCCGAACCCCATCGTCGTCGCGCCCAGGTTGAACGGCGGCAGGATCGAGAACAGGTGACAGCCGATGTCGGCAGAGACGTGATGTTCGCCCAAGTCCTGGTTGACCATCTTCATCGCGGCAAAGATCGGACGTTCGGGACAACCCGTGCACAGCCCCGGCGGCCGCGGCGGCACGACGGATCGCAGGTTCTCGACCTCGGGCTGGGCCAGGATCGGCCGCGCATCGGGGCGCGGCGGCCGGTTGCCCAGAGCGTGCGGATCTTCCTGTTCGAAGAACGCCTCGAACCCGCCGAGCAGGGCGTCGACCGAATAGTCCCCGCCCATCGGCAGGACGTCCTTGCCGTGGATGCGCGCGTCGATTCCGGCGCGGCGCAGAACGGTGCTGAGCGCCTGTTCGAGATACTCGGGCTGGCCTTCCTCCACCATCAGGACGGCATCCTTGTCCCGCGCGAAATCTTCCAGCTCGCTGGCGATGACCGGGTAGGTCACGTTCATCACGTAGAGCGGCACCTGCGTATTGCCGTAGGCATCCGACAGGCCGAGATATTGCAGCGCGCGGATGACGTTGTTGTACATCCCGCCCTGCAGGATGATGCCGGTCCTGCCCGCTTCGGGGCCGAGGAATTCGTTGAGCTTGTTGGCCTTGATGAATTCGATCGCGGCAGGAAGGCGCTTGTGAATCTTTTCCTGCTCATGCTCGTAAGCGGCCGGGGGCAGGACGATACGATCCAGATCGCGGCGCGGATTGTTCAACGCGTCGTCGAGCGTGAATTCGGGCCGCACGTTATCCTTGGCGATGAAGCTGCCATGCATGTGGCAGGTGCGCACCCGCACTTCCAGCATGACCGGCGTGTTCGAGGCCTCGGACAGTTCGAAGCCCTTCTCGATCAGGTCGACGATGCGAGTATGGTCGGGCCTGGGGTCGAGTAGCCACATCTGCGACTTCATCGCGAAGGCGTGCGTCCGCTCCTGCATGATGGAGGAGCCTTCGCCGTAGTCCTCCCCGATGATGACCATCGCCCCGCCGGTCACACCGCCCGACGCCAGGTTGGCCAGCGCGTCAGAGGCGACGTTGGTGCCCACGGTGGACTTCCATGCCACGGCCCCGCGAAGCGGATACATGACCGACGCGGAAAGCATCGCCGCGGCCGTCGCTTCGTTGGCCGAGCTCTGGAAGTTGACGCCCAGCTCGCCAAGGATTTCCTGCGCATCGGACAAGACGTCCATGAGGTGCGAAATCGGCGAGCCCTGATAGCCGCCCACGTAGGAAACACCCGACTGCAGCAAACCCTTGGTTATCGCGAGGATGGCTTCGCCCTTGAATTCCTCGCCTTCGCCCAGGCGCAGATGCTCGACTTCCTTGGCAAACGATCTTTCGGCCATCACTCACTCCTAACAATATGCAGCTGCATATATATCGGGGGTGGTGAAGTCAAACCTGCGCTAGTCGGTGTCGAGAACGTACTTTTGCGCGTTCATGGAAAAGCCGGGCATGTAGCGGCGCAGGATTCCCGCTTCGACCTCGGCGCGCTCCTCAACGGTGGTCGCTTTCGCCATTTCGGCATCGACAAGATCGCCGTCGGCGCCGAATTCGCGGATCCCGGCAAGGTCGGCCCACACCAGCCAGAAGGACTTCCCGTCGGGCGCCAGCCAGCCGGGAGCGATCTGCGGCGAATAGGCGCGCGCATTTTCATCACCGCCGGGGGTCCAGGCGGTGTCTTCGTGCACTTGCTTCCAGGGGCCCCAAGGCGTTTGCGAAACGTAGATGCCAAGATAGCTCGGCTTGCCGAATTCGGTCCCGTCGGGCGCATTGCCGATACCGGCAGAGGCCATCACGTATTGTTGCAGCGGTTCGTTCCAGACCACGCTGGGTAGCCACGATTCGACGACCAGATCGCCGGGGAAGAGGTTGGTGTAATTGACCCAGCCCAGGGGGAACCGGTGGATAGGCTGGCGGGCATCGATCGACGCGGACCAGCGAGCATCGCCTTGCGCCGATTGGCCCGCGAAATATTCATAGGCCGATCGGTCGGCGATCCGTTCGGCGGCGACGCGGGCCAGAACCAGTTCGTTCATCTTCCCGTCGACGCTGCCGTTCAGTCCGTAGATATAGACGAACCCGTCACGGTTTTCGCGGTACGCCGGGCCCATTTGGAGGAACGACACCAGCGAGAACGCGCCGCCCGGTTCGTCGAAGAACATCAGGGTGTCGCGGGACTGCTCCTCAAAGCTTTCCCAGCGGACCGGGGACGAGCCATCCGCGTTCTGCCAGCTGCGACCGCCGTCTTTCGAAAGGATCAGTTTCGCACCGGTCCAGTGCCGTGGCCGATCCTCGGCCCGGTCCAGCGTCGAAAGAAACTGGTAGAGCGTGTCGCCGATCGCCAGCACGCTGTGACCGTAATAGCTCGGCGCGTTTTCATCCCGCGTCGTGTGATCGACCACGGGATATCCGTCCAGCTGTTCAAACGACGGCTGGGGCGGACGCCCGTCCATGACCCAGAGCCGGGTGCTGAAGAAAGTCGCGGGCGGCGGTGCCCAGCCGGTCCCGTCGTTGACGACGACGAGCTGCTTGCCATCGGCCAGCTGAGTCATCTTGTAACCGTCACCCAGACCGCCGAGCCGGGTCAGCGAAGCCGCATCCGGGGCCGCAGAAGTCGCAAGCGCGGATTGCGGCGAGGTGGGTTCCAGTGTCGCACAGCCTCCGATGATCGTGGAAGCTGCCAGAGCGCATGCCGCGCTCCCGCTGAGAAAGAAGCGTCTGTGCATGGCTATAGGTCCCGGCTGGAGGAACCACGCGGCGCGGGAGGGGAAGGTCTCGCGCCGCGTGGAACAGGGTAAGGCTTAGAAATCTTCCCCGGACTTCATCTCGACGGTCCCGTCTTCGTTGAATTTCAGAAGCGGGTCCTCGGCCTCGCAGAAATATTCCTGGATCACGTAATCCGGGTTGCGGCGATAACCGTAAGTGAAGGTGTAGGGCTCCAGCAGCCGTTCGGGATCCTCGATCGTGATCTCGTTTTCGAGCAGATTGGGACCGGTCAGGCGAATGCGTTCCGTGATGGTCATGTTGACCGTGTGCGGGATTTCGAAGAACTCGGTGTCTTCCTTCACGCCCCTGGTCTTCACCACGAGAGTGTCGCCATCCCAGTGGCCGGTCGAAAAGCCGTAGAAGTTGGGATTGAGGCTATCGAGCGCGGGCATTTCCTTGTCGAGGTAGATGCGCCGCGTCTGCGTCAGGAATTCGCCCAGGACCGTGACCTGGCCCGGAGTCTGCAGGATTTCGAGCGGGAAGATCGCGCCCATGATCATCGGCATGCCTTCGGGAAGGCACTGCGTGCTGGGATCGACCCGCGGCGTGCCCGCACGCAACAGCGCATCGCGCTCGTCGCGCAGCTTCTTCCATTCGGTCGCATAAGGTTCGCGCAGCTTCGGACCGTCGCCCGGAACGGGGAGTTCGAGAAAAGTATTCTCATCCCCCGCGAACGGATCGGGCCAGATTTCCCAGACGCCGGTGATGTTGGGATGCTGGGCCTGCGCGGCCGGGGTGGTGGCGGTAGCGGGCTGGCTGGACTGTGCGGAAACGGCGGTACAGCCGCCGAACGACACGGCCGTCGCAGCGATGAGAGCACATTTGGTCAGGCGCATATTCTTGGTTCTCCCCACCCGGTGGCCTGCTGCCACCGGGCCTAGTGTCATCTAACGCTGTGAAGGGCTTACCAGCCGCTCAGCGTGCGGCCGTCTGCAACCTTGATGGTCTTGAGCATGCCGCCCGGCTTGCCATTGCGCAGCGGGTAGAATTCGACATCGACCTTGTCGCCTGACTTCAGCGTGTTGTGCTTCCAGCCAGCACGGCTCATCATGTTGACGCTGCTGCATTCGAGCACGTAGCGGGTCGACTTGCCGTTGCGCACGACGTTCACGACGACAAAGGAATGCGGGTTGGTGAACCGGAACTCGGCGACAGTTGCCTGCGATTTCTGCAGGATCTTGGTCTGGTCGAACATGGCAAAGGAATGGTGCGCGACGGCCGGTGCGGCCACCATCGTTCCGGCCACGGATGCCAGGGCGATGTAAGAGGCAATTTTCTTGAACTTGTTCATTGATCCGACTCCGTAAACTTAATCTTGGAAGCGGGCTTCCTCCCTTTCATTCGGGAGGCGGGCCGATGATGGCCGGTTGGCCCGCTTCGTTGATTTGGGTTTACCTGCCAAAAGCCCGGATCCGAAGCCGATACAGGTTGTGAAACGGTTACACGAACGGATATAAGTCTCTGTAATAAAACCACATTAATATCGAAGCGTCGATTGCGACCGACGATACCGAAAAGCCTCTGCAAGCAGAAATTATTCATCTCCCGTGCAGGCCCGGTTGCAAATTTGCGATATTGTTGCAAATCCTGTTCAATGAAATCTGGACCCGAAACCCCCGCCAATGGCCTTTCGCCCGATGACGAGCGCATGCTGCGTGATGGGGCGAAGGCGGTGCGCGAAGCCCTGTCGGAAAGTCGCTCCGACAAGCTGGGTCGCCTGTTCGATTACCTGCTGGAAAAAACCCTTGCCGGCGAATCGCCCAGCGAACAGCAGATCAGTACCGAAGCCTTTGCCGCCTATGGCAACTCGGTCGGCAAGGACCCGAAAGTACGCGTCTATATCCATCGCCTGCGCAAGTTGCTCGACACCGTTTTTGCCGATCCGTCTTCGCCCCGGTTGAGCATTCCGGTCGGCGAATACCGGCTAAAGGTGGAAAGCGCCGTTGGCGAGCAAGAGGCGGAGATGGACGAGCCCGACAATATCGAAAAACCGGCTCCTCCCGAGAAGCTCGAATGGACGCGCCTCGCGCCAGCCGCGCTGCTGGTCGCGGTTATCCTCGTCCTGGGTGCCCTTGTCCTGATGCGCGACCGGGCGCCGCTGGCGGATACGGCCCTGTGGCAGCCGGTGGCGGAAACCGGCCGTCCCCTTACTGTCGTCATGGGGGACTATTACGCATTCAGTCGGCTCGACCGCCCGGCGATTGATCCGGACCAAGGCCCTCGGTTCGTCTGGGACAGGGCGGTGCCGACACGCGAAGACCTGACGATCCTGGAAATGCTGGAGCCTGACGGCGCCGAGAACCTCGTCGATTACAACCAGCATTTCGTGACCGGCGGGACGATCGAGGCGATATCCACGGTCCGGGTGGCGCTGTCCCGTCTGCCGGGTGCGGGACGCCGGCAGGTCCGGTTGATCTCCTTCTCCCAGCTGACGCCCGAACGGCTCGTTTCTGACGATATCGTGTTCGTCGGCCAATTCGGCGGCATCGGTCGGTTGATCCGCGAGCCCCTGCTACAGGCAACCGGCCTCGACTTCGGACCTGACCTCGAAGGACTGGTCGATCGCGAAAGCGGCGAAACCTTCATGGCCGACAACATGAACCTGACCGACGAACGCACGCCGCGACGGGACTTTGCCTATATCGCGAGCCTGTCGGGCCCTGCCGGCAACCGTATTATGGTGATCGCGGGGCTGGGCGACGCAGGCGTGAAGCGGGCGGCGCAGCTGGTCAACGACCGCGAACAACTGGACCGCCTGCGACAGGGTGCGGAGACTTCCGACGACGGCTTCGAAGCGCTGTTCAGGGTTCGAACGCTTGGTAACGTCGATGTCGGGGCATCGCTGATCTTCTCCCGGTCGCTGCGGGTAGAGGATATCTGGGACAATTCGGGCGAGGTTCCGGTTTACCGTCCGATCGATCCCGAACCCCGGACGTAACATCCTCTTGTGCAGCCGGACTGTCCGTCGATGCGCTCAGATTGTCCGGTTGCGCAATGGCTGGGTAAAGCGCGGCAGGGCACACCCTTCGTCGTGACCAGAAACCTTGCTCTATGTTCGCCCCTGATCCTCGCCGCGCTGGCTCTCTCGCCCGTTGAGGCGAGGGCCGATGCCATTCAGGATATAGCCAACGCCGAACTGGACCGTAGCGGCGCGCCGGGCATGGCGCTGGCCGTGGTGCAGGATGGGCGGGTCGTTCGTGTGGAGGCCTTCGGCGAAGCGGACATCGAACACGGGGTGAAGGTTCACCCGGATACGATGTTCAAGACCGGCGCGACCGGCATGCCGTTCACCGCCGCCCTGATGATGCTTCTGGTCGAAGATGGGCAGATAGCTCTCGACAATCCGGTGAGCGCATATCTGCCGGGCACACCGGACAAATGGAGCGGCGTTACGATCCGGCACCTGATCGAAAACACCTCTGGCCTGCCTGCGACGCCGAATGGCGATTTCCTTGCCGAATATACGCGGCAGGAGATGCTGGCCATCATCGCCGCGCAGGACATCAATTTCGCGCCCGGCACGCGCTATCGCTTCAGCTATGCGAACTACGTCGTGCTGGGCATGGTGATCGAGGAAGTGACCGGCGTTCCGTGGAGCGAATTTGCCCGCCAAAGGCTGTTCGGGCCGCTGGGCATGACGACGGCCAGGGGTATCGACGAACTGGCGATCATTCCCAACCGCGCGAAAGGCTATGAAGTGCGGGACGGCGAACTGCGCAATGCGGAATGGATCTCGGCCGCAGCAAATTCCACGGCCGACGGATCGCTGTACCTCTCCGCACTGGATTTCGCCGCATGGGGGCAGGCCCTGTCGCGCAGGTTGCTGCTGCGAGAAACGTCGTGGGAAGAGCTCGATCATGCGATCGCCCTTCGCGGCGGAGCCACGTGCGCGGCAGCGCCCGGTTGGTTCATGGAAGGTACGGGCAATGACCTTGCCCGGTGGCAAGCGGGCGTCTGGCAAGGCTTCAGGACTTATGCGCTGAACTATCCGGGGCGCGACATCTCTGTCTTTGTGCTCGCGAACGGAGAGGCGGCGAACGCGAAGGACGTGGCGCGCCGCGTTGGTCGCACGCTTGATGCTGGCCTTCCGCTTGTCCCCGCGCGCCCTGCCGAAAGCAAGCCTTCCGCGGCGACGCGGCACGCCATGCAACTGGTCGATGAAATGATCGCCGGAAAGGCGCAGCGGTCCGACTATGCCGACTTTGCCGATCTCGACTTCCGCGAACTGACCGAGTTTCTGGGCGGCATGCTGGCCGCGCTTGGCCCGGTGCAGTCTTTCGCGCTCTACGAGAAGCGAGAGGATTGCAGCGAGACTTTATTCCGGATCCGCACGCAGCATGCCGACGGCAATGCGGAAATCCGCATGGGCCTGGATAAGCAGCAGAGGATCACTTCGCTCGACGTCGTGCCGATCGGGACGATGGACGAGCCGCTCTGACGGTCAGGCGCAGACTTTGTCCGGCGCAATTCGTTCGCGAATGTCGTCGGGCCATGGCACCGACTTGCGTTCTGCGAGGTCCATGCAGACCAGCTTGCCGACGATCCTGATCCGGTCTTCGCCATTTCCGCTGAACGTCGCGTGATAGGTGCAACTGGACCGGCCGACCGCCACCGGTTCGATCCGTATCACCAGATCGTCTCCCAGCATGGACGGGGCGAGGAATTCGACTTCGAGGTGGACTGTCGGCACGCCGATCCCGCGATCGAGGTGCATGACGCGAAAATTGCATCCCACACCTTGCGCGAACCAGTCCTCGACCGCGGCATTGAGCAGCTCGAAATAGCGCGGATAGAATACGATACCGGCGGCATCGACATGGGCGAAGCGCACCTGCGTCGTCGTCTCGAAGGCCATTACCGCTGATTCCCCGACATCGTGGTCCGCAAATCTCCCAGCGAGGAGACAAGAAGAACCTTCTGCTCTTCCGGTACGCCGTCCAGAAGTTCGCCAACCCACGAGTAATGCGCCTCGGCGAGTTCGAGGAACCGCTTTCGGCCATCCGGCGTAAGGGTGATGATGGCCGAACGGCGGTCGGTCGGATTGACGTTGGACATAACGTCGCCGCGTTCCTGCAGCTGGCGCACGACCACGGTGACGTTCCCGTTGGAAACGAGCAGCGCCTTGGATAATTCGCTCATCCTCAGACCGCCCGGTGCCGCATATAGCGCCGCCAGCACGTCGAAGCGGGGAAGGGTCGTCTGGAAATCATCCTCGAACCGCCGGCGCAGCAGCTTTTCGCCCATCTTGGCGCAGGCCAGAAGCCTGACCCAAAGGCGAAGATCGACCGATCCCGCGCCTGCCGGCAATCTGGCCGCAGCTTCGGATTGCGATACTGGACTTGCGGCGTCGTTGCTCATCTTGTTTTCACTTGCTTGTCATTCAATTCAAACCGGATGCGGGCCTTCGACCCGCCGGACGCGAAAGTCCAATATCTTTTAAGCTTAAAACAAAATCCACTGCGCGCCAAGTATCCATTTGTCATGACGATCCCTAGGGCAGGGGCCAGACGCCGATCAGTTCTCTTGTCACCGGGCGGCCCGGGCTGGAGGTGACCGTAAACAGCGCCTCGAACATTCTGGCGCTGCCCAGTTCCTTTTTTAGTTCAACCAGGGCCAGCGGGTCGCCTAGCAAATCTGCCATGGCCGTAGTGCCCAGATCGCCCAGTCCGGCAAGCGCGATCACGCGCTTTCCGCCCGGACCATTGCGGACGGCGAGATAGCCGATATCGGTGGTGCCGCGTTTCGGATTTTCCGCGAATACGTCGGCGCGAAAAACTGTCCCGTCCGCCCGGTCAGACAATTGATCGAAACGTGTCAGCACGAAACGCGACTGTGAAAAGACCGACGACTTCAACGGCCCCAGCTGTGACAACCGTCCGACGTAGATGATGTCATGCTGGCGCAAGTCATCTTCGCCGATTGCCGACACGGGCATCATGTCGATCTGTTGCAGGCCGCGGTCGGCCGTCATGGCTTCTTGGACGTTCCATGCCGCAAGAACCGAACCTGTCGGCGAGAAGCGCAGGTCGAAATCGTAAAGGCGATAGAAGTCTTCGGGGTGATCCTTGATATATTCACCCAAGGCGGCGCGGCTGGAGATCGAGGGGTCGACGATCATCCTTTCGACCCTGGTCTGATCTTCGGTTTCCGCCACGAACAGGCTGTCACCCACGGCAAGCACCGGTTCGACCAGCGATGCACCCGTGCCAAAAAGGGTATGACGCTCTGCCATCGTCGCATTGGGCCTTGCCGCATCGACCATCCAGAACTGGAACGCGGCAAACAGGAACCCGCCGAGTACGATCAGCAACAGACCGAGGCTGAGCGCCGGATTGGCAGTCAGGAGCCTGCGTACAAGGCCAAGGGCAGACGGATCCGGCTCGGGTTCGGGCACGTCCAGCAGGACGATGCGGTATTCCCCCTTCGGGATTGTCAGCCGCGGTCCGTGCGTTCCCGCATAGAACTGCTCCATCCTCTTGCGAAGCCGGTGGACGTATACCCTGACACCCGAATCGGATGTGCCGCTGCTGGTCGCGTCGGAGCCGAAGAATTCGAGAGCGATCTCCACTTCCTTGGGCGAACGCTGATCCTGCGACCGTTCAACCAGAAAATCGAAAAGCGCGACCTGATTGGAGGACCGGCCCTTCACCAGTTCTTCCCGGAACCGGGCCGTCTCGGACCGGAAATCGGTCGGGGCCGCCGTTTCTGCAGGTCCGGTCGTCATCGGCAATTCAATTCCGCTCCACTTCGAAGATGATGCGGTTCAACTCGCCCAGGGCGCTTGCATCTGACGGGGGTCGTCCGGTCCGCAGGAATGCACCCATGCTGCCAAAATGCAACACCGGGCGGCTGAAACATCGATCCGCTTGCATTTCCTTTAACCTTGAAATATCCAAATGCATAGATCGACCGGATTGGAAATCCCGTTCCCTGATCTTGCGGCATCCGCTGGCCGCAATTTGGGGAAGGGGCTGGACCCGGAAAATGGTCGGCTCTGGGTGTGAGTTTGTCAGATCTGGCGATGGCGAATGGCCAGTCGAACGGTCTGGCGTCGATGTCCTTCGAACGCTTCCAAATGGCGGTCGAGGGGTATGCGCTGGGCATGCAGCATGCAATGCGCGTCAAGAATTGGAGGGAATTCGAATGAACGTGAATCTGAAGCGAAACCGCGGTGCGTCCGCCTTGGGCAAGGCCATCCTGCTTGCCGGTTCGGCCACTCTGCTGGCGCCCGTTTCCGCGGCGGCGCAAGATGCTGCTGCCGGATCTTCGTCGCAGGCTTCCGGCGGCGACGTGAATTCGACTGAGATCGTCGTCACCGCGACCCGCAGGACCACACCGCTCAGCCGCACGCCGCTCAGCGTCACGGCCAAGGGCCAGGAAGAACTCGACGTTCAGGGCGTGCGTTCCATTGCCGACATCGCGTCGATCACGCCGGGCGTCAGCTTCGGGCAGAGCGCGATCGCATACGGCACGGGCCAGACCATCATCTCGATCCGCGGCGTCGATTCCCAGTCCGGTATTCCGACGACCGGCGTCTACATCGACAACACCCCGATCCAGACCCGCGTCGGGGTCAGCCCTTCGCTCGGCAATGCCTATCCGCAGATCTTCGACCTTGAACGCGTTGAAGTCCTGCGCGGCCCGCAGGGCACGCTGTTCGGCAGCGGATCGGTGGGCGGCGCCATCCGCTTCATCACGCCCGAGCCCAACTACGACGACGTCGAAATCTACAGCCGCGCGGAACTGGCCACGACGAAGCATGGTTCGGAAAGCTACGAGGCGGGCCTGGCTGGCGGTGCGCCGCTCGTCGAAGACAAGATCGGCATGCGCCTGAGCGTCTGGGGCCGCCATGACGGGGGCTATATCGACCGGCTCGATCCTTACACCGGAGAACTGGTGGAGAAGGATTCCGACTACACCAATTCGTTCTCGGCACGTCTCGCGCTCGGCTTCCGCCTTGGCGAGAACGTGACGCTGACGCCCTCGATCTATTACCAGCGCCAGTACATCAACGACGGCTCGCGCTTTGAGCTGGAAACGTCCGACATCAAGTCGGGCAACCTGCGTCAGGGCCTCAATCAGCGCAACGAGCCGCACCATGACCGGTTCGTCCTCCCCGCGCTGAAGGCGGAGCTTGAACTCGGCGGCGTCTCGATCACGTCGGAGACGTCGTACTTCGACCGTCGCACCGACACGATCAACGACGATACCTCGCTCAGCTATGTCTTTTCCGGTGGCCTGACCGGACGCCCGTTCCCGGCCGGTTTCGAGGATTACAGCCCGAGCACGCGGAGCGACACGAAGCAGGAACTGTTCACGCAGGAACTGCGGATGCAGGATAACGACGAGACCGATCGCCTAAGCTGGATCTTCGGCCTGTTCTATCAGAAGTCCAAGGTCTACGATCAGTTCCTGGCAAGCGATCCGCGTCTGCTCGACGTCCTGAACCTGTTCCAGGAAGCGGTTGGCGAGGCACCGTTCCCGAGCCTCACGGAATCGTTCTTCGGGACTGAGCTCTATCAGGGCCAGTACTCGGTCGCGACGCGCAACGAACACCGTGACCAGCAGTACGCTGCCTATGGCCAGGCAGATTACGAGATCATCGACGGGCTGAAGGCCACCGTCGGCCTGCGCTACACGATTGCCGATTACGAGTTCACCGGCTTCAACGCAGGGCCCGTACTGGCAACCGACGGCACCACCGATACCGCCGACACGACGTCGAAAACGCTCACCCCGAAGTTCGGCCTGTCCTATCAGGCGGACAGGAACAACCTGTTCTATGCCAGCGCCAGCAAGGGTGTGCGCGGGCCGGGCGTGTCGCCGCCGGTCGGTGCGAACTGCATCGACGATGCCGCTGCAATCGGCTTCGATCCTTTCGCGACGCTTGAAGTCGATCCCGATTCGATCTGGAGCTACGAAGTGGGCAGCAAGAACCGTCTGTTCGGCGGCAAGCTCGCCATCGACGCTTCGGCCTATCACATCGACTGGTCGAACGTGCAGACGCTGTTCGCCCTGCCGCAGTGCACGATCCAGACCGCTCTCAACCTGGGTGAAGCCAAGATCGACGGTTTCGATGTCGCCCTGTCGGCCCGCCCGGTCGACGGCCTGACGCTGGGCGCCGCGGTCGCTTATATCGACGCTCGCTATACTTCGGCGATCCCCGGGCCCGACGATACCGTCGTGCGCAAGTCGGGTGAGCCTTTCCCGCTGGTGTCGCCGTGGACGGTGCAGGCCAATGCCGAGTACCGGTACGATATGGCCGGCGGCGAAACCTATGCCCGCGCAGACTTCAGCTATTCTAGCAAGATCGACCAGCCCGTCGACGTCGATTCCCCGCTGGTCGACCCTACCTTGCCGCGTCCGCCGGCAACGTCGGTCCTCGATCTGCGCCTCGGCCATCGTTTCGTTGCCGGATCGGTGGACGTCGACGCCAGCCTGTTCATCAACAACGTGACGGACGAACGGCCCTTGCTGGCCCTGTTCCACGAAACGCCGGATTCGACGTTCTATCGGGCAGGCACGTTCCGCCCGCGCACGGTGGGTGTCACGCTGACCGTAACGCGCTGATTTTGACCGCGCGATACGCATGACGAACAATGGGCCCCGCAAGCATCCGTGCTTGCGGGGCTTTTTGTTTCTGTCGGCAAGGATCGTGGCCAAGTTTGCAACTTTTATGACCGCCCACGCAATCACCTGCATGAAAGTGCGCATTAGGCTGTAAGTCCAGAAATGCACTTTCGGGGTGCGACTAGACGGGAAGACACACATGGCAATCCGTATTCACGCGAAGGCCGCCATTCTGGCTGCTTCACTGGCCACTGCCATCTTGCCGACCGGCGCACTGGCTTCCGAAGTGCCGGAAGTCGGTGTTCCGAACGAATTGCCGGGCCCCGGCCCATATGTTTTCGTCACCGCCGAACAGCCGGAAATCACCGCGAGCGTGGTGGCCGAAGGGTTGGCCAATCTTTATGCGCTGGCGTTCATTCCCGGCGGCGACGCCCTGGTGGTGGAGCGCGGCCAGCGGGTGCGCGTGCTGCGCGGGGCGACCGGGCCCGATCCGGTTATCGACGAACAGGCCGTCGCCGGCGTGCCCGAATATGGCGATACGCCCGGCATCCATCCGTTCGATGTCCTTGGCATACAGGATATCGAGCCGGACCCGGATTTCGCGAAAAACGGCATAGTCTACCTCACCTACAACCGCCCGGTGGGTTTCGACGAGACGCGGGGCAGGATCACCGCCTCTTACGTCCTGGCGCGGGCGCGGCTTTCCGACATGAAACTGACCGGCCTGAAGGATCTGGTCGTCAGCGAACCCGAAGTCGCCATCGGCGGATCGCGCATCATCGTCGCCGGTGACGGAACGGTGTTCGCCGCGTTCGGGGGGCTTAGCGAAGGCGCGGTGGAAACTTCGCAGGATCTTGGCAAGATCTATGGCAAAGTGCTGCGGGTCCGGACCGACGGCAGCATTCCGGACGACAACCCGTTCGTCGGAAAAGAGGGCGCCCGCGCGGAAATCTGGACCTATGGCCACCGCGACCCGCTGGGGCTGGCGTTCGACCCCGCGTCAGGGCGCCTCGTCGCGTCCGAGCATGGACCGCAAGGCGGGGACGAGCTGAATGAGCTGCTGCCGGGACGAAACTACGGCTGGCCGCATTCGACATACGGGACCGAATATGTCGGGTCCGCGCTGCCGGCCAATCCCACCCTGCCGGAAACGCAGACCCCCTTGCAGATCTGGTCGCCCGGCATCGCGCCCAACGGCATCACGTTTTATACCGGCAGTGCCTTTCCGAACTGGAAGAACAACCTGTTCGTGACCAGCGCACGTCGCGGCCAGATCAACGGCACGGGTGCCTTGATCCGCGTCGCTTTCAACGAAAATCTGCAGGAAATGCGTCAGGAAATCCTGCTCGATCGGCTGCATCAGCGGTTCAAGGACGTGCAGCAGGGCCCCGATGGCCTGCTCTACGCCATTACCGACGAGGCCAATTCGCGGGTCATCCGCATTTCTCCGGGATCGGTGGTGGCGCAGGCCGACGGACCGCAAGACGACTAGGACAGGGCGAAGAGCACATGCGAACAACCGGCCGATCGTTGGCATTGGTCATGGCCGTGACATGCCTTGCCAATGCGGCGCATGGCGAGGTGCCGAACAAGCCCTCTGTATTGCCCGTGCCTCCCTCTGCGAAGGAACCCCTGTCCTCCGCGTACCGGGAGGGGACGGAATATATCGACCTCGACGCGGCAGGTTATGTCGAGGAAGAATACTACATGTTCGGCGCGGCGCCCGCGATCACGGCGGCTGGAGAAATCTTGTTCGATGCGCCGTACACGACGCGCATTCTGGTGCGCAAACCCACCGATCCCGCCCAGTTCAACGGCACCGTCATCATCGAACCGTTCACCTGGTTCGGAGAGCGCGGCGCAGGATGGATCCTGACGCGCGACTACCTGGTCCGCGAAGGTTATGCCTATGCCGGCTATACGGTGAACATCAACAAGCCGGAACCCGACCCCAAGTTCCCCGACGACTGGCCGACCGAGGATGCGGCCCGCTATCTCGGCATCGTCAATTTCGAATTCATGCGCGACTATGACTATGCGCGCTATGCGCCGCTTGGGTTCTATTTCGACCCGGCCCGGTTCGAACGGGGCGGATCGGTCGATCCCTTCGTCCCGCAATCGCAAGGCGTGGGTGCGCAGCTGGCGCTCCTGCTCAAGAGTAACCTGCCGAACGGCCCTCTGGCGGGGCTTGATGTGGAGCGGGTCTATGTCAACAGCTGGGCCGTGACCGCGCAGGTCTGGATGGATTATGTCGACCAGGGCCGCCACCAGCAGTGGCGCATGCCGGACGGCCGCCCGCTGATCGATGCCTATATGACCGGGCGCATGGCGCATGGCGAAGTGGGTGGAGATATCGTTCGGATACCCCGCAAGATGCCGAAGGACGCGCCTTTCGTGACCATCTTCACGCAGTCCGAACTGACCCATGACGTGATGAACGAAATCCCGGCGCCACAGGACAGCGACGATCCCCGGCTGCGGTTCTACGAAATTCCCGGAACGCCGCATCTGCGACTTGCGGACGTGGGCACGGGCGAGATCGAGCCCACGGCCGAAGATGTCGGGCGCGGCGACGATCCGGATTGCACGACGCTTCAGGACGAGCCGGTCGAAATGGTGGCGTCTGCGCTTCTGGATTCGATGGACCGCTGGGTTCGCAGCGACACGCCGATGCCGCGGGCAAAGCGCGTCTTGCGAAACGGCGATACGCCGGTGCGGGACAGGACCACGGGCAATCTGGTGGGCGGGGTGCGCACGCCCTGGATCGCGGTGCCTTCGGCTGTCTACAAGGTGGAGCAGGAAACCCGCTGCGGCATCGTGATGGATACCAAGGTCCCCTACTCTGCCGACAAGCTGCGCCAGATGTACGGCACTTATGCCAACTACGTGAAGCGTTACGAGGCAGCCAAGGCCCGCGCCATCGAGGACGGTTACCTGCTTGCTGCCGACGCGGCGAAGCTTGAACCCGTCGCCACACCGGATGACTTCCGCATAGGCGAATGACATGGTCGCAGGGGAGGGCCGGGCGATTTCGTCCGGCCCTTTCGCGCGACCTTGCGCGGTTCTAGAGCCTTCGGCCGACTTTCCCGGCCTGCTGCTGCGTCGCGGCAAGCGCGGCGCGCACGCTGTCACGCGAACCGATCCGCTTCAGATAAGCCTCTAGCGATGGCCAGCGGCCCATCGGGATGGCGTGGACGTAACCCCACATCGCAATCGTGTAACAATGCGCATCGGCGATCGTGAAACGGTCGGCGACAAGATACGTCCGGTCGCACAGCTGGCTGTCGATCCACGACAGCATCTTGCAGACCCGGTCCACGGCAATCTCGCGGTAAGATGGCGGCGTCTGCGCCTTGAACAGCGGCATGAAACCGCCCTTGTGCAGATCGGCAGCGATGAAGCTGTTCCATTCGAGCACGCGCAGACGATCGATCGTGCCCGGTGCCGGCAGCAGCGCGCCAGTTCCGACGCTGTCCGCAAGGTACTGCATGATCACCGCGCCTTCGGTCAGGAACTGACCATCGGGCAATTCCAGCGTCGGCACGGTGCCCTTGGGATTGATCGCGTGATAGTCGACGCCGCCCGGCAGCGTCTTTGTCGCCATGTCGACCCATTGTAGGTCGAGCGGTATCGCCAGTTCGCGAGCGACGATGTCCACCGCCAGCGAGCAGCCGCGGATTTCGTGATAGAATTTCATGCGCGAATACCGTGTCCGCTACCTTGGCGGGATGGCTCCAAAAAACGGCCCCGGCAAAACGATCGTGCCGGGGCCAGTCGGCTAGGAGCTGTTAACCGCCGAAGGGCACTTTTACCGTGACACCATAGGTCGCCGGCGGGGCGTAGATCGAAGTCACGCCCAGGATGCCCAGGTTCAGCGCATAGGCGCGGTACGCCTTGTCGAACACGTTCCGGCCCCAGCCGGTCACGCTGATGCCCGTCTGGTCATGCGTGTAAGACAAGGAAGCATTGGTGACGTTGTGCGCTTTCTGCAGCGAGCCCAGGCCGTTGGTCACTTCCAGGTACTGATCGTCGTACCAGACGCCATCGACCTGTGCGGCGATGTTGCCGCTGGCAATGTCGACATTGTAACGCAGCAGGTAGTTCAGGCTGAACTTCGGCGCGTTGGGCAGTTCGGCCCCTTCGATGGTCTTTTGCGGAAAGTCGCAGCGGAACAGACCGCCAAGGTTGGTGCAGTATTGCGAATCCGGGGCGCCGGGAAACAGTTCGGGGCCGAACTGCACGTCGGTTGCCGGGATGCTGTCGACCGACGATGTCTCCCACGTCGCGCCAAGGACGGCATCGAACCGGTCCGACGGGGACCAGAACGCTTCCAGTTCCGCGCCGGTGGCATGGGCATCGCTGTTGAAGACATGCGGCACGCCGCCCGCCAGCGAAAAGGCCTGATAGTCGTCGTAGATATAGTGGAAGACCGTGCCGTTAAGGCGCAGCGTCCGGTCCATCAGGCTGGTCTTGAAACCGGCCTCGAAGCTGTTGAGCGTTTCGGGGTCGTGCCGGAAATCCTGCGGCGCGATGTTCGACGATAGCGACCAGTTGCCGCCCTTGATCCCACGGTTCCATGACGCGAAGAGCAGCGTATCGGGCGTCGCCTGGTAGTTCAGCGACACGCGCGCCGCCCAGTCGCCGTAGTGTTCTTCATTCACGCCGGGTGCGACGGCGACCAGGTCCTGGTCGGTGAACAGGACAATGGGGTCCGGTTGCGGCGCGAAAGTCGGATCGGACAGGACATTCACATAGTCGATCGACTTGTTGTCCTTCGAATAGCGGCCGCCCAGCGTCAGCGACAGCTGATCGGTCAGGTGGATGTCGCCCTGGGCGAAGATCGACCAGTTTTTCGACTTGATCTTGTAGAGCTGGTTCACGGTCGGCACCGAAAAGCCGCCGTTCCCCGCGATGGCCAGATCATAGATCGGCGCGCCGGTGACGGCGTGATTGCCGTCGTATTCCATGTTGAGATAATAGGCACCGACTTGCCAGTTCAGGGCATCGGTTTCACCGGCCAGTCGCAGTTCCTGTGAAAACTGGTTGAACGTCAGGTCCGTGTCCACGTTCACGATGACGAAGGGCAGGGCGTCGCCGTCCTCGATGTAGAACTTGTGCATCTCGAGGTAGTTGGTGATCGACGTGAGCTGCGCGCCGCCGAAGTCCCAGTCGAGCTGCGCCTGGTAGCTGTTCATGACACGGTCGAGACGGCCGGCGCGTTCGCCGAAATGCTCCCACGGCGACGCGGGATCGCCGGTAATGCCGTTGATGACGCCGTTCTGCGCATTGCTGACGCCGTCGGGGCCGGTGTCGCAAAATCCGTTGTCGAGATAGACGCAGTTTTCGAAGACATAACCGCCGGTATCGACCGAATTGTCTTCGGCATGCTTGTACCACAGGCTGAGCGTCACATCCGGCGACAGGTCCGCCTGGATGTTGAGGCGCGCTGACCAGCCGTCCTTGCCGCCAAGGTCCTGGCCGCTGCCGGGGATGACGCCAAAGCCCAGCGCCGTCGCGTCGGTGTCGCGCGACTTGATGTAACCGTCGGCTTTTTCGATCCGGGCGGCGGCGCGGAACCGCAGGCCTTCTGTCATCTGTCCGCCGATGGCCCCTTCGAGCGAGCGGTCGTTGAAGCGGCCATATTCGCCCTTGGCATAGCCGTTGAAGTAGTCCGCGCTCGCATCCTCGCTCAGATAGTGGATGAGACCGCCGGTGGCATTACGGCCGAACAGGGTGCCTTGCGGCCCGCGCAGCACTTCGACCCGCTTGATGTCGAACAGCTGGCCCGAAATCGCGTTCATCGAGCCGATGTAGGCGTTGTCCTGATAGACCGCGACGGGCGCTTCGAGGTTGTCGGTGAAGTTGTTCTGCGAAATGCCGCGCAGGCTGAAGATCGTCAGGTTGGGCGACCATGCGTTCACGCGAAGGGCCGGGATCTGCTGCGTCACCTGTGTCGTGTCGGTGATGCCCAGCCGGGCGACCTGCTCTCCGGAAAATGCGCTGACGGAGATCGGCACCTTTTGCAGGTTCTCGCTGCGCTTGTTCGCGGTGACGATGATGGTGTCGGCGATGCCGCCGGTCTGGGGTGTTTGAGCATCGTCGCCCGACCCTGCGTCTTGGGCCTGGGCCAGCATCGGTGTCGCGCCCGCGATGCAGGCCGTGAACAGCAGTACTCGTTTCACACTACGCATACTCATGTGTCTTCCCCTGTTACCCGGCGATCATGACCCTTGGTCGCTTGCGCCAGCATCTTCGTTATCTTGACAGTTAACCTGTATCGGCATGCAGTGTTGCAAAAAATAAACAGTAAAGCTAGCGGGAAAGAGCGTCGCGCAGGTGAAATCGGACAGTGAGAGTTATTATAATAAGACACTGTTATATAACGGTAAAATGAGAGGAAAGCCAAAAGCTCAACTGTTGCAAAATTGCAATAATGGACATTATTTTGATATTTGAATACTAATTTAGAAACGCAATCGGGCGGATATGCATACGCGATTCGCCGAAAACGTCCGGAGAGAATTATATGGTCGCCGTCGCCAAAGCCCCGCGTGGAAATGATGCCGCCGGTGTCCCCGATCCGTCGGTCCTTATCGAAAGGGCGCGCCAGATGGTGCCAGACCTGATCGCGCGGGAAGCAGAGGCCATCCGCAATCGCCGCGTGCCCGACGAAACGATCGCCGATTTCAAGCGCGCAGGCTTTTTCAAGGTGCTGCAGCCCAGGCGCTATGGCGGGTACGCGATGTCGCCCGCGGTCTATTGCGAAATTGCCAAGACGCTGGCCGAAGGCTGCATGGGTAGTGCGTGGGTCTACGGCGTAGTCGCGGTCCACAACTGGCAATTGCCGCTTTTCCATCCGCAGGCCGCAGAGGATGTCTGGTGCGATGACCCCGGCACGCTGATCAGTTCATCCTATATGCCTACCGGCAAGGCCATCAGGGTCGACGGCGGTTACCGGTTCAGCGGGCGCTGGGCCTTCTCCAGCGGGTCGGAGCATTGCGACTGGGTCATCCTGGGTGCCAACATGGTGGCAGAGGACGGCGACGGAAAGCCGGAACCCTACAACTTCCTGCTGCCGCGCAGCGATTATGCGATCATCGATACCTGGGACACGATGGGGCTGCGGCCGACGGGCAGTAACGACATCGTTGTCGAGGATGTCTTCGTGCCCGACCACCGCGTCCTGCGCGAAAGGGCCATGTTCGAGATCGACTGCCCCGGGCATGTTTCCAATGATGCGCCGCTGTACCGCATTCCTTTTGCGCAAGTCTTCAATCGCACGGTGTCGACCACCTCCATCGGCGCGCTGCGGCGTGCATTGCAGGTCTTCATCGACACGACGCGCGAGAAGCGCACGACTTACACCGGGCAGAAGCTGGCGGGCGATCCGACGATACAGAAGGCCGTCGCCGACGTCATGCTGATCATCAACGATCTTGAGCTTCGGCTCGCCAGCGACCTCGCTGAACTCGATCGGCGGGCCCAGAGCGGGGACTGGCCGATCGAGAGGCGTGCCCAGCTCGGCCATCACACGACCGCGATGGTTTCACGCTGTGTCGAGGCGATCGACGCGCTCATGCTCTTTTCGGGCGGCAAGGCGATCTATTCGGGCAATGTGATCCAGCGGGCCTTTCTCGACATCCATTGTGCCCGCGCGCACGTCGCCAACAATCCGTTCCCCTATGCGCGCAACGTTGGCGCCATGGCGTTCGGCATGGAAAACGACTGCATGGATCTTTGAGGTAGGTCTCGGCCTGCCGGTTGTGGTGCCGGTCAGATGGCCGAGGCAAGGCCCAGGGCGCCGCCCTGGTCCGCCTCGCCTTCGACCTGCATCTCGTCGCGGACGAAGTCGACGAAGGCGCGAACCTTGGACAGCGCGTAATTGCCGCGCGGGAAGATGATGTGCAGCGGGAAGCTCTGCTTCACGATATCCTCAAGGATCGGCTCCAGCCGCTTCTTCGCGATGTCGTCTTCCACCAGGAAGCGCGGAAGGTAGCTGATGCCCAGCCCCTCCAGCGTGGCTTCGCGCGCCATGCGGACCGAGTTGCTGGTCAGCGGGCCGCGATTGACGGCAACGGCGATGCCGTCGGCCAATCGCCATTCGCCGACCTTGGACAAGTGCGTTTCGACGATACAGGTGTGTTCCTTCAGGTCGCCGGGCGCGGTCGGCCTGCCTGCCTTGTCCAGGTAATCGGGCGAGGCGACCAGCACCATCGGATAGTCGCGCAGGCGAACTGCCTCCAGCCCGGCATCGAAAGTGTCGCCCATCCAGAAGGCGACGTCGAACCGCCCCTTGAGCATGTCGACCTTGCTGTCCGACAGGTTTAGGAACAGCCGGACTTCTGAATATTCGCGAAGGAATCGCGGGATGATCGAAGTCAGGTCGAACAGCGAGGACACGACCGGCGCGTTGACCCTCAGCTCTCCGCGCGGTTTCGACACCATGCCGGTGATGATCTGGTTGGCCTCGTTGACCTCGTCGACGATCCTTGCGCAGCGCGCATACATTTCGCGCCCGGCGGGGGTAAGGGCGATGGAACGGGTCGTTCGATCGAGCAGGCGGACCCCGGTGCTCTGCTCCAGTTTCGCGATCTGCCTGCTTACCGCCGCTTTAGAATAGCCGAGTAGCTTGGCCGCGCTCGAGAACCCGCCGGTGCTGACGACGGCGGCGAACGAGATCATCGCCATCACATTGCCCAGATCTGCCCTGTCTTCCATGGCAAATCCCTGTTTCACTGACCGGGATTAGTCAACACATCCCGTTAGGCTGTCCCACGCATAATTGTTGCGTTTGGGTAAAAATACTCCGATTTATGGATTTACTGTTGCTAATTTGGCATGTTTGCGCGACGAAGGCGGCAAGACATATGATGACCGCGAGTCAGACCGCGGCGACCAAGGAGAAAAATCATGGCCACACAGCGTTCTGAACCAGCCCTGCGCGATGAGCGTAGCCAGTTCCATCCATTCACGTCGATCAACGACATGAAGGCCGAAGGGCCGATGCTGATGGAATCGGGATCGGGTGTCCGCGTCCGCGACCTCAACGGCAAGGAATACCTCGACGGCATGGCCGGGCTGTGGTGCGTCAACCTGGGCTATGGCCGCAAGGAAATCACCGACGCCATCGCGCGGCAGAGCGAGAAGTTTTCATTCTTCCACACGTTCAACAACATGAGCGTGGACGTCGTGGGCGAATGCGCCGAGGAACTGCTGAAGCGCGCGCCCGTGCCGATGTCGCGCGTGTTCTTTGGTACTTCGGGCAGCGATGCCAACGAAACGCAGCTCAAGATCATCTGGGTCTACAACAACCTGCGCGGCAAGCCCGAGAAGAAGAAGATCATCGCGCGCTGGAACGCCTATCACGGCTCTGGCGTCGCCACCGCCAGCCTGACGGGCCTGCCCGGCATGCACAAGTTGTTCGACCTGCCCAAGGGTCCGATCCTGCACGTCGGCGCGCCGCACTACTATCGCAATGCGCCCGAAGGCATGTCCGAACGGGATTTCTCGCGCCAGCTGGCGAAGGAACTGGAAGAAACGATCGAGCGTGAAGGCGCCGACACGATCGCCGCGTTCTTCGCCGAAGCGGTCATGGGCGCAGGCGGCCTGATCCCGCCGCCCGAAGGCTATTTCGAAGAGATCATGCCGATCCTCAAGAAGAACGACATCCTGCTCGTCGCCGATGAAGTGGTCTCCGGTTATGGCCGTCTCGGCACCTACTGGGGCTGCCAGTCCTACGGCTTCGAGCCCGATCTGATCACCTCGGCAAAGGGCGTGACTTCCGGCTATTTCCCGATGTCGGCCGTTTTCATCTCGCCCAAGGTCTGGGACGTGCTGGAAGGCGGCGCGGACGAAATCGGCGTGTTCGGCCATGGCTACACCTACTCCGGTCATCCGGTCGGGGCGGCTGCCGCGCTGGCGGCGCTCAAGCTCATCGACGAGCTGGAAATCGTCAAGAACGTGGCCGATGTCGGCCCCTATATGATGCAGGCCCTGAAAGACCGGCTTGGCCAGCATCCCCATGTCGGCGACATTCGCGGCAAGGGGCTGATGCTGGGCATCGAACTGATGCAGGACCGCGGCAAGAAGGAAATTTTCCCGATGCAGAACCGCACCGGGCGCCAAGTGTTCAAGGCCGCGGCGGAGCGGGGTCTTATCACCCGTGCGCTTGGCGACACGCTGGTCTTCGCGCCGCCGCTGGTGCTGACGAGGGGCGAGGCCGACGAGATCGTCGATAAGTTCGCGCTCTCGATTCAGGATGTCGTGGGCAGCTGAACGCCGACAACCACAATTGCTTGATGGCGCGTCGGGTGCAGGGAATGAATGTTATGGACGGTAACGAAGCCAAGGCCACGCCCTGCCCCGACGGAGGCCCTCCCAGATTGACGCGGGCTGGAATCGTCAGCGCGATCCTGGTGGGCCTCGTGGGCGCGATGGTGATCTTCATAACGCCGGGTTTCCTGGCGGTGATCGCCCAGATGACCGGGTTCGACGACGATCAGCTCGGCTATCTCGTCGCCTGGGACATCAATTCGATGGCCGTCACGATCGGGCTCAGCACGTTTGCGCTGGCCCGCATTTCGTGGCGCAAGGCCGTTGCCGCGGGCCTTGCCCTCATCATCATCGGCAACGTGCTGACGGTGCTCGTATCCGGGTTCGAGGCGACGGTTGCCGCGCGCGTCGTGGCCGGTTCGGGGGCGGGCATCGCCATCGGCTTCGCATTCGCCGCCCTGGGCCGCGCGCCGAACCCGGATCGCGCGTTCGCCATCTATCTGGTCGTCGGCTACATTCTTGCCTCGGCCTACCTGTTCGCGATGCCGGCCATCATGGCCGCGATATCGCCGCAGGCCCAGTTGCTGATATTTGCGGCCTTAAACGCCCTCGTGCTTCTGACGCTGCGCACGCTGCCCGACGGCAGCAAGGACGAGGCCGATATCTTTGCCGGTGGCGGCAAGATCGACATGCCCTATTCGGTTGGCGCGTTGGTAAGCGTGTTCCTGCTGTTCTTCGCGGTCGTCGGTGTCTGGTCCTATACCGAGCGTATCGGCGCGGCGAGCCGCCTTTCGCCAGAGGTCATCGCGACCGGGCTTTCCATCGGCACGATGGCGGGCGTGGTGGGCGCGGCGCTGGCAGGGATGCTGCCGCGGACCTTGGGACGCTCTATCCCGATCACGTTGAGCGGTATCGCCTGTCTGATCGGCTTTCTGCTCTATCGCGGGGAAGTTTCCCCGACCGCTTTCACTGTCGGCACGATCCTGACGATGCTCAGCTGGAATTTCAGCCAGCCACTTCTCTCCGGGCTCTGTTCGGAGGCGTGCAGCAGAGGGCGCGTGGTTTGCGCCATGGGCTCGATCCAGACCTTCGGTTCCGGCCTTGGTCCGGCGGCGGCGGCGGCCACGCTTGTCACCGGATCGTTCGACCTGATGATCTACGGCGCGTGTGCGGCGCTTGTGCTGAGCGTGCTGGCGGCGGTCGCCACGACTTCGAGAGCACGCAAGGTCGTCGCCAGCTGACCACCTCGGTCTGACGCGAGATGCCGAAAGCCGCCACCGCTCTTTTCAGCGGTGGCGGCTTCGTCTCATCGTGATGAGTGGGGTGATTGATCGGTCGGATCGACAATCCGCGACACGGGCCGAGCGCAAAGGCTCCTGCTCCGTGTCATGAGATGCAGTGGGGCGCCGCCTTCGGGCCGGCGCCCCTTTGCATTCGAATTACAGGAATACGGCCCGCGACAGGCCGCCGTCGACCGCAATCGATTCGCCGGTGATCCCGCTGCCCAGTTTCGAGCAGAGGAAGACGATCGGGTCGGCCACTTCCTCGACCTCGAGCATGCGCTTCAGCGCTGCCGGATCGCCCGCTTCGCGCGCGGTGATGGCCTCGACCGTCGTGCCTTCCTCTTCGGCCATCTCGGCGAACCATTCCTCGATATGTTCGGTGCGGGTCACGCCGGGGTGGATGATGTTGACCGTGATGCCGTCCTTGCCGACTTCGTCGGAAAGCGTCTTGGTAAAATGGACCAGCGCGGTGTTGCGCATGCCCGACAGCGCTTCGGTGCAGCGCGCGGTCAGCCCGCCGACATTGACGATGCGGCCCCAGCCTGCCTTGCGCATGTACGGGACGCAGGCCTTTGCCGTGCGGAAATAGCCGAACAGCTTGGTGTTGAGATCGAGGAGGAGCATGTCCTCATCCGCTTCCTCGATCGCGTTGCGCACCAGGCCACCGGGGGCCGCGGCGCAATTGACGAGAATGTCCACGCTGCCGAAAGTCTCGGCCGTCTTGGCGACAAGTGCCTCAACCGATTCCTTCGATGTCGTGTCGGTGGGAACGGCGATGATCTCTCCGCCGGTTTCCTGGCGCAGTTCTTCCGCCGCCGCTTCCAGCTTGCTGGCCGTGCGCGCGGCAATGGCGACCTTGGCGCCCGCCATCAGCAGTTTGCGCGCGGTTTCCTTGCCGATGCCGACGCCGCCGCCGGTGATGACGGCGACTTTTCCGCCCAGTCCGAGATCGAGGTTCATTCTTGTTCTCCTGTCATTATGCGCGCTCGACCAAGACACGCGCACCTTCGGCGTCGTCAAAGTCCACGCGAATTATATCGCCTGCATGAAAAGGGGCCGCGCCGGTGCAAGAGCCCGTTGCGATCAGTTGTTCGGCGCGCAAACGCCCGCCTTCGGTATCGCGAAGCCAGTTCGCCAGCCAGACGACCGCGTCGAGCGGATTGCCCAGCACCAGCCGGGTCGATCCTTCGACGGGATCGTCCGTGTTGAGTGTAAGCGTCACCTGCATGTCCGCGAATTTGTCATCCCATTCATCGGCAAGCTTCCTGCCCCAGACAAGGCAGTGACCCATGACATTGTCGGCAACAAGGAGCGAGAGGGGAAGGTCGTCCGAGGCAAAGCGGCTGCGCACGATCTCGATCCCGGCATAGATGCCGCCGATCGCGTCGCAGATATCGCTCCTCGTGTAGGGCGCGTCCTGTTCGGGCAGATCCCTGGCCAGTTCGACGACCAATTCGCCTTCCGCATACATTGCGGGGCCGAAATAGGTGACGGCGCTGCCATGCGCAAAGATCGCGCTGGCCGGAAGCCTGCCGACGACCGGCTGATCCGTTCCGAAGGCTGTCTGCGCCCCTTCGCCGGTGAGGCCGAGCTTCCACAGCATGACCGGCATGTCGCTGCGGCCGGCCACGTCCCGCTGAATGGCATAGGCCTCTTCCAGCGACGGGTTGTCGCCGGGAAGTGCGATCACGTTGCCGCCTTTTACGGCGCTCAGTTCCCGCATGAGATCGCGCTTATCGCCCTGCACACCAAACTCCTCGATTTGATTGTCCCGCATATGCAACAAATAACTTTTCAAATCTAGTATTGTTTACATTTCGCGTTTGAGCTACCTGTTCTGGGAATCGCCAGCGTTCCAACGGGTTCGCCGCGCGAAAACGAAACCGCAGACCGAGGATGCGCCATGAACGAAATGCCCACATCATTTGCCAAGGCCGAGTCGCTGGGAGCGGATCTGGCCAGGGCCCCGCGCGGTCTCATCATCGGCGGCAAGTCGGTGCAGGCCGTGTCCGGAAAGACGTTCGCGACCGTGAATCCGGCTACCGGCAAGGAAATCTGCCAGGTTGCCGAAGGCGGCGCGGAAGATGTCGACCTCGCGGTAAAGGCGGCGCGCCAGGCGCTGGTCGATCCCGCCTGGGCCAACATGAGCGCGGTCGATCGCTCGCTGCTGCTTAATCGCCTTGCCGACCTGATCGAACGTGACGCGGCGGAGCTGGCGGTGCTGGAGTGCATCGACAACGGCAAGCCCGCCACCCTGACGCAGGCTGTCGAGATCGAAGGGTCGATCAAGACCTTCCGCTATTTCGCCGGCTGGCCCACGAAGTTCGGCGGAGAGACGCTGCCCGTGTCGCCGCGCAGCGGGGCGAAGATCCTGAACTACACCGTGCGCGAGCCGGTGGGCGTTTGCGGATTGATCGTGCCGTGGAACTACCCGATGTCGATGGCGGCCTGGAAGGTCGCCCCGGCATTGGCCGCCGGGTGCACCGTCATCCTGAAGCCTGCCGAGCAGACCCCGCTCACCGCCCTGCGCCTGGCTGAACTCGCGCTTGAGGCCGGAGTGCCCGAAGGCGTGTTCAACGTCATCACCGGGTTTGGCGAAGCAGGTGCCGCGCTGGTCGATCATCCCGGCGTCGACAAGGTCGCCTTCACCGGCTCTACCGCTGTCGGCAAGGCCATCGTGCGCGGCTCGACCGTCAACCTGAAGAAGGTCAGCCTCGAACTGGGCGGAAAGTCGCCGCAGATCGTTCTGCCCGATGCCGATCTCGATGCAGCTGCCGCCTCGATCGCGGCAGGCATTTTCTTCAATCAGGGACAGACCTGCACCGCGGGTTCGCGCCTTTACGCGCACTCGTCCATCCATGACGACCTTCTGGCGCGCATCGCCGATCAGGCCGCGCAGCTGACCATCGGCAACGGTCTCGACCCTTCGGTCAATTTCGGGCCGCTGGTGTCGCAGGAGCAGTGGGATCAGGTCAGCAGCTATGTCGAAATCGGCAAGAACGAGGGCGCCGACATCATGATCGGCGGCGGACGTCCGGCCGATCTGAGCGAAGGTTATTTCTTCCAGCCCACGATCATGACGAATGCCGGATGCGACATGCGCATCGTGCGCGAGGAAATCTTCGGACCGGTGCTCAGCGCGCTGAGCTGGGACGATGCCGATGATCTCGTCGCGCAGGCAAACGATTCCGATTTCGGCCTGTCCGCCGGCATCTGGACCAACGACATCAAGCAGGGCCACCGCCTGGCAAGCCAGGTCAAGGCCGGCACCGTCTGGGTCAACTGCTTCAACCTGGTCGACAACGCCACGCCGTTCGGCGGCTTCAAGCAGTCGGGCTGGGGCCGCGAACACGGCCGCCAGGCGATGGAACTCTACAGCGAAATCAAGAGCGTCTGGGTCAACCTGAGCTGATCCGTCGCCACCACGAACAAGATTGCAGGAGTTTGCATGAGCAGGACCATGATAGTTGCAACCGATGGGCAGGCGCTCATCCGTTCGCACGACGAAGGTGAAAAATGGTACAGGATCAACATCGGGCAGGACCTGGAATACGATGATCGTGTCCGCTGTCTGCTGGTCGATCCGGCAGACCCCAAGGCGCTGTTCGCCGGGGCCGAGAAGGGCCTGTTCTACAGCGAAGACCATGGCGTCCACTGGAACCGGGTCGATTGCGCGCTGAACGGCTACTCGGTGTGGAAACTGGTCGTCAGCGAGAGCGACCCCAAGGTCATGTACGCAGGGACCGGTGCGCCGACGCGCGCGATCCTGTTCCGTTCACGCGACGGCGGCAAGACGTGGGAGCGTACGCCGCTGGAAATGCCGGAATTCTGTGCGGGCGTGAACCGTCCGCGGATGCTGGCGCTGGCCGTCGATCCCGATGATGCGAACGAGGTTTGGGCTGGTGTCGAGGAGGGCGGCCTGCATCGTAGCCGCGATGGTGGCGACAGCTGGGAACGCGTGGATACCACGTGGTCCGAATTCGGCGGCAATTCCGACATTCACGACATCATGGTCCTGAAGCAGGCCGACGGATCGAAAGTGCATCTGGCGCTGACCGTCATTGCGCTTTACCGTTCGACCGATGATGGCAATACCTGGACGCGCCAGCCGGCCAAGGAGACCTGGGGCCTGCGTTATTCGCGCCTGCTGATGCGCAAGCCGGGCAGCAGCACCGAGGTTGCCGTGGGCATCGGCGACGGAACGCCGGGCACGCAGGCGTCGATCCTGACGTCCAGCAATGCCGGGCTGACCTGGACGAAGTCCGACCTCGATAAGCCGTCCAATTCCTGCATGTGGGCGTTCGGCGGCAATCCTGCCGATCCCGATCTCCTGCTCGCCGCCAGCAAGTTCGGCTATCTCTATCGCTCGGACGATGCCGGCAAGACGTGGAAAAAGGAATGGCGGGAGTTCAACGAGGTGACCGATGTCACCTGGATTCCCGGCGTACCGGAAGACCTGGGGCTGCCGCATGTCACAAACTGATACTTCTCCGATCCGGGTCGACAAGATCGCCCATATCGTCCTGTTCGTGAAAGACCCCGAGGCTTCGGCCAAGTGGTACAGCGACGTGCTCAACATGAAGATCGTCGCGCGCGCCGGGGACGGCCCCTACAAGGGCGGCGTCTTCATGAGCTTCGGCGTTGCCGATCACGACATCGCGCTGTTCCCCGGCGAACCCGATGCCAGCCGCGGCAAGGAGTTCGAGCATATCGGCCTGATGATGTCGGGCACCAGCATGGACGACCTGCGCCGCAACTATTCCTTCTTTAAGGAACGCGGCGTCGAAGTCGCTGAAATCCTCGATCATGGCGTATCGACCGGCATCTATTTCTACGATCCGGACGGCCACATGCTGGAAGTTTTCTGCCAGCGGATCAGCACGGATGGCGGAGCCTCGCAGGCGGAGCTGAACCGTAACGAGGGGCAGGCCAACCCGGTCGCTCCCGACCAGCTCTGACACACCTTTTCAAGCAATACTGCAGGAACAGACAATGACCACTCATGCAGCCAATTTTGGCGTCTTTCACATCCGCAAATGGTTCAGCCAGGTCGAAGAGATCTGGGCTGGCGAAACGGGCGCCCCCGCCGATGGCGAACCCATTTTCAAGTACATGATCGCCGCCTGCATCAAGAACCCTTATGCCGGCGAATTCGTCGAGGACCTGTCCGCCTGGATCGACGGCTCGCCGGAGCTTGGCATCGAGATCGGTCGCCGTCTCAACGCGCTGACCGGCGGTCAGAAGATCGAAAGCTATGGCAAGGCGATCATGGTCGGCATCGATGGTGAATACGAACACGGCAACGCCCTGCTTACCAATCCGGCCGCCAATCCCGTGCGTGATGCCGTTGGCGGCGGTGCATCGTGGGTCCCGTCGACCGGCAAGCGCGGCGTGCCGGGCACGATCCTCGACATCCCCTTCGGCCACAAGGACGCGCTCTACGTCCGGTCGCACTACGACACGATGAGCGTGTCCTTCGACGATGCCCCCAACCGCGACGAAGTCATCGTGTGCTGGGTATTCGCAACACGCGGACGGCTCAATGCACGGCTCGGCGGCCTGAAGGCCGAAGATGCCGAGGGCAACGGACTGACCTGAACGATGTCGGGGCAGACAGCATCCACAGCCTGTGAGGCACCGGTACCGGTCACGCGACTGGCCACGGAACGCACCCGGCGCATTGCCAGCGGCAACGTGGAAATCCTGGTGCGGGAATGGGGCGCGCAGAATGCCCCGGCTATCGTCCTGCTTCACGGCCTGCGGGGATATTCGGGCACCTGGCGCAAGCTTGCCTCGTCCCTGCAGGACCGCTGGCGGCTGGTCGCGTTCGACACGCGCGGCCGCGGCAGCAGCGACTGGGACCCCGATCGCAACTACTACACCGACGCCTATCTGGCGGACCTCGAAACCGTGGTCGACGAACTCGGCCTCGACCGGTTTGTTCTACTGGGCCATTCGATGGGGGGCACGACCTCCTATTGCTATGCCGCGAAGCATCCGGGCCGCCTGCAGGCCCTGGTGGTCGAGGATATCACCGCCGGTTCCTCGGTCGCGGGTGAGGGATTCAAGCGGATCGTGGCCGAAATGGCCGCGCTTCCGCGCCGGTTTGCCGACTGGGGAGAAGCCCGGGCCTATTGGCGCAAGCTTCGCCCGGGCGTCGCCGACGCCGCGATCGAGGAGCGTTTGTTCGAATCCATGCGCGAGGACGACGATGGCTCGGTGATTTGGCGCTATGATGCCGACGGCATCGCCGCCACGCGGGTAGAACCCGATCCCGCCCGCGTCGTCGACCTGCATCCCGTGATCGCGGCGATCCGCACGCCCACCCTCATTATTCGCGGCGGCAAATCGGATTTCTGCAACCTGGCCAAGGTTCAGGAACTGGAGGCGGATAATCCCGCGCTTTCCCACGCCACCGTGGAAGAAGCATCCCATTACGTTCACGACGATGCCCCGGACACTTTCTGCCGACTGGTCGAAGGTTTCCTGGCCGGCATCCGCACATGCCGCGGCGCAGTGGCACGACAGGATTGATGACCATGAACGAGCCGACCGGCACGACCTTGAATTCCGAGACGCGCCTTGGTGCGGACCAGCTGCTCGACGGCCTCTATCGCGGCGGGGCCGAGATCTGCTTCGCCAATCCGGGCACGACGGAGCTGAGCATGGTCAGCTCGCTGGCACGCGACGGGCGTATCCGCTGCGTGCTCAGCCTGTTCGAAGGGGTCTGCACCGGCGCAGCCGACGGCTATGCCCGCGTTTCGGGCAAAGTGCCGCTGACGCTGCTGCATCTTGGGCCGGGCTTTGCGAACGGGATCGCAAACCTGCACAACGCGCGCCGCGCCGGATCGCGGATCATCAACCTGATCGGCGACCACGCGACCTGGCATCTGGAATACGATGCGCCGCTGACGTCCGACATTCGTTCGCTGGCTCAGCCAGTCTCGCGCGAGGTGATCTATCTCGACAAGACCGGGACGATCACCGACGGCGTGACGGCAGCCTTTGCCGCCACCAACCGGGACGAAGGCGGTGCGGCGACGATCATCTTTCCCACCGACGTCGTCGACGCACCCGCTGCGGGCAGCGCTTCGGTAGAGGAAACGGCCTACCGCCCGCGCCCCGTGCCTGCCGAAGCGCTGGACAAGGCTGCAAAGGCGCTTGGCGATGCCGCGAACGTCATCGTTCTCATCGGCGGTAACGCGCTGACCGAAGCGGGCGTGCGGGCTGGCGGGGCACTGGCAGACAAGCTTGGCGGCCGCCTGCTGATGGAACCGTATCCCGCGATCGTGACGCTGGGCGGGGATCTGCCCGTCGTGGAGCGGCAGGCCTATTTCCCCGATGACGTGATGGCGCAGATGGGCGATGCCACGGTTGTGCTGGCCGGGGCGCGCATGCCGATCAGCTATTTCGGATACGAAGGCTGGCCCAGCCAGCTGGTGCCCGAAGAACGCCTTGTCCGGCTGGCAGAGCCCGGCGACGATGCGGTTGCCGCGCTTGCGGACCTGACCGATCGTATCGACGGGGCCGGGGCAGGGGTGCCTGCCCGCGATGCGGCTTCGGCGGTGGCTTCGCCCGCTGCTCAAGATGCCCTGTCGGCCGCCTCGGTGGTCGAGGAACTGCTCGTCCAGTTGCCGCAGGATGCGGTCATCTCTCTCGAAGGGTCGACGATGGGCGGACCGTGGCTGAAGCAGGCGCACCGGGCAAAGAAGCACAGGGTCATCACCAATACCGGCGGCGCTATCGGACAGGGGCTTCCCTGCGCGGTCGGCGCGGCGATTGCAGCCCCCGATGCACGCGTGGTCGCCCTGCAGTCCGATGGCAGCGCGCAATATACGCTGCAGTCGCTATGGACGATGGCGCGCGAAGGTCTGAAGGTCACCGTGATCATCGCGGCGAACCATCGCTATGGCATCCTGCAGACCGAATTGAAGCGGGCTGACATTCCGCTCGACGACCCGGTGGTTTCGACCCTGACCGATCTCGACCATCCGCGCGTTGACTGGGTTTCGCTGGCACGCGGATATGGCGTGGAAGCGCGGTTGGCGCGCACCAATGGCGAACTGGCAGAGGCCCTGCGCGAAGGGCTGTCGCTGGACGGTCCGTTGCTGATCCAGGCCGAATTGCCATGACCGCCAAGCAGCGCGTTGCCATCCTGACGGGTGGCAGCGGCGGCCTGGTCCCCGGCATCGCGGAAACGCTGGCCGGGGCCGGTTTTGCCATCGTGCTGACGGCGCGGGGCGAAGACCGCCTGCAGGAAGCCGCCCGGCGTCTTGCGGCAAAAGTGGAAGTGCCCGTCACCGCGATCGTATCCGACGCCCGCGATCAGGCCTCGGCCGATGCGCTTGCCCGCGAGGTGTCAGAACGGTTCGGCCGTATCGACGCGCTGGTCAATGCGGCGGCCAGTTCGATGCCCATCGGCGGCGCGATCGAGGACGTCGACGCCGATGCCCTGATTGCCGATGCCAACGTCAAGGTCGGCGGCTATCTGCGCTATGCCAAGGCCGTCCTGCCCGCCATGAAAAGCGCCGGCAGCGGGCACATCGTCAATATCGGCGGCCTGACCGGACGGTCCAGCGACACGTTGAGCGGGCTGCGCAACGCCGCCGTCTCGCACCTCACAAAAGTGCTTTCCGATCAGCTCGGCCCTTTCGGCATAACGGTGAATGCCGTTCATCCGGGCATCGTGCTGACCCCGCACCTTGAAGAGCTGTTTGCCGAAATGGCCACGGATCGGGGCGTGGCCGTCAATGTCATCGAAGACGAATTCCGGCAGGATATTCCGACCGGGCAGTTTCTTACCGTTGCGCAGATCGGCAGGTTGGTCGCGCATCTGGTGGATGCACCCGATGCCGCCTTGACCGGCCAGTCGCTGACCGTGGACGGTGGATATTCGCGCGGCATCTACCTTTAAGGGATGGGGAATTGAGCATGCACACACAGAACGAAGTCGCCGCAGCGAAATACCCGATGTCTATGCGCCTGCTGCACTGGTTTCGCGCCGTGCTGATCCTGGGGTTGATCTGGTCCGGATGGTACATGACGGGGCTACCGGAAACGACGCCGATGGAAACGTTCGACCTGTTCTATCCCAATCACAAGCAATTCGGCATCGTCGTCTGGCTGCTGGCACTGACGCATCTCGTGATCCGCTGGAACAACCGGCGGATCCTGCCGCAGACGCCGCAGAGCCTGAAGCCCTGGGAAAAGACGCTGTCGCATGTCGTCCACCGTTCGATCATGGCGCTGACGATCCTGACGCCGATGTTCGGTTACGCGATGTCGTCCAGCTTTACGCAGAGCGATGGCGTGCCCTTCTTCGGGCTGGAAGTGCCGGAACTGCTGCCCAAGAACGACGACGCGTTCGCCGTCTACCACGAGCTTCACGAATACAGCGCCTACGTGCTTCTGGCCCTGGTGGTCCTGCACGTTGCCGGTGCGATGAAGCATCGCTTTCACGACAAGGGCGGCGAAACCGACGTCCTGCCGCGGATGCTGTAGACATTCCGCTTTCCTAAAAGAGCCAGATAATGACCGAACTTTCCCTGCAGCTTCTGCGGCCCGATCAGCTTGACCCGAACGGCCTTGCGGTCACCAATCCGGCGAACGGATCGCATGTCGCCGCGGTGCGCCGGTACGACAATGATGCTCTTAAAACGATCGTCGATGCCGCAGAGGCAGCCAGGCACGGCTGGGCCGCCCGCCCTGCGAAAGAACGCAGCGATATCCTGCGGGCCTGGTACGATCTTATCGTGGCGCGGACCGAAGAGCTTGCACGCCTGATGACGCTGGAAAATGGCAAGCCGCTGGATGAAGCAAGGGGCGAGGTAAAATACGGCGCCGCGTTCATCGAATGGTTCGCGGAAGAAGCGCGTCGGGCCTATGGTGAAGTCATCCCCACGCATGCCAAGGGCAAGCGGATCGTCACCCTGCGCCAGCCGGTCGGCACGTGTGCTGCCATCACGCCGTGGAACTTCCCGCTGGCGATGATCACCCGCAAAGCGGGCCCGGCGCTTGCCGCGGGGTGTTCGATCATCGTGAAGCCCGCCGAACTGACCCCGCTGTCCGCACTTGCGCTGGAAGCGCTTGCGCATGAAGCGGGTGTGCCGCGCGATCTGTTCCGGGTCGTTCCCGCGGTAAAGTCGTCCGATGCGGGCGACCTGTTCTGCACCCATCCCGCGATCCGCAAGATCAGCTTCACCGGGTCGACACAGGTGGGCAAAATCATCATGGCGAAAGCGGCCGGACAGGTTAAGCGGCTCAGCCTCGAACTGGGCGGGAATGCGCCCTTCATCGTGTTCGACGATGCCGATATCGACCGGGCCGTGGACGGCGCGATGGCCTCGCGGTACCGGAATGCCGGACAGACTTGCGTCTGCGCCAATCGCTTCCTGGTTCAGGACGGTATCCACGACGCTTTCGTCGAAAAACTGGCCGCGCGCGTTGCCGCGATCAAGGTCGGCGACGGCATCGATAATCCCTCCGGCATGGGGCCGTTGGTGAGCGACAAGGACGCCAACCGCGTCGCGAAGCTGGTGCAGCAGGCCGAGGCGCAAGGTGCGCGTTCGGTCGGAAAAGTTCCCGGCGTTCCAGAAGCGGGGGCCTATCATGCGCCGGTCGTCCTGGCCGATGTCACGACCGACATGGAAATCGCGCATGAAGAGATTTTCGGCCCGGTCGCGCCCGTCATCCGGTTCACCGACGAAGCCGAGGCGATGCGCATCGCCAACGACACGCCCTATGGCCTTGCCGCCTATTTCTACACCGCCGATGCCGCGCGTCAGTGGCGCGTCATGGAGGGGCTGGAATATGGCATGGTCGGCGTCAACGACGGCCTTATTTCAACCGAAGTGGCCCCGTTTGGCGGCGTTAAGGAATCGGGCTTCGGCCGCGAAGGGTCCAGCCACGGGTTGGCCGACTACATGAACATCAAGTACTGCCTGCTGGGCGGGCTCGGCTGATCTGACGCACGGAAAGGGCTATCCGGTCGGGTAGCCTTTTCCGCGCTTGATCGTCCTGATCGCAAAGCTGGACCGCATCGAACTGACCCCCGGTAGCAGCGACAGACAGCCGCGATGGATGCGGTCGAAATGTTCAAGATCATGGGCGGCGATGCGGACGATGTAATCCGCATTGCCCGAGGTCAGGTGGCATTCCAGGATGTCGTCGAAACCGGCGACCGCGGCCTCGAACCTTTCCATCGAAGTCCGGCTCTGGCTTTCCAGCGAAATCTCCACGAAAGCATGCAGCTTCAGCCCCAGCCGCTGCGGATCGAGCAGGGCGGAATACCCGGTGATGATACCGGCCGCTTCGAGGGACTTTATCCGCCGGTGGCAGCTTGAAGATGATGCGCCGACGATCTCGGCAAGGTCGGCGATCGAGCGCGACGAATTCTCCTGCAAGGCACGGAGGAGAGCGCGGTCTATCGAATCCATCATTTCTTCCCGGTAATTGCCTTATGATCGGGATCAGATCCCAAATATGCGGTGATCCATAGCAAATTCGGAAGAAATTCACACCGCTTCCGAGATATCATCACCACTTCCAGATTCGAAGGAGTGGGTACGATGCGTGTCGGTACGGTAAGAGAGATCAAGAACCACGAATATCGCGTCGGTCTGACGCCGGAAAGCGCCCAGGAACTGGTCGTGAATGGCCACGAAGTGTGGGTCGAAACCGGTGCAGGCGAAGGTATCGGCGCCAGTGACGAGGAATACGTCGCGGCCGGCGCGACAATGAAGCAGACCGCGGCCGAGATTTTCGCGGGTTGCGAGATGGTGGTGAAGGTCAAGGAACCGCAGGCCGTGGAACGCGCACAGCTGCGCAAGGGCCAGATCCTCTACACCTACCTGCACCTTGCGCCCGATGCGGAACAGACCGCCGACCTGGTGAAGTCCGGCGTGACCGCCATCGCCTATGAAACGGTGACCGGTCCCGGCAACTCGCTCCCCCTGCTCAAGCCGATGAGCCAGGTCGCAGGTCGCATGTCGATCCAGGCCGGTGCAACCGCGTTGCAGAAGGCGCAGGGCGGACGCGGCGTGCTGCTGGGCGGCGTGCCCGGCGTGCTTCCGGCCAAGGTCGTCGTGATCGGCGGCGGCGTTGTCGGCGTCAACGCGGCGCAGATGGCTGTCGGCATGGGTGCGGACGTGACCATCCTCGACCGTGATCCGACCGTTCTCGAACGTCTCGACAATCACTTCGAGGGCCGTGCGCATACCCTTTTCTCCAGCAATGCCGCCCTTGCCGCGCAAGTTGCCGGGGCAGACCTCGTCGTGGGTGCCGTGCTGGTTCCGGGCGCCGCTGCGCCGAAGCTCGTCACGCGCGAGATGCTGTCCACCATGCAGCCGGGTGCGGTTCTGGTCGACGTCGCGATCGATCAGGGCGGGTGCTTCGAAACCTCTAAGGCCACAACCCACGCCGACCCGACTTATATCGTCGACGGCATCGTCCACTACTGCGTCGCCAACATGCCGGGCGCGGTCGCGCGGACCAGCACGTACGCGCTGAACAACGTCACCCTGCCGCATGCCCTGCGCATCGCGAACAAGGGATGGAAAGCGGCGCTGAAGGACGACGCCCATTTGGCGCAAGGCCTGAACGTGCACGAAGGCCAGATCACTTACGAAGCCGTGGCCCGTGACCTGGGTTATGATTACGTGCCGGTAAGCTCGCTGCTGGACTGAGTACTTTTTTGACGGATTGGCGGGTAAGGCCATTCAAGGCGCCGCGGCACGGGCATCACGCACCGGGCCGCGGCTAGCCCAAATTCCGTCAACAGACGGCGGGGCCTTTCCCGTCCGCCCAAACGTGGCCGATCAGCCCAGCGTGACCGCCGTGCCCGAGCAGCTGACCATCAGCATCGAGCCGTTCTGGCCCAGCACTTCGTAGTCGAGGTCGACGCCGACGACGGCGTTGCCGCCCAGCTTCATCGCCTCTTCCTTCATTTCGGCGATCGCTTCGCGGCGGGCGCGGGCGAGGACTTCCTCGTACTTGCCCGAACGGCCGCCGACGAGGTCGGTGATCGATGCGAACAGGTCGCGGAAAAGGTTCGCGCCCACGATCACTTCGCCGGTGACGATGCCGTGGTAGGCAGCGATTTCGCGGCCCTGCACGGTCGGGGTGGTGGTGACGATCATGCCGCTGTCGGCGTTACCCCACGGACTTGCCATTATTGCTCTCCTCGCTGGTGCAACCTTCGGTTTACACGTGACTAGTGCCCGAAGGTTGCGCCCGCGTGAAGGCCTTTACTCACCCATCAACTGACGGGTGAGGTAGGTGTAGGTCAGCGCCCATGAACGCGCCTCCTGCCGGGGATCGGCGCCCGCGGCGTGGCCGCCTTCGGTCTGTTCGAAGTATTCATAAGGCAGGCCCAGTTCCTTCATCCGCGCCGCGAACTTGCGGGCATGGGCAGAGCCCGTGCGATCGTCCTTGGTCGAGGAATAGATGAAAGGCACCGGATAGTCCGTGCCCGCCTTCAACGCGTGATAGGGCGAACGTTCCAGCCAGAAGGCCAGCGCATCCGGGTCGGTGTTCACGTTGCCGTATTCGCCCTGCCACGACGCGCCCGCGCCGATGCGGCTGATCCCGATCATGTCGAGCAGCGGCACCTGGATCACCGCCGCGTTCCACAGGTCGGGCCGCTGGGTCATTTCGACGCCCGTCAGCAGGCCGCCGTTCGATCCGCCCATCATGCCAAGGTGTTCGGGGCTGGTCAGCCCGCTGGCGATCAGGTCTTCGGCTATGGCCGCGAAATCATCGAAGATGATCTGGCGCTTCGTCTGCAGGCCGGCCTGATGCCACGCGGGGCCGAATTCGCCGCCCCCGCGAATGTTGGACAGCACATAGGCACCACCCTTTTCGAGCCAGAGCTTGCCGATGATCGCGCTGTAACCCGGCGTCATCGGTACCTGGAACCCGCCATAGCCATAGAGCAGCGTCGGCGTCGTGCCGTCCATCGCCGCGTTCTTTTTGCGGACGAGGAAATAGGGGATCTTCGTGCCGTCGGTGGATGTCGCCCACTTCTGTTCGACGACCAGGTCGCTGGCATCGAACTTGGCGGGCATGGCGCGCAGGACCTCGCTCTCGTCGCTCGCCGCGTCGGCGAGGTAGAGCGCGTCGGGCGTGGTGAAGCCTTCGGCGTTGAGGAAAAAGCGGTCGCTGTCCTCGTCGCCCGAAACGAGGCTGAGCGTCATCTTGTCGGGCAAGTCGACCGTGCTTTTCGTCCAGCTGCCATCCGCGGCCGGTGCGAAGGAGAGGATGCGCCCGCTGACATTGTCGAGGATCGACATGACGAGCCGGTTCGCGGTGGTCGTCGCGGAGCTGTAGGCCTCGCTCGGTCCCGGTGCCCAGACGAGCGTGGGCGCAGGATTTGCCGGATCGGCCTTCAACGCGTCGGCGTCGAGCGAGACGAGCGCACCGGCCGGATAGTCGGTGCCGCCAACGGCCCAGTCCTGCGAAAGCTTGACGACAAGGCGATTGTCGATGAGCCCGAGCGGGCTGCTTTGCGAAGGCAGCGCGAGCGGGGTGACGGTGTCCCCGTCGATCAGCGCGAATTCGCGGTTCCAGAAATCGGTCGAACGCACGATCATCTGCAGCACGTTGCCCGAATTGTCGCGGATCACCGCGGCCGACGATGCCACGTCGTCCTTTTTGCCGCGGAATATCTCGACCGCATCGGATATGGCCTGACCGCGCTTCAAACGCTTGACCACGGCGGGATAGCCCGAGGTGGTGAGATCGGACCCGTCGCCTGCGAAGTCGGTGGAGAGCAGGATCGTGTCCTCGTCCACCCAGGTCGCGTCGGACTTGCCCTTCGGCACGAAAAAGCCGCCTTCGACGAAGCTTTTCTTGGCGAGATCGAATTCGCGAATCTCTACCGCGTCCTCGCCGCCGTCGGACAGTTCGACGAGGCACAGGCGTTCTTCGGGGCGCAGGCAGGACACGCCCTTGTAGACCCACGAGCGGCCTTCTTTTTCGCCGAGCGCATCGATGTCGAGGATCGTCTCCCACTCGGCATTGCCGGAGCGATAGGATTCCAGCGTCGTGCGCCGCCAGATACCGCGCAAGTGGTCGGCATCCTTCCAGAAGTTGTAGAGCATGCCCTTGCGAAAGGCCGGCATCGGGATGCGGTCTTCGGACGATACGATGGCGAATGCCTCGTCATAGGCGGCCTGATAGGTCGGTTCCGCCTCAAGCCGTGCGGCGCTGACCGCGTTCTCCGTCTCCACCCAGTCGAGCGCGCGCTGCGAATAAGTGTCTTCGAGCCAGATGTAGGGATCTTCGGGCAAGGACTGGGTCAAGGGTATCTCCTCGGCCCCGGCAGGGGCGCTTGCGATCATTGCGGCGAGGCAGGCGGAAAGGGAAGTACGGAGGCCGGTTTGCATCGTGGGGAAGGGACCTGTTGGTTTCTGTTGAAACCTATCTATGCGCTGTCCCGCATCGATCAAGCCCGTATCTTCGCCCGCCTTTTCAGGCGGATGCGCGCAGCATACCCTGAAAGTCGAGACCCGAAGGCTCCTGATAGATGCGCAGGCCGAATTCGGGCAGGATCGCCAGAAGGTGATCGAACAGGTCGGACTGGATCGCCTCGTAATCGTTCCAGACCGTGGTTGCGGTGAAGCAGTAGATTTCCAGCGGCAACCCCTGCGGCGTTGGCGGAAGCTGGCGCACCAGCATCGTCATGTCGTCGCGGATGTGGGGGTGCGCCTTGATATAGGCGATAACATAGGCGCGGAACGTGCCGATATTGGTGATCCGCCGCGCGTTCACCCGGTCGCAGCCTTCGCGCAAGGCTTTCGCGTTCCAGTCACGCAGTTCCTCGTCCTTGCGGGCAAGATAGCTGTCCAGCAGGCGGAACCGGCGCACGGTGGCCAGTTCGTCGTCGGACAGGAAGCGGATCGCGTTCTGGTCAAGGAACATCGAACGCTTGATCCGGCGCCCGCCCGCCTCCTTCATGCCGCGCCAGTTGCGATAGCTTTCGGAAATCAGCCGGTGCGTCGGGATCGTGGTGATCGTCTTGTCCCAGTTCTGCACCTTCACCGTGTGCAGGGCGATGTCGATCACGTCGCCATCGGCGTTCAGTTGCGGCATTTCGATCCAGTCGCCCACGCGCAGCATGTCGTTCGACGACAGCTGGACCGAGGCGACGAGCGAGAGGATCGTGTCCTTGAAAACCAGCATCAGGACAGCCGCCATCGCGCCGAGGCCCGACAGCAGGAGCAGCGGGGATTCCTCCATCAGCACCGCGATGGCCAGGATCGCGGCGCCGCCGAACACGACGATCTTGACGACCTGGACATAGCCCTTGATCGGCCTGCTCTTCGCCTCTGGCCGGCGGGAATAAAGCTCGTTCACGTAATTGAGCGCGCCGCTGATCGCGAAGGCGATCGACAGGACGATCCCGGCCTCTGCCAGGTTCTGGACCACGATCCGCACCCCTTCGGTCAGGTTGGGGACCAGCATGATGCCCTTGGACACGATCATCAGCGGGATGACGTTGGCAAGGCGCGCGGCGGCCTTGTCGGCGGTCAGGCTGCGCGTGTCGAGGAAGGGCGCGGCGGCGCGCAGCAGGACCTTCTTGATGACGAAGTTCACCGCCAGCGCGGCAAGGGCCAGGAGAACGAGCCCGATGAGCGACTGCACCCAGGGCATTTGTTCGGCGAAAGTCTGTTGCAGTTGTTCCATGACGGCAGGGCCGATCCCACGTCGGGACACGAGTTTCAACCCGCGATCGGGAAAGCTCCTGCCTTCACACGGCGTTCTGCCGTCACGACGGTCAGTCGCGGAACGCCGTCTGGCTGAGGCGCGTGATCGGCGTGAAGATGTAGGACAGGATCGAACGCTTGTCGCCCAGCAGGTTCACGTTGGCGACCATGCCCGGCCCGATGGGCAGCGCCGTTCCGTCCTTGTCGCGCAAGGTGTCGGTGGTCTGCACCTCGACGAGGTAGAAATTCTCGCGAAGGTTTTCGTCCTCCACCGCGTCGGGCGAGATCGAGGTGACGGTCCCGTCCAGCGTGCCGAACACCGCGCGGTTGTATGCGGTGATCTCAAGCTTGGCTTCCTGTCCCAACCGGATATTGGCGATGTCCGACGGGCGCACTTTTGCCTCTACGTAAAGCGCGTCGTCCGACGGCACGATCTCGGCGATCGGCATGCCCGCATTGACGCTGCCGCCCACGGTGGTGACGAGCACGCGGTTGACGAGTCCCGCCATCGGGGCGCGGATCACGGTGCGGTCCATGCGGTCGGACAGGGCGGGCAGTTGCAGCCGCTTGGCCGAGAGTTCCGCTTGTGCCTGCGACAGTTCGCTGCCCGAACGGGTCAGCCAGTCGCTGCGCGCCTGCGCGGACTGGGCGCTGGCCTCGGCCACGCTGGATTGTGCGCGGGCGAGGGCGGCCTCGGCCGAGTCCACTTCCTTTTGCGCGACAAGTGCGGCGTTTTCCGCCTTGATGAATTCGACCTGGCTGATGACCTTGGTGGGCACCAGTGGGCGCAGCATTTCCAGTTCCTGCCGCGCCGTCGTCAGGTTGGACTGCCTGGCTTCCAGCATGGACCGCGCTTCGATCACGTGGCGTTCGGCCTGATGCACGCGGGCGGCCGCGGCGGCCATCGAACCTCTCAATTCCGCCATGCGGGCATTGTGCAGCGAACTTTCGATGGCGACCTGCCCTTCGGGTGCCATGCCATAGTCGGGCGTGGTCCCGCGCACTTCGGCGTTGAGGCGCGCGATCTTGGCCTCCAGCGCCTGTACTTCCGCCGTGGAACTCCCGAAGGCGGCACCCGTCAGGGTGGGCGACAGGCGGACGAGCACGTCCCCCTGCTGCACCTGTTGCCCGGCCTTGACGAGAATCTCCTCGACAATGCCGCCTTCGAGGTTCGAGACGACCTGCAACTTGGAGCTGGGCACGACGCGCCCCTCTCCGCGGACCGTCCGGTCGATCTGGGTCAGCGAAGCCCAGAGAAAGAACGCGACGACGAAACCCAGGATGATCCAAAGGACCAGGTTGGCCGATTTGCGGGCGGTATATTCCTGGTCGTCGACAGTGGCGTTACCGCCCTTCAGGCTATCAAGCAGCGCGTTCATTGTTCTTGGCCCCCTGCACGGTCCTCAGCTTGGAAATGCGCGCGCTCACCTGTTCGGGCGATCCGTCGGCGACGACTTTCCCGCTGGACAGCATCACGATGCGATCGACCAGACGCAGCAGCGAGGGACGATGCGTGATGAGGATGAGCGTGCGATCCTTGAACTCGGTTTCCAGGTTGGTCATCAGCCGCCGCTCGGTTTCCACGTCGACGGCCGATGTCGGTTCGTCGAGGATGATGATCGGCGGCTGGCCGATCAGCGCACGGGCAAGGGCAATGGACTGTCTCTGCCCGCCCGAAAGGCCTTCGCCGCGATCCGCCAGTTCCAGGTCGTAGCCTTGGGGCATCCGCGCGATGAATTCATGCGCGAGGCTGACTTGCGCGGCGCGGACCATTTCGTTGTCGTCGATTTCATCGCGGCACAGCAGGATGTTGTCGCGGATCGTCCCCGTCAGCAGGGCATTGTCCTGAAACAGCGCGCCGACCTTGGGGCGCAGCGCGGCCGGTGAAAGCTGACGGATGTCGATCCCGTCGATCAGGATCAGCCCGCTGGTCGGCCAGTAGAGCCCGATGATAAGGCGCGCGATGGTCGACTTGCCCGAACCGATCTGGCCGACGAGGCCGACCTTTTCGCCAGGACGGATCTTGAAGCTGACGTCTTTCAGCGCAAACTCGGCCGCGCCGGGATAGCGGAAGTCGACGTTCCTGAACTCGATCGACCCTTCCATGTTCGACAGGGACAGGCCCGCGCTTCCCTCCGGCCCTTCGACCGGGTTTTCCATCAGCTTGTTGATCTGGGTATAGGCGGTGCGCGCGGCATTGGCGCGGGTCAAAAGGTGGGCGATCGTGCCCAGCGGCGCGACCACGCGGCCCGCCAGGATCGAACAGGCGATCAACCCGCCCATCGTCAGCGACTGGTTGGCGATGGCGAATACGCCGAAGATGACCACGCCGGTATAGGCCGTGGTCTGCGCGGTGCCCGCGATGTTGATCGGGATGGTGGATACCAGCCTCTGGCGCAGCGACGCGCCCGCGTGTTCGGTCACCGCCGTGTCCCAGCGGCGGGTCAGGATCGAACCGGCATTGGCGGATTTCACGGTCTCGATATTGCCGATCGTTTCCACCAGCACAGATTGCTTGCCCAGCTGCCCGCTCAACGTTTCGGCCGAAAGCCGCCGCATCAGCGGCTGGGTGGCGAGCGCGGCGATCACCACGATCGGGATCATGGCCAGCGGCACCATTACCAGCCATCCGCCGATCAGCGCGATGACGGTCAGCGTGATGACGATGAAGGGCAGGTCGACCAGCGCGGTGATCGTGGCGCTGGCGAAGAAATCGCGCAGCGTGTCGATTTCGCGGACCAGCCCCGAAAGGCCGCCGGTCGATCGCTTGCCGATGTCCATGCGCATCTGCAGGATGCGTTCGAAGATGGATTTGCCGATATCGCGGTCCACCCGAGCGCCCGCAACATCCACGAAATAGGCGCGCAGGATCTTCAGCACGAAATCGAACAGCAGGATGATGACCAGTCCGATCGACAGGCCGACCAGCGAATCCATCGCGTTGTTCGGGACGACGCGGTCATAGACCGTCATCGTGAACAGCGCGGTGATCAGCGCGAAAAGGTTGATCATGGCCGCGGCCAGCGCGACCTTGGTGTAGATGGCGCGATTGGCGCGCAGCGGCTTGGACAGCCATTCGGCCATGCGCCCACGCGGCAATTCGATCTGCGTAAGAGATGCCAATTTATCCCCCTCTTCGCGACGCAACCTGCGATCCCCAAATCGTGGGCAGGTCCGTAATAATACTCATGCACCTGTTTATCAGATGACAATCATTGTTATTCATCGAAAAAGAAAGGCGTCCCGTAGAAGGACGCCTTTCTCATTACAGTCAGTGCCCGGAAGCGGTCACAGCCTTTACTTCAAGGCAATTGAGGCAGGTCATGCGACCAGCTGTCCTTCGACGGCCAGGTAGTTCTGGACCAGCAGGGACGAATAATCGTCACCGTCCATCGCAACCTGCATCATCGTGCCTTCGACCATGCCGTCGCCGCCTTCGTTGTAGGCGCCCAGCACGCCATGAGCGTCAGAGCCGTAGTCCTTCCAATCGGAGGCCTGCGCCTTCTTGCTGCCGCTCGCCACTCCGTCGAAGTTGGCATCCCAGTCGAGGATGAATTCGACCGCGTCGGCATAGTAGTCGGCAATGGCCGGATCGACTTCGGGATCGCTGCTGCCGCTGATCGCGGCATTGTTGATCGTGTTCAGGAATGCAGCGCCCAGGTCGCGTTCGAGGATGGTGACATAGTCGCGGCCACCGCCCTTTTCTCCGCCGTCCACCCAGTTGAGCAGCTCTTCGGGCGTCAGGAAAATGTCGCCGGCATCTTCGACGCCATTGCCATTTTCGTCCCAGACCGCGAACTCGTCATTACCGGCGACGCCATCGGTATCGACACCGAACAGCGACAACAGGTCGACTTCGCTCCAGCCTTCTTCCTCGAAGTTCTTGTCGCCATCGGGAATACCGTCGCCGTTGGCATCGCCTTCGTCGCCTTCGATCCCGTTATAGAGCGACTGGCCCAGCGTCGACTGCCAGAATCCGGGGGTGCGGACCGCACCTTCCATCATGTGGTTGCCGAAGTTGCCCTGCTCGGTCACGCCGAGATCGCCGTCGATGGTCAGGCCGCTGCTGATGACGAAGCTGAAGTCGCCATAAGTCTGGGTGAAGCCCGGTTCGACCGCTTCGTAGACATAGAGCATGCCCGAACCGTCGATCGCGGCGGCCACCAGCGGGTCATCGGTGTTGATGCCGGTGAACTCGTAGTAACCGTCGGCCCATTCTCCCGCGCCGGTGACGACTGCCTCGATGTACCCGTTGGTCGGGTCCATGTCGTTGTCGAGGTAGATGGTCCACCCGTCGAGCGTGCCTTCCCCAGCATCCCAGGCAGCGTTGTTGCTCAGGTCGGCCCACTTGTAGCCAGATACCGACATGTCGGCAAAGTTGGCGAAGTTCATGTCGTTTGCGCCATCGGCATCGATGACATATCCGGCCTGACCCAATGTCTGCGAATAGCCATTGGGCTTCACTTCGTAGACGTCGAGACCGATGTAAGTCTCGTCAAGACCGGTGAAGGACCATGAGCCGTCGGCGGCAGTTGTGGTCGCCTCGTCGGTTCCGGCGTCGTAAGTGGCGTTGTCGTTGACGTCGATGAAGATCGTCACGCCGCCAAGACCGCTTTCGTCGGTGGTGTCGCCATCGCCGTCGCTGTCGAGGTACTTCGTGCCCGAGATGTCGAAGAGCGGGAAGTTGGCGAAGTCCATGTCGGTCGCGCCATCGGCATCGATGGTGTAGCCGGCCTGGCCCAGCGTCTGCGAATAACCGCTCGGCTCGACCTCGTAGACGTCGAGACCGATGTAAGTCTCGTCAAGACCGGTGAAGGACCATGAGCCGTCGGCGGCAGTTGTGGTCGCCTCGTCGGTTCCTGCGTCGTAAGTGCCGTTGTCGTTGACGTCGATGAAGACGGTAACGCCGCCAAGACCGCTTTCGTCGGTGGTGTCGCCATCGCCGTCGCTGTCGAGGTACTTCGTGCCCGAGATGTCGAAGAGCGGGAAGTTGGCGAAGTCC
>NZ_SUNC01000003.1 GCF_007570835.1 Croceicoccus sediminis
CGAAATCGCCGAGATCGACCTCAACCCGGTCGTCGTCTTCCCCGAAGGACAAGGCTGCGTCGCACTCGACGCCCTCATACAGGCAGGCTGAACGACGCGCAGGGGGGGGGCTTCAGCCCAGTTCCTTGCCCGAAATCTCGCTGGGTCGCTGCCCCGTCATGCGGCGATACCAGCGGGAGAAATAAGACGGGTCGTCGAAGGCAAGCTCCCCCGCCACGTCGGCGCAGCTCGCGTTGGTAAAGCGCAGCAGGCGCGTCGCCTCGACCGCGAGGCGCTGGTGGAGAAATTCCATCGGGCTCACGTCCAGCGCCTTGCGGACGCGGCGGGTCAGGGTGCGCTCCGTGCAACCCAGCTTTTCGGCATAGAAAGACAGCCGCCGCTCGTGACAGCAATGGGCTTCGACCAGCGACTGGAAGCGCGTGATCAGCCGATCGCCGTGATGTTGCGCCATATCGCCGCATTCTTCCGCCGCGATCCGCAGCAAGGCTTCGGCAAGCGACCGGCGTAGCAGTTCGCGCGCCGGTTCATGGCCGCTGGCCAACAGGATCTGCTCCCCGATCACGCGCAATCTGTCTGCATTCGAACCGCTCACCGATGCGATGCGCGGCTCTGCCAGCAGGTTGCGCAAGGCGCGGTCCTGGCCGAAGGCTTGAACCAGCCAGTTCGACAGAGTGAGCACTAGTCCGGCCGTGCCGGGTTCGAACCGAAAGGCATGCACCGTCCCGCTCGGCGCGATCAGCATGAAGGGGCAGCGCGGTTTGGCGACATGTGATCCCAGCGAAATTTCGACCTGTCCGCCAAATACCAGCAGAAGTTGACAGAGTGCGGGATGCCGATGGGCCGGAATTTCCCAGTCATAGCGCACGCTTCGCGCGGCGATCGTCTCACAATGGACGAGTTCCTCGCGGCTTCCCGCCGGATCTTCTCCGAGCAGGGCGTAGCGTGGAATTTCGGAAGCTGACCGGCTCATGTCCGGATAGTGCCAGAGATTATCGCTTCTGTCCCTTCGATTCCGCACCCCGACGGGCGATAAACGAACAAGTTTGGGAAGACGGAATCAGGAAAGTCATGAAAACACAGGTCTGCATCATCGGCGCGGGGCCCGCGGGCCTGCTGCTGGGCCATCTGCTGCGTGCAGAAGGCATCGACTGCATCGTGCTTGAACAGCGCACGGGTGACTATGTCCTGGGCCGGATCCGCGCAGGCGTTCTGGAACAGGTTACCGTCGGCCTGATGGAACGGCTTGGCCTCGATGCCCGCATGAAGGCAGAGGGTCTGCCGCATGACGGTTTCAACCTGGCCGATGGTGAGCGTCTGATCCACATCGACATTGCCGCGCTGACGGGCAAGCAGGTCATGGTCTACGGCCAGACCGAGATTACCCGCGACCTGATGGACGCCTGCGATGAGCGCGGCCTGCAAGTCGTGTACGAGGCCGAGAACGTCGCCCTGCACGACATCGACGGCGATACGCCCTACGTCACATATACGAAGGACGGCGCCGAGCAGCGTGTCGATTGCCGATTCATCGCCGGTTGCGACGGTTTCCACGGCCCGTCGCGCAAGTCCGTTCCGGCAGGCGTCGGCAAGGAATTCGAGCGCGTCTATCCCTTCGGCTGGCTCGGCATGTTGACCGACGTTCCGCCCTGCAATCACGAACTGATCTATGCGAACCACGAACGCGGGTTTGCCTTAGCCTCGATGCGGTCGGAAACCCGCAGCCGGTATTACATCGACGTTCCGCTGACCGAGAAAATAGAGGATTGGTCCGACGAACGCGTCTGGGACGAACTGGCGATCCGACTTGGCCCCGATGCAGCCGCCAACATCACGCGTGGTCCCAGCATCGAGAAAAGCATCGCCCCGCTGCGATCCTATGTCTTCGCACCGATGCGCCACGGCTCGCTGCTGCTCTGCGGCGATTCCGCCCATATCGTGCCGCCCACCGGTGCAAAGGGTTTGAACCTGGCGGCGAGCGACGTTTATTACGCGACAGAAGCGTTGGGCGCGTTCTTCGGCAGGAACGATGTTGCCGCCATCGGGGCCTATTCGGACAAGGCGCTGGCCCGTGTGTGGAAGTCGGAACGCTTCAGCTGGTCGCTGACCCGCCTGATGCACCGCTTCCCCGAAGACGGCCCCTTCGAACGCGCGATGCAGGTGGCGGAGCTGGACTACATCGCCTCAAGCCGCGCGGCGCAGACGTCGATCGCCGAAAACTACGTGGGCCTCCCAGTCTGAGCACGCGACCGAGGCGGGTGCGAGCTTGGCGAGGATCAAGATCGAGAACGAACAGGCTCGCCTGAAAGCGATCTGGCCCTCACTGAAGGTTGCGGCTCGTCCGGGGAAAACTGGATCTGCCTGAACAGGACGCATATTTCCCCGGTGGCTGGCCCAGCGCCTTCTTGAACATCGTGATAAATGCGCTGACGCTTTCATAACCCAGGTCGAAAGCGACAGACTGCACCGATGCGCTGCCTGCCAGTCGCTCCAGGGCGAACCTGATCTGGAATTGCTGGCGCCAACTGCCGAAACTCATACCCGTTTCCCGCAGGATGAACCTTGCGAGCGTCCGCTCGCTCATAGCAACTCGCCTGGCCCATTCCCCAATCGTCGCGCGATCCGACGGATCGTTCGCCAGGGCCTGGGCAATCGTTCTCAGCCGGGCATCGTCCGGGAGAGGCAGGTGAAGATGTTCGACCGGCGCGATCCGCAATCGGTCCAGCATGGTTTGCACCAGGCGTCCGTCAGCCCCTTCGCGGTCGTACAACGGCGGCAACTGTGCCGCGGCGGTCAAGAGCTCTCGCAGTAGCGGATCGACCGAAACCGTACAGCATTCGGTCGGCAGGTCTTCGGCTAGGTCCGGATCCACGAAGAGGACATACGCCTCCAGTTCGCCCGCCGATCTGCCGCTGTGTTCCATGCCACCGGGAATCCAGAGCGCGCATTCGGGCGGCACCATCCAAAGACCTTTGGCCACCTCGCAGGTCAGGAGCCCACGGGTCGTGAAAACCAGTTCGGCCTTGGAGTGGCTATGGGAAGGTTGGGCGATACCGTCGCCGAGATCCATGCCGACGGCCACTATCGGACGCGGAATAGCCTCGGAATCGAAAGTCTCCCCAGACCGATGCACTGTCATCGCACAACTCCATCCTTTCCCCGGGCATCATTCCGATTTTGGACGGCGGCGCAGTGCCCCACGAATGGGACGAGCCGCTTCAAATCCGCCTTGCCGATCCCGTTTGCGGATCGGACCCATATTGCCCGATCTGGAGGTCATGCTCTCCGGCATATCTCTCCAGACAGCGGCATGGTACTTCGTGTTGGCTTGTTGGACAATAGTGCGTTACATCTCTATGCCGATCCGGATAAGCCGGACGCCGGGAAACACCCGCGACATCGATAACTTTTCTTGGGAGGGGACAGAACATGAACTCTTGGATGCGGCTTCACTCGCCGCTCGCCCAATGCCTTGCCGATCGCCAATGCGGGCCGACACGCTCGTTTCGCCGTTGGCCGAGGATGTCGGACTAATGGCTTCGATGTTCGATTTCGGGCTTGCCGGCAAACGCGCGATCGTCTGCGGATCAAGCCAGGGGCTGGGCTTTGCCTGTGCCGAGGCCCTGCTTCAGGCGGGGGTGGAGGTCATCGTCAATGGCCGCTCCAAGGATCGGCTCGACGATGCCGCAGCCGCGTTGATGGGCGATGGCCGCAAGGTTACGGCGGTCGCCGCCGATGTCGCCACGGCAGAAGGGCGGCGGGCCTTGCTGGATGCCTGCCCTGCACCCGACATCCTTGTCACCAACGCCGGCGGTCCGCCCCCGGGAGATATCGGCGACTGGGACGATAGCGACTGGTTCGACGCTCTTGGCGCGAACATGGTCGCCCCCATCCAGCTGATCAAATCCGCCCTTCCCGGCATGCGGGAACGGAAATGGGGACGGATCATCAACATCACCTCCATGGCGGTGAAGATGCCGCTGCCGCGGCTCGGCCTGTCCAACGGCGCACGTTCCGGATTGACGGGCTTCGTCGCCGGGCTGGCACGCGAAGTCGCGCCCGATGGCGTCACGATCAACAACCTCCTGCCAGGCCGCTTCTCGACCGAGCGGCTCAACCGTTACATGGCCGATCTGGCCGACGAAGCGGGCCGTTCCCGCGACGCTTATGCCGAAGATGTGGCGTCCGGCATACCGGTGAAACGGCTGGGCCGACCCGAGGAGTTCGGCGCGTTCTGCCTGTTCATCGCCAGCGAGCATGCCGGGTACATGACGGGCCAGAACATCCTGCTTGATGGCGGCGAATACCCCGGCGCGCTTTGAGGATCCTGACATGACGAACGACGAAAACAACGCGGCTTTCGCGGCGAGCGAGCTGGGCGAGGAACTGGCGCGACTCTACCTTGCTGGAAAGCCTTCACCGCCCGGATGGCGAGAGCATCTGACCGACATCGACATGGGCTATGCCGTGCAGGATGCGATCGTGCGGGCGCTTGCCGATGGTGGGCAAGGACCACTGGCCGGATACAAGGCGGGCATGACCAGCAAGACCATGCAACAGGCCTTCGGAATCGATTCCCCTATCGCGGGCAGGGTCATGGGCGCCAACATGCTGAGCAGCGGAGCGCAATTGCGGCAGGCCGATCATTTGCACCTCGGGCTGGAGAGCGAACTGGCCTTCGTCCTGTCACGCGATATCGCCGAACCGCTTGGTGACAGCGACGACGCGGTTCTTGACCACATCGCGAACGCGCATGCCGCGTTCGAAGTCGTGGACGATCGCCACACCGACCGCTCGGTCGTGACAGCGCCCAGCCTTGTCGCGGAGAATATCTGGAACGTCGGCGCGGTGCTGGGCGATGGAGTATCCCCTTCCCGCCTTGGCGCGATAGACGGGCGGGCTGGCCGCTATTACGAAAACGGCACGGAAATCGAGACCGGCTCGACTTCCGACGTGCTCGGCAATCCGCTCAATGTCGTGCGCTGGCTGGCGAACTTCCAGCTTTCGCGCGGTGAAATGCTGCGCAAGGGACAAACCGTCCTGACCGGTTCGATCACCGCACTGCGGTTTCCGGAGCGCGAAACCCTATGCCGGTTCGAACTGGACGGGTTGCCGGCGGTAGAGGTGGAGATCGTTTGAGCCCCCGCGGGGCCGCGCGACAACGGTCAGCCAAGAAGCTCGGCGCGCAGGACTTTCTTGTCGATCTTGCCGGTCGCACCCAGAGGCAGGCTGTCGACAAGGCGGATCTCGTCCGGCAGCCACCACTTCGGCAGCTTCCCGGCAAGATGATCGCGCAGCTTGTCGATATCGATGCCGTCATCACCGGCGGTAACGAGAAGCAGTGGCCGTTCGTCCCACTTGGGATCGGGAACGCCAAGCACGGCCGCCATGCTCACGCCGGGAAACAGCGAGGCCGCATTCTCGATTTCGAGCGAACTGATCCACTCTCCGCCCGATTTGACGATGTCCTTCGCCCGGTCGACGATCTGAACATAGCCAAGCGGATCGATCGTCGCGATGTCACCGGTATCGAGATAGCCATCCGCGGTCGTCGCCAAGCCATCGAGACCGAAATACCCCTCGGCAACACAGGGGCCGCGCATCTGCAAGGCGCCCGGCGTCGTCCCGTCATGCGATAATTCTTCGCCATCCTCGCGGCAAATGCGCATGTCTATGCCGAAAAATACGCGGCCTTGCTTCAGGCGATAGGGCAATTGCCGTTCGGAAGGCATTTGCGCCACCGCCGCAACAGGCGTGGCGATGCCGCCAACCGGCGACAGCTCGGTCATACCCCAGCTCGCGATCGCTTCTATCCCTTTCGCCTCGAAGCGGCGCAGAAGCGTCTCCGTCATTGCCGCGCCGCCAACGATAACGCGCGACAGGTGCGGCAGGCGTTCGCCTTTGGCCTCCATATGGTCGAGCAGTCCGATCCACGCCGTCGGCACACCGGCTGAAACGGTCACTTCCTCCTCGCGCATCCGGGTGAACAACGTCTCGCCATCCAGCTTGCCGCCCGGCAGCACCAACTTCGCGCCGACAGCCGGTGCCGAGAACGTCAGGCCCCAGGCATTGGCGTGGTACATCGGTACGACCGGCAGGATCGTGTCGCGCGCCGACAGGTTGAGCGCGTCGGGCTGGATCGACATCAGGGTGTGAAGGACGTTCGAACGGTGCGAATAGAGCACCCCCTTCGGGTCGCCCGTCGTACCCGAGGTATAGCACAGTCCCGCTGCGGTATTTTCGTCGAATCCGCCCCAGTCACAGCTCTCGCTGGCAGAGGCGGAGAAATCGTCCAGCAGCTGGCCCGAGCTGTCCGAATGAGGCGGCGTGAAGAACAGCAGCTTTTCGATAGACGTGCATTGCTGCGCCAGTATCTCCGCAGTTTCGGAAAATGCGCCGTCCGAGATCAGGATCCGGTCTTTTGCGTGGTTGGCGATCCACACCAGGTGATGTTCGCCGAGCCGCGGATTGAGCGTGTGACAAACCGCACCGATCCCCGCGATGGCATACCACGCGACCAGATGGTCCGCGCTGTTCATCGCCAGTGTCGCAACCCGGTCACCCGGCCCGATGCCATAGGCCAGAAGGGCAGCCGAAAGCTTGCGCGCCTTCGTCTCTATCGATGCGTAATCGGTGCGTTCGCTGCGTCCGTCATCAAGGAAGGACACGACCTCGCGCGTGCCGTGCCAGCGGGCGGCGTGGCGGATGAAGCGGTCGACCGTCATCGACCATGGCTGCATTCTTCCTTCCAGCATCGTTTCCCCCGTCATTCGACATTGTCCGTTTATTCATGCCCGATCGCGCGCGGTCCCTGGCGCTATTCCGGCATCATTGCGTGGCAGTGGTGGGTGACCGCGCCGCAAGCGCGCGTTCGACCTCGTATTCGTATTGCACCCCGCCACTGGCCGGGATCATGTCCCCATCCCTGTCCGCAACGTCATCGAGCCGTTCGGCCAGTTCGTCCGCGACATCGGCACCATCGCCCAGGCAGACCCCCCGCGTCATCGTTATGTTGGCTTGTTCGAAACAACCTGCGCCGGCCAGCAGGATGCGCCGCGTTGGCGCATTCGGCCCGACGAGCGCGACGATGCCGGGGCTCACCAATTCGGGGCCGAGACCCGCGAGGGCTTCGGCCGGATAGAGGCCGTTGGTCATCGCCGTGGCGGCGCTGGGGGCAAGGGCATTGACGCGGATGTCATACCGTTCCCCTTCGAGGGCCAGGGTCTGCATCAACCCGACAAGGCCCATCTTGGCGGCGCTGTAATTGGCCTGCCCGAAATTGCCGTACAAGCCGGACGATGAGGTCGTGAATACGATCCGGCCATATCCGCGTTCGCGCATGCCGTCCCAAACGGCCTTTGAGCAGTGGACGGAACCCATGAGGTGCACTTCGAGCACGAGCCGGAAATCGGCCAGGTCCATCTTCGCGAAGGTACGATCGCGCAACACCCCGGCATTGTTGACGACGATATCGACCTTGCCCCAGCGCGCGTTGGCTTGCGCGACCATGTCCTCTACCTGCTCGAAGCTCGAGACGTCTGCGGCGTGGGGCATGGCCTGTGCGCCCATACGCTCGATCTGCGCGCAGACCTGCTGCGCATTGTCGGCATTCAGGTCGTTCACAACGACCCGTGCGCCGCGTTGGGCAAGGGCAAGTGCGTGCGACGCGCCAAGCCCGGCACCCGCACCCGTCACGATGGCGACCTGGCCTGTGAGATCGATCTTCATACTGGTCCCTCCTGGCGAACCCGGTTCGCCGCGATTGTCAGAAAATATCTTCAGATGCGCCGGATGCGACATCGGTGCCGGAACGGACGACCGCCAACCAGGCATCCGTCTTCGGCAGTTCGGTCTCGAAGAAAAAGCGGCATGCCCGCAGCTTGCCTTCGACGAAATTCGCGTCATGACCACTCTGCGCGCCGCAGCCGGCTGCGGCGACTGCCTGGTCCAGCCATAGCCAGGCGACCACGACATGGCCGAACGCCCACAGGAACAGCGTGGCATTGTCGAATGCCGCACGATCGTCGCTTTCACGCAAGACTGTCAGCACATCGCCAATGGCCTGCCACGCGGCAAGAAGCGCACGTGCGTGATCCGCCAACCCTTCGACCGAGGAAGCGGCATCCGCGGTGTTCCGTATCGCTCTCTCAAGGATGGGAAGCGCGCTTCCGTCGCGCAGGATCTTGCGACCCAGCAGGTCGACGCCCTGCACGCCCGTCGTCCCCTCGTGGATCGGGTTCAAGCGGTTGTCCCGCCACAACTGCTCTACGTCGAAGTCGCGCGTATAGCCGTAGCCACCGTGAATCTGGATCGCGATATCGTTGGCGGCAAGGCCATATTCGGACGGCCATGTCTTGGCGACCGGCGTCAGCAGGCCGAGCAGCGCCGCCGCATCCGGGTCGGCCTCATCGTCAACCAATTGCGCGCAGTACAGGCAAAGCGCCAGCGCGCCCTCGACATAGGATTTCTGTTGCAAAAGCATGCGCCGCACGTCGGGGTGCTCGATGATCGGCACCGGCGGTCCGGCACGCTCTCCGATCGGGCGGCCCTGCAGCCGTTCGCGCGCGTAGTCGACCGATAGCCGATAACTGCGATAGCCCAGCGCCGCTGCCCCAAGGCCGACAGAAATGCGTGCCTCGTTCATCATCAGGAACATCTGGCGCAGCCCCTGGCCCGGCTCGCCCACGATCCAGCCGGTCGCCCCTTCGTTTTCGCCGAAGTTCAAAAGACAGTTGGCCGTCCCGCGATAACCCATCTTGTGGTTCAGTCCGGCCACGGAAACATCGTTGCGGGTGCCGTCGGGAAGAATCTTGGGGACGATGAAGAGCGATATGCCGGCCGTGCCCAAGGGCATCGTACCGTCGGGATCGGGTATTTTTGCCAGAACGAGATGCACAATGTTTTCGGACACGTCCTGATCGCCGCCCGAGATCCACATCTTGTTGCCCGCAAGCCGGTAACGCGCGCCCAGTTCGTCTTCGCCATCGGCCACCGCGCGCGTTCGCACGTCTGCAAGACTGGACCCTGCCTGAGGTTCGGACAGACACATCGTACCGAACCAGTCGCCGGCGATCTGCGGCCGGGCAAAGGTTGCGACCTGGTTGGCATTGCCGAATTCAAGGATCAGCCGCGCGTTCGCGGCGGTGAGCATCGGGTAAGCCGCCGTCGCGATATTCGCGGCGGAAAAGAACAGGAATGCGGCGGAATAGGCGAGGTACGGCAAGCCAAGCCCCCCCGCCTCTTCCGGAAAGCTGGCCGAAAACAGGCCAAGCTCGGCATATTGGCGGAGCGCCTCGCCTATCGGCGGGCAAATGTGCACGCCTGACGCGTCGAGAAACGGCTCCTCTGCGTCGGCCTGCTTGTAGTGGGTGAGGAACTGCTCGTTCGCCAGTTTTTCCGCAAGATCGAGCAGTGCGTCGATGGTCTCGCGATCCTGCAACCGGTCGGATTTCAGCCAGTCGTGCAGCAGGAAGTCGACATCGCGCCGGGAAGGAAGAGTACTCGCCATCGTTCAGTTCACCATTGGAAAGCAGGTCATGCGCAGTTTAGCGAGGCAAAGGTCTCGCCGCGCTCGACAAGGTCCACGAGCATCGGTGCAGGCTCCCACGCCCAGCCGTGCAGCCCCGCGGCAAAGGAGACGATCGTGTCGAGGACCGTCGCCAGTCCCTGCTGGTCGGCATGGAACATCGGCCCCCCACGCTCGGCAGGAAAACCATAGCCGTCGAGATAGATGATATCGATATCGACCGGGCGGTAAGCGATGCCTTCGGCCACGATGCGCGCGCCTTCGTTGACCATGGCGTAGATGCAGCGCTCGACGATTTCCTTGTCGTCTATTTCCCGCCGCTCAATTCCGATCCGTTCGGATTCGGCAAGGATAAGCTGTTCGATCTCCGGATCGATCTGCGGTGTGCGCCCATCGGGATAGAGGTAAAAACCCGCGCCCGTCTTCTGACCGAAGCGGCCCATTTCACAGACAAGGTCGGGAACCCTTGAGTACGGGCGATCCGGTTGCTCGGCGGCGCGCCGCTTGCGGATGCTCCAGCCGATGTCCTGCCCGGCAAGATCCATGACGCGGCACGGCCCCATGGCCATCCCGAAAGCCTCCAGGGCGCCGTCGACCTGTTGAGGCAAGGCACCTTCCTCGAGAAGGAACCATGCCTGGCGCAAATATTCCTCGAAGATCCTGTTGCCGATGAACCCGTCGCAAACGCCTGCGACGACACCGGTTTTGCCGACCTGCCGGGCGAACGCCATCGCGCTTGTCAGCGTTTCCGGCGACGTGCGCGCACCGCGCACGATCTCCAGCAAGCGCATCACGTTTGCCGGGCTGAAAAAGTGAAGCCCAACCACATTCTGGGGTCTGCCGGTAAAGGCGGCAATCGCGTCCACGTCGAGTGTCGAGGTATTGCTGGCAAGAATCGCATGCGGAGGCGCAATGCGGTCCAGCGCGGTGAATACCTCGCGCTTCACGGCCATGTCCTCGAACACTGCCTCGATATAAAGGTCGGCCTCGCCCGCTTCTTCAAGCGTGCCGCAAGTCGACAAGGCAGCCTTGCGCTGCGCCGCGACCTCGGCGCCAAGACGGCCTTTTTCAACATTGCGGTCGAAGGTCTTCATGATCGCCTTGCGGGCATTCGCGCGGCCTTCGTCGCGCGGTTCCACCAGCGTTACGTTCAAGCCTGCGTCGAGCAGCGCGATCGCGATCCCGGTGCCCATCAGACCGCCGCCGACGACCGTTACGCTATCGATGCGCCGTGCCTCCACTTTGGCCGCACCGGGAATGCGCGCGACTTCACGGCGGCCGAAGAACCCATGGCGCAGTGCCTTCGAAGGGCGGGAATCCAATAGCTCAGCGAAGTGCTTGGCCTCAATCGACAGACCCTGTTCGAACGGAACCGTATCGATCACCTCGACACAGGCGATCGCCCGTAACGCCGCAAGGGACAAGGATTTCGCCTGCCGAGCAGCCTCTACCGCCTCTGCGACATCCGCCGGAACAGCCATCTCGCCACTCGGTCGCACAGCGTTCAGCGTGCCGCGTGCGAAAAGCCGACTTGCCTCGGCCACCGGATCGTCCGCAACATGATCGATAATGCCGATTTCCAGTGCACGGGCGGCCGATATCTGCTTGCCCGACAGGATCAGGTCTAGGGCATGGCTCGCCCCGCACAGGCGCGGTGCCCGCTGCGTACCGCCGGCACCCGGCAGCAGGCCAAGCGAAATTTCGGGAAAGGCGAAGCGTGCACGATCGGCCGCCACGCGGTAGTGCGCGGCAATGGCGAGTTCGAGACCGCCGCCGATGCACAATCCCTCGATCGCGGCGATCACAGGTTTGGGCGACGCCTCGATCGCGGTGAACAGATCTCGCAAGCGGTCCAGCCGCTCAGGCCGATTGTCGAAATCACGCAAGTCGGCACCGGCGCTGAACCGCCCTTCGGCGCCCGACAATACGATTGCCGCGACATCGGGGTCTGCCACTGCCTTGGCAATCGCATCGTGAAGCGCGCCGACCAGACCGGCCCCCACCGACAAGGCGTTCACCGGGGGGTTTGAAAATTGCAGGTGCAGTATCGCACCTTCAAGCCGCTCGAAAACATTCATCGCCAATCGCGCCCCTTCCCCGTTCGGGAGCAGAGCCGGCGCAAACCTCGATCAACGAGATAACAGGTAAATCCGTGCGCCGGCCGTCACGCCCCGCACGAGACGCAGCCTCCTTCATGGCAGCCCGGATAGCGTCCAAAAACCGTCCGATCAATCCATTTTTGAAAAGATGTACTGATTTATCGGTAACAGCGTCACGATAGAATTCTGAGGAAGAAACCCCGGATATTTGCCAAATCTACGATAGGTGCGCCACATGCGAGATTGCGAATACACTGCCCATGGAAGAGCGCCTGAATATATGTACCATCGCCTTCTCGAGCGGTGGGAAGATGAGAAATGCGCCGTTCCCATGCCTTGATCTGATCGATCACGGCCGATGCAACGGCAGGGCGCAGGGATTCGCTTCGCGTGGCAGCAAGCCAGACCGAGTAGTGTGCAAGCGATGCCGCACTGAACTCGGTCGCCTCTCTGACCAGAATGGCCGCGGTGAGATCGGCCAAGGTCTCGGCACTGGGTTCCGACAAGTTTGCCACCGACAGGATCTGGCGATAGCGCGCCTTCGATGCCTCGAACATTTCGGACTCGGCAACCCGGATGAGCGCCTCTATCGATCCGAAATAATAGGCAGGCGCAGTCAGAGCCACGCCGCTTTCCTTCGCAACCGCGCGATAGGAAACGCCCGAAACGCCCTCCTGCTCCAGAATCCTGATTGCCGCCGCCACGATCCGCGCCCGTGTGGCCTGCGCCTTCCTGCCCAGCGCCCGATCCGGAGCCGCAGACGGCGATGCCTGCGCCGCAAGGTCTGCAAGGGCATCCACCCATGCGCGTGAACGAAAGTCCGCCACTTGCGCAGGTTCGAAATTCAACGGAAGGACGATGAACATGAGGCCGATCACGGTGTCGATCGCGATCTGCACATCGACGGCGTCGCCGTCTGCCCCGAACGCCTTCCACAACGCGCTCCAGACCTCGTGCAGTTCCTTGAACCAGTGGCGCGCCAGTTCGTGACCTTCCGGCGATTTCGCCGCATCGAGAATGATCTCGCACCAGGCGATGCTTTCCCGCCGGTGCCGCCCGGTCGCATTGGCGAGCAAGCGGGCCATGAACGCCTGCGGCGATTCATCGCGGCCTGAACCTTCGCGATGGTCTCGCGCTGTCCGGCGAAAGGCATCGAGATAGTCGGACAGCAGGCTTTGCGAGGCATCGGCCAGCATGTCGGCCTTCGTCGCGTAGTGATATGTCGTCGCGGAGAGCGAGATACCCGCCGCCTGCGCAACGCGGCGATGGGTCAGCCCGTTGATCCCCGCCTCGGACAAGACCGTGATGACTGAATCGGCTATAAGCTCACGCTTGCGGGACGATCGATCGCCAGGCGAAGCGGCGCGCCTTTCCGGAGCGCCGCCTTCCTGCTCCCGCCCCTTGGCGTGAGACGGCCGGGGATCTTCAAGTGAACGCGAACGAGGCATCAATGACCGCCTGATTGACTAGACCTTGTCCTGGAATACCAGGATGGGTTTGCGATCAAGAGCATCAGGTTTGCGCATAATCTCTAAAGACTAGAGAGAATATCGCGTGATGGCGACCCGAAAGGGCGGCTTCAGGAAAGCGGTCACTTTCGAGAAGTGGCTCAGGCCAACTTTCGCGCAGTCGGTCAGCCTTTCAGCGGGGCCGGGTCGAAATAATCGCGCCACGCCGCAATCTTGCCGTCAGCGACTTCGAAAATCCCCATCAGGCGAATGGTCACGACAGGCGTTCCGTCAGGCGTGACGAGATGATCGACGCGCTCCGTCAGAACGCGGTCGCCGCCGGCCACGATGCTCAGCATCTCGACGGCGAAATGCGTGATCCCTGCCGACTGCTCGGCCTCCGCCAGAAATGCCAGAGCCTCGTCGACGCCCGTCGTGCAGGCCAGGCCGACGTTTTCCCACACGGTTTCCGGCGTGAAATATTCGCGCAAAGCCTGCTGGATGCCCGCCTTGCCTTTCGTGCAGAGATCCAGAAAGTTCTCAACGACTTCTGTCGATGTCGGCATGTTACCCCCTATCTTGAATGCCGGATGGCAGGGCGGCATCAGCCATGGCTATTTCGCCATGGCCGATGCGGTTTTTGTGCCCAGCGTGAACCCGGCGTAGCCGTTGTCGGCCGAAGTCCGGCAATGGTCCCAGTAGTTGTTGATGCCGCCGAAATAGGCGAGCCCGACCGGCCCCTTCCCTTCGATATTTGCGCCGACGTACCAGCTGTTCGCCTGCGGGAAGAGCGTTGCGTTGAGCGCCGTGCTGCACAAGTCGAGCCAGTCGTCCTCAAACCCGCTCGTCGGTTCGATCGTCGACCGCCCTTCGCCATCGAGATAGGAGATGCAGTCGCCCACCCAGCGAACCTGATCTTCCGACAGCAGGATCGGCTGGAATAGCGGGCACGGGCTGCCCGGACCATCCAGCAGGAACATGTTCGGGAAACCCGACGCCATCAGGCCGAGAGCCGTACGCGCCCCGTCGCTCCAGTGATCCTTGAGCTGCACCCCGTCGCGGCCGCGGATGTCGAAGCGCAGGAGTGCGCCCGAAAGCGCGTCGAAGCCGGTTGCGAACACGATCGCATCGACTTCATACTCCTTACCGGCGACAACCACTCCCTTCTTCGAGATATGGTCGATCGCGTCCTGGCTGATATCGACCAGCGTGACGTTGTCGCGGTTGTAGGTCTCGTAATAATTGGTGTCGCAGCACAGCCGCTTGGTCAGCGCAGGATATCCCTTGGGTGTCAGCAGCTCGGCAATTTCGGGATCGTCCACGCGCGCGCGAATCTTTTCCTGCAGGAAGCTGGTGATCGTGGCGTTCGCTTCCGGGTCGGCGACCGTATCGGGATAGATGTTGTACATTGCCAGGCCGCCGGACTTCCAGCGATCCTCATAGAGCGCAAGACGTTCCTCCTCGCTCACTTCGAGTGCCGACTTTGTGACCAGGTCGGCATATTCGAAGTTCACTGCGACCCAGCCGCCAAAGGATTCCTCACGCTCACGGCGGCGCCATTCCGGGTATTCGGCGCGAACCTTTTCAAGATATTCACGCGGCATCTCACAGTTGCGAAGCGGCACCGCGAAAGGCGGGGTCCGCTGAAACACCGTCAGGTGACTTGCCTGCTGTGCGAGCAGCGGAATCGCCTGTACCGCGGTGGAGCCGGTGCCGATGATGGCCACCCGCTTGCCGGAGAAATCGACGCCTTCGCGCGGCCAGAAGGCCGTGTGGTATTGTTCGCCCTCGAAGTCCTCCATGCCCTTGAACTGCGGCTGGTTCGGTGCCGAAAGGAAACCGGTGGCCATGATACAGAACCGCGCGAAAGCGACATCGCCATTCTCGGACGTCACTTTCCAAAGGCCGGATGCCTCGTCGAAGATCGCGCTTTCGACACGGGTGTTGAGCGCGATCGAAGGCCGCAGATCGAACCGGTCGGCAACGTGGTTGAAATAGCGGAGCAGTTCAGGCTGCGCAGCATAACGCTCCGTCCACTCCCACTCCTGCTGAAGCTCGTCGGAGAAGGAATAGCAGTACTCGACGCTTTCGATATCGACGCGGCAGCCGGGATATCGGTTCCAGTGCCAGGTCCCGCCGACACCGTCACCGGCTTCCCAGACAACCGCGCTCAAGCCGCGCTCGCGCATGTGATACAGCGCATAAAGCCCGGCCATACCCGCACCCACGATCAACGTATCGAGAGGTGCATCCTTTGAACCGCGCCCTTTCATGACGTCATCGAACGAATAGTCTTGCATCTGCGACATCCTCTTCACCCCAATTCCTAGAAATGCCCTCGCCCTCCCGCAGCTTTGCGTCGGAAAGCACGGCGAATGTTCCTGATCAGTCCAGCAGGTCCCGCTCTCGCAGCCATGCGATGATGTTGTCCGTGACGTCGGCAAGCTGCTGTTCCTGCCCCGCGTAATAGTGGTTGGCGCCCTTCATCACCTCGAGCGTCTTGTCCTTGCTTGCGCAGGCGTCGAGGAAGGTCGTCACGTGCGGCTGGGGAACCGCGTCGTCGGCGGTGTTCTCGATCGCGTAGACCGGGACCGTGATGCCCGGCGCGACGAGATCGGCCTGGGCGCGGCTGTCGTCCACGGACCACTGCGAAAGCCATGCGCGCGCGGACGAATAGCGGGCGATGCCGACCGTCAGCAGGTTGGCGACCTCGGGCACGCCCATGAATGACATGCCGATCTTGCGGTCGTTGGGGTCGATCGAAGCGTCGAGGAAACGCGGATCGGCCAGCGTCCGGTGGGTCAGCATGGCGCGATCGGCCTCGGCCCCCTTACGCTTCTTCAGCTGGTCCAGGATTTCGTGCGCAAAGGCGGTACGCCGCCGCATGCGGGCAAGCTGCTCGCTGCGGAAATACGAGATGTAGTCTTGCGAATAAGGCGGCTGGTTCGGGTTGCGCGGATCGTAGAGATCGAGCTCGACGCGCCGGACATCGGGATTGTTCTCGTCGATGATCGAAGGATCGATGAAATCGCGCAGGACTTGCGCGCGCGAAAGGTGCGCCGCCTGGAAGATAAGCGCGTCACCCGGGATCAGGTTTTCGAGAAAGACCGGTTCCCCGCTGGGCGTGTCTGTAATCGTCGGGTTCTCGGCCTGCGACTGGTAGAAGGCCGTAAGCGAGCCGCCGCCCGACCACCCGGCCAGGACCAGCTTCTCGTAGCCCCAAACCTCCTTGGCATGGCGGACGAACGCGCCGTAATCGGCAAGGACCCGCTCCATGATGAGGCTCGTGTCGTTGCGCGTATAGCGGCTCTCGGCACACAGCACGTGGACACCCGCCGCCGCCATGGCACGCGGCACGGGCAGCCTGTTGAAGGTTGCCGTGGGGTGCATGTAAATGACGAGAGTCTTGGAATCCCGCCCCTTCGGCAGGAACCTGACACCGTCCAGGAAAACCCGGTTCTCCTCGACATAGCCGTAGGTTTCCTGCGCGCCGGTCCGCTCGGTATGCGAAATCGCGACCCATTCGGGCTGGATCTCGAAGTCCTTTTCTCTCGCCATTCTACCTGTCCCAGTTGTCGTTTATTTGTCGAAATACGGCGTGAAGTCGTCCCAGCGGGACGTGTAGTCATCGCCCATCAGTTCCGCGGCGTTTTCAGCAAACGGCGTGACCTGCAGCGGGAAGCGGGTTTCGAACAGGAGGAACAATTGCTCGTCGAGACGCATCGGATCGTCCGGCATCTCGCGGGCAACTGCCACCGTTTCGGTCTCGGGACCGTGCGGCGTGAAATTGTTGGTCATCGTGATGCTGCCATCATCGAGGCCGGCATAACCCTGCATCGCGAAGATGAACTCGCACACGTTGTTGAGATGGAAACCCGGCGGGCGGAAGCTGTGATCGCCGATGTTCCAGCGCGGCGTGATCGCCATGACGTCAAGGTTGGGCCCGATAATCGGATCCGACGGTGATGTCAGGAAACAGAAGATCGACGGGTCGGGATGGTCGACGTTCACCGCGCCCATGCCGACGAAGCGGTGGAGGTTGTACTTGTAGGGATAAAGCGAACCGCGCCACGCCACGACGTCGAGCGGCGAATGCGGCAACTGCGCCGTCCAGAGCTTGCCCGCGAACTTGTAAACGTGCTCGGTCGGGGTCTCGCGCTTTTCATAGGCCGCGACCGGGATCTGGAAATCGGCCACGTTGGCAAGGCCGTTCGAACCGATCAGGCCCAGTTCGGGCAGGCGCAGAGGCAGGCCGTAATTCTCCGCAATCAGGCCCGAGGCGTTGGCGCTCAGCAGCTCGACACGGAATTTGACCCCGCGCGGAATGACGACGACGTCGCCGAATTCGGTTTCGATGACACCGTATTCGGTATGGATGCGCAAGTCGCCGACACGCGGCACGATCAGCATTTCGCCATCCGCGTTGGATAACACGCGGTCCTTCATCGATCGGGTCGCGGAGAATACGTGCATCGCCATGCCGGACTGGCTGTGCGGCGATCCGGTGCCCGCAATGGTCGCGATGCCATCCACGAAATCGCAATCCGCCTTCTGGCTGGCGAAGGGCCGCCAGCTGTAGTGATTGGGATTAGGCTGGCCGAAATCGGGCGTGGCGAACAACGGCTGCGAATAGGGTGCGAACTTGCCGGTAATGACCGAAGGGCGGATGCGAAAAACATAGGACCGCCTGTTGAACGATCGCGGCGCGCTGAACGTGGTTCCCGTGTGCAGTTCGCTCACCAGGCCATGCGCGACCTTCTGCGGACTGTTCTGACCGACCGGCAAAGTACCGGGCAACGCCTGCGTCTCATGCTCGTTGCCAAGGCCGGTCATGTATTGGAGGCCGCTTGCGCCGGACGCACCCCCAGCCTGCTCTGCACCGGGATTTTTCGCTACCGTTGCCATGCCTTCACATCCTTTCTCAGATCGGTTTTTCGCCCGGAGTTGTCATCCGCGACGCTTCTCCGGCTTTGAAAACCGGGACCGGCGGCCATAGCCGCAACCAATGCCTGCGATTTACCATATGCTACATTGTTGGACAAACCAATTTATGGACAAATCACTCTGGCCTTCTACGCGTCCTCTTCACTCTCCTGGTCGAATATCCCGGTTCAGGCAGCGTCCCGCCGGCTTGAGAGCCAGGGCATCCGCTCATCGATCTCACGCTCATGCCGCGAGATCGCGTCTTCCATCTGCAGCGTGAGCCCGATCTCATCGAGGCCGTTGATCAGACAGTGCTTGCGAAAGGGGTCCATCCCGAATTCTGCAACATTCCCGCTTTCGGTCGTGACTGTCTGATCCGGCAGGTCGATCGCCAGTTGACCATCCCTTGCCGCGTCGAGGAGCATGTCGATCTGCGCCTGTGGCAGTTCGATCGTAAGGATCCCGTTCTTGAAGGCGTTGCCAGAAAAGATGTCGGAAAAGCTGACCGCGATTACCGCCTGCACGCCCATGTCCAGGATCGCCCATGCCGCATGCTCGCGGCTCGACCCACAGCCGAAGTTCTCGCCCGCGACAAGGATCGGCGCACCTGCATATTCCGGATTGTCGAAGATGTTGTCGGGGTTACGGCGCATGGTGGCGAAAGCCCCCTCACCCATGCCCTTTCGCGTCACCTTTTTCAGGTATTCGGCAGAGATAATGGCATCAGTGTCGACATTGGCGAGGCCCAGTGGATAGGCACGCCCTTCGATACGGTTGATCGCTTTCACGAGGTCAACTCCCTTACATCGGTCAGTTTACCGGTCACCGCAGCGGCAGCGGCCATGGCAGGGGACAGGAGATGGGTGCGTGAGCCGGGGCCCTGTCTTCCGACGAAATTGCGGTTCGACGTCGATGCGCACCGCTCACCCGCCGGAATCTTGTCGGGGTTCATCGCGAGACACATCGAACAGCCCGGTTCGCGCCATTCGAAGCCGGATTCGCGGAATACCCCGTCGAGCCCTTCGTCTTCGGCCTGCCGCTTCACGAGGCCCGATCCCGGCACGACAATCGCCTGCCTGATCGACGGAGCCACCTTGCGACCCCGCACCACTTCCGCAGCGGCGCGCAAGTCCTCGATCCGGCTGTTGGTGCAACTACCGATAAAAACGTTGTCGACTTCGATGTCCTGCATGCGCATGCCCGGCGTCAGCCCCAGATAGGCAAGCGCCTTGGCTGCTGCATCGCGCCGCGCAGGATCGGCGAAGCTGTCGGGATCCGGCACCACGCCCGTGATCGGCACGCTGTCGTCCGGGCTGATACCCCAGGTGACAAGCGGTGCTATCTCCGACGCATCGATCACGACGGTCTTGTCGTAAGCCGCACCGGGATCGGTATTCAGCGTGCGCCAATAGGACACGGCCTGATCCCACATCGCCCCTTTGGGCGCCCGCGGACGGCCCTTCAGGTAAGCGAAGGTCACATCGTCCGGCGCGACGAGGCCAGCCCTCGCGCCTGCCTCGATCGACATGTTGCAGACGGTCAGCCTGCCCTCGATGGACATCTCGCGGATGACCCGCCCGGTATATTCGATGACGTGGCCCTGTCCGCCGCTCGCCTTCAACTTGCCGACGATCGCGAGCGCGACATCCTTGGGCGTGACGCCCGGGCCCAGCACGCCCTCGACCCGCACTTCCAATGTGCGCGAAGGCTTGAGCAGCAGTGTCTGCGTTGCAAAGACATGTTCGACTTCGGACGTACCGATACCAAAGGCCAGCGCCCCCAGTGCCCCGTGGCTGGCGGTGTGGCTGTCGCCGCAGACGAGCGTCGTGCTCGGCAGCGTGAAGCCCTGCTCAGGCCCGACGACATGCACGATTCCCTGTTCCGGCGCGACGGCATCGATGAAATCTACCTGAAATTCGGCGGTGTTCCTCGTCAGCGCATCGAGCTGTTCGGCCGAGGCAGGATCGTCGATCGGCAAGCGCTGCCCCTGCGCGTCCAGTCTGGCCGTCGTCGGCAGGTTATGGTCGGGCACCGCAAGAATAAGATCGGGTCTGCGAAGCTGCCGCCCAGCCGCGCGAAGACCGTCGAAGGCCTGCGCACTCGTCACCTCGTGGATCAGGTGCCGGTCGATATAGATGAGCGCCGTATCGTCGCGCATCGCGACGACGTGGGCGTCCCATATCTTCTGGTATAAGGTGCGCGGCAAAGCAGCAGTCATCGGTTACGCCCCGTCCTGAATAGTGTCGCGTGCGACTTGCGGATTTACGCGCCGGTCACACCACGCACTGCGGCGGCATGCCCAGTGCGACGCGGCCCAGAGCCTGCGATCCGGTTTCCAGATCGAGGTAGCCGTGCACGCGCAACATGTTGATATCGCGGAAAACCCGCTGCAACGGGTGGTCGTTGCGGAAGACCGATGCGCTCGACCCCTTCATGACTTCGTTGACGCCGTTGGCGCAGAAATCGGTTATCGCCGCGACACGGGCCCGGATCGCTGCTCGCGCCTCCACGGTCTTCAGCTCTTCCTTGTCCATGTTCATGACGAGGTCGATGTAATTGCGCAGCATGTCGTCGGCGAGCGCGCTGTCCGTCAGCGCCTTGCCCAGACGGATTTGCACCGATTGCTTCTCCGACGCCTTTTCAAATGTGTGGAGCTGGATGCGATCCTTGGCCGCCTTGTGAAACTCCCTGACCGCGCCCTGAAAACCGCCGACGATCACCGGCAGCACTTCGCACTGGATCAAGGGCACCATGGGCATCGAATACATGGGATTGGTGTGAACCCTGGCGCCGGGCGATTTTCCTTCAAGGATCTGCGCGGCCGGTACGCACTGGTGATCGGGAACGAAAACACCGTCGATCGCAATGTCGCAGCTTGACGTGGCGCGCATGCCCGCAACGTCCCAGTTGCCCAGAACCTGCACGTCCGATGCAGGCGTCATGAACAGCATGAGCTCGGGTTTTTCCGCACCCTCGACCATACCCCCATTCATGTACCACTCGGCACGGGCGGAACCCGAATTCCAGGAACTCTTGCCCTTGGCGATATAACCGCCCTCGACCGGGGTAAGCTTGTAGCCGGGTGCCGAAGTACCAGGCGTGAGCGAGAAACCGCGCGGCCCGAACACCTCGTCCTGGGACTCCTTGGGCCACAGGGCATGAAGGAAATTGTGCCCGATATAGAAGGCAAGGATCCATGCTGCCGACGTGCTGTAGGGTGAAATCTCCTTCACCACTTCGGCCATGACATCCGGCTCCATTTCGTAGCCGCCGTACACCTTCGGCACGAAGATCTTCATGAAGCCGGCGTCGCAGAATGCGTCGACGATGGAATCGGAGACCTTGCCTTCGATCTCGTCTTCGCCCGCCTTTTCCGCAACCATCGGAGCGATTTCGCGGGCGCGACCTACCAGTTCCTGCTTGGTGACCATGTTCACTTGCCTTTTCCTTCGTCCCCCGAATGCGCCACGCCGACCATCAGGCCCGCTTCGCATTTCCGTTTTCTGTCCCGATCGCCGCATGCCGCCGCAAAGCCGTTGGCCCCGCCCACGCATGTCTTCGACGCGATTCGCTTTGTTGTTTCTTGGTACCTAATGTTGGTTTGTTGAACAAGTGGATAAAGCAACAAATAGTTCTGCCTTCGCGGTGTGAGTTTCCGGCTGCCATGCCGGTCATCGCAAAATCAGAACGACTTTCCCTGACCCCTCCCCACTCTCCAGATATCGATGGGCCTGCACCACGTCCTCGAAAGCGAAAGTCCGATCGATCAGAGGCTCCAGCCAACCGGCCTGAAGGCCATCGAGAATAAAGGAGACCGCCCGCGATTTGAGCAGAGGATCCGTGAAAAGCCGGCGTATGCTGCAGAAATGGAGGGTCAGTTCCCTGGCCACGGCTGCGGCGATGGGAACGGGCAGCGTAGCGTCGGCAAGTGCGCCATAGCTGACCATGATGCCTCCAGGTCGGATAAGACCGATCAGCGACGCCGCCAATCGCCCGCCGACTGCATCGAGGACAATCCTTGGCCCCGGCAAGGCGCACCGGTCCTGAAGTTTCTTTTCCCAGCCGTCCTCATCGGTGACGAAAACGTGCGCAGCAGCCCGCCGCCGAAGCGTCTCGACCATCTCGCGTCGTCTGGTTAGCGCAATCGGCGCGGCCCCTGCGGCATTGGCGATCTGGATCGCCGCGTTTCCGACAGAAGAGCTCGCGGCCGTGATCACGACATCGTCGCCGGGCCGGATGCCCGCAGGATCGATCAGGGCATAGGCGGTAAGATATTGCATCCAGGTCGCCGCCGCTTCCGCGAAAGACTGCCCGTCGGGTATCTTGACCAGCATGTCCGCCGGATAATTCAACAATTCGGCATAAGTGCCGTAGATTTGCATATTGAGGCCGGGAAGCACCGCGACCCTGTCGCCGGGCGAGAAGCCCGCAACGCCATCCCCCACGGCGTCGACCACGCCGCTTGCCTCATAACCGATGGCCGATGGCAAACCGGACGGGGCATTGATTCCGCTGCGAAGACCGATATCGGCCCGGTTGAGACCGACAGCCCTCACCGCGATACGGACATGGCCGGACGGCGGATGCGGGACGTGCGCTTCCCGCAGCACCAGAACCGAAGGATCGCCATGTCTTTCGACCTTGATGACTTGCGCCGTCGGCATAGGGCTTCATTCCTTTGGCCGGGTGCCGCGTTCATGCAGACAACGGCCCTTACCGCGCGCCGCGCCTGTCACGGCAAGGTTCGCATGGGCTCCAAACCCTTTTGAACCAAAGCCATGACAGGGCGTGACGAAGGGTTTGCTCTGTTCGGTCCCGTCAGAACGAAAGCCGTGCCGTCACGCCGTAAGTGCGCGGTTCTGCATAGCGAACGATCTTCGAACCGGCCTTGGCAGGGTCGAACCGGGGGTCGAACGGATTGAAGGCTTCCCCGAAGGAATAGCTGAAGAACCGCAGGTCGTTTCCGTAGATCACGACATTCTTGTTCGTCAGGTTCTTGCCCCACAAGGTGAACTGCCAATCTCCGTTCGGCGTTTCATAAGCGATGCTGCCGTTCAACAGGCCCGGAGTCCTGGAGAAGAATGCCGGATCCTCATTCAGCTCCAGCGAGTATTCGGACTTGTACTGCCAGTCGGCCGAGAAGGTAACGACACCCCCATTTGCCAGGCCGGCTTCATAAAGACCCGTCAGGTTCAAGGAGTGCTTAGGGGTCTGCGCAGTGTTGATACCATTGGGAATTCCGGTTGCCTCCGGAATGTTGGTCACGCGCCCCTTCTGATAGGCATAGTTGGCACCAAGGCTCAGCCCCGGCACCGGGCTGACCGTCAGCTCGGTCTCGACACCGCGAACCCTGGCCTTGCCGGCATTACTGACCGACGAGTTGCCGCTTTCGTCGGTGAACTGGAACTGCAGGTTGCTGTACTGCGCATTAAAGGCTGTGACGTTGAGCTGGACCCGATTGTCGAGGAAACGGCTTTTGAAACCCGCTTCGTAGTTCCAGACGAATTCCGGTTCGAGTGCAGGGACTGCCGGATCGGCTTCGATCTGGAATGCGCCGCTACGATATCCGCGTGCGACCGTGGCATAGAACATCAGATCGTCTGTCGGCTTCCAGTCGATCGTGAAGCGGGGTGTAAACGCGGTCCAGCGCTTCGACTTCTTGTCTACTCCAAAGCCGCCTGCGGTACCCCTGAAGCCAGGGTTTTCGAACGCATTGAGCGCGAAGTTCAGATCGCCGGAAACGTAGCCTTCGACGGATTTCTTGTCGATCGTGTAACGTCCGCCGGCGGTCAGCGTGATCTCGGGCGTCAGCTCGTACGTCGCCTGAAGGAAGGCGGCGTAGCTGTAGACGTTCGAGTGTTGAAACCAGTTGGCGGTTCCCGGTTCGAACAGCTCCGGCCGGTTGGCAAGACAGCTTGGTACCACCGCGTCATAGTTCGCGAAGTCGCCGGGATCGCCCTGGTCCGGCTGACAGAAGAAGAAGGCCTGGTAGACACCCGCCAGAGTGCCGGGATCGTGCTGCCAGTACCACGAGATGTCGCGCTCTTCGTTCTGATAGAGGAAGAAGACGCCTCCGACGAAATCGAGCGGCCCATCGAAATCGGATGCAAATCGCACTTCCTGCGTGAACTGATCGAGTTTGCGAGGCTCGGCATAGCCGAAGATCAGCGGGCCCTGACCGAGCTGATCACCGGGCTGTTCGGTCGAACGCGCCTTGCGAAAGGCACTGATCGAAACGAGCTGGCCCATGTCGAAGTTGTGCTCGAACTTTCCGCTCACACCCCACGACTTGCTGCGATAGCCGCCGTTCGAGAACTGGTCCGTCACGCGGGGATCCGGATCGGAAACATAGCCGTTCGCATCGGGCGAGCCGCCGATGAACTTGCGGGCTTCCCCGGTCTCGTCGACGCTGCGATAGTCGCCCGCCAGCAGGAAACTGGTGTCTTCCGACATCAGCATTTTCAGTTTCCCTCGGATCGAGGTCCGCCCAAGCGTATCGATGTCGCGATCGAGATAGCGGTTATAAGACGTGCCGCTGCGGTCGCTGGTCGTAAAGGCGATCGATCCGAGCAGCGTTTCGCTGTCATTCAATGCCCGACTGACATAGCCCCGAGCCTGGACGAGATCGTAATTGCCAAGAGCGACTTCGACCGCACCTTCCAGATCCGCGGTCGGATCCTTGGTAACGATCGAGATGCTGCCACCGGTCGAATTGCGCCCGTTCAGCGTCCCTTGCGGACCGCGCAGGACTTCGACCCGTTCGATATCGAAAAGGTCGAGATCGAAGTCCCCGGAAGAACCGTAATAGATTTCGTCGACGAACAACGCGACGGCCTGGTCCGATCCGGGCGCACTCAACGCGCTGGAGCCGCCGCGAAGTGCCGGGTTCAAGCGAGAACGACCGACCGAGCTGATGCTGAAACCCGGGATGCGGGGAACGAGATCGGACACGCTCTGGATCCTGGCACGCTCGACCACGGCATCATCGAATGCAGTGATCGCCAGGGGCGTCTCCTGCAAACGGGTTGAACGGCGGTCTGCGGTAACGATGATATCATTGATACCCACGGTATCGACCGACCGCGCCTTTGCGTCCTTGTCCTCGCCCGCACGATCTTCCGATGGCGCTTCCTGCGCTGCGGCGACAGGCACGCCCAAGATCATCGGGAAGATCAGTGCCATTGTCGCGGCACCGCAAGACAGGTTCTTCATCAATTCCCCTCCAGTTTATTATTATTTTTTTGCAGAACCGTTATTCAATTCTGCATTTTTTATAGACACTTATGCATTTTTTATTTCGACTTGCTGCGAGATATTCGTTGCATTGCGCAAATCAGAAGGTGAGATCTCAACGGCGCTTCATGGGTCTGCAATTTGGATCAGGGCCCATATCGCATCCGCTCGATCTTCCTCCGTCGCATATGCTTGATGGAAAGTTAGGCGTATTTACGTGTCGGTCCTAACTGCATCCTGCCAAATGATTTCGAGAAATTGCCATCGGCACGATTATCGATCCGTTTTGTCGGCCCGGCCTTCAGCAAGGGTCAGACCGTCCGCGGGAAAGGGGGCGCAACCTGTTCGGATTGCGCCCTGGTTTTCCGTATACAGAGTGGCGCCAGTCAAAAATGCTGCGCAAAAAAGGCAGGCTGACTGTTAGAAAACACGATGCCCGCGCTCCGGTCACAGGTGCGAAATGATCGCATCCCCCATCCCGCGCGAACCGACGTTGTGCTTACCCTCGCCAAGATCGGCAGTGCGATATCCGGCATCGAGAGTTTTCTCGACGGCCGCCTCGACCCGGTCCGCGAGATCGGCGCGATTGAGGCCGATGCGCAGGGCCATGGCAACACTCAGGATCGTCGCGCACGGGTTGGCGATGCCTTTCCCGGCAATGTCCGGGGCGGAACCGTGGATCGGCTCGAAAAGGCCGGTCGTACCGGCTGCGCCGACGGCCGCCGACGGCAGCATGCCCAGCGAACCGGTCAACATCGCCGCCACGTCAGAAAGCAGATCGCCGAACAGGTTGTCGGTCAGGATCACGTCGAACTGCTTGGGCTGACGCACGAGCTGCATGCCGCAATTGTCGGCGTACATGTGCGATAGAGCGACGTCGGAATATTCCGCCGCGCCCAGCTTGGCGACTTCCTCGCGCCAAAGCAGCCCGGATTCCATGACGTTCGACTTCTCGACCGAACAGACCTTTCCGCCACGCAGCTTCGCGATATCGAACGCGACGCGCGCCACGCGGTCGATCTCGCTCGTCCGGTAGCTGGACGTGTTGAACCCGCGCCGTTCGCCGTCCGGCAGGGTTTCGATCCCGCGCGGTTCACCGAAATAGACTCCGCCGATCAGCTCGCGGACGATCAGGATATCGAGCCCCTCGACAAGCTCGGGCTTCAGGGTCGATGCGCTGGCGAGGGAGCGAAAACAGATGGCCGGACGCAGGTTCGCAAACAGATCGAGCCCCTGCCTCAGGTCCAGCAAGCCTTGCTCTGGCCGGAGGTGATAGGGATTTTCGGCCCACTTTTCTCCGCCGACCGCGCCCATGATCACCGCATCGGCATTGCGCGCGCGCTCCAGAGTTTCCCTGGTCAGCGGCTCGCCATGCGCATCGTAAGAAGCACCGCCGATCAGGCCGTGTTCGATTTCGAGTTCGAGGTCGGAATCCGTGGCAAGGTGCTCCAGCACCCTCTGCGCCTCGGCGATAATTTCCGGGCCGATACCATCACCGGGAAGCATCAGGATCTTCATTTTCTCGTATTCTCCGTTCCTGGCCCTCGACGAAAAGAGAGCCCAATGGACGCCGCCATTCCGGCGTCAGTCCCGCGCCTTCAGAACAAGGCGAGGCGTGTTGCTGCGGATCAGAAGTCCGCGCCGGGCACTTCCACCTTCACGGTCTCGATCGACCCCACGCGCTTTTGCGCGACCATGTCTTCGAGGTGGCCGCCGAAGGTGGAACAATAAAGCGTCCGCCCATCCTCACCGCCCAGCGCGCAGGCCACAGCCCGCTTGTCACCGCAGGCGATCAGGTCGGTGATGGCGCCGTCCGGCGTGACGCGAAGGAACTCTCCGGTCACGAAGCTGGAAACCCAGATGCCATCCTGCTTGTCGACACAAAGCCCATCCGGCGCTCGCTCGCCAAGATCCACGTAGACACGCCGGTTCGAAAGCTTGCCGTGTTCATCGACATCGTAGGCGGTTAGCCGGTTGGCGAAAGTCTCCGAAACCACCATCGTTCGGCCGCCGTCGACAAGGACCATGCCGTTCGGAAAGACGAGGTCATCGGCCACGATACTGACCGAGCCATCCGGCATAACCATGGCGATATTCGCCGTCTGCGCCTCGGCACCGCCGAAAAGGTCGTAGCCGAAATTGCCGACATAGGCGCGGCCGGCATCGTCGACGAGAATGTCGTTCACTTCGCCGGTAGCAACGTCCGAAAGGTCGGCGTGCACCTGCAGCCCACCGTCAACCAGCTTCATCAGCTTGCGATCCACCATCGAGACGACAAGCGGGGTGCCGTCGGGAAGAAACCCGATGCCCGAAGGCCGGTTGGGGACACTGCAGATGGACTGCTTCTCGCCCCCTGCCGAAAGTTGGAAGCAAGCTTTGCCGAACATGTCCGACATCCAGAGGCCGCCATCGCGCCAGATCAGTCCTTCCGGAAAGATGAAATCGGATGCCAAGACTGTAAGCTGATGTTCTTTCATCGATAATTCTCCTCTCCGCGGCGAAGCGCGAGGTCATCCGGCAAGGATGAAACCCGGCGCTTCAGGTCCGCGGCTCCGCTTTCGAAGCCCGCGTCCGCCCGACCTGCTTTCACCAAGACGCGTCTTGGGACTTCAAATGGGGCGATCGTGCCTCGTTAAACTATGTTCAATTGTTGGACAAACGGTTTCCTGTGTAGATCTCAGTATTCGACGCCGAACGACACGCCCACGGTTCGGGGCATGCCGGTGTAGCGAACGACCGCGTCCCCGGTGGTGACGATGTTGCTGAGATAGAGCTTGTTGGTGACGTTCCGGCTCCAGACCGACAGGTTCCAGCCCTTCGTTGACTCGATCCCTGCCCGCACGTCGAACACCGCGTAGGCGGGGATGGTCGACAAGCTGGAATTGGCAAGGTCGCTGTACGACTTGCTGGAAAAACGGACGGTACCGCCGAAAAAGCCATCGAGTTCGTCCGATGCGCCGAACCGATATTGCGTATCGGCCACCCCGCTCCAGTCCGGTGCGAAGTTGAAGCGGTTGCCGGTAATATCCACCTGGTTGTTCAGCAGGTCGTAGGATTCGGTCTCGGGATCGACGACCCTGATCTTCGACTTTGCGTAAGTGACGCCGCCGCTGATCGTCCAGCCATCTATCGGGGTCGCCCGCAGGCTGAAATCGATGCCTTTCACGCTGGACTTGGGAATGTTGGTCGCCGTCGCGACCGGCCCGAATATCGGCACGCGGATGTAGGTATAGAGCTGCTTGTTGCGATAGTCGTAGTAGAATGCCGCCAGCTCCAGCTGCAATCTCCGATCCAGCAAGGACGCTTTCGCCCCCACCTCGTAGGAAGTCAGTTTCTCCTGTTCGACATATTCGAACTGTTCCGAAAACGGCGCAACGATCGCGGGATAGACGCCTGCCTTGAAGCCGCGGCTAACCAGGCCGTAAACAAGGCTGTCGCTGTCCGGTTTGTAATTCAGGCCGGCGCGCCAGGACCAGTTTGTGTCCTTTTCGCTACCGACTTCTCGCGATGGCGCGAAAGTCGGTGTCTCGCCGCGCGAATCCAGGGTCGCGCATTCGCCCGGCTGAAACGTGCCCGGCGGCAGCGGACCCAGTCCGCTTACCAGCCCGCGCAGGGCCGGTGACAGTTGCTGTTCGAAAAGTGCCAGGATCTGCGGCCCCGGCAGCCAGCCACAGGCGTCGTACCGCTCCGTCACTTCGGTATAACGCGCACCTGTCGTCAGCGTGAGGTCGGGGACGAATTCCCAGTCCACGTTCCCGAAGGCAGCGATGGTTTCATTGCTTTCCCGCAAAGTACCGGACACGACATCGCTGATCGGAAAGAACGGCGTGTAACGCACAAGATCATAAGTAAGCGTGTTGCGAGGTTTCAGATCCTGATAGTTCGCCCCTACGACATAAGTGATATCAGCAGCGGGGATCGTTCCGTTCACGCGCAGTTCCTGGCTGAAACTCGTAGCCTCTGCGTCGTTGTCGACGAAGAAGACCGGCAGGAACGATCCCGTGAAATTGTTGATCTGGCGGAACTTGGTGTCGATGTAGTTCGAGATCGACGTGATCTGGGCATTGTCCCCAAGGTCGAGCTCTGCCCGCAGCACGGCCTGGTACTGGCGGTGATCGTTGCGAGGTCCATCGAAGGTAGTCGGAATATCGGCCACGCGGATCTTGTCCGAAGGCTCCTGATCCAGATAGTTCGGATAGGGAGAGCCGGCCGGATTGGCCAAGGCCCATTGCAGGAACTGCGCCGATTGCGGCTCGCCGTGATCGTAATTCGCATTGAGGTTGAGCGAAAACCTGAGCGCCGGAGACGCATCCCAGTCGACGAGCAAGCGGGCCGCGCTCTTGTTCTGGTCGCCGTTCTCGCGTTCGTTGTACCGGCTGTACTGCCATGTGCCGAATTGCGTCGTCTGGCCAGAGAGGCGGACACTGACGGTATCGCTTAAGGGGCCGCTGACATATCCCTCGACAAAGACCTTGCCGAAGTTGTCGACTTCGCCGCGACCTCCGGCTTGCAAACTAGACGTCGGCTTGGCAGCGATGACGTTGATCGAGCCACCGGTCGCGTTCTGGCCGAACAGCGTTCCCTGGGGCCCCTTGAGAATTTCGATACGCTCAACATCCAGCAGCAGGGCGCCTGTCATCGCAGGCAGGGGTAGCGCCGCTTCGTCGACATAGGCCGATACCGTCGGTGCAGCCGATATCTGGTTCGAATTGAAATTGACGCCGCGGATCGAGAAAATGGGAAAGCCGTTCTGGCTTTGCGCGGAAGTGAAACCGGGCGTGACCTTGGCAAGGTCAAGGGCATCAGTAACGCCGGCTGCTTCCAGTTGTTCACCGGTCTGCGCCACGATGGAGATACCGACATCGGAAAGACGTTGCGTGCGTTTCTGCGCGGTCACGATGATCTCTGCAAAGCCGCCACCGGTCGCCGTTTCACCTGTCTCGGCAAGGTCATCCTGTGCCAGCACGGGTGCGGACCAGCCGCAGAGGCCCGTCAATGCGGCAAGACTGACAGATGCGCGGAAACATCCGCGTTTTCCCTTGTGACTCATGATACCCTCTCTCCGTAGCGACAGGTTTTCTGCCTGCTGTTCATGTTGACTTGTTGGACATCGTTTTTGGTCGGTTTGGTCCCACTTCGGCGGTTGCCCGGCATTACGGTCCAGCTTTGCGCTGCTCCGTTGATTGCCTTCCGGCTGACAGGCCCGCAGGCCTGTCGATCACCGCAAGTCGGTTACGTGCTCCTCCACGAAAAACATGGGGTTGTCGGCACGATCCAGGAAATTGGGTACGTCGCCGGCGATACGTTCTGCCAGTTCAGGTTCCTGCATGACCTGCATCGCCGCTTCGAGCTGTGCGCGGTCCTCGAACCACATTTCCATGATGACGTCGTAGTCGGCTTCGTGCCCCACACCATCCGGCCCCGGAATCGGCGTCAGGTAGCGCCTGTGATGTGAAATGGCATTGCCTTTGAAGCGGAGCGCCCCGATCGGCAGATGCACGTTCTCGTAGTAGTCCCTGAACTCTTCCAGCGACATGCCCGGCCGACGCTTCAACAAAGCCACGATCTTGATCATGGAACCTCCCCTGTGGTCGCCCTGTCACCGGACGATTCCCGTATGAGATCGTCACGAAAGACCGGCTCTGCGTTCGAGGCGCCGACTCAAGTTCCGCTCAAATCCAGGGCGATGCTAGCCCGTGTTGGTTTGTTGGACAAGTGAACTTTTGCGACAAGGCAGATTGCTACGCGATATGTGTCGCGTCGCGCTGCTGACGTAGATGGCGGATGGCAGGATGCTTGCCCGCCCGCATTCGGGCGTGCTCATCCAACCCGGCAGCTGCGATCTCTCGCGCCCCGGGGACATTTTGACGTTGGTTCAGGCATCGCAGACGCGGATCACCGCGCCTGCAGCGTCACTTCCTGAAGTCAGGCACCGATATGGCCAGTGTCGGCACTTCGCGGATCTCGCTGGGCATGTCGATATCGAGCCCGGCCGATTTGAAGCTGCGCGGGAAGTCGGCCATGTGCCTGGCCATCGCTTCGCGCGCCGCTTTGGCATCTTCGGCCTTGATCGCCTCAAGGATCTGCTTGTGCGCCTCCAGCACGTGGCGCGGGCTTTCCTTCTTGGTCTTCGGAAGAAAATAGAGATGCTCGAGCGCGGGGAAGAACAGCTGCGCAATCGCTTCACGTGTCACGTGGAAAGCGCGGTTTTCTGTCGCTTTGGCGATAAGCCAATGGAACTCCATGTCGAGGTCGGTAATCGTTTCACCCGCCTTTACGGCCTTCTCCGTCTTCGCGACGTTCGCTTCCAACGCTTCTGCCAGAGTTGGTTTCAAACGGCTCATCGCGACGTCGATGGAAAACATCTCGATCTGCGTGCCGATCTCCCAAAGCTCTCGCAAGGTGACGCGCTGCATCATCAGCGCACGGGACGTGACAAGCGCCAGCGCATCGTGGCTTGGCCGCACGACGTGCAGGCGGCGTCCGGCATCGCGCTGAACCAGTCCGCTTTGTTCCACCACGCGCATTGCTTCGCGCACCGTGTGACGGGTGACGCCGAATTTCTCGGCAAGTTCGGTTTCTGTGGGCAGCGGCTCTCCGGGCTCCAGATCGCCAGTAACGATAGCCTGCTCCAGGGCCTGCTGGATGACCTGATATGCGCGGGGAATCGCTAACTTTTTCGACTTCACAAACAAACTCCCTGCCGGGTGTTGCCCCGGAAATCACGAAAAGCCCAAAGTTGCCGCCGACAAGGGTGATAGCTATTCACGCCACGTGACGAGGCTTAGCTTGCGACCTGCCTAGCTTGGCACCTGTATTGCGGCAAGTCCGATACTGCGTAGACCAACTTTGCCGGTTATTCTCTGGTTGAAGCCAGGTCTTTCGATTCGATTCGATCAATCGTCAGCCCCCTCTTCAGTATTTACGGCAACCCGCGCCCCGGCCAGATGCGCCTCCATCCGCGTCCGGGCCAATCCCGCATTGCGCTTCATCAGCGCTTCGAAGATCAGTCCGTGGTCGTAAAAATCACCTTCGATCAGTTCAAGATCGCCCCAGTGCATGTTCTCCCCCGCACGATCGATGATGCCGCACAGTTCGACCAGCAAGGGGTTCTGGGTCGCACGCGCGATGGCCATGTGGAAATCGGCATCGTGACGGCGATATTCCTCGTTGTCGCGTGCGCCTTCCACTTTGCGCACGCACTCCTCGATCTCGCGAAGATCGGCGCGTGTCGCTTTCATGGCCGCGACTTCGCAGACGTAGGGGTAGCAACTCAATGCCGCCTCGATCAGGTCTGACGGGCTGGCATCGACCTCCTCGGCAACGTCCGATACTTTGTCGGCTCCCGGCGCAAGCACGTATGTCCCTCGACCGACCTCGCGCTTGACCATTCCACCGATTTCGAGCGGGACGATCGCGGAACGCACCGCACTGCGGGGCACATCGAAACGCGCGGCCAACTCGCGCTCGGTCGGCAATTTCTCGCCAGCCGGGAATTCGCCGCTCTCGATGGCTTTGCGGACATAGTCCCGGATGGCTGTGACCTGGTTATTTTTCACAGTGTTTCCTTTCCTGTCAGCATTGGTACACCAATAAAGGTAATATGTCCATAATGGTCAGCCTATTGCATTGGCGTCGCATAGCCTCTAACGCAAACGCAGGATTTGGTACTGATTCCGCAGGGATATTGGGCAACCAATTGGCCGGGGAAGATGCCGTGCAAGGTACTCTCCGGCATTTGCCACCGCAGTTTTCGGGTTGAGGAGAGAGAATATGAACAGTCCAGACACTCCGCTAAAGAACAAGAAAATCCTGGTTTCCGGCGCCAGCGCCGCCGGCCCCAGCCTGGCCTACTGGCTCGACCGGTACGGCTTCGACGTCACCGTAGTCGAGCGCCATCCCACCGTCCGCCCCGGCGGCTATGCGATCGACGTGCGCGGATCTGCCATTCTGATCTCGCGCAAGATGGGTATCCTCGAAGATCTTCAGGAAGCCGATACCAAGCTGGAAGATATCCGCTTCTTCGACGACAACGATGAAATCGCTGCCGCGATGGACCGCAACTTTGGCGCAGGCGGCGGCATTGCAGGCGATGTCGAAGTGTTGCGCGACGATCTTGCCAAGATCCTTTACGACAAGATCAAGGACAAGGTCCGCTTCAAGTTCGGCAATTCGATTACCAAGCTGACCGAAAATGCCGACGGTATCGACGTCGAATTCGAAAACGGGGACAACGAACATTACGACCTCGTGATCGGCGCAGACGGTACCCACTCGAACGTCCGCCACCTGGTCTTCGGCGAAGAATCGCAGTTTGCCCATTTCTGGGACCGCTACATCTCCGTGTTCACGATCCCCAACTATCGCGGCCTTTACCGCAAGTGGGACTGGCATATGCGTCCCGGGTTCTTCGGCGGCATTCAGCAGTACGGCGACAATCAGGAGACACGCGGGATTTTCCTCATGACGGGTGAGTTCCGCAAGTTCGACAGCCGCAACATCCCGGAACAGAAAGCCCTGGTCCGCGAACTCATGAGCGACAAGCTGGCCTGGGAAATTCCCCGCCTGCTCGACGAAATGGACAAGGCGACGGACTTCTACTTCGATTCCGCGTCGCAGATTAAGATGCCAACCTGGTCCAAGGGCCGGGTATCACTCGTCGGTGATGCGGCAGCAGGTCCGACCGCCTTCACAGGACAAGGTACAAGCGCGGCCATCGTGATGTCCTATGTCCTGGCCGGTGAACTGGCAGAGGCGCGCGGCGACTATGAAACGGCTTTCAAGCGCTACGAGGAGATAGCCAGGCCGTTTGCGGAACTGAACCAGGACATCATCTGGCAGGGCAAGGAAATGCAAATCCCGAGCACCTGGGAAGAAGTGAACGAGCAGCTCGCCGCCATCGACATGATGCGTGCGGACAGCGGCCCGGTCGAGGAAGGGTCGCTGGTGGACATCATGCAGACCGCAGCCAACTCGCTCGATCCGAAGGACTATTCGCGCTTTTACGCCTGAAGCACGACTGGGCGCCCTTTCTGGCAAAGTCTTGAACTGACCGGAAAGGGCGCTCGCCCTTCTGCATTTGGTATCTCACACACCTGCGTTACGACCGGTCCGTCCGGAGATTTTTGCCACAGCGCTGCGCCGGCCGCCGCTCCGCAGACGGCGAACAAATCCCACGCTACGGGTGAAGCCTAGGCCATTGGTTAATCGCTTCACCATCACGACGACATAGGGCGAAGTCCTTCTCTGGAGGACGTTTATGTCGGTATCGAAATCTCAAAAAAATCCCGGTCTCTCAAAATCTTCTGGCACGCTGCGCGCGAGTGGCAACGGGCATTTAGCGCCCCGCGCCGCCGTTCTGCGACATGGTTTCCTGAAGGACCGCCTGATGGCGACGACGGCGATCGCGGCAGCTGCCATCGTATTCGTCGCCAGCGCCGACCCGGTTCAGGCACAAAGTATCGAGAATGTCGGTTTCGAGGACGGTACGCTCAACGGCTGGACCGCCGGCGGCGGCACCGGCACGCAAGCGCCCGACAGTTATGACGGCAACGGTGTCGGCGTCAGCGTCGTGACCGGCATGGAGGATTTCACGTCCGGCGGGTCGACGTATCAATGGACGGTCACGCCCTACGGCGATTACATGGCCTCGCTTCAGGCCGTGAACAGCGGCAATACGTTTGCGACCGGCTCGACCGAACTAGGGCTGACCGCAACGAGCCAGGCCGAGATCACCTCGACCCTGGGCGCCTCTGCAACCACTGCTTCCTGGATCTATCAGGACCTCACGCTGAACGCTGGCGACAGCTTCACGATGGCATGGCAGTACGTCTCTACCGATTACGACCCCTACAACGACGCCTCCTATACCTCGCTCGTCAACATCGACGACAATTCCATTCTCGCGACGGTCAACAACCTGGCTTCACAGTATGCTCTCCTCGGCGCGACGGTGCCGGGTACGGGTAACTATTCGACCGGCAGTTACGGCGCGACGGGCTGGCAGCTCTCGACTTATTCGGTGGATACCGCCGGCACCTATCGCCTCGGTTTCATGAGCCTCAATCTGAAAGACACGCAACTCAGCCCCGTGTTCTTCGTGGACCAGGCACCGGGCGCCACCTTCAATTTCGACGATCCGTTCGGACCGATCGCACCGAACGAAGGCAGTGAAGCGCCGACGACCCCGCCGCCGCCGCCGACCGGGCCGACGACGACCGATATCTCGGGCACCGTCAACGCGTCCGACATCGCAGATAGCGGCGCGTTCCTGGGCGGTACGCTGTTGATCGATCTGGCCAGCATGACGCTGGCTCAGGGTTTCACGATCAATGGCTCGGGTGCGACGATCGATACCAACGGCAACCAGTCCACCTTCACCGGCACGATCAGTGACGAAACATCCGGCACTCCGGGTTCGCTGACCATATCCGGCAGCGGCGGAACCGTGACGCTGACCGGTACCAACGTCTACACGGGCGCGACCACGGTCGGCGCAGGCACCACGCTGGCGCTGACCGGCACCGGAAGCATCGCGGGTTCCAGCGAGATTATCGTCGACGGAACATTCGACATATCTGGCACCGATGCGGGCGCGCAGATCGAAGACCTCTCGGGCGGCGGCACGGTAGAGCTTGGCGGGCAGAACCTCACGATCACCAACGCCGAGAATTCCTTCGATGGCATCATCGGCGGAACCGGCGGCCTTATCCAGGCTGGCGGGTTGCTTGTCCTCAACGGGGCGAACACATTCTCGGGCGGCTTCACGCTTGCTGGCGGCACGCTCGGCATCGGCAACAATTCAGCTCTGGGCACGGGAACTCTCGATGCGGCAGGCGGCACGACCATCGCCTATGGCGACGGAGTAGTCGCCCCCAATGCTGTCGTTATCCAGGGGCCGGTCGATTTCAGCCAGGACGGAGGGAGCGCGACGCAGTCGGGCGATATCTCGGGCGCTGGTGGACTGACCAAGACCGGAAGTGGCAACCTCTTGCTGACCGGAAGCAATAGCTACACCGGCGGCACGACGATTGCGGGTGGCACCCTGACTGGCTCGACTACCTCGCTGACCGGCGACGTGCTTAACAACGCGGCGCTGGTGATCGATCAAGACACCGACGGCACTTTCGCTGGCGACGTATCGGGGTCCGGTTCGCTGACCAAGGACGGTGACGGCAATGTCACGCTGACGGGTGCCAACACCTACACCGGCGGCACGACGATTGCGGGTGGCACGCTGACAGGCTCGACCACCTCGCTGACCGGCGACGTGTTTAACAACGCCGCGCTGGTGATCGATCAGGACACCGACGGCACTTTCGCTGGCGACGTATCGGGGTCCGGTTCGCTGACCAAGGACGGTGACGGCAATGTCACGCTGACGGGTGCCAACACCTACACCGGCGGCACGACGATTGCGGGTGGCACGCTGACAGGCTCGACCACCTCGCTGACTGGCGACGTGCTTAACAACGCGGCGCTGGTGATCGATCAGGACACCGATGGCACTTTCGCTGGCGACGTGTCGGGGTCCGGTTCGCTGACCAAGGACGGTGACGGCAATGTCACACTGACGGGTGCAAACAGCTATACCGGCGGCACGACGATTGCGGGTGGCACGCTGACAGGCTCGACCACCTCGCTGACTGGCGACGTGCTTAACAACGCGGCGCTGGTGATCGATCAGGACACGGACGGGGCCTTTGCGGGTGACGTATCGGGCACGGGCTCGCTGACCAAGGACGGTGACGGCAACGTCACGCTGACGGGTGCGAACAGCTATACCGGCGGTACGGCGATCCTGGGCGGTACGCTGACAGGCTGGACCACTTCGCTGACGGGCAATGTGCTTAACAACGCCGCGCTGGTGATCGATCAGGATACCGACGGCACTTTCGCCGGCGACGTGTCGGGCTCGGGTTCGCTGACCAAGAACGGTGACGGCAATGTCACGCTGACGGGTGCGAACAGCTATACCGGCGGCACGACGATCGCGGGCGGTACGCTGACTGGCTCGTCCATCTCGCTGACAGGCGACGTGCTCAACAACGCTGCTCTGGTGATCGATCAGGATACCGACGGCACTTTCGCCGGCGACGTGTCGGGCTCGGGTTCGCTGACCAAGAACGGCGACGGCAATGTCACGCTGACCGGTGTCAACAGCTACGCGGGCGGCACGACGATTGCGGGCGGTACGCTGACTGCCTCGACCATCTCGCTGACGGGCGATGTGCTGAACAACGCGGCGCTGGTGATCGATCAGGACACCGACGGGGCCCTTGCGGGTGACGTATCGGGTTCTGGCTCGCTGACCAAGGACGGTGACGGCAATGTCACCCTGACGGGTGCAAACACCTATACCGGCGGCACTGCGATTCTGGGTGGTACGCTCACCGCCTCGACCACATCGCTCGGCGGATATGTGCTCAACAACGCGGACCTCGTCATCGACGAGGATGCCGATGCTGACTTTGCCGGGATGCTTGCCGGTACGGGCAACGTTGAAAAAACCGGCAGCGGGATCGTGACCCTTTCCGGCATGCATATGCTCAGCGGTGAGACCACGATTTCGCAAGGCGGTCTGAATGTCGTGGGCGACTACTCCGCCTCGGCCATCACCGTTGGATCGGGCGCATTGCTGACCGGCAATGGCATCGTCGGCGACGTGTTTGTCGGGGATGGCGCAACGCTGGCCCCCAACGGCATGCTGGTTGCCGATGGCGGTGTCACTTTCGCCATGGGCTCAACCCTCCTCGTCAATGCCGATGCCGACGGGAATGCGGACATGCTCGGCGTGACGGGCGCTCTCGACATCCAGGGCGGCACCGTCAGCGTTCTGGCGGCAGACGGCAACTACGACTGGCAGACGGGCTACGCCATCGTGGCGGCGGACACCGTGTCCGGCGCGTTCGACGCGGTCGTCACCGATCTGGCGTTCCTCGACCCCTCGCTCGTCTACAGCGCGAATGGCGTGGCCCTGGTGCTGACGCGCAATGACCTGGCCTTTGCCGATGTCGCCGTGACTGCCAACCAGCGCGCCGCCGGTCAGGCCTTCGACGCATCGTTCGATCCGACGACCGATGCGTACTATGCCTTCGCCAGCCTGAACGGCACGATGGCGCGCGAAACGCTCGATGCGTTGAGCGGAGAAGTCCACGCCACCGTTGCCAACACCGCCTGGCAGGACAGCGCGCGCATCCGCCGCGCCGTGCTGGAACGGCTGGACCTTCCGCGGACGCAAGGTGCGAACCTGTGGCTGCAGATCGAGGCGGGTCGCGACGACTGGAACGGCAATGCCAGCGCCGCGGGCTACTTGCGCGAAACGATGAGCTACGTCGGCGGCCTGGAATTCGGCACCGGCAAGTCGAAACTGGGCATCGCGATTGGCCATACCGACGGCGACATGCAACTGGCCAGCCGTGCTTCCTCGGTCTCGGTCAAGGGCACGCATGGTCATGCCTATGCCGGCAGCGACTTTGGCGCACTGCGCCTTGCCGTCGGGGCCAGCTATGCCGACCTTAGCGTGGAAACCGATCGCAATGTCGCCTTTGGTGCCATCGATCAGGACCTGTCGGCCGACTACGGGGCGAAAGTCTATGGCGCCTATGCCCGCGCCGGGGTGCTGCTGCCGATCGGCAAGGGCGCGATCGAGCCGTTCGCAGGGATCACCTGGAACCGGTTCGACCGCGATGGCTTTGCCGAAACCGGCGGGAGCCTGGCGCTCGACGCTGCTGACGAGAAAGCCGACTGGACGTTCTCCTCGCTCGGCCTCAAGGGGCATGTCACGCTGGACGCGCAGGACAAGGTGGCGTTCCGTTTCGTGACCGAGTGGCAGCGCGCGCTCGACGGCCGCGCCACCACGGCGACGATGGCGTTTGGCAACGGTCCCGACTTCACCGTGAACGGTGCGCCTTTGGCGAAACATGCCGGGCTGGTCGATGTCGGCGTCCACTGGAAACTGTCGCCCGATGTCGGGTTCGCGGTTTCCTATGGCGGCACTGTCGCGCGGCAGGGCTTCTCGCAGAACGGGCGGGCAACGCTCTCGCTCCGCTTCTGACGGCACGCCAAATGGCACGGGAAAGGGGCGCGGCATGGCTGCGCCCCTTTTTTGGTGGATCGCTTCGCCGCCCCGGCGGGCACAAAAAAGGCCCGACCTGCGCAAGGCAGGCCGGGCAGGCAGGGATCTTACAAAGTCTGGTCTATTCGGCTTGCGAACCGGCGATCATGGCAGGTAGCCGATGCCCCAGACGAAATCGTCGGAATTCAGGAACAGGATTTCCTTGCGCGCGATCGCAATGCCGTCATCGCGCCGGACAAGGTGGAACACGACGTCGGCGGCCAGGGTGCGGGTCCGCTCGAACTTGTATTCGACGATCGTCTGGGCACAGCGCACGACAGTCGCGCCGTCCTGCTGCCCGCCCAGCACGAAGCGCGAGGCCGAACGAACGGTCCGTGCCGACGGCGCGGACGAGATCGAGAAGCCGCTTTTCAACCGTTTCACACGGGCCTTGCGCATTTCGGCATCGTCATAGGCGATGTTCAGCGCATCGGCATGGTCGCCATCGCCGCGTTCGATGGGGATGACGTAAAGGCCGTCATCGGTCCACAGCGGCAGCCAGTCGGCATAGTCCTGGCGGTCGAGGATCTCGCCTTCGCGCCAGATGAATTCGGCCGCTTCGAACAGGCCGATGGCCGCGGTGTCGTTGCCGGGTCGGGTGTCGGTAAGGGTGCTCATGCCGTCATCATCCTCTTCCACATGCCATAGGCGGCGCGCATGCCGGTTTCGGCGCTGACATCGGTCACGTCGGGACCGGCAGGGTGCCCATCCAGCGTGTCCTTGCCGCGGTTGACCATGATCCACAGGTCCTCGCCCGAAGCGGAACCGCGCTGGACGCGTTCCCAGCCTTCGGCATCGTCGGGCGTCCCAAAGCCCATCGGTCCCTGGAAATGTTCGTGCAGCCGCAGGCGGACGCGGTTGGCCGCTTCGGGTCCGCCGTCCATGCCGATCGCGATATGCCGGATTTCGGTTTCCGCCACGCTGACGGGGCGCAGCACGCGGAAGAAGGCCATCGAACAGGCAACGTTGGGGAACAGGTTGAGGTTGAACCCGGTTCCGCCCACCGCGCGCACGATGCGGCGGACCTTGTCCTCGTCATACCCTTCCTCGCGAAGCGCCTTTGCCAGGTCGGCAAAGCGTTCGGGGATCGGCGCGTCGAGGTTTTCCTCCAGATCGACAAGATCGGGGATCATCACCATCAGCGAATGGCCGTTGCCCAAGTCCTCGACCCAGCCGCCCTGCCCCAGGACGTCGAAGACGTTGCTGGTGTCGGCGTCGAGCGAATCGAGGAACGTCTTGTGGACGATGGGAAAGTGATAGGCGTCGGTCGTGTTTTCTAGCTGGATCTTCCAGTTGCCGGCAAAGCGGAACTGGTGTTCGCCCAGCGCCTTCACCGGGTATCCGGCGCCCTGCTTCATGAACAGGTCGATCCACTTCTTCGCGGGGCCGAGGAAATCGACAAGCGGCTCGATGTCATCGCGGAAAGTCGCGAAGATCATGCCGTTGTATTCTTCCGTGCGCAGCGAGATCAGCGGGAATTCGTCCTTGTCGAAATCCTCACCATAGACCTTGGCGTGGGGCACCGACCGCAGCTTGCCGTCGATGTTGTAGCTCCACCCGTGATAGGGGCAGACGAAGACACTGGTGCGGCCCTGCTTCTGTTCGCAGACCGATGCGGCGCGGTGGCGGCAGCGGTTGAGGAGGACGTGGACGTTGTCTTCCTTGTCGCGGGTCACGATCACCGGCTGCTTGCCGACCCAGCTTTTCTTGAACGTGTTCTTGGTCGGCACTTCGCTGGCGTGCGCCACCCAGACCCAGGTGTTCTTGAAGATGCGGTCCATCTCCTCGTCGAACAGTTCCTCGCTGGTATAGAGCGCGGTGTGGACGCGATCGTCCTGTACCAGTTCGCCCGGATCGAGCCCGCAGTCATCTGCGCTGATCGGCATGTCCATCAGAACGTATCCTTTCCGTTTCTTCTATCGGTCAAAGCGAAGGCTCGATTGCGGTCGCAATCGCGCAAAGCTTCGCGTCGTCGCCCTTGCGGGCCACCAGTTGTATGCTCGCGGGCAGCCCGTCTGCCGTGCGCGTCGGCAGGCTGATCGCGGGATGGCCGCTGACGTTGAATGGCCGGACCAGCTCGGTAAGCCGCACGACGGCGGCCGGGTCTAGTGCCTCTTCGATCGTAGGCGGAACCGACGGCAGGGTCGGCAACACGATGGCATCGCATGTGGCCAGCAGGCCATCGACAGCAGCCGTAAATCGGGCGCGTACCTCTTCAGCCTCGGCCACCGCCTGGGGCGTGACGTTCGCGGCGGCGGCAAGGCGCGCATCGATGTCGGGGCCGAGCAGGCCGGTCCCGACGAGATCGCCGAACAGCTCCCACATCTCTGCCGCCATGATGGTGATCCCGGCGCGGAAAGCGGCCTCGAAATCGTCAAGCGCGGTGCTGCGTATCGTCGCGCCGGACCGGGCGAGCACGCCATCGACCGCCGAATCGATATCGCCGTCGGCCGCGCAATCGAGACGCGCCAGAACGAGGTCTTCTGCCTTGGGCGCGGCCTGTGCGGTAAAGCCGGGAATGATGATTCCGGCGGCTTTCGTGATCGTCGCCATGTCGCGCGCGAAAAGCCCGATGCAGTCGAGCGAGCTTTGCGCAGGCACCGCGCCCTTGCGGGATACGGCATCGAACGTCGGTTTCAGGCCAAAGATATTGCAGCACGCCGCCGGCATACGGATGGAGCCGCCGGTATCGGTGCCGATCGAAAAGTCGACCATCTGCGCAGCGACGGCGGCCGCACTCCCGCTCGACGATCCGCCGACGATCCTGTCGGGAAACAGCGGATTGACGGGAGTTCCGGTGAATGCGTTCGCCCCGGTCACGCCATAGGCCAGTTCGTGCATGTTCGCCTTGCCGACGATGCGGCATCCGGCGTCGAGCAGGCTGGCCACGACCGCGGCATTGGCCTGTGCGGGATCGGACTGCGCGAATGCGCGGCTGCCGCACATCGTCGGCAGTCCGGCGATATCGATGCAATCCTTGACAACAACGGTCGGGCCGGACGCCGGGCCATCGGCACCGAGCGCAAGCTTCTTGACCAGTATCGCGGATTGAGAGGGAGCTTTAGGTCCGCTTGACATGACGTCGATGTAGGACCATTCACGGGAACGGTCAACTAATTAGTGCGCCGTCGATTATTCCGTTGAAAAAAGACCGGGGATTGCCCAGCAGGTTCGCGATGACTGACGATCGACATACATCCTACGACGAATGGCCGTTTTATTGGCTTACGCGCGTGCACAATCGATATCTCGATGCGCTGAACTCCGCGCTGGCCGGGACGGGTCTCGACGCGACGATGTGGCGGATCACCATGATCCTGAAAGATTGCGAGTGGCTTTCGGTCAGCGAGATCGCGGTCCAGGCCAATGCCAAGCTGTCCACCATGACCAAGGCGATCAGGCGGATGGAGGCGGCGGGTCTCGTCACGTCCCGTTCCGGAGAGCGGGACCGCCGCGTGACCGAAGTGAAGATGACCGAAGCCGGACAGGCGCAGATCGAACGCGCCGTCGCCGCCACGCGGCATGTCTACAATCGCGCCTTCGGCAATCTGGACGATGCGGATCTGCGCACGCTTACCAGACTGCTCGGCGACGTTGCCGAAAACCTGCGCTGAACCACGGATAGAAACAAAAGCCATCATGACAGCCACCCAGACCGCCGTTGCCCGCATCGTCGACGCACGCCGCAACCTTGCCGGATTTGCCGATTTCCCCGGCCCGCTGCCCGAAACGCTGGACGAGGCCTATGCCATGCAGGCTGCCGAGATCGCGTCGTGGCCGCAGCCCATCGCCGGATGGAAAGTCGGCCGGATCACCGGCGATGACGAACGCAAACATGGCGAGAACCGCTTTATCGGACCGATCTTCGCCGACAGCGTGTGGGTAGCCAAGGATGCGGTCGAAACGGACTTCCCGATCATCGATGGTGGTTTCGCCGCCGTCGAGGCGGAACTGGTCGCGAAGATCGACTGCCCGGCCCTCACCGGCACGATCTCTCCCGAAGAAGCACTGGCCATGGTCACCGCCTGGCACATCGGCATCGAAGTCGCGGGAAGTCCGTGCAAGGCAGTGGGCGAGAAAGGTGCGCTGGCCTCTATCGCGGCGTTCGGAAACAACTTCGGCCTCATCCTGGGCCCGGTTCTCCACACCGATGCGCCGGACGAAGTCGGATGCACCGTCACGATCGGCGACGGCGATCCGTTCACTGGAAAGGCGGGCAACCTGCCTGGAGGCACCGGAACCGCCATCGCATTCGCGCTCAACCGGCTGCACCGGATGGGTCATGCCTCGGTGCGCGATTGCCTGATTTCGACCGGTGCGATCACCGGCGTCCATGCGGTTGGCACGGGCCTTGCCGGATCGGCGCAGTTCCAGCCCGGCGGGACCATCGCCTTTCGGACGGTTACGGCCAGCACCTGATGTTGCGTCTGGTTTACGTCTCGTTTCACGTATTCCGGCAGCGTTTAACTCTTCATCGCGCCAGAGGTGATCGATGGAGATTTCGGGCTGAAGGCAACCGAACAATCCGTATTTTGTCCGGCTGGATCTTCGGCGCCACCCGGCCATGCCCGTATTCCTGTGCACTAAACCAAGGGCGCTCACCAACAAACTAGTTGACAAATCACGTGAGACACGCACCTTCTATGCCAAACCAGTTGGAGAGAGATGACATGTCGAGCGAGATTCCCCACTATTCCATGGTGATCGACGGGGAACTGGTCGGCCAAGGGCCCGACAACGTCATCCTCGATCCCTTCGACAACACTTCCGTCGGCACGTGCCCCGAAGGCACCGCACAGGACGTCGATCGCGCGGTAAGCGCGGCCCGTGCCGCGCAGCCTGGCTGGGCCGCACTTCCCGACGAAGAGCGCGCCGCGCTATGCCGCGCCGTCGCGCAGGCGTTCGAAGCCCATGCCGAGGAACTCGCCACGCTTATCACGCGCGAACAGGGTAAGCCGCTGGACGCAGGCGGTTTCGGTTCGCGCTTCGAGCTGGGCGGCTGTATCGGCTGGTCGATGGCGACTTCGGCACAGTCGCTTCCCGACCGTACCGTGCTGGACGAAGGCGGCGTACGCGCCGTTGAAAAGCGCGTTCCCAAGGGCGTCGTCGCCTCGATCACGCCGTGGAACTGGCCGCTGTTGATCGGCACTTGGCACCTGCTGCCCGCGATCCGCACCGGCAACACGGTGGTCATGAAGCCCTCGCCCTTTACCCCGCTGTCTACCCTGCGTGCCGCAGCGATCCTGAGCGAGGTGCTGCCCAAAGGCGTATTCAACGTCGTCACCGGCGGCGGCGAAGTCGGCGCGCATCTGACTGCGCATCCCGATGTCGACAAGGTGATCTTCACCGGCTCCACCGCGACCGGCAAGAAAGTGATGCAGAGCGCGGCGGAATCGGTCACCCACTGCACGCTCGAACTGGGCGGCAACGATCCCGCCATCGTCCTTCCCGGCGCGCCGGTCGAAGCGATGGCCGCGGGCCTGTTCTTCGGATCGTTCATCAACGCGGGCCAGACCTGCGGCGCGATCAAGCGCATCTATGTGCACGAAGCCGACCACGACGCGCTGGCAGAGGCGATGGCGAACATCGCCAGGGGCACGAAAGTCGGCCACGGGACCGAGGCGGACAGCGCGATGGGCCCGCTGCAGAACGCGCCCCAGCGCAACAAGGTCAAGGCGCTGACCGACGCGGCGGTCGCATCGGGTGCAAAGCTACTGGCTGGCGGCGAACAGGTCGGCCAGGGGCTGGCGCTCTCACCCGCGATCCTGGGCGATTGCACGCAGGACATGGACATCGTCCGGCTCGAACAGTTCGGCCCGGCCATCCCGCTTGTCCGCTATGGCGATATCGACGAAGCGGTCGCGATGGCCAACGACAGCGAATACGGGCTCTGCGCATCCGTCTGGGGCGCACCCGATCAGGCCGCGCAAGTTGCCGAACGCCTGGTTGCCGGTACGGTCTACATCAACACCCATGCCGAACTGCACCCGATGGTCCCGTTCGGCGGCCGCAAAGCATCCGGCATCGGTGTCCAGTTCGGCGAGGAAGGCCTGAAGGCCTTTACCGACGCGAAAGTCGTTTACGAACGCACCCCGGCCTGAACCGGCCGAACCCGTGCGATCCAAGCGCGCGGTCCGTTTACGGGCCGCGCGTTTTCATATGGTCTGAGAGCGCCCTGCCCCGCGGGACTGGCGCAGTATCAAAAGCGGCCGAGCGAGGTGGAAAGCTTCTTGAGCAGGGCAAGCAGCACCTGCTGTTCCACGCTGGTGAAATCCTCGAACGCGCGGTCCAGGATACGGCGCCCCTCTTCCCAACAGTCGCGCCCGGCCTTTTCACCAGCTTCGGTAATCGTGACGATGGTGACGCGGCCGTCCTTCTTGCTTTGCGACATTTCGACCAGACCGGCGCTTTGCATGCGCTGAATGATCTTCGTCATCGTCGAAAGCTTGACGATGGAATGTTCCGAAATCTCGCTGACGCTGGCGGACTGCTTGCTGTGCAGGATCATCAGGACGCGCCAGCTCGGAATATCGAGCCCGATCCTGCCCAGCGCCGTTTCCATGATCGAAAGGTACGTCCGGTCCGCGCGGGCGAGCCAATAGAATGGCCACTCGCTGAAATCGAAATCGTAATCCTGAGCCATGTCGGGTTCGTTGTCCCCAGCCTGCGATTCGCGCGCCATTCGCGATACTTCCCTTAATCAATCGAACCGGCGGAACCGGAACTTGCCCCTACGGAAAAACGCTCCTCCGCTTTCCGCCCGAGGCCGTAACCCGGTAACAGTGCCTTAGAAACCCCGCCCCGCCTTCTCAAGTGCAATTTCAGTTGACAATTCACGTGATATTTAAGTAGAAGTCCCGAAATCACGGATTCTTGATGCGACGGGAGAGACACGATGGACGCGGCAACCGCTGGATCGGTTATGACCAACCAGGAGCGTGAAGCCGCGCTCGACAAGCTTTTCGCGATGCTGCCTGAGCGGCAGGCCGAAATGACCGAAAAGCAGCGCCTGCCCGCCGAAATCGTCGCGCTTTTGCGCAAGGCCGGTATCTACCGGATGCTGGTGGCAAAGCAGTTCGGAGGCGATCAGGCCAGCCCGGCCGACTTCCTTCGCCTTATCGAACGCATTGCCAGCCACGACCCGTCGACCGGCTGGGTCGCAAGCTTCGGTTTTTCCGCGATCTACCTTTCGGCCCTGCCCGTCGCTTCGCTTGAAAAAATGTATGCGAACGGCCCCGACGTGATCTTTGCCGGCGGCATTTTCCCGCCGCAGCCGACCGAGGCCGTCGATGGCGGCATCAAGGTCAACGGACGCTGGAGCTGGGGCAGCGGCAGCACCGGGGCCGACTATATCGGCGTCGGCATCAAGGCGCCCGATGGCGGCGAAACCGGCGGCCTGCCCCTGATCGCGGTAATGCCCGCCGAAAAGGCGCGGATCGAGGACAATTGGGACGTCAACGGCCTAAAGGCCACCGGCAGCCATGACATGGTCGTCGAAGACGTCGTCGTGCCGCGCGAATGGACTTTCATCCGCGGCGGGAAATCCAGCCTTTCGGAACCGCTCTATCGCTATCCCTCGATGGCGCTGGCCGCACAGGTCCTGGCCATCGTCGCGATCGGCGCGGCGCGCGGCGCGATGGATGCCCTGATCGCCAAGGCATCGGGCCGCAAGTCGATCACCGGCGCACCGACCTTTGCCCAGCGCGCCCACGTGCAAAGCGGCCTTGCCAAGGCAGAGGCCAAGTGGAACGCCGCCCGCGCATGGTTCTATGACGTCACCGAAAGCAGCTATCGCACGCTTTGCGAAGGCGGAGAGCTGGACCAGCAGGCGCGCGTCGCGCTGCGCCTTGCCGCATCGCATGCCGCACATACCGGTGCGGAAGTATGTCTCGACATCTATCGCATGATGGGGACCGACGGCATTTTCACGGACAGCCCTGTCGGACGCTTCCTTCAGGACGCCCTTATCGTGCCGCAGCACGCGTTCCTTTCCGAAGGCACGTACGAAAGCGCAGGGCGCTGCATGCTCGGCCTCGATGCCGCGCCGGGCTTTCCCTGATACGAATTTCGGGAGCGGAAAAGCCGCTCCCTTCGGGCAGGCCGGAAACGACGCCTGACCCCAACACAGACAAATGCGGAGAATGACATGACAGAACCGGCCAAGCCCATCCGTGCCCTCTTTTGCTGCGCCGTGCTGCAGGGCTTCTTCGACCTGCCCAGCGCGCAGATACCCGACGTCCTGAAGGCCACCGGTCGCCTGCTGGAAACGGTGCGCGCGATGCCGGGCGTGACCGTTCTGGGCACGTTCGACGACGACGAAACGATGGTCGGCACCAGCCCCGACGGCTTCCCCTGGACGTTCTACATCCTTGCCGACGTTCCCGATCGCAATGCCGCGGTGGAAGTCTGCAACCTGTTCCGCACCACCGAAGTCGGTGAATATCGCCTGTGGAAATACATGCGCGTCGAAGCGCGGCTGGGCCGCGAACTGGTGATGCCGACCTGACCGGTCGGACCCGGCCACGAACAGGACAAAAAATGGCGATCAGGTGAGAAGAGCGATGCAACAGGAAGTCAGCACCGAACAGTTCCGCGAGGCCATGTCCCGCCTCGCCGCGACAGTGACGCTGATCGCGACGGACGGCCCTGCCGGCAGGCACGGAATCAACGCCACGGCCGTGTGCAGCGTGTCCGACGATCCGCCGACGATCCTCGCGTGCATCAACCGTTCCTCCACCCTTAATGCGAAGATCAAGACGAACGGCGTGATGAGCGTCAATGTCCTTGCCGAACCGCACCGGGATCTTTCGCTGCACTTCACGAAGCCCGATCCCACTGGCGAGCTTCGCTTCTCGTCCGTCGACTGGAGCGTTGGCCGGACCGGCTCGCCCATCCTGACCGACGCGTCGCTGGCGCTCGACTGCGAGGTGACGTCGCATGCCGAGGTGGGAACCCATTCGGTGTTCTTCGGGCGACTGGTCGACATCCGCTCCAACGGTGAGCTGTCGCCGCTGCTCTACTACCAGCGCGATTTTCACACATTGATCGCGCAATCACTGGCGTAGTCACTTGAACACGCAACTATTCCGGTTAAGCTTCGCCACGAGAAGCCCCCTTTGAGGACCCGTTGATGCCATGCTGAACGCTTCTTCCAGAACGACCCTTATCGCCGCCCTTGCCCTGTCGACGATGGCCCTTTCCGGCTGTGGCGGCAATGAAGAGCCTGCCGCGACCAGCACAGAGCAAGCGCAGCCCGAGCCGACCGCTGCAGCCGTGCCGACAGCCCCTGCCGCGATGCCTGCAAAGACCGAAGTCGCGCCCGTTGATCTGGCCAGCGCGGACGCCGCCGCGGGCAAGGCCGTGTACGAGGCCAAGTGCGCCGTGTGCCATAGCGTTGTCGCAGGCGAAGGATCGGTGATCGGTCCGCACCTTGATGGCGCGATCGACCGCAAGATCGCCTCGGTCCCCGATTTCGCCTATTCGCCCGCAATGTCCGCCCATGACGGTAACTGGGACGTGCAGACGCTGTCGGCGTTCCTCGCCGCGCCGCAGAAGTTCGCGCCCGGAACGCGCATGGGCTTTGCCGGCATCCCGGACGAGGCCGAGCGGGCCAACCTCATCGCCTATCTGGAAACGGTCAAGTGATGCGGCGCGCGATGACAATTCGCAGCCCGCTGCGCAGGGCCGGTGCGGTCCTGCTTTGCGGCGCGGCCGCGCTCTCGCTGGCCGCCTGTTCGTCGGGCGGGGATGGCGATACGGGCGAGGCCGATGCCGAGATCGTCGCCGATTCCTCGCTTCCCCCGCTTCAGCCCGAGATGGTCCAGAAAGTCACCACGTCCGGCGTCATGCTCGACGACTGGGTCTTCGTGACCGACGCGTCTTTCGACCGGCCGACCGATGGCCGTGCGGTCCTGGTCGATCTCGCGAGCAAGCGGATGCTCGGCATGTTGAGCGGCGGTTATAACCAGCAGCCGCTGATGATCGCGCCCGATGGCAAGTCGCTGCTTCAGCTTTCGACTTACTATGCCCGCGGCACGCGCGGTGAACGAACCGACGTCGTCACGAAGTACGAGATGTCGGACCTGCTTCCGGGCCGCGAGACGATCGTGCCGCCCAAGACGATCCGCGTCATTCCGATGCTCGCCACCGCGCAATTGACCGATGACGGCCAGTTTGCAGTGCTTTCCAACTTCACCCCGGCACAGTCGATCACCGTGATGAACGCGCAAAGCGGCGAACTGGTGGGCGAATTCGCCTCGCCGGGTTGCGGCCTTGTCTATCCCATTGGCGAACGGCGCTTCATGGTCCACTGCAGCGACGGCGGCTTGAAGATCGCCACGATGTCGGACAGCGGTGAAGTCACCTTCGGCAAGGTATCGGTGCCGATCAGCCCGATGACCGATCCCGTGTCCGAAAAGCCGGTCCGGATCTCGAAAACCTCGTGGGCCTTCGTCTCGCACCTTGGCGCGATCATCGAAGTCGACGCATCGGGCGACGTCCCCGTCGTCAAGCGCAGCCGCCCGCTGGTTTCCGAAGCCGACAGCGCATGGCGGCCCGGCGGCATTCAGCCCGCCGCGTTCGACCGGGCGACCAACCGCATCTATGTCCTCATGCACGAAGGCGGGGAATGGACGCACAAGGATCCGGGCACGCACGTCTGGGTCTATGACATGACCAAGGGCGAAATCGTCCAGAAGCTCGATTTGGGCCAGATGGCGACATCCATCGCGCTCACGCCCGGCCCGAACCCGCGCCTGCTGACGATCATGTTTGGCGCGTCCGATGCGCTTTCGATCTATGATCTTGCCAGCGGTTCGCAGACCGGCTCGATCGATCAGCTCGGCCAGACCCTGACCACGATCCAGACCAGGCCCGTCGCATGGTAACCGTCGACCCCGTCGTCGCCTGGATCGTGCGCGCGGCCATCGCGGTACTGCTGGTCGGCGCGGCTTGGCCAAAGCTGCGCGACCGGGCGGAATTTGCCGGGACGGTCGAGAACTATCGCATCCTGCCGGCTGCGCTGGTTCCGGCCATCGCGCTGGTCCTGCCGCTGATCGAACTCGGGCTTGGACTTGCCGTCCTCGCCTTTCGCCCTGCCCTGTTGGGCGCGGCGGCGCTCCTGGCGCTCTACGCCGGGGTCGTCTCGGTGAACCTTGCGCGCGGGCGCGATCATATCGATTGCGGCTGCCACTTCATGGGTCAGTCGGGCGGCGCGATCGACCGGGTGATGGTCGCCCGCAACCTGATCATCGCCGCAGCGGCGGTCATCGTCGGCATTGCGGCGGTTTCGTCCCGCATGGTCACGGCGGTCGATGTGCTGTCGATCGCGGGCACGCTGGCCATTGCCGGGATTCTCTATGCCGCCATTGAACAGGCGCGCATCAACCATTCACGCGCATTGCAAACCGCGCATCGTGGAGCATGAACATGACAGGTCTGATTATAGCAGTGACCTTGCAATGGGTCGTCATCGCGGGTCTTGCCCTCGTCGTACTCGTGCTGCTGCGCCAGGTCGGCTTGCTGCATGAACGGATGGGTCCGGTGGGCGCGTTGAAACTTCCCGGCGGTGTCGACGTGGGCGAACCGTCGCCGCCGATGACGCTGAAGGCGCTGGGCGGAGAGACGATCGAGCTTGGCCACGGGTCTTACAACGGCCAGGGACTGTTCTTCTTCTTCCTTTCGCCCACGTGCCCGATCTGCAAGTCGCTGCTGCCCGTGATCCGCTCGCTCGCCCGCCAATATGCCGGGCAGGTCCAGTTCGTGCTGGCCAGCGACGGGGACGAGGCACAGCAGCATGCCCTGCGTGAGCGTGAGGGGCTGGAAGCGTTTCCCTTTGTCCTTTCGGCCGATCTTGGCATGGCCTTCGGCGTGGGCAAGCTGCCTTACGCCGTTTTGGTCGACCCGGCCGGAATCGTGCGGGCCAAGGGCCTGGTGAACAACCGCGAACATCTTGAAAGCCTGTTCGAAGCGCAGCGCCACGGCGTCGCCTCGATCCAGGACTACCTCTCGCAGAAGAAGGCGAGCACGACATGACCCGACTGGACCGTATTGCCGAACACATGGCGCGCAAGGCCGCGAAAAGCACCTCGCGCCGCAGTTTCCTTGCCAAGCTCGGATTTGGCGCTGCGGCGGCCAGCCTGCCGCTCCTGCCGGTCCGCCGGGGCCGCGCCGAAACCATTCAGGGCCCGCAGCCGCAGGAAAAGGGCAACCCCGAATCCTGCGATTACTGGCGCTATTGCGCGATCGACGGATACCTGTGTTCCTGCTGCGGCGGCTCGACGTCGAGCTGCCCGCCGGGCACCGAGCCTTCGCCGATCACCTGGGTCGGCACTTGTCGCAATCCGGCGGACGGGCGCGAATACGTGATTTCGTACAACGACTGCTGCGGCAAAAGCTCGTGCGGGCGCTGTGTCTGTACCCGGAACGAGCGTGATACGCCGATCTATGCGCCGTCGACCTCGAACGATCTGGACTGGTGCCTGGGCACGCAAGTCGGCGCGGTCTACAACTGCTCGCTCGCCGTCGTCCTCGGCGCAGCGGAATAAGACCATGCGGCGCGTCGTCGTCCTTGCGCTTTCGTTTTCGGCCCTTGCCGGATGCGGGTCGCAGGACGATGCCGCATCCAGCCCCCTGCCCTCCATCGCGGCGGAGGCGAAAGCCGCGCCAGCCAACCACCTGACGCCGCGCACCAATTTCGCTTTGCACTGCTCGGGCTGTCATCTGCCCAACGGCAGCGGCTTTGCCGGAAGGGTGCCGGACATGCGCGGCGAACTGTCCGCCATGGTTCGCGTGGCCGAGGGGCGCCGCTACCTGATACAAGTGCCCGGCACGGCCAACTCGACCCTGACCGACGCAGAGACGGCGGACCTCATCAACTGGCTTATCGTGGAAATGGGTCCGGCGCCTGTCGCCCCGTTCAAGCCCTATACCGAGAGCGAAGTCGCCGCCCTGCGCGCAGAAAAGATCGAAGACCCCGCCGCGATGCGGGAGCGGGTTCTCGCCCAGCTCCCGTAACGCCGCGCCTCAGCGGACGTAGAGCCCGCCATTGGCATCGACCGTCGCGCCGGTCATCGCCCCCGCCTCGCGGGACGCCATCAGGCTGACGATCTGCCCGATGAAATCGGGGCTGCCCAGCGAACCCGTCGGGATCATGCCCGGCATGGCCGCCAGCTTGTCGCCGGGGAGAATATCACGCAGCAGCGGCACGTCGAGCGGGCCGGGCGCGATCGCGTTGCAGGTCACCCCGTCACCCGCCAGTTCGCGCGCGAACACTTTGGTCAGTGTGATGATACCGCCCTTCGACGCGGCATAGTGTGCGCCCGTCGCGGTCCCGCCGTTCTGCGCAGCCAGCGAGGCCATGTTGACGATGCGTCCATAGCCCGCGCTCCTGAAATGCGCGCCAAAGACCTGGCAGCCGACGAAAACCGAACGCAAGTTGATGTCCATGACCTGCGAAAACTCTTCCGGCGAAATGTCGAAGACCGGAGTGGTCCTGGTAAGTGCTGCACAATTCACGAGAATTTCGACGCTTCCTGCCTGCGCCAGAACATCTGTCAGAACTCGTTCGAAATCACCCTTCTTGGTGACGTCCAGCGTCATCGTCAGGGCCATGTCACTGTCGACGTCGTCCGGCCACGTCAGGGCATCCAGCGCATCGGCCGATATGTCGGTAAACACAACGCGATGCCCTGCGCGCATCAGCGAAAGCCCGATACGATATCCCAGACCTCCGGCAGCGCCGGTCACCACCGCGGTATCGGGGCCGGCAGTCATGGGCATTTGATCGGAACTCATCGGGCATCTCCTCTTGCAAAGACCGTCTTTTGCCATAATAATGCGTGAAAATGCAACTAACTTGAGGGGGTCATGTGCGCGCCACGCGCTTTGTCTTTACCGGTTTGCCAATCCGCGTGAACCCCGCGCCGGGTACGATCGCGCCGGGCGGTGGCTCCGCGATCAGGCTGGCCGAAAAAGACCTTGCGATCATGGTCGATGAACTGCTCCAACCCTCACGCGTCCGCATGAACGTTACGCCGCAAACGCGATGCTTCATGCGGCATGGCACGGCGGTTTTCCCGAACCTTCGGGCGCACGCTGACAGCATCTGACCCCGTGCCATCCATCCTTCCCCGTTTCCGCCGATCAAGGGCCCTTTCATGACCGACACTACAGACCAGCGCATCGAACAGCTTTCACGCCGTATCGCCGTGCTCGAAGCGGAGGCCGACATCCGCCGCATCCAGGCGCGCTACATGTTCCTGTGCGATACTCCTCTGCCGGAATTCGGCCTTTCGGGGGACGCGGAAAGGATCGATGCGATCATGGATCTCTATACCGAGGACGCCGTGTGGGAAGGGGTCGGCGAATATTACGACGGCCAGTTCGGGAAGGCCGAGGGCAAGGCCGCCATCCGCGCCCATTTCGAACGGTTCTGGTCGCCCGACCGTGAACCGGGGCTCGTCCTCAACTGTCACTATCTGACGTCGGAGCAGATCCACGTCAGCGGCGACACCGCCGACGGGCAGTGGGTCCACATGCAGCCCTGGCTGTTCGACGACGGGTCGGGCCTGCTGCGTTCCTCGCGCCTCAACAACGCCTTCCGCAAAGAAAGCGACGGCCAGTGGAAGATCACCCGCACCCGGACCGAGAACGTCTTCGTCGCGCCGCTGCCCGATCGGTTTGCCTCTGATTATCCATCCAAGTCGGTTCTCATGAAGCCGTGACGGCCACGCCCTCTCCCGACGACAGCCACGCGCTTGCCGTGGGCGAAGGCAGGATCGGCGCTGTCCGCATCGCCAGTCTGGGTGTCGGACTGGTCGTTGCCGGGCAGTTCGCCGGCTGGAACTACGGGCTCGCCTCGGGCTTTGCCAGTTTCGCCGTCGCGGCGATCCTGATGGCGGTGATGTGCTTTGGCCTTGCGCTATGCGTGGCCGAACTGGCGACCATGCTGCCCAGCGCAGGGGGCCTTCACGCCTATTGCGAAGAAGCTTTCGGCCCCTCGGTCGGGCTGGGCGTAGGCCTTGCGATCGCGGGTGCGCTAACGGCCAGCACCGGGATGGCGGCCGAGTTCATCAACTCCTACGCAGCAGGCGTTCTGGGCATCGACGGGCTTCCGCTGAAAGTCGCGCTGTTCGCCTTCATCCTCGCCGTTCACTTGCGCGGGGTCGGAGAAGCGCTTGGCGTCCTGCTGTTTTCCGGCGCGGTCGCGGTAGCGGCGCTACTGGCCTTCGCTGTCGGAGTGCTCCCCTCGTTCTCGCTTGCCAACCTGATCGGGGCGGGTGCCGCACCGCTTGGCCTGGCAGGTGTGTTCGGCGCGATCCCGTTTGCCCTGTTCCTGTTCATCTCGGTCGAGCAGACCGCGACTGCCGCGCAAGAGGCACGCGATCCCGCTCGCGATGTATCGCGGGGCATGCTGGCGGCGATCGTCATCCTACTCACCACGGCGACCTGCGTGGTCGTTGCCGGAACGGGCGCGGTCGGTCCCGATGCGCTTGCCGGGGCGGTCGATCCGCTGGCGGCGGCACTGGCCGCGGTCGATCCGGCGCCGCCATCATGGCTGCACCCGGTGGTGCAGGCAGGCGCAGTGATGGGCCTCGTCGCCACGTTCTTCTCGCTCGTCTATGGCGCATCGCGCATGATCTGGGCGATGGCCGAAGAAGGCTATCTGCCCCGCGTACTCGGCTCCACGAACGGGCGCGGAGCGCCGTGGATCGCACTCGTGCTGGTGGTCGTGCTCGGCTTTCCCTCAACGGTGCTTTCGCCCGATATCGTGGTCCTGGCGATGGTCCTGTTGTTGAGCGGGTCGTACGTCGTGACGCTGTCGGCCTATATCCGGCTGCGCCGCACGCGCCCCGATGCGTACCGTGCCTTCCATGCTCCGGGCGGTTCGCTCACCGCGGGTATCGCGCTCGTGCTTGCCATGGTCGTTTTCGCCTCGGCGCTTCTGGCCGGGTGGCAACTGGGCCTTGCGCTGATCACCGCGATCGTCCTCGCCGTGGCTCTCGACATCACCGTGGTCCGGCGCGGCGGCCGCACGGCCCCACACTCGCTTTCGGCCAAGGAGCCTTGATCTTGCACGAACCCTCCCCACTCCTTCGGCGCAGGCAGCTTGCCATGGGTCAGAACGCGCCGCTGTTCTATGACGAGCCGCTGGAGCTTGTTCGCGGCGAAGGCGTCTGGGCCTACGACGCGCAAGGGCGCGCCTATCTCGACTGCTACAACAACGTGCCGCACGTCGGTCATTGCCACCCGCGCGTGGTAGAGGCGATCCAGAAACAGGTCGCGACGCTCAACCTCAACACCCGTTATCTCCACCCCGGCGTCGTCCGCTATTCCGAAGAACTGGCCGCCACCGTCGCGATCGATGACGCCGCCGTGATGCTGACCTGCACCGGGACCGAGGCGAACGAGTTGGCCCTGCGCCTTGCCGAACATCATACCGGCGCACGCGGCGTGATCGTCAGCGACTTTTCCTACCACGGCAATTCGCGCCAGCTTGCCGCCCTCACCAGCTGTTTCGAAACGCCCGAACCGTTTCCGGATCGCGCGCGCGCGATCCCGGTGCCCGACCCGTTCCGCGATCGGCAGGGCCGCGATGACGAAACGCTGGCCAATGCCTATGCCGCCCATGTCGAAGCGGCTGTCGCATCGCTGCAGGCGGCAGGACACGGCGTTTCGGCCATGCTGGTCGATGCATCCTTTGCCAATGAAGGCCTGCCCGATATCGTCCCCGGATTCCTGGCGAAGGCGGTGGAAATCGTGCGCAAGGCGGGCGGATTGGTCATTTTCGACGAGGTACAGGCAGGTTTCGGCCGAACCGGCCGCGCGATGTGGAGCCACCAGTTGCACGATATCGCGCCCGATATCGTCACCATGGGCAAGCCGATGGGCAACGGCTTTCCCGTCGCCGGGATGATCGCACCGCGCGACATGATCGACCGGTTCGGGGCCAAGGCGAACTACTTCAACACGTTCGGCGGCAACCCGGTCGCCGCCGCCGCGGCGCAGGCCGTGCTGGATGTCCTGCGCGAAGAATCGCTGCTGGAACAGGCCGGGACCGTTTCGGCCCACGTCGTCGCCGGGCTCGATGCCTTGTGCGAGAAATATCCCGCCGTTGCCAACGTGCGCAGCCGCGGGATGTTCTTCGGCCTCGAACTGACGAAACCCGACGCGGACCGCACCCCCGATCCAGCCATGGCCAAACGCATCGTCGAAGGGATGAAGGCCGAAGGCGTCCTGATGGGCCGCATCGGACGGCACGACAACGTGCTCAAACTGCGCCCCGCCATGATTTTCGAGACCGAGCACGCGGATATCCTGCTGGGCCGGCTGGACCGGGTTCTGGGGGCATTGTCATGAGCGCGGACGCATCGACGCTCGCGCTTCTCGACCAAGAGGCACACGCCGCGCTCGATCAGTGGCCACTGGCGCTGTCACGGGTAAAGCTGGTCAAACACCGCGAGAACGCGGTCTATTCGGTCCATTGCGATCGCGGTCGCCGCTATGCGGTGCGCCTGCATCGCCGCGGTTATCACTCTGACGAGGCGCTCGAAACCGAATTGGCCTGGATGGCCGATTTGCGGCGTAGCGGGCTGCCGGTGCCCGATGTGGTGGTGACGGGCGCAGGCGGGAATTTCTGCCGTCCCGCTGGCCCGGACGGGGAAGAACGGCAGATCGACCTAATCGAATGGCTGCCCGGCCAACCGATCGGCTGTTCCGAGCGGGGCCTTGCCGCGACTGGCGAGGTGGCGGCGCGGCAGATGCACGCGCTTGGCGCGATTATGGCCCGTATGCACGATCATGCGCAAAGCTGGCCGGGATTGTCGGGCGCGCGTCGCCACTCCTGGGATGCCGAGGGACTTGCCGGAACCGATCCCCTGTGGGGCAGGTTCTGGGATCTTTCGCACCTGTCGACTGACGAGCGCGACGTGCTCATTGCCGGGCGCGACCGTGCGCGGGCACAGCTCGATGCCTTTGGAATGGCGGAGGATCGCTTCGGCCTGATCCATGCCGATCTCGTGCCGGAAAACGTGCTGGCGGACGGCGATGCGCTATCCATCATCGATTTCGACGATGCAGGCTTTGGCTGGCACATGTTCGATATGGCGACCGCGCTGGTCTTCACGGTCGAGCAGCCGCGCCATGACACGATACGGCAATCGCTGCTGACCGGGTATCGCACGGTCCGCACCCTCCCCGCCGCGCATGAAGCGATGTTGCCGCTGTTCCTGTTCCTGCGCGCGACGACCTATCTCGGCTGGATGCAGACAAGGCCGGAAATGGAGCTGCCAGGCGAGATGGTCCGGCAACTCGTGTCGCGCGCCACGCGCCTTTGCCGCGAGTATCTGGGCGAAAGCTGACCGGCGCGAGCCAGCGCCAACGGCCCAGCGCCAGCAACAACCCGACTACCCACTCACCCGATACCCATCACAAAAAAGAACGCCCGGCCCCCGAAGGGACCGGGCGTAATGACCCGACGGCAATAGGAGGGATCAGTTGCCGAAGGGGATACGGACGCTGACGCCATAAGTCGTCGGCGCGCCGTACATCTGCGTCGTGCCCAGTCCGCCCAGGTCGAGCGAATAGACAGCATATTCCTTTTCGAAGACGTTCTTCACGAAGCCGGTCACGGTCAGACCCGCATCGCTTTCCCAGCTGACCGAGGCATTGGTCAGGTTGTAACCCTTCTGCAGCGATGCCGGAGAATTGGTCACTTCCAGATACTGGTCGTCATAGACCGCACCGTCGACCTGGAGCGCGACGTTTCCGCCAAGCGCATCGACGTTGTAGCGCAGCAGGTAGTTCAGGCTGAACTTCGGTGCCTGCGGCAATTCCGTGTTGGTCAGGACATCGCGCGGAAAGTCGCAGAAGAACGAACCGTCGCCCTGGTTGGCGCAATACTGGTCGTTGGGCGCACCGGGGAACAGTTCGGGAAGGAACGCTTCTGCCGCGCCCTGGACTTCGTCGACCTTCGAATGTTCGTAAGTCGCGCCCAGCACCACGTCAAAATGGCTGGACGGGGCCCAGAGCACTTCAAGCTCGCCGCCATAGGCGGTGACATCGCTGTTCACGACCTGCGGCGCCAAGTTGATGATGCCGAAGGCCTGGTAGTCCTTGTAATCGTAGTAGAACGCCGTCGCGTTGACGCGCAGCTTGCGGTCCACGGTCGCGGTCTTCACGCCGAATTCGTAAGAGTAGAGCACTTCTTCCTTGTGGCGGAAGTTGTCGGGCGAGACATTGGCCGAAAGCGTCCAGTTGCCCCCCTTGATGCCCCGGTTCACCGAAGCGAAGACCATGGTTTCGGGCGTAAAGTCATAGGCCAACGCAATCCGTCCGGCCCAGTCGTTGTAATCGATCTTGTTGACGCCGGGGATCGCCATCGCAAACTGCTCGTCCGACGCCAGCTGCACGACGGAGCCATCCTCGGTGACGTTCGAAAGGTAATCGATCGACTTGTCGTCCATCGAATAGCGCGCACCGACGGTCAGGGTAAGATCGTCGACGATCTCGTAATCGATCTGGCCGAAGACCGAGAAGTTTTCCGACTTCACCTCGTAATCTTCGTCGAGCCGCGGATCGAGACCCGGCAGGCCCACCGAAAGCGCCGCACCGACAATCGGCGCGCCCTGGGTCAGCAGGTTACCCGACACGTCCATGTCGAGGTAATAGAGACCCGTCTGCCAGTTCAGCCGCCCGCTTTCGCCGGCGATCCGAAGTTCCTGCGAAAACTGGCTGTAGTCGGCCTGGGTTTCGAAAGTGACCAGCGGGACCGGAAGCCCGTCGCCATCTTCGCGGTAGAGCTTGTTCAGATCGGTCCAGTTGGTGATCGAGGTGATCGTCACGCCGCTGTCGAATTCGTATTCCAGTTTGCCCTGAAGGATCGTCGTGTCGCGATCGAATGTCCCGGCATAGTCGCCGAAATGTTCATAGGGCGACGCGTCCTCGCCGGTGATGCCGTTGAAGACACCATTGCGGCCCACACCGCGACCGGCATCATCGGTTTCGCAGAATCCGTTGGCCAGCGGGTTGCAGTTGGCAAGGACGTAACCGCCGGTCGGCACGTTGTTGTCTTCGCTGTACTTGACCCAGAAGCTGCTGGTGAAATTGTCGGTGAAATCGATCTGGAGATTGCCGCGCAGGGCAAAGCCATCTTCGCCGCCAAGATCGCGGCCCGAACCTTCGAACACGCCGGGAAGCGCATCGCGCGACTTCACGTAGCCGTCCGCCTTGACGTAGCGGCCCGCCACGCGGGCGCGGATGCCATCGGTCAGTCCGCCGCCGACGGCGACTTCGGCTTCGCGGCGGTCGTAGTTGCCGACGAGGCCATAGGCGTAGCCGTTGAAATAATCGTCGCTCGCATCGCGCGAGATGTAGTGGATGAGGCCGCCTGTCGCGTTACGCCCGAACAAGGTGCCCTGCGGCCCGCGCAGGACTTCGACCCGCTCCACGTCGAAAAGCTGGCCGGAAATCCCGTTGATCGAGCCCATGTAGGCATCGTCGAGATAGACCGCGACCGGTGCTTCGAGGTTGTCGGTGAAGTTGCTTTGCGAAATGCCGCGCAAGTTGAAGAAGGTCGAATTGGGCGAGAACGCCGCCACGTTGAGGCCGGGAACCTGTTCGACGATCGCGGTCGTCGACGTGATATTCAATGCCTCCAGCTGGTCGCCGCCATAGGCGGAGACGGCAACGGGAATGTCCTGAACGTCCTCGCTGCGCTTTTGCGCGGTGACGATGATCGGTTCGCCCAGGACGCCGTCCGAACTTCCCTGAGCCTGCGTATCGGTTGCGTCCTGCGCGAGTGCGGCAGGGGCCTGGCAGAGAAAAGTGCAGCAAAGCAGCGCTGCGAAACCCCTGATCGGCGATGATCCATTCATTTTACTTCTCCCCGAAGATTGTCGTCCGCTTTTCAATTCTGCCGCCGGTAGCCCTCACTCCGACGCGGCTGATCGCGGAAGGGAATATACAACATTATTCACGTGATTATGCAACCCAATTATTGATCGAGGTCAATTTGCGCGGTCCAGGCGCGCGGGAACGGAGCCCGCGAAAACCGCATGGGCCCGGCCATCGACTCACAGTCGGTTCAAAATGTTCTTGGAAATTCGTGCGAAGTTTCGGCGCAGGCCGATCGGCCGCTAGCGCGGCTAGGACAGTCTCGACCCGCCGGGAGTCCGATAAAGGCCCTGCGTCTGGCGTTTGCGCAGCTCGCTCGGCCTTACCCCGAAACGCTGACGGAATGCGCGGGCGAAGTGGCTGCAGTCCGAAAACCCGCAGGCGAAGGCGACCGCACTCACACTCTCGTCTCCACCGGCGGTCAGCATGCGATAGGCATGGCGCAGACGAACATCGGCGATCCACCGGCTTGGCGACGTGCCGAACCGGCTGAACAACCGGTACAGGCTGCGCCGTGAAAGCGCGAACCGGGCGGCCATCGCCTCCACGCCTTCTTCCACCGCTTCGGGGTTCTTGAGGACCCAATCGGCCATCTCGCCCAGCAATGCCCGTTCCGCCGGCGAAGTGCCGCCCATCTGGTCATCACTGCCAAGCGCCTGATCTATCAGGGACATGACCGCGGACCGGATCGCGGTCACGTGAACATCGTCGCAATCTTCGTGCAGGATGGAACCGATTGTGCCCGAAACGATGCGATTTATCGGCCGGTTGCCGGGCATCGCCAGCCCGAAGACGTTTTCCATCGCGAGCCGGACTGCGACCACGTCGCTGCGCGGCAATCCGATCGTCAGCGCGTTGACCGTGTCCGGCACTTCGATCCGGCATCCCTCGCGCGAATCGAGCAGCGCCATGTCGCCCACCCCGAGCGATGCCTGCCGCCCATAGTGATCCAGGACGAGCGAGCCTTCGACGATCATCAGCAGAAAGGCATTGTCGCCCCATTCGGCCCCCAGTGCGGGGCGACGGCTGATGACGTTGCTGGCCGTCACGTCCAGCGACGGCAAGGCCTTGGACGCGATCGAAGTGGCATGCCCCGTCGCCTGTTCCGACAGGGGCATGGCATCGAACCTGCCGTAAGCCTGGCGCAGCGAATGCTGAAACGCATCGACGCCGGGATATGCCGAGGTGCCTTCGATCATCGTGTCGCGCTCTCCTTGCGGGGATACGGGCAGGAAACGAGACTCGAAAGTGTCACAATTCACGTTCGTCATCAAGCAACGCCGAAACGATAGCGCCCTTGGCACGCATCTTCCGGTTTCTGGCACGCATGGCCGAGCAAAGCGCCGACACAGCGCGCAAGATCGGCGGGCAAGGGACCGGCCTCATGTCAAGCGCGCCGGCAGATCAGAGAAGACCAGCTGAAAAAGGGGGCAGACCACATGAAGGGTTTCAAAGCCGCATTGCTGTGCACCGGCATCTCGATCGGGGCGTTCGCGCCGATCTCCGCGCAGGCACAGGACACCGCCAGCGAAGGCGGGACCAACGAGATTCTCGTCACCGCGCAGAAACGGTCGCAGTCGGTGCAGGACGTGGGCATCGCCATCACCGCGCTTTCGGGCGACGAACTTCAGAAGCAGCAGGCCACCGACGTGTCCTCTGTCGCGGCGCAGATCCCCGGCGTCGTCGCGACGACCAGTTCGAACCTGCCCGCCTTTACCGTGCGCGGCATCGGCATGAACGATTTCGCCGCCAACTTCGACGCACCGATCGCTCTTTACGTCGACGAGGTCTATCGCTCGAAACCCTACATGGCGAGCGTGCCGTTCTTCGATATCGGCCGGGTAGAGGCGCTGAAAGGCCCGCAAGGGACGACTTTCGGGCGCAACTCGACCGGCGGATCGGTCAATTTCTACACCAACGAACCCGTCTTCTACAACGAAGGCGAATTCGCGGTTCAGGCCGACAATCATGGCCGCGCACGGGTAGAGGGCGTGGCCAACATCGTCGCCTCGCCCGAACTGGCGCTGCGCGCATCGTATTACGTCGCGCAAGGGGCGGGCGGACCCTGGCGAAACCTCTATACCGGCAAGGACTTCGGCGCGCCCAACCAGCTTGCCGGCAGGCTTCAGGCCAAGTGGGAAAGCGGCGACACGACCGTCCGGCTGCTGGGCTATGGCTTTCGCGACAAGAGCGAGTTGACACCCTACAAGGGGCCCGGCATCTTCAACGCCGACGGCAGCCTGTGCCCGCAGTTGTTCACCAACCGCATTCTGAACCAGCACGATGCCTGTCTGAAGTTCCCGGTGAACCCCGGCCCCGGCACCGAAGGCCAGCGCGAACCGACCGGTTTTCGCAATTTCGCCGCGGACCAGCCCTGGAAGGCGAACAACAGTGCGCTGGGCGGATATGCGCGCATCGAACACGAAGCCGGGCCGGTCACGCTAACCTCGATAACGTCATACGACACGTTCACGCGTGACCAGACGGAGGACAGCGATTCCTCGATCTTCGCGTCGACGAATTCGCTCTATTACAGCAACATCCACCAGTTCAGCCAGGAACTGCGGGCAACCGGCAGCTTCGGTCCGCTGCGCATGCTGCTTGGCGGATATTACGAGAACGACCGGATCCGCACCAACGAAAGCGCGAACCTGGCCGAAAACACGATCGTGCTGCTGCCGCCGTTTGCGCCGCGACTTGCCTCCTCCTTCGAACAGAAGGTCCGATCGCTCGCGGTGTTCACCAACAACGAAATCGAACTGAGCGATCAGCTGTCCGTCGTCTTGGGCGCGCGCTATACCAGCGACCGCACCAGGATCGATGGTGACACTTTCCTGGGGGCTGACGATCCGGCGGAAAGCAACCGCGCAATCACTCAAGTCATACCGGTCGATTCCATCGACGACAGCCGGACCGACAATACGACGTCGTTCCGCGGACAAGTGAACTTCAAGCCCAACCGCGATAACCTGCTCTATGCCTCAATCTCGCGCGGGTTCAGGAGCGGGGGTTATTCGGTACCCTTCGGCGGGACCATCTCCACTTTCTCGCCCGAACAGCTGACCGCCTATGAACTCGGTTTGAAGTCCCGACTGTTCGACCGCTCGCTCAATCTCAATCTCGCGACTTTCTACTACGATTATAAAGACGTGCAGGCGACGGTGAACGATCCGGCCTCCCCGCTGGTGCAGATCACGCGCAATATCGGCAAGTCGCGGACATATGGTGCGGAAGGCGACATCACCTGGCAGCCGGACGACACCCTGACGATGCGGCTTGGCGCGACCTACCTCGATGCGAAATACTCGGATACCGACGCCGAGGTGATCAGCTACAACGGAAATATCGCGCTCGAAGGCAAGCGTCCGATCAATTCGCCGAAGTGGTCGTTCCAGGGCTACTTGTCGAAATCGGTGCCGATCAGCGACACCCTCAACCTCACCGCGACGACCGACGCGCGCTATGTGGGCAAGCGGTTCCTGTCGATCACCAACCAGCCATTCGACGCAGCCCCTTCGTACTGGGTCCAGAACGCGAGGCTGGCCGTGGGTGCAAGCGACGAGAGCTGGGAACTGGCGGTCTGGGGCAAGAACATCTGGAACGAGGATTACCTGACCTACATCAACAACGTCAGCTTCTTCCGCCTCCAGATCTATGGCGAACCTGCGTCCTACGGCCTTTCCGCCCGTTTCAAGTTCTAAGGCGAAGGGAAATACGCCGATGACCACCGGATTCTATACCGACGAACGCACGTTCTGGCACACCACCGGCATGCAGGCGCTGTTCCTGCCGGTGGGGGGCTGGGTGCAACCACCGTCATCCGTCGCGGGGGCCGATACGCCCGATTCAAAGCGCCGCTTGCTGGGCCTGGTCCAGGCCAGCGGGCTGATCGATCGACTTGACGTGCGGAGCGCAAGGCCCGTTTCGGAAGAGGAGATCCTGCGCGTCCACACCCCCCGCTATATCGACGAATTCAAGGACGTAAGCGCGGCGGGCGGCGGCGATATCGGCGACTTCGCCCCGTTCGGGGCGGGCGGCTACGACATCGCGCGCATCTCTGCAGGGCTCGCCCGGCAAGCGGTGGATGACGTGGTGTCGGGCGCCGTCGACAATGCTTATGCGCTGTGCCGCCCGGCGGGGCATCACTGCCTTGCCGATCGGTCGATGGGGTTCTGTCTTCTGGCCAATATTCCCATCGCGCTGGAAGCAGCGCGCGCCGCGCATGGCATCGGTAAAGTCGCCGTCGTCGACTGGGACGTGCACCACGGCAATGGCACGCAGGCGATCTATTACGATCGCGGCGACACGCTGACCATTTCGTTGCATCAGGAAAACTGCTTTCCGCCCGGATATGGCGGGGCGGAAGATCGCGGCACGGGCAGCGGCGAAGGCTGCAACCTCAACATCCCCCTGCCCCCCGGCACGGGCGACGACGGTTATCGCCATGCCATGGACCGGATCGTCCTGCCCGCCCTCAAGGCGTTCGATCCCGACCTGATCGTCATCGCCAGCGGACTGGACGCGGGAGCGGCGGACCCGATGGCCCGGATGCTGGCCCATAGCGAGACGTTCCGGGCGATGACGGCAAGCATGCGGGCCATCGCCGACGAAGTGTGCGGGGGAAGGCTCGTGGTCGTCCACGAAGGCGGCTATTCAGAGGCGGTGGTGCCGTTCCTGGGCCTTGCCATCGTGGAGGAACTGTCCGGCCACCGTACCGAGGTCGAAGACCCGACGCTGGGCGTCCTCATCCCGCAGCAGCCCGGACCGGAAATGACCGCTTTCGTACGCAGCAGGATCGACGATCTGGCGAAAGCGCTGCGCTAAGCGCGATTGAAAAAAGGGCGGGCCGACGACAATCGGCCCGCCCTTTTGGCGTTTCTTGCGGCGCGGTCGGTTAGCGCGAAGGGCGCGCCTTGATCCCACTGCGCAGGCGCGTGTGCGACAGCACGCCTTCGCGGGCCAGTTCATGACCTACCCCCGATTCCTTGTCGCCGCCGAACGGCATCGCAAGGTCGAGGATATTGTGCGTGTTGATCCAGACGGTCCCGGCCTCCAACGCGTCGAAATACCGATCGGCACAGTCGATGTCCCTGGTCCAGACGCTGGCCCCAAGGCCGAAGCGCGTCTGGTTGGCCAGCGCGATCGCCTCGTCGTCATTGGCGAAGGAAAACGCGCAGAGGACGGGGCCGAAGATTTCTTCCTGCGCAGTGCTGTGGCCATGATCCAGCCCGGCGATCACGGCGGGGCTGAAATAGCTGCCCGGACCGTCGAGGCATTCTCCGCCAAAGACATCGGCGCCCGATGCACGCGCGGCTTCCACATGGGCCGATACGCGGTCACGGTGCAGCCTGCTGGAAAGCGGGGCGACTTGTGACTGCGGGTCGAGGCCGGGGCCGATCTTGATCGAACCGGCGATTTCCCGAACGCCCGCCAGCACGGCATCGTAGTGCTTTTCGTGGACCAGCATGCGCGATCCGGCACAACAGTTCTGCCCCGAATTGCCGAAGATCGCCCACGCCGCGCCGGGTATCGCCTGGTCAAGGTCCGCGCTCTCAGTAATGACAAGCGGCGACTTTCCGCCCAGTTCCAGGTTGTATTTCTTGAAATTGCGGGCGGCACTGACGGCGATTTCGCGGCCCACCTCGGTCGAACCGGTGAAGTTGATCTTGTCGATGCCAGGGTGATTGACCAGCATGCGTCCCGCGCCCGCGCCGGTGCCGGTAATCACGTTCACGACCCCGTCGGGAATGCCGACTTCGGCGCAAAGCTCCGCAAGGCGCAGCGCGGTCAGAGAGGTCTGCTCGGCGGGTTTGAGCACGATCGTACAGCCCGTCGCCAGCACCGGTGCCAGTTTCCATACCGCCATGCACAAGGGCACGTTCCACGGCGTGATCGCCGCCACCACGCCCACCGGATAGCGCCGGGTAAACCCGCTGAACCGCATGTCGGGCAGGTATGGGACCGACAGGTCCATCGTCTCGCCATTGAGGCGGCTGGCCCAGCCGGCGACATAGCGCAGCGAGTGGACCGGCAGTTCGGCATCGAACAGCATGGTATTGCCGATCAGCTTGCCGCTGTTGAGCGTTTCGATTTCGGCCAGCGACCGCGTCTCCGCCTCGATCGCGTCGGCCAGTCTCAGCATCAGCGCCTCGCGCCGGAAAGGCTGGAGATCGGCCCATGCGCTGTCGCCAAGCGCGCGGCGCGCGGCAGCGACTGCGGCATCGACATCGGCCTTGCTCGCGTCGGCGATCCGGGTGATTTCCTCACCGCTCGACGGGTCGACCACGCCGATGGTTCCGCCCCCCGATGCCGCGCGCCATTCGCCGCCGATGAACAGGCCCTTGTCCCGATGGATAAAGGCTCGCGCCTTGTCGCTAAGCAGCGCGAGGTCGTTGGCGGTAGTCATGGAGTATCTCCGGCAGATTTCAGCGGTCAGACGACCGGGCGGGACAGGCCGATGCGGCCGTAGCTTTCAGGACGGTTGCGCTTCAGCCAGGTCGCCTGCACGGCACCGGCCGCAAAGATGATCGGCAAAAGGATCGGCAGCGAGTTGATGAACGCGGAATCGGTGCCGGTCAGCAAGGGGTAGTTCAGCACCGACAGCCCCGATCCCACCGCCAGCATCACCCCGCCCAGGATGGGCAGCGCCGTCTGTACGGTCAGGCGCGCGTTGTGGTGCAGGAAGAAAACGGGAATGGCAAAGCTGGTCACGCAGAGCAGTAGCATCAGCCCCACCGACCCGAACCCAGTCAGCGCGGTGGTCAGCGACAACAACGGGTCGAGCCCGGCCAGCGCAAAACTGCTTACCGTCACCACAAGGATCGCGATGATCGGCAGGCCGGCGGCGAAGGGTGCACCGTTTACGGCACGCGTTCTGGCAAGCGACGACGGCAGGATACGGTCGCGCGCCAGGGCATAGACATAGCGGCTGCTATTATTGAACAGGCCCAGGATCGCGGCAAAGGCGCTGGTCACGACAAGCGCCGAGATCGCGATTTCCGCCCAGTTGCCAAGATAGCGACTGGCCAGTCCGAAGACGAAATGGCCCGGATCCTCTGCCGCGGCGGCACCGACCGCGGTTCCTTCGGCGACGGTGAAGGAATAGGCCGTGAAGATGTAGAACGTGCTGACGATGGCGATCGCGGCATAAGTGGCGCGCGGTACGGTTATCGACGGGTTGCGCGCTTCTTCCTGATAGATCGCCGTTGCCTCGAATCCGATCACGGAATTGAAGGCGTAGATCGCCGCAACCCCCAGCCCCGGCCCGAATACCGCCGCAGGGGCGAAGACGATGGACGGCGCGATGAAACCTTCCTGCACGATGATCGCGAAATCGAGCAGCAGGATCGCGAGCACTTCGGCGCCAAGCGCGATGGCCAGCAGCTTTGCGGTAAAATCGATCCGAAACCACGACAGAAGCGCCAGCGCGCCGATCGATACCAGCGCAACGACGCCCCAGTGAACCGATGTCATACCCAGCGAATGCAGGATGTCGGTCGCGAAATAGGACAGCGCGCCAAGCGTCGCACTGCAAAGCCCGACATAGGAAATCAGCGCGACGTAGGCGCTGCCCAGACCCGCGACTTTCCCGAAACTGGCCGAAACGATTGCATAGAACGCACCCGCATTGCGGATCAGCGGGATGATCTTGACATAGCCCAGCGCGAACAGCGTGATCGCGATGCCGGAAAGCAGGTAGGCCCCCGCCACGCCGACGCCGTTGCCGAAGGCGAACGCCAGCGGCATCGTCGCCACGACGATCGCCATGGGCGCGGCCACGGCCAGCACCATGAAAGTGATATCGACACTGCCCAGCACGCCGGACGACAGGCGTTCCTCGCTGGCGGCGCTGCCCTGAACTGGTTTCACTGGCTCATTCAATGCCCGATAACTCCGGTGACTGTGCGGATCCGGCGCTTCTTGTCGTCGCAAGAGCCGCGCGCATCAATCCTACGCTTCGATGGATGTGTTGCCGATTACGCAACAAGCTGGATCGGGCGGGGCGTTGTCAGCGGCGCGGCAGGCGATGCATGGTTTGGCCGTGCAAGGAGACTGACATGCCGAACAATGCCAGGTGGTCGCGCCGCCACCTTCTGAAAGCCGGAGCCATTGCCAGCGTGCCGCTGGCGACGGGAATCGGCGGCTGTTCGATATTCTCGAAACCGACCGCCGGAAGCAAGGCCGCCGCCCTTCAGGCGAAGATCGGCGGCACCGTCGTGGTGAAAAGCGATGCCGCGTACGAGGCATGGCGCAAGGCGATGATCTGGCAATTGGCCAAGGCCGATCGCAAGCCCGACATGATCGTCCAGGCGACCAGCACCGCCGACGTGCAGGAAGCGGTGCGCTATGCAGCGAAGAACGGCATGAAGGCGACGACCCGGTGCGGCGGGCACAGCATGGCGGCCTGTTTCCTGCGCGACACGGGCATGTTGATCGACATCGGCCATCTCGACGGGGTGGAGGTCGACAAGGCCACCAAGACCGCCAAGGTCGGACCCGGCGTGTTTTCGCGCGGCCTTTCGGAACGCCTGCTGGAAGACGGACTGGCCTTTCCGGGCGCACACTGCGGCACCGTGCCGATCAGCGGATACCTGCTGGGCGGCGGCGTCGGCCTCAATGCCAACGAATGGACCCACGGGCTCAGCGTCTTTGGCGTCAAGGGCATCGACATCGTGACCCCCGATGGCGAAATGCGTCACGCCAGCGAGACGGAAAACCCGGACCTGTTCTGGGCGGCGCGCGGCGGCGGGCCGGGCCTGTTCGGCGTCGTCACGCAATTCCACTTGCAATGCTTCGACGCGCCCGGCGTGATCTGGGGCGATACCTACGTCCTGCCCTATACCGCGCTTTCGGCAGTGACGGATTTCATGCGCGACACCGTCCCGACCCTCGATCGCAGTGTCGAAGTGCTCTACGCCGTGGCCGCGATCCCGGACAAGTCCAAGGACCTGCCGGCGGAAGAGCGGTTCCAGATCTTCCTCGACGTCAACGCCTTCGCAAAGGACGAGGCCGAGGGCCGCCGCAAGGTCGCCGCGATCACCAATCACCCCGTCACCAGCCTTGCCGTCGATGCGATCCGCGACCGGGCGGGCAGCTATGACCGGTATTACAGCGACAACGAGGCCGGCTTTCCGCAGGCGCACTGGATGGGCGACAGCATCTGGGTCGACGATCCGACCGAGGCGATGCGCATCATCGGCGAGGCACTGCCCGATTGCCCCGCGCCACGCGCCGCGCCGCTCGTGCTCTACACCGGCGAACAGGACCAGCCCGATGCGGCCGCATCGCGTTACGCCCCTTACTACATCGCCTGTTACTTCGAATGGGACGAAGAGGCCGACGAGGCGCCTTCGCGCGCGTTCAGCCGCGAGCTTTTCAAGAAACTGAAACCGATCGCCAGGGGCAGCTACATCAACGAGATGGACCAGGAAGGCCGTCCCGAAGACGTGCCCGACTGCTACTCGCCCGAGGCATGGGCGCGGCTGGCACAGTTGCGCAAGCAGTGGGACCCCACTGGCGTCTTCCACGACTTTTACGGCCAGGCTTGAGCCGCAGCGACACACAGGCAGCGAAGGCAGATGACATGAAGAAGCTATACGGAACGGCCCTCGCCGCGTGTGCCGCGGCACTTGTCGCAGGGATGTCGCTCAACGCGAACGCGCAAGCCGAAGCCACGGACGATCCCGAACAGGTCGTCCGCGACCTCTATACCGCGTTCGAGGAAGGCGACATGGCCGCGATCGAGACGCTGATCGCGCCCGACGCCACGTGGACCTACTACGGCCCGCCCAGCGCCCTGCCCTTCGGCGGCGTGCGGCGCGGCCCAGAAGGGGTGGGCGATTTCTTCGCCAAGGTCGCCGAAACGCTCGACAACCCGGTCGCGGGCCAGACCCGGTTCCTGGTCGATGGCGACACGGTGATCGTCCCCGGCTTCGAAGAAAGCACGGTGAAAAAGACCGGCATCCGTTACCGCGCGGACAACGTGCATATCTTCAAGGTGCGCGACGGCAAGATCGTCCAGTTCGAGGAATTCATCGACAGCGGCAAGGTCCTGCTGGCCTTTCAGGGCGACGACAGCGTCGCGGTCGGCAAGAGCGCCGCGGCAGCGGTAGCCACTCCGGCCCGGGCCGAGGGCAAGATCGACAAGAGCGTCGGCAAGGCGCTTTTCACCACTTGCGTCGGCTGTCACGGCGATGACGGACAGGGGCGCGCCATGATGTACGCCCCCAACCTGACCGGGCTGGATAGCGTCTACATCACGCGGCAGCTGGAAAACTTCCGCCAGGGTCGCCGCGGCAAGATCGAGGACGCGCACGGCTTCCCGATGGTCGGCCGCGCGACCGCGATCGGCGATGCCGAAAACCTGGCGGCGGTCGTGCGCTATATCGGCGCGCTTCCCGATGCGCCCGCCGCCAAGGTTGCCCAGCGCACGGCACCGGCAGGCCTTGCCGGACAGCTGGCGACCTGCGCGACCTGCCACGGACAGAACGGCGAGGGCAATGCCCAGATGGGCGGCCCGGCGATCAACACCCTGGATAGCGACTACATCGCGCTGCAGCTGGCGAATTTCCGCAGCGGCATTCGCGGGTACGACGAAAACGACGGGCAGGGCCAACTGATGGCCGCCGCTGCCGCCGCCATTCCGTCCGACGACGACGTGGTCCGCATTGCCGAGCATTACGGCCGGTAAAATTGCCCGGGAAAGCGGGAAGATTTGCATTGCGCCGCCTGCAACGCGTGCGGTCCGGCGCTGGAGTAGAGTTATGAATGGGGATACCGTGAGTTCGACCAAGATCGATTTCATCTATCTGTCCGAACCGGACATGATCGCCGCCGGGGTGACCGACATGGCGGCCTGTGTCGATACGATGGAAGAAATGTTCGCCCTGCTTTACCGCGGCGATTACCGAATGGCCGGGGCCAGCAACAATTCGCATGGCGCGATCATCGTCTTCCCCGAAAATTCGCCCTTCCCCGACATGCCCAAGCCTACGCCGGACCGGCGCTACATGGCGATGCCGGCCTATCTTGGCGGCAATTTCCGTACCGCCGGGGTGAAGTGGTACGGATCGAACATCGCCAATCGGGAAAAGGGCCTGCCCCGTTCGATCCTGATGTTCATCCTCAACGACGTGGATACCGGCGCGCCGCTGGCCTTCATGTCGGCCAACCTGCTTTCCGCCTATCGCACCGGTGCCGTTCCGGGCGTGGGCGCGCGGCATCTTGCGCGCAAGGATTCGCGCGTTGTCGGCATCCTGGGCCCCGGCGTTATGGCGCGAACCTCGCTTTCGGCCTTCATGGCGACTTGCCCTGCGATCGATACGGTCAAGGTAAAGGGTCGTAGCGAGAAGAGCCTTGCCGCCTTCGTCGACTGGGTGCGCGAAACCTATCCGCAGATCACCACGATCGAAACCGTCGACACGATCGAGGCCGTGGCCCGCGACAGCGATATCGTGACGTTCTGCCAATCGGGTGCGATCGGCGATCCGTCGCAATATCCCAAGATCCGCCGCGAATGGATCAGCCCCGGCACGTTCCTTTCGATGCCGTCGCTGACCGACGTGGACGAAGGGATGGAAGCGCCCGATATCCGCAAGGTGCTGGACAATCCGGCGATGTACGAAGCCGGATACGAAGAATGCGAAAAGCCTGCGCACCGGTCCGTGCCGGTCGTGGGCATGCGGTATCTCGACCTTGTCGCGGAAGGCCGCGTCGCGCGGGACAGCCTGGAGGATCTCGGCAAGATCGTGGCCGGCGAGGCACCGGGACGCACTAACGACGAGGAAATCATCATCCTGTCCGTCGGCGGCATGTCGGTCGAAGACGTCGCATGGGGCACCGTCATCTATCGCAACGCTATCGAGCGCGGGATCGGGACCAGCCTCAACCTCTGGGACCAGCCGGCGCTTCGCTGAACCCCGATTTTCAGGAATTACCAGATGACCCAGATCACCAAGCTCAAGACCGGATCGCCCGCCGAAACGCGGGGCAGCTATTCGCGGGCAGTTGCAGTGGGCGACCTCATTTTCGTGTCCAACACCGCAGGGCGCAATCCCGATACGAAGCTCATCCCGACCGATCTTCGCGAACAGACCATGCAGGTCCTGGCCAATATCGAACGCGCGTTGGCCGCGGTCGACGCCGTGCTGGAAGACGTGGTCGCCGCGCGCGTCTTCATCCAGTTTCCCGATGATATCGACGAAGTCATGACCGCCTATGCCGAACGGATGCGCGGCATCGAACCGACGCTGACACTGACCAGCCCGCCGCTGGGATCGCCCGAATTCAAGGTGGAGATCGAAGTCACCGCCTATCGCGGCGCGTCGAAGGGGCCGGTGAACGAGATGAACCTTGGCGGCTAGCCTGCCCTTTCCCCCACGACGGATTTTCGTGGCATGACCGGGACTCCACCGCCCATCGATCCGGTAACGACGTCGCCGGACCTGCCCGCCGAATGCGAGGTCGCGATCATCGGCGCAGGTATCGTGGGCCTCGTCGCGGCGCTGAACCTGGCCGAACGGGGCGTTCCGGTCGTCGTGATCGAAAAGGGGCGCCTTGCTGGCGAACAATCGTCGCGAAACCTGGGCTGGGTGCGCAAGATGGGACGCGGACAGGCCGACCTGCCGCTAGCCCTCGAATCGGACCGCCTGTGGCAGGAAATGCCCGCCCGCGTCGGCGCCGACCTCGGCTATCGCCGGACGGGCATCCTCTACGCCGTACGGACAGAGGGCCAACTGGCCCCGCACGAGGCGTGGATGGCGTCTGTCGGCAACGGTATCGATTCCCGGCTGGTCAGCAACAAGGAGATCGCCGCGCTCGTCCCCGGCGGACAGGAAGACTGGTACGGCGGCATCCATACCCCCTCGGACGGCAAGGCCGAGCCACAGCTTGCCGCGAGCGCCATCGCCCGCGCCGCGATGGCGAAAGGCGCGAAGATCGTCGAGAATTGCGCAGTGAGAGCCCTCTCGCTCAGCGGCGGGCGCCTCAGCGGCGTGATGACCGAGCGGGGCGAGGTGCGCTGCAATTCGGTGATCCTTGCAGGCGGGGTATGGTCGCGCCGGTTCCTCGGCAATCACGGCGTCTCTTTCCCGACCCTGCCGGTGATCGCATCGGTCCTGCGCACGAAACCCATGGACGGGCCGACCGACATGGCCGTGGGCGCCCCCGACTTTTCCTTTCGCAAGGACCACACCGGCGGTTTCACGATCACCCAGCGCGGCGGCTTCATCGCGCCGCTCGCGCTCGACAGTTTGCTTTTGGCGCGCAAGTTCCTGCCGGTGCTGGGCGCGGAATGGAAACAGATCCGCCTGTCGCTGGGCCGTCATTTCCTTGACGATCTGTCGATGCAGCGCCGCTGGCCTGCCACCGGCCCTTCCCCGTTTGAGGATCACCGCACGACGAACCCGCCCGTCAACGACAAGCTGAATGCCGAAGCGATGGCAAACTTGCGCGCGGCATGGCCAGCTTTTGGCAAGGCGGAAATCGCGCGCACCTGGGCAGGCATGATCGACATTACCCCCGATGCCCACCCGGTCATCGCGCCGCTGGACGAACTGCCCGGCGTGGTCGTGGCCAGCGGCTTTTCGGGCCACGGTTTCGGCACCGCACCTGCCGCGGGCCAGCTGGCCGCCGATCTGGCGACGGGTGCCGCGCCGCTCATCAACCCCGCTCCCTATGCGCTGACGCGGTTTTGACCCGCGCCGGCATTTCATGACAGGATTTCGAACATGGCAGACGATTCAGACACTACCGCTTCAGGCCCCGCCCCTACCGACAAGGCCGCCGTCCTCGAACGCTTCTATGGCGCTTTCAATTCCGGCGACATGGACGGCGCTTTCGCCTGCCTGTCGCCCGACATCGTGTGGACTTATCACGGCCCGGCTGACCGGATCGCCTTTGCCGGGACTTTCAAGGGCCATGACGGCGTGCGCGATTTCTTCGCCCGTGCGGGCGAGACAATCGAAATCCTCGAGATGGCGCCCGAAAAGTTCGAAGTTGCCGGCAATACGGTCTATGGTAACGGTATCGAGCATAGTCGTTCGATCAAGACGGGCCGCGAATACCGTGTTCGCTGGGTGCATATCTATCAGGTGGAAAACGGACTGGTGACCGGTTTCGAGGAATTCCTGGACACGGCGGCCGTGGCTGGGGCCCTGTCGTGACCGACACGCTCTACGATCGTCTCCGCGCCAAGTGCGAACAGTTCGGCAAGGATTTCGCCGCGGGCCGCCTGTCGGAAATGACCAGCGCTTTCTATCACCCCGAAGCGGTGATGGAAGGGCGGGACATGCCGGCCGAACAGGGGCTGACCGCGATCCGCCACATCTTCGAGGAAGCCCGGGAGGTCTATTCCTCACTGACGATCGAGCTGGAAGAAATCACCCAGGTCGGCGATGTCGCGTTCGGCAATTTCACCAACCGGAACACCATTATCGGCGGCGGCATGGACATCCATCGCGGCCTGATGATCTGGACACGGACCGGCGATGACTGGCTGGTGGTGCGCGACTTCTTCTTCAGCGAGAATTCCCCGCTTTTCACGTCCATCGGCCTCCATGCCGTAGGCGGCAAGGGAGCCGGGACACCCCGCACTTCGCGGAAGAAATCGGCCAAGGCCTGACGGAGAGCGATCGATGCCCGGCGTAAGCAGAGCCTATGAGATCAACGTGCAGGATCACCGCCTGCACTATCTCTCGCTGTCTGCGCGCCACGGTTCGATGCGGGCGGCGGCCGATTACCTGAACGTCGCACCGTCGACAATCAGCCGCCAGATCAAGTTGCTCGAACGCGCGCTGTCGATCGCGCTGGTCGAACCGGGTTCGCACAAGATGGTGCTGACCGAAGCCGGCACGATGCTGTGCGATTACTACGAAAATCGCATGGCCGAACACGAAGAGCTGCTGACCGGGCTCGCCTCGCTGCGCAACGTGCGCAACCAGACGATCCGCATCGTCGCTGCCGAAGGCCTGATGGCGGCCCCGCTGCTGCCCGCCATCGCGAAGATCAGCGAGAAACATCCCGACGCCTCGATCGAACTGATGTCGGCCGAATACAACGCAGCCCACCGCCTGATCCTCAACGATACCGCGCATTTCGGCCTCTTGCTGGATTCGCCCGAAGATGCCCGGCTTCGCGTCCATGCGGCCAGCCGCCAGCCCTTTGTCGCTCTGATGCCGCGCGACCATCCGCTGGCCAGCGAAACCGCGATTACGCCCGAAATGCTGGCAGAGCACAGGCTGCTGACCCCGCTCACGTCCTCGCGCGTGTTCGAAATCGTGCAGTCGGTCTTTTCCGGGCGCGGCCTGTCGCTCAACATCGCGCTCAAGTCCTCTTCTATGCAGATCATCCTGAAGGGCGTGGAAAGCGGGCTTGGCGTTGCCGTCCTGCCATCGATCTTCGCCGCACAAGGCAACAAGGACGAAATCGTCTCGCGCGAACTGGTCTGCGATGAACTGCGCGACATCAGCCTGCTTCTGGTCAGCAGGGTTGGACGCAAGCTGGAGCCGGGTGCGCTCGACATGCGAACCGCACTGGTGCGCGCGATCCGCAAGCTGCCCGTTCTTTAGGCAAACCCTGCCGCCTTTTTCAGCAGCAGTGCCCAATCGGGCGGCAAGTGCCGAAATTCGCCGAAAAACCCCGGATTTTTGCGGCCTCGCGGTTGTTGCGCGCTCTGCAACAAAAGCGCTTCGGAGTGTCGTTGTCTCTAATTCGTAATCCAGCGACCATCATCGCGATAACAACCTACGGACCGTATCAGGGGGTTCTGATGATCAAAGCTTCACGCCTTTCACTTATGTGCGCCATCCCGGCGTGTGTCCTGGCCAGCCCGGCCATGGCGCAAGATGCCGAAACCGATACGCCGGAGCAGAGCACTTCGGGCCTCAACACCATCGTCGTCACCGCGCAAAAGCGCGAACAGAACCTGCAGAGTGTGGGTATCGCCGTGACAGCGGTGACCGCAGAGAGCATCGAAAGCCAGAACATCACCAGCAGCGCCGACCTTGCCGGACGCATCGTGGGCCTGGAAAACTACTCGCCCTATGGCCCCGGCACTTCGGCCAACGTCGTTATTCGCGGCATCGGCGTGAACGACTTCGGCGAAGGACACGAAGCGCCGGTCACGACTTACGTGGACGAGTTCTATTATGTCGCCGTTCCCGCGGTCGACTTCGCACTGTTCGATCTTGACCGGGTCGAAGTCCTGCGCGGCCCGCAGGGCACGCTGTTCGGGCGCAATTCGACCGGCGGCCTGATCCATTATGTCACGGCCAAGCCCTCCGCCTATGCCGAAGGCTTTGCCAATGCGACTTATTCCAGCTTCAACACGCTCAAGCTCGAGGCGGCGGCCAATGCGCCGATCAGCGATACCGTCTCGGTTCGCCTCTCCGGCTTTTCGATGACCAGCGACGGTTATCAAAAGCAGATCAACCCCGATCTCGAACGCGGCGGCCAGGCCGGCAGCCAGGCAGCGCGCCTGCAGATCCGTTATCAGGGCGACGATGGCTGGGACCTCAACCTCAAGGGTGAGTACGGTCGGATCGACACGGTCCACAGCTACTACGAAACCATCACCGGCTATGTCGACAACGACACCGGCCTGGTGATGCAAGACGATTCCATCACCGACATCGTCGGCTATGCCGAACGCAACGGCCCGGCCGCCGCCAAGAACACCGCATGGGCCAACCGCCCCGCGCTGCTCAAGGCGACGATCAAGTCCGCCCTGTTCCGCGCCGAAAAGGAATTCGGCGACACGACTTTCACCAGCGTCACCGGCTATCAGGACTACGAGCGCCGGATGGAAGAGGACAGCGACGGCACGCCCAACGACATCGTCTATGCCAGCTTCCCCTACCAGCTGAAGGAAGTGACGCAGGAACTGCGCCTGTTCCACGACGGCGACACGACGGACTGGACCGCGGGTGTCTACGGGCTCCACTCGGTTGCCAACAACCAGCCTTCGGCCGTGTTCAATTTCCCCATCGACCCGCCGACTGCGGACGGCATCTACGATGGCGAATTCTTCCCCTTCGCGCTGAACGCGGACTGGCGCATGCGGACCAATTCGCTGTCGGTCTTCGGCCAGCTCGAACAGGACCTGTCGGATACGCTCAAGCTGATCGCGGGCGCACGTCTTACTTATGACGACAAGACTTTCGCCGATGCCGACAACGCGGCATTCCGTACTTGCGAAAGCGGCCAGCCGGGATCGTGCTACCTGATTTCTGAAGGCGGCGACGGGACGGCCAACCCCTTCGACCTCGAATACGACCAGCTGCTCGTCTCGGGTAAGCTCGCGCTCGAATATTCGCCCAATGCCGACACGCTGTTCTATGCCAGCGTCTCTCGCGGAACCAAGGGCGGCGGGTTCAACAACGGGTTCTATCCCGACAACACCTCGCTCAGCCAGATTCCCTACAAGGACGAAACGCTCTACGCCTTTGAAATCGGCGAAAAGGCAACCTTGCTGGACAACCGCCTGCGCATCAACACCAGCATATTCTACTACGATTATTCCGACTATCAGGTGTTCAACTACTTCGGTCTCGTCGGCCTGATCTCGAACCAGGACGCGCGCGCATACGGCGTGGAAACCGAGATCGAAGCGGAACTGGCCGACGGGCTCACCGCCTATGGCTCTGCCGCCTATCTCAACACCAAGATCTACGACGTGTCGAAGGCTACCCCCTCGGGCGACATCGTTACCGCGGACCGTTCCATGGCTTTTGCGCCCAAGTGGAGCGGCAGCGGCGGGCTGACCTACAAGACGATGGCCGGATCGCTTGGTGAACTGGTGCTCGACTGGAACTTCAACGCCCGTTCGTCGCGCTATGCCGGTAACTTCAACGATCCGGGCACGAAGCTGGACAGTTATTTCAAGCACAACGCCTCGGTTGCGCTCGATTTCGATGAAGGGGTGAATGTCCGTGCGTTCGTCGACAACATCGGCAACGTGAAGAACTACACCTACCTCGGCCCCTCGTTCGCTTCGATCGGGATCATCCAGGCCCGTTACGCCATGCCCCGCACGTATGGCGTGGCAGTCGGCATCGAATGGTGATCACCCTCCCCTGATCACACGATCGCGGCCTCGCTCCCCGGTGGGGCGGGGCCGCTTTCTTTCTGCCAGAGGTAATTTCGATGAAGACCGGGTCCTTCCGCCGCGCACTAAGTGCCGCAGCCGCCGTCCTTGCGTTTGCCGCGTCACCCGCATGGGCTCAGGACCCGGCGGACGCGGTCTATCGCGATGCGAAGATCTATACGGTCGATCCCGAAACCACCTGGGCCGAGGCGGTTGCGATCCGCGACGGACGTTTCGTCTATGTCGGTGACGACAAGGGCGTCGACGTCTTCATCGGTCCCGAAACGGAAGTGACCGACCTCGACGGGCGAATGGTCATGCCCGGTATCCACGACGCGCATCAGCACATGGTGCTGGCACAGGCGCGCAACATCTATTGCCAGATCTCGCCCGAGGCGGACATCGACGCGCTGATCGCGGGTCTTCGCGCATGTCCCGAAGAAAAGCGGCCCGACGGCTGGATCATCGCCGACGTCTATCGCGGCGACAATTTCCCCGGCGGCAAGGCGGACCGCAAGTTCCTGGACGAGGCGTTTCCCGACACCCCCGTCTATATCCGCGAATGGTCGTATCACCACGCACTGGTGAACACCAAGGCGCTGGAGATCGCCGGGATCGACCGCGACACGCCCGATCCCGACGGCGGCACGATCCTGCACCGCGAGGATGGCGAGCCGAGCGGCGAACTGCTGGCGGGCGCGACGTTCCTTGCCGCCCGGCACTTGCCGCCGCTTTCGGACGAGGCGATCCGCAAGGCCCTGCTCGATACCGCCGCGCTTTGTGCGCAATACGGCATCACCTCGGTCCAGGATGCCGGGGTGACGGACGCGGTGGCGCGGCAATTGCACGAACTCGACGTGTCAGGACAATGGAACTTGCGCACACTGGCGCACGTGTTCTGGGGCAATCCCGCCGTCTCCATGATGTCGATAGACCAGAGCGAAGAGGTACTGGCCCATCGTGCCGAACTGCGCTCGCCGCGGGTCTCCCTCGACGCGGTAAAGCTTCTGATCGACGGATCGCCGCTACAACCGCATCATACCGACGTGCAGCTCGACGGGCACGGGCACTACGACCGCGCCAAGCTCTACACCACGCCCGAAACCATCGCCGCCGCGCTGACCCGTTTCGAGGAAGAGAACCTGCGGGTGAAGATGCACGCCGTCGGCACCGGCGCAAACCGCGTCGCGGTCAATGCCATCGAGGCAATGCGCAAGGTCAACCGCCAGCCGCATATCAAGCCGGAAATCGCGCACAGCCTCTATTTCTCGGAAGAGGACATGGACCGGCTCGCCCCGCTGGGCATCGTTACGGAAATGTCGCCCGCGATCTGGCAGATCAAGGGCCCGCTGACCGAAAGCCTGAAGGGCGCCTGGCCGTTCCGCAGCCTGCTGTCGCGCGGCGTCACCATGACCATCGGCAGCGACTGGGTCGTCCTGCCCTCGCCCAACCTGTTCCCCGCCATCGGCGGCATGCTGGACCATGGCGACGAATCCATCACGATTGCCGATGCCATCCGCATCGCCACGCGCAACGGCGCCGAAGTCGCCGGCTGGGCCGACGTCACCGGCTCGATCGAAGTGGGCAAGATGGCCGACATGATCGTGCTGGACCGCAACCTGTTCGACGCCGCGGCAGCAGAAATCGGCGAAACCCGGGTTCTTCGCACCGTGTTCGAAGGACGCACCATCTACACGGCCGAATAACCCGGAAGTTTACGCGGCGGCCTCAGCCCTGAGCGGTCAGGTCGAGCGCGATGTCCACGATCATGTCCTCTTGCCCGCCCACCATCTTGCGGCGGCCGACTTCGGCAAGGATCGAACGGGTGTCGAGACCATAGTCCTGCGACGCCTTTTCCGCGTGGCGCAGAAAACTGGAATAGACCCCGGCATAGCCCAGCGTCAGCGTTTCGCGGTCCACCCGCACCGGGCGATCCTGCAAGGGGCGCACCAGATCCTCTGCAGCGTCCATCAAGGCATAGAGGTCGCAGCCATGGTTCCAGCCATTGCGATCCGCTGCGGCGATGAACACTTCCAGCGGCGCATTGCCCGCACCCGCACCCATGCCGGCAAGGCTGGCATCGACGCGGACGGCCCCGTTCTGCACGGCCACCATCGAATTCGCGACACCCAGCGACAGGTTGTGATGCGCGTGCACTCCGCGCTGCGTTTCGGGCTTCAGCACCCGGTCATAGGCCTGCAGGCGCGCGGCATATTCGTCCATGTTCATGGCGCCGCCGCTGTCGGTCACGTAGACGCAGTGCGCGCCGTAGCTTTCCATCAACAGCGCCTGACCGGCCAGCGATTCCGGGTCGGTCATGTGGCTCATCATCAGGAAGCCGGATACATCCATCCCAAGACTGCGGGCCGCCTCGATATGCTGCTTCGAGACATCGGCCTCGGTGCAGTGGGTCGCGATGCGGACCGATCGCACGCCCATTTCGTAGGCGTGCTTCAGATCGTGCACCGTGCCGATACCGGGCAGCAGCAGCGTGGTCAGGACCGAGTGTTCCAGCACGTCGGCCACCGCGCCGATCCAGTCCCAGTCGGTATGCGCGCCAAAGCCGTAGTTGAAGCTGGAACCCTGCAGGCCGTCGCCGTGCGCCACTTCAATGGCGTCGACTTTCGCGGTGTCGAGCGCCTTGGCGATCGTCTTAACGTGGTCGAGGCCATACTGGTGACGGATGGCGTGCATGCCATCACGCAGGGTCACGTCCTGGATGTAGAGCTTGGTCTGGGCGGGGTCAAAGGTCATGCTGCGGCTCCTTCATGCATGCTCGCTGCGATCTTCTCGGCGGTCTTGAGCGCGGCGGACGTCATGATGTCGAGATTGCCGGCATAGGCAGGCAGGTAATGCGCCGCACCCTCGACCTCGAGGAACACGCTGACTTTCAGGCCGGTATATTCGCCGTCCATTTCCGGAATGCGAAGCGGGCGGTTGGAACCGATACGTTCGAACTGCACGGCCTGCTTCAGGCGGTAACCGGGCACATAGCTCTGCACTTCGGCGACCATGTCCTCGATGCTTTGCCGGATCGCGTCCTGATCGGCATCCTCGCACAGGCAATAGACCGTATCGCGCATGATGAGCGGCGGTTCTGCGGGGTTCAGCACGATGATCGCCTTGCCGCGCGTTGCGCCGCCGACGTCCATGATCGCCTGGCTTGTCGTTTCGGTAAACTCGTCGATATTGGCGCGCGTGCCGGGCCCTGCGCTTTTCGAGGCGATGGAGGCGACGATCTCGCCATAGTGGACCTTCGCCACGCGGTTGACGGCAGCGACGATCGGGATCGTCGCCTGCCCGCCGCAAGTAACCATGTTGACATTCGGCGCGCCCAGCGCGTCCGCACCGTTCACCGGCGGAATGACATAGGGGCCGATCGCGGCAGGCGTCAGGTCGACCATGCGCTTGCCCGCGCCCAGCACCACTTCGCTGTGGCGCTTGTGCGCGCCTGCGCTGGTGGCGTCGAACACGATCTCGACATCGTCCCATTCGGGCATGGCGACCAGTCCGTCGATGCCTTCATGGGTAGTGGCCGCGCCCATGCGTTCTGCGCGGGCAAGGCCGTCGGATTCGGGATCGATCCCCACCATGACGCCCATTTCCAGCACGTCGGACAGGCGCTTGATCTTGATCATCAGGTCGGTACCGATATTGCCCGAACCGATGATGGCGACTTTCGTCTTCTTGCCGCTCATTGCGCGTCTCCATAGGTAAATCCGCAAGCGCCGATGCCGCCGACATTGGCCTGAACCCGGTCGCCGGGGTTCAGCGCGACCATCGGGCCAAGCGCCCCGGCCAGCAGGATATCGCCCGCCTTCAGCGGTTCGCCGCGGTCGGCAAGCGTCCGGGCAAGCCATGCCGCGGCGTTGAGCGGGTTGCCGAGCGCGGCCTTGCCGATACCGGTGGAGACGACTTCGCCATTGACGGTCATGTCCATCGGCGCACCTTCGAGGTCGAGCCCGTCGAGCGGCAGGCCAGCGCCGGCCAGCACGAAAAAGGCGGAAGAGCCGTTGTCCGCCACGGTGTCGGCAAACGTGATCTTCCAGTCGGCAATGCGGCTGTCCACGATCTCTATCGCGGCATGCACGCTGGCGACGGCGGCGGCCACGTCGTCCGCGCTCGTATCGGCAGAGGGCAGGTCCGCGCCCAGGATGAAGGCGATTTCGGCCTCGGCCTTGGGTTGCAGGCACTTGGCAGGATCGAGATTGCCGCCATCGGCAATGCGCATATCCTCGAACAGGACGCCGAAATCGGGCTGGTCCACGCCCAGCTGCTTCTGAACGGCTTCGGCGGTAAGCCCCGCCTTGCGGCCGACGATGCGGCGGCCCTGTGCTTCCCAGAAACGGGTGTTCACTTCCTGCACGGCATAGGCACCGGCGGCGTCGGTCGGATCAAGCCAGTCGCGCAGCGGGGCTACGGCGGCGCCGCTATAGGCCTCACGCAGCAGGCGCGCGGGTTCGTCATAATTGGTGGTCATGCATCGCTCCTCTTGAGCCTGCGAGCTACTCCGTCCTTTCGCGGCGCGCCAATCGGGTTCAGCCATATCTCTTGCATAGTGAGAGTTGCTGGGTGAGAAGGCGGCATGGCGACCAAGCAATCCTCCACCCTGGCCAAAGGACTGCGGCTCTTGCAGGCGATCGTCGTCGACGGCGGACGATCGACCCTGAGCGAGGTGGCGAAAGAACAGGGCATTCCCCTGCCCACGGCGCATCGGCTGGCCCTGACGCTGGAGGGCGAAGGCTATATCGAGCGGCACGGCAAGGGGTGCTATCTGCCGGGTCTGGAACTTTCGCGCATCATGCCGCTGATCCCCCGGCCAGAGGATCGCATCGCCGTGCGGCTTCGTCGCCCGATGAAGAACCTGGCCGCGAAACACCGCGTCCTGATGCACTTCGGCGTGCTCGACGATGCCATGGTGACTTATCTCGTGAAAGAGAACGGCGGCGAACACGAACTGTTCACCGAAGAACGCAGGCAGTTGGAGGCTTATTGTTCGGGCATCGGGAAAGTCCTGCTGTCAGCACTGCCGAAGAAGGAGCTAGAGGCCTATCTTGCGGGCGGGCCGTTCGTCGCCCTGACCGATCATACGCTGACCGAACCGGACCAGATCGAAAAGGAACTGGCCGAGGTACGAGCCCAGGGCGTCGCGTTCGACCGCTTCGAAATCCGCGACGACATCTTCTGCATGGCGGTGCCCGTCGCCGATCCTGCGGGCCGGACGATCGGCGGATTGTCCGCAAGCTTTATCGGCGGAGTGCCCGGCGCTGAAAAGCTGGCCAGCTTGCGCCGCGAGATGACGACGCTCGTCTCGCAGGCCATCGGCAAGGAATTCCCATAGGATCAGGCGCGGCTGGACCGGCCCGGTTCAAAGCGCTTTCTGTCGCCACTCCTTGGGTGACAGGCCGAACTGGCTCTTGAAAACGCGCGAAAAATGGGCCGCGTCGCTGAAACCGCAGATATAGGCAATCGTGCTGATCGACTGGCGGCTGGATTCGGGGCTGCTAAGAAGGTCGCGCGCCTTTTCGGCCTTCAGCGCCAGCAGGAAACGAACGGGCGTCGTGCCCATGCGTTCGAAGTGGCGATAGAGGTTGCGCCGCGACAATCCGAAATGCTGCGCGATTTCCTCCGGCAGGATTTCGCGCTTCCCGACCTGTTTGCGCGCCCACTTGGTAATGCGCTCATGCAGCTCTATCGCGCGCCACGTATCGTGATCGGGCAGGCAGTGGGACAGCATGTGCGCCAGCACGTCCTGCAGCTCTGCGGCATAGCGCCCCGTCATCTTCTGGTCTTCGTGCGCGATGCTGGAAACGAAACCGTTCATCTGGTTGACGAGCCCGGTGTTGGCACCAAGACAACGGCCCGCAGCCGAAGCGACCGGCACCCGCCAGCCGATCAGGTGTTGCCGCCGCATTTCGATCGTATAGTTCGAGCTGGGCTCAAAAACCTCTACCTGGCATTCGGCCTTTGAATCGATCACCAGTGCATCGCCCGGCCGAAGCACGGCACTGCGGCCATATTGCCCGAAACCGATCCGCCCCTTGCGACAAAGGACGAGATGAACACGGTCCTGAAACTCGTCCGGCAGGGGCGAGCGGTGCGCTTTAAGGCCGACGGATTCGATTTCGGCGATCTCGAACTGATAATGGCTTTTGCATACAATCGTGCCAAAATTGCCACTCGCGCGTCCATTGGGCTCGAGCGAATAGCTCGCGTAAAGCGAGTTGAGGTCCTTCTCGAAGGCGTCAAGCGTCCGTTTCATATGGCGAAATTACCTTAACCCGGGAATCCCCATCGCATCGCATCGGCCCGTGGGATGCCACGGCGAGCCCGCTCAGACAGACAAAACTTTGGCAGGGGCATGCATGACACGCTCGCCACCTGCTTGGCAAGATGTGCGCCAATCAAGGGATCTGAGGACATATGGCGCACAAAACCTTCCTGTATTCGACCGAATGCACTTTCTGGCATGCAACCGGGCTGGAATCCCTGTTCGTGCCCGCAGGTGGCTGGGTCGAACCCCCGGCGGGGACATACGGCGCCGACACCCCGGCTTCGAAGCGCCGCCTGCTCAACCTTGTGCAGATGAGCGGCCTGTCGAATGACGTGCCCATCGTAGGAGCCACCCCCGCGACGCGTGAAGACATGCTGCGCATTCACACGCCCGGTTACATCGATCGTTTCAAGGCCGTCAGCGACAGCGGCGGCGGCGATGTCGGCGATCATGCCCCTTTCATCGTCGGCGGTTTCGAAATCGCCGCGGCCTCGGCGGGCCTCGCCATCGAGGCGGTGTCGGATGTCGTGTCGGGCAAGGCGAAGAACGCCTACGCGCTATGCCGCCCGGCCGGTCACCATTGCCTGCCCGATCAGTCGATGGGCTTTTGCCTGCTGGCCAACATTCCCATCGCCATTGCGGCGGCCCGTGCAAAGCATGACTTGCCGCGCGTGGCGATCATCGACTGGGACGTTCATCACGGCAACGGCGCGCAGGACATCTATTACGAACGCGACGACGTGCTGACCATTTCTCTGCATCAGGAAAACTGCTTCCCGCCGGGTTACACCGGCGAAGATGATCGCGGTGCCGGCGCCGGCGCGGGATACAATATCAACATCCCGCTGCCCCCCGGAAGCGGCCACGACACCTACCTTGCGGCGTTCGACAAGATCATCCTGCCCGCGCTCGCCAAGTACCAGCCCGACCTGATCGTGGTCGCCAGCGGCCTCGATGCCAGTGCCGTCGATCCGCTGGCCCGCATGATGCTGCATTCGGGCACTTACTCCGCGATGACAAAACGCCTGAAATCGGCCGCTGCACAGCTTTGCGACGATCGCTTGGTCATCGTCCACGAGGGCGGATACTCCGAGGCGTACGTGCCGTTCTGCGGCCATGCGATCATCGCCGAACTCGCCGGCGTGACCAGCCCGGTAGAGGACCCGTTCCTCGACATTCTTCTGCTTCAGCAGCCGACGAAGAAGACACAGGAATTTCAGCTCCAGGCCGTTGACGACCTGGCTAAAATTCAATGATTTCAGATAAATACAGAAAAATCAATGAATATACTTTGAGGACAACACATTCAGAAAATTGAATGTGAAACGGTATATTTATCACTTAGGGGAAGATCATGACTATCAATGGTGGCAGTGGCTTATCACAGACTTTGAAGGCGACCCTTCTGGGGACTTCTTCTATTATTCTCATGAGTTCGACGTCTGCTCTGGCCCAGGAGGCAGAAGCGGACGCAGGTTCCTATTCCGACCCGATCATCGTCACGGCGCAAAAGCGGTCGCAGTCGATCCAGGATGTCGGGATGTCGATCACCGCGATCTCGTCCGATGACCTTACCGCGCGCGGCGTCACCGATGTCGAGCAGCTGACCCAGGTCGTCCCCGGCTTCAACTTCAACACGACCAGCTACGGCACGCCGGTCTACACCATTCGCGGCGTCGGCTTTCAGGAAAACAGCCTTGGCGCCAGCCCGACCGTCAGCGTCTATGTTGATGAAGTCGGACTTCCTTTCTCCATCGAAACGCTCGGCTCGACGCTCGACCTCGAACGGGTCGAAGTGCTGAAGGGCCCGCAGGGAACGCTTTACGGTCAGAACGCGACCGGCGGCGCGATCAACTACATCGCCGCCAAGCCGACCGATTACTTCACCTTCGGCGGCGACGTCCGGTACGGCCGGTTCAACGCGATCGATCTGAACGGTTTTGTCAGCGGCCCGCTGTCCGATACCCTCAGGGCGCGCGCCGCCGTTCGCCTCAGCCGTTCCGGCCCGTGGCAGAAGAGCTATTCGCGCGATGACAAGATCGGCGAGACGGACCAGCTCGTCGGTCGCCTGCTGGTCGATTGGGAGCCCGATCCCAGCCTCAAGATCTCGCTCAACGTCAACGGCTGGCGCGATCGTTCCGATACGCAGGTTCCGCAGCATGTCGGCAAGTTCATCGGCGGCCTGCCCGACTTCCAGTTCGAGCCTTTCTACGACTTCCCCTTCGCGCCCGAGAACGCTCGCGCCGCCGATTGGGACCCGGGCCTTTCCTTTGCCCAGGACAGCAAGCTGTACCAGATCACGGGCCGCGCCGATTACGAAATCAGCGACAGCCTGACGGTCACGTCGATCTCGTCGTATCACAAGTACGATCGTTATATGCCGGTCGACCAGGACGGCACGCCGTTCGAGAATTTCCGCAACTATCTGGGCGGCGACGTCGAATCCTTCTTCCAGGAACTGCGGCTTAGCGGAACCATCGGTTCCAGCGGCAACTGGATTGTCGGCGCGAACTACCAGAACGACGACGTGTTCGACACGAGCACGCTGTACAACGGTGAATCGACCCAGAGCTTCCTGGGCGGCACGTCGCAGAACGACGGGCGTCAGAAGATCAAGACCAAGGCGGTCTACGGCAACTTCGACCTCGACATCACCGACTCGCTCAACATCCAGGCCGGCGCCCGTTACACCGATGACGAACGCACGTTCCGCAGCTGTACCCGCGACATCGGCGACGGCAAGGCCGCCAATTCGGGCATCTTCCCCGGCACGGTGCCCGGCGGTTGCCTCACTTTCCTCGAAGCAGGTGTCTTCGGCGAAGTGTTCAAGGAACTGAAAGAGGACAACGTGTCTTGGCGCGTCGGCCTCAACTACAAGCTCGCGCCGCAGCAGCTGCTCTATGCGAACGTCAGCCGCGGCTACAAGTCGGGCAGCTTCCCCTTGCTGGGCCTTGCCTTCGAACCGCAGGCAACCCCGGTTACGCAGGAAAGCGTCCTGGCCTACGAAGTCGGCGCAAAGCTGCGTTTCAGCCGCGCGTTCAGCTTCAACGTCGCCGGTTTCTACTACGATTATACCGACAAGCAGACGCGCGGTAACGATGTCTTCCCGATCTTCGGCAACCTCGAACTGCTGGTAAACATTCCCAAGTCGCGCGTCCTGGGCTTCGAAGCCGAGGCGACGCTGGAACCGTTCGAGGGGCTGACCATCGCGCCGTCGATCACGATGATCTCGTCGAAGATCCGCGGCGATTTCTTCGATCGGACCAGCAACGGCATCGCGGGCAATTTCGGTGGGGAGCCCTTCCCCTACACGCCGAAGTGGTCGGGTAACACCACCATCGATTACCGCACGCCGATCAGCGACGATCTGACGGGCTTCGTCGGCGGCAACGTCAACTACCGCTCCAGCGCGAACGGCAGCTTCGGCGAACTCGACGTGTTCCGCATCGCACCGCGGGCGATCGTGGATCTGCGCGCCGGGATCGAAGGCGACAATGGCCAGTGGCGCGCATCCATCTGGGGCGAGAATGTCTTCAACAAGTACTACTTCGTCACGAAGACCAGGATCTCGGACGCATTCGTCAACTGGACGGGTCGCCCTGTGACCTACGGGGTCTCGTTCAGCTACAAGTACTGATGAAAATGCCGGGTGCTCATGGAATTCATCCCGTGGGCACCCGGACGTCACCGGTCATCGGGTCGATCCCATTCTCCCCATGACCGGGTGACCTTCCGGCACCCGGAACCCCAACAGCGAAATTCAGGCGCGCGATCCGCCCGGCGGCAGACGTGCGTCACCCGTACCCATCAGACCCGTCGCCCGCGCGCGACCCATTATGCAGGGCAAGACCCGGAGAGACACATGACCGACAGCGCTGCCGCTTCGACCAAGATCGACTTCATCTACCTTTCCGAACCCGACATGATCCGTGCAGGCGTGACCGACATGGCCGCATGCGTCGACACGATGGAGGAGATGTTCGTCCTGCTTCATCACGGCGACTACCGGATGGGCGGCGGCAGCAACAGTTCGCACGGCACGATCATCTTCTTCCCCGAAGACTCGCCGTTTCCCGACATGCCCAAGCCGACGCCCGACCGCCGGTACATGGCCATGCCGGCTTATCTTGGCGGCCGGTTTCGGACTGCGGGAATGAAATGGTACGGATCGAACATCGCAAACCGCGAACTCGGTTTGCCGCGCTCGATCCTGACTTTCATCCTGAACGATGTCGATACCGGTGCCCCGCTGGCATTCATGTCGGCAAATCTGCTTTCGGCCTATCGCACGGGCGCGGTTCCGGGCGTCGGCGCCCGTCACCTGGCGCGCAAGGATTCGAAGGTCGTGGGCATCCTGGGCCCCGGCGTTATGGCCCGGACCTCCCTGTCTGCCTTTATGGCGGTTTGCCCCCAGATCGATACGGTCAAGATCAAGGGTCGGGGCCGGAAGAACGTCGACCTGTTCATCGAATGGGTGCGTTCAACTTACCCGCAGATCACCAACATCGAAGCGGTCGATACGGTCGAGGCAGTGGTCCGGGGCAGCGATATCGTCACCTTCTGCAATTCGGGCGCGACCGGCGATCCCAGCCAGTATCCGATGATCGAGCGTGAATGGGTCGATCCCGGCACGTTCCTTTCCATGCCGGCGGTAACCAGCGTCGATAAAGGCATGCAGGGTGACGACGTTCGCAAGGTGCTGGACTACACCCCGCTTTACGAGGCGTGGATGGAGGAAATGCCCGGTCCGGTGCACAACCTCGTGCCGCTGGTCGGCATTCAGTACATGGACCTCATCGCCGAAGGCGCGATGCACATGGACCAGCTGGAGGATCTGTCCGCGATGACCGCCGGTGCAGCCCCCGGCCGCCAGAGCGACGACGAGATAATCATCCTGTCCGTCGGCGGCATGCCGGTCGAGGACGTCGCCTGGGGAACGATGGTTTATCGCAACGCCATCAAGAACGGCATCGGCGTGAAGCTCAACCTTTGGGACGAACCCGCACTGCGCTGACCCGCAAGGCCGGTCATCACCCTTCCCGCCCGTCCCTGCATGATTGGACAAACGCCATGCCATCCGTCGTCAAAGTCAAAACCGGATCGAAGTTCGAAGATATCGGCAGCTATTCAAGGCTGGTCGCGGTCAACGACCTGATTTTCGTATCGCTGACCGCAGGCCGAAATCCGGCAACGAAGCTGATTCCCGCCGACCTGGCCGAGCAAACCCACCAGGTGCTCGACAATATCGAGACCGCTCTTGCCGCGGTCGACGCCACATTGGCTGACGTGGTGGCATCGCGGGTCTTCGTGCAGTTTGCCGAGGATATCGATCCCGTCATGGCCGCCTATGCCGTTCGCATGCGCGGCATCGATCCGGCGCTGACCCTGACCAGCCCCACGCTGGGCTCGCCCGAATACAAGGTGGAGATCGAGGTCACGGCATGGCGCGGTGCTTCGTCAGGGTCGATCACGAAGACCGTCGCCCCCGCCTGAACCGGAATTATCCGCCCACGATCCGGTCGGGCGATCGAAAGGACAAACGCCGTGGCCATCGCCATCTCGCCGGTAAAGACTTCTGCCCGGATGCCGCGCCGGACGGGCGTGGCCATCATCGGGGGCGGCATCGTGGGGCTTTCCGCGGCGCTGACCCTTGCCGAGCGCGGGATCGCCGTTACCGTTCTGGAAAAGGGCCGGATCGCGGGCGAGCAATCTTCGCGCAACCTGGGCTGGGTCCGCAAGACGATACGCCACGCCGTCGACCTGCCGCTCGCCATCGCGGCAGAACAGCTTTGGCACGGCATGCCCGAAAGGGTCGGCAGCGATGTCGGCTATACCGCGTCGGGCATCATGTATGTCGCACGCACCAGGGCGGAGATGGACTCATACGAAGAATGGTTTTCTTCGGTGTCCGATTTCGGTTTCGACACGCGGCTCCTGACGCCCGAAGAGATCGACCGACTGGCCCCCGGTGGCAACGGATCCTGGATTGGGGGCATCTACACGCCTTCCGATGGCCGCGCCGAGCCGACGCTTGCGCCGAGCGCGATTGCCCGTGCCGCCATGGCCAAAGGGGCAGTGATCGTCGAAAATTGTGCCGCGCGCAGCCTCGTCAAATCGGGCGGCCGGGTCAGCGGCGTGATGACCGAAGCCGGCGAACTGCAATGCGACCAGGTCATCCTGGCCGGCGGGGTCATGACCCGGCGTTTCCTCGGTAACGCAGGGCTTTCCTTTCCGACTTTGCCCGTCGTTGCATCGGTTATCCGCACCGCGCCGATGGACGGCCCGACCGACATTGCCGTGGGCGGCCCCGACTTCTCGTTCCGCAAGGGCGTGACCGGAGGCTACACGATCATCCAGCGGGCGGCGCTTTCCGTCCCTCTCATCGCGGATAGCATGCTGGTCGGGCACCGCTATCTTCCGCTTTTGAAATCGCAGTGGAAGAACATCCGCATTTCCCTGTCGCGCGAGGCGCTTGACGACATGCCGCTGGCCCGGCGCTGGCAGGCCGGTGACCAAACGCCGTTCGAACGCCGCCGCACCATCGATCCGCGCGTCGACCGCGGCCTGATTGCCGAGGCGCTTCGCAATGCCAGCCGCGCATGGCCGGTATTCGAAACCGCCCGCATAGAGCGGACCTGGGCCGGAATGATCGATGTCACGCCGGATTCACTTCCGGTGATCTGTAACGTGGAGCAGGCTCCGGGATTGACCCTTGCGTCCGGATTTTCCGGGCATGGCTTCGGCACGGGCCCCGCCGCCGGACAACTGGCCGCCGATCTGGCCACCGGATCGACGCCTCTCGTCGATCCCGCCCCCTACCGGTTCGACCGCTTCTGACGCGCAACGCGCAAAAGCGCTGCTGCTCCATCGTGAAATCCCACGCTTCCAACCGGATCGCAGGCTAGTCTTGATTCTTTGGTATTATTGTATACAGTATACTTTATCATCAACATGCAGGCCTTCGATCAGGCCCCCTGCCCAACATCACGGGACCAGACATGAGCAATATCACTTTCATCGAACATGACGGCACGGCCACCACGGTCGCTATCGAGGCAGGCCTGAGCCTGATGGAAGGCGCCGTTCGCGGCGGCATTGCCGGTATCGAGGCTGAATGCGGCGGCGCATGCGTTTGCGCGACCTGCCACGTATATGTCCCGGCCGAATGGCAGGGGCTGACTGGCGAAGCCTCTGAAATGGAGGCCGCGATGCTGGAATCCGCAGACGATCCGCGCCCCAACAGCCGCCTGGCGTGCCAGATCACCGTGTCCGACGCTTTCGACGGCATGACGGTGCACGTTCCCGAAGCGCAAGGCTGAGGTACGGACCGGCCCGCAACGGCGCCGGTCGCGATAGACGGGGCGGCGCAATGCCGCCCCATGCCTCACGTTTTCGTAAGTCTCGCGTGCGCTTTTCGGCACCCCTGCCGCGTCAATCGCAGCAGGTCGCCACCGCGACAAGGATCAGGTGGCGCGTCAGTCGGACCATGTCCGCGATCGACACCATATTCATGCCCTGCTGAAAATCGATACCCTCGCGCTTCAGCTTGGGCAGGCCGATCCGCGCCGTGGGCACCCCGTGGCCGCGCAGGATGTTCGCATCGGTGGCACCGGACATCCCGTACATCGGAACATGCTCGCGGCCCTCCAGAAACTCCCACGCCTCGATACAACGCTGGATGATGGGCTCTTCCGGATCGGTCGTCGTGCCGGGGATGGTGACGATCCGTTTCCACCGGGTCGTCACGCCGTGGCGTGCGCCGATCTCCGTCAGGATGGCATCGACCGCGGCATCGGCCTCGGCGGCGCTTGTCCGGGGGCTTAGCCGCAGGTCGAAACGCAGACGGCAGACAGCCGGCGTGAAGGCGGGCATACGCTCCCATCCGCCCTCTATGAAGGATACCACGCCCTGCGGCGCGACCAGGCCAGAGCGATGCTGCTCCGCCCACTGGGGAAACCACTCTTCGAGGTCGAGCACGACTTTCGCCGCATTAGCGATGGCGTTCGAGAAGGGAGAGATGAGGTGACGACTGCCGACGTAGGTGTGGCCGCCCTCGATCTCCACTTCGTACCAGGCAAGGCCGACCTCTTCCCACGACACCGCCCAGCCCGATTTCGCGATGATCGCGCAATCGGGCCGCGGGCCAAGCTTCATCATGTGATCGCAGCCCACGCCATGGCCGCTGTCGGCGCGCGCGCCGGACCGGGCGTTGGTCGGCATGCCGCCCGCGCCAAGGCCGAGCATCAGGTCGCCGGCAAGCGGCACTCCGGCCCGGCGGATCGCCTCGACAGCGACCATCGCACAGGCTCCATGCCCCTTCGGGTTCTGCGCACCAAGGCCCGAAACGACGTCTCCGTCGATATGCGCCTTGGCCCGCATTTCCGGATATAGCTCCGCCCCTGCCCAGGGCAGATCCTCTTCCTCGCTGTTCGACGTGACGGTATCGGTCGGCGCATAGAGCATGAGCGAGGGTCGGCCGCCGCTGCCGTGCATAACGGCAAAGGCGTTGGCCTGCCTCTCGTCCAGATACTGCGTCTGGCCGTCGATCCCGGCATTGCGAAGACGCGCCGCCACGGCCTCGGCCAGGGGCGCTTCGTCGCCGGTTGGCGATGGGATGTCGACGAGGAACGCCGCCGCCTCGGCCAGCGCGTCCGGGGTCGCCAGCGCGATGGCCTTTTCGTAATGCCCGCGCTGGATTTCGGTCAGCATCAGCGGTTCTTGTCCGGCGATCCGATCCATGTCCCGGTCGTCCTGGTCAGAAGATGGACGAGGAAACGCTTTATCGCTTTCATGATGTCGGCTCCGGCTGGTCGATGAAGGCCTTGACGGTCAGGTAGTAATGATCCGGTCGCTCTTCCTGAAGGTGATGCGAGGCTGCATCGAGGATGTGGAGCTGCCCGCGCTGAACCATCCGGGTAAGCATCATCGGATAGTCCGGCGTCAGAAAGGCATCCTGCAGCCCCCACATGAACAACGTCGGCGCGGCAACCTTCGGCAGTTCGGCCGTCAGGTCCTGCCATTCCCCGCGCGGCCCGTCGGTGCGCGCGGCCAGCGCCATCTCGTCCTTGTCGAGGCTCTGTTCATAGCGCATCCGGACCGTCGCTTCGGGGATCAGCGACTTGTCGTGCCATTCGAGGCGGCCGATAAGCTGGCGCATCTTGTCGAGCGTCGGCCCTTCCCCGCCATAATAGACATCGCGCGCCGCACGCCCGCGGAAACCGTTTTCAGGCAAGGGCGCAAGCGGGCCATAGAAGACCGGCATAGAACCCGTGATAGTAAGCGACCGCACGCGTTCGGGGTAATTCGCCGCAAGGCACAGCGCGATCGTGCCGCCCCAGCTGTTGCAGATAAAATCGGCTCTATCGATGCCGAGGACATCCATCAGGCCGACCATCGTGCGGGCGTGAAGATCCCACATCGGCCCTTCGATGACCTTCTTGTCAGAGCGGCCATATTGCAGCAGATCGGGCATGATGCAGCGATGGTCGCGCGCGAACATGCGCGATACGACGGCGAAGTCGGACCACGCGGTACAACCCGGCCCGCCGCCGTGCAGGAAGAACAGGGGCGACCCGTTCTCGCCAAGTTCGATAAGGTGAAATTCGCGGTCGCCGACGGCTACCATACGTCCTTCGGGCGCCGGGCCCGGATCAAGATCAGTCATTGACCGTGCTTTCCTGTTCAGAAGTCTTGTCGGTTGCCGGCGCCTGCGCACAGTCGTCCATTTTCCGGGCCGCATCATCGCTGATCGGATGCGATCCGTTGAACAGCTTGCGCCATTCGATCAGCGAAATGTCCGGGCGGTACAACCGTTCGGGCGGTGCGTCGGTTTCGGCAACCATCCAGTGGTCCTGTCCCGAGAACTGGCCATGGAAAAGCCAGCGGATCCGCGACAGGTAATGGAAGTAGAAGGCCAGCTTCTTGAGGCCGGTCTTGAACTGGACCATGACGCCCACGTAACGCGTGTTTTCCGCGTCGATCGGCACGTAGAATTCGTAGTGAATGAACTGCGGATAGGCGATGCGCAGCACGCCCGGAAGCGACAGGGAGGCAAAGCCGGGGAAGTTCTGGCTTTCGATATAGGGGTCGTTCCGCCCCGAACCGCCGGTGTTGCCAAGGAACTTGCCCTGCTGCTGCTTCGGCTTGATCTTCCACCAACGGTCGTTGGTCCATTTGCCGACGCCGGGAAATTCAGCCTCCCAATAACGCTCGTCCTCGACACGGTAGAGCCAGCGGCCCTCCTTCTCGATGTGGATCTTGTTCCACGTCGGCATCATCTTGAACGTGCGCCAGATCGCAGTGCGGTGCAGATACTTGGCGTGGCCTTCGTCAAAGCCGTTCTCGGCATAGAAGCGCCAGTTGCCGGTCCGCTCCTCGATGCGCCCGCCAACAGCGAATTCCGGCGGATCGACCAGTTCGGCGGGCAATTGCTCGTCGAGGGGATAGGCCTCTCCGTTACCGACAAAGACCCAGACCAGGCCGATCCGCTCTTCACAAGCGAAGGTCTGGACGGCGACGGCGCCGCACATCCGGCTGTCGGGACCGTCAGTGATGACCGCCACGAGTTCGCCGTCTTCCAGGTTGTAGGTCCACCCGTGATAGGGGCAGCTGATGGTGTTCGGGAATTCCTGAATACCCTGCGACAACTTGACGCCGCGGTGCGGGCAGCGGTCGCGCAGCGCGCGGACATGGCCGTTCTCGTCTCGCATCAGCATGATGTTGATCGCGCAGACCCGGATCGACACGGGCTCCTTGCCGATCTCGGCCGCCCAGGCGACCGGATACCAGTAATCCAGCAAGCCCGACTTGGCCGATTCGTAATTGGGCCAGGCGTCCCAATTGCGGCCCTGATCATATTTCCGCGCCCGAATCTTATCGGTCATGTCGGTCATAACGCTGCCTCAGCTCCCGTTCCTCGTGTGCATTTTTTGTATACAGTGCACATTAAGCTGTCAAGCGCACGACGATGCGGCCGGCGAAGTCGCCAGCTGTGAAGCGGACAATGATGGGAGAATCGTCCCTCCGTCAGGAAGGCGTCTTGCGGACTTTTCTCTTGGGCTTGGCTTCCGCGCGATCACGTTCCCAGCCGGTCAGCGTCGCGATCAGCGTCTCTTCGGAAAGGTTCAGGTAGTCGATCCACAAACGCTCACCAAGCGCGGCATCGTGCGCCGCGATCGCGTCACGAATCTTCTCCTGCCGCTCCACGATCTGCCGGCGCAGGCCGATGTCGGACAAGGTGGAGGATCGCAGCAAGTGCAGGTGCGTGCCGAACTGGCTGATCGCACTGCTCAGCATCTTGTTCGCAATCGCATCGAAAATAGCGGCGCGAAAGTCTTCGTTCGCCTTGGAAAAACGCGCAGAACTCTTGACGTTGACGGCGGCGGCCTCGCGCTCGATCGCGGCAGTGATCGCCGCGACCTGTTCCGGGCCGAACTCTTCGGCGGCCATGCGAATCGCAACCGGTTCGAGCAGCTTGCGGACGGCAACGACGTCGCGAACCTCATCGGCAGAGGGGAACGGCACGATATAGCCGCCACCTTCGCGAACCGCGATCGCGCCAAGCTGACTAAGCTGTGCCAGCGCCTCGCGGATGGGCGTGCGCGATACGTTGAGCCGTTTTGCCAGGCCTTCTTCCGTCACCCGTTCGCCGGGCGCGATGGCCCCGGCCTGCAGTTCATGCAGCACGGCACCGACGACCTGCTCTCGCAGGCTGGCCGATTTCTTGATCACGTAGGCTGACATATCTCTCTCAATCCCTGCTCGTCGGATCGTCCTAGCTTCGGCTGCGATCAAAAGCCAGCCGATGGCAGCCGGTAAGCCGCCACGAAGGCTCTGGCACTATGCCCGTGGCCAAACGCCAACCGGGCAGCGCGGTTCCAAAGCGTCAATTCGCATAACCGGATTGACGTATACTGCATACAGAATACAATAATGGAATTCGAGATCAGTCGAGAAGGATGTCCCATGCCGCAATTGAACAATGACTATTCGCGCCTGTCGTCGGCGGCGCACGATTTCCTCTTCCGCGACCACCAGATGGTCATCGACGGGCAAGAAGTCGCCGCCGACAATGGTGAAACGATCGCGGTTCTCGATCCCAGCAACGGCAAGACTGTGGGCAGCGCGCCAGCCGCAGGTGATGCCGAAATCGACCGTGCGGTCCGCGCCGCGCGGAAGGCTTTCGACCATGGCCCCTGGCCACGCATGTCGCCGGGAGAGCGCGAACGGATCATGCTAAAGTTCGCCGACCTGGTCGAACGCGACCGGATGCTACTGGCCGAAATCGAATCAGTCGAAAGCGGCCGCGTCCTGGGCGCGGTGGCGGCGTTCGACAGCGACCTGTCGGCCTCATGCCTACGCTATATGGCGGGCTGGGCGACGAAGCTGACGGGCAAGACCATGGACCTGACCGCGCCCTATGCGCCCGGCATGAAGTTCTTCGCCTATACCCAACTGGCCCCTGTCGGCGTGGTTGCCGCGATCACGCCGTGGAACGTTCCGCTCTGCCAAGCCGCGTGGAAAATCGCACCGGCGCTGGCGGCAGGCTGCACGGTCGTGCTCAAGCCCTCCGAAATGACCCCGCTCGGCGCCTTGCAGTTCGCGAAGCTTGCTCTGGAAGCGGGCATTCCGGCGGGCGTCGTCAACGTGGTCAGCGGCAATGGCCGCACGGCCGGCGCCGCGCTCGTCTCGCATCCCATGGTCGACAAGATCTCTTTTACGGGCTCGACCGCCGTCGGGCGCGAGATCGCGCGGATCGGGGCCGAGGGAATGAAGAAGGTGACGCTGGAACTGGGCGGAAAATCGCCGATGGTCGTGCTGGGCGATGCCGACCTTGCAAAGGTGATCCCCGGTGCGGCGATGGGAATCTACGCCAACCACGGCCAGAATTGCTGTGCCGGTTCGCGGCTCTATGTCCATTCCTCGATTTACGACAAGGTCGTCGCGGGGATTGCGGACGTTGCGGCATCGATGGTTCTGGGCAGCGGGCTCGACCCCGATAGCCAGATGGGCCCGCTGGCATCAAAGGGTCAGCAGGATCGCGTTCTGGGCTTCGTGGAACGCGGCGTTGCCTCGGGGGCTGAACTCGTCACCGGCGGAACCTCGCTCGACCACGAAGGGGCCTATGTCAGGCCGACGATCCTTGCCGATGTCGATCACGGCATGGAAGTCGTCCGCGACGAGATTTTCGGCCCCGTCCTGTCGGTGATGCGTTTCGATGATGAGGACAAGGTCATCGAACTGGCGAACGACAGCGTCTATGGCCTTGGCGCCAGCATCTGGACGCAGGACGTCAACAAGGTGCACCGCTTTGCCGAAGCGTTCCGCGCCGGCACCGTGTGGGTCAACACCCACAATATCCTCGACATGGCGATGCCGTTCGGCGGGGTGAAAAGCTCGGGCATCGGGCATGATCTGGGCGAAGAGGCCGTCCTGCAGAACTGCCAGGTCAAGGCGAACGTCATCAACCTGACCTGAAGGGGGCGTTGAGCCCTGCCCGCCGACCGTGCCGAAGCGCCTAGCGTTCCGGCGCGGTCTCCGGTGCAATCGTAAAGGTGCAGCACGGTGCGCCCTGGGCGGCGCAGGCCGTTTCGACGACAGCAACGCCCTGCCCGCGTGCAACGCGATGCACCGCACGCAAAATCCCGACGATCGGCCCGCAGACCGCGTGATCGCATGCCCCCATCCCGAAGGCGAAGGGGCTGTCCTGCACCTCAACGATGAACCCTTCCCCGTCGCCATCGCTCTGCCGTGCAGTCCAACGGCCCCAGCCGAGCCGTGCCGCCGCGGTCGCCGTGGCGGAGAGAAAGTCCCCGTCCATAAGGCCAAGCTTGCGATATTCCTCGAACGAGGCCTGCGCGTTCTGGAAGACGGACTCTTCAAGCGCGGCCACGAATTGCGTGGTCGAACCCGAGACTCGCCCGATACCCATCAGGACGTCGGGGCGCATCAGCATGTAGCGAATGCCCCCGTCCGTTATCGTACCGCTCTCAAGATCCTGGTCCACAATCACTCCCAACCTGTCGCCTATATTTGTATACGGTATGGAAAACCACTCAAGCGCGTATCGCTTTCCATCCCCGTCCCTGTCGGTTTGCGCGGGATGGACATCGCCCTCACCAATATGTATACAGAATACATTAATTGCAATCGTTCCGCAGCGCGGGGCGACCAGAATGGGATTGGGACGCACGTGTCTGACTTGGTGATTGGCATCGGCGCATCGCACACGACCTTGATGAATACGCAGTGGGCGAAGGTGGACCACCTGCAACGCGCGCACGACTATCGCGACGGACTTCTGCAGGCCCGCGAACTGCTGAAGGCGGCACGGCCGGACGTCGCGATCGTCATCGGCTCCAACCACTTCCGTGGTTTCTGGCTGGATCTCATGCCCGCCTTCACCATCGGCGTCGGCGACGTCATCTCAAGCGGTGAACACGGCACTCCTGCCGGGCCGCTCCCCACCGATCCGGTTTTCGCCCACGCGCTTTGCCAGTCGCTCGTCGAAGCGGATGTCGACATGGCCTTTTCCGACCGACTGACCGTCGATCACGGCATCAGTCATGCCGTCCAATGGGTGATGGGCGAGGAGATGGCCCTGCCCATCGTGCCGATCGTCATCAACTGCTTCGCGCCGCCCCTTCCCAGCCTGTCACGTTCGGTCCAGGTGGGCCGCCTGATCGGCGATATCGTTGCAAGGATCGGCGAGGACAAACGCGTTGCGATCATCGCCACGGGCGGCCTGTCGCATCAACTGCCGTTTCCCGACTGGCGCAGCCCGGCAAGCGATGACGACCGGTTCCTGGCCCAGTCCTGGAAAGACGGCCGCAACGACTGGGAACAGTTCGAAAAGCGCCGCCGCGACATCATCGTGAACGCCCCGCCCAGAACCAATCCGGATTTCGACAAGGCGTTTCTGGCACGGCTGGAAGAAGGCACGTTGACCAGCCTCGCAACCGAGATCGACCAGGACGACCTGGTTGCGGCCGCGGGCAATGGCGGCAACGAAATCCGCGCCTGGCTGATGATGGCCGCGGCCATGAACGACCTTCCCGGAAAAACGATCGCCCATGCCGACATGCCCGAATGGCTGACCGGGATGGCGGTCGCATCGATCGAACCAGACCCAAACTAGGAGAAGAAATGTGACTATCTGGACCGACCTGATCGGCGTCAGCTTCCGGCTCGATTTCGTAGATGCCGGCGGCACGCGGACCCGCGCGCTTATTGCCGGCGATGGCGAAGACGTCATCGCCATGCACGGAACGAGCGGCCACCTGGAAGCCTTTTCCCGCAATATCGTTCCGCACGTGAACGCGGGCTATAAAATGCACGCGATCGACGCACTTGGCCACGGCTATACCGACAAGCCTGACGAGCCTTACGAGATATACAAGTATGGCGAGCACGTCCTGCGCTACATGGATGCGCAGGGCATCGAAAAGGCGCACCTGATGGGCGAATCGCTGGGCGGTTGGACGAGCGGCTGGCTCGCCATCAATCACCCCGATCGCGTGCGCAGCGTTCAGCTGGTCGCGGCAGGTGGCACCAAGGCCAACCCGGAAATCATGCAGCGGATCAAGGAAAGCACGACCCGCGCCGTCACCACCGACGACATCGACCTGACCCGTCAGCGTCTTCACCTTCTGATGTTCGACCCGGCAAAGAACGTCAGCGACGAACTGGTCGAAATCCGCCACCGCATCTACCACGAGCCCGATTTCGTCGCCAACATCGCCAACCTTCTGTCGCTTCAGGAAATGGACCGGCGCCAGCGCAACCTGCTGCGGCCCGAAGACCTGAACAAGATCAAGGCACCCGCGCTGGTCGTCTGGGGCACGAACAACCCGTTCGGCGGCGTTGCCGAAGCGACGGCGATGCATGAGAATATTCCCGGCTCGCAGCTCGAAATCTTCAACGAATGCGGCCACTGGCCCCAGCATGAACATGCCGACCGGTTCAACGAAGTGTCGATCGAATTCCTGAAATCGGCACGCTAAGTTCCGATAAGAGAAAATCAGCGGGGCGGCGCAGGGGGGAGGCAATCTTCCCCTGCGTCGCCCCGCAACGATTCTGGGACGAGGCAAGGAAACCGCCGTCTTGCCGATCACCCCTTCCTGCGCCCTCCTAGATCAGCAAATATTGCCCACTGTATACATTTTTAACTTGCCATCTTGCCCGGTTTGACGGACGAATACGCGATGATCGCGAAACCTGAAACTTCCGCTCGTAACGGCAACGGCGAGGCGATCCGCCTCATTGCCATCTTCCTGCTGGGCGGGCTGTCCAACGCCAGCCTGCTGTGCAGCCCGGTCATCGCATCGCAGCTCGGGGTGGAGTTCGCCTATTCCCCCGAACAGGTCGGATGGTTCTTCGCCGCCGAATATATCGGTTACATCGTGGCCGGACTCGCGGCCCGTCTGATCCTGCCGCGGATGAACTGGCGTAAGCTGGCCGCGCTCACACTTGCCGGAACGGTCATCGGCAATCTCGTTGCCTATACCGTGCTCGACGAATTCATGGCGCTGATCGTAGTGCGCGCCCTGACGGCATCGTGCAGCGTCGTTCTGGCCACGGTCATCATGGCCACCGCGAACGAGAGCCATCATCCCAGTCGTGCGATCGGCACCAACATCATGGGACAGCTGGCCGTGGGCGTCGTGGGATTGGCGCTGCTGCCGCCGCTGTTCAGCCAATATGGGCTTCAGGCCTACTTCTTCGCGCTCGCCATATTGCTGACCATCGCGGCACCCGGCATTTTCTGGATCGCCAGCCAGTCGCGCGCCAAGGACCTGGAAAACCCGCGTCAGCCTGTCAGCGTGGGCCGCGCCACGGCGTTGCTGCGCATTCCCACCATCCTGCTGTTCTACGTCGGTCTGGGCGGGATCTGGACGTTCGCCAGTTCGATCGCGCAGGGCAGCATGGTCGGGCCCGACATGGTCGCGTGGATTCTGTCGATTTCGGCAGCCGTGGGCGTGGCCGGGGCCCTGCTCGCGGTCGTCATGGGCAGGATGACCGATTTGCGGGTGCCGATCATTCCGGGCTTCATCTTGCTGCTGGCCGGCACCGCCGCGCTACTGCTCCATACCGAAATCGCATTTTTCAGCGGACTGATCGTCATCAAGTTTGCCTGGTCCTTCGTGATCCCCTTCGCCTTTTCGCTGATCGGACGACTGGACAGGGACGGCGGCGTCATTGCCGAGATCACGATCTTTGGCGGGATCGGTCTGGTCGCGGGGCCTGCGATCGCGGGCTACCTGGTCAGCTTCGATCCGACGTGCGTGACCTTGCTCTGGTTTGAACTGTTCGTCCTGACCCTCTCGGCGTTGAGCGCCATCATCATGTCGCTGAAGTTCGGCAAGCCAACTGGGCAGGATCAGCCGGTACCGGGCGAAACGCTCGTCCCGGTTGCGGCTGCTCACTCGGCCTGACCGATCCAGGACATCACCGCATCGCGGACAGTACGGCCCGCGAAGATGAATTGATGCCCCTGTAAGCTATCTGTATGGGTCGTTTCCGGGATGTGCGCGCAACTTGCCGGTCATCCGTCCAGAAATCGACCTGTCGTACCCGCGGCAGAAATCGCGGAGGCCGCCATGAACGTCGACGAGGTGATCCACTACACGTTCGACCGGATCGAGCAGTCCTATTCGCAGCGCGATGCCATCATCTATGCCTTGGCAACCGGCTACGCGACCCAGCCGCTCGACCGGCAGCATCTTCGCTATCTCTACGAAGAATGGCTGATCACCGCGCCGACTTTTGCCAACGTACTGGGCTTTCCCGGCATATGGATGCAGGACCCGCGCGTCGAGATCGACTGGGTCCACATGCTTCATGCAGAGCACAGGATGACCCTTCACCGCCCCCTGCCCCCCGCTGCCCGGATCACTGGCGACAACCGGATCACCGGCATACGAGACATGGGGCCGCGCGGTGCAATGGTGCATTACCAGACCGACATTGCCATGGCCGAAGACGGGGCACCTCTGGCCACGCTCATCACCTCGCTGATCGCGCGCAAGGAAGGGGGCTGCGGCGATTGGGGAGAAGCGCCGCCCGCGCTGGAGCGGGTGCCGACAAGTACGCCCGATGCAACGCTTGAACTGGCGACCAGCGAAATTCAGCCGCTGCTTTACCGTCTGTCGGGCGACCGGCATCCCATTCACATCGACCCGGCCGTATCGGATGCCGCTGGCCTGCGGCGCCCGCTGCTCCATGGCCTCGCGACCAAGGGCATGGCCGGTTACGCCATTCTGCGCGAATTCTGCGATCTCGATGCCGCGCGGCTGAAATCGATGGCCGTGCGCTTTACCCGACCAGTCATGCCGGGCGATGTCCTGCGTTTCGAATTCTGGGGCAAGGCACCGGGCACGATCCGGTTTCGCGCGGTCGCGGTAAACGAAGGCGATGCCCCGGTGCTGGACCGCTGTGAAGCGGTCGTTACCTGACCTTTCGGCTCACCGCCCCGGGCGACCGGCATGCGCCGCCGGCCCTATTCCGCGGGTTCGAAGCGCTTGCGCAGTTCTCTCTTCAGAATCTTCCCGTAGTCGCTCTTGGGAAGCTCATCGATGAAGAAGTAGCTCTTCGGCCTTTTGAACCGCGCGATATTGTCGAGACAGATGGCATCCAGCTCCGCTTCGGTCGGTGACTGCCCGGCCTTTGCGACGATGAATGCCACGACGTCTTCGCCCCATTCTGGATGCGGACGCCCGACGACGGAGACTTCCATCACACCCGGATGCTGCAGCAGCACTTCCTCGATTTCGCGCGGGTAGATATTCATGCCGCCGGAAATGACGAGGTCTTTGGAACGATCCTTGAGCGAGAGATATCCGTCATCGCTCATGCAGCCCATGTCGCCGGTATAGAGCCAGCCGTCACGCAGGGCATTGGCGGTCGCCTCGGGATTTTCCCAGTATCCGGACATGCACACGTCACTGCGCACGATGATCTCGCCGATCTCCCCGCTCGGAAGGTCGTTGCCGTCTTCATCGACGATCCGGAACTCGGTCCCGGTAAAGGCGATGCCGACCGAGGTGAGATGCTCCTGATAGCGAGGATCGTCGACATTGGCGTGCAGGTGTTTCGACAACACGGTAATCGCACAGGGGCATTCCCCCTGCCCATAGCCGCCAACCAGCTTCGGCCCGAACTTGGCCAGCGCAGCCTTCAGATCCTCAAAATACATCGGCGCGCCGCCATAGAAAATCGTCTTGATCGAATCGAGCCTGGCGCTGGCGAACGCGGGGTCATTGACCAGCCGTCCGACGATCGTCGGCACCGCAAAGAACATCATGTTCTCGTAATGGTGGGTTAGCTCGGCGATCTCGGCCGCGTCGAAGCCGCCGCTCTTGGGAATGACGTGATGCGATGCCCTGCCCACATGCGGCAATGATTCAAGGCCCGAGGCATGCGACAGCGGCGCGACGTGCAGCATGCAGTCCCGCTCGGTCAGCGAATCGACGTCGGACAGGTAGCGAAGCGCCATTCCCCGCAGCGACCGATGCGTCAGGGTCGCACCCTTGGGGCGGCCCGTGGTGCCGCTGGTGTAGAAAATCCAAGCCGGATCAGGATCGTCGACATCGACCATCGCCATCGGCGGCGTATCGAGCAGCGCACGATAGTCATCGCTTCCCACGATCATCACGCTTTCCAGCGTGTCCACTTCATCCATCAGCGAGGACAGCTTTGCCGCCAGCTGATCCGAAGTGAAAAACCACCGCGCCCCCGAATTGCCGAGCGCATAGGAGATTTCGCGCGGGTGCAGCTTGGCGTTCATCGGAACCGCGCAAAGACCGGCATGCCAGATGGCGAACAGGATCTCGAGATATTCGGGCGCATTACCCATCGCGATGCCGACCCGGTCGCCGCGGACAAGACCGCTGCCGCGAATCGCCGCTGCCAACCGGGCCGCGCGGTCACCGAACTGCGCGTAAGTCGCATAGAGATCCTCGCCCGAGGAAATGGCCGGTCGATGCGGAAACGATCGGGCGGAATTCTGCAAAAGCACGGCGATATTCATGCGTGATATCCTTGCTGGTCCTGACGTGTCCTGGTCGTCACGGCGTCAACGGCAGGCTGCGTCTCTCAGGCGTCGCCACGCATCGGAAAGCCATGCTCGGAGAGCGTCCTGAGCCCGGCCATCAGGGATTCAAGGTCGGGGCGTCCGCACGAAACCGAGCTCTGGATCGTGAGGTAGAGTTCGCCGCTTGGCCGGACCAGCCAGAGGGCGGGTTCGGCAAAGTAGAGCTCCTTGCCATCGCGCGTGAAGTGCGATGCGAAGATGCCGCAAGCCTCGATCTGCTCCCGGCTCAGGTCGTAGCCGACGGTAATCCCCTCGATCGCGTTGTCCCGCGCCCACTTTTCGGCCACGTCCTTCGGATCGACGCTGATCCCGGCAAGGTCGATGCCGAGTTCTGCAAAGTCGGCGCGCATGCCGCTCAACTGCTGCATGAAGCGGGTGCAGTAGCCGCAAAAGGCACCGCGATAGAACGAAACGAGGCGAAGGTTCGCCCCGCCCTCGGCACGCAGCGGCCAGGTGCCGCCTGACAGCGACGGAAACGCGATATCCGGAACGTTCTGGCCGGGCCTAAGCATGCGCGCTGTCCCGATCGGAGGTCTTGATCTGTGCGTTCATGCTGGCACCTGTCCCGAAATTGTCGTTGTCGATCTTGTTTGCAAAGAAACTCATATCAATTGTGCCCCCTGTCAAGATAATGATAGGCGATCGTTACCGTTGGGGCCCGGAATTGAATCCGGCCCGCATGCCGGCGCCCGGCTTTGTCCGGCCCCACACCGAGATGGCAAATCCTGCTGTCCCGCGGCGCAAGAAAGGATCCGATACCCGATGACTGCCTATGTTGTTTTCACGCGTGACCGCACCAGAGACGCTGCCGAAATGGCGGCCTACTCGCCTGGCGCCAAGGCCAGCTTCGCGGGACGCGAAATGGGCCGGCTGGCCGCCTATGGCGAATGCGAAACGCTGGAAGGTCCGCCGATCGAAGGCGCGGTGATCCTGTCCTTCCCGACGATGGAAGCTGCCAGGGACTGGTACAATTCGCCGGAATACACCGAGGCCCGCAAGCACCGGCACCTGGGTGCCGACTACCGCGCCTTCATCACCGAGGGCGTCTGAGCCTCAGTCTACGAGGCCGCGTTCGTCAAGCCAGCCGTGGATCAGGTCGAGCGCATCGGCCAGTTCCTGCGGCTGGCCCACGTAGTAGTGGTTGGCACCCTTCATCAGCTTGTAGGTCTTGTCCTTGCCGCCATAGGCATTGAAGAACCGCGTCGTGTGGGTGCCGGGGATGGCGTCGTCGGCCGAATTCTCGATCGCCAGCATCGGGATCGAGATGTTGGGAGCATGCTTTTCGGCATGGGCGTTGGTGTCGTCGATCGACCACTGCGACAGCCATGCACGCGTGTTCGAAAACCGCCCGACCCCGGCCGGGCTGCTGTTCGCGGTCTTGGGATCGCCCATGAAACACCAGTTGATACGGCGGTCGTTGGGATCGATCGTCGCATCGAGGAACAGCGGGTTCGCCAGCGTCCGGTGAGTCACCATGCACCGCTCGATCTCGTCGGTCGTGCCCGTACGAATCAGGTCCAGCGTCTCCTTGGCAAGCGCAGTCCTGCGGCGCATGCGGGCCAGCTGCGACTTGCGGAAATACTCAAGGTAATCGGCGCTATAGGGCGGCTGATTGGGATTGCGCGGACTGTAGAGATCGAGCTCGTGATCGCGGATCGCGGGATTGTGCTCGTCAATGACCGAGGGATCGATGAAATCGCGCAGGATTTCGGCACGGGAAAGATGCGCGGCGTGGAAGATCATCGCATCGCCCGGGATCAGCCCCGACAGGTCGACCGGGTCACCCGCAGGCGTCTGCGTGACCGTCGGGTTTTCGGCCATTGCCTGGTAGAACGCGGTCAGCGAGCCGCCGCCCGACCATCCGGCCACGACGACCTTTTCGTAGCCCATCTCCTCCTTCATGTGGCGGACATAGGCGCCGTAGTCGCGCACGACGTTTTCCATAATCAGCGCGGCTTCGTTGCGGTTGTAGCGGCTTCCCGCAGTCAGCACGTGAAAGCCCATGCCGACAAGTTCGGACGGAAGCGGAAGGTGGTTCACCATCGACGCCGGATGCATGTACATGATCAGAGTCTTCGAAGGCTTGCCCTTGGGCCGCATCAGGAAACCGTCGAGCTGGACGTTACCGGCCGCGCTTCTGAAGCCATAGACATCGCGGGTCGCCAGGGTGTCGTTATACACGATGCTCACCAGCGAACGCTCGATCTCGAACTTGCCCTTTTCCACCACCATCCTGCTCCTCCTGAATATTTATATCTTCGTCATGCAGACCGACGCCTGCCGGGACCAGCCACGACCGATTGTGCCGCTGGCGTCCCTATGCCGTCCTTCACTTACATGATCTCAAATGATTTGCTAGCCCTATAAATTGATGATAGCGTCCCGCTAAACCAAAACGGCTGATCCTGTGCTTCTGTGCGAAACCGGATCGGCACGCCAAAGCGAGAGGATCGAACAATGAACGACGTCGCGGATGCCAAGCAATTCAAGACTGCGAACGAGGCGTCAGGCGCGCTGCGATACCAGGTCGGCTTCGGGAACGAGTTCGAGACAGAGGCCGTCCCCGGCGCTCTCCCGAAAGGTCAGAACAGCCCGCAGAAAGTTCCGCTTGGTCTTTACAGCGAGCTGGTAACCGGTGCTTCGTTCTATGCCCCGCGGCATCTCAATCGGCGCAGCTACGTCTTCCGCATCCGTCCGTCCGTCTTTGGCGGAGAGGCAGAGCCCTGGGACGGCGGCGATTTCCGCACCCCTCCCCTCGACGTGCCGCCGCTGCCCAACCGTGTCTACTGGACCCAGCGCAAGGACGAAGGTGTCGACGCCGATTTCCTCGAAGGCCTGCTGACGCTTGGCGCGTGCGGTTCGCCCATGATGCATGAGGGCGTGGCGGTCCATTTCTTCCGCGCCACGAAGTCGATGGAAAACCGCGCCTTCCACAACTCCGACGGTGAACTGCTCATCGTGCCGCAACAGGGCGATCTTCGCATCATGACCGAATTTGGCGTGATCGAGGCCGAGCCGTGCGAGATGGTCCTGATCCCGCGCGGTGTGAAATTCCGCGTCGAACTGAAGGGCGCGTTCGCTCGCGGCCTTGTTTACGAAAACTATGGCCATCCCTGGGTGCTGCCCGAGCTGGGCCTGATCGGTTCGAACGGGAACGCCAATGCCATCGATTTCGAGGCGCCGGTTGCAAGTTTCGAAGACCTGGACGTCGAGACGCAGGTGATTCAGAAGCTCGCCGGCCGCTTCTGGTCAAGCGTGATCGACCACTCGCCCTTCGACGTCGTGGCATGGCGCGGCAGCCTGACACCCTATAAATACGACATGCGCAAGTTCGTCTCCATGGGTACGTCGACCGTCGACCACCCGGACCCGTCGATTTTCTGCGCGCTTGCGTCGCCGTCGCACGATGTCAGCGGCTGCAATGCCGACGTCATGATCATCCCGCCGCGCTGGGTCGTGGGTGACAACACGCTGCATCTGCCCGGCTTCCACCGCAACGCCGTCTGCGAAATCAGCAGCCTCGTCACGGGCGGGCCGGTGAAGGACGATTTCGATCCGAACGGCGGCATCCGCATCACCAACAACTGGGGGGCGCACGGCCCAGAAGCCAAGCCCTTCGAGGCGGCCCGCGCGCAAGCCAATCTCGATCCCGAGTACACCGATTTCATCTCGGTCATGGTCGAGACGCGTTACCCGATGGAACTGACCCAGGCGGCGATGGATTTGAAAGAGCGCGTGCGCGACGTCAACGCGGGCTGGACCGGCTACGTCAAGCGCTTCCCGAACGGATGATCATGGCCATGGCGAGGACTTCGGCATCGCGCAGCGGAAATGGATCGGAAACGGTCCGTCGCAGCGTCGCGCGGTCCTCGCCCCTGGCCCGGTTTCAGGCGGAGAGCGTGTCGCCAGGATGCGCGCACAAGCTTGACGCCAGACCGATAATTTGTTACCCCTATTAAATGAGAGAGAGGATGGAAGGTCATCTGCGATTCTGACCCAGTCAAAATCCGCTGACTTTACCGTGGTTCAATTCAGATAAGGCGAAAAAATATGTCGAGCCAGATTGCGGTTATGCAGCATCCGGAAACCGTGGATGATCAGGACATTCGGGACACGCTGGTTCAGCGTGCCCACGATATGATCCCCGACCTCGTAGCCCGCCAGGCGGAGACCGAGGCGCGCACCTATTATTCCGAAGAAACGCACAGGGCCTTCGAAAAGGCGGGACTCTACGGAATCCTGGTGCCTGAAAAGTTCGGCGGCCTCGATCTCGACGTGAAGACCTATTACCGGGTCGTCATGGAACTGGCGACCGGCTGTCCGTCGACCGCCTGGCAGTTCTGCCTCGGCTCGGCCCACGCCGTAACGCTTTGCGGCATGTACAGCGAAGAAGCGCAGCGCGAAGTGTTCGACATCGACGAGCCCTTCATTGCCGCGACCACGACGCGTCCGCAGGGCAAGGCGATCCGCCTTCCCGATGGCGGCTGGCAGCTTGATGGCGAGTGGAACTACTGCTCCGGCATTCCCTATTCGTCGCACTTCCTCAGCCACACCATCGCCACCAATGAAGATGGCAGCGACCCTGAATTGATGACCTTCATCGTCCCGCGCGATCAGTGGACGCGCCTTGACGACTGGGGCGCAGCGCTCGGCCTCAAGGGCAGCGGCTCGCACAGCATCAAGCTGGAAAATGCCCGCATCCCGGCATCCTGGGGCCTCAAGGGCAGGTCGATCATCGACCACCGCCTGCCGCCCAAGAGCGAGATCGACACCGATCTCGACAACCCGCTCTATTTCGGCGGCACGATGAGCCTCTGGCTGCTTGAACCTGCGGCGCTTTGCATCGGCATGGTCAAGGGTGCGCTGGAAGAGTGCACCAAGCTCATGCAGACCAAGACCACCGTGATCCCGCCGATCACGCTTCGCGGCGAGAACACCGACTATCAGCGTTGGTACGGCGCGGCTGCGGCAAAGCTCACGACGGCCGAATCGGCCTATCACGATGCCTGCGAGAAGTGGACCGAAGACGCCCGTCTCCAGATGCTCGGCCTGCGTGATCCCAACGATCCGCGGGAGCTGCTCTCGAACGTGATCTGCGGCGAAGTGATCGAGATGGCCTGGGAAGCGATGCAGTTGCTCTACCGCGTGGCAGGCACCGGCGCCGCGATGGACGGACAGCGCATGCAGCGTATCTATCGCGACCTTTCGACCGCACGTTCGCATGCCTACAACACCCGCTTTGACGGCCTGCATCGCGAACTGTCGGTCAATCTGACCCAGCAGCCTGCATAAGGCACGACCGGCGCCGGGTGGCGGAAATCGGACGTCTCTACCGTTCGATTTCGCTGCCCGGCGCCGATCCGTTTAAAGCCGCCTGCCCCGGTTTCGGACGGCACGCGCACATCCCCAATTCGATGGAATAGATGATGATGTTGTCCGACCAGGAAACCATGATCCGCGACATGGCGCGGAAGATCGGCAACGACGTTCTGGCCCCCACCGCGGCGGAGCGCGACCGGACCTCATCATGGCCGACCGAGGAACTGAAGGTGCTTGCCGCCCAGGGCTTCATGGGCATGACGGTGCCCGAGGAATTCGGCGGATCGGAAACGGGTTTCCTCGCCTATTGCCTCGCGATCGAGGAAATCTCCGCGGCAGATGGCGGCATCGGTACGATCGTCCATGTCCACTCGCTGGGCGCGACCCATATCATCGCGACGCACGGCAACGCCGAACAAAAGGCGCGGCTGCTGCCGGCCATGGCGGCGGGCGAAAAGATCGGAGCGTTCCTGATGACCGAGCCGCAGGCGGGTTCGGATACCTCGGCGCTTCGCACGACGGCGCGGCGCGACGGCGACGATTTCATCATCAACGGCACCAAGCAGTTTATTTCGAACGGCAACGAGGCGGGCGTGGCTATCGTCCTGGCCCGCACCAATCCCAATGCGGGCAAGCGGGGATTCACCACCTTCCTCGTCGAACCTCCCGCAGACGGTTATGTCGTCGCCCGTGTCGAGGAAAAGATGGGGCAGCGCACGGCGCACGTCGCCCAGATCCAGCTTGACGATCTGCGCGTACCGGCGGCCAACGTACTCGGTTCGGTCGACGGCGGCTATGCCATTGGCATGTCCGGCCTGTCGGACGGACGCATTTCCATCGCGGCCCAATCGGTCGGCATCGCGCAGGCAGCGCTCGACGCCGCAGTCAGGTTCGCGCGTGAACGGGAAGTCGGCGGCAAGCCGATCATCGAACTACAGGGTGTTGCCTTCGAACTGGCCGAAATGGCGATGCAGGTCGACGTGGCCCGCCAATACTATATCCACGCCGCGCGCCTGCTCGAAGCTGGTCAGCCTTGCGCCAAGGAAGCGTCGATCGCCAAGCTGTTCGCCAGCGAGATCGCGGAAAAAGTATGTTCCCAAGCGATCCAGATCCACGGCGGCTACGGCTATCTCTCCGACTTCCCGGTAGAGCGCTATTACCGCGATGCCCGTGTCTGCAAGATCTATGAAGGCACGAGCCACATCCAGAAGCACATCATCGCCCGAAACCTGTAAGGTCCTCGCCGCCACCGGCGGCGCGATACCAGGGGCAGCCTACCCCGCCGGGACGTCCTTTCGGACATTCTCAGCGCGCCGTGGCCGGCTTTATCAGACCGCCAACGTCAACCTTGCGAGAGCCGCTCCAGGCTCGCCTTGCGGGCATCGCGATATTCCTGCGCCATGCGCGAGACGATATCCTGGGTCGCCTCGATCCGCTGGATTTCACCAACGCCCTGCCCCGCGCTCCAAATATCGCGCCATGCCCGCAGGTTCTCGGTCCCCTTCTCGGCATGAAAGGCGCCGCTGTGGCTCGACTCTGGCGTGAAACCGCTGCGCTCGATGCTCTTGCGCAGCATGTTGGCGGGCATGCCGGTGAGCGCGGCGGTCAACTCGATATCGTCGGCGCAGCTTTCGATCAGCATCTGGCGATAGTCGTCTTCGGCCATGCTCTCGCTCGCCGCGATGAGCGGGGTCCCGACATAGGCGAAATCCGCGCCCATTTCTTCGGCCGCATGGATGGCGCGGCCGTTCGACAGCGCCCCGGCGAGAACCAGGGGACCGGCAAAGAACTTGCGCACTTCGTTCACGAAAGCGAACGGATTGAGCCAGCCGGTGTGACCGCCCGAACCCGCGCAAAGCAGGATGAGTCCGTCCAAACCGGCTTCGGCCGCGCGCCGGGCATGTTTGACCGATGCCACGTCGGCAAAGACCAGTCCGCCATAGCCTTTCACGTCATCGACGACCCGCGCCGGATTGCCGACACTGGCGATGACAAGCGGCACTTCGTGCTTCACGATCAAGGCAAGGTCGTCCTCGACCCTGGGATTGGTGTGGTGGACGATCAGGTTTGCCGCATAAGGAGCGGCATCGGCATCCAGTTCCGCCGAGATGCGCGTCAGCCATTCGTCGAGAATCTGCGGCGTGCGGGCATTGAGTGTCGGAAAAGACCCGCCGATACCGGCCTTGCAAGACGCGATGACAAGCTCCGGCCCCGAAACCAGGAACATCGGCCCGGCCAGCACCGGAAGGGCGAGTTTCGCGCGCAGCGCGGGCGCGATGGCCGTGTTGCCAAGCATATCTTCTCCTGAAACACGATCCCAAGGATCGAAATTTATTTTGAGATGTGACAATTATTCTGTTGCACCATGGGCCGCAAGGGAAATAACTAGCAGGGCCGTTTAGGCCAAGAATGACGCCGCGGTGGAAGAGGAAGAAAACATGTCCCACGAACCTGTTCTGACAGAGGTGCGCGGCGGTGCGGTTTGGATTACGATCAACCGCCCCGATGCGATGAACGCGATCACGCCCGATGTCGTGACGGGCGTGAATGCCGCACTGGACCTGGCCGAAGATCCCGACATCAAGGCCGTGGTACTGACGGGAACGGGCCGCGCGTTCTGCGCCGGGGCCGATCTGAAGTACGTCAGCGAAAACGCGCAGGGCGATTCCGCCGCGACGGCGAAATTCCTCGATGCCCTTCTCGACATGATGAACCGGCTGGAAAGCTGTCCGCGCCCGGTGATCGCCGCGGTCAACGGGCTGGCGCTGGCGGGCGGGCTGGAAATCGTGCTGTGCTGCGATCTGGTCATCGCCGCGCGATCGGCGAAACTGGGCGATGCCCACGCGAATTTCGGACTGCTGCCGGGTGGCGGCGGATCGGTGCGCCTGCCGCGAAAGATCGGCCCGACGCGCGCGAAATACCTGATGTACACCGGCGAGTTCGTACCGGCTGAAGAGCTTGTCGCATGCGGTCTCGTCAACGAGGTCGTCGATGACGACAAACTGGCTGAGGCGGCCGATATGCTTGTCGCCAAGCTGGCGTCGAAAAGCTCGCTGGTCCTGCGCCGGATGAAGGCGCTGGTCGACGACGGGCTCGAACAACCCAAGGACGTGGCTCAGCGGGCCGAGGTGCTCGTCTCCGAAGTCCATACGCACAGCCATGACCTGCAGGAAGGGCTTGCCGCCTTCGCCGAGAAGCGCAAGCCATCGTTCAAAGGCTGCTGAGCCGACCCGTGAGCTGAATCAGCGGCAAGGGTGCGACAACGCGCGCAACCCAAAACACGAGATCTGGAGCGAGAGGCAATGCAGGAAATCTTCGTCGCAGGGGTTGGCATGACCCCCTTCGGGCGCATGCTCGACAAGGACATGAAGACGCTGACCCGCGAAGCGGTTTCCGCAGCGCTTGCCGATGCGGGGATCGCGGCATCCGCGCTGGAGGCGGCCTACTTCGCCAATGCCTCGCAAGGGCACATGGAAGGGCAGCACATGGTGCGCGGCCAGATCGCCTTGCGCGCCATGGGCATCGGGCAAATCCCGGTCGTCAACGTCGAAAACGCCTGTGCCAGCGGCAGCTCCGCGCTGAACCTTGCCGTCAATTTCCTGAAGGCGGGGGATGGCGATATCGCTCTTGCCGTCGGGGCGGAAAAAATGTTTTCCAAGGACCGCGCGCTGATGTTCGGCGCGTTCGACAGCGCATGGGATGTCAGCGACACCGAAGCGATCAGCCGGCGGCTGATGGAACTGGGCGAAGGTGTCGAACCGCCGCCGGGCACCACTTCGGACAAGCCTTACAGCGTCTTCATGGACGTCTATGCGGCCTTTTCCCGCCTTCACATGCGGACGTTCGGGACGACGCAGCGCCAGATCGCGGCGGTCGCGGCCAAGAACCACCAGCACTCGGTCGAAAACCCGCTTGCGCAATACCGGGTGCCCTATTCGATCGACGAAGTGCTGACAGCGCCGCCGATCACTTATCCCCTGACGCTGCCGATGTGCTCACCCGTTTCGGACGGGGGCGCAGCTGTCGTGCTGGCAACTGCGGCGGGACTTAAACGGCACGGCATCGATCCTTCGCGCGCGGTCCGGCTCCTCGCCTCGGTCGTCCAGACCGGCAGTGACCGCGACCCCACCGACTTCGGCAACCACTGCACCGCGCGGGCGGCAAGACGCGCCTACGAGATGGCGGGCGTCGGCCCGGAAGATGTCTCGGTCGCCGAAGTGCACGATGCGACCGCCATGGGAGAGATCATCCAGATCGAAAACCTCGGCCTTTGCGCACTCGGCGATGGCGGACCGGTGAGCGAGCGGGGCGAAACCACGATCGGCGGCCGCGTGCCCGTGAACCCGTCGGGCGGGCTCGAATCCAAGGGTCACCCGGTCGGCGCGACGGGCCTTGCACAGGTCTATGAGCTGACGATGCAGCTGCGCGGCGAGGCCGGGCCGCGCCAGGTTGAAGGCGCGCGAGTCGCCATCGCGGAAAACGGTGGCGGCCTTGTCGGCATCGAGGAAGCGGTCGCCTGCGTCACCATCCTCGCAAAATAGGGATCAAGGGGAACGTACATGGACCTTCAAGGCAAAGTCTCCGTCGTCACCGGCGCCGCATCGGGGCTGGGATACGCGACGTGCAAGGAACTGGCGGGGGCTGGGGCGCGGATTGTCGGATTCGACCGCGACGAAGATCGCCTGCAGGCGCTCAAGGATGAACTGGGCGAGGCTTGTCTGACGCGCAATGTCGATGTCGTGGACGAGACCAGCGTGAAAGACGGCATCGCGGCCGCCGTCGCCGCGTTCGGAAGCGTCGATGTCGCAGTAAACTGCGCCGGCGTTGCCGATGTCGCCAAGACCGTGTCGCGCGGCGAACCGTTTCCGCTCGCCATCTGGAACAAGGTCATCTCGATCAACCTGACCGGCACGTTCAACGTGATCCGTTTCGCCGCGCTGGCGATGAGCGGAAACGAGCCCCAGGGCGACAGCGGCGAACGCGGCGTCATTATCAACACCGCCTCGGGTGCGGCGACCCAGGGACAGGTCGGCCAGGCGGCATATGCGGCCAGCAAGGCGGGCGTCATGGGCCTGACCCTTCCCGTGGCCCGCGATCTTGCGTCGCTGGGCATCCGCGTCGTGTCGATCTCGCCGGGACTGTTCAATACCTCGATGGTGGCGGGTATGCCGGACAATGTGTCGCAGTCGATCATCGACCGGATGATCCTCTATCCCAGCCGCATGGGAAAACCGTCCGAATTTGCCGGGCTGGTGCGTCATATCGCCGAAAATTCGTATCTCAACGCAACCACACTCGATCTCGATGCGGGTGCGCGCATGACGCCGCGATGATTAACCGAACGGAAAACTTGCATCATCTTTTTAATAGTGATCTAAATTGACAAACGCCTTGATGCGATAAAAGTCGAACAATTCGACGGAAGAGGGAAAAATGACTTATCTGCGCAATGCCTGGTATGCGGCCGCCTGGTCCGAAGAGATCGGACGCGAACCGCTTGCAAAGACATTCCTGGACGAGCCTGTGGTCCTCTATCGCGATACCAATGGCGATTCGATCGCCCTGTCGGATCGATGCCCGCACCGCTTTGCCCCCCTGTCCAAGGGCACGCTCGTCGGCGATGCCATCCAGTGTCCCTATCACGGCCTGCGGTTCGGCACCGATGGCAGCTGTATCTACAACTATCACGGACCCGTGCCCAAGGCGGCTTCGGTTGCCCGCTATCCCCTGATGGAGCGGTATGGCCTGACGTGGATCTGGATGGGCGACCCGGAGCAGGCGGATGAAGCCAAGCTTCCCGATTTCGGCCCGCGATTGACCGGTGATGATTTCACCGCGGCCAAGGGCAGTCTCATGGTGCACGCCAATTACCAGCTCGTCGTGGACAACCTGCTGGACCTTACGCACGGAGAATTCCTGCACCCCGCTTTCGGCAGCCCGGAATCGACGAAGTTCGAAACGAGGCTGGAAGGCGCGACCGTCTATGCCAACTATCGCTTCGACGATGAGCCGGTTTCACCTGCCGTGCAGCCGTTCTGGACCAGTTCGTCGGAACGCTGCGACCGCTGGGCAAACATGCGCTGGGAAGCGCCCAGCAACCTCTATCTCGAGGTCATCGTGAAGGAAAGCGGCGCACCCGTCGACGACGACGCGATCATATTCCCCGCGTCGCATTTCCTGACGCCGGAAACCAAGGACAGCACCCACTATTTCTGGACGAACGGTCGCAATCGCCTGATCGACGATGAGGAAATGACCAAGTTGGTGTGGCAGATCACCGACAACGCTTTCCGCAACGAAGACGAACCGATGATCGGTCTCGTCCGGGATCGGATGGCCGGTCGTGAATTCGAAGATCTCAATCCGATCTTCCTGACCACCGACCGTGCCGCAGGTCGTGCCCGGCAAATCCTCAAGAAGATGATCGAGAGCGAGCAATCGGCGAATGCGGCCGAGCCGAACGCCAAGTCGAAAAAGTCTCTCGAAGGCGCAGATAGCTGATCCGATTACGGGCCGATCGGCGCACCGAAGTTTCCCTTCGGTGCGCCGTTGTTTTGCGCGCCACCTGTCGCTCGCCCCTTCGTCGGGGCAGAGCGGTCAGCGCGCCCAGCGTGCCAGCATCTCGTCATACGACGCGGTTGAACGCTCCCTGATTGAAGAAGGCGTTCCCGACAACCGCGGCGCAGGCGCCGGATGCACGACGCCGTCCCGCTCGCCAAAGGTTTCGCGCGCGACGTTGTGCGGATGGCGTGCGGCTTCGTCCCAGCTCAGCACCGGGGTGACGCAGGCGTCGGTCCCATCGAACACTTCCACCCATTCGTCGCGCGTGCGCTGTGCAATGCGCTCTGCAAACAGAGCAGTCATTTCCGGCCAGGTTTCGCGATTCCCCTGTGGCGTGTCTTCGGGCAGGCCGAGCCCGCGCAGGAACGCGCGGAAGAACGCCGGTTCGATCGGTCCGATCGCGATATATTCGCCATCGGCACATTCGTAGCAGCGGTAATAGGGCGCTGCTCCGTCAAGCAGGTTCGCACCGCGCTCGTCGGTCCACTCGCCGCTTGCGCGCCATGCCTGAAACACCGACGTCATCATCGCGATGCCGTCGACCATCGCCGCGTCGACGACCTGGCCCTTGCCGGTGGTGCGGGCGCTGACCAGCGCGGCGAGCACGCCGGTGAGCAGGAACATCGTTCCGCCGCCATAATCGCCGATCAGGTTGAGCGGCACCGGCGGCGGCGAACCGGGGTTACCCATCGCCCGCAGCGCGCCGCTAAGCGCGACGTAGTTGAGATCATGCCCGACCTGCCGGGCAAGCGGACCATACTGACCCCAGCCGGTCATGCGTCCATAGACGAGCGCCGGATTGACTTCGAAACAGGCATCGGGGCCAAGGCCGAGCCGCTCCATGACGCCGGGCCGCATCCCCTCGATGAGGATGTCGGCATTCGAAATCAGCGCCAGCGCCTTGTCCTGTTCTGCCTTTAGGTCGAGTTCGACGCTCTGCGTTCCGCGATGAAGGACCGAATCGCCGACGTCGTCCCACGGGTTGTCCGCCCGCGCGGGGCGCATGATGCGAAGCACTTCGGCCCCCATGTCGGCCAACATCGTCGCCGCCAGCGGCACCGGTCCGATCGCATCGATTTCGACGACCCTTACGCCCGCCAACGCGCCCTGCCCCGTCATACCGCAACCCTTTCGATCAAATCTTCTTTGTCGTGTCCTTGAAACCCGTCGCACTCAACCTCGCCCATCGCCGCGACGATGCCGCGCGACGGAATGCTGGCGCGAAACAGGTGGCGGCCATCGCCGGTCGCCCACGTCTCGGTCAGGATCACCTCGCCCGGAAAGACCGGCGCCGTGAAGCGGAAGCGCAGCGCCGAAACGCGCGTCGGATCATCGTCGCAGCACAGGCGCACCAGCGCGCGCCCGATGACGCCCGCAGTCGCAAGGCCATGCAGGATCGGGCTGGCCAGACCCGCCTTCGCCGCAGCGCGCGGATCGATGTGCAGCGGGTTGTAATCGCCCGACAGCCGATAGATCATCGCCTGGTTGATGGCGGTAGGCAGCAACAGCGTCCCGTCGGGATCGCGCTGCGGCAGATCGGTTTTCGGCGCCCCTGCAGCGCCATTGGCGCCGCCGAAACCGCCCGCCCCCTGCAGAACCCATATCTCGTCGAGCGTCGCAATAGCTTCGCCCGTGTGGACGTCAGTCAGTTCGCGCGTGATGGGCAAAAGCGCGGGCCGCCCGGGCCCCTTGTCGATCACATCGCCAAGCGTCGTCCGGCCAACGACTTCGCCACTGACATCCAGCGGCCGGTGCAGCCGCATCGATTGTTCGCCATGCAGCACGCAAGCCGGATCGATCCCCGATTGCGGATCCATCGCCCAGAACCCGGCCGACCCCAGGACAAGTCCCATCGTTGGAAGCGTGATAAGGCCGTCTTCGTAGACGAAGCGCAGTTCGTCGAAATCGGCGAGCCCCGCCCCGACGCCCAGCGCGTAGAGCATCACGTCCTTCGGGTCGTATGCCTGTCGAACCTCGGGCACGGTGTAGGCCCGCAGCTTTTCGATATCCAAAGGCCGGGACATTACCGCGAAGCCACCTTGCGTTCGTCGAGACCCAGTCCGCGCCCGATGATCTCTTTCATGATCTCGCTCGTGCCTGCGAAAATCCGGCTGATGCGGGCATCGGTATAGAGGCGGCTGATCCGGTATTCGTCCATGTATCCCGCACCGCCGTGAAGCTGGACGCAGGCATCCATCACGCGCGCTTCGACTTCGCTGGCGTGCAGTTTGCACTTGGCGGCATCTTCACCGCTGAGTTCACCAGCGTTCAGCAGCAGGACGCACTGATCGATGAAAGTCTGCGCAACGTCGAGTTCGGTGCGCATCTCGGCCATCTTGAAGCGGCTGTTCTGGAACGTTCCAATCGGCCTTCCGAACGCCTTTCGCTCGGTCACGTAATCGAGGGTGAGGTCGAAAGCGACCTGCGAGGTTGCCATGAAGCCGATCGCGGCGACCAGCCGTTCCTGCGCGAGAAGGCGGGTCAGGTACTGAAAGCCCTTGCCCGCCTCGCCGATCAGGTTGCGGGCCGGAATGACGACATCGTCGAAGAAGAGTTCGGCGGTATCCTGCGATTTCAGGCCCATCTTGTCGAGCTTGCGCCCGCGTTCGAACCCTTCCATCCCGCGTTCGACGATGAACAAGCTAACCCCGTGCGGCTTGTCGGGATCGGTCCGCGCCGCGACGATGACGACGTCGGCCAGGATTCCGTTCGAGATGTAGGTCTTGGCCCCGTTCAACACCCAGTCGTCGCCGCGCTGCACCGCAGTGGTCCGCATGCCGGCAAGGTCGCTTCCGGTCGACGGCTCGGTCATTGCAACGGCAAGGATCGTCTCGCCGCTGACGATGCCCGGCATGAACCGGTCCTTCTGCTCCTCGTTGCCCAGCTTGGCGATGTAGGGCGCGACAAGGTTGCTGTGCAGGTTGATGTAGAAGCCGATGTCGCCGTGGCGCATATTCTCTTCGACGATGATCTGCTCGAAACGGAAATCGTCGACGCCTGCGCCGCCGTACTTCTCGTCCGCCCAGGTGCACAGAAGACCGGCCTCGCCGGCCTTGGTATAGACTTCGCGGTCCACCATGCCCGCCTCGCGCCAGCGTTCGGCGTTGGGGCCGACTTCGGCTTGCATGAAGGCGCGAACGCTGTCGCGAAATTGCTCGTGCTCGGGTTCGAAGATCAGACGTTGCATGAGTTAGCCCCGGATTGGGTTGTGCAGGGTTGGTGGCTTGCGGCGATCATCTCAGTCGACCTTCTCGACATAGCGCGCACGCAGGGCTTTCTTGTCGAGCTTGCCGACACTGGTTTTGTCGAGTTCGTCGACGAGCCTGATCTGTTCCGGCACGCCGTAACGCGGGATATCGCCCGCCGCTGCCGCGGCCTGGAGCGCGGCGCGAATGGTCTCGACATCGAGATCGTAGCCCTTTCGCGGCACGACCAGCGCCATGGGCCGTTCCAGCCAACGGTCGTCGGGAATTGCGATTACCGCGCTCTCGGCAACGCCTTCGACTTGCGAGATCAGGCTTTCGAGCTTGAGCGAGGAAATCCATTCGCCACCCGACTTGATCACGTCCTTGACCCGGTCGGTAATCCGCAAGGCGCCGTCTTCGCCGAACTTGCCGATATCGCCCGAATGCAGCCAGCCGCCGCGCCAAAGTTCCTTCGACGCTTCTTCGTTGCGCCAGTATCCGGGGGTCAGCCACGGACCGCGAAACACGACCTCGCCCTCTTCGCCAACCGCCGTCGCGCTGAGATCGGGCGCGGCCGTGCGGATGTCGCAAAGCAGGATCGGCCGACCGGGACGGGTGCGCAGGCTGAGCTGCTGCTCCACCGGGGCGGCGACTTCGCTTGCCGTCAGGTGGTTGATGGTCTGGACGGCGCAGGCCTCGGACATGCCGTAGCCGCTGAAGATGTCGATACCTTGTTCAAGCGCGGCGCGGGCCAGCCCTTCGGGCAGCGCACCGCCACCGATCAGAACCTTCATGCCCGCCAGGCTGACGCCGCTTTCCTCTGCCTCGTCAAGCATCATGCGCAGCACCGATGCGACGCAGTGGGAGAATGTGACCCCCTCTTCCTTGATCAGGCGGAGCAGCACGTCGGTCTTGTAACGCCCCGGATAGACCTGTTTTGTGCCCAGCAATGTCGCAGCATAAGGAAATCCCCATGCGTGGGCATGAAACAAGGGCGTAATTGGCATGTAGACGTCGTCCGCGCCGAACCGCCCTTGCGCCGGTGCCGTGCCGAACGTGGCGAGTACGGACATCGTGTGCAGGAACAGCTGCCGGTGCGAGTAATAGACGCCCTTGGGATTGCCCGTCGTGCCAGATGTGTAGAACATCGTGGCCCGCGACCGTTCGTCCACTTCGGGATAGTCGAACTCGGACGGTGCCTCATCGGTGATGGTGTAGAATTCGAACATTTCCACCCCCGGCGGCGGCACAAAATCGCCCGCATCGCCGACGACGATGATTCGCTTGAGATCAAGGTCCGGCCCACCGCCGACAAGCAACGGCAGGAATTCGGGATACGCGATAACCGTCGTCGCCCCGGCGTGGCCGATCGTATAACGGACCTGTTCGCGCGACAGGCGGATGTTGACGGTCATCAGGACCGCACCCATCGACGGAATCGCGTAGAAGCATTCGAGATACCGGTGGGTATCCCAGTCCATCACCGCAACGGTGTCGCCCTGCTCCACCCCGCACGCTGCCAGCGCGCCGGCCAGTTTCGCGACCCGTTCCTCGAACTGCGCGTAAGTGAAGCGCAACCCGCTGGCGTCGACGATCTCACCCGCCACGGTCGACCGGTTCACGGTCGGCAGCAGGTTACGGATAATCAGCGGGTAATCTCCGTTCGGTACTTCGCCACCGATCATCATTCTTCTCCCGATAGTCTTGTTTTCATTCTTGCTCGATCGGTATCTAGCTGCTGGCCAGCTCGGCACGATCCTGTGCGACGGCCTCTTCGGCCTCACCCGCAGGGTAGAACTGCTTACCCTCGCTTGCCATGTCGCGGAGCATTTTCGGAGCCGAGAAACGCGGGCCGTAAAGCTGTGCCAAACGGTCGGCTTCGCGCACGAAGGCGGGAACACCTACCGTATCGATGTAGCTGATCGTCCCGCCGGTCCAGAGCGGGAAGCCCCAGCCATAGACCGATCCAAGGTCGGCATCTTCCCGCGTTTCGAGCACGCGTTCTTCAAGGCAGCGAACCGTCTCGACAGCCTGCGTGTAAAGGAAGCGCGCCTTGAGGTCGTCGATGTTCCAGTCGCCTTTCACGGGGAAATGCTCGGCAAGCCCTTTCCAGAGCTGCTTCGTGCCGTCCTCGTTGTATTCGTAGAAACCGCCACCCGACTTGCGGCCGCCACGGCCGATCTCGTCGCGCATCCGGCGCAGCGTCTGGACACCGGCGGGGACGAGATACTTGTCGCCCTCCTGCTCGATAGCCTGATCGACGATCATCAGCGGCAGGTCGAAACTCAGCTCGTCCAGCAGCACCAGCGGACCTACCGGCATGCCGATGGACTTCGCCGCATTCTCGATCACCGCGGGCGGCACGCCTTCGCCCAGCATGGCCGCGCCTTCGTGGATCATCGTCTGGAACACGCGGCTGGTGTAGAATCCGCGGCTGTCGTTGACGACGATCGGCGTCTTGCGCAGCTGCGCCACGTAGTCGAGCGCCTTGGCCAGCGTTTCCGCCGAGGTCTGCTGCCCCATAATCACTTCGACAAGGCTCATCCGGTCGACCGGCGAGAAGAAGTGGATACCGATGAACTGGTCGGGACGCTTGGACGCCTTGGCCAGCTCGCTGATCGGCAGGGTCGAAGTGTTGGAGCCGAACACCGCGGTTTCCGGGATGACCGCCTCGGCCTTGGCGGTGGTTTCCGCCTTGATGGCCAGGTCTTCGAAAACGGCCTCGACAATCAGGTCGCAGCCTTCGAGCAGGGCAAAGTCATCAGTCGCGGTGATCCGGCCGAGGATGGCATCGGCCTTGTCCTGCGACATGGCCCCTTTCGCGATCAGCTTCTGCGTGACCTTGGCCGAATACTGCCGGCCCTTCTCCGCCGCAGGGACGTCGCGGTCGATCAGGACGACCTCGATGCCCGCCTTGGCCGAGACGTAGGCGATGCCTGCCCCCATCATGCCCGCGCCAAGCACGCCGACCTTTGACACCTTCGATTTCGGCACGCCCGCAGGGCGCCGCGCACCCTTTTCGGCCGCCTTGCGGCTGATGAAGCTGGTGCGCATGATGTTGCGCGCCACCGGGCTGCCCAGCAGCTGCGCGAAGTACTTGCTTTCGACCGACAGGGCCTTGTCGATGGGCAGCTGCGCGCCTTCGTAAACGGTCTTCAGGATCGCAGCTGCGGCAGGCTGGTTATAGCCCGCCTTCTTCGCCACCATGGCGGCTGCCATCGAATAGTCGGCCGCATCGGACGGAACCAGGATGCCCAGCGGTTGCGGGGCCTTCGCGCGCTTGACGTCCCAGGGCTTCACCGGGTCGGGGTTCGTCGCAAGCCATGCCTTTGCCTTGGCCGCGGCATCACCCGCCGGTGCGATCTCGTCGACGATGCCGAGCGACAGCGCTTCCTCGGCATCGATCTGGCGGCCCGAGAGCAGAAGGTCCAGCGCCGCCTTCACGCCCGCGATGCGCAGCAGACGCTGGGTCCCGCCCGCGCCCGGCAGAAGCCCGACGTTGACCTCTGGCAGACCGACAGCCGTGCCCGGATTGTCGGTCGCGATGCGGCGATGGCAAGCCAGCGCCAATTCCAGCCCGCCGCCCAGCGCCAGCCCGTCGATGATCGCGACCCACGGCTTGCCCGACCGTTCGATCGAACGCAGCATGCCCGACACTTTCTGCGAAAAGCCGAGATGTTCGCGTTTGGTCATGCCGTCATAGGCGTTGACCATGTACTTGAGATCGGCACCCGCCATGAAGGCCGACTTGGCCGAGGTCAGGATCACGCCCGTCACGTCCGCATCGGCGGTCACGCTGGCGATCGCCTCTTCCATGTCCGCGACGAAATCGAGCGAGATGATGTTCATCGGCGCGTCGGCATTGTCGAGGGTGATCGTGGCTACGCCATCGGCGTCTTTCGAGATGTTCAGATGTCGCATGTTCTTCCCGTTCGTTCCGATGGCGCGATTAGACGCGCTCGATAATCGTGGCCGATCCCAGGCCGTTCGCCGCGCAGAGCGAGACGAGAGCGGTGCTGAGATCACGGCGCTCCAGCTCGTCGAGGACGGTGCCCAGGATCATCGCGCCGGTCGCACCCATCGGGTGGCCCATGGCGATCGCGCCGCCGTTCACGTTGATCTTGTCGTGCGGAATGTCGAGCGTGTGCATGTAGCGCAGCATCATGCTGGCAAACGCCTCGTTCAGCTCGAACAGGTCGATATCGTCCTTGCTCATCCCCGCGATGGCCAGGGCCTTTTCGCTGACCGCCGCCGGGGCGGTGAGCATGATCGTGGGTTCGGACCCGATGCTGGCATAGCTGCGGATCCGGGCGCGCGGTTTCAGCCCCGCGCTTTTGCCGAATTCCTCGGACCCGACGAGGACCATGCCGGACCCGTCGACGATGCCCGAACTGTTGCCGCCGTGGTGGACGTAGTTCAATTTTTCGACTTCGGGATAGCGGTCCTTGACCACGGCTTCGAACCCGGCCTTCCCAAACCCTTCAAATGCAGGCTTCAGCTTGGCCAGCTGGTCCAGCGTGGTGCCGGGTCGAACGGCCTCGTCATGGTCGAGCAGGACGTCGCCAAGAACGTCGCGCACGGGCACGATGGAACGGTCGAAACGGCCTTCTTCCCAGCTTTCCGCCGCGCGGCGCTGGCTCTCTATCGCGTAGTTGTCGACATCCTCGCGGGTATAGCCGTCAAGCGTTGCGATCAGGTCCGCGCCGATGCCTTGCGGGGCATAGTGATTGTCGATCGTGATCGCCGGATCGGCGACCCACGGTCCGCTGTCGTGGCCCAGCTTCGTCCGGCTCATCGCCTCGACACCGCCGCCGATGCCGCCCTTGATCATGCCGGCCATCACTTGCGCCGCGATCAGGTTCACCGAATCGAGGCCCGATGCACAGAACCGGTTGACCTGCTGGCCCGCCACGGTCTGCGCATAGTCGGCATTGAGAACCGCCGCGCGCGCCAGCACGCCGCCCTGTTCACCCACCGGCTGCGCGCTGCCCAGAATGACATCGTCGAGCAGCGCGGTATCGAGTTCGTTACGTTCGCGAAGCGCCTTCAGGAGCTGCGTCGCCAGCTCGACCGATGTCACTTCGTGAAGGGAGCCGTCCGCGCGGCCGCGCCCACGGGGCGTGCGGACGTGATCGTAGATTAAAGCCTCTGTCATCCTGCATCCTGCTTTTGCAATTCGTGGCCGCTGCCATCGATCGGAAACCATGCCTTGCGACTGGTAATTATTGACATGCCTATTAAAAGGCATATCGTCAACCACATTACGTACGCAACCGAAGTTCGGCCGGCTTGCCATTTCCGACAGGTTCGATGAAATTCCGATCCGGCAGGGGTTGCCCAGGCCGAGAGCGCGATTTTGTCGGCGGCGGGCCGGACAACAGGCGATCGGGGGGATGATTTGATGGACGGCGCCGAATTTCCCGCGCGCTATCCCGCCTTCTGAATGCCTGCCATTTTCAAGATAAAGACAACGGAGAGTTCCATAATGGCCGACACCGCCGACAAACCCAACACCCTGGATATCGCCGACCTGTTTTCGCTGACCGGCAAGGTCGCGCTGGTCACCGGCGGTGCGCGCGGTCTGGGCAAGATGATCGCCGCCGGTTTGCTGCAGGCCGGGGCGAAGGTCTACATCACCTCGCGCAAGGAAGAAGACGTTCGCGCGGCGGCCGAGGAATTGAGCGCGCTGGGCCAATGCGAAGCCCTGCCCGGTGACGCCGGGAGCCCGGAGGGTATCGCCGCACTGGGCGCGCTTTTCCGCGAGAAGGGTGAAAAGGCGCTGCACATCCTGGTCAACAACGCAGGCCGCACGTGGGGCGGACCGTTCGAAACTTTCCCCGACAAAGGATGGCCCGGGGTGATGGCAGTCAATGTCCAGGGGCCGTTTCGCATGATCCAGGAATTTCTTCCCGAGCTGGAAGCGGCAGGCAGTAATGGTGATCCCTCGCGCGTGATCAACATCGGGTCCTACGCGGGCACGGCGGTCAACGATCTCACCGCTTACAGCTATGGCGCCAGCAAGGCCGCCATCCATTTCCTGGGCGGCCAGCTCGCCTCCGATCTGCGTTCGCACAATATCAACGTCAACACCGTCGCACCGGGCTATTTCCCGTCCGACATGACGGCACATCTGCTCGACGGATCGGATGCTCTTGCAAGCAAGGTCCCCATGCGCCGAGTGGGCAAGGCGGACGATATCGCAGGGGCAATCATCTACCTGTCGAGCCGGGCCGGCGCCTATCTTACGGGCATCGTTCTGCCGGTCGACGGAGGGCTTGCGGGAACGCGCTGAACCAAAGGCGTGACGCGGCCTTGGTTCGCCACGTCACGCCAGGTTCGAGCCGCGCGGATTAGATCTTGATGATGTGCCTGCCCATGATTTCGCCGCCCAGCCGAGCGATCAGCTGAGGAGTCTCGTCAAAGGTGTACTGCCCTTCGATCGGCACCGAGATCTTCCCGCTCGTGACCAGTTCATCCAGGTCCTTGATCGCCTGCTCCCGCTCTGCCGCCGTGCGATTGGGAAGCGCGGCACCGATCACGGAATAAGTCCGCCCGATCATGTCGAGCGGGTTCAGGGTTGGAAAACCGGCCGAGATTCCGATGAGCGCGAGCCTGCCCTTGAAAGCAATGCCCTCAACCGCCTGATCGCTCGGCTCGCCGCCGACAGGGTCGAAGATCAGGTCCGCCCCGTGACCGTCGGTCAGTTCGCGGACCGCCTGGCCGACGTGGACCTGCGTGGGATCGATAACCTCGTCAGCGCCCAGCTTTCGGCAGAAGTCAGCCTTGGCATCCCCGCGAGCGGTTGCAATCACGCGCGCGCCCAGCGCCTTGCCCAGTTCGATCGCAGCCGATCCGCTGGCCCCGGACCCGCCAAGGACCAGCAGCGCTTCACCGGCCGCAAGCTGGCCCCGGCTGACGAGACCGACATAGGCGGTGTGGTACGGAACGACGAAGCCTGCGGCCTGCGCATCGTCGAGCGCGTCGGGCACGGGGAACGTGTCGAATTCGCGCGCAACCGCATATTCGGCCAGCGCGCCCGCCTGGTTCTTGTACATCGTGCGCGCCATGACGCGCGTGCCCGGAGAAAACGCGCTGTCGGGCCCGGTTGAATCAATCGTGCCCGAAAAGGAATGTCCCGGAATGGCGGGGCATGCGCTGACGAAGGGATAGCGGCCCTGCACCGACATCATATCGGGCAGGCCCAATCCCACGGCGCTGACCTTGATCACGACCTCGCCCGGCCCCGGAACCGGTTTTTCCATGTCCTTCAGTTCCAGAACATCAAGCGGTTCGCCGAACTTGTCGGCCTGCCATGCAAACATCTCTCACTCCCTGAATTCTATCGGAGCATCGTTGTATTGACACGGGCGTTAAATATCCAGCCCAGCGATGCCCTCGAAAGCGCCATTTTATTTGTGTCAGCCGGAGCTCGGTGCGCGGCCCGTCAGGGCAGGCGAACTATGCCAGCCGAGGGAACAGGGCGAGCGCGTTGTCCCGCTCGATCGCGCGCAGCGCCGTGGGCTCCGGAACAAGGTTCGACAGCGCCGCCACGGATGGGGCGATCGGTATATAAGGCGTGTCGGAACCGAGCAGGATCTGTGACAGCGGCAGCGCCGCGCGCATGGCGGCAAAGGCCGGTTCGTTATATACGAGCGCGGTATCGAAGAAGTACGACTTGAGCATTTCCAGCGCGCCTTGCGGAACGCGTTCCGCCAGTTCCGGCTTTACGCGGACGACCGCGGCAAGGCGATCGAGGATCATGAGCATGGCGCCGCCGCCGTGCGTGAATATCAGGCGAATGTCGGGAAACTGCGCCCCTGCCCCGCTATAGATCCAGTTCGTGATCGCCCGCGCCGTATCGAACGGATATTCGAGCAGCGCAGGTGGGCTGACCATGTTCATTTCCTGGCAGCACGCCGGGGTCGCGGGGTGGACGAAGACGACCGCCTTGCGCCGGTTCAGCTCTTCATAAAGTGGCCAGTAGGACGGCTCTCCCAGCCATTTGTCCTCGTCACTCGTCCGCATGACGAAGCCGTCGGCCTTCAGCACGTCCAGCGCATAGGCCGCTTCGGCAAGCGAACCATCGACATCGGGAAGCGGCAGGCTGGCGAAATGCCCGAAACGGCCGGGATGGTCCGCTTGTGCCTGCGCGGCAAATTCGTTGCAGTGCCGGCACAGCGAGCGCGAGCCCTCCTTCGTCTCGGACCACGGACCGGGGCTGTTCAACGACAACATGGCCGTGGCAACACCGGCCTCGTCCATCGCGGCAAGGCTCTTTTCAACCGTCCACTCCAGCACGTGCGAATTGTTCATGCCGGAAATCTCGCGCATGAACTTTGGGCGCGTCTCCTCTACCGAACGCGGCGTCATGAAATGATGGTGCACGTCGATGCGGTGGGGCGAAGCATCGGCCGTGGGTTGCCCCTGCGCCTTGGCAACCGGGCTCAAAGCCGCCGCGCCGAGCGCCGCAGAACCGCCAAGGAAATCGCGCCGATGGATCGACGAACGTGGATCGCTCGTAAGCTTGTTTGCCATTTCTGGTCCTCACCCTTGCACGATTGAGCGTGCAGAACCCCACCGCTCATCGCCGTTAGTAAGGCAATGTAGAGTAATTTAGGGGGTCGTCAAATCAGCAGTGCAGCAACGCGGCCCGACATTGCGGGATCGCCTCGCTGCCCTGGATGCGCTGTGGTCGCCGACCCGCTCGGTTACCGCGAGCCGGATTTCGCCGGGTCAGCAGCGCCTTCGATCTGGCGATCACGCTCTATGCCCAGGATGAAGAGGGACATCCCCTCTTCGAAAAAGCGATCGGCATTGAGCTGTAGAGGGGCGACTTTGCCGAAGACGATATTCTCCGTCCGGCTAGGGTCCAGGCTCGCCAGCTTGTCTTCAAGGAACTGGCGGTGGTCGGCAGGTAGCAGCGCGTGCGTTGCCTGATGCGCGGTGCTCATCACGAATTCGTGGATGAGCTGCGAGTGAATACCCGTGCGTTCCGCCGAAAGCCCCGCCAGACGGATCGCACCGACGAAGCGGTCGAGCATTTCGGCACCATAATCCCGGTCCCCGAACGCGGTCAGCTGGAAGACGCGGAACTGGTGGTTCATAACGAGATAGGCGGAGATGCCCGGATAGGCCACGAGATGGTCGAAAAAGGCCTTGGCCGCGTTGCGAACGTCCTGCTCCCAGTCGTCGGTCGTGGCCGGCCACTTCCTGATCATGCTCTTGTAGAACAGGTTCATGACGCCCGAAGTGAGCCAGTCGCGGCCACCGACATAATAATGGATCAGCGCAGGCGTAACGCCCATCGACTTGGCGACGGCGACGATCGACAGGTCCTGCAAGGCAACCGTCTTCGCCATCTTGAGCGCGGCTTGAAGGATGCTGCGCCGGCTGACCCCACCCTGTTCGCTGGCGGCTGGACGTCCCGGACGGCGGCCCGACCCGCGCGCCGGAGCCCGGTGCGGCTTGTCATCGACAGCCTTGGTGGTCTTGCTACTCACGCCCCAATCCTCAAATCGACAAAGCCGCGGCGCGGCCCCCTGAAACCATACCGGTTACCAACTCTGTGTCAGACTGACGACGCCCGTGTAAAGGCTGTCGTCGCAACTGAACTCAGGAGTATGCCCCGGCCAGTCCAAGGCGGGCGGGGAAGTCGGCGGCAGCATTCCCGCGCCGATGATCGATCGGCCAGTCTCCGCTACCGACGACATCACATCGCCGAACGAGGGATAGGGTTCATCGTCAGCGAACGACCAGTACGGCCCGTGCCCATGACGACGAATTGTATTTCATCGCCTCATCGATCTGGTCGAGGGGAAATTCCTTACCGATCTTGGTCCGCAGAAGCGGATCGTCGACCAGGGCTTCGACTTCGCGGGTCGCGGCATCGAGCTTTTCGGGATCGAGAACCGTCTCCGTCTCCAGGAGGGAGAAGCGCTTTATCGTGAGGTTTTTCTCCACGACATGCATCGTCGAAAAGGTCGTCGGCGCCAATGCGTTCATGATGCCTGCGACATAGATCGTACCGCCATTCGGCAGGGCCGGGATCATGTCACCGATCAGTTCTCCACCAACGGCGTCGAACACGGCGGTCGCGTCAAGGCGCGCGGCCAGATCCTGCAATTTCTGCGGAAAATCGGCTTCGGTCGTCAGCAGGACATTCTCGATGCCCCGGCCCACGAGATCGTCGCGCGATGCCTCCGACCGGACGAGGAAGATCGCCGGCACGCCCAGACGGCGCGTCAGCGATGCAGCGATCAGTCCGGTCGCGCCGGAGCCTGCCGTGACGATGATGCCGCGATGCCCCTCGGCCTTGGCCTGCACCAGGAAGGAGAGGATGGTCATGATATGCGCGAAGGAGCCGGAATAGTCCCGCGCCTGCAGGTCGTCGGGCAGGATGAGGCAGCTTTCGTAGCGCACCTGCGCTCTTTCGCACCACACGCCGGTGGTTTCCGCACTTGGCTTCAGCGCCTTGCAGATCGCCACCTTGCGGCCGAGATAGCGTTCCGGAACCCCCTCCCCGATCGCAGCGATCGTGCCTGCGCCATTCGTGCCGTAGATGTCGTGCAAGGCGGTTGCCCACGTGCCGTTGGGCAAGGGATGCGTGAGGAAGAACTTGTCCCCGTGCATGATGCTGGCCGCCTCCATGTCCACCAGGACATGCCCCGCGGCAGGCTCGGTCAAGGTCGGGACCTCCCGCACTTCGAGCGAGCGATCGTCGGTATAGCAGATTGCTTTCATGATCTCGTCCTCAGGGCTGCCGACCGGCGGAGATGTCTTCGTAGGCCTTGCTCGCGAATTGCTCGAACGTCGTCGCGGGGCGTCCCAGCAGCCATTCCAGGGTGCGCGGATTGCCCACGAAATCGTAATCCTTGTACCATGCCATGATCGACCGGATGATCTTCTCCTGGTGCGAGAAATCGGCATTGGGATCGCGCGTCGCCCACAGCGCGTCGATCAGGTCCTGGGGCGTCTTCGCGACCGCCGTGACTTCGCGGCCAATCACACGGGACAGGATGTGGGCCATCGCGAGAGAGTCGATCTTGTCGGGGCCGGCCAGCTCGTATGTGGCAAAATAGTGCGCCGAGCCTTCGACCAGCACCTTGAGCGCAACATCGGTCAGGTCTTCGAGCGAGAGATAGCTGTGCTTGCGAGTGAGGTCTTCGTGGAAGGTCGGCAGGATACCCGCCTCGACCGCCGGGGCCACGTAGACTTCGGGCATCATGTAATCGCAGGGCCGCAGGGCCGTGAAATTGAGGCCTGCCTGAACCAGCGCCAGTTCGTGATCCAGCTTGTAGCGGTGCTGGATGATGTCGATGAAAGGCTGCAGCAGCGACAGGAGCACGACGTGCTTCGTGCCGACCTTCTTGGCGGCTTCTGCCATGGCGTAGCCCATCGCCTGTTCGCGCGGGTGGGCGCCCGGGCCGATATGGTAGACCGAATCGCAGCCGTCGAGCGCCTCGGCATAGACCTTGGGATCGCTGAGATCGCCGACGAAGACTTCCTTGGCGCCCAGCGCCAGCACTTCTTCATCGCGCCCCGGCGTGCCGCGCGCACCGCGGACATCGAAGCCGGCGGCGGCAAGTTTGGGGATCAGGATCTTGCCCTGATGACCGTATGCAGCTGTGACCAGTACTTTCATCGTTCCGTCTCCCAAGATGGATTCATGCAGTTTGCCGAAACGCTTCGGCTTGCACAGTTTATTGTCACTAATGTTAATATTGGGCGCAACTCTTCGGCCCTAAAGGCGATCTCGACCCGATTGCCTGTTGAGTGCAGGCAATCGGGCGCAATCACTTCATTTCGAAATAGCCCGTCTTGCCCGACACGACATCGGGCTGTCCGTCGATATGGACCGGTCGGATCAGCGCCGCGGTCACTTCATGCGACAGGTGCAGCGCGAATTCGCGGGTGAACAGGCTCTTCCAGCGCTGCCGCGCAACGTTGGTCGTAAAGCCGCGAACCTCGCGGGGGCGCGCCATCAGATGCCTGGCCATGGCCCATGCCTGCTTCATCAGATCGTCGCGCGGCACGATGTCGGTCACCAGGCCCCAGTCCAGCGCCTGGTCCGCGGTGACCGGCTGCCCCAGGTACATCGCCTTGTTCGCACGTTTCATGCCCATGAGTTCCTGCAGGATCAGGAAATTGCCGTCCCCGGGAACGAGGCCCAGGGTGAAGTGCGGCTCAACGAAGGTGGTATCGGGCGTGCACAGCGTGATGTCGGCCAGCAGGGGACATTCGGCGTGAAAGCCCGGCCCGTTCATCGCGGCGATGACCGGAATGTTCACGCTCCAGATCATCTCCTCGACGATCTTGGTCCCGTCGATGTGGAACGTGTCGTAGATGATATCGGTGAACGGCGGCGGGGCTTTGCCGTCGATCTCCTTGCCAACGCTGGTGTCGGGGTCGACCGACTTGACCCAGTGGTCGCCGGTTCCGGTCAGGATCATGACCTCGTTCTCGCGGTCTGCGCCGACGGCGCGGAACATCTGGGCGAAGGCACGATGCATTTCGAGACCGAACAGCGCCTCTGCACCGTTCGTATGCACCCGCACTTCGATGATGCCGTCCTCGCGCTTCATCTTGAAGAACTGGGACAGACGCTCGGAATAGCTTTCGAACGATTCATCCGGCAGGAACGTAGCCATTTCAATTTCCTTCCCAATTATGCCGGCGGCCCGAATGTCCAGAGGGTGAGGAAACCCCACGCCATTTCATCCAGTCGAATCCGTCGGTTTACGCGGTATCCGATCGACCCGGCTTGTCTCTTGGTTAATTAACTTACATGAAAATTAAACGCAGGCAATCGTTATGGACCAGCGGTTGCAAAAAGCGGACGAGAGGCTGGAGCAACCGCAGCGGCACGACATCACTGGTCAGAACGTTCGCAAAATAACGGGCCATTCGGCGCAGCATCTGTGCTGGAAACTGGTATCGTCGCGGCCAGACGAACCGGGCATCTCTGCCATGCGGCAAGAAGCCCGTGCCAACGCAGGCTATCCGCAAAAAAGGTATGGCGCCGGCGAAGAATCTCTCCCCGCCGACGCCGATCCATCTTTAGAAATCGTATCCCAGCGTCACGCCGTAAGTACGGGGTGCGGCAGGCTGTGCGATGTCCGTTCCTCCGGACACACCGGCCTGGAACACGTAGTAGTAGGAGTCGGTGAGGTTATTGCCCCAGACCGATACCCGCAGGCCATCGTCGCCTTCCCAGCCGAGCGACGCGGACAGCACCTCGTGCTCCTTCACGAAAAGGCGGTTGTCCAGTTCGTTGTAGGCCTTCCCGGCATAGAGCAGATTGCTGCTCAGCCGGACCGCACCGGCACCGACCGGCTGGCGATATTCAAAACCGATGTTGCCCGAGAATTTCGGAGCATTGGGCAGGCGATTGCCTTTCGCGTTGTACGTCGGATCGCCGCGGTCGTTGAAGCCGCTGGGCAAGCGGTTCGTGTTCGGGGCACCGGGGAAGTCGCCGATCCGCGTGTGCAGATAGCCGCCATTGGCGCGCAGCGTCAGTTCGGGCGTGACCCTGCCACTAAGTTCCGCTTCCAGACCGTAGAGCTTCGCCGACGGCCCGTTCACCGTCTCGACGACACCGGCAACGACGCGCTGGAACTGGATGTTCTCGAACGCATAGTAGAAAGCCGCCGTGTTGAACGTGACGGAACCACCCAAGATCTGGGTTTTCAGACCGGCTTCATAAGCATCCAGCCGTTCCGGCTCATAACCGTCATTGAAGCTCGGCGAAGTGCCGAGGGCGAAACCTCCCGATTTCGTGCCCCGGTTGTAGGAAACATACCCCAGGACTTCGGGATTGAACTGATAGTCCAGCGAAAGCCGCCATGTCGGCTTCTCGAATACTGTGGACTTGGTCTGCTCCGGATCGATGAATATCGACGTGTTCGCCACAGCCAGTGACCCGGTATAGATCACCTTGTCCCGGGTGTACCGGATACCGCCGGTCACGCTGAGCTGGTCGGTCACCGGATATGTCGCCTGGGCAAATGCGGAGATCGATCGCACCTTGCTCAACCCGCGAACATCAACACCTGCATTGGGGTTGAAGAGGGTGGGATCTCCCAAAGGGAAATTCGGGTCGAAAGCAAACCCGGTGATCTGCACAGGATTGGTCGAGGCATTGTAGTTGTAATAGTAGACACCCGCCAGCCACTGGAAATCGGCATCGGAGGGGGCCAGGACGTGAAATTCTTCCGAAATCATGCGGGTGTTGATGACGAAGTCACCTTTGACGATCGGCGCTGGCGAAGCATCCTGATCGATCGCCTGGGTTCCATCGAATTTCTGATAGGCCGCGATATTCCTTATCTGGAAAGAGCCGAAATCATGCGTTGCGGTAAGTGATCCGCCATAGCTCTCACCATTGGAAAACGCATCGACGTTCCCCGCGAAGCGGTATTCGCCGATAAAGTCGCCCACGCCTGCGCCCGGAGGATTCTGCGCCGCGATGTTGTGATGCTTGAAATCCGAATAGTTGCCCGCGAGCGTTATTTCGGTGTCGACACCGGGCGTAAGCAGGATCTTGCCGCGCGCATTGAAATCGCGTGCGTAGTAATCGTCCGTTCCCAGCGTGATGTTCTTGCCCCAGCCATCGTTCTGGTTCTGGTACTGAACGGCCAGGTTTGCCGCCACGCTGTCGCTCAGGCCGCCCGAAACATAGGCGTTCGCACCCACCGTTTCGTAATTGCCATAGCTGACGGCAAAGTTCATTTCGGGATTGAAGCTGGGCGCCTTCGTGACGACCTGCACCACGCCACCTGTCGCATTGCGGCCAAACAAGGTGCCCTGCGGCCCCTTCAGCACTTCGATACGCTCGACACCGTTGAACTCGAAGACGTTGGCGTAGATGGACGGCTGGTAGACACCGTCGACATAGATCGCGACCGAGCTTTCGGCGGCGATGTCGGCAGACGCCGTTCCGATCCCGCGCAGGAACGGGCTGGCCGTGCCGACCGACCTGTTGACGACCAGGTTCGGCACAACGGACTGCAGCTGAGACGTGCCGGAAACGCCGGTATTCTCAAGGGTCGATCCACCGATCGCGCTGATGGTGATCGGCACGTCCTGAAGACGCTGCTCGCGCCTTTGGGCAGTGACGATGATGTCGCCCATCATCGAAGGGGCCGGCTCGCTGGCCGTGGTATCGGCCTGCGGTTCATCGGCGGTCTGTGCCGCGACGGGCTGCGCCAGAACGGTAAGGGCCGCAGCCCCGCACAACAGTGAAAGTCTTACCTTCATTTCAATGCCCTCATCCCAATGAGATTGATTTTTTGTCAGAGAAAACAATTACCTGATCCGACTTTGGACTGACCTGTCGGCGCAGAAGTTTCCCATACTTATCGCCGGGAGCGATATTATACGGGTATTAATTTGTCAACGCACCTGCGGCGGATATTCGGCCATTCCGAAGAACCTTTTTCGCCAGTCGCTATTTCAGGATTCGTTGCCATTCCCGCGTAACCGCATCGTGGCCACCGAACATGTTGCGCACGCTCGACCGGTTGCAATCGATCGGGTGCTCCCGGGTTTTCCTCTCCTCCTGTCGTCCTGCCACGAACCGTATCGGTCGGCAGTTTCTTTCCTTTGCCGGGCGGTTGGCTATGACCACTCCGGAACCCTCAAATAATACATGTATTAAATATAGGCCGAGCGCAACCTTCTTGTTCCGCTCCGGGCTCTACTCCGTGAGGCCCTCTATCTTGTGATACCCGCCGCCAAAGAAGAGGAGCGGCAGGCCATCGCTCTCTTTCTTGAGCTGCTCCACGCGCCCGACCACGAGCAGGTGATCGCCGACCTCGTGGGTGAATTCGATGACGCAGTCGATCCAGGCCAGCACGTCATCGAGAACCGGCTGTTCGGCCGGGCTCGACCTGTGGCTCAACCCGGCGAACTTGTCTGGTGCGCTGGCGGCAAAACGCTTGCAATATTCGAGCTGGTGATCGCCCAGCACGCTGACGCAGAACCGACCGACCTTGGCAATTTCCTGCCAGCTTGACGAAGTCTTCGCCGGGTAGAACCCCACCAGCGGCGGATCGAGCGAGATGGACGAGAACGAGCCGACGACCATCGCGTGCCTGCGTCCGTCCTCGCCTTGCGCACAGATCACGCAGACCCCGGTCGGATAGGCCGAGAGGACTTCGCGGAAATAGCGGGGGTCGATCATCGCGTTCGGTTCTCCATCGCGTCCTGCACTGTCGAGGCTGTCGGTCGCGCCCATCAAAGCGCCGCCAGGACGGCATCGCCCATCTGGCTTGTCGTGAATGCACCGCCCAGGTCCGGCGTGCGGGCCCCGCCTTCCAGCGCCTTTGCCACTGCCGCCTCGATGCGGTCCGCCTCCTCGCCCATCGACAGCGAGTAGCGCAGCATCATGGCCGCCGACAGGATCGTGGCGAGCGGGTTGGCCTTGCCCTGCCCGGCGATATCGGGGGCCGATCCGTGGATGGGTTCGTAAAGTCCCTTCTGCGTCGCATCGAGCGAGGCGGACGGTAGCATGCCGATCGAACCTGCACACATCGAGGCAAGGTCAGACAGAATGTCGCCGAACAGGTTGCCGGTAACGATCACGTCGAACTGACCGGGGTTGCGCACCAGCTGCATCGCGGCATTGTCGACGTACATGTGGCTAAGCTCGATATCGGGATACTCGGCCGAGATTTCGATGACGACATCGCGCCACAGCTGCGAGGTTTCGAGCACGTTGGCCTTGTCGACGCTGCACAGCTTTTTGCGCCGGGCGCGCGCGGTTTCGAAACCGGCGCGGGCAATGCGGGCGACCTCGTCCTCGTCATAGGACATGATGTCATAGCCCTCGCGGCGGCCCGACGCGGTCTTGCGCATACCCTTTTCGCCGAAATAGACGTCCCCGCCCAGTTCGCGCACGATCACCATGTCGATCGCCTGCGCCACTTCGGGCCGCAACGCGGAGGCATCGGCCAGTTCCTTGAACAGCGTCGCGGGCCGCAGGTTGGCGAAAAAGCCCAGTTCCTTGCGAAGGCCCAGGATCGCCTGTTCGGGCCGCAAGTGACGCTCCAGCCGGTCGCAATCGGGATCGCCAACCGCGCCGAACAGGATCGCGTCCGCACGCCGTGCGATGTCGAGCGTTTCGGGCGGCAGCGGATGTCCCGATGCCTTGTACGCCGCACCGCCGACCGCGCCGGTTTCGAAACTCAGCCGGTCGCCCGTCACCTTTTCGAGAACGCGGACCGCCTCGGCAATGACTTCGGGACCGATCCCGTCGCCGGGCAGCAGTGCAATCAACATCTCTTGGTCCTTTTCATTCATGTCTATGTTCACAGCCAGGGCCGGTCGCAGGCCATTGCCGTCTCGAATTCGGCAATCGCGGCGTCTTCGGACAGCGTCATGCCGATCTCGTCGAGACCGCCGATCAGGCAATGCTTGCGGAATGGGTCGATCTCGAATTCGAAGCGATCCTGAAACGGCGTCGTCACCGTCTGCGCTTCGAGGTCGATCCTGATCGGGTCGGTCTTCGCGACTTCGAGCAGCCGGTCCACCACCTCCTGCGACAGCACGACGGTGAGAATTCCGTTCTTGAAGGCATTGCCCGAAAAGATGTCCGAAAAACTCGGCGCGATGACCGCGACGATGCCCATGTCGGTGAGCGCCCAGGCCGCGTGTTCCCGGCTGGATCCGCAACCGAAGTTGTCGCCCGCGATCAGGATGTTGGCCCTGGCGAATGCAGGATCGTCGAAGATGTTGCCGGGCTGCGCACGGATCGTCTCGAACGCCCCCTGGCCCAGCCCCTTGCGGGTAATGGTCTTGAGATACTGCGCGGAAATGATCACGTCGGTATCGACGTTCTTGAGGCCGAGCGGGATGGCCCGCCCCTCGACGACCTGGATCGGCTTCATGCGTTCTCTCCCAGGGGAGCAAGGTCGCGGACATCGGCGAGATGGCCGGTAACCGCCGCCGCCGCGGCCATGGCCGGGCTGACGAGATGAGTCCGTGACCCCGGTCCCTGCCGTCCGACGAAATTGCGGTTCGATGTAGAGGCGCAGCGTTCGCCCGGCGGCACCTTGTCGGGGTTCATGGCAAGGCACATCGAACATCCCGGCTCGCGCCATTCGAACCCGGCATCGATGAACAAGCGGTCCAGCCCCTCTGCCTCGGCCTGACGCTTGACGAGGCCGGAGCCGGGCACGATCAGCGCCTGCCGCACGTTGGCGGCGATCCTGCGGCCCTTCACCACCGCTGCAGCGGCGCGCAAATCCTCGATCCGGCTGTTGGTGCAACTGCCGATGAAGATATTCTCGACCGGGATTTCCTGCATCGGCGTACCGGGGGCCAGGTCCATGTATTCGAGCGACTTCTGCGCCGCCGCCCGCTTCGACGGATCGGCAAAGCTGGCCGGGTCGGGCACGACGCCGGTGATCGGCACCACGTCCTCGGGGCTGGTCCCCCATGTCAGGCACGGTGCGATATCGGCCGCGTCGATTACGACGACCTTGTCGTATTGCGCGCCCGGATCGGTGGGCAGCGTCTTCCACCAGGCCAGCGCCTTGTCCCACTTGTCGCCCGTGGGCGCCATCGGCCGTCCGCGCAGATAGGCGAACGTCGTCTCGTCCGGCGCGATCAGACCGGCGCGGGCACCGGCCTCGATCGACATGTTGGCAACCGTCAGCCGCCCCTCGATCGACATCTCGCGAAAGACGTTGCCCGTATATTCGATGACATGGCCGTTGCCGCCTGCCGCGCCGATCACGCCGATCACGTGCAGGATCACGTCCTTGGGCGTCACGCCCAGGCCAAGCACACCGTCGACGCGCACTTCCATCGTCTTCGACGGGGCGAGCAACAGCGTCTGTGTCGCCATGACATGTTCGACCTCGCTGGTGCCGATGCCGAACGCCAGCGCGCCCAGCCCGCCATGCGCGGAAGTATGGCTGTCGCCGCAGACGATAGTGGCACCGGGCAGCGAGAAACCCTGCTCCGGCCCCACGACGTGGACGATGCCCTGTTCCGCCGCAACGGCATCGATATAGCGCACGCCGAAGGCAGGCGCGTTCGCTTCCAGAGCGGCGAGCTGCGTTGCCGATTGCGCGTCAGCGATGGGAATGCGTTTGCCATCCGCGTCCAGCCGCGCTGTCGTGGGCAGGTTGTGATCGGGAACCGCCAGCGTCAGGTCGGGACGGCGCAGCTTGCGCCCGGCAAGGCGCAGACCTTCGAAGGCCTGCGCGCTGGTCACCTCGTGAACGAGATGGCGGTCGATGTAGATCAGGCACGTGCCGTCATCGCGGCGCTGGACGACATGCGCGTCCCAGATCTTTTCGTAGAGCGTGCGGGGCTTGTCGGACATGGGCATGCCTTCCAGTCAATCGGCCAGCAGCAGCGCAGGCGTTTCGAGCAGGCGCTTGATAGCCTGGACATAGCTTGCCGCATCCCAGCCATCGACGACGCGGTGATCGCAGCTGATCGACAGGTTCATCAACTTGGCGGCGACGACCTTGTCGCCGCGGAACATGGGCCGCTCCACCACCTTGTTGGGAGCGATGATCGCCACTTCGGGCCGGTTGATGACCGGGGTCGAGGCAATGCCGCCCATCGGGCCGAGCGAGGTGAGTGTCAGAGTCGAGCCTGACAGTTCCTGCGAGGTCGCGTTGCCGCTGCGTGCCGCCTCTGCAAGGCGAACGATCTCGCTCGCCAGCTGCCAGATATTGCGGCTCTCGGCGTTGCGGATCACTGGCACCATCAGCCCGGCATCGGTCTGCGTCGCCATGCCCAGATGGACCGCGCCCGAACGATTCACGATCCCGGCCTCGTCGTCATAGCGGGCGTTGATCATCGGAAAATCGGGTAGCGTCTTGCAGATCGCGGTGATCAGCAACGGCAGCATGGTGAGCTTCGGCTTGGCCCCGCGCGTAGCGTTAAGGTCGGCGCGCAGCTCCTCCAGCTTGGTCACGTCGATCTCGTCGACATAAGTGAAGTGCGGGATATGGCGCTTCGACGCCGCCATGCTTTCCGCGATGCGACGGCGCATGCCGATCACGCGGACCTGCTCGTCCTCTCGCTTGCCGCCGGCGGGACGATAGCCGCCGCCCGCATTGTAGCTCAGAAACGCGTCGAGATCGCCATGACGGACGCGCCCGTCCTCGGCGGGTTTCACGTCGGCGAGATCGATGCCAAGGTCCTTGGCCCGCTTGCGGACAGCAGGCGATGCAAGAACGCGCTGACGCTCGGCCACCGGGGCCGGATCGGGTGCAGGTTCCGGCTCGGGCTTGGGCTCGGGCTCGGGCTTGGCTTCGACGGGTTCGGGAACCGGGTCGGGCTCCTTAACCTCTGCCGGTGCGGCAGGTGCTTCGGGCGCAGGCTCTGGCTCCGGCTGGGCGTCGACGTCGCCTTCGACTTCCAGTTCTGCGAGGATGGAGCCGATCGCGAGCATTTCACCCACCTCGCCCGAAAGCCGGGTGATCCGGCCCGTCACCGGCGAAGTCATCTCGACCGTCGCCTTGTCGGTCATCAGGTCGGCCAGCGGCGCGTCTTCCTCGACCATGTCGCCCACCGCGACGTGCCAGGAGACGATCTCCGCCTCTGCGATGCCTTCTCCGATGTCGGGAAGCTTGAAGCTAAAGGTGCCCATGGCCGATCAATCCTGCATGACTTTGTGAAGCGCGGTCGCAAGGCGCTTTGGTCCGGGGAAATAGTCCCATTCGAATGCGTGGGGGTACGGCGTGTCCCAGCCGGCCACGCGTTCCACCGGCGCTTCCAGCCAATGGAAGCAGCGTTCCTGCACCAGGGCCGTAAGCTCGCCGCCGAAACCGCCGTATCGGGACGCTTCGTGAAGGATCACGCAGCGCCCGGTCTTCTTCACCGATTCGACGATCGTATCGATGTCGAGCGGCACGATGGAGCGCAGGTCGATCAATTCGGCATCGACGCCGCTGTCCTCTATTCCCGCCAGCGCGACGTGAACCATCGTGCCGTATGCCAGCACGGTCACCGCCTCGCCTTCGCGGACGACGGCGGCCTTGCCCAGCGGCACGGTATAGTGCCCCTCGGGCACTTCGGCATCGGGATGTCCGGCCCAGGGCTTCACCTGCTGATCGTGACGCCCGTCGAACGGCCCGTTGTAAAGCCGCTTGGGTTCAAGGAAGATGACCGGGTCGTTGCATTCTATCGAAGAGATCAGCAGCCCCTTGGCATCGTAGGGGTTGGACGGGATCACCGTCTTCAATCCCGTGATATGCGCAAAGATCGCCTCCGGGCTCTGGCTATGGGTCTGTCCGCCGAAGATGCCGCCGCCATAGGGCGAACGCACGGTGATCGGGGCCCAGAATTCGCCGCCAGAGCGGTAACGCAGTCGCGCCGCCTCGGACACGAGCTGGTCGAACGCGGGCAGGATGTAGTCGGCAAACTGGATTTCGGGCACCGGCCTCAGGCCATAGGCACCCATGCCGATGGCGGTCGCGATAATGCCGCCTTCCGAAATCGGCGCGTCGAAACAACGCTTCAGGCCATGCTTTTCCTGCAACTTGTCGGTCACCCGGAAGACGCCGCCGAAATAGCCGACATCCTCGCCGAAGATCAGCACCTTGGGGTCACGCTCCAGCATGACGTCGAGCGCGGAATTAAGCGCCTGGATCATGTTCATTGAGGGCATTACAAACCCTCCACTTCGCGGCGCTGTTCAATCAGGCGCCAATCGGGTTCCTCGAACACGCCTTCGAACATCTGTTCGACCGGGGGTTTCGATTTGCCCAGGGTGCCGATCTTCTCAGCCTCCTTCACGGCGGCGCGCACCGCGGTATCGAGCTCTGCCGCCAGCGCAGCGTGTCGTTCCTCGTCCCATGCGCCGATCGCGATCAGGTGACGCTTCAGACGGTCGAGCGGATCGCCCAGTGGCCAGGCGGACGGCTCGTCGGCGGGGCGATACTTGGTCGGGTCGTCCGAAGTCGAATGCCCCTCGGCGCGATAAGTGAAAAACTCGATCAGCGTCGCGCCGCGGTTGCTGCGGGCCCGTTCGGCCGCCCATTCGGTCGCTGCCCAGACAGCGAGGAAATCGTTACCGTCGACGCGCAGGCCGGGAATGCCGTAACCGATCGCCTTGGCCGCGAAAGTCGTCTCGTCAGCCCCTGCAATCCCGGCATGGGAAGAAATCGCGTACTGGTTGTTCGTGACGCACAGGATGACCGGCGCATGATAGACCGAGGCGAAAGTCAGGGCCTCGTGAAAGTCGCCCTCGGCCGTGGTCCCCTCGCCGATATACGCCAGCGCGATCTTGTCGTCTTCGGAATAGGCCGACGCCATGGCCCAACCCACCGCGTGGCCGAACCGGCTGCCCACGTTGCCGGACAGCGAGTAGAACCCGTAGTCGCGCGCGGAATAGAGGATCGGCAGCTGCCGCCCCTGAAGCGGGTCTTCGGCGTTGTTGAAAATCTGGTTCACCAGGTCTTTCAGCGGATAGCCCCGCGCCATGAGCCAGCTGAGAACGCGATAAGTGGGAAAGCTCATGTCCCCCTCGTCAAGCGCCAGAGACTGGGCAGCGCCGATCGCCTCTTCCCCGGTGGACTTCATGTAGAAGCTGGTCTTGCCCTGACGGTGTGCGCGGAACAGGCGATCATCGAACGTGCGCGTCAACATCATGGCGCGCAGACCCGCGATCATCGTGTCGGTCGACAACTTCGGGTCCCAGGGCCCAACGGCAGCGTCCTGATCGTCGAGTACCCGGATCAGGGTATAGGGGAGATCACGCAACTCGCGCTCCGGCGCGCCGATATCGGGGCAGCGGACTGCTCCGGCAGCCGGAATCTCGAAATGTTCGAAGCCAGGTCGCTCACCGGGGCGCGCATTCGGCTCCGGCACGTACAGGCTTAGCTTGGCACGGTTTGACATCACCTCTCCTCCACCGCGACGATAGCGGACGAGGGGTAGGAGAGATTTTTCCCATTTATTCCGATTCGGAAATTAATTGGGACAGGTATTTCGCAAAACGCGCGATTTGAGGATGGAATTACGGATGTGTCCTCAGGGCGGTTTGCTCAGCCTAATGCCGAAGCGCGTCTGTCCATTGCATTTCGCGGACCGATCACGCGGCCAGCCCTTCCGTTTTCGCCGCGTGATGCTGGCGACTGCGCAGGGCATAGATCCCGGCAATCGCGGTCGAGGCGAATAGCGCGGACGCGACGACCAGCACTGTCGGAAATCCAAAACTGGCAGCAAGCGGCGCCGCCAGCGCGGGGCCGGCGGCCAGGCCGATCATTTGCACGGCGGCAGCCCGCTGTACCGTCTTGCCGCTGGTATCGGCAACTGCGGCCATCGCCATCAGCAACGGCGTGAGCAGGTTCGCGGCAAAGTTGAAGACCGTGACCCCCGCCCCGTAGCCGACCGCCGAAGCGCCGCCCAGCAGGGCGAGCAGCGGGAGGAACGAGGCAAGCGAACCCACGATCAGGAACGTGGACTGCGAATATCGCCCGCCCAGCCACGCCAGGCAGAACGCGCCCCCGATACCGGCCAGTTGGGCCACCATCAGCCCGTTGGCCACCGCCTGTTCCGCGATACCGAAGGATAGTCCGATGAGGCTGAGGAATGCCCAGACAAAGCCCTGACCAAGGAAGAACAGCCCCCCGGCGATCAGCACGGGCACCGGCCGCATGCGGGCACTTTCCATCGGCGCTTCTGCGGCAAGCTCGCCATGGGCCGTCACTGCCGAGTGTCCGGACGTGGGCAGGCGCATGGCCATCGGGATTGCGACGAGATTGAGCGCCGCCAGCACGGCCATGATCCCGCCAAGACCGATCAGGGCATCGGCGGTCGGCAGGACGAAGACGCCTGCCGCGCCATAGACAAGGACGAGGCTGATCAATCGCCCGAAATCGCGATCGGCATTGCTCGACAGGCCCACGACCGAATAGCCGATGGAGATCAGGAAACCGCAACCGAAGCCGGCGACGGTTCTGGACGCCAGGAACAGCGCCGGATCAGTGATGAACACGGAGGCGAGGTTTCCGGCCAGGGCCAGCGCCGCGCCTGCCACGGCCGTTTTCGGCCAAGACCAGCGCGTCCCGACGAATGCCAGAAGGATCGTAGCCGCAGCGATTCCCGCCATCTCACCCGATGCGATGTATCCGGCCCAGTCCTCCGTCAGGTTCAGCCGCCCTGCGATGATCGCGATAAGGCCGGGCTGGATGATGAACACCTGCATGCCGACGACGACGAGAAACATTCCCAGGAGCGTCAGGCCCCGCGGGATTTCGCGAACTTCGGGGTTATTCGTCGTCATGGCGTCTATCTGAATTTCCTGTGGCTGAATTTCCGGTGGGGCGCGCCCGCCTGCTCAGTTGAGCATGAGCTTGCGGTACTCTCGCGGCGTAATTCCGTGGCGGGCGCGGAAGACCTGGGCAAAATGAGCCTGGCTGTTGAAACCGCATCGCGCGGAGATCTCTCCGATCGGCAAGCCGCTTTGCGCAAGCAGGTCGGCAGCATGCTGCAGCCGCCTCTCGGTCAGGTAGGCATAGGGGGTCTGACCGGTGCGATTTCGAAAGAGACGCAGGAAGTGCGATTTGCTCACCCCCGCGATCTCGGCAAGATCGTCCAGGCTGATGTTCCGGTCCATCCTGGCTTCGACGAATTCCTGGACCCGCCGCGTCTGCGGTAGCGACAACTGGCTGGTCGGGACCGGGTCGGCGCGCAGGATCGCGCCGGACAGGCCAAGGACATAGACGATGATGTGATTGGTAAGCGTTTCGCGCAGAAGCGCGGAGTGGGTGTGCGCGCTGTTTCCCGAAGCGACGAGCGAGCGGAGCAGGAAACTGAGACCCGTGTCCTTCAGTTGGAGCAGCGGGCTGAGATTGATTTCACTCCCGCGCGCACGATGCATTTCGTACCAGGTCGATTGCAGCAGTTCCTTGGGCAGGTAGACATCGACGATATCGAGCGGCTTGCCCATCCAGTGCCAGTTGCAGGGCGCCCCGGCGGGCGTAAGGGTCAGGGTGTCGTCGCGCAGCTTTGCGTGCTGCCACTTGCCGTCGATCTCCCGCTCAATGGTGCCATCGGCATCGATCTCGAGGCTTATGACAGGGTCATCCGAGTGGTCGGACATCGTCTCCGTCCGTTCGGGCAGGCGGTGCAGGAACCAGCTTACCGAACGGCGTCTGTCGTCGGTAAACGAGGTCTTCTGCTCGAAGCCTGCGGGAAGGCCGCGATACCAGTCGAATCCCTGGTGATGCGTGCATTGCATGTGGGTCACCCTCATGTCGTACGCCATTGTTCACGTGAATTATCGGCAATTATGAAAGATTAGCAACAATCTTATAAAATTGGCGATGGAGCGTGAGAATTATATCACGCCCTCCCATAGCGTCTGCCTTCAACCGAAAATCCTGTCGCCACCGAAAAGGATGCAGACTTGGAGCAGAACGAGCCGCAAGACGGTTACCCGCTTTACGACCTGAGGGTCGAGGTAGAGCAGGCCGAAGGGGTGCCGATGATTTGTCGGCATCATGTCGGTGACTGGTTCACGGTGACTGACGACGACCTGATCACGATGGGCCCCGGCGTGCGTTTCCCGATGTATTCGCTGGCTGCGATCCTTCCGATCCTGCCGGCCAAACAGCGCGAACTGCACCCCAACGACTGGATGCTGAGCGACGCGGTGATCGCCTGTCCCGATCCGCATTGCGGAGGGCGTTTCCGCATCCGCCGCCTCGACCGGCGCATGCAAAGCCATGCCGAGAACTCCGCCCTTCCGACCGGCGAACAGTAAACAAGGAACCTCGTGACAATGACCGTACCACGCATAGACCTGAGGGCGGATTTCTCCACTCCGCGCATCATCAAGGGCAACTGGCAGATCGCCGACGATCACAGCCCCTCGGTCGATGACAACGAAGCCATGTACACGCACATGGTCGAACATCTCGATGCCGGGATTACCGCTTATGACTGCGGCGACATCTATTACGGCGTCGAGGAAAGGATCGGCCGCTTCATCGCCCGCCTTCGCGAAGAGCGCGGCGCATCTGCCGCCGATGCGGTGGCGGTGCATACCAAGTACGTGCCGGCTTTCCTGCAGGAGGACGAACTTCGCGCCCACGGGCGGCAGAACGTCGTCGATATCATCGACCGTTCGCTCAAGCGGCTGAACGTCGAGCGTCTCGATCTCGTCCAGCTGCACTGGTGGAACTATGACATCCCCGGCGGCGTCGAAACCGCGCTCTGGCTGCAGGAGCTTCAGAAGGACGGCAAGATCCACCACATCGGCGCGACGAACTACAACGTCGTCGAACTGGCCAAGCTGGTCGATGCAGGCGTCGATATCGTTTCGAACCAGGTGCAGTATTCGCTGACCGACCGGCGCGCTATGAACGGGATGGCCGACTACTGCCAGGCCAACGACATCGGGCTGATGTGTTACGGCACGATCGCAGGCGGCCTGCTGAGCGAGAAATGGCTGGGCATCGCGGATCCGGGCAAGCCCGCGTTCGAGAATGTCTCGCTCGACAAATACTATCGCATCATCGTCGATTTCGGCGGCTGGGCACTGTACCAAGAACTGCTTTCGGCGCTGTCGACGATCGCCAGGCGTCACGGCGTCGGGATCGCCGCGGTTGCCAGCCGCTTCGTCCTAGACCAGCCCGGCGTTGCCGCCGTGATCATGGGATCGCGCCATTCCCGCCACCTTGCGGCCAATCTGTCGGTGTTCGATTTCGACCTGACGAGCGAAGACCTTGCACTGATCGAACCGATCCTGGCCCGTTCAACCGGCCCCGCCGGTGACTGCTACGACCTCGACCGCGAAGAAAACCGCGACGCCGACGAAGACGTCTCGACCGAATATTTCGACGTCGAGGATGGCAAGCTCGTCGTGAAGCAGCGTCCGGTTCTGACCGTTGCCGAACCCTATGGACACCACGTGAAATCATGAACGAAGCGCGCATCACAGGATATACCAGTAGCCTGCACGTCGCCCCCGGCGGCCGGATCGGTGCGCACCTTCATGCCCCGGGCGCGGTTCGGGTCAGGCTTGTCGAACTGACAGCCGACCCGGCCCGCCGCTCTACGGTACCGAGCGAGATAGAGGGAAGCTTCACACCCGGAATGCCGTCCGTCGCCGTGGGTAGCTGCATGACCGTCGATGCGGGCGTACCGCCCCCTCAGGCCCCTCGCATTTCGCTTTCGGTCTGGCCGACAAGGCCGGCGCGCGGGGATCGGCAAGGCATCATCTCGTGGGGTGAGGGGCACGGCCTGTTCCTCGATGCCGAGGGCCATTTGGAAGCAGAATGGCGCGGACAGCGGGTGCGCAGCGCGACACCCCTCCCCTCGCTCCGTTGGACCCATTGCGAGATGCGGTTCGCGAACGAAAGCCTTCATCTGTCAGCACAGACCGACGATGGCTACATCAGCCGCGAATGCAGCTTCCCGGCGGTAAGCGCGGTCCCGCTTCAAGAGGCCGGACCGTTCTGCCTTGCCGCCATCGCGGCAGGTGACGCACGCATTGGCCATTACGACGGCAAGATCGCGCGTCCCCGCATCGACGATGGCGACAGGCCGGTCGCCCGTTGGGAACTGGGCCGCGCCCCGGCATCGCGCATCGTCCACGACGCCGGACCGGATGGCCGCCACGGCACACTGCTCAATCGCCCGCAAAAGGGCATGACAGGCCCCGACTGGCGCGGCAATTCGACCGGATGGGCCGAGGCGCCCGAGGAATACGACGCCATCGCCTTTCACGACGACGACCTGGTCGACGCCGATTGGCCCGAAACGTTTTCGTTCGAGGTTCCGGCGGACCTGCCGCCCGGTACCTATGGCTTTGTGGTTGAGGGGGAGGAAGGCTCCGACTGCCTGCCCTTCTTCGTCACTTCGCCCGAGCCACGCGCGCCTGTCGCGTTCCTTGTGCCGCTATTCAGCTACCTAGCCTACGCCAACGAAAGGCACTGGTGGGGCAGCCCCGACATCGAGGCCATTGCCGGTGCGCCGCTGGACGAGATCGTCGGACCGCTCGAACGCTGGGCCGAAGGGCAAAGGCTCCTCAGCCCCTATGACCGGCACGGTGACAACACCGGTGTCGCCCATGCAGGCCTCCGCCGTCCGCTGGTCAACATGCGGGCCGACTACGTGCACCCCCTGCTGCAGGGACCGCACCAGTTGAGCGGCGATATCCTGATCCTCGACTGGTTGCGCCAGATCGGCCAACCGGTCGACATCGTCACAGATTTCTGCCTGCACGAACGCGGCGCCGACGCGCTGGCCGGATACCGCTGCGTCATGACCGGCAGCCACCCCGAATATGTCAGCGAACAGGTCCTCGACGCCCTGGCCGGACATACTCGGCGCGGCGGCAACATCCTGCACATGGGCGGCAATGCATTCTATGCCGTGACCTCGGTCTTTGCCGAAGAAGGCGACGTCGTCGAAATTCGTCGGGGTTTCGGGGGAACGATCCCCTGGCAATCGGAACCGGGCGAAGCGCGACAGGCGGCCACCGGCGAACTGTCGGGACTGTGGCGCTGGCGCGGGCGATCGGCCCAACGGCTGGTCGGCACGGGGACCAGCGCGGTTTCCTTCGGCAAGGGCAGCGCCTTTCGCCGCACCGATGATGCGACGGCGGACTTCGACTGGATGTTCGAAGGTGTCGGCGACACGGTCGATGCCCATGGCACCCTGTCAGGCGGACCGGCAGGATTCGAAGTCGATTCCTCCCGCCATTCGCTGGGCACGCCGACCGATACCGTCGTCGTCGCCAGTGCCGCCGCGCTGGGCGATCCGGCCTTCCTCGCAATCGAGGACATGATCGCAACCGGCCCGCAGGCCGCGCCGTCGTGCCACCTGACCTATCGCCGCGATCCGTCCGGCGCCCAGACCTTTTCCGCCGCGTCGATAGCATGGTCATCGTGCCTGCTGTCGAATGGCGGCGACAACGACGTGGCCGCGATGACGGCCAATATCCTGAGGAAGTTCCTGGAAGAACGCACAACGCAATCCTGAACGCCCGCACACCTAGGGAGGTGAAACATGGCCTACGAATACAACGCACCAAGATACTTGGGTTTATCTCTTGCAGCCGTCCTTCTGGCCACCAGCGCCCCGGTAATGGCGCAGACGACCGAAGGTAGCGGGACGGACAGCGCACAGACCCGTTCTGGCAAGCTCGACGAGATCGTCGTGACCGCCCGCCGGCGCGAGGAAAACGTGCAATCGACCCCGATCGCCGTTTCGGCCTTCGGCGCAGAAGCGCTGGAAGAGCGCAACATGCAGTCTTCGTCCGACCTGACGAATTTCGTCCCCAACGTGCAGTTCGACAACGCGGCCAGTGAATCGGGCGGCGGCGCGTCGAGCCAGATTTCCATCCGCGGTATCGGGCAGACCGACTATGTCGTGACGGTGGAACCGGGCGTCGGGGTCTACATGGATGGCGTCTATGTCGGCAAATCGATGGGCTCGCTGCTCGACACCGTCGACATCGAACGGATCGAAGTGCTCCGCGGGCCGCAGGGAACGCTGTTCGGCAAGAACACGATCGGCGGCGCGATCCAGCTGTTTTCCAAGCGACCGACCAGCACGCTGGAGGCCGGTGCAGAGCTGACCACCGGTTCGTACAACCGCTTCGATGCCAAGGGCTATATCTCGGGACCGCTGGCCGACACCGTCCGACTGCGCCTGTCGGGCGCCTATCAGAGCCGCGACGGTTTCGTTAAGCGGACCACCCCCGACGGAGAACCCACCGGCGAACGCCAGGGCAACATGAACCGGTTGAGCGGACGTCTCGTGCTCGAAGCCGATCTTTCCGACAATCTCATGGCGACGCTGGCGCTCGACGCGACCCGCATCCGCGAACAGACGCCGGGTTCGATCCTGCTCAAGGCAAACGATGAAGATGGTTTGCCCTACCTGTTCGCCCTGGGCGTTCCGGGAGGCGTCTGCCTACCCGAGGCGGGGGATTCGCGTTTCGACAACCCCTATTGCTACAACAGCCAGTACGTCACCGATCTCGACAGCAAGCGCACCGCGACGTCGGGTCCGAACCAGTCGGACACCGACGTCAAGGGCGGCAGCATCGTGCTGGACTGGAGCGGGGGCGCGGTCGATCTGAAGTCGATCACCGCCTACCGCGACGTTCAGGTCGACATCGGCCAGGATCTCTACAGCTCGCCCTATTTCTTCGGCACGATCGAACAGGACATCGACTGGACGCAGTTCAGCCAGGAATTCCAGGCCAGCGGCGATTTCGCCGATGGCCGGCTGTCCTATGTCGCGGGCCTTTTCTACAGCCATGAAAAGGCGACGCAGTACTTCCCGGTCGACCTCCTGCTGGTTCAGTTCCTCTCGGGCGGCAAAGTGCGCAACGACAGTTACGCCGCGTTCGGCCAGTTCACTTACGAGGCAACCGATGCCCTCTCGCTCACGCTTGGCGCGCGCTACACGATCGATGAACGCCGCTTCAATCCGGGCCTGCAAAAACTGGTCGGATACGATTACGACCCGACGCTCGAGATTCCCGGTTTCGTGAACGTGATCGACGGTGCCTTCGGGGCACCGGGTTCGCCCCTCTTCCCGGCCGGGTGGTACAAGCGGACCAGCAAGTCGTTCACGCCGATGATCACCGCCAGCTATGACTTCACCCCCGACGTCATGGGTTACGCCAGCTATTCCAAGGGCTTCAAGGGCGGCGGCTTCACCATGCGCTACTTCCCGGCGGTGGTACCGGAGCCCGGCACCGATCCCGACGACATCATCTCCTACGCCGGGCCCGAAAAGGCATCTGCGTTCGAAGTCGGCCTGAAGTCCGAACTGTTCGACCGGCGTCTGCGCCTCAACGTTGCCGCGTTCTATACCGACTACAAGGACATCCAGGTCACCTACGTCATCGATCCCGACGGCGAAGGCCCCATCGGCGAATTCGTGCCAGTGCTGGCCAACGCGGGTACGGCCCATATCAAGGGCATCGAGGTAGAAACCAGCTTCGTACCCACGGAATGGCTGCGTATCGACGGAAGCCTTGGCTATATCGATGCAAAGTATGTCAGCTTTACCGAGGACGCGCTGGCCAATTTCCCCAACGCGGAATCGCTGTCCCTGCCCAACACGCCGAAGTGGACCGCCCATGTCGGCGCGACGCTGACCATGTTCGACAACGACAGCGGCCACCTGTTCGCCCGCGGCGACTACAGCTATCGCAGCGGCCAGTACAAGGAGTTCTCGAACGAGCCTTCGCTGTACCAGGAAGCCTATGGCCTGCTGGGTGCCAGCATGACCTACGAGGCCGCATCGCGGGCCTGGCAGCTGACCGTCGGGGGAACGAACCTCACCGACGAGACCTACATCGTGAGCGGCGAGACAAGCTCGGAATATACCCGCGGCTTCGTATCAAGACCGCGTGAATGGTACGCCAGCGTCAAGTTCTCGTTCTGAACCAAAGGCACCGCGCCGCCCATGCGAAATGGGCGGCGCGGGCCGAAAAGGTGTCACTTGAGCATCAGGCGTTCGCGACAAGGAACCCGATGTAGGCGAAGTAAGTCACCAGCAGAATGAGTGCGGGCAGACGGGTGACCTTGCGATAGAAGGCAAGGCAAAGGATCGCGACCGCACCGGCCACCACGAGCCCGATGTCGAGCGGCAAGAGGTTCGCGGGGATCGCTCCGGGCGCGAGCAGCATCGTCGTGCCGCCGATCAGCAGGATGTTGTAGATGTTCGATCCCACGACATTGCCGAATGCGACCTCGGCCTCGCCCTTGCGTGCGGCGATCACGGATGTGACCAGCTCCGGCAGCGAAGTCCCAATGGCGACGATGGTAAGGCCGATCAGCGTCTCGGTCAGGCCCGCAAGGCGCGCCAGGTCGATGGCCCCGGTGACGAGCATTTTGCCCCCGCCGACCAGGACGGCAAGGCCCAGCAACGTCAAAAGGACCGGCTTGGCCCACCCGTTCCTGGCGGCATGCAAGCCCGTATCCGCCATTTCGAGTGCTTGCGCCCGGTCGTAAGGCGCATTGTGAACGACGTTGGGCTCTGCCTGGCGTTCTTCGCGGTAGCACCAGGCGATATAGCCGATAAGGCCGACAATCAGCGCCACGCCGATCAACATGCTCCCCGCCCCGGCTATGGCGAGCAATAGCAGAACCACGCTTGCGCCCAGCGCGACGCCCGGATCGCGCCAGCGGTTCTTCGCGGTGATCGCCATCGGCGCGACCAGTGCGGCCGCCCCCAGGATGAGCAGGCTGTTGGCGATGTTCGAACCCGCGATGTTGCCCCACGCGATTGCGGGGGAGCCAGCCATCGCGGCTTCCACGCTGGTGACCAGTTCGGGCATCGATGTGCCGAAACCGACGATGACGAGGCCGATGACAAGCGCGCTGACCCCCGCTTTTTCGGCAAGGCCGACCGCCCCGCGAACCAGCAGTTCGCCGCCCACGACCAGCAGGACCAGTCCGCCGACGACAAGAAGGATGGCCGTGATCATGCCTCGATTGCTTTCACCTTCTCCCGCGATGCCCGCGTCAGGACGATCACGCCCACGATGGCCGCGACGACCGAGCCGCTGAGCACGCCCAGCTTTACCGCCGCGATGCTGCCGGGATCGGCGAAAGCGAGGTTACCGATGAACAGGCTCATGGTGAAGCCGATACCGGCAAGACACGACAGCCCGTAAACGTGGCGCAGGCCGATCCCCGGTGGCAGGGTCGCCATACCCGTCTTCACCGCCAACCAGCAAGCGCCGGAAATGCCCACCTGCTTGCCGATGACAAGACCCGCCGCAATACCCAGCGATAGCGGAGCGAACAGCACGTCCAGTCCGCCGCCAGCGAACGAGACACCCGCATTGGCAAAGGCGAAAATCGGCAGGATCAGGAACGCGACCCAGGGATGCAGCGCATGCTCCAGCCGTTCCAGCGGCTGCTCGTCACCCGTGGCGATCGGCACGAACATCGCCGTGACGACGCCCGCCAGCGTGGCGTGAACCCCGGACTTGAGCACGCAGATCCACAGAAACGCGCCAAGCAGGAAATAGGGGATGGTGCGAGCGACCCTTGTACGGTTGAGCAGGAGCATGCCAGCAGCCGGAACTAGCGCGAGGGCGAGGGCACCAAGGTTCATATTCTCGGTATAGAACAGCGCGATGATCGCGATGGCGCCGATATCGTCGATGATCGCGATGGCGAGCAGCAGCGCCTTGAGAGCCACCGGTACTCGGCTTCCCAGAAGTGCCAGCAGACCAAGCGCAAAGGCGATATCGGTCGCGGCCGGGATCGCCCAGCCGCGAATGTTTTCAGGCGATCCGGCGTTGATCGCGACATAGACGAGCGCCGGGACAATCATCCCACCCAGGGCCGCATAGACCGGCAGCGAAGCCTGCTTCCAGCTGCGCAACTGGCCGGTCACGATCTCGCGCTTCACCTCCAGCCCGATCAGGAAGAAGAACAGCGCCATCAACCCGTCGTTGATCCACAGCAGCAAGGGCTTGTCGATCCTGACCAGATCGCCTGCACTGAACAGGACGGGGGTGGACAGAAGGTTCTGATACGCCGGGAAAAGGGGCGAATTCGCGATCACCAATGCGAAAGCGGCGGCAATCATCAGGGTGATGCCGCCGGCACTTTCGCTGGCGATGAATTCGCGCAGCCGGTCTAAAGGAGTGGGTTTCATAGTTTCCATCGTCATAAAGGCGGCGACCGGCGCGGAGATCGGGGAGGTTCGCCGGTCGCCGCGCGGCGTCAGCCCGTCAGGCCGCGCCCGTAATAATGCCGTTGCAGCGCCGCGATCTTGTCCTTGAGCCGCAGGCGTGCGCGCTTCATCGCTTTCACCTGTTCGCTGGCACCGATCGCTTTCGTAGTGTCGATCATGCGGTTGAGCGCACGATGCTCGCGCATCAGTTTGCGCAAATAGGGTTTCATGATTTTCTCGTCGGGGGACCTGTTCGTCATGTCACTCTCCATCGTTCGACAAGGCGAATATGGATTCGGCGCTGGCGATTATCCAATTCGAACAATTGCAACGTTCCAATAAGTTTTGCTAATGGTGCAAGATGCCGACGCTCAAGCAGATTTCCATCTTCGCCAAACTTGCCGAAACGCAGAACATGGGGGAGGCCGCGCGCCTCCTCGGACTAAGCCAACCTGCCCTGAGCCAACAGTTGATGGCGCTAGAAACCGAACTGACATCGAAACTTTTCGAACGCGTCCCGAAAGGGATGCAGCTCAGCCCCGGCGGCCGACAGCTCCTGCCCGCAGCCCTTACCGTTCTACGCGCCGTGCGCGATTTCAGCGACGTTGCGGACCGTGTTGCAGAGAGGTTCGTCGGCTCGATCCGGTTCGGGGTTTCGCCGACACTGGGGCCCTATCTCATGCCCGCGGTCATCAAGCGCCTGCACGAACGTTATCCCGGCATGCGACTGTTCATTCGCGAAGGCTTGCCTGAATTGCAGCAAGCCGATCTCGCGGCCGGACAGCTCGACATGGTGCTCTCGCCCCTGCCGATAGAGGGGCGGGGCCTGCATATCGAACCGCTGTTTCGCGAACCGCTGCACATCGTCTCGCCGCCGGACGATCCCTTGCACACCGTGATGCAGGGCAACCAGAGGAGTTTCGCCGACCGGACCTTCCTCACCCTCGATCACCGGCATCATTACCACCGCCAGCTCGTGGAAATCTGCCGGGATCTGGGCGCGACGATCATGTCCGATTACGAAGGCACCAGCCTCGATGCCTTGCAACAGATGGTCGGGTCGGGCGTCGGGCTGGCCATCCTTCCCGAACTCTACATCAGGTCCGGTGCGGGCGGGCTCGACATGGTGGCAGTCACCGATCCGCCGGGATGGCAGGAATTCCGCAGCATCGGCGCCGCATGGCGATCGAGCGCCGCGTTTGCCGATCTCTACGCGGAAATTGCAAAAGTCATTGCAGCAGAAGCGCGGTCCAAGCTGGACGATGCCCATGATGCGGCATCGTCTGCGCCTTCGATATCCTGAAAGGTTCTGCCAGTCCGATGGCAACTAGCCTTCAATTGGCCCAATTCGCCAATTTCGGCAGTGATTGCATCCTGCGAACCGCTGCAAAAACTCGCTCTTCTGCCGGCCAATAACCTGACAGACCCACCAAAATCAGCGGAACAGTCTTTCTGGAATGTCCTGATAACAGACCGGTCGCAAGAATCGGTCGATCGCAAGACTGCCGACCGAAGTCGACCTACCGTCGGACGTCGCCGGGAACGGGCCGCCGTGGACCATGGCGTCTGCGACCTCGACACCCGTACCGAAACCGTTGGCCAGGATTCTGCCTGCCTTCCGCTCCAGCACCGGCATAAGCGATCCTGCCGCGCGGAGATCGGAAGAAGCCAGATGTATCGCGATTGTAAGCTGTCCTTCCAGCGAATCGATGACTTCTCGTAGTTCGCTTTCGTCGTGGCATCTGACGAGCAAGGAGGCCGGTCCGAAAATTTCCTCCCCGAGCCTTTCTGAGGCAAGGAAATCGCGGGCACTGGCCTCGAACAGGATCGCTCCCGCCTCATACTCTCGGCATGTTTGCTCGGCTTCCGCAACGACTGCTGCATCATTCCGTCGATGCTGCACGGCTTCGTCATACCGCCCATGGATCATCGGCGTCAGCATCGTTCCGGCCGGCAAAACGGCAATCGCGGCACGTGCCGATTGGATAAAGCGATCCAGAGCCGGGCTTTCGATCGCGAGGAGCAGCCCCGGATTGGTGCAAAACTGACCAACGCCCAAGTTCAGCGATGCCGCGAATTCTTCGGCGATCGCGGCACCTCTCTCATCAAGAGCGCCGGGGAACAGGATGACCGGATTGATGCTGGACATCTCTGCATAGACAGGGATCGGCACCGTGCGCCGCGCCGCGATCTCCACAAGGGCCAAACCACCTGAACGCGATCCGGTAAAACCGACCGCCTTGATCCTGTGGTCCGTAACCAGGGCTGCGCCAAAATCATTGTCGGCGCCGATCAACATCGAAAACACGCCTGGCGGCATGTCGCACGCCTGTCTTGCCCTATCGACCGCACGAGCAACGAGTTCGGACGTTCCAAGATGCGCAGGATGCGCCTTCACGATAACGGGACATCCCGCCGCCAGCGCAGAGGCCGTGTCACCGCCCGCCACGGAAAAGGCCAAGGGAAAATTCGAAGCGCCGAACACGGCCACCGGACCGATCGCGATATGCCGCAAATAAAGCTCAGGCCGAGGCGCAGGCTGCCGGTCAGGCAGCGCTTCATCGTGGCGCGTTCGATCCCAAGTGCCTTGGCGCAAGTGGTTCGCAAACATCCGCAACTGGTTGCATGTGCGGCCTCGTTCCCCCTCCAGCCGCATGCGGGGTAAGCCGCTTTCGGCCATCACCCTGACTATCAGCCGATCTTCCAGCGCCTCGATCTCGGTCGCAATCGCCTCCAGAAAACGCGCGCGGTCTGCCGGGCTTCGCTCACGATAATCGTCGAAGTCGGCCTCTGCGGCGGAACACGCGGCTTCAATCTCCTCGGCTCCGGCGGTCGGATATTCAGGATCAAGGGGCCGTCCTGTTGCCGCCTCGCATGACCTGACAGTCGCATTACGACCGGTAGTCCAGCGTCCGGCTACCAACATTTTCCCGCTCAATTCATGCGCCTCGATCGAGGCTGCCCCGTCTATCCGACCGCCCATCAAGCCACCGCCCTGTTCGTGTAAATTGTCTGGGAATTGGTGTATTCGATAAGGCCGTCGATGGCGTTTTCGATCCCGACCCCCGATTGCTTGTGACCGCCAAAGGCAATGTGGGGCGAGAAACTGTGGATCTCATTGATCCACACGGTTCCGGCTTCGATCCTTTCCGCGATCTCCTGCGCGCGATCGATGTCGCTGCTCCAGACCGATGCGGCCAGGCCGTATTCGGTATCGTTGGCGCGCGCCACGACATCGTCGATGTCAGTAAACCGTAACAGCGGCAGAACCGGGCCGAACGCCTCTTCCTTGACGACACGGCTATCTTCAGGGGGATTATCGATGATCGTAACCGGTACGAAATAGCCGGTGCCGTCGGGCACATCGCCTCCGCAAAGGAACCGCAATCCGGTGTCTCGCGCATCGGCAAGAAGGTCGCGCAACTTGTCGAACTGCATCCGGTTCTGAATCGGGCCAAGATCAGTGCCTTGCATCGAACCATCCCCGGTCTTCACCGTGCCTGCGTATTCGACGAGCGCGCGAGAGACATCGTCGTAGATCGCATCGTGAATATAGATGCGCTTGGCCGAAACGCAGAATTGCGCACTGTTTTGAAATGCAGCCCAGAACAACTTCTCGGCGATCGCCACCGGATCGACGTCGGGCAAGACAATGGCGGGGTCATTGCCACCCAGTTCCAAGGTGATCCTCTTCAGGTTGCCGGAGGCCGATTCCATGACCTTTCGTCCGGTCGCGGTCGATCCGGTAAAACTGATCTTGCGCACGTCGGGATGCCGGGTCAGCCATCCACCCAGCTCATTCCCCCCGGAGACGACGTTGACAACGCCTGCAGGCAGGAACTCACTGGCCAGTTCGCCGAGCTTCAATGTGCACAGCGGCGTGTAAGGGGACGGCTTCAGCACAACGGTATTTCCCGCCGCCAGCGCCGGTGCGATTTTCCAGACTGCGAGCAGCAAGGGAAAATTCCACGGGGTAATCGCACCCACAACGCCTAAAGGCGTGCGCCGGTTTTCCACGCTGCGCCCCTCGCCCAGGTCTTCCTGGTGCAGCGGCAATTCCTGCGTTGCAATTTCGCGGCACCAATGCGCGGAACCGCCAACCTCCCACTCGGCACCTGCACGCGCCTTCCCTTGCTCAAGTGTCAGCAACCGCATGAAGCTTTCGGCGTTTTCCTCGATCGCGTCGCCGATCCGCGCGATCATCGCCTGCCTTTCGTCAACCGGGCGCGCAGACCAAGGGCCGAATGCGGCCTTCGCCGCTGCGACCGCCGTCTCCAACTGCTCATGGCTGGCGTCAGGCACCTGCGCGATGACCTGCTCAGTGGCGGGATTTACCGCTTCGAAGTGGCTTTCCGCATCGACGGATTTGCCCCCGATCGTCATTCGGTAATTGTCAAAGAAATCAATCGACATGGAACGCTCCCGCTTCAATCAGACCTCGCCCATAGGCCCTTCTGCAATGTTAGATAGCCACTTTTATCGGTTATATAGCTAGACATCGGCACAATATTTGCCTATCTAACATGTTAGTTAGAAGGATTGCAAGTGAGAGGTTCCGCGATGGTCGAAGCAGCGAGCACCACGCCGACAGGGACCAGGTGCGCATTCCCAATGGGGCGACCTCAAATCGCGACGCGATCGGTTGACCTTCCTGCCAAAGACGTCTTTCCTTTCAGCCGGAACATCGACGTACTCGAAGCATCCGCCACGGCGCGCATGACGAAACTCGCCATCTGATCGCCGGGCATGAACGAAGGTCCGGAAGCGCTGGATTTGAGAGTCGAAACAGTCACGATTGTCCCGGTCGAGGGAAATGCCGAGATCTGCCGGCTGTTGCTTGGCACGAATGTCGGCATCGTCGGCATGAGCTTGTGTGACAAGGCCACGGGCCTGATCGCCGCAAAGCTTGGCAATTCGGCGATTGCTGGCAAAGACCCGCGCGCTGCACCGGCGCTTTATCACGCACTCCACGCTGCCGATGCCGCTCCGCCCGCGATCGCCGCGCTCGACATCGCCTTGTGGGATGCAAAATCGAAGACGGAGGGCGTACCGCTCTGGCGGACCCTGGGCGGTAGTCGGGGGCCATGGAACGTGATGCGCGGCGATGCCAAGGGCCAGGCCATCCACGTTCAGCTGGAAGGCAATCTTGACCAGGACCTTGAACGCATTGCGGCAGCCCAAAGTGCGATCGCGCGTAAAATCGTCGAACCGGTCATCGCTCTCACTTTTCCTGCCAATTGGAACCACCCAGACGATGCAGCGAAAGTTATCGCCCATGCCCAGGCGATAGAACGCCACTTCGACATAGCCTTCATCGAACTGTCCCTTCCTTTAGACAGTACAGGGGCGCATCTCGCGATCGGCAAAGTCATCCGGGCCGCGCTATGCAATGGCAGGGGTTTCGGGCGCATCTCGGATTTTCGTCCCGCGCTGGAATGCAGGGCGCTGGACGGATATTTGCTTGACGTGGACGCCCTTGGCCTGACCGGCGCGATGGTGGTCGCGAATGCCGCTGCAGCTTATGATCTGCCGGTCTTGCTTGCACCGTCCATGGGCAATCTGGCGCTACACTTGTGCGGGGCGATGCCCAATTTTGCCTTCGCGATGTGGGATGGGCGCCTCACCGCAAGCGGTACAGGTCGGGCCGACCAGAGCCAATCCGTGCCGGGCCTTGATGCCACGCTTGGCGATGATCCCGGCATTGGGCTGGAGGGGTTCTCGTGAAGATCACAGACTTCAGGCTCGACACCTATGTCATGAAGATGGACCGCCTGGTCGGCGATGCCAATCTGCCCGACGGGACCGAGATGATGCCCGGGGCAATCCTGCGCATCGGGACCGACGAAGGACTGGAAGGTATTTCGCTGGGCTTTGGCACGGGGATTGCCGAACTCTTCCCGGCGATTGAGGGGTGCGACCCGCGTGACACCGTTCACCTTTGGAAACGCATTCGGGACTGGCTGCACAAGGCCGGTAACGAGGGCATGGCCTCGCTTTCATTCAGCGCGATCGATGCCGCACTGTGGGATCTCAAGGCAAAGATCGCAGGCGTGCCGCTCTGGCAGCTGCTGGGTGGGCGCGAGGGCCGGGTTAAGGCCTATGCGTCGGGGCTGGACTATTGCCTGTCGGATGAAGACCTGTTCCGGTTTTACAGACGCATGGCCGAACGGGGTGTTGGCGCGGGCAAGCTCAAGGTCGGGCTGGACCTGAAGGCCGACATGCGCCGCATCGGGATCATGCAGGAAGCGCTCAGCATCGCCAGCGACAAGCCGGAGCTGATGATCGATGCGAACGAATACTGGTCAGCGCGCCACGCAATCCGCTGGATGGCCCGGATCGAAGAGAAATTCGACATCGTCTGGGTGGAAGAACCCGCAGCGCGCCATGATTACCTCGGCTTACGCCAGGTTTCGGATAGCATTCGCGCAAGTGTGGCCAGCGCCGAGAATCTGAAGTCGCTGGAGCAAGTCTCTCCACTCCTCGCGAACCGGTCAGCCAGCATTCTCAACCTGTCGGCCAACCATTCCGGGGTAACCGGTTGCCGCCAGATCGCCCAGGCGGCACACGGATTTGGCGTATCGGTGTCGATGATGAATTGTCAGGCGAATTTCATGGCGCATGTCGCTGCGGCGCTGCCCAACCATACCATGATGGAAGTGGTCGACCCCGGACGGGAACACTGCCTGACATTCGATAACTGGATAGAAGATGGCCATATCGTCATGGGCGAGGCCCCGGGCTTTGGCATCGGCGTCCGTGAAGACGTGCTGGCCATGTTGCAGGCCGATCCGCCGCAAGGAAAGGGCAAGTTCCCATTTCCCCGTCGTGAGGGGGCGGGCCTTTACATCGTGCCGCCACAGCCTGGCGAAGTGCCCTGGGCCACTACGCAACCGGAAGAATAACGGGCATGCCCGGCTGGATCGTCAACGATACAGCGGAAGGCCGTCCACTCCGACATGGATTTTTTGCAACGTATTGGTCGACGCTTCGGTGACATAAAGATCGCCGCTTCCTGGCTGTCCGAATGCAAGGTTCGTGGGATGCGTTCCTTCCACCGGGATGCGGCTTTCGACCGTACCGTCAGGCGCCAGAACGGTGATATCCCCCTGCCCGAATACGGCGTGGAAGGATCGACCGTCAGCCGCGAATTTCATGCCATCCGGTCCCTTGACCTCCTCCATCGCACGCGGCGTTGCAACGACATTGCCGAAAGGTATTCGCCGGCCTTGTGACGCGATACGAAATATCTCTCCAGTCAGCGTTTCGTTGGCAAACAACTGCCCATCACTTGAAAACGCCAGGCCATTGGCGAACTGGATGCCCGACAACAGGCATGTCACTTCTCTGGAAGCCGGATCGATGCGGAAAATGCGGCCGTCGACTGGCAGCTTGTACCACTCGGGATTGACCTCACCATTCGGTGCAAGATCGTCTTCCAGAACACCCGAATCCGTCATGTAGATGGCACCGTCCGGTCCCACTGCGACATCGTTGGGAAAGAGAAATCGTTCTCCGTCGCAAGCGTCCGCGACCGTGTCGATCCGACCATCCGGGGCCAGCCGAAGCAGCGCGCGCTGCCGCGTCTCGGCCACCCAGATATTGCCCGCGCGGTCCATCGCCAGCCCATTGGGGCGCCCGGTCTGCGCCAGCACCTCCTTTTCCCGACCATCAGCCGATATTCGGGAAATCTGGCCTGTCGCCGGCGACATTTCGACAACAAGCAACCCACCATCGTCGAGCATGACTGGGCCTTCTGGAAATTCGAGACCGGATGCGAGTATGGCCATAATCTATATTCCAGTTGCAGCTCAGGCCACGCGGAATCGCGTGAAAGCCTCTTCGCCAAATTCGGTGGACGCCCCCGGCCGGTCCGGCGCCAGACATGCACCGTGCTTCAACTTCAGTTGATCCTCAAACGGCCCCTCGTCCCAGAACGGAATGACTTCCAGCATCCATGCATTGGAGTTCGCCCGAACGAGATGCTGATGGATTTGCCCAATATCGCCAGCGTGGGGACAGATTTGGAGCCCCGATTTTGCAGCGGCCTCTGCCACGTCCAGCCAAGGCGTAATCCCGCCAACGCGGCACGCGTCGACTTGCACGACATCCACGGCGCCACGCGCGATAAACGCATCGAACAGATGCGAAGAGTAGACATTTTCGCCCAGCGCCAAAGGCATTCGACAAGCCTCATTCAAACGCGCGTGACCATCGATGTCGTCTGGATGGAGTGGTTCTTCGATCCACCCCAGATCGAAGGATTCCAACCGCTGCACCGCTTGTTGCGCACGCGTCAGATCCCAGTTCTGGTTGGCATCGGCCATCAGCAGAATGTCGTTGCCAATGACTGCGCGAACAGCTTCCACCCGCGCGATATCCGCATCGAGATCAGGGCCACCAACCTTGATTTTCAAAGCTGAGAAACCGTCGTCGATCTGGCGCAGCGCTTCATCGCGCAGCCGCTCGACAGAGAAATTCAGCCACCCGCCATTGGTATTGTATGCGGGAAACGGCGAAGCATCATCACCGCCCAGCAATCGCCACAACGGCAACCCGGCGTGCTTTGCACACAAGTCCCACAAAGCGATATCTATGGCCGAAAGCGCGACGTGAACCGCCCCCGCACGGCCAATCCACAGCCCCTTTCCGCTATAGAGCCGCGACCATATGTCACGCACGTTGCGGGGATCTTCGCCGATAATTTCGTCCGCCAACAGGGTATCGAGGGCGCATTTGACGACAGCGGCCCCGTGACCGACGGTTGCGAACCATCCCGTGCCCACCATTCCGCAAGCGGTTCTGACACGCAGGCCGACAAACTCGATCCGTTCTACCGAACGCTGACTATCTGCGATGCCGGGAACAGGCACATGCAGGATAAATGTCTCGGTATCGGCGATCTTCATGGCAATGGCCCTAGCGGCGCCCCTGGATGACAGGCGGTTCCATCGGATAGCCCAATGCTTCGTAGTCGTAGTCACCCAGCATGTGGCTCTGGATCGGATCGGGCACAGCAGGGGCGGCGTAATATGCCCTGATCTGCGTGATCAGACCCCTTTCAGAAAAAATGTACCACTCATCTCCGCGCAGATAGATGCCCTGCCCGGTCTTGAAATGCGTCCACTCGATAACCGCCTCTCGCTTGGCGGGGTCAGCCAGAACGCGATCAACGGTCCAGATCGAGCCCAGATTGCGCACTGCAGCGATCCAGCCATTGGCAATTCCCGCGGCACCGAAAAACGTGCCCTGCGGCGCCCCGGCCGGAAAGTAGTGATTGGCCTCCGGCTCCATGCACCCGACCATCTTGTCAAAGTCGGCCTCGTTGCAACCGTCGAAATACTCCCGAATGGTGGCTTCCATCCCTGCGGCCGTCGTATCGCGCATCATCAAGCCTCCTTCACGACAGTTGGCCGGCCGGTAAAGTTCAACGCAACCTCGCCCAATCGGGCAATGCTGCCGGTGGCGGAACCCTTTCCGGCGATCCGGTAAGATCGGGTGCATGTGCCCGGCAAGACGATGTCACCCGCATGCAGGTGGTTTCCGAATTCGGAGATCTTGTTTGCCAGCCAGGCTATCCCGTTGGCAGGATGGCCGAGGATCGCACTGGTATTTCCTTCTTCGACCAACACCCCATCAACGTGAAGCTCGGTACGCAATTCGCGCAGATCGAAGTCCCGTGGGCCAAACCTGGTTTCCCCCATCAATACGAAGGCAGACGATCCATTGTCGCTCACCGTGTCCTCAAGCTTGATGCGCCAGTCCTCGATCCGGGAATCGATGATTTCAAAGCAAATCGATATGTAATCGGTCGCATCCAGCACGTGATCGACTGTCAGACCGGGACCTTTAAGGTCCTTTTTCAGCACGAAGGCAGGCTCGACCTCGATCTGCGGATCGATCAATCGATCGAGAGCGAGGGGCTGCCCGGGGTCAAGCATCATGGCGTCGGTGAGGTGGCCGTAGTCAGGTTCGTCCACTCCGAACAATTGCTGCATCGCTATCGCGGTCAGACCGATCTTGTGACCAATCACTCGCTGGCCATTCTTTACCGCGCGATCGATATTGTGCCGCTGGATCCGGTAGGCCTCTGCAAGCGACAGGTCGGGAACCGTGTCGGTCAAGGGTTTGATCGGAGCGCGGGTTTCCTGCGCATTGTGCAGACTGTCGGCAAGACCGACCAACAGGTCTCCGCGAGAAACGGTGGATTGCTGCATGGTATCTCAGATCTTTCGTTGTTGCGGCCCGTGGTGGGCGGAAGTTCTTGTTGGGCTAGGCGGCATTTGACGGTGAACGGCCGGCAAGCACGGATTTCGCGCCATCCAGCAGCATCCGACCATCAAAGCTGAGGCATTGCAGAGTGACGTTCTTCGCCGCCCACTCATTGCTGTCCGCAATCGTGTCGATGTAGATGCCGAACCGGACATCGCTTCCGCATCGCGCAATAGCCTCGTCGATCGCACCGAATACGCGCTGCTCGCCCGGCGAAATCCCTAGTGCGAGCGCGAGGTCGTAAGGTCCGAAGAACAGCGCATCGAGCCCCTCGATCGAAGCGATTTCCGGCGCTGCGGCAAGGCCGTCGACACCCTCAATCTGGACGATCGTGAAGACAGATTGGTTCAGGTCCGCCACCTGGTCGGCGAGCGATGCGAAGCGACAGATCGGTGAAAGCCCCCGCCCGCCTGCACCGCCATATCTGCATGCCTGAACGATCTGCCTCGCCTCTTCCGCGCAGGAAATGTGCGGTGCCATGATCCCGTTCGCACCAAGATCGAGAATCTTTCCGATCAAGCCTGGCGAATTATCCCAAGGACGCACGATTACCGGCAAGCGAACCGCATGCGCTGCTGCAATCATCGCTTCGAGACGTTCGAATCCGAAGGCGGAGTGCTCAAGATCGAGCACCACGAAATCGAATCCGGCTTGAGCAATGATCGTAACCGTCGTCGGTGCAGCAAGCTCGATGAGGAAAGTGCCGATCAAGGCGCCTTCTTGCATGCCGATGCGCATCTGACGGCCAAGCGTGAGGGGCACGGTTAACCCTGCCCGCTTGCGCTCAGCGAAAACCGGATCCCCCATCCCCTCCTCGTTTTGCATCTCGCCTCCTCAAGCGGGCTTCCAACAAGCCTGACCCATGATTAGGTGCTGTCTAACATGTTAGTAGAGCTCAAGCAAGCGCCTATCGCACACCTCGCTTCGGACAAATTTCAAACGCATATCTCTCATAAAATCGTCTATCTTAAACCTTATCGCCGACCATCTGCGGGCCCAGCCCACTTGACGCGCCACTCTATTCTGGCATGTTAGATTGCAAGCCACTTTACACAGGAAGGATCGATCCCATGGCCATGCCGGGCAGTGTTCACGCGTTCACGACGCGAGCGGGACAGTCTGTTGAGTTCACCGCACTGGGTTTCGGGACGGCATGCCTTGGCAACTATCGAAAGAAGCTAAGCGATGATGAGGCCTTGAACACGCTGGAAGCGGGCTGGGAGATGGGCCTTCGCTACTTCGATACCGCCCCGTTTTATGGATTTTCCCTGGCCGAACGCCGGCTTGGACAATTGCTATCCGCCAAGCCTCGCGACAGCTTTACGCTCTCCACCAAAGTCGGCCGGATCCTGGAACCTTGTGACCCGTCTCAGACCAACCAGGACCTTTACCTCGGTGCGGCCAATTTCATTCCGCAATATGATTACAGTTATGATGGGGTCATGCGCTCCTACGAGGAGAGCCTTGCACGGATCGGTGTGGAACGGATCGATATTCTTTACGTCCATGACATCGACGCGCTGGTTCACGGTGGGCGCGAAGCGGCGGTTGCCCGCACACGAGAGCTGTTCGACACCGGCGGGTGGAAAGCCTTGAGCGAGCTGCGGGATAACGGTGACGTGAAAGCCGTCGGGATCGGTGTCAATGAATGGCAACCTTGCAAGCTGATGCTGGAACTCGCCGATCCGGATCTCTTTTTGCTCGCCGGGCGCTACACGCTGATCGAGACCGAGCCCCTCGAAACGCTGTTTCCCAAATGCGAAGCGCGCGGCGTGGGCATCGTCATTGGCGGCCCGTACAATTCCGGAATCCTTGCCGGCGGAGAAACCTACAACTACGGCGACGTCCCTGACGAGGTCATGCAAAAAGTCGCCAAGGTCCGGACGATCTGTGCGGACCATGGCGTAACCCTGCCCGCAGCCGCCCTGCAGTTCGCCCATGCGCCATCGGTTGTCACAAGTGTCATACCTGGGCCGATGAGCGTCGAGGAAGTTCGTTCAAACGGCGCGTTTCTGCAGGAGGAAATACCGCCCGCGTTCTGGCGATCGTTGAAGGACGAGGGCGTCATTCCTGACAAAGCGCCCGTTCCGATTTGAGAGCCTGGCGGTTCCTGATCGGCGTTTTGGCAAAGCTGACGATGCCGGATGGCGAACGGTCAACCGGTTTGCTGTTCCAGCTCGACGACCATCCTGTCGCGGATAATGAATTTCTGGACCTTTCCCGTCACCGTCATGGGAAGTGCCTCTACAAAGCGTATATAACGCGGGATCTTGTAATGGGCGATCTGCCCCGAACAGAAATCGCGCACGCCAGATTCATCGAGCCCACATTCACTGCGAAGGGTTATCCATGCGCAGATTTCCTCGCCGAATTTGACATCGGGCACCCCGACCACAGCAACGTCGGCAATGGCCGGGTGGCTGTACAGGAATTCCTCGATCTCCCGCGGGTAAACATTCTCGCCGCCACGGATGATCATGTCCTTGATGCGCCCGACAATCTGGCAATAGCCCTCTTCGTCGATGACGCCGAGGTCGCCAGTATGCATCCATCCTGCATCGTCGATGGCTTCTCGCGTGCGCGCTTCGTCGTCCCAATATCCGGGCATTACCGAATATCCGCGAACGCACAGTTCGCCCGCTGTGCCGCGTGGGACGACAGATCCGGTCTCAGGATTTACGACCTTCGCCTCAAGGTGGGGCTGAATGCGCCCGACCGTGCTGACCCGCCGTTCCAGCGGATCTTCGGTATCGCTCTGAAAACTGACAGGGCTGGTTTCCGTCATCCCGTAAGCGATGGTCACATCGCTCATGTGCATGCGCCTGACCGTGTCCCGCATCACCTCTATTGGGCACGGCGACCCCGCCATGATCCCGCCGCGCAAAGTGGAAAGATCGTACCGCTCGAAATCCGGATGTTCCAGTTCGGCAATGAACATCGTCGGCACGCCATAGAGCATCGAGCATCGTTCCTGCGCGATGCTCTCCAGAACAGCGAGGGGGTCGAAGCCTTCCGAGGGGTAGACCATCGTCGCCCCGTGAACGACGCAAGCCAGATTGGCCATGACCATGCCAAAGCAGTGATAAAGCGGCACGGGAATGCAAAGCCTGTCTCCCGCGCCAAGACCTGCAGCGCGTCCAACGAAGAAGGCATTGTTGACAAGGTTGCGATGGGTCAGCGTCGCCCCTTTGGGCTTGCCCGTCGTTCCGCTGGTGAACTGGATGTTGATCGGATCACGATTGTCCAGCACGGCAGCGCTGTGATCAATAGTGTCGCCCGGTTCCGCGTCTATCGCTGCGAACGGCAACCACCCCACCCGCTCGGCCCTGCCGATCAGGATCAGCCGTTCGAGAGCTGGTAAACGGGCGCAGGCAAACGCCTCGCCGCCGCTGGATTTCACTTCGGGGGCGAGCGTTTCCATCATATCTGCATACTGGCTCGTCTTGAAGCTTTCGGTGCAGACAAGCGCGCGCACGCCGACCTTGTTCAGTGCATATTCGACTTCGGACAGGCGATAGGCAGGGTTGATATTGACCTGGATCAGGCCGACGCGGGCCGTGGCGAACTGACACAAGGTCCATTCGGCACAGTTGGGTGCCCAGACACCGATACGGTCGCCTTTTTCCAGCCCGAGTGCGAGCAACCCCGCCGCAAGCCGATCGACAGCGGCGGCAAGCTCGGCGTAAGTCATCCGCACGCTCTGGCTTACGCTGACCAATGCTTCGGCATCGGGCCAACGGCCTGCCGCATCGGCGAGCACATCGCCAATACAGGCTTCGATAAGGTCTGGCTTGGTGGCACCTGCCACCTGACTCTCTGACGTCATGATCAAGGGCCTGCTGTGGATTATCCCGGCAGGCGGGGCACTCTATGCGGTGCACCGCCTGCCAAATTGCAGGGTTCAGAATTCAAAGCCCAGCTTCACCCCATACTGTCGCGGGGCTGCCGGGTACCAAATCCGCCCAAGGTCCTGGATGCCGGCCACGAACCGCTTGTCGGCCAGGTTCTCGACCCAGAAATCGACGGAGAAGGGACCCTTCTGGACCATCAAACCCGCATTAATGAGCGTACGTGACGGCAAGCGCGTTTCGGGAACGTCGAACAAGGCGCCCAGCTGCTTGGACTGGCTCGAGACATCGACACGCGGTGTGATGGTCGTGTCCTCGCTGACCAGAAACTCATATCTGGCACCGCCGTTGAACGCGAACTTCGGCGCAAAGGGCGATTTGCCGCCGCTGATCGAAATCACGTTGTTCGGCGGGGGAAGAAACGGGCTGACGACATTGGGGAAATCCCCCAGCTTGCTATCCAGATAGGCGACACTGGCATCGAAATGAAACCCGCCAAGACGTGCCTGCAATGCAAATTCCGCACCGTAGATCTTACTTTGCCCGTCCGCGTTCTGCAGCAGGTTCTGGCCACCCAGATCGGGGTTCGCGAACTGCGCCTGATAGTTTGAGAGCGTCTGATAGAAGGCTGCAAATTGCGTCTGCACCTTGCGCCCGGCCCAGTTCGCTTTCCAGCCCAGTTCGTAGTTCCAGACCCGTTCCTTATCGAACTTGGCGCCGCCAACGATGTTGAAGCCCCCGCTGATATGCGCACGGGCGACATTGGCGTAAATGTTGTGATCCCGATTGGGGTTGAAGCTCAACGTGAACTTCCCGTCGACATCGGATTCGCTCAGGCTCTGGGTACCGGCAAAGAACGGAATGGTCGGGTCCGCTGTGCCATCACCGAACACGATGTCGGTCTGGTTTCTCGTCTTGTAGTTCGAATAGCGCAGGCCCAGTTCCGCATAGAAACGCGGGTCGAACTTGTATTTGAGGTCGACGAAGGCTGACAGGTCCTTCTCACGTTTCCGGTACGGCGTCGCCAGGCCAAGATAGGGAAATTCCGAGCTTTGGACAAAGCCGCCGAGATCTCCCGGTTCGCCATAGAAATTGAAGCCATCGTTCTCGACATCTTCGATCACCGTGTCGGTGCGCTGATAAAACGCACCAAGGATGTACGAGAACGGATGATCGTCATCATCGGGTGAGATCAGGTTCAGTTCCTGCGAGTAGAGTTTGAATGTACCCGCGCTGTCGAAGCGATCGTTGGATGGGGCCGCGCCGTTGCGATCGAAATTATTGATCGTGTGAACGCCCTGATAACCACTGACGGAGCGCAGTTCCACGCCGCTGTCCAGCGTGTAGGACATCTTGCCTACGAGACGAGCCGACTTGTCGCGATAGGCGAAATTGGCATTCTGCACGTAATCGTAGAGATCGGCACCGTAACTGCTCGTCAGATTGCCGCCGAAATCCAGATCACTCAGGTCCAGGCGCAATTCCGCCGAGAATGCGGTGTCCGGTTCCCACAAGGCACCCAGCCGCACGCTGTCCTGATTTGGCCGTCCGGGCCGTCCGGTAAAATCACCGGTGAGAGACTCGCCCAGGATCTTGTCCCGCTGAAAGTGGCGATAGGCAAGGCGCACGCCAAACGTATCGCTGAGCGGAGCATTCAGAACCAGCGTGCCACCATACTGCTGGTAGTTGCCGTACTCGACTTGCGCCTTGCCGCTAAAGCCGCTGAGATCGGGGGACGCAGTTCGGATGAAGATGGCCCCGCCTGCCGCGCTCTTGCCGGCGACCGTGCCCTGAGGGCCCTTCAGAACTTCGACACCGGCAATGTCAAAATAAGGCTCGTTCTGAAAATATCCGGGAAACGTCGGCACCGAATCCCGGTAGAGAACGACACCCGATGGCAACTCGATATCCACCGCACTGCGGCCGATACCGCGTATGTTGAGCACGTTGGCCGAACCATAGTCCGCCATGGTGAGTCCGGGAGCCGCATATTGCAGGCTCTGGATACCGTCCACGCCCTTGGCTTCCAGCATGGCGCCGGTCAGGACAGTGGCCGAAATGGGAACTTCCTGAAGGCTCTCTGCACGGCGCTGTGCGGTAACGACGATCTCACCGAAACCATCGCCTGCATCACCCGCCCCGGTGCGCTCTGCCTCCTGGGCAAGAGCCGGACTGGCCAGTCCCACCGCCAGGACAAGTGCAGGCACCGTCGATACGAATTTCCCGGTATGCCGAACCATTCCCTTTTCCCCTCACCATTCGTTCGATCTGACCCCGTGTAACATGTTAGTTAGGGCGATGCAACAGTTGTCCTTCTCGTCTCACGAATATGATGCTGCCGATATTATATCGCTATATTTCGGCCTCTTATGGCATATTTTACTGTGGAAAGGCGGTCTTGCTCCGTAAAAATATGCGGATAGGCCCCCGGAAAGATTCCGATAGGTGTTTGCAATCTGGCATGTTAATTCGAACTCCAAATTGCGGAGAGCATAAATGCCAGCTGAAGTTGTCTCCAAGGGATTGCCAATGGCCACCCGCACCCCGTCGCTGGGCGGTCTGGATCGTGGTGAATGGGGCTGGACGATATTCGAATTCGCGCGGGCACCTGCCGCCACGATCATCTTCATGTTCGTCTTTGCTCCCTATTTTACCCGCTTCGTGGTTGGGGATACGGTCAAGGGGGTCGAATACTGGGGTATGGCGAACGCCATCGGTGCCGTGCTGATTGCATGCCTGGCGCCAGTGATCGGCGCGGTCGTCGATCGTATGGGCCGACGCAAACCCTGGCTTATCCTCGCCGTCGTCCTGCTCGCGATGGCTGAGGGCAGTCTCTGGTTCGCGCTCCCCTCCGGCCAAGGGGGGCTTAGCTGGCGAACGATCGTCATGGTCTTGGCGCTATCGGCGTTCCTGGTCGAAGTCACCGCCATGTTGCATAATGCCATGTTGGACACTGTCGCCGCCCCGGCACAAGCCGGACGACTTTCAGGATTTGGCTATGCCGCCTCGAATGCGGGCACGCTTTGCGCGTTGGGCGCAATGCTGGTTTTCATCGTTCTGCCGGCAAGCGGCACCATCCTTATCCCGGGCATGGGCATCGGGCAGTGGCTGGATGCCGCTTCGCATCAGCATGACCGCTTGGCCGGACCTTATGCCGCCGCATGGCTGGTCTTGTTCACGGTACCATTCGCGCTGCTCACGCCGGACAAGCCCGCATCCGGCGTCCCGGTATTCAAGGCTGTCACAGAAGGGGTAGCTCAGCTTTGGGAAACGGTGCGAAGAGCACGTAGTATGGCCAACATCGGGCGCTTTCTGCTCGCGCGGATGATCTACAACGACGCGATCATCGCGCTTCAGGCCTATGCCGCCATCTATGGGGCCAGCGTTTTCGGATGGGAGAGCAGCGACATCCTGATCTTCGCGTTGATGCTCGCCACGGCTTGCGCACTGGGCGGCCTGATTGCCAGTCGAGCAGATGGCGCAATCGGTTCGCGCGGCGTTATCGTCTATGGCAATTTCGCCATCGGGACGATGCTCATCCTCATGGTTTCATGCTCTCAAGACCAGATACTGTTCGTGCCGGTGACGAGCCTTCTTCGCGGGACCAGCCTCTTTGCCTTGCCTGCCAGTCTTCCCGAGATGGTCTTCATCATCGCGTTTCTGGTTCTAGGCGCGGTGGCGACCATGGTTCTGGTCAGCAGCCGGTCGCTTCTGGTCAAACTCTGTCCGCCTGGGATGGCCACACAGTTCTTCGGAATCTATTCGCTGTCGGGTTATGCCACCGCATTCGCCGGTCACGCGCTGGTCGCCGGTGTGACCGCTGCATCGAATAGCCTGACACTCGGCATTGCGTCATTGCTACTGCTGCTGACCATCGGCCTCTTCCTGATGCGCGAAGTGCGTGAAGAGCGGGCCGAGCCGGTGGTTTCCCCGGCAATCGCCTGAAATCAGCCAGCCGCTTCTTCTTCGAACCAACGTTCGATCGCGGTATAAACATAGCCCAGGTGTGCACGCATGGCAGAGGCCGCATATTCCGGATCGCGAGACGCGATGGCATCGAAGATTCTCTGATGCTCGCGCAAGGTGTCGTCCGGCCTCTCGTTGGAACCAAGGCTGCTGAAACGCTGACGGTCAAGCCTTGCGCGGCAGCTTTCAAGCTCGCTCGCCAGGCGCGGACACTCGATGATAGAGGCAATCTGTGCGTGAAATGCCGCGTCAAGGGCGTCGAGCCGCGCCAAGTCATGTGTCTCCAATGCCTCTTCCTGTCCGCGGAGATTTTCGCGAAGGACCTCCAGGTCATCATCGGTCAGGATTGTCGTGGCCCTGCGCACCGCCTCAATCTCAAGCGCGGTTCGAATGATCATGCTCTCGCGCAGATCCTGATTTCGGATCGGGGCGACGAAGCTTCCGCTCTGGCGATAGATTTCGACCAGCCCTTCATTGGCCAGCCGTGCAAGTGCCTCGCTGATCGGCGCGCGGGACACATCAAACTCTTCGGCCAGCTCGTTCTTGTTGAGCTGGGCGCCGGGAGGAAGCTCCAGATCGCGGATGCGCCGACGTAGTTCGAGATAGACGCGGTCTGTCTTGGTAGGCTCGCGGTCCTCGACCGATTCAGCGGAGGATTTGGTGATTCTGCTCATACGTCCACCGCAATAGTCAACTCTTGGGGCCGGGTCTAATTGCCTTTGCCATACTCTTTGCAGGCTGCCCGGCTTTCGGCCCTTCATCACGGGATGCCGGACGAAACACGGTTCAGGCAGCACGATCAGACGGAGGCAATGCCGTCACCTCCGTCGCCCCCTCCCCAGATATTGCCCATGATCGATTGCTTCAAGCAAGGCAGTCATCTGGATCACCATGCAAACATGTCAGATAATGCCTATATCTGATTAAAATGGCATATCAGACGCATTTTATAGCTTATTGACATTTTAATTGGCTTTGCGGCAAAATCCCCGGAGAGGATAAAACAGGGATGATGCGATGCCGTTCAAATTGGATAGAGCCGACCGCCGAGCCGCTATTTTGCCACGCGGGACAAAGGGTATCGTCCTTGCTGCACTTCTGCTTCAGGCATGCGGCTTCTCAAACGGGGAAGGCGTTGCGGACGGTAACGACTGGCCGGTCGTTGGGGGATCGACCAACGAAACATTCTATTCGCCCGCCAGCCAGATCGACACCGACAATGTCGATGCTCTTGGCCTGGCATGGCATGCCGACCTTGATACCGCGCGTGGGCAGGAAGCCAACGTGGTGATGGTCGATGGCACGCTCTATTTCTCAACCGCCTGGTCCAAGGTTTACGCTTTCGACGCGCGCACAGGCGATCAACTCTGGCAGTACGATCCGGAAGTGCCCGGCGAAAAGGGCTACGACGCCTGTTGCGATGTGGTGAATCGCGGGGTTGCCGTGACGAAGGGGAAAGTCTTCGTCGGCACCCTGGATGGCCGCCTAGTCGCGCTCGACAGAAAAACTGGAAGTCCGGTTTGGGAGACCCAAACGACGGACCCGGCCAAGCCTTACACCATCACCGGAGCACCCCGCGTTGTGAAGGACAAGGTCCTGATCGGAAACGGCGGGGCCGAATATGGCGTTCGCGGCTACGTCAGCGCCTATGACATCCGGAACGGCGATCTGGCCTGGCGCTTCTACACAGTGCCGGGCAACCCGGAAGACGGACCCGATAACGCCGCATCTGATCCCCAGATGGCAAAGGCTGCCGCCACATGGCACGGCAACTGGTATGATTATGGCGGCGGCGGCACGGTCTGGGACGCTATCGTCTATGACGAAGAGCTGGATCAGGTCCTGATCGGCACGGGCAACGGTTCGCCATGGAATCACCGCATCCGATCCCAGGGCAAGGGTGACAATCTCTTCCTGTCATCCATCATCGCGCTGGATCCCGACACGGGCGACTATCGCTGGCATTACCAGGAAACGCCGGGCGAAACATGGGACTTCACGGCGACGCAGCCGATCGTTCTGGCAGACCTCCAGATCGACGGAACGCCCCGGAAAGTGCTGATGCATGCCCCGAAAAACGGGTTCTTCTATGTGATCGACCGCAACGATGGGCGCTTGATTTCCGCCAAGCCGTTCGTTGACGTCAATTGGGCCGAAGGGGTCGACCTCGAGACCGGTCGGCCGATCGAACGACCAGAAGCACGATGGACGGACGGATCGAACCGCAATTTCGTCGCCCGTCCCGGAGCCTATGGCGCGCACAGCTGGCACCCGATGGCTTACAGCCCGCAAACGCACCTCGTGTACATCCCGGTGCAGGACATTCCCTTCGGCTATCAGGATGACACGAACTTCCAGTTCCGGCCCGGTCAATGGAACCTTGGCAATGTATCGCCAACCAACCTGGGCCAGGCGAGCGAGAGCGATCTGGCCAAGGCGCGGAAAAACGTAACCGGCGCGATCGTCGCCTGGGATCCGGTCAAACAAGAAGCCGCCTGGCGCGTGCAGCATCCCAGCGCCGGAAACGGCGGCATCCTAGCGACCGCTGGCGGGCTGATCTTCCAGGGCAAGGCCGATGGGCACTTCGTCGCCTACGATGCTCGTAACGGATCGGAACTCTGGTCCTTCGACACGCAGGCTCCACCGATCGCGGCGGCATCGTCATACATTCTCGATGGCAAGCAGTACGTGGCTCTGCTCGCCGGCTATGGGGGGATATTCTCGTTGTTCAACGGATACTCGCCCAAACCGCAGAACCAGCCCATTGGAAGGCTGCTCGTCTTCGCGATAGGCGGCAAGGATGAGTTGCCCGAGTTCGACGGCACCATGTCGAAGCCGGTGCCACCTAGCCAAAAGGGCGACCCAGCCAAGGCACAGGAAGGGTTTGGTCTGTTTGCCGTTAACTGCATGTCCTGCCACGGAGCGCAGGGGTGGTCGAGCGGAGTTCTCCCCGACCTCAGGCGCTCGGCAGCGATCAATGATCCAATGATCTGGAAGTCCATCGTCTACGATGGAGCATTGCAAGATTCAGGAATGATCGGCTTCAAGGGAAAGCTCTCGCCCGAGGAGGTGGAAGCGATCAGGGTTTACGTCGGCGAACGCGCCCGGGCTCTTGCCGATGGCGACTAGGTTCGGGGGCAGTCATTAAGGCCGGAACGATGCAGATAGCGTCCTCGGCTAGGCCTGGACTGATATCGCTGCCAGAACGAAAGAGCATGCCATCGGCGAACGCCCGATGGCATGCCCGGCAAGCTTCATAAAACGCCACGCTGGCTTAGCGTTCTGTAGAGCGCTCGAACTCCGAACGACCACCGTGCCGCATCCGTGGTGAGCGCAACGGTATTCTCCAGGCAGCCCAGCTCCGGGCTGCTGATACGCACAAGGTCGCCCAACTTGTGCGTAAAGCCGGAGGTATTCGGATCTCGCGGCTCGTGCGGGACAAACATGGTGCCGAGGAACAGGACCACCCCGTCGGGAAAATCGTGATGTTCCCCCATCGCCGCAGCAACCAGTTCCGCAACGGTGCGGCTGCATTGGCTCATGCGGTTGACGCCCTGGCACCGGAATCCGTCCCGCCCCTCGATTTCCAAGCTCACTTCAAGATCAGCCAGATCATCGACCGTAAATTGATCGTCGATCAGCCTGATGAAGGGGCCAATGGCACACGATGCATTGTTGTCCTTCGCCTGGCCGAGGAGCAATGCGCTACGCCCCTCGATGTCGCGCAAGTTGACATCATTGCCTAGAGTAGCGCCGACCACTCTTTCGTCGGATGACAGTACGATCACGACCTCTGGCTCGGGATTGTTCCATTCACTGTCCGACCGAATTCCGATCTTCGCACCATAGCCAACGGACGACATGGGCTGCGACTTGGTGAAGATCTCGGGATCCTTGCCGATCGCCACTTCAAGATACTGAGACCAGAGGCCTGCGGCCCGGAAGAGATCCTTCGCTGCCAACGCCTCGGCCGATCCCGGCTTTATGCTTTCAATCCGACCACCGAGCGCTTCGGCAAGGTCAGCCCGCAAAAGGTCAGCAGTAGCCGGGTCGCCGGCAGCCCTTTCTTCGATGACCCGTTCTATCGCACTTTCGGCAAAAGTGACGCCTGATGCCTTGATGGCCTGAAGATCTATCGGCGAGAGCAAAAGGTCTTGCTCGATCGCGTCATCCAGACTGCAGACAACCGGCCCATCCAGGGCATCAATTCGTTGCGGAAGGTCCAGTATCTCGAGTAGGTCCGATACAGTCGGCGCCAGCGAGGTCAAATCGATCAGATCGTGTCCGCGAACGCAGACGGGTCGGGGACCAGCACCACCCTCTTCGGACCAAACCCTGCCGATCAGGCGTGTTTGGTCCGGCGTCTTCGGTAAAATCGCCGCACATCGATCCGATCCGTGGTTAGCGTACTTCGCCATCAACGCTGGCCAAGAGATGGATACCGATTTGCCAAACGGATACCTCAGTCATGGAATGCATACCCCCTCTCGCATCGCATCGACCCAAACAAACTGGCATGTCAAATTAATGCATTCAACCGAAAAATCGCACAATATTGCAGCATAAAACGCAACCTAGAATTTCAATGTCTGCGGGAGAGTGCGAACTCGTCGTAGCCGGGGTCCTGCCTGCGCCCTTTGAAGCTGCATTACCGAAGACCAAGAATGTCAGGTCCGACAGCAGGCTCCTAATTAATGGCGCTCTGGTTTAAACGAATTTCCGCCCGTGCGCATAATTGGTCGAGCGAACATTTTCCGCACATCTGACCGTCACCAGTCCTGAATAGTCGACAAAGCTGTCCGTCGGCCATGTAAATTGGCGACTTGCGGTGTTCTGGAACGACAGGATCACAAGGGAATCTCAGGTTGCAAGATTCGCGGCTGGTCCGCCTTGGTCCTGCAACGCAGCCCCTGCCCCCGCTTCCGTCTTTGATCTTGCCCTAGCGGCGGACCACGCACCTGAAACCGACATGGCTGGCAGAACTGTCGACGGGCTGCCCTTGCCGTGCTGCCGGACGGTACCTCTGGCAATAGTTCTCGGCACAAAGGTGCGAGCCGCCCTTCGTGACGCGGCGCGGAATCTTCAGATCTGACGTGCAGGGATCGTAGCTTGCGCCCTTGGCCGGGCCGCGCGGGTTGCTGACGACGCAGCAGGCGTCGGCGCCTTTCTTTCGGGTATCCGGCAGGCCATACCAGTCTCGGGTCCATTCCCAGACGTTCCCGACCATGTCGAATAACCCGAAGTCGTTCGGAGGGTAAAACCCGACCGGACTGGTCCGCTCCCACTGATCTTCCATGGTGTTTTCATATGGGAACGCACCCTGCCAGTAATTGGCAAGCATCTTTCCGCCGGGCGCAAGCTCATCGCCCCAGGGCCATTCCCGGTCGTCATGGCCTCCTCGCGCAGCGAACTCCCACTCCGCTTCGGTCGGCAGGCTTTTGCCGGCCCACTTGGCATAGGCCAGCGCGTCCGAAAAAGTGACGTGGACGACCGGATGGTCTTCGATGCCCTCGATCGAACTGTCAGGCCCCAGCGGATGCCGCCAGTCTGCCCCCAGGCAAAATTCCCACCACTGGCTCCAGTCGTTCAGCGGAACGGGCCCGTTCGTCTTGCGAAAGACGAGCGAACCGGGATGGGCCAGCGCCGGGTCCATTCCGGGGTAATCGCGCGGATCGGGCGCGATCTCGGCAAAGGTACGATGACCCGTCGCCGCAACGAATTCGGCAAACTGGCGATTGGTGACCGGTTTCGGATCGATCAGAAACGGATCGACCTTCACCCGGCGCAGGGGCCGTTCTTCGGGATAGAACTTTTCCGAACCCATCGTGAAAGTGCCGCCCGCCAGGCGGACCATGTCATCAAGCAAGTGTTGGATAGTCCTGTTTCCCATAACGGCTTTTCAGTTGGCAGCCCGATGATCCAGCCTTCTCAAAAACGCGGCCCGTATGCAACTCGATCACTCATCATGATGGGGAACACGGCCGCCCCGTCCTTGCCGCACGGCCCGCCCAAAACGGAAGCCCGGACCGCCCCGGATTGCTTGACATAATTAAGAGCCCCCTTCATGTTTATTACAGCTTGTTTTCGGGCTTTCCTGAGGCCCGGGAAATGGGTTCTCAGCGGCCCCGGAAGGCACGCGGCGACAAGACGGGGGCGGCATGAACCGGACCTCTGCACGAAAGAGGATGGTCATGGTAAAGATCCCTACCGCTCGGGGTGACGAGATCGACAGCGCGCAGCTTGGCTTCACGCTGATGGTTGAGAACCTTTACAACATAAATACCGAGGTCAATCTGCAGTGGCCCGAAACGCTGGGCGATCCGGAAGAGCGGATCGACGACGTTGTTTCCGCGCTTGAAAATGCCAGGGCCCATGGCGTCGATACGATCGTGGATCGGACCATTCCCGGCCTTGGTCGCAATGTCGAAATGCTGAAGAAGACGGCAGAGCGGACCAAGGTCAACATCATCCTTACGACCGGGTTCTACACCTGGCGCGATCTTCCGCTGATGTTCGAATTCCGCGAACAGATGAAGCCGATGCTGGAGGACAAGCGCAGCTTCGAATACTTCTTCGAAAAGGACATCGAGGAAGGCATCGGCAACAGCGGCGTGCGCGCTGCCGTCCTGAAAGTCGCCACCGACAAGCACGGCGTGACCGAAGGCGTCGAAATCCTGCTAAAGGCAACCGCGCGCGTTCATCGCCGCACCGGCGTGCCGATCGGCACGCATACCGACGGCGCGCACACCGGGTTGCTACAGATGGAAGCGTTCCGGGCCGAAGGCGTGGACCTTTCCCGCGTCTATTTCGGTCACATCTGCCGCACACCCGGCGACGATCTGGGCGAAATCCAGCAACTGCTCGACACCGGAGCAACCGTCGGTTTCGACATGCTGTCGATGGCCGACGTCTTCGGCAATCGCGAGAGCCGCCTTGCACGCGTGGTGGAGCTGTGCCGCCGCGGATATGCCGGACAAATCCTGCTGTCGCACGACAACCAGGGGTTTACCGACCTGACGCCCGAAATCGATCAGAAGCGGCACAAGGCGCCCTACCCCCGCTGGTGCGAACTTTCGGAGAGTTTCCTGCCGCTGCTGCGTGAAAATGGCGTCACGGACGAACAGATCGACCAGATGATGATCGGCAACCCCCGGCGCATCTTCGAATCCCGTGCGCTGGGCGCCTACTGAGCCCGACCTTGCCTCTGCCCCCGGCCAAGGCCGCGGCATCGCATCGGATCGCACGGCAACCAAATTTGGAGACGATACGTGAGCAAAGATGAGGCCGCCTTGCGCAGCCACAAGGTCCAGCTATCGCAAGTCCGAATGCACTACGTTGAGGCGGGGCCAGCCGATGCGCCCGTCCTGATGCTGCTGCATGGCTGGCCGCAGACCTCGCTCGCATGGTCGCAGGTCATGCCGCGTCTGGCCCGGCGCTATCGCGTCATCGCACCCGACCTTCGCGGACTGGGCGATACGACGCGGCCGACGACGGGGTATGACGCAGAGACGCTGGGCCGCGACATCATCGAACTCGCCGACGCGATTGGTGCCGAGAGCTTCGGCGTGGTCGGCCACGACAACGGCGCCCTTGTCACATATGCCGTGGCGGCGCTGGCGCGCGACCGGGTCAAGGCCCTGGTGCTGCTGGATGCGGTACTGCCCGGTTACGGCCTTGAAGAGCTGGTGCGCCTGTCGGCCGATGGCTGGGGCATCTGGCATTTCCCGTTCCATGCCTCGCCCATGGGAGAGTTCCTGATCCAGGGGCGAGAGCGCGAATACATGACATGGTTCTTCCGCAACATGGCCTATGCGCCCGGTGCGATCCCGCCCGATCATGTCGATGAATACGTTCGCGCCTATTCGCAGCCCGGTGCCATGCGCGCGGGGCTGGCCTATTACGCGGCCTTCCACGAAAGTGGTGAGCAGGCGCGCGCATCGGGAAAGGTAAAGCTCACCATGCCCGCCCTGGGCATCGGCGGGTCCGCCAGTATCGGGGCGCTGGTCGGCGCCAAGCTGGGCGAAGTTGCCGAAAACGTCGTCAGCGATGTCGCCCCCGAGTGCGGGCACTGGATCGCCGAAGAACAGCCGGAATGGTTGGCAGATCGGCTGGAAACATTCCTGTCGGACGCACTGCCAGCTTGAGCGGGTCACAGCCTGCTTCGAGACGTTCTTGCAGCGAAAAACCGCAAATCAATTATCACCCCCATAAGGACACATCGACATGAAAAGGCCCCGGCGCGAATGGTCGCACCGGGGCCTTTTTCAACGTGTCAGGTGCTGTCGGCGGAACGGCTGGCGAACCAACCGTTCCGGCCGGTCAATCAGAAGCTGTAACCGAGCGTCACACCATAAGTGCGCGGTGCGGCAGGAATCGCGATGTCGTTCCCTCCACCAACGCCGTTGAGCAAGGTGTAGTAGTACGACTTGGTGAGATTGTTGCCCCACACCGACAGCCTGAGCCCATTGTCCCCTTCCCAGCCGATCGAAGCCGAAAGCAGTTCATAGGCATCGTCGATCAGGCGGTTATCGAGTTCGCTATAAGTGAACCCCGTGTAAAGCAGGTTGCTGCTGATCTTCACGTTCCCGCTGTCGAGCGGAATGCGATAATTGAAGCCGATATTACCCGTGAACTTGGGAGCATAGGGCAGGCGGTTGCCCTTCGCATTGTAGGGCACGCATGCCGGGTCCGACAGGTCGCAAGGCGGGATGCCGAAGCCATTCCGGCCGTTCGGCAGGCGGTTCACGTTCGGCGCGTTGGGAAAGTCGCCGATCCGCGAATGCAGGTAGTTGCCGTTCGCATGTATCGAAAGTTCCGGCGTGACCCGGCCCGTGATTTCCGCTTCGAGACCATAGACCTTTGCCGAAGGCCCGTTGACGGTGACAACACTGCCAGCGAGCACCCGCTGAAACTGGATATTCTGGAAGTCGTAATAGAAAGCGGCGGTGTTGAATATGATCCGCCGGTCGAACAGCTCCGTCTTCAGGCCGACTTCATAGGCGTCGAGCTTTTCGGGATCGTAAGGCTCGTTGGCCGAAACCGTCGTGCCAAGCGAAAACCCGCCCGATTTCACACCGCGGTTATAGGATGCATAGGCCAGAACGTCGGGCGTGACCTTGTAGTCGAGCGAAAGCCGCCACGTCGGCTTTGCCTTCGAAAAGGACTTGGTCTGCTCTGGATCGATGACGATGTCGGTATTCGCGATGGCGACCGACCCGGTATAGTCAACCTTGTCCTTGGTATAGCGCAGACCCGCGGTGAAGTTGAGGTCATCCGTCAGCGGATAAGTGCCCTGCGCGAACCCGGCGAGCGACTTCGACTTGGCAAGCCCGTAAACGTCCACGCCAGGAATTGGCGCGAATACGAGGCCGGTGATGCGCACAGGCTCGTTATAAGTGTTGTAATCAAAGTAATAGACGCCCGCGAGCCACTGGAACCTGGCATCCGAAGGCGCCATGACGTGGAATTCTTCCGAAATCATGCGCGACCGGCTGAAGAAGTCGCCCCTTACCAGGGTAATCGGTGACGCGTCCTGATCCAGTCCCTGATAGGCTTCCACCTTCTGGTAAGCCGCAATGTTGCGGATCTGGAAACCGCCAAAGTCATGCATGGCGGTGATCGATCCGCCGTAAGTCTTGCCATTGGCCCCGGTGTTGGAATCCCCGGCAACACGGTAGCGGCCAAGAAATCCCTGACCTGTGGCAAGAACCGATCCCGGCGGGTTCTGCGGATCCACCTGGTTGTTGAATTCGGCATAGTTACCCGACACCGTGATGTCGGTGTCGGCGCTGGGTGCGAGAAGGATCTTGCCGCGCATGTTGAAGTCGCGCGAATAGAAACGTTCCTCGCCGGTAAAGACGTTTTCGCCCCAGCCCTTGCCCTGATTCTTGTACTGGATCGCGAAATTCGCGGCCAGCTGGTCGGACAAGCCCCCCGAAACATAGGCCGAGGCCCTGACTGTATCGTAATTGCCGTAACCGACGGCGAAATCCATTTCGGGATCGAACGAAGGCGCCTTGGTGATGACCTGCACCACACCGCCGGTCGCATTGCGGCCGAACAGCGTTCCCTGCGGCCCTTTCAGCACTTCGACCCGTTCGAGGCCGTTGAATTCGAAGACGTTGGCGACGGAAGCGGGCTGATAGACGCCGTCGACATAAATCGCGACCGAGCTTTCCGACGTAAGATCACCCGACTTGGCACCGATACCACGCATGTAGATGTTGGTCGGGCCGACTTGCGCATTGACCTGCACACCGGGCGCAACCGCCTGGATCTGCGAGATACCAGTGACGCCCGCGTTGGCCACCGAGTCCGAGGTGATCGCGCTGATCGTGATGGGAACGTCCTGCAGCCGCTGTTCACGGCGCTGTGCCGTGACGACAATCGGCTGATACATCTCTTCCGTTTCGTCCACACCGGCATCTGCAGTCTGACCAAGCGCCGGCTGAACCAGAAACGCAGAGGCCGAAACCCCGCACAGAAAATAGAATCCTGCCTTCATCACTCTCTCTCCCTCGGCCCTTTCGGGCTCTTTTCATTGACGATGAAGACAATATTCACCGCCACTCCTCGACCGGATCTCTTGCGGATTCTCGGCTTATCTGAGGCAGTCGGAGTATGATGGGCCTATCAATTTTGTCAAACGCTTTCGGCGCGGGATCGCCGATGCAAGCCGATAGCGCAGGGTCCGCGCGTGCTCCGGGCCATAACTACAATAGCGGATAAGGGAGCGCAGTCGCCGGCGGGGCGGCATTCCGTCAGATAAAGTCGCCCAAAGACCGGATCGGGTCGCTACCATCCCAGTTCGCGCAGACATCGCGGATACGGTCGAACAGCGGGCCCGTACCGGGCGCATACTGGGCAAATTCGACGTAGTGCGAAGCGCCCTCATGCATCCGTGCGTAGATCACGTGCGCCGATGCCGTCTTCATTTCCTGCTCGACCGAGAGCCCTTCGCGGGCGCAGCGTTCGGGGATGCCAGCCATGTCGTCGACCAGGATGCAGACATGGTGAATGCCCGCCTGTGAACCGTCCATCCAGTCACGATAGACCGAGGGACCTTCGTCATACTGCTGGATGATTTCGACCTGCATGTCCCCCCAATAAGAGAACGCCAGGGTGAGCGTGGCTTCGCGCTCCTGCCCCTTGTATATATTGGGGACCGGTACGCGTTCGATGACGAAGAACGGCCCCACGCCAAGCGCATTCCACCGGCCGATCGCCTCGCGGAAATCCTTTTCGACATAGGCCACCTGGAAGATCGGCCCCAGATCCTTGATGAAATGCCCATTCGTCTGCGGCGTGCTGCCCGAGGTCATCGATGTCTCCCATGGCGCTATTGTTTGAGATGGGCATAAATTATTATGCCGCACCATGCCATTGGAAATCTCGAACCGCTTGCTCAAAAGGAAAAATGCGACGCCGCGAAAATCCGCGTTTCACGTTCGCATGCGGAGAGGTTTGGGGATGAACGGTGCAGTATCGCCTTTGCCAACGAGCGGTCAGCGCCGTAACTTCTGCGCCCGGGGGCTTTGCCGATCAGCCCTTCGCGTCGGACACGCCTTCGATCTCGCGATCGCGGTTGATGCCGAGGATGAACAGGGACATGCCCTCATTGAAAAGGCTGTCCGCATCGAGCTGTAGCGGCGCGACCTTGCCGAAGATGATATGCTCCATCTTGACCGGATCTAGCGCGGCCAGCTTCTCTTCGTAGAACTGGTTGTGGTCCGCCGGCATCAGGTCGTGCGTGGCCTGGTTGGCCGTGCTCATCACGAATTCGTGAATGATCTGCGTGTGAATGCCGGTCCGCTGGGCCGACAATCCTGCCGAGCGGATGTCCCCGACAAGTCGGTTCAGCATTTCCGCGCCGTAATCCCGGTCACCGAAAGCCGTCAGCTGAAAGATGCGGAACTGGTGGTTCGAAACCAGGTAGGCCGCAATTCCCGGATATTCGATTAGGGAATCGTAGAAACGCTTGGCCCCGTTGCGCACGTCCTGTTCCCAGTCGCCGGTCGGTTCCGGCCACTTCTTGAGCACGTTCTGGTAGAACAGGTTCATGATACCGGAGGTCAGCCAGTCGCGTCCGCCGATATAGTAATGGATCAGCGCCGGGGTTACGCCCATCGACCGGGCGACGACGATTATCGAGATATCCTGCAGCGCGACCGATTTCGAAAGCTTCAGAGCCGTACGCAGGATGCTGCGCCGGCTGGTCCCGCCCTTTTCGCTTGAGGGCGGACGACCGGGTTTCCGGGTCGTACCCTTGGCAGATGCCCGGCGCGGTTTCTTGGCACCGTCCGCCTTGCCGGTCTTGCTGCTAGTACTGCTCACGCCCCGATCCCTGTAACATTGCGCGGTGCGACACACCGCGGGCAGACCCGTATGAACTCTCTGTCAGACGCGCAAGCATCCTGTAAAGAGCCAGTAAGGGGAGTTTGCGCACAATGCTTCCCGACCAAAGTCGGCCCGTTCCCCGGAAGTGATGCGAGGTCTATAATTAATGACATCACCAATTTTTATTGGCGCTGTTTTCGCGAACCAGGCGTGTCATCGGCAGGCCGGATAACCGGCCCTTCCCTTTCATTCCAGCCTTTCTTTCCCGTCGCCCCAACCCTTCCACAACGGTTGACACCCCGCATAAATTAGTTTGACTCGGAATTGGCGACACGCATAGTCTCTCCAAGCAATAAGCGCTGCGCAGACGGCGTGGATGGAGAGCAAGCATGAAAGCGGACATCGTATCCCGCCGGGCCAGCACCGGTCCGCGCGGAAACGCAGGCACCATTGCCAACTTCGAAGACAGCACGGCCAATGTCCGCACCATTCAGGCGATCCGCCCATGAGCCGGCTTGCAGGGCGCGTCGCGCTGGTAACCGGCGGGCTGAGAGGGATCGGCCTGTCCTGCGTCGAACGACTGCTTGATGAAGGCGCGTCGGTGATGATCGGCGACCTGGCCGACGCGGAAGACGTCGACCTTTCCGCCTACGGCGAGAACGTGGATTACGTCCGCCTCGACGTCGCCGACGAGGATGCCTGGACCAACGCGGTCGCCTCGATCGAGGCGCGGTTCGGCAGGCTCGACATCCTGGTGTCGAACGCGGGGATCGGGACCCCATGCGCGCTGCGCGAGGAAACGCTGGAAAACTGGCGCAAGACGATAGCCGTCAACCTCGACGGCACGTTCCTGGGCACCAAGCATTGTGCCGACCTGCTGGCAAAAAGCGGACGCGACTGGAAAGGCGGCGCCAGCATCGTGAACATCTCCTCGATGATGGGACTGATCGCGCTGCCGAAAGGCGGGCCCTATAACGCCAGCAAGGGCGGCGTTCGCCTGTTCACCAAGGTCGCCGCGCTGGAATTTGCCGAAGACAAGATGCCGATCCGCGTCAACTCGGTGCACCCCGGCTTTGTCGCGACCGAACTGTTCGCCGCCTTCCCCGACGAACTGAAAGCCTTCATGACCTCGTCCACGCCCTTGGGCCGCGTGGCCCAGACCGAGGAAATTGCCGCCGTCGTCGCGTTCCTTGCCTCCGACGATGCAAGCTTCGTCACCGGATCGGAACTCGTCGTCGATGGCGGCTATACCGCGAAATAGGAGATCGTCATGGGTGGAGTTCTGGAAGGCACTGTCGCGCTGGTAACGGGTGCGGGCGGCGGTATCGGTTCCGCCACGGTGAAGGCTATGATGGATGCAGGTGCCGAGGTGATCGCAACCGATCTTCAGGCACCGGCGGGCGGAACACTGTCGCTGGCGCACGACGTCACCGATCAGGCGCAGTGGCAGCAGGTCGCCGACACGATCCGGGACCGCTGGGGCAGGCTCGACGTGCTGGTCAACAATGCCGGCACGGTCAAGATCGCCTCGATCGAACAGACCACGATAGAGGACTGGCGGCGCATGATGGCCGTCAACGCCGAAGCCATCCTGCTGGGCCACCAGGCGATGCTGCCGCTGCTTCGCGAAGCGGGTAAGAACCGGGAGGGCGGCGCCTCTATCGTCAACATTTCGTCGGTCAGCGGCCTGGTCGGCAATGCCTTTGCCGCGGCCTATGGCGCCAGCAAGGCCGCGGTCCGGCTGTTCTCCAAGGCGGCAGCGCTCGAATTCGCGGCGCTCGGCTACAACATCCGCGTGAATTCGGTTCACCCCGGCGGGGTCGAAACGGACATGAGCGAGCTGATCTGCCAGACGTTCGTCGACATGGGGATGGCCCCCGACATGGCGGCGGCACGAGCGGATTCGGCGCGGCTGCAACCGATCGGCCGCACCGGCAAGCCGAGCGAAATCGCCAATGCCGTCGTGTTCCTGAGTTCGACAGCGGCCAGTTTCATCACCGGTTCCGAAATGGCCGTCGACGGCGGCTGGACAGCGGGATGAAGCGCGATAGCCGCCCCGCTGAGTACGTCCCTGCAAGGGGGATGGCATGACAGCGCGCCCGGACACGCCAGCCTCGGGAATAGAGGCGGCGCTGGTCGAACTCGAAGCGTTGCTGGGTGACAGGTTGAGCACTTCTGCCGGCGTGACGCGGCAATATGCATCGGGCGAATCTTTCCCCGCCGCTTATCCGCCTGACGGCGTCGCCTTTCCAACCTCGACCGAGGAAGTGAGCCAAATCGCGGCGATTTGCCATCGCCACCGCATGCCGATGGTGCCCAGCGGTGCGGGGACGTCGCTGGAAGGGCACATCGCGGCGCCGTTCGGCGGGCTGGCGATCAATTTTGCGCGGATGAACCGCATCCTGCACGTGGACGGCGCCGATCTCGATTGCACCGTCGAACCGGGCGTCACGCGTGAGCAGCTCAATATCCACCTTCGCGATTCCGGTCTGTTTTTTCCCATCGACCCCGGTGCCGATGCCTCGATCGGCGGCATGGCTTCGACCCGCGCATCGGGCACGAATGCCGTCCGCTATGGCACGATGGCGCACAACGTTCTGGGACTGACCGTGGTGCAGCCGGACTGCACCGTCATCCGCACGGGAGGACGGGCGCGCAAGTCATCGGCAGGATATGATCTGACGCGGCTCTATGTCGGCTCTGAAGGCACGCTGGGCATCATTACCGAGGTCAAGCTGCGGCTTTACGGCATTCCGGAATCCATCCTTTCGGCCACTTGCAGCTTCGATACCTTGGAAGGCGCGGTGGACACCGTGATGCAGACCATCCAGATGGGCATCCCCGTCGCACGTGTCGAGTTCATGGACGAAACGCAGGTTCGCGCATGCAATGCCTTCTCCGCGCTCGGCCTGCCGGAAAAACCGCACCTCTTCTTCGAATTCCATGGCAGCCCCGCCGGGACCGAGGATCAGGCCGGCACCGTGGCCGCACTGGTGCAGGAAAACGGTGGCAGCCCGCTTGCATGGGCGACCTCGACCGAGGATCGCAATCGCCTGTGGAAGGCCCGGCACGACGCCTATCACGCCAATCGCGCCATACGCCCCAATGCCACGCTCTGGCCTTCCGACATCGCTGTCCCGATCAGCGAATTGCCCGCCAGTGTCCTGGCCGTTCGCGCGGACATCGAACGCAACGGGCTATGCGCCCCCATCGTCGGCCATGTCGGTGACGGCAATTACCACGTCTCCTTCATGATCGATCCCGACGACGCAGACGAAAAACGCCGCGCCGAGGAAGTCTATTCGCGCATGATCCGCGCCGCATTGGCCGTGGGCGGCACGTGCACCGGAGAACATGGCATTGGCATGATGAAACAGGCCTATCTCGTGGAGGAAACGGGCGCCGAGGCCGTGGCCACCATGCGCGCGGTAAAACAGGCGCTCGACCCGCTGAACCTGATGAATCCCGGCAAGATTTTCGCCTAGAGAGCAATAACCCGAGGTGCCCTTTCGCACGGCACCCGCGATTACGAACGCATTGAACAAGGAACGAATCGATGAAACTGGCGACCTATAGTGTGGACGGCAAGGAACAGCTGGGCGTCGTCGTCGGCGATGGCGTCGTGTCGATCGCGAAACACCTGCCCGATGCGCCCCGGACCATGATCGAACTTGTGCAGAACTGGTCGCAGTACGCAGGGCCAGTAGGCGAACTGCAGGGCCGCGCTGCGGACGTGGATCTTGATGCGGTACGCCTGTGCGCGCCGGTGCCGCGTCCGGGCAAGGTGCTGGCCATCGGCCTGAATTACAAGGACCATATCGCGGAAACCGGGATGGAAACGCCCGACCAACAGACGTGGTTTGCCAAGATGCCGACTTCGGTCGCAGGCCCATACGATGCAATCGAACTGCCGGCCGTTTCCGACGACCTCGATTACGAGGCGGAGCTTGTCATGGTGATCGGCAAGCGCGCACGCAACGTCCCGCGCGATCGCGCGCATGAGGTGATTTTCGGCTTCTGCACCGGCAACGACGTTAGCGTGCGGGACTGGCAGCTTCGCGTGTCGCAATGGATCGTCGGCAAGTCGTTCGATACCCACGCGCCTTTCGGCCCCTGGATCACCACATCGGATGAAACCGACGGAAGCGACCTGGGCATCCGCTGCCTGGTGAACGGCGAAGTGCGGCAATCTTCGAATACGAGACACCTGCTGTTCGATTGCCTCGCGCAAATCGAAATGCTGAGCCAGGCCATGACGCTGGAGCCCGGGGACGTGATCTTTACCGGCACGCCCGGCGGCGTGGGCATGGGCAGCAAGCCGCCAGCCTATCTGAAGGCCGGCGATGTCGTCCGCGTCGAGATCGACACGCTGGGCCATATCGAAAACCGGGTCGTGCCCGGATCGACCACGACGATCATCGAATAGTCGCGCCGTCATGGCGGATCGGCTGAAGGATAAAGTGGTCCTCGTGACCGGTGCGGCAAGGAACCTTGGCGCGGTGTTCGCGCGCAAGATCGCAGGCGAAGGCGCGCACGTTTTCCTTGCCGATATCCTTGCCGACCAGCTCGAGCAGACAACGGCGGACGTGGCCGCGCGTTACGGCAAGGCATCGGCGATCCCGCTTGATGTCACGCAGGAGGATTCCTGGATCGCGGCCATGCGCACGGTGGAAGATAAGGCTGGCAGGCTCGACGTCCTGGTGAACAACGCGGGGCTTTTCGCCTCTGCCAGGATCCAGGACCAGCCTCTCGACGAATGGGAACGCTGTTTCGCGGTCAACGCGCGCGGCACGTTTCTCGGCTGCAAGCATGCGCATCCCTTGCTCAAGAAGTCCGGCGGCGGTGCCATCGTCAATATCTCATCCAGCTGGGGCCTGACCGGGCGCGCGAATTTCGGCGCTTATTCCGCGGCGAAGGCAGCGGTACGCATGTTGACCAAGTCGGCGGCGGCGGACTTTGCCGAAGACCGCATCCGGGTAAACTCGATCCATCCGGGCGTGCACGAAACGGACCTTAGCCGTGATTTTCTGGCCGACCCGCAGCAGCGCGAATTCCTTCTGGGCAAAGTGCCGCTCGATCGGGCGGGCGACCCCGAGGAACTGGCAAACGCCGTGATCTTCTTCGCCAGCGACGAGACTCCCTACATGACCGGCGCGGAGCTTGCCGTGGATGGCGGCTACACGGCGATCTGACGCGGCGTCCGGCATCTGAGATTGGCGAGTGCCGCTTGCACTGCCGCACGGGTGGGGAGCGACGGAAACGCCGCCCGCATCTGCGCTGCCAAAGGACGCGCAGCAGCAATCGGGCAGGTTCAGGTCATCCGGGAACGTCGTTGATCGACGCCGACACGCAGCCGGAGTCTGCCTCTCTCACTTGTTTTCGGCGACAGGCTTTTCTGCACCTCTCCCTATCCCGAAGGAAGGTATGGAGAGTTATGGGGTCTGACAATTAATTCACGTTATCACGTGCCATCATGTGCCCGTCACGGCCCCTTGTCGCCAACGCAGATGGTCGCGATTCAACTGCCCGACACTGCTCGCCCCCATAAGCGTCATGCCGCGCTCTATCTCGTCCTTCAGCAGGCCAATGGCGCGTTCGACCCCTGCCTGCCCGGCCGCGGCGAGCGCATAGAGATAGAGCCGTCCGCCCGATGCACAGGTCGCCCCGGCCGACAAAGCCTTCAACACGTGCGTACCGCGCCGGACGCCGCCGTCGCAGATAATCTCGACCTCTCCGCCAACAGCATCGACGATCTCGGTCAGTTGATCGAAAGGCGCACGGCTTCCGTCCAGTTGCCGGCCTCCGTGGTTGGAAATCATGATCGCATCGGCGCCGATCTCCACCGCGCGGCGGGCATCGGCCGCGCTCATGATACCCTTGAGGCAAAAGGCACCGCCCCAATCGTCCCGCAACTGTTCGGCCATTTTCCAGTCGAGGCCGGGTTCCAGCATGGAACTGGAATAATCGGCGATGGAGATCGGCTTTCCGGTTCCCTCCTGCACATGGGTGTCAAGGTTCGGCAGGGCGAATTTCTCGCGCAACAGGTAGTTCAACGCCCATGCGGGCTTTGCCGCATAGGAAAGCGCCGATGACACGGTGAAGCGCGGCGGGGAGGTAAAGCCGCTGCGGGCGCAGCGTTCGCGCTTACCGCCGACGATGGTATCGACGGTAAGGGCCACGGCATCGAAATTCGCCGCCTTGCAACGCTCGACCATCGCACGGTTCAGGCTCCGGTCCCGGTGATAGTAGAACTGGAACAACTTGGGCGTCGTCACCATCGCCCCGATCTCTTCGATGCTCACGGTCGAAAGGCTGGAAATTCCGAACCAGAGCCCGAATTTCTCGGCCGCCCGCGCGATCGCGCGTTCACCTTCCCAATGAAACAGCCGTTGCAGCGCGGTAGGTGAAAGCATGAGAGGCAGAGCGCTCTGGCGCCCCATGACCGTGACCGACGCATCGGTACTCGCGACCCCTGCCAGCACGTTGGGGACCAGGTCGCAATCGGCAAACGCATCCGTATTGCGCCGCATCGCAATCTCGTCATCGGCGCCGCCGTCGATGTAATCGAAGACCGGCCAGGGCAAACGCCGTTTCGCAAGACGGCGAAAATCATCGATATTGTGACAGTCGGAAAGGTTCATGGCCAAACCTAACCCGTTCTTGATGCCCCTAGCAATATGACGCGATGTCTTGGCGAAGGAACGGCACCCTTGTGAGGGTCACCGGCTCTCATCGACCTTGGGCCGGTACATCGTGAACTTGCCTTCGCTGCCGATGGCCCAATAGTCACCGGCATAGCCCGCACGCAGGATCGGTTCGGCGCGGTCGGTCTGGAACAAGCCGTCGGCCAGGTATTCCTCCGCCAGGTGAACCGCGACGATTTCGCCGATGACCATCCAGCTATCGGCTTTCACGTCATTGAGCCCCTTCAATTGCTGGATGCTGACCATGCGGCATTCGAGGCATGCAGGCGCATCGGCAACGCGCGGTACGTCGATTTCCATGCAGTCCGCCTTGGCCAGTCCGGCGCGCTCGAACTCGTCCACGTCGGGTTCGAAAGCGCCCGACGTGAGGTTCACCTGTTCCGCCAGCGGGCGCGTCGCAAGGTTGCATGCGAATTCGCCGCGCGCAGCGATATTGGTGACGCTGTCCTTGTAACCGGTGCTGCTGAACATCACCAGCGGCGGCCTGTCGTTGATCATGTTGAAGAAGCTGTAGGGCGCCAGATTGGCGACGCCGCTGTCCGATAGCGTGGAAATCCACCCGATGGGGCGGGGTCCGATAATGGCCTTCAACGGATTATGGCGAAGGCCGTGCCCCTCGCTCGATCGGTAGGAATGCCAGTTCATCGCGTCGCTCCATCCATGCTTTTCGGGGCGGCTTCATTTCGGCCGTCGCTGCGTAAAATCTACGGTTCGGGTTTCCGCCCGCTTATCAGCGATTTCGCATACTACAACCGCCTCCGTCTTCGGTCTGCATACGCATACCGCGATCATGAGCGCGACAAAACTGAAGCTGCGATTGCCATGGCACCGAGCCGGAACCGGAAGGTCTAGCCCTTCCCGTCCGTTCGCTACGGCCCGACTATGGCATAAAACAAAGTGCCGCCGACGACCGAACCTGAGGGGAAGGGTTCGAAGTCGCCGACGGCACTTTGGTCATTCGGCTGTCGTTGTTGCAGCTTTTCAGCTGTTCGGCAGGCCGAAGACGTAGAGTTTGGCCGTACCGTTCTTCGTCGGCCAGATGGGAGAGGTCATGCCGGTCGCGACCGCGATGCGCTGGCCGCCCGAGGGTGCCTCGTAGCTGATCACCCCGCCTGCAACGGCGGTCTTGGCATCGTAGTGGTACAGCTCGTCACCCGTCGCGGTGTTGAGCGCATAGATATTGCCGCCCATATCACCGAAGAAGGTAACCCCGCCCGCAGTCGGCGTGACGCCGCTGGTCACCGGGTAGTTGAGGTGCGCGCGCCAGCTCCATTCGCCGGTATCGGCGTCGAGCGCATAGACCCAGCCGCCCCAGGTCTTGTCGCTTTGCTCGGCCCGGCCGAAGGTATTGAGCGGGTTGATCGATGCCATGCCGGTCCAAGGCGTGCCGTTCTTCTGCTGCGCCAGGTCTTTCGGCTCGTCGAGCGTGACCGAGTAGCACCAGTCGACCTGCCCGGTCAGGATCAGGTTGTTCGTCGGGGCATAGGACGGGCTGTTCCATTCGGCGCCGCCGACCGTGCCGGGGCAGAAGCTGACTTTCTTGCCCACGGCGAACCGTTCGTCGGGATTCTTGCGCGTGGTCGCGGCAACCTTGTAAACCAGCTTGCCCGTCGCGCGGTCGAAGCCATAGACTTGTCCGTCCTTGGGCGTCGCCACCAGAAGGTCCTGTCCGCCGCGTGTCTTGGCGATGATCGGCGCGTTCGACACGTCCCAGTCGTGCCAGTCCTGGTTCGTGGCCAGGTAGTTCTGCCTGACTTTGCCGGTTTCGGCATCGACCGCCAGGACCGAGCCGGAATAGAGGTTGTCGCCTTCGCGGACGGAAATATCGAAATCGGGCGCGGGGTTGCCGCCCGGGATGTAAAGCGTGCCGCTGGCCGGATCGATCGTGTAGTGGGTCCAGGTGCCGCCACCGCTGATCGGGATGCCCTTGCCGGTCTTCCAGGTGCTGCCATCAAGCGGCGTATTGACCAGCGGGCCACGCGTCTTGTCGCCCTTCTGATAGGGGACGAGATAAAGCTCCCAATCGATCTTGCCGGTCTTGGCGTCGAGGGCATACATGCGGCCCTTCACGCCCTTGTTGTCACCGCCAGCGGTCCCGACGAAGACCTTGCCCTTCCAGAAGAGCGGCGCCGAAGGGACGGATTCCCCGATCGATGCGTCGGCGATGTTGGTGGTCCACAGCTTCTTGCCGGTCTTGAAATCGTAGGCGATGACGTCGCCGTCTTCCATCCCGCGATAAAGCGTGCCGTCGCCATAGGCCGCGCCGCGGTTCACGAGGATACCGGAATCGGGCACGTTTTCGTGCGTGCGCCAGACTTCCTTGCAGTTGTCGGGATCAAGCCTGATGATGTCTTTCTGCGTGGTGATCACCAGCGCGCCGTCCACCATGATCGGCCCGGTTTCGAAGGCGACAAGATCACCGGTGTCGTAGGAGCACTTGACCTCAAGCGCCGCCGCGTTGGCAGGGGTGATTTCCCCCAGCGGAGAGAAACGGTCGCCGGACGGCGTGCGGTTGTAGCTTGGCCACTGGCCGGAAAGCGGATCGGACGTGGGCACCGCCGACGTATCGGTCGTCGCGCCATTGCCGCCACCGGCATCGGCGTTGCGTTCGATCGTAATCGTCCCGTCCGGGGCGGTCAGCGTGCGAATTTCGTTGAGCGCGAGGCCGCCGTACTTGCGCACTTCGGCCGGGCTCGTCTTGTAATAATAATAGAACCCGCCTGCGGCGACTACGGCAATGGCGGCAACGCCCAGGGTTATCTTTCCAGCCTTGTTCATCTGCTTCCCACTTTCCTGCAACTTTCAAGTGGCGCCATCTGCTGGCGCCTGCCTGGTTCCGGAAATGCAAACGACGTGCCAATCATCAAGTAACTGATTTTATTTACGATTTTTAGGGAATGTCTACCCGAACGGGAGAGACTGGTTGATTTCCCCCAAGTGACTGGTGGTTTTCAACCATCGGTAATCGCCCCCTCCCCTGATCCGGCTCTCTAAAGGCAAAAACGGTAAATCCCGGTGCCCGGCCGGACCCGCTGCTCAGCCGGACATCGCCTTTGAGTCATATGGCGATGGGTTTTCACGACGGGCTTGGGCCGACTGGTTCAAATCACCCGGAAGCGCGGTGGCTTTGAACCAAATCGAATGCTGGTCTTGGATCGGTTTTCAGGAAATACGACTGAAATCAATGACATAGAAAAATGGCACGGTGTTTGCTGAGTACCCGGCATCACCAACACAGGCTTCCATTGTTCGAAGACAGGAGACAGACCATGACAACCCGTACCACGAAATTTTTCGCCCTTGCTGCCGCTTCGGCAATACTGCTCGGCGCTGCCGGTCCGGCCGCCGCGGAAACGATGCGCACCGAAGGGCCGATGCCATCTGATCCGCTCATGCAGTGGGCAGACCAGATGCTGCCCCGCAACGAATTCGCTCTCACATCCGACCAGGACATCGAACTCGTCCGCTTCACGACACCGCGCGACATCGAGATCTGCGCAGCCCGCTCCAATCCCGACAGCATCGACGGTAACGTCAACACGGTTCCTATCCAGGTTAGCTGGGACAGCGACGTCGGGACGATCTGGCCCGGCAACTGCCTCGCGTTCGACGCCAAGCAGGTCAAGATCAAGCCCGCCGGACCTCTTCCCGACAATTCGGAACTCATCGGCACGGTGAGGGTCATCCACTGATATCAGCCCCCGGTGAACCGGAGCCCCTTGGTTTCCCCTCCCTCGGGGCCCGGTTCACCACCCTTTTTTCCCGCCTCGATCCAAGAGTTAAGTGACGCAAGAAGGAGGCCAACCGTGGCCGAGTTTCCAGAAACAACCGACGTGCTGATCGTAGGAGCCGGACCCAGCGGCCTTGCGCTGGCATGTGAGCTATGCCGCCTTGGCGTAAGCCCGGTTATCGTGGACCGGTTGGCGGCAGGCGCGAATACATCGCGCGCAGCAGTCATTCACGCCCGTACGCTCGAAGTCCTGGATTCGCTCGGTATCGTCGAAGACCTGCGAGCGCGAGGCGTGATCGTTCCGATCTTTCGGATCAGGGACAAGGAACGGATATTGATGGAGGCCGATTTCAGGTCCCTCGATACCAACTACCCGTTCACGCTCATGTGTCCGCAGGACCAGACCGAGACAGTCCTACTGAACCGGCTCGAGGAGCTTGGCGGCCAGGTGCTGAGACCTGTCGAGGCGACAGCCGCAAGAGAAATTGACGACGAAATAGCGGTCACACTCGACGATGGCGCGCGGTCGCGGGTGATAAGGACGAAATGGCTTGTGGGCTGCGACGGCGCTCATAGCCGTATCCGGGAGATTTTCGGGATACCGTTCGAAGGCGGAAGCTACGAAGAAAGCTTTATCCTTGCCGATGTCCGCATGAACTGGCCGATCACGCGCGATGAGGTCAGCCTCTTCTTTTCCCCGGATGGCCTGCTTGTCGTTGCTCCACTGCCGGATGACCGCTTTCGCATCGTCGCGACAGTCGCCGAAGCACCTGAGAATCCCGGCCGTGAAGTTATCGAATCCCTGCTCGCTCAACGGGGCGTAAGCGGCGCCGCGCCGCACGTTGAAGATCTGGTCTGGAGCTCAAGATTCCATATCCAGCATCGTATCGCAGGTTCGCCGATGCAGGGGCGCGTTCTGCTTTGCGGAGATGCGGCCCATGTGCACAGTCCAGCCGGCGGACAAGGTATGAACACCGGCATTCAGGACGCGGTCTCACTTGCCGATCCGCTGCGGGCGGCAATTGCCGGTGGATCGAATTCGGGTCTGACGGACTGGGCGCAAAGCCGGCATTCGATTGCGCAGAACGTCGTCGAAACGACGGACAGGATGACCCGAGCAGCGACACTGAAGTCGGGCCCTGCACGGCATGTGAGAAACACTCTGCTCATGCTCGTGGATCACATTCCGGGTGCTTCCACGCTCGTCGCCCGAAAGCTGGCTGAACTGGATAACCGCTGAGGAAGCGAGAAGGTGAATGCGAGCAGCAGGTTGCCATTACAAGGTGGCGGATGGGAACCAGACTGCCGCTCTCCACCCCATTTCTAAGATCGGTTAAACATCGTTGACGATCACCCAAATGATGGCTCTATCCCTTCGTAATGAGCAGATGCCCGGTTCACAAAGAAAGACACAGACTTGCCATCGGAGGGTCGCTCAGGGCGGCCGCGCTGGGGGCGAACGACGGAATCGTTTCGGTTTCCAGCCTGTTGCTGGGAATCGCGGCTGCATCCGGGGATCGCACGCACATCCTGATTGGCGGCGTCGCGGCGCTGGTCGGCGGGGCGATGTCGATGGCGGCGGGCGAATATATCTCGGTCAGCGCCCAACACGACCTCGAAGAAGCAGAGCTGAGCAAGGAACGCCAGGAACTGGCTGACGATCCGGAGGCCGAGGAAGCGGAGCTGGCCGGAATCTATGAAACGAGAGGACTGTCGCAGGACCTCGCCGCGCAAGTGGCACGGCAATTGATGGCGGCAGATCCCTTGGCCGCCCATGCACGCGACGAACTGGGTATTTCAGAGCAATTGAAGGCAAGGCCGATATCCGCCGCCCTGTCTTCCGCCACGAGTTTTACCGCAGGAGCGATCCTGCCCCTGTCGGCGGCCTATTTCGCGCCTGCCGGTTCTGTCGAACCGGTCATCCTGGCCAGTTGCATCCTCGCCCTCGTGTTGCTGGGCTACCTCGCCGGTAAAGCGGGTTCGCAGGTGACGCTTCGCGGCATTTCCCGCGTGGTGTTCTGGGGCGTAGCGGCGATGGGCGTTACCTGGCTGACGGGGCATCTGTTCAGTTACTTCGGGTGAACGGATTGCCAAGTCAGTCGGCAGATCCCTTGTCCTTACGGCGAAGTTCGCCGAGAATTTCGTAAAGCAGCGTCAAGCGATCCTCCGGCATGTGGGCCATGCTCGCCTCTATCCATTCGTGGTGCGCTTGCGCCTGTTCCTCGAACGCCGCGCGCCCGGCCGCGGTGAGCTGCACGAAAGTGGTCCGGGCATCCTGCGCGCTGCGGACGGAGTTTATCCAGCCCCGGTCCTGCAACTGGCGCACAAGAGCGGTGACATTGCCGTTCGAAACCAGCAGCGATGACGACAACTGCCCCATGGTCAGCCCTTCCCCGCCCGCTCGGTCGAGCGCGGCAAGGACATCGAAGCGAGGAAGGGTCGTGTCGAAGTCCACGATCATCTTGCGGCGCAGACGCTTTTCAACGGTCATCGTATAGCGCAGCAGGCGCAGCCATACCCGCACTTCCAGTGCACCGTCAGGGCGACCAGCCTTGTTCTCTCGCATCGTGCCTACTCCTGTGCGCAGTCGTCTCGTTCATGCGTGCATGCTCTCCTCCATCTCCTGACGGCGACGGAAAAGCTGCCGCAGCTGTGCCTGACCGGGAGCATAAGCGAAAGGCACGCGAAACGCTTTATTCTGCGCCTCTGCCGCGGCCCGCGCAGTCCATGCCGGATCACTGAGGTGCGGCCGCCCGATGGCGACAAGGTCGGCGCGTCCGGCGATCAGGATCGAATTGGCCTGGTCGCGTTCGGTGATATTGCCGACCGCGATGGTTGGTATGTGCGCTTCGTTGCGGATGCGGTCGGCGAACGGCGTCTGATACAGGCGGCCATAGACCGGCTTTGCATCGGGCGATATCTCGCCGCTTGAAACGTCGACGATATCGACGCCTGCCGATTTCAGCATCGCGGCGATCTCAACCGCGTCATGCGGCTGAATTCCCGCATCGCCCATCCAGTCTGACGCAGAGATGCGCACGGCGATGGGTTTGGACGCAGGCAAGGCCTCGCGCACGGCTGCGACGATCCGCAGGGTAAGGCGCATGCGGTTTTCCAGCGATCCGCCGTAGTCGTCCGTGCGCTGGTTCAAAACCGGCGTGATGAAGCTGGACAACAGGAAACCGTGCCCGGCCTGAATCTCGACCATGTCGAAGCCGGCCTGATTGGCGCGGCGCGCGGCATCGGCAAAGGCGCCTACGACCCGGTCGATATCGGCAAGAGACATTTCCTTCGGGATGGTCCCGTCCCTGCTCCACGGAGTGGTGCTTGCCGAAAGAATCTCCCAGGGGTCCTCCATCGGAACGTCGTAGGCCGGGTGTTCGCGGTCCGGCACCTGGCAAGCGGCCCTGGGCCCGGCATGACCGAGCTGAATGCCCGTCTTCGCGCCGCCCTGTTCATGGATCGCGCGGTTGATGCGCGCCCAGCCGTCGATCTGATCGTCGTTCCACAGCCCCGGACACGCCGGCGTCGGCCGTCCTTCCGGCGAAACCGCGACCATCTCCGTCATCACCAGCCCGGCACCGCCAAGGCCGCGTGCGATATAGTGCGCGGTATGGAAATCGGTCGTCCTGCCTTGCGCGTCGCAGCTGTAAGTCAGCATCGGGGCGACGACGATCCGGTTGTCGAGGTGCATCCCGCCCAACTGATAGGGCAGGAACATGGGTTCGGTCGGGCGCTCGCCCTCGCCCGTATCGGCCTCGCCCGCGAACCAACGCTCGACCTCGGCCAGCCAGGCGCCATCGCGTTCGCGCAGGTTGTCGTGGCTGATCCTCTGGCTTCGCGTCATCAGCGAGTATGTGAATTGCGGAAGGTCGAAATCGAGATAGCGATCGAGCGTCTCGAACCACTCGGTCGAATTGCGGGCGCTGTTCTGGATTTTCAGCACTTCCAGCTGGCGCACCTCCTGGTACTCTTCGAGCGCTGCAGCCATCGTCGCCCGGTTGTCGAGGCCGGGCCGGTCGAGAACTTCGGCAAGCTTCATCGCATCTTCCAGCGCCAGCTTCGTCCCCGAGCCGATCGAGAAATGCGCCGTATGGGCAGCGTCACCCAACAGGACGACATTGTCGAAGGACCACTTGTGGCACAGCACGCGCCGGAAATTGATCCACGCCGCCGATCCGCGCAAGTGGCTGGCGTTGGTCAGCAGGGCGTGGCCATCAAGATGCCGGGCGAAGATTTTCTCACACGCCGCGATCGATTCGTCCTGGCTCAAATGTTCGAACCCGAAGGCATCCCAAGTTTCCTGCGAACATTCGACGATGAACGTCGAGTGCGTATCGTCGAACCGATAGGCATGCGCCCAGATCCAGCCATGCTCGGTCTGTTCGAAGATGAAGGCGAAGGCATCGAACATCCGCGTCGTGCCAAGCCACATGAACTTGTTCTCTCGCACCTGGATGTCGGTGTCGAACCTGTCCTCGAACCGGTTGCGGACCTGGCTATTGATGCCGTCGGCCGCGACGATCAGGTCGTAATCCGACCAGGGCTCCAGATCGCCGTCGAACTGGTATTCGAAATGCAGGTAGATCCCCAGTTCACGGGCGCGTTCCTGCAGGATGACCAGCAACTGCTTGCGCCCGATGCCGATAAACCCGTGGCCGCCCGACTTCATCGAACGGTCGCCGACGACCACTTCGATATCGTCCCAGTGCGCGAAACGGTCGATGATCGTCCTGGCGCTGACCGGATCGTTGCCGGTCAGGTTTTCAAGCGTCTGATCCGAAAAGACCACGCCCCATCCGAACGTGTCTCCGGCCTTGTTGCGTTCGAAAACGTGGATTTCGTGCGCAGGCTCGCGAAGCTTCATCGAAATGGCGAAATAGAGCCCTGCCGGCCCTCCACCCAGACATGCAATACGCATTTGGCCTATCCTTCTCAGATTATTTCATACCTAAAATAATTAGTCGTCACTGTCAGCCCCCGCCCCAGACTCAGGTCCGAAACTTACACGGTGCTGGCGAGCTTGCGCGCTCTCGGCGCGTCCTGAATTGCCGGCTCTTCGAGGTTGTCGTGAAGCTGGTCGAGCATCCTCAAGAGCGAGGACAGTTCTCGCTCGCTGAAGCCTTTCACGGCGCGCTGGTAGAACGGCGCCGTAATGGTCCGCGCCTCGCGAAGCTTGGTCAGGCCATCGTCGGTCATGTCGATTTGCGTGACCCGCCTGTCACTCTCACTGGTCGAGGTAAGGACCAGCCCTGCCCGCTTCATCCGCTCGATCAGGCGGGTTAGCGTCGAGATATTGATGAAGCACAACTCGGCCACCTTGGCTGCCGGAAGCGGCGATGTTTCACCAAGGATCAGCAGCACGCGCCAGGCGAGAACCTCCAGATCGATCTTGCGCAGCTCCGCCTCGATCAGCCGGTTATAGCGGCTTGCAGCGCGGTTGAGCCGATAAAACGGATAACTCTCGACCTCGAACAATTCAGAGGCCGGGTCGCCGCGATGCTTCAGGGAAACTGCCATGATCCTCATCTCGCCAGAACTGACCATGGCATAACCAAAACAACTTGCATCTACAAGTGATATAACTTGCATACGCAAGTAAGTTGATAGCGAGGCTGCCTACTTGGCTGCCATCACCCCTACCGATCCGGTTGGACCAGCACGGTCGGCTGGGCGAATAGGGCTCGTCGGGGGCAGCACCGCGATCGCTCGCACGGCCCTCGCGCATCTGCTTACCGGGGCAGCGCGGTTGTCTGTCGCAAGGCTTCCCCGACCGCGAGCGCCGCCGACGTGGCGACGTTCAACGAACGAACTTCGGGCCGCATCGGAACACGAACTCTGGCGTGGCAAGCATCGGCGACGGAAAGTGGTACGCCTGCACTCTCCTTGCCGAACAGCAGGATGTCATCAGCCGTGTAGTCGAATTCGTAGGCCGATTGGGCGGCCTTTGTGGTGAACAGGATCAGCCTGCTCGACCCGGCCGTACGCATGAACGCATCAAATCCGGTGTGTCGTGCAATGGTGACGTGATCGATGTAATCCATAGCCGTGCGGCGAACACGTTTATCATCCCACGCAAAGCCCATCGGCTCGATCAGGTCCACCGCCACACCCATGCAGGCACCGAGCCTGAGGATGGCACCAACGTTTCCGGCGATTTCGGGTTCGAACAGGGCAATACGCATAGAGGACGATTGGCACCGGCCGGAAAGCCATGCAAGTCACGCATTGCCCGCAGGATAGCCTGTCGGTTCCACAGGCAGTCTTTGTCAGGCGATCCTTGCGCCAATCGTGCCGAGCGTTTCGAAGCGAGCCTGAACCAGTTGGCCGTTTGCGCTCTCGTGGACTCCAGTAATCGCGCCGGTGGTAATGTACTACCCCGCTTCGCCGGGGGATCAGAGGGGGCGCATTCGTCGGCAGCAGGGACACCCGCACCGTCACGCGGTCCATTACCGATCTTATTTTTCTGGGTGCGATCTCACTCGACGACCTGACCGAGGCACGCACCTGCCTGCTGTGCATTGCCGCCGAACAGGCAGCCGATCGCGGAACGGACGCGGATTTCGATGCGCTGGAGGCGAACATTCGCCAGGCCGAGCTATGTCGGGACGAGACCGATCTGCACAAGAAAGTCAGGCTCGTCGGCTCGTTTCACGAATACCTTGGGCGCGCTGTGCACAACGAAGTCCTGGCGTTGCTGATACAGTCGTTGACCGAAGTGGTGGCGCAGATCCTTTTGAAGACGCAGCCCGAGGTCTACGATCTGGTTATCGCGTCGCGGCGCAGTCTCCTCGCACACCTGCGTGCGCACGATCGCGTCGCCGCCGCTGCCGAGATGAAAACGCACATGGCGCAGCTTCAGGCCAAGGTGGCCGATCGCGCGCGTCAGCTTCACGACCTCGATCTCGTCGCTTCGTCAGCGATACAGGGCGAACGCCGCAACAAGCCCTGAAAGCCAGCACCGGCAGCGGGCTCAGAACCCTCGGCTAGCCATGCCAGGTAACCGCTTCATCGGCGCTCTGTCTCGTCGTTCGAAGCGTGTTGATCGCATGCGCCTTGTCCTCGTGGCCGAGTGCCATGCCGGCAACGACCATCATGTCCGCATCGAGGTTCAGCGTTCTTCGCAAGGTGTCGGGCCACAGCGCCCATGCAGCCTGCGGGCACGTGCCCAGTCCGTGTTCCACGGCAAGCAGCATCACCGTCTGCATCACGATGCCGAGGTCCATCCACTGCGCCGCGCCCATGCGCCGGTCTATCGTGAAAAACAGGCCGACCGGCGCTCCGAAAAACTGGAAGTTCTGCGACAGCTGCTTCAATCGCGCCGCCTTGTCCGTCCGCTCGACCCCGATCGTACGATAGAGGTCCTCGCCATTCTGGAACCGGCGGGTACGATAGGGGTCCCACAGGCTCTCCGGATAGATGGCGTGTTCGGGCACCTCGCTCTCGCCGGCCTCGTGCGCCAGTCGCATGGCCGATTTGAGCCGGTCCAGAGTATCGCCGCGAACGACATGGATGTGCCATGGCTGCAGGTTGCCGCCCGATGGCGCACACAGCGCCGCAGACAGGATCGCTTCCAGCGTTGCGTCCGGCACAGGCTCGGCCGTGAAAGCACGTATGGATCGCCGCGCCCGCACCGCCGCCTCTACTGACCTGTCATCGCTCATACCGCGCTCCACTTCTGCCTGTAACGCGGCTTGCCTTAGCTCTCGGCCGCTGGATCCCAGGCCCAATAGCGCGCCACCGCCCCTGCATCCACCCGCAAGTCGGTGCCCGTGATCATCGCCGCATCATCCGAGACGAGGAACGCCAGCGCGCGGCCGTAATCGCTAGGCTTGGGCAGCGGTTGCATCGGGATGCGCTTGCGGAACTTGTCGATCAGGGCTGCCATGCCCTCCGGCCTCTTCATGTCGCGGCCCCACTTGCCGGCGCGGTCGAACATTTCCCATGGATCGGTCGCCGTGGGGGTCAGGCTGACGACGCGGATCCCGTGCCGGGCCAGTTCCATGGCTGTCGACTTGGTGAAGTTCAGTAGCCCGCCCTTGGCCGTGCAATAGGCGATATTGCCGGGCTCTCCCTGATGACCGGCCGTCGAGATGATGTTGACGATCACCCCGCCTTCGCCGCAGTCGATCATCGCCTGCGCGGCATGCTTGGTGAACAGGAACGTGCCGCCGAGGATGATGTCGGTCTGCTGCCGCCACGCATCCAGAGGCATGTCGAGCACGCCCTTCTGGTTGAAGATCGCGGCGTTGTTGACGAGGATATCCACCCTGCCCAGTTCGGCCACGGCCCTTTGCACGGCGGCCTTGACCTGTGCCTCGTCGGTCACTTCGCAGGTTAAGCCTATCGCTTTGCCGCCTGCTGCGTTGACCGCCGCCGCGCAGTCGGACGCGTTCGCCTCTTCCTTCATCGGCTTGAGGCGGGCGTTGCATTCGGCGACAATTCGCCGTTAAGTCATCGTGAGGGCCGCCATGGCCTCGTCTGAATTCAGATCAACGAGAGAGCGGGAAGGCGGGCTCAACGATGGGTAGAGAAATGTCAGGGCGAGTTCGCGTTCTCTCGCTCGCTCTGTGTGCCGGTGCCGTGATGGCTGCGCCGGCCACGGCAAGGGGTCAGCAAGCCGAAGGCTCCAATCCGATACTGGGTGTCTGGCAAAACCCGGACGGAACAGTCGAGGTTCGGACGGAATACTGCGGAAGAAACCTGTGCGGCGTCGTTGTGACGGCATCGCCCAAGGCACAGGAAGATGCCCGACGCGCAGGGGTCGCCAATCTGGTTGGCACAGACCTCTTGCAGAGTTTCGTCCGCGTCGATTCAACTGCCTGGTCCGGAACGGCTTTCGTGCCTGACATGAACATCCATGTCGCGGCCCATATTTCGCTGATCGACGCCGATCATCTCAAGATTTCGGGCTGCGAATTCGGCGGTCTTGTCTGCAAGTCGCAGACCTGGTCCAAGGTCGATTGAAACCACCCTTCAAGAACAGGCAGCATGACCGCGCTCTATCGTTCACTGCGCCCGAGATGACTACCCGAGCATCAACCGATTGTTGCCACCCGGCTCCAGATCGCAACATGCGCTGACGGTCGCGATCGGTTTCGGAACTTTTGACCGGATCTGAGATTTGCAGCAGACCATAATCACGAACCACGGCGCTACGATCTTGACCACCCCGGTCAGCACGCGCGACAGTCGGCTAAACTCGGCAAGAGTGGACGTTGAATGAGCAATCCGCAAATCAACAGTGAATTTCAGCCGGAGCTGAACGATTCCGTGCCGCGGCAGGATCTGACTTCGCTAAAGTTCTGGTTGCTCGACGGCGATGCGACCCCCTGGAAATCGGTCGCGGTCAATTGCGTCGCGATCCTGATACCTCCGCTGGCGATCGGGCTTGCATTCGGGATGATTGCAGGCATCGGCGCATTCATGGGGGCGTTTCCAGGAACCATGGGCGCACGGCGAGCCGGCGTATTCTACACCGCGCCATTCGTTCTGCTGGCTGTGATCGCGGGCTATTTCACGCTCCACCACGAGGCATGGGCACCGGCCATCGGCGCGGGCCTAGCAATGGTCGCCGGACTGGCGGGGCGGCGCGGAATTTCCATGCCGGCGATCATCTCGATGGTGGTTTGGACGATATACACAGGCTCAATCCTCCCGGTCGACAAGGACCTGGTCATCGCCGCTGCCCAGATCGCTGGATTAGCGTGGAGCCTCACGATCATCAGACTGTTCGGAGGGGGCGGGGACGAGACCGATTCCAAGCCATCGCGCGCCTATGCGCTTATCTTTGGCGCCCTGTTCGCTGTCGGCATCGCCTTTGCCACGTGGGTTGGGCAGAACCTGCTGTCCGGACACGGCTTCTGGTTCCCCTTATGCCTCGCAATCCTGAGCCTGCCACCGCACACCCGATATTTCACCCGCGCCGCCAAACGCGTGATCGGCACGGCCATAGGTTGCGGGTTGGCCTATCTGATCGGGAGCATGGCACTGCCGCCTATGCTGGTGGCGGCGATCGCGATCACCGGATTTGTCTTCACCCAAAGATACATCCCCAAAACCCAGATCTTCGGATCTGCCTCGATTACCCTGGCGATCATCCTCATCGTCAGCGAACACTCTCCGTTGAAACAGCTCGCCGTCGCGCGATTGGTGGACTTCGCTGCCGGAGCGGGACTGGCTGCCTTGCTGGCGGGATGCGGAGTGGCCCTGCTCTATGTCTCGGACAAGGAAGCCTTGAGAGCATTGCAGCAGCACTAGGCGGGCACAGATGACGGGGATTTGTCGCGCGAATAAAGCATCAGGCCTGTTGCAAAGGTTTTTGCAGAGGCATTAACGAGGTGCGGTGTGTGGGTGCTTTCCTGCGATAAGAAGGTTGGGCGTTAACGTGTGCATTTCGGCGGAAGTGAATTTTGCTGCGGCGGCGATCATCGGAACGGTCGGAATTGCGACATTGCGACATGCGGAGCATCCGCGTGAAGTGCTGCTAGCCTCAATGCCGCTCCTGTTCGCGCTTCACCAGTTCATCGAAGGGTTTGTCTGGCTTGGGCTCGATCAGAAAATTGGCTCCCTGGCGTTGGAAAACTCGTCCTTGCTATTCGTTCTCTACGCGCAGGCGATATTGCCCTTTCTGATGCCCCTAAGCGTCCTGCTGATAGAGCGGGAGGGATGGCGGCGGAATGTCATCGGCGCGATCGTTGCAATCGCTTTCGGGCTGATGATCTATATGACGTATGGCGTGATGGGCTTCCAGACACAGGTCGCTGCGGAGCATCACTCCATCGCTTATCGCAATCCGGAAACCGAAAGCCTCGTAACCGGCGCTCTCTATATATTTGTCACCTGCGGTGCGCTGGTCCTGTCCGGGCACAAGGTCGTTCGCTGGTTCGGCATCCTCAATCTTGTCGGCCTGACTGTGGTGGCAATCGTAAAGCAGTATGCGTTTTCGTCTGTCTGGTGCCTCTATGCCGCCATCGTCAGCGTGATGCTCTATTGGCAGTTCAGGCAAGGAAACATCAGTTGGTCGCGGTATCGCACCAAAGATGCAGTGCAAGACCCGGCTTCCCTGGGCACCGCTGCAACTTCGACAGTCTGACGAGAACCCGCGCGACCTGAATGCTTCCCGCGCGAGTATGCGCGAATCGTGCAAATTCATGTTGTCTTTGGCAGGACCCCTCGTCAAAAAAGGGCTGAGGCCTTATGGCAGAGGCGCAAGAACAAGATAACACGCCTCCTCTTGGCCTTACCGTGGGAGATCGAATGGCGGTCTCTTGCTGATTGAGAGGCCGAATGCATGAACAAGACGGGCCGAGCCACGCTCTCTTTGGTCGAAGTTGTCTCGCTGGGTGTCGGGACGATGATTGGAGCGGGTATTTTTGCCCTGTTCGGACAAATCTCTACTTTGGCCGGCGGCTATGCATGGGCTGCGTTTCTTGTTTCAGGGCTCGTTTCCGCGCTGGCAGGCTATGCCTATTACGATCTCTCCAAAATCTCGAACAGCAATGGCGGCGTGGCCGAATATCTGACGCGCGGCTGGAACGGCGGCCTGATCGGCAGCGCGATTGCTTTCTGCTATTTTCTCTCCATCGCAATCGTCCTGGGCCTCGTGGCCGAGAGCTTCGGCCATTACACGGCAAAGGTCCTGTCGCTTGGCACGGGATGGGTGGACTATTTCGCCATCGGGGTGATGCTGGCGTTCCTGCTCGTCAATGCGCTTGGCATCAAGCTTATGGGGGTCGCAGAAAAGATCCTCGTGATCGCCAAGCTGATCGTTCTGGTCGGCTTTACGGCAATCGCCTTCACTCGGTTCGATGCCGCTACATATTCAGCGAACAACAGCGCGGTCAGCTTTGGCTTCGGCAATTTCATTAATGCTGTCGGACTTGCCAACCTTTCCTTTGCCGGCTTTGCAGTCATCGCGAATGCAGGCGGCAGCGTGGAGAGCAAGTCTGTCATAGCCAAGGCGATCCTTATCGCGATCCTGCTCGTCGGCGCTGTTTACATCGCTCTCGACGTGGCCGTCTTCGGCAGCATTGACCTGTCGACCATCGAAAGTGCCAAGGATTATGCCCTGGCCGCCGCCGCCAAGCCGGATCTTGGGACCACCGGCTTCCTCATCATCGGCATCACCGCGATGATTTCGACGATGACTAACATCAATGCCAACATCTTCTCCGGCTCGAACACCGTCAGTTACATGGCAAAACATAACGAGGTGAGCCAGGTACTGGCCCGGCCCGTTTTCCTGCGTCAGGGCAATATCGCAATGGTGGCGACTGTCGCCATCGTGATCGCAATGATCATGCTGCTGGACCTTTCGCAGATAGGCGATGTCGCAAGCGCGACCTTTCTGCTGGTGCACACGTTCATCCCGCTGGGCGCGATCTACAACAACCGGAACACCGCAGGCGGCCGCCTCGTGCTCCTGTGGCTGGGAGCGCTGCTGAACGGGGGGCTGTTGGCGTTTTTCCTGTGGCACCTGTCCGGAAAGAACGATCTCGAGCTTTATATCTTTGCAGGTGTCATCCTGTTCGCCGTGGTATTCACGGGCATCAACCGGAAGTTTCTGGGCAAGGTCTCGATCGAGACTGACAGCGACGAAGCGGCCCAGCCGTCTTAGGCAGGAAGCAAAGCCTGTAGAGCTCAGGCAGGCCGGTGGTCGATATCGGCGTGCAAACAATCATGGCAGGCGACCCATGGGTAGATCGCCATGCCCCCGATGGAGTAATCGTTACCAGCCACGTAAGTTCGCGTCTGGAAGCGATTTGCGCATCACGGTCCAGCCGGGTGCACGACACAGTTCGCACTCTTCGCCTGTGAACAGCATGCCCGCACAGATCGAGTGGCGGAGTTGCCAATCGAGCCAGGCGACCGCGACGCGCGCGCCTTCCCCGCCGTTCGGCTGCCGGAACGAACCGCCGTGGCCGACATCCTGACTGGCCAGGAAGACCGGCTGCGCTTCTATCGCGGCAAAGTCGTCGAGGGCATTCTGGTAGGCGATATCGATCTTCCCGCCCATGACGTAGAGCACCGGTGTATGGAGGCCCTGCAACAAGGTTCGACTGCCATCGACCCCGCCGACCATGAGCGTGTTGCCGACCGGAAAGGTGCCGCTGTTGTGCAGTATGACCGCCTTCACACGCGGATCGGCCGCAACGCGCAAGGCAAGAAGGCCGCCGCAGCTGCGCCCCGAGGCGGCGATCCGCCGTTTGTCGACAAGCCCGAAATAACGGCTGCCGCGCCGGGCGTTCTCGGCCAGCGCCCAGTCGATACCCGCCACCATATCGTCTGCGGTCACCGCTGCGTCAGGCAGCCCGCCATCGGCCGCAGGTTTGGCCACCGTTTCGCGCGCATTCTCGGCACCGGGCCCGCTCAGAATCTGCCCGGCCGCGATGACGAGGTAACCGTGGGAGGCGATCTCCAGCAGATGCAGGCGAGAGCTCGCCGCATCGGCGCTGCACCCGCCATTGCCCCAAACGACGACAGGCAGCTTGCGGCGATCCAGCCGGGAAAGATCCGCAGGCCGGTAGATGACATGGTCCGGCAGTGAGGGATCGACTTCCATGATCGCCGGATATTTCCCTGATCCGGGACCATTGGGCATCGCCGCGTAAGCATCCAGTTCTGCGTCGATGTCCTGCTGCTGAGCCGACGCGGGCGGAGCGGACCAGAGAGCCAGCCCTGCAAACGCGATCATGATCATCCGCACTGTCAAATCTCCTCGCGGCGTCTGCCTGAGCCCGGCAAGCCTTACTGCCCCGGAACACCGCATCGATAGCTGCCGTCACCATCGGCCAAGGCAATTTGCGGGTACGGGCAAAGCGGCATCTCGCGACCCGGCCACGGTGTTTCGTCCGCCGCGGTCGCCGGAATCGCGGCAGGTGCCACCCCGTCGATCACCCAGCTTTCGAGCGCAGCAAGCGCGTCGAAATGGTCGGTCGAGGGCCCGCCCCGGCAATGCGTCATGCCCGGAACCGGGAAGACCCGCGCAAAGTCCGCGGCGGCTCCATCGTTTGCGGCGTTGACCCCGTTCCACCAGTCGATCGTATCTAGCACGGAGAACACGGGATCGCTGCTGCCATGCGGCACGATCAGTTTTCCGCCATGTTCGCGAAAGGCGGAAAGGTCTGTCGATCGCATGCCGACATCCTGCCACGCGCTGGTCGTGTAAGGCGGCTCCACGGCATAGATTTTCGGCGCGTCCTTGTCGAAATCAAAGGCCAGTTGCCACTTGAGCAGTGCCTCCTCATCCGCCTCAATCGGCGTGGGAAGAGTGGTGAAGATGGAAGCCAGCGCGTTCCCGCCCAACACCACGTTCAGCGACGGTGGCCCGCCGACAAAGCCGGTCTTCCAGACCTGCCAGCCCTGCGAACCGACGCCGCCATCCCAGGCCCAGCTGGAATAGAGCGAATTGCCGGCAGCATCACGAGGCCCGGCCATGATCTCGATCAGGGCATCCACCTGCGCCTTGTCGAGACACTCGCTCTCGCCATTCGCCTTGCACTGACGCGCTCGCAATTCCGGTTCGACGCGCGCCGTGGTGCACTGGCCGATCGCGGTCACCATACCGTCCTCTGCGCCGTCAAGCCGGTCGCAGGCGGCCAGTGTCGCCTTGCCGACCAGGTCGAATTGCGCATCCGAAAACAGCGTTCGCAATCCGTTCACCGTCGGCGTCTCGCCGCGCGAGGTCAGCACTTTCGCAAGCGCCTGCGTATCCCAAGTCTGGGCCAGCGCAGCGCGCGGCAGGGACATGCCCGGCGCCATGGCGACGATCCCGTCGAAGGCATCGGGATAACGCTGGGCGAAAGCCATCCCTTCCTGACCGCCCTTCGAACAGCCCCAGAAGAGATTGGTATCGCTTTTGCGGCCGTAGAAAGTGGTCACGATGAATTGGCCAAGATCGTAAGTCGGTTTCAGGCTGGCATGGCCATAGTCGGCCCGGGCCTGCGGATCGTGCCCGAATGCCAGTTGCCCGCCGTGCGAAGGCACGTTGTTGCGATCGTTGTCGTGCCCGCTGTCTTGCGCGATCACGGCATAGCCACGTGACAGCGCGGGGGTGTTGCCCAACCCGTTCTGACCGGTGGCATCGCGGATCAGGCCGTTGGATCCGCCCCCGCCTTCGAACAGGAAGCGGCCGTTCCAGTCGAGCGGCAGGCGCATGCGAAAACCTGTCCGGTACGAGCCGCCGACAAGGCCTTCGTGTCCGCCGTAATAGCCTTCGACGAGGCAGTGCGCGGGCGTCATTGGCTGCGTATCCGGGCCGGTGCCCTCAACTGCGGCTGCTTCCTTCCAAGCGCCGGTCGTAATGACGAGATCGTCGACCGGTGCGCCTGCCATCAGGTCTGCGCCCAGGGCGGCACACCGATCGGAAAGGGACGATACACCGGCGACGGGGCCGGATGCAGGCTCGCCGTAACCGGCACAACCGGCCAGCAGGGTGGCGAGACAAGTGGTCGCCAGAACAGCGCGATAGTTCATCGTTTTTCCTCTCCCGCCGTCGCCGCGCAACGGCTGATTACGGTTGCGACAACCTCTTTACGCCGGGCCTTCATATGCTCGGCGGAGTGGGCATCGAATTCGAAGACGTGACCGAACGTGTGCACGTTCGCGATATAGTGAAAGCACAGCGCGCTCACGGTCAGGTGGATTTGCAAGGGATCGAGGCCGCTTCGCAGCGTGCCGTCCGCTGCCCCGCGATCGAGGATCCGCCGAAGCGTATCCAGGGCAAGTTCACGCTGCTGGAAACTGTCGATCGACCTGATCTGCTGACCGCAATTGATGTTTTCCGCCATGATGATGCGGACGATCTGCGGGCAGCGGGCGTGCACGTCGAACGTGGCGCCTACCAGTGCCGAAAGGGCATCGAGCGCTGTCAGGTCATCGTAATCGAACGATCCCTCGGCAACGCGAAACTCGTCGTAGGCCTGCTCCAGTACCGCGCGATACAGCCCGTCCTTGCTGCCGAAGTGGTAGTAGATCATGTGCTTGCTGGTCGCGGTACGCGCAGCAATCTCCTCGACCCTCGCACCGGCAAGGCCTTTTTCGGCGAATTCGTCGGTCGCGATCGCGATCAGCTCGGCCCGGGTGGCCGACGAATCACGCTTACGGCGCTCCTTGGTAATGGCCTGTGCCACGGCTCTCATCCTCTCCCACGGTCATCTTCTGCATGTCTCATAGGCAAAAAGAGGAACCGCACGCAATAACATTCCAACTGGTATGTTCGTTGTTGACCGGACAAACCGGTACGTTTAATGAGTCGGCAACCGACCTTCCTGAATTGGGGGCGGATGGAGAGAGGACGTCATGATCGCATTCAGCACTTGCCGTGCGGCACCAGCCGCCTTCCGGACGATCCGATGAGCGGAGCGACCGGCCTTTCCCAGGCTGACGGTGCGCGTGGCTGGAAGCCGCTGCAGATTATCGCTGTCGGCCTGTGTTTCCTTCTGAACATGCTCGACGGGGCAGACCTGCTGGTCATGTCGTTCGTCGCACCTGTCCTGTCCGACGAATGGGCGATCGCGCCCACCGATCTCGGCGTGATTTTCAGCGCCAGCCTTGCCGGTATGGCAGGCGGCTGCCTGCTGATCGCGCCGCTGGCGGACCGATTCGGCCGCCGTCCGCTTATCATCGGCGCGCTGACCGTCGTCGCCGTGGCGATGGTCATTTCCTCGCAAGTACACTCGGTTCAGGCGATGGTTCTCGCGCGGTTCGTGGTTGGCCTCGGCGTCGGCACGATCGGCGTCACGATGACGGCAATGGCCTCGGAATTCGCGCCCCCGCGTTATCAGGATTTCGCTGTCGGCTTCGTGCAGGCGGGCTGGCCTTTCGGCTCGATCATCACTGCGTTTCTCACTGTCGCGCTGCTGCCCGATTACGGTTGGCGCGTGGTCTTGCTGACCATCGGTGTCCTCAGCCTCGTCCTGCTGCTCATCGCGGTGCTGCTGATGCCGGAATCGGTCGATTTCCTGCTCCGTCGCCAGCCAAGGAACGCGTTGGCACGGGCCAACAGGATTGGCGCTCGGCTGGGCCGCGAACCGCTCGATGCCCTGCCGCCAAAGCCGGCAGCTGCCGCCAGACTGCCTTTGCTGCGCCTGTTCGAAGATGGCCGGCTGCGTTCGGGCCTTACCCTCTGGCTGGCCGTCGCGCTTGGCTATTTCGTCCTCTACTTCGTGATCAACTGGATCCCGGAACTGACCACCCGCGCCGGGCTGCCGGTCGACCAGGCGATCTATGCCGGGGCGACGTATAACCTTGGCGCTTTCCTGGGCACGAGCGCGATGGGCTGGCTGGCCGTGCGCTTTGCCCTGCCACGCGTGATCTCGCTGTTCTTCTTCGGCTCCGCAGTGGCGATGCTGATCTTCGGCAACATTTCGATGCCGCTGGCGCTCACGCTGCTTTCGGCCCTTGCGGTCGGTGTCACGGTACAGGGCGGCTTCAACGGCTTCTGGGCCCTGTCCGCGCGCTTCTATCCCACCGAGATCCGCAGCACCGGCATCGGCTGGTCGATGGGCGTGGGCCGCATCGGTGCCGTGCTCGGCCCGCTGGTTGGCGGCTATCTCGTCGCAGCCGATCTTCCGGTCGGCGCGATCTTCGCGATCTATGCCGTCCCCGCCGTGCTTGCCGGTTTGCTGGTCCTGCTCGTCGCGGTTCCCAAGAGGCAGTCATGACAAGCGATAGCACCCCCTTGAAGGTCGGCCTGCTGGGGCGCGCGATTACCGCGTCGTCCTCGCCGGCAATCCACGAAGCCGAAGCGGCCTGCCTCGGCCTCGCGCTGACTTACGACCTGTTCGACTTCGATGTCCTCGGCCTTGCCGACGATGCCCTGGCCGACCAGTTGGCCCAGTTGCAGCAGCGCGGTTTCAGCGGGGTCAACGTTACGCATCCCTTCAAGCAGGCGGTCATTCCGCTGCTGGACGATGTGGACCCGACCGCAGCGGCCCTTGGCGCGGTAAACTGCGTGACCTTCCGCGATGGGCGGATGGTGGGCAGCAATACCGACTGGATCGGGTTCCAGTTCCTGCTCGACCAGTCCTTGCCGAACGAGCCGCGCGACATCGTGGGTCAGATCGGCGCCGGCGGCGCGGGTTCGGCCACGGCCTTCGCACTGCTCGAGTCCGGAACGCGCGAGTTGCGCATTCACGATTCTTCCGCCGCCCGGATCGAGGCCCTGTCCAGCCGCCTCCGGCTAGCCTTCCCCGAAGCCCGGATCGTCGCCTGCGCGTCGCCTTCCGAGGCGATCGACGGCGCGCGCGGCATCGTCCAGTCCACGCCGGTCGGCATGGTGCGCCATCCCGGCATGCCGTTCGATCCCGACCTTCTTTCAGCCGGTCAATGGCTTGCCGACGTGATCTACTTTCCGCGGGAAACCGAGCTGCTGAAGGCCGCACGCCAACGCGGGCTGGCAACGGCCGACGGCGCGCCCATGGTCATCGGGCAGGCTGCCGAGGCTTTTCGCCAGTTCACCGGAATGGAACCCGACCGCGACCGGATGCTCGCCGCGCTCGACTCCGGCGACGGCGATGCCAAGCGAGGTGCGGCATGAAGACTTCGATCGCCTCGGTCTGTCTCAGCGGTCCGCTTGCCGACAAGCTGCAATCCGCAGCAAACGCCGGTTTCGGCGGCGTCGAGATTTTCGAGAACGACCTGATCGGCGCACCGCAGGACGCTCGCACGATCGCGCAGATGATGCGTGATCTTGGCCTCGCATGCACCATGTTCCAGCCGTTTCGCGATCTGGAAGGGATGCCAGAACCGCAGCGCACCGCCGCCTTCGCGCGCATGGAGCGCAAGTTCGAGATCATGGATGCGCTTGGTACTGACCTCGTGCTGCTGTGTTCGAACTGTTCGCCCATCGCCTTGCCCGAACGCCAACGCATGCTGGACGACTTGCACGAACTCGGTGAACTGGCAGCCCGTCACGGCAAGCGCATCGGTTACGAGGCACTGGCATGGGGCCGCCACGTGAACGACCATCGCGACGCGTGGTCGCTGGTGCGCGACGTGGATCACCCCGCGATCGGTCTCGTGCTCGACTCGTTCCACTCGCTCGCCCGCGACATTCCCAGCAGCAGCATCGGCGATATCCGCGCGGAAAAGCTGTTCTTCGTGCAACTTGCCGATGCCCCGCGCCTGTCGATGGACCCGCTGAGCTGGAGCCGCCATTTCCGCGTGCTCCCGGGACAGGGCGACTGGCCGGTGGCCGAATACGTCGCCGCCATCCAGCGCACCGGTTACGACGGTTGGTTCAGCCTCGAAATCTTCAACGACCAGTTCCGCGCCGGCGCGGCCTCCCAACTCGCGGTGGACGGCCTTCGCTCGCTACACTTCCTGGAGGACGAGGCGGCGCGCAAGCTTGGCCGCACGCCGACGTTGCCCGACCGGGTCGCCGTGACCAGCACCGAGTTCATCGAATTTGCCGCCAGCCATGATGAGGCGGAGGAGTTCGCCCGCTATTTCCGCGCCCTCGGCTTCACGCCGGTCGCCAGGCACCGCAACAAGGACGTGACGCGCTGGAAGCAGGGCGACATCAACTTCGTGCTCAATTCCGAGCCCGATGGCTATGCGCATAGCCACGACATGGTCCACGGCGGATCGGTCTGCGCAATCGGACTTGGCGTAACCGACCAGAAGGCCGCGCTCGACCGCGCACAGGCTCTGGGCATCGAACGTTTCGAACAGGCCGCGGCCCCCGACGAATGGGACATTCCCAGCCTGCGCGGCCTGGGGGGCAGCCTGCTCTACCTTGTCGATGCGGCGCAGAGCGCGGCGATGTGGGAGCAGGAATTTCCCGACCTCAAGGAACCGGAAAACGCCTCTCCCCTACTGACGCGCATCGATCACGTTGCCCAGACGATGCAGCAGGGCGAGTTCCTTAGCTGGTTGCTGTTCTACGTATCGCTGTTCGACATGGATACGACCGCGCAGCTGGAAATCGCGGACCCCATGGGCCTGATCTACAGCCAGGCCGTGCAGAACGCTGATCGCAGCGTGCGCTTCACGCTCAACGGATCGCTGGCGCACCAGTCGCTGACGTCGCGCTTCATCCGCAACTATTTCGGGGCGGGGGTGCAGCATATCGCGCTTGCGACCGACGATATCTTTCGGGCGGCGCAGGCAGCGGCCGACGCGGGCCTGCCGCTGCTATCCATCGGACCCAACTATTACGACGATATCGAGGCGCGCTTCGGGCTCGAGCCGGACTTTCTGGAACAGCTGCGCGCCGCGAACATCCTCTACGACCGCGACGAGCAGGGCGAGTACTTCCAGTTCTACAGCCGCGCCGTGGCCAAGCGGGTGTTTTTCGAAGTCGTCCAGCGCCGCAATTACGACGCGTTCGGCGCATCAAACGCCGCCACGCGCCTCAGCGCACAGGCCAACCACCGCGATCCGGAATGGATGTGAGCCATGTGGCCGCACGAGACAGCAGATCGCGAAACGCATTTCCGGGAGGGGAGATAACCAAAATGACCAAATTCACGCCTGCCGCGGGCATCGCAAACGCCGCCGGCACAACCGCAGATACCTGGAACAACTTCACAAGAAATATCGGAACGATGGTGGGAGAAATGAGGATGAATAACATGCGCAAAAATCTGTCGGCGAACCTTGGCGCCTTGCTGGGCACGGGCTCGCTGATCGCGCTTTGCCTTCCGGCCGCGGCGCTGGCACAGGATGCCGGTGCAGGCATCGAGCCTGATACGCAGAGCGATCCGATCGTCGTGACCGGCAGCCGTATCCGCGGCATCGATCCGGTGGGTTCGCCGGTGATCGGGCTGAGCCGCGACGACATCGAGCAGAGCACCGCATCGACCACCACCGAGCTGTTGTCCGAACTGCCGCAGGTGTTCAACTTCGGGGCGAGCGAAGCATCGTTCACCTCGGCCAACAACCAGAACGCGAACCGTACATTCGGTACGGGTATCAACTTGCGCGGGCTGGGTGCCGAATCCACCCTGACCCTGCTTGACGGCAGGCGCCTGCCCGCCGCCGGCACGCAGAGCCAGTTCTTCGACCCTTCGGTCATCCCGACGATGGCGATCTCGCGACTGGAAGTCCTCGCCGACGGCAGCTCTGGCATCTACGGTTCCGATGCCGTGGGCGGCGTGGTGAACATCCTGCTGCGCAAGAACTTCGACGGCGCCGAGGCAATGGGCCGCGTGCGCCTTGCCGATGGCTTCGAGGAATATCAGCTTGGCGCGGCGATCGGCAAGACGTGGGGCACCGGCTCCATCATGGTCGCTGGCGAGTATAACGACCGCGGTGCGCTGGCCGCCCGTGAGCGTGATTTCTACACCGACGACTTCACGCCTTTCGGTGGGCCGGATCTTCGCTCCCTCAATTCGGCCCCCGGCAACGTGACCGTGGGCGGCGTGAATTACGCCATTCCCGACGGCGACGGCACCAACCTGACGGCCGGCGATTTCGTCGCGGGGACGCGCAATCTGCAGAGCGCCTACCTGGGCGTGGACGCCCTGCCGGCCCAGGAACGCTACAGCGTGGCCACCACGTTCCAGCAGGCAATCACCGACGGCATCGAATTCTACGCACAGGGCTTTTACGCAAAGCGTAAGGGCGTCCTCAACCGCACCGCGCTGACCGCGCAGTTCGACGTGCCGGAATCCAACCCCTTCTACGTCAATCCAGGCGCCCCCGGCGAGCGCGTGACCGTGTCGTATTCTTTCATCAACGAGCTCGGTAACGAACGCGCGCCATCCTCTCAGGAAGCCTATCACATCACGGGCGGGTTGAACGCGGAACTGGGCTCAGGCTGGTCCGGCAACGCCTTCTATGCCTATGGTCACGACAAGGAACGGTCGCTGACGTTTAGCCTGGGATCCGGTCCGGCGGGTGCAGCGCTGGCTGCTGCACTGGCTGACCCCGATCCGGCAACGGCGTTCAACCCGTTCAGTTCGACGGGCAACAACAATCCTGCCACCATCGCTTCGTTCGTCAGTCCTTTCCGCGTGGATACCGACTATGGCATCCAGGAATACGGCCTGTCGGTGGACGGTCCGCTGTTCGCTCTACCCGCGGGCGATGTCCGGGTTGCTCTGGGCGCCGCAAGGCAGGAAATCAATTTCCAGGATCTTGCCCCGTTCCAGACCAATTTCGACCGCAAGATCAACTCCGTCTTCGGCGAAGTCTTCCTGCCGATCCTGGGCGGTGACGGGCCGGAACTGAACGTATCGGCAGCCGGTCGCTATGACGATTACAACGACGTTGGCGACACGTTCAATCCGAAGTTCGGCGTGACCTTCCGCCCGGTGGATTCGCTGACGCTGCGCGGCAGCTACGGCACTTCGTTCCGCGCGCCGACGCTGTCCGATACGGGCCTGCCCTTCAACCAGTACCGGCAGTTCATCGATGCCAATGGCGACCCGGCCAACGTCCTGTTCCTGCGCGGCGGCAACCCCGGTCTTGCGCCCGAAGAGGCGACCACCTGGTCGTTGGGCGCAGACTGGAAGCCGGATTCGGTTCCGGGGCTCAGCCTCTCCGTCACGTACTACAACGTCGACTACACGAACCGTATCGCGACCCCGGGCAACGATTTCACAGCACTGCAAAATCCGGACCTGGCCCCGATCGTCACCTATAACCCGTCGCTTGACGTGGTGAACGCGATCATCGCCGGTGGGCTGTTCAGCGCCCCGCCTGCATCGCCAAGCGATGTCGACGCCATTGTCGACGGCCGCAAGGTGAACTTGGGTGCGAACAAGACCGACGGTCTGGAATTCATCGGCAGCTACGAAGCCGATGCGGATTGGGGCGCATGGCGGATCGGTTTCAATGCCACCAAGATCCTCAGCTTCGATCGCTCGATCATCTCGGGCACGCCGCTGCAGGACGTGCTGGACACGATCAACAACCCGGCATCGTTTATCGCCCGCGCCTACGCCGGGGCAGACGTCGGCAACTTCTCGGCCACCGTGTACGCCAACCACTATGGCAGCTACGACAACAACACCGTCACCCCGGTTCAGGACGTGCCGTCACACACGGAATTCGACCTGGCCCTGCGTTTGAGGGTGGATGAACCGTCCAGCTTTGCCGACGGCATCACGTTCTCGCTGGATGTGCAGGACATCTTCGACAACGATCCGCCCTACGTGCCCAACGGCAACCTCGCGTTCGATCCCAACGCGCACAGCGCGATCGGTCGCACGGTCGCAATCGGCGTCCGCGTCGGGTTCTGATGGGGATGGCCGGCAAGTTCCCTCACTTGCCGGCCATTTCTTTTTCATGGAGACAAATGTGAGACCTGCACCGCTGCGCTACGCCTTCCTCGGCCTGTCGGCGGTGCTGGCTGGCTGCTCGCATGCCGACAAGCCCGCGATACACGGCGCGCCATCTGAAGCGCGAGCAGCATCCGATGCCGCCTTCGCCGTCGCACCCGATGCGCCGGGCACCGGCCCCTACCCCGCCATGCGGGATGTTCGGCCCGATCTTCCAGACCACATCGTCTATCGCCCGCAGGATCTGGACGCGCCGGTGGCTGGCAAGCTTGGCGTAGTACTGTGGGGGAACGGCGGATGCTCTGCCGATGCCACTTCTGCCCGTTTTCACCTGCTGGAGATAGCATCGCACGGCTATATCGCGATTGCGCCCGGCAAGGCCTATAGCGGCCCCGGCGCCCTGCCCGCCCCGCCGCGTGAAGCGCCGACCCGCGAAGGTGCCTTCCCACCTGTCCAGACGTTGCCGGCCGACCTGCTGTCAGAGCTGGACTGGATCCTCGCGGAAAACCAGCGGGCCGACAGCCCGTTTTACGGTCGCATCGATCCGAAGAAGGTCGCGGTTGCCGGGCATAGCTGCGGCGGGTTGCAGGCGATCAGCGTGGCCTCCGATCCGCGCATCGCGACGGCCATCGTTCATAACAGCGGCGTGCTCGATCCCAGCGCGTTCAACCCCATCACCGGCTTTTCCGTCGCCAAGGAAGCACTGAACCGCATCCATACGCCGGTTCTCTATATTCTGGGCGGGGAGAGCGATATCGCCTATCCCAACGGCATGGACGACTTTGCCCGCATCGATCACGTGCCCGTGGCCGTGGCCAACCTCGACGTGGGCCACAGCGGCACTTTTCGTGACCCGAACGGCGGCAAGGTCGCGCCGGTCGCGGTGCAGTGGCTGGAATGGCAGCTGCGCGGGAATGAGGCCGCCTCGCGCTGGTTCGTCGGAGCCGATTGCGGCCTGTGCCGAGCCCCGGAATGGACTTACGATGCGAAAGGCCTCTGACATGGTCCTGCGCAAGCTTCTCGTGCCCGGTCTGGCGGCGGCCATGCTCGCCTTCGCCCCTGCCACGCCCGCGTTGGCGCAACAGGACACGATGGACCTCTATAATGGCCCCGCCGCTGGCTCTCAGGATTGGTCGGAGCCGTTGGTGGTGCACTGCGAGGATGGCAGGGAAGTTCGCTATAACACCACCCAGCCGCGATTGCGGGTGTTCCTGCCGGAACCCGACAAGGCCGATGGCGCGGCGATCGTCATGCTGCCGGGCGGCGGCCTGCGCCAGCTGAGCATCGGCATCGACATGCACGACACGATCGCGATGCTGAACGAAGAAGGCGTCGCCGTGATCGTGCTGGAATATCGCACGTTGCAGCTGTCGCCCGAACAAGTTGCCAAGGCCACGGCGCCGCGTCCGCCTTCGTCCGCACCGGTAGAATTTCCGAAGATGGAAATCCGCAACGCCAATGCAAACCCTTCGCCAAACGACCCTGCGATGAACGAAGTGCTGCGCCTTGCCGTGGCCGATGGACAGGCCGCGCTACGGCTGGTGCGCAGCAAGGCCGGGGAGTGGCATATCGATCCCGATCGCGTCGGCATGTTCGGCACGTCTGCCGGGGGCGGCGTTGCGTTCGGCACGATGATGGCAGGTGCGGATGGCGCGATGCCCGATTTCATCGTCTCCAACTTCGGACCCGCGCTTCAGGATATCGCGGTGCCGCAAGATGCCCCGCCGCTGTTCCTGATAACGGAGGCATGGCACGGCCCGGTGACCGACGGTCTGCTCGCCCTGTTCCGGATGTGGAACGATCAGCGCAAACCGGCCGAACTGCACATATACGACGTGCCCAATTTCACGATGACGCCCGACCTTTGGGGCGGCCGCCTGATCGACTGGATGTACGAGCGCGGGCTGATTGAAGGCCGAATAAGTGCGGTTCAGGATGGATATGATAAAGAGCCATCGTAACGAACCTATGCCGAGAGACGCACAGTGAGCCCCTTGTCGCTGCACCGGATGTCGAGAATGCTGCTTGTCGGCACGACGCTGGTTTTCGGCGCTTCCGCCATGAGCCAGAGCGGCGACTACGGCGAAAGCCAGTGGTGGTCACCGGGCGAGGAGCACGTGATCGGTGACGCGCTCGAATTCCCCAACGCCGAGGGACGCCTTCGCCTCATCAATACCGGCGATCCGATCAACACTGCGAACCACCCCTTCTTCGCGCCGATCGGAGAGAACGGGCGTGCCTGCGTCACCTGTCATCAGCCGACCGACGCGATGAGCCTTTCGGCAAAGACCGCGCGCGAACGGTGGGATGCCACCGGCGGCAAGGACCCGCTGTTCGCGGCCATCGACGGCTCCAACTGCCCGAGCCTGCCCCAGGGCGAGAAAGCATCGCATTCGCTGCTGCTGACCAAGGGGCTTTTCCGCATCGCCCGCCCATGGCCGCCCAAGGCCGCCGACGGGAGCGAGATAGAGCGCGAATTCGAACTGGAAGTCGTCAGCGACCCGACGGGATGCAATCTCGATCCGCAATACGGCCTCACCAGCGCCAATCCGACCGTATCGGTGTTCCGTCGGCCGCGACCGGTGGCGAACATGAAGTACATGCTCAGCCTGCCGCACGGCGTGACCCCGCACGAATATTTCCTCTACAACGACAAGACGCTGCTGCCCAAGGATCCCGAAACGGGCGAATTCGTCTCGGTCCAGCTCATGTCGGACGGCAGGCTGCCCACCTTGCGCGGCCAGGCGGGCGATGCGGGATTCACCCATCTGGAAATGCTGGCCGACCTGACGGAGGACGAGCTTCTCCAGATCGAGGCGTTCGAACGCGCGATCTACGTGGCGCAGGGCTACAGCAACCGGGCCGGAGAACTGGGCGGCCCTGGCAATCCGCCGGGTCTCGGCCCCGAAGCCTTGCGCGACGGCCCGCCCGGAGAGTTGGGCAACAATCCGGTGAACCGCGTTTTCGGCACATTCGACATGTGGCTCAACCCGGAAAGCAAGGCAGGCGCGAAACCGACCCCGAAGCAAGAATTTCGCGCATCCGTGGCGCGCGGGGCCAACGTATTCTTCGACAAGCGGTTCTTCATCAAGGACGTCGGCGTCTACAATGACAAGGGGCTGGGCAACCCCTTCAAGCGCAGCTGCGCATCGGGCTGTCACAACACGGTGCTGACGGGCATGGACCTGGCACCGGGCTTCATGGACCTGGGGCTGAACAACTGGCCGTGGAATAAGCGGGACGATCTTCCCCTGTTCAAGGCGACGTGCCACGACGACGCCGTGCCGCAGTCCTATCTGGGCCGGGTCATCTACACGCACGATCCGGGGCGCGCCCTCGTCACCGGCAAGTGCCGGGACATCGGCGCCAGCATGACACAGCAGATGCGCGGCCTTGCTGCCCGTGCGCCCTATTTCATGGGCGGCGATTCCGACACCTTGCGCGAGATGGTGGATTTCTACGACCGCCGCTTCAACATCGGTTACACCGATCAGGAAAAGCAGGACCTGATCAACTTCATGAGTGTCTTGTGATGCTTCCCATGCGTCCGATCTGTTCATGGCTCGCGCTCGGTTCGCTTGCCATTTCCGCGCAGGCAACCGCGCAGCAGCATCTCAGCTTCGTCACCTGCCCGGTGGCGCAGGATACCGGCGATCGCAGCGACGTCTGTTTTTTCGTGGTGCATGCCGGCGTGCGATACGGCGTGGCGCTGCCGATAGACTGGGGCAAGCCGCAATTGGGCCACAAGTTGCTGGTCGAAGGCGTCGTCGACGACAGCGCGCAGGAATGCGGCGGCGTGCGCATTGACGGGCGCGCATCGGTCATGCCGGAACTCTCGCTCGAATGCAGCGAAATCGCGCCTGCCACCCCGGACATTCTCGCACTCAAACTGGGTCGCAGGCCGGGCATCACCGACGAACAGCGCGCGATGATCCTGGCCGATCCGTCTCGTTCGTTGCAGATCATGCGCCTGCCCGCTTTGCCTGTGCCCAAAGTGGCGCTGGGCCGGACAGAGACGATCTACTTTCCCTTCGAACGCGATCGCGCCTCCGGCCCGGATGCCATGAAATTGCTGGAGCTTGCGCGGCTGGCGAAATCCACGCCCGGTACGACAATCTCGGTTCGTGCATTTCGCGGGGCCACTTTGCTGGACAATGGCGAGGTCCTTACAGAGCGCGAAGACATGGCACGCCTTCGCGGCGAAAAGATTGCCGGTATCCTGATCGGGCTCGGTGCGGCGGAGGGTTCGATAAAACTCGAAGTCATCGATGACGTCGCAAAGCCGACAGGCAAGGCAGATTGGCAAAGCCGCCGCGCCGAACTTCGCGTGTCGGCATCGCGCTAGAGGTGCATCCGGCAGTCGAACTACCGATCGGGTCATTGAACGCTGAACGGTGCTGTAAGTCGGATGACAACTCGTCTCCACTTGGCGCAAGGATCTCCGAAAGATCACGCCTTTATGCCGCAAGGTTTTGCCACTCTGCAAACGCAGCAGAGCGGCAAGCCTTGTAAGTCTGTCGATCGACGAGGTGGCGTTCCGAATTGAAATGGTTGTGGAAGGAAGCGTGCACGGAGGCGAATGACTGCCGCGAACATCGGACCGAACCGGTTCCACCACAACCGAACCGTCTCGTGACTAAGATCGTAGCCACGCTCAAACAGCAGGTCCTCGACGTTCCGCAGGCTCAGCGGGAACCGGACGTACATCATCACCACGAGCCGGATGACTTCAGGCGAGGAGCTGAAATAGCGGAACGGGCTGGCTGGCTTGCGCGGTCTGAGCATGAGGCCGGCCCGCCCACTCAGTGCTTACCAGCAGGTGTATTTGCTCTGACAGGGCCCTGCCATCTCATTACAATCCACGAGCCGCAGAATTTTGTTCCCATATCACCGAGCTGCGGCGTTATAGCGTTGGTAGGTACGCAATGGTGCAGTCTGGGAAAAATCGTATCGAGACGTCAAACGTCGTTCCGATGTTCGCGCATGCGACGTCGTCGGTTTCGGCTGCGCTGGACGATGCATTTCGTCGCAAGCGTGCCACGTTGTCAGCCTATCTGCGGTATCGCCTTGGCGATCGCGTCGCAGCGGATGACGTGGTGCAGGCAACCTTCGTCCGCCTTTGGGAACGCCGAGAAACGCTGCATTGCGAGAATCTGGACGCGCTGCTTTTCGTGACGGCCCGCAACATCGCGAACGACCTGGTTCGCGGACGGATGCGCCGCAGGACGATGCTGAAGGCCTATTCCAGTGATGTCGATGACGACATTTCCACCGCAGAAGTTCCAGATCGCGTTCTGGAAGCGCGTGAGCAGCTTGAGGTTGTGCAGGAAAGCCTGAAGGAGCTGCCGGCAAAATGCCGCGAGGCGTTCGTCCGTCATCGCGTCCATGGCCATGAATATGAAGACATCGCGCGGGACATGGGTGTGAGCCAGAGCATGGTTCGAAAGCACGTGATCAAAGCGATCAAACATTGTGCCGCCCGGTTGCTGGAACGGGAGGAAGGGCAATGAACACCGCCCCCGACACGCATGACAAGGCCGCGTTTTATGTCGCGATCCTCCATGATCCCGATGCGACGCTCGACATGGTGGAGGAGGCACTGGCGTGGGCTGCGCGCGCACCGGAAAACCAGGCTGCACTGGACAGGGCGCAAAAGGTGCTCGACCTGTGGGATCAACAGCCCGATGGCTTCGACGAGTTTCGTCCGACAGCGACACGATATAGGCCGGCATCGGCGCATCGCTGGATCGTTGCGGCAAGCCTCTTCCTGGCTATCGCCTCGATCGCCATGCTGGTCATGAATGGCGGCTTTCTTCAGTCGCGCCCCGATGCCGCCAGCAGTCTCGCCTTCACCGATCGCTATGCGACTGCGATCGGCGAAACCCGAACGGTTGTGCTGCCCGATGGAAGCAGCGTCGTATTGGGCGGGCAGACAAAACTGACTGTCGCCTATCGTCAGGATGCCCGCCGGCTTGAGTTGGTGGAGGGGCAGGCCCTGTTCAATGTCGCCAGGGATCGCGAAAGGCCCTTCGTGGTCAGGAGCGGCAATGGCATGATAACCGCGCTTGGCACGGCGTTCGACGTTGATCGCAATGCTGATAACATGACGGTTACGCTGGTGCACGGCGTGGTGGAAGTCGCCGCCACAAATGCCGCACTACCGCTCGATGTCCGTATGCGGGCAGGCACGCAGATGCACGTTCTGGCAGACGGAACAGTGAGCGAGCCCGCACCGGTCGATGTCCAGCGAGTCCTTGCCTGGCGGGATGGCCAGTTCAGTTACGAGGATGCCACACTGAAGACCATTGTAGGCGACCTCAATCGATATTCACCGCGGCCGATCACAATAGACGAAGGGGTGGGCGAAATACGCGTCAGTGGATCGATCCGGACGGCGGACATCGAAAACTGGCTGGCAGGGCTTGCTGTCGCCTTCGATATCCGTGTCGACACGAGCAATCCGGCCGTGATCCGGCTACGGTCGAACGGAGCGAACGTCCCGCTGGCTACGCCCATCGCAAAAAAAACTCGGATTTCCCTCCCAATCTGAAGCCGTGCGGCGTTCCTGTTGTAACCGGCAAGCAGCCGGAAACAAAACGGAGGGGAATATGAAGACATCGGGGTCCTTGTACCGCGCAGCATGGGGCGTGGCCCTTCCATTAAGCAGCCTGCTGGCAATTGCGGTTGCCGTTCCAGCCCAAGCCAAGCAGCAAATCAGCGCTTCGCCGAATGCGGAGAAGGCCCAGCGTTTCGATATTCGCAGCAACGACCTTAACACGGCGCTGACTACCTTTGCGAAGCAGGCTGGCATCCAGCTCGTCGTCAACGTGGCAGAGATCAAGACCCTGCCTGCAAATCCGGTCGTCGGGACATTCACCCGCGCCGAAGCACTTCGCCGGCTGGTCGGAAACCAGAATGTCGTTACGGTCTGGCCGTCTCCGGATACGCTTGCCGTGCGTGCGAAGCGGGCTGCCTATGTAAAGGCAAGTGCGCAGCCCACTCCGGCTCCTGCACCGCTCCCCGCGCTCAAGGCGGATGAGGCCGAGACCAAGCCAGCCGCTTGGGAAATCGTCGTCACCGCGCAGAAGCGCGAGCAAAACCTGCAGGACGTTCCGGTTTCGATCACTGCCGTAACATCCGACGCTCTGGTTTCCGGCGGGATTACGACGACGGCGGATCTCAGCGCAGCGGTGCCCGGCCTTAACGTGACCCGCCAGTTGTCCAGCATCGCGCCGATCATCCGCGGCGTCGGCAATTACAACTCGGCACCCGGTGCCGAAGGGGCGGTCGCTGTCTATGTCGATGGTGTCTATCAGCCCGATGCCCATGGCGCGGTCCTCGCGCTGGCCAATATTGACCGGATCGAGGTGCTGCGCGGGCCGCAAGGCACGTTGTTCGGCCGCAATGCGACCGGCGGCCTGATCCACGTCATCACCCGCACGCCAAGCTTCACGCCCACCGGGGACTTTTCAGTCAGCTATGGCAACAAGGAAACGGTCGAGCTCAAGGGTTATCTTAGCGGACCGCTAAGCGACACGATAGCCATCGATTTCGCGGGGCTTCTGCGCGAGCAGGGCAAGGGCTTCGGCACCAACCTGGTGACCGGCGAGGATGCGACCTATCGAAACGAACGGGTCGTACGCACCAAGATTCTGGTCGAACCATCGAGCGATCTGTCCCTCACCCTTTCAGCCGACTACGCCAAGACCGATACCGATCTCGGCAGCAACCTCAGGATTCCGGAAGGTTCGACGACATCGTTCGGCACGCCGCCGCCAGAGAATTTCTGGAGCATCAACCAGGCGCAATCGCACCCCTCCAGCAACGAGCAGTGGGGCGGATACGCCCGGGCCGAGCTCGACCTTGGTGGTGTCGACCTGATGGGTCTCGTATCCTATCGCGAGAACCGCACGTTCGCCAGCAACGATCAGATTTCCGACCCGATCCCCTTCATCAATATCGACCTGCCGTTGGAAAGCGACACGTTCACGGCCGAGCTTCAACTGACATCTGCGCAGGGCGGCTTCCTCGAATGGATCGGCGGGCTGTATTACATGGACAACCGTGCGGGAGTTTATCCATTCGCGATCGGCGGCCCGGGCGTTCCTGTATTGCCAGCCCCGGGTGGACCCTACAGCAGCATCGATCGCACGAACGAACAGAACACCAAGTCCTATTCCGTGTTCGGCGAAGCAGTTCTGAATTTCACCGACAGCACCAACCTGACAGTGGGCGCGCGGCTGACGCGTGATGAGCGGACTTTCACCGGTTCACAGGTGCTGACCACGGTCGGCGGAACAGTGATAACTCCGCCGGTGGTCGAATTGTCTGCCAAATATACCGAACCGACCTACCGGGCCGTTCTCAACCAGCGGCTCAACGATGACATCATGGTCTACGGCTCGTACAGCCGGGGCTTCAAGAGCGGCATTTTCGGCGTATTCACAGTGGCAGGCGACCCCGTCGATCCCGAAACGCTCGATTCTTTCGAAGTCGGTTTCAAGTCGGAATTCGGCTATAGCTTCCGGCTCAACGGGGCTGCATTCTATTATAATTACAGCGATCTTCAGCTGACGAGCCAGACCGACGGGAAAGCGATACTGCGCAATGCCGCCAAGGCGCGGTCGAAGGGTTTCGAACTGGAAGCGAACTGGTATCCGACCGATATTTTAAGCTTCGACGCCAGCTTCTCCTATGTCGATGCGAAGTTCCGAGATTTCCCGGGGGCGGAATTGACCGCGCCGAATCCGAATTTTACTGGAACACCGCCGCCCTTCGTCAATACGTCGACATTCGGGAATGCGGCTGGCAACCGCTTGCCCCGCGCACCGGAGTTCACCTTCTCGGTCGGTGGCCGCGCAGACGTGCCCACTTCGTTCGGCAAGGTCGGGGGTGCGGCCAACGTCTATTACAATGACGGCTTTTACAACGAATTCGCGAACCGCTTTCGGCAAGATAGCTACACACTGGTAAACGCCTCGGCCTACGTCGCGATCGGCGAAGACGAGAAGTATCGCATCACCGTCTTCGGCCGAAACATCTTCAACACCGAATACTACAGCTATGGTGTCGCGAACGTCTTCGGCGATTTCATCGCGCCGGCCTTCGGCGCCGAATACGGCGTGCGCGTGGGCGTAAGCTTCTGATCCCAATGATGTTCAATTCCGTCAGAATCCGAGAGTCGAGGAATCGCAAATGAAGCTTCGCCCCGAAGCTGGATCGCAGCGCCACCGCATGACACGCCGCCAGGCGCTGATCGGCACTGCGACGATCAGCCTTGCCGCCGCAGGTGCAAGCAACGCTTCTGCAACGATGTTGGGGCGCCGTCGGCGTCCCAACATCGTGTTCATTCTGGCCGACGATCTCGGCTATGCGGACGTGAGTTGTTACGGGCGGCGCGATTACGCGACACCCGCGATCGATTCCATCGCGGCGCGCGGAATGCTCTTCACGCAAGGTTACGCCAACTCGGCCGTCTGTTCGGCCACGCGCACGGCACTGATGACCGGGCGTTATCAGGATCGGCTCGCGATCGGCCTGGAAGAACCGCTGATTCACACCCGCGATGTCGGCCTTCCTCCCTCGCATCCGACATTGCCGTCAATGCTCGGCCGCGCGGGGTATCGGACCTACCTGGTCGGGAAATGGCATCTCGGCGAACTTCCCGATTACGGTCCAAGACTGAGCGGTTACGACCACTTCTGGGGCCTTCGCGGCGGTGCGATCGACTATTTCAGCCACAGCCTCATGGGCAAACGCGACTTTTGGGACGACGAAGAGGAGATCGTTGAGCCGGGCTATGCGACCGAACTCCTGGGGCGTAAGGCCATCGAAATCATCGAGAGCCATCGCGATGACGACACACCGTTTTTCCTGAGCCTGCATTTCACCGCGCCCCACTGGCCATGGGAAGGGCCAGAGGATCAGGCGGAATCGCAGCGTCTGCAGGCTGACCCCAGCCTCGATTACCAGCATCTGGACGGTGGCTCGGCCGAAGTTTACGCCAGCATGGTCACCGCGATGGACGAACAGATCGGGCAAATCCTTAGCGCGATCGAGGCCGCGGGGATGAGCGACGACACCATCGTCGTCTTTACCAGTGACAATGGCGGAGAACGCTTTTCCGATACCTGGCCTTTCTCCGGCAAGAAGACCGAGCTTCTCGAAGGCGGCCTGCGCATACCCGCGATCGTGCAATATCCGCGTCATATTCCGGCGGGCAGCAAGAGCGACCAGACCATGATGACCATGGACTGGGTGCCGACGCTGCTCTCGCTTGCCGGCACCTGGCCCGACCCGGCCTATCCACCCGATGGCATCGACCTCAGCGCCGTGCTTGCAGGTGCCGCACCGACATCCCGCACGCTTTGCTGGCGCTATCTCAACCTCACCCAGGAGGCCTGTCGCAGCGGTGACTGGAAATACCTTAAGATTCTCGACAACACGTTTCTGTTCAACGTCGCGGATGACCCGCTGGAGCGTGCGAACATGAAAGAGCGCCGTCCGGACATCTACCAGGATCTCGTGAAGAAGTACAAAGATTGGGAGAGGCGGATGCTGCCGCTCGACCTAGAAGCATTCACCAGCGGTTTTACCGGCAAGGACCTGGCTGATCATTTCGGCGTTACGCAGCGTAGGATGACGCCGGGGCTGGAGTAGTCTGGAACTGGAAGGGGTGGTGTCAGTTTAACAGCAACTCGTCTCCGATTGACACGACGACCCCTGGAAGCAGCCGATCTTAGCCCACGAGCTTCTGCTACTCGGCCAAGGGGGCCAAGCGGCGGGTCTTAGAGGTCTGTCGATCGACGAGGTGGCGTTCGGAATTGAAGTGGTTGTGAAAAGAGGCATGAACCGAGGCGAACTTTTGCAATGACTTCATGCGCCGAAATCGCTGCATCGCTCGCTCTCTTCGTCGAAATGGCAGGTGTGAATTCTCGGCACGGTTGTTGAACCACCTTCCCATCTCGCGACGTTCAAGATTTCCAAGTTCCCGCATAGCAGCAGGGTACGAACGCATCCCATCCGTGACGATTGTCTCAGCTCTTCCGTGTCGCTTCAGCGCCTTCTTCATGAACTCCAGAGCCGCAGCCTTGTCCCGTCTCTTCGTGACGAAGCTCTCCAGCACTTCACCTTCGTGATCGACGGCGCGCCAGAGGTAATGTCGCTCGCCGTTGATCTGCACGAAGACCTCGTCGAGGTGCCAGTGCCAATGCCTTGAGCCCTTCATCCGGCTGACACGTTGCCTACGAATATCCGCGGCGAACATCGGACCGAACCGGTTTCCACCACATCCGAACCGTCTCATGGCATATGTGGATGCCTCGTTCGAACAGCAGATCTTCGACGTTCCTCAGTGACAGCGGAAACCGGACATAGATCAGGACTGCGAGCCGGATGATCTCGGGTGAGGAGTTGAAGTAGCGGAACGGACTGGCCGGTTTTCGAGGACGAGGCATCCAATTGCCCTACCCTCGAACACTCAATTTTCAATCAGGTGCATTTGCTCTGACAAGGCCGACGCGCCTGATAGCGCCAGAGACATGCCGCCATTCTCGTAAGCGTTACGGATTGCGACCCGCAAACCGGCCTGTTCCGCGACTCTGCGCAGGGGTCTCACTAACAGAGACTAGTGCTGGGGTGAATGGCGGAGCGAGAGGGATTCGAACCCTCGATACGGGGTTACCGTATACACACTTTCCAGGCGTGCGCCTTCGACCACTCGGCCACCGCTCCGCATGCCTGACGGCAGAGGGGGCGAACTAGCGCCGCAATCGCGACAAGGCAAGGCAATCATCACGCTTTTTACGCACTGAATTACCTGGCCTTGTCATCGTTACCTTCAAACCACCGCCGCCCCGTTGTCGAGGCGGTGAAAATAGGCGGCCATGGCGCGCGCAGCCTTGTCGCTGAGTTCGATGAAAGCGCGGCGGCGGTCCTGCGGATCGCGCACGCGGTCCAGCAGTCCGGATTCGGTCATCTGCCCGATCCAGCGCAGCGCCGTCGTCGGCGGGACGCAGGCCGCGATGCACAGGCTGGACACGCTGACCTGCTGTCCCTCTGCCTTTGCGGCGGTGAGGTCGAGCAGGATGTCCCATGCAGGGTCGGCGAAAAGATCGCCTTCGAAGAAGCGCGCGCGCAGCTGACGCTGGCGGATGATTTCGCGAACCAAGACGGGCGACGGCAGGGCCACATCGCCATCCGGACGAGGTGCCGCCTGCTGCGTCTCGGGAGCCATGTAGGAAAGCCCTGGCGAGCGGACCGAGCGGCTGTCTTCTTCGCGTTCGCCGGGAAGCAGGTCATCCTGCCCGGTGAAGCCGTCCATCTTGCGCGCGAGCAGTTCCACCTGTTCGGTCAGGCGGACGAGCGCGAGACGGTCTTCACCCGTCAGTTCGTTTACCGTGCCCACAGGCAGGCGGGACAATGCGGTGCCCAGAGCCAGCGCCCGCTCACTCTCTGACGGAGAGACGAGGATCTGGGCCGACGACTGGTCCACGCAACCGAACACGCTGTCGAGCGCATCAGGCGCGGTCGATACGATCATCTGGCACCCGCTGCGCGCGGCGCGCATGTCGAGCCGGGCGAGAGCGGCAAGCAGTTCGGCATCGATGATCGGGGCATCGACGATCACGACATCGCCCAACACAAGAGCGTCTCCACCCGTCAGGCGGGCAAGCGGTTCGGCCTGTCGCAGCACCAGTCCAAGTTCCAGCGCGTGATCGCAAAGCGCCGAACGCACCGCATCGCGGCTAGCAAAGATGGAGATACCGGCCGCGGCCGAACGCGCGGGGCGTTGGGCCGGGGCCGTCTCGTCGAATAGGAATGCTTCGGCGGCCTGAGACATGGAATCGTGCTCCCCTGTTCTAAACACGAACAAGTAGAGAACAAATTGAAAACAAGTCAAGGATGTTTCTGATCCGTTCCGGATCGAAACACCTGTTTTCAGTCCATTAAAGGCCTCAGTCCATGAACGGGTCGCGCACCAGGATCGTGTCTTCACGCTCGGGACTGGTGGAAACCAGCGCCACAGGCGTTTCGATCAGTTCCTGCACGCGCTGGATGTACTTGATCGCCTGCGCCGGAAGATCGGCCCAAGAACGCGCGCCGGCGGTCGTGCCTTTCCAGCCCTCGATTTCCTCGTAGATCGGTTCGACCCGCGCCTGATCGCCCGCGTGGCTGGGCAGATAGTCGAGGATCTTGCCGTTGAGGCGATAGCCGGTGCAGATCTTCACCGTCTCGAACCCGTCGAGCACGTCGAGCTTCGTCAACGCGATGCCGGTCACACCCGAAATCGCGCAAGTCTGGCGCACCAGCACAGCGTCGAACCAGCCGCAGCGGCGCTGGCGCCCGGTCACGGTGCCGAATTCATGGCCACGCTCGCCAAGGCGCTGACCGTCGGCATCGTCAAGCTCGGTCGGGAACGGGCCCGAGCCGACGCGGGTGGTGTAGGCCTTCACGATGCCCAGCACGAAGCCGGTCGAATTGGGGCCGAGGCCCGAGCCACTGGCCGCCGTGCCCGAAACCGTGTTCGAGCTGGTGACGAAGGGATAAGTGCCGTGATCGACGTCGAGCAGGACGCCCTGCGCACCTTCGAACAGGATGCGCGCGCCCGCCTTGCGGACCTTCTTCAGGCGCTTCCAAACCGGCTGCGCGTATTGCAACACGAAGGGTGCGATTTCCTTGAGGTCGGCGATCAGCTGATCGCGATCGATCGGCTCCTGCCCGAAGCCTGCACGCAGCGCATCATGATGGGCGCAGAGACGGTCGATCTGCGGCGCGAGATCGTCGAGGTGATCGAGATCGCACACGCGGATCGCGCGGCGGCCGACCTTGTCCTCATAGGCAGGACCGATGCCGCGACCCGTGGTGCCGATCTTGCCCTTGCCCGCGGCTTGTTCGCGCAGGCCGTCGAGGTCGCGGTGCAGCGGCAGGATCAGCGGGCAATTGTCGGCAATGGCGAAATTCTCGTCATTGATGACGACGCCCTGGCCTTCCAGCTTCTCGATCTCGGACTTCAGCGCCCAGGGGTCTAGCACGACGCCGTTCCCGATGAGGGACAGCGTGCCGGTGACGATGCCCGAAGGCAGCAGCGATAGCTTGTAGACCTTCTCGCCCACGACGAGGGTGTGGCCCGCGTTGTGGCCGCCCTGAAAGCGGACGACGGCATCGGCGCGGCTGGCCAGCCAGTCGACGATCTTGCCTTTACCCTCGTCGCCCCACTGGGCGCCGATCACGGTGACGTTTGCCATGGATAGAGTCCTTCCCCCTGCCCGGTGGATCCGCTTCGCGCCCTTCGACAGGACTCGGCACGAGGGATGGACGTTCGGAGGCAATGGATCGCCCCCGGATGCGCCGCGCGCGTTAGAGGCTGGCGGCGCGTGAAGTCAAGCGACAAGCGCATGATCGTTTCGTTCGGGAGCGGTAAAGCTTTGCCATTCTATCGAAGGTGCCATGCGTATCGCTGCCCTTACTCTCGCCCTCGGCGCGCTGGTCGCCGCCCCGCTCGTCTCGACGATGCCCGCCAAACCCGCCGCCGCGGCCACCGCGACGACGATTCCGGGTGAGGCGATCGACTATGGCTCACACCCCTTGCAGGCGATGGATTTCTATCCGGCATCCAAGGATTTCTCCGGCCCCCGCCCGCTGATCGTGTTCGTCCATGGCGGTGCCTGGGCAGGCGGCGACAAGTCCGATTCGACCGGCGCGGCCAAGATCCGGCACTACACCGGCAATGGCTATGCTCTCGCCAGCATCAATTACCGCCTGCTTCCTGAAGTCGATATCGAGGACCAGGCCCGCGACGTGGCCGCCGCCATCGCCCGGCTTCGCGACTCTTCGAAAGATCTGGGCATCGACAAGCAGCGCATCGTCCTCATGGGGCATAGCGCGGGTGCACACCTTGCGGCATTGGTTGCCACCGACCCGCAATGGCTGGACCGTTTCGACATGCGCCCGGACGACATTGCCGGTGTCGTCCTGCTGGACGGGGCGGCGTACGACGTGCCGGTCCAGATTCGCGATGCCGGGCCGCTGCTGGGCTTTGCCTACCAGATCGCCTTCGGCAGCCGCACCGCGCGGCAGGACCAGCTTTCGCCCGCCCGGCATGCCGACGGCCAGAACGCCCGCCGCTTCCTTCTTCTGCACGTCGAACGCCCCGATGCAAAACGTCAGGCCGAGATGCTGGGCGAGGACCTGAGACGCGAGGGCACCGATGCGCAAGTCATGGCCTTTCCGGGCCGCGGAATGGAGGGGCACAACCTCATCAACGCCATGCTGGGCCGCAGCGATTCGCCCGCGACCGTGCCGGTTGACGAGTGGCTGGCCGTCACGGTCGGAACCGCGCGCTGATCGCCGCGATCGGGCCTGCCCCGGCGCCCCAGAGCCGCCACGCGGTTGAAATCCGGCGCTTGCTAACCACCTAGAGAGACGAACCCGGCGTTTCAGGCGGCCCCCTGCCCCTGCGCCACCTATTCACGATCCATTGGAGTCTTGATGCCTCAGCCAGTACAGACAGCTTTTCCCACTGCCATCCTCAACGACGGTCGCGAGATGCCGCAATTCGGCCTCGGTACTTATGGTATCCCCAACGACCAGGCCGAAGAAACGATCTCCGAAGCGATCAGGCGCGGCTACCGCCTTATCGATACCGCGGCGATGTACGATAACGAGGAAGGGGTCGGCAAAGGCGTCGGTTCGCGGCACGACATCTTCCTGACGACCAAGATCGCCAACGAACGCCAGGGCCATGCCGAGGCGAAGACCGCCTTCCGCGAAGCGCTGGCCCGCATGGGCCGCGACGAGGTCGATCTCCTGCTGATCCACTGGCCCGCACCGGGCAAGGACCTTTACGTCGACACGTGGAAGGCGCTGATCGAACTGCGCGAAGACGGCCGCGTGAAATCGATCGGCGTGTCGAACTTCATGCCCGAACATATCGACCGCCTGATCGCGGAAACCGGCGTTACCCCGGCGGTGAACCAGATCCAGGTCCACCCGATGTGGCAACAGCGCGAAGTCCGAGCCTACAATCGCGACAAGGGCATCGTCACCCAAGCGTGGAGCCCGCTCGGTTCCGGGCAGTTGTTCCGCCATCCGGTGTTGAACGAGATCGCCGCCGAACTGGACGTGCCGGTCGCATCGCTCATCCTGCGCTGGCACCTGCAGCACGGCATCGCGCCGATCCCGAAGACCGACAAGCCCGAGCGGATGAGCGACAACCTCGATGCCATGAACGTGGTGCTGAACCGCGATCACATGGCGCGGATCGACGCGCTCGACCACCCGCAGGGCATGCTCGGCCCCGATCCGATGACGCACGGCAACGACGCCTGATCGCGGACAGGGATTACAGACAAAGAAAAAGGGGCCGTTCTCGCGGCCCCTTTTTTGTGCGGTCAGCGCGCAAGGCTCAAACCTCGCGCGGTTCCTTGCCGTCCAGCACGTGGGTGCAGCCTAGCGCCGCGGCATCGTCCGCTTCGTCGAGCGCGGCCACGGTGTGCCAGCCGATCGTGCGCAGGCGTTTGGCCGCATCGCGGTCGTGGCCCAGTGGCAGGAACAGCCGCTCGACTTTCACGCTGCCCGCACCGCGCGCGATCAGCGGATCGGGGTAGAGCGAAAAGCCGGTCGCGACCTCGTCGTGCCCGCCCTCGCTGGTGATGCGATAGGTACCGCCACGGCCCAGCGCGCCGCGCACACCAGCCGCATAAATCGTGAAACCGAACCACGACTGATATTCGAACCCGTGCCGCTCCGTCGGGTCGAGCGTCAGGCGCGCGGCCCCGTCGATGCGGGCGGCGATCTGCTTCAACCCCTCGATCCGCGAGGCAACGGCATCACCCGCGCCGATCGCAGCCAGCTTTTCGATGGCGCTGTCGAAAGGCCCGGTCGCGTAAAGCAGCGGCAGGTAAGCCTTGCCCCCTGCGGCGACGAGCGAGCCTGCATCCTTGGCATCGAGTTCGCGGCGCACGGCGGAAACGGCGCTTTCGGGCAAGGGCAGGCTGCTACCGGCCAGCGTATCGACCAGGTCGGGCAAGGTGAAATCGACCGAGACATCGTGCGCCCCGGCGGCCTTCAGCGCCTCGATCGCGACGGCGACCGATTCGGCGGCCGCGGCGACGGTATCGTTGCCGATGATCTCCGCGCCCACCTGCAGCCGTTCGCGTTCCGGCTCCAGCCCGTCCCCTTTCAGGAACAGGACCTGCCCGGCATAGGACAGGCGCAGCGGACGGGCCGCGTCCTTCAGGCTGGTGGCGGCGATACGGCCGACCTGCACCGTCATGTCCGAACGCAGCGCCAGCGTGCGCAGCGAAGCGGGATCGACAAATCGGACCATGCGGTTGCGCTTCGTTCCGGCCATGCGGCTGGCGAGCGAGCGTTCGAATTCCACCATCGGCGGCTGAACCGGGTCGTAGCCGTGTCCGGCCAGCACATCGGTCATCGCACGGGTGACGCGCATGGCTTCGGCGGCGAGCGGGGGCAACCGGTCGCTCAATCCTTCTGGCAGTAGGTCGTGGGTCATGTCCTGCATGGCGAGGCGCTTTAGCCACGACGGCCGCACTTGTCGAATACCTATGCGGCCTCAGGCGATCTTTCGGTCAGGCCGGTCTGCGCCACTGCGTTTCGTAGAGCGCGAAACGCGATCGCGCGTGATCGATGAAACGCCGTTCATCCACGATGGCATCGACCGTCACCGAGGTCTGGCTCATGATCGCAACCGCATCGTCGAGCGTGTCGAAATAGGATTCGGCCAGTCCGTCCAGCGGTTCGGCACTACTGCCGACACGTGTCCCGAGCCGTGTTGTGGCATCGACGTCAACGTGGTTCTGGCGATAGCGGACGCCTTCCACTTCCTCGCCCAGCTGGGCATGGCCGTCGAACCACATGGTCATGAACCCGGCGCGGTCGAGCGCGGCAAGGCGGCGCAGCGGCATGACGATGTAGACCGGACCGTCACCGGCCGTGATCGCCACTTCGCGTCCTGCAAAAACCTCCACGTCGTTAATCCGGCCCGACAGCGCCTTTGCCATGCCGGCGACGGCGTCGGTCATGCCTGCCGATAGCTCGCCTTCCGTCGCGACGACTTGCCATGCGAGGTCGAACGGCGGCGGCGATGTGGGCGGGGACATGATGCGGTGATGTTCCAGCTCGGGCATGTCGGCGATCCGACGTGCGAGCCGCGCATCGACGCCTTGCGCAAGATCGGCGGCAAGCTCTTTCGCGGCCACCTGCGCATCGGCAAACACCGCGTCGGCATCGGCGCCGTCTGCAATTCGGGCGTAAAGCGCGGCCTTGGGGCGGCCAATCCGGTTCGCCATCCTATTCGGCCGCTTCGCGCGTGGCGAGGTTCGGGATCTGGCAGGCCGTGTTCGTTGCATCGATCACGGCGAACATCCTGCCGATGCCGACGAACTGCGCCACGTCGAAGCACAGTTCGACGATTTCCTTCTCGGTGAAGCTGCGGTGCAGGCGTTCGAACATCGCATCGTCCACGCCGAAATGATCAGCGGCCATCTGCTGGCCAAAGGCGATGGCGGCCCGCTCACGCTCGTCGAACATGGGCGATGTTTCCGCATTGGGCAGCGCCGCGATCATCTCTTCGGACAGGCCCTCGTCGATCGAATCCTGATAGCGCGAGCCGAGGCAGTTGGCGCACTGGTTCACTTGCGCAACGGCCAGACGCACCTGCTCCACCAGCTTGCGGCTCAGCAATCCGTCCATCTGGAGCGGCCAGTAGAAGGAGCCGAACGACTTCACGATATCGGGCCGGTGCGCAATCGCGCGCAGGGCCGTCGTATCGCCGACCAGTTCGGCCATCTGATTAACCATGCCCGCCATTTCGGGCTCCATCTCCGACGTCTCTAGCAACCGGATCCTTGCCATCGCACATTCTCCCAAATGTTTTGGCGAGGATGTCAGTGCAGCCCCCCCACGGTCACTGCGACAAAGGACAGGGTGGCCCCACGAAAAAAGGCCGGCACCCGACGGCACCGGCCTTTTCGTTTCGGGTGAACGAAACTTTTAGAAAGAAAGCGCCTTCACCGTACGGACGCCCTGCGCATCGCAAATGGTCTTGAGCACGCTTTCCGGGATTTCCTGGTCGACCGACAGCAGCAGCACCGCTTCGCCGCCCGTGGCGCGGCGGCCAAGGTGGAACGTGCCGATGTTGATGCCCGCCTCGCCCAGGATCGAGCCGATACGGCCGATGAAGCCGGGCGCGTCCTCGTTCGAGATGTAGAGCATGTGACCGTCGAGGTCGGCCTCGATCCCGATGCCGAAGATATCGACGAGACGCGGCTGGCTCTTGCCGAACAGCGTGCCGGCAACGGTACGCTCGCCCATGTCGGTATCGACCTTGATGCGGATCAGGGTGCTGTACGCGCCTTCACGCTCGTTGCGGATCTCGCGCACTTCCATGCCGCGTTCCTTGGCAATGAAGGGCGCGTTGACCATGTTCACCGTGTCGGAATACCGGCGCATCAGGCCCGCCAGCACCGCGCCGGTGATCGGCTTGATGTTCAGCGTGGCCGCATGGCCTTCGACTTCGACGCCGATGCGCGACAGGTTGCCGTGCGCGAGCTGGCCGACGAGGCTGCCCAGCTTTTCGGCGAGCGCCATATAGGGCTTGAGCTTGGGCGCTTCCTCTGCCGAGAGCGAGGGCATGTTGAGCGCGTTGGTGACGCCGCCGTTGACGAGATAGTCGGACAGCTGTTCCGCGACCTGCAGGGCGACGTTGACCTGTGCCTCGGTCGTCGAGGCACCAAGGTGCGGGGTACAGATGAAGTTCGGCGCACCGAACAGGACGTTGTCCTTGGCCGGTTCCTTCTCAAACACATCAAGCGCGGCCCCTGCGATGTGGCCGCTTTCCAGCCCCTCGCGCAGTGCCGCCTCGTCGATCAGGCCGCCGCGGGCGCAGTTGACGATCCGCACGCCCTTCTTCGTCTTGGCGAGGTTTTCGGCCGAGAGGATGTTCTTGGTCTCTGCCGTCAGCGGCGTGTGAAGCGTGATGAAATCGGCGCGCGACAGCAGGCCGTCCAGCTCCACCTTCTCCACGCCCATTTCGACGGCGCGTTCGGCCGACAGGAACGGGTCGAAGGCGATGACCTTCATCTTCAGGCCCTGTGCGCGGCTGGCGACGATCGAACCGATGTTGCCCGCGCCGATCAGGCCCAGCGTCTTGCCGGTCACTTCGACGCCCATGAAGTCGTTCTTGGGCCATTCGCCGGCCTGCGTGCGGGTGTTGGCTGCGGGGATCTGGCGGGCCAGCGCCATGATCATCGCGATCGCGTGTTCGGCGGTCGTGATCGAGTTGCCGAACGGCGTGTTCATCACCACCACGCCCTTGGACGAGGCATAGGGAATGTCGACGTTGTCGACGCCGATGCCGGCGCGGCCGATGACCTTCAGGTTGGTCGCGGCGTCCAGCACTTCCTTCGTGACTTTCGTCGCCGAACGGATGGCAAGACCGTCATAATCGCCGATGCGTGCGATCAGCTGTTCGGGGGTTTCCCCGGTGATGACATCGACGTCGCAGCCGTTTTCTTCGAAGATACGGGCGGCGTTGGGGTCCATCTTGTCGGAAATAAGAACGCGGGGCTTGCTCATGGTAGCCTCCTTCAATCTTGGGATTTCATGAAATGATCCGGCGGACACGACGGCCCGCCGGTCAAAAAGGGATCAGGCCGAGAGTTTGGTCCAGGCCCAGTCGAGCCAGGGGCCAAGCGCCTCGATATCCGCCGTATTCACGGTCGCGCCGCACCAGATGCGCAGGCCCGCCGGGGCATCGCGATAACCCGCGATGTCATAGGCAGCGCCTTCGTCCTCGAGCAGCTTGGCGAACTTCTTGATGAAGTCGGTATCCGCGCCTTCGACGGTCAGACAGACCGAGGTGTTCGACCGGATCGCTTCGTCGGCGACGAGATGGCCGAGCCACGAACGCTCCGTCACGATCTGGTTCAGCGCGGCGGCATTGGCATCGGCACGGGCACGCAGGGCAGCTGCGCCGCCCAGGTCCTTGCCCCATTCCAGCGCGAGGATCGCGTCCTCGACCGCCAACATCGAAGGGGTGTTGATCGTCTCACCCTTGAAGATGCCCTCGATCAGCTTGCCGCCCTTGGCAAGGCGGAACACCTTCGGCAGCGGCCATGCGGGCGAATAGGTTTCGAGCCGTTCGACAGCACGCGGACCGAGGATCAGCACGCCGTGCGCGCCTTCACCGCCCAGCACTTTCTGCCAGGAGAAAGTGGCGACGTCGATCCGGGTCCAGTCGATCTTCTGCGCGAAAACCGCGCTGGTTGCGTCGGCGAAGGACAGGCCCTCACGGTCCTCTGCGATCCAGTCGGCGTTCGGGACGCGTGCGCCCGACGTGGTGCCGTTCCAGGTGAAGAGGACGTCGTTCGTCCAGTCGACCTTCGCAAGGTCGGGAATTTCGCCATAGGGCGCTTCCATGACGGTCGGGTCCAGCTTCAGCTGCTTCACCGCGTCCGTCACCCAGCCAGAGCCGAAGCTTTCCCACGCCAGCGTCGTCACCGGGCGTGCGCCCAGCATCGTCCACATCGCCATTTCGAAAGCACCCGTGTCCGAACCGGGCACGATGCCGATGCGGTGGGTTTCGGGCAGTTCCAGCAGTTCTCGCATCAGGTCGATGCAGTACTGCAGACGTGCCTTGCCAAGCTTCGAGCGGTGCGAGCGCCCAAGCGATGCAGTGTCGATTTTTTCGGGAGTCCAAACCGGGGGCTTGGCGCAGGGACCGGAAGAGAAATAGGGACGCTCCGGCAGCGTCGGCTTTGTATCAGTCATTTAAGACTCTCCTTGCAGAGAGCTCGCGCGGCGTTGGGACCGCGTGGCCCGTCGGCCGCTCTAAAGATGGTGCGCGCAGTGTCAATCAGTCTTTGGCCCAAATCGCGCAACTTTCGAAAAACTATGGGCAAATTCGTGATGGGATATGTGCCGCAGGCCATTTGGCTACGGCCCGATGGCCCCTTAAAGTACCCATATGTCGAACCGAATCCGACGCCGCCCGTTCCCCGGCCTGCCGCGCCGCAGCACCGTCGTGGCCGTTCCGGTGCTTTCGCTGATGCTCGCCGCCTGCGCGGCGGAGCGCCCTGCCCCGCCCCGCACGACGACCAGCGCGCCCGTCGCCCGGCCTGTCACTTCGAAAGAAGCGCGGATTTGTCGGCGCGAGCTGGCCGAACAGGGTGCCGATTTCGTGCCGCTGAACGACCTGCTGACCGGTGGCGGCTGTTCCAGCACCAATGCCGTCACGCTCTATCACCTTGCCGGTGACGCCAGCCGGATCGAGGTTACCAACGCCAAACGCATCGCCTGTCCGCTGTCGCAAACGGTGGCGTCATGGGCGCGCTATGGCGTCGACCGCGCGGCGCGCCAGATGCTGGGCAGCGGGATCGTGCGGATAGAGACGTTCGGATCGTACAATTGCCGCAACGTTGCCGGTTCGTCGCGCCGCTCGGCCCACTCCAACGCCAACGCGCTGGACGTATCGGGTTTCGTACTGGCCGACGGCCGCCGGATCACGGTGAAAGAAGACTGGGACGGCGGGACGGAGATGGAACGCCGCTTCCTGCGCGTCGTGCAGGCCAGCGCCTGCAAGCGTTTCGGCACCGTGCTTGGCCCCGAATACAACGCCGCGCACGAGGATCACTTCCACCTCGAACTGGGCGAAGGCAGCTTCTGCCGCTAGGTCAGCAAGGCTCTTCCCAGATGCGCGAATGGTCGTCGGACTGGTTGAGCATCACGCACGGTTCGCGGGTAAGGTCCAGCACCAGATTAGCCGACGTCATCGTGATCCGGTCCTTCCCCGAACGGTAGATGGTCGGGCTGCCAGCGAGGATATCCGCCAGTTCGGTGCTCGAAAGGCCGGGCATCGAATGTCCGCCCATCAGTTCGCCGCACGCGTTGCGGATTTCCGCAGCATCGGCACCGCCGGTCCGCTCCAGCCGCCCGTCTTCGGTGTAGCGCGTCTCGACCGAAGCCTCGTCACAACCGGACAAGGCAAGGCTCGTCTCGCCGATGACGACCCTTTGGGCCAGTTCGGACAGGCCAATGCCGCGAGTTCCTCCGTCCTGCGCCTTCATAAGGCCTTCGGCCCGCCATGGCCCCGCCATCTCGTTCATCGTCGGCAAAGTCTGGAGGCGGACTTCCTCGACCCTGGCCAGCAACAGTTCACTGTCCGCCGCCCGCATCAGGAGCCTTCCATCGGGCCTGATCTCCATCGTCGGGCTCTTGCGGAAGAACGCGAAGTAGGTCGCTTCGCGCTCGTTTTTCTCGGAACCGCAGCTCATCACAGTCTGGGGCTGGGGCCCCGCACCTTTCGGATGATTGAAGCGGCCGTCCGCGACTTTGCCCGCCGCACCCGACGAGTTGCACTCTAGCCTGAGGCCGACCCCACCATTGAAGGCAAAACTGGCAAAGGCGTAAGGTTGCGGATGGACGTAGAGGGGCGGCTCGTACCCGTCGAAGGACAGGACCTGCCAGTCGCCCTGAACCTGCGTGACATTGGTAACGGGGATCGGGTCTTCCGGCACCGCGACCGGCGTTCCGGCCGGTGACGAAGCCGTAGTGTCGGCCGTACCGCAACCGGCCAGAAGACCGGCCACAATCGAGCCGGATATCATGAACAACTTCATCGTTGCCTTCCCGCGCCCCGTTTTCATCCATCTCTGGATGCCACGGCCCTTGATCTGCCGGACAGGGTTAATCGTCCTTGAATAGCGCGCCTGTCACCGCTACTCCGCCGCCGTCATCCGGGGAGTAGCCACCCGCGCCCTATCGCGCGGGCCCGCCGTCGACATACTGGGCCGAGAGGCTCCGGCGCGTGGGGATTGATTCCGGCGAGACTGCGTGACACCGAACCTCCTGTCCGGCCGGGCGGGGGTGCGGTGTTGCTCATGTCTGCTGCGAAGCCCGGCCCGGAGTATCCCATGGAAGCCCTCTTTACCTCCACCGCCGTCGTCGCGCTTGCCGAGATCGGCGACAAGACGATGCTGCTGGCCATGCTTCTGGCCGCCAAATACCGGCAGCCGGTGCCGATCGCCTTCGGCATCCTGTTCGCGACGCTGGCGAACCATTTCCTTGCCGCGCTGATCGGAGCGCAGGCCGCGGCATGGTTCGATGGCGAATTGTTCCGCTATCTCGTCGCGGCGGGCTTCGTCGTCATGGGGCTGTGGACGCTGATCCCCGACAAGTTCGAGGAGGACGACAAGCCGAAGTCGCGCGGCGGAGCCTTCATGACGACGCTGATCGCGTTCTTCCTGGTGGAGATCGGGGACAAGACCCAGGTGGCGACCATCGCGTTGGGCGCGCGGTTTTCGGACGCGGTCATGGTCACCATCGGCACGACGATCGGCATGATGCTGGCCAATGCGCCGGTCCTGTGGCTGGGCGACCGGCTGGCAAACCGCTTGCCGCTGGCGAAGATCCGCATGGCGGCAGCGTTGTTGTTCGTGATCGTCGGCCTGTGGCTGGCGGCGGAAACTGCCGGGCTTCTGGGCTGAACCGCGCAAGACAGGGATTTGCCCGCCGCAGCATGGGCACTAGCTGCGACGGGCCCCCACCAGGTCCCAACCGGACCTTCTGCAGTATCAGTGAAGCCAGTCGCCCATCGACGCTTCGAGGCGAAGTCGCACGGCCTCTGCCGCGTGGCGGGCGCCCAATTTGTCCATCATGTTGCCGCGGTGGATTTCCACGGTGCGCGGGCTGATATCGAGTTCGCGGGCAATCGCCTTGTTCGAACAGCCCTGCGCCAAGCGGTCCAGCACTTCGCGTTCGCGGTTGGACAGCATCGATATGCGGGTCCGCGCGTCCAGCGAACGCTTGCGATATTCGGCCTGGGTCGCAGCCTCTTTCGAGACACGGGCGATGGCCAGTTCCAGCGCCGCTGGATCGAGCGGCTTGGGCAGATAGTCGAAAGCGCCCGACCGCATGGCAGCGACCACGTGATCGATGCAGGGGCGGTTTGCCATCGCGATGACCGGCAGCCAGGCGCCCCGATCGGCCATGGCGTTTATCAATCCGGAAATGCCGCCCGCATCCTGATCGTCGTGGGCAAGGATGATCCCTTGCCGCGGCATGTGTGAAGTCAGTTCGAAGGCATCGTCGTACACTTCGGCGTGGTGTCCCATATCGAACACGGTGCGTGCGAACTGCGCGCGGTTGCGCGGATCGATGTCGACGATGTGGATGATGCTGCGCTTTTCCATGACCGGGACGATGCCCCGGAAAACTGCGTAAGCGCCATTAAGGACGATTCCGAAACGGTTCTAACACTGTTGTTAACCCTTTGAAACGGCGGCAATCCTGACAAGAATGCCGCCATTTTGGATACAAGGCGCAACAGCCTTTACCGTTTACCTCAATCCTGGGTGTCGGTCTGGTCCAGCGAATAGGACGGCAGTGAATGGAACGCGGTGCGCAGCGCCTCGCTCCACCCGGTCGAGATCGACTGGAAGAACGGATCGCTGGCATGGATGCGCCGCTCATGAAGCGGTTCGAAATTGTCCCGCTCGATCACCATGAGGTCGAGCGGCATGCCCACCGACAGGTTCGCCGCCAGCGTCGAATCCATCGACACCATGAGCAGCTTGACCGCGTCCTCGAAATCCATCTCGCGATTGTAGGCGCGGATAATTATCGGGCGGCCGTATTTCGTCTCGCCGATCTGGAAGAAGGGGGTGTCCATCGACGCTTCGATGAAATTGCCTTCGGGGTAGATCAGGAACAGGCGCGGTTCCATCCCGGCGATCTGGCCGGCGACGATGATCGAAGCGGTGAACTTGGGCCCGCCCGACATGTGATCGTTCGATTCCTGCCGCTTGCGGATCGTTTCCGACAGCAGTTCGCCGATCATCGATGCAACGCGGAACATGGTGGGAGCGCGCAGGATCGAAGGCTCACGGTCCTCCGGCGCCTTGGTGCGTTCCTCCAGCAGGCTGATGACCGCCTGCGTGGTGGCCAGGTTGCCCGCCGTCATCACCGCGATCACCCGATCGCCCGGAACGGACCAGCTGTGCATCTTGCGGAAGACGGAGATGTTGTCGACGCCCGAATTGGTGCGGGTGTCGCTCATCAGCACCAGCCCCTTGTCCAGCATCATGCCGACGCAATAGGTCAAGAATTTCGTCCCTTCATACCCTGTCCGGGCGGCGTGCATTGGGTCGCATCACCGCCAATTCGCCTCGCTTAGCGCAAGTGAGGCCTATTGTTCCACCTTCTGCTGCGAAACTTCGAGTTCCACGCTCAACCTGTCGCCGGTTCCGCCGAAACTGATGCCGGTGATCGGCGCGGCTTCGGAATAGTCCTTGCCCGTGGCGACGCGGACATAGCAGGCATCGGGACTGATCCCGTTGGAAATGTCGAAGCCGACCCAGCCCAGGTCCTTGATGAACGCCTCTGCCCATGCGTGCCCCGCCTCTTGCATGACGCGGTCTTCCATCATCAAATATCCCGACACGTAGCGCGCCGGAATGCCGAGATGGCGGGCACAGCCGATGAAGATGTGCGCATGATCCTGGCAAACGCCGTGGCCGGCAGCGGCCGCTTCTTCCGCCGTCGTCTCGCTCGTCGTGCGGCCGGCTTCGTAACGCACCTTGTCGAGGACCCTTGCGGACAGCTCATGCAACATGCCCAGCCGGTCGTCGCTGTCGGCAAGGCCGGAGGTGATCGCCTTCATCACGCTGCCCGGCTTCGTCATCTTCGACTGTCCGGCGAAGTGCCAGATCGGCAAGTGACCGGCATGGCGGCCGATGATGCCGGCATTGTCGTCGGTATCGACCAGTCCCTTGCATTCGATCGTGACGTGGCGGACGCCGGGTTCGACAGCCACCAGCGTCGTCGTGTTGCAGTTGTGGTCCTCGTATTCCAGCTCGCGTTCCGCCCCGTCCATCTCCATCGACCATTCCATGACGGACTGGCCGCTCGTGCTCTTGGGCGTAAGCCGCAGGCGTTGCAGGGCGTGAACGACCGGCTCTTCAAAATCGTACCGGGTGCGATGGGTTATTGCGATGCGCATGGGCAGCTCCGGTCAGTCGGTAAAGCGGTAGTCGGTTTCGACGGCGCGGGCGATGTCGTTGTTACAGGCGATGAAGTCGCTCAGAAACTCGTGCAGCCCCTTGTCGATGACGAGGTCGATGTTCTTGTCCTGCAGCTTGAGATCGGCATTGCGCATGACTTCGTGCGCGTGGACCTCTTCGCCATATTGCAAGGCAAGGCTTTGCAGGTTCGAACGGATCTTCGAATAACAGAACGCCAGCGAACGCGGGAAACGCCCGTCGAGGATCAGGAAATCGGCAATGCCGCGCGCGTCCAACTGTCCTGCATTCAGCCAGCGATAGGCCCTTTCGGCGCCCAGCGACCGCAGGATCGTTTCCCACTGCACGTTGTCGAGGCTGGACCCGACGTAGGACAGCGATGGGAGCAGGACGTAATACTTCACGTCGAGGATGCGGGCCGTATTGTCGGCGCGTTCGATGAAGCTGCCGATACGAGCGAAGTTGTAGATGTCGTTACGCAGCATCGACCCGTAGATCGCCCCGCGAACGAGCGTGGATTCGCGCTTCACGGTGTTGATGGCGTCGGCAAGGCCGGACTGGTTCACGGGCCGGGCGAGGAGGTCGTTGAGCTGCAGGTAGCTGCCGTTCACCGCCTCCCAGACCTCGCTGGTGATCACGTTGCGGGCCGAACGCGCGTTCGTGCGGACCGCCCCGATCAGCGAGCGGATCGAATTGAAATTGTTGCGATCGCGCAGGATGTGGTTCCAGACCTGGATACCGGCATAAGTCCCGTGCTGTTCCTGGTAGCTGTCGCGCATTCCCGCAGTCTCGATGACCGAGCGCCATTCTTCCTCGGCAGTGAGATGATCGCGGGTTAGCGCCATGCGGAAACCGGTATCGAGCAGGCGGGCAAGGTTCTCCGCCCGCTCGAGATAGCGGAACATCCAGAATACGGCGTTGGCTGAGCGTCCGAGCATCGTCATTACTCCTCCAGCACCCAGCTGTCCTTGGTCCCGCCACCCTGGCTTGAATTGACCACCAGGCTGCCGCTTTTCAGCGCCACGCGGGTCAGGCCGCCGGGGGTGATCTCGATGCCGTTGGGGCTCATCAACACGAAGGGACGCAAGTCGACATGGCGCGGGGCGAGACCTTTCTTGGTGAGGATCGGTACGGTTGAAAGCGAGAGCGTGGGCTGCGCGATGTAATTGTGCGGATTGGCCTTCAGCTTCTCGGTGAACCTGGCGATTTCGCGCTTGGATGACGTCGGCCCGATCAACATGCCATAGCCGCCCGATCCGTGCACTTCCTTCACGACCAGGTCTGCAATGTTGTCGAGGACGTACTTCAGCGCGTCCTCTTCCATGCAGCGATAGGTCTCCACGTTGGGAAGCAACGGTTTCTCGCCCGTGTAGAATTCGACGATTTCCGGCATGAAGGAATAGAGCGCCTTGTCGTCGGCGATGCCGGTGCCCGGCGCATTGGCGATCGTGATGCCGCCCGCGCGATAGACGTCCATGATGCCGGGCACGCCCAGCATGGAATCGGCGCGGAAGGTCAGCGGATCGAGGTAATCGTCGTCGACGCGGCGATAGAGGACGTCGACCGGCTTGAACCCGCGCGTCGTGCGCATCTGGACGCGGCCGCCGATCACGCGAAGGTCCGATGCCTCCACCAGTTCGGCGCCCATCTGATCGGCCAGGAACGAATGTTCGTAATAGGCCGAATTGTAGATACCCGGCGTCAGCACCGCGACGACGGGGCGCCCTTCGCAAGCCGGCGGAGCGCAGGCGGCGAGGCTGCGGGCAAGGCGGCGCGGATAGTTCGATACCGGTGCGACTTTCACCCGCGTGAAAAGTTCGGGGAACATCGCCATCATCGTCTCGCGGTTTTCCAGCATGTAGGAAACGCCGCTGGGCGTGCGGGCATTGTCTTCCAGTACGTGGAAGTCGTTCGGCCCCGTGCGGACAAGGTCGATGCCGGTGATGTGGGTATAGACGCCGCCGGGCGGGGTGAACCCGCTCATGTGCGGAAGATATGCCTCGTTTCCGCGCAGAAGCCATTCGGGCACGCGGCCCGCCTTGATGATTTCCTGCCGGTGGTAAAGGTCGTGAAGGAACGCGTTCAGCGCCCTGACGCGCTGTTCGATCCCGCGCGACAGGCGGCGCCATTCCTGCGCGGTGACGATGCGGGGCACCGGGTCGAACGGGATCAGCCGTTCTTCGGCATCGTCTTGGCCATAGACGTTGAAGGTAATGCCGGTCTTGCGGAAAAAGGCCTCCGCCTCCTGGTGCTTGCGCTTCAGTCCCTGCGGGTCCTGTTCGTCAAACCACTGTCGGTATCCTTCGTAGGCAGCGCGTACCCCCCCTTCGGCGTCGATCATCTCGTCGAAAGTGTCGGGGCGCTGTCCGCTCATGCCTGTTCCGTCTGTTGAGTTTGGGGATTGTCGAGATCGCAAGGTGGATCGGCCAGCACGCGGGCCACGGCTTCTATCGCGGCGGGATGCCACGCAAAGCCCATGTGCGTGCAGCGCACCGATAACGAAAGGTCGCGTTCGCCGGGCCGTCCGCAGGCGCAGTGGCGATGGACGATACCGTCCTGCGCGCTCCACAACGCCACCGTCGGCACGGCGGGTTTGGCCGCGATATCCTCGCCCACCGGCGGTTCGTCGACCGGATGGCCGACCAGCCAGTGATAGATGCGCCACGCGTTGTTGCCGTGCATGTCGCCGGAAAAGGGCGAGCCCATCGTCACGACCATTTCGACGTGATCGGGAAGCCGCTTTGCCGCCTCACGCGCGAAGACGCCGCCAAGGCTCCACCCGATCAGCGTGATCTTGCGCCCCTCGGCGCGGGACACGCGCTCAATCCGGGAGAGCAGACGGTCGAACCTGTCTTCCGTCGCCCCCAGGTTCCAGCCAAGGCCCCAATCGGTAACCGAATGCCCCGCCTTGTCCAGCGCGGACCGCATGGCTGCCATGCGCCAGGGGTGCGAACCGAAACCGGGCAGGAGCATGACCGAACGGGGCCGCTCCACCGCCGCGATGCGCGGCTTTCCGTGGATCGCGGAATAGAGATGCGGGAACGCCAGCGAGGCGAATTCGGAAATCAGCAGCCGCGAGGGCGGCGTCGATACCCCTTCGGGCTGCGGACGCGAAGCCAGCGAATGGCGGCGGCGAAATTCGGAAATGATGAGACTGAAGCCACGGCCCGGCTTTCGCGGGGTGGGCAAATCGCGCGAGGCGACAGGCTTTTTCTGATCGTCTGCGTGCGGCAGGCGGGTTTCGACCGCGGCACTGCTGCCGCGTTTCGAAACCTTGCTGTCCTGCGTGGTCGCCATGGTCATCCCGCTTGTCTTAGCAAAAGCTTTCGCAGGTGCAAAATGATTGAACCGCAATTGCGAAGAAGCCGCCCTTCCCTCTCCCAACGCGTCGGACCGGCAGGAGTTTCCGCCTTTCCCGGATCAGCCCTCGCAATCGCCCGTGCGCTTGCTGGTCACGTGCATCTTCATCGCCATGCGCCCGCCCGGAAGGTTCGGCGAAGTCATGTCCATCGCCATCTCCATGTCGGAGCTGGTTTCCGTGCCCGTCCCACTCATCGTCATGGTGCCGCTGGCATCGGGGTTTTCGCAAGTCATCTTGCCGACGAACTTGCTGCCGTCGACCTTGAAGCTGTCGACCGTGCAGCCTTCCTGCTGCGCCTTGGCCAGTTCCTCGAAACCCTTCTCGGCCTCGTCCGGGGTCAGGCAGCGGCTGGTCGTGCGGGCAAGCGAGGAGCCCATCATGTCCTTCATCTGCTTTGCCTGCGCCGCGGGAACGCCGGGCACGTCCAGTTCGATCAGCTCTGCCGTCGACGTGTACTGGCCCGGTTTCGGCCGGATCGCCTTTTTCATCTCGGCAGCGATCGCGTCTTCGCTCATGCCTCCCGGCGCGGTCAGCGTATCCTCGCCCGAAGCGACGCTCGCCTCGTCCGCCTGCTCGGCGCTTTCATCCGAACCGCATGCGGCCAGTGCCAGGGGGGCAAGGCAAAGGATGGCAAGCCTCGATAAAGGGCGGATGCGCATAGTCGTCGTTCTCCGGAAGAAACATGGTCGTCTGTTCAGGCGAACAGGCTAGACCACGCCCCCGCGATTGCAACAGCCCTTCCGGTGAAACCGCGCAGTAATGCGATCAGGACGCGCCGGGAATCAGGACGCGCCAGCATCGGGCGCGACGATCGGCCCTTGCTGAAGCATCAGGGTATCGGCCTGCCGCGTGCGCGACGATGCGATGACGTGATCGACCCCCGCGATGGTCACGGCGATCGTGCCCTGTTCGGTCACCTCGATGAAGCCCTTGTTCTTGAGATACCAGACGTGAAATTCGAAATGGTCTTCCGAACAGCCCAGCATTTCCTGCAGCAGCCAGCCGATCACGCCCGCGTCGGAGGCATGTTCGCGGCGGCGCTTGTAAAGGAAGGACAGGATCTTGGCGTGCGTCTCCGCATCGGAAAGCGCCGACTTTTCGTCGAGGGCCAGTTCGTCGCTCTGCGGAAATTCGAAGGATGCACCCGATCCGCGATTGTAGGTCCGGTCGTAGGCCGCGCGCTTTTCCGGATCGCGCAGGATGCGATACGCCTCGATCGTTTCGGCAAAGCGGTCCGGATCGGCGGTGGCCGCGTTGTCCGGATGATACATCTTGGCAAAGTAGTGATACGCAAGTTCAAGTATTCTTGCATCGCAATCGGGGTTTACCTTCAGCACCTTATAGTAATCGGTGTAATGCTGTCCGTTTTCCATGCCGCTGAATCCCCCATTGGCGCACGCCGACCACCAGCGAAAAACGACCGATGCGCTAACCCCCCGATCCCCGTCAAGCATGACGGGGCGCGTCAACCAAAACGCTCGGCAATTGTCACTTTAACGGGACCTTTTGTCAAAGAGCGTGCGGCAGAAAACCGCAGATTGTGGGCAAGTGCACGGCGTCGCGGCGGAACGGCGGCCATGCTTGCAAACAAGCGAATTGCATCCACCCCCGCTCGTTCCCATATTCCCGAACATGGCAGAACTCGTGATCCGTCGCGGCCTTGAAGAGCCCGATACTTCAGAAAACTTCGTTCCCCACAAACCGCAGCGGCCCGAAAAATCCATGCCGGGCAAGCGGTTCGAGCTTGTTTCCGAGTATCAGCCCGCAGGCGACCAGCCGACCGCGATCGCCGAACTGGTCCAGGCCGCGCAAGAGGACGAGAAGACGCAAGTCCTGCTGGGCGTCACGGGTTCGGGCAAGACGTTCACGATGGCCAAGGTGATCGAGCAGATGCAGCGGCCCGCGCTGATCCTTGCGCCGAACAAGATCCTCGCCGCGCAGCTCTATGGCGAATTCAAGAGCTTCTTTCCGAATAACGCGGTCGAATATTTCGTATCGTACTACGATTATTATCAGCCCGAAGCCTATGTGCCCCGGTCCGACACCTATATCGAGAAGGAAAGCTCGGTAAACGAGGCGATCGACCGGATGCGCCACTCGGCCACCCGCGCCTTGCTGGAACGCGACGACGTGATCATCGTCGCCTCGGTCTCGTGCCTCTACGGCATCGGTTCGGTCGAGACGTATTCGGCCATGATCTTCGACATCAAGAAGGACGAAACCGCCGACCAGCGCGAGATCATCCGAAAGCTCGTCGCGCTGCAGTACAAGCGCAACGACGCCGCCTTTGCGCGCGGCAACTTCCGCGTGCGCGGCGACAACCTCGAAATCTTCCCTTCGCACTACGAGGACATGGCCTGGCGCATCTCTTTCTTTGGTGACGAGATCGAGGAGATCAGCGAGTTCGATCCCCTCACCGGCAAGAAGGGCGCAAGCCTCGACAAGGTGCGCATCTACGCGAACTCGCACTACGTGACCCCCGGCCCGACGATGAAACAGGCAAGCGAGGCGATCCGGTTCGAACTGACCGAACGGCTGAAAGAGCTGGAGGCAGAGGGCAAGCTGCTGGAACACCAGCGGCTGGAACAGCGCACGAATTTCGACCTTGAAATGATCGCCGCCACCGGATCGTGCGCGGGTATCGAGAACTATTCCCGATTTCTGACCGGCCGCCTTCCGGGTGAGCCGCCGCCGACGCTTTTCGAATACCTGCCCGACAATGCCCTGTTGTTTGTGGACGAAAGCCACCAGACGGTGCCGCAGATCGGCGCGATGGCGCGCGGGGACCACCGGCGCAAACTGACACTGGCCGAATACGGGTTCCGCCTGCCGTCTTGCATCGACAACCGCCCGCTGCGCTTCAACGAATGGGATGCAATGCGCCCGCAGACCATCGCCGTTTCGGCAACACCCGGCGGGTGGGAGATGGAGGAGACCGGCGGCGTTTTTGCCGAACAGGTCATCCGCCCCACTGGCCTGATCGACCCGCCGGTCGAGATCAAGCCGGTCGAGGACCAGGTCCAGGACTGCATCAACGAGTGCAAGGCCACCGCGGCCAAGGGCTATCGCACGTTGGTCACCACGCTGACCAAGCGCATGGCCGAAGACCTGACCGAATTCATGCACGAAGCGGGCGTTCGCGTGCGCTACATGCATTCCGATGTGGAGACGCTGGAACGTATCGAGCTGATCCGCGACTTGCGGCTGGGCGTCTATGACGTGCTGGTCGGCATCAACCTGCTGCGCGAAGGGCTCGACATTCCAGAATGCGGGCTGGTGTGCATTCTCGATGCCGACAAGGAAGGCTTCTTGCGCAGCGAGACCTCGCTAATCCAGACCATCGGCCGCGCCGCGCGCAACGTCGACGGGCGCGTCATCCTCTATGCCGATCGCATGACCGGCAGCATGGAGCGGGCGATCGCCGAAACCGACCGCCGCCGCGCCAAGCAGGAGGAATACAACCTCGAACACGGCATCACGCCGCAGACGATCAAGCGCAACATCCACGACATCGTCGCCGACACCGCCAGCAAGGACGGCGTCACCGTCGATACCGGCGATGACGAGGTCAACAATCTCGTCGGGCACAATTTGCGCGCCTATATCGAGGATCTGGAAGCCCGGATGCGCGCTGCTGCCGCCGACCTCGAGTTCGAGGAGGCGGGACGTCTTCGCGACGAGATCCGCCGGCTTGAAAACGAAGAGCTCGGACTGCCGGACGGAGAGAAGAAGGCGCCCATCGTGGGCCGATCCAACGAAGGCAAGCCGGGCACGCGCAAAACGCGCTATGGCAAAGTGCAGAAGAAGTGGAAGCGTTAAGTCTGTTGCCGAGCCCTCAACGGCTTGGCATATCGCGCCGATGCGATTTCACCTGAAACCGGTTTGCACCGCCCCCGCACTGGCCCTGGCTCTCGGCCTTCTTGCCGCTCCAGCCGTCACTTACGCCGCCGAAAAGGCGGACGAGGACAAGGCCGCACCTGTCACCGACTACACCCCGCTGTCGTCGGAAAAGCAGTTGAGCGGCACTTTCGGCGGCAAGAAGGTCGACTACACCGCGCGCGTTGCCGAAACCGTGCTGAAGGACGATGACGGCAATCCCAAGGCGGCGATCGTCACGACCAGCTATGTCGCCAAGGGTGGCGACCGGAATCGCCCGGTGACGTTCCTGTTCAACGGCGGACCGGGTTCGGCCTCGCTCTGGCTGCAGATGGGTGCCTTTGGCCCCAAACGCGTCGTTACGCCGTCCGATGCAACCGACGATGGCGCGCCCCCCTACCCCATCGTCGACAACCCGGATTCGCTGCTGGACGTGACCGACCTCGTCTTCATCGACCCGGTCGGCACCGGTTTCTCGCACACCATCGGCGATACCGAGGGCAAGGAATACTGGGGCATGAGCCAGGACGCGAAGTCCGTGGCCGAAGTCATCCGCAAGTGGCTGACCGACAACGACCGCTGGAACAGCCCCAAGTTCTTGGGCGGTGAAAGCTATGGCACGACGCGTTCGGCCCTTGTCGCATCCGAACTGGAAACCGGGTGGAACGACGTGGCCCTGAACGGGGTAATCCTGATCTCGACCATTCTCGACTTCCCCACCGTCTGGGGCGGCGGCGAGGATGGGAACGAGCTGGTCTACCCGATGTACATCCCGTCGATGGCAGTGACCGCCGCCTATCACGGCAAGCGGAGCGGCGGGTCGCCCGCACAGATCGCGGAGGAGGCGCGCCAGTGGGCGCTTGGCCCCTATATGACCGCGCTGCTTAAAGGGCAGGACCTGCCGGCGGACGAACACGCCCGCATCCGGGCGGAACTGTCGCGGCTGACCGGATTGTCGGAAGACTTTCTCGACCGCGCGAACCTGCGCGTCACGACGGGCCGTTTCTACAAGGAACTGCTGCGCGATCGCGGGCTGACCGTGGGCCGCTTTGATTCCCGCTATACCGGCACAGATTTCGACAATGCGGGCGAAACGCCCGACAACGATCCGTCAGGCTACGGCATCGACGGCGCCTATGTGACCGCCGCGAATGACTGGCTGCGCCGATCGCTGGGGTTCAAGACGGAGCGCGACTACGTACCCTTGGGCGGTGTGACCGAATGGGACTGGCGCCCGGACGGTGAAGGCAGTGTTGCGCCCTACCTCAACGTTGCGCCCAAGCTGGCGAAGGTCATGCGCGAAAATTCGCAGTTGCGCGTTTTCGTCGGCCAGGGCTGGTACGATTTCGCCACCCCCTTCTTCGCGGCCGAATACTCGATGAACCGGCCCGGTTTCCCGCAGGACCGCATGGTCTGGGAATATTACGACGCGGGCCACATGATGTATCTGCGCGATGAAGACAGGGCGAAGCTTTCGCGCGACGTAAGGGCGTTCATAAACGCGCGCTAGGGCTACCCCCGCGTGCGGGCCGGTGTTAGCGATTGGCCCCATGATCCGGTCGCTTTCCCGAACCGCCGCGATGGCGGCCATCGTCCTTGCCGCCAGTGCCTGTTCATCGCAGTCCGAACCGCAGGGCACGCGCGGCGAACCGGTGACGAAGTTCGCCCTGCCGCACCATGACGAAGCGGAACTGGCCGAACAGCGCGCCATTACCGAGGCGATGCCCGGCAAGATCGACCCGCCCGACGCCACTTGGCGCGCAACGAAGGCGGGCGCGGTCTATGGCGAACCGGAAACAAAGCCGCTTATCGAAATGGCCTGTAACGACGGCATGGTCGACGTGACCCGCAACGTCGCGTCGGACGACGGGGCCAAGGCGCTTTTCGCGTTTGTCGGCTATCGCGGCATCCTGCGGCTCAAGGTCGAAAACGACGGCGCGGCCTGGCACGGCAGCCTGCGCAGCGACGATCCGATGTGGATCGCGGTGACCGGCGGCCCGTTCTACGCCACGGTCGCGGGCGGCGGGAAAGTGATCTCTCCCGCCAGTTCCATCGCGTCGCAGGTCATCACCGGGTGCAAGCCGGAGGCCGACGCGACCATCAAGGGCGCGCCGGTCGATCCCGACGAAACCGCCTGACGGCGCCTAGAGCTTGCCGAACTTTTCCTCGTAACCGGCGGTATCGTCCTCGGCCAGGAACCTGGCCTGGCTGCGCCAGTCGTCGCGTTCGATGCGGCCCTTGAAGCGGCCCAGCCGTTCGTCGATCTGCTGCACGTCGGCATCGCTCCACGCCGCGATCTGGTCAAAGCGCGAAATGCCCATGTCGCCCAGCAGGGCCACAAGCTTCGGGCCCACGCCCTTGATGCGCGACAGGTCGTCCAGGCCTTCGCCGGGATGGTCGGCGGCATCGATTTTCACCGCAGCGGCCACGGCCTGCGCATCGCGTGCGTTGTCTGGCATGTGGTCTTCGGCCTCGCCCGCGTGCATTTCCTCGTCATGCTCCAGCGCGGCGGCCGCGACGGCGGTGCCGACACCGGCCAGCCCATCGGGCGTTGCGGGCGGTTCGTGTTCGTGCGTGACCGGCGATGCGGCCGGCGCGGAATCGATCAGCGCCTGGTTGCGGCGTGCCGGTCCCACCCCTTCATCAAGAACATCGGGGCGGTGGCTGCGCACGCGCTCCTTCTTGGGGCGGGCCAGCAGCCACAGCGCGATGATCACGGCCAGCGCCGCGACGATCACGAAGGCCACCCAGTTCGCCTGGATCAGTTCCACCATTTCAGCTTTCCCCTTTTTCTCGTTCCGCCCGGCGAGCGGCGCGCATCTTCACGAGGTTTGCGAGCCTCACCCTGCGCGAAAGCCACAGCATCGCCAGCGACAGGACCGCGCCATAGACGATCAGCAACGCGACGAGCAATTCGATCCAGAGCGGCATCGTGTCCTCCCTTACCCCGCGTCCGGCGTGTCGACCGGCGTCGGCACCTGCGGCGCAATGGAAATGACCGAAAACTCGATCCGGCGGTTGGCCGGGTCCGTCGGGTCCAGCCCTTCGACCGGACGGGCCGAGCCGTATCCTTCGGTGCGAAGCGAGGCGCGCGGCAAACCGCGTTCAACCAACGCGTCGCGAACGGCATCGGCCCGCTCGCGGCTCAAACGCAGGTTCACTTGCGCATCGCCCACCGAATCGGAATGCCCGGCGATCGCGATGATCGATCCGCCACACGGCTTCAGCGCCTCTGCCACTTCGTCGAGCAGACGCCCGCTGCTTTCCTCGATCCGCGCGCTGCTCTGCGCAAAGCGGATGACGCGCACGGACAGCAATGCCTCGACATCGCGCTGGCAGTGATAGGGGCCTTTTTCGGCCACGTCCTCTACCTCGGTCCGCGGGCGATCGCCCTTGGCCCAGTGCACGCCGCCGACACCGCGCACCGCGGCAACGGCACGGGCGACGCGGCCACGGGTGTCATCGTCCAGATTCTCCCCACCGCTCAATTCCGGATGCCGCGTGGGCCAGCCCTGATCGGTATGAAAATCGGCGACGATGCCGGTCCCGCCCTCGGCCGCGATGGCGGCGTCAGCCTCTGCCTGCACGCGCTGGATCGTGTTCTCGCTCGTCATCTCGGACCCGATCAGCGCGATGACGACGACGCAGACTGCACCGATCAGCACCTTGAGCCAGGAAGGAAGCGAGATAATTGCGTTCATGGGCCGGTCGATAGCGAAGCTAGTCCTCTTGCGGAAGGGGCACAGCCTTCTTGTTGCCCGCCTGCCGGAACAGGACGCGATCCTCCTCCTTGAAGCCACGCTTCCAGATCACGTATCCGTAAGTGGCAAGGATGGCGGGAATGCCCAGCGCCAGCTCCATCCATTCGGGCAGGAACGTGAACGCGAAACCGACGACGACGGCGGGCGCGACAGCCCAGACCAGCGGCCAGCGGAAGTTGTTGATCCGCTCTTTCAGGATAGCGGCCAGCACGCGAGACTTGGTAAAGCTGGCAAAGCCGAGCGCCAGCGTAAGCGCGATGGCCGCACCGGCGGCCTGGAACAGTTCGCTGAACCCCAGTTCCTTGATCGCGAAAATGATCCCCACCGTCAGCAGGCCCTGAAGGATGATCGTCGCGAACGAAATCGCGAGGTTCTTCAGCCGCGCAAGATAGATCAGCGCGGCTTCGGACACGACGGCGGTGGAGGCGACGACTTCGGCGATCAGCAGGAAGGCCAGCGCCCCGTTGCCATAGATGAACTGCGGTCCGACAAGGCCCAGCACGCCTTCGCCCGGAATGCCAAGCGCAAGCCCGATACCGGTCTGCGCGGCGATGATCCAGAAACCGGCCTGGCAGACCTGGCGCGCAATCGCGGAATAGTCCTTCTCCTTCAACTTGCGCACGATGACGGGGCCGAGGATGGGCTCAAAACTGGTCTTCAGCTTTTGCGGCAAGCTCGCCACCTGGACCGCGACATAGTAGATGCCGACCGTTGCCGGGCTGACGAAAATGCCCAGAATCGCGATGTCGAGGCGGCGGGTGCCCCATTCGATCGCGTCGGCCAGCGCCAGCGGAAAGTTGTCGCGGGCGATGGCGGCAAGATGGATGACATGCGGTTTCCACCCGTGCGGCCAGCCATAGCTGCGCAAGAGCGGGACCAATGCGGTCAGCGCCGCCGCGATGACGGAAAACAGGTAGGACAGCGCCAGCCCGCCTTCCTGCGTGGCGGGAATGAAATAGAACACGCCCGCCATGATCGAGAGCGACCACGGCTCAACGATGGAGCGGCTGCGCACGGTGGCCGCAATGTTGTAGCGATAGGCGAGCGCGGCCAGCATCACTTCGGTCACCGCCAGCATGATGATCGCGATCGGCAGGTAGAGGTCCCACCCGCTGTTCATGCCGTTGGGGAACATGGGCGCGGGGAAAACGAAGAGGATCGCGGCGAACAGAGAACTGGTCAAAAGCGATAGCAGCAGGCCGTCGGTGATGACGTGGGTTTCGTCCCGCGCTTCGTTGTGCAGTTCCTTGGCAAGGCCGCGTTTCAGGCCGAGCGTCGCGATCTGGCCAGCGATCTCGATGACGATCAGGGCAGAGGCGAAACGCCCCAGCTGGTCCGCGCCGTAAAGGCGGCCCGCGATGAACAGGAACGGCAGGCGCGCGGCAAGGCGCAGCAGGAAGCCGAGGAAATTGGTCCGCCCTCCCTTGGCAAGGGCCGCAAGGTCCTGGCCCGGCGGTCCCGCCTGACCGGGGCCGGGCTGGCCGCCCGCCGGGGGCGGCGCGGGGTTTGTCAACGGGGCTGCTCCGAGATTTCTTCGGGCACTTCCTGCTTGAGCGGACGGGCCAGCAGCGCATCGACCATCTGCGAAGCGGTGACCTTGCCTTCCAGCAGCGCGCAGACCGCGCCGGTGATCGGCATTTCGATACCCATATCCCTGGCGATGCCCTGAAGCACGGGCGCGGTATGTGCGCCTTCGGCGACGGTACGGCGATTGGCCATCAGGCCGACCGGGTCCTCACCCTGCCCCAGCGCGGTGCCGAGCGAGAAGTTGCGGCTGGACGTCGAGGAACAGGTGAGCACGAGGTCACCAAGCCCGCAAAGGCCCGACAGGGTTTCCGCCTGCGCGCCGCGGGCAAGGCCGAACCGCAGCATCTCGGCAAAACCGCGCGCGATCAGCGATGCACGCGCGTTCTGGCCCAGTTCCATGCCATCCACCACGCCGCAGGCGATGGCGAGCACGTTCTTCACCGATCCGCCGATCTCTGCCCCCACGATGTCGTCGGAGTAATAGGGGCGAAATTCCGTGCGGGCGATCGCGTCGGAAAGGCGCGTCCATTGCTCTTCCCCGCCTTCGCAGGCGAGCGTCACCGCGGTCGGCAGGCCGGAGGCCACTTCGTGCGCGAACGTGGGGCCGGACAGCACGGCAAGCTTTGCCTTGGGACAGGCATCGCGTGCCACTTCGGCCATCAGGCGGTTGGTGCCCTTTTCGATCCCCTTGCAGCAAAGCACGAGGTCACCCGAAAACTGCGGCAGGCCCGACATCACGCGGCCCAGATGCTGGGCGGGGGTGACGGCAAGCAGCACGTCGAGATCGGCGAAATCGGCCAGATCGCTGCTGGCGCGCACCTTTTCGGACAAGTGCGCGCTGGGCAGATAGGCCGCGTTACGGTGATCCTGATTGATGCCGCTGACGACATCGTCCTCGAACGCCCAGATCAGGACATCGCGCCCGTCGCTGGCCAGCATCTGTGCAAGGGCCGTACCCCATGCACCCGCGCCGATCACGCCAACGGTGGAAACCTTGCTCATGCTTTCACTCCTGCTCCGCGTGCGGGTTCGGCGTCCGGGTCCAGCGGCCAGCGCGGCCGCGCCGCGACGTCGAGGGGATCGCCGCCCTCTGCGACAAGTCCTGCCGCCAGCCGTTCCTGTCCTGCCCATGCGATCATCGCGGCATTATCGGTACAAAGCTTCATCGGCGGTGCAACGAAGCCGAGGCCGTTTTCCTCAGCCAGTGTTTCCAGAGCCGCGCGAAGCGACTTGTTCGCCGCGACCCCGCCCGCCACGACCAGCGCGCCGACCTCGCCCGCGCTTGCCAGCGCATGCGTCGTACGGTCGATCACGCAGTCGAGCGCGGCCTGCTGGAAACTGGCAGCGATGTCTGCCGCTTCGTATTTTCCGCTGTCATGTGCGCGCAGGACCGCGCTTTTCAGTCCCGCGAACGAAAAATGCGGTTCGGCAGAGCCCTTCAGCGGACGCGGCAGCGGCACGGCCCTGGCGTCGCCCTTGGCCGCCAGCCGCTCAACCGCAGGGCCGCCCGGATAGCCGAGACCGAGAATCTTGGCGGTCTTGTCGAAAGCTTCGCCCAGCGCGTCGTCGATCGTGGTGGCCAGCCGCCGGTATTCGCCAACGCCGCGCACTTCCAGGATCTGGCAATGCCCGCCGCTCGCCAAAAGGAGCAGGTAGGGGAAAGCAAGCGCGCGGTCGGCCAGGCGCGGGCTGAGCGCGTGACCTTCAAGGTGGTTGATTGCGATCAGCGGCCTGTCACCCGCCATGGCCAGCGCCTTGCCCGTGACAAGGCCGACCATGACGCCGCCGATCAGCCCCGGCCCCGCCGTCGCCGCGATGGCGTCCAGATCGCCAAGCTCCATCCCTGCTTCGGCCAGGACCTGCTCCACCATCGGGCCCAGCACTTCGACATGCGCGCGGGCCGCGATTTCGGGCACGACGCCGCCGAAAGGGCGGTGTGCTTCGTCCTGCGAGGCGATGGCCTGTGCCACGATGGTCCCGTCCGCCGCGACGACAGCAGCGGCGCTTTCATCGCAGCTCGACTCGATGCCGAGAACCAGCGGGCGCGAAAACTGTGAAACCTTCGGATTCGTGGCACTCATGGCGGGTTTCCCTGAACGCTTTGCGGCGCTAGCACAACCCGCGATGCCTGACGTAATCGAAAACCCCCTGCCCGCCACGGACCGCCCCTTGCGCCTCGGCACGCGCCGTTCGCCGCTTGCCATGGCGCAAGCGCACGAAGCGCGCGACCGCCTGTGTAAAGCGCATGGGTGGAGCGAGGACGCGGTCGAGATCGTCCCCGTGCTGGCCAGCGGCGACAAGGTACAGGACCGCCCCCTTGCCGAAATCGGCGGCAAGGCACTGTGGACCAAGGAACTCGACGGCTGGCTGGTCGAGGGGAAAATCGACTTTTCGGTCCACTCGATGAAAGACGTGGAGACCATCCGCCCCGAACAGATCGCGATTGCCGCCCTGCTGCCGCGCGCCGACGTGCGCGATGTTTTGGTCGGCGCAAGCTCGGTCGCTTCGATCCCGCCGGGCGCGCGCGTCGGTACCAGCGCCCCGCGCCGTGCGGCCCAGATGCTGAGCCTGCGGCCCGACCTTACCGTCGTCGGCTTTCGCGGCAATGTCGCCACCCGCCTTGCCAAGCTGCAGGCCGGAGAGGCGGACGTGACGCTGCTTGCCGCAGCGGGCCTCGAACGGCTGGGTGAAACCGGGGTCGGCCGCCCGCTGGAAGCACCCGAATGGCTGCCCGCCCCGGCGCAGGGTGCGATCGGGATCGAATGCCGCGCCGATGACGACTTCGTAAAGCAGGCCCTGTCCGCCATCGATCACGCGCCTACCCGCGCCCAAGTCATGGCCGAACGCGCGCTGCTGCTGGCACTGGGCGGCAATTGCCACAGCCCCATCGCGGTCTGGACCCGGGGGGAAAGCGAACTGACCATGACCGTGCGGCTCTACAGCCCCGACGGCCTTGCCAAGGTCGAGGGCGAGAGCACGTTCGACGCCGCGTCCGACGGGGCGAACGTTCTTGCCGCCCGCCTGCTGGCCGACGCGCCCGAGGTCGTGGCCGTTCACTTCGCAGGTCCCCCGGCTTGAAGACCGTCATCACGATCCGCCCCGCGCCGGGCGATGCCCGGACCGTGGCGCTTGGCGAGAAAATGGGCATCGCGGTCGAAAGCCACCCGCTTTTCGCGGTGGAGCCGGTGGCGTGGGACTGTCCCGATGCAGCAGACTATGACGCGATCCTGATCGGCAGTGCCAATGTCCTGCGCCACGGCGGCGAATGCATGGCGGGCCTCACCGACCTTCCCGCATGGTGCGTGGGCGAAGCCAGCGCGGCCGCCGCGCGAAAGGCGGGCTTCAGCGTTGCCGGGATCGGCAGTGGCGGCCTCCAATCGGTAATCCCGATGACCGAAGCGGCGGGACACTGCCGCCTGCTGCGCGTGAGCGGAGAGGCCCACGTGCCGCTGGACCTGCCCGAAGGAATGAGCGCGGACACCCGCACCGCCTATCGCGTGGCGAACTGTTCGATCGGCGCAGGCCTTGCCGAAAAACTGCGCGGCCCCTGCCTCGTCCTCCTCCATTCCGCAGAGGCGGCCGCCCATTTCGCGGGCGAGGTCGACCGGCTGGACCTTGCGCGCGGCGACATCGCGCTCGCCTGCCTTGCCCCGCGCATCGCGGACAGCGCGGGTTCAGGGTGGCTGTGTCTATCCACCGCGCCGTCCACCGACGATGGTGCACTGCTGGCCTTGGCCATGCAAATGTGCCAAGCCTGACCGACCAGAACCAACCAGAGATATAATGGAAGCGACAACCCCCAACGCGACCTCGAATTCGGATCGTTCCAGCGGCACCAACCGGATGCGCTCGATGGCCACGGCCGTCCTGATCGCGTTCGCCGTCGGATGTGCCCTCGCCTTCTATCTTGCGTGGAGCTACGGCATCTCCGCCGACGAAACGCCCGAGGAAACGGTGCAGACCGCCGCGGCGCTGCCCGGCGATGCCGAACTGGCCGCCGCCGTCCCCACCAGCATCCCGACGACCGCGAACGAGACCACGATGGGCATGCGCCTCGAAGATCTCGAACGCCGCCTGAACCGGCTCGACCTGCAGGCAGAGGCCGCATCGGGCCACGCCGCCCGCGCCGAAGGGTTGCTGGTCGCCTTTGCCGCCCGCCGCCTGATCGAACGCGGCGCGCCGCTGGGCTATCTCGAAAACCAGCTCCAGCTTCGTTTCGGCAATGCCCAGCCCAACGCCGTTCGCACGATCATCAACGGATCGCGCAACCCGGTCACGCTGGACGCCTTGCGCCAGGACCTGGAAGTGATCGCGAACGAGGCTGTGAACGAGCCTGACAACGCGACCGGCTGGGAACGCGTCAAGGCAGAGGCATCGCGCCTGTTCGTGCTACGCAAGTCGAGCGCGCCTTCCCCTCAGCCGGAGCTCCGGCTCGACCGTGCGCGCACCCTGCTCGACGATGGGCGCGTCGAAGCCGCCGCCGCATTGGTCGAACGCCTGCCCAATCGCGACCGCGTGGAACCGTGGCTGGCAGAAGCGCGCCGCTATGTCGCGATGCATGACGCGCTGGACCTGATCGAGACGGCAGCACTGCTCGAACCGCGCCGCCTGATCGATGGCGAGGGACAGCCGGTACGCCAAGGCAGCCCTGCCGCACCTTCGCCCACGCCGACACCCGCGCCCGAACAGACGGGCGCGGCGGCTGCGGCCCAGTAAGACGCGGCTGCCGCGCTGCCGGTAATCAGTCCTGAAGCAGTGCGGGCAGCGCGCCCGATACGCCGCGTGCCTCGTCCATGAAAAATGTCTTGAGTGGGGCGAACTTCTCGATCGCGCTCATCCCGGCGCGGCGCACCATGCTGGCGGTCTTTCCGGGCACGCCGAAAATCCACGTCAGCCCGTCGGTCGCCAGTGCCACACTGAAATCGTCGAGCGCGCGCCAGTCCTGGTAACGCTTGAGCAGCTGGGCATCGCCCGGCTCCAGCCCCAGCCGCATGCCGTCACCCAGCACTTCGGCAAGCGCTGCCGCATCGCGCAGGCCAAGGTTCAGGCCCTGCCCCGCGATGGGATGAATACCGTGCGCCGCATCGCCGACCAGAGCCAGCCGGTCCGCCACGATTGTCGGTGCATGGTGAAAACCCAGCGGGAACGACGTGCGCGCGCCGTCTAGGGCGATTTCGCCCAGCACGCCGCCCATGCGCTTCTGCGCTTCTGCGACGAAAGCTCGCTCGCCCAGTTTCAGCCAGGCATCGGCGTCCTTTTCCGCCACGGTCCAGACCAGCGCGGTGCGGTGGCGGCCCTGATCGTCGTCAAGCATCGGCAGCAGGGCGAATGGCCCCGCCGGATAGAAGATTTCCCACGCGACGTTGCCGTGCGGCTTTTCATGGGTCAGCCCGCAGATCAGCGCGCGGTGACGATAGTCCCACTTGGCAACGGTCAGCCCCGCCTCTTCCCGCGTGGGAGAGCGTCGCCCTTCGGCGGCGACCAGCAGGCTGCCTTCGAAACGCGCGCCGTCCTCGCGGATGGCCGCAACGCCGAATGCATCGCGTTCGCGCGCGACGATGCGGCTTTTCGGGTGAAACGCGATTTCGGGCCGTTCCTTCGCCGCGTCGAAAAGCGCGATGCGCAGCTGGCGATTGGCGAACATCCGGCCCAGCGATCCCTCGCCCGGTTGGGGGCGGAAGTGCAATTCGCCCGGCTTCAGCTGGTCCGACACCGCGATCGCGTCGATCGGACAGCCGAATTTCTCCAGCCGGTCTGCGATGCCGATGTTCGTGAACAGGTTCCAACTGGCCGTCGATATGGCAGAAGCGCGCCCGTCGAACCCGGCAGCCATCTGCGCCTCGGGGTCGGCGGCGTCGAGGACGTGGCTGGTAATGCCCAGTTCGGCCAGCGCGATGGCAAGGGTCATCCCCACAAGGCCGCCGCCCAGGATTACCACGTCGCGCCGTTCTGTACCGATTTCGCCGCTCACCCGATAATCTCCGCTTGCCAGGTATGAACCCAAGTCCCCGCGCTTTTCTGGACAGCATCGCCTGCCGCCCTTAAACGCATCACGCACCAGATGGCGGTGCGGCGCGTGCCATGCAAGCCCCGCCCGCCCATAGCGAACCGGATACGATGCACCGCGCCACGACTTACGCCATTCGGCAACCCGGACGGATCGCCGCCCTGCTGCTGGCGATCCTCGCCGCTTTTGCCGCGCTTCCCGTGTTGGCCAACAATATCGACACGCGCCTTGCGGTCGAAGGGCCGGTCGCACCGGGCGATACGGTTACGTTGGCGATCGTGCAGGAACCCAAGCCGACGTGGCACGGATACTGGCTGAACCCCGGCGATGCCGGTTTCGGCATGGACACGACCTGGACCCTGCCGGACGGATACGCGGTGGGCGAACCGGAATACCCTGTTCCCGAACCGCTGGTCATCGGCAATCTGATGAACCACGTATACGAAGGACCCTACGCGATCCTGGTTCCGCTGACTGTACCTGCCGACGCGGTGCCGGGGCAGAGCGTGGAGATCGGGCTGGAGGCAAGCTGGCTCGCCTGTACCGATGAGATCTGCGTGCCCGAAAGGGGCACGTTCACCGCGCAAGTCATGATCGCCGCTGCCGACGCCGCCCCCCCGCATGACGCGCAATTCGATGAATGGCGCGCGCACTTGCCCGCGCCGCTCGCCGAAAAGGGCCCCTACGAAGTCGTCGGCGAAACGCTGCGCATCGCGGTGCCCGTGGCGCCGGGCGCGGACGTGACTTCGCCGCACCTGTTCCCCGCCGCCGACGGCTTTGCGAAGTATGTCGCGCCGCAAAGCTTTTCGCGCAACGGAAACTGGCTGATCGTGGAAACCGGCGCAGACGACGGTGCATCATCGGGCCAGCCTTACGAAGCGGTCCTGCGGCTTGGCGACGGCACCGGCCTTGCCGTTACACTGGAAGCAGGCGACGTGCCCGCCGCCGGAGAGGCGATCGCGGGCCTGCCTGCAACGGGCGGGGCCTTGCCGGGTCTGGCCTGGCTCCTGCTGCTGGCCTTTGCAGGCGGCGTCATCCTCAACGTCATGCCTTGCGTGTTCCCGATCCTCAGCCTCAAGGCGATCTCGCTGGCCAAGGCGAACGAACAGGGCGCGCACAAGGACGCGCTGGCCTATACCGCGGGCATCATGGTCGCCGTCCTGCTGCTGGGCGCGGTCCTGCTGGCCTTGCGCGCGGCGGGTCAGGAAGTGGGCTGGGCCTTCCAGCTTCAGGAACCGGCAACCATCGTCCTGCTGCTGATCCTGGCCAGCGCAATCACCGCAAACCTTGCCGGATTGTTCGAAATGATGCTGCCCATCGGCCGGTCCAGCCACGGCAGCGGCGCATTCCTGACCGGACTCCTTGCGGCCTTCGTGGCGACGCCCTGCACCGGCCCGTTCATGGCCGCCGCGATGGGTGCGGCGCTGCTTCTGCCCGTGCCCGATGCGATGGCGCTCTTCGCCGCGCTAGGCCTTGGCCTGGCCTTCCCGTTCCTGTTGATCGGTTTCGTGCCGGCGATCCGGCGGCTTCTGCCCAAACCGGGCGGATGGATGAACCGGTTTCGCCGCATCATGGCCGTACCGATGGGCCTGACCGCGCTGGCGCTGGTCTGGCTGACGTGGCGTATCGGGGGCATCGCGCTGCTTTCGCTCGGCCTGGTGGCGACCGCGCTCGTCCTCGCGCTGCTGTTCGAAACGGGGCGCAGGCAGAAACTGGGGCTCTATGCCAGAGGCGCGGTGCTGGCCGCCTTTGCCCTTGCGCTGATCGCGACAGCCATCGCTGGGGCGATGACGACGAGCGCCCCGCCGGTTGAAGACGAACTGGGCGCGACCGAATTCACCGATGCCGCCCTCGCCGATGCGCGGGCGAGCGGAAAGCCGGTCTTTGCCTATTTCACCGCCGACTGGTGCGTGACGTGCAAAGTGAACGAGGCAACCGCCATCAATCGCACGGATACCAGGCAAGCCTTTGAAAAGGCGGGCGTGATCGTGATCCGGGGCGACTGGACCCGGCGCGATGCCACGATCACCCGCTATCTCGAAAGCCAGGGGGCAGCAGGCGTCCCGCTCTATGTCTGGTACGCGCCGGGCGCGGAAGGCGAGGTCCTGCCGCAGATCCTGACGACCGGAAAACTGACCGCGCTCGCATCGGGAAATGAGAACTAAGTGCAACAAAAGACACAGCCTGGGGAACCGCCGACGATCTTTACGGTTTGATGTCTGAATGGCGGTCAATTCCGATCGCACCAGATATTAACCAAGCGACTGTAGGATCGGACCGCAGTGCGCAGGGATGTAAACGGGCATGGCAGACTGGGGTTACGAAAAAGCGGACTTCAAGGCGGCGGGTGAAAGCCCTGTCGTCCTCCTTGTCGAGGATGAGATGATCATCGCCTTCGACATGGCGGACCAGCTGTCATACAGCGGTTTCACGGTCGATGGCCCCTATCCCAGCAATGCCAAGGCGCTAGCCGCGCTTGACGGAGACAGGCCCAACGTCGCCATTCTCGACGTTCAGCTGACCGACGGCGACGTCTATCCGGTCGCGAACAAGCTTCGCGACATGGGCGTGCCGATCGTGTTCCATTCGGGCCACGCCGATCCTCAGGAACTGCGGATCGACTATCCCGAGGCGATCGTATGCACCAAGCCTTGTCCCTGTGGAGAGCTTGAAGCGGCAGTCCGCCAGGTTCTGGGCGCCATCGCCTGATAGCCGAGCCTGATCGCAGGCCCAGATCGTATTCAGGCCAAGCCTGCTCCCTCGCATACCATTGCCATGACAGGCCGCTGGCCCTAATCCCGTTTCCAGCATAACGGCGCACGCCCATTCGTGCGCGCAGGGGAAAATGGGCGCACGCATGGCCTTGATCACGATTCTGAACGGACCGAACCTCAACCTGCTCGGCAAGCGGGAACCGCACATCTACGGTCACGATACCTTGGAGCATGTAGAGGCGCTGTGCACCTCGCGGGCGGAGGCGCTGGGCCACGAAATCCGTTTCCTGCAATCGAACGCCGAACACCAGTTGATCGACTGGATCCACGAAGCGCGTGACAATTCGGCCGCCATCGTCATCAACCCGGCTGCCTATACCCATACCTCCATCGCGCTACGCGATGCGCTGTCTGCGTTCGACGGACCGGTTGCCGAAATTCACATCTCCAACGTCCATGCGCGGGAAGAATTTCGCCATCACAGCTATATCTCCGCCATTGCCGACACGGTGATCTGCGGTGCGGGCATTGCGGGCTACGGCTTTGCGATAGAGGCTGTTTCCGCAAAAATCTGATCCTCCGAACGCCTGCCACCCGGCCTTGTCTCGGGAATATGCGACGGTCGGTCGGTTTCGGATGAATTAGAAAGCCCGCGGATCGGTCTCGACTAACCGCCTGCGCCAACCCGGTCCTAGAATGATCCCCGAGAAGGCAGGGGGCATACCGGAAATGGGCGCAGGGCGCGGCTTGGCAATCATGATTACGGCTCTGGCACTGGCCGGACCTGCGCCGGTTCTGGCGCAGCCGGTCACGCGCGCCATCCCGCTGGAAGAAATCGGCCAAGGCGACGGGGTGGAGTTTTCGGGACTGGCCGGAAGAAAGGTCCTGCATTTTCCGATCGGCGATCCGGCCGACGTCCAAAGCGTGGTCCTGAACCTGCCCTTCGAAACGCAAAGCGCGTACCCCGCAAACCGGCAGATAACCCTGCGCATCGGGAGCCGCGCCATCGCCACGCGCCGCTTTGCCGACACCGAAAGCGGCATTTGGCGCATGCCTGTGCCCGCGAACCTTCTCGACAGCCGCTACCTGTCGGTCGCGCTCGACTATTCGGGTGCGCTCAAGGGAGCGCGATGTGCCGCCTCGCAGATCGGCGGGGACTGGATACGCTTCGGCGGCGGAGCCGGGGCCGAGGTGGTCTATGCCGACGATGCCATGCGCGACGCGGGCCGCGCCATCGGCCATGCGCCGGGCCCGCTTGCGGTCGAACTTCCCGCTCGGCCAAGCGAGGCCCAGGTCGCAGGCGCGCTATTGCTGGCCGCGGCCCGGCCCGTCCGGTTCGGCCCGCCGCGAACCGACGGGGACTGGCAGGAAACCCACGTCACGTTCGATGCCAGCAGCCAAGGCCCGCTGAAAATAGCGCAAGGGTCGCGGCCAGCTTTCATCGTCGGCCGCGATCCGCAGGCCGCCGCGCGCATCTTCGCCGCTGCGCCCGATCTTCCCGGCGGCGCCTTGCCGGTTGCCGCCGCCGCGCTCGGCGAAAGGCAAGTCAGCCGTGCGGCGATCGGCTTGTCCAGCCTCGATGCCGACCTTGCCCCTCGCCTGATTTCCGACCGTGGGGGCTGGACCATCCCCCTCCCTGCTGCCCGTGTCCCTCACGGTCGGACGCTCTCCGGGCTCGTTGCCGATCTCGCGGTCGCCGACGATGGCGGCGATACGCCCGCCATCGTCACGATCGCGCTGAACGGTCTCCTGCTCGCTAGCCGGCCTGCAATGCCCGGAGAGCGTAACCGGCTGTCCGTCTCGATCCCCGACGGGCTGGCCACAACCGACAACCGGATCGACGTCAGCGTCCTGCGCCAGGAACGCGGCGGCGATTGCGACAGCCCTCCCGTCCGGCAGGAAGCGCGCCTTCTGGCATCGAGCCACGCGGTTCTGGACAAGGCAGGAGAGCCAGCCGATTTCCACGACCTGCCCGCCGCTTTCGCGGGCGGCGTGACACTGGTGCTGCCCGCACGTCCCGGCAATGCGACGATCGCGGCGGTCGCGGGTCTGCTTGGCGGGATGCTCTCGGCCTCGACCCCGCTGTCGGTGCAGTTCGGCGGCGCCCTGCCCGACGGGCCGGTGATCTGGCTGGGCGACAATCCGCCACCCGGCATCGAACCGCCCCTCCGTCCCTCGGCCAAGACGCGCATCCGGGGCGTCGACGGCACGCCGATGGTCGATGCCGCCACCCTGGCGCGGGCATCGGTGGTACAGCTCGTGCCTAAGGGCGGACGCCCTGTTCTCTGGATCAGGCCCGGGCGCGATTTCGCGCAGCTTGCCGGAATGTCCGCCGCCGCCCGGCTGGGCTACGGCGACATCGCCCTGTTCGACGGATCGGGCCGCCTTTTCGCCATGCATTCGGGGCGAGAGAAGCTGGTCGACATCGAGAACGAAGGCGACTTCGACCTTGCCGACTGGATGCGCCAGCACCGGATATGGCTGGTTCTCGGTGCCTGGCTGCTCGTCTCCGCCCTGTTCGCATGGCTGCTGCGCCAGACCTATCTTTCGCGGGACCGGGGCGGCCAGAACGATGGGTGACATCTCGAACACCGATGCCTGGACCGGCGACCATCTCGTCGATCAGGGGATCATCACGCTACCCGAACTGGACGAGGCATGGGCCCTCTCGCGAAGGTGGCAGATGCCGCTACCCGACGTGCTGCTTTCGCGCAGCTCGGTCGACAGCCGCACGCTCTATCGCTCGCTCGCCGACAGGTTTGGGCTGGACCATGTCGACCTTATCGACGAACCGCCCGACCTGACCTTGTTGAGCGAGAGCGACGCCGAAACCTACATGCGCGAACTGGCCGTGCCGTGGCGGGTGCGCGAAACGGCAAAGGGTAAGCGGCTGACCATCGCCACGGCGCGTCCCGGCCCGCAGGCGATGCTGTTCATCCGCCGCCGCTGGGGCAGCGAAGTCGATGTCGTCATCACCTCGCGCCGGGCCCTGCGGCAGGCGGTGCAGCAGGCCTTTTCGCAAAGCTGGACCCGCCGCGCCATCTACGACCTTGATGATCGCGATCCGGTGATGAGCGCGCGGACCGTGTTCACGCCAGTGCAGCTGCTGATCCTGTGGGCCTTGGCCAGCGCCTGCGCGATCGGCGCAGTGCTCGCCCCCATCGCCACGCTGATCGTGCTGAACGCGTTGATGAGCGTGTTCTACCTCGGTAATTTTGCCTTCAAGGGGCTCGCCATCTGGGCCGGAGGCGTCGACCTTGCGGCACAGCAGCGCGAAATCGACGCGGCCATCGGCCTGCTCGCGGACGAAGACCTGCCGGTCTATACCATCCTTGTCCCGATGTTCCGCGAACCCGACGTCCTGCCGATCCTGGCCGGCGCGCTGCGCAGGCTCGATTATCCGGCGGCCAAGCTCGACATCAAGATCGTGCTGGAAGAAGGCGACACCCCCACGATTGATGCCGCACGCGCCCTGAAGCTGGAGGAAATCTTCGAAATCATCCTCGTTCCTCCCTCGCACCCGCAGACGAAGCCCAAGGCCTGCAACTACGCCTTCCGCCTTGCCCGCGGCGAATTCTGCGTGATCTACGATGCCGAGGACAAGCCCGAACCGGACCAGTTGAAGCGCGTCGTTGCCGCCTTTGCCCGCGCGCCGAAAACGGTTGCCTGCGTGCAGTGCCGGCTGAACTACTACAACCGCGACGAAAACTGGCTGACGCGGCTGTTCACACTCGATTATTCGCTGTGGTTCGATCTGATGCTGCCGGGTCTGGAACGCATGGGCGTGCCGATCCCGCTGGGCGGAACGTCGAACCATTTCCGCACCGACGTGCTGCGCGAACTTCACGCATGGGACCCGTTCAACGTGACCGAGGATGCGGACCTTGGCATCCGCATGACGCAAAAGGGCTATCGCACGAAGCTGGTGGAATCGACCACGTTCGAGGAAGCGAACGTCAGCGTCGGCAACTGGATTCGCCAACGTTCGCGCTGGATCAAGGGTTATATGCAGACCCTGCTGGTCCACTTGCGCCGGCCCGGCGATTTCGTGCAGCAGGTCGGCCCGCTGGGCGTGCTGGGCTTTGTCATGTTCATCGGCGGGACGATGACGTCGGGCCTGATCAATCCGGTGTTCTGGGCGGTCTTCGTGGTCTGGGCCGTGACGCAGGCCGCAGGGTTCGACATCTTTTTCCCGCCGGTCCTGCTTTACCTGTCGCTGTTCAACCTGCTGGCGGGCAACGGGATGCTGATCTTCCTGATGATGCTGGCCCCATTCCGGCGCAACTGGCTGGAACTGACGGCATGGGCGCCGACCGTAATCGGATATTGGGTGCTGATGTCGATCGCGGCGTGGAAAGGGCTGTTCCAGCTGATCACCCGCCCGTTCTACTGGGAAAAGACCACGCACGGCCTGTCCCGTATGACTGCCATCGAACGCGCCCGTGCCGATAGCGGGGAGGGCGGCGCATGAACGCCCATGTCTGGCCGATTGAGCAGGTCCGCACCCGCCTCGCCTTTCCCAGGCCGGACGGTGTGACGACGCGTTCGCATCCGCCTTTCCTGCTTACCGTGCTGGCGCTGACCTCGGCCCTGCTCTGTCTGCTGCTGTGGCTGCAGGACGCAGGCTACGCGTCGCAGGCCTCGCTCGAATTGTGGGGACAGGCGCTGCTCGCGTCCGACGGGGCGGTCGCCGCGCCTTCGATCATCGCCGCCTCGCCGCCACTGCCCTATTTCGCGACAATCGTTGCGGAACTGGCCATACCCTCGTTCGGGATGCACATCCTACCGCTCGTGACCGCGCTGCTTTTCGCGCTGATGGTCGCCGGTTGGCTGCGCGCGTTCCAGTCCGCGCACTTGTCCTGGGGGACGTCGATCACGGCCGCGGTTCTGCTTGCCGCCAACCCCGTCCTGCTGCGCAGCCTTGCCGAAAGTCCCGGCTGGGCAGGATTTCATGCCGGGCTCTCGATGCTGGCCGTCGGCCTGTTCAACTTGCGCCGCGATCACCGGATCACGGATGTCATCCTCGTCTCGCTCTCGTTGCCGTTGATCCTGATGTCGCAGCCGGTGGGCCTCGTCTTCGTGGTCGCGGCAGTGCCCTTCATCGCGATGTGCGTGCCAGAGGCGCAGATGCGCCGGTCGGTCACCGGGGTGATGATGACGATGCTGTTTCCGGCCGCCTTCGTGCTGGCCGGGTTCGCTTACGTGAACTGGATCTTCAACGACGACGCTTTCGCGTTCCTGGGCCATTTCGCCGAAATTCCGATCACGCCGCCGCTGCCGGCGTCCGTTCTGGGACTGGCCTTGGCGGGAATGGTCGCGAGCGCGCCGATCCTGCCCGCGATCTTGGTCCGTACGCGCAAGCAAGGGAGCTTGCGCCGCGCGTCTCTGGCCATTGGCGGCTTTGCCGTGGCCGGTGCGGGACTGTGCGGGATGACGCAGACGATGCCGGTGCCGGTGCAACTGGCCGCGCTGACGATACCGCTGGCCATGGCGGCGGCGACCCGCTGGCCGCGCAATCGGTCACGGTCCGAAATGCTGGTCATCGCGATGCTCGCTTTCGGCTGGATCGGCGGCGCGGTCACCTTGCTCAAGGCGCAGGACGTGGAAAGCGAAAACCTGCGCGCCGTCCTGATGGGCAGGCCCACCGTTGCGGTCGACGGGGAACTGGCCGCACTGGGCGTCGCGCTTCAGGGGCATGACGACATCCTGTTCGATGCCGCGGCCGCCCCTGCGACGATCGCCCACCGCGGCAGCGCGCACGGCATTTCGGCGGCCAGTTCGATCCGTTTCCGCCTTGCCGGAATGCGCCAGGACGCGCGGGCGCGGATACAGGTCGTGCGTGACACGCGATCCATACGCGGGGCGGACGCCATGGGGCGGACATTCCCCGATCTCTACGAACGCGGCCTGCCCGGTTACCGGCTTTTGCACGAAGGGCCCGAATGGCGCGCATGGATCAGGGAGGACCAGCCATGAACCAGCTTTCGATCGTTTCCACCAGAGAAGCCGGCAACAGTGCCAGGAACAGTGCCAGAAACAGTGAAGGCCCACGCATCCTGATCGTCGACGACGATCCCGATTCGGCCGAGATCACGGCCCGGATGCTGTCGGGCGGCGGCAATTTCCGCATCCGCAGCGTGGCAAGCGCGGAAGAAGCCTATGTCGCGCTATCGCTGGTCGGCACCAATGCCGATGAAGTCCGGCTGGCCTACGACCTCGTCATCATGGACATCATGATGCCGCAGGTCGACGGGATCGAGGCGACCGCCGCGATCCGCACCACGCGGCGCGGCGCCTTCGTGCCGATCCTGATGCTATCCGGCCGCCGCGATATGGATGCGCTGGGCCAAGCGTTCATGGCAGGGGCCAACGACTTCGTGACCAAGCCGATAGAGCCCATCGAACTGCAGGCGCGGGTGCGCACCCTGCTGCGCCTGAAGCGCGAGCAGGAGCGCAGGCAGGCGCGCGAACGCCAGTTGATCGACAGCAACCGTGAACTGCGGGAATCGGTGATCGACGGCACCCTGGTCGATAGCAAGACCGGCATGCCGTCGCGGGCCTGGGCCGAAATGGTCCTGCGCGAATGTCGCACCAACGGCGTGTCGATGGCGGCCGCGATGGTGCAGATAGAGGAACTGGACGCCTATATCGTCTATCACGGCATGCGCGGGGCCGAACGGCTGCACACCGAAATCATGCGCCGCCTGCAGGCGGTGCCGGCCCCACTGGGATCGACGCTGGCGGGATGGGACGATGGGCGTTTCATCGTCCTGATGCCGGGGATGCGGGACAGTGCACGGATCGCAACGCTCTGCGCCGGATTGCAACGCGCGGTCGAATATCCCGCGATCCCGCACGGCAACGCGCTGCACCATGACCGCGTCCGCGTGTCCACCGCCAACGGCTGGCGCCCCGCTGCGCAGACCGTGGACCTGCCCTCGGCGCTGATCGCCAGCCTTGCGGCGGAAAATTTCAGCGGCCACCGCAACGTCGAAAACGCCTGACACGAAAAAGGGCCGGCTTTCGCGCTTGGAAACCCGGCCCTTTCGCTATCGATCCGCTGGGTCTCAGAACTCGCTGGCCTCTCGGTATTCGATCGGCATGTCGAGCGTCTTGAGCTGATCGTCGATCTTCGAACGATCGCCGACGACGATGATCGTCAGGTCGTCGGGCGATAGATATTCGGCCGCGGCCCCGTCGATCGCGGCGGCATCGATGCCTCGGTAGATCGTGGGAAGCTGCTTCTGGTAATCGGCCGGGCGGCCAAGCCGCTGGTTGGCAAGCAGCGCCGAAAGCACCTGTCCGTTTGTCTCGAAGCTGTTGGGCAGCCCGCGGATGTTGCCATCGGTCACGCGCTGCAGTTCTACGTCGTCCACCCCGCGCGAACCGTCGGAAAATTCCCCGACCCGGCGCAGGATCAGTTCGATGGAATCGGCGGTCCGGTCGGTCTGGACCGGCGTGAAGACAAAGAACGTGCGCGGCCCGGCATTGCCCGCCGAAACGGAACTGCTGACCCCGTAGGTCCAGCCCTTGTCCTCGCGAAGGTCGCTGTTGAGGCGTGACAGGAAGCCGCTGCCGACAACTTCGTTCGCGATGTTCAGTGCCTCCATGTCCTGCTGCGTTCCGTCAAGCGGCAGAACGCGGGCAAGCAGGAGATAGGACTGCGGCGAATTGGGTCGATCGATGACGACGATCCGGCTCTCCGCTTCGGGCACCGGCGCGTCGAGCGCCTTTGCCGGAACCGCCCCTGTCGGCGCAGCCCAATTGCCGAAAGCGGCCTCCAGCGCGGGCTTCAACTGCGCCATCGTGACGTCACCGACGACCGTGATCGCCGCATTGTCGGGACGCAGCCAGGTATCGTGCAGGGTTTCCAGCGCAGCCGGGGTCAGCGGTTCGATCGCAGAGGCAAGCCCTGCCGAACCGACCGAGCCATAGGGATGGTCATTACCGTAGATCAGCGGCCCGATGGCGCGCGATGCGATGCTGCCCGGCGTTGCCTGCTGCTGGGCGATGGCGGCAAGGCGCTGCCCCTTCACACGGGCGACTTCGGCTTCGTCGAAGGCGGGGTTGCGCACGATGTCGGCCATGAGGTCCAGCGAAGGCAGAAGGTTGGCCGTCAGCGCCGTCATGTAGACCGCACTGACATCCATCGTCGTGCCGGCATTGATCGATGCGCCCAGCCGCTCCTGCTCGGTCGCGATGTCGAGCGTGGACCGGGTTTCGGTCCCTTCGTCCAGCAAGCTCATCATCAGCGACTGCGTTCCGGCATTGGCCGCGCCGTCGGCGGCGTCGCCCGCATTGAAAGTGATCGCCATGCTGACCTTGGGGATAGAGGTCCGGCGTGCCAGCGTGACGGGAATGCCGTTCGACAGGGTCGCGGTCTCCACCGACGGGAAGACGAGTTCGCCCACCGGCGCCACCGGCGGATAGGCGCGCGGCGGGCCCTGTTCGATGGCGGGCACGGGTGCCTTGGCATCGGGCGCGGGCGGCGGCACGGTGCCTTCATCGCCCCAGCCGCCCATCTGTGCGCCGTCCTCGGTCCGCTCGCCCGGCTTCACCACCAGCGTATAGGCCGGGCGCGACAGCCAGGTCGCCAACGCGGCCTGTACTTCTGCAGGATTGAGCGCGGCGATTTCGACAAGGTCTTCCTTGTACGTCGCCGGATCGCCGGAATAGAGCAGCCCTTCGGCCAGGATCGCCCCCTTGCCATCCATGCCCCCTACAGCTTCCAGCTGGCCGATCTGCGAAGAAACCCGCTGCGTCGCCGCACGGGCCAGTTCGTCTTCGGTCGGCCCTTCTGCCATCAGCCCGGCGATGACTTCGTCTAACCGCTTTTCGGCCACGGCCACGTCCACGCCCGGCTTCACGTCCATCGTCGCCTGAAGGTAGGACGTGTTTTCGAACGGCAGCATGTAGGCCGAAACGCTGACGGCCAGCTGTTCGTCACGCACCAGCACGTTGTCGAGCCGCGAGGAGCTGAGCCCGCCCAGCACCGACATGCCCATGTCGAGTTCGGCGGCCTGCTCGTGGTTGAGGCCCGGACCGGACCAGACCTTGTAGATGCGGGTCACCGGCACCTGGTCGGTCATCTCTTCACGGACCGGGGCGGCAAGCGTCACGATCGGCGCTTCGGGCTGCACCACTTCGGGGCCGCGCGGAATGTCGCCGAACCACTTTTCGACCATCGGACGCGCCGTGGCGACGTCAATATCGCCGGTCAGCGCCAGCACCACGTTGTTGGGCGCGTAATTGTCGGTGAACCACGTACGCACGTCGGTCAGGCTGGCCGCGTCGAGATCGGCCATCGAACCGATCGTGGCGTGGCGATAGGGATGGCCGATGGGGTACAGCGCGTCGGCGATCTTGTATTCGGCCAGGCCATAGGGCTGGTTGTCGCCCTGGCGCTTTTCGTTCTGCACCACGCCGCGCTGTTTATCGAGCTTGTCCTGCGTCACCGCGCCGAGCAGGTGGCCCATGCGGTCGCTTTCCATGAACAGTGCAAGATCGAGCGCGCCGGTCGGAACCGTTTCGACATAGTTCGTTCGGTCATACCAGGTCGATCCGTTGGTCGGGGCCGATCCTGCCGCCTCCAGTGGAATGTCGAAATTCTCGACGTTTTCGGACCCGCCGAACATCAGGTGTTCGAACAAGTGGGCAAAACCGGTGCTGCCGCGCGGTTCGTGCTTCGACCCGACGCGGTAATAGGTCGTCACGCCCACGATCGGCGACTTGCGATCGGTGTGGACCAGCACGGTCAGACCGTTGTTGAGCGTGAAGCTTTCATAAGGAATGTCGACTTGCGAAACGAGCTGCGAAAGCGGGGCCGCCGTCGCCTCTGCCGCTGGCGGCGCGACCGCCATGGGCGCGGGTTGATAGGCGCAGGCGGCAAGCGCCAGCGACAGGGAGAGCGAGACCGGAACGGTAAAACGACGCATGTGATGTCCAGCTGAGCAATTGGGGGATGCAACAGGACTACCACGCCAAGGCCGGGTTGCAAGCGTCCGGACAAGGCTGGCCTTATTGTCTTGGATGCGCTCCACCCTGCAAAATTTTCGACTGTTTTATAGCGAGTTAAAAAGTAAAGTCGCAGGCAACGCGTCAGGTCACGCACGCAGTGCACCCACCGCGCAAGGCCTTTGCGTCAGCAGCGTGACAGTTGCCGTTCAATTGTCTTTGCCCTGCCCCCAAACCGTCGCGAACGCGTAAAGCGGCGAACCTATCGGCCTCCCAGATAACACTGGAGGTTGAAAACATGGGTTCGTCAAAATGGCTCCTCGGGGCCGCAATGGGGGCAATCGCGCTTGGTCAGGCCGCACCGGCCATCGCGGGAACGATCGAAGGCAAGGTCATCGACCAGACGGGCACCGCCGGTCTGCGCGCGGTGCAGGTCGAGATCGAGGGAACGGGCCGGACGGCCACGACCGGCAGCGACGGTGCGTTCCGCTTCGTGGAAGTTCCGGAAGGCACCTATACCCTGCGGGCGACCTATATCGGTGCGCAGGCGCAGGAAATGACGGTCGCGGTGCCGGCCACCGGTACCGCGACGGCCGATTTCTCGCTGTCGGGCCTTGACGGGCAGATCCTCGTCATCGGGCAGCGGGCCAACCTTGGCAGCGCCCTTTCGCGCAAGCGCGCCGCAGATACCGTAAGCGATGTCATCACGCGCGACGCGATCGGCCAGTTTCCCGACCAGAACGTGGCTGAATCGCTGCGCCGCCTGCCGGGCGTCAATGTCCTGAACGATCAGGGCGAAGGCCGCTTCGTTTCGGTTCGCGGACTTGATCCCGAACTTAACGCCACGTCGCTGAACGGCGTTCGCCTGCCCGCGCCCGAAAGCGATGTCCGTTCGGTCGCGCTGGACGTGATCAGTTCCGACATCATCGAATCCATCACGGTCAAGAAGTCGCTGACGCCCGACATGGATGCCGACACCATCGGCGCCAGCATCGAGATCGAGACGACGAGTGCGTTCGACCGCGAAAAGGGCCTGCTGACCGCGAAAATCGAAGGCAGCTACAACGAAAAGTCGAACGAGCTGACCCCCAAGGGCAGCATCGATTTCGCCAGCCGCCTTGGCGAAAACGTCGGCATTTCCGGCGGCGTTTCCTACTACCAGCGCAAGTTCGAGACCGACAACATCGAGGCCGACGACTGGACCGACGATGGCGGCACGCCCTACGCGCAGGAAATCCAGTATCGCGACTACGACGTGGAGCGTGAACGCATCAGCGCGACGCTGGGCCTGGATTTCCGCGCGGGCGACACTACCGAGCTTTACGTCAAGGGCACGTGGAGCCAGTTCGACGACCAGGAATACCGCCGCCGCCTGACTTTCGATTTCGGCGATTTCGAAGATGATGACCTGCCGACTTTCGTTGGCAGCACGGCGACTTATTCTTCCGACACCGCCGAATTCACCGTCGAACGCGACGTGAAGGACCGCTTCGAGCGCCAGCGCATCTACTCTCTCGTACTGGGCGGCGAGACGCAGCTCGATAGCGGGTTTTTCGCCGAATACTCGGCCAGCTACGCCAAGGCGACCGAGAAGGAGAACGGATCGGTCGATCCCACGCAGTTCGAACGGGACTTCGAAAGCGACGCCGATCTTGCCGGGGACGAGCTGCTGATCGCAGTCGATTACGCCGATCCGCGCGTGCCGCTCTACATGACGTCGGGCAACGATTCCGCTTTCTACGATCCCGCAGCTTACGAGTTGAAGGACATCGAACTGACCGCGCTGTCCGATTCCCAGGACGAGGAATATGCCGGCCAGTTCGACCTAGGCTATGAAATGTTCATGGGCGATGCCAGCCTGACCCTTCAGGCAGGGGCCAAGGGTCGCTGGCGCAAGAAGACCTACGACAAGTCGGTCGAATTCTACGAATGGGACGGCGACGGCGACTACACGCTTGCCGATGTCCAGGGTTTCCAGACCTACGACATCATCGGCATTTCGCCGGTGGCGGACTTTACCGCGCCCACGCGCTACTTCTTCGACAATTTCGACCAGTTCGAATTGCAGGAAATCGACACCGCGTTCGATTCGGCGGTGGAGGATTACCGCGTCGACGAGGACGTGATGGCAGGATACGTCATGGCCACGTGGGACAACGGCCCGCTGCGCGCCATCGGCGGCATCCGGTACGAGCATACGAAGAACGACATCTTCGGCAACACCGTCACCCTGTTCGAAGAAGGGTCCAACCTTCCCGACGAAACCGTCGCCGAAGACGACACCGTGCTCTTCGCGCCGGTCGAATACGACAAGAGCTACGGCCACTGGCTGCCCAGCCTCAACCTGCGGTACGAAGCACGGCCCGACCTGCTGGTGCGGCTTGCCGGTTATCGCAGTCTCGTCCGTCCGAAGCTGTCGAAGCTGGCCCCGCGCTTTGCCGTCGAGGTCAACGACGATGACGAGATCGAGGGCGAGTTCGGCAATCCCGCGCTGAAGCCATACGAGGCGTGGAACCTCGACGCGTCGGTCGAATGGTACATGTCGCGCACCGGCGGCATCAGCGCCGCGGTCTTCTACAAGGACATCAAGAACTACATCGTCGATACCGAGCGCAAGGACGGCACCTTCAACGGCATCGCCTTTGACGAAGCGGTGATCCCGGTCAACGGCCCCAGCGCCGAAGTCTGGGGCGTGGAGCTTGGCTTCTCTCAGGCGCTGAGCATGTTGCCTGCCCCGCTGGACGGTTTGCTGGTCCAGGCGAACTACACCTACACCGATGCGACCGGGACGGTGCCGATTGACGGCGACATCACCGACCTTCGCGAAATCAGCCTGCCGTCGACGTCGAAGCACACTTTCAACGCCGTGCTAGGCTATGAAAAGGGGCCGATCTCGCTGCGCCTGTCGGGCACGTTCCGCGACAAGTACCTCGACGAACTGGGCGATGACGTGGACGAGGACCGTTTCGTCGACGATCACTTCCAGCTCGACTTCACCGCCAAGTACCAGTTGACCGACATGGTCCAGATCTTTGGCGAGTGGGTGAACATCAACAACGCCAAGTACTTCGCCTACAACAACCTCGGCGGACAGCGGAACCTCTACCAGTACGAGGAATACGACTGGACCGGGAAGTTCGGCGCGAAGGTGGTGTTCTGATGCGCCGGATCGCGATTACAACGCTTGGCGCAGCCGTCCTTTCCGGCTGCGCCACCGCGCCCTACGTCTCGCCCCTGCCCACGGCAGAGGTCGTGGCGCGGGGCGAAACCGCTCCGGTCGGCACGCAGAACGACGATGCCGCCGACGATCCCGCGATCTGGAGGAACCCGGCCGATCCCACGGCCAGCCTGATCGTGGGCACCGACAAGAAGGCGGGGCTCTACGTCTATTCGATGGACGGCGTGGTGCTCGACTTCGCGCCCGACGGGCGGCTCAACAACGTCGATCTCGTCGATATAGGCGATGCGGGTATCGTCGTCGCGGCAAGCGACCGGGGCGACCCGCTGAAAGCACAAATCCGGCTTTACCGGCTTTCTCGTGAAGGCAAGTTGAGCCCCATCGGAACCGTACCGGTCGCTGCGGGCGAGGCCTATGGCCTGTGCCTGTACGCAGAAGACGACGCGCTGCTCGCCTATTCGGTGCTGAAGGACGGGACGATCGTGGAATCCGCGATCGATCTCGAACCACTGGGCGCGTTCACCTCGCGCACGTTCAAGATGGCAACGCAGGGCGAAGGCTGCGTCGTCGATCCGCGCAACGGCACGCTCTACGCGGGTGAAGAGATGGCGGGCATCTGGCGCTTCGCCCGGGGCGCCACTGAAGGCGAAATGGTCGCTGCCACCGATGGCGAACAGCTCGTCGCCGATGTCGAGGGCCTGGCCCTCCTGCCCCAAGGCGATAACGGCGGCTGGCTCGTCGCATCGAGCCAGGGCGACAGCGCCTATGCGGTCTACAGCCTGCCGGACATGCGCTATGTCGGGCGTTTCCGCGTCCGTGCCGGTGACTTCGGCGCGACCGACGAAACCGATGGCATCGCCTTGCAGTCCGGCGATTTCGGGCCGGTCTTTCCGGATGGCCTGTTCGTCGCGCAAGACGGCATCAACGAAAGCGGGGCGCAGAACTTCAAGCTGGTCCGCTGGGACGAGATCGTGTCAGCGCTAGGCCTGAAATGATGGCGTGCCCGGATGCGTCGCGCCGCCGTTTCCTGCAATCGACCGGTACTGCCTTTGCCGCGCTTCTGGCCAGCGGATGCACGACCCGTGCGCTGACAACGGCAGCTGCGGCTTCGTCTCCCTTCGGTCCGCTCGTTCCGGATGCGGCGGGTCTGCTCGACCTGCCCCAAGGGGCGTCCTATCGCGTCATTTCGCGGCTGGGCGACGTGATGGACGACGGGCTGACCGTTCCCGACAAGGCCGACGGCATGGGCTGTTTCGCACTCGCCGACGGGTCGCTGACTCTCGTCCGCAATCACGAGTTGAAGGTGGAGGACGATCCGGGCGGCACGCTTGCGACCGGCTTCGACCACGCGCCGGGCGGCCGCACGCTTCCCGGCGGCACAACGACCGTGGTGCTCGATCCGGCCAGCCTGACGGTGAAACGGCAATACCGATCGCTGGCGGGGACGATCCGCAACTGTTCGGGCGGCGTGACGCCGTGGGGCACCTGGCTCACTTGCGAAGAGGACGTGACCCTGCCGGGTGAAGACGCCGGCAAGGCCCATGGCTGGATCTTCGAAGTCCCCGCCGATGCCGCGGGCCTTGTCGATCCGGTTCCGCTCAAGGCCATGGGACGCTTTCGGCGCGAGGCTGCTGCCGTCGATCCGCGCAGCGGCATCGTCTACATGACCGAGGATCGTGACGAGAGCGCGCTTTACCGCTTCATCCCGAACAGGCACGGTCACTTGGCCGAAGGAGGCCGGTTACAAGCCGCCGCCATCGTCGGCCTGCCTGCCGATACGCGCAACTGGTCCGGCACCGCCTTCGCGCCGGGGGCCTGGGCCGGGGTGCGCTGGATCGACATCGCCGATCCCGAAGCCCCCGACGACGACATGCGCTTTCGCGCAGCCGCCGATGGCGCCGCGATCTTCGCGCGCGGCGAAGGCATCCACATGGGCGACGGCGAAGTCTATTTCTGCTGCACCTCCGGCGGAGCGGCAGGTCTGGGCCAGATCTTCCGGCTGGTGCCGTCGGGCAATGGTCAGGCGGACCGCCTGCAGCTGTTTTTCGAAAGCGGCGACAAGGACCAGTTCCACTATGGCGACAACCTGACGATCGCGCCGAACGGGCACCTGATCGTGTGCGAGGACCAAGGCAGCGACGTGGTGGACAATCACTTGCGCGGGATCACGCCGCAAGGCGAGCCTTATCCCATCGGGCGGCTTCGCATTCAGACCGAACTGTCGGGGGCCTGTTTCTCGCCCGACGGTTCGACCCTGTTCGTCAACGCCTTCAGCCCGGCCATGACTTTCGCCATACGCCTGCCGGAGTTCTACGGTCTTTCAGGATGATCGGAAGGTCGAGGATGGTGGAGCCGAGGGGAATCGAACCCCTGACCTCGTCATTGCGAACGACGCGCTCTCCCAACTGAGCTACGGCCCCGTTCCATCCGTTCGCCCACCGTGGGGCGAGGCGCGCAGTTAGCAGCGAGCGCGCAGGTTTGGGAAGGGGGAAATTACGCCCCCTTCCTGCTTGATCCGTAGGGTCCGGGCCTCAGCTTCCCGAAGCGGTTGCACCGGTGTCGGTGGACGCCGAAGTCTGCGGCGGCAGTTCGATCGTCTGTTCGGGACCGTAAGGGTCGGTCGCGCCCGGAGCGAGCGGATTGCCGCCCGGACGGCGATAGGGAACCCCGTAAGTGGCAAGGTAGCGCGCATCCCAAGCGGTGGCGGCGATGCGATAGGCCTCGTACTCTGCGAAGAACTGCAGGAACACGTTTTCAAGCTGCGGCAACAGCGTGGCGGCCGCGACGTCGAGGTTGCCCTTTTCCACCGTGGCAAGCTGGCCGCTGACCGAAAGCGCGGCATCGCAGAAGCGATCCAGCGCGGGCGGGAGCGCGAAATAGTTGTAGACCTGCGTCATGTACTTGTCGCGCACGTCCTTGTAGCCCGGCCCGTATTTCTGGCGAAACTCGCTGTCGAGCGTGCGGTTCGTGGCCGACAGTTCGCGCGTGTGGTTCTTCAGGAATTCGCCATAGCGTTCGGCCATGACGAGATGTTCGGGGCCCTGGCAGTTCAACGCGGCGACGTTGTAGGCCGAACGCAGGTTCCACGTGGTCTGCGCCGACGTCAGGCCGGTGTTCACCGTCTGGCGAATGCCCATCGCGTTGGCGGCCGGGACGGCCAGGTTTTCCTGCGCAAAGCCGGGTGCGAGCGGACGGGCGGGAAACGCCTCTACCACCGGCGGCGGGGGCGGCGGGGGTGCCGGGGGCGGCGGCGTACAGCCGGCCAGAGTAGCGACGCCCACAATGGCGCATGCCTGCACGATTTTCACGACCTTGGAAGTCACCGACCCGAACCCTCTTTCCCGAAATTCCATAACGATTGCACGCAGTCTGCATGAACCCGGCTTTCGGCAGGATTAAGGCGGCGCGGCAAGCAGTCCCCTTCATGCCCTTACGCCGTGGCCCGCGCATCCCGCCCCATGGGTCCATCCACAAGGAATACGATGAGACGAAGGCGCGCATCGGACGAGCCGAATACGCGAAACGCCCGGCGCGGGGATACCGGCCGGGCGTTCGTTTCTTCTGAATGGGCGGGGGCGTAACCCCTGCCCCGCGATGTCAGTCGCGCTGACCCATGAACATGAGCAGGAACTGGAACATGTTGATGAAATCCAGGTAGAGCGAAAGCGCACCCAGGATCACCGCCTTGCCCATGAACTCGGTTCCGGCAAGGTGATAGTACTGAGCCTTGAGGCGCTGCGTATCGTAGGCCGTCAGACCCGCGAAGATCAGGACGCCCAGGAAGCTGACCGCCCACATCAGGGCCGCGCTCTGCAAGAAGATGTTGATCACCGACGCGATGATCAGGCCGATCACGCCCATGATCAGGAAGCTGCCCCAACCGGACAGGTCCTTCTTCGTGGTGTAGCCGAACAGCGAAAGGCCGGCGAAGGCACCCGCGGTGGCGAAGAACGTCGCCGCGATCGAACCGCCCGTATAGACGAGGAAGATCGTCGACAGGCTCATGCCCATCAGGAACGCAAAGCCCCAGAACATCGCCTGAAGCGTGCCCTGCGAGAAGCGATTCGCGCCAAAGCTCATCGCGAAGACGATCGCCAGCGGGGCGAGCATCACGAGGAACATGAACGGCGAGGTGATGATTGACACGCCGATGGCGGTGTTGGCCATCGCGATCGCGACGATGCCCGAAAGCAGCACGCCCGATGCCATGTAATTGTAGATCGAGAGCATGTACTTGCGCAGGCCTGCGTCGAAGCCGGCCCGCGTGCTCGGCACACTCGGATTAAGGCCCGGAGCAGCGCCGAAGCCCGCACGGCCACTCCGGCTCGTGGGCTGGGGGTCGTTCCAGTTTGCCATTGTCTTTCTCAACTCCTTATCGGACCCCACCAGGCGGGGCCGTTGCAGACAATATCGCGATTGAATCGCATCAGTTCAAGCAAAACCGGCCTGCCGGATCACCGACAGGCCGGATGTTACAAACTGTTACAAAGCGAGGTGACCGATGCAGTCACCCTTTTGCGCGCGCTTCCTGCGACATTTCCGCACTGCGGGCCGATGCATCGCGCAAGGTATCGGTCATCAGCTTCAGCAGCCGGTCGTCGGCATCCAGTGTGTCGAGACCTGCCTGCGTCACGCCGCCCTTCGAAGCGACGCGCCGCGCCAGTTCACCGGGCGAATGTTCGCTGCGCATGGCAAGCGCGGTCGCGCCGTCCACGGTCGCCTTGGCAAGCCGATTGGCCTGTTCCTCGGGCAGGCCGAGCGAGGCCGCCGCCTTGCCCAGCGCGTCGATGAAGCGATAGACGAACGCGGGGCCCGATCCGGCGAGCGCGGTGGTGAGGTCGTAAGTGTCCTCCCCGATCCATTCGCCCTGGCCGAGCATGTCGGCCAGCGTGTCGACCGTGTCTTTCTGCGCATCGCTGAGTCCCTTTCCGGCCAGCGCGACGGGCGACTTGCCCAGCTTTGCCGACAGGTTGGGCATCACGCGGACCACACCGCCCGCACGGGGGAAGCGATCGGACAGAGTGTCGAGCTGAACCCCCGCCAGCAGCGAGAGCAGAACGGTTTCGGGACCGATCATCGGTTCGATGGCAGGCGCCGAATCGGCCAGCCCCTGCGGCTTGATGCCGAGCATGACGACGTCGAACGTCTCGTCAGGCTGGGTGCGGACGAGGCGCACGCCATCGGGGGCGGACGGGATCGAACGGTCCAGCACGGTGAAGATGGCGGGGTCCGCTCCTCCGGCCAGCCAGCCATCCAGCATTGCACCTCCCATGTTGCCGCATCCGATGAGCAGCATCTTGTTCGGTAAAGTCATTCCTAAGCTTCTCCGGCAGCGTCGATGAGCGCGGCGTCTAACGCGTCCTTCGGCTCGCGGCCACCCCACAGGACAAACTGGAACGCGGGATAGAACCGGTCGCACTCCTCAACCGCGTGTTCGACGGCCATCTGCGCCTGCAGGATCGAGAGCAGGCCATCGTCGCCCAGCATCATGCCGTGGCGGTAAAGCAGGACCGAACCCGACGACCACAGATCGAAGTGCCCCAGCCACAGCTGCTCGTTCACCAGGCTCATCAGTTCGAACATCGCGGTCCGCTTGTCGTCGCCGACGCGCACTTCAGGCAGGCACAGCAGCTGCAGGACGTTGTCCTCACGCCGCCAGATCGCGCGCATCTGGTACTTGGCCCAGGCGCCCTGCACTTCGCCCGAAAGCTCGTCCTCACCGATGAGTTCGTATGGCCAGCCCCGCGCCTCGAACAGCGCGACCAGCATGTCGACCGGGGCGCAATCGTCGTCGCCCGTGTCAGTGTGCCGGTCTGTCATCATAAGCGTGTCCGTCCAGGGTTTGGGGTTGTCCATCCTCGATTGCCTTGATGAATCCTTTCACCCCGATGACACAATCACCCCTGCCCACGCATGCTGGGCATAAGTCGACACATTTGTGCAGAGCTTGTGGACAAGCACGGGACAGCCTGTGGAAGCGGGATGCCGCGCGGCTGAACAGGCCCGAACCGCCGAGCCGTCAATGGCTCAGTCGCCGGGGCGGCGGCGGCGCGCGCGCTGCGCCTCGGAAGCGGAGAGGTCCGCCTGGACGAGCGAAGGGAATATGCCCAGGTTTGCGGCCGCGGCCTGCTCCGCCCGGCTGAGACTGGGCATGCGCAGCAGGTATGGCGTCAATTCCGCCGCGACGTCGGAGGGCAGGATGCGGTTGAGCACTTCGGTCGCCTCGCCCCCGCGCCCGTTGATGGCCAGCATGAAGGCCTGCATCCGCCATGCCGGACGGTCCCCGACGTTGAGCAGCGGCTTCAGCATCGCCTCGCCCGTGTCGTAATCGCCGATGATCGAGAGGCTTAGCGCATAGCGGCGCAAGGTTTCGTCGCTGGGGTTCAGGCGGTTGGCGATAGCGTAATAGTACTGCGCCGAAGGCTGGTCGCCCAAGAGGTCGTAGCCGAGCGCGCGGTCCGATACGAAGACGTCTTCGGGAAGGCCCGCCATGTCGGCCTGCTCGAACAGGGCGAGCCCTTCGCGCGGGCGGCCGCGATGAATTTCGATCGCCCCGCGCGCGGCGGTGATATGCGCATCGCCGGGCGCAAGCTGCGCGGCGCGCTGGGCATATGTGGCGGCCAGATCGATCCGGCCCAGCCGCATTGCGGCCTGCACCCCGTCGCGCAGCGCGCGCAGGTCCGAAGGATTGCGGCCAAGCTGTTCGCGCGCACGTTCCAGGGCGCGTTCGTTGCTGTCCGGCACGGTGCGAACCGATTGCGCGGCGACGGGCGGTGCATGCAATTGCATGCCGCCTGCAAGCAGAACCGCCGCCGCGACAAATGCGCGACGGCGGTTCTTCGACTTCGTGTTCCGGTTAACGGTTATGCCGTCCCAGGAAACGCGGGATGTTAAGCTCCGCGCCGTCGTCATCGTCATCCTCACGAGTAGGCTGTTCGTCACGCGGGCGCGACAGGCTGGCCATGCGTTCGAAAAGCGTGCTGCCACCTGAAGATGCCGGTGCAGCGGGCGCTGGTGCGGCCGGGCGCGGCGTCGGGGTGGGCTGCTGCCAGCCGCCGTTGACGACAGAGTGATCTTCCGCCGCAGCGGGGCGCTGCACGAATTCGTCACCCAGGACCAGTTCGTCCGAATTGTCGGCAACCTCGTCGCTCAGTTCCAGCGGAAGGTCGAGCGGTTCGTCGTTCGCCGAAGCAAAGCCGCCGCCGACGAGCTTGTGCTCGCTGTCGTCGGCCGGATCGTCGATGCCGCCGGTCGGATCGGTAACCGCGTGATCGGGCGCGGGCGAAGCCTCCTGTGCCGGAGCGGCAGGTGCGGCACCCGGGCGCATCGGCGCACGGCCCGAACCCAGCGAGAACGGCTGCGCACCGCCCTGCGGCTGGACCTGTTCGGCGGCCTGATCGATGCCGGTGGCGACGACCGAGACGCGGATCTTGCCGGCAAGGTCGGGATTGAAGGCCGAACCCCAGATGATGTTCGCGTCCGGGTCGACCAGTTCGCGGATGTGGTTCGCGGCCTCGTCGACTTCCATGAGGCGCATGTCCTCGCCGCCGATGATCGAGACGATGACGCCCTTGGCGCCGGCCATCGAAACACCGTCGAGCAGCGGGTTGGCAATCGCCTTTTCGGCGGCTTCAAGAGCGCGGGAATCGCCCTCTGCCTCGCCCGTGCCCATCATCGCCTTGCCCATTTCGCCCATCACCGAACGCACGTCGGCAAAGTCGAGGTTGATGAGGCCCGGCATGACCATGAGGTCGGTGATCGAACGCACGCCCTGTTGCAGCACTTCGTCGGCAAGCCCGAAAGCTTCCTTGAAGGTCGTGTCGGGGCTGGCGACCAGGAACAGGTTCTGGTTCGGAATGACGATCAGGGTGTCGACGTGCTTCTGCAGCTCCTCGATCCCGGCTTCTGCCGAACGCATGCGGCGGCTGCCTTCGAACATGAACGGCTTGGTCACGACGCCGACGGTCAGCACACCCTTGTCACGCGCCGCCTTGGCGATGACGGGGGCCGCCCCGGTGCCGGTTCCGCCGCCCATGCCGGCCGCGATGAAGCACATGTGCACGCCGTCGAGCATCCGGTCGATCTCGTGCAGCGTCTCTTCCGCTGCGGCGCGGCCGACCTCTGCCCGCGAACCCGCGCCCAGCCCCTGCGTGATTTCAGGCCCCAGCTGGATGCGATCTTCGGCGATCGAGTTGTTGAGTGCCTGTGCGTCGGTATTCGCGACGACGAAATCCACCCCCTCGATCTGTGCCTGGATCATGTTGGCGATGGCGTTGCCACCTGCCCCGCCGACACCGATCACGGTGATGCGCGGCCGCAGTTCTTCAACTGCCGGTGGACCGATATTGATGCTCATGAACGTCTCCGCAAAATCGCTGCGTCCAGCGTGCCCCCGAAATTGATGTCCTTTGTGCCACAGAACGAATCACCGGAGCAAAGGATTCTCATAGATTTCCACACCTCGGTGAGGCGAGGATTTTCGGCGATTCGCGATGAAGCGCGCGGCTTTGCCGACAAACCGAAAATTCAGCTCTGCGCGGCTTTCCACGCGCCCATCGAACCCAAGTAGATATCCAGCTTTTCAAAGCCCTTGGAGGCAAGCAGACCCGCCGCAACGCTGGCCCGCATCCCGCTGGCACACATGACGGTATAGTGCGTGTCCTTGTCCAGTTCGCGCCACTTTTCCGCCAGTTCGCCGACGTAGATGTGCACCGATCCGTCGATCGCGGAGGCCGCCCGTTCGTCGGCGTCACGCACGTCGAGCAGTTTCCAGCCCGCCTTGCCCGCCGCGACGCGTTCCGCCACCTCTTCGGTGACGACGGTCGGCAAGCGTTGCATCCCCATCCCCTGCGCGGCGGCAGGCACGATGCCGACATAGCCGCCGACCACGTTGTCGAGCGCGATGCGGACCAGGTGTTCCATCGCGGTTTCGATCTGGCCGCGGTCCGATCCGACGAGGGCGATGCTCTCCCCCTCGCCCACGAACCACCCGGCAAAGGCGGGGATCATTCCCACCGGCAGGCACAACGCGCCGGGGAAATGCCCCGACGCCCATGCCAGCGGTTCGCGCACGTCGATCACGTGATCGACCTCCAGCGCCTTGAACTGGTCCAGCGACAATACCGGCGGCGCCATGATGCGCGGTGCGGGATCGCCGCCTTCGAGGTTCAGCCGCTCCATGAGGCGGAAGTAGGGTGGCTGGTAATGGTGCTCCGCAACCTTGGCCTCGATAAACGCCTCGCGGCCGAGCTGCAGGCGCGGGTTGTTCGCACGTTCGTGGCCGATGGTCGAAAACTCGCGCTCTGCCATGCCCGATCCGCAGACCGAGCCTGCGCCGTGCGCGGGATAGAGGATCGTCTGATCGCCCAGAGCCAGCAGCTTCTGCAGGCTGTCGTAGAGCATGCCGGAAACCTCGCGCTCCCGATCAGGGTAGAAATCGGTGCGGCCCACGTCGCCGACGAACAGGGCGTCGCCCGTGAATACGCCGACCGGCCCATCCGGATAGGCCGTGTCGTGAAGCACGAAGGCCAGATGGTCGAACGTGTGGCCCGGCGTTTCCAGCACCTCTATGCGAAGCTGCCCGATATCGAAGCAGTCGCCCTCGTGCGCGGTTTCGGCATAGGCGACGTCGCCCGCCGCATTCGGGCCGTGCAGGACTTTCGCACCGGTCATCGCGGCAAGGATCGGCGCGCCGGAGACGAGATCCTCATTCCGGTGCGTTTCGAAGATGTGGGTAATCTCCAGCCCTTCGGCGCGGGCCTTTTCGACATAGATCGCGCAGTCGCGGCGCGGGTCGATCACCGCCGCCTTTCCGCCTGCCCCGACAATATAGGACAAGTGCGAAAGTCCGGGTGTCTTGATCTTTTCGAGCAGCAATGGATCCTCCTTCGTACCCTTAGGATACGAGGGGGATCACTGCCGGTTCCGGATCAGAAATACTCGCGGATCGCGCGCATGACGCGGGCGGGCAGGTTCATCCGGCCAAACCGCGACGTGGACTGCCATGCCGAACCGTGGGTGCGGATGTCGACCGGGTCGGCCGCGGCATAAAGGACGAGGCCCGTCAACGCCGCGAATCCGGGGCGCGCGTGCGCTTCGGGAAGGCCGGTCATCTGCGGCGGGCGGCCGGTGCGAACCGGCTTGGCAAAGGCCTGCTGAACATAGTCGGCAAGGCCCGCGAGTTCCGCACCGCCGCCGGTCAACACGATCTGCCGCCCGCTACCGCCGCGCCCGATGACGAAACCCATGCCTTTCAGCGCCTTGGCCACGTCCTCGGTCCAGCGGCCAAGCTGGCCGTTGATGACGCTGATCAGTTCGGCGCGCTGCACTTCCTCGCCGCCATGCTTGCCCTCTGCGCCCAGCGGGATCATCTCGCGGTGGTCGGTCGGGCTGGCAATGGCGGAGCCGTAGACGCACTTCAGCCGTTCCGCCTGCATCCGGCGGATGCCGAAGGCCGAGGCGATGGCGTCGGTCACGTCGTTGGAGCCATAGGGCAGGACCGACACGCCCACCAGCATACCGCCGACATGGACCGATACGTGGGTCACTTCCGCGCCGAAATCGACGACCGCGACGCCCAGTTCCTTTTCCTCGTCGCTAAGGCAGGCATGGCCGCTGGCCACCGCCGCACCGACGACGCCTTCGACCTCCAGGTGCGCGTTCTGTACCGCTTCCATCAGGTTGCGCAGTGGGCCGGCCTCTGCCTCCATCACGTGGACAGCGACGGCGAGCCGCTGGGCATGAAGGCCGCGTGGGTTCGACACGCCCTGCGCGCCATCGAGGATGTAGTGCGCAGGCTGTGCGTGGAGCACGACGCGCGGTTCGCCCACTTGCGGCACGATACGGTCGCGCGCTTCGGCCAGCAGGTATTCGACGTCGTCCTGGTCGATCCGGCGTCCACCAGTCTCGATATCGACTTCACGAATCTCGCTCATCAAACCGGCGTTCGCACATCCGATCCAGACCGAGGATACTTGCGTGTCCGCGGCGCGTTCGGCGCGTTCGATCGCGTCGCGGATCGCGTGGCTGGCCGCGTCCATGTCGGTGACATAGCCGCGCCGGATACCGTCGGCGGCGCGGTGCCCCGAACCCAGCACGATCATCTCGCCATCTGCCGTCAGCCCCGCGATCATCGCGGAAATGCGGAAGGACCCGATGTTGATCGCGCCGAAAACCTTTTCGATCCTGAGGTTCGCCATTGCCTTAGCCCCCGTTGTCCCGCGCCGCTTCGGCGGCGAGACGCTTTGCCTCTTCGCGTGCCTTCGCCTCGTCCTGCGCGCGTCCGGGCACGCGCATGTAGACGCGGCTGGGATCACGCATGTCGAATACCGCGACTTTGCCGCCCAGCAGGCGGTTCATGCCGTCCATCTGCGCAAAGGCGACCAGCGCCTCTGCCGACGTGTCCTCCCCTTCGGGAAGGGCCACGACCTGTCCTGTCGCGAATGTCAGGTTCCAGCGGCGATTGCCGATCCACTCTGCCCCGCGTACCTGTTTCTTCAACGCGGGCGCGGCTTCCAGCAGGATGGCAAGATCCGCCGCCCGTTCGGCAGCGCCCTCGCCTTTGAGCACCAGCATCCTTTCCGCCTTGCCGGGCGCGACCGGTTCCAGCTTGTGACCCGATGGGTCGATCAGGACGAAATCCTCACCCTGCTGCAGCACCGCGTGGGGCGTGCGTTCAATGATGTCGATGACCAGCGTGTCGGGCAGCTGGCGCGATACGCGCGCGTCCGACACCCATGCCAGCGACACGAGTTCCTCGCGCAGGTTCGCCACGTCCAGCTGCGTCATCGGCTGGGCCTGCGCGGCGATGGCGCGGCTGTAAATTTCTTCCTCGTCCATGCGCTCGACGCCGTGGACTTCGACCCGGCGGACCGCGAAACCGGTATCGGCGGCGAGCTTGCCCATCGTCTCGTCCGCGAAGGAACCAAAGCCCGATACGACCGCGATACCCCAGATCGCCGCGCCCGCGACAATGACGATCAAGCCGGTAAACGCCTTTTGCAGCGCGCTTTCGGACAGGCCCAGGCCTGTAACCATGCGCGAAAACAGGCCGCCGGTCCTTGCCTTTGCTCCGGCGACGGCGCGCTTCTTGCCCTTTGCCGATGCCGCGCGGCGGACGCCTTTCCCTCCGCGCTTGATCGTGGTGCTCATGCCCCCGGCTCCACCTTCGTCGCGCCGAACTTGCCGACGCGGCGGATTTCCCATTCGAGCGTCACGCCCGACTTGTCCTTGACCCTGCGGCGCACTTCCTCGCCCAGCATCTCGATGTCGGCGGCGCTCGCCTCTCCGCGGTTGATAAGGAAGTTGGTGTGCTTCTCGCTGACTTGCGCATCGCCGATGATCAGGCCGCGGCAACCCGCGTCGTCCACCAGCTTCCATGCCGAGGTGCCGTCGGGGTTCTTGAAAGTCGACCCGCCGGTCTTGGTGCGTAGCGGCTGCGAAGCTTCGCGTGCCTCGCTGATCCGATCCATCTCGGCCTGGATCGCATCGGGATCGCCCGGCTCGCCCTTCATCGTCGCCGACACGACGATCGCGCCATCGGGAAGGTCCGAATGCCGATAGGTATAACCCATGTCGGACAGGGCAAACGTCTTGCGCGTGCCGTCGCGCAGAATGACGTCGCATTCGGTGAGGATGTCCTTCACCTCGCGCCCGTATGCCCCGCCGTTCATCCGCACGAAACCGCCAACGGTGCCGGGAATGGATTTCAGGAATTCCATGCCCGCGATCCCCGCATCGCGCGCGGTGGAACTGGCCAGAACGCCCGGCGTCCCGCCGCCGAAGCGGACGGTGAAATCGTCCAGCACTTCGGTATCGAAGAACGGCTTGCCAAGGCGGATGACTACGCCCGGAACACCGCCGTCGCGCACGATCATGTTTGACCCCAGCCCCAGCCCCATGACCGGAACATCGGCGGGAAGCGCGGCAAGAAACGCGGCGAGATCGTCCGCATCCTCAGGCTCGAACAGCAATTCGGCGGGGCCGCCGGTCTTGAACCAGATCAGCTTGGCCAGCGGAGCATCGGCGGTCAGGTCGCCGCGCGGCGCAGGCACGGTGAAGCTGCCGCTTTCCAGCGCTACCTCCAGCATGCTGCCCTGATCGACGATAGAAGCCATCAGCCAGCAGTCCGCCCGTTCACGGAATCGGCAAGGCCTGCCGCCCACTTGGTAATATCGCCCGCGCCAAGGCACACGACCTGGTCGTTCGGTTCGACCGTCTGTGCCAGCACGTCGGCCAGCGCGTCCGCGCTTTCCACAACGCTCACGGTGCGGTGGCCGCGATCCTTGAGTCCCGCGACGAGCGCGTCGGCATCGACACCCTCGATCGGCTTTTCGCCCGCGGGATAGACCGGGGTGACGTAGACCACGTCGGCATCGTTGAAGGCCTGCTGAAACTCGCTCATGTGGTCGCGCAGGCGGCTGAACCGGTGCGGCTGGGCGACCGCGATCACCCTGCCCCGCGCGCCTTCACGCGCGGCGGACAGCACGGCGCGGATTTCGACGGGGTGGTGGCCATAGTCGTCGATGACGATCGCCGGTTCGGCACCCGTTTCGATCTCGCCCACTTTGGTGAAACGGCGCTTGACCCCGGAAAAGCGGGAGAAGCCGTCCTGGATCGTTTCGTGCGCGCACTGCATTTCCAGCGCGACGGCAATCGCGGCAAGCGAGTTCTGCACGTTGTGGCGGCCCGCCATCGGCAAGTCGACGCCCTCGATCCGGTCGACGTGGCCGTCGCGGTGTCGGATGGACACGTCGAACTTGTTGCCGCCGGGATAAGGCTGCACATTTTCGCCCCTCACGTCGGCCTGTGCAGAAAAGCCGTATGTGACCACGCGGCGGTCGCGGATCTTGGGCAGGATCGCCTGAACCTCGGGGTGATCGATGCACAAAACTGCCGCGCCATAGAACGGCACGTTCTCGATGAATTCGACGAAGGCGTCCTTCACCGCGTCGAAGCTGCCATAATGGTCGAGGTGTTCGGGGTCGATATTGGTGACGACCGCGATCTGCCCGTCGAGGCGCAGGAAAGACCCGTCGCTCTCATCCGCCTCCACCACCATCCAGTCGCTTTCGCCCACGCGCGCGTTCGAGCCATAGGAATTGATGATGCCGCCGTTGATGACGGTCGGGTCCACGCCGCCTGCATCGAGCAAGGCTGCGACCATCGAAGTCGTCGTCGTCTTGCCATGCGTGCCCGCCACCGCGACGGTACGTTTCAGCCGCATGAGTTCGGCCAGCATTTCCGCCCGGCGCACCACGGGGATGCGGTTTTCCAGCGCATAGACGACTTCGGGATTGTCCCGCTTTACCGCCGTCGAAGTGACCAGCACGGCGACCCCTTCGAGGTTTTCGCCTTTTTGCCCGATCATCACCGGGATGCCTTTTTTACGAAGCCCCTCGACGACATAGCTTTCGTTGATGTCCGATCCCTGCACCGAATAGCCCAGGTTGTGCATCACTTCGGCAATGCCGGACATGCCGATACCGCCGATGCCGGCAAAGTGGATCGTGCCGATGTCGGTCGAAACGCCCTTCATGCGCCCGCTCCTGCAGTCTGGGTGGAAGTTTCGGCACTTGCCGACTTGCCGACGCGGATCACGTCCATCAGTGGCGCGCCGCCGAAGCTTTCGACCAGGTCGGCCAGGTCCTTCGCCGCATTGGGGCGGCCGCAGTTCCAGGCCATGTGCGCGGCATTGCCCAGCGTTTCGGGGTCGGCGGCCATCGCCTCTATCTGGCGGGCCAGTTCCTCGGGCGTGAAAAGGTCCTGCCGGATCGACCGCGCGCCGCCAGCCTCTGCCATGTCGCGCGCGTTGGCCGACTGGTGATCGTCCATCGCGCTGGGCAGCGGGATCAGGATTGCGGGGCGGCCCACGGCGGTCAGTTCGGCAATGGTCGATGCGCCCGCGCGGCCGATGAACAGGTGCGCGTCGGCAAGGCGTTCGGCCATGTCCTCGAAATAAGTGCCCAGTTCGGCGGGTATCTCGTGGCGCTTGTAGGCCTCTCGCACCGTGTCGATATCGGCGGCGCGGCACTGCTGTGTCACTTGCAGGCGGTGGCGGATGCTCTTGGGCAGTTGCGCCAGCCCGTCGGGCACGACCCTCGACAGGACCGTCGCGCCCTGGCTGCCGCCAGTGACCAAGACGCGCAGCAAGCCATTGGCGCTGAACACGGGATAGGGACGGTTGCGAAGAGTCAGCACTTCGGCGCGGACCGGATTGCCGACAAGGTGGACTTTGCCCGCCGTTCCCGACGGCATCCGCTCCACCTTTTCATAGGCCGTGGCGATCGCCGCGACGCTGCGCGCAAGGAAGCGGTTGACCCGGCCCAGCACGGCGTTCTGTTCGTGGATCACCGAAGGCACTTTTGCGGCCCGCGCGGCCAGCAGGGTCGGCAGCGCGGGGTAGCCGCCGAAACCGACGACCGCGCTCGGCTTCATCTCGTTCAGCAGGCGGATCGCCATGCGCCGCCCCTTCCAGATCGCAAGCAGCGCCTTGAACCGGGCCAAGAGCCCGCCCTGCATCCGCCCGGCGGGCAGGACGTGGACCGACATCCCGTTGGGCACGCCGGGAATCGCCTCGCCCCGGCTGTCGGTGACGAGCGCGACCTGGTGCCCGCGGGCAAGCAGTTCGCTCGCCAGCGCGAAGGCGGGGATCATGTGTCCGCCGGTGCCCCCGGCGGCGAGTACGTAATGGCGCGTGACGCTCATCGCCTTTGCTATCGTCCTTCTATCGTCTCGGCCCCTTGGGGAGCCCATCGCGCGTCAGATACGGGTTACGCCGCGTAACCGCCAGTAGCAGCCCGACAGTAAGGCACAGCGCAATCATCGAGGAACCGCCATAGGAAATCAGCGGCAGGGTCATGCCCTTGGACGGGAACAGTTGCAGGTTCACCGCCATGTTGATGAAGGCCTGCCCGCCAAGCAGCGTCGCAAGGCCCGTTCCGGCCAGCAGGGTGAACAGATCGTCCTCCCCCGAAAGCCGCCACAGGACGCGAACCACCAATGCGCAGAACAGCAAGGCGATCCCGGCAACCGCGATCAGGCCGAATTCCTCGCCAATGACCGACAGGATATAATCGGTATGAGCCTCGGGCAGGGCTTTCTTGCGTTCGCCCATCCACAGGCCGCGCCCGAACCAGCCCCCGTTGGTCAGTGTCTTGTTGGCAAGGTCGACCTGGCTGTACGCCTCCGTGCCGCCGAGAAAATCGTCGATACGCCTCCGCGCATTGTCATAGAAGAAATAGGCCCCGACGATCAGCGCCACGATCCCGCCCATCGCCCAGCCCACGCGGTGCAACGGCAAGCCGACGGTGACGACCAGCACGAACCACACGCCGCACAGCAACATCGCCGTACCAAAGTCGGGCTGAAGCATCAGCAGGCCGACCGACACGGCCAGAACCGCGCCCGACAAGACCATGACCGGCAATTGCGGATCGCGCACCCGCCACGACAGGATCCACGCCAGCATGACGGTGAAGGCCGGTTTGTAGAATTCGGACGGCTGGAACGAGGCGCCCAGCCGGATCCAGCGGCGCGCGCCGTTGATTTCGGAACCCACGAAAGGCACCGCGACCAACAGGACGAACATTCCCGCGGCCAGCAGGATCGACAGCCTGCGCGCAGAATCGCGGGGCAGCAAACTTGCCGCGAACATCGTGGCGATGCCCATGACCAGCCAGGTCAGGTGCATCCAGAAAAAGTGCAGGTCCGACAGGGTCTTTTCCGCCGTCGACAGGCGATGGGCGCTGGCCGCGCTGCCCGCGGCGACGCCGATCACGCCTGCCATCATCAACAGGCCGACGATGGTGAGCAGGACCTTGTCGATCTCTCGCCACCAGACGGTGAGTTCGTGCCAGCGGCCGTTGCGACGCGTGGTGGAACGGCGAGCGATGTGCACCCCGCCCGCGCCGCGCTGGAAATTGCCGCCTTCGAATTGCGGAGCAAGGCTCACGATGCGTCTCCCTCCAATGACCGGACCATGCTGACGAAGGCCTCACCGCGCTTTTCATAATCGCGGAACTGGTCGAAACTGGCGCATGCCGGGCTGAGCAGGACGACATCGCCCTCTCCCGCCGCGGCGGCGGCGGAGCGTACGGCCTCTGCCATCAGTTCGGCGCGGACGACTTTTGGCACGCGGCCGCCAAGCAGCTGCGCGAACATCGGCCCAGCCTCTCCGATGGTGTAGGCGGCGGCGACATTGCCGAGGTGCGGCTCGATCTCGGCAAGGCTGTCGCCCTTGGGCAAGCCGCCGACGATCCAGTGAACGCGCGGCTTGCCATCCACGGGCGGAAACGCAGCCAGTGCGGGCGCGGCGGACGCGGGGTTCGTCGCCTTGGAATCGTTGACGAATAGTGCCCCGCCGACAGTGGCCACGCGTTCCATCCGGTGCGGCAGGCCGGGAAAGGTTTTCAGCCCGTCCGCGATCTGTTGATCGGTCAAACCCATGCGGCGCGCCGCAGCGACGGCGGCGCCGGCATTGCCCATGTTGTGCGGGCCTTGCAGGGCGGGCCAATCCGCCTGATCGCCGGGGATCGACACGTCTTCGATCACCACGGGTGCACGGCCTTCGAGGGCGCGGGCGACAGGTTCGATCTGGCGCAGCGAATGGCGGTCGACGATGGCAAGACCGTGGCCGTGCTGAAGCTCGAACAGGCGGGCCTTCGACGCGGCATAGCCGGAAAAACCGTCATCATACCGGTCGAGGTGATCGGGCGAGATGTTCAAAAGGATCGCGATGTCGGCTTCAAGGCTGCGCGTCAGGTCGATCTGATAGCTGGACAGTTCCAGCACGTAGACCCCGCCGTCGGGCAGCGGCTCCGTCCCCAGGATCGGAATGCCGATATTCCCGCCAAGCCGCGCAACGCGCCCCGCGCTGTCCAGCAGGTGGTGAATCAACGCGGTGGTCGTCGACTTGCCGTTAGTGCCGGTGATCGCGACCACACCGTGCGCAGGCAGTGCCTTGCGCGCGGTTGCGAACAGTTCGATGTCACCGATCAGCGGGACATTGGCGGTGCGGGCGATGTCGGCGATGGGATGCCGGTTGATCGGCACGCCGGGCGACACGACGATGCCCTTGCATCCTTTCACCGCATCGGGCGTCAGTTCGGCAACGGTGCAGGCGCCTTCGGTATCGGCGAAGATCTTTTCCGCATCGGCCCGCGCGCTTTCGTTACGGTCCCACGCCACGACGCTGGCCCCGGCGGCGCACAGGGCGCGCACGGTGGCAAGGCCGCTGCGTGCCAGCCCGAGCACCGCGTAGCGCGATCCTTCAAAGACCGCGCGCGGCAGGATCGAGGCCGGCCGTCCGCTCACCGCAGTTTCAGCGTGGCAAGGCCGATCACCGCAAGCACGATGGCAACGATCCAGAAACGGATCACGACGGTGCTTTCGGCCCAGCCCTTCTGTTCGTAGTGGTGGTGTATCGGCGCCATGCGGAAAATGCGCCTTCCGGTCCGTTTGAACCAGAAGACCTGCACGATGACCGACACGGCCTCCAGCACGAAAAGGCCGCCAACGATGGCCAGCACGACTTCGTGGTGCGCGGCAACGGCGATTACGCCCAGCGCGCCGCCCAGGGCCAGCGATCCGGTATCGCCCATGAACACCGCCGCAGGGGGCGCGTTGAACCACAGGAAGGCCAGTCCCGCCCCGATAATCGCGGCACACAGGATGGCCAGTTCGCCCGCACCTTCGACATAGGGAATGCCCAGGTATTCGGCGAAGTCGGTACGACCGACAAGGTAGGCGATGATCGCGAAGGTGCCCGAAGCGATGATGACCGGCATGATCGCCAGCCCGTCCAGACCGTCGGTCAGGTTCACCGCATTGCCCGCGCCGACGATCACGAAGGCGGCAAACACGTAATAGACCGGCCCCATCGGGATGCCGAAAGTCATGAACGGCAGGTAGAGCGTGGTGTCATCGACCACCAGCCACGCCGCAAGCCCCGCGATCAGGAATTCGAAAAACAGGCGCACTTTGCCCGAAAGGCCCTTGTGCGAACGCTTCGTCACCTTGTCATAATCGTCGAGGAATCCGATCAGGCCGAAGCCCACCGTCACCGCGATACAGGCCCAGACCATGAAGCTGGTCAGGTCCATCCACAGCAGCATCGAGATCAGCAGCGAGGTCATGATGAGCAACCCGCCCATCGTGGGCGTGCCGCGTTTGGCAAGGTGGGTCTGCGGACCGTCGGCACGGATCGGCTGACCCTTGCCCTGGCTGACCCGCAAGTAACCGATGAAGCGCGGACCGATGATCATGCCGATGGCAAGCGCCGTCAGCAGGCAGGCGCCCGCACGGAAGCTTTGATAGCGGATGAGGTTGGCCAGTCCCTCGAATTCGAAAAACTGGGCAAGCAGGTAAAGCATCGGCGCTCCTCAGCGGTGCTCTGGACAATGGCAGGCAGGTGCGTCGCCTGCCGCGCAAAACGCGTAGTCCTGCCATGCGCGAAGCGGCCCGCCTTGTGAAGCGGGCCGCCCTTGCTTTCCCCAGTGGGACCGGGGAAAGGGCGACATCACACCGCAACCGCCGTGGGCATGGCACGATCCGTCGAACCGGCGGACTGCAACACGAGCGCACCGCATCCCATCGAGGCCCCGGCAGCGCGCATCGCACCGAACACGGCCAGCGAAGCACAGGCATCGCCGAAATGATCGCCAAGCGCAAAGCACATGCGCTGCCCCATCATCTCTGCCGTCACCAGCCAGCCACCGTCGAAACCGCCGACAGCGTCGAGCAGGCAGATATCGGCACTGGCCTTGCGCCCGTAACCGTAGACTTGCGCGCCGGCGTCCAGCGCGGCGGCGCGCCAGCAGGCGAAATCGGGGTTATCGGCTGGCAGCACCGCAGCGCCGCCTGCCTGAAGGCCGGCACCCGCGCGGATACCCGCGGCGCGGTCAAGCTCGCGTCCGCCGACGAAGATGTGCGGGCGAAGCCGTTCGATCGAGGGGCATGCGTCGACATCGAAGACCGCGTGGCTGCGATCGGCGGCAAGACCGGCAAGCGCGGCGTCGAGGCCGTCTTCCATGGTCGCCTTCAGCGCCAGCCCCCGGCTCGCCATGTTGAGAGCGGTGAAGATCGAGCGTCCGACCGGCGTTCCGGCAAGACCCGCATGGGCGATGATCGTTGCGCGGGCGCGCGACCGGGCCGCGCGGGCCAGACGGGCCAGCGCCTCGTCGATGTCGGCCACGAGGACGTGCGGCCCGCGCACCGGGCGCGTGCTGACGACGCCGACGGCGCCGCGGGCAAGCGCGGCAACGGCATCGACTTCGCCGCGAGCGAAGTACAGCGCGCCGGGCACGACCTTGGCCGGGCTCATCGCGATGGAATGGGCCGCGAAGTCGCCGTGCGCTTCACCGCCGGTGGACAGGGCGACCGTGTGTGCGCGCCATAAGGTGCGATAGGCGGTGCCATCGCTTTCCTCGATGATGGCGCGGCGGGTGGCGGTGGGTACTGGCTGAGCGCTCATGCTGCACATTCCCTTGCTACGGTTACGTCGTCAAAAGGATGGACCTGGGTGTTCTCCCCACGTCCAATGATCTGCCCCTGTTCATGCCCCTTGCCGGCAAGCAGGACGATGTCGCCCCGGCCCGCCTGCTTCACTGCGGCGGCGATAGCGTCGCGCCGGCCCGCAATTTCCGTGATGTTGTCCGCGTTGCCTGCCCCGGCAACGATCGCGGCGCGAATACCCGCCGGGTCTTCGCCCCGCGGGTTGTCGTCCGTCACGATGGCCACGTCCGAATGGGCCGAAACGATTTCGCCCATGGGCGCGCGCTTGCCGGTGTCCCGGTCCCCGCCCGCGCCGAATACGGTGATGAGCCTGCCCTTCACATGCGGACGCAGCGCGAAAATCACCGCCTCCAGCGCGTCGGGCGTGTGGGCATAGTCGACATAGACCGGCGCGCCCGCACGGTTGATCGCCGCACGTTCCAGCCGCCCGCGCACCGGCTGAAGCCGGGACAGCGCGTCGAAGACCTGCTTCGCGCCCGGCCCTGCATCGTCAGCGGTCGCCAGCACGAGGCCCGCCGCGACAAGCGCGTTGGCCGCCTGATAGGCCCCGATCAAGGGCAGCGAGACCTTGTATTCCTCTCCCATGCAGGAAAGCTTCAGCACTTGGCCCAGTTCGGTCGGCGTGCGTTCAAGCAGGCGGATGCCGTTGTCCGCGGCGTCCGCCTGCTCGCCCACTTCGAACACGCGAAGACCCCGCCGTGTCGCATGTTCGCAGACCGCGCCGGAGCGCGGATCGTCCATCCAGATCACGGCCGATCCACCGTCCGACACGACCTCGTCGAAGAGGCGCATCTTGGCGGCGAAGTAGGCCTCCATGTCGGCGTGATAATCCAGATGGTCGCGGGAAAGGTTGGTGAAGGCGCCTGCAGCGACCTGCAGCCCTTCGTTGCGGTATTGCGAAAGCCCGTGGCTCGACGCTTCGTAGGCGACGTGGGTCACCCCTTCGCGGGCGAGGCCGGTCATGTTCGACAGGAAGGTCACGATGTCGGGCGTGGTCAGCCCGGTCGAAACGCTGGCATCGGGCGTGGTGACGCCCAGCGTACCGATGGACGCCGCCGAATTCCCGCACATGCGCCAGATCTGGCGCGTCATTTCCACCGTGCTTGTCTTGCCGTTGGTGCCGGTGACGGCAACCACGGTGCGCGGCGTTGGGGTGAAGAAGCCCGCGGCCAGCATGGCAAAGGCGCGGCGCGGATCGGCATCGGCGATGTGGATCGCGCCTTCGACATGCGCCTCGGGACGGGCGACGACGGCCACGGCGCCGTCTCGAATCGCGGCGGGAATGAAATCCTCGCCATTGACGGTGCTGCCCTGAAACGCGCCGAACACGGTGCCGGGCGCGACCTTGCGGTTGTCGATGGCGAAACCGGTGACATCGGCATCGCCCGAAGCCGTCAGACCGGCGCGTTCGGCAAGCGTGGAGAGCTTCATCAGTGAGCTCCCCCTTTTTCGAGCAGCGGACGCACGTCCGACAGGTCGATCTCGCGATTTTCGTCAGGATAGATGCCCAGCATCGGGCCGATGCGGGGGACGATGCGGCCAACCGCGGCGGCCGCATTCCAGGCTGCCGTACGCTGATAGCTGGTGGCCGCCGTGCCCTTGGGCTCGTCGTACATCGTGATGACGACATAGCGCGGGTTGTCCATCGGAAAGGCCGAGGCGAACGTGGTGACGAGCGAGGTACGCCGGTATCCGCCGTCACCCGGCTTTTCGGCCGAACCGGTCTTGCCGCCCAGGCGGAAACCGGGCGCGTCGGCCTTGCGCCCCGTGCCGTCGGTGACGATCAGGCGCAACAGCTGGCGCATGCGGGCGCTGGTCGATTCCTTGAACACGCGGCGGCCCTCGGGCACCTCGTCGGGCGAAAGCTTCTTCAGCGTGGCGGGACGCCAGATGCCGCCGTTGACCATCGCGGCATAGGCGCTGGCCAGATGCAGCGGGGTCACCGCGATGCCGTGGCCATAGGACACCGTCATCGTCGTCAGGCGCGGCCATTCGCCGCTGCGCCAGATCGGGAAGCCGCGGGCGGGCAGTTCGATATAGGGGCGTTCATTGAAGCCCAGCCGTTCCATCGTACGCTTCATCCGCACGCTGCCCAGTTCGTCCGCGATCTGCGCGGTGCCGATGTTGGACGAATGGATCAGGATTTCGGGAACGTTGATGTTCTGGCCGATCGTGTGGCTGTCGCGGATCGAGAAGCGGCCCACGCGCAGCGGTTTTCCGGCGGGATAGGTCTTGGCAAGGTTGGTGACGACGCCCGCGTCGATCGCGGCGGCGACGGCCAGCGGCTTGAAGGTGGAACCCAGTTCATAGACCTGGTTCGTCACCCGGTTGAACATCAGCTCCATGCCCTTCTGGTCGATGTGATTGGGATCGAAGCTGGGCAAGGAGGCAAGCGCGACGACTTCGCCGGTATCGACGTCCAGCACGATGCCGCCCGCGCCCTTGGCCTGGGCAAGCCCCATGCCGCGCAGCAGTTCGTCCTCAAGCGCGGCCTGAACGCGCGAGTCGATGGCCAGAACCTGTTCGGTACCGCGGGTCGAAGGGTCGGTCAGCGAAGTGTTGAACACCTCTTCCATGCCGACATGCCCCTTACCGTCCGCGCCGACATAGCCGAGCACGTGGGCGGCAAGGTTGCCTTCGGGGTAGTAACGGCTGGGCTCTGCAGGCGGCGACAGGGCCGGTTCACCGATTTCGAAGACGCGGTTCGCCTCTTCGGGAAGGATGCGGCGGCGCAAATACTGGCCCTTGCCCGATGCCAGGCGGCGTTCGAGGTCCGCCTCGTCCATGTCGGGGAAAATATCGACCAGCCGCGCGGCGACTTCGCCCGCCGGACGGGTCAGCGGTTCGCCGCCTTCCATCGCCTTGGGGTTGAACCACAGGGCATAGGACTTGAAATCGCGGGCCAGCGGCACGCCGTTGCGATCGACGATCATGCCGCGATCGGGCAGCAGCGCGTCTCCCGCGGGCGTAAAGCCGCCGGTGCCGCCGAAGACGCCCATCATCGCGACGCGCAGGACCAGCACGGCCGTCGCCAGCGCGAAGCCGAACGCGATCAGGGCAACGCGCTTGCGGGCCATCGTCAGGGTGGAAGCGCGAAGATCCGCACGGCGTCCCGGCGATGCGTGGGACGCCTGCGGCGATGCCTGCCGTGCGCGGTGCCGGTTGGCTGGCCCGGTCAGGCCCTGGGCCGTTCCGAGCGGTATCGATGCCATTAGCGCTGTTCTCCGATCACGGAGTCGATGTCGAACCGTTCTGCAAAGGATGCAGCGGCGCGTTCCTTCTCTTGCTTCGCGGCGGGCTTGGCCGCGTCGCGGACCGTATCGCGCCCGATGTCACGCCCTGTGTCACGCGCGACCAGCTGTCGCATCATCCGGGGCGCGTCGGCGGCGGCAAGGCGCACCGGCAGGTCCGCCTTGGCCTTTTCGGGATCGCCCTTCAGCTTGACTGGGGCAGGCGCGGTCTCGGCGCTCGCCATGCGGACGGGGGCGGCTGCCTCGTCGCCCTGGGCCACGGCCTCGGCGGCGTCGGCCATGCGGATCGGCGCGCTTTCGATGATGTCGACCGGCTTGCCCAGCATGGCGAGCTGTGCCTGACCGTCGAGGAACTGGCTGGCCTTGGGCGCGACATAGCCAAACTCCACCTCGTTCCAGCGGACCAGCTGCTGCTGGCGCGCACGGGTCTGGAATTCGGTTTCCAGCACCGCGATCCGCTGTTTCGCGGCAAGAATCGCCTTTTCCGTTTCCGCGATTTCGCTGTTCACGGCTTTCACCTGCAGCGTCAGCGCCAGTGCGAAAGCAAGCGCGAGCGCAACCGCACCGGTCCAGAGCAGGGAATGCAGTCGGGCGCGGTTGGTCATGCGGAAATCCTCTCGGCGTCGGGGCCTTTGGGGGAGCGGGCGGGTTCGGCAGTGCGAATGGCGGAACGCAGCACGGCGGACCGTGCGCGGGGGTTGCGGTCAAGCTCGGTCTTGCCGGCACGGACGGCCTTGGCAGGCTTGCGAAAAACCGGCTGATGCGCGGGGCCGACGTCGGGCATGTGGCGCGACGGTGCCGCGCCCGAATTGGACGCATCGCGCAGGAACCGCTTCACGATGCGGTCCTCAAGGCTGTGAAAGCTGACGACGGCAAGGCGGCCGCCTTCGGTCAGCAGCGCCTCGGACGCGGAAAGCGCGGCTTCCAGTTCGTCCAGTTCGCCGTTCACGTGGATGCGGATGGCCTGAAAGCTGCGGGTGGCCGGATCCTTCGGCGCGCCGGGGCGATAGCCCAGCGCCTTGCGCACGACATGGGCGAGCTGTCCGGTCGTTTCCAGCGGGCGCGCGGCAACGATGGCACGGGCCACGCGGCGCGACTGGCGTTCCTCGCCATACTGGAACAGGACGTCGGCGATCGTTTCCTCTGGCGCGGTGTTCAGGAAATCGGCCGCGCTTTCGCCTTCCTGGCTCATGCGCATGTCGAGAGGGCCGTCGGACGAGAAGGCAAAGCCGCGTCCCGGCTGGTCAAGCTGCATCGAGGAAACGCCGATATCCATGACGACTCCATCCACGGCCGCCACACCGGCTTCGTGCATCGCGTCGAGCATTTCGGAAAAGCGGCGGGGGTGGAGCACAAGGCGCGGGTTGTCCCCCGCAGTCTCTTCCCACTGGCGAGCGGCGGCGATCGCGTCGGGATCACGATCGAAGCCGTGGACAGTGGCCCCGGCTTCGAGCAGCGCACGGGTATAGCCGCCCGCGCCGAACGTCGCGTCGATGATGACGCTGCCGGGCTTGGGGTCGAGAGCCTCGACCACTTCATCGAGAAGGACGGGAATGTGCGGGGCGGCGCTCACTTGCGGCCTCGCTTGGGCTTGTCGGCATCGGCCATCAGCGCCTTGCACGCCGCCTTGGCCGCGGCCCAGTCGTCACCCATTTCCATGAGCTTTGCCGGGTTCCAGATCGTGAAGAACGCACCGCCGCCCTGGAAGAAGACCTGGTCTTCCAGCCCGCCGAGTTCGGCGAGGTATTCGGGCACGATGAAGCGGCCCGAATCGTCGAACGGCACTTCCATGAAACCGTAGAGCTGAGCCGAGCGGGTATCGCGGTCGAAGTCCTTTTCAAGGCGGATCGCGCGTTCTTCCTCGCGGTCGAGCTGTTCTTCCAGCTCGTCCATGCGGGACAGGCCGAAGCCGGTCAGGCAGTCCCAGCGTTCATGTTTTGCGATGCACAGGACCTTGGTGTCGTGCGAGCTGTCGCGGACGACCTTGCGGAACGAGGGGGGCAGCACGAGGCGACCCTTTTCGCCGCGAAGCGAAAAGCCCTGCCCTCGATAGCTGAATGGCCGTCCCGCCACGTGATCCCCGAAACTTTAAAAATTGATCCCCGCGGAACACACGTCTCCCCCGCACCTGGCCGCGCCCTAGCGCTGCCCGGCACGCCCCCTGCGGGCGCGGCAAATCATGCGTTCCATGAATGATGGAAGTAATACCTCGGACTTATCGGGGATGAAAGGGGAAATTACGGGAAAATACGTTTCAACCTGTGGAACCGTAGGGAATCCGTAGTTCGCGCGTCCTTTTCATGCCTGCAGAATCGCGTATTTATGGCCTCGATTCAACCGCAATCCCGTGTTTTCCCGGAAGAATCGGGCACTCGTCCCGCAAAAGTCCCGTGCTTTCCCCGAATCGCGGCGCCGTGCCCGCGCTTTCCCCAGTTCAGGGGGCCGATGGCGGCGTACTGGCAGCGTCGATCAGGTCGAACAGCACCGTGTCGGCGGCCTGTCCCGCATGATCCCCGTCGGCAAGGAAAGTCGCATCGGCCAGCAGCATGACCTTGCCCGCACCCACATTGCACCGCGCGACAAGGCCGCCCGAAGAAAGGTGGCAGCGGCTGTCGTGGCCGGTGTCGGTCAGTTCGAAAAGCCCGCCTTCCTCGACCGGGATGGTCACGCCGTTCCAGCTTGCCTCGTGCGCCTCACGATCGTCATGGACCAGCCGCAGCCCCCAGCGACCCAGGATCGGGGACAGCATGGAAATCGCCTCGGGACGGCGGCGATCCCCGAACCCGTAGGCGGAATGCACATCCAGCATGGGATCGACGATCATCACGACGCGCCCGCCCCTGCGCACGAAATCGTCCAGCGCGACGTTTTCATCGCCTGAAAGCGCGCGGGGCTGTGCCATCAGCAGGACGCCATTTTCGGGAAGCGCGGTCAGCGTGTCGAGCGGGGTCAGATCGTACCGGGTTTCGAGCGCAGTGCGTGCCCAGTGGACCGGCGCGGTGGATGACAGCAAGTCCCCTACCCCGCCCTCGGACCAGTAGATCGGCAGGCTGGTGAAGAGCAGCAGCGGCTCGCGCTTTTCGGCCGGAGCGACCACTCCTTCGCTACTGGGGTGCGTTGCCGGGTCGGCAGGCTGGGTCGAACAGGCGGTGAGAGCGAGTGCGGCCAGAGCGATGGCGGCATGGGCGCTTGCGAATCTCACGGCTTATTGCCCCGTCTGGGGCAGGCTCTCGTCGACGACGTCCGGCGGGATCTGGTCCGCGGGCAGGTCGGGGACGATGATCGGCTGCTGCTGCATTTGCTGCTGTTGCTGATCGCCGGGAAGTTCAGGTGCGACGCCGATATCGACCAGCGGGTCATTGGCCGGTTCGTTCCCCTGCTCATTCGCGGCCTGCATGGACGGATCGTCAGCCTGCTGCGCGGTCTGCAGGATCGAACTGGCGATAGCGACGATAAGGAGGACGACCAGCAGCCCGCCGACGCCGACCTTCAGCCGATACATCGCCTCTTCCTTTGTGCCCATCAGGCCCGACGACCGGGAAGTGGTGATGCGCGAGGCCATGACCCTGCCTCCCCTCAAGCCTTCAGCCAGGGGAAGACGGGCAGGCCCTTATTCTCCAGCCACTCCGCATTGTAGAGGCTGGACAAGTATCGGAAGCCGGTGTCGCACAGGATCGTGGCGACGCGCGCGGGGCGGCCGTGCTTCTCGGTCAGCATGCGGCCCAGAAGAACCGCGCCGGCCACGTTGATCCCGCTCGATAGACCGAGGCACAGGCCTTCTTCGGCCAGCAGGCGGCGAACCCACTCAAGCCCTTCCTCGTCCGAGATGCGGAACTGCGTATCGACCGGCGCATCTTCGAGGTTGGCGGTAATGCGCCCCTGCCCGATGCCTTCGGCGACCGACGATCCTTCGGACTTCAGCTCGCCATGGGCGTAATATTCGTAAAGCGCCGCGCCGTGCGGGTCGGACAGGGCGATGGTGACGTTCTCGTCCTTTTCCTTCAGCCCCATGCCCACGCCCGCCAGCGTGCCGCCGGTTCCGACCGCGCAAGTAAAGCCGTCGATGCGGCCTTCCATCTGGTCCCAGATTTCGGGCGCGGTGGAATCGATGTGCGAGCGGCGATTGGCGATATTATCGAACTGGTTGGCCCAGACCGCGTTCGGCGTTTCTTCGGCGATGCGGCGCGAGGTGTGGACGAAGTGACCGGGGTTCGAGAACGGCGCGGCCGGAACCGTCACCAGCTCCGCACCCAGCGCACGCAGCGTGTCCATCTTCTCCCGGCTTTGCGTTTCGGGCATGACGATCACGGTCTTGTAGCCGAGCGCATTGGCAACCAGCGCAATGCCGATGCCGGTATTGCCTGCCGTACCTTCGACAATGGTGCCCCCCGGCTTCAGCACACCGCGCTTTTCCGCGTCGCGCACGATCCACAGCGCCGCACGGTCCTTTACCGATGCGCCGGGGTTCGCAAATTCGCACTTGCCAAAGATGTCGCAGCCAGCAGCCTTGCTGGGCCCTTCGAGACGGACGAGCGGCGTATTGCCGATGAGGGAGAGTGTATCGGGTAGCGTCTTCATTATGCCGCGAGAGGTAGGACGCGAAACCTGTCGGGGCAATGAAGAAAAGCTTGTGCGGCTTATTCGCCCTACTCTCTGGCAGCGCGCAGGGCTGCACCTGCGGCGAAGGGGCACAGCGCGACGAGCACGAGACTGGCCGCAGCCGTCAGGGCAAGGCCGCCTTCTCCGCCCGTCGACAGGCTGCCCGCACCGAAGATCAGCAGCGGCACCGCCAGCGGCAGGATCAGCAAACCGGCCAGCGCCGCACCGCCGCGCAGGCCCGCCGTCACCGCCGCCACCGCCACGCCCAGCGCCGCGAGCCCCGGCGTGCCCGCCAAAAGGCCCAGTTCCAGCGTCAGCAATTGCTCGCCCGAGAGGCCCAGCAGCACCGCAGCGATCGGCGTTGCCAGCATCAGCGGCACGGCAAAGCACAGCCAGTGGGCGAAAATGCGAACCGCGCAAAGCCACTCCTCTGCCAGTCCGCGCAAGGCCCACTGGTCGAAGAAGCCAGCCTCAAGATCGGGTTCGACCAGCCGGTCCAGCGGCAGGATCGCGGCCAGCAGCGCCGCCACCCAGACGACGCCCCCGCCCGTGCGCGCCAGCAATTTCGCGTCCGGCCCCACGGCAAAGGGATAGAGCATGGCGACTGCCAGAAAGAACAGGATCGGCAGCAGCGCCCCGCCCCTGCGTCCGCCACCCAGCAGCAGCACGACATCGCGTTTCAGGATCGGCCAGATCATACGACGAATTCCGCCAGTTCGAGCCGCTTCAGCCCCGGAACGGCAACCGGCTGGTGCGAAGCCAGCACGCACAGGCCGCCGTCGGCGCAATGCTGCGCCACCAGCTTTTCAACCACCGCCACCGAGGCCGTGTCCAGCCCGTTCAACGGTTCGTCCAATAGCCAGATCGGCGCGCCCTGCGCCAGCGTGCGGGCCAGAGCGGCGCGTTTTCTCTGCCCCGTCGACAGGTAACGCACCGGCACATCGAGCAGGTCGTGCAGGCCTACCGCCGACAGCACCGTGTCCAGCCGGTCAGCGGGCGTCGCATCGACCTCCCGCCAGAAATCGAGCGCGCGGCCCAGCGGCAGATGCGTGTCCAGCGCAGGGCGTTCATCCAGCAGGGCCATCGCGCCTTCGCGCTCCACCTCTCCGGCAAAGGGGCGCATCAGCCCGGCAAGAATCCGCATCAGGCTGGATTTGCCGATGCCGTTCGCCCCGGCAAGGTGCAACGCCTCGCCCGCCTCCACCGCCAGCGACAGGCGCGCGAACAGCAGCCGTTCGCCCCGGCGGCAGGCAATGTCGTTCGCGCGGATAAAGGGGCGGGTCGCAATCATCGAAACGCTGCCCTATGGGATCGCGCAGGACCTGCCAAGTTGCAGCATCGAACAAGAAACAGCGAAGAGGGGCGACCATGGTGTCACGGATCGAAGGCAAAGCACTCCACGCAGCGGTGGCCGATCTTAACGGATGGGACCTGCGCGCCGACATGCTGGCGATAGAACGCAAGTTCGCATTTGACGATTTCGTCGAGGCTTTCGGCTTCATGACGAAGGTGGCGATCCTGGCCGAAAAGGCGGACCATCATCCCGAATGGTTCAACGTCTACAACCGGGTCGAAATCACGTTGACTACGCACGACGCGGACGGCGTATCGCAGCGCGACATCGACCTCGCGAACGCCATCGCGGGATTGCTCTGAAGGCGCGCGATTTGCCTCGGCGGCGCTGATCTGTTCAACTTCCCGCTCCATTGAGGGGAAGTGGACCATGCATCGCATCATCACCGCAACGTTGTTGGCGTTTGGCCTTGCCGCTTGCGGCGCGCCCGCGCCCGAACCGGCGGAACCGGCCGAAAACGTCCTGAAACTCGACGTAGAGGGGCTGAAATTCGTCGGGCCGGACACGATCCAGTCGGGCTGGACCACGGTGCGCATCAACAATTCCGGCGGGATGACGCATCACGGCCTTGTCTATCGCCTGCCCGAAGGGGTGACCGCGCAGATGCTGGACGAGCAGGTCGTGCGCCCGATACAGGCCAGCCTGACGGCGATGATCGCGGGCGATACCGACAAGGCCGCGCAGATCGCATCGACCTTTCCGGCGTGGCTGGCCGATATCGAATACATGGGCGGACCGGGCATGATGTCCGACGGCGTGACCGGAGAGGCGACGATGTTCCTTACGCCCGGCAATTACATCGTCGAATGCTATGTCAAATCGAACGGGGTGCAGCACAACTTCAACCCGGAACCGGGCGAACTGGGCATGGTCCTGCCGCTGACGGTCCTGCCCGAAGACGGCGGCATGGCGGAGCCCGATGCCAACGTTACGCTGGCCCTGGATAACGATGGATACCGGATTACCGACGGCGCATTCGTGCCGGGCGAAAACTCGGTCCGCGTCGAATTCGTCCAGCAGCAGCTCTACAACGATTTCGTCGGGCATGACGTGCACCTGTTTCGCATGGACGCCGATACCGATGTCGAAGCGGCAGCGCGCTGGCCCGATTTCTTTCCGGTCGACGGCCAGCAGACGCCCGCGCCAGCGAAATTCGTCGGCGGCATTCACGACATGCCCGAGGGATCGACCGGCTATTTCAAGGTCGACCTGGAAAAAGGCGAATACGGCATGACCGCCGAAATCCCCGATGCGAAGGCCAAGGGTTTCTTCAAACGGTTCAGCGTCGCGGGAAGCTGACCGGCCCGGGCCTTCGCCCGTTCCAGCCGCCAGGGATCAAAGCGCCGCGTTCTGGTAATAGTGCCAGATGAACACCGCCGCCGCGCCGCGATGGGGGCGCCAGCCTTCGGCCAGGTCGCGCGTTTCCTTCTCGCCCGGCCGTTCCGACAGGTCCAGCAGCTTGCCCATGCCGACCTGCACGGCAAGGTCGCCGGCGGGCCAGATGTCCTGCCGCCCTTCGGCGAACAGCAGGTATATTTCCGCCGACCAGCGCCCGATGCCCTTGATCCGGGTCAGCGCGGCAATCGCCGCTTCATCATCGGCGGGCAGATTTTCGAAATCGACGTCGCCTGCCAGCACCAGTTCGCACAGCGAGCGGGCATAGCCCTGTTTCTGCCGCGAAAGGCCGCAGCTGCGCAGCGCGTCGAATTCACTGGCCAGGAGTTCTTCGGGCGGGATCGTATCGCCCAGAAGGTCTTCCAGTTTTCGCCAGACCGAATCGGCAGCGGCGACCGATACTTGCTGACCCACGATGGTGCGCAGCATCGTGCGATAGCCCCGGTCGCGGATGCGTTCATCGGGATAGCCGACACGGTCCAGCGCGCGCGCCATCGCCGGTTCGATCGCGGCAATCGCGTCGAGACCTTGCTTCAACTGCTTTCGAGAAAGTCCCAAGAATGCGCCCTCAGCTTGCCTGATGTTTCACTGAAAGCTTGCCATTTGCACTTTCAGTCAGTAGCAGCCCCCGCCAAGAGATTGGCGGATCCGCTTTCAAGGCGATCCGTAAGCGAAGGACAAGCGAGAACCAATGCCAAAGCTGATCGTCGTGAATCGTGAAGGAACCGAATCCACCGTCGAGGCGGATGATGGCCTGACGGTCATGGAAGCGATCCGCGACAACGGGTTCGACGAACTCCTCGCGCTGTGCGGCGGTTGCTGTTCGTGTGCCACGTGCCACGTCTATGTCGACCCCGCATTCAAGGACAAGCTTCCGGAAGTGAGTGAGGACGAGGACGATCTGCTTGACAGTTCGGACCATCGCAACGAGAACTCGCGACTTTCCTGCCAGATTCCGCTGAACGCGGAAATGGACGGTCTCAAGGTTACTATCGCGCCGGAAGACTGAGCGCGACGCGGCAAACTGGCCGCATACGAGTTCGGAGAGGAGAGAAGCCCCGGTGCCGCGCAGCGCCGGGGCAATCTCTTTTTTGGGGCATCTCTTTTTGGTCAGGCGTTTCCGCGCGAAGCACGAAACGGCGCCGACAAAGGTTCGCTCCGCCCCTTAGACGTAGGGCGGCTTGTGCAGGCCCGTGGGGCTTTCGGTAAAGATCTCGCACCCGGTTTCGGTGATGCCGATCGAATGTTCGAACTGCGCCGAAAGCGAACGGTCCCGCGTCACCGCGGTCCAGCCATCTTCCAAAAGCTTCACCGAAGGCTTGCCAAGGTTGATCATCGGCTCGATCGTGAAGAACATGCCGGGCTTCAATTCAGGTCCGGTGCCGGGACGACCGGCGTGGATCACTTCGGGTGCATCGTGGAACAGGCGGCCAAGACCGTGCCCGCAGAAATCGCGCACAACGCCGTAACGGTGACTTTCGGCGTATTTCTGGATCGCCGCACCGATATCGCCCAGCCGGTTGCCGGGCTTGGCCTTTTCGATGCCGATCATCAGGCATTCGTAAGTCACCTCGACCAGCTTTTTCGCTTTCAGCGGGGCATCGCCCACGATGAACATGCGACTGGTGTCGCCGTGCCAGCCATCCAGCATCGGGGTCACGTCGATGTTGAGGATATCCCCTTCCTTGAGCGTCTTTGGCCCCGGAATACCGTGGCACACCACGTGATTGATCGAGATGCAGCACGAATGGGCATACCCGCGATAGCCCATCGTGGCCGGCACCGCCCCCGCCGCCAGCGTGAGGCGGCGCACTTCGTCATCGATCTGCGCCGTCGTGACGCCCGGCTGGACCAGCGGGACCATCGCATCGAGAATTTCGGCGGCAAGACGCCCGGCCTTGCGCATGCCCTGAAACCCGGCCTCGCCGTGCAGCTTGATCGTGCCGTCGCGCGGCAGCATGTCGTGTTCGTCGACTGTCATGTATTCGGTCATGACAGTCCATGTAGCGCCCCTTCCCCCGATTTACGAGGGGGTGCAGACCAGATCAGCGCACCTGGAACGCACGGACATATTCCGGCTTCACCGCATCGATGAGCGCGGGCGTGACCGGCAGCGTCACTTCATAAGTCCCTTCGGCATAGGGCCCGGCATTATAGGGCGCGACCAGGAAGCCCACGCGGTCGAAGCTCTGCTTGCCCGCAGAACCGAGAATCACGGTCGAATTGGCGACCGGCGCGATGCAGTCGTCGAACGGCTTGTCGCTGCGTTTTACCGGCATGCCGCGCTTGCGTTCCCGTTCCTTGTCCAGTTGCGCGCAGAAGGCGTCCTGCACCGCCGCGTCCAGCGCCTGCGCATTTCGGAACATGTCGATCGGCTTTACCGCCACTTCCTTCTCGCGGTCCCAGACCAGCGCGTCGTAGACGGTCATGCCATGCGCGCCGCCCGTGTAGGTGTAGACACTGGCCGATAGCGACAGATAGCGCGGCAAGTCGGTCACGACCTGCCATTCCTTGCCATAGCCGCGACTGCGGCACGGGACGCAGTCGGGCATGTCCGTGTCCTCTTGTGCCTCGTCCCACTCACCCCGCCACTTGGCATAAGCGGCCTCGCGCTCGGCATCGAGGCGGGCGGCGAGCGGCGCGATCGCGGAAACCTGTGCGGGCCAGGAATATTCGAACTGGAACCGTCCGTCATCGCCGCCTGCATTCACTTTCTGCGAAAAGCCTTCTGCGTCCGCGCTGTCGGCCGTCGCACTCGCGGTCGGGCCGCCCTTGCCCGCATCGGCCTCGGCGACCGCGCTGGCCGAAGGCTGTTTGGACGGGGCTTCGGTCGCCGCACCACAGCCGCCTAGGAACAGGAACGGGGCCATTGCCGTTCCGATCAGCACAGATTTCGCTCGCATATCGTTTTCCCGAAAGGCTACTGCCACGGTCATGACAGACAAAGACGCACTCATTCAGCCCGATCGCGGGCAGGACGCAACCCCGATCCACGTTGTCGACAAGGACGGATTCGACGACTGGGCGAAGAAACTGACCGGTTCGCAGCGCGCTACCCTTTCCGCGCAGAAATTCACAGGCAAAGGATACCAGACGGCCATCGTGCCCGACGGCGATGGATGGTTCGCGGTCGGCGGCGTTGCGGACAGCGAAAGCCTGTCGGCATGGTGCCTTGCCAAGCTGGCCGAAACGCTGCCCGCCGGAACCTACCGCCTTGCCAAGGGGGATGCCGGGCCGGCGCTGTTCGGCTGGCAGAGCGGGCAATACGCCTTCACCCGGTACAAGGACGACAAGGACGCCGAAGGCCCGCGCATCCTGCTGACCAAGGACGTCGCCGCGATCGACGGCATGATCGCCGAGGCCGAGGCCGTGAACCTGGTCCGCGACCTGGTGAACACCCCGTCGGAGGACATGGGCCCCGAGGCGCTTGAGGCGGAGGCCTCGCGCCTTGCCAAGAAATTCGATGCCAAGCTGACCGTCACGCGCGGCGACGCGCTGGAAAAGGGCTATCCCATGGTGCACGCCGTGGGCCGCGCCGCTGCGCGCAGCCATGCACCGCGCCTGATCGAACTGGAATGGGGCCCCGCCGATGCGCCGCGCATCGCGATCGTTGGCAAGGGCGTGTGTTTCGATTCGGGCGGGCTCGACATCAAGCCGACCAGCGGGATGGCTCTGATGAAGAAGGACATGGGCGGTTCGGCCCATGCTCTCGCCCTCGCCTCGCTCATCATGGGGCAGGGTCTGAAAGTGCGACTGCACTTGTTGGTCCCCGCGGTCGAGAACGCGATTTCGGGCAATGCCTTCCGTCCGGGCGACGTGCTGGCCAGCCGCAAGGGCCTGACCGTCGAAGTCACCAATACCGACGCCGAGGGGCGGCTGGTGCTTGGTGACGCGCTGACCAAGGCGAGCGAGGATGGCGCAGGCCTCATCATCGATTTCGCCACCCTGACCGGCGCGGCGCGCGTGGCGCTGGGGCCGGACCTGCCCGCCCTGTTCACGCGTCAGGACGACACGGCACAGGACCTGATGGACGCGGGGCTTGCCCATGACGATGCCTGCTGGCGCCTGCCGCTGCACGACGGCTATCGCGACATGCTGAAAAGCGACATCGCCGACATGGTCAATTCGGCCAGCGGCGGTTTCGCCGGCGCGACGACGGCCGCCCTGTTCCTCGACCGATTCGTCGGCGACGGGATCGAATGGGCGCATTTCGACACGTTCGCATGGCGTCCTGCAGCAAAACCGGGCCGTCCCAAGGGCGGCGCGGCGCTGGGCCTGCGCGCGGCATGGCACATGCTGAAGAAAAGATACCGGGACTAAGACTGCTCAGGCCGGCTGGCCCTTCTATTCGTCGCGCAGGTGGGGCCTTGCCTGAAGGTCCTGCCAGCTCTCGAACGTCGCGGCCTGTCCGCGGTTCACGCCATCGGGATCGACGAGGTTCCAGACCGTTGCCGCCTTGATCCGGAAACGGCGTCCATCCGATGCGATGCGAATGCCCGCGTAATCGTCGATAAAACCTTGTGCGCGGACCCGCGCCAGCAACGCCTCACGCTCTTCGCGCAGCGGCATTTCCGCCGAAAGGCGCGATGGCATGGCCAGGACCTGTTCTCCCGTCAGGGCAAACAGGTCCAGAGCCGCGCGATTGGCATAGAAGAACAGCGGGTCATCCTCGGTCCCGTGCGCCAGCACCACGGCGGGCAAGTGCCATAACGCGTGGGCAAAGTCGCCGCCTTCGGGCACGAGCGGGCGACCAGTGATCCGCAAGTGGCTCGCCGCGATGAGGGCGATACGCGAAAGGCCTGCGTGCGCTTCTATCGCCCGGCGGTCCGCATCGCGGTCGTAATTGCGCTCCATCGTCTCTCAATCGCCCTTTAAGCTTCCTCTGCGACCATCTGCCGGGTTGCCCTTCCCGGTCACGCGGTTTAAGCGCCGCGGTTCGTTCCAAACCAGAAATACAAGACCATTGTCCAGCCAGTCCACCAATAGCCCCGCGTCACAGAGCTTCGCCCTCGCCGGACCGTCACGCCATGCGCGCGACGCGGTTCTGCCCGTGCGCGGCGATCTGGCGCATATCCGGCTGGCCGGTGAAGTCTTCGTGCCGCACTACGCGGTGCCGATGCCGCACAGGCTGGCGGCCACTTGCGTGCTGCTGTCGGCGGCGCGCGACGATGCCGAAGTGCTGGGCGAACTTTCCGAAGGCAGCGCCTTCGACGTGCTGGACATGGCGGGCGGATGGGCCTGGGGCGTTGCCGATGGCGACGGCGCGGTGGGCTACGTCGCGCTCGACCAGCTGACGGCGGACTGAGGCGATGGGTGCCAGCGTTTTCATCGACGGCGCCGCCGGTACGACCGGACTGGAAATTGCCGAACGTCTGGAAAGCCGCGACGATTTCGCCGTCGTCACCCTGCCCGACGACTTGCGTAAGGATGACGGCGCGCGCGCCGACGCGCTGAACGCGGCGGACTTCGCGATCCTGTGCCTGCCCGACGATGCAGCCCGCGCCTCGGTCGCGATGCTGCGCGGGGACAGCACGCGCGTAATCGATGCATCGACCGCACACCGGGTTGCCGAAGGCTGGACGTACGGCTTCCCCGAAATCGTCGGCACGGATGCCGTTCATGGCGCGCGGCTGGTTTCCAATCCGGGATGCTATCCCACCGGTTTCATCGCGCTTGTCGCCCCGCTCGTGCGCGCGGGGCTTATCCCTGCCGACTGGCCCTATGGCTGCCACGCCGTCTCCGGCTATTCGGGCGGCGGTAAGGCGATGATCGGGCGGTTTGAAAGCGGCGAACCGGCCCCGGCCTTCCTCGGCTATGCGCTGCACGGCGGGCACAAGCACTTGCCCGAAATGGCGGCCCACGCTGGGCTGGTCCGCCCGCCCCTGTTCTCGCCTGCGGTCGTCCCCACGTTCCGCGGCATGATCGTCGAAGTCGCGCTTCCCGCCTCGGCCTTCCTCGGCTCGACGCCTGATGACCTGCGCGATGCGCTTGCCAGTTTCTATGAAGGTAGCGCGATCGTTTCGGTAAAGCCGGAAACAGCGGAGATGACGGAAATCACCCTCGCCATGGATGCACAGCCGTGGGACGGGCTCGACCTCCACGTCTTCGGCGGCAAGCAGGGTGAGCAGGCGCGCCTCGTCGCCGTGCTCGACAACCTGGGCAAGGGGGCCAGCGGCGCGGCGCTTCAGAACCTCAACGTCATGGCTGGCCTGCCGGCCGCGACAGGGCTGCGTCTGGACCGCTGATCGCTGCCCGTTTTTTGGGCAAAGCCTCAATTTTGGGCACGAAATTGCCGGTTTGACGAACTTCGCTGACGGATCGTTTCGCACAAGCGGCAAAACGCGCAGCAAAAACCTTCGCAATTGCCGCAATACCCCTTTCGCGCCCCTTTTCCATCGCCTACGTTGCCGCGCATTAGAGAGGTGGCACGATTCTTGTTTAACGATGGCTGGTGCATGGCTGCGCCGCTTCGTTCTGGCGGGAACGACCACCGGCGTACCGGACGACATGGATAATACCGGTCGCGCCATGCACACGGATCGAAGCGCGGGGGCGTAAGAAGTACTGACGTGAAAAAGATCGAAGCGATCATCAAGCCGTTCAAGCTCGACGAGGTGAAGGAAGCGCTGCACGAAGTGGGCGTTACCGGCATCACCGTGACCGAAGCGAAAGGCTTTGGCCGACAGAAGGGCCACACCGAACTCTACCGCGGCGCGGAATATGTCGTCGACTTCCTTCCCAAGGTGAAACTGGAAGTCATCGTCACGACCGACATGGCCGAACGCGTGATCGAAGCCATCGCAGGCGCGGCCCAGACCGGCCGTATCGGCGACGGCAAGATCTTCGTCTCCCCGATCGAGACCGCAATCCGCATCCGCACCGGCGAACGCGACGCCGACGCGGTCTGAGACAACCCACGGGCCTGACAGGGCCCGATCCGTATCGTGCCATCCCCCGGTGCTGAAACCGGGAAAAATCTATCGAAAGGGATGAAAATGGCCTCTGCAAAGGACATCCTCAAAAGGATCAAGGACGAAGAGATCGAATGGGTCGATCTCCGCTTTACCGACCCCAAGGGCAAGTGGCAGCACCTCCAGATGCTGGCCGAGCCGCTGGGCGAGGACGAGCTGGAGCAGGGCCTGATGTTCGACGGTTCGTCGATCGAAGGCTGGAAGGCCATCAACGAATCGGACATGATCCTCAAGCCCGACCTTGATGCCGCCTACATCGATCCGTTCTCGGCAACGCCGATGATGGTCCTGTTCTGCGACATCGTCGAACCCTCGACCGGTGAACTCTACTCGCGCGATCCGCGTTCGACCGCGAAGCGTGCCGAAGAATTCCTGAAGTCGACCGGCCTGGGCGACACCGTCTACGTCGGCCCCGAACCGGAATTCTTCATGTTCGACGACGTGAAGTTCTACGACGGCTACGAAGGCTCGGGCTTCAAGATCGACGACATCGAACTGCCCGGCAACACCGGCAAGGACTACGAAGGCGGCAACCTCGGTCACCGTCCGCGCGCCAAGGGCGGCTACTTCCCCGTCCCGCCGGTCGACAGCTGCATGGACATCCGCGGCGAAATGGTCTCGACGCTGGTCGAAATGGGCCTGCCGATGGACAAGCACCACCACGAAGTGGCCGCTGCCCAGCACGAACTCGGCATCACCTTCGGCACGCTGACCACCACGGCCGACCGCGTGCAGATCTACAAGTACGTCGTGCAGATGGTCGCCCAGGCCTATGGCAAGACCGCGACCTTCATGCCGAAGCCGATCCGCATGGACAACGGTTCGGGCATGCACACGCACATGTCGATCTGGAACGACGGCAAGAACACGTTCGCTGGTAACGGCTATGCCGGCCTGTCGGACACCTGCCTCTACTACATCGGCGGCGTCATCAAGCACGCGAAGGCCGTCAACGCCTTCTCGAACCCGACGACGAACAGCTACAAGCGTCTCGTCCCGGGCTTCGAAGCTCCGGTTCTGCTGGCCTACTCAGCCCGCAACCGTTCGGCTTCGTGCCGTATTCCGTACGGTGCAGGCGAAAAGGCGAAGCGCGTCGAATTCCGCTTCCCCGATCCGCTGGCGAACCCCTACCTCGCTTCGGCTGCCCTGCTCATGGCGGGTATCGACGGGATCAAGAACAAGATCCACCCCGGCGACGCGATGGACAAGAACCTCTACGACCTTCCGCCGGAAGAGCTCGCCGAAGTTCCCACCGTCTGCGGCTCGCTGCGTGAAGCGCTCGAATCGCTGGCCGCGGACCACGACTTCCTTCTCGAAGGCGGCGTGTTCACCAAGGACCAGATCGACGCCTACATGGAACTGAAGTGGGAAGAGGTTTACCGCTTCGAACAGACGCCGAGCCCGGTCGAATACGACATGTACTACTCGGCCTGATCCCCCACGATCAGACGAAACGAGAGGGCGTCCGGGAAACCGGGCGCCCTTTCTTCATGGCGCATGCCAGAGCCTTGTTGCATTGCAGCATGAACGCGCCATATTGCCGGTATGGCAAAGGTTGAACCCATCGCCGAAGAGACCGTCCTCGTACTGCAGGGCGGCGGCGCGCTGGGCTCCTACCAGGCAGGCGTCTACGAGGCGCTGGCCGAATGCGGCACCGATCCGGACTGGGTCGCGGGCATCTCCATCGGTGCGATCAATTCGGCGATCATCGCGGGCAACCCGCCCGAACGCCGTGTTGAACGCCTGCGCGCCTTCTGGGATCAGGCCTCGTCGCGGGTCACCGTCCCCTCCCCCAGCAGGGATGGCGAACCACGCCGATGGTTCAACGAGTTTTCGGCCGCCGTGGTCGCCACCATGGGTATTCCCGGTTTCTTCCACCCGCGCCTGATCCCGCCCGGCGTGTTCTGGCCGGACGAGCCGCAATCGCTCAGCTACTACGATACCGCGCCGCTCAAGAAGACGCTGCTGGACCTCGTTGATTTCGACCTGATCAACGATCCTGAAGGCCTGCGGCTCAGCGTCGGGGCGGTTAACGTGCTGACCGGCAACTTCGTCTATTTCGACAACCGAGAACGCACGATCGGGCCCGAACACATCATGGCCAGCGGTGCGCTGCCGCCCGGTTTTCCGCCGGTTTTCATCGACGGAGAGCCCTATTGGGACGGCGGCATCGTATCGAACACGCCGCTGCAATACGTCCTCGACACCACTCCGTGCGGCGGGCTCACCATCTTTCAGGTCGACCTGTTCAGCGCGCGTGGGCGCATGCCGGTAACGATGCCCGATGCGCTTCAGCGTGAGAAGGACATCCGCTTTTCCAGCAGGACGCGTCTCAACACCGATCTCAACAAGCACCTCGAAGACTTGCGCGATGCGGCGCGCCGGCTGATGGCGAAGATGCCGCCCGAACTGTGCGCCGATCCCGATGCGCAGCTCCTGGCGCAGCTGCCGTCGCATGGCGGCGTTTCGGTCATGCACCTCATCAACCGCAGCGACATGAGCGACAGCCATTCGAAGGACTACGAGTTCTCGCGCTACACGATCGACGAACATTGGCAAACCGGCCACCGCGACGCGCACCACTCGCTGCACGATCTTCGCTGGACCGGGCGTGATCGCGGGGTCGGCGGGATCAAGACCTTCGACCTGACCTCCGAACTTTACTGAACGCTACCGAAACGGCGCGTTCGGGCTGCTCTGCCCGCCGCTATCTGCCCTCTTCCTGTCCCTATGCGGGGCACCGTCTGACGCACGCAAGGAACGGTGCAGCCCCGTGCTCGTTGAGGGGCAAAGGAGTTTTGACATGCGAAATATCGTGATGGGTGTTGCTGCCATCGCACTCGCAGCCAGCGGGGCCTATGCCCAGCCCGGTAACGGCAATGGCGGCGGCAACGGAAACGGCAAGGGCGGCGGAAATGCCGCGGCTGCCGGACACAAGGGCGGCGGTAACGGTCATGGCAATGCCAAGGCGGACCGCGGCAATGGAAACCAGGGTGGCGGCAAGGCGCAAGCCAGCGCCAACCGTGGTAATGGCAACGGTAACGGCAATGCGCCGAACATGGCCGCACGCGGTAACGGCAATGCGAATGCGAAAGCGGACAACGGCAATCGCGGGAACGGCAATGAGCGGATGACCGGTAATGGTAACGGCAACGGCAATGCCAACCGAAACGCCGTCGTTCGTGGAAACGGCAATGGGAATAACGGCAACGTCCGAATTGCCAATCGCGGCAACGGAAATGGCAACGATGGCTACGAAGTCATTCGTTATTCCTACCGCGACAGTCTTGCGCGCGATTACGGCCTAATCGACGGCTGCCCCCCGGGCCTTGCCAAGAAGAACAACGGCTGCAACCCGCCGGGTCTCGTGAAGCGGGACCATTACGATTACGACCGTGCGAACTGGTGGGGCCTGCCCGGCCTCGGCGACGGGCGCTATCGCTATTACGACAACAACCTTGTCCGCCTGTCCGATGCCGGTGCGATTCTCGGCTACTACCCGCTTCTGGGCGGCGCTTTGTCGAGCGGGAATGTCTGGCCGTCGTGGTTCGATTACCAGCCGGTGCCATCGTACTACGAAAGCTACTACGGCCTCGGCCAGCGGGACAGCTATCGCTATGCCGATAATGCGCTCTACCGCGTCGATCCCGAAACGATGGCGATCACTTCGGTCGCGGCGCTGTTGACGGGGGACACTTTCACCGTCGGTCAGCCGATGCCCTCGGGCTACGGCGTCTATAACGTGCCTTATGGCTATCGTGACCGCTACGTCGACGGGCCGAACTCGATGTATCGTTACAGCGACGGCTACGTCTACGAGATCGATCCGACGACACGGCTCGTCTCCGCCGCAATCGAACTGCTGATCTGAGGAGAGCGAGCATGACGACTTTCAAACGCAAGGGCAGCCTGATGATTGCTGCCTCGCTCGCCTTCGCGCTTCCGCTCGCCGCCTGTTCGGGCAGCGAGGAGGCCGCAACCGGCGAGACGGTAAGCAACGATACGCTGGCCAGCCAGCTCGCCAGCGCCGACTCGCTGTCGATGGCGAGCACCGCTCTCAACGAAAGCGGCCTGGCGCAAGTGTTCGACGGCACGGCGAATTACACGCTTCTGGCTCCCGACGATGCTGCTTTCGAGGCTGCGTCCTCGCTTGAGCTGAATGCCCCGGAAAACCGCGCGCTTCTGGCCGAAGTCCTGCGTGACCATATCCTGCCGGGTGCGATGTCGGGCAACGACATCGATAACGCGATCGAGGCCAATGGCGGCCCGGTTGAAATGACCACGATGGGCGATACCACGGTCACTTTCACGCGCGGCGAAGATGGTTCGATCACCGTCACCTCGTCCGATGGCAGCGAGGCGCATTTCGCAGGAGATGCCCTGATGACCAGCAATGGTTCGGCTATCCCGATCGACAAGCTGCTGCGCAAGATCTGACGCGACACACAGCGAGACGAAAACGCCGTTCCCTTGCGGGGCCGGCGTTTTCGTATGCGCCTCTGCCTCAATAGTCCTTGGAAATCTCCGCCTCGACCCCGTTGCCGCCGATCGAGGAAACCGTGGCGAGCAGCGAGAGCCACGCCGTGATGCGATATTCCAGTTCGGTCGCACTGTATCCCGCACCGTCGGTGACGAGTTCGACGTAGAGATCGCGGCCAAGGTATTCGCCGACGGCAACGCTGGTCCCGCGGCCGAGCGCTTCGTCCGCGCCGACAACGCGAAGACGATCAAGCCCGATGGCGCTGCGCAGCTTGTTGATCGGGTCCAGCCCGCCACCACCGCCGCCCTGAAGCGAAGCGAGAGCAGCACCAAGCTGCAAGGCCTCGGGCGCGGAAATGTTCGAGATGGAATCGCCGAACAACAGGCGCGAAAGCACTTCTTCTTCAGGCAGGGCGGGGATCGAGCTGAACGCGATCTGCGGTGCCAGCGCCGTTCCCGTGATCGAGATCGTGGCGTTTATATCCTCGATATCGGCCTGGGCCACGACGTCGAGCCGCGGCGCGGGCGGGCTTTCGCCCGAAAACCGGATGCGCCCGCGAGTCAATTCGAACCGCTTGCCCGCGAACTGATAGCCGCCGCGGACCAGGTTCGCTTCGCCCAGGATGCGCGGCTGGTCCGTCGTTCCGCGCAATTTCACGTCGGCGGACCACTCGCTGTCGAGGCCCATGCCTTTGACCACGAAGCGATTGTTCGCCTGCACGTCGATGAGATACCGCCATGGGGCAGAAGCCGCCATACGTTGTTCACGATCGGGCGGGGTGTTGATCTCCCGCTTGGCGACATTGGGAAGCGTTGCTTCGGCAGAGGCGTTGTTGAGCGTCCAGCTACCGCTGATCACGTCGAGGCGCCCGGCGATAGTACCGCGATTGTTGTTTGCCACGATGCGCAGCGGGCCGGTGACCGTGGCCGCCATGTCGTCCCGGTTCAGCAGGCGCGCTTCCCGCGCGGCGACCCGAATGTCGATGCCGACGCCGGTGGTGGCGATGTCCGACATGTCGATCGAACCGCTGCCGCTTACCGCACCGCCGTTCGATGCCGTTCCGGCAAAGCGCGACAGGCGAAGGATAGAGCCGTCGAAGCTGCCGCGCGCCGAAATGCCGGTGATGTCGGTGCCGGTCAGCGTGGACTGAAGCCGCATGTCCTCTGCGCGCAGCGTGCCGCGTACGACCGGGTTGTCGAGCGTGCCGCGCACGTCGCCGGCAACCTCGACCGGGCCGGTCAGGTCGAACACTTCGATTGCGGCCAGTCGCCACAGCGAATCGGCCGGTCCGGCGTAGCGCATCTGACCGAACAGACGCCCCGCGCGCAGCCGTTCGATCAGCGCGCCGCTGGACGGCAGGGAAGAGATGCGGGCCTGAAGCCTACCGCTGCTGTTACCGTCCTGCCGGAACAGGGCGCGGGTCTGCAGGTCCGTCGCGCTGAGGTCGGCAGCGACCAGGATATCGATCGGGCGCGAAGTCAGGACGAGGCCCGAACGCGTCAGTTCATCGAATTTGAGCCGGGCATTGCCGGTCGCGAGCCGCCCCGGTGCGTCTTCGAATTCGACCACGCCGGACACCGTTCCGCCAAGGCCGAGATCGGGCACGAAAAGATCCGCGATGTCCAGCGGCAGGTCCGCGATCTTCACGGTCATCGCGGTCGCATCGCCAAATTGCCCTTCGGCAAGGATGCCGCCGCCTGCAAAGTTCAACTGCGTGCGTTGCAGCGCCCAGCCGCCGTCCTGTTTGGTCAGCACGGCGCGGCGCGGCATGGTGATGCGGTCGCCCGCATAGCGCCCACGCGCGCCGAAAGAGATGCGTTCGGGCGAGACGTCACCGACCACGCGCAAGTTGAACCGCTGCATACGGCGACCGGCAAGGCGCGCGTTGAAGCTGCCCACCCCGTCGCGCATCTCGCCCTCTGCCGCGAGCCTGCCGATGAACAGGTTGCCGCGCGAAATGCCCTGCGCATTGAGACCCGCCTTGATCGTCGTCGCATCGCCAAGCGTGCCGCTGGCGACAAGGTGGGCCGACCGAACGGTGATCGCCGGGTCGCCCTCGAAACGGGCGTTGCGCAGGATAACGTCCGCGTTGACGCCCTGCCCTTCGGCGTTCGGTGCAAGGCTGATCGTGCCGTCGACGCCGCCGCCGGTCATCGCGAGGTCACCGGTCGCGCCGCCTTCGCCCAGAACGAGCGATCCGGTCACGTCGGTATTTGTCACGGTAAGGCGGTCGATGTCGATCCGGGTCGGCCCATCGGCCGGAATGACGACAAAGGCCGTGCCGTCGAACGGGCCGAGCATCGACTGCCCTTCGGTATCGATCTCGAAGCCGTCGTCGGTCGGGTCGATCGCCACGCGCACATCGCGCAGGCCAGCGGCGGGCACCGGCTCTGCAAAGACCAGCACGGCATGCGGGCCTTCGCCGTCGATCGTGCTGTCGACCGTGAATTCGCCATAGCTTGCCTGACGTCCGCTACCCGACAGGGTCACGGTGCCGTTGACTGCGCGGCGGCCGGAAACATTGAGCGTCAGGTTCGTCGAGGACACGCGCGCCGAGCGCACCAGCACCGGGGCATTGCCCGCCGCGCTGACATTCGCGCGCACTGCGATTGCGGGGCCGGCAAGGTTGGCCAGTGTCGCATTGGTGACGTTCGTCAGCTTGCCGTCGAGGTCCGCCGTCACCGACCAGCCCTGTGGCCCACCGATCACGGCACGCAGGTCCGCCAGCACGTTGGCGCGGCCCATGCCTTCAAGCTGCACGCCCTGCATCGCGATGGGTCCTGCCAGCGTGTAGCGCCCGGCATTCGTATTGCCGAGCAGGGTCATCTTCGCATCGACACCCGGCGCATCGAAATCGAGTTCGTCGGCAGCGACGCGGCCGTTCTCGTAAGTGATCGTGCCCGTGAGCGCCGCGCCTTCCAGCCTTGGATCAAGCAGCGCGACACCCGTTGCGATCCGGTCCGCACGGGCATTGAGGGGCAGGGTCAGCGTCTTGCCGTCCCACGTCGCATCACCGCTGGCGAGCAGGCCCGCCACTTGCGTCTCACCCGCCGCGATACGGGCCGACCGCACGCGGTAGCCGATTTCGAGATCGTCGAACGCCCCGTCGAGATCGAGGAAGGCGCGCAATCCTTCAGTCCGCATGCCCAGCAGCATCGGGTCCTTGACCCGCGCCTGAACCGCCATTTCGTCGAACAGTTTGTCGGCAAGGTCGACGGTGCCGTCCGCCTGAACCCAGCCGCCCTGCCCGACGAAGATCGCTTCGCCGTCGAAGACGCTGGCGTCGAACGTGGTAGCCAGCCTGACCAAGAGCTTTTCGCCCACTGCGCGAGCCGGAATTCCGGTCAGGTAACCGTCAGGGACGATCTGGCCGAGGGCCGAATAAACATCGCCTTGTTTGCCCAGCTTGAGCGCGGCGAAAGTCTCCCCGCCTTGGCGGATGTGGAGCTTGCCGTCCCAGTCGGTCCATGTCCCGTCGCCGAAGACAATGGCGTCGACGTCCTCTTCGGCCCCGACCAACCCGGCAAGGAACCCGCCGACCGGCGCGTTGTAGCGTGCGGTCAGGTCCAGCTTGTTCTTCTTTTCGGACGCGTCGAGACGCAGGGAAAGCTCATCCTCGTCGCCAAGGTTGCTGAGCAGGTTGATCTTGGCCCTGCCCCTCGCGATATCGGCGCTGGCCCGCAGGTCGACATAGCGGCCTATCCCGGCGACGGCTTCATCGACGTAGAGGCGGTCCAGTTCCAGCCTGTCGATGCGGATCGGGAAATTGGGGAGGAGCGGAGCGTCGGGATCGCCGGGTTTCAGTTGCGGCAGACGGCTCAACGTCCCGCGCCGCGCGATCAGCTTGCGCACGTCCAGCCCGCTGGTGAACCATTCGAACGGTCGCCAGTCGAGTTCGACTTCGGGGATCGAGAGGAACTCGCCCTCAAGATCGTAGAGCCGCACGTCATGCAGGGTCGCCTGCGAAAGGACCGAACCCTCGATCCGGCCCACCTTGACCCGCAGGCCCGATGCCGGGGCATAGGACGACAGGCTGTTGGTGATGAAGCGATGCCCGATCGAACTGTCGAGCAGCAGCGCACCTGCGCCCAGCAGCAGGACAAGCCCGATGATCGCGCCGGCGATTCGCCTGCGCCAGTATTTGCCCCAGTCGCGCTTCGGCTTTGCGGGCGTGCCTTCGCCCTCGTGGTCGGGCGCCTGTTCCGGCGGGGTCAATTCGGTGTCGTCCGCCATCAGAACGCCTGACCCAGTGCAACATAGACCGCGATGCGGCTGTCACCCGGACGCCGGTTGATCGGCGTGGCCAGGTCGACGCGCAGCGGGCCGAAGTTGGTGTGGTAACGGATGCCGACACCGGCCCCGAACTGCAGATCGCGCAGGCGCGGCGTCGTGGTCGTGTCGACCGCCCCGGCATCGATGAACGGCACCACCGACAGCGCGCCGTCCATGAACCCGGTCCTGACACGCGCCTCCATCGAAAGCTCGGCCAGCGAACGGCCACCGGTGGGCTCGCCAAGGTCGTCCTTGGGCCCGATATCCTGGTATCCATAGCCGCGCACCGAACCGCCGCCGCCGGCATAGAGCCTGCGCGAAGGTGCGATGTTGGCAAGGCTGGTGCCCTGGATCGTGCCCAGCTTGGCGCGTGCGGCCAGCACGACCGAATCGCCGAACGGCTGGTAATAGCGCCCTTCGACATAGCTGCGGCCATAGAACGACTGCGTGCCGTTGTTGCGCGACACTTCGGGCGAGACCCAGCCTTCGAGCCGCCAGCCGTTGGTCGGGTCCAGCAGGTCGTCGCTCTGATCCAGGGTGACGCGGGCCGGCAGCGCCGCGACGAAATAGGTTTCGCGCGGGCCGACTTCCCCATCCAGCGTGCCTTCGCGTTCCTGCGTCGCGACCAGTTCCAGCCCGATCGAGTAGGACAGTTCCTTCTGGAAGATCAGCGTCGAAAGCCGCTCATACTTCGCGACGGCCGACACGGTCCGCGCTTCATAGGCATCGCGATCGATCGTGTTGGCAAAGACATCGAGCGAGATGACCTTGTCGCGCCCGTGCCAGTTGTTGCGGCGCACCGTCGCGCCCAGCAGCTGTTCCTGCGTCCCTGCGATGGCGCGAACGCGCAGCATGCCTTCGGGCGGGAAGAAGTTGCGGTGTTCCCAGCTTGCCTCGGCGCGGAACCCGTCGGTGGTGGCATAGCCCAGCGAACCGGCGATCGTGCGCAGCGGCGCCTTGGTCATGTCGACGTTGAGGTCGACGACGCCCGGCTCGCCATTCGCGGGCGGTTCAACCTCGCGCGGCTCGATCGAAAGGGTGGAGACAAGGCCGGTGGCTAGGATCGCGCGGCGCAGGTCTTCGACGTCGCTTTCCTTGTAGATGTCCCCCGCATCGAAGCGCGAGATTTCACCAAGGTGCCTGCCCGACAGGAATTTCGGAAGCTCGCTGACGACCGAGCCGAACACATACTTGCCGCCCGGCGTGACCGGCAGGGCAAGATCGCCTTCGTCCCGCGCGTGGTCGATGGTCAGTTCGGGTGCGCCCACTTCGGCAAAGGCATAGCCGTTTTCGCCAAGTGCGACATCGAGGTCGATGCGTTCGAAGACGATCGTGTCTTCGTTGATGAAGTCGCCTGTCTCGATCTCGAACGCAGAGCGCAGCGTTTCGTAGTCCTCTCCCACCGAGGACAGTTCGCCAAGGTCGATCGCACCGAATTTATATCGCGGGCCGGGATCGATGTTGAACGTGAAGCGCGCGTCGCTGGCGCGGATCGTGCCGTTCTCGCCGCTGCCTTCCCCCTCGTTCGGGGTGCGCACGCGCTGCGTGACGTCGCCATCGTAGTAGCCATAGACCGACAGCAGCGTTTCCAGCAGTTCCTGGTCCGCCCGCGCACGGTTGGCCAGCTGGGCCAGATTGTCGTCCCCGTCGGCCAGCTGGATGATGTCGGACAGGTCCTTGAATCGCTGTTCGAACTCGTCGATCTTGTCGAACCCGGCAAAGTCGGACGGGTAGCGCAGCGTGATGCGTTTCGACACCTCGTTGCTGACCCGCTGGACCTCTTCCTCGCTTTCCTCGTCTGCCATTTCCGGCAAAGCGATGTCAGCGGCCGGGCGAGGCGCGCGGCGGGAGAGGGTTTCGGCCAGTTCGGGATCTGTTTCCAAAGGCTCGAACGAAAAGTCGAAATCGTCGTCGGGCCAGGCCAGCGTGAACTCGCCCTCCCCGTCCAGCGGCGTTTCCGGATCGGGGCCGCTGTCTTCCGGCAACCGGGCGGCCTGCGTGTCCATCGCCCAGCCCTCCGGATCGGCAACCGCCGAATCGGGGATCAGGTCCTCAAGCTCCGCATCGGCGGATTGCGCCGCGGCGGGCTGAATCGAGATCGAGCAAAGGACAAGCGCCATCGCGCCGCCGACAAGGGCGGTGCGCGACATACGCGTGATGGAAAACTCAGTCTTGCGAAACGGTGTCGGGATGTGAAAGCGACCGTTGATCGACAATGCCGTCCTTGGACAAGCCGTCGCCGTCACGGCTTTCGCCCGGACTGGCGAAGACGCCGGCGATGAGCGAGCTTTGCCTGTCGGCGTCGAAACGCTCCCACCCGTCGGCGCCGAGCCGTTCGAGCGGCCGGAACCGGATCTTGTACTGCATCCGGGAAGATCCCTCGATCCAGTATCCGAGATACACGTAGGCGAGCCCCGCCGCGGCGGAGCGCCTGATGTGGTCGAGGATGATGTAGTTGCCAAGCCCTGACCGGTTCTCGTGCTGCGGATCGTAAAACGAATAGATCATTGAAAGACCATCGTTCTGTCGGTCCGTCAAGCATGCTCCGACAAGCCGACCCGGCTTGTCGCCATCGGAGGGTTCGCGATACTCGACGATATAGCTGGTGACGGGCGTCTGCTCGACCATGTCGGCATAGTCCATCTCGTCCATCGCGGACATCCCGCCGCCCGGATGGCGGGAGGCGAGGTACTTTTGCAGCAGTTCGTACTGCTCCACCGTCGACCAGGGCCGACAGGCCGTTGCGACGAGGTCCGAATTGGCCTTCAGCGTGCGGGCCTGCGACTTCGAAGCCTTGAACTCGCTCGCCACGACGCGCACCGATACGCAGGCGGTGCAACCCGCGCACGACGGGCGATAGGCGACAGTCTGGCTGCGACGGAAACCGATTCGGCCAAGGGCATCGTTGAGAGCGTCGGCATCGGGGCCGCCAAGCTCTGTAAAGACCTTCCGCTCCTGTCGTCCCGGCAGGTACGGACACGGCGCGGGCGCGGTCACGTAGAAGCGGGGGAAACGAACGGGGGCGGTCACGAAGCTACCTTGTTACCTTCTGTCCTTCGGGAGGGAGGGGCCGACCCGGGGCACTGGGCCGGCCATCCTGCCGCATGCGCTGGTGGGCGAACCAGGAAAGCTGCCGCCAAGCGCGTGCCATCCTTATGCCTCACAAGGCGAAAGTGTTAAAGACCATTAACCACGATGAAGGCATTTGACACAAAACGGATCAATCCGTTCCCGACCAAACTGCCTCCACGGCGGCTAAACATGTCTTGGCCTAGGCGAGTTCCGCTTCGCGAACGGTATAACCCTGGCTGGTCAGCGACGCGATCAATGCCTCGATCTGCGCGCGGTCGCGGGCCTCACACTCGATATCGGTGATCAGACCTTTTGCCGGGAGCGTCGTGAAGATGCGCTGGTGATAGATCTCGATGATGTTCACATTGTGCTGATCAAAGGCGTGCATCACCTTGAACAGCGCGCCGGGACGATCCTGCAACGTGATCTGAAGCCGGGCCAGCCTGCCCGAACGGGCAAGATCGCGCAGCAGCACGTTGGCCAGAAGGCGCGTGTCGATATTGCCGCCGCACAGGACCAGGCCGATCTTGCGCCCCTTGAACCGTTCGCGATGGCTCAACACCGCGGCAAGTCCAGCCGCACCCGCACCCTCGACCACGGTCTTCTCGATCTGCAAAAGCAGCGAAACCGCGTTTTCCAGTGCCGCTTCGTCCACCAGCAGGATGTCGTCGACCAGTTCCCTGATGACCTGCGACGTGATTTCACCCGGCGCCTTGACCGCGATGCCTTCGGCCAGCGTGTCGCCGCCGCACGGCAGGTCGCCGCCCTTGATGCGCGAGAACATCGAGGGGAAAAGCTTGGCCTGGACACCGACGATCTCGATATCGGGTTTGATCGACTTGGCGATCGTGGCGATCCCGGAAATCAGCCCGCCTCCGCCGATCGGTACGACCAGCGTGTCGAGTTCGGGCACGTCGTCGAGCATTTCGAGACCCACGGTCCCCTGCCCCGAAGCGACGACCGGATCGTCGAACGGGTGCACGAACGTCAGGCCCAGTTCCTTTTCCAGCTTGCGAGCATGGGCATAGGCCTCGTCGAAAGTCTCGCCTTCCTGCACGACTTTGCCGCCCACGCTCTCGGTCTGCATGACCTTAACTGTCGGAGTGGTGCGCGGCATGACGATGGTGACGGGCACGCCAAGGCGCGTGCCGTGATAGCTGAGCCCCTGCGAGTGATTGCCCGCCGACGCCGCGATGACGCCCTTGGCCCGCTGTTCGTCGGTAAGCTGCAGCAGTGCGTTGAGCGCGCCGCGCTCCTTGTAGGCGGCGGTGAACTGCTGGTTCTCGAACTTCAGCCAGATGTCCGCGCCGGTAATCTTCGACAGCGTCTGCGAATGGAGAATGGGCGTGCGCACGACCTGGCCGGCAATGTTCCTTGCCGCCTGCCGAACGTCATCCGCATTGAACGGCAGTCCGGTTCCGGCCGCCGTCGTCGTCGCTGTGCTGTCCTGTGTCATATGATGCGGCCCCTATCGGATATGGCGCGCGATGGAAATGCCGTTTAAGCCCTGCGCCATGACTGGTCGCACCATGAAATTCCGCCATCTCGCTTTAAACACCGCCGCCCCGCTTGCCGGGATAGCCGCGTTTGCCGCAATTGCCGCCCCGGCGGCCCATGCCGACACGCTGGTCGACAACGTCGACGGCATCCGCGTCGATGCCGATGGTTCGGTACAGCGATTCGGCGCGATTCTGATCGATGACGATGGGCGGGTGGAAAAACTCTATCGCCGCGGCGCGAAGCTGCCGAAGGACCCAGACTATCAGGTCGATGGCGAAGGGCGTGTCCTGCTGCCCGGCTTCATAGACGGTCACGTCCATGTCTCCCGCGTGGGGTTCAACGCCATCGGGCTGGACCTTTCGGGCGCGGCGACGATGGCAGAAGCGTTGAACCGCATCGCCGACTATGCCCGCCGCAACCCGAACAAGCCGTGGATCATCGGGCGCGGCTGGAACGAGGTCGTCTGGGGACTGGGCCGCTTGCCGACCGCCGCCGAAATCGATGCAGCCGTGCCGGATCGTCCGGTCTGGCTGATACGCGCGGACGACCACGCGGGCTGGGCCAATAGCGCTGCGATGGAGCGGGCGGGCATCACCGTCGCGACGAAGACGCCCGACGGCGGCCGCATCGAACGCGGCGCAGGCGGCAAGCCGACCGGCGTTTTCGTCGATGCCGCGCGCCAACTGGTCGAGACGAAACTTCCCGCCCCCCTGCCCGAAGAGCGCGATATCGCGCTGCTCCAGGCGCAGGACATTTTCCTGAAACGCGGCATTACCTCTGTCGCCGACATGGGTACGACCCTGCTCGATTGGCAATCGATGCGGCGACAGGCCGATCTTGGCCGGATGCAGCTTCGCATCGTGTCCTACGCCGACGGCGTCGACGACATGGTGACGATCGCAGGCCCCGGCCCAACGCCATGGCTCTATGGTGACCGCCTGAAGCTAGCGGGCCTCAAACTCTATCTCGACGGTGCCCTGGGTTCGCGCGGGGCCTGGCTTTCCGCGCCCTATGCCGATGCGCCGGACCAGACCGGGCTGCAGCGGCTGTCGGGCACGCAGCTGCGCAACCTGATGAGCCGGGCAGCGATGGACGATTTCCAGGTCGCGGTTCACGCCATCGGCGACGCCGCCAATGCCGAGGTTCTCGACGCGGTCGAAGAGATGAAGGACAACTACCCCGGCGACCGGCGCTGGCGGATCGAACACGCGCAAGTGGTGAACCCGGCCGACCTGCCCCGCTTCGGCAGCCTTGGCGTCGTCGCCTCGATGCAGCCGCATCACCAGGTTTCGGACCGCACGATGGCGGAGGCGCGGCTTTCGCCAGACCGGCTTGCCGGTGCCTATGCATGGCGCTCGATCCTGGCGGGCGGCGCGCGGCTTGCTTTCGGGTCGGACGCACCGGTCGAGGTTCCCGACGTCTTCGAGGGGCTGGCCGATGCCATCACGCGGCAGGACGCAAATGGCGAGCCCTTCGGCGGTTGGCAGCCGCAGGAGGCGATCAGCCGCGAACAGGCGCTGGCCGCCTATACCGCGGGCGCGGCCTACGCGATGGGCGCGGACGGAAAATTCGGGACGCTGGCAGAAGGGGAATGGGCCGATTTCGTCTTCGTGACGGTGGACCCGCTGCTCGCCTCTCCGGCACAGCTTCGTGAGGGGCGCGTCCTGTCGACATGGATCGCCGGGCGCAAGGTCTGGTCCGCGCAGGGCAACGTCGCGGCCCCGGCGTCGGGCCGTTAGGAATCCTCGACGACGACGGGGACCTGATCGGCCTCGGGCTTTTTCTTACGGTCGCTGAACCACATCAGGATCAGCGACCCTTCGAACAGCAGGATCAGCGGCGCCGCCAGCATCAGCTGTGACACGACATCGGGCGGCGTGATGATCGCGGCGACCGCGAAGATCCCCACGATCAGGTATCGCCGCGCCTTCGCCATTTGTTGACGGCTGACGATGCCTGCCCGGTTGAGCAGGAGCAGCAGGACCGGCAGCTGGAAGCTGATCCCGAAGGCCAGGATAAACTGCATGACGAGGCCGAGGTATTCACCCATCGCGGGCAGTGCTTCCTGCTGCAACCCGCCGGTCATGCCCTGAAAGCCCAGGAACCATTTGAACGCCGTCGGCATGACGATGAAGTAGGCCAGCGACGCGCCCGCGATGAACAGGATCGGCGAGGCGAAGAGGAATGGCAGAAACGCCTTCTTCTCTTTCGCGTAAAGCCCCGGCGCGACGAAGGCCCAAAGCTGGTTGGCGATGATCGGAAACGACAGGAAGAACGCCGCGAAGATGGCGACCTTGATCTCCACGAAGAACGCTTCGTAAAGCTTGGTATAGACCAGTCGCCCCTGTCCGTCGGGAAAGGCCATCGTCAGCGGGCGAACCAGAAAACCGAATATCCTGTCGGCCAGCGGCATGCAGATCGCGAAACACACGATCAGCGCGATCACCGCGCGAAGCAGGCGCGTGCGCAGTTCAATCAGGTGATCGAGGAGCGGGGCCTCGGTATCGTCGAGATCGGAAATATTGAACGCCACGCGGTCAGTCCTTCGCCGGGTCGGACATGTCGTCGAACAAGGGCAGGCTGGCGCCCGGCGATGCCGGTTTGGTGTCGGGCACGTCGTCCTCTACCAGCGGCTTCGGTTTGGCCTGGGGTTCGAGCCTGGCCTCGGCCTTTTCGGCGGGCGGGCGCTTGCCGCCTGATTCCGCTTGGGGCGCGATCGGTTGCATTTCGGCCGATGCGTCATCGGTCAGTTTGCCGGTTTCTGCGCTCGCGTCGGGATGCTTGGCCATGATCTCCGCGTTGCGGCGATCCCACTCCTTCTGCATGTCCTCCATCTCGGCTTCGCGCACCATGGCGTCGAGCCCTGCGCGGAAATGGCCGGAGACCTTGCGCAGCTTGCCGATCCAGCGCCCCGCGGTCCGCAGGGCCATGGGCATGTCCTTGGGGCCGATGACGAGGACCGCCACGACGATGATGAGCAGGAGTTCGGTTGCGCCGATATCGAACATGGGCGTTTACGGCCGGTGCGGCGCAAAGGCGCGCCGCGACGAGGCTATCAGGCCTTCTTTTCGCTTTCCTTGACCTCTGCGGTCGTGGTCTCGGTTGCGGCAGGGGCGGTGTCGGCGGACTGTTCAAGGCGCAGGTCCTTGGCCATGTCCTTGCCGCTTTCGTCGTTCATGCCCTGCTTGAAGCTCTTGATGCCCTTGCCGAAGTCACCCATCATTTCCGAAATCCGGCCGCGCCCGAAAAGCACGAGGATAACGAGTGCAATGATGATCAGTTGCCAGGGGCCAACGTTCACTTGGGATTCTCCTTGAAGGTCGGAGCCTCTCTAGGCGCTTTCGTCACCCATATCCAGTGATCGCGGGTCGTCGTTCGTCGCTTCTTGCGTAGATTCTTCGTCGCCAACCGGGCTTTTGACAGGGTTTTCTGTCGCACGGTTGTCAAGTTCACGCTCCATCGCGTCTTCGACCGGTTCCAGCAGCCCGGCGGCGCGCAATTCGGCAAGTCCGGGCAAGTCGCGGCGACTCGCAAGGCCGAAGTGGGTGAGGAATTCGGCGGTGGTCGCATAGATCACCGGCCTGCCCGGCACTTCGCGGCGGCCGGCGGCACGGACCCAGCCCGCCTCCATCAAGACGTCCAGCGTGCCCTTGGCGGTCTGCACCCCGCGAATCGATTCGATTTCGGCGCGGCTGACCGGTTCGTGATAGGCGATGATGGCAAGACACTCGGTCGCCGCGCGCGACAGGCGTCGCACTTCCTCCCGCTCCCGCCGTAGCAGGTTCGCCATGTCGGGCGCGGTCTGAAAATGCCATTGCTTGCCGCGCTTCACGAGGTTCACCCCGCGTCCGTCGTAATGTTCGGCCAGTTCGGCCAGCGCATCGCGCACGTCCGCGCCGCCCAGATGCTCCGATATCTCGTCACGCGTCATCGGCTTTTCCGCCGCGAACAGCACGGCTTCGACCGCGCGGGTCAGGTCGTCGGGCGCGCTCATTCGCCCTCACCCCGCTTCATCGACCGCAGCCGCAGCGGGCCGAACGTCTCTTCCTGTGCCAGTTCGGCCTTGCCCTGCTTGGCCAGCTCCAGCGCGGCGACGAAGCTGGAGGCCAGTGCCGATTTCTTCAGCTTGGGATCGGCGTGGGGCGGGAGAAACTGTTTCAGCTCCATCCAGTCCATCGCCACGCCCAGCATCGAGGATACCCGCGACAGCGCGCTTTCCAGCGTCATGACCATGCGTTCGCGCACCATGTGGACGACGGGCGCGGTGCGGGCCTTCACTTGCCCATAAGCCTGGACAAGGTCGAACCACTCGCACTCCCACGCCCGCTTTTTCAGGACACGCAGCCCTTCCGGCTCTCCGCGCGCGAAAACGTCGCGGCCCAGCCGGTCGCGCGCCATCAGCCGCGCCGCCGCCTCGCGCATCGCGGCCAGCCGTTGCAGGCGCAGTTGCAGGCGCAGGGCCAGTTCCTCGGGGCTCGGGTCCTCCTGCTCGTCCTTGGGCAGAAGCAGCGCCGATTTGAGGTAGGCCAGCCATGCCGCCATCACGAGATAGTCGGCGGCCAGTTCGAGCTTCATCTCACCCGCGCGGTCGATGAATTCGAGATACTGATCGACCAGTTCGAGGATCGATATGCGGCGCAAGTCCACTTTCTGCCGCCGCGCAAGGTCGAGCAGGATGTCGAGCGGACCTTCATAGCCGTCGATGTCGATATAGAGCTTGGCCGGATCGTCGCGCGCATCTTCGACGCGGGCTTCCCACGCCTCTTCATCGAACGGCAGGGTCGCGGGCGGCAGGTCGGGCAGGTCGTTCGGTGCCCCGTTTGCGCCATCGTCCCCGCCCCCGGCCATCACGCGATCGGCCCCGTCATGCGGTGACGCCCGCCGCGGCCAGAAGCTCGTCCCGCCTGGCCATCGCGGCCTCGCGCTCCTCTGCGCGGTCGAAGGAGCAGGCGACATTTGCGCCCTTCATCGCCGCGTCGAGCCTTTCGCGGCCCTTCGCGGTCATTTCGGGCAGCACTTCGGCAATGCCCTCCATGTCGTCCATCTTCGCCCAGCAGTTGAGCACGACATCGCAGCCTGCCGCGATCGCGGCGGCAGATCGTTCAGGGATCGTGCCCGAAAGCGCCTCCATGTCGATATCGTCGGTCATCAGCAGGCCATCAAACCCGATGCGGCCGCGAATGATCGACTCGATCACCGTGGGCGACTGCGTCGCGGGGCGGTTCGCGTCCCACTCCTCGAACACGATATGCGCGCTCATCGCCATGGGCGCGTCCTTCAGCATTTCGAACGGGGCCAGATCGCCAGCCAGTTCTTCCTCGCTGGCCGAAACCGTGGGCAAGTCCTTGTGACTGTCGCACAGCGCGCGGCCGTGGCCGGGCATGTGCTTAACGATGCCGACCACGCCCGCATCGGCCAGCCCCTGAAGGCAGGACCGGCCCAGCGCGGCGACGCGCGGGGCATCGTGGCCATAGGCGCGGTCGCCGATAACGTCGTGCGCTCCGGCTTGCCGCACGTCGAGCAGCGGCAGCGCATCGGAGGACACACCTGCCTCGGCAAGGTCCAGCCCGATCGCGCGGGCATTGCAGCGCACGGCCTCCATCGCGGAGATCGGGGCCACGTCGTAAAGCCGGTCGAACGCGCCCTGCGGCGGATATTTCGGCCAGACGGGCGGCTTCATGCGGGTGACGCGCCCGCCTTCCTGATCGATCAGGATGAGAAGGTCGTCCCGCCCGTGGAGCGCGCGCAGTTCATCGGTCAGCGCGCGCATCTGCGCAGGTGTCTCACAATTGCGACCAAACAGGATGTAACCCGCCGGATCGCTCGCGCGGAAGAACGCGCGCTCCGCGTCGGTCAGGCTCAGGCCGGACATGCCGAAAATCGATGGCGTCATAGATTCGCAAGGTTTGGCCAACCCGCCGCCAAGCGCAAGGGGCAGAGCGGCATCATGCCCCGATTCGCACTTATTCTGAATGTAACGATGGGCGGTTCAGGGTGCGGCGATAGGGACTGAAGGCCGACTTGGGCCGATCAGCGGTCAATTCAGCGTTTGACCTGACACTCGATGCCGTTGCGGCGCATGTCGTCGCACAGGGCAAATGCTCCCGCTGTGTTCGGTGCCACGGCCTGCAGGCGATAGACGATGCCGATATCGGCACGGCCCTGCACGATGCGGCGATCGTAGTTCTTCAAAGGCTCGTAACGTTGACGGATGAGGTCCCACCCCTTCCGCGCGTCGGCCTCGGTCGAATAGGCGCCGACCTGCACGGCAACGCCGGTGAGCGGCGGTTCGGGCGTCGCGGTCGGTGTCGGCGTGGCCGATGCGGTGGGCGACGGTTCGGGTGTCGGCGTGGGTTTGGGCTGCGCGAGGCTGGCCTCGTTGTCGACGCCTTCGCCGATCTGGTACGAGGTATCTCCCGTGCCTGCGACCTTGGTGCCGCCCGGATCTGTGGGACGCACCTTGTAGGGTGTTTTCGGGGCCTCAATCAGGGAACCGTCGCCTTCGGGCGGGCGGTTGAAATATTCGCGCGCGACGAAAATCGCCATCGCGGCCATCGCGATCAACAGCACGACGACGGCGGCGAACTTGCCGATGCGGGACCAGTCCAGCCCCTCATCCACGTCCTCGTCCGCCGATTCGAGCCACGGCAGGCGCATTTCCGGTTCCTCTAACGCGAGGCGGCCGTCCGCTTCTCCTGCCTGGCTGTTCACGTGCGCGACCCCTTTATAGCTGCTCCGCGGCCTCTACGCCCAGGATGGCGAGACCATTGCGGATCACTTGCCCGACACGCTGCGCCAGATAGAGCCGTGCGCCGGAAAGCTCGGCATTGTCGGCCACCACGAAACGCTTGTCGAGACGGTCGTTGCCGATGTTCCAGTAGGAATGGAACGCAGCGGCCAGATCGCCGAGGAAAAAGGCGATGCGGTGCGGTTCGCGGGCGCGGGCGGCGGCTTCCACCTGGCGCGGGAACTGGGCCGCGACCTTGACGAGTTCCATTTCTTCCTCGCCCAGCAGGTCGAGGTGATCACCGCTCGGCGCAAAGCCGGCATCCGCGCCCTTCTGCAGGGTCGAACAGATGCGCGCATGGGCATATTGCACGTAGAAAACCGGGTTGTCCTTCGACGCCTCGACGACTTTCACGAAGTCGAAGTCCATCTGCGCCTCGGGCTTGCGGGTCAGCATCGTGAAACGCACGACGTCCTTGCCCACTTCCTCGACCATGTCGGCGATCGTCACGAAGTTGCCCGAACGCTTCGACATCTTGGCCGGCTCGCCATTGCGCAGCAGTTGCACCATCTGCACCAGCTTCACGTCGAAGGGCTTGGCCCCGCCTTCTTCACCCTCGGTCAGGGCGGCGACGGCGGCCTTGATACGCTTGACCGTACCGGCATGGTCCGCGCCCCAGATGTCGATCAGCGCGTCGGCACCTTGCGCCTTCTGGTAGTGATAGGCGAGGTCGGCGCCGAAATAAGTCCAGCTGCCGTCGCTCTTCTTGATTGGGCGGTCCTGGTCGTCGCCGAACTGCGTCGAACGGAACAGCGGCAGTTCCACCGGTTCCCAGTCTTCGGGTGTCTTGCCTTTGGGCGCTTCGAGAAGGCCGTCATAGACAAGGCCCTTCTCGCGCAGGAAAGCCTCTGCCGCCTCGGGCTTGCCCTCGGCCTGAAGCTCAGCCTCCGACGAGAACAGGTCGTGATGGATGCCCAGCATGGCAAGATCGGCGCGGATCATGTCCATCATCGCGGCCACGGCGCGGGTGCGGAACAGGGTCAGCCACTCGCTCTCGGGCGCGGCGGCGTACTTGTCGCCGAATTCCTCGGCCAGCGCCTTGCCGATGGGGATCAGGTAGTCGCCGGGATAGAACCCTTCCGGGATCTCGCCAATATCCTCGCCCAGAGCCTCTCGATACCGCAAGTGGACTGAACGGGCGAGCGTCTGGACCTGCGCGCCCGCGTCGTTGACGTAGTATTCCTTGACGACGGCGAACCCTGCAAATTCCAGCAGGCCCGCCAGCGCATCGCCCACGACCGCGCCGCGGCAATGGCCCATGTGCATCGGGCCGGTGGGATTGGCCGACACGTATTCGATGTTCACCGTCTGCCCCGCGCCCATCGCGCTGCGGCCATAGGCATCGCCAAGATCGGCAATGGCGGCCAGTTCGTCGCGCCACGCACCATCGGCCAGCCGCATGTTGATGAAGCCGGGACCCGCGATCGACGCCTCGCTCACCGCAGGATGCTTCGACAATTCGGCGACCAGCGCATCTGCCAGGGCGCGGGGATTGGTCTTGGCGGGCTTTGCCAGGACCATCGCGGCGTTCGTCGCCAGGTCGCCATGCGAAGGATCGCGCGGCGGTTCGACCGCGACGTTGGCGCGGTTGAGATCGGCCGGCAGCGTGCCGGCAGAAACGAGCGCGTCGAGCGCGTTGTCGACGGCGCGCGTCATTGCGCCGTGAATGGTCTTGGTCTCGGACAAAACGGTATCGGTCATGGCCGCGCGCCTAGCCGAGTATGAGGCGGAGTGGAAGGTGGGATCGTTTGTTTGGGGTGTCCGAGCGGTAGAGCAGCGGATCGGTGGTTTTTGTTTGGCCTCAAGCGGCGGATTTTTTTGTTTAGTCCCTCAAGCGCCGGGCGGGGGTTATTAGTTTAGCCTCAAGCGCCGGCGGGGCCATCCGGCCCCTTGGCTAGCCTCGCACAAGCTCGGGCGCGCGTTCGCGCTTGCCGGTGTCGCTTCGCGCCCGGAATAGCACCATGCATCAGGAAAAGACCCGGGGCGCGCCAGCGACTCCCGCAAGGCCAAACGGCCGCCGCCGCTTATGCGGCGAAGCCAAGCCGGGCGGATGCCCGGCGCCCGGCGCTTGAGGGGCTAAAAAATCACCTAGTGGCGTTATAGGCCAGCTGGTCTTCGGTCAGCTGAAAACCGATCAGCATCTCGAACGTTGCGCGCGCTACGGCGGCTTTCACTTCGGGATCGGCCAGCGGGTCGAGCGCTGCGTCGATGTCGCCTGCCTTGCGCTTGCGCGTGATGCGTTCGCGCACTTCGGCGGGAAGCGTTGCGGCGGCGGCATCGACATAGGCACCGGCGCGTGCCGTGGTCGAGGCGCGGGTTTCACCGGCGGCAAAGTTCAGGCGGACGGTGCCGACGCGCTTCGACTGGACGGCGGTGCCGCCCTGAAGCACGGTGACGAAGTAGGGCAGTTCGACCGTGCGCGCGGCGCCTGCATCGCGGCGGGTGCCAAGGACGTCGAACGTCGCTTCGGAATAGACCTTTGCGCCGCTTTCGTCGCAGCTGGGGCGAACGTTGGTGATGACCGCCGTCACGTCGAGCGCGCCTTGCGTCTTCACACCCGGCTGGCTGAACAAGGTGACATCGCCGGTATAGTCGGGAACGCCGACGGCAGGACAAAGCGAGCGGACGGCGGTGATGCCCACACCCTGGTTGACGACGATGTCGCCTTCCGACTTGCAGGCACCCAGCGAAGCAGCGGCAAGGGCCAGCGTGATCGCGGCGGCGGGGCGAATACGGAAAGTCATCGTCGGCAAGAACCCATCGTTGTGCAAATTCGAAGCAAATCGCGCGCCAGCCCTAGCCCGCACAGACCGGTTGGGCAATGCGCTGCGGCAATCTGGCCACGCCAATCCCCCTTTGCGTTAAGCTTCGAACCTTTCGCCAGCATTTACCGCGCCGCTTGTTTGGCCTCGACGCTTTACCTTGCCGCCCGGTGGGAGCTAAAGGGACACGCGATGCCCAACCAACCGTCAAGCCATTCGGCTCCGCCCGCAAGCGACATCCCGCTGCGCCTGCTGATCGCCGCCCCGCGCGGGTTTTGCGCCGGGGTCGACCGCGCGATCGAGATCGTGGAACGTGCGCTCGATCGCTATGGCCCGCCGGTCTACGTGCGCCACGAAATCGTCCACAACCGTTTCGTGGTCGATTCGCTGAAGGCCAAGGGCGCGGTCTTTGTCGAGGAACTGGACGAAGTGCCCGACGGCGTGCCGGTCGTGTTTTCCGCGCACGGCGTGCCCAAATCGGTGCCTGCCGATGCGGAAGAACGCGGTCTCGATTATCTCGACGCCACGTGTCCGCTGGTCAGCAAGGTCCACCGCCAGGCCGAACGCCAGGTCGAACACGACCGCCACATCCTGTTCATCGGCCACAAGGGCCATCCCGAAGTGATCGGCACGTTCGGACAGGTCCCCGAAGGCCGCATGACGCTGGTCGAAACGTTGGAGGACGTGGCGACGCTGGACATCCCCCAAGGAACCGGCCTTGCCTACCTTTCGCAGACCACGCTTTCGGTCGACGACACCCACGAAATCATCGAGGCGCTGACGCAGCGTTTCCCCGACATCGTCGCACCCAAGGCAGAGGACATCTGCTATGCCACCAGCAACCGGCAGGCCGCGGTAAAGGCGATCGCGGGCGAGTGTCAGCTGCTTCTCGTCATCGGGGCGCCCAATTCGTCCAATTCGCTGCGCCTTGTCGAAGTCGCCGAACGCCTGGGCTGCCCTGCAAAGCTGGTACAGCGCGGCTCGGAAATCGATCCGGCATGGCTCGACGGTATCGACACGATCGGCCTGACCGCCGGGGCTTCGGCCCCCGAGGTGCTGGTGCGCGAAGTGGTGGACAGGCTCGCCAGCCTGCGCCCCCTGACCGAGGAAGTGGTCCGCACCGCGCAGGAGAGGATCACTTTCAAACTGCCCCGCCAGCTTCAGGACTGATCCGCCATGGCCGTCTATACCCGCATCGGGGCCGAGGCGATGGACGCGTTGATCGCGCGTTTCGACGTCGGCACGCTGACCAGCGCCAAGGGCATTGCCGAGGGCGTGTCGAACAGCAACTGGATCATCGAGACGACGGGCAAAGACGGGGGCGGCGCGCGCTTCATCCTGACCGTCTATGAAGAACGGACCGAGGTTGAGGAACTGCCCTTCTTCCTCAATCTTCTCGACCATCTGTCCGCCGCCGGATGCCCCGTGCCGCGCACGATCCACGACGTGGACGGCGCCCCTTTTCGCGAATTCGTGACCGACGATGGCGAAACCAAGCACTTGGCCCTGATCGAATTTCTGCCCGGTGTATCCGCCGACAACCCGTCACCGCAGCAGGCCGAGGCCGTGGGCCGCGCGCTGGCCGGTGTCCACCTGGCCGCGCTCGACTATCCGGCGCAGCGCAAGAACACGATGGGCCATGCCGCGTGGCGCGGGTTCGTCGCCGATTGCGAAGGCCGCTGGGGCGAGATCGACGATGCGCTGGAAGTCGTGCCCGCCGCGGTCGAGGACGTCATCACCCGCTGGCCGCGCGGATTGCCGCAATCGGTGATCCATGCCGACCTGTTCCCCGACAACGTCCTGCTGGTCGGCGACAGGGTTTCGGGCCTGATCGACTTCTACTTCGCCTGCACCGGTCCGATGGCCTACGACATCGCCGTCACGCACGCGGCCTGGAGCTTTTCGAATGATGGCAAACGCCATGACCGCGCCGTGGGCGATGCCATCCTGCGCGGGTACGAGGCGGTTCGCCCGCTTTCGGACGAGGAACGCGCCGCGCTTCCCGTCATGGCGCAGGGCGCGGCGCTTCGTTTCCTGCTGACGCGTGCCTACGACTGGCTGTTCACCCCTGCCGACGCGCTCGTGACAAAGAAGGACCCGCTGGCGTTCAAGCGGCGGCTGGATTTCTACATGCGGGAAGGCGCAGGGGCGTTTTCGTGACGCGTATCGAGATTTTCACCGACGGTGCCTGCAAAGGCAATCCCGGCCCCGGCGGCTGGGGCGCGCTGCTGCGCATGGGCGAGACCGAGCGCGAGATTTCGGGGCGCGAGAAGAACACGACCAACAACCGCATGGAACTGATGGCAGTTATCGAGGCGCTGCGCGCGCTGAAACGGCCGTGCGAAGTCGACCTGTTTACCGACAGCAAGTACGTGATCGACGGGATCACCACCTGGGTGCACAGCTGGATCAAGCGCGGCTGGAAGACGGCGGCGAAAAAGCCGGTCCTCAATGACGACCTCTGGCGTGCCCTGCTGGAGGCATCGGCCCCGCACACGATCCGCTGGCATTGGGTAAAAGGCCATGCCGGTCATGTCGAGAACGAGCGTGTGGACGCGCTGGCCAGCGAGCAGGCGCTCTTGGCCAGCGCGTCCTGAATTTCGCTTATTCGGCCACCACGTTATTCGACCGTGGTGTCGACCACTTCGGCGTTGGGGCCGTTCTTCAGGATCGATTCGATCGCGTTCTTGGCGCTGGCCTTCGAGGAATAGCCCTCGGTCCAGAACATGGTTTCGCTGTTGTAGACGAAATAGGCGACGAACTCGCCCTTCTTGTTCTTACGGATTTCGAAACGATGCGCCATTTGCGGCCCTTCCTCTGATTGTGCGGGCCCCGAACCTAACGCGCCACGAATGGGGCGCAACCCCGTAGCTTAGTCGAACCTGCCCGGCAGGTATGGCGCAGGCTCGATGCCGTCCGCCACCGGCGCTACCGCGCGGCCCAGCAATAAAGACGCGGCAAGCGCGGCGGCGGCAGGCGCGGTCTGGATGCCGAAGCCGCCCTGCCCCGCGCACCAGAAGAACCCTTCACGCACACTGTCGAAGCCATAGACCGGCAGCCTGTCGGGCGCGAAGCTGCGCAAGCCCGCCCACTTGCGCTCTACCACCTCGACTTTCCAGTCGACCGCGCGTTCCATCCGGTCGATCGCGATGGCGACGTCCAGTTCCTCCGGCGCGGCGTCGCAAGGCTCGCTCGGCGTCTCGTCATAGGGGGTGAGCCAGATGCGGCCGCTCTCGGGCTTGAAATAGAACTGCCCGTTGATGTCGAGCACCAGCGGCATGTCCGCCGGCACGGCAGGCGACGTGCGAAGTTGTGCAACCGTGCGGCGCAACGGCGTGATGCCGAGCGGGCGGGCCCCGGCGATGCGCGCGACCTCATCCGCCCAGGCCCCGGCGGCATTGACGATCGTGTCGCAGGCCAGCGTGCTGCCGTCCGCGAGCGAGAGCGTCCAGCCCGCGCCCACGCGCTCCGCCGCAATCAGGCCCGCCTTCGTCAGGAGCTCCGCCCCGGCCTTTTGCGCCAGCGACAGGTAATGGGCGTGAAGACCGGCCACGTCGATGTCGGAACATTCCGGCTCCCACGAAGCGCAGGTCCAGCCGGGCAGAAGGCCGGGCACACGCGCTTCCATCGCATCGCGCTCGAAGAACTCGATTCCCGCGCCAAGCTCGGCAAATTTGCGGACGAACGCCTCGACCTTGGGGCGATCCTCGTCGCGCCCGATGTTGAGCGCGCCGCGCCGCCCGAGAAAGCCGTGTTCGCGAAGGTAGGGTCCGGACGCCGCCGTTAGCGGATAGACGCCCGGCCCGCCGTAAGTCTCTTCCCAGAACGCCGCCGAACGCCCCGTCGCGTGGTAACCGGGGCGGTCCTCCGCCTCCAGCACGACGACGCGCGCATGGGGCGCGATCATCGCGGCAAGGCTGGCCCCTGCCATACCCGCGCCGACGATGGCGATGTCGACTTGCGACCTCATCACGCGTTCTCGTTCAGGAAGCGGGTGATCGTATCGAGCGCCTTGTCCCGCACCGGGTCCGCCTCGCGCAGGATTTCGTGCGCCGATTCGGAACCGAATTCCAGCAGCTGCGCATTGGGCAGCATCTTGGCCGCCTTGCGAATCGCACCAGGCGATACCAGCCGGTCGGCGCTGGTGGACAGGAGCAGGACGGGCAACGTCACGCGGGCAAGCGCCGGTGCATTCATCACCTTGCGCATCGAGATCAGCGACTGCTCCAACCAGCCCCAGCTTGCCGGTCCCATGACCAGTTCGGGCCGCGTTTCGCGCCACCAGCTCTCGTCCGCGTATCGCGTGTCGTCGTGAGTCAGCAGGTGCTGCCTGCCCGCCGGAAGCGCGCCGGGTTTCTCGCTCCACTTCCAGGCCGGACGGCGATGGTCGCCCATGGCAGAGCGTATCCGCCCGAACGCGCGCAGCAGCCAGTAGGGCAGCGGCACGCCGGCAAAGCCCAGCATCGGCGCGACCAGCACGGCAGCGGACGGATCGATCCTTTTTTCGACCAGCGCGCGCAGGACCAGGTGCCCGCCCATCGAATGCCCGACGATGACGCGCGGACCTTCGTGCGCGGTTTCCCACTGCGCCCAGAACGCGGCGAGATCCTCGACCCAGTGGGCGAAATCCTCGACATGGCCGGTCGTCTCGTCGAAGCCCAGCCGCCCGGACCCGGCCTGCCCGCGCCAGTCGAGCGCGGTGACTTTCCATCCCTGAAGATAGAAGTGCTGCAGCGTCTCGAGGTATTTTTCGTAGGCATCGCCGCGACCCGGCATGAACAGCAGCGATCCGCGATGGTTGCCGCCACCGCCTGCGGGCCAGTCGATCCGGCGCAGGGTATGGCCGTCGGGCGCGTTCCACGTCGATTCGGTCGCGGCCTCTGGAATGGCGCGGCGCACATCGGCCGGTTGCTGGTCAGATGGCGTCCGGGTCATCCCTTCGCGCCGTCCCCCGGCACCGAACCCTTCCGCTTGGTTACTGTTTGGTAAGCCATCCTGCCTAGACCGGCCCTCAGCAAGGTAAATTTTTCTCAACGCAGCGAAGGGCCTCGCAATGGACGCCGCACTGGTCACTTACGGACTGCTCGCCGGATTGGCAATCGCAGTGCTTTACGCCGCTTTCACCGACATCCGTTCGCGCAGGATCGCCAACCGGCTGACCTTTACCGTGGCGCTGTTCGCCCCCGTTTTCTGGTGGGCTTCGGGCCTGTCTTTGTGGCCGGGCGTTGCCGTGCAACTGGCGATGGCGGTGGGAATGTTCTTCTTCGGCGCGCTGATGTTCCGCTTCGGCCAGATGGGCGGCGGGGACGTAAAGCTGCTGACCGCGATCGCACTGTGGCTGCCGCCGACCGCATTTTTCGTATTGATGCTGATGATTTGCATCGTGAACGGCGTGCTTACCGTGTTCATGATCAAGCGCCACCGCAAGGCCCAGCGCGCCGGTAAGGCCCCGGAAAAGCTACAGATTCCCTACGGTGTCTCTGTCGCAGTGTGCATGCTTGCGCTGCTGGCCGTGATGTACGGCGCACCGCTTTCCGAAACGCTGACCACGAATTCCACGTGGTCTTGACCTGATTTTAACCATTGCCCGCGAGTCTGGCGGGACAACGCAGGTGTGCCGAAAGAATCAACAGGCCACTGGCAGGACATGACGAAGGGGCGACTTGAGCCATGGACAAGAAGAAGATGATATTGCTGGTTGTCGCGCTGGTCGTGGCGGTAGGTACCGCCCTGATGGCACGCTCCATGTTCGCTGGCAGCGCAACCCCGAAGGTCGCTGCCGCCACCGCCGAGCCGGAAGGCCCGCGCGTCCTGGTTGCTACTCGCAAGATGCCGATCGGAACGATCATCACGGCCGATGCGCTGCAGTTCAAGCTGTGGCCCAAGGAAATGGTGCAGGACGCCTACTTCGTCGAAGGCAGCGCCGACATGAACCAGCTGCTTGGTACGGTTTCGCGCTTCCCCATCACGGCGGGCCAGCCCGTCACGCAGGGCGCGCTCGTCATGCCGGGTGACCGCGGGTTCCTTGCCGCGGCGCTTGGCCCGGGCATGCGTGCCGTCACCATCCCGGTTTCGGCCAAGACCGGCGTCGCCGGCTTCATCTTTCCCGGTGACCGCGTCGATCTCCTGCTGACCCAGGCCGTCGGCGGCCGCGGCCAGGAAGCGTTCTCCGCAGCCGAAACGGTTCTGCGCAACCTGCGCGTGCTTGCCACCGACCAGCGCACCGACAGCAACGTCGTGGACGGCAAGACGACCGTGACCAAGACCAGCCTCGTCACGATCGAAGCCACGCCGCGTATCGCCGAAAAGATCGCCGTCGCCCAGAAGCTGGGTTCGCTGAGCCTGGCCCTGCGCCCGCTCGCCGACACCCGCGCCGAACTCGACCGTGCCATCGCCCGCGGCGAAGTGGTCGTCCCCGAAGGCGCCACGGCCGAGGAAGAGGAAGAAATCCTGCGCCTGGCCATGAACAAGCCGCAGGAAGGTCGCACGACCTATCAGACCGGCGGCGACGTCTCGCGCTTCCAGTCGCGCTTCGGCGGCCCGGTTTCGAAGGCTCCCGCCATCGCCATCAGCAAGTCTGACGGGCCGAGCAACATGCCCACCGGTCCGGTCGTCCGGATCAGCCGCGGCTCCAGCACCCAGGCCGTCACGGTCGCCCGCTAAGCCCACCCGAGAAGGACAAGCGGACCATGATCAAGAGCAATCATTCCCAGGGGGGAACCAAGATGAAACGCATGCTCGCCAGCATCGCCTTCGCCGCCACCGCACTGGCGCCCGTCGGCCTGGTCGGAACGGCCACCACTGCCGCGGCCCAGACCGCCCGCCCGGCCAATGACATCGTCCTGTCGATCGGACGCGGCCAGCTGGTCAACGTCAGCGGCCGGATGACCGACATCTTCATCGCCGACGAAGGCGTTGCCGATGTCCAGGTAAAGGCCACGAACCAGATCTACCTCTACGGCAAGAAAGCCGGCGAAACGACGGTCTATGCCAGCGATTCGGCAGGCAACATCGTCTGGTCGGCCAATGTCCGCGTCGGCAACAACATCGACAGCATCGACCAGATGCTGGGCCTGGCGATGCCCGAGGCGAACATCACGACCGCGACGATGAACAACACGGTCCTGCTGACCGGCACCGTCGCCGCCCCCGAAGATGCAGCCGAAGCCGAACGCCTCGTCTCCGCCTTCGTCGGCGAAGGCACCAACGTCATCAGCCGCCTGCGCCTGACGACGCCGCTGCAGGTCAACCTGCGCGTCCGCTTCGCAGAAGTGAGCCGCTCGCTCGTCCGCGTCCTGAACGCCAGCGTCAACACCTACGACGGCACCGACGGCTTCAAGTTCGGCGTTGCGCAGGGCCGCGGCGACTTCCTGCCCGCATGGACTGTCGGCTCCGGCCTGTTCACCGGCGGCACGACCGCTGGCGGTTCCACCCTGATCGGCCAGGGCGCCGCCACCACGCTTGGCGGTGTCGGCAAGTTCCTCGGTCTCGACCTTACAGGCGCCCTTGACGTGGGTGAGACCGAAGGCCTCGTCACCACGATCACCGAACCGAACCTGACCGCTCTTTCGGGCGAGACGGCCGACTTCCTGGCGGGCGGCGAATACCCGATCCCGATCAGCAGCGGCCTGGGTTCGACCGCGATCGAATACAAGAAGTACGGCGTCAGCCTCTCGTACACACCGACGGTGCTGGCCAATGGCCGTATCTCGGTTCGTGTCCGTCCCGAGGTGTCGGAACTGTCCAGCTCGGGCGCCATCACGCTTGGCGACGTGCAGGTCCCGGCGCTGACCGTGCGCCGCGCCGAAACGACCATCGAACTCGGCTCCGGCCAGAGCTTCATGATCGCTGGCCTGCTGCAGAACTTCAACAACTCGACGATCGACAAGACCCCCGGCCTCGGTGACATTCCGATCCTGGGCAACCTGTTCCGCTCCAACTCGTTCCGCAAGGGCGAGACCGAGCTGGTCATCGTCGTGACGCCGTACCTGGTGAAGCCGGTCGACGCCAAGGACATCGTCCTGCCGACCGACGGCTACTCCACACCCGGCGAGATCGAGCGCCTGCTCCTCAACAAGTGGAGCAAGGACACGGGCAACAACCGCCCGATGCCCACCGCGGTCGACACCCAGGTCAGCCCCGGCATCAGCGCCGCTTCGCCCGCAGAAGGCACGCCGTCGAACCAGCCGGTTCGCAGCGCCGATGCGACCGGTTCCAACCCCGGGTTCTCGTTCTGATTTGCCGAGGAGCAAGGTAGATGACCATGCACACCAAACATAACACCGCCCGGCTCCGGCATTTCCGCCCGGTCACGCTGGCTCTCGTTGCCGCCATCGGCCTCTCGGGCTGTGCCGGCGGAGTGGCGACCAATCAGTCGCTCTATTCGCTGAACCAGCCGGTGGTCTCGCGCACCAATTACGTCTTCGACGTCCAGACGAGCGCTTCGGGCGTTCCGTCGACCGAGGAACGCCGCCTGACCGATTGGTTCGAAGCACTCGACCTCGGCTACGGCGACAAGATCTCGCTGGACTCCAGCATGATCTCGATCGCAGCGCGCGATGACCTGAAATCCATCGCCAGCCGCGAAGGCTTCATCATGGCCGACGGTGCGCCGGTTACCGAAGGTGCTGTCGGCGCAGGCGTCGCCCGTGTCGTCGTGACCCGCTCGGTCGCCTCGGTTCCCAACTGCCCGAACTGGTCGGCCGGTTCGGATTCCAACCCCAACAATGCGACCAGCCCCGGTTACGGCTGCTCGATCAACGGCAACCTCGCGGCGATGATCGCCGATCCCGAGGACCTGCTGCGTGGTCAGCGCGGCTCGGGTGAGACGGTCGTGATGAGCTCGACCAAGGCGATCGAGGCCTACCGCGATGCCCCGCCCACGGGCAACGGCAACAAGGTCTCCGAAGTCGCGTCCGACGAATAAGGCAGGAGGATAGAACGATGAATGCTCCCTGGAATCCCGGATCGGGCTCCGACCGTGACGCCTTCGCCGCCTTTGTTTGCGACGAAGCCACCATCGATGTCGTGCGCAACACCGCGTCCGAACTCGGCATGCCGCACGAAAAATGCCACAAGGGCGGACTTCGCAACGCGGTCCAGACCCTCTCGGTCTCGGCAAGCCCGTCGATCCTTCTGGTCGACCTGTCGGAATGCGGCGACCCGCTGAGCGATATCAACGCGCTGGCCGAAGTCTGCGAGCCCGGCACAGTCGTGCTGGCCGTCGGCCAGGTCAACGACGTGCGTCTTTACCGCGATCTCATCGCCAGCGGCATTCAGGACTACCTGATCAAGCCGCTGACCGAGGAATCGCTGCGTGACGCGCTGATCCAGGCGCAGACCACGTTCTCCGCTCCTCGCACGTCGGGCGAGAGCAACGCGGCACGCGACCACGTGATGACCGCTGTCGTCGGCACGCGTGGCGGCGTCGGCGCATCGACCATCGCCACTTCGCTGGCGTGGATGTTCTCGACCGAACACAAGCTGCCGACCGCCCTTCTGGACCTCGACGTCCACTTCGGCACCGGCGCGCTGACGATGGACCTCGAACCGGGCCGCGGCCTGACCGATGCCATCGACAATCCCTCGCGTATCGACGGCCTGTTCATCGAACGCGCGATGGTGCGTGCCAACGACCATCTCTCGGTCCTTTCGGCAGAAGCCCCGATCCACACGCCGCTGATGACCGACGGTTCGGCATTCGTGCAGCTTGAGGACGAGTTCCGCCAGGCCTTCGACATGACCGTCGTGGACCTGCCGCGCAACATGCTGATCAACTTCCCGCACATCCTGAACGGAGCGGACGTCTTCGTCCTCGCGACGGAACTGACGCTGGCCTCGGCCCGCGATGCGATCCGCATCCTTTCGTGGGTGTCGAGCCATGCCGAACACATGCGTCCGATCATCGTCGCCAACCGCGTCGCACAGGGCGCCGGCGAAATCAGCCGCGCGGACTTCGAAGCCTCGATCGAACGCAAGATCGACTACGTGATCCCGGCCGACGTGAAGGCCGCCGTTCACGCGGCCAAGCTGGGCCAGGTCTTCGTGGAAGCGAACCGGTCGAGCAAGGCCACCGCGGTCCTGCGCGACCTGGGCAAGTCGATCGCCGCACAGGGCAACGATGTCCCTGCCGCCAAGGCCGAAGCCAAGGGTTCGCTGATGGAGAAGTTCAACCTCGGCTCGATGCTTGGTTCCAAGCAGAAGGCCTGAGGCTTCGAACGCCGCTGACCGGACCGACGTAGAGTAAGACTTGTAAGGACCCAGGACATGGATATCGCGCAAATCGGCGTAATCACCCTTGGCTTGTTCGCGATCATGTTCATCGCCTACGTCATGCTTTACGGTTCGGCTGCCAACCGGACGCAGACCCGCCGGCTGCAGCAGATGCGCCTGCGCCACTCCGAAAACGGCGAGGCCAAGGTCGAGGCGCAGTTCAAGAAGGCGATCGCGGCCCGGCGGATCAAGCCGCACGCGGTTGCCGGCGCAAATTCAAGGCTGACGGCCCTGTCGCTGCGCCTCGAACGCACCGGCAAGTCGTGGACGGTCCAGCAGTATTTCTACGTTTCGGGCGGTATCGCGCTGTTCGTGACGCTGGTCATCATGACGATGTTCGGCGCGCCGCTTCTGGGCCTTGCGCTGGGCGCCGCCCTTGGCGCGGGCATTCCGCACCTTGCCGTGAAATACCTCATCGCCAAGCGCACGAAGGCGTTCAACACGAAGTTTCCCGATGCCATCGAACTGCTGGTGCGCGGACTGCGTTCGGGCCTTCCGGTCACCGAAACGCTGGGCGTCGTTGCCAAGGAAGTCCCCGGCCCCGTGGGCGAGGAATTTCAGGACGTCGTCGACAAGGTGAAAGTCGGCAAGACGCTCGACGACGCCTTGCAGGACACGGCCGACAAGCTCGACCTTGCCGAATTCAAGTTCTTCTGCATCTCCCTCGCGATCCAGCGCGAAACCGGCGGTAACCTTGCCGAGACGCTGTCGAACCTTGCCGACGTGCTGCGCAAGCGCGCCCAGATGAAGCTCAAGATCAAGGCGATGAGCTCGGAAGCGAAAGCCTCGGCCTATATCGTCGGCGCCCTGCCCTTCATCGTGTTCACGCTCGTCTACATGCTGAACCCGGAATACCTGGGCGGCTTCTTCACCGACGACCGCCTGATCGTGGCCGGTCTTGGCGCGATGTTCTGGATGAGCCTGGGCGGGTTCATCATGTACAAAATGGTCAGCTTCGAGATCTGATCGGGAAAGGCACGAACAATGGTCAATAACCCCGCCGGTCCCACGCTCCTCGGTTTCGACGTCATCTTCGTCGGCACCGTCCTCGCTGGCGTCGCCGCCCTTGCCATGATGATGGCGGTCTATGCCGCGGTCACGGTCCGCGACCCGATGGCAAAACGCGTGAAATCGCTGAACGCCCGCCGCGAAGATCTCAAGGCAGGTCTCATGGGCACGGTCAACGTGCGCCGTTCGATCCGCCGCAAGACCGATGTCACGAACAAGATCCGCGACGTCCTCGGCTCGCTCAAGATGCTCCAGGATTCGCAGATCAAGGACATCGAACAGAAGCTGATGCAGGCCGGTATCCGCCGCAAGGAACTGGCATACGTCGTTGTCGCCGCGCGTCCGATCATGATGATCGTGTTCGGCCTTGCTGGCGCAATGGTCTGCTACTGGTCGGACATGTTCCCCGAATGGGGTTCGCTGCGCCGGTTCATGACTTTCGCAGGCATCCTGATCTTCGGCTACAAGGCGCCGGACATCTACCTGAAGAACATCATCACCAAGCGTACCGATGCGATTCGCAAGGGTCTTCCCGACGCGCTCGACCTCCTGGTCATCTGCGCCGAGGCCGGCCTGACCGTCGACAGCGCCTTCGGCCGAGTCGCCAAGGAACTGGGTCGCGCCTATCCCGAACTGTCGGACGAATTCGCGCTGACCTCGATCGAACTGTCGTTCCTGTCCGAACGCAAGCAGGCGTTCGACAACCTGGCCTATCGCGTGAATCTGGAAGCAGTGAAGGGTGTAACCACCACGATGGTCCAGACCGAACGCTACGGTACCCCGCTGTCTAGCGCCTTGCGCGTCCTCTCTGCCGAATTCCGCAACGAACGCATGATGCGCGCCGAGGAAAAGGCAGCCCGCCTGCCCGCGATCATGACCGTTCCGCTGATCATGTTCATTCTGCCCGTCCTGTTCGTCGTGATCCTTGGCCCCGCGGCCTGCTCGATCTCCGACGCACTCATGGGTGGCAACAACCCGGCTACGAAGTAAGGCCGGGTTCGCAGACCGCAAAACGGCAAAGGGCGCCGGGCTTTGGATAGCCCGGCGCCCTTTGCTCTTTGTCTTGCGAAACGCGGTGAGACCCTGCCTCAGCTGATGTCGGTGTCCCGCACCTGTGCGAACAGCTTATCCAGGATTTTCCGCAGGTTGCGCTGCTCCGCCGCGGTAAGGCACTCCAGCAGGCGTTCCTCCATCCCCATGGCCAGCGGCATGATCTGGCCATGCATCTCGCGGCCCGAAGGGGTAAGCTTCAGCAGGTGCGAACGCCCGTCACTGTCGTTCGGCTGGCGTTCGACGAGGCCGCGATCGACCAGCACCTTGCACGCGCGGTTGACGGCCACCTTGTCCATGAAGGTCGCACCGACCAGCTGACGCTGAGTCAGGGAACCGACATCGCCCAGTACGGCCATGACGCGCCATTCAGGAACGTTCACGCCAAAGCGCGCCCGATATTCCACCGCGATACGGTTTGAAACCGCATTCGAAGTGACCGAGAGCCGGTACGGCAGGAAGTCGGCAAGGCGTGCATTTTCACGTGACATGGGCAACCTGATACGAAAAGCGCAGTCAGGTGCCAACAAAAAGTAACAATCGAAATGCAGTGTTGCATGTGGACAACATAAGTTTCCAATTTGACTAGAGTGCCTCACGATGTGGTTTCGCCTGTAAGGGAATCCCCTTAGCGATCGCCCTCCCCCCAAGGTCTCGACGACCGCGATTTCCCATAGTTTCCCTTCGACTCATGGTCTTGACAGACAACCGCGACGACGGCCGTTGCGCATTGCCCGATTCACACGCCAAGATATCCAGCGCACGTGAGATGTTGCCGTACCGCCACACCCACCGGCGAAATGTTCCATCTGCAACTATCGGGTTTTGCAAATGGTCCGCCGATGATGGATGTCGGCCCAATTCCCGTCGCGCGAGCAAATCGCGGTCGGGTACATATCCCGGTCTCAACTAACTTGCCGGGACACATTGCGAAGGGACTACATTCACAATGAACACTAGCACGATCATGAAGCGCGCCCTTGTGGGCACCGCGCTGTCGGCGATCTCGCTGACAACCATGGCTGCGCCTGCTTTCGCCCAGGACGATGCGTCCGTTGAACCGATGGGCAACACCATCGTCGTCACCGGTTCGCGTATCCAGAGCACGGATTTCGAAACCGTCGCTCCCGTCCAGGTGATCGACGAGCAGTCGATTGAAGCCACCGGCGCGGTGAACATCCAGGAAACGCTGCTCCGCAACCCGGTTTTCGGTACACCGACCCTGTCGCGTACGAACTCCTCGTTCAACACCAGCACGACCGGTATCTCGACCATCGACCTGCGCAACCTCGGTGTTGACCGCACCCTGGTCCTCGTCGACGGTCGCCGCTTCGTCTCGGGTATTCCGGGTTCATCCGCGGTCGACCTCAACGCCATCCCGACCGCGCTGATCGAACGCGTCGACATCCTGACCTCGGGTTCGGGTTCGGCAATTTATGGTTCGGACGCTGTCGCCGGTGTCGTGAACTTCATCCTCAAGAAGGACTTCCAAGGCGTTCAGCTCGAAGGTTCGGCTGGTCTGACCGAAGCGGGCGACTCCGAAGAATACACCCTCGGCATGCTGATGGGTGCAAACTTCGCCGACGGCCGCGGTAACGCCACGGTTTATGCCGGTTACAGCTACGAAGGCGAAGCCTTCCTGCGCAACCACAAGACCGAAGCCGGTCCTTCCGAAACCGACAGCCTTTCGGCCCTCTACTTCGGTGGCGAATACCAGGATCCTGTCGAGCCGTTCTACTCGAGCTACTCGCCGTTCGGCACCTACTACACCGACAACTATGCGTTCACGTACGCGCCCCGCGGCATCCTGCAGCCCTGCACGAGCACCAACGGCACGTCGTGCTCGACCGATATCGGTGACGGCGTCGGCCCGACGGGCTTTAACCGCACGTTCTACCGCTACCTCGCTGCCCCGACCGAACGTTTCTCGCTCTCGCTGAACGCGAACTACGAACTGTCGGACGCTGCCAACGTCTTCGTCCAGGGCTCCTACGCCTCGACGAGCGTGAGCTCGAATATCGAACCGTTCCCGCTGGCTTCGGACGATATCTGGGGCGATGGCCAGATGCCGATCGAAACCTATCTTCCGGACGGTACGATCTTCCGTAACCCCTACGTGCCCGATGCGATCTACAATGATTCTTCGGACACCAACGGCGACGGCCTGCGCGATCTTTACTTCACGAAGCGTCTGACCGACTTCGGTCCGCGTGCTGCGTCGGCCGATCGTGACACCTTCCGCATCGTTACCGGCGTCAACGGCGAATTCGCTTCGCGCTGGAACTACGAAGTGTTCTTCAACTACGGTCGTACCAAGCAGACCCAGCTGGGCAATGGCCAGATCAACACGCCCAACGCGCGTCTTGCTGCCCAGATCGTTCCCGATGGCAACGGCGGCTTCATGTGCGCCGATTCCGACGCGGTTGCACAGGGCTGTGTTCCGACCAACTGGTTCGGCCAGAACTCGATCACCGGCGACTCGCTTGCCTACCTCGCGGCTCCGACGACCTTCAACGCGAAGGTCAGCCAGATCCAGGCAGGTGCATTCGTTGGCGGCGATCTGTTCTCGCTCTACGAAGGTGCCGATCCGGTCCAGGTCACTGCCGGCGTCGAATACCGCAAGGAAAAGTCGTCCGACATCTGGGACGTCCTTTCGCAGCGCGGTCTGAACGCAGGTAACGCCCTTCCCCCGACGAGCGGTCAGTTCGACGTCAAGGAAATCTACGGTGAAATCAAGGTCCCGCTGGTGCAGGACAGCTTCATCTATGATGCCTCGGTTCGTGCGGCAGCCCGTTACTCGGACTACAGCACCGTTGGTGGCACCTTCAGCTGGAACGCTGGCGGTGAGATCGCTCCGGTTCGCGACGTGCGCTTCCGCGCCATGTACGCCGAAACGGTCCGCGCTCCGAACATCAGTGAACTGTACTCGGGCCTCAGCCAGACCTTCCCGACCCTGACCGACCCCTGCTCGGGCGTCAGCCAGAACGGTTCGGCTCTTGCCCAGAACTGCTTCGCCGACATCGGCGTTCAGAACAACGCGGCCATCAATGGCGGCGTGTTCACTCTGAACGGCACTTCGGACGTGCAGGGCGTCACTGGTTTCGACGGTGGTAACCCGGATCTTTCCGAAGAAAAGGGCAAGACCTTCACCGCCGGTGTGGTCATCAACCCGGTCTCCATCGATGCGCTCCGCAACATGAGCCTCGAGGTCGACTACTACAACGTGAAGATCAGCGATGCGATCGTTCTGACCCCGCGCCAGTTCATCCTGAACCAGTGCTATCAGAGCGGCCAGGCCGACTTCTGTCAGTTCGTCACGCGCCGTGCCAACGCACAGGGTCCGTACTCGGCCGGTTCGCTCGACGAAGTGAACTCCGGTCCGACCAACTCGGGCGGTTACAAGGTCGAAGGCGTCGACGTTAAGTTCCGTTACCGCACCGATCTGCCGTTCATCGGCGAAGATGCGGGCCTGAACTTCTCGCTGACCTACTCGCACCTGCTTGACGGCTACCTGATCCCGCTGACGGCTCAGCCGGAAAGCAAGGACAACTTCGCTGGTGAAGTGGGCGCTTCGAAGGACCGCTTCACGGCCCAGGCCTTCCTGGACTTCGGCAAGATCACTTTCGCGGCAACCGGCACCTATTACGGTCCGGCTTACCTCGACGATCAGCTGACTGGCGTTGGCAAGGGTGACGAAGGTTACTCAGACTACCGTTGGCACGACGAGTTCTATCTCGACCTGCAGACGCGCTTCCACGCTGGCGACAACTACGAGTTCTTCGTCGGCGTCGACAACGTCCTCGACAACGATCCCGTCTATGCCGGTGGTCTCGTCACCACGGGTATGGAAACCGACACCGGTACTTACGATCCGCTGGGTCGCCGGTTCTACGCAGGTGCCAAGTTCACCCTGTAAGTTCGGTCAAACCGGAAAACGGCAAAGGGCGGGGAGCGATCCCCGCCCTTTTCTTATGCGTCACGCAGGCGCGCGAGTGGTCAAAGTCGCCAGCCTGCAACGCAGAGCAAGTCGCTTAACATCTGTGCGCCGTGTTGCGAATTGGTCACGATCGATACGGAATATCGTTTGCAACGTAACTAGTTCCTCGCATTGCGGGCATTGAATCGGAATACCTGCAGACAAGGCGCGTTCACAGTCTCGGGTTTGTGAGCGCTCTTTTGGGACTGGGGCATTCTACGCCCCTGCAGCGTAGGGAACGAATTTCATGCTGAAGCACGATATGGCGCGGCGCGCCTTGTCCGCCACGACCGCACTGACCGGCTTTACCGCCATTTCTCTGTCGATGATCGCGACCCCCGCATTCGCGCAGACGGAGGAGAACAAGGAAGAGATCGAAGAGATTCTGGGCGTCACTACGCCTGAAGCCGTCGAAGAGGATGGCGCCATTGTCGTTGTCGGTTCGCGCCTGCGCCGCACTGAATTCAACAGCCCCGATCCGATCCAGATCATCTCGCCCGAACTGGGTATCAAGAAGGGTCAGGCCGATGCTGCCGACCTGCTGCAGAACTCGCCGCTGGCTGCCGGTTCCACCCAGATCACCTCGACGCTTTCGTCCAACTTCGTCACCGATGGCGGCGTCGGCGCCCAGACGCTGTCGCTGCGCGGCCTTGGCGCGAACCGCACCCTCGTCCTGCTGAACGGTCGCCGTGCAGGTCCTGCCGGTACGCGCGGCGCGGTTTCCTCGTTCGACCTCAACGTCCTGCCGATCTCGATCATTTCGGACGTCGAAATCCTGAAGACCGGCGCTTCGTCGATCTATGGCTCGGACGCGGTCGCCGGCGTGGTCAACATCAAGACTCGCCAGGACCTCGACGGCTTCGACGCATCGCTCTTCGCCTCGCCCACCGAAGACGGCGGCGGCGAATCGTATCAGGCCAGCCTTGCCTGGGGCAAGATTTTCGACCGTGGCCACATCATGTTCGCGGGCGATTACTATCGCCGCAACGAACTGGAACGCCGTGACCGCAAGTACCTCGGCTGCGACGAGGACTACATCGTCAACGAAGCGGGCGAACGCGCCGACATCACCGATCCGCGCACCGGCCAGCCGTACTGCAACGGCACGATCGGCAACCTGATCTTCACCTACGACTACATCGGTACCGTTGGCGGAGCGTTCGGCATCCCGACGCCGAGCAACCTCTTTACGCCGGGTGGTCAAGCGATCCAGATCATCCAGCCCGATGGCGGGAACGATCGCCTCGGCGAATTCCTGCCCCCGCTGTCCCCGGCGACGCAGTTCTTCCAGTTCGGCGCTCCGTCGAATTACTACCCCGTCAACTACGACGGGCCGTCGACCGGTCTGCTCAACCTCTACCCCGAGGCAGAGCAGAAGGATTCGGTCATTCCCAAGACCGATCGTTATACGCTCTACACCAACGGCGCCTTCGAGATCACCGACAACATCGAGATCTATGGCGAAGGGCTGTACAACAAGCGCAAGACCCACGTGGACTCGCATCGCCAGCTGTTCCCCGTTCAGTACACCGGCTTTTCGGCCCTCCCGTACTTCTTCGGTGACAGCGACCAACTCTTCTCGGGCGATCCGCTGAACGATGAATTCTCGGGCGAAGTCCTGCTGCAGCCGGTTATCGTCACCGACAACTTCGATCAGGACATCGAGGTCGATTATTACCGCGGCGTGCTTGGCGGCCGGGGCGATTACGGCAGCATGATCCCGAACTGGAACTGGGACTTCTACACCCAGTTCAGCCGTTCGGATGGCGAATACACGTCCGACATCATCTTTGCGGACGCCTACAACACGCTGCCCTATCGCACGCAGCTTTGCGAAGGCACGGTCACTGCGGATCGCGGCGTGCCCTGCGTCGATATCGACCTCACAAACCCCGACACGCTGGCGGGCAACTTCACGCCCGAAGAAGAAGCCTTCCTCTTCGGCCGCGATACCGGCACGACCCGTTATGACCAGTGGAGCACCGAGTTCTTCACCTCGGGCGACCTGGTCAAGCTGCCGGGCGGCATGGCGCAGCTCGGCGTCGGCGTTCAGTATCGCCGTGACGAGATCACCGATACGCCCGGACCGGCAACGCTTTCCGGCCAGAACTACGGCCTGACGAGCGCGGGGATCACTGCGGGTAAGTCGGACACTTACGAAGCTTTTGGCGAACTTGAACTGCCGATCTTCGGCGGTGTTCCGTTCGTGGAAGACTTCACGATCAACCTTGCCGGCCGCTTCACCCGCGTCGATGCCAAGCGCAAGTCGGACGGTGCCAGCGACAGCGACGAGGATTTCACCTACAAGATCGGCGCAAACTGGCAGGTCAACGACTGGCTGCGTTTCCGCGGATCCTACGGCACCTCGTTCCGTACCCCGGCCCTGTTCGAACAGTTCCTGCAGGACCAGACCGGTTTCCAGGACCAGCTGTCGATCGACCCCTGCATCCGCTACGGCACGGCACTGGCCAACGGTGCGGTGACGCAGCGTCTGGCTGACAACTGTGCCGCAGCGGGCGTTCCGGCCGACTACAACGGCGTCGGGTCGAGCGCGCAGACCATCTCCGGCGGCGGTATCGGTGTGCTCGATTCCGAAACCTCGCGGGCATGGACGGCATCGGCCGTACTAACCCCGCAGCTGTGGAGCGGTTCGGACTTCAGCCTTGCCATCGACTACATCGACATCAAGGTCACCGGCGAAGTCACCCAGCTCGGCTCCGCGAACATCGTGGCCTCGTGCTACAACTCGGAATTCTATCCGAACGACCCGCTTTGCGACCAGTTCGTGCGTGATAGCGATCCAAACAGCACGTCGTTCAACAACATCCTCACGATCCGTAACCCGTATCTCAACATCGACAGCCAGCGTAACCGTGCCGTCGACGTCACGCTCCAGTTCTCGCAGGACTTGGGCAACATGGGTGAAATCGGCGTGCTGGCGCAGATGACCTGGCAGCTTGAGGACAAGTTCGGCCTGTTCGACAACACGATCAGCGACGACAACGGCGAAGTGGGCGATCCCAAGTGGGTCGGCGATTTCGTGGTGTCCTGGGCCCGCGAGGCCGTGACCTTGCTGTACAGCCTCGACGTGATCGGCAAGACCTCGGACAAGCAGGACGTTCTCGACACTTACGGTACGCTTTGCCCCAGAAGCAGCTTCCGTAACGGTCCGGTCTGCCCCGACTACACGCTGGGAACGACGTTCTACCACAATGCCTCGGTCAGCCTCGATGTCGCGGACGACTTCGACCTGACGCTGGGCGTGGCCAACATCTTCGACACCGCGCCGCCGCGTTCGTCGAGCGTGTTCTCCACGATGAGCCACATCGGTCAGGCACCGACACTGGGCTCCTACTACGATTACCTCGGCCGCCGCGCGTTCGTTCGCGCACGGGCGCGGTTCTGATCCTTCCCGATCAGGTAAGCCAAAAAGAAAGGGCCCCGGGAAACCGGGGCCCTTTTCCATTGCGGGTGATGGACAGGAATCAGGTGACCTGCATTTCCAATGCGCCGTCACCTTCGTCGATCTTTACCATGCTGCCGTCGGGAATCTCGCCAGCCAGCAGCATCTCGGCCAGCGGGTCCTGCAGATAACGCTGCACAGCGCGCTTCAGCGGCCTTGCACCGTAGACCGGATCGTAGCCGACACGGCCCAGCCACTTCTTCGCAGCATCCGTCAGGTCCAGCACGATCTTGCGGTCCTTCAGCAGCTTCTGCACGCGGCCGACCTGAATTTCCACGATCGGGGCCATGTGCTCGGCCGCAAGGCGGTGGAACAGGATGATCTCGTCCAGACGATTCAGGAACTCGGGGCGGAAGTGAGCGCGCACGACTTCCATGACCTGCGGCTCGACATCCTCGACCTTCTGGTCGTCCTCCAGGTTGGCCAGGTACTGGCTGCCCAGGTTTGAGGTCAGGATGATGAGCGTGTTCGAGAAATCGACCACGCGGCCCTGCCCGTCGGTCAACCGGCCATCGTCCAGCACTTGCAGCAGCACGTTGAACACGTCCTGGTGCGCCTTCTCCACCTCGTCGAACAGCACGACCTGATAGGGCCTGCGCCGGACCGCTTCGGTCAGCACGCCGCCCTCGTCATAGCCGACATAGCCCGGAGGCGCGCCGATCAGGCGGCTCACGGCGTGCTTTTCCATGAACTCGCTCATGTCGATGCGCACCATCGCGCTATCGTCGTCGAACAGGAATTCGGCCAACGCCTTGGTCAGCTCGGTCTTGCCGACGCCCGTGGGGCCTAGGAACAGGAAGCTGCCCAGCGGCCGGTTCGGGTCCTGCAACCCTGCCCGCGCACGGCGCACCGCCTTTGACACGGCGACGACGGCCTGTTCCTGGCCGATGACGCGCTTGCCGATCACGTCCTCCATCTTGAGGAGCTTTTCGCGCTCGCCTTGCATCATCTTGTCGACGGGCACGCCGGTCCACTTTGACACGACGGCGGCGATGTCGTCCTCGGTCACTTCCTCGCGCAGCATGGCATTTTCGGAATGGGCCTGCGCCTCTTCCAACTGGCGTTCCAGCTGCGGGATCTTGCCGTAGGAAAGCTCGCCCGCCTTGGCGAGGTCGCCTGCGCGCTGCGCCTGTTCAAGCTCGATGCGCGCGGCATCCAGCTCTTCCTTGACCTTGCTCTCCGCCGCGATCTTGTCACGCTCGTTCTGCCAACGGGTCGTCAGTTCCGACGACTGCTGCTCCAGGTTGGCAAGCTCTTCACGCAGGGCGGCGAGCCGGTCCTTGGACGCGGTATCGCTTTCCTTCTGAAGCGCCTGCTCCTCGATCTTGAGCTGGATGATGCGCCGGTCGAGATTCTCGATCTCTTCGGGCTTCGACTCCACTTCCATGCGGATGCGCGAAGCCGCCTCGTCCATGAGGTCGATCGCCTTGTCGGGCAGGAAACGGTCCGAGATATAGCGGTTCGAAAGCTGCGCGGCGGCAACGATCGCGCTGTCGGTAATGCGCACGCCGTGGTGCAGTTCGTACTTTTCCTTGAGCCCGCGCAAGATCGAGATCGTGTCCTCGACCGTCGGTTCGTCGACGAAAACGGGCTGGAACCGGCGTTGCAGCGCCGCGTCCTTCTCCACGTACTTCTGATATTCGTCGAGCGTGGTGGCACCGATACAGTGCAGTTCGCCGCGGGCCAGCGCGGGCTTCAACAGGTTGCCCGCATCCATGCTGCCTTCGGATGCGCCCGCCCCGATCAGGGTGTGCATCTCGTCGATGAACAGGATGATGTGCCCCTCTGCGCCCTTCACCTCGTCAAGCACGGCCTTGAGCCGTTCCTCGAACTCGCCGCGATATTTCGCGCCCGCGATCAGCGCGCCCATATCGAGGCTCATCAGCTGGCGATCCTTCAGGCTGTCGGGCACGTCGCCATTGGCGATACGCAGCGCCAGCCCTTCGGCGATGGCGGTCTTGCCGGTGCCGGGTTCGCCGATCAGGACGGGATTGTTCTTGGTGCGGCGGGCCAGGATCTGGATCGTGCGGCGGATTTCCTCGTCACGACCGATGACGGGGTCGAGCTTGCCCTCGCGGGCAGCCTCGGTCAGGTCGCGGGCATACTTCTGCATCGCGTCGTAGCTTTCCTCGGCACTGGCACTGTCTGCCTTCTTGCCGCCGCGCAGTTCGGTGATGGCGGCTTCAAGCGCCTGCGGCGTCAGGTTTGCAGCCTTGAGCGCCTGCCCAGCCGAAGTCGTCGTCGCCAGCGTCAGCGCGAGCAAGAGCCGCTCGACAGTCACATAGGCATCGCCCGACTTCGTCGCGAGCTGTTCGGCCTGGTCCAGGACGCGCACGGCGTCATTGTCGAGGCCCGGCGTCTGCTGCGCCCCGCCGCCCGAAACGGCGGGCACCTTGGCAAGCGCCTTGTCGACCTCTGACTGAGCGAGCGCGGGATTGCCCCCGGCGCGCTGGATCAGGCCCGATGCCATGCCCTCGCCGTCTTCGAGCAGGGCCTTAAGAATGTGATCGGGGGAAATGCGTTGATGGTTCATGCGGATCGCCACGGTCTGCGCGGCCTGCAGGAAACCCTTCGCCCGATCTGTGAACTTTTCGAGATTCATCGCTGGTCCTTCCCTGAGTACCGACACCAGATAGTGTTGCAATTTTACAACACAAGAGCCTAGCGCATGAATTTCTTGCCTATCATCCGTGCGCGGCCATCCCGGTTCACGAAAGATAGGATCAAGCCCGCGCAATGCAATTGATGCAGGACAATGCGCGGGTTAGACCCACGCAGCACGAAAACGAGAGGAACAGGCAATGTCGGTAGGCGGAACCTACGAAGTCACGACCAAGACCCCGATGGGCGACCAGAAGGGCACGTTCAGCGTGGTGCCGGGTGACGATGGCAAGACGTTTGCCGGCAAGTTCACCGGCCCGATGGGATCTATCGATGTCGAGGACGGTGTGATCGACGGCAACGAACTGACTTTCAAGGTCAGCATGACCGCCCCCATGCCGATGACGATCGACGGCAAGGCGACCGTCGTGGGCGATGCCATCGCGGGCGAGATGACTACGGCCTTTGGCGCGATGACGATGACCGGCACGCGCGTCGGCTAAACGCCTGCACAGGCCATGAAAAAAGGGGCCGCAGGTTCGATGCCTGCGGCCCCTTTTTCGTGCCCGAAGAGGCGGCGGCGTGTCAGCCCAGCTTTGCCTTCAGGATTTCGTTCACGATGGCAGGATTGCCCTTGCCCTTCATCGCCTTCATCGTCTGGCCGACGAAGAACCCGAACAGCTTGTCCTTGCCGCCGCGATATTCCTCGACCTTGTCGGCATTGTTCGCGAGCACCTCGTCCACCACCGCTTCGATGGCACCGGTATCGCTGGTCTGCTTCAGACCCTCGGTTTCGGCGATTTCGTCGGGCTCGCGGCCGGTCTTGAGGACGATCTCGTAGATTTCCTTGGCCTGACCGCCCGAAACGGTGCCCGCCGCCGACAGCGCGATGATCGCGGCATTGGCAGCGGTCGTATCGTTGCCCTCGTCCGCATCGTCGAGCGCGTTCTTCACGCCGGGCGCGACCGACAGGACCCAGTTCGCGACCTGAGTGGCAACGTCCTTTTCCGCCTTGCCGACCTTTTCGGCGGTGGCGGCAAGGATCGCCTCGAACCGCTGATAGACGTCGACATCGGCCGTCAGCTGGTTCGCGTTGTAGGCAGTGAGGCCAAGGCCGTTTTCGTAACGATGACGCTTGGCATCGGGCAGTTCGGGCAAGCTGTCGCGGCATTCGGCGATGAAGGCATCGTCGAGTTCCAGCGGCAGCAGGTCCGGATCGGGGAAGTAGCGATAGTCGTGCGCGTCTTCCTTGGAACGCATCGTGCGCGTCGTGCCGGTGTCAGGGTCGAACAGGCGAGTTTCCTGGTCCACCGTGCCGCCGTTTTCGATCACGTCGACCTGGCGGTTCGCCTCGTACTCGATGACCTGCATGACAAAGCGGACCGAGTTCACGTTCTTCGTCTCGGTACGCGTGCCGAATTCGTCGCCCGGCTTTCGCACCGAAACGTTCACGTCGGCGCGCATGGAGCCTTCCTCCATGTTGCCGTCGCACGATCCGACATAGCGCAGGATCGAACGCAGCTTGCGCACGTAGGCACCGGCTTCTGCCGGGCTGCGCATGTCAGGCTTCGACACGATTTCCATCAGCGCGACGCCCGAACGGTTCAGGTCGACATAGGACATCGTCGGATGCTGATCGTGCATCAGCTTGCCCGCGTCCTGTTCGACGTGAATGCGTTCCACCCCGATGCGCTTGGTGTTTTCAGGATCCTTGTCGTCCGGCGCGATGTCCAGATACCCCTCACCCACCAGAGGGTGGTAGAGCTGGCTGATCTGGTAGCCCTGCGGAAGATCGGCGTAGAAGTAGTTCTTGCGGTCGAACCGGCTCCACTTGTTGATCTGCGCGTCGATGGCCATGCCGGTGCGCACGGCCTGACGGATACATTCACGGTTGGGCACCGGCAGCATGCCGGGCATTGCCGCGTCGACAAGGCTGACCTGCGTATTGGGTTCGGCACCGAATGCGGTGGCGGCGCCGCTGAACAGCTTGGCCTGCGACGTGACCTGCGCGTGGACTTCGAGGCCGATCACGACCTCCCACTCGCCCGTTGCGCCCTGGATACGATATTCGCTCATCACTTCCACCATGCTTCAGGCTTGGCCGTGAACCCGGCGCGCTGTTCGATGGCGAGCCCTGCGTTCAGCACGCCCTGCTCGTCGAAGGCCTTGCCGATGATCTGCAGGCCGAGGGGGAGGCCCTCGCTGTTGAGGCCGGCGGGCACGCTCATCGCCGGAAGACCGGCGAGGCTGGCAGGCACGGCGAAGACGTCGTTCAGGTACATCGACAGCGGATCGCTCGTCTTGTCGCCCAGCGCGAAGGCTGCGCTGGGGCACGTAGGCGCGAGGATCACGTCGCACTGCGCCCAGGCCTTTTCGAAGTCGCGGGCGATGAGCGCGCGAACCTTCTGGGCCTGGTTGTAGTAGGCGTCGTAGAAACCGGCGCTCAAAACGTAAGTGCCGATCATGATGCGGCGCTTGACCTCTGGCCCGAAACCGTCGGCTCGGGTGGCGGCATACATGTCCTGCAGCCCAGCCCCTTCGGGAAGGTCGCGAAGGCCGTAGCGCACACCGTCATAGCGGGCGAGGTTCGAAGAAGCCTCTGCCGGGGCGATGATGTAATAGGCCGGAAGCGCGTATTTCGTATGCGGCAGAGAGATGTCGACCACCTCTGCGCCCGCGTCCTTCAGCCACGCGATGCCGTCGTCCCACGATTTCAGGATTTCGGGGTCCATCCCGTCCATCCGGTATTCGCGCGGAATGCCGACCTTCTTGCCCTTCATGTCGGGGTTGAGGCCCGCTTCCCACTCGGGAACCGGCAGGTTCAGCGAAGTCGAATCCTTGGGATCGAATCCTGCCATCGCCTCAAGCATGATCGCGCAGTCGGTGACGTCGCGCGCCATCGGACCTGCCTGGTCGAGCGAGGAGGCGAAAGCCACCACGCCCCAGCGCGAGCAGCGGCCATAAGTCGGCTTGATGCCCGAAATGCCGGTAAAGGCCGCAGGCTGGCGAATCGATCCGCCAGTGTCGGTTCCTGTCGCCGCCGGGCACAGCCGCGCCGAAACAGCAGAGGACGAGCCGCCCGACGAACCACCGGGGGCGAGATCGGCGTTACCGCCGTCCTTGCGCCGCCACGGGCTGATCACGTTCCCGAAATAGCTCGTCTCGTTCGACGAACCCATGGCGAACTGGTCAAGGTTGAGCTTACCCAGCATCCCTGCGCCCGCGTCCCACAGCTTCTGCGACACGGTCGATTCGTACTGCGGCACGAAGCCTTCAAGCATGTGGCTGGCCGCCGTGGTCTGCACGCCGTTGGTGGCGAACAGGTCCTTCATGCCAATCGGCACGCCGCCCATCTTGCCCAGGTCTTCGCCCTTGGCCCGCTTGGCATCGACGGCCTGCGCGGCCTCGACGGCCTTTTCGGGCGTCGCGACGATGAAGGCGTTGAGCTGGCTGGCCGCGGCGACATTGGCGTTGAACGCTTCGGCCACTTCGACGGCGGTGAAGTCGCCGCCTGCAACACCCTTGCGGATGGCGGCGACGGTGAGTTCGGTAATTTCGGTCATTATTCGATCACCTTGGGCACGCCGAAGAAACCATGTTCCGGCGCGGGAGCATTGGCGAGAACCTTTTCGCGCACACCGCCGCCGGTCAGCGGGTCGGCGTCGACGATATCGTCTCGCAGGCGGAGCGTGTTGGGAATCACCGCCGTCATCGGCTCTACGCCGGTGACGTCGACTTCACCCAGTTGTTCCACCCACTCCAGGATCTGGTTGAGTTCAGGGACCATCGCGTCGCACACCGCGTCATCCATACTGATGCGCGCCAGCGAGGCGATCTTGGCGACCGTTGCTTTATCGACAGACATGGCGCGCGGGTTAGCGCGCGCCTGTGCCCTTGCCAAGCGGGAGAGTGGGCCTTCGCCCCTCTCCCACAAAAAATTTATTGGGCCGGGGTGCCTTCGGGGGCACCGGGCATGCCGGGCATACCACCAGGCATTCCGGGCATGCCGCCCATCTGCTGCATCTGGCGCTGCATCTCTTCCAGCTGCGCCTGGGTGCGGAAGTCGATCAGTTCGACCGTGAAATAGAGGTCGCTGTTCGCCGGGATGGAGCCCCGCGCCTGCGCGCCATAGCCAAGCTGTGCGGGAATGAAGACCTCGTAGCGGCCGCCCTTCTGCATCTTGGTCAGTGCTTCGGTAAAGCCGGGGACTACGCCGTTCACCGGAAAGGGAACGCGGTCGCCCGAATCGAAAACCGTGCCGTCGGCAAGGCGGCCTTCGTAGTTGACGAGGACGATGTCCTCTACCGCCGGGCTCGGCCCCTCGCCGGCCGACAGGGTTTCGACGGTGACGCCTTCGTAGCTGGTGGCCCAGGCAGCGCCCGCGGCCAGCAGGATCGCGACGATCACGCCCAGCCAGAGCTTGCCCAGAATGCCCTTGCCGATCGGCTGCAGGGGAACGCGGGTGACTTCGGCCATGATCGTCCTCTTCGATTCGCCCGACGCGGGCGGTTAGGCAGGTGCCGGACAGCAAAAGGGCGCCCGACGAGTGTCAGGCGCCCCTTTGGCTCAAGCAGAGGGGCGCGGCAAGTGCCTTTGCGCCCGCAATGCCATCAACGGTCGTTCTTAACGAACGCCGTCGCGTTCCATGCGCTTACGCTCCAGCTTGCGAGCGCGGCGAACGGCGGCGGCCTTTTCACGGGCGCGCTTTTCGCTCGGCTTCTCGTAGTGGCGGCGCAGCTTCATTTCGCGATACACACCTTCCCGCTGCAGCTTCTTCTTGAGAGCGCGGAGGGCCTGGTCGACATTGTTATCGCGAACCATGATCTGCATAAAAAGCTTCTACCTCAATTTCCGTTATGGCGGCGGCACTAACCGACAAATGGCTGCCGCGCGCGTTGACTACAAATGCAAGAAGGCCGAATCCCAACAACGTGAATCGGGACGGAATCGGCCAGACCGGCGGCGCGGCTAGCAGCCGAAGCTGTGAAAAGCAAGCGCGCAGGCACTTTCGAACGTTGCCTATATAACACAGTCAGCTACCCTTTCGCAAATCGCACCGGCCTTGTAGGGAGCGCCGATGATCCTTCCCAATGCCCTGCCTGCATCGCTTCTCGTCGCCATCGGCGGCGGAACCGGTGCCTTGCTGCGCTTTCATCTCGGACGCGTGGTGGGCAAGCTGTTCCCGCTCGCGGCCACCGCCTTCCCGTGGGCGACGCTGGCGGCCAATGTCGCCGGTTCGCTGCTCATGGGCCTCCTGGCCGGCTGGCTGGCCCGTCACGGCGCCGACAAGAGCATTGGCGCAGAAGGATGGCGCCTGCTGCTGGGCGTGGGCCTTCTGGGCGGGTTCACTACTTTTTCCTCGTTCAGCCTCGAACTCGTGCTCCTTTGGGAACGCGGCGCACCGGGCCTTGCTTTTACCTATGCGCTTGTCTCGCTGGCCGCGGGCGTAGCCGGTCTTTTCCTCGGCCTTACAATTATGAGAGTCGCCGCATGAGCGATAACGAAACCGAAGTCCGCCAGTTCATCGTCGGTCGTGACGATGATGGTGTGCGCCTCGACCGCTGGTTCAAGCGGCACTTGCCGCAGATCGGCTTTGCCACGATCAGCCGCTGGGCCCGCACCGGACAGATTCGCGTCGACGGCAAACGGGTAAAGCCCGAAGACCGGCTCGAACCCGGACAGCAGATCCGCGTGCCCCCCGGCGGGGCCGCCCCGTCCAAGGGCCCGCGCCAGCGCGTACCCCTGACCGAGGAAGAGCTGGAGCAGGCCGACGCCATGCTGCTCCACCGCGACCGTGCTGCCATCGTGCTGAACAAGCCGCCGGGCCTTGCCACGCAAGGCGGCACGGGGACGAGCGTGCACGTCGACCGCCTGCTCGACGCCTACGTCAATTCCGAACGCGATCCGCGCCCGCGCCTCGTCCACCGGCTGGACAAGGATACCTCGGGCGTCCTGCTAACCGCAGCGACACCGGGCAGCGCGGCGTTCTTTTCCAAGCGATTCTCGGGCCGGTCGGCCAAGAAGGTATACTGGGCGCTGGTCGTGGGCGTTCCCGACATCGCGGCGGGCACAATCGACCTGCCGCTGGCGAAACAGCCCGGCACCGGCGGTGAGAAGATGATGCCCGACGACGAGGGGCAGCCCGCCAAGACACGCTATCGCGTGGTCGACCGGGCGGGCAACCGTGCGGCATGGGTGGAACTGGAGCCGCTGACGGGCCGCACCCACCAGCTTCGCGTCCACCTCGCGGCCATCGGCCATCCCATCGTGGGCGACGGCAAGTACGGTGGGCAGGCCGCGTTCCTGACCGGATCGATCAGCCGCAAGATGCACCTGCACGCGCGCCGGTTGATCATCGACCATCCCGACGGCGTGCCGCTGGACGTGACGGCGGCCCTGCCCGAACATTTCGCGGCCAGCATGGAACAATTGGGTTTCGACGAGGCGATGAGCGATGCGGAACCGGAAACCGGCCCGCCCCCGCCCAACCGCGAGGAAAAGAAACAGGCCGCCAGGCGCCACGCCAAGACCGTGCGCAAGGAACGCCGGGGCGAACGCCGTTCGCGCACGACTTCGCCGCCGCGCGGCAAAGACACGGGCAAGAAGGGAACGGGCAAGCCGGGCGGTAAAAGCGCGGGTAAACCGGGCGGCAAGCCAACTGGCGCGAAATCCGGCAAGCCGGCTGCACGCGGCAAACCGGGCGGCACCGGACCTGCCAAACGCGGTCCGGGGAAAGGGCGCAAGTGAGGCGACTGGCGATCTTCGATTGTGACGGCACCCTTGTCGACGGACAGGCCAATGTCTGCGTCGCAATGGAGGAGGCCTTCGAAGCCACGGGCCGCACGCCCCCGTCCCGCCCCCTGATCCGCCGCGCGGTCGGCCTGTCGCTGCCGCAGGCGATGGCCATGCTACTGCCCGACAGCACGGCGGAGGAACAGGACGTCCTTGCTGAACGCTATCGCCTCGCCTTTCGCAGCCACCGCGATGCGGGCAAAGTCTACGAACCCCTGTTCGAAGGGATGGAAGACCTGCTGCGCCATCTGCACGGCACTGGCTGGACCCTGGCGGTGGCCACCGGCAAATCGGATCGCGGGCTGTACCACTGTCTTGCCGAACACGGCATTACCGACCTGTTCGCCAGCCTACAGACCGCCGACCGGCACCCCTCGAAACCGCATCCCGCGATGATCGAGCAGGTCCTGCGCGAAACCGGTCACACCGCCGAAGAGGCCGTGATGATCGGCGACACGACTTTCGACATCATCATGGGCGAAAGCGCGAAGGTCCGCACCATCGGCGTCGACTGGGGCTATCACGGCGCGGACGAACTGATCGCCAGCGGCGCGGTGGGCGTTGCCCGCGACATCGGCGAACTGCGCCGCATGCTGGAAGAGGCATGACCCGCGAACGCGATCCCGCCGCCGCCAAGTGGGCCGCGATCCAGGCGATCCGCGTCTCGGGCGTCGTCCTGTTCATCTACGGCGTCGCCGCCGCCAACGGGAAAGCCCCGTGGTTTTCCGGCGCGCCCACCGAATGGGCATGGGCCCTTGCCCTGATCGGGGCGGGCGATGCCTTTCTGGTGCCCACTTTCCTCTCTCGCTTGTGGAGCAGCGACAGGTAATGAAACGCTTCTACAAGGACGTGACCACCGCCCCGGTCGAGGGCGGATGGCAGGTCTTTCTCGACGGCCGTGCGATGAAAACACAGGGCGGCAAGGCGCAAGTCGTTCCTGCCGAGGCGCTGGCAGAAGTGCTTGCGGCGGAATGGCGCGAACAGGGTGAGGTTATCGACCCCGCCGCATTCCCAATGCGCGACATGGTCGATTACGGCCTCGACCGCGTGGCGCAGGACCCATCAGAGGCGATCGACGCGATCATGCCCTACGGCGACACCGACACGCTTTGCTATCGCGCCGACGAAGGCGATTCGCTGCGCCAGCGTCAGGACGAAGCGTGGGAGCCGATGCTGGCCGCGGTGGAGGGTGAGCATGGCGTGACGTTCGCCCGCGCCGGCGGCGTGCTGCATGCCCCGCATCCCGAACAGACGCTGCCGAAACTTCGCGCGCATCTCGAAACGCTGGACCCGCTGACGCTGGTGGCGGTGCAGAACATGGCCGCGCTGGCCAATTCGCTCTGCGTGGCGCTGACGGCGCTAAAGCCCGATGCCGATGTCGAGGCGCTGTTCGGCCACGCCAACCTTGAAGAGGACTGGCAGGCCAAGCAGTGGGGATGGGACAACGATGCCCTTGCCCGCCGAGACGCGCGGCTGGCGGGGTTCAGGCTGGCGGCGGAACTGGCGCGGCTGTTGCGCGGCTAACGGTTCAGCCGATCACCCAGGCGGCGACTTCGCCCGCGACCGCATTGGCAGCTTCGTTCATCGCAGGGGCGACGAAAGCCGCGTCTGCCGGAAGGCCATCGACGCGGTTCACGAAACGGCGCTGACGCACCGCGCCGTCGGGCGAAACCGCGATCGCATCATAGATGATCGACACGGAGGAGGTCCGCGCATCGTAACCCGCCTCCACCAAGCGGCCATAAAGGCGCGTACGCACGGCAACGCCAGGGTCCTCTCCGCTGATGACGAGACGGCCGGTATTGGCGCGGATCGTTTCGGCCAGCAGCCCCTGGAACAGGCGCGCAGGCCGGTCGATGTACGTCGCATCCTTGAGGTAGGCGACACCCGAATCGCTGACCTGCACCGGTACGCGGTTCACATCGAGCCGGTCCTCGACTTCCGGTTCGAACACCATGATCGCATCGGTAACCTCGCCGCCCGCGCCGGTGCCCGCAGGGGCGACGACGGTTGGCGTGAACGTGATCAGCTGTTCGGGCACCTGGTTCTTGGGTCCGATGCTGACGCAGCCTGCAAGCAGCGCGAAAAGCGCCAGCGGGGCCATGATCTTGCGGGTCATCTGGTGGTCTCCGTTCACGGCTCGTAATCGGGCAGGGTCTGTCCGCCGATCAGGCCGCCTGCGCCGCTGTCATCAATCTTTTCGGTGATGTTGCGAAGCGCGCGTGTCGTGCTGCGCAAGTCGCGAATCGCGGCTTCTGCGGCAGGGATGGTGGATTCCGAAAGCTGCTGTGCTGCCGGGCGGGCATCCTTCAGCGTGCCTTCAAGCTCGTTCGCCGCGCGTTCCGCCGCCGTCAGCGTGTCGCGCATCTGGTCTGCCAGCGAAGCACCCTCGCCATTGATCAGCTGATCGGTAGAGGCCGCGACGTTCTGGAATTCGGCCAGCGTCATGTTCGCCTGCCGCAGCGTTGCCTGCAGCTCGCTCATCGTCGCCTCGACCTTGGGGGTCACGTCGGCAAGATCGCGGGTCATGCGGTTGGTGTTCGACAGGATGCCCTCGATCGATTCCTGGTTCTTGTCGGACAGGACCATCGTCAGGCGTTCGGTCAGGGTGGCCAGCCGCTCCATCAACAGCGGCGCGTTGGCCAGCAATTCGCCCAGCCCGCTTCGTTTCGTGGGAATGACGGGCACGCCCTCGGGGCCGATCTTGGTCAGAAGCGGCGCATCCTTGTCCGTCCCTTCGAGCTGTATCGTCGAGACGCCGGTAAAGCTGCCCTGGATATAGGCGGTCGTCAGCGTGGTGACCGGCACGTCGGATTCGATCGAGATACGAACGCGCACGAACTGCGGGTCCTTTTTCCAAAGCTCGATCCGCTTCACCTGCCCCACCGGAACGCCGGAAAAAGCCACTTCCGATCCGCGGGCAAGGCCGCTGACCGATTGTTCGAAGAAGATGTCGTATTCGGACTGCGAACCTTCGTTAAGCCGTGCGATCCAGATGATGAATGCGGCAAGGACCGCCAGCAGCGCCAGCGTTACCGCACCCACCCAGAGATGATTTGCCCGCGTTTCCATGCGCCCGGTCTATGCCCCGCCCTTGTTGTCTTTGTCCATCGCGCCGCTCATCGAACGTGTATGGGTTTCCTCGGCCGCACGTCCGCGCGGGCCATTGAAGTATACCTGTATCCACGGGTGATCCAGCGCCAGAAGCTCCGGTATCGTGCCCACGGCGATCACTTTCTTGTCGGCCAGCACGGCCACCCGGTCACAGATGGCGTAAAGCGTGTCGAGATCGTGCGTGATCAGAAAAACGGTAAGTCCCAGCGTGTCGGCAAGTTCCCGGGTCAGACGGTCGAACGCCGCCGCGCCGATCGGGTCGAGACCCGCGGTCGGTTCGTCGAGGAACAGCAGTTCGGGGTCCAACGCCAGTGCGCGTGCAAGACCTGCACGCTTCTTCATGCCGCCCGAAAGCTCTGACGGATACTTGCTCGTCGCCTCTTCGGGCAGCCCCGACAGGCGCACCTTGTAACGGGCGATTTCCTGTCGCAGTTCGTCGGATATTTCGGGATAGAACTGCTTTAACGGCACTTCGACGTTTTCCGCCACGGTCAGCGTGGAGAACAGCGCCCCGCCCTGGAACAGCACGCCCCAGCGGCTGCGAATGTCGATGTCCGAGTCTTCCTCGGCATCCGTGATGGAATCGCCCAGCACCTCGATACTGCCTTCTGACGGGATCTGCAGTCCGATGATCGAACGCATCAGGACCGACTTGCCGGTGCCCGACCCGCCGACGACGCCAAGGATCTCGCCGCGTTTCACCTTCAGCGAAAGATCCTCGTGCACGACCTGCGGACCGAAACGGTTAGTCAGCCCCTCGACCACGATGGGAAATTCGCCAGTGAATTCCGGCGGGGCCGAATGGGCCTCGCTCTCGGCCCGATCCATCAGTTCCCCGGCGCGCTGCGAACCCATCACGCCCACCCGATTTCAGTGAAGAACACGGCGAAGAAGGCATCGAGCACGATGACCATGAAGATCGCCTGGACCACGGCCAGCGTCGTGCGAAGGCCAACTTCCTCGGCGTTTCCGGACACCTGCATGCCCTGGTAACACCCGCTCATCGCGACGATCAGTCCGAAGACCGGGGCCTTGACCAGCCCGACGTAGAGATCGGTCATCGGCACGACTTCGCGGATACGCGACAGGAAGGTCCAGAACGGAATGTCGAGCGCAAAATTGGCGATGAATGCGCCGCCGATGATGGCGATGACCGCCGAATAGAACCCCAGAAGCGGCATCATCAAGACCGCGGCCAGGATGCGCGGGACGACGAGGCGTTCGATCGGGGAAACCCCGATGGTGCGCATCGCGTCGACCTCTTCGGTCAGCTTCATCGTACCGATCTGCGCGGCAAAGGCGCTGCCCGAACGGCCCGCGACCATGATCGCGGTCATCAGCACGCCCAGTTCGCGCAAGGTCAGGCGCCCGGTCAGGTTGATCGTGTAGATTTCCGCCCCGAACTGCTGCAGCTGCACCGCGCCCTGCTGGGCGATGACGATCCCGATGAGAAAGCTCATCAGCCCGATGATACCCAGCGACGACACGCCGACCAGTTCGATCTGGCGAATGAGGGCAAGGATCGGAAACCGGCGCGGATGACGGATCAGCGCGCCGAAAGCGAAGACGGTCGTACCCAGAAAGCCGACCATGTCCTTGACGCCGACCAGCATGTCGCTGACCTTTGTGCCCACTGCCTCGGGCACGCGTTCCAGCAAGCGCGGGCGCGGCGGCGTGATCGCGGCGGTGTTCTCTGCCGCTTTCACTGCCTCTATCAGGCGGCCGGCCTTGTCGGTGGCGCCGGTGATCTGCGCATCCATGCGCGTGGCAGCGCGCCAGACCGTCCACGCGCCGACGGTGTCGATCCCGGAGGCATTGCCGATATCGATGGCGGCGATGTCGTCAAGTTCGCGAAGGCGCGCGTCGAGCGGGGCGATACCGGCAATCGTCAGCGGCCCGCTGACCCGCAGGACAGAGCCGCCTTCCCCTTCAACCAGTTCAAAATCCGCCCATTCGCGCATGATAGGCCTCATGGGCGAAAATCTGGCTGGCGACAAGCGCCAGTACACCTGACCTGCCATGCACGTCCCGAGCGGGGGCAACCATAGGGCGCACACCCTCTTGCCGATCCCCTGTGGCGCTGGCAAAGGCCAAGCCATGAGCGAGACCAGCAACACGAGCGCCGATACCGGCTCCGATACGCAGATTGCCAAGACCTTCGACCCCAAGGGGATCGAGGCGAAGTGGTATGCCCATTGGGAAGAAGGCGGCCTGTTCCGCCCCGAACGCCCCGATGCGGCCCCCTTCACTATCGTGAACCCGCCGCCGAACGTAACGGGCAGCCTGCACATCGGCCACGCGCTGGACAACACGTTGCAGGACATCGTGATCCGCTACGAACGCCTTCGCGGCAAGGACGCGCTGTGGGTCGTGGGCACCGACCATGCCGGCATCGCGACGCAGATGGTGGTGGAGCGCAATCTGAATTCGCAAGGCGTGAAGCGCACCGACATGACCCGCGATCAGTTTCTCGACCATGTCTGGGAATGGAAGGGCCAGTCCGGCGGCACGATCACGCGGCAACTGCGCCGTCTTGGCTGTTCGATGGACTGGAGCCGCGAACAGTTCACGATGGACCCGCACTTTACCAAGGCCGTGCTCAAGGTCTTTGTCGACCTTTACAACAAGGGCCTGATCTACCGCGACAAGCGGCTGGTGAACTGGGACCCGGCGCTCAAGACCGCGATTTCCGACCTCGAAGTGGAAACGCGCGAGGTTCAGGGCGGCTTCTGGCACTTCCGCTATCCGCTGGCGGACGGCGTCACCCTCGATAACGGTCAGGATTTTATCGAGGTCGCGACCACGCGCCCCGAAACGATGCTGGCCGACATGGCCGTTGCCGTGCACCCCGACGACGATCGCTATAAATCGGTCATCGGCAAGGACATACTCCAGCCGATCACCGGCCGCCGCTTCAGGATCGTGGCCGACGAACATGCCGACCCGGAACTGGGTTCGGGCGCGGTCAAGATCACGCCGGGGCACGATTTCAACGACTTCGACGTGGGCAAGCGCGCCGGGATTGCGCCGGGCGACATGCTCAACATGCTCGATGGCGATGCGCGCGTGGTGCAGACGGCTGACGGGCTCATCCCCGAAAACTATCTCGGCAAGGACCGGTTCGAAGCACGCGACATGGTCGTGGCCGAGATGAAGGCATTGGGCTTCCTGATCCCTCACGTCTTGAAGGACAAGGAAGGCAACGAGACCGAACACGACGCAGAACCGCGCACGATCCAGACGCCCTATGGAGACCGCGGCGGCGTGGTCATTGAACCGTGGCTGACCGACCAGTGGTACGTCGATGCTGAAACGCTGGCACAACCGCCGATGCAGGCGGTGCGCGACGGGCGGATCGAGATCGTACCCAAGACTTGGGAAAAGACGTTCTTCAACTGGATGGAGAACATCCAGCCGTGGTGCGTCTCGCGCCAGCTGTGGTGGGGCCACCAGATTCCGGCGTGGTATGCCGATGACGGCGAAGTCTTCGTCGCCGAAAGCGAGGAAGAGGCGCAGAAGCTGGCGGGCGGCAAGTCGCTGACCCGCGATCCCGACGTCCTCGACACGTGGTTCTCCTCCGCGCTCTGGCCTTTCGCGACGCTCGGTTGGCCGGACGATACCGATCTGGTCAAGAAGCACTATCCGAACGACCTGCTGATTTCCGGCTTCGACATCCTGTTCTTCTGGGATGCGCGCATGGCGATGCAGGGGATGGAGTTCATGGGCGAGGTTCCGTGGAAGAAGCTCTATCTCCACGGGCTCGTCCGCGCGGCCGACGGCGCGAAGATGTCGAAGTCCAAGGGCAACGTCGTCGACCCGCTCGGCCTCATCGACCAGTACGGCGCGGACGCGCTCCGCTTCTTCATGGCGGCGATGGAAAGCCAGGGCCGCGACGTGAAGATGGATGAACGCCGCGTCGAGGGGTATCGCAACTTCGCGACCAAGCTGTGGAACGCGGCGCGTTTCTGCCAGTCCAACGGCATCGGCGCATCGTCCACGCTGGCCGCCCCCACGGCGACCAGCGCGGTCAACAAGTGGATCATCGGCGAAGTCGTCGAGACTGCGGCAGAGCTGGACAAGGCGATGGCCGACCTGCGTTTCGATGCGGCGGCGAACACGATCTACCACTTCGTCTGGGACCAGTTCTGCGACTGGTACATCGAACTGGTGAAGGGCAATTTCGATGCCGAGACGAAGACTGTCGCGGGCTGGGTGCTCGACCAGATTCTCGTCATGCTGCACCCCTTCATGCCGTTCATCACCGAAGAACTGTGGCACGCGCAGGCCGATCTGAACGGCGAGACGCGTCCCTACGAACTGATCGTCGCCAAGTGGCCGGCACCCGATGCATCGGTCGATACCGATGCCAAGGCCGAGGTCGAGTGGCTGATCGCGCTCACCTCCTCGCTGCGCGCGGCCAAGAACGAACTGGGCCTAGCGCCCGGTGCGAAGCTTGAGGCATGGCTGACCAGCACGGCGGGCCCGGCACACGGGATCATCGAACGCAACTTCCCCGCGATCGACCGCGTGGCGCGGCTATCCGCGGTCCACTTCGGCGATGCACCGGCGGGCGCCGCGATGCAGGTCAACGTGGGCGACGACATCTTCGTTGTCCCGCTTGAAGGGCTGATTGACGTAGATGCCGAAAAGGCTCGCCTGACGAAGGCGCGTGAGGCTTCAATGAAGGAAGCTAAATCGCTCGAAGGTCGCCTGTCGAACCCCAAGTTCGTCGAAAAGGCCAAGCCCGAAGCGGTCGAGAAAGCCCGCGCCGACCACGCGCACCATGCCGCCGAAGTCGAACGGCTGGGCGCGGCGCTGGCGCGGCTGGGTTAAGGGCGAGAATGTCTCTCACGCTCGCCACCGACGATACGGGCGGGCCGGAGATTTTCGCCTCGCTGCAAGGTGAAGGGCCGAGCGTGGGGCGGCCCGTCGCTTTCGTCCGGCTGTCGCGTTGCAACCTCGCCTGCACGTGGTGCGACACCGCCTATACCTGGCGCTTCGAAGGGGACAACAGGCCGCACCGCGACGGCGTAGCGTTCGATCGCAAGGCTAATCAGGTCACGCTGGACGAGGCCGATGTCGCCGCGCGCATCGCCGCGCTGGGCCAGGACAGGCTTGTCATCACCGGCGGCGAACCTTTGCTGCAAGGTGCGGCGCTGGCGAAGATGTTGGACCATCTTCCCGACATGCAGGTCGAGATCGAGACGAACGGCACGGTAAGGCCCCCGGCCCGCCTCGACGTGCGGGTTGACCAGTACAACGTCAGCCCGAAACTGGCGCACAGCGGCAATCCCGCCGAACTGGCGCTGATCCCCGAAATGCTCGATTTTTGGGCAGACGACCCTCGCGCCTTCCTGAAATTCGTGGTGGGCTGCCCCGACGATCTCGGCGAAGTAACGGCGTTGGTGACGACGCACCGCCACCCGAAGTCGCGCATCTACGTCATGCCCGAAGGCACAGACAGCGCCACTTTGCGTGAGCGAGAGAAATGGCTGTCAGCCGCAGCGCTGGAACGCGGGCTCAGGATGACCGACCGGCTGCATATCCACCTGTATGGGGACACGCGGGGGACTTGATCGGGCGGGGTGTGTCAGGTGGCGACCAATCCAAGCCGATCGCCAATGGGAGCTGAACGGCAGATTCCGCCTTATCGCGGACATTACTACCGGACCAGCTCAATGTCCGACATGGGGTGGTTAGCTGGCGTTCAGCGAAGTGGTAACCAACGCTCCATATCGGGAGGTGTGTCACTCGGCCCACATGAATAAAGCCCATCGGCCCTATATGCGAAAGCCTCGGTATCCGTTTGGATTGTCCACTGCTCCTCCTTTGGATCATCGCCATAGGGCCATGTCTCCAGCGAACCGCCAAGGTCGAAGGTGAAAGCAGAGCGCCCTGTGTCGGGATCAACGTGCATCTCTATTAGCTTCTGACCATTCAGCATTGCCGTTGCGCGGCCAATCAGAGCCTGGTCATCTTCACTCCACGCAAGCTGATCCCCGTCTTTGAGCGCTCGCCAATGGCAGCAGTAAATCCAGAGATGCCACTGGCCGTGAATATGTGCGTCTCGGCGCAGTCCCTTGTCTGCAGACCTGCGCTCCACAATCTCCACCTTTGGCATACCAAACTCGAAAGTCAGAAAACTACCGTGCCCTTGCTTTGCGCCCCAAGCTGGCAGGCCAAGCATAGGGCTTATGAAGGCGCTCAATGGCTCCGCTGTTATGAGTGTGCTCATTGGGCGGTAATCGCACTAGTCCCAAATGTCCGCAACTGGGTCGTTAGCTGACATTGAGCGATGAAGACGGCAGAGTCCGCTTCCTGCCATAAATGGCCATTTGGCGACCGAACTATCCCCTGTCGTACACGCAGCGCCGCCGTCGTAGTCCGCGCCGCTCTTTTCCATCGTCGACCCGCCATGCACTCCGCGCCAATGTTTCACCCGAAGCTTTGAGACCGAAACGCCAGCTTTCCTGCGGCTGTCAGGTTTCAAAGACAGGGTGACACGGTGTCAACTACTCACGGCCGTCACCATCCGCCCGACATAAACCGCGCGCGCATAAAAAAACGGCGCCCTTCACAAGGAAGGACGCCGCCTTTTCGGCAGGCCGGCAACGAGTGCCGACCGCGTAAATTACTGGCCTGCGTCGACCATGTCTTCAGCCTGGTCGCCGGCTTCGCCCATGGCGTCAGCCTTGTCGTCGAGAGCTTCTTCAGTAGCTTCGTCGCCCTGCGCTTCGGCGAGGTCGGCCTGCTCTTCAAGCAGGTCTTCCTGCGACTCGTATGCCTGCTCGGTCAGATCTTCCTGAGCTTCCTGCTCGCTTTCCGAGCATGCGCCCAGAGCGAGGAAAGCAACAGCCGAAGCGGCGAGAGTCATGGTCTTGAATTTCATAGGTATTCCCCTTCTTTTCGCCAACAATGGCGATCTTCACAGTTGTTGTCGAAGCACCGGAAAACATCAAACCGGAAACCTGGGTTCCGGGATATCTGCCAACCGGAGGCGGCGTCCAAACAAGTCCGAACGACCACGTTTCTCCAAAACAGGTTAGTGGCCCAACGTCCTGCGCACGGACTTGTTTCCCGATTTTTTAAAAATTTTTTGTGCAGCGCACCCGGAACAAGGCTTTTCCTGGCAGTGAGATGGCGCATTGCGGCTTTCCCCCGGACGCTTGCGGGCGGTAGGGCGTAACCGTATCAATCCTTAAGAAAAAACGCCGAACGCCGGGCGCGGGTTGTCCGCCCCCGTCCCGGTCATTCGGCAGGATGGGCAGCGCGCTTATGCACGCACCGGCATTACCGATGCTGTGCGCGCCACCGCGTCACAATACGCTCGACCGCTTCTTCCTCGCCGCCGGTCTCGTTCCACAACTCGCTGAAGCTGGGGTCTTCGGATGCCGGGCGCTTGCGTTCTTCCAGATCGTCGAACGTCACGCGCATCGGAATGGCCGTACCTTCGCCGCAGACAATGCATTCGCGGTTACGAAGCGCAGGGATGGTGTCGAGGAAGCCGCGCGCACCTTCGGGCATGGCGGCCTTCACGAAGTCCTGGTCGCGTTCGTTGTTGAGGCGCATCGACAGGATCGTGCCGCACTGCGACAGCACGCCTTCGGCCAGGTCGGACGGACGCTGCGTGATGAGGCCCAGCGAAATGCCGTACTTACGACCTTCCTTGGCAATACGCGAAAGGATGCGGCCGACCGATGACCTGTCGGCGTTCTTTTCATTCGGTACGTAACGGTGCGCTTCTTCGCAGACCAGCAGGATCGGACGCGTCTTTTCGTCGCGGCCCCAGATCGCGAAGTCGAACACCATGCGCGAAAGCAGGGCAACCACGGTGCTGGTGATTTCGGACGGCACGCCCGACACGTCGACGATCGAAATCGGCGAACCGTTGCCCGGCAGGCGGAACAGGCGCTGGATGACTTCCTGCATCGTGTCGGCGACCAGCATGCCCGAGAACATGAACTGGTAACGCGGGTCGGCCTTGATCTCGTCGATCTTGGTTTTCACACGCAGGAACGGGGCGGTGTTCGTCGCCTTGTCGAGCTTGCCCATTTCATCCTGGATCGCGCCGGTCAGGTCAGACAGCAGGTAGGGAATGGGCGAATCGACGGTCAGGCGGCTCATACCCTCGGCCATGCGGTTCTTCGAACGCGCCTTCAGCAGACACTTCGAAAGAATGTCCATGTCGGCCTGACGGTCGGAGCCTTCGTTGGTGATGAAGACTTCGCAGTGTTCCTCGAAGTTCATCAGCCAGTACGGCACCTTGAGGTTGCCGACGTCGAAGATCTGGCCCGTCCCGCGGAAGGCGGCCGAATATTCGCCGTGGGGGTCGACCATCAGGATATGACCCTCGGGCGCGGCCTCGCAAATGCGGTGCAGGATCAGCGCGGCGCTGGTCGACTTACCGGTACCGGTCGAGCCCAGGAGCGCGAAGTGCTTGCCCAGCATAGCGTCGATATAGAGGCCGGCGCGGATTTCCTTGGTCGGGAAGACCTTGCCGATCTGGATATTGGAACGCCCGTCCGAGGCATAGACTTGCGCCAGGTCGGCGTTGGTCGCGGCGAACACTTCGGCGCCGGGCACGGGGTAGTGCGTGATACCGCGCGTGAAGTTGCGGATACGGCCGGTCAGCTTCTCTTCCGAACCTTCGCCCAGGAAGTCGATCTCGGCGATGATCTCGCCGGTCTGACGGTCCAGGGTCTGGGTACGGACCGAGGCGAGCAGCCAGACTTTGCCGACGCGAACCTTGATCTGCGAACCGACGAGACCGGCAAGCTGGACCGAGGGGTCGGCATCCTGCTGACATTCGACCAGCCGCTGGGCGCTGAGGCGCGCCTGCGAAGACGAACCAGCGATCTGAAGCACTTCGCCAATCGCCTTGTGGGCCTCGGAACGGCGCTGCTCGGGCTGTTCCTCGTCCTCGTCATGCGAAGCGGCCTGATCCTCCGGTTCGGGTTCGGGTTCGGGCTCAGGCGTGCGCGCGACCGGGGCGATGGGCTCGCGCGGTTCAGGCGCGGGCGGTGCCGGCGGATCGTAGCGATGCTCACCACGCGGCGCAGGCATCACTTCGCTGGGCGGCGCAGGCGGCGCGACGGGGCGTTCCAGCGGGCGTTCGGCCAGCGGACGTTCGACAGGCGCATCGGCCTCTACCGGTTCCGGAGAGACTTCAACGTGGTCTTGGGGGGCGTGATCTTGGGACGCGTTATCCTGGGCGGCGTTATCTTGGGGCGGCTGCGGCGGAGCAGGCGGCGCGACGGGGCGACTACCGCCGAAACCCGAAGGCGGAGCGCCCGCGCCGAAGCCTGCGGGCGGCGCACCCGCGCCATATCCGCTCGGCGGTGCGGGGGGCTCAGTGCTGGGCGGCGGAACGTCGGGCGGCGAGGCGAAGCGCGCTTCACCAACGGGCCTGGGCGCGTGCGCCTGCTCGGCCGCGTCCTTTTCATCCGTGATCGAGCGTCGTTCGCCGGGCGCGACCCGTTCGAACGGCTTGCGAAAGGGGTGACCACCGGGGAACCTGCTGCCCATATCGTTCATGCGCGCGCCTCATTTGCCAAACGTGCGAAGTTTATCTTCGCGCATGCATCCTAGGGCGACAGGGTTAACAGGGCGCTAAATCGGCAGGCGGATCATCCGTTGGCGAACAGGCGGCCCGCGATCCAGCCCATCGAGACCGAAAGGATCACCGCTATCAGCCCGTAGATCACGGGGTCGTCCTGACTATAAACCTCGACCGAGCGTTCGAAACCACGCTTGGCAACGAGGATATCGCTGGTGGCCGAGGCGACGACGCGCCCCTTGTCGAGCGCAAAGGTCTCGGCGGTGTAGTTCCCGGTAATCACGCTTGACGGCAAGGGGATGCGGGCCTGGTAGAGCACGTTCTGGCTGATCGTGACGCCGCTTTCGTCCTGCCGGTACAGTCCGCTCGCCACGCGTTTTTGCACCAGGCCGGCGGCGAAATGGTCCTGCTGCTGCTGGTCGATCCCGCCGATGGGCGACAGCTGCAGCCAGTCGAGCCCGAGTTCGTAGATTGCGCGGGTCTTTTCGTCCGTGATGTCGTCGAGCGGTCGCGAGGATGCGAGCGCGTAGAACGAGGGGGCCGAGCGGAAAGAGGCGCTGTCGGCATTGATCCACATGCCCAGCCTGCGCCGCTTTTCGCGCAAGGTGATCGGCTGGCTCGGCCCCTTGAGCACGACGATGATGTCGTAGCTGGCATCCTTGCTCGCCCGCGTGCCGTCGGGTTGCAGTACCGCGCCGTAAAGCAGCAGGTCCGCGCCGGTAAAGCCCTGCCGGACGACGACTTCGTGCTGCGATACTTCGGGTACGAGGATCGGGTCGCGCTGGGCGGTGGTACAGGCGAAAATGCCCAGCAGGGCCGCGATACGCAGGACGAGGCGGCCCCTGCCCGTCACAGCGGGACCACCGTGAAGATTTCCTCGGGCCGGTAGGTCAGGCCCACCGCCATGCGGATCGCGATCATGAGGACCAGCATGGCAAGGATGAAGCGCAGCAGTTCGGGCCGCACGTCCGATGCGAACCGCGCCCCGATCTGCGCGCCCGACACCGAGCCGAGCAACAGCAGCGCGGCCAGCACGACATCGACCGCATTGGTCGTCAGCGCGTGCATCATCGTCGTCGCGATGGTGGTGAACAGGATCTGGAACAGCGAAGTGCCGACAACGACGTTCGCGCTCATCCCCAGAACATAGAGCATGGCGGGAACCAGCAGGAAGCCGCCACCGATGCCCATCAGCATCGTCAGCATTCCCACCGCCATGCCCAGCAGCAACGGCGCGAGCGGCGAAATGTAGAGGCCCGAGCGATAGAACCGCCAGCGCAGCGGCAGGTTCGCGACGAGCGGATGGTGGCGGCGCTTCACCGGGGTCTTGCCCAGCTTCGCCAGGCGGCCGCCGAACAGTTCGGGGATCGCCTCGCGCGCCATGATGACGCCGACACTGCCCAGGACGACAACGTAGAGGATGCTGATCGCCACGTCGATCTGGCCCAGTGCGGTGAGCAGATTGAACAGCAGCGCGCCGATGCCGGTGCCGATGATACCGCCACCGACCATGACCGCGCCGATCTGGAAATCGATGCCGCCGCGCTTGTGCTGATAGATCGCGCCAGAAACGCTGGCCCCCGTCACCTGCGTCGCGGCCGATGCGGCGGCTACCGTGGGCGGTATGCCGTAGAAGATCAGCAGCGGCGTCGTCAGGAACCCGCCGCCGACGCCGAACATGCCTGACAACAGCCCTGTCACCCCGCCCAGGAGGACGATGATGAGGCCGTTGACCGATAAGTTGGCGATGGGAAGGTAGACGTCCATGACTTCCCGGCGGTTAGGCTGATCACAGCGTAATGCAAGAAAGTTACGGCCCTGTCTGCCCTTCGTCGGCGGTTCTGCCCCGCTCAGTCATGAAAAATGCGGTCAGAACCCCGCTGAAAGCGTCAGGACCGGGCCCGAGTCCGGTTCGGCGCGCCCTGCAACGCGCTGCCGCCAGTCCAGCCCCGCCCGCGCGAACAGCCCGCCGCCCAGCGGAAACCGCGCCGCAACCGTCGGGCCGATGTCCATCCGCTCGACGCCTTTCTGCGCCCCGCCCCATGCGCCCACGCCCGCCTCGATACGAAAACGGTCCAGCTGCGCGCCTTCGGTGACGATGCGAAGCTGACCGTCGGCAAAGGGCGTATCGCCCTTGCCCCCGACATAGCCGACTTGCGCATAGGCTTCCGCCCGCGTGTTCAGAGGCAGGGGAATCGGCGGCGGACCGATCACCGCCATCGCGGCGGGCCGCACGCGGGTTTCGCTGGGCCGCAGGCGCGCATCGCCTTCGTGGCGAAGCACCCTGCCTTCAACCAAGAGATCGACGGGAAGGGAGCGCAAGGGCCTCACGGCAAGACCGGCGGCGGCCTCGTGCTCGGGATCGCCGTCAAGAACGGTGGTGACGCGCAGATAGGCGCGCGGGTCGAAGCTGCTGCCGGGGGAAAGGCGATAACGCAGGACCGCGCCGGCCTGGCTTGCGCCATAAGTCCCCGACCCGACCAGCGCCGCGCCCGACGACGCCTTCTCACGCCAGAGCACCCAGGCATCGGCGGACCAACGCCGCGCCGCTCGCACTTCGGCAGGAACCGCGCCAAAGGGCACCGAGGCGGGCGATGCCGCGGGCGCGCGCTGCGGGGCAGGCTGCGGGCGTGAAGGCGGTGGGTAGGGCCTGCTCACTGACTGCACAGGGCGATCAGCCACGCGCAGCAGGGGCGGCGGAGGCGGCAGCCGCGTGGCTGCCAGCTCCGGGCGCGGTTCGGCTGCCTTCGGGATATCGCTCACGAAAGCAGGCTGAGGGGTATCTCGAACCGGGTCGGGCAAGGCCTGCACGGCAACGGGATCGGGCAGAACCCGCCCCGCGACGGTCGGCGGCAGAGGCAGCGGCGTTTCAAGCAAGGCGTCGACCGGGCCGAATGCCCGTGCCGCGACCCAGCACACCATGATCCCCGCCAAGGCGATCAGCGGCTTGCCCCGTCTGGGCGTCCTGCTCATGCGGCGCGGCGCCTTATCGTCTGCGGCTCGATCTCGGGGTGCCGGTCATGTTCGGTCTTGTCCCAGCGGGCCGGTTCACCGCGCAGCGCCTTTACATAGCGGACAAGTGCGACGCGGGTGGCGATGATGGCGATGACATTGCCGACCGGGATGCGCAGGATCGCGGGGATCGCCTCTCCCCAGCCATATTCGCGCCCGACCACCACGGCCCGGACCACGGCCCGCCAGGCAAAAGTTGCCGTCGTCACGATCAGCACCCAGTAGACCAGTACCGGCAAGCGGCCCGCCGGATACCAGCCCATCACGTCGGCCAGCCACAGGACGCCCGTCAAAAGGACCAGCAGGTAGGCCGCCGCCAAAACCAGCGCGACCAGCGGCCCGCGCCGGTCGCGAAGGCGCATCCACAGTTCTACCGGGCGCGCGCTCCACCCCAGCTGGTCCCAGCCGTCGAAAGCGATGCCATGGACCCAGCGCGCTTTCTGGCGCACCGAGGTATCCAGCGTGCCGGGGAAGTAGGCCCGCGTCGCCACCAGCGATCCGTCGCTGGCCCGCACGCGCAGGAAGCGGCCGCCCTTGCATCCCGGCCAGTTTTCGCGCCGCCCGATCAGCATGCCAAGCTCGTAATCCTCGGTCATGGCGGCCGGGTCGAAGGGGCTGCCCTGCCGGTCGCCGCTGCGCCGCTGGGCCACGTGTTCAAGCGCATCGCGCCCGAATGCACATCCCACGCCCGCCGCCGGAAGCGCCGCGCCCAGCCGGTCGCGCACGACCATCTCGCGTGCGTGGGCGTCGGTGAATTCGTCGGCATAGTGGTTGCCGATCCACGGGGAATCGTCCTGCAGTTCGGGCCGCACCGGCACTTGCACGAAATCGGCATCGGCCAGCGCGCGATCGATCAGGGTCAACGCGTCGGGATGGACGAGGTCTTCGGCATCGTGGAGCAGGACCGCGCGGAAGCGAATACCGCTGCGCACCTCGTCCTCCCGCATCTGGCGATATAGGCGGTTAAGGCACTGGCCCTTGGTGGTCGGCCCCGGCACTTCGTTGACGACGATCGTCAGGCGCGGATCGCCGGCACCGCCTGCTTCCATCGCGGCGCGGGTTTCGGGATCGTTGATATAACACCCGGCATAGACCCGCAGGTCCGCATGCGGCCAGCGCGCCAGGGTGGCGCGAATCATCGGGCCGATGACTTTCGCCTCCCGCCAGGCAGGGACGAACAGCGCGATCGGCGCGCTCAATTCCTCTGTCGCAGGTCTTTCGAGGCGCGGAGATCGCGCCCGCCCCGTCAGGAGCAGCCAGAACCACGCCAGGTCGACCAGCAGTTCATCGAGCGCGCCGAGCAGGAACCAGAACCCCGCAAACAGCAGGAGTTCAAGGCGCACGCCTTCCAGCAATGTGAAGAGCGGGACTACCAGTCCCTGGGCTGCGACCCCCATTTGACCCCCGTTATGCGCATCGTGATCCCCTCGATGCGTGAGTTAAGGCCATAAGGGGCGGCTGGACGGCTTGCAACCGCTCGCGAATTGGGGAAAAGGGAGCCGATATGACCGAGGCGAACTTTATCCCCACCCGCGTAACCGTTCCCGCCCTTCCGGCCAGCGTGGAGGCAGGGGCATGAAGACCGCGGCAAAATCCGTTCACATGACCTTGAAGGCGTTTTTTGACAACGAAGCGGCCTCGGGCATCATCCTCATCTTTGTCGCCATCCTGGCGATGATCGTCGCGAATTCGGGCCTTGCGCACGAATATCACGACCTGTTCCATAATACCCTGCCGTGGACCCCGATCCCCAAGCTCAACACCCTGCACTTGTGGATCAACGACGGATTGATGGCGATCTTCTTCTTCGTCGTCGGGCTTGAAATCAAGCGAGAGGTCGTCGACGGCGCGCTGTCCGATCCGCAGGCCCGCCGACTGCCGGTCATCGCCGCAATCGCGGGCATGGCCGCACCGGCGCTGGTCTTCATGGCCATCGTGATGGGCGAGAACGCACCCGAACTGCACCGCGGCTGGGCCATTCCGGCGGCGACCGACATCGCCTTTGCAATGGGCGTCATGGGCCTTCTGGGCAGCCGCGTCCCGGCCTCGCTGCGGCTGTTCCTGCTGACCGTCGCCATTGTCGACGATCTGGGCGCGGTCACGATCATCGCGCTGTTCTATACCGCCAACCTGAAACTCATGTGGCTGATCGTGTCGCTGGGCGTGCTGGCGGTGATGATCGGCCTCAACCGCTTCCGCGTCGACCGCTGGTGGGCCTATGCCCTGCTGTCGCTGCTGTTGTGGTTCACCGTGCTCAATTCGGGCGTCCACGCGACCATTGCGGGCGTGCTGGCCGCCTTCACCATTCCGATGCGCCTCGACAGCCATGGCGACAGCCTGCTGCTGCGGTTCGAACACGCGCTGCTGCCGTGGAACGCCTATCTGGTGGTTCCGCTGTTCGGTTTTGCCAATGCGGGCGTCGCGCTTGCCGGCATCGGCCTTTCCGCGATCTTCGATCCGCTGCCGCTGGCGATTGCGGGAGGTCTCGTCATCGGCAAGCAGGTGGGAATCTTCGCCGCCATCGCAGGCGCCAACAAACTGAAGCTGGCACCCAAGCCTTCGGGCGCGACATGGACCCAGATCTGGGGCGTCGCGATCCTGTGCGGCATCGGCTTCACGATGAGCCTGTTCATCGGCGCGCTCGCCTTCCCGGGCTATCCGGTCCTGATCGAGGAAGCGAAGATCGGCGTTCTGCTCGGCTCGCTGATCTCGGCCTTGCTGGGCTTTGCGGTCCTGCGCTTTGCCAAGGGCAAGCCCGACGAAGACGAGGCAGCGCCCGCCGCCGCCTGATCGCAAAACCGTAAAAAGAAAGGGCGCGCGTTCCACTCGAACGCGCGCCCTTTTTCTGTTCCGTGACTGCCGGAGCTTACCAGCTGCCGGTGTTCTCCATGCTGGCCCACGGCTCCTGCGGTGGCAGATGGCCATCTTGCAGCAGTTCGACCGAGATGCCGTCGGGAGTCTTCACGAAAGCCATGTGACCATCGCGCGGCGGGCGGTGGACGGTATGCCCCGCATCCATGATCGCCTGGCACGTCGCGTAGATATCGTCGACCCGGTAGGCCAGGTGCCCGAAATTCCGCCCGCCATCGTACTGTTCAGGCGCGCTGCCGTCTTCGGGCGGCCAGTTATAGGTCAGCTCGACCTCGGCGTCTTCCTGTCCCGGCGGGGCGAGGAAGATGAGCGTGAAGCGCCCCTTCTCGCTTTCCATGCGGCGGGTTTCTTCCAGCCCGATGAGCTTGAAGAAGGCGATCGTGGCATCCGGGTCTGTCACCCGGATCATCGTGTGCAGATACTTGGTCATGCCCTGCAAGGTAGGCGCAGCTTTGCGCGGCACAAGCGCCAAAACGCAAAACGGCCCGCACCCTGTAAAGAGTGCGGACCGCCCTGCGAAATCAGGCCGTCCGGCGCGCGTGCGCCGAACGCGTGAAATCAGAAGCTTGCCGAGAGGCTCGCGACGATTGCATCGTCGGTGAGGTGCTTGATGCTCGGGCCCTGCGTGTCGACGTAGGACAGGCCGAGATCGACGCCCATCACGCCAACCGAAGCGCCGAGCGACCAGTCGAAGCTGGTGCCGTCGCCCTGGGTGGCCAGGATGCCGTCGGTGTAGCCGAGGTGAGCGACGAACGAGACCGGGGTTTCGGGGATGCCGAAGCCGACGTCGCCGTAGAGGTACAGGTTGTCTTCGTCACCGAGCGACGACTGTTCCCAGGCGTAAGCGACACCGACGGTCACTTCGGCCGGGCCGACAGCGCCGGTCACCGAGGCGTAGGGTTCCCAGTAGTCGCAATTGCAGCCGAAGTCGCCGTCTGCATCGGGGTACAGGTAAACGAGCATGCCGACGTCGACCGAAAGCGATTCGTTGAGCGCGCCGCTCCAACCGCCGTAGATGTCGAGCTCGGTGCTGCCGTAGACCGAACCGGTTTCGTCAAGCGACGAAGCCCAGGTGCCGACATAGAAGCCGCTCGAGTGAGCGACGTCGACGCCGCCCTGGATGGCGAAGTCGCCGCCCGAGAGCGAGACGCCGCGGAAGCGGTAGTCGCTGACGAGTGCAACGTTGGCCGAAACGGAAAGGTCGCTCTCGTCCTGGGCCATCGCCGGAGCGGCGGTCAGTGCGGTACCAGCAAGAACGGTGGCAGCGAAGATGCTGCGGAAAGAAACGGTCATAAAATATCCCTCATTGTTTCCAAGGACCCTCTCCCCTTGAAATACTCCTGCCCGGACATCGTAAGTTGCGTGCCCATGTGCAGGTGCGTAATAAAAATGCTTGGGTCTGCTGCACTGCACAAGTCCAATCTGCGCATCGCGCGAATTCAAATGAATTTGTGTTGATTTTCTGCAACGGTGGCGTTGCCGCACCGCAACCACCGCGACATGATCCGGGGGCGGAATCTTGAGATAGGGCCCTCGAAGCCATAAATGGCAGTTCTCCCGGCCCTGGAAGTGATTTGCATCAAGTGTTGAAAACGATTGGCAACCTGCTTGGAAAGAAGCGTTCGCATCGCGGCGCCGATGCGCGTGGGCCATCGCTTCCCGAAGGTCGCCGCATTTATGCGATCGGCGATATTCACGGCCGCCTCGACCTTTTCGAACAGATGATCGCGCGAATCGAGACCGACGACCGTGAACGCCGCGATGCCGATACGCTCGTGATCCTGCTTGGCGATCTGGTCGATCGCGGGCCGGACAGCGCAGGCGTGATCGCCGCCGCGCGCGATTGGCAGCAAAAACGCGCGGTTCGCGTTTTGACCGGCAATCACGAGGAAATGTTCCTCCGCTCGCTCCACGATGAAGCCGCGCTGCGCCAGTTCCTGCGCTTTGGCGGCAGGGAAACGGTGATGAGCTTCGGACTGACGCCCGAGGAATATCGCACGTTGTCCCACGCGGACGTCATGAAGCAGATCGAACGTATCGTGCCAGCCGACGTGATCGAATGGCTGGAATCGGCAGAGGACATCATCGTCGAAGGCGACTACGTCTTTGCCCACGCGGGCATCGACCCGGCCAGTCCGGTCGACGACCAGTCGCCGTCGGCGCTTCGCTGGATCCGCGAACCTTTCCTAAGCCACGACGAAGCAATGGACGTCTGCGTCGTCCACGGCCACACCATCCGCGACGAGGTCGAGATCCGCCGCGTCGGCGGCTGGCCCAACCGCATCGGCATCGACACCGGCGCCTTCCGCACGGGACGATTGACCGCCCTTGGCTTGCAGGGGAGTGAGCGGTGGGTCATGGAAGCGTCGTAAACCTGATCTAATCGGCCGCCACCGGGCGCAAACAAACCGTGTCGCAGCATCCTGGCGGCCACAGAAATCCTTTAAGGAGGGAATTGCATGAAAATCGCGATGGTGGGCTCTGGCTATGTCGGCCTCGTGTCCGGCGCGTGTTTCGCCGATTTCGGTCACGACGTCGTATGCGTCGACAATGATCCGAAGAAGATCGAAGCGCTCGAAAAAGGCGTGATGCCGATCTACGAGCCCGGCCTTGCCGATCTCGTCACGACCAACGTGCGTGGTGGCAGGCTGTCGTTCTCCAACGATCTCGGCTCCGCCATCGAAGGCGCGCAGGCGATCTTCATCGCCGTCGGCACTCCCAGCCGCCGCGGCGACGGCCATGCCGACCTGACCTACGTTCACCAGGTCGCGCGGGAGATCGCAGAGAAACTGTCCGGCCCTGCAGTGATCGTCACCAAGTCGACCGTCCCCGTCGGCACCGGCGACGAAGTCGAGCGCATCCTGGCGGAAAGCGGCACGCCGCACAGGTTCGCGGTGGTTTCCAATCCCGAATTTTTGCGCGAAGGCGCGGCCATCGGCGATTTCAAGCGCCCCGACCGCATCGTTATCGGCGCCGAGGACGATTTCGGCTGCGACGTGATGAGCGAGGTCTATCGCCCGCTGTTCCTGAACCGCGCGCCGATCCTGTTCACCGGCCGCCGGACCAGCGAGCTGATCAAGTATGCCGGCAACGCGTTCCTTGCCACCAAGATCACTTTCATCAACGAGATGGCCGACCTTTGCGAAAAAGTCGGTGCCAACGTTCAGGACGTGGCGCGCGGCATCGGGCTCGACAACCGCATCGGCGCTAAGTTCCTGCACGCAGGGCCCGGCTATGGCGGTTCGTGCTTCCCCAAGGATACGCTGGCCTTGCTGAAGACGGCGGAGGACTTCGACAGCCCGGTCCGCATCGTCGAGGCGGTGGTGAAAGTGAACGAGGCCCGCAAGCGCGCGATGGGCCGCAAGGTGATCGAGGCGCTGGGCGGATCGGCCGAAGCACGCGGCAAGAAAGTCGCCATGCTGGGCCTGACGTTCAAGCCGAACACCGACGACATGCGCGATTCGCCCGCCATCGCGGTGGCGCAGGCGCTGGACGATGCCGGTGCGGTGGTGACGGCCTATGACCCCGAAGGCATGGAGCTGGCCAAGCCGCTGATGCCGTGGGTCGAGATGAAGGCCAATTCCTACGAGGCGATCGACGGGGCAGATGCCATCGTCATCGTGACCGAATGGGACGCTTTCCGCGCGCTCGACCTCGACCGGGTGAAGTCGATCGCGAGCACTCCGCTGATGGTGGACCTGCGCAATGTCTATGACCCTGCGGACATGGCCGAAAAGGGCTTTACCTATATCGGCGTGGGCCGCGGCTGAACCTGAAGGGGATAATCGCACCGAGGGGCCTGTAAGCCGGGTTCTGTGACGTGGACGGTATGCCATTACGGCACCGTATCCCCGCCGGCAGCCATTCCTCTTGGCCCTGCGTTGCCGCAGGGCTCCAGCAGCCAACCCGGACGATCACGGGGCGAAACACCCCTGCCCTGCACCCATCACCCTAAGGTTCCAGGTCGGGCGCGCCGTCCCTATTCGGCCTTGCTCCGGGTGGGGTTTGCCATGCGGCTTCCGTTGCCGGTCGCCCGGTGCGCTTTTACCGCACCCTTTCACCCTTGCCTGTGCCCCGAAAGGCCATCGGCGGTTTGCTCTCTGTGGCACTGTCCCTTGACGGTCCGAAGACCGCCCGGCGGGCGTTACCCGCCACCCTTGTTTCGTGGAGCCCGGACTTTCCTCGGCACCCCCGTGGGAGGATGACGCGGCTGCCCGGCCCCCCGGTGCGATGTGCTATCTAGCGAGCCCGCGGTCGCGTTCCAAGAGCAATCCGAAAAGGATCGCGCGAACTTCGCCGTCGACCTCGCCATCGATGCGTACGGGGCGGAAGCGGCGCTGGAACGCCTTCACCGCCGCTTTCCCGTCGGCGATGTCGTATCCGAAGCGTTCGAGCGCCAGGTAGAACGAACCGTCGTTGTCGAACGGATCGCCCAGTTCCAGCTTTTCCGGACGGGCCAGCGCCAGCCGAAGTTCGGCCAGCCTTTCCCAATCGAACTTCTCGCCCGGATCGTCCTTGCGCTGGGGCGCGACGTCGGAATGGCCGACGACGTTGGCGCGCGGGATGTCGTGCCGCTTCACGATATCGTTGAGGAGCCGCAGGAGCACCTGCATCTGTTCTTCGGGAAAATCCTGATACCCGTGGGTGTGGCCCGGATTGTCGAGTTCGATGCCGATGCTGGCCGAATTCACGTCGGTATGCCCGCGCCAGTAGGACCGGCCCGCGTGCCAGGCGCGTTTCTCTTCCTCGACCATCTGCACGACCTTGCCGTCGCGCGTGATGCAGTAATGCGCGCTGACCTTGCTGTCGGGGTTGCACATCTTGTCAATGGCTTCGCGCACGTCGGGCATGTCGGTATAGTGCAGCACGACCATCGAGATCGGCAGGGACCGTTCATCGAAATTGGGCGAAGGACAGGCCCAGTCGACGTCGACGCGCGGGCGGAAACGCCGCCGATCAGGCATGGGGCAATATCGCGCCGAGGACGAGGGCATTGTCGCTTTTCGCGTGCTGCACCCCGCCGCCGCAATCGGCCGCGACCAGCCGAACCAGTTCGGCGGGCGCGGTATGCGCGTTCAGTTCATCCATGGCCACGTCCCCGTCCAGCGCCTTGCCGACTTCCGCATCGAAGGCGATCCTCATGCCTTCGGAGCGGATGGCGATTTCATGCGCGGTGCCACTGTCCTCGACCGCGATGGTCACCGTGCCGCCACGCGGCAGCGATTCGATCGCCAGCAACGCGAAATTGAGCAGGACCTTCACCGCCGCCTTGGGCAGCCCTTCGACGCCGATCGTCCATTGCACCTCGATGTCGCGGCCTTCGGCGGCCAGCGCGTCGACCAGTTCGGTAAGGTCCGTGATGGGAAGCTGGGCATCGAAACCGCCTGCGGCACCGAAGGCCAGGCGGAAGAACCGCAGCTTCGTCGCGGTGCGCCGCGCACCTTGGGCCAGAAGGTCGATACACTGTTCGCGCATCGCCGGATCGGTTTCGTCGGCCAGCAGCTCGATCCCGTTCGACATGCCGCCCACGGGCGACAGCAGATCGTGGCAAAGGCGCGAACACATCAGGTTGGCCAGCTGGACCGGATCGCTCATCGCCCGATCCCTCCGGCAACGGTTGGGCCCTGCACGTGCGACGCGGCGGATCGTATCGTTGTCATCATCATCTGGCGACCTTCCATAGCGCCGCCTTGCAGGCTAGGAAAGCCGGGTAAGGAAAGGCTTTTACACGGCCATAACCATACAGGTTCCAGTATCGCAAATAACGGGTGGTAATTCGTTCGGGAAAGGGGTTTTCCATGCGCCTTGCGACAACACTGGCCGCCACGGCGGCATTCCTGCTGTCGGGATGCGGCGATACCGAACAGGCCGAGGGCGAGCGGCTGGACCGGATGAACCTGACCCCGGAACAACGCGAAGTGGCGCAGGCCTTCATCATCGGCATGAAGAAGGATACCGGCCTGCCGATCCTGCGCGGGCGCGATTACGGCTTTGCCGGATGCTATGCCAAGCGCGTGCAGATGCCCGTGAACCTGAAGCGCGCGCACATTGCCTACCTTTCCGACTTTGCGCAGGCGGACAAGGATTATTACGCCTTCTTCGCGCGGATGAACGTCGATGAACAATCGGCGTGGGACCTGTTCCAGCGGTACGAGGCCGCCGAGGAACAATGTTCCGCCGGGGCCATGATGAAGCAGCTTTTGGACTGAGCGTTCGGCAAGCGGTGCCCTGCTTGCGCCGAACCGAAAGTTTCCAATTTATATCAGATAGTTGCGCCGCGTTTGCAACGCGACGAACCGACGCTGCGACGCGCCCGGACGGGGACCGTATCGCCAGTCCGTCCGTTGATTGGATGTAACCGCCCCGCAGGGGGCAAACAGGATGCGGCACACGCTGTCTGCTGCATCTCACGAAGTTTCGAAAGGCAGCTTTCGAGGAGAACCAATCATGGCACAACGTTATGAACGTCGCCCGCAATACAACGAATACGAAACCCGTCAGGCAGAGCAGTTCGACGAACGCTCGATGAGCCAGGCAGGCGAAACCGCCACGTACGAACGCGAAAATTCGCGCGGACAGTATGGCGATTTCGACTACCGCGATGAACGCCGCAGCCCGGAAATGAGCCGCCAGCGCAGCCGTGACGACTACCGTGGTGAGAGCCGCGCATTCGACGACCAGACCGTCGGCTACACCGGTGACAGGTATCGCAACCGCGGATCGGAATATGGCCGCTTTACCGGCGAAAGCTATGGCGGACGCGACTACGCCTATTCCACCGATCCCTATTACGCCTACGGCTCGACCATGGGCTATCCGGGTGCCGCCGCCGGCTCCGGTTATGGCCGCGACTATCGTGAACACGGTTATGGCAACGATCGCGGATTCTTCGAAAAGGCCGGTGACGAGATCGCAAGCTGGTTCGGCGACGACGATGCGGCCCGCCGCCGCGAAATGGATCACCGGGGCGTAGGCCCGCAGGGGTACAGCCGCTCTGACGAGCGTATTCTGGAAGACGTCTGCGACCATCTGACCGAAGACCGCTACGTCGATGCAAGCGACATCACCGTGACGGTCAAGGATCGCGAGGTTACGCTTGACGGTACGGTCCAGAACAAGGGCGCCAAGCGCCGTGCAGAAGACCGTGCAGACTATGTGACCGGTGTAAACCACGTGCAGAACAACCTGCGCGTATCCAGCCGGACCACTTACGAAACGACTCCGCGACAGGAGACGACCTCGTAAGAAGGCTCGAAATTATTGAACGAGAAGAGGTCCCGTCCGGGGCCTCTTTTCTTATGGGCAAAGCGCGGCAAAGCCATCGGGCCTGTCCCGCCACCAGCTTACGCGCCCATCCGCCGCGATCGCCCAGATCCGACCGTCACCCGCGGCCATCGCGCAGTCTGTAGCCGACGGCTCGGCCAGGCCCGTGGGGTGCGAATGGTAATAGCCCACCACTTGCGCCCCGCCCGCTCGCGCCGCCTTGTGCGCGCCGATCAGGGCGGCGGGATCGATCTCGAAATGGCGGGAGGGATCGGGATGGACGTTCGTGGCGGGCAAGGCTCGTTCGACGCAGCCGTCATGGCCCAGCAAGATGCCGCAGCATTCATGCGGGTGCGCGCTGGCTGCTTGGGCCAGAATAAGGTCGATCACCTCGCTTGCCACTTCGATGTCCATCACCCATCTAGCTAGCCATGGGGGACGGCAATGTCATTCGCGGCGTTATCGAAGGCGGTGGGCAGCGGCTCGACAAGGCGCTGGCCGACCTGACCGACCTTTCGCGCGAACGGGTAAAGGCGCTGATCGGCGAAGGGCGTGTAACCATCGGCGGCGTGCCTGCGAAAAGCACTTCGATGAAGCCTGCCGCCGGAACCCTTTTTGCCATCGAAGTGCCCGAAGCCGCCCCGGCAGAGGCGGTGCCGCAGGACATTCCCCTGAACGTCGTTCACGAGGACGACGACCTGATCGTCATCGACAAGCCGGCGGGCATGGTCGTGCACCCCGCCGCCGGTAATCCCGACGGGACGCTGGTAAACGCCCTGCTGCACCACTGCGCGGGGCGACTCTCGGGCATCGGCGGTGTCGCCCGCCCCGGCATCGTGCACCGCATCGACAAGGATACCTCGGGCCTGCTGGTCGTCGCGAAGAGCGATGCGGCGCACGAAGGGCTGGCGCGGCAATTTGCCGAACACTCGCTGGAACGGGCCTACAAGGCCGTGGTGAAAGGGCATCCCATGCCCTCTTCGGGCACGATTGCCGGCATGATCGGACGCAGCGACCGCGACCGCAAGAAGATGGCCGTGCTGGACGATGATTCCAGCCGCGGCAAACATGCCGTCACGCACTATTCCACGCTGTCGCGACTCGACGGTTCCGCGCTGGCCGAATGCAGGCTGGAAACGGGCAGAACCCACCAGATCCGCGTTCACATGGCGTCAATTGGTCATGCGCTATTAGGGGACCCTGTCTATGGACGACCCGATTCGCGCCTCAGACCGCTGCTTCAGCGGCTTTCGTTCACCCGCCAGGCCCTTCATGCGGCCGTTCTCGGCTTCATCCATCCCGTCACTGGCGATCGATTGCATTTTTCCAGCGAGATTCCGCATGACATGCGGGAACTGATCGACGCTCTCGGTTTTAGAGATTGAGAGAATGATCGACACTTCGAACGTAAACGGGTCTATAAAGAAAGTACGTGACCTGCACATGCGGATGCCCAGCAGGGGTCGGCAAACCGTAGGTCGACGATAGAAAGGTTCGGTAAGAGAAGTGAGCACGACAACCAAGAGCACTATCCCGGCACTCGGCGGAGAGCAGAGCCTCAACCGCTACCTGTCCGAGATCAAGAAATTCCCGGTGCTTAAGCCCGAGCAGGAATACATGCTCGCCAAGCGCTATCAGGAACACGAGGACCCCGAGGCCGCGGCCCAGCTCGTGACGAGCCACCTGCGCCTCGTCGCCAAGATCGCGATGGGCTATCGCGGCTACGGCCTCCCCGTGTCCGACCTCATTTCCGAAGGCAATGTCGGCCTGATGCAGGGCGTGAAGAAGTTCGAGCCTGATCGCGGCTTCCGCCTCGCGACTTACGCGATGTGGTGGATCAAGGCCTCGATCCAGGAATATATCCTGCGCTCGTGGTCCCTGGTAAAGATGGGCACCACCGCGGCCCAGAAGAAGCTGTTCTTCAACTTGCGCCGCATGAAGAAGAACCTCGAGGCTTTCGAGGACACGGACCTGCACCCCGACGACGTTACCAAGATCGCGACCGATCTCGGCGTGCCAGAGCAGGAGGTGGTCAACATGAACCGCCGCATGCTCATGGGCGGCGATGCCTCGCTGAATGTCTCCATGCGCTCGGACGAGGAAGGTTCGGGCCAGTGGCAGGACTGGCTGACCGACGATCGCCCGCTGCAGGACGAAACCGTCGCCGATGCCGAGGAAAAGCAGGTCCGTCACGACATGCTGGTCGAAGCGATGGATGTCCTGAACGACCGCGAAAAGCACATTCTGGCCGAACGCCGGCTCAGCGAGAACCCGCAGACTCTGGAAGAGCTCAGCCAGGTTTACGACGTCAGCCGCGAACGCATTCGCCAGATCGAGGTTCGCGCCTTCGAAAAGGTGCAAAAGGCGATGCAGCGCATCGTCGGCGAAAGGCTGATGCCTGCGAGCGCCTGACTTTTGCGCGACATGAAAATCGGGCGGCGGCGGTGGATTATCGCCGCCGCCCTTTTCGTATCCGCATTCTGGCCCCGCCTGTTCGATTTCGACGATCTGCCGTCAGAGGCGCCGGAGGGATACCGCGAAGAAGCGGTACAGACCTTCTGGCTGATGCATGACAACCCGGTCGAACGGGCGTGGTTCGGCCTGATGGCACAGGCCTTCATCGTCCACGACTGGCGGATCGATCCGGGAAGCTGCGATGCAGGCAGCACGACCTGGCCCGCGTTTCGCGATACGCGCACGACGCTGACCGTGCTGGGCCCATGGGGCATCCCGATCGCGCGCGATGCTATCACTTGCGGCGGTGCAGGATGGCACCGCGAAGCCGGTTTCGTCGCCGAACTGCCCGGCCTCGACACCGCTCCGCGCCCGGACGGTGCATCACGGAACGAGCCTCCACCCGCCCCGCCGCTGCCTCCTCCTCCGCCCACGCCCTGACCGTCGCCGGGAACCAGCGCGGATTTCACCGGTAAATCGCCTTATGGATGAATCGTTCTTCGGCATTTCCGCGTATCACGTGCTTCTGGTCGGCTGCGGATTGGTCATCATCATCGCGTTCTGGATTCCGCGCTTCATGCGGGACCGAGAGCCTTCGTCCTCGGGTCTGCTGATCCTTGGCGGGCTGGCCGTCTTCGGCATCCTGCCGGGCGTGCCGGAAGTCTTCTCTCCGATGGAGCGGACGGGCTTTTGGGAATATTCGTCCGAATTCGCCGTCATCGCCGCCTTGTTCGGAACGGGGATGCGGCTTGACCGGATCGTCGGCAAAGGACTTTGGACACCGACGATAAGGCTGCTCGTCATCGCCATGCCGCTGTGCATCGCGGCGGTCTGCGTGCTCGGCTATGCGCTGGGGCTGACCGCGGCGGGTGCGATCCTGCTGGCCGCAGTCCTTGCCCCCACCGATCCGGTCCTTGCCGCCGATGTCCAGGTCGGCCCGCCGGGCGAAGGCGGCGAACACCCGATCCGCTATGCCCTGACGACAGAGGCCGGCCTCAACGACGGTCTGGCCTTTCCGTTCGTCTATCTGGCCCTGTTCGCCGGTACGCTCGGCCTCAACCTCGCCGAATGGGGCTGGGAATGGTTCTCGCTCTATTTCGTTTACAAGATCGCGGTCGGCGTCCTTGCGGGCATCGCGGCAGGGTGGATCCTTGGCAAGGTCATCTTCAGCCTGCCGAGAAGCAATCCCCTGTCCGATTCGGGCAGCGGGGTCATCGCGCTGGCGGGCCTGCTGTTCACCTACGGCGCGACCGAACTGATCGAAGGATACGGCTTCATCGCGGCCTTCATCATGGGCCTGACCCTGCGCCGGGTTGAGGTGGAGCACGAGTACCACGCCCGCCTTCACGCCTTTTCCGAGGCGCTGGAACACGCCGTCACGGCAATCCTGCTGGTGCTGTTCGGCGGCGCCTTGCCGGTGCTGCTGCCCTATCTGTCTTGGCAGCACGCACTGATCGGGATCGCGCTGATATTCGTGATCCGCCCTGCCTTCGGGATGCTGTCGCTGATCGGCACGAACATGTCGCTCAAACATCGGGGCGTCGTGGCGTTTTACGGCGTTCGCGGAATCGGTTCGATCTACTACCTCGCCTATGCCGCCGGAACCTTGCAGTTCGTGAACGAAGGAGACCTGTGGGCCGCGATCGCCTTTACCATCCTGCTGTCGACACTGGTCCACGGGTTCAGCGCCGGAACCGTGGTCAACGCAGCGACCCGCACCGACGAAAAGGCCGAACGGACAGCATGACCGAACGCCGCGACATTCGGCCTCTCGGCCCGCTATGCACCGGCACGCCGATTGGCTATTAGCCCGCGCATGGCCAAGGCAAAGTCGCGCGGGCTTGGCGCGCGCATCTTCATCTTTCTGTTCAAGCTCGCCCTCGCGCTCGTCCTGCTCAGCGTGCTTTGGGTCCTGCTCTATCGGATCGTTCCGGTGCCGGTCACGGCGACGATGCTGATGGACGAAAACGGCATCACCAAGGACTGGGAACCGCTGTCCGACATCGATCGCGACATGGTTCGCGCCGTCATCGCGGCAGAGGACGGCAAGTTCTGCGAGCATTCCGGATTCGACCGCGAGGCGATCGAGAAAGCCATGCAGCAGAACGCGCAGGGCGGACGTATCCGTGGCGGCTCCACGATCAGCCAGCAGACCGCCAAGAACACCTTCCTGTGGCAGGACGGCGGCTATTTCCGCAAAGGGCTGGAAGCCTGGTTCACGTTCCTGATCGAGAACCTTTGGGGCAAGCGGCGGATCATGGAAGTCTATCTCAACGTCGCGGAAACCGGCATCGGGACTTACGGGGTCGAGGCAGGGTCAATGCGCTATTTCAACCATTCCGCCGACCGGTTGAGCACGACCGAAGCCGCGCGCATGGCTGCCGCCCTGCCGCTGCCGAAGAAGCGTTCGGTCAAGAACCCTTCGGGCTGGCTGGCCCGCCACGGCAATACGATTCGCGCGCGTATCGGCGTCGTGGCACGTGACGGCCTCGATTCCTGCGTCTACGAGTAACTCCATGGGCGCAGGGCATCATCATTCGCATGCACATGGGCATTCGCACGGGCACGATCATGCCCCCGCCGATTTCGGCAAGGCCTTCGCGATCGGCGTCGCGCTCAACACCGGCTTCGTCGTCATCGAGGCGCTGGCAGGCTTCATCTATGGCTCGATGGCGCTCGTCGCCGATGCAGGGCATAACCTTTCGGACGTCCTCTCGCTGCTGATCGCCTGGGGGGCGAGCGCGCTGGCCAAGCGGCCCCCTTCGGCCCGGTTCACGTATGGCCTGAAATCCAGCTCGATCCTCGCCGCGATGGCCAATGCCGCGCTGCTTCTGGTCGCACTGGGCGCGATCACGGTCGAAACCCTGCGCCGCCTGTTCGATCCCGCACCGGTCGAACCCGGCCCGATCATGATCGTTGCCGCCATCGGCATCGTCATCAACACCGTCACCGCGCTGATGTTCATGCGCGGGCGCAAGGGCGATCTCAACATTCGCGGGGCCTATCTGCACATGGTGGCCGATGCCGCGGTTTCGGCGGGCGTGGTCGTCGCGGGCCTGCTGATCTGGCTCACGGGGATGGCATGGATCGATCCCGTCACATCGCTCGTCATCGTGGCGATTATTGCTGTGGGCACCTGGGGCCTCTTGAAGGACAGCGTAAAAATGGGCCTCCACGCCGTTCCCGACGGCATCGACGAGGCTTCGGTGCGCGAAGACCTCGCCGGACTGCCGGGTGTCAGCAGTGTGCACGATCTCCACATCTGGCCGATGAGCACGACCGAGACCGCACTGACCGCGCATCTCGTCATGCCTGCCGGTCATCCGGGCGACGTGTTCCTGCACGAAGTGGCCGAACGCCTGCACGACAAGTTCGGCATCGAACACGCGACGATCCAGCTCGAAACCAATGCCGAGGCCTGCGCCCTGCACCACGATCACGTCGTTTGACGGGGCAAGGTCATGACAAATGCTGCCATCGTCTTGCGGCGGGTCAGGCTCTAACGTAAGTTAATCCCCGTTCCGGCAGGCTTTTCCCGGAACAAGGGGGGATATGAAAAGCGACCGTATCAAGAATATCGCGCTGCGCGTGGGGGTCGTCATAGGCATTATCGCATGCCTTTTGACGATATTCGTGAACCTGGCATCGCTGCGTTGTTTCAACGCCATTTTCGATTCCGTGTGCAGCGTGCAGACCACGCGCAATGTCGTCGCGCTGACGTTTTCGGACGGGCCTGACGAGGGCACGGTCAACGAAGTCCTGCCCGTTCTGGCAAGCCGCGATGCCAAGGCAACCTTCTTCCTGTCGGGCCAAAAGGTGGCGAACGCCATCCCCGCGACAAAGCGACTGCTTGCCGCGGGGCATGAGGTGGGCAACCTCGGCTATTCGAACCAGGTGATGGAGGACCGGACGCAGTCGTTCCACCAGGCGGAAATAATGCAGACGGACAAGCTGCTGCGCGATGCGGGCGTCGAAAATCCGAACCTGTTCCGCCCGCCATACGGCATTCGTTCGGTCGGGCTTTTGTGGGAACTGCATTCGGCCGACTACAAGCTGGTCATGTGGAACGTGTCCGACAACGGAAAGCGGGAGGCACCGCCCGAAGCGCTCGCCAACGCCATCGTCGCGCAGTCGGGGCCGGGCTCGATCATCATGCTTCACGCGCTCGATGCAGGTGACGACAACAGCCGCGCGGCCTTGCCGCTGATCCTCGACGGCCTGGCCGAAAAGGGGCTGAAGGTCGTGACGGTCAGCGAACTTCTGGAAGCCAAGGGCAAGTAACACCGCCATTGCCGCCCAAACGCAAACGGCGCGCCCCGATGGGACGCGCCGTTCGTGTTTTTACGCGAAGCTTTGGTCAGCCGGTCAGGCCGCGGCTTCCTTGCCCTTGTGGACCTGAACGGGTTCCTTGCGGCCCTCGACCACGTCCTTGTCGACGACGACTTCCGATACGCCTTCCAGCGTCGGCAGGTCGAACATCGTGTCGAGCAGGATCGCCTCGACGATCGAGCGAAGGCCGCGTGCGCCGGTCTTGCGCTTGATCGCCTTCTTGGCAACCGCCTCAAGTGCGTCGTCGGTGAAGGTCAGGACAACGTCCTCAAGCTCGAACAGCTTCTGGTACTGCTTGACCAGCGCGTTCTTCGGCTCGCTCAGGATCTTCACCAGCGCCGCGACGTCGAGGTCTTCCAGCGTGGCGATGACCGGCAGACGGCCGACGAATTCGGGGATCAGGCCGAATTTCAGCAGGTCTTCGGGTTCCGCCTTCGAAAGCAGTTCGCCGATCTGGCGCTTTTCCGGATCGGCGACATGGGCGCCGAAACCGATCGAACGCTTCTGAAGACGATCCGAGATCAGCTTTTCGAGACCCGCGAAAGCGCCGCCGCAGATGAACAGGATGTTCGTCGTGTCCACCTGCAGGAATTCCTGCTGCGGATGCTTGCGCCCACCCTGCGGCGGGACGGAGGCGGTGGTGCCTTCCATCAGCTTCAGCAGGGCCTGCTGCACACCCTCGCCCGACACGTCGCGCGTGATCGAGGGGTTTTCGGCCTTGCGGGTGATCTTGTCGATCTCGTCGATGTAGACGATCCCGTGCTGCGCCTTCTCGACGTTGTAGTCGCTGGACTGCAGCAGTTTCAGGATGATGTTCTCGACGTCTTCACCAACGTAACCGGCCTCGGTCAGCGTGGTGGCGTCGGCCATCGTGAACGGAACATCGAACGTGCGTGCCAGCGTCTGGGCCAGCAGCGTCTTGCCCGAACCAGTCGGGCCGACCAGCAGGATGTTCGACTTCGCCAATTCGACGTCGTTCGATTTGCCCGCGTGCTTCAACCGCTTGTAGTGGTTATGCACAGCCACCGAGAGCACGCGTTTCGCGCGGTCCTGGCCGATGACGTAATCGTTCAAGGTCGCGAAGATTTCCGACGGAGGCGGCACGCCGCCATCCTTCTTACCGGCGATACCGGCCTTCGTTTCCTCGCGGATGATGTCGTTGCAAAGCTCGACGCATTCATCACAGATGAAGACGGTCGGCCCCGCGATCAGCTTACGCACCTCGTGCTGCGACTTGCCGCAGAAGCTGCAATAGAGAGTGCTCTTGCTGTCAGTTCCACTGACTTTGGTCATATTCCATCCTGAAGCGTCCGGACTCGGACGACATTATCGAATTTACGCGCGCATGGTCGAGAATCAACCATTACGCAAAAGTGCTCCGACACAAGGTGCATAACTGCAACGCCCTGTCGAAGCGGTTAATCATACGAGGCCGCGCCCCTGCCCCCATTCGGGACAGGTGGCGCCGCGCGCCTGAACCGTGAGGTTAAGCCTGGTCAGCCTTCGCCGCTTTCGGCGTCGGTCCGGCTCACGAAGACCTTGTCGACCAGCCCGAATTCCTTGGCCTCGTCGGCTTCAAGGAAGGTGTCGCGGTCCATCGCCTTCTCGATCGTTTCGAGATCCTTGCCGGTGTACTTGACATAAAGGTCGTTCATCCGGCGGCGGATGCGAAGGATTTCGCGGGCCTGAATCTCGATGTCCGATGCCATGCCGCGCGCACCGCCCGAAGGCTGGTGGATCATGATGCGGGCATTGGGAAGCGCGATGCGCATGCCCGGTTCGCCCGCGGCGAGCAGGAAGCTGCCCATCGATGCGGCCTGGCCGATGCACACGGTGGAAACGCGCGGCTTGATGTACTGCATGGTGTCATGGATCGCCATGCCCGCCGTGACGACACCGCCCGGCGAGTTGATGTACATCGAGATGTCCTTGGTGCTGTCTTCCGATTCGAGAAACAGCAGCTGCGCCACGATGAGCGAGGCCATGGTGTCCTCCACCTGGCCGGTCACGAACACAATGCGTTCGCGCAGCAGGCGCGAGAAGATGTCGAAGCTGCGTTCGCCGCGGCTCGTCTGCTCGACGACGACGGGCACGAGGGCACCGGTTGCGGGATCGATATCGAATTTACCCTGGGCGGATTCGGAGCGGGTGCCAAACAGGTCGAGCATGGAGGTCCTCATGATGTTGCCCGCCCTATGTCGCCACTAGGCCCGGTATGTTCAAGGGGATTCGTCCCTGTCGGGATAAGTCGTATCAGGGCAGCACGTTACCGGCCACGGCGATCGTTTATTCCCTGACTTCAGGGCCACCTGCTGCCGCACCGGAGCGGGCCGCAAAAGGAAAGGGCCGGAGAAGGCATGTACCTTCCCCGGCCCTTTGATCCTGTCGCCAATGGCGCAGCGCTTAGTCGGCCTTCGCCTTCTTGGCGGGAGCCTTCTTCGCGGCGGCCTTCTTGGCCGGTGCCTTCTTGGCGGGGGCTTTCTTGTCGCCCTCGTCCTTGGCCGCAGCCTTCTTGGCCGGTGCCTTCTTCGCCGGGGCCTTCTTGGCAGCGGGCTTTTCGTCCGCGGCCTTGTCGCCTTCGGCGTCGGCCTTCTTGGCGGCTGCCTTCTTCTTGGCGGCGGGCTTCTTCTTGGCGGGCTTGGCTTCCGCTTCGGCGCCTTCTTCGGCCTCGATCGCGGCCTGCAGCTCGTCCTTGGTCACTTCGCGTTCGGTGACGTCGGCCTTGTCGAACAGGAAGTCGACGACCTTGTCCTCGTAAAGCGGAGCGCGCAGCTGGGCGGCAGCCATCGGTTCGTTCTGGACGTATTCCATGAACCGTTCACGGTCTTCCGGACGATACTGCTGGGCAGCCTGCATCATCAGCATCTGCATTTCCTGCTGCGATACTTCGACGCCATTCTTCTGGCCGATTTCCGAAAGCAGCAAGCCAAGGCGCACGCGACGCTCTGCAATGCGCTTGTAGTCGTCCTTCTCGGCCTCGATTTCCTTCATCGCGGCTTCGGGATCTTCCTCGCGAGCGGCTTCCTGCTCAAGCTGGGCCCAGATCTGCTGGAATTCGGCGTCCACCATCGTCGGCGGAACGGCGAAATCGTGACCGGCGGCCAGCGTGTCGAGCAGCGAGCGCTTCATCTGGGTGCGGGTAAGACCGGCGGTCTCCTGCTCCAACTGGCCCTTCAGAAGCTCTTTCAGCTTGTCGAGGCTGTCGAGACCGAGGTTGGTCGCGAATTCCTCGTCGATCTTGGTTTCGGACGGGACCTTCACTTCCTTGACGGTGATGTCGAAGGTCGCTTCCTTGCCCTTGAGGTTTTCGGCCGGATAGTCTTCGGGGAAGGTCACGGTGATGGTCTTTTCGTCACCGGTCTTCGCGCCGACGAGCTGTTCTTCGAAGCCCGGGATGAAACGGCCCGAACCGATTTCCAGCGCCGCGTCTTCGGCCTTGCCGCCGTCGAATTCGACGCCGTCGAGCTTACCGACGAAATCGATGATCAGCTGGTCGCCCTCGGCGGCCTTCTTGGTCTTGGCGGCCTTCTTGAAGGACTTCTGCTGCTCGGCCAGCTTTTCCAGCGCCTCGTCGACCTGTGCGTCGGTGACGGGCACGACCAGCTTTTCAAGCTTCAGACCGTCAAGCTCGGGAGCCTCGATCTCGGGAAGGACTTCGAGTTCGACAGTGACTTCGGCGTCCTTGCCCTGCTCGTAGCTTTCGCCCAGCGTGACCGACGGCTGCATCGCGGGACGCAGCTTGTTTTCGGTCATGACCTTGTCGACGCTTTCGCGGACGGCCTTCTGCAGCGCATCGGCGTGGATCGCCTCGCCGTGCATCTTCTTCACGAGATTCGCAGGCACCTTGCCCGGACGGAAGCCCGGCATGCGGACCTGGGGTGCGATACGCTTGATCTCGTCGTTGACGCGCGAATCGATCTCGGAAGCGGGAATGGTTACGGCGTAGGCACGGGCCAGGCCGTCGTTCTTGGTTTCGGAAATCTGCATTGGTATCCCTTCTAGGGGTATCTCTCTCGTCTGGCGTAGTCGGATCTGCCACGTGACTGGCCCCGGTCTACCGCCGTTTCGGTCTGGTGCGGGCGAAGGGACTCGAACCCCCACATCTTGCGATACCAGAACCTAAATCTGGCGCGTCTACCAGTTCCGCCACGCCCGCGGCGACCTTCACCTGCCAAGCGGCATGAAAAATCGGCTCGCGCGCCTCTATCGAAGCCCCACGCAAAGCGCAAGCGCCACGGGATACTGCGGCCCTTCCGTGCGTTTTATCGCCATGGCCAGCAATCCAGATCCCAAGCCCGACACGATCGAACCCGTAGCGCCGCCAGAGACGCCGCCGGTGATCACCCCCGACGAACAGCCGCAGATCGATCCGACGCCGGGCCCCGGCGAAGTGACCGAACCGGCGCCGGACATCGCCGACCCCGGCGGCAACCCGATTGAAACGCCGCCTCCACTCGATTAACTGCCGATCAGTTCGCGAAAAGCGCCTGGGCCGCGCGTAACCAGCGCGGGGTATCCGCCTCTACCGAAAGCAGGCGCGCTGGAACCGGACAAGTCGTGCACCGCGCCTGTATGGATGGACGCGCCATCATCGCCTCCACGTCCTCCACCACCGACGATAGCTGCGCATTGCGGCGCGCGACCAGCACTTCGGCAAGGCCGATGCGCACCGATTCCTCTTGCGGCGCCGTCAGGTCCTGCAGGAACATCGCGAAGGCATCGGGCTTTTCCTGGAGGAAGCGGGCGTGCCAGTCGCCTTCGTCGAGCCCGGCTTCTTTCGCGGCGTATTCCAGCGCATCGTCCAGTCCGCCCAGCCGATCGACAAGGCCGACCTGCCGCGCCGTGCCGCCGGTCCAGGTGCGCCCTTCCGCGAAAGTCAGCGTCTTGGCGCGGTCGACCTTCCGCGACGCCTGCACCAGATCAAGGAACATGTCGTAGGACTGCGTGATCTGCGCCTGCAGGACCGCGTCCATCTGTTCGGAGATGCCGCCAAAAATGTCGGGCTGACCCGAAAGCGGCGTCGTCCCCAGCGAATCGGTGCGAACCGAAAAGCGGTTCAACGTGCCCTCGAACGAGGGGATGGTCGCGAAAACGCCGATCGATCCGGTGATGGTCGACGGTTCGGCAAAGATCGCATCGCCCGGCGTCGATACCCAGTACCCGCCGCTGGCCGCGATGTTGCCCATCGAAACGACGACCGGGATGCCCGCTTCCTTGTGGCGCAGGATCGACTGGCGGATGACTTCGGACGCGGTGACCGACCCGCCGGGCGAATCGACTCGCACCACCAGCGCGGCCAGATCGTCGTCCAGCGCATCGTCGAGAATTTCGGCAATCCGGTCCCCGCCCGCAGTGCCCGGACCGGCGCTGCCATCGACAATGGTGCCCGCAATCGTCACCACCCCGATCGTCTTGCCCGACGTCTCGGCCGGCCGCGCCTTCAGCCATGTCTCGTAGCTGGTATGCGCAAATGCAGAGGGATCGTCGGGCATTTCGTCGTCCGCGCCCGCGATGGTGGCGACCTGCGCGCCGAAATCCTGGCGGCTGCCCAGCTTGTCGACCAGTCCGCTGGCCACCGCCGCCTCTGCCGGATCGCCGCCCGCGTCGGCGATGGCGCCAGCAGGATCGGAAATCAGCTTGTCGAGCTTTGCAGCCGGGCGCGCCCGCGCGACTTCGCCGCGCCACTGATCCCACAGCGAATCGAGCGCGCCCCCGATGTCCTGCCGCGCATCGTCCGAAAACGAGCTGCGGGTATAGGGTTCGACTGCGCTTTTATAACGCCCCGCGCGGTAGACGTGGACGTTGACGCCATACTTGTCGGCGGCATCTCCCCAGAACAGGTAGGTCCCGCCCGGCCCTGCCAGCAGCGCGCCGCCCATCGGGTCCATCCATACCTCGCTCGCATGCGCGGCAAGTTGCGCGCTGTCGGCGGAATAGGCGATGGCGTGGACCAGCACCGGCTTGTCCGCGGCGCGCACCTTGTCCATCGCGCGGCCGATGTCGGACAGCGTCACTTGCCCCGCCCCGAGGAAATAATCGAGATCGAGCGCCACGGCCTTGATCTTGTCGTCGCCCGCCGCGCCCTCGATCGCGCGAATCACGTCGGCGGCGCGGTGTTCGCGCGTGGCCGCCTGCATCGGCACGATCAACGCCAGCGGGTCGACGCGCTGCGGCTCTTCCACCACCACGCCGTCCAGCGTGACGAGTAGCGCGCCTTCCTTTACCGAAGCGGGCGTCGGGCGAAAGCTCAACGCGGCGTAGAGCGCGGCGAAAAACAGCAGGAGAAGGAGCAGGACGAGCCCGTCCTTGATCGCGACGAGGAACTTCCAGACCTTGCGGGCAAACGACATTTGATTTCCTGAAACCGGTGTATCGTTGCCAAGCTAGTTACCGCGCGGCAAAAGGGCAAAGGACAAAAACGGTGAGAGTTTGGCGCACGCACGCTTGCCCAATCGCGCGAAGGTGAATAGGGCACGGTTCCCGAGATGAGCGACACGCCCCCTTCTTCCTCCACCCGCTACCCCGCCGGTGGCCTGGCGTTTCCCCACAAGGACCTCACCGGCATTTCCGAACTGGCCCCGTGGCAGATCCTGTACCTGCTGGACGAGGCGGAGCAGTGGGTCGCCCTCAACCGTCAGCCGACGAAGCATGTCGACACGCTGGCGGGCCTGACCATCATCAACGCCTTCTTCGAAAACTCGACCCGGACGCTCCTGTCCTTCGAAATCGCGGGCAAGCGGCTGGGCGCGGACGTCGTCAACATGCACGCCGCGCAGTCGAGCGTGAAGAAGGGCGAGACCCTGATCGACACGGCGACGACGCTGAACGCGATGCGCGCCGATGCCATCGTCATCCGCCATGCCAGTTCCGGCGCGGTCCGGCTGATCGGCGACAAGGTCGACTGCCCGGTGCTGAACGCCGGCGACGGGCGGCACGAACACCCGACCCAGGCCCTGCTCGACGCGCTGACCATGCGGCAATGGATGCGCACGCGCGGCAGCGACGAATTCACCGGCCTCAAGGTCGCGATCTCCGGCGATATCCTGCACAGCCGCGTCGCGCGTTCGAACATGCTGCTGCTCACCGCGCTGGGCGCGGACGTGCGCGTCTGCGCGCCGCCCGCGTTGATGCCGGCGGCCATCGAACAGATGCGCGTGTCGGCCTACACCAATTTCGACGAAGCCGTCGACGGCGTCGACGTCGTCATGATGCTGCGCCTTCAGAACGAACGGATGAGCGGGCCCTTCATCCCGTCGGCACGCGAATATCGCCACCTTTACGGCCTGACGCAGACCCGGTTGCAGCGCGCGGCGCCCCATGCGCTGGTCATGCATCCCGGCCCTATGAACCGCGGGGTCGAGATCGACAGCGACGTCGCCGACATGATCGAGCGCAGTGCCATCACCACCCAAGTCGAGATGGGCGTCGCGATCCGCATGGCCTGTCTCGACGTGCTGACCCGCCGCGCGCGCGGTGTCGAAGGATGGGAGCCGCTTTCGTGAAACCGATGGCACCCCTGACGATCACCGGCGGCAAACTGCTGACCGGATCGGGAGAGCCCGCGACCGGCGCAATCCGCTGCGAAGGCGACCGGATCGTCGCGGTGGGCGACATTTCGGCCAGCGAGGGTGACCGTACGGTCGATGCCAAAGGCAAGATCGTCATGCCCGGCATCATCGACCTCGGCGTGTTCGAGATCGACAAGCCCGCGTTTCATTTCGGCGGCATCACGCGCGCAGCGCTGATGCCCGATCAGCCGCCGCCACTGGACTATCCGGCGCGCGTCCGTTTCGCGGCAAGCTTCGGCAAGCCCGACTTCTGGGTCCATCCCATCGCCGCGGCAACGCGCGGGCTGGAAGGCAGCGAATTGCCCGAACTCGGCCTGATGAAAGACGCAGGCGCCAAGGCCGTGTCATCCGGCCGCAAGTGGATCGCCGATTCGGGCGTCATGCTGCGCGTCCTGCAATATGCCGCGATGCTGGGCCTGCCCTTCATCTCGCACGCGGAAGACGACGGGATCGCCGGCGGTGCGGTAGCCACCGATGGTGAGACCGCGACCCGCCTCGGCCTTGCCAGCGCCCCGGCAGAGGCAGAGGCACTGGCCGTCATGCGCGATGTCACGCTGGCCGAGATGGCGGGCGCGCATCTGCACATCCGGCAGGTCACCACCGCCGCTGCGCTCGACATCGTGCGCAAGGCGAAGGATCGCGGCCTGCGCGTCACCTGCGGCGTGACGCCTGCCCACTTCATGCTGTCCGACATCGCGGTGAACGGATTTCTGACTTTTGCACGCCTGTCCCCGCCCCTGCGCGCCGAAAGCGACCGTCAGGCCGTCCTGGCCGCGCTGGCCGACGGCACCATCGATGTTGTCGCCAGTGGCCACGACCCGCGCGGGCCGGAAGACAAGCGCCTGCCGTTTGCCGATGCTGCGCCGGGCATGGCGGGGGCCGAAACGCTGCTGCCGCTGACGCTGCAACTGGTGCGTGATGGTGTCATCGACATGAACCGGATGGCGCAACTGCTCTGCGCCAATCCCGCCGCGATCCTTGGCGTTCCGGCCGGACGGCTGGAACAAGGGCTGGAAGCGGACATCGCGATCGTCGATCCCGACCGGCCGTGGATCGTCGATTCGGACCGGATGGAAGCGCAGGCGGGCAACACCCCGTTCGATAAACAGCCCGTTCAGGGCCGCGCGCTTGGCCTGTTCAAGGGCGGGATGGACGTAAAGGTCTAGTCCCGCGCCTCTTCGGCCAGTGTCGTTTCCGACGGGCCTGGAATCGTCCATATCCCGACGTTGAGCGCCATGACGACGGCAAGCACGAGCATCAGCCCGGCGCGTTTCCTGTCGCCCTTTTTCCAGGCGAGCCAGGCCCCCACGCACATCGCGATGACGCCAAGGACGAGGAGGGAGAGGGCAATGTCGCTCATGTCGCGGATATCCGGGGAGTAAGCCGCGTAGGGCTTATTTTTTGCCGAAGAAGCCGGACGCCATGCCCGCGATGTCGTCAAGCGGATTGCCGTCACCGTCACGGTCCAGCATCTTGAGCACACTCTGGGCCTGAGGACTGTCGAGCATTCGGGCGAATTCGCCAAGCGATCCTTCACCGCCGATCATCTGAACGATCTGCATCAGGACGCCCGTATCCATGCCGGTCTTCCTGGATGCGAGTTCAACCGTATCGCCCGGCTGAGCATGCGCCTGCCCCAGTGCCGCGATCGCCACTTCGGCCATCTTCGGATCGATGCCCAGCTTCTGCGCCATGTTGGCAACATCGCCATGTTCGCCAAGCTGGCCGAGAATTCCGTCAAAAGGGCCCATCATTCTTCCTGTCACCGAAATGGATTGCTCGCCGCTTCTATCCCGCAGCGAACCGACAAGGGCAAGGGGCGGCACGCAATTGTCACGCCCTGTCGCATTGCCGGGAACAAGCACGCCTCAGGACCGCTGATCGGGCAACGACACGCCCTTTGCGAAGGGCCGCAAGCGACAAGGAATTCGATCCATGAGCATTTTCGGCAAGATCAAGGACGCTATCTTCGGCAAGAAGAAGGCCGATCGCGACCCGCAAGTAACCCCCGACGGCAACATTCGCACGACCCCGCCCGGCGGCATGCCTTCGCCCACGGCAACGACCAACAATGCCGGCGTGATGTCCGATGTCGATGTCGAAAGGCAGCTGTCCGCGATGGACGGGGCCGACCGCCTCAACTGGCGGACCTCTATCGTCGACCTGATGAAGCTGGTCGGGATCGATCCCAGCTATGAGAACCGCAAGGAACTGGCCCACGAACTGGGCGACACCGACTATTCGGGCAAGGCGGAAGAGAACATCGCGTTGCACAAGGCGGTAATGAACGGTCTTGCCAGGAACGGCGGCAAGGTTCCGGCATCCATGCTGGACTGAGCCAGCGACCGACAAACGAAAAGCCCGCCGGCTCCATCATGGAACCGGCGGGCTTTTTCGTACCCGAAGGCGCTGTCTGGCTTAGGCCGGGAGAGCCTTCTTCGCCTGGGCGATGATCGCACCGAAAGCGGCGCTTTCGTTCATCGCGAGGTCGGCCATGACCTTGCGGTCCAGTTCGATGCCGGCGAGCTTCGCGCCGTGCATGAACTGCGAATAGGTCAGGCCTTCGGCGCGGACAGCGGCGTTGATGCGCTGAATCCACAGGGCGCGGAAGTTCCGCTTCTTAACCTTGCGGTCGCGGTACGCGTACTGGCCGGCCTTTTCGACGGCCTGACGTGCAACGCGGATCGTGTTCTTGCGGCGGCCGCGGTAACCCTTGGCCTGCTCCAGAAGACGCTTGTGCTTGGTGCGGGTGGTAACACCCCTCTTGATACGTGCCATCTGTCGCTACTCCTCAGTTCAGCCCGTAGGGCGCCCACTTCTTGATCGTCTTCGCGTCTGCGTCGCTGATCACGGTGGTGCCGCGGTTCTGGCGGATGTACTTGCCGTTGTGGCTGATGAGGCGGTGGCGCTTGCCGGCGACGCCGTGCTTGACCTTGCCGTTGGCGGTGATCTTGAAGCGCTTCTTCACACCGCTCTTCGTCTTGAGCTTGGGCATTTTCATCTCCTTGTCAGAAGACACGTCCAAACCAGCCCTGGCAGCCCTTTCAGCCAGGCCGGCGGTGAATCACGTGTCGTTGAAGAGCGCGCGCCTACAGAACGTGGCGCGATTTGGCAAGCGCTGCGTGGCGCAGCGCGTTCTAATCCATCGAATATAGGATGAACCAGGCAAGCCCCGTGCCGCCGATGAACAGCATCCACGAAAACGGGAAGGCCACCGAATAGACGGTCAGGCGGTGCACGTACAGCGCACCACCGGTCGTACCACCGTTCATCAGCACCATCGACACGATCCAGGAAAAGAGCGCGCCGGGCACCAGAGATTTGTAGAACGAAATCATCATTCGACTTGGACCCTGTTCCCTCCTTGCAGGTTGAAAACACCCTGCCCCCACAGGGTTAAGGTTTGCCTAATTCTCGCCGCATATGCGAAGAAAAGTCACGCATCGTACTGCATCAGGCGGGTCATCCCGCCATCGATGACGATCTGCTGCCCCGTCACGAAGCCCGATCCCTCGCCGGAAAGCCAGTCGATGGCCTCGGCGATGTCCTCCACCCGACCGATTCGTCCCACCGGATGCTGCTGTTTTGCGCGTTTCGAATGGTCAGGATCGCTGCGGTCGGATTCCTTCTGCCACGGGCCGGTCTCGATCCAGCCGGGCGCGACAGCGTTGACGCGAATGTCCGGCCCCAACGACACCGCCAGTGCATGGGTCAGCGCGAAAAGCCCGCCCTTGGCCGCGGCATAGGCATAAGTGTCAGGTTCCGACTGGACCGCGCGGCTGGACGTCACGTTGACGATGGCTGACGGTGCACGCTTCCTCAGCATGCCGACCGCCGCGCGGCTGCACAGGAATGCCGATGTCAGGCTGGCATCGATCCAACCCTGCCACGCCTCCAGCGTCATGTTTTCGAGCGGGCCCGATTTCGGATCGGCGATACCGGCATTGTTGACCAGAAGGTCCAGTCCGCCGGTCCATTCGCCAATCCGCGCAAAGGCATCGGCGACCGCCTGTTCCTTGCCCACGTCGCATTCGATCGCCAGCAGGCGGTCCCCGGGCAGCAGGGCCGATAGTTCGGCCAGCGCCTCGCCGTCCTTGTCCAGCGCGGCGACTTTCCAGCCCTTGCCTGCGAAATGCAGCGCGGTGCCGCGTCCTATGCCTGCCCCGCCGCCGGTGATGACGACGGTGGGTGCGTCCTGTTCATTCTTGTCGGTCATGCCCCTTCAACGCAGGGGACGCGATCAGGTGCCGTTGCGCTGCGAAAGGATCGGCAGGCCGGTCTTCTTCACCCAGGCCATGAAGTCGCCGCTTTCGATCAGGACAGATTCTTCCGAAGGCGGAACGGTCCAGACCCACCCTTGCGCCGACGACATCCCTTCCGAAGTCCGCACGCGCAGGACGATCCGGCGATATTCGCGGCCCTCGTACCGGTCGAGCTTCATGAGATCGGCCCGCGTCAGCTCCAGATCGGCGAGCACGCCCTTCACCCGCCCATGCCCCGGAACCAGCGCGGGGAACCAGCCCTTGGCCGATGGAATGGCAAGCAGCTTACCCGGTGCATCTGCCTCCAGCGAGGAGACGACGCGTTCCTGCACGAAGCGCGCCATCGGCGTATCGGCATGGCCCATCAGGGTGCCATAGAGAAACAGCGACTTGCGCATGGCCGCCCGGCTCAATGGTGGCAGGCCAGCGCCTCGACCACGTCGTCGAGCCGCGCCGGATCGCCCAGCGCGATGACATGGCCGTCGCTTCCTGCGTGGAGCGGCTCTCCGTTCCAGTCTGCCATCGTGCCGCCCGCGCCCTCGACCACCGGGATCAGCGCGGCATAGTCGTGGAGCTTCAATCCTGCCTCGCACACGATGTCGAGCTGGCCCGAGGCGAGCATGGCGTAGTTGTAGCAGTCCCCGCCCATGACCATGCGGCGATGGTCGGTCTTGGCGGCCAGACCCATGAAGTGTTCGCCCTGGTGATCGTCGAAATAGTGCGGGCCGGTGGTGGCCAGCGTCGCCTCCGCCAGTTCGCGGCAGGGGCGGCAGCGCACTTCCGCTCCGTTCAGCAGCGTCGGCAGCCCCGCCGCGCCGACCCAGCGTTCGTTCGCGATCGGCTGGTCGATAATGCCCAGCACCGGCCATCCATCAACCATCAGCGCGATCAGCGTGCCGAAAATCGGGCGTCCGGCCAGAAACCCTGCCGTGCCGTCGATTGGGTCCAGAACCCACTGCCGGCGCGCTTCGCCGCGTTCGCTGCCGTACTCCTCACCGATAATGCCGTCGTCTGGGCGGGCAGCGCCAAGGATCGCGCGCATCGCCTTTTCCGCCTCGCGGTCGGCGACGGTCACGGGCGAGGCATCGCCCTTGCGTTCAGGGTCGACGATGTTGCGAAAATGCGGGCGGATGGCATGGCCAGCCGCATCGGCGAGGCGCTGCGCGAGCGCGATATCGTCCTTCAGGTCCATGCACCCGCACTCGCCGTAGCGTGCCCGCCGGTCAAGCGATTTGCGCCGGCTCTCCCTCTTCGGGAAAGCGCGGCGTGATCGTCAATCGAACAGCGAGGAAACCGAGCTTTCGTCGGCGATGCGGCGGATCGCCTCGCCAATCAGGGTCGCGATGGAAAGGACGCGGATCTTGTCCGATTCCTTGGCCGCATCGGTCGGCTGGATCGTGTCGGTGATGACCAGCTCGGTCAGCGCCGAATTCGACACCTTGGCCACCGCGCCGCCCGAAAGGACGCCGTGAGTGATGTAGGCGACGACCGACTTGGCCCCCTGGTCGAGCAGGGCCTGCGCCGCGTTGCACAGCGTGCCGCCCGAATCGATGATGTCGTCGATCAGGATGCAGTGGCGGCCCGCCACTTCACCGATGATATTCATGACCTCCGATTCGCCGGGACGGTCGCGGCGCTTGTCGACAATGGCGAGAGGCGCATTGTCGAGCCGCTTGGCCAGCGCGCGGGCGCGGACCACGCCGCCCACGTCGGGCGAGACGACCATCAGGTCCTGATCGCCGTAGCGGGCCTGAATGTCGGCCGCCATCGCGGGCGCGGCATAGAGGTTGTCGGTCGGGATATCGAAGAAGCCCTGGATCTGCCCTGCGTGCAGATCAACCGCCAGCACGCGGTCGGCGCCAGCGCGGGTGATGATGTCGGCGACCAGCTTGGCCGAAATCGGCGTGCGCGGCCCGGGCTTACGGTCCTGGCGGGCATAGCCGAAGTAGGGAACGACCGCGGTGATGCGCTTGGCCGATGCGCGCTTCAAGGCGTCGATGCCAATCAGCAGTTCCATCAGGTTGTCGTTGGCCGGAAAGCTTGTCGACTGGACGATAAAGACATCCTCGCCGCGCACGTTCTCATGGATTTCGACGAAGATTTCCTCGTCCGCGAAACGGCGCACCGATGCGTCGGTCAGCGGAATTTCAAGGTATGCTGCAATGGCGCGCGCCAGCGGTAGGTTGGCGTTGCCCGACATGATCTTCATCAAACGACTCCCGAAATGTGCCGATTCCCCGTGGGGACCGGCCTTAGCGGTGAGTCCCGCAAATGCAACAATGCCCGTGCCCCAACCGGTGGACTAAGCCGCCGCCGCGTACCGCATTGGGTCGCGCGGCGGCGCAAGAATGCGCCTGGAACGCCGCACCGGACTGCGCCACGCGCCGACCCGGGGCGAAAGCGGGAAACATCTCCCCGCTCTCACGCCCGGATAGCGGTCATGAAATCAGTCGGTCGTGTGGTGTTCGCCGCGAACCCAGCGGACCGTACCCGACGATGCGCGCATCACGACGCTCTCTGTCGTGTACTTGCCACCCTTCAGGTGCTTCACCCCGTCGAGCAGCGAACCGTCGGTCACGCCGGTTGCGGCAAAGATGCAGTCGCCCTTGGCCAGATCGTCGAGCTTGTAGATGCGATCGAGATCCTCGATGCCCCACTTGCGCGCGCGGGCACGTTCGTCATCGTTGCGGAACAGCAGCTTGCCCTGGAACTGCCCGCCGACACAGCGCAACGCGGCACAGGCCAGGACGCCTTCCGGCGCGCCGCCCGAACCCATGTAGATGTCGATCGTGGTGTCCGGGTCGGTCGTGGCGATGACTCCGGCGACGTCGCCGTCGGGGATCAGGATGATGCCGCAGCCCAGTTCGCGCAGTTCCGCGATCATTTCGGCATGGCGGGGCCTGTCGAGTACGCAGGCGATGATCTGGTGCGGTTCGACGCCCTTGGCCGCAGCCAGCGAGCGCACGTTGTCGCCCGGGCTCTTGGTCAGGTCGATCGTGCCTTCGGGATAGCCGGGGCCGATCGCGATCTTCTGCATGTAGACGTCGGGCGCGTTCAGCAGGCAACCCTCTTCGGCCGCGGCCAGAACGGCCAGTGCGTTGGGACCGGCCTTGGCCGTGATCGTCGTGCCTTCCAGCGGGTCGAGCGCGATGTCGATCTTCGGCCCCTTGCCGACAGCTCCGCCGACCTTTTCGCCGATATAGAGCATAGGGGCCTCGTCGCGCTCACCCTCGCCGATGACGACGGTGCCGTCCATGTAGAGCTCGTCGAAAGCCTTGCGCATCGCTTCGACCGCGGCGGCATCGGCCGCCTTCTCGTCACCGCGACCGATGAGATAGGAGGCCGCGATGGCCGCCGCTTCGGTCACGCGGACCATTTCTAGGACGAGGACGCGATCGAGAACGTCACTGGCTTTAGGCACTTGGTTTCCCCCAGAAGGATCGTGGTCAGGTTTTGCAGGTGCGAAGATCTAGCCGCCGCCCCCCGCATTGTCGAGATGGACGCGGCTGCCGTCGTTCGCGAAATAGGTCCACGGTATTGCAGTCTCGCGGCAGGATCGAGGTTACTGGCGCAGGATGTGCATCACTAGCGGTTCTGCCGTGACGCTGTCGCTATCGGCCAGAAGTTCGAGCGCGCGGGTGACACAGCCCTCCTCGCCCTCGTGCGTGACCATGGCGACCATGACCGAACCGTCGTCGGCACCCGAATCCTTCGCGCCCTTCTGGATCAGGCTCTCGATCGAGACATTGGCGTCGCGCATGGCCGCGGTCAGTTCCGCCAGGACGCCCGGCCGGTCCTTGACCATGAAGCGCAGGTAGGCCTTGCCCCTGTGATTGCCGGTTTCGGCCGGAACGTTGGCATCAAGCTCGCTGACGGGGATGGAGAACGGCGGGTCGATCTCGTTCTCGCTTTCCCACAGACGCGCGATGTCGATGATGTCGGCCACGACCGCGCTGGCCGTCGGACCATCGCCCGCGCCCGCGCCCTGAAACAGCAGGCGACCCACGAAATTGCCTTCGGCGACGACCGCGTTGGTTGCGCCGTCGACATGGGCCAGCGGGTGATCCTTGGGCACCAGATAGGGATGCACGCGCTGGAACAGGTGCTTCACGCCGTCCGCGCTCGGCTCCACCCGCGCCATGCCGAGCAGGCGAATGACATAGCCCAGCGAATCGGCCTGCGCGATGTCGGCGCTCAGGACCCTGCGGATGCCGTCGGTCGTGACCGCGCCGAAGTCGAGCTCGGTTCCGAACGCGATCGAGGCGAGGATCGAGAGCTTGTGCGCGGCATCGATGCCGTCGATGTCGAAAGTCGGGTCCGCCTCGGCATAGCCCATCGCCTGCGCTTCGGAGAGGACGTCGGCGAAGTCGGCGCCGGTGTCCTCCATCGTGGACAGGATGTAATTGCAGGTGCCGTTGAGGATGCCGTAGACGCGCTCGATCTCGTTCGCGGCAGCGCCTTCGCGCAGGCCCTTGATGACCGGGATGCCGCCCGCGACCGCCGCTTCGAAACGCACCGGCACGCCCGCACTTTCGGCGTCGCGCGCAAGGCCGAGGCCGTGGTGCGCGATCATCGCCTTGTTGGCGGTGACGAAGGCCTTGCCGCTTTCGACCGTCTTGCGCGCCAGGGTCAGGGCCGGACCGTCCGACCCGCCGACCAGTTCGACCACGACATCGACGTCGTCACGCTGGGGCAGCGCGGTCATGTCGTCTTCCCAGGCATAGCCCGACAGGTCCACGCCGCGGTCCTTGCCGCGATCGCGCGCGCTGACGGCAACGATTCGCAGCGGGCGGCCGCAACGCCGTTCAATCAGGGCGGCATTGGTCTCGATCAGGCGGATCACGCCCGCACCGACGGTGCCAAGGCCCGCCAGGGCCAGGCGCAGGGGCTCGGTCTTCATCGCTTCGCTCACGGTCTCGTCTCTTGCTGTTCGCCGCGCCCGTTAAGCGAGACGAAGGCACTTGGCCAGAGGCGAGCGCAACTAAATGGCCAGAACGCAACCCTTGCGCGCAACGAAATGTTGCAAGGGCGGGGTCAGAAGACCCGCTTGCGCCCGCAAGGACCAAGCTGCTCGATCACGACGGCGTAATCGCGCGCCGCCTCGCTGCGCAGCGAGGGGTCGGTCGCGATCTGCGCCGACGCCGGAAGCTGCGCGGGAAGCGCGCAGGCCAGGCGGTACCACGTGAGCGTGTCCCTTTCCGGCGGGCGGGCGCCATGATCGATCAGCTCGCCGGTCGAAAGGCCCCAGCGCACGGGATGGTTCGGACTGCGGATCACCGCGATAGAGGCGGGCGCACCGTCCTCGGTCGCAAGGAAGATCTGCGTCTCGCCCTCTCCGGCAAGGTTGCCCGGCGTGTGCAGCGCATCGCGCACCCCGGTTACAACGGGCGCACCGGCATCGGCGACGATCTCGCCCAGCAGCGTGCGCAACCGCGCATCACCCACGATCTCGATCGGGACCTGCGCATCGGGCGCGACCAACTGCACCTCGCCCGGCTTGCCCGGCACGGGCCGCGCGAACAGGACCATCGTGCGCTTCTTGATCTTCGCCATCCGGCCCTTCGCGTCGAGCGGGATGTCGGCAAGGTACTTCACCTTGGCCCCGATCGGGGCGTTGCCCGAAAGCAGGCTCTGCGTATCGGCCTCGACATAGGCGCGGGTCCAGCCCTGCCGGACAGGGCCGGTGCGGTCGGCGTCAAGCTCGACCGCCTTCCTGACTTTCACCACCGCGACCATCTGCGCATTCGTGGCAAGGTCGGCCATGTCCGCATAGGGCATCAGGGCCCGCGAATCGGTTGCCGTCTGCGCGGTTGCGGCCTGCGGCACGGAAGCGCACGCGCCAGCGCCGGCCAGCATGGCGGCAGCCAGGACGGGTACGAATTTGCGTGCCTTCACGATTGTCATATTACCTCACCATTGTATCAGGTCGCGCATGCCCGCCCCCTCGGAACAAGTACGGCACACTGCAATTTGCACGAACTAAACCATCAAACGAGAAAGTTCGTGAATCGGTCCTTAATCGACAAAGGAATTGCACGCAGGGCTCAAGCTCGCTAACAATCCGAAAAAAAGGGGCTGGGCAGTGATCCGGCCACATTCGAATGCGCGTTCAACGGTAAGGTTTTTTCGCAATGCGAATTTCCCGAGTTGCCGGCAGCGTGTATCCCGGAACTTCCGGCAGGGTGGAAAAAATGGGGCGACGCGGTTCGGCATTGCTGTGCCGGGTCGTGCGTTTGTGAGGGTGCGCCTGCAAGGGCAAGCCTGTAAGTTTATTGGAGTGATCCGTCTGAATGGCCTACGCTGACCAACAGATGAGCGGTAACAAGATTGCCGCGATTATCATCGTTGCGCTGATTCACATCGCGGTTCTCTATGCTCTTGTCACCGGGCTCGCCTATGAGGCGATCGAGAAGGTGAAAGAGACAGTGACCGCGGTCAACATTTCCGAGCCGCCGCCGCCGCCGCCACCGCCGCCGCCGCCGCCGCCCGAAAATGTGCCAGTGCAGCCGCCCCCGCCTGTGGCTCCGCCGCCGGCCGTCTCGATCACGCGGCCCGCTCCGCAGATCCAGACGATACCGAACATCCCGCCGCCGGCCCCGCCGGTGCTGAGGGTGCCGCCGCCGGCCCCGCCGCCGCCGCCTGCTGCGCCGTCGAAGGCCCGTGGTGTCTCGCCTGATAACTACCAGCGCTGGACGCGTCGTATCATCGAGAACTACCCGAGCCGTGCAATCCGTAACGAGGAAGAAGGCCGCGTTGGCGTTCGCGTTACGGTCGGCCCCGACGGTCGTGCATCGGCTTGCTCGGTGACCAGCTCCAGCGGTTCCTCGACCCTCGACGATGCTGCGTGCAAGGACATCCAGCGCTACGCCCGGTTCAATCCGGCACTGAACGATGCCGGCAACCCGGTTTCGGCGCAGTGGAGCACCACGATCGTCTACCAGCTCAACTAATGACGGTGCGGGCTCATCCCTCGGGCCCGATACCACCCCACGATTTAAAGCTATCAAGCCAATTTTGTTGAAGGATATCCCGTAATGCTCATCGAAATCATGGCCGCGGCCGCCGAGGCCCCGCAGAACAAATTCGGTTTCGCCGAAGCTCTGGAACAGGGCGGTTTCATCGCCTACGCCACCGTCGCCATCCTGGGCGTCATGTCGTTCGGTTCTTTCTACATCCTGTTCACCAAGTGGCTCGAACAGAACAAGATCCTGCGTCAGACCAGCGAAGTTCGCAACACGTTCTGGCGTGCAGGCTCGCTGCGCGAAGGCGCAACGAAGCTCGAAAAGAACTCGGCCTATCGCCAGATCGTCGACGACGGCATCGCCGCTGAAGAACAGCACGCCAAGATGACCGACAGCCTCGAAGCCCACGACTGGCTCCACGGCTCGCTCGCTCGCTCGGAAGCAGCCATCAACGCCAAGCTCGCTGGCGGCCTGCCCTTCCTCGCGACCGTCGGTGCGACTTCGCCGTTCATCGGTCTGTTCGGTACGGTTGTCGGTATCTACCGCGCACTGATCGCCATCGGCATCGCCGGTTCGGCCTCGATCGACAAGGTCGCAGGTCCGGTCGGTGAAGCACTGATCATGACCGCGCTCGGCCTGCTCGTCGCAGTTCCGGCCGTGCTTGCCTACAACTACCTGCAGGCTCGCAACAAGAAGATCGCCGCGCAGCTCTCGGGCTTCTCGACTGACGTTCTCGCGAACATCAACTCGAAGGGTGCCGTGAAGCCGGCCGTTGCCGCTGCTCCTGCCAAGAAGCCTGCTCCGGCGACGACCGCTGCTGGCGCACAGGTCAAGAAGTAAGCATCCGTTTTGCCTGGCGGGGGCAACCTCGCCAGGCACGGATTTTCCGCTCCGGCGGAAAGTCGGCCCGGAACGCTCCGGGCAGTCGCAAGAGCAATTACGAGATAGGATGAGACAATGGCGATAGCGATGGGATCCGGTGGCGACGAAGCCCCGATGTCCGACATCAACACCACGCCGCTCGTCGACGTGATGCTGGTGCTTCTGATCATCTTCCTGATCGCGGTTCCCGTCGCGATCCAGTCGATCGAACAGATGGATATGCCGGTATTCGCGTCCGAGGAATCCAAGGACAAGGTCGAGAACCTGGTCGTTTCGATCACCGCAACCGATGCCAACGGCATCAGCCCCGGTGAACCAGGCTATGCGGGCGCAAGCCGTACTGGCGAATGCCGCATCTACCTCGGTGCCACTCCGGTAAGCTCGGAAGAGCTTTACGACCGTTCGTTCAATCGCCTCGATGCGATCATCGAACGTGCCGGCGGCCCCGACGCCCTGGTCGACGATCCGGACAAGATTCCGCAGGTTCACGTCCGTGGCGACGTCAACACGCCGTGGAAGTGTGTTGCCGGTACGATCTACCAGATCCAGTCCGCGGGCTACCCGACGGTGGGCTTCATTTCGACCCCGGTCGATCCGAACGCCTGATCGCGGCAAGCAAGATAAAGGAGACATTCAATGGCAATGTCAGGCGGCAGCGATGATGGCTCGCCGATGATGGAAATGAACACGACGCCGCTTATCGACGTCATGCTCGTTCTCCTCATCATGTTCATCATCACGATCCCGGTCGCGACCCACGCGGTCAACATCGACCTCCCGGCCCCCAGCGACGTTCCGCAGAACGTCGATGTGAACCCGATCAAGAACAAGGTCGTGCTCACTCAGGACGGCCAGATCCTCTGGAACGGCACCCCGCTGAACGAGGGTCAGCTCGTCGCAACGCTTCAGCAGTCGCTGGCACTTCCGGTCGAACCGGAACTCCAGTTCCAGCCGGAAGAGTTCGCGAGCTACGACCTCTCGGCACAGGTCCTGCGGATCATCAAGACCTCGGGCGCCACCAAGTTCGGCTTCGTCGGCAACGAACAGTTCCGCGAATTCGGCGCTGGTCCCAAGGACGTGAACCCCACGACGCGTTCCCAGTAAGGCACGCATCAGGGGAAACCAGATCAGGGGCGGGCCGCAAGGTCCGCCCTTTTTCGTTGCGTGACAGGTTTGTTTCTTGTCGCATGCGGCACCAAGCGCCAGACAGCGCCCATCTCCTACCTGCCCGGATCATCAGGCCGCATGGCAACGCCGCCTAGCGTCTCTGCCTCAAGCAGGAGTTCGTCGTCGGCCGATCCTGCCGGAAGGGTCTCCCGCCCGATGACCACCATGACCGGCACGGCAAGCGGGCTGACCCGCTCCAGCCGGACGTGCACGGTCTGCTCGGCCGCGCGGTCCAGCACACCGGCAAGCCTGCCGATATCGGTCATTCGCGTGCGCGCCTCGGCCCATGCCGCCTCGATCAGGACATGGTCGGGCTCGTACTTCTTCAGTACGTCGTAAATCAGGTCGGTCGAAAAGGTGACCTGCTTGCCGGTCTTGCGCTTACCCGGCTGCTGCCGCTCGACCAGCCCTCCGATCACCGCCGCCTCTCGAAAAGCGCGGCGCAGCAGGTGCGATTCCTGCACCCATTCGACGAATTCATGGGCAAGGATATCGGGCGACAGCAGCGAGGCCGGATCCTCGATCGGTTTGAGGCCCCAGACGGCAAGCGAGTAATCGTTCGCCACGAAACCCATTGGCGAAAGCCCCCTGTCCTCCATCCGCCGCGTGATCAGCATGCCCAGTGACTGATTCGCGTTCCACCCTTCGAACGTATAGAACACGCTGTACTCGCGCTTGGCATGCGGGAAACTTTCGACCAGCAGCTCGCCCGGCCCCGGCAGGTGCGAGCGCCAGTCCTGCACCTCCAGCCATTCGCGCACGTCGTCGGGAAAGCGGGACCAACCCGCCCGGTCGACCAGCATCTCGCGAACACGTTCGGCCAAGTGCGTCGTCAACGGCATCCTTGCCCCGCCATAGGATGGGATCATCGCGGATTTCTTCGATCCGCGCACGATGACCTCGCTCTCCTTCAGGCTTTCGACCTCAAGGCTGATACCGGCAAACTGGAAGGTGTCGCCCGGGCGCAGCGCAGCGGCAAAGCGTTCTTCCACTTTGCCGAGCGAGCGCCCGTTGCGAAACCGTACGGTGAGCATCTCGCCATCGATGATGATGCCTGCGTTCAACCGGTGCCGCGCGGCCTGTTCGGGGTGAGACAGGCGCCAGACGAAGCCCCCTTCCCCGTCCGGTTCGCGCGTAATCCGCTTGAACCGGTCATAGGCGCGAAGGGCGTAACCACCATCGGCGACGAAGTTGACGACGCGATCGAACACGCGTTCGTCCACCCAGGCATAGGGTTGGCACGAACGGATTTCGCGCAGCAGATCACTTTCGCGGAAAGGCGCGGCACAGGCGCAGCCCATGACGTGCTGGGCCAGGACGTCGAGGCTGCCGGGTCGGAAATCCTCACCATCGCGCACACCTTCTTCGACAGCGTCCTTGGCCGATTGCGCCTCCAGGAACTCGAATCTGTTGCCGGGAACGAGGATGGCGCGGCTGGGCTGGTCGAGCCGGTGGTTGGCGCGGCCGACACGTTGCAAAAGGCGGGATGAGCCCTTGGGCGCGCCCATCTGCACCACGCAGTCGATGTCGCCCCAGTCAACGCCGAGATCGAGGCTGGCCGTCGCGACCAGCGCCCGCAATTCCCCGCGCGCCATCGCCCCTTCGACCTTGCGCCGCGCCTCTACCGAAAGCGAGCCGTGATGGATGCCGATAGGCAGGACGTCCTCGTTTACGTCCCACAGCAGCTGGAAGATATATTCGGCCAGGAACCGCGTGTTGGTGAAGATCAGCGTCGTCTTGTTGCGCCGGATTTCCTCGTAAAGCTGCGGCACAGCCCATGCCGCGGCATGGCCGCCCCAAGGCACGCGCTCGCCTTCGGGCAGCAGTATTTCGATGACCGGATCGGCACCGGGTTCGCCGATGACATGAGAGACGGCGTCGATGTCGCCCCAAGGGGCCAGCCATTCGCGGTATTGTTCGGGATCGGACACCGTCGCGGACAGGCCGATCCGGCGCATGTCGGGGGCGATCGCCTCCAGCCGGGCGAGCGACAGCGCCAGCAGGTCGCCGCGTTTCCCGGTGGCGAAGGCATGGATTTCGTCGATCACGATACGCTTCAACCCGGCGAACATCGTGAAGCTTTCGGGATAGGACAGCAGCAGCGACAGCGATTCGGGCGTGGTCAGCAGGACATGTGGCGGTTTTACGCGTTGACGCGCCTTACGCTGAGACGGCGTGTCGCCCGTCCGGCTTTCCACGCGGATCGGGAGGTCCATCTCCTCGATCGGTACGAGCAGGTTGCGCCTCACATCGGTGGCCAGCGCCTTGAGCGGGGATACGTAAAGCGTATGGAGCCCGTCGTCGGGCGTATTGCCGTCAAGCCGTTCGGGGCTGAACGCGGCAAGGGTCGGCAGAAAACCGGCCAGCGTCTTGCCCGCACCGGTATCGGCGGTCAGCAGCGCGCTCTGCCCTGCATCGTCCGCCTCCAGCATCTCGGCCTGATGACGGCGGACACGCCATCCGCGGCCCTCGAACCATGTCTCTATGCTGCCGGGAATCGCCATCGTCCCACCTTAACGAACGAATCGGGCAATGAGTGCCGCAAAGGTTTGCAGGCAAAGAAAAAGGCCCGGTGGACAAGCCGACCGGGCCATTAAGTTTTGGGAGAGGATGCCTGAAAGGCAGGTTCTTTGTGCACTGCAGCGCACCATCTCGCAACTGCAAAATTCGCTAGTGAGGTTTCCTTTTTTGCAACAGTATCAATTAACGTGACGGTTCAGGGACTTAGAACCTGAATCATTTTTCATGTTGGACTAAAGTACTGAACGATTTAGCCAAAAAACGCGCTTGCCAAGGACCGGACGCTGCACGCGGACCCGAATCACTATTCAGGTCCGCGCGAAGTGAACGATCTCAATGAGAGGCCTGCGGCCCGCGTTCGAGGCCCGATTTCGCCAGTTGGTCATCGATCTGCGCCATCAGGCGTTCGAGCCCGGCCTCGCTGTCGCTTTCCGCGCGGGCCACCAGGACGTCCTGCGTGTTCGACGCGCGCAGTAGCCACCAGCCGTCGTCGTTGGTGACGCGAACGCCATCGGTTGCGTTGACGTCGTCGGGGCTGTCGGCAAGCCGTTCCTTCACTTCGTCGATGACCGCGAACTTGCGACTTTCATCGACCTGAAAGCGCATTTCGGGGGTGTTGATCATGTCCGGCATCTCGCCGCGCAGCTGCGTAACCGACTTTTCCAGCCGCGCGCTGGCGACCATCAGGCGGACACCGGCGTAAAGCGCATCGTCGAAACCGTAGTATTCGTGCTTGAAAAAGACGTGCCCGCTCATCTCTCCGGCCAGCGGCGCACCAGTTTCCTTCATTTTGGATTTGATTAGCGAGTGGCCGGTCTTCCACATCAGCGGCTTGCCGCCATGCGCGGCGATCTGGTCGTACAGCGCCCGGCTGGCCTTCACGTCCGCTATGATGGTGGAGCCGGGGACGAGTTTGAGGAGATCCTCGGCATAGATCATCAGGAGCTGGTCACCCCAGATGACGCGCCCTTCCCCGTCGATCGCACCGATGCGGTCGCCGTCGCCGTCGAAAGCCAGTCCGAAGTCGAGGTTCTTCTCCGCGACAAGTGCCCTGAGATCCGCGAGATTCTTCTCCTCGGTAGGATCAGGATGATGATTAGGAAAATTCCCGTCGACCTCGGTAAAGAGGGTGAAGTGCTCCCCTGGGAGCTTGGCGACCAGGTCTTCGATGGCCGGCCCCGCCGCGCCGTTCCCCGCGTCCCAACCGATCCGAAGAGTGGACAGCCGATCCTTCCCGGCAGCGTCGAGGCCGATGATGGGTTCGAGCAGACGCTCGATATATTCGGCCATGATCTCGCGGCTCTCGACCGAACCGGCCCCGTCGATCCAGTCCCCGGCGGCGGCCATGGCCCCGATCTCGAGGATGTCGGCCCCGAAAAACGGCCGCCCCTGAAATACCATCTTGAAGCCATTGTAATTGGGGGGATTGTGGCTGCCAGTTATCTGAATGCCGCCATCCACATCTTCGGCTGACGCCTCTGCGTAATACAGCATCGGCGTCGGCCCCATGCCGACACGCACGACATCGCATCCCGTAGCGGTCAGCCCTTCGCACAGCGCGTGTTCCAGCATGGGCGAGGATACGCGCCCGTCATACCCGATGGCCACCCTGCTGCCCCCGGCGCGGCGCAGCAACGTGCCGAAGCTGCGCCCGATGGCACGGGCGTCGTCAGGGCCGAGCGTCTCTCCGATAATTCCCCGAATGTCGTATTCGCGCAGGACGGTCGGGTCGAAGGTATGGGTCATGGATGGCCTTTCGGTCGTGATGGTACGGTGGCCGTCCTACACGGCAGTCCGCCGCGCCGGAACGCCACTACCTATAATTCGTTTTTGCGCCGACTTTGTTCCAGCAGCAAGTCACGCGCATCGTCGAGCGCATGGACCGCGTCGCTCGATCCCCCGCGATCGGGGTGCGCGTTCTTGATCGCGCGGCGATGTGCGGAGAGGATGTCCTCCGCGCTCGCATCGCGCGAAACGCCCAGCAAAGTGCGGGCCTGCGCGCGTCTCTGGCTCTTCTCGGATTCGGCGAACATCTGCCAGGGCCAGGTTCCGAACAGCATTCGGAAGGCAATCCCCGCCACCAGGACGAGGATGACGAACTTCATCATGCTGCCTGATCCACGGCATCGGCCTTGCCCTGTCCGGGCGTGGCGGCAGGCATCGGCAGGTTCAGCCCCTTGACCAGCGCGCGCAGTTCCTGCCGCGCGACGAGGTGGCTGGTAGCAAGATCGCCCAGGTGCCCCTTGTCGAGCAGGGTGAGACCCGAAGGGAACAGCTCGCGGTAGATGACGCGTTCCGACAGGCCCGGTGCGACGCGGAAACCGACACGGCGCGACAGTTCGGTCAGTGCCTCGTCGATGCGGCGCATATTGCGCGCCTCGACATGCTGGACGCGGTTCCTGAGCACGATCCAGTCCATCTCGCGCTTGCCTTCGTTGACGGTGGCAAGGCCGCGCTTCTTGCGGGCTTCCCAGATCAGTTCGGCATAGAACGACAGCTTCTTGACCTTGAACGTTTCGGCATCGACTTGCCCGATGAGGTCGAAGTCGACGAAACTGTCGTTCAGGGGCGTGACCAGCGTATCGGCCTGTGTCGCCACGTGGCGGGCATACTTGTCGTCGCGGCCCGGCGTGTCGAAGATCAGGAAATCCAGCCCCTCGCTGATTTCCGCGACCATGTCGTCCAGCACCTCGATGCTCGGCCCGCCGAACACGCCGACCGCAGCGCCGGGAAGTTCGATTTCGCGGCGTTTTTCGGTTTCCAGCCGGTTTTCAAAGTAGCGATAGAAGGTGCGCTGACGCGGATCGAGGTCGATCGCCCCGACTTTCGCACCCTGATAGGCAAGGGCCACCGCGACATGGACGGCAGTGGTCGACTTGCCGGTTCCACCCTTCTCGTTCGCGAACACGATCTTGTGCGGATTGGTCATCTGTCCTCGCATTCAATAGTGCGCCGCCGGCATTGCCGGGTTGCCCAACGGCGGGCGGACGCTACAGCTTGCGGGCAGTTTACCGGAAGGGCTGAAGTTCATGCAAACGATCCGCGCGCTCAATCCACTACGGGAGACGACCGCCGCCCTGCGCCGTGCCGCCGGCAGGGGGGCAAGACTGGCGCTGGTGCCCACGATGGGGGCCTTGCACGACGGTCACCTGACACTGGTAAGACGCGCGCGCGAACTGGCGGAAATCGTTGCCGTGTCGATCTTCGTGAACCCGAAGCAGTTCGGCCCGAACGAGGATCTTGACGCCTATCCCCGGCAGCTGGAGCGGGACAGCGAGCTTTTGATCTCCGAAGGCGTGGACCTTTTGTGGGCGCCCGAACGGGAAGAGATGTATCCCGAAGGCTATGCCTCGAACATTTCGGTAGAGGGCGTAAGCGCGGGGCTTTGCGGTGCGGACCGGCCCGGCCACTTCGACGGCGTGGCGACCGTGGTTTGCAAGCTTTTCAACCAGGTCGCGCCCGATATCGCTCTTTTCGGCGAAAAGGACTGGCAGCAACTGGCCGTCATCCGCCGCATGGCACGGGATCTCGACCTCTATGCCCCCATGCCAGCGGCAATCATCGGCGTGCCCATCGTGCGCGAGAAGGACGGCCTCGCCATGTCTTCGCGCAATGCCTATCTTTCGCCGGGGCAGCGCGCCGCGGCGGCCGTCCTGCCCGGTGCCATGCGCGATGCGATCGAAAAGCTGGCAATCGGCGATCCGGCCGCAGGTGTGCTGGAAGAACTGAAGGCGCGGCTGCTGTCGGGCGGGTTCGACAGTATCGACTATGCCGAACTGCGCGATGCCGCGTCGATCGAACTGTTGGACGAACCGGGAGACGATACCCGCCTGTTCGTTGCGGCACGCATCGGCGGCACGCGGCTGATCGACAACATGGCGGTGACCTGACGGCCCTAGTCGCGGTGCAGGATGCGGTGCTTCATCGACCGGATGCCCAGCCACATCGCGGCCACGACAAACGGGGTCAGGACGGCGATGATCACGCCCGAGGGAATGTCGTGATCCAGCTTTTCGGCGCCTTTCAGCATATAGGCGAGGAGGCTGATGCCATAATAGCTCAGCGCCACGACCGAGAGCCCCTCGACAAGGTGCTGCAGGCGTAGCTGCGTCGAAATCGACTTCTCCATCGAATGGAGCAGCCGCCCGTTCTGGTTCTCGATCCGCGTTTCCACCCGCGTCCGGAACAGCGACACGAACTGCGCCGTGCGCGCCGCCAGCGTTTCGGCCCGCCGCCGATGCGCGGCACAAGTGCGGATCGCGGGCAGGAAGCGGCGCTGGGTGAAATCGGCCAGCGACTGGAAACCGGGCACCGGCTCGATACACAAGTCTTCTAGCCGCTCCTCCACCAGAACGGCGTAGGCCTCTGTCGCGCTGAGGCGGAAATCGGAAGACGCGGTCTGCGTCATCAACTGCATCGACAGGTCGGTCACCTGCTTCAGCAGTTCGTCGTCCGAGACGTCGCTGCGTGCGACGCGGGCGCCAAGGCTGGCCAGTTCCGCCTCGATCGCGTCCAGAACCTTCCACCCCGCCTGCGCCACGGGCAGGCCGAGCAGCGCCATATTGCGATAATTGCCCAGTTCCTGAAGCCGCTGGACCGTGCGCGACAAGTCGCCCGGCGGAAGAGCGTTCGCCGCCACCAGCACCGCGCCGAACCCGTCTTCGCGCAAGCGAAAGTCCGACCAGATCCGCGCCCCGCCTGCGATCCGGCAGCTGACGAGATCGAGCGGTTCGAAGGCAAAACGGGGCAGCAGGTCATCGGCCTCGCCCGTGTCGGCAACGATGGCGATGCGGGTGGCGCGAACGATCTTTCCCGGCAGGCCGTCGGCCCAGTCCAGCGCGCGGGCCACCGCGGCGTCGCCTTGCGGGTCGAGCGCCGCCTCCGCCCCGCGCGAGATGAACAGCGTCGTCGCACTTGCCTCGCTATGGCGTTCCCAACCGAAGGCGACCCCTTCGCCCAACGTGCCCTGAACATGGCGCGGATTGGGAGACGGCTGCACACCGGCACCATCGGGCAGGCGGCTGAGCGCATCCTGCTCGGCATCACGGTCCTCGGCGGCGACCTGCCGCAGGATCTGGATCACGGTCATGCCCGGCTGCAACTGCGGCCAGCGCCGCAAGTGCATTTCGGCAACGACCGATTTTCGCAGCTCGTGTTCGTTACGCATCATCGCATCTTGCCCCGTCCAAGAACATTGCGCGGCGGCAACCGGTTGGCCCCGCAGTCTGCATTAGCACGGACAGGTTCTGCCTCAGAAGCCGGTTCTGTGGCACCCCGCACGAAAGGATGATGCATTTCGGCATTAGGGGATGGGCGCGGCGGTCGGCTGCAACAGGTCAGCCGCCGCCGCGTCTCCGTGGCAATGACGCGCGACACCGAAACCGTCCTTGCCGAAAAGGCAAACGGCCCGGCATCGCGCGCCTTGCGACAGCGCAGTTCGTGAACGGCCTCCGCGTTCCACGCGTCACAAAGGAGGGAAGTCCCCTCCCAACCCTTTGATCGCGCCTATCTTTCCCGAAGGCAACAGCTACGCGGTTTCAGCCACAGGAACATTCGTTCAGTCACCGAGCGGTCCTTCGTCCGCGGGCAGTGCTCCGAACCCTCCGCCCAGCGCCACGAAGAGCGTCGCGCGGTTCTGCAATTCGGCCCGGCGCGTCGCGATCAGGGTCTGGCGCGCTTCGAAAAGGTTGCGTTCGGCATCCAGCACTTCGAGATAGTCGGCCACACCTTCGCGGTATCGCAGGCGGGCGATGCGGGCGATCTTTTCCTGTGCGGTTACGGCACGGTCCAGCGTTGCGACCTGTTCGGCAAGATAGCGTCGCGCGGCCAGCGCGTCGGCGACTTCGCGAAAGGCGTTCTGCACGGCAAGGTCGTAGTTAGCCACTTCCTCCACTTCCAGCGCCCTGGCGAAGTCGAGGTTCGCCTCGCGCGCGCCGAAGTCGAAGATCGGCAGCGAGATGCTGGGCCCAAAGCTCCACCCCAGGTTGTCCGATGAAAACAGGTCGCCCAGGTCGCTCGAACCGAACCCGGCCCTGCCGGTGAGCGAGATCGTTGGGAAAAACGCCGCCCGCGCCGCGCCGATATTGGCCCGCGCTACGCGAAGCTGTTCTTCCGCCGCGACGATGTCGGGACGGGCGAGCAGGAGATCGGACGGCAGACCCGCGTCCAGCCGCCCCGCATCGAGCTGTTGGGTCAGCGCACGGCCTTCGGGAAGGTCGGCGGGGATCGTCCCGCCGACCAGCACGGCCAGCTGGTTGCGAAGCTGTGCCGCAGCCAGTTTTTCGCTCGCCAGTTGCTGTTCCGCCTGCGTCAGAAGGGTTTCCGCCTGGCGGAACGGCAGGGCCGAAGTGACTCCGGCATCGAGCCTGCGCTTTGCGATACGCAGCCCCTCGCGCCTGCTTTGCGCGGTCGCCTCGGCGAGGGCGATCTGTTCTTCGGTTTCGAGAATCGCGAAATAGGTGTTCGCGGTATCGCGCACCAGCGAGAGGTAGAACGAACGCTGCGCGGCGACGGTGGACAGGTATTGCGCCCGCGCTGCCTCAGACAGGTTGGCCACCCGGCCCCAGAAATCGAGCTCGAAGCCGGTGACCCCCACGCCCACGTCATAACGGTTGAAGGTATTGGACGCGCTGTCCGGACCGCCCAAATTCGCCGTCCCCGATCGCGTGCGCGTCGCACTGCCGTCGGCCACGACTCCGGGCAGCCGGTCGCTGCGCTGGATGCGATATTGCGCGCGGGCCTGTTCGATCCGGGCGGTCGCGGCGACCAGATCGCGGTTATTGGCGAGGGCGCTGGCGATCAGCGCGTCGAGCCGGGGGTCGGTGAACCAGTCCCGATACGAAAGCTGCGACGCGGTAACCGACCCGTCAGGCGCCAGATCGCCGCCATAGGCAGGCGCGCTCGACAATTCGGGCCGCACGTGATCGGGGGCGAAGTTTGCACAGCCCGACAGGGCCAGCGTGGCGGCGGCAAGCAGCAGGCCGCCCTTTGCGCGGATCGTCATGCCGGGTCCTTTCCGTCCGCCGCCGGTTCGTTCAGATGGCCCGCCGCGTGCGGCTTTTTCCTGCTCAGCTTCCTGCGGACGATCAGATAAAGCACGGGGATGATGAAGATGCCGATCGCGGTGGCCGCGATCATGCCGCCCATCACGCCGGTGCCAACCGCGATGCGGCTGGCCGCACCTGCGCCGCTGGCAAGGACGAGCGGGACCATGCCCATGGTAAAGGCGAGCGAGGTCATGATGATCGGCCGAAGGCGCAGGCGCGCCGCAGATTTCACCGCATCGATCCGCGACTTGCCCTCTGCCTCTTCCTCGATCGCGAATTCCACGATCAGGATCGCGTTTTTCGCGGCAAGCCCGATGATCGTGATCAGGCCGACGTTGAAATAAACGTCCGCCGAAAGACCGCGCGCCATCGAAAACAGCACGCCGCCCAGAACCCCCATCGGCACGATGAGCAGGACCGCCAGCGGCACCGACCAGCTTTCGTAAAGCGCGGCAAGCAGCAGGAAGACGACCACCACCGAAAGGCCAAGCAACATGCCGATCTGGCCCCCGGCCTGCTTTTCCTCGAACGACACGCCGGTCCATTCGAAATCGATACCGGTGGGGAGCTGCGATGCCAGCCGTTCCATTTCGGCGAGCGCCGCGCCCGAGGATTCGCCCGGCGCCGCCATGCCCGACAGCGTCATCGCCGGATATCCGTTGTACCGCGCCAGGCTGACGGGGGCGGCCGACCATTCCACGTCTGCGAATGCGCCGAACGGCACCAGTTCGCCCGACGCGTTCGGAATGCGCAGGGCCAGCACGTCTTCGGGCGTCATGCGATGGGATGCATCGGCCTGGATCAGGACACGCAGGACCCGACCGTTGTAGTTGAAATCATTGGCGTATGCCGAACCGAAGTTGATCGACAGCGCGTTGTTCACGTCGGTCATCGACAGCCCCAAAGCACGCGCCTGCAGCCGGTCGATGTCGATGTCGAGCGTCGGGCTGTCGCCCTGTTCCTCCGGACGCAGGTTCGCGATCAGCGGGCTTTGCGATGCCATGCCCAACAGCTGGTTGCGCGCGTCGAGCAGCGCCTCGCGGCCAAGGCCGGCGCGGTCCTCGATCTTCATCGTGAATCCGCTGGCCTCGCCAAGCGCCGGGATCGGCGGTGGCTGGATGACGAAGGCGATCCCGTTCTCAAGTTGGGAGAACACGCCGGTGGCCTTGGCCATCAGCGATTCGGCGCTGCTTTCGCTCGCGGTCCGCTCGCTCCAGTCCTTGAAGGTCGTGAACATTATCGCGTTGCTCTGCCCCTGGCCGAAAAAGCTGAAGCCCCGCACGACGATGATGTCTTGGGTCTCCTCCTGCGCCGTCCAGAACGCTTCCATCGGTTCGATCGATTCGTTCAGTCGCTCCTGCGTGGAGCCGGGCGCGGACTGGACCATGGAGATGAGGTAGCCCTGGTCCTCGTTGGGAAGAAACGCGGTCGGCAGGCGCATGAACAGCAGCAGCGTCACCGCGCCCAACGCCAGGAACACGGCCAGCGCCCGCATCGGGGCAGCAAGGATCCGGTCGTTCGCGCCGACGTACTTGCCGGTCATCTTGTCGAACCAGACGTTGAACCGGCCCAGCAGGCGCTTGGCGCGCCATTGCAGTACGGCCAGCCTGCCGCGCCATCCCTCACCCTGCGGCGGCGTGTCGGACAGGCCTTCGCCCCCGTGGTCATCTGCCTTCAGCAGCGTGGCGCAGAGCGCGGGCGTCAGCGAAAGGGCAAGAACCGCGGAAAAGAAGATCGAGATCGCCAGCGTGACCGAGAACTGGCGGTAGATGCCGCCGGTCGATCCCGGAAAGAACGCCATCGGCAGGAACACCGCGACAAGCACGAGCGTGATGCCGACGATCGCGCCGGTGATCTGATCCATCGCCTTGCGCGTCGCCTGTAGCGGACCAAGCCCTTCCTCGCGCATGATCCGCTCGACGTTTTCGATCACGACGATGGCGTCGTCGACCAGGATGCCGATCGCCAGCACCATGCCGAACAGCGACAGCACGTTGATCGTAAAGCCGAACAGCCACAGTCCAAGGCAGGCCCCAGCCAGTGCGATCGGAACGACGAGCGCGGGGATCACCGTGGCCCGCCACGATTGCAGGAACAGGTACATGACGAGGAAGACGAGGATCATCGCCTCGATCAGCGTCTTGATTACTTCCTCGATCGAGGCCTGTACGAACGGCGTGGTGTCGTAGGGGATGGCCCAGCTGACACCGGGAGGAAGCGCGTTTTCCAGTTCGGCAAGGCGCGCCTTTACCCCCGCCGCCGCGTCCAGCGCGTTGGCCCCCGTGGCAAGCTGCACGGCCATGCCGGCCATGGGTTTACCGTTCCATTCGGTCGAGACGGAATAGTCCTGCGCGCCCAGTTCGACTTTCGCCACATCGGCAAGCCGCACGACGGCACCGCCGGTATTGGCGCGAAGGATGATGTTCTCGAACTCCTCGACCGTGCTGAACCGTCCTTGGGAGGAGATTGTCGCGGTAATCTGCTGCCCCTCGACCGTTGGCAGGTCGCCGATCGCGCCGCTGGCGTTCTGCGAGTTCTGTTCGCGCACCGCGGCCAGGACCTGGGCCGGCGCCAGGTCGTACGATGCCAGCTTCTGCGGATCGAGCCAGATGCGCATGGCATATTGCGAACCGAACAGCATCACGTCGCCCACGCCGTTCACCCGGCGCAATTCGTCGACGACACGCTCCGAGGCGATATTGCCAAGGTTGGTCGCCGTCATGTCCGGGTTTTCGGACGTGAGTGCGACGATCATCAGGAAGCCGGTTTCGGCCTGACGCACGCTGATGCCCTGTTGACGCACCGCTTCGGGCAGGCGCGCCTCAACCGTGGAGAGCCGATTCTGTACGTCGGTCTGCGCGATATCGATGTCGGTCCCCGCCTCGAACGTCAGGGTGATGCTGGCCGTGCCGTTCGAAAGACTGGAAGAGGACATGTAGAGGAAGCCCTCCACCCCGTTCAGTTGCTGCTCGATCACCTGGGTAACGTTGCTTTCCAGCGTTTCGGCATCGGCGCCGGGATAGACGACCGAGATCGTCAGTGAAGGCGGCGCGACCTGCGGATATTGTTCCACCGGCAAAGTGCGCAACGCAAGGACGCCCGCCAGCAGGATGCCGAGCGATACGACCCAGGCGAAAATGGGCCGGTCGATGAAGAAACGGGCCATGGCTTATTGCGCCCCGGCGGGTGCGGCGTCTTCGGGCTTGGTCGCCTTTGCGGCAGGCTTCTTGTTGCCGACCGGGGCTTCAACCGGCTTTACCGGCGCGCCCGGGCGGATCTTCTGGAGATTGGAGACGATGACGACATCGCCTTCCTTCAGGCCGCTTTTCACCACCCACCGCTCCCCGATCATCGTGCCGAGCTGGATCGGACGTAGCTGGGCCAGGCCATCGGCATCGATGACAAAGACCGAACCGCCGTTCTGATTGACCTGCACCGCGCGTTGGGGAACGGCGATGCCGTTGGCGATCGAGCCGACGAGGATGCGGGCCCGCACGAATTCGCCGGGCAGCAGGACGCCGTTGCCATTGGGAAACTCCGCGCGCAGTTCGACAGTGCCTGTTTCCTCGTCGACCGAGTAGGCGAGGAAGTCGATATAGCCGGGGACGTCGTATTCCTCCCCGTCGGAGAACGTCAGGCGCACTTCGACAAGCTCGCCTTCCTTGTAGTCGATGTCGCCTGAATCGATCCCGTTGCGCACGGCCAGAAGCTCGCTCGCCGACTGGTTGAACGTCACATAGACGCGTTCGGTCTGCTCGATCTTCGTCAGTAGCGTGCCTTCCGCCTGGCTGACCAGCGCGCCTTCGGTAACCTGCGCGCGGCCGGCGCGGCCGGAAATCGGGGCACGGACGGTGGTATAGCCAAGCTGCAGGCTTGCCGCGTCCAGCTGGGCGCGGATTTCGGCAACGCTGGCTTCGGCCTGCCGGGCGGCGGCGACCGCGGCGTCGTATTCCTGCGCGCTGATCGCGTCTTCGTCGACCAGCGGGCGATAGCGATCGACGACGGCGCGGGCATTGGCCGCGGTCGACCGCGCACGCTGAAGACTGGCCTGCGTCTGGGCGTAACTGGCGCGCAGTTCGCGCGGATCGATGCGGAACAGCGGCTGTCCGGCGCTGACCCAGGTGCCTTCCTCGTAAAGCCTGCGCTGCACGATGCCGGTCACGCGGGCGCGCACTTCGGCTGTTCGCACAGGCTCGACACGACCGGGCAATTCGATCACGTTCGGCAGAGTGGTTTTCTCGACCGTGATCGTACGGACGGGAACCGCGGCAGGGGCAGCGGCCTCGTCGGCGGAAGAACATGCGGTGAGGAGCAAGGCGATGGCGCCGGCCAGAAGGGCTCTCATGACGAAAGGGCTTTCAAAGGTATTGTGCAGTTGCGAAGGTGTAATAGGCATTACACGTTGCAGCAGCAAGACGATTCGAAGAAGATTTCCAGCCGATGAATAAGATTTCCGAAACCTGCAGGCTCGACAAACGCCGACAGGCGGTTCTCGATGCCGCCCGCGAGCTGTTTATTTCAAAGGGATACGAGCAGACGACGCTTGGCGACGTGGTCGACAAGGCGGGCGGCTCGCTGTCCACGATCTACAAGCTTTTCGGCAACAAGGACGGCCTGCTGGACGCCGTGGTCTTTGCCAAAGTCACGTCCGGAGAGGACATCGTGCGCCAGATCGCTTCGGAAGAACCCGACGCCGCGACCGCCCTGTCGCGAATCGCGCACGAACTTTACCGCTTGCACCTGGATCCCGAGGCGGTGGCGCTTGTCCGGATCGTCATCGCCCATTCGATCCGCGATGAGGATTTCGCCCGCAAGTTCTTTTCCACCACCGCACAGCGCAGCCGCAACGCGATCGAGGAGGCGTTGCGTAAATGGGAAGACGAAGGGGTACGGTTCACGGGAAACCCGTCGGAACTGGCCGACATGTTCCAGGGTCTGATGGTCGCCGATATGCAGAACCAGGCGATCACGCACGGTATGAAAGGTATCGTCGACGAGGCGGGCATCGCCTTTCGCGTCGAATTCTTCCTGCGCGGCGCGGGGCTGGTGCAGGACGAATAGGCCGGCTGATCGTTCGGAAAGATTGGAGCGGGTAAGGGGAATCGAACCCCTCTAGCTAGCTTGGAAGGCTAGAGCATTACCACTATGCTATACCCGCTCATCGCGTGCGGCGTTGCGCTTGCCATTGCTGGGGCCATTTCGTCAACGCCTTCTTGCATCGCCCCCTTCTCTTTACGCCAGTTTTCTCTCCCCTGCCTGCCGCGCTAGCACGCTGAAGGGCCCGCAGGTGCGGGTGCGAAAGTGGGAGAGAAGTGATGCAGGTAATCGTCGCGGGCTGGATCCGGATGGAAGGCGACGCCGCACCCACGGTGTTGAGCGCGACTGCGCTTATCGATGCCGCCCTCACCGAGAAGGGCTGCCTTGCCTACGACTGGGCGATCTATCCCGACAGGCCGGACACGATCCTCGTCTTCGAACGATGGGAAACGGTCGAGGACCTTGTCGCGCACCTCAACGATGAACCCTATCGCGCGATGGGCGGGCACCTGGAGGATGCGGGTATCGCGGGGGCCGAAGTGCTTTGCCATGCGGTTACCGGAAGCCAGAACATCTATGGCAACGACGGGATTATCGCGGAAGAGATCTTCGGAATTCGCACGCGCTGAACGAGACGGCGCCGCGCCAGGCAGGAACAGCGCAAAGAAAAAGGGCCGCCGGTTCGATCCGGCGGCCCTTTTCGTGTTCGCTTTCGCGTCAGGAAGCTCAGTGCTCCTTGTTCCGCCAGACATTGCGATAGGCAAGGTAGGCCAGAACCGTCAGGAAGACGAGGAACAGCACCACCGGCCAGCCCGTCGCGTTACGCTTGGTCAGCGTCGGCTCTGCCGTCCACACCAGGAACGCGGCCACGTCGTGCCCCAGCGCATCGAGATCGTTCGGCGATCCGTCGTCGAAGTCCACCTGCCCGTCGGACAGCGGCGGTGCCATGGCGAGGTTCAGGTTTGCGAAGTACGGGTTGTAGTGCAGGCCGTCCGGGGTCTTCGCCTCGGGGAATTCCTCGAGCAGGGCCGCGGGCTGTTCCTGATAGCCGGTCAGCAGCGAATAGACATAGGCGGCACCGTCGTGACGAGCCTTCGCCATCAGCGAAAGATCCGGCGGGATCGCGTTGTTGTTCGCGGCGCGTGCGGCGACGTCGTTGGGGTACGGCTTGGGGAAGTAATCGGTCGGCAGGCCCGGACGCATCGTGTCCTCGCCCGTCACCGGATCGATTCCCGGAACCATCCAGGTCGCGGCCTCGGCCTTAACCTGCGCTTCGGTGTAGCCCAGCTGTTCCAGATCGCGGAAAGCGACGTGGCGCAGCGAATGGCAGGCCGAGCAGACTTCCTTGTAGACCTTGTAGCCACGCTGGACCTGCTGAAGGTCGAAGTGGCCGAAGGGACCGTCGCTGGCAAGGTGCAGCGCCTTGGGATGTTTGTGGAAGACGTGCTCTGCCGTCTCCACCTTGGGCTCGCTCGCCCAGGTGAAGAAACCGACCGCGAGAGTCACGAGGAGCCAGCCGCTGAAGAAGATGCCGACGAGGATACCGATAAGACGGACCATTTGTCTGTTTCCCTATTCCGGCCGGTTATTCGGCTGCTGCTGCGCCGTTCTTGGCGAGCACAGCTTCAGTGATTGAGTTCGGCAGAGGCTTCGTCTTCTCGATCATCGACACGATGGGCAGGATGATCAGGAAGTGCGCAAAGTAGTACGCGGAAGCCAGCTGGCTGAACATGACGTAGGGTTCTTCGGCCGGGGCACCGCCCAGGTAGAACAGCGCGGCCATGGCGGGCACGAAACCGAACCACCAGAACTTGCGCATCAGCGGGCGATACCGCGACGAACGGACCGGCGAGTTGTCGAGCCAGGGCAGGAAGAACCAGACCAGGATGGCTGCGAACATCGCAAGCACGCCGAGCAGCTTTGCGGGCACGAAGAAGAAGTCGAACGTGAAGGCGCGCAGGATCGCGTAGAACGGCCAGAAGTACCATTCGGGAACGATGTGCGCCGGGGTCGAGAGCGGGTTGGCCGGGATGTAATTATCCGGGTGACCCAGCGCGTTCGGCATGAAGAACACGAACGCGGTGTAGATCACGAGGAACGCGGCAAGCCCGAAACCGTCCTTCGCGGTGTAGTAGGGGTGGAACGGAACCGTGTCCGATTCCTGCTTCACTTCGACGCCCGTGGGGTTCGACGAACCCGGGATGTGCAGCGCCCAGATGTGGAGGATGACCACGCCCAGGATCACGAAGGGCAGCAGGAAGTGCAGCGAGAAGAAGCGATTCAGCGCGGCGTTGTCGGGGGCGAAACCGCCGAGCAGCCAGATCTGAAGCGGTTCGCCGACCAGCGGGATCGCGCCGAACAGGCCGGTGATGACCTTGGCGCCCCAGAAGGACATCTGGCCCCACGGCAGCACGTAGCCCATGAAGGCGGTGGCCATCATCAGCAGGAAGATCACCACGCCCAGCAGCCAGATCATTTCACGCGGCGCCTTGTACGAGGAGAACAGGAAGCCGCGGAAGATGTGGATGTAGACCACGACGAAGAACGCGGACGCGCCGTTCGCGTGGGCATAGCGCATCATCCAGCCCCAGTTGACGTCGCGCATGATGTGCTCGGTCGAATCGAATGCGACCAGCGCGTTGGGCGCATAGTGCATGGCAAGGATGATGCCGGTGACGATCTGGATCATCAGGCAGAAGCCGGCGAGAACGCCGAAGTTCCACCAGTAATTCAGGTTACGCGGGACCGGGTATCCGGCACCGACGGCGTTGTAGACGAAACGGGGAAGCGGCAGCTTCTCGTCCATCCACCGCATGAACGGGTTCGTCGGCTGGTATTGGTTCGCCCAGGGGAAGCTCATCGTCTCTTATCCTCAGCCGACTGTGACGGTGGTATCGGAGGTGTACTCGTATTCCGGAACCTGCAGGTTCAACGGAGCGGGACCCTTCCGGATGCGTGCAGCGGTATCGTAGTGCGAGCCGTGGCACGGGCAGAAATAGCCGCCGAATTCGCCCTTCACTTCGCCTTCGCCCGCGCCCAGCGGAACGCAGCCGAGGTGGGTGCAAACGCCCATGGTGATGAGCATGTCTTCATGCCCTTCCTTGGTCATTTCGGCCAGTGTTGCCGGATCGCGCAGCGTGGAGATATCCACGGCGTTCGCCTCTGCCATTTCCTTTTCCGTCAGGCGGCGCACGAAAAGCGGCTGCTTGCGGAAGACGGCCTTCACGGCCTGGCCGGGCTGGATCGCGGAGATGTCCACATCGGTCGAGCTTTCGGCGAGCACGTCCTTGGACGGCGCCATCTGGCTGATGAGGGGATAGAGCGTCGCGAGCGCGCCCACGCCTCCGAAGCTTACCGCAGCGATTTCGATGAAATCGCGGCGACGAACGCCACCTTCATCGCCATCCGCAACCGCGGTGTTGTCGATCGTAGCCTCTGCCATGCGTGGCCATCCCTGATCTGGCCGCCCGGCGAATACCGGGCAGGAAGGTTTTCAGACTTTCCGGAAAGCTGCCCGCCTCCGGACCCGAACGGAATCGTGACAGCACGAGGCAATTCGCCCCGCGCAGGACCCGTCTTGGCGCGCCTCATAGACACGGTACGCGAAATTTCCAACAGGCATTTTACGCTGTTTCCGCATCTGCGAAGCCTGCACCTTCGGGCCATGCGGCGCTGCGAAGGGCGATAACCTTGAACAGATCGCCCATGGCATCGGGGTCCACCAGCCGTTTGAGCGCCGCCAGAACGTCGCCTGCCGCCGCCGGATTCGCGCGTGCCAGCGCACTTGCGCGCTGTCCGATGCCCAGCGCCATCAGGAACGGCCCCTGCCCCGCCATGCCGTCCACGACTAGCCCGCCGGCACGCGCCGCCTCGGCCAGGGCGGCGAAATCGACGTGGGCGGTAAGGTCCGCGGTTCCCGGCTTTTCGAAGGGATCGGCCCGTTCGTGGCGGGCCACGGCCTGGAACGTCGAGCCGGTGCGTGGGCCAAGGTGGCCGTAATCGATGGCGAGAATCGCCCCGCCCTGCCTTGCGACACGTTCGGCGAGGTCCCGCATGATCGCCGTTGCGGCGGGGCAGGTCTCGATCAAAGTGCCCTCGGCGCTGTCACGCAGGTCCGGCGGAACCGCGGCGTCCATCGGCTTGTCACCAGGCGCGGGCACGAATCGGTCGCCCGCCAGCGCCACCGTCATCTCGCGCCATCCTTCGGCCGTTCGCACCAGTTGCCGGATCGGCAGGGCATCGAAGAATTCGTTGGCGACGATCAGCAGCGGCCGGTCTTCGGGCAGGGTCGAAACGTCGTCGTGGAACGTCGCGCCCGCCAGCAGGTCGCCCTGCGCGCCGCGCAAGGCAGGCGATCCTTCGACAAGATGCACGCGCGGCACCCCGCCCGTCATGCCCAGCACGCGCAGCGCATCGCGCGCCAGCGTGCCGCGCCCCGGCCCCAGTTCGACATAGGTCGCAGCCGCCGCGTCGGGCAGGCCCGCGGCCACGCCCCTTGCACGGAAATCGGCCAGCCAGCCGCCGATCATCTCTCCGAACATCTGGCTGATTTCGGGCGCGGTGATGAAATCGCCCGCCGCGCCCAGCGGGTCGCGCGCGCTGTAATAGTGGGCGTTCGCCTCTGCCATGTACTGGGCAAGCGGGATCGGCCCGAAATTGCGAATCAGGTCGGCGAAATGGTCCGAAAGGTCGCGCCTGGCCATGACCCGCCCCTCAGGCCGGATCGGCGGCCCGATCGGCAGCCGGAGCCTTGGCCTGCCCGATGGCGGGGCGCATCAGCGACCAGATGACGATACCCACGCCCACCGCGATCATCGGCAGGGTCAGCCACTGGCCCATCGACAGGCCGGTGCTGGCCGCGAATTCGGCAAGCTGGGCATCGGGTTCGCGGAAGAATTCGACCGTGAAACGGGCCAGCGCGATCCCTGCGGTGAAGACGCCGACAAGGAAACCGGGGCGATAGCGCGCCCGCGTGAACCAGAAGAGCGAGAGCATGATGACGATCATGGCGAGCCCTTCCAGCCCGGCTTCGTAGAGCTGGCTGGGATGGCGCGGCAGCGGTCCGGCGCGGGGGAAGACCATGCCCCAGGCAACGTCGGTGGGGCGGCCCCACAGTTCACCGTTGATGAAGTTGGCAAGCCGCCCGAACAGCATCCCGAAGGCGACGTTGACCGAGATGTAGTCGCACATGCGGATGAAATTGAGCTTGTTGCGCCACGCGACCCACGCGATCGCCAGAAGCACGCCCATGACCCCGCCGTGGAAGCTCATCCCCCCGTTCCACAGCTGCACCAGCTGGTCCGGATGGGCCCAGAGCGAGGGTTCGTAGAACGTGGCATAGCCGAGCCGCCCGCCAAGGATGATGCCCAGCGTACACCAGAAGAACAGGTCTTCGGCATGACGCTGCGCCATCGGCGCACCGGGCTGTTTCAGCATCCGGGTCAGGTGCCAGTAGCCCATGACGATACCGGCCAGATAGGCCAGCGAATAAAAGCGCAGCGTGAAGAAGCCGAGGTCGATTCCCGGCCTCAGCCCAAGATCGGCCCAGTGGATCGGGGCGTTTGCCGTCTGAGCGGCGGCAGCAAGCATTTCCAGCAATTGACTACAACTTTCCGTCTTGGCCGGCAGGAACCCCGGCGTATTGCGCGCGCTTTTGGCACAGGGAGCATTGCGATGGTAGGGGGCTGAACAAAGGTCATCGCGTAACGTCGGCTGCCGGTTCCCTTGCGCCGTGACGCTGCCCATATAAGACCCAAGGAACAGACGCGCGGGTTGGCCGCGCGTGAAGGAAGGAACAGACTTGGCCGCACCGCGCATCCCGAACCAGCGTGCCATCATCGATCGCCGCAAGGTCGTCGCCAGGCTCGACGAACTTGTCGAGGGCATGGACACGTTCGACCGCAAGCCGATCGTGAAGCTGCTGCGCGGCGCGCTCGACAAGGGCCGCGAGGAAATCGCCGATCGCCTGATGGAAGAGCCCGCTGCCGGGCACAAGGCGGCCGCGGCGCAGTCCTTCCTGATCGACCAGTTGATTCGCATCATTCACGACCACGTGATCACCCACGTCTATCCGCTGGCCAACCGGTCGAGCGGGGAGCGCCTGTCGATCGTGGCGGTCGGCGGATACGGGCGCGGCGAAATGGCGCCGCAGTCCGACGTCGACATCGGGTTCATCACGCCCATGAAGAACACCGCCTGGTGCGAACAGGTGGCCGAGGCGATGCTGTATTACCTGTGGGACCTGGGCCTCAAAGTCGGCCATTCCAGCCGCACGCTGGATGACATGGTCCGCATGGCGAAACAGGACCTGACCATCCGCACCGCCCTTCTGGAATCGCGCTTCCTGTGGGGCGACCAAGACCTTTACGACGAAGCGCGGGACCGGTTCTGGAAAGAAGTGGTCAAGGGCACTGAGCGCCAGTTCGTCGCCGACAAGCTGGAGGAACGCGACGCGCGCCACAAGCGCATGGGCGATTCGCGCTATGTCGTCGAACCCAACGTGAAGGAAGGCAAGGGCGGCCTGCGCGACCTGCACACGCTCTACTGGATCGGCAAGTACATCCACCGCGTGCAAAGCGCGTCGGAACTGGTCGGCGCGGGGCTGTTGTCGCAATCGGAATACCGCGCGTTTCGCCGGGCGGAGAACTTCTTCCTCGCCGTCCGGTGCCACATGCACATGATCACCGGGCGCGAGGAAGACCGCCTGACCTTCGACCTTCAGCGCGAAGTGTCCGAACGGATGAATTTCGTCGACCGTCCGGGCAAGAGCGCGGTGGAACGCTTCATGCGGTTCTACTTCCTCCAGGCCAAACGTGTCGGATCGTTGACCGGCGTGTTCCTGGCCCAGCTGGACGAGCAGTTCGCCAAGCGGGCCAGCCGCAACATCCTGTCACGCCTGCGAGAGCGGAAGCGTACGATCAAGGGGTTCGAGATTTCGGGCGGGCGGATCAATATCCCCAGCGACACCTTCTTCCAGAAGGACCCGAAGCGGATGGTCGAAATCTTCACCCTCGCCAACCAGGAAGGGGTCGAGGTCCACCCCGAGGCGTTGCGCGCCGCCGACCGCGACGCCGTGCTGATCGACAAGGCGGTTCGCAACGATGCCAAGGCCAATGCCCTGTTCCTCGACCTGCTGGCCAGCCACGACAATCCCGAACTGGCCCTTCGCTGGATGAACGAGGCGGGCGTGTTCGGCCGGATCATGCCCGAATTCGGGCGCGTCGTCGCGCAGATGCAGTTCGATATGTACCACCACTATACGGTGGACGAGCACACGATCCGCGCCATCGGCACCCTCGCCCGGATCGAGAGCGGGGAGATGAATGACACCCATCCCCTGTCGACGCAGCTGCTGCCCAAACTGAAGCATCGCCGCGCGCTCTATGTCGCGACGCTGATGCACGACATCGCCAAGGGCCGTGGGGGCGATCATTCGGTCCTGGGCGCGGAGCTGGCCGAAAAGGTCTGCCCGCGTCTGGGGCTGGACGAGACCGAGACCGAACTGGTCGCCTGGCTGGTCCGCCATCACCTCCTGATGAGCGCGACCGCGTTCAAGCGCGACCTGGCCGACCACAAGACGATCATCGATTTCGTCGAAGTGGTTCAGTCGCTCGAACGGCTGCGCCAGCTGCTGATCCTGACCGTGGTCGACATCGGTGCGGTTGGCCCCGGCACGTGGAACAGCTGGAAGGGGCAATTGCTGTCCGATCTCTACTTCGCGGCGGAAGAACGCATTCGCCTCGGCCACAAGGTCCACGGGCGCGATACTCGGATCGAGATGAAGAAACAGCTCGTCACCGACATTCTCGAAGACGGCGGCGCGCTGGTGGAGAAATTCGGCAAGAAGATGCAGCCGTCCTACTGGATCGCGGAGGCCGAGGACGTCATCGCCTCGAACCTGCGCCAGATGGACGCGATGGGCAAACAGCCCCTGTCGATCGACACGCAGTACTACGCCGCGCGCGGCGCAACGCTGGTCACCGCGATGTCCGCCGACCACCCCGGACTGTTTTCGCGCATCTGCGGCGCGATCCACTTGGCGGGCGGCAACATCATCGACGCACGCATCCACACGACACGCAATGGCCTGGCCGTCGACAACTTCCTGGTGCAGGACCCGCTGGGCCGCCCCTTCATGGAAGACAACCAGATGCAGCGGCTGGTCAAGGGGATCGAGGATGCCCTGGCGAACAAGGTGAAGCTGGTGCCGCAACTGGCCGCCCGCCCCACCGCGCGCAGCCGCGCCCATGCCTTCGACGTGCGCCCGCGCGTCAATTTCGACAACGATGCATCGAACAAGTTCACGGTCGTCGAAGTGAACGCGCGCGACCGCCCGGCCCTGTTGAACCGCCTGTCACGCGCCCTGTTCGAGGCGAAGACGATCGTGAATTCGGCCCATGTCACCAATTATGGCGAGCGGGCGGCCGACACGTTCTACGTTACCGATCTGATCGGAGACAAGATCACCAGCGAAGCCCGCCTGAAGTCGCTTGAGAAGAAACTACTCGAAGCGGTCGAAGCGACGGAGGAAGCGGCGGCCTGATTGCCGCCTGACGCACACACGAAAACGGGGCGGGACGGACAGGCAATTCCTGTCACATCCCGCCCCGTTCATATGTTGGCGTCATGGCGCGGGGCAGGCCCGTGGCCCGCCCCGGTCACGATCAAAGGCCGTCGAGACCCTTGCTGACCAGCACGTTCACCGCGACGCGGCGGTTCTGTGCCTTGCCGTACTCAGTCTCGTTGTCGGCGGCCGGATCGGCTTCGGACATACCGGTCGGCGTCAGCATGCGGTACGGCTTCCAGCCGCAGGCCTGCTGCAGGTAGTTGACGACGCGGCCGGCACGCTTCTCGCTCAGCTCCTGGTTGTAGTCCTGGCTACCGTCGGCATCGGTGTAACCGACGACGAGCAGCAGGGCATTGTCCATGCTCTCGGCCTGCGAAGCAGCGGTGCACAGCTCTGCCTCGGCTTCGGGCGACAGGTTCCAGCGGCCGGTGTCGAAATAAACGTTGGTCGTCGACTTGATGTTGTACTTGTCGATGTCGCCCATGCGGCCGCGCAGGGCCTCGGTGGCGGCTTCGTTCTGGGCAAAACGCTGGTCGGTGCCGTTGAAAATCATCGCCGCGGTTTCAAGATCGTCGTTGCTGAAACGAATTTCGTCGGCAACCAGCACGTTGGCGTACTGCATGGTCTTCACCTTGACCGGCAGGCCGTTGAACAGCGACGAGGCCGCACGTTCCTTGCTCGACAGGCCAAGGAAGCCGCCCTTGCTCTTGATCTCGGTTTCATCGTCGATGGTGATGACGGTGCGGGTGCCGTCCGATGCGGTCACCTGCATGCGGTCGCCCGAACGGGCGGAAATGATGCCTTCGACCTCGGGACCTTCGGTCATTTCGGCGCGGCTGGGAAGGCGATCGGCATTAACGGTCGCAAGGACGCCATTCGCCGACGAATCGGTGACCTGCTGTGCAAATGCGCCGGTGGCCGGGACGGCCAGCGTGGCTGCAAGCAGCAGGGCCTTCGAAGTCTTGGAAACGGTTTTCATCATCATACTCCTAAAATTGCTCGGCCCGACCCTCGCATCTGCACGGTGACATGAAGCCGCCGTCCCCCTGATGGCCTGTCGGGCTGCCGAAAAATTTTAACCCCTCTTCGAAAAAACGCGCGGCGAAAGGCCACGCATGAACGCGAAAATGTCGTTGTTCACCCCGCCCTTGCTGGCACATTAACAATAACCGTTAGGTGCGGCACTGTGCTGCCGACGGGAGCCCATTGTGCGACGAACCGTTAATCCTGTCGCCACAAAAAAGCCATTTTCCGCGAAGCGATTGCCACATTCTCCGCCCGGCGCAGGTGTCAGGTGACCGATCGGCTGCCTTTATCGCATGGGGATTCGCAAGCGCTCATGCACTCGCCTTCACGCGGCGGCGCGCAGCCTTGCCACGGCGCGATTCTTGCCGATCAGCGGCAGCAGCGTGTTCATGTCCGGCCCGTGGTCCATGCCGGTCAACGCCTGGCGCAGGGGCAGGAACAGGGCCTTGCCCTTGCGGCCTGTCGCGTCCTTCAGGTTCTGGGTCAGCGTCTTCCACGCCGCATCGTCCCATGCCATCGCCTCGGCGGCATCGGCGGCCATGGCGATGAAGGCGCGGTCATCGTCGGGCATATCGGGGCGCGTCACGTCGCCTGCGATGACCTGCCACCATTCGTGCGCCTCGCTCGCCTTCTCAAGGTTCGGGCGCACGGCCAGCCACGCGGCCTCGTCCATGCCTTCGGGCAGAAGTCCCGCGACCTGCGCATAATCCATGCCGTGCACGATCTGGGCATTGAGCCGCAACAGTTCCGCTTCGTCGAAACGCGCGGGCGCGCGTCCGAAAGTGGCGAGGTCGAACCCGGCGGCCAGCGCCTCCATCGACGGTTCGGCCACGATCGGCTGCGACGTGCCGATGCGGGCGAGCAGCGAGTTGATCGCCATCGGCTCCAGCCCCTGTTCGCGAAAATGCTCGACGCCCATCGACCCCAGCCGCTTCGACAGCTTGCCCTCGCTCCCGGTCAGCAGCGCCTCGTGCGCGAAACGCGGCGGTGTCGCGCCAAGCGCGGTGAACATCTGCACCTGGACCGCGGTGTTCGAAACGTGATCCTCCCCGCGCAGAACATCGGTCACGCCCATAGCGATGTCGTCCACCGCGCTGGGCAGCATGTAGAGCCACGATCCGTCGGCGCGGCGGATCACCGGGTCGGACAGCCGGTCGCCCTCGAACCTGACCGGCCCACGAATGCCGTCGTCCCATGCGATCTCTTGGTCGCGGTCGATCAGGAAGCGCCAGTGCGGAGCGATGCCTTCGGCCTCTTTCGCGGCATGGTCCGCCTCGGTCAGGTTCAGCGCCGCACGGTCGTAGATCGGCGGCAGACCCCGGCCCAGCAGCACCTTGCGGCGCAGTTCCAGTTCCTGCGACGTTTCATAGCAGCGATAGACGCGGCCCGACGCCTTCAGCTTTTCGAACGCCTCCTCGTAGACAGTCAGTCGCTGCGACTGGCGTTCCTCGCCATCGACGGTCAGGCCCAGCCAGGCCAGGTCCTTGCGGATCGCATCCACATATTCCTCTTTCGATCGTTCGGCATCGGTATCGTCGATCCGCAACAGGAAACGCCCCCCGGCGGCCTTGGCCAGCAGGAAGTTGTGCAGCGCCGTACGAATGTTGCCGACGTGAAGAAGCCCGGTGGGCGAAGGAGCGAAGCGCGTAATCGTCATGCCGCCCGCTATAGTGCCGGAAACCGGAGGGAAAAGGGCCGATTTGCCGGACGGTCGCGGGGCGCATGGTTAATTCTGCATTAATGAGACTTGCCGGGGACCATGCTGCGCAGCATAATGCCCTACAGGGCAGGCCGGACACCTGCCTCGGACACAATAAAAGAAACATAAAAACAAGAGGTGCGGATGGTTGGAACGACACAGGTCCGGTGGTGCCCCCGCTGCAGGACGTGGGGCCAGGCGAAACGGATCATGAGCGATCCTTCGCAGGCATTCGTTGCGAATTACGATACCGGCTCAATTCCGTTCGAATATGTCCGCGAAGGATACCAATGCGCGACTTGCGACGAATCGCACGTCACCACCCGCATCACCAGTTGCCGGCCCGAACACATCTGGTCCGCCCGCAGCGTCCTGGCCAAGCTTTATACGCTGGACGACGACATGCGCCGCAAACGCGCCATTCCCCTGTCGTGGGAGGGCCACCCGGAACTGTCCGATTTTTCCGAAGCCATCACGCCGCGCGCCGCCTTGCGGCACTGACGAAACACGGCCCGCTTACTGGCTGAACAACGTCACCGAATGAGAGCCGCCCGATAGTCGAACGCCTTTTTCCGGCGTCCGCTGCGCTTCGCTTGCCGCGTCGATGGCCGTGACCATGCCGGCCAGTTCGGGCGGCAGGGGCGCGGTGCAGGGCAGCGGTTTGGGCGCAATATCGATGGTGATCGCGGGCGTGCGCTGCGTCGTGATCTTGCCCGCTTCGTAAGTGTAATTCCACGCGATCTGTTGACAGTTGTCGAATTCGATCCGGTCCTGCCCGATCGAAATGGCCACGCCATAGTCGGCATCGAACGGCTGGCCGTCCACCCCGGCCAGTCGCCATTGGCCGCGAATGGTTTCGGGCCAGGGGTCGGCAGGCTCGGGAAACTCGTCAATGATGCGGCCTTCGGCTGCGGCGCGCGGATCGCTCATCGGATGCTCACGCTCTTCCGGTTCGGGCAGCGCAGGCCCGCAGGCGGCCAGCGCCGCGCAAGCTAAGGCGGCGAGCGCCCTCACGCCGAACGGAACCGGTGCGTGATCGGATAGCGCCGGTCGCGCCCGAAATTGCGCGCGCCCAGCTTTACGCCCGGCGGGGCCTGCCGCCGCTTGTATTCGGCGACGTGGAGCAGGCGTTCGATGCGGATCACGGTGTCGCGGTCGAACCCCTCGCCGACCAGCTGGTCGACACTCTTTTCATGCTCCACCAGTCCCAGCAGGATTCCGTCGAGCACGTCGTATGGCGGCAGCGAATCGCTGTCCTTCTGATCGGGGCGCAGTTCCGCGCTGGGCGGCTTGTCGATGATGTTCTGCGGGATGACCGGCCCGGCAGGGCCCAGGCCGATCTTCGGCTTGTGATGGTTGCGCCATTCCGAAACGCGGAACACCGTCGTCTTGTATGCATCCTTCAGCGGATTGTAGCCGCCCGACATGTCGCCATAGATCGTGGCATAGCCGACGCTCATCTCGCTCTTGTTGCCGGTGGTGACCAGCATCGGGCCGAACTTGTTCGACAACGCCATCAGCGTCACGCCGCGAATGCGCGACTGGATGTTCTCTTCGGTGATGTCGACGTTCATGTCGGCAAAATCGTCGGCCAGCATTTCGTCGAAACCGGCGACGGCGGGCTGGATCGGGATGGTGGACAACCGGCACCCGATCATCCGCGCGCATTCGGCGGCATCGTCCAGGCTTTCCTGGCTGGTGAAGCGGCTGGGCAGCATGACGCACCAGACCCGGTCCGGCCCAAGCGCATCGGCGGCGATCGCGGCGCAGATCGCGCTGTCGATCCCGCCCGACAGGCCCAGCACGATGCCGGGAAAGCCGTTCTTGTCGACATAGTCGCGAAGGCCCACGACCATCGCGCAATAAATGTCCTCGGGATGGTCGGCCAGTCGGTGCAGCGCGCCCGGCACGCAGGACCAGCCGTTCTTGCCTTTGATCCAGCGGGTCGTGACCTCGACCTCTTCCCAGTCGGGAAGCTGGGCGGCAAGCGTACCGTCGCCGTTGATGACGAAGCTCGCCCCGTCGAACGCCAGTTCGTCCTGCCCGCCCACGCGGTTCAGGTAGGCCATCGGCACGCCGGTATCGATCGCGCGGCGCTTGGCCACGCCCTCGATGCGAAGCACGTCCTTCTCGATCTCGTAGGGGCTGCCGTTGACGCACACGAAGATCTGCGCACCCTGTTCGGCAAGATGGCGGCAAACGGCCGGGTGCCAGATATCCTCGCAGATCGGCAGGCCCAGCATGACGCCGCGGAACAGGACCGGATCGGGCAAGTCGCCGGGGCTGAACAGGCGCGCCTCGTCGAATGTGCCGTAATTGGGAAGTTCGTGCTTGAACCGCGTCGCGGTGATGCGCCCCCCGTCGAGCAGCGCGACCCCGTTGTGCAGCGCGCCGTCGCGCACGAAGACCGACCCGACCAGCATGGCCGGCCCGTCTTTCTCCGTCGCCTTGGCCAGCCGCTCCAGTTCCGCTGCCGCGCGTTCGATCAGGGCGGGCTTCTGGACCAGATCTTCGGGCGGATAGCCGATGAGGTTCATTTCGGGAAAGACGACGAGATCGCTTTCCATCCGGGCCGCCCGTTCGCGCGCGGCCAGCATGGCATCGGCGTTGGCAGTGATGTCCCCGACCAGCTGGTTGCACTGGACAAGCGTGATTGCGAGCGTTTCGGTCATGGAAAGGCGAACGATTTCCGTTGCTGGGCGCTATGGCCGGCCATTGGTTTCGTCCATCGGGCTAGCGCAAATCTCGCGGTTGCAACAGGGGGGATCGTCGCGGTGCCCTAAAGCTTCGGCCCGCGGTCCATCAGGCGCGCCATCCGGTCCTGCAAGGGCTTGCTGGTTTCGTCGCGCAAATGATTGAGTACGACCGTGCGCAGGGGCACGCGGAACGAGACACCGAAGAAGGCCCCGTTCTTCCAGCGCACGTCGGCCACCATCGGCCCGACGTCTTCGAGCATGAGGTGAAAGACATCACCCGGCTCGCACGTCATTTCGTGGTCGCGGATGCGGCAGCCGGTTTCGGAAAATTCGACGACGGAGATCACCCGCCCGGCAAAGGGACCGGACTGGATGCGCCCGAACGCCATACCGCGCCACCGTTCACCGGCGCGGACATCGTGCGCGGAAAGGCGCTCGTAAGCCAATCGAAAACCCCCTGAAAGCCCCTGAAACCCTACGCTGCGCGGGTGATATAGGTAATTTACACAAAAGCGAGGGATTTTGAGCAGGTGCACAATTTCTCTCCGACATTGTCACGGCCCGCCCCGCTCTCGACCTAAGTCGCAGTGGCACCGGGCCTTGCCGAGGAGTAACATTGCCCGACAAGCCATGGATGATGCGCCCGAAACCCTGGAAATCGCCGAATTCCTTCGGCAGCACCCGCCCTTCGGCGGCCTGTCGAATGCGGAACTGGCCGCGCTGATCCGCGCGCTGGAGGTGCGATACTACCGGCGCGGGACGACGATCACGACGGCGGGCGAAGAAAACGCGTGGTTTTCGGTCGTCCGTTCGGGTGCCGTGGAACTGCGGCTGGGCGGCAGTGATCTCAACGCCCGGCTGGGCGAAGGCGGATGCTTCGGATACCCCTCCCTGCTTCGCAACGGTTCGGCCCAGAACGAGGCGGTCGCGCTGGAAGATTCGCTGGTCTACCGCATCGCCAAGCCCGCGTTTCTTGCCACGGTAAGCGGGCACCCCGAATTCCGCGCCTTTTTCGAAGTGGACGAAGCCGCCCGCCTGCGCCGCGCGGTGGACCGGATGCGACAGACCGGCATGGGCCGCGAAGGATCGGCGGACACGCTGGGTGCCCATGCCGCGATCGGATCGCTGGTGCGCCGCACCGGCATCGTCACCGGCGATCCGGCGATGACGGTGTCGCAGGCGGCGACGCTGATGACGCAGGAGGACGTATCCACCCTGCCGATCTGTGCGGGCGGCAGGCTGGTGGGGATCGTCACCGACAAGGACTTGCGCCGCCGCGTGCTGGGCGCCGGGCTGGACCTGTCGAGCCCGTTGAGCGCTATCATGACCGCCGATCCGGTTACCGCCTCTCCCGATACGCCGATCCTCACCGCGCTGATCACCATGGCCGAACGGCAGATCCACCACCTGCCGATCCTCGACCCGGCAGGCGACGTGGTGGCGATCGTCTCGTCCAACGACATCCTGTCCCGGCTGGGATCGAACGCGCTGCACATTGCCAAGGCCATTTCGGCCGCCGCGAATTCGGGACAGGTCGCCGATGCCACATCGCAGCTTCCGCAGGCGCTGACGGGCCTTGTCGCGGCAGGCGTCGATGCCGACCATGTCTCGCGCTATGTGTCGACCATCGGCGAAGGGGCACATTGCCGAATTCTGGAGCTGGGCGAGGAAAAACTGGGCCCGCCGCCAGTTCCTTATGCGCTGGTCTGCTTTGGCTCGCTCGCCCGGTCGGAACAGGCGCTGGGGTCGGACCAGGACAATGGATTCATCCTTGGCGAGGGATACGATTCTGCGCGGCATGACGCCTATTTCGCCGAACTGGCACGCCACTTGTGCGACGGGCTGAACGCGGCGGGCTATCGCTATTGCCCCGGCAACATCATGGCGACCAATCCGACCTATCGCCGCACCGCCGACGAATGGGCCACGATCTTTCGTGGCTGGATCGAAAGCCCCAACCCGCAAGCGGTGCTGGAGAGCACGATATTCTTCGACATGCGCGCCTTGTCTGGCGAAAAATCGCTGGTCGACGGGCTGCGGCGCGAAGTCTTCGCCGCTGCTGCAAAAAACGGGATATTCCTGTCCTTCATCGCCCGCGCCGCCGCGACGACACGTGTGCCGCTGGGTTTTTTCCGCAACTTCCTGCTTCAGGACGATGCCGACGAAGGCCGGGTTCTGGACCTCAAGACTCAGGCCATCGCACCCATCGTCGACATTGCCCGCACCCACGCACTGGCCAGAAAGCTGGTCGCCACCAATACGGCAGAGCGTCTGGCGGGCGCCGCGGCCTGCGAATCGATGTCGCGCGATGCCGCCCGCGATCTTGCCGCCTGCTTCGAATTCGTGCGCGACGTGCGCTTTCGCCATCAGGCGGAGCAGATCGCCCGCGGCGAGGCCCCGTCGAACAAGCTCGATCCGGCCATCCTCTCTCGCTTTGACCGGGAGCATCTGCGCGACGCCTTTCGGCTGATCCGCGACCAGCTGGACAAGCTGCGCAGCCAGTTCGCGGGCGGAGTGACATGATGGTGCCGCCTTTTGGTGCCTGGCGCTTTTCCCGGCGGTTCGAAGCCGCGCGCCGGGCCGCGCCCGAAGGTCCGCTGCGCGATTTCTACGATGCGGGCCACCCCGCCTTCGCGACGCCGGTCGAAGACCTCGACCTGATCGCGATCGACCTCGAAACTGACGGGCTGGATTTCGATCACAGCGCGTTGCTTGAGGCCGGGTTCGTTTCGATGCGCCACGACCGGATCTTCGCCGGGACCGGGAAACGCATCCGCATCCGCCCGCCCGCCGCCTTGTCGGAGGCAAGTGTCGTCATCCACCGCATCACCGACGAGGCGTTGAAGGACGCGCTGGACGAGGAAGCGGCACTTGCAGAGCTTCTGCCGCTCCTTGCGGGAAAGGTGCTCGTCGCCCATTTTGCCGAGATCGAGACCGGCTTTCTCGATGCCGCGTGCAGGCGGGTCTACGGCACGCCTTTCATCGCCCCCTTCGTGTGCACGATGGCGCTTGAAAACCGCTGGTTCCCTCGCCCCCGCGCGGCGGACGGCCTTCGCCTTGCCAAGCTGCGCGCGCAATACGGGCTTCCGGCCTATCGCGGGCACGACGGGCTAATCGACGCGCTGGCCTGCGGCGAATTGCTGATCGCCCAGCTTGCGCTGCGCAACAGCGGCCCGACTTTGGGCGATATCCTGCGCCGATAGGGCGCCTGCCGCCTGCTTCAACACCCATACGACTAATGTCGCGCGTGTGCGCTTGGCCGCCCCTCTGTAACGTTTGATCGTCCGCATAGACGGTTTTGCGGTCTTGCAACGACCACAAGAGGGGAGGACGCCATGTCCGAAGAACAACCCGATACGTCCGCATCGGCGGGGGCGTACTGGAAAAAGAATATCCGCCTGCTCATCACACTGATGTCCATCTGGTTCATCGTGTCGTTCGGCTTCGGCATCCTGCTGCGCGATTTTCTCGACCAGTTCATGATCGGCGGTTTCCCGCTCGGTTTCTGGTTTGCGCAACAGGGTTCGATCTACGTCTTCGTCGTGCTGATCTTCTACTACGCATGGAAGATGAAGAAGATCGAACGCCAATTCGATCTCGACGATTGAGGAGGGGCAGATGTCTACACAAAACCTGATCTATCTCTTCGTCGGCATCAGCTTCGCGCTGTACATCGGCATCGCCATCTGGACGCGGGCCGGTTCGACGAAGGAATTCTACGTGGCCGGCGGCGGTGTCCATCCGATCGTAAACGGCATGGCAACGGCGGCCGACTGGATGAGCGCGGCCTCGTTCATTTCGATGGCCGGTCTCATCGCCTTCATGGGCTATGACGGTTCGGTCTATCTCATGGGCTGGACGGGCGGCTACGTGATGCTGGCACTCTTGCTTGCGCCCTACCTGCGCAAGTTCGGCCAGTTCACGGTGCCCGACTTCATCGGCACACGCTATTATTCCAAGGTCGCGCGCACGGTGGCGGTGATCTGCCTGATCTTCATCAGTTTCACTTATATCGCGGGCCAGATGCGCGGGGTCGGGATCGTCTTTTCCCGCTTCCTCGACGTTTCGGTCGAACTGGGCGTCATCATCGGCATGTGCATCGTCTTCGTCTATGCCGTGCTGGGCGGGATGAAGGGCATCACCTATACTCAGGTGGCGCAATACTGCGTCCTGATCTTCGCCTACATGGTCCCGGCGTTCTTCATCTCGATGCTGGTCACCGGCAACCCGATCCCGCAGCTGGGCCTGGGTTCGACGGTGAACGACGGGTCCGGGATGTACGTTCTGCAGAAGCTCGATTCGTCGCTTCAGGCGATGGGCTTTGCCGAATACACGTCCAGTTCGAAGTCGATGATCGACGTGTTCTGCATCACCGCGGCGCTGATGATCGGTACGGCAGGCCTGCCGCACGTCATCGTCCGCTTCTTCACCGTTCCCAAGGCATCGGACGCGCGTCGTTCGGCTGGCTGGGCGCTGATCTTCATCGCGCTGCTTTACACCACGGCCCCTGCGGTCGCGGCGTTCGCTCGCCTGAACTTCAACGATACGGTCAACCAGACCGCCTATTCGGAAGCTCCGGGCTGGTTCACGAACTGGGAGAAGAACAACCTCATCGCCTTCCAGGACAAGAACGGGGATGGCGTGATGCAGGTCGCATCGGGCGACGCCTTTGCCGGATCGCCCGAATATACCGGCGAAACCGGACAGAACGGTGAGCGTCTGCTTGCCAACGCGCCGAACGATGAAAGCGCCAACGAAGTCTACGTCGACCGCGACATCATGGTTCTTGCGAACCCTGAGATCGCGAACCTGCCCGGCTGGGTCATCGCTCTTGTCGCTGCCGGTGGTCTTGCCGCCGCGCTCTCGACGGCGGCGGGCCTGTTGCTGGTGATCTCCACGGCGGTCAGCCATGATCTCCTGAAGTCAACCTTCAAGCCGAACATCTCGGAAAAAGGAGAGCTGCTTGCAGCTCGCGTCGCGGCAACCTGCGCCATCGTGGTCGCCGGTATCCTCGGCATCTATCCTCCGGGCTGGGTGGCGCAGGTCGTGGCCTTCGCCTTCGGTCTGGCGGCGGCATCGCTGTTCCCGGCGATCTTCATGGGCATCTTCTCCAAGACGATGAACAAGGAAGGCGCGATTGCGGGGATGGTCACGGGGCTTGGCTTCACGTTCCTCTACATCGCTTACTTCAAGCTGTGGAACCCGGCCGCGAACAATGCCGACAACTGGTTGTTCGGCATCTCGCCCGAAGGCATTGGCGTGATCGGCATGGTGCTGAACTTCATCGTTGCGATCGTGGTCATGAAGATGACTGCGCCGGCCCCGGCAGAGATCGGCCGCCTGGTCGAATCGATCCGCGTGCCGCGCGGTGCAGGCGACGCGCACGCCCACTAAGGGCACTGCGCCAAAAGGCTCCCCCCTCCTGGGGGTCCCTCGGCGGGGGCGGCGGCATCAGCTGTCGTCCCCGCTATTTATTGGCCCGTGCTTTGTGCGCGGCGAACTTTATCCTAGAACGCCTCTTCTGGATCGAGGGGACTTGCCGGAACGCCCATGTCGCTACTCGTCATGCCCATGCTCGCGGTGCTTTACGGCGCACTGCTCTTTCTCGTCGCGCATCTGGGCGACGACGACCGCATGGCCGCGTTCGCAAGCCGGCACAAACGCACGATCTTCGGGCTCAGCCTTGCGGTCTATTGCACCAGCTGGACGTTCTACGGCGCGGTCGGCACGGCGGCGACGGGCGGGTGGCAGTTCGTGCCGATCTACCTTGGCCCGATCCTGATGTTCACCGTCTTCGGCGGCTTTGTCGCCCGCGTGCTGCAGACCGGCAAGACGCAGCATTCGACGTCCATCGCCGACTTCCTTTCGGCCCGTTACGGCAAAAGCGCATGGGTCGCCGCGATGGTCACGATCATCGCCCTGTTCGGCGCCCTGCCCTACATGGCGCTGCAGCTGAAATCGGTCAGCCAGACGATGACCGCGCTGTCGCCCGAACTGATGGGCCTGCTGCGCGGAGAGGAAGTGCCGATCACCGTGGCAGGTGCGATGGCCGCTTTCGCGATGCTGTTCGGCACCGGCCGGATCGACCTGACACAGCAGAACCGCGGCGTCGTCATCGCCATCGCGTTCGAGGCGCTGGTAAAGCTCGTCGCGCTGGTCACCGTGGCGGTCTTCGCCTTCGTTCTTTTAACGCGGCAAGTGCCCGGCGGCACCGTGACACAGGCCCTCGAATCGACGTTCTCGACCGCGCAGCTCGACGCGCGGTTCGTCGTCATGACGTTCCTTGGCGCCATGGCGGTCCTGTGCCTGCCGCGCCAGTTCCACATGCTCGTGGTCGAGGCGCGCGAAAGCCGCCTTGTCGGCACCGCACGCTGGCTGTTCCCCGCCTACCTGGTGATCGTCTCGCTTTGCGTCCTGCCGGTGCTGATCGCGGGCAAGGCGCTGCTTCCGGCGAGCGCGCCGGCCGACATGCACATGTTGCAGCTGCCGATGACGTTCGGGGCCGACTGGCTGGCGCTGCTGGCCTTCATCGGCGGCTTTTCGGCGGCGACGGGCATGATCATCGTCACCAGCATCGCGCTGTCGAGCATGATTACCAACGACCTGATCGTGCCCCTGTTCTTCCGCAGCCAGATCCGGCGCCGCGGCGAACACCAGATGATCGGCAACGCGCTGATCAACGTGCGCCGCCTCGTCATCGCGGTGCTGCTGGCGCTCGCTTATGCCTATCACCGCTCGGTGGGCAGCGGGGCGACGCTCGCGGGCCTTGGCGAGATCGCCTTTGCAGGAGCGGCCCAGTTCGCGCCGGGACTGCTGCTCGGCTTCTACTGGCGCAAGGCCAACCGGGCAGGGATGATCGCGGGGCTGACCGGCGGTTTCGCGATGTGGCTGATGCTGCTGGCGATGCCGGTCTTCGGCCCGCACATCGTGCCTCCCGTACTGGGATCGGACCCGCTGGTTTCGGGCGTAGTCCTCTCGCTATCTGCAAACCTGCTCCTGTTCGTGGTCTTCAGCTTCGCGGCAGAACCCAACTTGCTGGACCGTGTGCAATCGGTCGCCTTCATCGACCAGTCAGAGGCAGACCTTGGCCGCTCGCGCATTGCCACCAACACCCGCGTCGCCGATTTCCGCCTGCTGCTCGAACAGTTCATGGGCGCCAGCACGGCGCGCGATGCGCTGAACCGCCTGCGCCTCGTCACCGCGCGTCCCTATCACGACGCGGACGAACCCGACGACCCGTTGATCGACATGTCCGAACGCATGATCTCCTCGATCATCGGCAGTTCTTCCGCACGCGCGCTGATTCAGTCCACGCTGGAAGGCGAACCCGTCAGCATCGAACACGTCGTCGCCATGTTCGACGAAACGAGCCAGCGCCTGCAGTTCGGATCGGACCTTTTGCAGATCGCGATCGAGAATATCGACCAGGGCATTTCGGTGGTCGACGCCGAACAGAGGCTGGTGGCGTGGAACAACCGCTATCGCGAAATGTTCGACCTGCCTGCCGAACTGGTCGAGGTGGGACGCCCCATCGCCGACCTGATCCGGTTCAACATGCGCCAGCTGGGCCACGAAGAAGCCGCGGTCGAGCACGAGGTATCGAAACGGCTCCACCACTTGCGCGCGGGCCGCCGCCATTCGACCGAGCGCGAACTGCCCGACGGGCGCGTGCTGCGCATCCTCGGCAATGCCGCGCCGGGTGGCGGCTATGTCACCAGCTACACCGACATTACCGCTGACCGCGAGGCAGAGGCCGCGCTGGAAGCAAAAGTGCGCGAACGCACGCTGCAGCTGGTAGAAGCGAACCGCGCGCTGGAGGCCGCGACGAAGTCAAAGACCCGCTTCCTTGCCGCCGCCAGCCACGATCTAGTGCAACCGATGAACGCCGCCCGCCTGTTCGCCAGCGCGCTTTCAGAAGAAATCGGCCCCAAGCGCGCGAACGAGGCGACGCTGCTGGCCCAGATCGACCGATCGATCGAAACGGCAGACCGGCTGCTACGCGCCCTGCTCGACATCTCCCGCCTCGATGGCGGCAAGGCGCAAGTGGAACCGGAACGCTTCTCGCTCGACACCGCGTTCGCCGAGATCGAGAACGAATTCGCGCTTCAGGCAGAGGCCAAGGGCCTTGGCCTGATCGTACGCCGGTCGGGCCTCTGGATATGCACCGACAGGGGCCTGTTCATGTCGGTTCTGCAGAACTTCGTAACCAATGCCGTGCGCTATACCGACGAAGGCCGCATCCTCGTCGCCGCTCGCAAGCGCGGGGACATGGCCGAGATCGTCGTAGCCGACCAGGGCCGCGGCATCGCGGAAGAAGACGTGCCCCGCATTTTCGAGGAATTCACCCGGCTGGGCGAACGCGGGAGCGACGAGGGGCTGGGCCTTGGCTTGGCCATCGTGCGCCGGATCGCGGCCATGCTGGGCACCGAGGTCAGGACCCGCTCTACCGTTGGCCGGGGCACGTCGTTCCGCTTCCGCCTGCCGCTGGTGGAGGCCGGAGAGACCACTCGCCCCGTCAGCAAGCCGGGCAGCCCCGCCCCTGCCGCCGACCGGCGCGAAGTGGTGTGCATCGACAACGACGCAGGCGGCCTCGGCGCGGTGACCGCACTTTTGGAAAGGTGGGGTTTTGAGGTCCATTCCGCGACCGGACCCGAAGGGATCGATCTGCCTGCCGCGCCCGATCTGCTGGTGCTGGATTATCGCCTCGACGACGGGCTGACCGGCGATGCTGCCTATGATCGGCTCTGCGCGAAATGGGGCGTGCACCCGCCCGCGATCCTGCTGACCGCCGAAGACACCCCCGAAACCAAGGCCGCGGCAGAGCGGATCGGGGCGAGCCGGATGATCAAGCCGCCCTCACCCCCGGCCCTGCGCGCCCTGATCAACGCGCGCTTGGCCGAAGCGGGCTGAACGCGTCAAAGCCTGCCCGCACGGATTTCGCCGTCGATATGCTCCGCCTGGCGTAGCGCCAGGGCAACGATCGTCAGGGTCGGGTTGCAGCCGCCCGCAGTAGGGAACAGGCTACCGTCGGAAATGAACAGGTTCTCCACGTCGTGCGTGCGCCCGAAGGGGGTGCAGACGCTTTGCGTCGGATCGTCGCCCATCCGCGCGGTGCCCATGTTGTGGGTCGCGGGAATGTAGTCGCCCATTTCCACCACCTGTTCCGCCCCCAGGGATTCGTAGATACGCCGCCCGACCTTCCAGGCATATTCCTTCATCGCGATCGTGTTGGGATGGTCCTCGTAATGGATGACGGGGACCGGCAGGCCGTAATCGTCGCGTGCTTCCGGGTGCAGCGTGATCCGATTGGAAAGCTGCGGCGGATCCTCGCCGGTCAGCAGCATGCCCGCCAGCTGGTCGTACTTGTCGAGGACCGAGGTGAGATCGCGGCCCCAGCCGCCAACCAGCATGTTCTTGGCCAGTATCTCCGGCGTAAAGGGCACGGTAGAGATCAAGAACCCGCCCGCAAATCCGCGTGACGGATCATGCTTGCGTTCATCGCGCACGACACCGGCAAGGTGCGTCTGGCGGTGAAAGTTCACTTTGCCCGGCATCACGCCCATGACCTGGATCGTGAAGTGGCGCATGTAGTTGCGGCCCACCAGCCCGCTCGAATTGGCAAGGCCGTCGGGATGCCGCTCGCTCTTGTTGTTGAGCAGGAGCCGGGTCGTCTCGACCACGTTGCCCGCCACCGCCACGGCGCGCACTTTTTGCGTGATACGCTTGCCGTCCTGCAGATAGGTCACGCCCGATACGCGGTTGTCGTCGTCCATTTCGATGGCCACGACCATGGCGCCAGGGCGCAGTTCGAAACGGCCGGTTTCCTCCGCTGCCGGAATCTCGGTGTAAAGCGTCGACCATTTCGCCCCGACCGCACAGCCCGACGTGCAAAAGCCGAGCTGATGGCAGGATGGACGGTTGTCCCGATCGATCGAATTGATCGCCATGTTGTGGGTGTCGATGTCGCTATAGCCGCACTTTCGCGCGCCGGCTTCCAGCACCTTGTAGTTGTTGCCCGGCGGCAGGTGCGGATAGCCTTGGGTCCCGGTCACGCCCATGCGGATTTCGGCCTTGTCGTACCACGGCGCGATCGCTTCGGGCGGCATGGGCCAGTCGACCAGCGTCGTGTCGGACATTTCGCCATACGTGGTCCGGGCCTGCATTTCATAGGGCTCGAACCGGGGGCAGGCGCCGGTCCAGTGCATCGTCGTGCCGCCCACCGTCTTGCAGTTCCAGACCGGGAAGTTGGGGTCCGGCTTGCCCGTCGCCATGCGCGGGTCGAGCCACGTGAGCTTGCCAAACATCTCGGCCTCGTCATTGACGATGTCGCCGAAGCCGAGCCGGGGCCCGGCCTCGAGGCAGATCACGTTGTGCCCCTTCTGCGCAAGTTCGTTCGAAAGGACGCCGCCTCCGGCGCCCGAACCGATGACGACGAAGACCGAGCTGTCGTCGAGCGAATAAGTCGTCAATTCACGTCTCCGGTCGCCGGAAGCCAGTCGATGTCGTCAAAGCCGCGGTGCAGGTATCCGCCGTATTCGAGCGAGGAGCCTTCGTACCCGACCATGTCCCAGACCTTCTTGTCGCGGTAGATCAGCTCTGCGCCGCGCATCAGCAGCATCTTGAAGAACGGCTCCTGGTCGTATTTCGCGACCATCGAACGCTGTATCGGCCAGGGCAGGTTGGCAAAGGGCGCGATGTGCGAGCCATCTAGGAGCGCGAGCCCGCGTTCATGCTCGTCCGAAGCGGGCGTGCCCTCGATCCCCGCCAGATAGTCGAGCGCGACACGGGCATAAAACTGAGCGTCGAGCCGTTCATGCGGGAATGCCACGTGCATCAGCGCAGCGGTCGAGCGCACTTGCGGCGCAAGGGTCGCGACGCCCGCCTCGGCCGCGCGCGCGGCCGTGGCCATGCCGGAAAGGGCGGCACAGACGGCCATCCTTCCCATCAAGGCCCGGCGCGACAGGGCCAGTCCCGGCATACCGCCCGGCATCAGAACGAATACCCGAGCTTGGCGTAATACTGACGCCCGCGATCGAACGCCTGCATGTAGAAGCCAAACGAGGGCTGGTAGTCGCCAAAGGTGCGGAACTTCTTGTCGGCGATGTTGTCGACGCCAAGCGTCACGCTGAGTTGTTCGTCCTCGTCCTCCCAGCGCAGGTTCGCGTTGAACACGCTGTAACCGGGCTGATAGAGTTCGGGCGTGTTGATGCCGTTGGCGTTGGTGAAGAAGCCGGAGCGGTACGACCAGTCGACGTGCGGCGTGATCATCCCCGAAGTGCCGAGATAGAATTCCTTTTCGGCCGATGCGCTCAACGTCCATTTCGATACGTAAACGAATTCGGAATCGAGGGTCAGGCCCTGCACCCCGGCGTCCAGTTCCTTGAATTTCGCATCGGTCAGGCCAACCGCGCCGTTGATGCGCAGGCCGCCGCCCGGTGCGATGTTGGTTTCCAGTTCCAGTCCCTGGATACGCGCTTTGCCGGCGTTGGTGATGAACGGTCCGACACGCGTGGAATCGGCAACCAGCAGCTGCATCTGGTTGTAGTCGGTATAGAAACCGGCACCGTTCAGACGGACCGAATTGCCCAGCGCCATGAGCTTGAAACCCGCCTCGTAGGACTTGACCGTCTCCGGCTCGAAACTGGGCAGCGAGGGTTCGGGCGGGAACACGCGCTGCGTATAGCCGCCGCCCTTGAACCCTTCGGAATAGGTCGCATAGACCATGAAGTCCGGCGTCGCTTCCCACGACAGGTTGATCATGGGGGTCCATTTCTTCACCCGCGTCTTGGCGTCCTCGTAAGGGGCAAGGCGCGTGCCGGCGGGCAGGACGAGAAACGGCTCCAGCGTGTCGATCACGTACTGGTCGGGAAGGTACGTCTTCTTGTCGTCGGTATAGCGCAGGCCGCCCGTGACGGTCAGGCCATCGACCACTTCGAAGCCGAGCTGCACGAAAGCGGCCCAGTTCTCGTAGTCGTAATAGCCGCCCGACTGGGCACTGACGACGAGGAAGTCGATCGGATTGATGTCGCCGCCGCTTTCTTCGAAATAGTAGAGGCCGGTGACCCAGTTGAGCCGATCGTCCAGCGCCGTGCCGACGATCTGGAATTCTTGGCTGAACTGCTTTTGTGAGAAGTCATCGTAAACCTCGTTGATGGCGAGGTTGGACCCATCGCGGTCCTGGGCGAATTTCCCGTTGATCCGGCGAAGTGCGCTGATCGACTTGAACTCGATGTCGTCGGCAAGGTCATACCCGATGGTGAGCGAGGCCGACCAGATTTCGAGGTCGGAGAACGTATCCGTGGTCGAATAGTTCGTGTCGTCGCTGAAAAGGCGGGCGTTATAGCAGCCCGTGTTGGCGATCTGGTCGGCCTGAAGGCAGAAGAAGGGGCTGGTCATGCCCGACGCGATCAGATTCTGAAGCGTGACGAAGCTGCCCATCGCCGTCTCGTCGATACCAGTGATAACGACCGGCGCGCCGTGGCTCTTGTCGCGCGAATAGTCGGCAGCCAGCGTCACGTCGATCGGGCTGCCGGACGGCGCAAAGCGCAGGGCGCCGCGCACCGTTTTGGAATCGCGGTTGCCGAATTTCGTGCCCAGCGCGGGCGCATCGACATAGCCGTCCTGGCTGGTGATCCCGGCGCTGATCTTGGCAAAGAGACTATCGGTCAGCGGGCCCGAAACCATGCCGCGCGCCACGACCAGGTTGTCCGTCCCGTATTTCAGGTCGAACTTGCCTTGCAGCATGTCGTCGGGCTGAATCGTGGTGATGTTGATCGCTCCGCCGATCGTGTTCCGTCCAAACAGCGTGCCCTGCGGCCCGCGCAACACTTCGACCGAGGCAACGTCGATCAGGTCGAAGACGCCGCCCGCGGTGCGGCCAAGATAGACGCCGTCGATATAGATACCCACGCCCGGTTCCACCGTGGGGGCGAAGTCGTTCTGGCCGATGCCGCGGATATAGACCGCAGCGTTCGACGCGATACCGCTGTTCGACGGGATGTTCGCAAACGTCAGGTTCGGCGTGAAGTCCTGGATGCGGTTGACCTGGGTGATGCCCTGCGCCTCAAGCCGTTCGGCGCTGAACGCGGTGATCGAGATCGGGGTCGACTGGAGATCCTCGGTCTGCTTGCGCGCCGTGACGGTGATGACCTCGAGACCGTTTTCTTCCGCTTCGCTATCTTGGGCGAGCGAGGGCGTGGCGAAACCGGCAATGGCGCACGAAGCGGCGAGACAGGCCGCAATCCGGCCCGACCACGATTTGGAATTGATCATAGATACCCCCTTGAGAACCGTGAGAACGTAGCCCTGCGATTGCGGCGGTCTTTTTCTTGCCGACCTTGGTATCGGAAGCTGTCATCAGCAGCGGCGGCCAGCTATCCGCATTGCGAAGCGATTGTTCGTCTTGTGTAGGAAAAATGACAGGGTTGGCCGTGACCCGATGGCTGCGACCGAACCTGCCATGGTGCGAAGGACGGGCGCGCAGACAAGAAAGGGGCGCGTCCCTGTACGGAACGCGCCCCTTTCGGGCTTCGATGGTGGGGAGCCTCAGGAGAGGGCCATCGTTACCGACTTCGATTCGGTGTAGAGATCGCGGACCGCATGACCCAGCTCACGCCCGTAACCCGACATGCGATAACCGCCGAACGGCACAGCCGGATCGAGCAGGTTGTGTGCATTTACCCAGACGCTACCCGCCTTCATGCCGCGAATGAACCGGTTCGCCTGCTGCAGGTCATTGGTCCAGATGCTGGCGCCCAGGCCATAGCTGGTGTCGTTGGCGAGCTTCATGGCTTCTGCTGGATCGTCGAAAGGCGTCGCGGCAAGGACCGGGCCGAAGATCTCCTCGCGATAAATCGTCATGTCGGGCGTGACGTCGGCGAAAACCGCCGGGCGCAGGAAGTGACCGGCGCCCTCGATCGTCCCTCCGCCAGTGACCAGCCGCCCGCCCTCGGACGCGCCCTTGTCGAGATAGCCCTGCACGCGTGAACGCTGCGCCGCCGAAACCAGCGGCCCCATCTGCACGTCGGGATCGAAACCGGAACCGACCTTGAAACCATCGGCGACCTGCGCCAGTCCGTCGATGACCGCGTCGTAGATGCTGCGATCGAGGAACAGGCGCGAACCTGCCGTGCAGACCTGCCCGTGGTTGAAGAAGATCGCCTGGGCCGCGCCCGCGATCGCCATGTTCACGTCCGCATCCTTGAGGATGACGACAGGCGACTTGCCGCCCAGTTCGAGCGAGAGGCGCTTCATCGTTGCGGCCGCGCGCTGCTGGATGATCTTGCCCACTTCGGTCGATCCGGTGAAGGCGATCTTGTCGACGCCCGGATGATCGACCAGCGCCTGGCCCGGTTCCGCATCGCCGGTCACGATGTTGACGACGCCGCCCGGAATCCCGGCCTCCGCGATCAGCTGGCCAAGGCGGAGCGCGGTGATGGGCGTGTCTTCCGCAGGCTTGAGCACGACGGTGCAACCGGCAGCCAGCGCAGGCGCGATCTTCCACACTGCCATGACCAGCGGGAAGTTCCAGGGGATGATCTGGCCAACGACGCCGACCGGTTCGCGCAGCGTATAGGACGTGAAACGCATGTCAGGAACATAGGCGAACGACGGGTCGATGGTCGTGCCCTCGATCTTGGTCGCAGCGCCTGCCATGTAGCGCAGCGAATCGATCGCAAGATTGAGATCGGCATGGCGCGACATCATCAGGATCTTGCCGTTATCCAGCGTTTCGAGCTCCGCGAACTCGTCCGCGGCAGACTCCAGCAAGTCGGCCAGCTTGAGCAGCATCCTTTCGCGCGCAACGGGGCGCACCGCGGCCCAGCTGCCTTCGAATGCGCGGCGGGCGGCCGCAACGGCGCGGTCGACGTCCGCGGAAGAGCCAGCCGGGACGGTCGTGATTTCCCTGCCGGTCGCCGGGTCGGTGACCGCGATGGTGCGGCCACTTTGCGAATCCACCCACTCACCGTCGATGAGCATCTTGAGCGGGCTGGACACGAACTGCTTCGCGGCCGGCGAAAGATGGCTGCGCTGATCGTCGATGACTTCGGACATAAACTCTCCGGAAAATGCGTAATTCACTGGCGTAGAGTATGGGCCCGGCAACGCCGTCCGCTATTCAGAACGCGTAGCAAGGGTACGCATTTGGCAGGTTTCGGCCCGCCTTTTGCGGCCAGGCGCACGATTCTGGAATTACTTGACAATTCAGCTAATCCAGCATCTCTTACAAAAAAAAGTCAAAGGAAGAAGGCACGGACGCGAGCAGCCCGCAAACGGGCGAAAGGGGGTCACTTGCTTCAACAAAGCCAGGAAAACTCGGGGCGTCCAGTGCGGACGTTCCAGTCCAGCGACCCTGACGAAGTCATTGATTTCGTCGGCAGAAGACTGGCACCGCACGGCATGGACATGCGCAATCCTGCCGCCATGTCGGTCAAGCTGGCCTGCTTCAATTTCGCCCGCGCGCAACTGGTCGACATCCAGTACGGATCGGAAGTCACGATCGATCCGATCGATCTCGATTCGCATTTCCTGATCCACGCCTCGCTACAGGGATCGACCTCTGTCCGGTCCAACGGCGTCGAAGGCTTTATCCGGCCCGACAACCTCTACATCACCTGTCCCGGGAAGAGCACCCGCATCCGGATGTCGAAGGAATGCCGCCACCTGACCGTCAGGATCGCGGCAAGTGCCTTCGAGGATTACCTGACGCAGTGCCTGCACATCCCGGTCAATCGGCCGGTCGAGTTCTTCAGCGACAGCGAACGCGGGCGCGAATTGCCGCAAGTCTGGCGCAACCTCCTGTCACACCTGATCATGCAGTCCGAAATGGGCCCCGGTCTCATGGCCAACGCCAATACCCAGCGGCAATACGCGATGCTGATGGTGGAAATGCTGCTCAACCACTACTGCAACACCTATTCGGAACAGATCGCCCTTCGCGGCAACGATCTGGCCCCCTGGCACGTGCGCCGCGCGCGTGAAATCATCCACGATTCCCTCGACGACAGCATATCGGTGGCAGACCTCGCCGTCCGGATCGGCGTCAGCGTGCGCAGCCTGCAGAACGGCTTCAAGCAGTTCCTGGGCATGACCCCGGTCGAATACGTTCGCCGACACCGATTGGAACGGCTGCACAATGCGTTGTCGACCGGAGATCCGCAGGCGAGCGTGACCGAACAGATGCTCGACTGCGGGATCGTGAATTTCGGCCGCTATGCGCAATATTATCGCCAGCAGTACGGTTGCAGCCCGTCCGAGACCCTTCGCACGCGAAGGGTGGGATAATCAGTTCGCCTTGAGATAGGCGATGATAGCCGCACGGTCCTGCGCCGACGGAACCTTTGTGACCATCTTCGTGCCCGGCACGACAGCCTTGGGATCGGCAAGCCACGCGTCGAGCTTCTTTTCGTCCCACTTGCCGCCCGCCTGCTTCAGCGCGGGGGAATAGCTGTATCCTTTCGCCGCCGCGACCGGCTGCCCGACGATCCCGGCAAGCGACGGCCCCGCCCGGTTCTGCCCGGGCTTGACCGAATGGCACGCAGCGCAGGCCCGCCCGCGAAACAGCGCCTCGCCCGATGGCATCTTTGCCGCGCCGTCCGCCGCGTGAAGCGCCGGTTGCGGGACGGCAAGCGCGGCAAGTGCCAAGATTCCGGCCGCAGCCAGCCCGCGGATTGGATTGATCATGCAGGTTTCTCCTGTTCGAAAATACGGCCGGGGTTCAGGATGCCGCCGGGATCGAAAGCCGCGCGAAGGCGGCGCATCATCGCAATCTCGGCCTCGCTTCTAGAATGGCTGAGCCAGTCGCGTTTCAATATGCCGATGCCGTGTTCGGCAGAAACCGTACCGCCGACTTTGCGCACCGCGTCATAGACGATGCGTTCGGAAACGATCCTCTGGTCCTCGCTTCCCAGTTCGATCGCGACATGCAGGTTGCCGTCGGCGATGTGACCGAAAAAGACCGACCGGCAGCCAGGCAGGCGTTCGGCGAATTCACGCTCGATCCTTGCGACAAGGGTTCCTAGCCGCGCGAGCGGTGCGCCGACGTCGAACGGTTCGACGACTGCCATCGAACGGGTGATTTCCCCGATATGGTCGCGATAGGCCCAGAACCGGTCCCGATCGGTGCCCGACCGCGCGACGAGCGCGTCCTCGATCGTCCCGGTTTCCAGCGCCAGGGCAAGCGTCGCAGGCAGCACGCCGTCCTCGAACCCCTCGGTCTCGACAAGGACGTAGAATTCGTGCTTCCGGTCGAAAGGATCGGGCAATGCGCCCGGTGCGACCGCCGCGTCGAAGAAATTGCGCCACATCACTTCGAACGCGGCAATCTTGCCCGGACAGCGCCTTTCCAGAACGCTCAGCAGGTTCAAGACCGCACCATAGTCCGGCAGACCGCAAAGCGCCGTTTCGTGCCCGGACACGGCGGGCCGCAAGCGCAGGAGCGCCCGCGTGACAATGCCGAGCGTGCCCTCGCTTCCGATTAGCAATTGCTTGAGGTCGTATCCTGCATTGTTCTTGATCATCGGCTGCATCGACGAGATCACCGTCCCGTCGGCCATGACCGCCTCCAGCCCGAGCACCTGTTCGCGCATCATGCCGCTGCGATAAACCTGCGTGCCGCCCGCATTCGTGGCGATCATCCCGCCGATCGTGCAGCTGCCACGCGAACCGATATCCACCGCCAGCTGCCACCCGGCATCTGCCGCCGCTCTCTGCGCGGTCTCCAGCGGGACGCCCGCCCCGGCGACCAGTGTTCCGGCAACCGGGTCGATGTCCGTGATTGCGTTCATCCCTTCGAGCGAGACGATCAGCTCGCCGTCACGCGGCAATGCCCCGCGCGTCATGCCCGTCCTTCCGCCCTGGACCACCACCGGCCATCCGTTTTCGTGGCACAGGGCGATGACCTGCGACAGTTCCCCGGTCGTGGCCGGGCGGACCAGTCCCGATGGCCGGCCGCTCGCCCCTGCGGTCTCGTCCTCGAGATAGCGGGGCTCGATCATGTCGGGGGCAAAGGCGTTGCCCGGGCCCACGATTTCGGCCAGCCGCTCGGCCAACATCAGTCGGCGTCCCCTTGCGCGAACGGGGGAACCAAGTCGCGCAAACGAAGCATCTCGACGAACTCCGACAGGCGCTGCGCCCGATAGGCATCGGCATCGATACCTGCGTAGTCGTAGAAACCCTTGCCGTCGCGCAGGCCGCGCCGGTCTTCGCGCATGTTGTCGACAACGATCTCAGGCGCTTTGAAACGGGCCGGATCGACCTTTTCCGAAAGGAAATCGCTGGCATGATACAGAATGTCGCCGCCGCCCCAGTCGATGAATTCGAGCAGGCCCAGGACCGCGAAGCGAATGCCGAAACCGGTCCGCACGGCAAGGTCCACGTCCTCTGCACTGGCGACGCCTTCCTCGACGATGCGCGCTGCCTCGTTCATGGCAAGGGCCTGGATGCGCGGCACGATATAACCCGGCGCCCCGCGGCACACGATCGGCACTTTGCCTGCTGCCGACAGGATCGCCCGTGTCCTGCCGACAACATCTTCATCGGTGACCGTCGCCGGGGCGAGTTCGACCAGCGGCATCAGGTAGGCCGGGTTCAACCAGTGCGCGTTGAGGAAGCGCGAAGGCCTGTCCACGAAGCCGATCAGTTCTTCCGGGTCGATCGTGGACGTGGTGGAAGTGATGATGCAATCGTCTGGCACGTACTGGCAAACGAAGGCGAAGGCGGCGCGCTTTGCATCCAGCGTTTCGGGAACGCCTTCGAACACGATCGCGCTTTGCGCCAAGATCGCGGGAGCTGCGTCCCTGTCGGCGAAGCGGACATGGCCTGCCGCTTTCCTTGCGCCCTTGTCGTCCAGCAGGCCGAGCCTGACGAGAAAGTCGAGGTCGCGTTCGATCTCGTCCATCGCGTTCTTGCGCAGCGCGGCTGCCGCCTCGGGCTCTCTCGGTTTCACGTCGACGAGCGCCACGTCACGGCCGGTTGCCGCAAAGGCGATGGCGATGCCCCGGCCCATCCGGCCTGCGCCGACTGCCGCGACCAGACCCTTGGTCTTGTCACCGCCGCCCGTCATCTCAGAACCCTTCGGCAAGGAACTTGTCCATCCCCGCGCGGTCAAGACCGTCGAGACCGAAGCTTTCCAGCGTCCGCCCCTCTGCGTAGAGGTCCCTGCCCGTCACCGCGCTGGCGACGGCCAGAAGACCCGATGCAACCGGGGTCGGACAGCCCGCCCAGCGACCGATGGACACGATCATCGAAAGGCCGAGGCGCGTGTCCTCCAGCATGTAGCGATGCGTGTGCAGGTCGATCTTCTCGCGCCAGTCGCCGCTGTCGGTCAGCTTTTCGTGCGCGGCGCGGCCATACATCCATTCGTCGCCGTCGGCCGCGTAGTGATCGGCCAGCGGAAAGTGCGGCGCGCCATAACCCAGCGCCTCGCGAACGGCGATACGTTCGTTGTCCAGCGCGGTGGTGACCGCCCGGATCGAAGGCTGCGTCCCTTCATTGTGAATGTCCCACGAAGGAAAATGCTCTAGGGGCCCTGCGTTCATCAGGATGAGCGGGGGATGGATGATCGGCCCGGCATTCATCAACCCGCCCGACAGCGCGTCCTCGATCGGCTCGACCGAGGGATATGCCTGTTTCAGCACTTCAAAAGCATGGCCTGCGTTCTTCGCCGGAAAGACGCCGGTCGGCAGGCGGGTGGCATAGACGCTGACCACGATGTCGGCCGGGCCGTGCTTGCGCACGAGATAGGGCAGCGTGCCGGTTTCCGCGAAAGTCACGTCGGCAGTATTGCCCGCATCCTTTGCCGCCCTCGCAAAGACCAGCGAACCGAGCGTGCCGGGCGGCAGGAACACGACCTGACCGTCTTTCCAGTACGGCGCGCACTGGCGGGCCAAGTCGTCGTGCGTGGTGGCGGGCAAAGGGATGACGATCAGCTGGGCATTCGTGATCGCCTCTTCCAGCGACGTGGTCGGATGGGCCACCACGACTTCGCGCGTGCCCTTGAAGTCCTTCACCCGGATCGCTCCGTTCTCGAGAACCGGGCCGAAAGCCTTTGCATCACGGCGCCAGAACCAGGTTTCGAAACCCCGCTCGCTCATCTCTACGGCTGCGGCATAACAACCATGTCCTCCGCCCAGTACGGCAACCCGCATTGCAATCCCCTTGGTTCCTTGTCGGGAAGCTTTATGCAGCCGGGCCCGATGCCCCTCTATTCGCTATCGGAACGCGGGGTCCGAAATCCGCAGCAATCGCGCCCTCAGGCGAAAGAACGTGCAAAGGGCCTGCACCCGAAGGCCAGGATGATCGCGGACAGCATGGCCGCCCCTCCCGCCACGAGGCCCAGCGAAAGAGCGACTCCGGCACCGCCGAACAGGGTATCGTTGAACACGCCGACCAAAAGCGCGCCCAGCGTCGATCCGATCAGCGAATTGCTGCACAAAAACAGCGCCGACACGCGCGAGCGCATGGCCGGGGGCGCCGCGATCTGCATGACGGCGGTCGAAGGCGGCATGGGAAACGAGGCGAAGAACAACAAACCCGCCATGATCGTAAGACAGGCATACAGGGTTTCGGCAAAGGGCAAGGCAGCGGCGAACAGCAGCGTTCCGACCGCGCCGATCATGCCCGTCACGAAAGGAGAGGCGGCCATTCCCGCCCGCGTCAGGGCATCGACGGCCCAGCCGCTGAACACCACGCCGCCAACCCCGGCGGTCAGCGCCAGTCCGCCCAGCCAGACGCCTGCCTGTGCCGGCCCCAGGTCGAACCCGCGGATCAGGACCGCGGGCGCCCAGCCGAGCACGGCGAACAGCGCCGCGGCGGCAAAGGTGAACCCGGTTATGTGCGGGATGTAGATCGCCCTTTCCCGCGCCATGTGGCGCAGGACTTCGGAAATCGGCAGGACTTCGGACCGTGCGCCGCTGCGCCCCGGATCGCGCACCGTCGCGATCATGACGAGCGCGAGGAGAAACCCCGGCGCGCCGACGATCACGAACACCGCCTGCCATGCGCGCATTTCCATGCCCAGCATCGAGAAAGAGCCGCTTTCCCCCACCAGCGCCGACACCGCGCCGCCCGCCAGGAACGCGAGCCCCACGCCAAGAAAAGACCCCATCGAATAGACGGCAACCGCCCGGCCCAGCTTTTCGCGCGGGAAAAGATCGCTGATCAGCGAATAAGTCGCGGGCGAGAGGGCTGCCTCCCCCGCGCCGACGAATATGCGCGCCACGAATAGCTGCGCAAAGCTGCGGGTAAACCCGCTCAACACGGTCGCCGCGCTCCAGATTGCGATGCCTGCTGAAATCACCGCCGGGCGCGACACCCGGTCCGACAGACTGGCGAGCGGGATGCCCATGGTGGCGTAGAAGATCGCGAAGGCAAGGCCGTGAAGCAGGCCGAACTGGGTATCGCTGATCTGAAGGTCGCGTTCGATCGGGTCGATCATCAGGGCCAGGATCTGCCGGTCGATGAAAGAGAATATGTACGCCAGCATGCAGATGATGACGACGTACCAGCTCTTGAATCCGGCCCGGTCCGTGTAACCCGCTCCGTTCGTCATCAGCCTGTCCCGTCGCGTCTTGCCAGGCGGCGATGCTTGGCCACCTGTACGACCCTGTCAAACCGCGATTGGACGTATCTGTCCGCAATGCGCAAAAAAGGCCCGCCCCCGCGTCCGATGCAGGGGCGGGCCAGTAGGGTGGCCTTGAAATGGTTTGAACGCCTGCGCGCTGGCTGCCGGCCATGCGACAACCCTTGGCCCCGGACCCTAGTACGCGCGGCAGTGCCCGCTATGCCAATTGTGCAAGGCCGATGCGCATTCGGCACCGTTTTGCGCGGTTTTGCAGCAGGAAGCGGTTAGAGCGCCTCGGCACAGGCGACCGCGCTCGCCCAGGCCCACTGGAAGTTGTAGCCGCCCAGCCAGCCGGTCACGTCCACGGCCTCTCCGATGAAATAAAGTCCTGGTACTTTTCCGGCCTCCATCGTCTTCGACGAAAGCTCCGCCGTGGCAACGCCGCCGACGGTCACTTCGGCCTTGGCGAAACCTTCGGTGCCGTTGGGATGAAAGGTCCAGCGTTTGAGCTTCTCGCCCGCGGTGCGCAGGGCCTTGTCCTTTACGTCGCCCAGCGGAACCGCGATGCCGATGCGGTCGGAAAGTTCGCCGGCCAGCCGGTCGGGCATCAGCGCGCCCAGCGTCGATCGCACCGTGGCCCTGGGATTGTCGGCCTTTGCCGCGATCAGGATTTCGGCATCCGCGTCGGGCAGGAAGTCCACCGTCACCGGCGCGCCGGGGGTCCAGTAGGACGAGACCTGCAGGATCGAGGGGCCGGACAGGCCGCGATGGGTGAACAGCGCGGCCTCGCGGAACTTCGCCTTGCCCGCCCCGGCCACGACCTCGGTCGAAACGCCCGACAGTTCGCGGAACAGCAGGTCTTCCCCGCCCAGCGTCAGCGGGACCAGCGCGGGGCGCGGCTGGATGACTTTCAGGCCGAACTGGCGCGCAAGGTCATAGGCAAAGCCCGTCGCGCCCATCTTGGGAATAGACGGCCCGCCGGTCGCGACGACCAGAGCAGGTGCCGTGTAAGTCCCGCCGGGGGTTTCAACCGTGAAACCGCCCTCGCCATGCCGCACGTTGGCAATACTTTCGCCGCAGTGCAGGTCGACCGCGCCTTTCGCGCATTGGTCCAGCAACATGTCCACGATCTGGCGCGCGGAACCGTCACAGAACAGCTGGCCCAGCGTCTTTTCGTGCCAGGCGATGCCATAACTCTCGACCAGAGCCAGAAAGTCGCGCGCGGTATATCGGGCCAGCGCCGACTTTGCGAAATGCGGATTGGCGGACAGGTAACGATCGGGCGCGACATCGAGGTTGGTGAAATTGCACCGTCCGCCGCCGGAAATCAGGACCTTCTTCCCCGGTGCGTCGGCATGTTCGATCAGCACGACCCGGCGTCCGCGCTGCCCCGCGCGGGCAGCGCACATCAGGCCCGCCGCCCCGGCGCCGAGCACGATGACGTCGTGTGTCATCGCCTCAGTTTTTCGCGAAGGGGTTCTTGGGGCTACGCAGCATCAGGCGCACCGGCACCGATCCGAAACCGAGATCGCGGCGCAGCCCGTTGACGAGATAGCGGCGATAGGATTCGGGCAAGTCGTCGAGCCGCGTGCCGAAGACCACGAAGCGCGGCGGGCGCACGCCGGTCTGCGTGATATAGCGCAGCTTGATCCGCTTGCCGCCCGGTGCTGGCGGCGGATTGGCGCCCATCGCATCGTCGAACCAGCGGTTCAAGGCGGCGGTAGGCACGCGCTTGTTCCAGATTTCGCGCGTTTCGAACGCGGCGCTCAACAGGTTGTCCAGCCCCTTGCCGGTCCGCGCCGATACCGCGACCAGCGGCACGCCGCGCGCCTGCGCCAGGCCTTCTTCCAGTGCGGCACGGATGCCGTTGAAAAGCCCGCTTGGGTCTTCTGCCACGTCCCACTTGTTGATGCCGATGATCAGGGCGCGGCCTTCCTCGATCGCGTGGCTCGCGATCTTGAGGTCCTGCACTTCCAGCCCCTTGGTCGCATCGAGCAGGAGCACGACGACTTCGGCATAGTCGATCGCGTGACGTGCATCGGCGACGGCCAGCCTTTCCAGCTTGTCGGTCACTTTCGCGCGCTTGCGCATCCCGGCGGTGTCGATCAGCTTGACCGCGCGGTCCTCGCCCGTTTTCGGGTCGTGCCAAGTCCAGTCGATGGCGATCGAATCGCGCGTAATCCCGGCTTCCGGCCCGGTCAGCAGGCGATCTTCCTGCAGGAACTGGTTGATGAGCGTGGACTTGCCCGCGTTGGGGCGGCCCACGATGGCCAGCTGCAGCGGGCCGAGCGGCCTGTCCTCGTCGTCCTCAAACGGCTCGAACTCTTCCTTTTCGGGCTGCAGCGGCTCGAGGATCGGCAAGAGCGCCTCGAACAGGTCGGCAACGCCTTCACCGTGTTCCGCGCTCATCGCCACGGGATCGCCGAAGCCGAGCGAAAAGGCCTCGTAAATGCCTGCGTCGCCGGCCTTGCCCTCGGCCTTGTTGGCAACGACGGTGATCGGCACCGACGAACGCTGCAGATAGCGGGCAATTTCCTCTTCCATCGGGGTCAGCCCGACCCTGCTGTCGATCACGAACAGTGCCGCGGCGGCACCGACAAGGGCGGCCTCGGTCTGCTGGCGCATCCGGCCCGGCAGCGAAGCGGCGTCCTCGTCCTCCCAGCCAGCGGTATCGACGATCTGGAATTTCAGGCCCAGCAGTTCGACATCGCCGATTCGGCGGTCGCGAGTCACACCCGGCTGGTCGTCGACCAGCGCGAGCTTCTTGCCGACCAACCTGTTGAACAGGGTCGACTTGCCCACGTTGGGGCGACCTATGATGACGACTTGTGGAAGCATTATGCGCGCCAAGTGGCGACTTGGCGCGCATTTCGCAAGGAAATTAGAGAGTCGGCGACTTGGCGTGCCGGGCGCAGCGACTGCAATGAGCGGTCTGAAGCCTCTCTAGAGCGTCGTGAAAATCGAACCGAAGTCCTTGCCGCCCAGACCGGCCTTGTCGGCTTCCTCGTAGATTTCGGCTGCCTTGCGGCCCAGCGGCACCTGCGCATCGCTCGCATCGGCGGCGGCCATGGCAAGGCGCAAGTCCTTGAGCATCAGGGCCACGGCGAAACCACCGGCGTAATCGTTGTCGGCCGGGCTGGCCGCGCCGACACCCGGAACCGGGGTGTAGTCATTGAGCGACCAGCAATATCCGGTCGACTTGGAGCTGATGTCGTAGAACGTCTGCGGATCGAGGCCATTGCGTTCGGCCAGCTTCATCGCCTCGCACGTGCCGATCATGTGGGCGGCCAGGAGCATGTTGTTGCACATCTTGGCGACTTGTCCGGCCCCCGCCTCGCCAGCGCGGATCACCGCCTTGGCCATCGGTTCGAGCACGGTTTCGGCCTTGGCAAAGGCGCTGTCGGTGCCGCCGACCATGAAGGTGAGGTTCCCGCCATTGGCCGCCGCGATGCCGCCCGAAACCGGCGCGTCGACCATTTCGTAACCGGCCGCCGTCGCGGTCTCGACCATCTCGCGCGCGGTGGCGACGTCGATGGTGGAGCAATCGAGGATCAGCGCGCCCTTGGGCGCATGGCCGATGACGTCGTTCGTCAGTACGGATTTCACGATAGCGCCGTTGGGCAGCATGGTGACGACCGCTTCGGCATCTGCCACGGCTTCGCGCACGTTGGTAAAGGGCTTGCAGCCGTTTTCCTTTGCGCGGGCCAGTGCCTCTTCGGACAAGTCGAAGGCGGACACGTCATGCCCTGCCTTGGCCAGGTTCGCGGCCATGCCGCCGCCCATGTTGCCAAGGCCGATGAATGCGATTTTCATGTCTGTTTTCCTCTCAAGGGGTGCGCCTCAGCGCCCCTTCCAGTTGCCCGCGCGCTTTTCGACGAAAGCGGCCATGCCCTCGGCCTTGTCCTCGGTCGCGGTCAGCACCTGGAACATGCGGCGTTCGGCGATCAGGCCCTGGTCCAGCGTGGTTTCGAACGCGGTGTTGACCATTTCCTTGTTCATCATCGCGGCCAGCGGCGGCATCGAGGCGATGGTCGTAGCAGTCTTCATCGCGTCTTCGACAAGGTCGGCCAGCGGCACGATGCGCGTGACGAGGCCCGACCGTTCGGCTTCCTCGGCGTCCATCATGCGGCCCGTCAGGCACATTTCCATGGCCTTCGCCTTGCCGACCGCGCGGGTCAGGCGCTGCGAGCCACCCATGCCGGGGGCAACGCCCAGCTTGATTTCGGGCTGCCCGAACTTCGCCGTGTCGGCCGCGATGATGAAATCGGCCATCATCGCCAGTTCGCACCCGCCGCCCAGCGCAAAGCCGTTGACGGCCGCGATCCACGGCTTGCGGACTTTCTTGACGATATCGGCGGTCCAGCCGGCGAAGAAATCCTCGATGTAGAAGTCGGCGGCAGGCTTGTCCGACATTTCCTTGATATCTGCGCCCGCGGCAAAGGCCTTTTCGCCGCTGCCGGTGAGCACCGCGCAAAGCTGCGACTTGTCCGCCTCGAACTTGCCGAACGCGTCGGTCAGTTCGGCCAGAACGGTCGAGTTCAGCGCGTTCAGCGACTTGGGCCGGTTCAGCGTGATCAGCGTGACCGCGCCGCGCGTTTCGGTGAGGATCGTTTCGTAGCTCATAGCGGTTTCCATTCCTGGTCTGCGGGCAGCGGGGCGTAGAGGCTCTCGACGCTCTCCTCGCTCACCTCTTCGGGCGTGGCGGGTTGCCACTGCGGGTTGTTGTCCTTGTCCACCAGAAGCGCGCGGACGCCTTCTGAAAAGTCGTGGCGGGTGATGGCGCGCGATGCCCCGCGCAGTTCCAGCGCCATGTTGTCGGCAAAGGTTTCGCACGCGGCGCCCAGTTCGAGCTGTTTCAGCACGTTCTTGCAGGCCGAGGGGCTTTTCGAACGAAGCGTCTTCAGCTCCTTGCCCGCCCATTCGCCGCCATCCGCTTCAAGCGCGGCGATAATGTCTTCCAGCCGGTTTGAGGCGAACAGCCGGTCGATCAGTTCAAGATTGCCGCTGATCCGCGCGGGCGGCGGGGCGAAGGACTGCCCTTCGAGCGTGCCTTCGATATCGTCGGGGTGCGAAATGATGCGGGCCTTCGCCTCGGCCAGGCGTTCGTGCGGCACGTAATGCGTCGCAAGGTCGACCGCGAGGCATTCGGCCCCGTCCAGCCGCGCGCCGGTCAGGCCCAGGAACTGGCCCAGCCGTCCGCGAAGGCGCGACAGGTACCAGCCGCCGCCGACGTCGCAGATGAGGCCGATGCCGGTTTCGGGCATCGCGAACTTCGTGTTCTCGGTCGCGACGCGATACTTCGCAGGCTGCGATATGCCGACGCCGCCGCCCATCGTGATGCCGTCCATGAAGGCGACGATGGGCTTGGGGTACGTGAACATCAGGTGGTTCAGCTTGTACTCGACATCGAAGAAGTGACGTCCGCTGGCGCCCTCGTCCTCAAGCGCGGACTTGCGCAGCAGGGTGACGTCCCCGCCTGCACAGAACCCGCGACCCTCTGCGTGATCGACGATCACCGCCTTGATGGCATCGTCGTCCTTCCACTCGGTCAGCGCGGCGATCATCGCCTCGCACATGTCGAGGGTCAGCGAATGGATCGCCTTGGGCCGGTTGAGCGACAAGTGGCCGACCGCGCCATGGCGGTGAATGTGGATGTTCTCGGTCATGACTTCACCAGGTCCCTTCCCACGATCATGCGCATGATCTGGTTGGTGCCTTCAAGGATCGAGTGGACGCGCAGATCGCGCAGCAGCTTCTCGATCGGGTATTCCTTGAGGTAGCCGTAGCCGCCGAACAGCTGCAGCGCGCGGTCGACGACTTTCGATCCGGTCTCGGTCGCGATCATCTTGGCCATCGCGGCAAACCGCGTCTTGTCGGGCGCGCCTTCGGTGACCTTCACCGCCGCCATGTAGAGCAGCGCGCGGGCCGCCTCCAGTTCGGCAGCCATTTCGGCCAGCGTGAACTGCGTGTTCTGGAAATCGGCAATCGCCTTGCCGAACTGCGTGCGATCCTTGGTATAGGCGATCGCTTCGTCCAGCGCGCGCTGTGCACCGCCCAGCGAACAGGCACCGATGTTGAGACGGCCGCCGTCAAGTCCTGCCATCGCGATCGAAAAGCCCTGCCCCTCTGCCCCGACGAGGTTGGCCTTGGGCACTTTCACGTTGTCGAGGATCAGCGCCGCGGTCGGCTGAGAATTCCAACCCAGCTTCTTTTCCTGCGCGCCGAAGGACACGCCTTCCATGTCCTTTTCGATCACGACGCAGGAAATACCCTTGGGGCCATCCACGCCGGTGCGGACCATGGTGACGTAGATCTCGTTCTCGCCACCGCCCGAAATGAACTGCTTCGAACCGGTCACTTCCCAGTGATCGCCCTTGTCGACCGCCTTGGTGCGAAGCGCCGCCGCGTCCGATCCCGAGGACGGTTCGGTGAGGCAGTACGAGGCCATTCGGTCCATCGTGATCAGGTCGGGAAGATAGCGGTCCTTCACCTCCTGCGAGCCATAGGCGTCGATCATCCACGAGGCCATGTTGTGGATCGAGATGAAAGCGCTGGTCGAAGGACAGCCATAGGCCATCGCCTCCATGATGAGCGCCGAGTCCAGCCTGCCGAGCCCGATCCCGCCCGATTCCTCGGACACGTAGATCGAGGCGAAGCCGAGTTCGGCGGCCTGCTTGATCGTGTCGCGCGGGAAGACGTGGTCCTCGTCCCACTCGGCGGCATGGGGGGTGATGTTGTCGGCGGTGAAACGCTGGGCCATCTCCTGGATGGCAAGCTGATCCTCGCTAAGACCGAACTGGTCGCTCATGCTAATCCTCTTCTCTCCGGCCCGGTCAGCCGCAGCTGATCCGGTCGATCTTCATATCGTCATCGTAGGACACGGTCAGGCGGTCGGGCCTGAAATCCATCGTCATTGCAGAGCGCGGCGGCGCCCACCGCAAAGTGCGCGCGCCGGTAGCCTCCAGCAGCTGCGCACCCACCTCGGCCGAAGCGGTCATGCCCAGCATCGCCTGTGCATCGGATGCATCGCAGGCGCCGTCGGCACCGATGCGAACTGGCTCCGACATCTCGGTCGTCGTGGTCGCGCAGCCCGCCAGAAGGACGGGGGCGGCAAGCAGTGCAAGACGGATCATCAGCCACACCTCTGGTACGTAAAGGGCCCCTGCGCGTCGCCCGCATCGGTCGATCGGGTCAGTGTCGTGCCGTCGAGCGTCAGCGTCTCGGTCCGCGACCATTCCATGCCTTCACCGGTAAAGGCGAATTTCGCGACCAGCCGGTCAGCCTCACGCTCCATCACCTGGTCCAGCCTGCCGACGCTTTCATAGAAGACCAGCGAGTTGGAATTGATCTTCAGCAGGCCTTTGGCATCGCCGGCCTGCGACGTGCAATCGGCATCGACCATGCCCCAAGTGCCACGCAGCGGGGCGGGAATCGATTTTTCGAGTTCTTCGGACGCAGCCGCCACGGCCACGTCGGCGGTGTCGGTCGCGGCGTTGGCGTCTTGCGTGTTGACGCCGTCAGGCGCGCTCGTTTCGCCGCAAGCGGCAAGAGCGAGCAGCGAGACGGCTGCAACGGCGGCGGGGAAAGCAAAGCGCATCAGCGTTACCTTTCAGTTCGTCCGGTCATACCGGACGCAACGCTTGATAGCCCCGTTGTGTCCCCGCCGATAGCTGACCAATTCGTCTTAGACACCGCGGCCAGTCCGCCCGGATCAGCCCATTGTCGGAATGACGAAGGCGTTCGAACCGTCGCCGCCGCCATCGGGCCAGCGCTGGGTCACGGTCTTCATCTTGGTCCAGAACTTCAGGCCTTCGGTGCCGTACTGGTTCGTGTCGCCGAACACCGAACGCTTCCACCCGCCAAAGCTGTGATAGCTGACCGGCACCGGAATCGGCACGTTGATGCCGACCATGCCGACATTGACACGGCTGGCGAATTCACGCGCGGCATGACCGTTGCGGGTGAAGATGGCGACGCCGTTGCCGTACTGGTGCTGGCTGGGAAGCGAGAGCGCTTCCTCGAAATCCTTGGCGCGGACCATCTGCAGGACCGGGCCGAAGATTTCTTCCTTGTAGCTTTCCATGTCGGTGGTGACATGGTCGAACAGCGACGGGCCGATGAAGAAGCCTTCCTCGTAACCCTGAAGCGAGAAGTTGCGACCGTCGACGACCAGCTCCGCGCCTTCGTCGACGCCCTTCTGGATCCAGGCCTCGACCTTTTCCTTGTGCTGCTTCGTCACGACCGGGCCGTAGTGCGCTTCGGGATCGGTGGAGATGCCTGGGCGCAGCGCGTCGATCGCCGGGATCAGCTTTTCCTTCAGGCGCTCTGCCGTGTCTTCACCGACGGGAACGACGACGGGCAGCGCCATGCAGCGTTCACCAGCCGAACCATAGGCCGCGCCCATGAGATCGTTGACCGCCTGGTCGAGGTCGGCATCGGGCATGATGATGCCGTGGTTCTTCGCCCCGCCCATGGCCTGGACGCGCTTGCCGGCGGCAACGCCGCGCTTGTAGACATAGTGCGCGATGTCGGACGAACCGACGAAGCTGACGGCGGCGATATCGGGATGGTCGAGAATCGCGTCGACCATTTCCTTGTCGCCGTGGATGACCTGCAACAGGCCCTCGGGCGCACCCGCTTCAAGGAAAAGTTCGGCGAGCCGGTTGGGGACCGAGGGATCACGCTCCGACGGCTTCAGCACGAAGGCGTTGCCGACCGCGATCGCCATGCCGAACATCCACATCGGGATCATGGCCGGGAAGTTGAACGGGGTGATCCCCGCACCGATGCCCAGCGGCTGACGCATGGAATAGACGTCGATGCCCGGACCTGCGCCCTGCGTATATTCGCCCTTCAACACCTGCGGAATGCCGCAGGCGTATTCGATGACTTCAAGACCGCGCTGAACGTCGCCCTTGGCGTCGTCGATCACCTTGCCATGCTCGTTGGAGAGCATCAGCGCCAGGTCGTCCATGTTCTGTTCGATTAGTTCCTTGAACCGGAACATGACGCGGGCGCGCTTCTGCGGGTTGGTCGCGGCCCATGCGGGCTGCACTTCCTTCGCAGTGGCGACGACCTTGTCGAGCAGGGCCGCATCGCCAAGCTTGAGCTGGGCCTGAACCTGACCGGTCGAGGGGTTGTAGACGTCGCTGGTGCGGCCTGCCGCGCCGCCAGCGCCGCCAGTGATGAAATGATCGATAAGGCGCATGGGGATGATCCTCTCTTGCCGTGGCCGCGGAAATAGGCACCCGCGGTCCATCCTTCGCTGCGGATTTACTCTCAAGCGAAATTGCAGGCAATGACCACTTGTGCAACAGTAGCCTGCGTTTTTGCAGCTTGGGACGTAACGTGGCCGAACTACGATGAACTGGAACGACCTTCAGGATTTCCTCGCGATCGCGCGGGCGGGAAAGCTGGCCTCGGCGGCAGAGGCTTCGGGCGTCGACGCCACGACGATGGGGCGGCGACTGCGCCGGCTGGAACGATCGCTCGGCCAGCGCCTGTTCGAACAGACGCGCGAGGGACAAGTCCTGACCGAGGCGGGAGAGGCGCTGCTCGTCAGGGCAGAGGCGATGGAGCGCGCGGCATCGGGTATAGGCGAACCTGCAGCAGGACACGGGGAGAGCGTGACCGGCACGCTTCGCCTCGCCCTGCCTGAAGGTTTCGCCTCCTCGTTCCTGCCCTGGCATCTGGAGGAATTCGCACAGGCGCATCCGCGGCTGACCGTGGACCTTGCCGTCACGCCGGGCCTGTTAAGCCCTACCAAGCGAGAGGCAGACGTCGCCATCGTGCTGTCGCGTCCGCGATCGGGGCCGCTCATCGCGGGCAAGCTGATGGACTATGCGCTCAGGCTCTATGCCTCGCGCGAATATCTGGCGCGGCATGGTACACCGTCAAAACCGTCAGACCTTTCGCGGGGGCACCGGCTGGTCGGCTATGTGCCCGACCTCTTGCACATGCCCGAACTGCGCCACCTGGACAGGCTGCATCCGGGGCTTGAACCGACGCTGCGATCGTCGAGCATCAATGCGCAGCACAACCTCGTGGTTGCCGGTGCGGGGCTGGGCGTGCTGCACTGTTTTGCCGCCGACAGGCACGACGAACTGGTACCGGTATTCCCGGAGGAAAGGATCACGCGCACCTACTGGCTGGTGACGCACCGCGATACGCACCAGCTCGAACGCGTGCAGGTTTTCCGAAACTGGCTACTGCGCCTCGTCAAGCGGGAGCGCGCCGCGCTCCTGCCCGAATGAGTCGCCTTCCGATCAGGCCTTGGCGACCGGTGGTTCGTCACCCAGGTCTTCGTACCAGGCTTCGACCGGGCCGTTCAGCTTGATGGTCAGCGGGTTACCCTTGCGGTCCATCGACTTGCCGGCCTGTACGCGCACCCAACCTTCGGAAATGCAATATTCCTCGATATTGGTGCGAACCGCGCCCTTGAAGCGGATACCGACGCCGCGCTGAAGCTTTTCAGCATCGAAAAAAGGGCTGCGCGGGCTGATGGCCAGCCGATCGGGCGGTACGTCGTCCGCGGCGGGCGCGACTTCGGCTGCGGCCTGGGCGCTCTCTACGGGCGTGTTTTCGTCTTCGCTCATGGTCTGAGGGCTCTAATCTCAAGCACGCGCTTGTCAATCGCCCTGCGCTCTGGCAAAGGCGCGCCTCTGTTGGCGGACGGGGGCGATTCACGGCCCACCAGTAACCCGCGAACGGGCGCGTAGCTCAGTGGTAGAGCACACCCTTCACACGGGTGGGGTCGCAGGTTCAATCCCTGCCGCGCCCACCATTCCCGCCGGGAATGAACCTTTCCATCCCCCTTGCGGTCACACCGGCTCCGGCAGGTGCGGAATGATGTCTTCGACCATCATCGGAACCTTGCGCAGGCGTGTGCCGGTGGCATTGTAGACCGCGTTGGCGATCGCGCCGCCCACGCCGCACAGGCCCAATTCGCCCACGCCGTGCGCCTTCATCGGGTTGCCGTGCGGGTCGAGGTCGTCGAGGAACACCACGTCCTGATGCGGGATGTCGGCATGGACCGGCACTTCGTAAAGCGCGAGATCGTGGTTGAGGAAACAGCCGTAGCGTTCGTCTACCTCCAGCTTTTCGGAAAGCGCGGCGCCCACGCCCCACGTCATCGCGCCGATCACTTGTGACCGGGCGGAAACGGGGTTGAGGATGCGCCCGGCCGAACAGACCGCCAGCATCCGGCGCACCCGCACCTCGCCCGTATAGGCATCGACGCCGACTTCGACGAAATGCGCGCCGAAAGTGCCGAAGGCCTTGGTGTCGCTTTGCGCGAAATCGAATTTCCCTTCGGCTTCGACCGGGCCGCCCGCAACTGCGTCCAGCAGCGAACAGACACGGTTGCCCGAGCGCACTTCGCCGCCTTCGAATTCGACCCTTTCGGCGTCCATGGACAGCCGTTCGGCAATCGAACGGCGCAAGTTGACGCAGGCGACGTAGAGACCCGACGTCGAACTGGACGCGCCCCACTGCCCGCCAGAACCCGCCGATACCGGAAAGCGCGAATCGCCAAGGCGCACGTCGACACGGTCCACTGAAACGCCCAACATCTCACCCGCCGTCTGGGCCAGGATGGTATAGCTGCCGGTGCCGATGTCGGTCATGTCGGTTTCGACCGTGATGCGCCCGTTCGTCTCCAGCCGAACCGCTGCGCCCGATGCGTGGCGCAAGGCCGCGCGATAGGCCGTCGCAACGCCCATTCCGATCAGCCATTTGCCGTCCCGCCGCGTGCCGGGGGCCATGCGGTCGCCCCATCCGAAGCGTTCGGCCCCGTCGCGCAGACAGCGCACGAGGTGGCGGTTGGTGAATGTCTTTTCCGGCTTGCTGGGATCGACCTGGCTGTCGTTGATGACGCGGAATTCGATGGGGTCCAGACCCAGCTTTTCCGCCATTTCGTCCATCGCGATCTCCACCGCGATGGAGCCCACCGCATCGCCCGGCGCGCGCACTGCGTTGCCTTCGGGCAGATCGAGATGGGCCATGTGATCGGCCATGAGGCGGTTCGGCCCGGCATAGACCGAACGGCTGGCCATGACGGTCGATTCCGGGTTGCCGCCCTTGACGTTCCCGCTCCACCCCTCGTGCCCGAAGGCCTCTATCGTGCCGTCCGCGCGCGCAGCGATGCGCAATCGCTGGATCGTTTCGGGCCGGTTGATGGTGTTGTTGAAGATCAGCCCGCGCGGCATGACGACCTTGACCGGGCGGCCGACCTTTTTCGCGGCGATGGCGGCCAGGATCGCATCGGCATTGGCCCATAGCTTCGCCCCGAAACCGCCGCCGACGTAGGGCGAGAAGATGCGCACGCGCTCCTCGTCCAGCCGCAGCATCGACGCCATGCTGCCCCGCGTCCCGGCGATCATCTGGTTCGAGGTCCAGAGCATCAGGTCATCGCCCTGCCACTGCGCGATGCTGGCGAACGGTTCGATCATCGCGGGCGAATGGGCACCGGTGCGATATTCGGCATCGAAGCGGACCTCGCCCGCTTCGAACGCGGCCTCGAAATCGCCCAGCCGGGTTTCCCCCGGCCCGCCGTATGCGCCGCAGACTTTCGCGTCGGCGCGGCCGCCGTCGAGGCTGAAGCTTCCGGCCCCGACCTCGTATTCGAAGTGGACCAGCGCCGCTGCGGCGCGGGCCTGTTCGAATGTCTCTGCGATCACGATGCCCAGCGCCTGGTGATAGTGCTGAACCTCCGGCCCGCCGACCATCTTCACGGTCCTGCCCGAAGACGTTCCGTGGATGTCGATGTCCTCGAACGTGAGGACTTCGACGACGCCCGGGCTTTGCCGCGCCGCTTGCGGGTCTACCGCCTTGACCGTGCCCTTGGCGATCGTCGCGGGGACGATTGCGCCGTAAAGCATGGCCGGCAGGTCTTCGTGCCATTCGGCGGCATAAGTCGCGCGGCCGGTGACTTTCAGCGGGCCTTCGACGCGCGAATGGGGGCGACCGACGACGCGGCCGTTATCGATGGGCGTATCGCCGATGGGTGCATCGAACTTCATGTGCGGGCCTCCTTCGCTTCGGCGAGCACGGCGGCAATGGTCCGCGTGGCGAGATCGATTTTGAATGCGTTATCCTCTTGCGGACGCGCGCCTTCGAACAGCGCATCGGCAATCGCCCTGGCCCCCTTGGAGATCGCCGCATCGGCAGCTTCGCTGGCCCAGGGTCGCGGCGCGACGCCGCCCAGCGCAATCCGGCCCGTGCCGTCGCCATGGATAACCGCAGCGACGGAGACGAGCGCAAAGGCATAGGACGAGCGGTCGCGCACCTTGCGATAGAAATGCGCCCCGCCGGGCGGCGGCGGAAGCGTGACGGCGGTAATCAGCTCGCCGGGATCAAGCGCGAATTCCGCGATCGGCAACGTGTCGCCGGGCAACTGGTGAAACTGTGCAATCGGGATCGTGCGCGTCTTGCCCGACGGTCCGGCCACTTCGACCACCGCGTCCAGCACGCGCAGCGCCACGGCCATGTCGCCGGGGTTCTGGCACAGGCACAAGTCGCTGGTCCCGATAACGGCCAGCGTGCGGCTGTGCCCGTCCTGTGCGCTGCAGCCCGAACCGGGCGCACGCTTGTTGCAGGCAAGCGCGGTGTCGTAGAAATAGGGGCACCGCGTGCGCTGCATCAGGTTGCCCGCAGTCGTGGCCCGGTTACGGATCTGGCCCGATGCGCCCGCCAGGATCGCGCGGGCCAGCACCGGATAGCCAGCGATCACCCGCGCGTCGGCGGCAAGGTCGGAATTGCGCACCAGCGCCCCGATCCTCAGCCCGCCATCGGCCGTCGTCTCTATCGCGTCCATGCCCGCACGGTTGATGTCGACCAACCGTTCCGGCGTCACGATCTGAAGCTTCATATGGTCGAGCAGGTTGGTCCCGCCCGCGACGAAGCTTGCGCCCGCACCGTTGGCAAGAGCCTCCTCTGCGCTCGTCACGCGGTCGTATGTGAAAGTCTTCATGCGCCTTCTCCGGCGACTTCGCGGATGGCATCGATGATGTTGGGATAGGCGGCGCAGCGGCACAGGTTCCCGCTCATCCTCTCACGCAGTTCCATGTCGGTCAGCGCGGGGGTCGACAGGTCGTCCGTGACATGGCTGGCCCGCCCTTCGGCCAGTTCGGCCAGGGCCGCGACCGCCGAACAGATCTGGCCCGGCGTGCAATATCCGCACTGCATCCCGTCGTGCTTCACGAAAGCGGCCTGCATCGGGTGCATGTCTTCGGGCGAGCCGAGCCCTTCGATCGTGGTCACATCATCGCCGTCGTGCATGGCGGCCAGCGACAGGCAGGAATTGATGCGCCGCCCGTTTACCAGGACCGTGCAGGCCCCGCACTGGCCATGGTCGCAACCCTTTTTCGTACCCGTCAGGTGCAAGTGTTCGCGCAAGGCATCGAGAAGCGTGGTCCGCGTGTCGAGGATCAGGGTCTTGTCCTCACCATTGACGGTAAGCCTGACATCCACTGTCGGAATGGTCGCGGATTGGCCTGTCATCAGAATTATTCTCCCGAAATTGGGTTCGGTGCGTGGTGGGCGGATGCCAGTCCTTGCAAGTCCGCCTGCGTATCGACGTCTAACGCTGCGTCGCCGGAAAGTTCCACGTTTCGTGCATGGCGTAGCAGGGAATGTGCGCCGCGATCCCCTGTCAATCGGGTCAGGTCGGCGAAATGCCGATGCCCGAACAGGGCCGGAGGCTGGGCCCTTCCCGCGACCAGCGTGGCAATAAGTTCGCCGTCGAACCGCGCAAGAAGCGCGCGGATATGCGTGGCCGGAACGCGGGGCATATCGGCAAGCGCGATCAGCACGCCGCGAAATCCGCGATCGGCAATCGCCCCAACGCCTGCCGCGATGGAGGCAGAGAGCGCGGGCGCAGGGGCATCGGGCGCGATCGTTGCGAAACCCGCGCCGCCGAAATCGGGCGCATCCGGCCCGGCGACCGCCAAGTGCGCGCCGAACGGGATTCCCGCCAGCATCGACGCCGCGTGGAGGCCAAGCGGCCTGCCATCGAGATCGGCACACAACTTGCCGCCGCCAAAACGCCGCCCTTGTCCGGCGGCAAGAAGGATACAGGCGATATGGGCAGGATCGGTCACGCGCACATGACTAACACGCCCCGCCCGCCGGTCCAGCATTCACCCGCCACGCAGCGGCCTGTGGCACCCGGATTGAGGAAATCTTCATGCCCCGCTGACAAGAAGCCTGCACGCCTTGACTTCCCTTCCATGCGCTGGGAACCATGACGGCGGGTTTACTCAGGGGTCGCGGGACAAAGATGGACGAGGATCAGGCGCAATCCGCCTTTGGATTTCATGGTACATGGCGGGAATTCGCGCCGATCGCGTTCACCAACCTGCTGCTGATCATCGTCACGCTGGGCATCTACCGGTTCTGGGCCAAGGCACGCGAAAGGCGTTACTTGTGGAGCCGGACGCGCTTCATAGACGAGCGGCTGGAATGGACCGGCACGGGGCTTGAACTGTTCCTGGGCGGCGTCGTCGTCGTCCTGCTGTTCATCCTGCCCTATATCGTGATGACGCAAGTCGCGCAGGCGATGATCCTGCGCGGAGAGACCGCGATCGGTGTCACGCTGACGGTCATCCCGCTGCTGGCGATCTTCTACCTGATGGGCGTCGCGCGCTTTCGCGCCATTCGCTATCGCCTTGGCCGCACCAACTGGCGCGGCATTCGCGGAGGCAGCAACGACAATGGCTTCCGCTATGGCTGGTCCTACATGTGGAAGACGACGCTGGGCTACCTCGCGTTCGGGCTTGGCGTGCCATGGGCCATGGTATCGCTGTGGAACCAGCGCTGGCGCGCGATGAGCTTCGGGCCGATGGAATTTACCTGCAGCGCGGATTTCTCGCCGCTGATGAAACGATACCTGCTGTTCTACCTCAGCCCGTTCCTGGCCATCATCGTGGCGGCAGGGGCCATGTTCGCCCTTGCGCTGGGCTTTGCGATCGATTTCGACGGCGGCGGCGGCTTCGACCCCGAAAACCCGCCCATCGGGTTCTTCGCCGCGATCATCGTCTCGGTTCTGCTGTTCTACTTCGTGCTGGGTTTCATCTGGCTGATCTATTTTGCCAAGTTCTATCGCGTGGTCGTGGGGCACATGGCGCTGGGCGACCTGGAATTCGAATTCGACGCCAAGACGAAGGACTGGATCAAGCTGGGCCTTGGCGACGTTGCGCTGCTGGTCCTCACGCTGGGGCTCGGCTTCGTGTTCCTGGGCTATCGCCACTGGAAGTTCTTCGTGATCCACATGCAGGCCTTTGGCGAAGTCAATGTCGATGACCTGACGCAGTCCACGACGAAACGCGCCCGCCACGGCGAGGGTCTGCTGGACGCCTTCGACATGGGGGCGATCTGATAGCCATGCACGGCACCTGCGAAGTCCCCGCCTTCTGGTACGACGGCATAAGCGCCCGCCGGTACGAGGGTGTGGCGGTGTGGAGCGGCGGCGACACGCTGCGGCTTCGCGCTGACGACGGCGAGACTATGGACGTCGCGCTGGGCGATCTCATCTTCGTCGAACGCGGGGTGATGGACGGGTCCTATTCGCGCAAGGCCGATGACGGGTTCCGCCTGTCTTTCACCGGCCCTGTTCCCGAAGACCTTGCCCATCGCCTGCCCCGCGGCCAGAACTTCGGCAAGTGGATCGACGGGCTTGGCCTGCCCAAGGCGGCGGCGCTGTTCGCAGTGATCAGCGCCGCGCTGGTCGCCATCGTCCTGACCGCGCCGACCTGGCTGGGCCCACGCGTTCCCACTAGTTGGGAGCGCAAGATGGGCGATGCCATGATCGGCGACCTGGGCAACCGCCTGTGCCACACGCCCAAGGCCGATGCCGCGCTGGCCAAACTGGTCGACCATCTCGACCCCGACCGCCCCGTTACCCGCGTCGGCATCGCCAATGTCGACATGATCAACGCCGTCGCGCTTCCCGGCGGGCAAGTGCTGATCTTCAACGGCCTGTTGCAGGAAGCGGACAGCGCGGACGAACTGGCCGGTGTCGTCGGCCACGAAATCGGCCACGTGCGCGAACGGCACGTCATGCAGGCCCTGCTGCGCCAGTTCGGTCTCTCGGTCCTTTTGGGCGGGATCAATTCCGATTTGGGCAGTTCGATCTTTGGCATCGCGTCGATGAGCTATTCGCGCGACGCAGAGCGGGAGGCCGACGCGTTTTCGCGCAAGCAGCTTGCCGCCGCGGACATATCGCCCGTCGGGACGGCCGAATTCTTCGAATACCTGAAAGAGGAAAGCGGCGATTCCCCCGAATGGGTCGGCTGGGTCGCCAGCCACCCGATGCCCGCCGAACGCGAACAGGCCTTCCGCGACGCGGTGATCGAGGGCAAGAATTACAAGCCCGCGCTAACCGACGAAGAGTTTTCCGCCCTGCAGAGCGCCTGCAAGGAAGACCCCGACGTCGAGGAATTCAGCTTTTTCTGAAGGCAACGACCCGGCGCCGTCAGCGCCTATCCGAAGTTCGGCGCCCGCTTTTCCAGCACGGCGCGCACGCCTTCCTCATGCTCTGACGTGTGGTGCATCAGCCCTTGCGTCGACGCCGCCAGTTCCAGCGCGCCGTCGTAAGTCATCGCCTGCCCCTGCCGCAGCATCGCCTTCGTCGCGCGCAGCTGCGCCGAGGGCTGGGCCGCGATCTCTTCGGCCAGCGCGCGCGCTTCGTCCATCAGCACGTCCGGTTCGACCACGCGGGACACGAGGCCCCAGTCCATCGCCTGTGCCGCGTCGATCACGCGGCCGGTGTAGAACAGCTCTGCCGCGCGGCTCATCCCGATGACACGCGGCAGGATCCACGTCCCGCCGTCGCCGGGGACCAGCCCGATCTTCAGGAACGTCACCCCGAACTTTGCCCGCGTCGATGCGATCCGCACGTCGGCAAGGCAGGCAAGGTCGCAGCCGAGGCCAATCGCCGGGCCGTTGACAGCCGCCACGACAGGAACGTCAAGGCCGTAGAGCGAACGCAGGGCAAGGTGGATGTTGCCGCGATACCCTTCGCGGATGTCTGCCGGATCGCCCGCGAAATTGCCCTCGCGCGCCAGCATCGCCTTCAGGTCTCCGCCCGCCGAAAAGGCCCTGCCATCGCCCGTCAGGATCACCGCGCGCACCCCCTTGTCGCGCGTGATCTCGGCACAGGCGGCGGCAATCGCGGTGCCATCGCCTTCCTCGCCCAGCGCGTTCATCGCATCGGGCCGGGTCAGGGTCAGCATGGCGAACGCGCCGTCTATTTCAAGCTTCACGATATCGGACATGGAATACTTCTCCTGTGGCGCGGCGGGGCAAAGGGGGGCGTTATTCGGGCCGCAGCCGTTCGTATTCGGCCACGACGTCTGCAAGGATCGAAAGCGCCAGCGTACGCGCGTCGCGGGTATGGGGGATAAGGCCGACCGGGCTGCGCACTTTCGCGATTTCCCGTTCGTCCCGGCCCAGGTCTTCCAGTTGCGCCCGCCGCACCTCGCGCGTGTTCATGCCGCCGATCGCACCGATGTAGAAGGCCGGCGTGTCGAGCGCCCAGTCGAGGATCGGTCCTTCCCATTCGTGGTCGTGGAACAGCAGCACCACCGCGGTCCACGCATCGGCCGACGCATCCGGCCGCTGGCCCAGCGACAGGCCCTTGCCCGGCACCAGCTTCGCCGCCGAAACGCCGAACGCCTCTGACAGGCGCTGCAACTCGCCCGCCTCAAGGCTTTCGCCGAAAAGGGTGAGATTGAGCGGCGGAATATAGCGCCGTTCCGCCAGGAAACCCTCATTCACCGGAAGCGCGAGCGAGGCCGGTTCGCGCGCGTCCAGCCGCTCCACCACTTCGCGCAAGGTACGCCGGTCGGGCGCGGGGTCGATCAGGATGTCGAGACCCGATCCGCACGGCAGGCGGAAATCGATGACGGGCGAGCCTTCGCCATAGCGCACGATCCGCCGCTTGCCCTGTGCCCGCGCCTCGTTGGCCTGCGCAGCCAGTTCGCGTTCGAGGCACCCGTCGGCAAGGCTGCCGACGCAGCGCCCGTCCTGAAGGATGGCGATCTGCGCGCCCAGCCTGCGCGAAAAGCTGCCGTCGAGCCCGACCACGGTGCACAGCGCCGCATCGCCCCGCGCCGCAGTGCGCAGCGCGGCCTGATCGCCGTCCATGATCTGGGATCGCTCGGTTTCCATTACGCTTCCCGCTTGGCCATCACGCCTTCCGCTGCGGTTTTTCCAGCACCTTCTTGCGATAGCTGCAATAGTCCACCACCGGGCAACGCCAGCATTCGGGCGTGCGCGCCTTGCAGACGTAGCGGCCATGCAGGATCAGCCAGTGATGCGCGCCCATGCGAAACGGTGCGGGCACGCGCTTTTCCAGCTTCGCCTCCACCTGTTCAGGCGTCTTGCCCTTGGCAAGGCCGGTGCGGTTGCCGACGCGGAAGATATGCGTGTCGACCGCGAACGTTTCCTGCCCGAACCAGCAGTTCAAAACGACATTGGCCGTCTTGCGACCGACACCGGGCAGGCGGACCAGGTCCTCACGCGTGCCCGGCACTTCGCCGCCATATTCGTCGACCAGAAGCTGCGACAGCGCGATGACGTTCTTCGCTTTGGAATTGAACAGGCCGATCGTCTTTATGTGTTCCTTCAGCCCGTCTTCGCCCAGGTCCAGCATGTCCTGCGGGGTCTTCACCTCTGCGAACAGCTTGCGGGTCGCCTTGTTGACGCCGACGTCGGTCGCCTGCGCCGACAAGGCCACCGCGACGACGAGCTGATAGGCATTGCCATATTCCAGCTCGGTCTCCGGCTCGGGATTGTCTTCTGCCAGAAGGCGGAAGAATTCAAAGATCTCGTCCTTGGTCATCGCGTCAGCGTCAGAGCCCCAGCACTTGCGGCATCGTATAGCGGCCCGCGTCCTTTTCCAGCAGCCAGCTTGCGCCCTTCACCGCGCCGCGGGCGAAGATCATGCGGTTTTCGGCAAGGTGCGTCAGGGCCAGCCGTTCTTCCGGTCCGGCGAAATAGACGGTGTGTTCTCCCGCCACCGTGCCGCCGCGCAGCGCCGCAAAGCCGATCGCGCCGTCCGCGCGCTTGCCGGTAATACCATCGCGCCCGCTTTCGGTGTTGGCGGCAAGGTCGATGCCGCGCCCTTCGGCCGCCGCTTCGCCCAGCAGTTTCGCGGTGCCCGAGGGCGCATCGACCTTCATGCGGTGGTGCATCTCGACGATCTCGATGTCCCAGTCGTCGCCCAGCCGCGAAGCCGCCTCGTTCACAAGGTGCGCCAGCATCGTCACGCCCAGCGAGGTATTACCCGTCTGCAGCACCGGGATGGTCTTTGCCGCCTCGTCGATGGCGGCGTGGTGTTCGTCCTCCAGCCCGGTGGTCCCGATCAGCACCGGAATGCGTGCCGAAAGACACGCCTCCAGCGTTGCCTGAAGCGCGGCGGGGGCCGAGAAATCGACCAATACGTCGCTCTTTCCCGCAAGCTCGGCCACATCGCCTTCGCCGCGGTCGACCCCGCCCGAATGTTCGTGTCCGGCGGCCTTTATCGCCTCTGCCAGAGCGGCGCCCATGCGTCCGTGCGATCCGACGATACCGATGCGTGCCATACGCTGTGTCTTCCCCTGGTCTTTACCCTGAATTGCGGGCGTGCTTCATGGGGGACATGAACGGCAAGAGCAATGGCATCCGCAACATCGTGATCCTGACCGGCGCCGGGGTTTCGGCCGAAAGCGGGATCGACACCTTCCGCGACGGCGGCGGCCTTTGGGAACAGCACCGGGTAGAAGACGTCGCCACGCCCGAAGCGTTCGAGCGTGATCCCGAACTGGTCCTGCGGTTCTACGACATGCGAAGGGAAGCGATCCAGACGAAGGAGCCGAACCCCGCGCACGATGCGCTGGCAAGGCTGGACCGGGAATGGAGCGGCGAGCTGCTGATCGTCACGCAGAACGTCGACGACTTGCACGAACGCGCGGGCGCGCGGCGTGTGCTTCACATGCACGGCGAGCATCTCAACGCGTGGTGCACCGCCTGCGACGTGCGATCGCGCTGGACCGGGACACTGATCGAACGACCCGCCTGTCCCGAGTGCGGAGAGGCCGCGCTGCGCCCCGACATCGTCTGGTTCGGGGAAATGCCCTATCGCATGGACGAAATCTTCACCGCGATCCGCGAGGCGGACCTGTTCGTGTCCATCGGCACTTCGGGCGCGGTCTATCCTGCGGCCGGTTTCGTGCGGGATGCGAAATCGCTGGGGGTCGAAACGCTCGAACTCAATCTTGAACGCAGCCAGGGCAGCCACTGGTTCGACGAAACCCGGCTTGGCCCGGCAAGCAGCATTGTGCCCGACTGGGTAGAGGAAATATTAGGCAATCGGGACTAGGCCTCACCCCGATAAGGCGGGTCCTTGGCCGGACTGTTTTTTTGGGGGAATACAGATGCTGGCATGGTTCAAACCGAAGATGGCGCCCGAAGGGCCGGTCACGCTCGAATACGAGATCGAGATCGATGCCCCGGCACACGAGATCTATCCGCTGATCGACTTTGCCGACTCGCGCAATGCAAAGCGGCAGCTGGGCGAAACCGTGCGCGAAGTCGCCGGGCGCGAAGGCGCGTTCGAACTGGTGCTGGCCTCATACCCCGACCTTGGCGATCTGACGTTCGACATCACCGTGACGGAGGCGGCGGCGAACAAGGTCTATGCCTTTCACGGCAAGCTGCCCGAAGGCCCCGGCGCGCTCATTTCCACGCAGGAACGCTACGAGATCGAACCGGCGGAAGGCAGCGGCTCTCTCTTGCGGCTGATCGTCGATGCGAATTTCAAGTTTCCGATGAAGGAGAAGGTCTACAAGCGCGAAGTGGCGCAGATGATGATGGCCCTCCACAATGCCTGCGCCAAGCTGAAGCTCCACGCCGAACAGGGTGTGGACGCCGTCCACGCCGTACACGACGACATGATTGTCGAGGTCGACTAAGCCACGCCTCACCCCAAAAGCGGAATTTCAGCAAACGACCCAATTGCGGACTTTACCAAAGCAAGATAGCCATGAATTATGGACGAGCCTCACGGGGATAAGCGGCTGAAGAAGGTCGCCAAGGGCAAGCTGGAAAAGCCGGAATGACGAACGCTGATATATTCGGCGGCGCCATATCGATTCTAGCGACTGTAGTCATAGGCCAGAGCCTTTACCACGGCTGCACCCCGACATACTGGCCACAGTCTGGCATTCGCAAGGCCGATGAGCCTGGCTCGTTTTGGTTTTTCGTATCGTTATGGGCCTTTGCGGCTGCGATCGGAGTGCTCTTCATCTTTTTGGGCTGAGCGTGTTTGCAAAAGATACAATTGCCAAATCTTTAGGGTCGCGCGTCAGCTTCCCACCCCAATTCCAGCCTTTCGGGCGATTCCGAAATTGCCTGAAAGCGGACGAGGGTGATGAGATCCCGATGGAATGGCGGCTAGGCCGCAGTGCCTTTGCGTAGCATCGATACCCCTCTCCCAAGGAACAAGCCCGCCGGTGCCGGATTGTCCCAGGTAAAGGAGATATGCCGATGATGGCTCTGATTACCCTGATTGCCACGATATTGCTGCCGCCGCTGGGCGTTGCGCTCAAGCATGGGATCGGCAAGACGTTCCTGATCAACCTGATCCTGACGATCATCCTGTTCCTGCCTGGCCTGATCCACGGCATCTACGTCAATTACCTGCGCTAGATCGTCGCCCTTTCGCGGCGACATCGTCGCCGTGCACCTCAAAAGCAAAACCCCGCGCCGGGCCATGCCTTGCGCGGGGTTTGCAATGGGTGACACGGCGTCACCTTGGTCAGCCTTTACGGCAGCACGCCGATCGTGTCGGGATTGCCGTCCTTGTCGCCCTTGATCAGTCCGCCGTCTCCGACATTGCCGTTCCCCGTCGTGGCCAGAATGCCCGACAGGTGCGGCGCAGCCATCGACGTGCCGTCCTTTTTCGCCGTGCCGCCACCAATGGCGAGCGACACGATCCCCACGCCCGGCTCTGCGTAATCTACGGACAGGCCGTAGTTCGAGAACGATGCCATCCGGTCCCGCTTGTCTATCGCAGATACGGTGTAGAGCATCGAGGCGTTCTGATTGGCAGGCGAGACCGCGCTCGCATCGACGTCGATGGAATCGTTGCCTGCCGCTACGACGACATAAACACCGCTGTTCGCAAGGTTCAGCACCGCCGCATTCAGAATGGTCGAGCCGGGATCGGCGCTGAGGCTCATGTTGACCACGTCACCGATGCCGGCTTTGGCCGCGATGTAATCGAGCCCGTCTAGAACCACGGCATCCGGAGCCACACCGACGGAATCGAGCACCCTGACCGAGACCAGCTGCACCCCCGGTGCAACGCCGACGACATCGATACCATTCTGCTTCGCCCCGATGGTTCCAGCCACGTGCGTCCCGTGGCCGTTGTAATCGTCCGGCACGTTGAACGGGCCGGAGGCGAGACCGCCCAGGGTATCGCTGGTCAGGAAAGACGTGCTGAGACCGCCATTGGCGGTACTCGGCGAAACAGTCAGATCGGGGTTGTCCATATCGATGCCGGTATCCAGCACCCAGACGGTGGCGCTGCTGGCCGTCCCGACGCCGACTTTCGCCACGCCCCATGGCACGGTTTCGGACGAGCCGCCCTTGTCGGGCTTGCCCCCGCCACCGCCACCGCCACCGCCACCGCCGTCACCTCCGCCGGGCCTTCCGGGATTGAAACGCGCCGTGGTCTGGCTTTCGCCTTCGGGAAGGCCGACCCAGCGCGCCGCGACGCAGGACGACACCTGCGCCCGGTTCATCACCATGCGATCCTTGCCTGCCGCCGATGCGCGCAGGGCAAAGCCGCTGAACAGGCGCGAATAGACATGCGTGACGCGCCCGCCCGCTTCCCTTGCGGCAGCGGCGGCCTGCGATTGAAGGCCGGTAGTGCCGGACTTGAAGGTGCAGATGTAGAGACCGGCGACGATGTCGCCGACTTGCGGTTTCGCCAGCGCCGGGCCGGATAGCAGCGCGGCGGACGCGGCAATGCCGAGTGACAGGACCTTAAGACGTTTCATGCGATTTCCCCCCGGAAACGCGGGGCGCGTCGGCCCCGCGAGTCGGAAAGATACGCCCCTTGGCGCGAAACGTTGAATCGCCGCGCCGTCGGCCCGGCGTTGCGGGTCAGCCGGCCACTTCGGCCGCCGCCAGCACGGCAAGCGTCAGGACGTCGGGCGCGATCGCGGTCATCGGGGCGATCTGGACCGGCTTTTCCATGCCGATCAGCATCGGGCCGATCGTCGTCGCCCCGGCCAGTTCGCGCAGCAGCTTTGCCGACAGGTTCGCCGACTGCAGGCCCGGCATGACCAGCACGTTGGCCGGCGCGGACAGGCGGCTGAAGGGATAAAGCTTCATCACCGTGGGGTTCAGCGCGGCATCGGGGGCCATTTCGCCTTCGTATTCGAAGTCCACGCCCTCGGCATCGAGGATGTGCACAGCCTCTCGGATGTTTTCCAGCCAGCGGCCCGGCGGGTTGCCGAAGGTCGAATAGGACAGGAACGCGACGCGCGGTTCGTGGCCCAGCCGCTGGGCGACCTTGGCGGTTTCCTTCGCGATGTGGGCCAGCATCTTGGAATCGGGCCGTTCGTTGATCGTCGTGTCGGCAAGGAACACGGTGTAGTTCTTGCCCACCATCAGGTGGATGCCGAAGGGCACTTCGTCCTTCTTCTGGTCGAGGACGAGGCCGACTTCCTTGATGGTCTGCGCGAACGGGCGCGTCAGGCCGGAAATCATCGCGTCACCCTTGTCCAGCGCCAGCAGCAGCGAGGAAAAGACGTTGCGGTCCTGGTTGACCATGCGGCGCACGTCGCGTTCCGTCGCGCCGCGACGCTTCAGCCGCTCGTAGAGGTAATCGACCATCTCGGGGATGTATTCGCTCTGGGCCGAGTTCTGGATCTCGTAGCTTTCGATGTCCTCGACGCCGAGTTCCTTCAGCCGCTGCTTCACCTTCTCGGTGCGGCCGACAAGGATCGGCTCGCCATAGCCGAAGTCGCGGAACTGGATCGCCGCGCGCAGCACGACTTCCTCTTCCGCTTCGGCGAAGACGACCCGCTTCGGATTTGCCTTGGCGCGTTCGTAAACGCTGGTCAGGGCCGAAGTCGTGGGATTGAGGCGGGCCTTCAGCCGGTGGCGATATTCGTCGAAGTCCGCGATCGGGGCCTTGGCGACACCCGAATCCATCGCCGCCTTGGCAACGGCGGAGGACACGACTTCCATCAGGCGAGGATCGAAAGGCGCAGGGATGATGTAGTCGCGCCCGAACTGGTGGTTCACACCATAGGCAGCCGCCACTTCCTCGGGCACGCGTTCACGCGCCAGTTCGGCGATGGCGCGGGCGGCGGCGATCTTCATTTCCTCGTTGATAGCAGTGGCCTGGACGTCCAGCGCGCCGCGGAAGATGAAGGGGAAGCCCAGCACGTTGTTGACCTGGTTCGGATAGTCCGAACGCCCGGTCGCCACGATCGCGTCGGGCCTCACCGAATGGGCATCGTCGGGCGTGATTTCGGGCGTGGGATTGGCCATCGCGAAGATGATCGGGCTGTCGGCCATGTTGCGCACCCACTCGGGCTTGAGCGCACCGGCAGCCGAAAGGCCCAGGAACACGTCGGCGCCCTGCAACGCCTCTTCAAGGCTGCGCGCCTCGGTCGGGACGGCGTGCGCGCTCTTCCACTGGTCGACGTTTTCGCGTCCCGGATAGATCGGGCCGGAACGATCGCACACGATTACGTTGTCGTGGCGCACACCCATCGCCTTGATGAGCGCGGTACACGCCAGCGCCGAGGCGCCCGCGCCGTTCACCACCATCTTGATCTCGTCCATCTTGCGGCCGGTCAGGTGGCAGGCATTGATGAGCCCGGCCGTAGCGATGATCGCGGTGCCGTGCTGGTCATCGTGCATCACCGGGATGTTCATCTTTTCGCGCAGGGCCTGCTCGATGATGAAGCATTCAGGTGCAGCGATATCTTCAAGGTTGATGCCGCCGAAAGTCGGCTCCATCAGCGCGACGGCATTGATGAAGGCTTCGGGATCCTCTGTGTCGAGCTCGATATCGATGGAATCGACGTCGGCGAACCGCTTGAACAGGACCGACTTGCCTTCCATCACCGGCTTCGACGCCAGCGCGCCGAGATTGCCGAGACCGAGGATCGCGGTGCCGTTGGAAATGACGGCGACAAGGTTGGAACGCGCGGTATAGCGGGCCGCGTCCGCGGGGTTCCTGGCGATTGCCTCGACCGGAGCGGCAACGCCGGGGGAATAGGCAAGCGACAGGTCGCGCTGCGTCGCCATGGGCTTCGACGCGACGATCTCGATCTTACCGGGGCGGATCGTCTCGTGGTAAAACAGGGCCTCGCGCTCGGTAAAGCTGGCTCTCGTGTTGTTTTCCTCGTCCGACACCGCGTCCTCCTTGCCATCGCTGATATGGGTTCGCCTATAACGCCTCCTATCATAAGCGATAGGGGCAAAGGCGCGGTTTTATGGATCGGGGACAATCGTTCGCACATGCTTTGCCGAATCGGCGGCCCATACGCTAACGCTCCCGCCCATGGCCGGCGGCTCGACTCCCATGATGCAGCAATACTTCAGCCTGAAGGAACAGGCGGGGGACTGCCTGCTGTTCTATCGCATGGGCGACTTCTTCGAACTGTTCTTCGACGACGCGAAGCAGGCTGCCGGCGTGCTGGACATCGCGCTGACCACGCGGGGCGAGAACGCGGGCGAACCGGTGCCGATGTGCGGCGTGCCGGTTCACTCCGCCGACAATTACCTCGCCCGCCTGATCCGCGCCGGTTGCCGCGTCGCCATTGCAGAGCAGGTGGAGACCCCGGCAGAGGCGAAGGCCCGCAGCGGATCGAAGGCACTGGTCAAGCGCGATATCGTCCGCTTCGTCACCGCCGGTACGCTGACCGAAGACACCCTGCTCGAATCGCGCCGCGCCAACGTGCTGGCCGCGCTGGCCCCGCTGCGCGACGAAGTGGGCATTGCCGCGATCGACATTTCCACCGGCGAAATGGCGCTCGAACGCGTCGCGCCCGAAGGGGTAACCGCCGCCCTGTCACGGATCGGCCCTGCCGAAGTGATTGTGCCCGAAGGCTGGCCCGAAAACTACGGCGATGCCCCGACAGACGCGATAGAACGCCCGCGCAGCACATTTTCCAGCGACGATGGCGAAGCGCGGCTCAAGTCCCTGCACGGTGTAGCGACGCTCGATGCGTTCGGGGTTTTCGGCCGCGCGCACCTTGCCGCGGCGGGCGGGCTCGTCGCCTATCTCGAACATGTCGGGCGCGGGACGATGCCGCTGGTCCTGCCGCCGCGCCTTCGCGAAGCGCAGGGCCACCTCGCCATGGACGAGGCGACGCGCAGCAGCCTTGAGATCGTTCAGTCGTCGACCGGGATGCGCAAAGGCAGCCTGATCGACTGCATCGACCGCTGTTTGACCGGCGCGGGCGCGCGGCTCCTCGCCGAGGATCTGTCCGCACCGCTGGCCGATGCGGGCGCGATCCGCGAAAGGCTGGAGGCGGTCGAGTGGCTGTTCGAAGATGCCCTGCTGCGCGAAGATCTGCGCCGGGCCTTGCGCGCCCTGCCCGATATCGGCCGCGCGCTGGGCCGTGTCGTCGCCGGGCGCGGCAGCCCGCGTGACCTGGGCCAGCTGCGCGACGGTCTGGGCGAAGCGCGGACGCTGCACGACCTTCTGGGCCGGCATGACAGCCTGCCCGCGCTTTTCACGCGGCTTTTACCGCACTTGTCCGGGCACGGCGCGCTTTGCGAACTTCTGACCCGCGCGCTCGTCGCCGCTCCGCCGACCGAGCGCGGCAATGGCGGTTTCATCGCCGAAGGGTACGACGCCGCGCTGGACGAGCTTCGCATGATTTCGAAGAACGGGCGCCGCGCGATCGCCGCGCTGGAACAGAAGTACCGCGACGAAACCGGCATCGCGACGCTGAAGATCAAGCATAACGGCGTGCTGGGCTATTTCATCGAAGTGCCCGCGCGCCACGCGGACAAGCTGATGGAGGCCGAAAGCGGCTTTACCCATCGCCAGACGATGAAGGACGCGGTGCGTTTCAACGCGCTGGCCCTGCATGAAGAGGCAAGCCGCATTGCCGAGGCAGGCGGACGTTCGCTGGCCGCCGAGGAATCGCACTTCGAGGAACTCGTCGCCCGCACGGTAGAGGCGAAGGAAGCGATCGCCGCCACCGCGCAGGCGCTGGCCCGCATCGACGTATCCGCAGGGCAAGCAGAGCGCGCGGCAGAGGGCGGCTGGGTCCTGCCCGAAATCCGCGATGACAACGCTCTTGTCGTCACCGGCGGCAGGCACCCAGTGGTCGAGGCGGCGCTGGCAGCGGGCGGCGAACGTTTCGTCGCGAACGATTGCGCCTTGTCGAACAGCGACCGGCTCTGGCTGATCGGCGGCCCGAACATGGGCGGCAAATCCACGTTCCTGCGCCAGAACGCGCTGATCGTGCTGCTGGCGCAGGCGGGCGGTTTCGTCCCGGCAGAGGCGGCCAGCATCGGCATCGTCGACCGGTTGTTCAGCCGCGTCGGCGCGTCGGACAACCTTGCGCGCGGACGTTCGACCTTCATGGTGGAGATGGTGGAAACCGCCGCCATCCTGAGCCAGGCGACCGACCGCAGCTTTGTCATCCTGGACGAAGTGGGACGCGGGACCAGTACCTACGACGGGCTGGCGCTGGCCTGGGCCGTGGCGGAATCGGTGCACGAAACCGTGCGCTGCCGCTGTCTGTTCGCGACGCATTACCATGAACTTTCGCGCCTTGCCGAAACCTGCGATGCGCTGTCGCTGCACCATGCCCGTGCGCGCGAATGGAAGGGCGATCTGGTCCTGCTGCACGAACTGGCCGAAGGGCCTGCCGATCGCAGCTATGGCCTTGCCGTCGCGCGGCTGGCGGGCCTGCCGAAACCGGTGATCGCGCGGGCGAAGACGATCCTCGACAAGCTGGAAAAGGGCCGCGCCGAAACCGGCGGGCTGGGCGCGGGACTGGGCGACCTGCCGCTGTTCGCCGCTGCGGCCGAGGCACAAGAGGAACAGTGCGACACTTTGCGCGAAACGCTGCGCGGGATCGACGTCGATGCCCTTTCCCCGCGAGAGGCGCTGGACATGCTCTATTCGCTGAAGCGCGAGGCGGGCGAGGACGCGGCTTAAGGCGCTGTGCGGCTTTTCGGAACCCTTGACCGTTCTGGCCGGTTAGTTTCCTTGAGATGAGCGAACAGCAAAAATTCGACCGCAACGAATTGGCGGAAGACCGCACGATCATGGCGGTCGAGCGTACTTTTGCAGGCTGGATCCGCACTGCCTTTGCCGCAATCGGTATCGGACTGGCCTTCAAGGCGCTTTTCGGCGAGCTGGACCCGCCCTGGCTAGCCCGTGTGATCGCCACGATCTTCATCCTGCTTGCCGCGTTTCTTGCGGTTACCGCGGAACGGCGCGCCTGCCGCGCCGTCAGCCGGATGAAGGCCCATTCGGTCGATGCGCCCGATGCGCCGCACTTGCGCTATGTCGCCTGGGCCGTCGCCGCCGGGTCGATGATCCTCGCCGTCGCGATCTGGCTGATGCGCGATGCCGCTGTTCCCCTGATCGGCTGAACGAGATAAGGGCCCGTCATGCAGTTTGACGACCTCCTCCTCCGGTATTTCGGCACGACCGACATGACCGCCATCACGCCCCCCGCCCGCGAGGCCGGGGTGGAGAGGATGCGCGTCGATTTCGGGCTGGAGCGTGATCCGGCAAAGCGGTTCGTGATCTGGGTGCTGCTGGCCATGAACGGAGCGGAACCCGATCTGGACAAGGCATTCGAAAACGAGGCCGAACGGGAAGCTGCGCGCAACCTGCTCGACCTCGTGATATCCGCCCGCGATCAATAGCGGGGGTCAGTGGCTGTTCCGGCTCAGCTGTCGGAGTTGCCGGGCTCGTCCTTCATGACGTTCGACTTGCCGTACTTCGACGTATTGTCGTCCATGTTCGGCTCACCGCGATAGGCGCTCATGTCGATGCCGCCCTTCGTCATCTGCTTCATGTGATCGACGAGGTCTTCGGTATCGTCGTCCGAAGTGATCGAACCTTCGGGCTTTTCGCCGTCCTCGGTGCCAAAGCTGCTGACCGCGCGGCCGATCGCCTGATTGGCGAAAGTCTGGGCCTGCGCATCTTCGTCATGCTGCTCGTCGTTGAAGTTTTCTGGGGCGAGTTCACTGTTCTTCGCCATCGGTATTTCCTTTCGTTCGGTCTTGCCTGACCTACGGATGCAAGCCGCTCTGGTTCCCTGACACGTGTGTCAGCGATGCGATTGCGACCCGGCTTCGCAGCCTTGAAAGGATGTACTGGCGGGCCGGTCCTACCCGCGCGAGGCGCCCGGCACCCACAAGATGTCGCGCTTCCCGCCCTCGTTCGCCCCGCGGGCCAGTACGAACAGCAGGTCCGACAGGCGATTGACGTATGTCAGCGCGGCCGGATTGACCGGCTCTGCCGCGCCCAGTGCGGCGACCGCGCGTTCGGCCCGGCGGACCGTGGCGCGCGCGACGTGAAGCCGGGCCGAAGCCTCGCTCCCGCCCGGAAGGACGAAGCTGGTCAGCGGCTCTATAGTCTCGTTCGCCGCGTCGATACGGCTTTCGATCCAGTCGGCCTGATCGGGCACAACGCGCAGGGTCATTTCGCCGGGCGTGAAGTCTTCGCCGGGTGTCGCCAGATCGGCGCCCAGGTCGAACAGGTCGTTCTGAACGCGGGTCAGCACGTCATGCACTTCGCCCGCGTCCAGCGCGGCGATGGCAAGGCCGATGGCGGAATTCGCCTCGTCAACCGCGCCGATCGCGTCCATGCGCGCGGCGTGTTTGGGAAGGCGCGACCCATCGACGAGCCCCGTCGTCCCGTCATCGCCCGTGCGGGTGTAGATCTTGTTGAGCTTTACCACGGAGTGGAAATCAGGACGCGATTGCAAGCAGGACCATCGCGACAACGATCGCCGCGGCCTGGTACTTGATGCGCGAAATCATCGCCCGGTTCTGGCGAAGCTGCATTTCCTGAACGCGTTCGTCACCGCCCTCGAGATCCATTTTCGTGCTTTGCAGGAATGCGACGATGCCGCGAACCAAAGAGACGACAACCATGGCGACAAGGGCCACGAGCACGATGATGAGGATGTACTTCATGTCTACCCAGTTAGGGGTTTTTCGTGGAGATTTCGAGTCCCGAAAGTGACAGGTCTTCGGGGAAACGCCCCGCCCTGATGTCCGCGGCCAGTGCCAGTCCGTCCTGCCCCGCCGCGCGGCGGTCCGAAAGCGCGGGCGAGCCGCGCCGCTTGGCCAGTTTCTCGCCGTCCGCCTCGACCAGAAGCGCATGGTGGTGCCAGCGCGGCACCGGCAGGCCCAGCAGCGCCTGAAGCAGGCGGTGCACGTGCGTGGAGGCGAACAGGTCCGCCCCACGCGTGACCAGCGTGATCCCGTCGCGCGCATCGTCGACGGTCACGGCGAGGTGATAGCTGCCCGGCGCATCCTTTCGCGCCAGCACGACATCACCGAACAGGTCGGGCCGCGCCTGCTGTTCACCCGCCAGTTCGTCGGTCCACGTCAGCGGACCGGTGCGCGCCATCGCCTGCGCCATGTCGAGCCGCCACGCGGCGGGCACAGCGGGATCGATAGCGGCATGACGGCAGGTGCCGGGATAGACCGGCCCGTCGGGTCCGGTCGCGACCGCGGCCGCCGCGATCTGGGCGCGGGTGCAAGTGCAGGGATAGACCAGCCCCATCCCCTTCAACCGGTCCAGCGCCTCGGCATGGCTGGCAATGCGGTCCGACTGGCGAATCGCTTCGCCGTCCCAGTCGAGGCCGAGCCACGCAAGGTCGGCCAGCGCACCCTCGGCAAATTCGGCCCGGCTGCGCGCCCCGTCGATATCCTCGATCCTGACGAGAAACCGCCCGCCCCTAGCCCGCGCGATGTCATGCGCGACGATCGCGGAAAACGCATGGCCAAGGTGCAGCGGTCCGTTCGGGCTCGGCGCAAAGCGGGTGACGGTCTCCATGCCCCGTGATCTAGCGCCCATGGCCGCTGTGGAACAGCCTGTGGGCAATCTGCGGACAAGCCTGTGAACAGGACTGTGGATAGCCTGTGCGCGACCCTCTTGCCCAAATCGTCCCTTCATGCTGATTTCCTGATGCGATGCGTCATCAACCGGTCATGCTCGCCTGCGAAAGCGCGAACCGAAACGGCGGTGCCCCTGCCGACCCCATTGGGGTTTGCAGTATCCCTGGCCCTGCCGGCATGACGCGGCTGACAGGGGGGCGAATACGGCGATGTTCCAGTCCGGTCTGATAGAATCCAGGGCAAGGTTGTCGAGTGCGGACGGCGATCCGACACGCAAGCTCAACAATTGCCCGGCTCTGGTTCTGAATGCCGACTACACGCCGCTGTCCTATTACCCTCTAAGCCTCTGGCCATGGCAGACCGCGATCAAGGCGATCTTCCTCGACCGGGTCGATGTCGTCGCCAGCTACGATCGGCAGGTCCACTCGCCCTCGCTCGACATGCAGATCCCGTCGGTGATCGCATTGAAGCAATATGTGAAGCCGTCGGAATTTCCCGCCTTCACGCGCTTCAACCTGTTCCTGCGCGACCGGTTTTCCTGCCAGTACTGCGGCAGCCAGCATCACCTAACCTTCGATCACGTCATCCCGCGCCGTCTAGGCGGGGTCACCAGCTGGGAAAACATCGTCACCGCCTGCGCGCCGTGCAACATGAAGAAGGGCGGGCGCACACCGAAACAGGCGCACATGGCCCTGCAGGTTCCGCCGATCAGGCCGACCAGCTGGCAACTGCAGGAACGCGGCAAGGGATTCCCGCCCAACTACCTGCACGAAACGTGGCGGGACTGGCTCTACTGGGACATCGAACTGGAAGAGTAAGAGGGGATTTCCCCTCGGGCGGCCTCTCAGCGAAAATCGTCCCTTGTCGCGTCTAGATCCAGCCGCCCAGTTCGGTGCGGATCAGCGTTTCCAGCATGTCCATCCCGGCCTGCGTATCGTTTAGGCAGGTCAGCGCGACGTAGTTTTCACCGCCGTTGTCGCAGAACGTGTCGCGGCCCTGCAGCGCGATTTCCTCCAGCGTTTCGAGGCAATCAGCCGAGAAACCGGGCATCGCCACGGCCATGGACCGCGTTCCGGCCTTCGCCTCCGCCTCGATCATCAGGTCGGTCGCAGGTTCCAGCCACTTGGCCTTGCCGAAGCGGGACTGGAACGTCGTGTCGACGCGCATGTTCGGAAATTCCGGCGCCAGCGCAGCTGCCAGCAGGCGCGCGGTCTTGCGGCAATGGCAGTGATAGGGATCGCCCAGGTGCAGCGTGCGTTCGGGCATCCCGTGAAAGCTGAGTAGAAGGACATCGGGCGCGGGCGAAGTGTTCCACAACTGGCGCGTGATGTCGTCCTTTAGCGCTGCGATATAGGCCGGGTGATCGTGGTAAGGCGGCAAAGTGCGGACGGCGGGCTGCCAGCGCATTTCGGCCAGCGCCTTGCCCAGCGCATCGACCGCCGTGGCCGTCGTCGCGCCCGAATACTGCGGGTATAACGGCGCGAACAGGATACGGTCGTAGCCTTCGTCCTTCAGCGCGGTCACTTTCGCCGCGATCGAGGGATTGCCGTACCGCATGGCCCAGTCGACCTTCACCCCCTCGCCCAGCCGTTCCTGAAGCGCCCCTGCCTGGCGCGCGGTGATCGCGGCCAGCGGCGAGCCTTCCTCGTCCCATACCTGCGAATAGGCGTGGGCGGACTTCTTCGGACGGGTGTTGAGGATGATACCGCGCAGGATCGGCTGCCAGATGAGCGGGGAAATTTCGACCACGCGGCGGTCCGACAGGAATTCGCCGAGATAGCGCTTTACCGCGCCGGGATCGGGCGCGTCGGGCGTGCCCAGGTTGACGAGCAGGACCGCGACTTTGCCGGTCGGCGCTGCGGGGTGGTCGGCGGGCCGGTTCATCGGGGTGCCGGGTTTACTGTCCATGTTCGCTCCCTATTCCGCAAGCGTACCGTCGGGAAGCTCCGACGGTTCGGGTTCGGGCACGCCTGCGGCATCGCCCCCTTCCGCTGCCTCTGTCGCCTCGGGCGCAGGGGCCTCGCTGGGCGCCGGAATCGGCGCCAGTGTCGTCTGCGCGAGCGGGATCGGCAGGTCGCGGAACCGCGTGCCGGTGGCCGCACGCAAGGCATTGGCGATCGCCGGGGCGACCGCGACCATGCCGATTTCACCCGGATCGAAGGGCGGCGCGTCGTTCTGGGCGAAACCGACGCTGATTTCCGGAAGCCGTGACAGCCCGGCAAGCCTGAGCGAGGCCAGCGTCTGCTCCTGCGGCAGCCCGCCCTTGTAGGACACACCCATGCCCAATGCCTGGTTCATGCCGAACAGCAATCCGCCCTCGATCTGCTGAAGCGCGATTTCGTAATGCAGGATGCGCCCGATGTCGCACCACGCGGCGATGGACGATACTTCCACCCCGTTTTCGCCGGGCCGGGCCCTGACGACAACCGCGATGCGCCCGCCGCCGCCTTCGCGGCCTGCGGGATCGACCATCTGCCAGCAGGCGATGCCTTGCGCCGTGCCTTCGCCGCCGCCGTCCCATTCGCCCAGTTGCGCCGCGCCCTGCAGGCATTCGGCCATGCGGGGATTTCCGCCCAGCATCGCCATGCGATAGGCCAGCGGTTCTTCACCCGCCGCACCCGCCACTTCGTCGAAAAAGCTTTCGGTGACGAAACAGGCCCGCGCCTCGGCATTGCCGCGCAAGCGCCCGGCGGGAAGGCCGGTATCGGCGGACAGGCTTTCGATACGCACGTTGTCGATCGCATAGGGCGGAGACATTCCGAACAGGTTGGCCGGATCGTTCTGGCCTTCGCTGGCGTCCATCGCGCGTTCGGGCGTCATGTCCTCGAAAAGGCGTGCATACATCTCGCGCGCGCCGGGCTGGCAGGCAAAGCGGCCGTGCCATGCGTGGATCGTCCCCTGCGGGCCGGTGATCGCCTTCACGTGCGCCACGGCGGGCGGGCGCGGCAGAGCGGTCAGGTGTTCCTGCCAGCGCGAATAGGTCAGCTGGACCGGGCGGCCCAACGCGCGCGCGATCGCGGCGGCTTCGCGCAGAATGCGGCAATCGAGGCGGGCATCGAAACTGCCGCCCGCGCCCACGGGATAGAGGACGACATCCTCCACCGGCAGGCCGACGGCGGCGGCGGCATGTTCGCGCGCCTGTTCGGGGGCCTGCGACGGGGCCCAGATTTCCAGCCTGCCGGACTGAAACCGCGCGGTCGCGGTCGCGGTTTCGATCGTGCCGTGCAGCGCAGGCGCGATGGAGTAGCGCGCCTCTATCGCGCCCAGCCCTTCCAGCGCGACATCAGTCTCGCCCCGCTCGAACATCGTTTCGGCGGTTCCTTCAGCCACTGCGCGTTCAAGCCCTTCGGCAATGGTCGCATCGTCGGGCAGCCCGCGCCCGGTCTTGAACCGCGGCTTCATCCGGCGCAGCGCCTTTTCGGCGGCCCATTGGCTGGACCCCACGGCGGCAAGCCAGGAATCGCCCTCGACCCTTCCGATATAGCCGGTAACGCCCTTGCCTCCGTCCGCGTCGAAAACGTCCAGCGCGGAATCGGCGAGAGGGCCGTGCGCGATAGCCGCAAAGACCATGCCGGGCAGGCGGATGTCACCGGCAAAACGAAACGACCCGTCGACCTTGGACGGTCCGTCGAGGCGCGGGTAAGAGCCGACCGCGGCGGCAAGATCGGGTGAGGCATCGCTCATCGGATCAGGGCGCAGGATCGGCGGGCTGGGCGGGGAAAACTGTGCCGCCTCGTCCGCCAGTTCGCCAAAGCGCAGCTGCTTTTCGCCGTGGACGATGAAACCGTCGCGGGCCTCGCATTCCTCGAACGCCACGCCCCAGCGTTCGGCCGCCGCCATGGCCAGAACCGCGCGCACCCCGGCAGCCGCTTCGCGGATCGGCATTTCATAGGCGGGGATGGCGGTGCCTTCGGCCGTTGCCATCAGGCGCGTCTGGTTGGCGAAGTTCTTCGCAAGGAAATCGTCGGGATCGTCGGCAAAGGACGGCAGCCACGTATCGCGCAATCCGCCCCACCGCGCGGCAAGCACCGGATCGGCATAGGCCGGGCTGATCGCCGCAGGCTCTACCGCGACCTGCCGCCAGTCGGCGCCCAGTTCCTCGGCCGCGATGCGGGGCAGCAGGGTCGTGATGCCCTGCCCCATTTCCAGCTGCGGGACGGCGACGGTGACGACGCCGGACCGGTTGATCTTGATCCAGGCGTTATAGGCCTGCTCACCCTCTCCGGCCGAAAGCGGCACCGGATAGTCGCGCGGCAAAAGGGCATAGGCCGCGATCAAACCGCCGCCGGCCGCGGCGCCGATCAGAAGCTTGCGCCGCGAAACCTTCATGCTCCGGCAGTCTCCACGATCTCCGCCTTTTCGGCGATCTGACGCGCGATATCGGTGAACCTGTCGGCAACCGGGCCGTCACCGGCGGCAGGCGGACGGCCCGCGTCGCTATCGGTGCGGATATCGATGGTAAGCGGGATGCGACCCAGGAAATCGTAACCCATCGTCCTTGCCGCCGCTTCGGCGCCGCCGCTGCCGAAAGGATCGCTTTCCTCTCCGCAATGGGGACACACGTACCCGGCCATGTTCTCGACCATCCCGATCACTGGCACATCTGCCTTGTCGAACAGGCCGATGGCGCGGGTGGCGTCCATCAGGGCCAGGTCCTGAGGGGTGGAAACGATGACGGCGCCATCGGGCTTGAACCGCTGGATCATGGTCAGCTGCACGTCGCCGGTGCCCGGCGGCAAGTCGACGATCAGCGTATCGACGTCGCCCCATTCCGCGTCGATCAACTGCGCCAGCGCATTGCCCGCCATCGGCCCGCGCCACGCGATGGCCTGACCCGGTTCGGCAAGGTGCCCCATCGACAGCATCGGCACCCCGTAACGGGTGGCGACGGGAATCAGCTTCTTGTCCTTGGCTTGCGGGCGTTCGCCCTCGCTCGCCATCAGGCGGGGCTGAGACGGGCCGTAGATGTCGGCATCGACCAGCCCGACTTTCACCCCCATGCGCGCCAGCGCGACGGCGATATTGGCCGACACGGTCGACTTGCCCACGCCGCCCTTGCCCGAACCCACCGCGATGATGCGGGGCCCGCGCCTTGGCGGCGGGCCGTCGCCGCGTTCCGCCATCTGCGCGATGCGCAGCGGCGGCAGGTCGAAACCGCGAACCGCACCGCGCACCGCGATCTCCAGCTTGTCACGGCCCAGTTGGTCCAGCCCGCCGACCTCCAGCACGATCGTCGTCGCGTCCTTGCCCAGCCGGAAGCTGGCGAGCCTGTCGCCTGCTGCGGCCTCCAGTGCCTTGCGGATTGCGGTTTCATCGGAAGTCATCGCTGCGTCCAGTCGGCCATTGTGGCCCTTGTGCTCGGTAATGGGCGTTCCCCGCGGCCTTTGCGGGATACCTCAATGGGCCTCTTGCACCATTGACGCAAAAATCCAATGCCGAACCCCCTGTTTTTGCCCGTGACGATACCTATAAGAGATGCATGACGAAAAAGGGTGGGTCCTTGAAGGACGGCATTTTGGCCATGGCCGGTAAGAGCCCGTGGGGCTCCGCGCCCGGCGGCGACGATAACGACGGTGCGGGACCGGACGGTGGCGCAACGCCTCCGCCGGTGTCCGAGGGGGGCAGCAAGCCGCGCAACCCCTGGCTTCCGGGCGGGGAGGAAAATGCCTCCGGCCCGCGCAAGGCCGCAAACATCGAAGACCTGTTCAAACACCGGCAGGCCCGCATGGGCGGCGGTGGCGGCGGCGGTTTTCCGCGTATGCCGCAGGCGCCCGGCGGGAAAAGCTGGACCCCGCTGATCCTAATCGGCGTGGTCGCGCTCTGGCTGCTGATTTCCGGCGTCCACCAGATCGGGCCGAAGGAAGAAGGGCTCGTCACCACGGCGGGTCGTTATTCGCGCACGATGGGGCCGGGCCTCAAGTTCACGCTGCCCTGGCCGATCCAGAACGTGGAGATCGAGGACGTGACCTCGATCCGCACCGACACCATCCCCGAGGGCGAGGCCGAGAAGCTGATGCTGACCGGGGATCAGAACCTTGTCGACCTGTCGTACATCGTGCGCTGGAACATCAAGGACCTGAAGAAATACACCTTCCAGATCGACAACCCCGATCAGACCGTGAAGGAAGTGGCCGAAGCCGCCATGCGCGCCTCTATCGCGGAAGTGACGCTTGACGATGCGCTGTCCGGTTCGGGGCGTGCGCAAGTCGAACAGGCCGTGCGGTCGCGCATGCAGGCGTTCCTCGACGCCTATGGCGCCGGCGTTGCCGTTCAGGGCGTGGAAATCAAGAAGGCCGACCCGCCGACAGCCGTGGTCGATGCTTTCCGCGAAGTCCTTGCCGCGCAACAGGATGCGCAGTCCGACATCAACCGCGCGCGCGCATGGGCCGAACAGGTCACCGCCCGCGCAGAGGGTGAGGCGACCGCCTTCAACAAGGTCTACGACGAATACCGCCTCGCGCCTGAAGTGACGAAGCGCCGCATGTATTACGAAACCATGGAACGTGTCCTGAAACAGACCGACAAGACCATCATCGAAGCCGACGGCGTCGTGCCCTACCTGCCGCTGCCCGAAGTGCGCCGCAAGAACTCGTCCTCCTCCAGCGAAGGAGACCAGTGATGGAACACGTCTGGCAACGTTATAAGGCGTGGATCATCGCAGGCGGGCTCTTCGTCGTCGCCGCGCTTTCGACCGTGTTCGTCACGCCCGAGACCGAGCAGGCCGTGATCCTGCGCAACGGCAAGCCGCTCACCATCGTCAACAAGTACCGACCGAACGAGGATTTCGGCAATTCGGGCGCGGGCATCTGGTACCGCATCCCGCTGATCGACCGGGTCGTCTTCGTCTCGCGCCAGATCCTTGCCGTCGACATGCAGCGTCAGGAAGTGCTCAGCCGCGACCAGCGCCGCCTCGAGGTGGATGCCTATGCACGCTACCGGGTGATCGATCCGACCAGGCTGGTCCAGACCGCCGGTTCGACCGAGCGGGTCGAGGAACAGCTGCGGCCGATCCTGAACTCGGTCCTGCGTCAGCGTCTGGGCACGCGCAGTTTCCAGGCGCTGCTGACCGCCGAACGCGGCGTCGCGATGAAGGAAATCAAGGAAGGCTTCGACAAGGAAGCGCGCGAATATGGCGTGCAGGTCCTCGACGTGCGCATCAAGCGCGCCGACCTTCCCGCCGGACGCCCGCTGGAAACCGCCTACACCCGGATGCAGACCGCGCGTAAGCAGGAATCGGACACGATCCGCGCGCAGGGCCAGAAACAGGCCCAGATCATCCGCGCCGAGGCCGAGGCCGAGGCCGCGCAGACTTATGCGGCGGCCTTCAACCGGGACCCGAACTTCTACGACTTCTACCGCGCCATGCAGAGTTATGACGCGGTGTTCACGGGCGAGGACGACAACAGCTCGATCATCCTGTCGCCCGACAACGAATACCTGCGCCAGTTCAGGGGAACGGGACGCTGAGCAGGTTTGGGAGCCGCAAGGGGCGAAACGCGTAAAAAGGGCAATGCCCATTCAATCCGCGTTAAGCCCCGAACGGCTGGAATGGGGCGGGACATACTCGCCGGACCGGCAGGCCCGCCGCCTGCACGGTCTTTGGCCGGACCCTCGGGATGGGGTGCGGCACCATGACGGAATGATGTGAAGAGGAAATCAGAACGTGCGTTACGCCTATACGCTCACAACCGCGCTGCTTCTGGGCGGAGCCGCGGTTTCGCTGGCCACCGGCTATCCCGCCGGCGCGCAGGTAGCCCAGAACGACGATTCGACGATGGCCCGCGTGGTGCCGCGCAGCGGTGCCCCGGCCAGCTTTGCCGACCTTACCGAACAGCTTCAGCCCGCGGTGGTCAACATCTCCACCCGCCAGCGCGTGCAGGTGAACGGCGGCGGGCAGAACCCGTTTGCCGGGACCCCCTTCGAAGGCCTGTTCGGCGGCCCCGGCGGCCAGCCCACCACGCGTGAAGCGCAGTCATTGGGCTCCGGCTTCATCATGAGCGCGGACGGCTATGTCGTGACGAACAATCACGTCGTCTCGGCCCAGGGCCGCAACGGCACGATCGAGGCGATCACGGTGACCACCACCGACGGCACCGAATATGATGCCGAACTGATCGGCACCGATCCGCAGTCGGACCTTGCCGTGCTGAAGATCGAGCGTGCCAAGCCGTTTCCCTTCGTGAATTTCGGCGACAGCCGGCAGGCGCGCGTGGGTGACTGGATCATCGCCATCGGCAATCCTTTCGGCCTTGGCGGCACGGTGACCAGCGGGATCATCTCCGCCGTATATCGCGCCACCGGGTCCGGTTCGGCCTACGACCGCTATCTCCAGACCGACGCGGCGATCAACCGCGGCAATTCGGGCGGCCCGATGTTCGACATGGGCGGCAACGTCATCGGCATCAACAACGCCATCTTCTCGCCCACCGGCGGCAGCGTCGGCATCGGCTTTGCCATCCCGGCGGAAACCGCCGAACCGATCGTGCGCAAGCTGATCGCGGGCGAGGCGATCGAGCGTGGCTATCTGGGCATCCAGATCCAGCCCGTCAGCGAAGACCTTGCCGCATCGCTGGGGATCGACCACAACCGGGGCGAATTCATCCAGTCTGTCGTTCCGGGCGAGGCCGCGGCCAAGGCCGGGCTGCAGGCGGGTGACGTCGTGATGCGCATCGCGGGCAAGGACATCACGCCGGAACAGACGCTGTCCTATATCGTCGCGAATGTCGAACCGGGCACACGCATCCCGGTCGAGATCATCCGCAACGGCAAGCGCATGACCGTGAACGCCACTGTCGGCACACGGCCAAGCGAGGAAGAGCTTTCGCAAAGCTATGCCAACCCCGACGACGAAGGTGACAACGGTTACAACAACCCGCGCACCGACGGGGACCAGTCGTACATCGCGGAAAAGCTGGGCCTGTCGGTCACGCCGCTCACCGCGAACATCGCGCGCCAGCTTGGCGTGGGCGAAGAAGTCGAAGGGCTCGTCATCGCGGCGGTCGACGGGACTTCGGATGCCGCCACCAAGGGCCTGCGCCGCGGCGACATCGTTCTGACCGCCAATTACCGCGACGTCACCACGGTCGAAGACCTGGAAGGCATCGTCCGCGACGCCGAAAATGACGGCCGCGAAGCCGTCCTGCTGCGGGTCCAGCGCCGCGGCCAGCCCGCGATCTACGTGCCGCTGCGCATGCGTTGATCCGGCGCCAAGCTAAAAGAAAAGGGCCGCTCCCGATTGCCGGGGGCGGCCCTTTCTCTTTGCCTTCGCGGCAATTGCGTCACTGATCGCGCAGCGCCGCCTGAACGTCGATCACGCGTACCCCGCTGTCATCGGTGCTGACACCGCTTTTCTGGCGGTTCTGCGCGCCCTGCTGGCCTTGCCTACCCTGCTGCCCCTGGCGGCCCTGCTGCGGTTCCTGCTTGCCGGTCGCACGGTCGAGGAAATCCTCGTCCACCGCGGGCGGCGCGGCGGGCGACATGCCGTCGGGACCGTAGCCGCCATCGCGATAGCCGCGATCGTCCTCGTACCCCGGTTGCGGGTCGCCCGGACGCCAGCCATCGTCGGGCGGAGCGACATAGCTGCCGTCCGGCCCGCCGCCATAAGGCTCGATCCGGTTGCCTTCCTCGTCGACGAAGTAATAGTCGCCGGGCTGGCCGAACCATGCCTCGTCGTCGGGCTCCAGCTGCCATGACGGAAGTTTCACCTCGGTATCGAACTGTTCGACCGGGCGCTTGGCCACGGCGACTTTCATGTAATCGGCAAAGGCGCGCGCGGGCGCGGTGCCGCCCTGAAGGCCGGGCACACGCTTCGCATCGTCGCGGCCCATCCACACGCCGGTGGTGATCCCGCTGGAAAAGCCGAGGAACCAGCCGTCCTTGTTCGAAGAGGTCGTGCCCGTCTTGCCCGCGACAGGCCGCCCGATCTGGGCCGCGCGGCCCGTACCGATGGAAACCGCGGTCTGCAGCAGGTCGGTCATCTGCGCCGCGACATAGGGCGCGACCAGAAGCTGTTCGCGCGATCCGCGCCGTTCATACAGCAGTTCCCCGCTCGACGAAGTGACGCGCGTGATGCCGTAAGGTTCGACCGACGTGCCCTTGGCGGCAACCGCGGCAAAGGCGCGGGTCAGGTCGATCACGCGCACTTCCGATGCGCCCAGCACCATCGAGGGGTAAGTGGAAATCGGCGAAGTAATCCCGAAACGCTGCGCCATCGAAGCGACCGTGCCGAACCCGACGTCGTTGCCAAGCTGTGCTGCGACGGTGTTCTTGGAATAGGCAAAGGCCGCGCGCACGTCGATCAGGCCGGCATAGTTGCCGCCCGAATTGCGCGGGCTCCACCCGTCGATGGTGATCGGCTTGTCCTCCACCGGCGTATCGGGCGTGAAGCCCGCTTCCAGCGCGGCGAGATAGACGAACAGCTTCCATGCCGAACCGGGCTGACGCAGCGCATCGGTCGCGCGGTTGAAGTTGCTTTCGACGTAGTCGGTGCCGCCCACCATCGCCAGGATCGCGCCGTCGCGGTCGAGGCTGACCAGGGCGCCCTGCGCGCCCTTGGGCACGTTGTTCTTGATCGCGGTGGTCGCCGCGCGCTGCATCCCGACGTCGAGCGTGGTCCACACCTCGATCGGCTCGAACGTGTCGGGCACGATGAAGTCGAGCTGCGGCAGCACCCAGTCGGTGAAATAGCGCACCGAGTTCTGGCCGTATTCGGGTTTCAGCTCGATCGTGTCGAGATCGACGTCCGCCGCCTCTCCGGCCGTGATGAAACCCTGCTGCTGCATGAGCGCGAGAACGGTGCCCGCACGGCCCACGGCGGCTTCGGCATCGGCGGTCGGCGAATAGCGCGAGGGCGCCTTGACCAGGCCCGCGATGATCGCGGCCTCGCCTACCGACAGTTCGTCCGCCGGGTGGCTGAAGAACAGTCGGCTGGCAGAATCGATTCCATAGGCACCGCCGCCGAAATAGACCTTGTTGAGATAGAGCTCGAGGATCTGCTCTTTCGTGAACTTGCGTTCGAGCGCGAGTGCCAGGATCGCCTCGCGCACCTTGCGGTCAAAGGTCTTGTTGTTGTTCAGGAAGATATTGCGCGCCAGCTGCTGCGTGATCGTCGACCCGCCCTGCCGGAACGCACCGCTCTCCACGCGCACTTTCAACGAACGAAGCACACCGATGGGGTCGACGCCGAAGTGATCGTAAAAACGCCGATCCTCCACCGCGATCATCGCGTTGCGCATCGAATCGGGGATCTGGTCGTAAGTCAGCCAACGGCCGTAGCTGGGCCCGATGGACACGATCTCGCGCCCGTCGCGCGCGCGCACGACGATGGTCTGGCCATGTTCGCTGGCCTTGAGCGAGGAATAGCTGGGGAGCGAGTTCTTGGTCGTCCAGACCGCGATGGCCAGCGCCGCCACGGCCAGCAGGCCGACGACCACGCCGGTCAGGACCAGCCGCTTCAGCCAGCGTCCCACGAAGGAACCGCCGCCACTATCTTCACGCTTGCTGCGCCGCCGTTTTTGCCTGGCCATTGCCGCCCGTCAGTCAGCCCGGCAGTGCCGGGGAATAAAACATGGCCGCTTTATGGCCAGGATCCGTCTAACGCTGGCTGAACAGCCGTGCGCGGTCAATCGCCCGACCCATCCTTTTCCGCCTCGAAATCGAGAGCGGCGCTGTTGATGCAATACCGCAGGCCGCCCGCTTCGGGCGGGCCATCGGGAAAGACGTGGCCAAGGTGGCCGTCGCAGTTGGAGCAGACGACCTCTGTACGGACCATCCCGAACGAGGTGTCGCTGTGTTCGGTGATGCTGTCGCCTTCGCTGGGTTTGGTGAAAGCGGGCCAGCCGCAGCCCGAATTGTACTTGGCGTCGGATTCGAACAGCTTCTGCCCGCATCCGGCGCAGTAATATTCGCCCTCTTCGTAGAACTTGTCGTACTTGCCGGTATAGGCCCGCTCGGTCCCGGCTTCACGCAGAACGTGATACTGCTCGGGGCTCAGCTTTTCGCGCCATTCGGCCTCTGTCCGGCCGGTCTTGTCGGTCATGATCAATCCTGCGTGATGCTTTTCGGTTCTGCAGGAACATGGGTAGCCGGGACCGGCCCTACAAGCAGGACCGACCCGTCATGCCCGGTGACGACCAGCCGCGTGCCGACCGGCGCATCATCGCCATGAGCCAGCCATTCGCCATCGCCCAGCCGCACGCGCCCCTCGCCCCCGTCGATAGCCTGCGTCACGACGACGCGGGTGCCGACCAGCCGCGCGCCCTTGTCGTTCATCAGCGGATCGGTCGTTTCCACGCCCGCGTAATCGAACCAGCGCCGCGCGGCGAAAACCGAGAATGCGGAAAAGACGATGAACGAAAGGACCTGGATGGCGGTCTCTATGTCGGAGACCGCAGTGATCAGACCGGTCAGGAACGCGGCAGAGGCCATCCAGATCAGGAAATATCCCGGCGCGATCATTTCCGCCCCGGCCAGCACCAGCCCCAGGATCAGCCAGAGCCAAGTCGCATCGAGATCGCCCAGCCAGTCCATTACCCGTCAGTCCCCGTAAGTGCGCGGAACGCTGGGGCGGCGGGCTTGGGCGCCTGCACCGGCATCGCCCGGCTGCGCGGCGCCTGCGGGCGGGGTCACCGCATCGCGTACCAGTTCGCCGATCCCGCCTAGCGAGCCGATAAGCTGCGTCGCCTCGACCGGGAACAGGATGGTCTTGGCATTGGGTGACGTCGCGAACCCTTCCACCGCCTCGACATATTTCTGCGCGACGAAGTAGTTCAGCGCCTGCGTACCCGAAGACGCGATCGCCTCGGACACGACGCGGGTCGCCTCGGCCTCGGCCTGCGCTTCGCGTTCGCGCGCCTCGGCATCGCGGAAGGCCGATTCCTTGCGGCCTTCGGCATCGAGGATCCGGCTCTGTTTTTCACCCTCGGCACGCAGGATCGCGGCGGAGCGGTCGCCCTCAGCCTCAAGGATCTGGGCACGCTTCAGGCGTTCCGCCTTCATCTGGCGGGCCATGGCGTCGGAAATGTCACGCGGCGGGCGGATATCCATAATCTCCACGCGGGTCACTTTCACGCCCCACGGCGAAGTCGCATGGTCCACCACCGAAAGCAGGCGCGCGTTGATGTCGTCCCGCTTCGACAGGGTTTCATCAAGATCCATCGAGCCCATCACGGTGCGCAGGTTCGTGGTCGTCAGCGCCTGGATCGCGTTCTGCAGGCCCGACACTTCATAAGCCGCCTTGCCCGCGTCCAGCACCTGGAAGAACACGACGGCATCCACGCCGACCATCGCGTTGTCCTTGGTGATGATTTCCTGCCCCGGAATGTCGAGGACTTGTTCCATCATGTTGATCTTGTGCCCGACGCGGTCGATCAGCGGCACGATGATATGAAGGCCCGGATTGGCAGGCTTGGTAAAGCGGCCCATCCGTTCGATCGTGTAGACGTAACCCTGCCGCACGACACGCACGCTGCTGAACAGAAAGATGACCAGCACCACCAGCAGGACGATGAGAAACAGATCCATGCGTTTCGACCCCCGTTTACCCCGCGCGTGACCGCCGATCCGCGGGCCGGCACGCACGATATTTCATTGCCGACAGTCGCTTGCTGCCGCGTGTGGGTCAATAGTGCGTCTTTTCCTCCGGCTTGGCCAGTTGGAAACAGGTGCCGATGTCATAGCGCTGCACCCCGCCGGGCGCCTGCGCGGTTTCGGCCACGCTTTTCGCCTCCACCGCAAGCACCGCATCGGCCTCGCCTTGCGTACGGCCCTGCTGCGCCAGTTCGCGGCGAGCGCGCGATTCCAGCACCGTGGTCAGCGTCAGCAGGTCCTTGGCCCGATTGCTCAGCCCCTCGGTATTGTGAACCTCTTCATAGGACATGCGCAGGATCGCGGCGCACTGCGCCAGGTTCGGCTCGATCAGCGGTTCGACCCTGGCATCGAGAAGCGACAGGCAGGGCGGCATGACCGCAGCCAGAACGCCGTCGGCATCGCCTTCCTGAACCGCCTGCGCCTGAAGTCCGGCTGCCGCATCGCGCATGGCGCCTGCCACCTGCTCCTTGCTCCACCCTGCATCAATCAGCGCCGCGCCGGTGCGCACCATGTATTCGCGGCCGCGCCAGCCCAGCGGCGGATAATCCTGCATCGCCCCGCGCTGCTGTTCTCCCGCAACGATGGCAAAGGCCGCCGAACAGCGGACGGCGGCGCGGTTTTCTGCCGAGAGCACGGGACTATCCGGCGTACCCTGCAGCAAGAACAAAGGGGCGGCAAAAGCCATGAGGTGCGGTAAGAGACTGATCATCGCGGCGATTGTTGCCCTGAAAGCATAGGCGGGGTCAAATTGTCTGAGGGACTGACATGGTTGTCATTTGATCTCGCGGTTTTTGAGGCTATCTACGACCTGCAATGGCGTACAACCCTGAGGATATGAACGGCCCCGCCCTCGGCGGTGTCGACGATGCGGATCGGCGTCTTGCCGAGCTTGACGCGTACGATATCCTCGATACCGAGGCCGAGCGCAGTTTCGACGATATCGTGTTCCTGGCCAAGAACGCCTGCGAAACGCCCGTCGCGCTCGTCAGCCTCGTCGACGACCATCGCCAGTGGTTCAAGGCACGTGTCGGTTTCGATGGCTGCGAAACGCCGCTGGGGTCCTCGGTTTGCCGTCACGGCCTTGCCTCGCGCAACTTGCTGATCATCCCCGATCTCTCCGCCGATCCACGCACGCGCGACAATCCGCTGGTGAAGGACGATCCTTGCATCCGTTTCTACGCCGGCGCCCCGCTCGTCACGCCGCGCGGGACGGCGATCGGGATGCTCTGCGTGATCGATACGCAGGTTCGAGAAGCCGGCCTAACCAGCGATCAGCAACGTTCGCTCCAGGCGCTGGCGAACCAGGTCATCAGCCAGTTCGAGCTGCGCAAGTCGATCCGGGACAAGGACGCCGCGATCGAGCATGAGCGTGCCGAGGCCGAAGTGCAGCGCCGCGCCCTCGAACGCCTGCAACTGGCCGAGGAGGCGGGCAACGTCGGCGCCTTCGAAGTCGACTTCGCGCAAGAGCGCATTGTCGGCACGCGCGAATTCTGGCGCATCCACGGGCTCGAGGAAGCGACATCCTACTCGATCGATGAAGTGAACCGGCTTGTCGGGGGTTCCGAGGCGATCAGCGCTGCCCTGCGTTCGGCGGAGGTCGATCGGGGCGAATTCGCGATCCGCCGTGCCAACGACAATGCAGAACGGTGGATCGAAGTGCGCACGCAGCCCATTCGCGACGATCGCGGCAATGTCGTCGGGTTGACCGGCGTGGTCGGCGACGTCACCGAACAGCGCGCGATCAATAACGAGATTTCGCACCGGCTGAAAAACACGCTGGCCCTGGTCCAGGCGATTGCCGGGCACACCATGCGGCAGATTCCCGATCCGGAACCGGTGCACGAGTTTAATCGCCGCGTGTCCGCGTTGGCGACCGCGCACGATATCCTGCTCAGCCGTACGCAGGCCGCGGCGGGCGTGATGGAACTGGCCGAAGGCGTCCTGTCCCGCCTCTCCATCGGCGAACGGGTCGACCGGTCCGGCCCCGATGTGAAACTGGCCTCACGATCGACACTGGTGCTTTCGATGCTGATGCACGAACTGGGCACCAACGCGATGAAGTACGGCGCGCTTTCGGGGCCGGAAGGCCGCGTGAGCATGAAAGTCTCGACCGAAAAGCGCGAGGACGAGGACTGGCTGGTGATCGGATGGATGGAAAGCGGCGGCCCCACGGTCATTGCGCCCGACCGGAAGGGCCTTGGCGCACGGCTCATCGAACGCGGCATCGCGCCCGATGGAGAGGTCGATGTGGTCTACGACCACAACGGATTGCTGGTGACGATCGCGGCACCGATGTCGCAAGTCGGCGCCTGACCCTCTTGTAGTATAAAAGCCGTCAGGCCCTTGGCGGCTGACGGCGATAGCTGAGCGCCTCTGCGATGTGGATGCGCCCGATGTCCGGCGCGCCGGCAAGGTCGGCGATCGTGCGCGCCACGCGCAGGATACGGACATAGCCGCGCGCCGAAAGCCGCATGGCATCTGCCGCCTGCATCAGGAGCTTTCGCCCGTCCTCGTCCGGCTGGGCGAAAGCGTCCAGCGCCTCGCCATCAAGGTCGGCATTGGTACGCGCGGCAGTCCCTTCCAGCCGCGCGGTCTGAACGTCGCGCGCCCTCGCCACGCGGGCGGCGACCTGCGCGCTGCCTTCCACCGGCGGCGGCAGGGCAAGGTCGCGGGCCGACACGGGATCGACCTCGACGTGAAGATCGATCCGGTCGAGCAGCGGGCCGGACACCTTGGACTGGTAATCGGCCGCGCATTTCGGGGCCCGCGAACAGGCCAGCGCCGGATCGCCCAGGTGTCCGCACCGGCACGGGTTCATCGCCGCGATCAACTGCACGTTGGCCGGGAAAGTCACGTGCGCATTGGCGCGCGCCACGCTGACCTCGCGGGTTTCCAGCGGCTGGCGCAGCGAATCGAGTACGGCGCGCTGAAACTCGGGCAGTTCGTCGAGGAACAGGACGCCCAGATGCGCCAGGCTGACTTCGCCCGGCTTCACTTTCAGACCCCCACCCGTCAGCGCCGCCATCGACGCGGAATGATGCGGTGCGCGAAACGGGCGGGCGCGGCTGATCCGGCCATCTTCCAACAGCCCGGCAACCGACTGCACCATGCTCGTCTCCAACGCCTCTGCGCTGGTCAGCGGTGGCAGGATACCGGGCAGACAGGACGCCAGCAGCGACTTGCCCGCACCGGGCGGCCCGATCATCAGCAGGTTGTGTCCGCCCGCCGCCGCGATTTCCAGCGCACGCTTGGCGGTTTCCTGCCCCTTGACCTGCTTCATGTCCGCCTTGGGCGCGGCCATTTCGATCGCGCCAGCACTGGGCGCGGGCAATTGCTGTGTGCCTTTCAGGTGGTTGAGCAGGCTGATGAGGTCGGGCGCGGCGATCACCGCTTCGCCATCGGCCCACGCGGCCTCCGCCCCTTGCGATGCCGGGCAGATCAGCCGCTTGTCATCCGCCGCGGCGTGCATCGCGGCCAGCAGGACACCGGGCGAGGCGACGATTCGCCCGTCGAGCGCGAGTTCGCCCACCACGACGTGATCGGCCAGCTGTTCGGCATCGGTCACGCCCATCGCGGCCAGCAGCGCCAACGCGACGGCAAGATCGTAGTGTGATCCTTCCTTGGGCAGGTCGGCGGGCGACAGGTTTATCGTGATCCGCTTGGGCGGAAGGGCCAGTCCCATCGCGGCAAGGGCGGCGCGAACGCGTTCGCGACTCTCTCCCACCGCCTTGTCGGGAAGGCCGACTATATTGAATGCCGGAAGGCCCGGTGCCAGCTGGCACTGGACCTCTACGCTGCGCGCCTCCAGCCCGAGATAGGCCACGGTGCGGACAAGTGCGACCATGTGTTTGATACGACCCCGAAATTTCCCTTGGCCGCTTCCATGGACCCGGCTATCGGCACGTGTCGAGAGGCGCTTTGCATGTAACCACATGCTTGACTCTGTTTCGCCATCCCCGTAACGGCGCACGCACACAGGCGGTCGCCTTCACTGGCGGCCCTTTTTGTTCGTGCCGCACATGCGGCCATCAGTCGAAGATTTTTGAGGAATTCGCCATGAAGCGCACTTTTCAGCCGAGCAACCTCGTGCGCAAGCGTCGCCACGGTTTCCGCGCTCGCACCGCCACCCCCGGTGGCCGCAAGGTGCTTCGCGCCCGTCGCGCCCGCGGCCGCAAGAAGCTCAGCGCCTGAGCCTAAGCGCGTGTCCGCGTCCGGCAATATCCGGACGCACCGCCTTGCTCGACGGCCCGCGCCCATCTGGGTTTGCGGGCCGTTGCCGTTTGTACCGAACGCTACGCCGACCGATACAAACGACGGGGCGCGAAGCGACACCTGCAAGCGCGAACGCGCGCCCGAGCTTATGCGAGGAAGCCAAGCGGACCGGACGGTCCGCGCCCGGCGTCTGAGGGCAAAGGCGCAAGCCTTCAAACAAGCATGACAAAACCGACCGTCATCCGAAAGCGATCCGATTTCCTGGCCGCCAATCGCGGCATCAGGGTCGCCCGTCCCGGTTTCGTCCTGCTGGCGCGCCCCAACGGGCTCGACCCTGCGGCAATGCGCTATGGCATCACCGTGACCAAGCGAATCGGCAATGCAGTGGTGCGCAACCGGATGAAGCGGCGGTTTCGCGAATTGCTCTGGGCCAATCTTCCCGAACACGGCCTTGCCGGGCACGATCACATCCTGATTGGCCGTGACGGCGGGGTGGAGCGGGATTTCGACAAGCTGGGCGAGGAACTGCGCATGGCCCTGTCGCGCGCGCGCGAAGGCAAGGGCGATCCGCCGCGCAGCCGCAGGCCCGGACCGCGCCGCAACGGCCCGAAACAGGGCAATAGGCAGGAGACAAAGGGCACATGAAATGGATCCTGATCGGCATTGCCCGCCTGTGGCAGATCGGCCCTTCGGCCATTTTGCCGCCTTCGTGCCGCTTCAGCCCGTCCTGTTCGCAGTACGCGATCGAGGCGCTTCGCAAGTACGGCGCGATTAAGGGTGGCTGGCTGGCGACCAAGCGGCTATTGCGCTGCCATCCGTGGGGTGGCTGCGGGCACGATCCGGTTCCCTGACCGGAATTACCGCTATTTCCTGACTGCAAATTACCGAAGGTTTCGAGGTGGAAAACAACCAGCGCAACATGATCACGGCAGTGGTGCTGATCGCACTGCTGATGCTCGGCTGGGAGCTGGGTCTGAATTATTTCTACCCGCAGCCGGAAGAGCCGGTCGCGGCGGAATCGACCGAGATCGCGGCAACCGCCGATGAAGAGCCCGAAAAGATCAAGCGGACGCGCGAAGGCGGCCTGACCGACCCCGCGCAGATCGCGGAGGAACAGGCCGATCTTGACCAGTCGCTGGGCAGCCCGGACCGCGTTGCCATCGACGCGCCCGAAGTTGCCGGCTCGATCAACCCGGTCGGCGCGAAGATCGACGATCTCGTGCTCAAGACCCATCGTCAGACGGTTGAAAAGGATTCGGGCCCGGTCCGTCTCTACAGCCCCGAAGGCACGCCCGCGCAGCAGTTCGCGCAGTTCGGCTTCATCGGCGACAACGTCCGCCTGCCCGGACCCGACACGGTCTGGCAGGTCGAAGGCGACCGGCTGACGCCCGCAACGCCGGTAACGCTGACCTGGGACAATGGCGAAGGCCTCAAGTTCTCGATCCGCTTTGAAATCGACGATTTCTACATGTTCACCGTCACGCAGACGGTCGCCAATACCGGCGGCAGCGATGTCGCGGTGCGTCCGTTCAGCCTGGTCAACCGCACCAGCAACACGGCCAGCGTCGACACCTGGACCGTCCATTCCGGTCCGATCGGTGCCTTCGACGGTTCGGTCGATTTCGGCAACGACTACGACGACGTGGCCGACAAGGGCACCATCGCCGGTAAGGGTGCGGCCAACTGGATAGGCTTTACCGACATCTACTGGCTTTCCGCTCTCGTCCCGCAGAACGGCGCGACGACCAGCACCGACTTCCGCTCGCTGGGCGATGCCAAGTTCCGGTCCGACGTGATCTACGATGCGATGAACGTACCCGCGGGCAAGCAGGTTTCGCGCACGACGCAGCTTTTCGCCGGGGCGAAGGAAAGCGACGTCCTCGACATGTACGAGGATACCGGCATCACGAATTTCGGCCTCGCTATCGACTGGGGCTGGTTCCGCTGGTTCGAAAAGCCGATCTTCTGGCTTCTCAAGTGGCTGTTCAGCGTGGTTGGCAACTTCGGGGTCGCCATCATCCTGCTGACCGTCGTCGTCCGCGCGGTGATGTTCCCCATCGCCCAGCGCCAGTTCGCGTCCATGGCCGCGATGAAGGCGGTGCAGCCCAAGATGAAAGCGCTGCAGGAGCGGTACAAGGACGACAAGCAGATGCTCCAGTCCAAGATGATGGAGCTCTACCGCGAGGAAAAGGTGAACCCGCTGGCGGGCTGTCTGCCGATGTTCCTGCAGATCCCGGTGTTCTTCGCCCTGTACAAGGTGCTGATGCTGGCGATCGAAATGCGCCACCAGCCCTTCATCTTGTGGATCAAGGACCTTTCCGCGCCCGATCCGCTGCACATCCTGAACCTGTTCGGCCTGCTCGACTTCAACCCGCCGGGCTTCCTGGCGATCGGCGTGCTGGCCCTGCTGCTCGGCCTGACCATGTGGCTGCAGTTCAAGCTGAACCCGGCCCAGATGGACCCGGCCCAGCAGCAGATCTTCATGCTGATGCCGTGGTTCATGATGTTCATCATGGCGCCCTTCGCGGCGGGCCTGCTGATCTACTGGATCACCTCGAACCTCCTGACGATCGGCCAGCAGAAGCTGCTCTATGCCCGTCACCCGCAGCTGAAGGCCGCGGCGATGGAAGAGCAGAAGGAAAAGCTGAAGGCCGACCTCGCCAAGGAAAAGGCCGAGAAGACCGGAAAGGCCAAGGGGTAACGTGGAAGAATCGCTTCCCGAAGACCCCGGCCAGGCCCTTTACGAGGAGCGCGCGCGCAAGCTCTTTTCCGGGCCCGTGACGTTCCTGCTATCGGCGCCCGCGCTGCAGTTCCTGCCCCAACCGACGGTGCCGGAAATCGCCTTCGCGGGCCGGTCGAACGTGGGCAAGTCCTCGCTGCTCAACGCGCTGACGGGCCGCAAGGCGATCGCGCGCACCTCGGTCACTCCAGGTCGCACGCAGGAGCTGAACTACTTCAACGTCGGCGGGTCCGAGGATGGCGAGGCGCCGCCCGAATTCCGGCTGGTCGACATGCCCGGATACGGCTTTGCCAAGGCGCCGCCCGCCGTGGTGAAGAAGTGGCGCTACCTCGTGAACGACTATCTTCGTGGCCGGCAGGTGCTGAAACGCTGCCTGCTGCTGATCGATGCGCGGCACGGGGTAAAGCCGGTCGACCTAGAAGTCATGGAAATGATGGACATCGCCGGCGTTTCCTACCGCGTCGTGCTGACCAAGTCCGACAAGGTGAAGGCGAGCGAACTTGCCAAAACCATCGAGAAAGTAATGGCCGAAGCGCGCAAGCATGCCGGTGCCTATCCGGAAATCTCGGTCACCAGTTCCGAAAAGGGCATGGGGATCGAGGAACTGCGCGGTTTCGTCCTGAAGAGCGCCGAAGGCGGCTGAATTGCCGATCGAGGCAAAGTGCCTGTGCGGTTCGGTGACAGTCACACTGAACCGGCGTCCCGAATACCTGCACGAATGCAATTGCCGCCTGTGCCGTTCGACCGGAGCGAGATGGGCCTATGCCGCTCCTGCCGATGCAGCGGTTCGCGGCGAGACACACAGTTTCGTGCGATCCGACAAGGCCGACGCCGGCGCACAACTCCACTTCTGCCCCCGCTGCGGCACCACCACGCACTTCCGCCTGACCGAAGCGATGGTGGCCATGCATGGCGACACGATCATGGGCATCAACATGCGGCTGGTGAATCCCGAAGACGTTGCAGGCGTTGAACTGCGCTTTCCCAACGGGCGCGACTGGGACGGCAAGGGGCCGTTCGATTACGTCAGGGATAGTGTCGTTCTCGGCGCGCTCGACTGACAGCTTCGACACTCGACAGTTTGTTCGACCCCGGCTAACCCCGCTGTTCAGATAACGGGGCGTTTTCATGAAACTCATCATCGGTAACCGCAACTACTCCAGCTGGTCGCTGCGGGGCTGGCTCGCTTGCAAGCAGTCCGGCCTTTCCTTCGAGGAAATCACCGTCAACATCAGCGGCGAGGACTGGGAAGCGGCCAAGCGCGACTGGGACGACGTGCAGCCGTCTTCGGGCAAGGTCCCGATCCTGTGGGACGGCGACGTGGTCATCTGGGACAGCCTCGCCATCATGGAACACCTTGCCGACAAGATCGGCGGGGAAAACGGGCGCAACCGGTTCTGGCCGAAGGACCCTGTCGCGCGCGGCCTTTGCCGGTCGATGGTCGCGGAAATGCATTCCAGCTACCTGCCGCTGCGCCGTGCAATGCCGATGAACGTGCGCCGCCGGATCGAAGGTCACGAGATCCCGGACGAGGCGAAGGCGAACATCATCCGCATCCTCTCGCTATGGGCAGAGGCGCGCAGCCGGTTCGGCCATGGCGGCCCGTTCCTGTTCGGCACCTACAGCGCCGCGGACATTTTCTACGCGCCCGTCGTCAGCCGGTTCATCACTTATGGCATCGGCGTCCCCGGCTTTGCCCAGGCCTACATGGAAGCGATGTGGGAACACGACTGGATGAAACAATGGATCGAAGGCGCGGATCAGGAAGACTGGAAGATCGAGGCGTTCGAAGTCGCGGACTGAACGCAAAGGCCGGTCTATGGCCTAACCTCAATATCAGCCGTCTTGATCGCGCCTTGTGCTACTGATTGGGCGTGCAATCTTGAAATGGAGACAAGCGCCATAAGCAGCCAGACGGATAATAAATCACTATAAATCAGTTGCTTGTAAAATTGTTTGAAATGTGGCGAGAATATGGACATTGCGCCGCAACATGGCGTATATTGCACTTGCGCGCTCGCTTTCGAGACTGGCGCATAGGGAATATTGCCATGAAGAAGACTGCACTCACCCTCCTCGCAACTGCAACCGCTTTCGCCCTCGTTGGCTGCAGCCAGGAAGCTGCTGAACCCGAAGTCGAAGCGACCGAAGTAGTGGTTGAAGAGCCCGTCGCCGAAGAGCCGATGGTTGACGCCACCGAGACCCCGGCCGTTGAAGCGACTGAAGCCGTCGTCACCGAAGAAACCGAAGCCGCCGCTCAGTAATCTAGCGAAGCTTCGCGAAAGAGGCCTCGTTCCCTTGTGGAACGGGGCCTTTTTCGTTGCCTTAATCAGGCTGATCGCGCCCACCTTTTCGCAAGTGCAGCATTTTTCTTCCCATCCCGCCGTTTGACGGGTAACATGGGGCCCTGAAACCCGGGCCGCGACCGGCCCGCATGATGGGGAAAGCCAGACAATGCCGACTATTGCCATCGTCAGCCAGAAGGGCGGATCGGGCAAGACGACGCTTGCCCTGCACCTCGCCACCGCGGGCGCCTATTCCGGCAAGAAGACGATCGTGGTCGACACCGACCCGCAGGCCACCGCCGCGGCATGGGCCGACTGGCGCGGAGATTTCCTGCCCGAAGTCGTGACCAGCCCCCCTGCCCGACTTGCCCGCACGGTCGAGAAGCAGCTGGCCAATGGGGTCGAACTGGTTGTTATCGACACCCCGCCGCATGCCGACGCCTCTGCCCGAGAGGCGATCAAGGCCGCCGACCTCGTGCTCGTGCCCAGCCGCCCGCGCGCGTTCGACCTTCACGCGCTGGAGGCGACGGCGGAAATGCTGCAGTTCGTGGGCAAGGACGGCAATGTCCTGATGAACGGCGTCCCCGCCCGCGCGACGAAGATGGTGGGCGATGCCAGGGCCAGGGTCGAGGAACTGGGCCTGAAGGTCTGCCCCGTCATGTTCGGCGAACGCGCCGCGTTTCACCGCGCATCGGGCGACGGCGAATCCGCCACCGAATTCGACCCGGAGAGCAAGGCCGCCGAAGAAGTGCGCGAGCTTTGGAAATGGGTCTGCAAGACCGTCGGAATGAAAGTCGGCAAGAAGTTCTGAACGTTCGCGACAAGGTTTCACTTGCGATCAAATTCACTTTGACGCAGCCTTGACCCCATCCAGCGCCGGAGACTCCGGCCGGTTCGGATTGGGGGAATTTCATGTTCAAAAGCCGTTTGTTGGCCGCAACCCTGTTCGCCTGTTCATCGCTTGTCGCCATGCCAGCCCTTGCGCAGGACGCTTCCGAAGCGGCGCGAGCCGAAGACGGGCGCATCATCGTCACGACACAGGACGATCTGCCGCGCTTTACCTACAAGATCGACATGAAGCCGAGCGCGCTTCTCGTCGCCGACGATGCGACGTTCAACGCTTTCGCGTCGCGGGTAGAAGCCGATATCGACGATACGCTGGCCAAGTACCGGATCGACGACAAGGCGACGATGCGCAGCATTCTCGACCTCAAGGGCAAGATCGCCTTGCTGAAAGGCAACGATTCGGCGGCGATGAAAACCATCGGGCAGGAACGCGCGCTTGAAGAAAAGCCTGATGCGCGGCTCATCAACGGCCTGCGCGAGGAAGCGATGATCCACGCTACCGAACAGGCCAAAGCGTCGAACGGCGAAGTCTATGAAATGGCCTATCGCAGCTACCTCGACAATGCGGTGGAAGAGCTGCCGTGGGATATAGTGGGCACCAGCCTCAAGACGATGAAGCGCAGCGCGCTGATCGCGGGTACCGGGCGGCTGCTGGGTACGGCGCAGGTCGATCTGGACCCTGTGTACGAGGCGAACGGCGGCAATATCTCGCAGGATGCGGCGACGACGCTGGTTTACCTGCGCTATTCGATGGACCGCTGGGTTCCGGTTGCGGACGAAACGGCAGAAGTGCTGTCGAAGCAGATCGCAGCGCGCGACGTGCGCAAGCCCGACATCTGGGCCGACCGCGAAGTGACGCTGACGGACGATGAGGACCTGACCCCCGTGGTCGTCGCCGTCTGGGATTCGGGCATCGACCTCGACCTGTTTCCGGGCCGGGTCTACACCGGCGCAACGCCGACCGAGACTTCGGACGCAAGCGGCATCGCCTTCGACCTTCTTGCCAATCCGGAACTGGGCGACCTGCAGCCGCTGACCGATGCGCAGGAAGCGCGTTATCCGGGGATGCAGGACGACATGAAGGGGCTCAGCGACCTCCAGAACTCGATCGAAAGCCCCGAGGCCGACGCCGTTGCCGCGCGCATCGCCAACCTCAAGCCGGAGGAAACGCAGGACTATTTCGAAATGCTGGGCCTCTTCGGCAACTACTCGCACGGCACGCACGTCGCGGGGATCGCCGCGCGCGGCAACCCGGCGATCCGGCTGGCCTATGGCCGCATGACGTTCAACTGGGAAACCATGCCGCCGAAGCCGACCGTTGAACTGGCAGAGCGCGGGGCCGCGTCGATGGAGGCGACCGTCGACTGGTTCAAGAAGAACAACGTGCGTGTCGTCAACATGAGCTGGGGCGGATCACCGGCCGGATACGAACCGGCACTGGAAAAGCACGGAATGGGCAAGGATGCGCAGGAGCGCAAGGCCATGGCCCGCGAACTGTTCGAAATTGAACGCGACGCGCTCTTCAAGGCGATCGAAGGCGCGCCCGACATCCTGTTCGTGACCGCCGCCGGCAATTCGGACAGTTCCAACAGTTTCGACGAATCCATGCCGTCCAGCTTCGTCCTACCCAACATGCTGACCGTGGGCGCGGTCGACCAGGCGGGCGATGAAACCGGTTTCACCAGCTATGGCGAGAATGTCCTCGTCCATGCCAATGGCTTCGAAGTGCCCAGCTACGTTCCGGGCGGTCGCACGATCCCGTTTTCCGGCACGTCGATGGCATCGCCCAATGTTGCGAACCTTGCGGCAAAGCTGATCGCGATCGATCCTTCGCTCACCCCGACGCAAGTGAAGGAAATCATCATCGAGAGCGCGACGCCGACAGAGGACGGACGCCGCAACAATATCAACCCCAAGGCCGCTGTCGCCATGCTGGAAAGCATGGACTGACCCCGGCCTCCGGACCGGGCCAAAGAAAATGGCGCGGGCTGCATCACGCGGCCCGCGCCTTTTCTTTTTCGCGTTTGCGACGTCAGCGAAGGTCGGGCGCGCTCGCCTCGGTCTTCAGCATCGCGATCGCTTCATCCAGCGGCATGACCTTCTGGTGCTGCTGGCCCAGCGTACGGACGGCAACGGTGCCCTCCTCCGCCTCGCGCATCCCGACGACGAGCAGGTGCGGGACCTTGGCGTGGGAGTGTTCGCGCACCTTGTAGTTGATCTTCTCGTTGCGAAGATCGCTTTCGACACGGATGCCCGCCGCCTTCAGCTTCTCGACCACTTCCATCGCATAGCCGTCGGCATCCGATACGATCGTCGCGACCACGGCCTGAACCGGAGCCAGCCAGACCGGCAGGCGGCCCGCGAAATGTTCGATCAGGATGCCGATGAACCGCTCGTAGGAGCCAAAGATCGCACGGTGCAGCATGACCGGGCGGTGCTTGCCGCCGTCCTCACCCACGTAAGTCGCATCGAGCCGTTCGGGCAGGACGCGGTCCGACTGGATCGTGCCGACCTGCCAGGTGCGGCCGATGGCATCGGTAAGGTGCCATTCCAGCTTCGGCGCATAGAACGCACCTTCACCGGGCAGTTCTTCCCAGCCGTATTCTTCGGTGGCCAGACCCGCCTCGCGAACCGCGTTACGCAGTTCTTCCTCGGCCTTGTCCCAGTCGGCATCGCTGCCGAACCGCTTTTCGGGGCGCAGGGCGAGCTTGATCGAATAGGTGAAGCCAAAGTCCTTGTAGACCCGGTCCGCCAGTTCACAAAAGGCGCGGACCTCGTCCACGATCTGGTCCTCGCGGCAAAAGATATGCGCGTCGTCCTGCGTGAACTGACGCACGCGCATGAGGCCATGCAGCGCGCCGTGCGGTTCGTTGCGGTGGCAGCAACCGTTCTCGTAAATGCGCAGCGGCAGGTCGCGATACGACTTGATCCCCTGTCGGAAGATCAGGACGTGCGCGGGGCAGTTCATCGGCTTGAGCGCCATCCAGTCAGCGTCGTCCGACACGATGGGGCCTTCATCCTCCACGTTCGGCACCTCGTCAGGGATGACGAACATGTTCTCGCGGTACTTGCCCCAGTGGCCCGACTGCTCCCACTGGCGCGCGTCCATGACCTGCGGGGTCTTCACCTCGTTATAGCCGGCATCATCGATGGCCCGGCGCATGTATGCCTCCAGCTCGCGCCAGATGACATAGCCGTGCGGGTGCCAGAAAACCGATCCGTGCGCTTCTTCCTGAAGATGGAACAGGTCCATCTCGCGGCCCAGTTTGCGGTGGTCGCGCTTGGCGGCTTCTTCCAGCCGCGTCAGATAGGCGTTTAGCTGCTTCTTGTTCAGCCAGCCGGTGCCGTAGATACGCGTCAGCTGCGCATTCTTCTGGTCGCCGCGCCAATAGGCACCTGCCACGCGCATCAGCTTGAACGCCTGTGGGTCCAGCTTGCCCGTCGAGGGCAGGTGCGGACCGCGGCACATGTCGAGCCAGTCCTCGCCCGACCAGTAAACGGTCAGTTCCTCGCCCTCGGGCAGTTCGGCGGCCCATTCGGCCTTGAACGTCTCGCCCTCGGCCTGCCACTTGTCGATCAGCTGCTGGCGGCTCCACACCTCGCGGCGCAGCGGCTTGTCCGCCTTGATGATCTCGCGCATCTTTTCCTCAATGGCGGGAAGGTCGTCCATGGAGAACGGCTCGCGCGAAGACGGCGCCATCACGTCGTAGTAGAATCCGTCGTCGGTCGCCGGGCCGAAGGTGATTTGCGTGCCGGGCCACAGGGCCTGCACCGCCTCTGCCAGGACGTGGGCATAGTCGTGGCGGGCCAGTTCCAGCGCCTCTTCCTCGTCGCGCGAGGTGACGAGGGCAAGCTGCGCATCGCCCGTGAAGGGGCGCGACAGGTCCACCAGTTCGCCGTCCACCTTGGCGGCGATCGCGGCCTTGGCAAGGCCGGGCCCGATCGCGGCGGCGACATCCGCCGGGGTGGAGCCTTGTTCCATCTCTCGCACCGAACCGTCGGGCAGGCTGATCTTGAGCAGTTCCGTCATCGTCTCTTCGTCTCGAATTCGAATGTACGGCGGGCCATGGCACATGGCGGCCCGCACGCAAAGAGGCGTCTGGATGGTTTCGCTTGTCGGGAAAAGGAGACGCCGCCCTTGCCCGATGGCTACGGGCGGCGGTGGCTGGCTGAAACTAGCGCGCGACCGTCCGCCCGGTGGTAGTCCGGGTGGTGGTAGTCGTCGTGGTTGTCAGCATATTTGCCATGACGGCGCGTCTAGCACCTGACGGCGCGCCTGTCATGCCTCTTGCCCGCTACTCGCCAGCGGCGGGCGGGGTCTTGCAGTTTTCGACGCAGTGCGAACCCTGTCCGGGGCGGAAACCGCCGCTGACGCGGATCGCATTGCCGTTGGCGAGGTCGTAGGTTTCCGCGTCGGTTCCTTCCAGCGCATCGACGCCTGCCGGTACGGCATAGCCGCCACTGCTGCCGCCCCGGCGCGACGGGGCGCGCGGGCGGACGGAACGGGCCTGGCGTGTCGTGCTGATCGCGCTGCTGGCCCGGTTGATCGAACCGGCGATCGAACGGCCAAGGCTGCGCTGCGAACTGCCGGTCGCCTGCCCGGTCCCGCCGAGGATTAGCGCGCTTTCGGCGGCATCCTGCGCGATTGCAGTGCCCGGCACGAACATCAAGGCGCCAAGTGCGCCTGCCGCTAGAACGATTTTCCTGACCATCGAGACCCCCTTTGCGCACGAAGGCGCGTTACCACGCCGCGATCATACGCCTGTTTTCCCGATCCGCCAAAAACGCAGCGCCACTGAGATTTTCAGCCGCCAGTCCGGTGGGTTGGCACGTGTCAGCCATTTTGCACCTCCGCCACGTGGCTGCGGCGAAGAAACATGGCACTGCCAAGGGCGGCTATCGATGACACGAAGACGATAACGCCCATCGCGCGCGGAGTGCCATCGGCGAAGACGCCGACGAGCAGTGAGGAGAAGATGCCGCAGCCATATTGCAACGCCCCGACCAGAGCAGAAACCGCGCCTGCACGGTGCGGCGCGATCTCCATGGCTCCCGTCAACGAATTGGCGATCACGAAGCCGACCGGCGCGGTATAGAAGAACAGGCCGACGACGAGGCCGGGCAACCCGCCGAGATCGGTCATCGTTACGATCGCGACCGCCAGCCCGGCGATGGCAGCCAGCAAAAGGCCTGCCTTCAGCATCGCGTCGGCGCCATATCGGCGGACCAGCCGCGCATTGGCGTAGGTGCCCGTCATGATGCCCAGGATATTGAGCCCGAAAAGCCAGCCATAATCCTGCGGCGGCAGGCCGTGATAGTCGATATAGGCGAAAGGAGAGCCCGCGATATAGGCGAACATCCCGGCATAGAAAAATCCGCCCGCGCCAGTGTAGGCAAGGATGCGCCGGTCCTTCAGCAGCGCGGCGTACCTGCCCAGCGCTTCACCCAGACCGATCGACTGGCGCCGCGCGGGCGGCAGTGTTTCGGGAAGCGTGAGCAAAGTGGCAAGGATCAGCAAGCCAAAACCCGCGAGGCACCAGAAGACCGTCCGCCAGCCGCCCAGCAGCAAGATCTGCCCGCCCAGTAACGGCCCGATCAGCGGGGCCAGCGCCATGACCGTCATCAGCGTGGACATCATCTCCGCCACGCGCGCGCCGGTGTAAAGATCGCGAATCATCGCGCGGCCAAGCACCACGCCCGCCGATGCGCCCAGCGCCTGTACCGAGCGTGCGGCAATGACCGCTTCGATCGATTGCGACAGCGCGCAGGCCGCCGAACCGATCACGAATAGGCCGATGCCGCAGGCCACCGGAATGCGCCTGCCATAGCGGTCGCCCAACGGACCCCAGATCAATTGGCCGATGCAGAAGCCGACCAGATAGCCTGAAACGGTCCATTCGGTCGCGCCCAGCCCCGCGTTCAGGGCGCGCGCCATGGCTGGCATCGCCGGCAGATACAGGTCTGTCGAGATGGATGCGAAGCCGATCAGCGCGCTGAGGATCGCAAGCAGGCGCAAGTTGCGCCAATCGGTCGTGGTCCGCGCATTGTTCACGCCGTCCGCCATTTCAGCCTTCCGCCGTGCAGGCAAGCGGTTCGGATGCGCTCAGCCAACGAAAAAAGGGGCCGGCGTGAGCCGACCCCTTTCTTGTGTTTCGTTTCCGAGTGATCGGAAAGATTACATGCCCGAACCCGGACCGTACGTGATTTCCACGCGGCGGTTCTGGAGTTCGCGAACACCGTCGGCGGTCGGCACGCGCGGGTTGCTTTCACCGAAAGCTTCGCTCGTGATGGCCGATGCCGGGATGCTGCGGGCCGTGAGGTAGGACTGGACCGAGTCGTTACGACGCTCGGACAGACCCATGTTGTACTGCACCGAACCCGAACGGTCGGTGTAACCTGCGAGCATGATCGGAACGCTGTCGCAATCGGCATAAGCCGCAACGGCGCTGTCGAGGATGCTTGCAGCCTCAGGGGTGATCTCAGCCGAATCCCAATCGAAGAACACGATGTAGGGGCCCGTGTTGCAGACCGCTGCCGGCGGCGGCGGCGGGGGCGGCGGGGGCGGCGGGGGCGGCGGGGGC
>NZ_SUNC01000004.1 GCF_007570835.1 Croceicoccus sediminis
CGGTCACGATCACCGACAACGACGGCGATACCGACGAGGGCACTGTCCAGGTCGGCGATGCGGTCACCTTCTTCGATGATGGCCCCTCGGTCACGAACGCGACCGCGACCGTGGATGACGACGGCCTCACCGCCGCTGCAGACGACAACGCTGCGGGCGATGATGTCGGCGGTTCGGATGGCGACCAGACTCTGTTCGAAGGCACCCTGGACGTCAGCTTCGGCGCCGACGGCGGATATGTCAGTTTCTTCGATGACATGGATGGCGAAAGTGCCGCCATCGGTCAGGAAACCGTCACCTACAACTTCGCCAACGGTGTGCTCTACGCAGAGATCACGACCAGCGACGATGCAACCCGCATCGGCACGAACCTGTTCTCGGTCACGCTGAACGAAGATACGGGCGACTTCGCCGTGCAGCTTCTGCAGAACGTCCTTCACATCGACGACGGCAGCAATACGGAGAATGACGCCACCGCGACGCTCAACTTTACTGCCACCGACAACGATGGCGACACCGCTGGCGGCACGCTTCAGATCACGTTCGATGACGATATCCCGGTCTTCGAAAGCAAGACCGCCGCATTCCGGACGGATCCGGACAACGCTCCGAATACGTTCACAGGCTCGTTCGAATATTCGATCGGCGCCGACGAATACAACACCTACGACACGATCGAAAACTTCGAGATCGACCTGACCGCGTTCAGCGGCACCGTCGGCGGCGGCGCGATCTTGATCGACGAATCGGTCTATGCCGATGGTATCCAGTTCATCTCGGCCAGTGCGAATACCGAAGTGTACAACGTGTACTTCAGCTACGCGCCGAACCCGGACGATCCGCAGACCGGTGACAACGACGTCTCGACTTACGCGACGGTCACGTTCGACAAGGCGAATGGTGAATATTCGGTTGTTCTGGACGCTCCGATCCAGAGCTACTCGATCGATACTGTCCAGTCGGACTCTACGATCGCGTTCTACAACAGCCCGACGAACCCGTTCAACGGCGCCGGTCAGTTCGAAGTGGCCAACGCCCAGTTCGACACCGACTTCTATGCGCAGTTCACGAGCATCTACAACAACATCACAGTTCAATCCGACGGGCAATTCGGCGGAACTTCCGGCTATGTCGCAATTTCGTCCGCCGCCATCGGTGTGAACGGCAACGCAGTGCAGCCGGGCGAAGTGCTCGACTTCACGTTCTATAACACCGATCCGGGCAACGTACCGGGGGCGAACAACACGCTGACGACGGCGATCGGCACCTACTTCCTGCTTGACCAGTACAACGGTGAAGATGTCGTTGTCGTGCTGAAGCTTGCCGATCCGGCAAACCCCGGCTCTTACCAGACGGTCTCGCTCATCGTCGATGCGGTCGACATCTTTACACCGGGCGACCAGGCCGGTTCGCCGTACCCGACGGTGTCAGGCAACCAGGCCCTGATCGTCATCGAACAGGACGACTACATCAACCTGCCAGGCATCCCCGATAACTATCAGATCGTGGGTGTGCAGCTTGTCACTTCGACCGAAGGGCTGAGCGGCAGTGCGTACGAGTTCAACGGCGATCTCGATGCATTCGATACCGCAGCGGCGTCCTACACGACTGCCAACAACAGCCGCACGAACGACAACGACGTTCTGAAGATCCTCGACATCGGCGTCATCCGCGAGACCGAGAATTCGGAATCGCTGTCGCTCGACCTCGACGTGACCGTCACCGACAGCGATGGCGACAGCTTCAGCCAGACCCTGTTCGTCAACCCGGAAGTCGTTCCGCCCGTCGTGCTCGACCTCGACGGTGACGGCATCGAACTGACCGGCCTCGAAGGCGGCATGACTTACGACTACGGCCAAGGCACTGTCGCCACGGCCTGGGTTGCCGGCGACGACGGCATCCTGTTCCACGACACCAACGGCGATGGCGAAGTCACCGGCGCGGAAGAGTTCGTCTTCGGCAGCGACGGCGTGACCGACCTTGCGGCGATTGCAGTCCAATACGACGGCAATGACGACGGCGTTCTGTCCGGCGACGAGCTTGACGGCTTCGGCGTTTGGATGGCCAACGGCGACGCTGTCCCGGTCGGGGATCTCGGTATCACCGAAATTTCGCTGACCACGGATAGCCAGGGCTATCGCACGGCAGACGGCGATGCGATCGTGTTCGGCGAAGGCAGCTTCGTCATGGACGGCGAGGAGCACCTGCTGGCCGACGTGGGCTTCGCAACGTCCTCCGATTACGAGGGCGAGCCGGGCGACAGCCAGACCCGCCAGGCCGAAGCCGCGCTGCTTGCCGCAGCCGTGCCCGGCCTGCTGGTTTCGACCGCACTCGACACGACGCCGCTTTTCGATGGCCCGGAAATGGTTAATTTCGAGCCAACGGACATCGATTTCGCCATGGCTGTGAACGCCATCACTCCAGTCGACCTCGATCTGTCACATGTCTCGCCCATGGCGAACATGCCCGAACAGAGCGCGAGCAAGGCAATGCCCGAACACAGCAACCACATCTCCGACGATGCCGCCGCGGCTTCGCACTCCACTTTCGAAGCGGCAAACGACGCGCCGAAGATGGAAGCTGCCGAACTCGGCCAGTCGTCGGAAGCGGGTGCCGACTTCGGCGGCGCGGATCACGCGGCGGCCGGCGGTGTCAGCGCGGCTGTACTCGACGCACTGCTCAACATCGGCGTTCCTGCCGATGATGGTTCGGAAGGTGTCCAGCACACCGGTTCGATGGATGCGGTGCGCGTTGCATTGCAGGAAGTCACGGCTACCGACGACATCTCTGCTCTGGTGAACCATGTTGTTGACAACGCTTCGGAATCGGCTCACGCCGCTCCGGTAGGAACCGAGATCATGGAAGCGCTGCTGAACAGTGGGGTTGCAGGGCAGCACTTCCAGATGGCGGCACTGCCGGATGGTGCGGATGATGCCGCCCACCTCGCAGTCGCAGCAGCCTGATTAAGTTCCTAAGGTAATAGGGGGCCTTAAAAAATGAAAACCTGGCAAGTCCTGGCGGGCGCATCCGTTCTGGCAACGGTCGTATCCATGCCTGCCTTCGCGCAGGAAGCTGTCGACCTTCAAACGCTGGACGACGACACGCTCCGCTCCGAGCTTGAGATGCGCTACGATGCGTCGCTTGCCGCGACGCTCGATCCGGCCATCGTCAATTCGACCGACACCCGCTACATGTGGGCGTCCGAAGCGAAAGTGCAGTGTGCGATCGCGATCGGCTTCATGAAGAACGACCTTCGCGACGCGGATTCGATCCGCAAGTGCGATGCGGCCTACATGCGCTGGATGATGCCGCCGGCTCCGCCGCCGCCGCCTCCCCCGCCGCCGCCGCCGGCCGTCTGCAACACCGGCAGCTTCATCGTGTTCTTCGACTGGGATTCGTCCGAAATCACGCCCGAGGCGGCCAACACGCTCGACAGTGCGATCGCCGGCCTCTCCGACTGCGCCTCGGTCTCGGTCGAGCTTGGCGGCTATACCGACACTTCGGGTTCGGACGGCTACAACATGGGCCTCGCCGGTCGCCGTAACGACGCGGTCAATGCCTATCTCACCTCGCGCGGGATCATGGACTCGGCCATTTCGAGCTCCGCGTTCGGTGAAACGAACCTGCGCGTTCCGACCGCGGACGGTGTCCGCGAGCTTCAGAACCGCCGCGTCGAAATCAACGTCCAGTAAGGGGGGACGGACATGAAGACCTATCTCAAGTTCGCCGCCGTCGCCGCGGGCCTTCTCAGCGCCTCGGTGTCCGGCACTGCCCTTGCACAGGGTGCACCGATCTCGCTTGGCGAAGCCGTCGCCGTCGGCGTCGATTCCAACCCGGAAATCAGCCAGGCGCAGATGAACAAGGAAGCCATCCAGTTCGAGCGCAAGCAGGCACAGGGCCTCTACGCTCCGCGCGTCGACATCGAGGGCAACATTGGTGCACGCAAGCTGGAAAACCCGACGCGCCGTTCGCTCGGCATTTCGGACGACTGGCTTTACCCCAAGGAGGCTCAGGTACGCGTCGACTGGACGGTGATCGACTTCGGCCGCCGCCGCGGTGAACTGCTCCGCCAGGCATCGCGCGTCGATGGTGCATCGCTGCGCGTTCTTGAACGCTCCGAATTCGTCGGACTTCAGATCGCACGCCAGTATCTCGACGTCATGCTTCAACAGCGCGTCATGGCGGCATCGATGGACAACACCATGTTCCATCGCGAACTCGTCGGCAGCCTGAACCAGGGCGTCGAGCAGGGTTCGATCTCCATCGCCGATCGTCAGCAGGCCGAAGAACGCCTTCAGGCAGCTCTCATCCGTGAGGCAGAGGCAGCCGAAACGCTTCAGAACGCGAAGATCCGCCTGCAGTCGCTGACCGGCCTGTCGATCGACAACGTGATGACCCCGCCCGACCTGTCGGCCATGCTGCCGTCGAGCGAAGCGGACGCCATCGGACTTGCCCGCACGCGCAACCCCCTCGTCCTTGAGGCGAAGGCCGACGTCGATGCAGCGCGTGCCCTGGCCGATAGCGCCAAGGGCGACCTGCTCCCGACCATCGGGGTCGAAGCTTATGCCCGCACGGGTGAAGACATCGACGGTTTCCGCGGCAATACCAGCGACCTGATGGCCCGCGCATACCTGCGCTGGAACATCTTCGACGGCGGCATCAACCATGCCAAGTACCAGGAAATGGTCCGCCGTTCGAGCGAGGCACGCTTCCGCCTGCACACGCGTGAACGCGAAGCCGAAGAAGACGTTCGCATGGCCTGGAACGGCCTTGAAACGCAGCGCCGCATCGTCGGCGAACTCGCCACGCAGAGCACGGTGACCGACAACCTGCTGGATTCGTATCAGAGCCAGTTCAACGTCGGCCGCCGTTCGCTGCTCGACGTGCTCGACGCGCAGAACACCCGTTATAACGTGCAGGTCCGTCTTGAGACCGCCCGTTTCTCGGAAATTTTCGCACAGTACCAAACTCTGGCAGCTACCAATCGCTTCCTTGAAGCGCTTTCGGTTCCGCCGCACTATGGTGCAGGTGAAAATGAACGTGAGCGTTTCGATTACGGCCCGCACATTCCGGCCGAACGCGAGAGCCGCGTATATCCGAAGTAAGGGAACTGCCGCGCGCAGTTTCCGGGATCGAGGTTTTCGATGAATTCCGCTGCGCCGGAGAAGTTTGAATTGCCCCCGCAATCCGCCGGGGAAAAGCAGGCCAGGCAGGTCGATCCTCTGATCGTCTGCCTGGCCCGGCTTGCCCGTCATTTCGACACGCCTTTCGCCCCGGCAACGCTGGCCTCGTCGCTGGCCTTTGCGGCTGATGGCACGCTGCCCTGGCACCAGGCACAGCCTGCGCTCGCCCTGCTCGGACTGAATTACGACGAAAGCTCGGCAAAGCGCCTGCCCGTCGCGAAATCCTATTACCCAATGATCCTGCGCAATGCAGCGCAAGAACTCACCGTCCTGCTCGACAGGGAAGGCGACGACGTTCTTGCCTGGCATCCTGGCGAAACTGAAGACACCTGGCGGCCCGTAAGCGATTTCAAGGCTTCGGGCCCCTTCACCATCCTTTCGGTCGAAGGCGATCCGGCCACCCTGCGCGACGCGGGACAGCCTTGGCACCAACGCGCCCGGAGCCACTGGTTCTGGTCCGAAATCGCGCGCCGCCGCCGGGAATTCTGGCCGGTCATAACCGCTTCGGTCATCATCAACCTGCTTGCGGTCGCGCTGCCGATCTTCACGATGAACGTCTACGACCGCGTGATCCCGAACCAGGCGACAGCAAGCCTGTGGGTCCTCGCCATCGGCGTGTTCATCGCGTTCGCGCTGGAGTTTGCGCTGCGCAAGGCGCGCACGAACGTCCTCGACGAGATCAGCCGCGACCTCGACATCAGCTTGTCGCAGAAAATCTATTCGCGCGTCATGTCGATGCCCCTGGCGTCAAAGACCGGACACACCGGCAACCTCGTCGCGCGGGTCAGCGAATATGCCGTCGTTCGCGATTTCTTCGCATCGACGACGATCGTCCTGTTCGTCGACGTCTTTTTCCTGTTCATTTTCATTGGCTTCATTGCGATCATCGCTGGACCGCTTGCCCTGATCCCGCTGGTTATCATCACCGGCATGATCCTGCTCGGCATTCGGCTTCAACGGAAAATTACTGACAGCGCGCGTGACGCCCAGGCCGATTACGGCCTGCAGCAGACCCAGCTGGTCGAATCCATCGCCGGTCTGGAAACTCTTAAAAGCATCGCGGGCGAAGGCGAGATGCTTGGCCGTTGGCGCCGCATTTCCGACATGGCCAGCCGTTCGCAAAAACGCCTGCGCGAAGTGAACGCAACCGCTATCGGTGCCGCCTCCACGTTTCAGCAGATTTCGACCATCTCGCTGGTGATCGGCGGCTATTACCTGTTCGATGCAGGCGTCATTTCGATGGGCGCGATCATCGCCATCGTCATGCTCGCCTCTCGCGCTCTCGCCCCTGCCGGGCAGCTTGCCTACCTCCTCACTCGCTGGAAACAGGCGAGCGAGACGCTCGATTCCATCGAACATCTCTGGGACGGCCAGGATGAGCGCAAGATGGGCAGCAGCGCCCTGCCCCCACAGGTGCGCAGCGCGAACATCCGGCTTCAGAACGTGAATTTCGCCTATCCGGGGTCGAGCGTACCTTCCCTGAAGGACGTCAATCTCACCATCCGTCCGGGTGAGCGCATTGCGATCATCGGGCGCGTTGCCGCGGGCAAGTCGACGTTGGGCCGCGTGATTTGCGGCCTGTTTCAGCCCGACGAGGGTGCGGTGTTGATCGACGGGATCGACGCACGCCAGTACCGCCCCCACGACATTCGCCGCAATTTCCGGTTCGTCGCACAGGATTCCAGCCTGTTTTCCGGCACCATCAAGGACAATCTTGCCCTTGCCGGAAGCCGGGCCACCGAACAGCAACTGATCGAGGCGCTGCGCAAGGTCGGGGCAGATCGTTTCCTGTCGCGCGATGCCGGCGGTTTCGACCGCGCGGTTGGTGAAGGCGGTCGTTCGCTTTCGGGCGGGCAGCGCAATTTCCTTGCCCTTGCGCGTGCCTTTGTTGCGCCGAGCCAGCTGCTTTTCATGGACGAGCCGACAGGCGCCATGGATTCGCAGACCGAAAAACTGTTTATCGACTCACTGTCACAAAGCCTGACACCTACGCAGACGCTTATTGTGGCGACCCATCGTCCCGCGCTATTTGCACTTTGCAATAGAGTCATAGTCGTGAGCGATGGTCAGATCGTTGCCGACGGCCAGAAAGACGAGGTCATCAAAAGTGCCGGTATCGACACCCGCAGCTAAGCCCGGCCCTGCCGAGCCAAACGCGCCGCGCCGCTTGGGCGTTCGCGTAGTGCTGCTTGGCGTCCTGGCTGCTGCGCCGCTGCTCTTCCTGGGCGGCACGACCTTCATGCCCGGCGGACTGACGGGTGAGGCCAAGGCTGTCCCGTTGAAAACAGACCGTGTCGCTGCGCAAAAACGCGCCGTCGCGGCACTGACCGAAGGTAGCCGGAGCGAACTTGTCGCCAAGGGTGACAACGCGATCGAACGCAACGCCGAAATCCGCTTCTCCGATCTTCCGGTTGAAAGAATGCGCGGGTTCAAGCCTGCAGCGGTTCCCGCCAATGCGGAACGCTGCCTGACGCAAGCGATCTATTATGAAGCCGGTTTCGAACCTGAAGAGGGCAAGCGCGCCGTCGCGCAAGTCGTGCTCAACCGCGTCAGCCATCCCGCCTACCCCAACTCGGTCTGCGGCGTCGTCTATCAAGGTTCGGATCAGCGCGTCTGCCAGTTCAGCTTTACCTGCGACGGATCGCTTGGCCGTCGCCCCGCTGCAGGGGCATGGGCACAGGCAGGCCGCGTGGCGCGATCGGCGCTGGCCGGGCATGTCGAACAAAGCGTGGGTTCGGCAACGCACTACCATGCCGATTATGTGGTCCCGCGCTGGGCCTATTCGCTGGGCAAGGTGCGGCAACTGGGCCGCCATATCTTCTACCGCTTCAACGGCTCGCTGGGCCGCTCTCAGGCTTTCAGCGCCCGGTACAGCGCGCGCGAAACGATCCCGAGCGTTCGGATGGCAGAGATCGAGGAAGGTCTCGACACGTCGACCGGGCTCTACGAAAACGGCCTCACCATCGCGCCGGACGTCAAGGACCGCCACGCCCAGATGGACATCGGCGGAAGGCTGGACACGACGAAGGGCTGGCGACTCGAACTGCCCAAGACGGGCAAGTATCGCCAATTGGTGGCAAAGCACGGGGACGAACATTCGGCTGAAAAGCCGGAGGTAACCCCGACCGCCTCGGCCGCATTGGCCAAGCCCGGTCTCGTTACCGACCTTGATATGGAAAGCGCGGATCCAGGCGCATGATCTCCAACATGAAGGCACACTGGGAACGGCTCGATGCCAGCCGCAGGCTGATCGTCGCAGCGGCGGTCGGCATCTTCCTGTTGCTCATCTGGGCCGCGTTCGCGCCGCTTGATGACATCACCCGCGGCCAGGGCAAGGTCATCCCGAACAGCAAGGTGCAGGTCGTGCAGGCCGCCGATCCGGCCACTGTCGACGAAATCCTGGTCCAGAACGGTGAACAGGTGAAGCGCGGGCAATTGCTGGTCCGCCTGAACGACAGCGAAAGCGCAAGCCAGCTGGGCCAGCTCCTGACGGAAACCGATCGGCTCTCCGCCCGCTCCGAACGGCTTCGGCAGGAAGCATCGGGCGAAGGTGAAGGATGCCAACCCGGCAGCGTCTGTGCAGAGGAACAACGCCTGCAACAGGTCCGTCTGGCCGCCGCGCGCAGCCGCCAGCAGGCGCTGTCCGCCGCGGTAGAACAACGCCGCCGCGACTTGCGCGAAGGCGAGGCCACGGCACAGTCGCTGGAAAGCAATCTCAAGCTGGCGCAGCAGCAAGTCAACATGCTCGCCCCTCTGGCGAAGCAGGGCATCGTTCCGCAGACCGAACTGCTCACCGCCCAGCGTGATGTCGTCGATATCCAGGGCCGCCTCGCCGCCGCGCGCCAGGGCGTACAACGCGCCCGCGCCGCCGTCAGCGAAGCCCAGGCGGACCTGTCGGGTGCCCGGCTCGATTTTCAGCAACAGGCTCTCAACGAACGCAGCGAACTGGCGACCCGCATCGCGGTGAACGAACAGTCGATAAAGGGCGCCGAAGCGCGCGTTTCGCGCAACGAGCTCCGTGCCCCCGTCGACGGTATCGTCAACGATTTGCAGGTTTCGACCGTCGGGGGCTTCGTGTCACCGGGCGAAACGATCATGCAGGTCGTCCCTACGGGCGACAGGCTTCTGGTAGAGGCGAAGATACGTCCCTCCGACATCGCCTTCATCAAGGTGGGCGATCCCGCCAACGTGAAGGTGACCGCGTTCGACTTCTCGATTTATGGCGGTCTTCGCGGGAAAGTCCGGCAAGTCAGCGCGGACAGCGTCTATGACGAGGACCTGCGCGAAAGCTTTTACCTCGCCCAGATCGAGACCGATCGCGCCTATATCGCGCATGGCGGCCAGAGACTGGCGATCATGCCGGGCATGATCTGCGAGGTAGAGATTATCACAGGTCGCAAGAGCGTCCTGCGCTACCTGCTGAAGCCGATCACGCGTGGCCTCGATACGGCCCTGACCGAAAAGTAAGCCCTGCCGAAACCGACGCGGTCAGTTCTCAATATCCGTGAAGGTAGCTGGCGTTCTTCTTGAACGACATGATCGGGCGATAATCGTTGGCCCGGTCGCCATCGAGCAGCGCGTCGCTGGCGTTGTCCAGCATGATGGCGCGACCGTTGAGTTTTACGATCAGGACGGCGTGATCGTCGCGGCGGACAAGGTCGCGGGCAATCGTCAGGTACATGTCATCGCGTGACACGCCCATGGCGGCAAGGATTTCCATCTTCGCGATGGCATAGTCCTCGCAGTCGCCCTTCCCGGCACGCAGCGTTTCACGCGCGCTGGCCCAGTAATCGGCCTTGCCGTAAAGCTTGGCATCCGAAACGTAGGCGACCTTGCGGTTGACCCAGCGGTTCACGCCCGCGATCCGGTCTTCCATCGAACCCGCACCGCTGTCTGCGGCAACGAGCGATGCGGCGGCGACACCCTTGCCCGCCACCCGGTTCCAGTCCGCGTCGAACGACGTGGTGGAAATCGGCAGGATGCGGCTTTCGAGAAAATCGAAGCTCTTGCGACCGATGCCGGGACGTGCGGCGTCGAAAGTCGTCGCGCAGCTGATCCCGAATTCCGCAGCAGGAACCGGCTTGGCCGCGGCGGCGTTCTGGGGGGCGGCCATGCCGCTTGCACGCATGGCGATCGCGGGCATGTAGGTCGGACGCGGGGTCACGCTACCGGTCATCACCGCGGGCTGCGGGTTTGCCTGCTGCATGCGCATCTTTTCAAGCGCGGTCATCGCACGCTTGCGCGGGCGGCTGATCAGTGCGGCGGTGCCCGCTGTTTGCGCCGTCGTATAGCTGGCGGCGGCAAAGCGGTTACACCCGGTCGCGTGCGAAACGTTGGCGACGGCGGTGGCAATAATCGCGGAACCGGCCGAACGCGCCTCTGCCTCGCCAGGGGTGGCGAGAGCCAGAACGGCGGCACCTGCGGCAAGAATGCCGAGGGTTTTCGAACCGTTGCAAGAGGGCGCATTGAACATGCTCCTCTTTTCGCCCGGAGGCGATCAAGGAATGCTTGCGGCTTATGCTTGCGCAGATTGGTTAATGAAATCTGGCGACCAAACGGGCGCAGAACCAGCTCTCAACGGACGGTTAACCAGCCCAAGCGGCAGGAATCTTAAGATGGAGGCGCCCGTCGCAGCGTCTAGCGACAGCCCCGATCTCATGACAATTTTAGTTAATCACGCGCGTGAGCGGTGAAAACAATCTCACATTATAAAGAAAAAACGTCCGCCCGGCAGGTCAACGCTGCACGTTGTGAACGTGCGCGGGGATCGCGACTTCCAGCCCGTCAAGCGTTTCGTCAAGGAGGATCTGGCAAGCCAGCCTGCTCGTCCCCTGCACCCCTGCGGCGAGGTCGAGCATGTCTTCTTCGTCCTCGGTTGCGGGCTTGAGGTTGCCGAACCAATCGGGCGCGACCACCACGTGACAGGTCGAACAGGCCATCTGGCCCTCGCACGTCCCTTCGAGCGGCATGCCCGCGACCTGGGCGACCGTCAGCAGGCTCTCGCCCGCAGAGCCGTCGGCGGCGACCTTCTCGCCCTCTGCCGTTGTGAAATTGATCCGAACCATGCGTTCAAATTCCCTGCGCAGTTGCTGCAGCGTTGATTGATGCTGCCGCCTCTTCGAGGTCATCCATTCCCGTGTAGCGTCCGAAACCCAGCCGGATCGAATTTTTAACATGTTTGTCACTCAATCCGATCGCCTGCAAGACCCGGCTCGGCTTTCCAGAGCCGGAAGCGCAAGCGGAACCTGCCGAAAAAGCGACGTTTCGGACATCGGACATTAGTCTTGCAACGTCGAGCCCATCGCGCCGCAGGTTCAGGTTGCCATGCCACCGCGCATCGGCACTACCGTTCAGGGTCCAGCCGTCGAACACTTGCATCGCGCGCTGCCAGAGCGCCTCGATATGTTCGGCATCGGCCTGCATGCGCTCTTTCGCGAGTTTTGCCGCCGCGCCGAACCCGGCGCATAGGGCGGGGCTGAGCGTGCCCGACCGCAAACCGCCTTCCTGCCCCCCACCAGTGATCAGCGGCGCCACCTCGACCCCATCGCGCAGCCAAAGCGCACCAATGCCCTTGGGCCCGTGCAGCTTGTGCGCGGAAACCGCGATCGCGTCTGCATGGGCGATAGGGATGCGCCCCGCCGCCTGCACCGCATCGCAAACAAAAAGAGCGCCTGCTGCCTTTGCCGCGCGGGCCAGTTCGGCAACCGGCTGGATCGTACCAATCTCGTTATTGACCTGCATGACGGCGACAAGGCCGACGCCGTCCGGCAAGGAGCCTTCGGGTTCGACCAGCCCCGCGTGATCGACAGGTATCTCGTGAAAGGCGTTGGGAAGCGCGCGAGCGGTGTCCCACACGGCAGCATGTTCGATGGCGGATACGGCGATGCCCGCCCCTTCCCTTACCGGCTCACACCCGCGAATGACCGTGTTGAGCGCCTCGGTCGCCGATCCGGTGAAAAAGACTTTCCCGCCCGGTGGGAACAGCGCGCCCACGCGTTCACGCGCAAGATCGACGGCGGCAGCCGCCTGTCGGCCCAGCCGGTGCGGGCTATGCGGATTGCCGAAACCCGTGCCGTCCGGCCCGTCGAGCCAGCGCATCATGGCATCGCGCGCTTCGGGAGCGAGCGGGGTCGTCGCCTGGTAATCGAGATAGATCATGCGCTGGTCCGTACTTGCGCGGCGAGCTTCGTCCAGACTTCCAGGAAGGCATCGATATGTGCCTCCGTCGTATCGGGGCCGATCGAGACGCGGATGACTTCGCTGGCCGCTTTCTCGTCCATGCCCATGGCCGTCAGCACGCGGCTTGCCTTGAGCGAGCCTGACGAACAGGCGCTTCCGGCCGAAACCGCGATCCCTGCCCCGTCCAGCCGGATGAGCTGAACCGCCGATCCTAGGCCCGGAATACGAATGGACCCGATCGTCGCGATGCGCGGGCTGTCCGCCGCGATCACCTGTCCGCCTGCGTCGATCACGGCATCCTCCAGCTTTGCCCGCAGGCGCAGCGCCTCGCCCATCCAGGCGTTTCCCGCCTCCAGCGCAGCGGCCATCGCCATCGCGCCAGCCACGTTCTCTGTCCCGCCGCGATAGCCGCGTTCCTGCCCGCCGGTCGGGGCCAGAAGTGCGAAATCCCGCACCAGCAAGGCACCGATTCCCGGCGGACCACCGAATTTGTGCGCACTGATCGCGGCCATGTCGCAATCGGGCAACGCGATCTTCCCCGCGCTCTGTGCACAGTCGGCCAGGAGCAGGCCGCCAGAGGCACGCACCGCATCGGCGATGGAGCCCAGCGGCTGGATCACGCCGGTTTCGTTGTTCACCTGCTGCACGGCGACAAGCGTGTCGGACACATCGCCCAGCGCATCGGCATCGATCAGCCCGCGCGGATCGACGCCAAGCACCCGCGCGCCCGTGGCATGGCGTGTCACGGCCTCGTGCTCTACCGCCGAAACCGCACGGCGCAGGGCATGCGTGCGGGTCAGTGCCAGCATCAGCGCTTCGCTCGCCCCGCTGGTGAAGATGACCTCTCCGGACCAGCCAAGCGTTGCCTTGACCCGCTCTCGCGCATTTTCGAGCGCACGGCGCGCCGCGCGGCCCGCCGCATGCGGGCTCGACGGATTGGCATCGAGCGCGAGGCCCGCCAACATCGCCTCGCGCGCTTCCGGCAGGATCGGTGCGGTGGCCGCGTGGTCGAGATAAATGCGCTTCATTGCTGAAAAAACTGCTCCGGGATCGTACAGGGCGACGTCTATTTCGGGTGTGATTGTCACCAAGATTGTCAATACGCCCGCGATTTCTATATAGGCACCATCGAATTGTCACTTCCGGCCCTTTCCTGCGTGCCGGAGATCGCCCCGAATTCACGAGGTTCCATGCCCTCCGTCATTTTTCCCGGTCCCGAAGGTCGCCTTGAAGGCCGCTTCCATCCCGCTCCGCGCCCGCGTGCACCGCTGGCGCTGATCCTGCATCCGCACCCCCAGGGCGGCGGTACGATGAACGAACGTATCACGCAGGCGCTGTTCAAGGATTTCGCGGCGCGCGGCTTTGCCGTTCTGCGCTTCAATTTCCGCGGCGTCGGCCGCAGTCAGGGCAGCTTCGACAACGGTATCGGCGAACTGTCCGATGCCGCGGCGGCGCTCGACTGGGTTCAGACCGTCCACCCTGAGGCGCAAGTCACCTGGGTCGCGGGCGTCAGCTTCGGTGCGCTGATCGGGATGCAGCTCCTGATGCGCCGTCCTGAAATTCGCGGCTTCATCTCGATCGCGCCGCCGGCAAACATGTACGATTTCTCGTTCCTGGCGCCCTGCCCCGCTTCGGGCATCATCATCCAGGGTGCGGCCGACACGGTCGTCACGCCCGGCGCCGTACAGAAGCTGGTCGACAAGCTTCGCACGCAAAAGCACATCACGATCCACCACGACGAGATTCCGCGCGCGAACCACTTTTTCGAGCATGAGTTCGACGATCTCATGCGCTCGGTCGACAATTACCTCAACTTCCGCCTGAACCCGGACTGCCCGATCCGCTGATCGGTTAAGGGGCGCGCTCGCACTCTGCATCGTCCCGCCATTGCGGCGGGGCGAGTTTCGCGCGGCCCGCGCAATGGGCGACCAGCAGGTGCAGCTGCTCATCGTCGACCGGTTCCATAAAACGGAAACCGGCCTCGACCCCGCGATCGAGCCAGCGCACTTCGGCTTCGTGCGGGTCCAGCCCGTCGACGAACATCGTGACCCTGTCGCCGATGAACAGGTTACGCGAAGGATTCGCGACCCGACAGCCCAGCTGCGAAATGTCGGTTACCGATACGAACATGTCGGCACCCGCCGGTGAGCGGTAGCAACCCGCCACCCGAATTTCCCACCGCTGCTGGCAGCGCCTGCCCATCGCCATGTCCTTTCTCTTGCCGAAGGGCCTCGATTAGTCCTCGCGAACGAATCGGGGGTCTATGACAGGCTAGGCCCTTGTCCTTATTGCTCCTGTCATCAGAACGGTTCCGTCTTGGGGAGCAGATGGTTTTTACCCGCCAGAACATGGCTTCGCAGGCCAAAATCTCATCCGGCTTCTATTTCCGGCCAATAGCAGCTAGTTAACGCTCGGACTAACAAGGATGAAGGTAACGACATGATCGGAAGAGGGCTTTTCGCAGACCACGGGCTTCAGCGAAATCTCGGCTTCTGGATACCTTTTATCCTGCTCATCGCCCTTCTCGCGCTGGGCCTACTGGTACACAGCGCGTTCTTCTGGGGCCTTGTCATCGTCGGGCCACTGCTGCTGATCGCCCTTTATGACATGGTGCAGACGACCCATTCGTTGCGGCGCAACTACCCGCTGACCGCACGCTTTCGCTGGCTGTTCGAGGATCTTCGCCCGTTCCTGCGCAGCTATATCGTGGAAGGCCCGCTCGAAGGGCGGCCCTATGACCGGGTGTCCCGCTCGCTCGTTTACGCACGCGCCAAGAACCAAGAGGACGCCCACCCCTTCGGCACCGAGTTGGACGTCTATTCCGAAGAGTACGAGGCGCTCTGCCATTCGATCAATCCCAACCCCAAGGCGGCAAAACGCACGCGGGTAAAAGTGGGAACCGATCAGTGCAGCAAACCCTACGACGCAGCCCGGCTCAATATCAGTGCGATGAGCTTCGGCGCGCTTGGCAATCACGCGATCGAGGCGCTGAACATGGGTGCGAAGATCGGTGGTTTTTATCACGACACCGGCGAAGGTGGGCTTTCCCCCTATCACCTGAAACACGGCGGCGACATCGTATGGGAACTTGGCTCGGGCTATTTCGGCGCGCGGGACAAGGACGGCAATTTCGACCCTGATGCCTTTCGCGAGAAATCGCAGCACGAACAGGTCAAGATGACCGAAATCAAGCTGAGCCAAGGGGCAAAGCCGGGCCATGGCGGGTTGCTGCCCGCAGCCAAGGTGACAGAGGAAATCGCCAATACACGGCAAGTGCCCGCGCACCAGGATTGCCTCTCGCCGCCCGGACACTCTGCGTTTTCAACCCCGCGCGAGATGCTGGAATTTGCCGCCAAGATGCGCGAACTCTCGGGCGGGAAGCCGGTTGGCATCAAGCTGTGCGTCGGCATGCCGCACGAAATCTTCGCGATCTGCAAGGCCATGCTCGACAGCGGCATCACGCTCGACTTCATTGTCGTCGATGGCGGCGGCGGCGGCACTGGCGCGGCTCCGCTGGAACTGTCGGACCACGTCGGCCTGCCGCTTCGCATCGGGCTGTACTATGTCAACAACGCGCTGATCGGCACGGGCCTGAAGGACAAGATCAAGCTTGCCGCATCGGAGAAGGTCTTCTCCGGTTCGTCCATCGCGATGAACGCGGCGCTGGGCGCGAACTGGTGCAATGCGGCGCGTGCGTTCATGTTCTCGCTGGGCTGCGTCCAGTCGCTTCGGTGCCACACGGGGACCTGCCCCACCGGCGTCGCAACCAGTTCCCCGGCGCGGCAGCGCGGCCTGGTGATCGAGGACAAGGCCCAGCGCGTCGCCAATTTCCAGTCGAAGACGCTGGATAGCCTTCACGACATCGTCGTGGCCTGCGGTCTTGAGAGCCCCGACGATTTCACGCCGCGCCACTTGCGCCAGTGGAAGAACAATGCCGAAATGATCCCGTGGTCGCAGGTCGTCCATGAACTGGCACCGGGCCAGTTGCTGCACGAGCCGGACAATACCGCTTTCGCCGAATACTGGCGCATGGCGGATCCCGATACGTTCCGGCCCGTGGGGTGATGGCGCGGCGGGGTAGCTACACCCGCCGACGGCCGCGCACGGGCCAGCTGGATCAACCCGAAAGGTTTACCCGGCCCGCGATGCCAGGATCGCGTCGAGCAGGCGCGGTTCGCCGCCGATTGCCTCAAGCGTGGGATAACGCTGCCCCGTCGGACACTCGATGGTGAGCGTCTTGACGGTGTCGAGGCGTTTCACGACCAGCTCCACGCGCCCGCCCCCGTCGGCGCAGCGGTCAAGTTCGTCCTGCATGGCAGCGTGCGAATAGACGACCCCGCCAACCGAAAGGATCTCCATGCCTTTGACCATCCCGGCCTGAAAGGCGGGTCCGTCCCACAAGACATCGAGCACTCTTGCTCCCAGGCCCATCTTGACGCCGATCGAGTAGGAGAAATCGAAGTAGGAATGATGGATCTGATCGTCGGATAGCCAGCCGGATGGGCGATCGGTCCAGACAAGCCGATAGCCGCCATTCTCGATCCCCGAATAAGGTGCGTGGGGCGCGATGCCATCCACGCGGGATGCGAAGAACGCGGCCCAGTCATGATCGTGCAGGTCGTTCAGCGCGGCAACGAGTTCTTCCCGCCGATAGGGCGCTGGCTTCATACGTTCCTTGCCGGAATTCTCTTCCTTCGGCGCGAAGAAGGTGCGCATCAGGTCGTCCAGCGAGCGTTCGCCGCCCGAGCCCTTGCGGATGATCGTGTCCACCTCCAGCCAGATAAGCAGCCCTTCGGAGTAGTAGTCCTCCGACCTTTGCCAGCTCTGCCAGGGCTGCACTTCGCGCGCCGTGAAGATCGGGTCGTTGTCGGTATCCGCCAGCGGGCGCCATGTGCGACCCGGGCGATTGTCGTACGTGGCAAAGATCAGGGCGAACGCCTCGCGGGTCAGGTCCGGCGAAATCAGCCCGCACCGGGCGGCCAGCACATGGCCGTAATACTGCGTCAGCCCTTCGTAGACCCACATGAGCTCGTTGCTCATGTGGCTGAAATCGGATTGGTAGTTGCCCGCCGGCACGCGGTACTTGCCCACCCAGGCGTGGACATATTCGTGCGGCAAAAGGTCGCGCTCTGTCGTCGAGCTTTGCCAGTTGCTGAAATAGGTGGCGCGCACGCCCTCTTCGCTGCAGCTTTCATGCTCCAGCCCCATGTTCCCGACATAGTCGGAACAGGCCATGAGGAAGTAATACCTGCCGAACGGCCGTCGTTCAAAAAGGGCGTCGGCTTCGGCGATGAGGCGTTGGTGGCAGGCCAGCTCGTCGGTCCCTTGCGGCAACTGGTCCGCGCGGTCGGCGACGATCAGCAGTTCGATATCCTCGTCCAGCTTTTCGCGGTGGGCATGCATCCCGGCAAGGACCGGCGAATCCACCAAGGTACGCACATCCACCGGCGGGAACCGCAGCATCGAATTGTCCGGCCCCGTCCGTGCCTGCCCGCCCGTCGCCATCGCACAGGCCCAGTCCCAGCCCTCCGGCAATCTCAGCGAAGGCTCGATCAGGATATCGTCGATCGGCGCGTCGGCGGGATAGAGCAGGCATTCTTCCCAATGAAATCGCACGATCTCGTCGCTGACCATGATGCGGCCCTGATTGCCCTGCGTGGGAGAGAGCGATTGATGCGTGATCTGCAGGCGCTGGGCACCGTCGGGCAGTTCGACGACGAAGCAATAGGGATTTTCCGGATCGCGCTGCCACCGGCAGATCTTTCCGTCGGCCCTGAACTCAAGTCCGGCCAGCCGGTCGATGGCCCCGCGCGGCGCGTGATAGGCGGGCAGCCACTTGGCCAGGGTCAGCGTAATCGTCCCATCTCGTCCGGCCACCGACATCGTCTGGCTGGCCCAGAAGATCGCCCTCGCGACATCGCTCGCATCCACGCCAAGCTCTATCGGCGCGCCCATGTCATCAGCCGGATTGCCCAAGATAGTCCTACTCCTTTCAGCGACGGATCGATTCGCGCTGTCTGAAAATTATGCAATACCAAGGGTTATTGCCCGTCTTCGCCGCCTGCAAGGGCCATCGGGTGTGGGGATTTTTCTGCTTGAGTTTTACGTAAATTGGTTTCAGACCAAACCGGATTGTTGCCGGCTAATTCCGGAAGGTCGATTGTTTGTGTGAACTTTTTGCCATGAGTGCGTCGGCCCCGCACACGGTCCGCTACGAACTCGACCTGTTTGCCGCAGAGGGCGGCGAGAAGCATCGCAATCGTGATGGCTGGGGCATCCTTTTCGCGCAGGATCGTGACGCCTACCTTTTCCGCGAACCGGACCCTGCGGCGACCAGCGAACTGTCCCGCATGGTCGTGCGCAACGAACGCCCGTGCAAGCAACTGATGGCTCATGTCCGGCGCGCAACAGCGGGTGAACCGGAACTGGCGAACACGCATCCTTTCGACAGGGTCGTAAGCGGCAGGCGCAACGCCTTTGCGCACAATGGCGAATTGCCCGGCATCGAAGATCGCGCCGACACGCGCGCCCTTATCGCGACAAGAATAGGCGACACCGATTCCGAACTCGCTTTCCTGCTCCTGCTCGATCGCCTGAGCGTGGCCGAAACCGATATCGACACGCGGTTCGCGGTCTTCACCCGGTTCGCGGACGATATGCGCGAATTGGGAAGTGCCAATTTCCTGTTCTTCGATGGCGAATACCTGTTCGTCCACGCCGACAGGCGCCGCTTCGAAACGCCGACGGGCCTTAGCGAACGGCGTGAGCCCGGTCTTAACATCCGGTCTTTCGACCATTCGGACTGCGGAAGCAGCTGGAATTCGCGGGGCGCCGGCATCGGGGAGATCTCCGGCCCGCTTCACCTATTCGCGTCTGTGCCGTTAAACCCCGATGGCTGGGAACCTCTCCCGCGAGGAACGACTTTAGCGCTGAAGGATGGGGCAATCGTCGCCCGACGAACCGGCTGAACCGTCCGCAGTCTACCCGTGGCAGCCAGGCCTGCCGTTCAAGATAAGGGAATTTCTATGTCGAAAACCGTGGCGCAAATCGTGGTGGATGCCCTGCAGAAGGCAGGCGCGAAGCGTGTCTACGGAATTCCCGGCGACACGATCAACCACTTCACCAACGCGGTGGCGAAAAGCGATTTGCGCTGGGTCGGTGTGCGCCATGAAGAGGCCGGGGCCTTCGCCGCAGGCGGGGAATCCTATATGACGGGCGAACTGTCCGTTTGCGCCGGGACATGCGGACCCGGCTCACTGCACTTCGTCAACGGGATTTACGAAAGCCACCGCAACGGTGCGCCGGTCCTGCTCATCGCGTCCGACGTCGCCCGCACGGAAAGCGGGTTCAACTTTCCGCAGGAAGTGGACCAGAAGAAGATCTACGAACAACATTCGCACTTCTGCGAATACATCTCCCACCCCTCGCAGGCCCGCCGGATCGTGACGAAGGCGGCGCAGGCCGCCCTTACCAAGCGCGGCGTTGCGGTGGTCATCGTCAACGGCGACATGTTCACCGAAACGGACGACGATGCGATGGACTGGCAGGTCTATCGCCCGCAGCCCGTCTGCCGGCCGAGCGATGCGGAAATGGCCGAACTGGCCGCGTTGGTCGATGCGGCGGACAAGGTGTCCGTCTATGCCGGTATCGGGGCGCGTGACGCCCGCGCGGAAATCATCGCCTTTTGCGACAAGGTGAAAGCACCGATGGTGCACACCACGCGTGCGAAGGAATTCCTGGAGCCTGACAATCCGTTCAACGTCGGCGTCAACGGCATCCTCGGCAACAAGGCCGGGGTAGAGGCGCTGGAGGAAGCGAACCTGGTCATCACGCTGGGCTGCGACTTTGCCTATACGCAGTACTATCCGGAATCGAAGAAGATCGCGCAGATCGACATCGATCCCACGCACCTTGGCAGGCGCTCGGCCATCCACCTGGGCCTGGTCGGCGATGCGAAGACGACGATGGCCGCCCTGCTTGATCTGGTCGCCGCAAAGTCGAGCGACGAGCATCTCAAGACGCACCAGAAACAGTGGCAGGAAGACCTCGAAGGCTATCAGAAGCAGGGCAAGGAAAGCGATCCCGAACTGATCCACCCGCAGTTCGTCGCCAACATGCTGGACGACAAAGCGGACAGCGATGCCATCTTCGTGTCGGATGTCGGCACTGCCATGGTCTGGATGCTTCGGCACCTGAAGGCCAACGGCAAGCGGCGCTTCCTCAACAGTCTGTTGCACGGCACGATGGCAAACGGTTTCCCGCAGGCGATGGGCGCAAAGCTGGCCTATCCCGATCGCCAGGTCATCGCCATGTGCGGCGATGGCGGTTTGACCATGTTGATGGGCGACCTGCTGACGCTGGTGCAGGAAAAAATTCCGCTGAAACTGGTCGTGTTCCGCAACGACACGCTCGGCTTCGTCGAAATGGAGCAGCGTGTCGAAGGTCTCGTCGATCACTTCACCGGGATGCACAATCCCGAATTCGCAAAGCTTGCCGAAGCGTGCGGCATCGCGGGCTGGCATGTCGCCAACGCCAACGACCTAGAGGCGGCGATGGACGGCTGGCTTCGGCACGATGGCCCGGCACTGCTGGAAGTGAAGGTCAACCAGATGGAACTGGTGATGCCGCCCAAGATCGAGGCGTCGCAGGTTGCCTCGACCGCGATGTTCGGAATAAAGGCGGTCCTCGATGGGCGCACCCGCGAAGTCGTCGATCTGCTGCGGAACAATTTCTTGCGATGAATTGTCCCGTCGCTAACCTTGCTGAAAACTGAAGGCGGCATCGGTCCGCAAGCTGAGGAAATGATGAAAATGTTTCGGAACCTACGACCTGCCACGATTGCCGTGCCGCTGATGCTTGCTCTTTCGCTGGCCGCCTGCGGCGATCCCACCGCGCAGGATCAGGGAGAAACGGACGCATCGATGAGCGATCAGCCCGGCGTCGAAGTCGGCCCCGTTACGCAAGGTCAGGCACAGGCCGAAGCGAAGGAACTTGCCCTCCGGCTTGCCTCGGGCGATCTCGCGTCTTCGGAAGCAGCGGTCGCGCTCGAAGACCTCGACCGGGTGATCAACGACAACATCGTCGAATTCCCCGAAGACATGCGCGCCGGTCTTTCCGAAGACGTCGCATCCGCACGCGATGCGCTGACCGCCAATGATATGGAAGGCCTGCAAGAAGCGGCAACCCGGATCGAGAGCAAGCTTTCCGGTTCGGCAGCAACCCCCGCAGCCAGCTAAGTGGCCGGGGCCTCCCGGGATGCGGGATCGAGGGCGCTGGCCCGATCGATCACCGCCTCTGCTTAGGACTTTGATAGTGGGCTCTTTTCATCCCGGCAGGATCGTTGCAGGCCTGTGCCTTGCCATGATGACGGCCGGCGCGGCGCATGCGTCGTCCGGCATGGAACAAAGCTTCCTGCAGCCGATGGGCCCGGTAGCGGAGGAGCAATTCTCCCACCTTCTACGCGTGGTTGGGATCACCATGGTGGTGATCCTGCCCGTGCTGATCGGCGTGCCCTTCATCCTGTGGCGCTATCGCTATGCGAAGCCGAAGGGCGACTACACGCCCGAATGGGAATTTTCAAAGGCGCTCGAATGGGCCCTTTGGGGCGTGCCGGTGGTGGTCGTCCTCGTGCTGGCAAGCTGGCTCTGGTATTCGACCGAAAAGCTCGATCCCTATCGCGCGCAAGGGCCCGACCCCTTGCAGGTGCAGGTGATCGGGCTCGATTGGAAATGGGTCTTCATCTATCCCGAAGAAGGCATCGCCACGGTCAACGAACTGGCCGTTCCGGTCGGACGCCCGGTCGAACTGACACTGACGACCGACACGGTGATGCAGAGCCTGCTAATTTCATCGCTCACCGGCCAGATTTACGCGATGCCCGGCATGACGACGAAACTGAATTTCTCCGCCAGCCGCACGGGTGTCGCCGAGGGAGAGAATACGCAGTTCAACGGCGATGGGTTCGGCCTGCAGAAATTCACCGTTCGCGCTTTGGAGCCTGCCGATTATGCGGCTTGGGCTGCAGGCGGGTCGAGCGAGTTGACGCTGGACGAGGCGACTTACGCAATCCTGCGCCGACAGTCCGCACTGGCCGACGCGCGTGAGGAACTGGGGCTGGAAAGAAACGCTCAGCCGGTCATGATGACATTGGGCCGGCAAGGCATATTCGATCAGATCGTGGCCAAGTATCACGGGCGCGGCGACGGTAAGCGGCACGCGGACTGGGGCGGCACCGGTTTGCCCGCCGAGGGAACCGGAGGGGGCGAAAAGTGAGCCAGGATACCAGCCCCATCTTCGGCAACCTGAACTGGAACGTCACGCCCTACACCGATCTTTTGCGGGACGTGAACAGCAGCACGATAATCGGTGCGGGCGCGGCCAGCGTGCTCGTGCTGGGCGCTATCGCGACGCTGGCCCTGCTGACTTACATGCGCTGGTGGGGGCCGCTCTATCGCAACTGGCTGACATCGCCGGACGCGAAGAAGATCGGCATCATGTATATCGTGCTGGGCCTCGTCATGCTGGCGCGCGGCGTGATCGAAGGTTTCGTCATCCGCGCCCAACAGGCGACCGCGCTGGGCACCCTGACGCAGGAGCACAAGGTCGGCCTGGTCGCGCCCGACCACTTTGCCCAGCTGTTCAGTACGCACGGCACGATCATGATCTTTTTCGTGGCAATGCCGCTGTTGATCGGCCTCATCAACTTCGTGCTGCCGCAGCAACTGGGCGCGCGCGACATGGCCTTTCCAGTCCTGAACCAGGTCAGCCTGGGCCTGACCGCGGCGGGCGCGGGACTGGTCATGATCTCGCTGCTGATCGGCCAGTTCGGCACGGGTGGGTGGACGATGTATCCGCCCTATACCGGCATCGATTTCAGCCCCGGCGAAGGGGTCGATTACTGGCTTTGGGCGATCCTGATATCGGGCATGGGCTCGACGCTGACGGGCATGAATTTCGCCGTCACCATCTTCAAGGAACGCGCACCGGGCATGCATTTCATGCGCATGCCGCTGTTCTGCTGGACGAGCCTGTGCGTTGCCATCATGCTGATCTACGCCATGCCCGCGCTGACGGTGTCGAGCGGGATGCTGATGCTGGACCGCTATGCCGGTTTCCACTTCTTCACCAACGCTGCTGGCGGCAACATGATGAATTACGCCAACATCTTCTGGATGTTCGGCCACCCGGAAGTCTACATCCTGGTCCTGCCGGCCTTTGGCGTGTTTTCGGAAATCAGTTCGACTTATTCGGGCAAACGGCTCTACGGCTACACCTCGCTGGTAATCGCCAGCATGAGCATCGCGGTGATCAGCTTCACCGTCTGGCTGCACCACTTCTTCACCATGGGGCAGAGCGCCGGGGTCAACATCGCCTTCGGCATTGCCACGATGATCATCGGCATCCCGACCGGCGTGAAGATCTACGACTGGATGGCGACGATGTGGCGCGGCCGCGTGCGGATCACTGCGCCGATCGTCTACCTGACGGGCTTTTTCCTGCTGTTCGTGATCGGCGGACTGTCGGGCATCATTCTCGCCAATCCGTCCATCGATTACCAGGTTCACAATACGACGTTCCTGGTCGCGCACTTCCACAACGTGATCATCCCGGGCGTGCTCTACGGGATGCTTGCGGGCATCCATTACTGGTTTCCCAAGGCCTTCGGCTTTCGGCTCGATGAAACCTGGGGACGGCGTACGGCCTTCCTGTTCGTGGGCGGTTTCGTGTTCACGTTCCTGCCGCTCTACGTACTGGGGCTGATGGGAATGCCGCGCCGTTCCCCTACGTTCCAGAACCCCGATTTCATGCCGTGGATGTATATTGCCGCCTTCGGCGCGGTGCTGATGCTGTGCGCGCTTACCAGCCTGTTCTGGACGTTCTTCACCAGCTATCGCAACCGTATGGCGCTGGCCGTGCCGGGCGGAGATCCCTGGAACGGATCGACGCTGGAATGGTCGACGCCTGCCCCCGTCCCCGAATGGACGTTCCCGCGCATCCCCTACGTCGCGGCGCGAGACGACTGGGGCGAGCGTAAGCGCGCGGGCGACCCGTGGAAGGCGCCCCAGCAATATTGCGACATCGAAATGCCCGCGAACACCGCGCATGGCCTGCTGATTGCAGGCGCTGCCTTCGCCCTCGGCTTTGCGGCGATATGGCATATCTGGTGGCTCGTGATCCTGAGTTTTCTTGCCATCCCCGGCGTCCTTGCCCTTCGCGGCATGCGCGTGATCGAACCCAAAGTCATCTCCGCTGCCGAGGTGCGCGAAACCGATCAGCGTTTCCGCCATCTGGCAACCACCCTCGCCCCGATCACGCGTGCCGAGGAGGAAAGCGAGCGGAATAGAGGCGTTCCCGACATTTCGGAGTTTGCCGGATGAGTGAGAACAAGCTTTATCCCGGCCTCAACCTGGGTGACGGGCACGCCGAAGCGCACGAGCAGGCCGAAAGCACGGTGTTCGGCTTCTGGGTCTTCCTGATGAGCGATCTCATCATTTTCGGGATCCTGTTCGCAAGCTATGCCTCGTACCTCGATCCCATCGGCATAGCGGGCGGACCGGGCCCCAGCGACCTTTTCGACATCAAGAGCGTGGCGATCCAGACCGGGTTCCTGCTGTTTGGCGGCGTCGCCTATGGCGGGGTTTCGCTGGCCGTGAAGTACGAACACGGCCGCGGTAAAGTCATCGCCTGGCTTCTGGTTTGTGCCTTGCTCGGCGCGGGTTTCCTGTTCTTTGAAGTGAAGGACTTCATCACGCAGGCCGGCAAGGGCGGCGTGCCGCAGGCCAGCGGCTGGCTCAGTTCGTACTGGTTGCTGGTCGGCCTGCATGGATTTCACGTCTTTTCCGGGATTCTCTGGATCCTGACCTCGGTTGCGCAAATCGCGTTCCGCGGGCTGGACGATGTCGTGAAGGTCCGCCTTTCGATGCTGGGCGTGTTCTGGCACTTTCTCGACCTGATCTGGGTCGGGATCTTCTCCTTCGTATTCCTGGTGCCGCTCGCATGACAAAACCGAACACAGGAGAGCTCAGCCCGGAACAGGGCGCCCGCGAGGAGATCAAGAGCTACGCCGTCGGTTTCGTAGCCAGCTTGCTGCTAACCGCCGGGGCCTTTGTGGCCGTGCTTTCCGACTTGCCCTCGACGATAGCGATCGTCCTGATCTGCGTGGCCGCGCTGCTTCAGATCATCACGCATTTGCGCAATTTCCTGCATCTCAGTTTTTCCGGCAATCAGTCCCGCGAAGACCTGCTTCTCGTGCTGTTTTCGGCCGCGCTGCTGACGATCATGGCGGGCGGCACATGGTACATCATGTCCGATCTGAGCGCCCGCATGCATGGCACACCTGGCACCAGCGCGATGCCCCATGATGCCGCCAATCATTAATCGCCACGATCCGTGATCACGCGCAGTCATGCCGTCTTCACGCTGAACTTCGTGGCCGGCTGGGTAGACGCGGCTGGCTTTCTGGCGCTGGCCGGGGCGGTCCGGGCCTTCCCCTCTTTCATGAGTGGAAATTCGACCAAAGTGGTCGCGGACGTCGTTTCGGGCGACTTTTCGCTGGCCCGTCTGGTGACCGTCGTCGTGCTGGCCTTCATGGCGGGAGCCTTTATCGCCCGCCTGATCAACAACGGCACGCGCCGCCGGGAAAGTGCGGCATTGGCGGGCGTGGCCGGTGTCGTGTGGTTCGCCCTTGCCGGAGTTTTGGCCGGATGGTCCGATTATCCGGTCCTGCTGCTTTTGGCGCTGGGCATGGGGATGATCAACCGGGCGCTTCAGGGGCGTGACGGCTATACCGTTCTTACCTTTGTGACTGGCGCAATCGTAACGATCGCCTCGGATATTGCCGATGCCATCTCCGGGCGCGGGGAGTGGCGGCAAGTCCTTCAACCGCTCAGCATCTGGGGCGCGATCCTTTCGGGGGCGGCGGCAGGGGGCCTGCTGACCCTGAACGTCGGGCTGCATGCCGGTCTTTTCATCCCGGCCCTGATCATCAGCTTGTTGTCCATCGTCAACGCACTGGGCAAGCTGGAACCGGCCGAAGGTCCGCAGGACGGCCATCCCGCAGGTTTCAGGCAGCATGGCTGATCCCAAGAGCGGCGCGGTTACATCTCTTCCTTGAGGCCGGACCGGATCAGCCACCAATTCGGCAGATATGCGGTGGCAAAGCCTGCCAGCATGGCCACCTGCATCGCCGCCCAGAATACCGGGCTTCCCGCATCGATACTTTGCCCGAACCACGCGGGAAACAGCACGAAATGCGCCAGCCCCATGAAGCCGTACATGCCGACCTGCCAACTTGTGAGCGAGAGGACGTCCGCCTTGGCTGCGGCCTTTATCCCCTCACCCGGTGAAAGGTCGCGCATCGGTACGATGGCGAAATACTGGAACACGATGCCGGTCAGCAATGCGACCACGTAGTCCAGCGTCCACTGGGCGAAAATCTCGGTCGACCAGATCGTGCCGAGCCCGAAAAAGGTCAGCACGCCCGGCACGTAGTGGGCAAGGTTTTCGCAGAAAAGATCGGCCAGCGCGCAGCCGGCGCCGCAATGCAGTGTGCCCTTGGCGACAGTCGCCGCGAACGGCCCCTTTTCGCCCCCCGGCGCCGCATAAGTCCGGTAGAACCAGATCAGAAGCGGCCCGCCGAAAAGGGCGCACAGAGGCCATACGAAGCGCATGACCGTCATGCTTGGCGGATGGCGCAGCATTTCCCGCACCATGTAGACAGCGCATAGGACGCCAAGCGCCAGCAGCCCGATGGCGGCCATTTGTACCCCTGACGGAATCACGCTGACAGGCCCTTTCCTAAAGGCTTTTCAGAACCGCGGCTCAGCCCGCTTCTATCCGCACCGGGACGGACTTGGAGGCCGGTGTTTTCGAAATCTCGTCGTGATGTGTGATGGGGACCAGCACGTTGCATTCGGGGTAATAGCCCGCGATCGTGCCGCGCGGCAGCTTGTAGGCGACGAGCTTCAGCCCGCCCAGTTGCCGCTCCACGTCATCTCCGTCGTAATCGGTGACCAGCCGGACGGTATCGCCATCGGAAAGGCCTGCTTCGGCAATATCGTCCGGGTTCATCAGGACCACGTCGCGCGTGCCTTCGATCCCGCGGAAGCGGTCCGAATAGCCGTAGACGGTCGTATTGAACTGGTCGTTCGACCGCATGGTCAAGAGGCGATAACGCCCGGGCTTGTCCGCAAAGCCCAGCGAGGTCAGCTGCGCCGGGGTGGTGATGACCGCCTTGCCGCTGTCCGTTTTCCAGACGCGCTCGGCCGCCGGATTGCCGCGCCAGAAACCGCCGGGTTCGAACATGCGCTTGTTGAAATCGTGGAAGTCATGGGGATATGTCGCCTCGATCAGGTCGCGCACCAGCGAATAGTCGCCGGTCCATTCGTCCCACTTCAGCTTCGGATTGGGGTCTAGCGCAGCCTTCGCAATGCCGGTCACGATGGCAAGTTCACTCTTCAGGTGTTCGGAAGCCGGCGGGCGATGCCCGATGGAGCCATTGATCATCGAGAAACTGTCCTCGCTGGTCACTGCCTGATTGCCGGTCGCCTGCTCGTCGATCTCGGACCGGCCCAGGCAGGGCAGGATATAGGCCGCCTTGCCGGGATAGAGGTGGCTGCGGTTGAGCTTGGTCGAAACCATCACGGTCAGGTCCTGTGCGGCCCAGCCCTTCTCCATCCGCTTCTGATCCGGCACCGCGCGCACGAGATTACCGCCAAGCGAGATGAAGCCGCGCACCTTGCCATCGATCAGGCCCTGGACCGCATCGACGACGTGCATGCCGTCCTTCGTCGGCGGGTCGAAATCGAACAGCTGCTTCAACTTGTCGAGCGGCACGAGATGCGCCTTTTCGGCGATGCCGACGGTACGCTGGCCCTGCACATTCGAATGGCCGCGCACGGGACAGCACCCGGTGCCGGGACGGCCGATATTGCCCTTGAGCAGCAGCAGGTTGACCATCATCGCGATGTTCAGCGCGCCGTGCGTGTGCTGGGTAAAGCCCATGCCATAGACGCCGATGGTCTTTTCGGAATCGATATAGACCTGCGCCGCATCGCGCAGCGCCGCTTCGGTCAGCCCGCTCGACTTTTCGATATCGGCCCATTTCGCATCGCGGCAAAATGTGACAAATTCGTCGAAACCGGTGGTGTGCTGTTCGATGAAGTCGTGGTCGATCACCGCCTTCGTGCCATCGGCCCGCGCCTTGTCGTCCGCCTCGACCACGACCTTGCACAGACCCAGGATCGCGCCGACGTCGCCGCCCGACTGCAACTGGTGATACTGGTCGGAGATGATCGTCTCCTTGCCGGTCACCATCGCAAGCGGGTTCTGCGGATCGACGAACGAGACCAGGCCCTGTTCGATCACCGGGTTGAAAGTGACGATCTTGCCGCCACGATCCTTCAGGGCCTTGAGATTATGGAGGAAACGCGGGCTGTTGGTGCCCGGGTTCTGGCCGAAGTAGAAGAAGCAGTCGGTCTGATCCAGGTCGTCGAAAGTGACTGTGCCCACCGGCGAACCGATCACCTTGGTCAGGCCAACCGATGTGGTCTCGTGACACATGTTGCTGCTTTGCGGCAGGTTGTTGTTGCCATAGGCACGCGCCAGCAAGGCATAGAGATAGCTCGCCTCAAGCCCCGCATGTCCGGACGCGTAGAAGACAACGTCTTCACGCGGCAGGTCGCGCAGGATCGCGCCGATTTGGGCAAACGCGTCGTTCCATTCAATCGGGACATAACGATCCGATGCCGCGTCGTACCTCATCGGGTGCGTCAGACGGCCCGAAAGCTCCAGCTCGTGATCGGACCACTCGCGAAGTTCGGCGACGGTATGCCCCTCTGCTGCGAAGAATTCCGGGGTGCAGCGATCATGCGTCGCTTCCCACAAGGTCGCCTTGGCGCCGTTCTCGCAAAATTCGAAGGCCGAGTAGTTTGCAGGCTTCGGCCACGCGCAGGAAACGCACATGACGCCCTTCGGCTTGTTCAGGCGGCGCAGGCTGTCCAGCGCACCGGGCGATGCCCAGGTTTCGCCGTAGATACTGGCGATGCCTTTCATCGATCCCCAGCCACCCGCCGGGCCAGGAGCGTGGGGAAGATCCTTGGTTTCATCCGCCATATCGTCCGCCATCCTTCGCTCCTTCTTTTTCAGCTGATCGCAGCATGACCCGTGCGTACAAAGCCATGCTGCGCCTCTCCAACGCTGGAAGCAGGAATGCTATCCCGCTACTCTACGTGCAAGATTATTTTGTTTTTTCTGTAACTATCTTCGACGCGCCGATCGAGCTGAGCGACAGGGCGGCACATCCGCCATCCTCTGGCCCCGCCGCGCCCCTTCTAATCAGCAAGCGACGAGACGGCGGAGACAATCGGCTCTTCGCCCGCGATCAATTCGAACGTGAGATTTTCTGGAGCATCGTCCGTCGTGCAGGCAGCAAGCGTCGCGGCGACGTCGGAGCGCGCGATCTCTCCGCTCGGCAGTTTATCCGTGGCGGCGATCCTGACCTTTCCGGTTCCGCCATCATCGGTCAGGCTTGTGGGGCGCACGATTACATGGCGCAGCGAACTGGCTCTCAGGTAATCGTCGGCTGCGCCCTTGGCGACAAGATAATCGCGCAGTTCGTCCGGTCCGCGGTCAGGCTCTCCCGCCGCCATCGAACTCAGCATCACGAAGCGCCCGACGCCCGCGTCTTGCGCCGCGTCGACCAGATTGATCGCCCCATCGCGATCGACTTCCCCGACCGCCTTGCCGCCACTGCCCGCAGCGAAAACGACGACATCAGCATTCGAAACGGGTTCGCGCAGCGTCGACTTGTCCGTAATATCGGCGACGACCGGAACGCCCCCAGCGTCCCTGACACGCGCGACCTTATCCTCGGAATGGACGAGGCCGGTCACCTGGTGACCGCCATCGGCAAGCTCCTTAACCAGCTTGTTTCCGATGGCGCCGGCGGCCCCTGCGACGAGAATTTTCATGATGATCTCCTGAATTGGTTGCCCCTCTAACGATCGGGACATCCGTTTCTATCCGGACGGCGAGGACAAACTGGCCAAGGCGTGGCGGAACAACGCCCGCTTAGCGAACGCAACCCCGGCGCGCCACGCAGGGCGGTACCGCCGTTTTCGCCCACTCCCTTTCGGTTTCGGTGGGGATAATATCGAAACGCGGAAACCGCAGGCCCGATCAAGGGTTCGTCAGGCAAGGGGCGCTTATGCAACCCATGCCCCAGCCCGACAAAAAGGAACCGAGCGAATGAAAATCCTGATGGTTTTGACCAGCCACGACAAGCTGGGAGACACGGGCAAGAAAACCGGCTTCTGGCTCGAAGAATTCGCTGCACCCTATTATGTCCTCAAGGACGCAGGCCACGAGATCACGCTCGCCAGTCCGGCGGGCGGTCAGCCGCCGCTCGATCCCAAGTCCGACGAACCCGACGCGCAGACCGATGCCACCAACCGTTTCAAGAATGACGAGGCCGCACAGGCGCAACTCGCCTCGACCGAAAAGCTCGACACCATCGACGTCTCGAAATTCGACGGCGTCTTCTATCCGGGCGGTCACGGCCCACTATGGGACCTTGCGCAAAGCCCGGTTTCGAAGGCCATTATCGAGAATGCCCTCGCCGCGGACAAACCCGTCGCGCTTGTCTGCCACGCGCCCGCCGTTCTGAAAAACGTCACCGCACCCAGTGGTGATCCGATCGTCAAGGGGCGCAAGGTCACCGGCTTCACGAACCAGGAGGAAGAGGCCGTCGGCCTTACCGATGTCGTCCCCTTCCTGCTCGAAGACGTGCTGATCGAACAGGGTGGCACCTTTTCTAAGCAAGGCGTTTTCGAGCCTTACGTGGTGCAGGACGGACTGCTGATCACGGGGCAGAACCCGCCTTCCAGTGAACCGGCGGCTGAAAAGCTTCTGGAAGCGCTGAAAAAATAACGGGCTGGCACGGGGTGGCAGGTGTGTGGCGACGCGCTTGCCCCCGCCCTGCCCTGCCCGCCTGGACAAAGTCCGCCGGTCCCCTCAGACCCCCTTGCGGAACTCGGCAAGCTGCGCGGAATCGAAATACTCGTCGACGCGGGTGATCCTGCCATCGGCAACCGCACAGACGACGCAGGCCGGCATATTCAACCTTGCGCCATCATGCACGCGCGTGCCGCGCAGGACGTGCTGCTGCACGAAACCGCCGGGAAACACCTCGACCCGGCGATCGTCGTAAACGCGGTCCGCAATCCGCGACACCATGCCGGTGATGCCAACGCGATTGGCCTCGAGATTCTGGGTCTCCCCGTCCGTGTTGTGCCAGATTTCGACGTCCGGCGCGTAGCAGGCGGCAAAGCCCTCGATGTCGCCCTGTTCTATGCAATCGAAAAAGCGCCGGGCCAGTTCGCGCACGGATGCTGCGTCCATTCATCGATCTCCCGATAGGGCTGGCATGCACCGGTATCGTGCATGCCAGCCGTTCAAGCCTTCGGTCCGTTACCGGCCCGATGAGCGCGCGCCTTTCGGTCAGTAGGTGTAGCTGAGCTGGACCCCGTAAGTCTTCGCCTTGCCAAGATACCGCGCCGCCGTATCGGAGGCGTTTCGCACGTTCAGAACGTAATATTCGTTGAATATGTTCTTGCCATAGGCACCGATGCGCAAACGCCCATCATTGAACGTCATCCCGGCACGAACGTCGACAAGCGTATAGCTTGGCAGGCGGTTCTGGATAAGGTCTGCCGGATCGGCATTGACCGGGTTTTCGTCGCCGCCGATGACGGTCGTGGTGTCGGACTTGTAGTTGACGCTGCCGCCTACGTAGAGCGACGTGGCATCGGAGACTGGAACGTTGAAGGTCGGGTTGATGCTGAACTGCCATTTCGGCGTGAACGGAAGCCGCGTCCCGGCAAAATCGCCGGCGACGTTCGCGCCGTTGATGCCGGTGTAGCTGTCGATCTTGCCGTCGACATAAGTGACCGCGCTATCGATCGTCAGCCCCTCCACCGGACGGAAGCTCAACTCAAGCTCCCCGCCCCGGATCGAAGCCTCTGGAATGTTCAGCACCGCGTCGAGCGTGCCGAACGGCGGTGCGATGAACTTTCCGCGGACCTGCTTGTCCTTGTAGTCGTAATAGAACGCGGCACCGTTCAACTGGAGAATACGGTCCAGCAGCGTTGCCTTGAAGCCGCCTTCGTAAGCCATCAGCGACTCCTGCCGCACAGGCAGCATGTTGCGGAACGAACTTCCCGAAGCGGTCGCGAAGGACCCCGCCTTGTAGCCCTTTGCCGCGTTGGCATAGAACAGGAGGTCACGGCTGGGTTTCCAGTCGATACCGGCCCGCCACGACAGGTTATCCTCGTGCAGCGTGTCGGCATATTCGCCGGGCGCGCCGGGCTCTACCCCGTTAATCGTCTCGCCAAGATCGTTGGCCAGAAAGCACGTGCCGACCGGATAGGTGCCATAGGCGCCGCCCAGAACGATGTCGTAGAAAAAGCCGCCAGTATTGTTCGGCTCACCTGAGAAATCGGCGTTGCAGGTCCGGCCCTTGTTCTTGCTGTCGGTATAGCGCAACCCGCCCTTCAGGGTGACCGTGGGCACGACGTCGTATTCCACGTTTCCAAAGACCGCGAGGTTCGTGATCTTCTGGGTATTGCTGAAGGTCGACTGGCTGATCGGATATCCCAGCACCGCGCCAAGGAACAGGGTGTTGGACGAGGCGGAGAAGTCACCGTCGCCGCTCTGGTCGGTCTTGGAACGCTCGGCATTGCCGCCCACGATCCAGCGCACGTCCGATGCACCACCGTTGCTGAGGCGGAGTTCCTGGTTGATCGTCTTGATGTGCCCGACCTGGTCGTACTGACCCGCAGAGAACGGGGTGCCGTCGTAATCGACCACCTTGTGCGTCTTGTAGGTCGCAGCCGAAGTGAGCGAGGTCAGCGTGACGTCGCCGCCCAGCTCGATATCGGCGCGCAGCGATCCGTGCGCCATCCGCGTCCGGCCGGAAATCGAATCCACGTCCCAGTCGGCGTCTCGCGGATTGTCTGTCACCGGATAGGCGTCGGCATAATCGGTGATGAAACCAAATCCCGGCGGACGGGTGATGTGGAGGCCGATGAACTGTGCCGCCAGCGGGTCGCTGTCGTCGATCCACCCATTGACGTTCGCCTGAATGCGCACGGTTTCCGAAGGCTCGAAATCGAGCAGGAGGCGGCCCATGACGTTGCGGGTCTTGCCGTTGCGACCGTCAGGGCCATCGGGACGGCTGCGGCTGACCTGCCAGGCATCCCCTTGCTCGGTCCGCATGGCGAGCCGGGCTTTCAGCTTGTCGGTCAAGGGCCCGCTGACATAACCCTCGGCATTCACCTCGTTGAAGCGGCCGTAGCTGACCTGCATTCCGGCGGCCATGCTGTTGGTCGGCTTGGCCGTGACGTAGTTGATGGCACCGCCGGTCGAGTTCTGACCGAAAAGCGTTCCCTGCGGCCCTTTCAGCACCTCGATCCGCTCAAGATCGTAGGCCGAGTGGCTGGCGAGCACCGAAAACGCCAGCGGTGCCTGGTCCTGATAGACGGTAACCGCGGCAATCGCGCCGATCGACGCTTCGTTGAAGCCGACGCCGCGCAAGGTGAAGACCGGCGTATTCGTCGCGGTGTTCGCATAAGTAAGACCGGGCACCGAGTTCGCGATGTCCTGCAGCGAAGTCACCTGACGCTCGCGCAGTGTTTCGCCTGAAAGCACCTGCACGGTCAGGCCGACGTCGTTCAGGCGCTGCTCGCGCTTGTTCGCGGTGACGATGATCTCGCGCCCGATGACCGGCTCGGCCTCGGACGCTGTCGGAGCGGGCGCTGCGACACTGGCCTGCATCGCTTCGACCACGATCGATCCGGCGCTTGTCTTGCGGTAGGTGAGGCCCGTTCCCTGAAGCAGGCGGGACAAACCTTCTTCGACCGTCATCGTGCCGTTGAGCGCCCTTGCCCGCATGCCGCGTGTCAGGTCGCTTCGGAAGTAAATTTCCTTCCCGCTCTGCCGCGCCAGATCGGTCAGCGCCGTGCCTAGATCCTGTGCCGCGATGGTGTAGCTGACCCGCCTTTCGGCCTGCTGCGCACTGGCGACACCCGGAACAACTGCCAGGCTGGCGCACGCTGCCATGAAAGCGGCGCGCATACGGAGGTTGTCTTTGGTGAACCTCATCATTCCTCTCCCTCAAGTCCGAGTTTTCTCTGGACTGCATGACACGACGCATGACGGCGGCCGGACCGCAAAGAAAATTGATACCCCCCGCATCGCAGGCGTGTCAAAGCCGCCGCGCCGTCGCGGCACCTCATCGTGTCAGGCGAATACAGTGCAGCGCGCAGCCGCTATGCAGCAACCGCCATCCTCGCGCGCAGAGAGGGAATGAGGGTCGCCAGCAAGGCCGCGGCCAGCACCAGCGCGGCGGCCATGAATGTGAATCCCCATGCGAAATTGCCGGTCGAACTGACCAGGCGCCCGATTATCCAAGGGGCGAGCGCGCCGCCAAACTGGCCCATTGTATTTATCGCCCCGATAAAGGCACCGTTGCCCCCTTCAGGTGCCAGTTCCAGGACGATAGCGCCCAGCGAAGTGAAGCTGCCATAAAGGAAGAATGCCGCGCCCGAGAGCCCGGCAACCGATATGGCGAGGCTCGGAGCGGAGTAGGCCAGGTACAGCGACAGGGCCGCACCCAGGTAGCATGCGATCTGCATGTGCGCCCTGTAATGATAAAGGATCGCGCTTCCCAGCCAGCCCGACACCAGCAGTCCGACCAGCGCGAAGAAATACGGCACCGAACCGAGCAGACCCAGCTCCTTGATCTCGATGCCATGCGCGGAAGAAAGGTAGGAAGGCATCCAGCCGAGGTATCCCCAATAGGCGATATTGAAGAACACGAACATGCCGCCGATAATCCAGAGGTGCCGATTCATGGCGATTTGACGCAAGCTCGCGCCATTCTCCGAATTAGCGACCGGCCTGACCGTGCGCTGGGCCGGGATGAGGAAGTAGTTGATCGCACACGCGATCAGGGCCGGAATGGCGAGAAATCCGAATAACCACCGCCAATCCAGAATTCCCAGAAGGAAGCCGACGATCGGCCCGGCGATCATCGGCGCAATCGCCAGTGCAGACGTAGAGAACGCCAGCGCGCGGCTACGCTCTACAGAAGTGAAATTATCACCGATTGCCTTGAACACGCTGGAATTGGACAGCCCCTCCGAAAGCCCAAACAGCAGCCGGACGAAGACAAAGGCACCAAGCGTCGCGACAAGGCCGGTGAGGCCGGTGAAAAGAGCCCACAGGATCGGGGTGATGATCAGGACAGGCCGTACGCCCCAGCGATCCGCGAACATGCCGCCCGGCAGATGGCCCATCATGTAACCGATAGAGAACGACGACAGCACGAGCCCGAACTCCTCGTAGCTCAGCGCCATACCGACCATGATCGCCGGCGCGGCAAAGCTGATCGCGATGCGGTCGATGTAATTGACGATCTGAAAGTACCAGAGCGCTCCGAGTAGCTTGGATTTCGCCTGCATCATCTTCCTGACTTTTTTATTCTTGATATCGGCTCGAAGCTTCAGGGAAGCCTCGGCAAAACAACGTCACCAAATTCATCTGGCCAGGTCTCGGCCTAATTGCGCAGGGTAAGGCGCGGCGCTCCGTTTTCGGCGTGCATGACTTCGATGGGAAACATTTCGCGCAGGGCCTGCGAAAAATGTTCGGGATCGTTCGACTGGAAAACACCTGTCACGCGGTAATCGCCGATCTTGCGGTCGGCGATCGTGATCGGCTTTGCGGTGTAGCGGTTGACCTCCGCCACCGCCTCGTGAAGCGGCGTGTCGTTGAATACCAGCAACCCGCCTTTCCAGGTCGCCACCTGCCGCGTGTCAATCGGCGTGACGGCAAGCGGCCCGATCGGCTCGATCACCAGGGATTCCCCTGCCGACAGCGAAAGTTCGCGGATCGGCTGTCCGACCTTCGCGGCGTCAGGCCCCGGCGCGGCGCGGACGCGGACCGAGCCTTCGATCATCGCGACCTCCACGTCCTCTCCTTCGATACGCACATTGAAAGTCGTGCCCGTCGCCGTGATCAACTGGCCCTTGGCATAGACCTCGAACGGGCGCGGATCGCCATGCGCCACTTCGAAAAGGGCTTGGCCTTTCACGAGATGGATCGCGCGCGCCGTGCCGCCGAAATCGACCCGCAACTCGCTTCCGGTGTCCAGTGTCGCGACCGACCGGTCCGGCAAGACGATCGATTTCCGCTCGCCCAGCGCCGTGCGATAGACATCGACCGGGGCATGGACCACCTGGCCGATCTCGGGCTTCGGCGTGCTGACCAAGGGCTGCTGGTGACCGGCCCAGATCGCCCATAGCGCGACCGATGCCGCAATCGCGGTAATCGCGCTCACCCACCTGCGGACGGTTTGCTGCCCCCCGCCGCTGGCCGCCAGGGCCGACTGCCGCATTTCCAGCAGTTCAGGCTCACCAGCATGCCGTGCCATCGCGTCCAACGCGTGCAGGGCATTGTCATAGGCGACGATGTGCGCCTCATCCTCGCCCAGCCAGTTTGCCAGCCGGTCCTGATCCGCTGTGCTGAGCGGGCTCTGCTCCTGCAGCAAGACCCATTTCGCCGCCGTATTGCTGGCCTCGGCCGGTCGTCCCGGACGCCTGATCTGCACCGCGCTCATCTCATTCGCTCAAGCTTTTCGGCAAGCCATGCGGTTGCCTGTGTGATCTGGAGTTCGACAAGCCGCTTCGAGATACCCAGCTGTTCGGCAATGGCGCTTCGCGGCATGTCTTCCAGCCGCGCGAGGATGAAGACGTTGCGCATCCGCGTCGGCATTTCGTTGAGCGCGGAAACCACCGCGCCCAGCTCCTCGCGCCCCTCTGCGATCCGTGCCGGGGTAAACTCGTCATTGTTGGCCTGTGCTTCGCCTTGAGCGGTCTGCAGGTATTCGCGCCGCACGCTTCTGCGCCGGAAATAGTCCATGGCGATGTTGCCCGCCGCCGCGAACAGGTACCCCTGCGGATTAGCAACGCCGTCAAGCGCGCCATGGCGGACCAGCCTGGCGAACACTTCCTGAACCAGATCGTGCGCGCTTTCGGGGTCGATCCCGCGTCTTGCGAAATAGCGCAGGAGCGCCCCGTGATAACGGCGCGAAAGATCTTCGACGGCAGCGCCGTGATCAATACCTTCATCTCTCGCTCGCTCGTTATCCATTGCGGACGGAAGTTCTCCCCTCTCCCTGCTCAAGTCGAAAGACGCACGCCGCGCCCTTCTCCGCAAACTTAAATGAGAACGAGAAAATTCATAGGGCGCTAAATTGTCAGTTTTGCCGGGCGCGGGGGTCGCGTTCCTTGATGGGGGACTGGACTACCCCTAACGGCGCCGCGCATTCATGCGACGGACGATACTCCGTGCCATGACGAACAAAGCGAGCGCGGCGAGGACTGCGAGAACGACAAATGACAAATGCACCCGCCCGAACAGAGCTTCGATCGCCTGCCCGAAAAAATACCCCAGCGTAACAAAGATCACGCCCCACAACAGAGCGGCCGCTGCATTGATGATGGCAAATCGGGATCCACGAAGGTTGGTCGTACCGATTGCCAAAGGGCTGATCGTGCGCAGGCCGTAAAGAAAGCGGAAAGCGAAAACGAAACCCACCGGATGCCGTTCGAACACCAACAGCGCCCGCTTGAAGCCCGGCCTTGCACTCACCTTGCGAACGTAAGCGGAGTCGCGAAAACGGCGCCCCAAGGTGAAGAAGAACTGGTCTGCCAGAAACGAACCAAGCGATGCCGCAAGAACGGCCGGGATGAACGAGAACAGACCCCGGTGCACCAGCATTCCGCCAAGAATGGTGGCCGTTTCCCCCTCAAGCCCCGCACCTGCGCCAAGCGCCCAGAGGCCATATTGCGCAAGAAATTGTTCTATCTGCATCGGGACGGTTCATGCCCTCCCCCGGATTTCCATCCGCGCGATGCGATAATCCCGGTCAGGAAAGTGAAGGCAGCGCCAGCGAACAGGCTCACCGATCCGAAACCGGCGGAGGCGTTTCACTCGACGGTGCATCCGTTGCGTCGAGCTGTCCGCTCAACACGACGTTCTGATAGGAATAGGGGATTTCGATCCCGGCTTCGTCGAACCGTTTCTTGATCTGTTCGAGCAAGTCGTGTTCGACCGATGCGGCAGTTCCCGCATCCGGGCACCACGCGCGAAGAGAAAGGTCCACGCTCGACCCGCCGAGGTTGATCACCGGACACCCGACGATCTCCTGCACGTCACCATGCGCCTGCGCCAGTTCAAGGGCGATCTGGCGGGCCTTGTCGATGTCGGAGCTGTAGCCGATCGAGAATGGCAGCGACATCATGACCCTGAGATCGATCGAAGTCAGGTTGATCATGATCTGGTTCGAAATCGTCCCGTTGGAAATGACGATCCGCCGATTATCGAAAGTTCGCAGCACGGTGTAGCCGAGCGACAGATCCTCCACGATCCCCGTTTCAAGCCCCGTCGGGGTCGTCAGCTGCAACCGGTCGCCGCGGCGGAATGGCTTGTAGATGACGAGGCTGATGCCCGAAACCAGATTGCCCAGCGTCGACTGCGCGGCAAATCCGATCACGACCGACACGATGCTGACCCCTGCAAGAAGCGATGTGGTCAACTTGTTCAGCGAGGGGACGAGATGCGAGTACAACAGCGCCAGAACGACCCACATGATGAAAGTCGCAAGGTGCTGGACGAAGCTGATCGTCATGCGATCGATCCGCTCCTTCGGATCGTGATCGATCACCGTGACGAGCGCTCGGCGCACGACCCAGCGCAAGACGAAGCCGAACACCAGGAACAGGATGCCGAGCGCGAAGGCGCCCCAAAAATGGCTGGCGTTGAAAAAACCGGTCAGATCGCTCAGCACCGGCGGCCCACCCGCACCCGATGCCGCGGTTGTCGCTTTCGCAGCGGGGGTATTCTGGGTCGCGATCAATTCAAGAGCCATATGGCGGTGCGATAAACTGTGCCCGGTGTCTGCAACAAGGAAAATTATCTTCGGGGGGGGGGGGGGCTGAAACCCGGATCGTGCTAGATCGACCCGGCAACAATTCGAGCCATCGGCAAGGCCGCTTTAGAATACCGCCGCGACGATCGTCAGGAAATTGTCGGCAAACCGGCGCGGGATCGGGCGACCGGTGGCGGCATCGCGGTCGATCTCGACTGCATTTTCGAGCCAGCGAGACTGACGATCCAGCACTTGTGCGGCAAGGTCGGCAGACTGGCAAAGGATGCTGTTCTCGAAATTGAGATCGAGGCTGCGGCGGTCCATGTTGGACGAACCGATCAGCACGAGACTCCCATCGGAGACGAGCGTCTTGGCGTGCAGCATTCCTCCGCAATATTCGAAGATGCGAACCCCGGCCCGCGCGAGCACCGGGTAATAGGCCCGGCTGATCGCGCCGACGATCCGGCTGTCGTTCCGACGCGGGAAGATGATGCGGACCTCGACACCGCGCCGCGCAGCCGCGACGATCGCGGCGATCAGTGGCGGATCGGGCGCGAAATAGGGGGTCGTGATAGTCACCTTGGCCTGAGTTTCGGCGAGCACGGACACGAACATGTCGGTCATCGTACCGCGCGACGAAAGCGGCCCCGTGCCGGTCGCGATGGCGGCGAACCCGTCGGCCGATGGCGCCGGTGGATCACTGCCCATGACCGGACGCAGATCCTCCCCCGTTTCGAGGGTCCATGCCGCAGCGAAGATAAGGTCGGCCTGCCGCGCCACGGGCCCTTCGAAGCGCACGAGGATATCGACCCACGGGGCAAAGCGTCGTTTGACGAGGAAGGCAGGATCGGCGCAGTTCTGACTTCCGCCATAAGTGATGCGCCCGTCGATGACCGCGATCTTGCGGTGGTTACGCAGATCGGTGCGGCGCCCCACCAGGATGCCCAGCCCAAGAGGAACTTCGAGCAAGCTGCACAGATGCGCGCCGGCCTCGCGCATCGATGTCCAGTGGGCGGAGCGGATCAATGCGCGCGAACCGATCGCATCGGCCGCAACACGGCAGGTCACGCCTCGCCGAGCAGCGCGGCAGACCGCCTCCACCACTTTCGTGCCGTTGTTGTCACCAAGCCAGATATAGAACGACAGGTGAACCCTGTCTTCCGCCGCATCAATATCCGCCACGAGCATGTCGATCGCCGTGTCGGAATCGGGAGTAAGACGTGCCGTGTTCCCGGTAGAAACCGGCCAGCCGGATGCCGCCTCGAACGTCCGGAACGCATTGGCGGTCAAGCCGGTCGCCCCGCCGCCTTGGGCCAAGCGAGGGGCGAAGGATTGCAGCTCTTCCTCGATACGTTTGCAACGCTGTCGGAAGCTTTTCGAAATCCATGGCTCGCCGAAAAGAAGGTAAAGAACGACGCCTGCCACGGGAACGGAAATCAGCAGCAGCAACCACGCCGCTCGTGCATAGGAATCGCGCCCGTCGAGCAGGATCGCCCTGAAGATCACGGCGAGATGAAGCGCCACGACGATCATCCATTGGGTCGTGTCCAGATCGATCAAATTCGCGTCACCCTGCCAGCCTCATCTTCAACGCATGCCTCTTTCGTAGCGTGGCGGTCAAACTTCCTTTGCTGGCCCGCGACAGGCGGTGATCTTTTCGGAAAGATGCATCGTCCGGGGATTGTGCCGAACCTCGCGCCCCGTGGCGGTTCCGACCCGTCAGGTTTTGAGCTAAGCAGGGCGCGTAGCTGCTCCACCGGCCCCCGGCGCGGTGGGTGAGGCTCGAATAGGCAGATCGCAATGACGCGATGTCGGGTGGAGTAGAATTGCGCGTGAGCGACGGACACGAACAGCTCATGCAGCGATCGCCTCTCGCCCCCTCGGGAATGACGGCGCGATTCCGGCAATTATCGCATTTTCTGATCGCGGCTGGCGTACTGGCGATGGGCTTGATCCAGTTGGGCAGCTTGTGGAGCGACCTGCGTGTGAACGGCCTGTCCATCGCAAACCTCCAGAACCTGTCGAACATACTCTTGTCCGACCTGCTGAGCGGAGCGCACCGGACGGTATCGGGCGTTTTCATGGTGATCATGTCGATCGGCCTCGCCTTGCGCTCGCGCCTGGCGTGGGTGGTGGTGACGCTGCTGATGGCGATCAATATCGCGCTATGGCTCACCGCATTAGACACGCATGTGCTGCTCGGCCTGCTGGAAGTGGTGCTGCTCGTCGCCCTCTATGTCTTCCGGGGCCAGTTCAACCATACCAGCGTCGCCGCAGCGTCGATCTTCTCTGTGGGCAGCCTCGTGCTCGTGATCGCCTACGGCGTTCTGGGCAGCGTGATGATGGGAACCCAGTTTTCCGAGCCGATCAAGGATCTGGGCACGGCCTTCTATTTTACCATCGTGACCATGTCGACGGTGGGTTACGGCGACATCTACCCGACGACATCTGGCGCGCGCCTCTATGTCATTTCGCTCATCATCCTGGGCCTCACGGTATTCGCCACTGCCATCAGCACGGTGCTGCTCCCATTCCTGCAGAACCGGATGCGTAACTTCCTCGTTGGAAAGAAACGAACCATGAAGATGTCGGGCCACTACGTCATCGCCAGCCGATCCAACCTGGCGATCAACACCTATCGCGAGCTGCACAAGCGCGGAAAGAACGTGCTTTTCATTCTCGACGCCAAGAGCGACGACATTCCCGACGATGCCGATGTCATTGTCGGCAATCCGACCGATATCGACACGCTGAAAAATGCTTCCGGCGCAACTGCCGAAGCGATCATGGCCCTGGGCGAAGACGATGCAACCAACGCCTTCGTGGTGCTCGCCGCGAAAGAGCTGGAGGGCACGCCGAAGACGGTGGTCGCCGTCAACAACACGCGCAATCTCGAAAAGGTTCGCAGAGTTCAGCCCGACTTCGTCTTTGCCCCGACGATCGTGGGCGGCGAACTGCTGGCCATGGCACTGACCGGCGAAGAGGTGTCGGACAAGAACCTCGTCGACCGGTTGATCAACACCCAGAAATAGAGCGACGGGGAAAAATCGCGCAGGCCAACCCGCTCGCGATCCTCGCAGAAGTCAGCGGCGCTGGAGCGGGTGAAGGGATTCGAACCCCCATCCTTCGGCATCGAAAACCGCAGGAAACCTTGAATTTCTGTCTAGGTTAGAATGCTATGTAGCCTGCTGTGCGTCCAGCACAGAGTGACTGGTCAGGTCCAATTATTCCGAACCCAAATCGAGTTGAGGTTGGCTTCCCGCGGCTTACCCGCCACCCACTCAGGTTGGTAACGCCCATCCCGCCGCCGTGTCCGATAGCTGGCCGGGCCCGACTCCGCCGGTGGAGAACAGGTAGCCGAATTGCTGCCAGACGCTGATCGAAGCCTGCACGCCGAGAAACTGTATGCCAAAGTGTGGCCAGGCGACTGGGCCGCGGGCCGCCAGCGCGGGGATTGCGATGCCAACAGCGGGCAGGACCAGCCAGCCAGTGACAGAGCGGACCCATATGAGGGTGCTGATAAGCAGTGCGGCACCCGGCAGGGCCAACGCGGCACCTGCAAGCATCACCGGCTTCTGGCGCAGATAGCGCGCACGTTCCGCGCTGGTGAGGATAAGGACGCCTGCCCCGTCGTTCTCCCAGCTGCAATTGAACAGGTGGAAGGGCCCGGAAATCATGCGCGACGCGCGATAAGCCTCGACGTCCAGTTCCTTGCCGGATGTCGTCGCAGCGTGTCCCAGTTTTCGCTATTCGATATCTGACATTAAGGGAAAAGTCCCGGCCAGCACAGTTGTGCTGGCCGGGCAGTCTGCCTCAAGGGAGAGCAAGAGGCAGGAAATCTGAGCTAGCTCTGTGGCATTGTGGTTTTCAGCGCAGCGCTCAAACGAAACCTAGTTACTCAAGCCATGCTGATATCTATGATTTCACCTTTGGAGAAATCACCGGCAGACTGAGCAACCATTCCGTAAAACTGCGTCAGCACGTCTTGCGGTTCATAGAGCTCGAGCATGTGGCCAAGCGAAGCCGAAGTGTCGACAAAAGCGAACCGGAACCCGTCATTCATCGCTGCGTCGAGAGCGATTGCATATCCCTCTGCCTCGAAGCGACCGATCTCCTGCTCGATCGAATCCACGAACAAGGCCACGTGGTGCAGGCCGAACCGGCCCGATCGCTCGGGATACATATCGTGGAACGCCGACGGCCCGGCGTTATTCTGCTGCACGAACTCGATCATCACTTCGCCCCACTGACCATACGCGGAAGTGTGGTCGAGCGGTCTTTGAACACCCCTGTGCAGGGAGGTGGCCAGAGGTATATGCTCGGAAAGGTAATAGGGCCCGGAACCAAACATGCGATGGTGCCGAATGGCCGCAGCCTTCGCATCCTCGACGAAATAGGCAATCTGGCGCGGCGGCAGATCGGGAAGGCTCATTCTCATCCTCCCTTATGCGAATTCTGATTCCGTCTCGGTGACGGTGAAGAACCTGTTGGCGGAGCGATCGAAAAGATATTCCTCGTCCGCGATGATTTCCGCGCTGGCTTCAGGCGTAGTGATATGCGCCAGGGTATCCTGGTAGGCAGCTTCGTCCGCGAACCAGAGTTCCATTACGATGTCGTATGGCTGGTCTTCGGTAACGCCATAAGTCGGGTCGACCAAAGGAGTGAGATAGCGCCGAAGGTAACGCTCGACCCGCCCCTTCAGGTACTTTTCGCCGATCTTGGCGTGTACCTTTTCGTAGTGGTTCCGGAACTCCTCGTGAGACAGATTGGGATTGCGCTTCAGCAGTCCGATATGTTTGATCATGTTCGCTCTCCGTTATCTTATGTCGTTATTGGACGGATGTTAGCCTTCAGGCGTGTTCGGCCACCGAACGCTCGATTTCCGCCTTGCTGGGATTGCCGCGCAGGCACAGGCCGCCGTTTACCTGCAAGTTCTCGCCCGTCATGAAACACTCGTCACTGGCCAGAAAAACACAGGCGGCGGCGATGTCCTGGGAGGTGCCGTATCGACCGGTTGGGTACGATGCCTCGAACGCTTCCATCAAACCGGGAACCTCTTGCGCACTGGCCGTCATCGGGGTCGCAGTTACGCCCGGAGAAACGCTGTTGAAGCGAAGGCCCCTGTCGCCGAACTCGTTCGCGACCGTACGCACCAGATGATCGGTTCCCGCCTTGGTCGCCATGTAGGCCGCGTGATCGTGGAACATGATGCTTGCCGTCGCAGAACTGATCTGGATGAAAGATCCGTTGTCGTTGAACGCCGTGACGAGAGCCTGAAGAAACTGGAAAGGCCCGCGAAGCTGCAACTTGTACATGCGGTCGAGATCTTCATCCGTCGTCTCGAGAAAAGGCTTCAACAGGCCCCAGCCCGTTGCATTCACCGCTATGTCCAGGCCCCCGTCCATGCTTTTGGCGGCGGAGACCATCTGAGCGATGCTGTCATGGTCGGAGAAATCACAATAGATGGCTTTTCCATCGATATCGGCGGCAAGCTGATCAAGCTCTTCCTTGTTACGCCCCGCAACGGCAACCGTCGCACCTTCGCTCGCAAAGCGCCTGGCGATGCACTGGCCCATATTTCCGGCACCGGCTGCGCCGACGACCAGTGCCGTCTTTCCTTGCAGTCTACCCACAGTGATATCCCTCTTCCCTCTTGGCGCTGGCAAGTGTCAGCCTGCGCCGGTTTCTTCGTATATCTCGATGATGTTTCCGAAGGGGTCGCGGCCGTAGACGGCAGTCATCCCTTCCATGGCCACGGGCGGTCCGGCGAAAGTCATTCCCTCGGCGCTGAGCCTGGCGTGTTCGCTCGCAATATCCGAAACCTGTAGGCAGAAATGGGTGATGCCCCGGTTGGACGCAGGATAGCTTTGATCGAACGACGCGGGCGCCGGATTGGCGTATTCCCATAACTCGACACGGCATGATCCGCTTCGCACCATCCGCATACGGGCCGTGACGTTGGGCAGGCCGATAACGGCATCGGACTGAACGTCGGTGCCATCAATATCGGCACCCCATTCATCCTCCATGCCCAAGACATCGCAGTAGAAGGCAATCGCGGCATCAAGGTCTGGAACGCCGATTCCGATGTGATGGATACCTTCAATCATGATGCATCAGCCCTGATTCAGAACGACAAGCCGCTCCCTTCCCAACGCAGGGAAGCAACGCCTTGGACACCTTGCGGCATCGAGCGGCAGGATGGTGGACGGCGCGAGCCATCCTAACGTTCGACAAAATCGGAAAGGAGCTTCTCGACCCGGAGATTTTCCGGGATACGGTCTTCACCGATGGCTCGATCGATCTGCTCGTGAAACCAGTAGATGCGTCGCTCCTGATAACAGAGCTGCATGCCGGTGAAGGCCCCTGAGTTCAGGGATTTCTGGATGCCGGACAGGAACTGGAAGTCTTCCATCTGGATGATGTCGTAGTTCTTCACGAACTCCTTCCAGTATTCCGAATTTTCCGAGTTTTCGTCTTCGGAGCCTGCGCCGATGAAGATCAGCTCGCACTCGCATTCGTCCTTGCTTACCGGCCAGAACGAGATGAGCGGGAAGCCGGCGGAATCGAACGGGCTCACTGTGTTGGGAAAGATGCCGTAGGCAACGTTGTTCTCCCTGAACACTTCCGGCACGGTGGGAATGTCGTAGTTGTCGGCCTCGGTCCCCCAGGTCCCGCCACCGCGATTGAACCGCTTTGGCAGCGCCATCCTGGTATGGCCTCCGGTAAACAGGCCAATCGCCGTCCCGGCCGGATCGAGAAGCATCGCGACCGTTTTCGGGTGGATCGCCTTAACGTGATACGCCTCCAGAAAGGCGTCGTATGCGGCCTTCCAGTTGCAGCTGATCCGATAGTTCAGCCGGCCCTTCACCCGCAGATTGTCCATCGACAGATCCCGCAGATCGGGATGGATCGAGGCAAGATGGTCCATCAATGGACCTGCCTCGGTATCGAAGTTGATGAACACCCAACCATCCCAGACTTCGCATGACACCGGCAGGAGGCCGCGGGCGCACTTGTCGAAATCGCCGAAGTCGTATTCTTCCGGAACCGTTTTCAGATTCCCGGCCAGATCGTAGGACCACGCATGGTAGCGGCAGATCAGACGCTTTTGCGAGCCGGCGGCCTCGACAAGCGGTGCACCGCGATGGCGGCAAGTGTTGTGGAAGGCGCGGACCTTACCGTCTTCGCCACGAACGATGACGACGGAAGCGCCGATCCGTTCGAACAGGGTGTGATCGCCCGTATTTGGAATCTCGTCCGCACGAACCGCGCAAAGCCACGACTTCTTCCAGAGATGCTCGACCTCGAGATCGTAGAAATCCGGGTCGGTGTAACGTCCGCCCGGTATTTCCGGGAGAGTGGGAAATCCTTCGGGAAAGTGGTCCCGTTCCATCTCGTCGCGGATCTGCGCGTTGATCCGTTCTCGCGTCTGCGGCTGCATTGATTCCTCACCCATAACAAAACTTCGGAGGCGCGGCTGAACCCCGCCCCATCAATTATCGAAGCCAGTTATGCGGCCCCTGACAGCACAGGTCAAGAGATTGCATGATAGTGCACCTTTTTGAAGGGTGCATCAGATTGCGAATTTTCCTACCTTTAGAGCTTATCTATCTATTTAAAAACGATTTTATAAATTTTTCAGCTTGCTATATTCTTGCATAAGAGCAAGATTTCCGGCAATTTCCAGAAAGTTTTTAAGCAAAATTGCTTGTTTCGACACCCGATCTGGCATAGCTTTCACCTAACGGAACCTGCGGGTTTCGATTGATTGCCGCAGAGCAGGCACTCCTGAAAAATAACAAAAACGAAGCTCAGATGTTGGAGGGGTTTCTTGAAGATCACATTCAAATCGGACACCAAGCCGGATCGCACGATCACCGCATTCGGCGGCCTCACGTTGATGGAGGCGGCGGTCCAGGGCGACATCGACGAAATCGAGGCCGAATGCGGCGGCGCCTGCGCTTGCGCCACCTGTCACGTCTATATCGCGGATCAATGGCTCCCCGTGACCGGTACAGCGAACGAAATGGAAAGCGAGCTGCTCGAAAGCTCCGAGTGCAAGCGCAGCAACTCGCGCCTTTCCTGCCAGATCGAACTCAAGGCGGAGATGGACGGACTGATCGTCGAACTACCGCCGCAAGAGTGAATGCACTTGCCCGATCGCCGTGACGAACGGTCGCAGTCGGGCAGCAACAGAAATTGGGAGAAGACAAATGAACGTGGCCACAGCAAACGTGGATTATCCGTCAAACGTCCGACCAGAGCAGATCGTGGACTTCGACGTCTTCGCACCCGAGGGCGGGCGCGAGGACTTTTACGGTGCATGGAAAAAGCTGCACGCCGACGGTCTGCCCGAAATGGTCTGGACCCCGCACAATGGCGGACACTGGATCGCGACCCGCATCGACCTCCTGGACGAGATTTTCTCCGACCATGACTTGTTCTCGAGCCGCGTCATCCTCCTGCCCAAGGAAGTCGGTGAGCAGCACAAGGGGCTGCTGCCCACGACTCTCGATCCGCCGGAGCATCGCGGATACCGCAATGTGCTGAATTCCGGCTTTGCGCCACGCGCGATCCGGCACCTAGAATCCGACATCAGGCAATTGACGGCCGATCTGATCGAGGCGTTTCGCCTGAAAGGCCACTGCGACTTCCAGAAGGAGTTTGCCGGCATCCTTCCGATCCAGGTCTTCATGACGATGTTCGGCCTGCCGCTCGAAGATTCTGCCAAGCTCAAGAAATGGTCCGATGACCTGACCCGGCCCGATGGCAGCATCACGATGGAAGACGGCATCGCCCGCCTGAAGGAATACATGATCGTCCATGTCCTGGCGCGGCGAGAAAATCCGCAAGACGACCTGTTGAGCAGGATTGCGAATGGCAAGGTTGGCGACAATGACATCGAGGTTGACGCAGCCAATCAGCTGGCCGTGCAAGTCCTGATCGCAGGCGTCGACACCGTGGTCAATTTCCTCGATTTCGCGATCGTGTTTCTGGCCCGCAATCCCTCTCACCGGAAACAGCTGGTGGATAATCCCGAGCTCGTCCCTGCCGGGGTCGAGGAATTGTTCCGGCGTTTCCCCCTGGTCACCATCGGGCGCGAAGTGGCGAAGGACATGAACTATCACGGCGCCGAACTGAAGCGCGGCGAGATGGTGGCGTTGGCAACCGTACTCGGCGGCCTCGACGAACAAGCTAATCCGGAACCGATGAAGGTCGATTTCAATCGCCACGGCGCGCGGCATGTGACTTTCGGCACCGGTCCGCACCGTTGCCCCGGCGCGCTGCTTGCGCGGACCGAAATGCGCATCGCGCTTGAGGAATGGCTGAAACGCATTCCGGAATTCGACCTCGATCCCGGAATGGCCACGACCATCACTGGCGGCATTACGGCGTCGGTCGACGAAGTGAAGTTGGTCTGGGATCCTGCGACGACATCGGCGGGGTGAATGAGGCATTCGGGGCGGCGACCAGGCCGTCGCCCCGGCATCGCCATGCCAAACTGGAATAGAGCCTCAATTCAAGTCACCTGTGAACGCGCGCGATGGGCCAAGGCCTGCATCGCGATTGCGACAGGAATGGTGCAAAAACCCAGCACTGCAAGGCCGTGACTGAGTGGGCGTTCGCCCCAGTCCCACCCCTCGGCAAAAGCGATGAGCGCGACGGGTCCAAGCGATAATCCGAAAAGGCTGGATGCAAGCAGGTAGAGCGCCATGAGACGCGCGGTATAGGCACCTGCTGCATAGAACTGGATCGCCAAAGCACCCAGTACGAACCATGTCGACGAAAACAGCACCGAAAAGAACGCGCAGGCATAAAGCATCAGCGCGCTGTTCGTCATCGGCATGAGTGTCGCAACCGGTGCCAGGAAGACGCTAAGCAGAAAGAGCGTCGCCGTTATCCCCTTCCCCGGCCACCGGCGCTCGATCCGCATGGCGATCTGCGGCACGATCAACGCCCCGATGCCGCCACCGACGATACCGAGCAGGCCGAAAACGAAGCTGCTCTCCGTCGGGTCCACGTCATATTCACGTAGAAAGATCGTGGGCACCCAAGACACCAGCCCATAATTGAAACAACAGACAAGTCCGAACCCCGCGTAAAAGGGAAAATAGAAAGTCCGGTTCCGGGAGAGAAATTGCAGGAACTCCCGCATACCCGCTGTCGTCGTGCCAGCGCGACCGGTCTGCCGCGGTGGCTCCTTCACCGTCAGATAAAAGAATACCCCCATCATGATCGTGGGTGCCGACAGGATTATGAGGGCCGTGCGCCAAACCTCCCATCCCGTCGTGATCGCCAGCGACGCTGCGATTGCCACGACCACCGCGCCTATCGTGAATGCGCCCGTTCCGAAGATGCCTCCGATCGAGGCATAGATGGAGGTTGGCAATGTCCGCCGCTCTTTCGAGAACATGTCTCCGATCAGGGAGATCGCTGCGGGCGTCAGCACAGCTTCACCAAAGGCGAGGCCCGACCGGCACAAGAGCAGCGTCCAGAAGTCGTTTGCAAACGACGAGAGCAGCGTCATGCCGCCCCAGAACACCACACCCCCCGCCACAAGCAGCTTTCGCGGCCGGGTATCCAGCCAATGGGCGAGCGGTAATCCGGCAAGGGAATAGACGACTGCGAATGCCAGGCCGAGTATCAACCCCATCTGCGCATCGCTCAGCGCGAGCGACACCGATATCCTGTCCGCCAGGATGACGAAGATGATCCGGTCCACGATCGAGATGATGTAGAGCGCGGCAAGGCTTGCGACCGCGAACCAGGCGGCTGACTGCGGATAGACGTGACATTCGCCAGCCGGTCTGGGCTCTGCCATCAACCGGTCGTTTCGGCCGATATGGGTATCGGGGCGGAGTCCACCGGCAGTAGATCGCGGGGGTCGCAGTCCGCGAAGTTCGGATAGTCGGTGTAACCCTCCGCCCCTTGCGTATAGTAGGTGGCAAGATCGGGCCGTGAAATGCGCCAGCCATGACGATAGCGATCGACAAGGTCGGGATTCGAAATGAATGCCTGCCCGAACGCGATTAGATCGGCTCCACCGGATTGCAGCGCGGTCTTGGCGCTCGACCGGGTAAAGCCTGCGCAGTACATGGCCGGCCCGTCGAACAGGGGCCTCAACGAGCCATAGACATCCCAGTCCATCCCGTAATCGGCAATCTGCAGATAGGCGATCGACCGCGCTGAAAGCGCGCGAACGAGATGGCTGTACGTTGAGAGCGGATCGTCATCGAACACGTCATGGAAGGTCCAGCCGGGGCCTATCTTCACCGCCACGAAATCGGAACTGGTCACGGCAATCATCGCATCGACGCAGGCCAACACGAAATTGCACCGTTTCTCAGCAGTGCCGCCCCATTCATCATCGCGCCGGTTCGTATTGGGCGACAAGAACTGCATGGGCAGGTAACCAGATGCGGCGTGTAGTTCCACTCCGTCGAAACCCGCTCTACGGGCTCGGACCGCACAGTTCGCAAACTCGTCGATAGCGGCCAGGACTTCGCGATGCGTCATGGCACGCGGCGTGGTGTAAGGCCGCTTGGGTCGTGGGCAGTTCACCGTATAGTGCCGCGCCGTTGGATCGGGCCTCACCGCAGAGGGCGCCAGCGGTAGTTCGCCGTCAAGCAGGAGCGGATCGGACAATCGACCCACATGCATGATCTGACCGAAGATCTTGCCGCCCGCCTCGTGTACCGCGGCTGTCACTTTGGACCAGGCAAGCTCCTGGGCGTCGGTGTGCAGGCCCGGCGTGAAGAGATAGCCCCGACCCATCGGTGCCGGATAGATACCCTCGGTCACGATCAGCCCAGCGCTTGCTCGTTGCCGGTAATGTTCGACATTGAGATCGCTTGGCACCCCGTCCAGCCCGGATCGGTGGCGCGTGAGCGGCGCCATGCATATCCTGTTGGAAAGCATGACACCGCCCAGAGCGATCGGATCGAACAGAGGGGCAAATTGCCCTTCGTCGCTGACCTTCATCATCGTTAGAAATCGAAACCCAGTTCGACGAGAATCTGCCGCCCTCGCGCAGGGGTTCCGGCAATCTGGTTCAAACCGGATGCGCCGGGTTTCTCAAACAGGTAACCACCGCTGTAGAATTCGTTTCCGATATTCCTGCCGATGACACCGATGTTCCATCCATCGGCTTCGGAAACGAGGCGCGCACTGGCATCGAACAGCCAGAAGCTGGGTTGAACGCCGCGCGGGTTTCCGTTCTCGACGCCGGAGTAACTATCACTGTAACGCGCGTTGCCCGCCAGCACGAAGTTGAAATCGGACGACAGGGGAACCGTCGCATCGAAGCCCGTGCTGATCGCCCAATCCGGTGCGCGTGAAAGGGGTGCGCCGGTAAGGTCCTGGCCAAAGACATCGTCGGCCGTTCCCGCAATCCCGTCCGCACCGTTCGCGACGGGAACATTACAGCCGTCGTCAAAGCCCTGGGTGTTGTAACACCCTGTCACGTAATCGAGATACCGGGCGTGGTTGTACGCCACCGCAGCATACATTCTGAGCACGTCGTTGACGCGGAACTGTGCCTCCGCCTCGATGCCCTTCACTCTTGCGGACGCGGCATTGTTGATCGTGAAGGATGTCGTGTCCGCGTTGAACGAGTTCACCTGCAGATTGTCGTACTTGTAATTGTATGCGGCAAGATTGAGGGTCAGACGACGATCAAGCAATTGCGACTTGAGCCCAATCTCGAACCCTTTGACCTTTTCCGAATCGTACGTGATCGCGTCTTCAGTGATCGTCGCCGGGATGAGCGAGACACTCAAACCGAAGCCACCCGACTTGTAGCCCGTCTTGTAGGCGACATAGGCCGTCAGGTCGGAATTGGGCCGGAAACTCAAGGTCGCTTCGGGCGAGAAATTGTCATCCTTGAAGACGTCCGAGAATACCCTGCTCGTCGGCGCCAGAAGCGTACCGGCCAGTTCGGGCCGCGCGTAGATGTGGCGCATGCTCGAAACCTTCTTTTCGCTCGTATAGCGTACGCCGCCGGCCAGTTCGAGTTGATCGGTAATGTCGAAAACCAGCTGGCCGAACGCGGAATAGGTCTTGCCGTCGGTATAACCCTGACGCTGCCAGCTGTAATACCGCCCTTCGGGATCGGGACCGAGGCCGAGGATGCCGACACTGGTATCAAAATCGAGGCTGGTGTCCTGATAATACAGGCCCAAGAGGAAATTCAGCGGCCCTGCGAAGTCGCTCAGCAGCCGGAACTCCTGGCTGAATGCCTTGTACCCTTCGTCCTCTGCAGAATAGAGCTGATTGAACGAGGTAGCATCGTAGTTGTCGGCGGTGCGCGATGTATAATCGAAATACCCCGAAACCGATGTTAGCGTCAGATCGGCAAAACTGTAGTTCACCGCGAGCGAGCCCAGGTACATCTCGATATCGTTGAAGGGGTCCACCTTCAGCATGGGCATCGTGTCGGCGATCAGGGGATTGAACGAACTGCGCGAAAAGTACTTGTCGAACTTGCATTCGCCATAGGAGTCGGCTGCGCCGTAAGTGATGCCCGTAGTTGCACCATCGCAATAGAACGGCTGTGCGCCATAGGCGGGACCATCGCCAGACTGATCCGCGATCGACAGTTTCAAGGTCGCGTCGAGATCGGTCGAGGCAGGCTCGTAACGAAGCGTGACACGGCCCAGCACTTCCCTTTCGCCGGCACGGTCCTTACCCGGTCCCGGCGGCGGAGTGACCGCTGCGAACGGGTAAGTCGCATCGGTGTAACCTTCGGAGGTATTGAAAAAATACCCTTTCAGATTGCGATAGCGGAGGGCAACCCTGGCGCCCAGTTCTTCCGAAAGCGGGCCGCCGACAGCCCCTTCGACGAGCGCTTCGTCCCCCACGAATTCGTAACTGGTGCGGACATAGCCCGACAGCGTATCGGTCGGTCCGGCCGACTTGATCGAGATTACGCCGCCGGGGCTGTTCTTGCCGAAGAAGAGCGCCTGTGGCCCTTTCAGCACTTCGATCTGGCCGACATCGAAAAGCCCTTGGGCGAGGATGCGCGCACGGCCCACCATGACCCCGTCAACCGCGATGGCAACCGCCTGATCGAAACCGACCTGCCCGCTCGACGTGCTGACCCCGCGCAACGATACGATACCGCCATTGCCGCTACCGCTCCTGTCGATGCTCAACGAGGGGGCGAGCTTTGAAATGTCGCGGATGTCGGTCGTACCGAACTGCTGAAGCTCGTCTGCACCGATGGCCGTAACGGCCACGGGAACTTCGATGAGGGTTTCCCCCCTCTGACGCGCGGTAACGATGATTTCCGTAAGGTCCCCGCTTCCATCCTCGATAACCGACGGATCCGAGTTTTGCGCCAAGGCAGGCGATGCCGTCAGGCCCACCAAACCCACAGTCGATAAAAGCAGATGCTTCGCATAGCGCACGCAAGCGACTTCGCGGCAGATCCCTACCATCTATCTTCTCCCACTTTTGTTCTTCTCATTCAGTCAGACGTCAGCAGAAGCCGCATCGAGCGCCGACGCACTGCGTGTTGACCGTGTGGGCAACTGTATATTTTTTGCATGGACATGCAACCTATATTACACAGACATGCATCTTCCCTGCCCGACATGGGCTGTTCGTTTAATTTGACGGAAAGGCGGAATCGATCGGAAAAGCAGTTGGCTTTCCGGTACACGACGTCGAGCAAAACTGGGATTTTTCCCGCTAATCACTGCCCGAAAGAGCAAGCTCAACGGAAACGACAATCAAGGCCCCGGCTCACAGGCTGCGATCACACGCCCCGCCCAAGCCAATATGATTATTTGTCGAGCACCATCTTTTTCGCGAGAGAGCGACCAGCGCGGTTGCCGAACGACATTGCGACGACGAGAAAGTTATCGACCATGAGGTCTTCGACCTGCGCTTCGTCGATCCTGCCCGCGCACCAGTTCGCCACTACCCCCCACTGCGCGTCGGCGTGCGACGCCTCAAGCGCCTGCTGCCCGAATGCGCGCAAGAGCTTCAAGTCTACCTGGTCGGAACGCAGCCACGCCCTCAGAATCGATGTTGGCATCTGCTGAAGCGAGGCGAAGAGCTTCACCGGGCCCCGCGGAGAGAAATACATTTCCGAAGTGACTTGCGACCACCCCGGAAAGCGGACCGTCTCCTGTGCGATGCGCCGCGTCATGCAGATGGCCTCGGACAGGCTCCAGACCTCTCGATCATCGAACTCGAAGACTTCGAGCGTGTCACTGTGATGAGCAGCAGCCGCTGCCGCGACGACACCATCCTTGTCACCGAATGCATTGTAGATCGTGCGAAGCGCCACGTCACATCGCTCACTCAACTCCTGCAGCGTGAATTCGGAGCCACCGGCCTCCGCGATCATCGTCCAGGCCGTCGACAGGATCTCTCGCCGACGCTTGTCGAAAGTCCGCGCATAGGGGCGACGACGTTCAACGTTCCCATCGTCGTCCGCCTTTTGCTTCGACTGCTTCGTATCGCTAGCTTTCACATTGGCCCCTAGTTTTCACGCATCCGCCACCGATGGCCTTTGTCATGCGCCGGTTCGTCAAGGCAAGTCAGAAATGCCACAAGAAATCTGGCAGGAACCGGCAATTTGGGTACCCTTGCAGCCGACAGCATTCCACGCGCCTCAATCCGCAGCTTCAAGATATGTCGGTCCACGGGAAGAAGCTGCCATCGTTCGAATTCGAACGGGGCGATATCATACCCGACCGCACCTATGCAGATTAGTGCAGCATCGCCCTACGTGTAGATACCTGCACCATGAAGAGGGTCGGCTCGATCATGCGATCCAACCGACCCTCCACGATCATCGCTAGAAACGGACGGTGCCCTGCAGCATCACTTCGCGCGGACGGTTGGTAACAGCGAGGATTTCCCCGCCGCTGGCCGGACCGCCAGGCTTGTCCGTCGCGTAGACTGCATATCGCTCGTTCGTGAGATTGCGGCCAATGAGAGCAAGCTCCCACCGCTTGCCATCGGGATAGAGCTTCAGACCACCATCAAGACGGATGTAATCATCCTGGCGAGCGAGCGGATTGTTGGTCGTGTTTGCCCAGACCTTGCCATTGTACGTCGCCCGCCCACTGAAGCCGACCATCATGGTGTCGCTCACCGGCTTGTCGAGCTGAAATCCCGCGTTCGCGCTCCACTTGGGATTGTAGGGAAGCTGCGCACCGCTCAGGTCCTGTTGACCGCCGACACATCCCAGTTGGGCCGTCTGCCCGGCGTAACAAGGCGCTCCGAGGAATTCGAGATACTTGCCGTCGTTATAAGCGACTGCACCGGACAGGGTCAGGTCGGAAGTAGCCCGGAAGTTGCCTTCCAGCTCGACACCGGTCGTTCTCGACCGACCGGCGTTATTGATCGAGAACGTGGCGGGAGGCCCTGCATTGAAAGTGGCCTGCTGAAGGTCGGTGAAGGTATACCGATAGATTGCACCGATCAGCGTGAGCTTGCGGTTGAGGAGCTGAGCCTTCATGCCCACTTCCCCGCCCTTCGCCTTCTCGGGCCTGAAGACCAGATTTTCGGCGGTCGATGTAGCGCCCAACACGCTTGTTGCGGAGATACCGCCGGATTTGAAGCCGGTGCGATAGGCCGCATAGATCATCAGGTCGGTATTGGGTTTGTAGGTAAGCGATACCTCCGGCGACCAGTTGTCGTCGGTACGCTTGGGACGCAAAGTCACGCCCTCCGGAAGGAGAATTGCCGAGGCCGGAAAATTCGGGCCGAGCATCTGATCTTGGTTGACATAGTCGTTGGTGACCGCGCCCTTCTTCGTCTCCTTGGTATAGCGAACGCCGCCGGACAGCTCGAGCGCGTCGGTGATTTCCCAATCGATCTGGCCGAATGCAGAATACGTCTTGCCCCTGGCTTCCTCGGTCCGATCCCATAGCGCGTAGAAGCCGTTGGAATCGGCGCTATTCAAACCCGCACCGCCGACACCACCCGATGATCGTTTCTGCGTTTCGAAGAACGCACCGACAGTAGCATTCACACTGGATTCGAAATCGGTCGAAACACGAAGCTCCTGAGACAGGGCCTTCGTATCTTCGAAAGTGTATCCCGTAAGGCGCGCGTAGATCGTGCCGTCGTAGTTATCGAACCCCTTGGAATCCAGTTTGTAGGCACCGGTCACCGACGTGATTGTAAAATTCTCGCCATAGTAATTCATGGTCAGAGACGACAGGTAGGCCTTGGTATCGTTGTACGGCGTCCCGTCGCGCGATCCAGGCCAGCCATCGCCTGCATATGCAGATGGCAAAGCGCCGTTGGACGTTCGGCCATCCAGCTTACAGTCGCTGAACGGGTCAATCACGCCATATGACGAGGCGTGTTCCCCGGTGCAGACCGTCTCCATGGGGCCAAGTTCGTTGTTCTGCTTCACATCTGCGGCGAAAATCTTGAGCGACGCATCGAAGTTTTCGCTGGGCGTGAGAGCCAAAGTGATACGGCCAAGGTATTGTCGGCTGCTCGGCAGCTTGTCGGCCGATGGCCGCAGGATGACACCGGGATCGAATGGGCTATCGATTGGCTGCGCGACATTCTTGATCCAGCCGTCGGTCTTCGACGCCCTCGCCGCAACGCGAACCCCGAATGCATCGGATATGGGGCCGCCAACCGCGGCTTCGATAAAGCGCTCATCCGCGTTGAACTCGTATCCTGCGCGGGCATACCCTTCGACGACATCGCCCGGCCCGGCTGTCTTGACCGAGATAACACCGCCCGGGCTGTTCTTGCCGAAATAAAGCGCCTGAGGCCCCTTCAGCACCTCGACCTGCTCCACGTCGAAGAAGGACAGGACCGAGATGCGTCCACGGCTCGACTGGACGCCATCGATGTTGACGGCAACCGTCTGCTCGATGCCCTTGTCGCCCGACGCCGAACCGATGCCGCGGATCGCGAAGGTTGCCCCGTTACCGCCGCCGCCAACAGTTTCGAACCGAACCTGCGGAAGCAGAGTGCCCACGGCCGACAGGTCCGAAATGCCCTTTTCAGCAAGCGCTTCGCCGTCAAGGGCGGTGATCGCAACAGGAACGTCGAGCAGACGTTCCGACTTCTTGCGTGCCGTAACGATGATTTCGCCCTGACCATTTTCGTCGGAGCCATTGAGCGAGACAGCCTGCGCCATCACCGGGCTGGAACTCAGAAAAGCTGATGCCGCAACACCAACCAACAAAGCACTAACACCTAATCGGTTCATCTTCCCCATCCCTTTTGTAATTACATTATTTCAATAGATTATTTTTATATTTATTTTAATTCTAAGAATTTAAGTATGTGCAGTTTTTAAATGCAGATAATAAATTTCTATTTATTGATTATCTTCTCATCAATTTCGAATGTATCGACCGCAGGGTAATCGTCAGGCGATCAGGACCCCGTCCATTCGTCGATCATCGGCTTGAGTTCGGCATCAACGAGTTCGACCACGAAAGATCCGTCGGGCGGGGTCATGTAGGTAAGGACCCCGTACCCCTCCTCCGGCGTGCCGTTTGCCGCGAGAATTTTCCAGCCGGAGGATACCAGTCGCTCCGTCTCTTCGACGAGGTTGTCGACCCAGATACCGATGTGACGGCCGTCAGGCTGGTTGGACGTGTCATAGAAACTGTCCGCCGGCCCCTCGCAGATTTCAAGGTGCACAGGGCCCTGCCTTGAATAGACCGCCTTCATGGCAATCTCCTTCCGCCCCTTGCCTGGAATCCAGTGCACGATCGGATCGAATTCCTTCACTTCGGTCCATTCAAGGCCAAGCGCTTCGCCCAATTCGGACATCGCCTTTTCAAGGTTCTCGACGATGATGCCGGTGTGAAAAGTTCTGCTTAAGTCAATCATATCGATCCGCTCCGCTCCTGCCCCGCACGCCACACACTTCTTCGGCGAGTGACGTGCCTTATCGTATTTTCATCGATTTTCATGATTTATGAGGAAGGCTTCCACTTCGACAATCATGACAATAAGGCACTAAAGATCAGTGTTATTTTTTCGAACAGCGCTCGTTCAGCAATTTTGAATCCAATCATCATAAACGCCGAAATATGCACCTGAGTGCAGCCTTCCGATGTCACGTTCTTGCCGATCTTTATCTGCAGGCCAGCGGCCAGAGTCAATTAGAAGTTGCACGATAATGCATTTAATGTATGCCTCGTGGAAAGGCGCGGCAATATCAGAACGACCGAGCCAGTCAGAATAATTCGAGGAGAGGATCATGGAGCCGATGCAAAGCCTGGTGGGGGCAGAGTTCCCTCTTTTTGCATTCAGCCATTGCCGTGACGTCGTGGCTGCGGTCAGCCGCGCTGGCGGGTTCGGCGTTCTGGGTGGAAGCAGCTTTACCCCCGAAAGCCTGGAGCAGGAGCTTGCCTGGATCGACGACCATGTCGACGGCAAGCCCTATGGCGTCGACATCCTCGTGCCGGAGAACCAGGACCTTAGCGGCGGCCTCGACATCGATGAGCTTGTTGCCAAGGTGCCGACGAAGCATCTCGATTTTACGGTCGATCTTCTTACCAGGCACCAAATTCCGGTCGGGCAGGAAGACGTTCTCACACGCGAATTGCCTGCAACCCTGCCGGAACGCGGCGAACAGCTAATGGATGTGGCATTCCGGCATCCGATCAGGTTGATGGTCAATGCCCTGGGCGTCGCGCCCCCTTCCATGATCGAACGTTCGCGCAAGCATGGCGTGCCAGTGGGTGCACTCGTCGGCGCGAAGGAACACGCAATCCGCCAGGTCAATGCCGGCGTCGACCTTCTGGTTGCACAAGGAGGAGAAGCGGGCGGGCATTGCGGAGAAATATCGACGCTGGTTCTCGTACCCGAAGTCATCAACGCCATTGCTCCGATCCGATCGGTCCCCGTCCTGGCGGCAGGCGGGATCATGAACGGGGCGCAGATGGCAGGATGCATGGCAATGGGCGCCGCGGGTGTCTGGACCGGTTCGGTATGGCTGGCGACCACGGATTCCGAAACGGGCGACGTGTTCCGTGAAAAGATGATCGCAGCATCGTCGCGCGACACCATCCGGTCAAAGTCACGCACCGGAAAACCAAGCCGGCAGCTTCGCTCTGCGTGGCATGATGCATGGGACGGTCCTGAAAGCCCGGGCGCACTGCCCATGCCGATGATGTCGATGATCAGCCTGCCTGCCTTCGCACAAATCGAAAAGGCAGCGGCAGGCGGCAATCAGGATGCCCGCCCTCTTGTCAGTTACTGGGTCGGCCAAGGCGTAGGCCTCGTCAATAACATCCGGTCCGCCGGCGGCGTCGTTCAGGATTTCAAGGAAGAGTTTGCAGCTGCCGTGGGCGGCCTGATCGAGCTGATCGAATCCTGAGCCGATCGCTGGCAGCAGACGCATACGGAAAGGCTTTCAATGAGCATTCTGGCAGATCCGCGCGATGTTTCGATCACTGAAAAGAACTCGCATCCGCTGAGTTCACTTTTCGCCCCGCGGTCGATCGCCCTAGTCGGAGCGACCGAGAAGTCGATCTGGACGCATTTCATCATGCGCAATTTCAAGGACATCGGCTTTGGCGGAGAAGTCTATGCCGTGAACAGGGGCGGCAACTCCGTTCTTGGCTATCCGGGATTTTCAAGCTGCCGGGAAATCGGGGCACCTGTCGACGTCGGTTTCATCACCGTGCCCAAATCCGTGGTAGCGGACGCACTCGACGATCTTGCCGCCGCCGGCATCGCAAATGCAGTCATCCTGACGTCCGGATATGGCGAGATGGGCGAGGAAGGCGCGAGGGATCAGGACGCACTCGTCGCCAAGGCAAGGTCGCTCGGCATCCGCGTCTGGGGACCGAATACTCTTGGCTTCAACAATGTCGCAGGGCGCGCGCCGGTGTCGGCCATCCCGATCGTAAAGCCCGTTTTGCCGCCCAGCATCGCCATCGTTTCGCAAAGCGGGGCCAGTGCATCTGAAATCGCCGAGTACGCGCACAGCCAGAACATCGGCCTGAGCTTCGTTGCGGCCACCGGCAACCAGGGCGACATCACGATGTCGGACGTCATCGATTACCTTGTCGATGACGAACAGACGAAAGCCATCGCGGTATTTGCCGAAAACATCTGCGACCCTGAAAAATTTGTGGCGGCTGCCGAAAAGGCGCGGCGCAAGGCCAAGCCGATCGTCATGCTCAAAATCGGCAGAAGCGAACTTGCCGGCGCGATCGCGGCAGCGCACACCGGATCGTTACTGGGCAACGACGGAGTGTTTGCCGCGGTCTGCGAACGCCTTGGGATCATCAGGGTTTTCTCTACCGAAGAACTTATCGACGTGGCGGGACTGCTGGGCGCGACGGGGCCAATTCCCGACGCCGGGCTGAGTTTCATCTCGATTTCAGGCGGAGCTTGTACGCTTGTCGCCGACTCTGCCGAAGATCATGGTGTCGATCTTCCCGCAAATGACCCGGCCACCGCGCAAAAGCTTGGCGAAGTCCTGCCGGACTTCGCAGCAGGGCTGAACCCGCTGGATATCACCGGTGCCGCGATCAGAGACCCGGATCTTTTCGAACGGGTGATCCCGATAATGGCGAATGCCACGGGCATTGGCCTGGTGGCAATCAACATGCCCGTACCAACAATGGACGGGCAGAGCGTTCCTGCCGCGCTCGCGGCGATCGGGCGTGCCTGCAAGTCGATCGTGAAGCCGGTGATCATGGCGCAAACCTGCGCGAAGGCCCTTAACGACACCTCCCGGCAGTCGATCGCGGAATACGGCTTGCCGCACGTGATGACAGGCCTGGAAGGCACGTTGCGCGCCATCGGGAAGGCAATTTGGTGGTCGAGCCAGATTGAACGCGATCTGCCCTCCTTGTCCTTCGTCGCGAAGGGCGAGACGGGCGAAAAGGTGCCTACCCGGAACTTGCACTCTGAATACGATGTGCTTGCCTACTTGCGTGGGTGCGGTGTTCCCGTGGTGGCATTCGAACTCGTGACTTCGCGCGCCGAAGCTATCGCGGCAGCAGGCAGATGGGGCGGTGAGGTTGTGCTCAAGATTGCCTCGCCCGATATCGGGCACAAGACCGAAGTTGGCGGCGTGCGGCTCAATCTGACTGCCGATAGCATTGGCGCTGTTTTTGACGAGATGCTCGAGACAGTTCGAAGCCTGCGGCCCGATGCCGCAATCAACGGCGCCATTGTCGCGCCGATGCGAAGCGACCCGGCCGTGGAACTTCTGGTCAGCTATTCCAATGATCCGGTTTGGGGCGGGATGCTCACCATCGGACTTGGCGGATCGATGGTCGAATTGATGGGCGATGCGATGACCGTGCCAATGCCCGTCGACCGGTCGGCGGTCCAGGACATGATAGGCAAACTTCGAGGGGCCCCGCTCCTTAAAGGGTTCAGGGGTTCGGCCCCTGTAGACCTTGCGAAATTGGCCGATGCCATCGTCGCAATCGCAAACGCCGCCGAAAGCCTTGGGCCGGAACTCGCCTCGCTCGAGATCAATCCATTACTCGCCTCCGGTCTGCGGATCGAAGCCCTCGATGGATTGGCCACCTGGCACGAGAAAGGGAATGGCGATGCAGACTGAGCCTTTGCAAACCGAGCAAGTCGCTTTCGAAAAGCGGGGTGCCGTCGGCATCTTGACGCTTCAGCGCCCAGAGGTCCGGAATGCTATCAGCGCCCAGATGGCGGAAGCTATCGAAAGCGTAGTCAACCACTGCGAAAACGATCCCGAAATCCGCGCCTGCATCATTACCGGATCTGGCCCCGTGTTTTGCGCCGGTGCGGACCTCAAGGAAGTCGCACAAGGCAGAGGGGCCGATCTCGTACGCCCTGAAAGCGGATTTGCCGGTTTTGTCTACGCCAGGAAGAACAAGCCCTGGATTGCGGCAGTTCAGGGCCCGGCGCATGGCGGTGGAACCGAAATTGCACTTTCATGCGACATGATCGTGGCGAGCAGGACTGCCAATTTCGCACTGCCAGAAGTAAAGCGCGGCATCATCGCAGGTGCCAGCGGGGCCTTCAGGATCGCGCGGTTTCTGCCTCCAGCCCTCGCGATTGAAATGGTCGCGACCGGAAGACCGATCGATGCGGCGAAGGCGCACGCATTCGGAATGATCAACGCCATCGCCGAGCCTGACGACGTTCTCGAAACCGCGATGGCACTGGCCCTGGACATCGCAGCATGTTCGCCGCTCTCCGTTCGCGAAACGCTCGCCATAACGCGGCGCGCGGCGCGCGGGGACGAAAGCTATTTCCGCGGATTGGAAAGCGACGCCATCGCAACCGTCATGGCCGGGCCGGATTGCCGCGAAGGCGCAATGGCCTTTATTGAAAAGCGGGCTCCGCAGTGGAAGTCCTGACATGACCGATGATCGCAGGACCCCGGTCATCATCGGTGTCGGAGAGATATGCGACCGGCCCGACGACCCGTTCGACGGCCTTGAATCGCGGCAACTCATGCATGCAGCAATTGCCGCGGCCGAGCGGGACAGCACGCTCAGCCTGCGCGACAAGATCGACTGGCTAGGCGTGGAGGATCAGATCTCCTTCCCCGACCCGGAAATTGCCGACAGGCTGGCCAGCGAACTTCCGTCACGCCCTCCTCGCGTCGTCAAGACCGAGGATGCGAGCGGAGATGGCCCTGTGCGGCTGATCAATGATGCCGCCAACCTTATTGCCGAGGGCGAAATTTCCGTTGCCGTCGGCGTCGGAGGAGAAGCTCTTCGTACCGCCAACAAGCGTGCCCAGATCGAAAAAAGCAAGGGCAAGGCCCCGACGTCGAAAACCAATCTCATTGCGGAACTGGCGGCAAGATCGGCGCGTCCGCTGGCGCGGGCATACGGCCTTTTGACCCCGATCGACGTCTATCCGCTTTATGAAAACGCCACGCGGGCGGCGTGGGGGCAGACTTTCGTGGAAGCACAAGCCGAGACGGCAGCAATCTGGTCGGGCTTTTCGCAAGTGGCGAGCCAGAACCCGATGGCCTGGCTTCGAACACCCAAGTCAGAAGCGGATATCCTTTGCGACGATCCCGGAAACCCGATGCTCAGCTTCCCCTATCGCAAGTTGATGGTTGCCAACGGCAGCGTGAACATGGGCGCAGCCGTCATTGTCACCAGCCTTGCCTTTGCCCGCGAAAACTCCGTACCGGAAAACCGGATCGTCTACGTCGGCCGCGGCGCTGCCTCGCATGAGCCCGACGATTTCCTTGCCCGGGACAGCTATGAACATTCGGCAAGTCTCTCGGCTAGCATATCGAAGACGCTGGAATTCAACGGGCTCGATGCAAGCGATATCGACTGTGTCGAGCTCTACAGTTGTTTCCCGTGCATCCCCAAGATGGCCCGCCGCGTTCTGAATTGGCCACTGTCAAAACCGCATAGCGTTTACGGGGGCCTGACGTTTGGCGGGGGACCGATCGGGAACTGCATGGCGCATGCCGCGGCCCGAATGGTTTTGAAACTGCGGGGTGGCGACCGGAACGGGATGATCGTCGCAAACGGCGGATACGCAACACACAATCACGCGATCGTTCTCAGCGGTTCACCGGCCCGCAGCGTTCAATGCGCAATGGATTATCGCGTCGACGATACTGCAGCCACGTTGCGCAAAAAGCAGCCAGCCTTGCTGAAAGGGTACGAAGGCGGTCCGGGCACCATCGAAACATTCGTCGCGCCGTTTGCTCGCGACGGTCGGGCAAACCATGCAACCATCGTCGCCCGGAACGAGGCGGGAGACCGGTTCCTGGCAACGATCGACGGTGACGATCGCAAAGCGATCGAGCGGCTGACGGCCAGCGATGCGCAGCCGGTGGGTTGCGCCGGCATGGCCAGCCCGATGCCGGACGGCCGGCTTCGCTGGGACTTCAGGTCCTAGCCTGCCGGAGAAGATAATGACGGGAACCAAAGCCTTCAGGGTCGACGACGACACCGATACCGGTTCGCTTTCCGCGATGGTCGAAGACACCGTTCGGCGGATCCTGTCGAAGCATTGGACAGGCGGTTTTAATGCCGGGGACGTCAAAGCGGTTTTTGCGGCTTTCAAGGAAGCTGGCTTTAACAGCCTTGGCCGAACTGGTGGCAAAGGTGATGTCCCGCTTTGCGTAAGCGTTTGCCGAGAGCTGGGACGAGTGTCCTGCAATGCGCCCTTCCCGGCTATGGTCCTTGAGAACATCGTATTTGCGAAATCGCCGCGCAAAATTTCAGGCGAAATTGCCGTTTTCGCGGCTGCTGACGAAGGCATAGAAGTCGGTGCTGAACGAGCTTCTGGCATTGTCAGGTTCATTGAACACGCGGCTCTGGCTCAAACGCTGACAGTGCTGGTGCCGGGCTATGGTGTCTTGCGGGTCGATCTGATTAATCCCGGGGTCGAGATCACGCGAGAGACGATCCTTGGCGGTTATGACGTCGACGCGATCAGGTTAAGCGATGTTCCGATCGAATGCGTCCCGCTGGACCAACATGAAGTCGACGACCTCTCGCTGATATCTCGCCTGCTATCTTGCGCGACCGCGTTGGGAGCAGCGGAGCGAGGTTTCGAAATGGTCCTCGAATACGCCCGCGAACGTAAGCAATTCGGTCGACCGATTGGGTCATTCCAGGCGGTGCAGCACAAACTGGCCAATTCCCGGATGATCCTCGACGCGTCACGAATGCTCGTGGACAGGGCGGCGTCCAGTTGTCGCCCCGGTGGCTCGCAGTGGCTGGACAACGCCAATGGGGCAATCCTGTTTTGTCAGGTTCACCTGCGCAAGATAGCCCTGGAAACGCACCACTGCTTTGGCGCGATAGGGTTTGCCGAAGAACACGATGCGCCTACTCAGTTCCGCGTGATCCATGCTGAAATGGCACGCTCGGGCGGCTTGAAGAAAACCAGCAGGGAATATGCCGAGTTCCTGCTCAACCCTGTCCGCGCAGACAAGGTCGCGGAAATTGACGAAGACGACACGACAGCTGCGTTAAGGGCCAAGGTCCGCAATTGGCTGGATGAGGCGTGGAGTGAAGCTGACCGGCAGGAGAACGCTGCGCTTCCATTCTCCAATCGGCATTGGAACCTCGACTTTGCCCGCAAAATGGGGTGCGCGGGTTGGACCACAATTAACTGGCCGTCCGACGAAGGAGGTCTCGACCTCTCGCCTGTCGAACAGCTTGCTTTCAGCGAAGAGTTCATTCGGCAAGGTGCTCCTGACGGTTCAACCATTGCGGGAAGCAGGCTCCTTGCCACAGAAATTATCGCTCATGGATCGCCGCGGCTCAAAAGCGAGATGATGCCCCTCCTGCGATCAGGAGAGGCAAGCATCTGCCTTGGATATAGCGAACCTGGCGCCGGGTCCGATCTTGCCAGCCTTCAGACCAAAGCAGCAGGCATTTCTGGCGGATACGTCGTCAACGGACAGAAGATCTGGACCTCGGACGGCCACCGTGCCTCGCACATGATCCTTGCGGCGCGGACCAACCCGGACCCGGATGTGAAGCACGGGGCCATCACGCTCTTCGTGGTTCCGATGAATACACCGGGCATTACGGTGCGTCCGATGCCGGCGCTTCATGGCCACATATTCTGCAATGTCTTCCTCGACGACGTACGGATCCCGGAATGGACCCGATTGGGCAAGGAAGGCGAAGGCTGGAGTATCCTCAACAATGCCCTCGCCTCCGAACGGGTCGTGATGGGCGCTTTCGCGTCTCAGCTCGATGATTTGCTCAATCGCATGATTGCCGAAGTACGGGGCGGGAGACTGAAAGACGCAGCCGACATCCGCACCGGCATCGCTCTGCTCGCAGCGGATGTGCGGGCCGCCCGGTTGTTGTCCCTGCGATCGATCGAACTGTCAGGCGGTGATCACACCCCGCTCGTCGAATCCGCGATGGCCAAGATCTTTGCCAGTGAACTTTCCCAGAGGCTTACCGAAACCGCGATCGACATTTTCGGGCCAGCCGCGATGCTGGACAGCCCCTCTGACGGAGCCGTCGCCGACGGCCTGATCGGCCAGTTGCTGCGAAGGTCCATCATGATGGTCGTCGGCGGTGGCAGCAACGAAATCCAGCGCAATGTCATCGCCTTGCGCGGCCTCCACCTCCCTTCGAAATAGCCCAACAGGAAGGCGACATCTCTTGAAAGATATCATCCGTTTAACAGTCGCCTTCGTCGTAATTGTCTTGGGCGCGGCCATGTCGTGGACCGGCTTCCAGATTGCGGTACTGGGCGGCTCGCCATACTTCGTCCTGGCAGGTGTATGCCTTCTTGCTGCGGGCGTTCTGTTCGCACTCCGCCGATGGGAAGGTGTTTGGCTTTATGCCTTGGTTGTCCTGGCAACCGCGGCTTGGTGGCTGCTGGAGAGTGATGGAAGCTTCTGGGCGTTCGTTCCGCGCCTTGCGCTCCTCTGCGGGCTGGGCCTGATTCTGCTGACGCCCTGGTTCCGTGCCGGGATGGGTCGGTCTGCCCGGCTGCGACATGCGCCGATCATCTGGAGTGTCATCTTCATTGCGGCAGCAGGCTGGGTTGTCAGTGTTTTCTGGCTGGACCAGCCGCACGATACAGTTTTGGCCATGCGGGATAGGCCTGCGGCTGAGGCAAGCCGCGACGCGGGCGAATGGCAAAACTACGGAAACGATCTTGGCGGATCGCGTCATTCGGCCCTCGCCCAGATCACCCCCGCCAATGTCGACAAACTCGAAGTGGCGTGGACATACCATTCCGGTCCCACGCCCGATGGCAAACCGTTCACGTTTCAGGCAAATCCGCTGAAGATCGGAGATCTCGTCTATATCTGCACCGGATATAACGATGTCATCGCCCTCGACGCAGAAACAGGTGAGCAAAAGTGGCGCCATGCGGCGCGCTCCGATCTTGATGGTGTCATGGCCCGCCATTGCCGCGGGGTCAGCTATTATCAGGCTCCAGAAGTGTCCGGCACCTGCTCCGGCATGATCTATACCGCAACGGTTGATGCGCGCCTGATCGCTCTCGACAGTTTGACCGGCAGCAAATGCGCCGGGTTTGGAAACGATGGCGAAGCCAATCTGCTCGATGGCATGGGTGACGTCGTCAAAGGCTACTATCAGGTCACGTCGCCACCGATCGTGGTGCGGGGAAAGCTGATCATCGGCGGCTGGGTGACCGACGGCCAGCACGTCGGAGAGCCGGGCGGCGTCATTCGTGCCTACGATGCCGTTACCGGTAAATTTGCCTGGGCTTTCGACCCCGGGAATCCCGACGAACAGGGTATGCCGCCAGCAGGCGGGCAATTCACCCGCGGAACACCCAACAGCTGGGCCCCGATGAGCGGGGACGAACAACTCGGCTTCGTGTTTGCACCCATGGGCAATGCGACCCCGGACTACGTGGGAATGCACCGGACCGAATTGGACGAACGTTTTTCAAGCTCGGTACTCGCGCTAAACGCGGAAACCGGAAAGCTCGAGTGGGTATTCCAGACAACCCATCACGACTTGTGGGACTACGATAACGGCTCGCAGCCGGTCGTTTTCAACCTCGAAGACGGCACCCCCGCCCTGATACAGCCGACCAAGCGCGGTCAGATTTTCATTCTCGACCGCCGTACAGGCAAACCTCTGTTCCCTGTAGAGGAGCGCTCGGTTCCGACCGACGGCGTATCCGGCGAGAGAATGGCACCGACACAGCCATTTTCTTCCGCTTTCCCGGACTTTTCCGGCCCCCGCCCGACAGAAGCACGAATGTGGGGACTGACCCCGATCGACATGGCCCTTTGCAGGATCAAGTTCCTCAAGGCGCGTTTCGACGGGACGATGACGCCACTGACGACAGATCGGCCAACGATCGTCTGGCCCGGATATATCGGCGGCATGGACTGGGGCAGCGTATCGATTGACCCCGATCGCAAGATCATGATCGTGAACAACACGCAAATGAGCAACTACAACCAGTTGCTGACCCGCGAGGACGCCGACACGATGGGGCTAAAGCCAATTTCGGAAACGCATCAGCCCTATGTCGGCGGGCCCGTACCGCAAACCGGAACGCCGTATGGCGCGAATATCTCACCGTTTCTGTCGCCTCTGGGCATGCCTTGTCAGCAACCGCCCCTCGGACGCATCAGCGGCGTGGATCTAAAGACTGGCAAGCTGTTGTGGAGCCATCCACTGGGCACCGCTCGCGACAGCGGGCCGTTTGACATCCCGATCAGACTACCCATCCAGATGGGCACGCCAAATCTTGGCGGCTCGATCACGACTGCAGGAGGCTTAACTTTCATTGGCGCAGCAAAAGAGCGCACCTTCCGTGCTTATGAGACGGCGACCGGTCGCAAATTATGGCAGTCGAGGTTGCCTGCAAGCGCGCAATCTACTCCTGCTACTTACTGGTCGAGCAAAAGCGACAGGCAGTTCGTGATCGTCCCGGCAGGTGGATATCCGGGTTTTTCTCCGCCCTCGGGTGATGCACTCGTCGCCTATGCCTTGCCGCGCAATGGCCACCATTCTGCCTCGGGCGCTACCGACCGCTAGGCGGGAATGCCCCCATACTACTCGTTTGGGAAAGAGGCCCATTTTGAACGACGTTGAAAAACTGATCGCCAAGGACGCCATTCGCGATCTTGCCGCGCGCTATATGCGGGGACAGGACGGCTGGACTCCAATCTGCAATTGAAGACGTTCTGGCCCGACGCCACGACCGATTACGGCTTCTTCGTCGGCACTGCGCCGGAGTTTGTCCAGTTCGCACATCGCTACAGGGTACGAACGCATCCCGTCGGTGACGATTTTCTGCCCCGCCATGTCGTTCCAGAGCCCTCTTGAGGATGGCCAGGGCCGCGGATTTGTCCCGTTTCCTCGTGACGGAGGACTCCGGGACTTTTCCTTCGTGATCAACGGCACGCCAAGGATAATGCTACTCAACGTTGATTTTCACGAAAACCATATCGGGTGCCATCACCATTGCCGAGAACCCTCCATCCGGTTGACGCGATGCCGGCGAATATCCGCAGCGAAGATTGGTCCGAACCGGTTCCACCACAGCCGCACCGTCTCGTGGCATATGTCGTTTGCAAGTTCGAACAGAAGATATTCGACGTTCCGCAACGACAGCGAGAACCGTACATAGAGATCAGTACGGCGAGGCGGGATCTCGAGTGACGAGTTGAATTAACGGAACGGGCTGGCTGGTTTTCAAGAAGGCGGCATGGCCCCTGCCCTACCCGCACCCACTCACTCACCCACTCACTTTTCAATCAGGAGCATTTTGCTCTGACAAGCCCTTAAGCCGGACACTCAGCATCCCGATTAAATCCTTAAGTGCTTCATTTTCCTTCTTCAGCGAACCAAGTGTGTCGCCCATGCACAAACTATCGACAGGGATCGCGGACACCAGCGCTTCTTGCTCCGACCGAATGTCCTTCTTATCGCTTGCAGCGAGGCTTGCGCTCACCATGACGAGCGTATCAGCGACCAGATCCGAAAGCGTGTCGGCGCAGTCTCCAGACCGGACAGCGCTGGCATATTGCGCGATTGCAGTTTGAAACATGCAAAACCCGAGAACCAGACGGCGGTTCGCCCATTCAGGTGTCCCGCCAATCGCCAGGATCAGCAGCCGACGAATTTCGCCAACTGCGGGGAATTCCTCGGTAATTTTCTCGACCACCCCTGCGTAGCTATTCTCGCGATAAGGCGAATAGAATTGCAGGAGGAACCGCGCATATGGGAACTCACCGCTCTCAGTCATGAGGTCCATTTGCGGCACACAGAACATACGGACTAGCGTCGGGATATCACCCAGCAGACCGATCTCTCGCGCTACGTCGAGCATCGTTTGTCGGCGCCGTTCCATTTGGCCTACGCGATATCGTAGCAGAGCCAGGACTAACCCCGCCCTGCTTTTGAAGTGATATCGCACCGCATTGTTGTTTCCATTGCCAGCATTGGTGGCAATTCGACGAAAAGACGCCTGCTCAATGCCAACTCGCGCGAATTCCCGTTCTGCAGCGAGGATCAGCGCGAGTTGCTTCTCGTTGAATTCGCTTGGCACCTCGGTGAAAATTTTCGAATTTTTCAATGTCACCAATCTTCCTGCCGGCGGAATGAAACAGGCTGCTTTATTTGTAACCTATCCGACTCCACGTGGAAATGCGAGCAGCAGTTGAGATCAGGATTCGCAAGAGAAATATAAAATAATTTCCCCTTTTTCCCGACAGCACAAATCCCATAATATATTTATCTATATGATATATATATCTTTTTTGCCGTAAACCTGCGATAGAAGAGCGCCTAATAATGCATATCAATGCAACCTCTTGACATGAAACTCATATGCGTTCACTTCTCATAATTATAAACGCATGTGACTTACGCTGACTCAACCAGTGATCAATCACGTGCAGGGCTGGAGGGGTTAGAAATGGCGGTTGACACCATGCGCAACTTTGCGCTCGCGGCTCCAGGTTGCGAAGGCGCTTCGCCAGCTTGCGATAGGGCCTGTGGCGCAATCCATTGTCGCGTTCCAACTGGTTGTCCCGGCGTTTCCTGAATGCGCAAAGCCGGCACTCCTTTCTCGATTTCGCCGATCATCATCGCACCGATGGACAGGCTTGAGGCGCAGGCGTGTCAGGCGGCCGGCGCGGTTCTGGACGGCATATTTCTGAAGCACCGCAGCCTAGCCGCCAGTCTGATCGGTCTTGATCAGGATTCAGCACGAACATGCGGGTTCATGGCAGCGGCACATCGCCAATAATGGTCTGATAAATAATATAAATACTAAAAAAGGAGCAGGGGATGAGTGGATTTTTAGCAGCGCGGGTCAGTGGCCTCGCGATCGCTTCGGTACTGGTTCTCAATAACTCGCCTTCCGCAGCGACAGAAGTTGAAGCGCCGTTAGCAGGACCAGCTTCTTCGCCCTCCTCGCTCCAGCCGTTATCTTCGGGCAACGCCAGTTTTCAGAACAGTGGTGATACCGGCGATAGCGGCATGAACGATACCGCCTCCCAAGCGGAGGAACCGGCATCGACAGGCGAAATCGTCGTGACCGCGCGCAAACGTACCGAAGCCTACATCGATGTGCCTGTTGTGATGACCGTGATCAGTGGCGAAAATCTCAAGAACAGCGGCGTCAACGATCTTGATGGTATCTCGACACTGGTTCCGCAGTTGACCATCGCGAACCAGAACGGAGGCATCCAGGGCGGCACAGTCGTTTTGCGCGGTATCTCCGGACCGGCGGGCAATCCGCAGGGCGACCAGGCCGTTTCATTCAACATTGATGGTGTGCAGATCGCGAAGGCGTCCGTCCGCCGTATGGGAACGTTCGACCTTGCCGGGGTTGAGGTTCTGAAGGGCCCCCAAGCGCTGTTCTTCGGCAAGAACAGTCCGGGCGGCATCATCACGATCCGCACCGCCGACCCGACGCCGGAACTGAGCGCATCGGCGACTGTCGGCTATGAGTTCAATGCAGACCAGATCCGCGGCGAAGGTTTCGTTTCTACGCCGCTCGGTGATGATCTGGGTGTACGACTTGCCGGTTTCGCGACGCGGCAGAGAGGCGATATGCGCGAGGTAACCCCTGACGGCGCCTATCTCGAACCCGATTACGACAGGAGCCCGAAGTCGAAGGAATTCGGAGTGCGCGGGACGGCCGTGTTCGATCCTTCGGATTCTTTCATGATCCGAGCCAAGCTTTCCTATGGTGAGTATCGCGACAACGGACTTTCCGGTTCTACGCAAGCCGTGGTTTGCCCAGCCGGCTTTCTCCGCTTTTTTGGCGGAGGCGGAGACACCTGCGAGGCCGACGGAGCGATTATCGCAACGTCGTTGGGCCCGGATATCGGCGACTATGCACCGATCTTTAGGGACGGCGAGACGTATTCCAGGCAGAAGCAGCTTCTCGCCGGGCTGGAAATCAACAAGGACGTCGCCGACGATCTCACCTTCACCTCGATTTCGGGATACTATCGCAACCGATTTACCAACACGGGCAATTTCGTCCCGACATTCACGGCAGCGCTGCCAGCGGCAGCACAGCTCGAATATGATGAATTCTCTCAGGAATTGAGGCTCGACTCCGACTTTGACGGCTCGATAAACTTCACGGCCGGGGTCTTTTTCGCCGACACCGAACAGTCCAGCTCGACACACGTTCTGGTCATGGCGGTCGAGCCTGAAGCAGCTGGTGTGGGCCTGTTCAACACGCTCATTTCGAACGGTCTTTCGCGGGTCCCGATCCAGCTCACCAACAACGTCGTAGACAGTTCCGGCAATACGTACTCGGCCTTCATGCAGGCACGCTTCAATCCGGTTGAAGACATCGAGATTTCTGCGGGCGGTCGCTATTCGCGTGAAACCAAATCGATCGACCGGGTGCTCAGCAGCGGCAACAGGATCGGCGCGGCTTTAGGCGGCGGTGCTCCCGTCGTGCTGATCGATCCCAGCGATCCGACGCAAGTGGTCGAACCCGGTGTCGTCAAGAAAACATGGACCGATTTCTCCCCTGAGATAACGGTATCCTGGAAGCCGAACGATTCCTCGAACATTTTCGCCTCTTACAAGGAGGGCTTCCTCTCAGGCGGATACAACACCTCGGCCGTCACCTGGGTCGACGGCGTGGACACGAGCTATGATCCCGAAGAGATCAAGGGGTTTGAGGTCGGCTACAAGGCAGCACTTTTCGATCGGGCACTCAACATTAGCCTGGCTGCCTATCACTACAAGATCGCCGGGTTGCAGGTGACGAATTTCGTCAATGGACAAAGCAGGCTTGAGAACGCGGCTGGCGTCAAGGTCAAGGGCTTCGAATTCGACTTCAACTATCGAACGGCCCTGCCCGGCCTCGTGCTCAGGGGCGCGCTGGCCTACAATGACGGCAAGTATACCAGCTTCCCCACAGCGCCGTGTTATGCCGGACAGACCGAAATACAAGGCTGTGACGTAGCGGCCTCAAACCAGGATCTTTCGGGCAAGGAACTATTGAACGCACCCGACTGGACCCTGTCGGGCGGCATCGATTATCAAGTCCCCGTCGGCGATAACCTCGACATGGGGTTTTCCTTGGATGCGCAACATACCAGCAGCTATCTTGGCAACATCAACTCAAATCCTGACGGACGCCAGCCAGCCTACACGCTGCTGAATTCCGCCCTAAGGTTGTCCGATGCCGACGAGCGATGGGAGCTTGCGGTCATCGGCAAGAATCTCACCGACAAGAGATACTGGTCGAACTCCTACGACGGGCAATTTTCCGGCGGCGCGCCCGGTTCAGGAATCCCTGCAGATATTACCGCTTCAGTGAGCCGCGGCAGGGAAATCTGGCTGCGGGCAACCGTGAATTTCAACTGAGGTCGAACCCCAGGAAGCGGGCGTTGTATTGGAGAGAGAGGCCGATGTCGGGCATGAAGATTTTTAGGTCAGTCAGTCTTGGGGTTTGCGCGGTTGCCTTGTTGGCAAGTGGTGAAATCTGGGCGCAAGGCAGAACCGTCGAGGAAGCTGCCCCCCCTTCGTGGGAACCCATGACCCATGCCGACGCGGACGCCCCAAGCATCCTGCTTGTCATGACCGACGATGTCGGCTTCGGCTCTTCATCGACATTCGGTGGGCCAGTCGAGACCCCGGTTTTCGATGCCCTCGCGCAGCAGGGATTGCGTTATAATACGTTCACGACCACCGGCATCTGCTCTCCGACGCGTGCCGCGCTGCTTACAGGCAGGAACCATCATGCCGTGAATGTCGGCACGGTAATGGATGTCCCGACCGGTTACGACGGCTATACCAGCGTCCTACCCAAGAGCGCGGCGACCGCGGCCCGATTGCTGACCGATGCTGGTTACGGTTCGGCCATGTTCGGAAAAGGGCACATTACGCCGCTTTGGGAAATCGGCCCCACAGGACCTTTCGATCGTTGGCCCACCGGCCTTGGCTTTCAGTATTTCTACGGATTCCTAAGTGGCGATACCAACCAGTGGGCGCCAACCCTGATCGAAAACACCGTAGCTGTAGAAGCTCCGGAGATGCCGCCCGAAAAGCATCTCGACGGCCATCTGGCCGACAAGGCCATAGACTGGATCAGCACGCAGCGCAGTGCAGCGCCGAACAAGCCGCTGTTCGTCTACTACTCCACCGGGACGGCGCATGCGCCGCATCACGCCCCGCCCGAATGGATGGCAAAATATCGGGGCCATTTCGATGCCGGCTGGGATGTGACGCGCGAACAAACGTTGAAGCGGCAGATCGCGCAAGGGATTGTTCCGAAGGGTACTCGCCTCGCCCCCCGACCGGACGTTGTTCCGGCTTGGGAAACCCTCACCGATCAGCAAAAACGCGTCTATGCCCGCGAAATGGAGGCCTTTGCCGCCGCGCTCAGCTATGCCGACCACGAGATCGGCCGTGTGGTCGACGAAATGCGCCGGCAGACCGGGGGCAACCTTCTGGTCGTTTTCATCCAGGGAGACAACGGTGCCAGCGCCGAGGGCGGAGACGACGGCGGGATCAACGAACATGGCATCCTTTCAGGCAATGCCGCTTCGCTTGACGTGATCGAAAGTCGCCTGGACCAGATGGGCGGCCCTTATGCGATGAACACGTATCCGGCAGGATGGGCGCTGGCCATGAACACGCCGTTTCCGTGGTTCAAGCAGCTGTCTTCTCATTTCGGCTCCACGCGAAACGGCATGGTTGTCAGCTGGCCCGAGCGTATTGAAGAGCCCGGCGGAGTACGTTCGCAGTATGTGCATGTGACGGACATCATGCCGACCCTGCTCGAAGCTGCGCATATCGAGGTCCCCGAGATGGTGGACGGCGCGCATCAACAACCCGTCGACGGCATCAGCTTTGCCTATAGCTTCAACGACAAGAACGCGCCTTCGCGCCATCGCACACAGTATTTCGCGATCTGGGACAACATGGGCATCTATCACGATGGCTGGGTGGCTGCCTCCGTTCCCGAGAGAATGCCATGGCAGATGACAATGACTGGCCAGGCCACCCCTACTCAGGTCGATGGTCGGCAATGGGAACTGTTCAACCTCGAAACCGACTTCAGCCAGTCTAAGGATATCTCCAGGTCCCATCCTGAGCGGCTGGAAGCGATGAGAGAGTTGTTTTTTGCCGAAGCGGGCCGGGCCGACGCGCTTCCCTTGCATCGCTTCGAGGGCATCGAAGGCCACCCCCGCGTGCTGGCGGGTCTCAACGAATTTACTTATCTAAGCCCGGTTTCGCGGATACCGGAAGACACCGCGCCGCGGATCACCGGAAACAGCTATCGCGCGACAGCGGAACTTGATGTCCCTGCAAATGCATCGGGCGTCATTCTCTCCGTCGGTGGGCGATTTGGCGGCATGTCCTGGTATCTCGACCAGGGAAAGGTCGCCTTTCATTATAATCTGGCCGATCTCGATCGCACCCAGATCACATCCGCCACACCACTCGAACCTGGCAAGCACGAGCTATCGCTCGTGTTCGACCGCGACGCTGACGGTGGGACGGGTGCCACGGTCCGGATGTTCGATGGAGACGAGCTATTGGGTGAAGCAACGCTTGCAAAGATCCAACGCGGACGTTTCACGTTGGACGAAAGTTTCGAGATCGGGTCCGACACCGGCACTCCAGTCACGGAAGCCTATCAGTCGCCCAACGACTTGCAGGCTACGATTTCCGAAGTGAGAATCAAAATCGAGAATGAGTAATCAAAAATGTGATTACACTCTAATCCTAAGCGCCCCTCATCGCCCATGCCATACCCTCACACCCTTAAACTTCAATCGGGTCCATTTGCTCAGACGATGCCTCTGGAAGTGTTCATCTGCTTCGGTCGAAAATGAATTGGATCAGCGCTCGAACAGAACTTTACGAAGCTCGTCGGTCATCACCGGAGGCGTGCGAAAATCGGGGTTCACCTTCTCGGCAATCTCATAGGCACGGATCGTCGCGGGCCTGGCTACAACCTGTTCCATCCAGCGGCTGAGGTGGGTCAGGTGGTCGATATCGGCGTGGATATAGTCATGGCAGGCAACCCACGGATAGATCGCCATGTCCGCGATGGAATAATCGTCACCGGCCACGTAAGTTCGCGTGCGAAGGTGGCCCTCAAGAACGCCGTAAAGCCGATCGGTCTCAGCACGATATCGATGGATCGCGTGAGGGATCTTTTCGGGTGCGTAGAGCGAGAAATATGCGTTCTGACCCACCATCGGGCCGACCCCGCCCATCTGCCAGAACAGCCACTGCAGGGCCTCGAACCTTTGGCGGGCGTCATCCGACAGAAATTTGCCCGCCTTCTCGGCAAGGTAGACCAAAATCGCGCCCGATTCGAAGACTGTTAGCGGCCCCTCTCCGGCAGAAGGGGCATGATCGACGATCGCCGGCATTCGGCCATTAGGAGAGATCGCCAGAAATTCGGCAGAGCGTTGCTTACCCGAAGAAAGGTCGAGTTCCATAAGGTTGTAGGCAAGCCCGCATTCCTCGAGCATCATCGTGATCTTGTGGCCATTCGGCGTCGGCCAGTAATAGAGATCGATCATGGGCTCTCCGGGATGAATGCGGGTCAGGTGGTCGGCGGGTCACGTCCGGGAGATACCCACTAGATGTTCGAGTTTCCGCAGTGGATCACCGAGAACTTGTTTCCGTCCAGATCCCGGAAATAAGCAGCATAATACTGCCACTCTTCCGGGCCGCGGAAACCGGGATCGCCTTCGTTCGATCCGCCGAGAGAGAGAGCCTTGGCATGGATCTCGTCGACCTTGGCGGCGGACGGCATCCTGAGCGCGATCATCGTGCCGTTACCCGCAGTGGCCGGCTTTCCGTCGAACGGGCCGACGACTCCGAAAAACTGATGCTCGAAGTCGATGCCGTAGATCCGTCCGCCACTGGGATGTTCGCCCATGGCGGCGACGCCGGTGACCGCGAAGATTTCGTCGAAGAATTTCTTCGCCTCTTCCAGCTTGTTCGAACCCACCATTGCATATCTGATCATCGCTAACTCCCGCTGCCTGATGCGCTCATCTGACGAGCCTGGTGAAAACCGGTTTCATCGGGCCACTTGTATTTATGGTTGCCCATCACCGACCGGGTCCGACAAAGCGAGCCCGGTCGTTACGACGGAACCTGAAGGTCAGTCTTCCTGATCGACGGGCGGGAAATAGAATCCCGCGAGCTTGTTGCCGTCGAGGTCCCGGAAATACCCGACGTACAAGCTGATCGGCCCGAGGTTCCGGTATCCGGGCGGGCCTTCATCCGTGCCGCCCTGGGCGATCGCCGTGGCGTAAAGTTCGTCTACTTGCTCGGGCGAATTGGCGTCGATCCCCGCCATGCTGCCGTTGCCGACCGTCGCAGGTTTGCCGTCGAAGGGGGGCAGGACCGCAAAGAAAGGGCGGTTCAGGGAATCGCCATAGACCCGACCACCAGCGGGCGTATCGGTCAGGGGCGAGACGCCTATCACCGCGAATAGGGCATCATAGAATACCTTGGCCTTTTCGAGGTCGTTCGACCCGAACGCGACTTCGGCCACAGCCAATTCCTGCATTATCGCCTCCTCGGCTTTCGTTGTTCTGAGCGGGTTCGATCGCGCGCCGCAGGTCCGTGCGCGGCGATGGGTGCAAAGGCTTGGGACGCTGCCCCAAAGGACCCGCGCCGGACATCCATCACGGCAATCGCTGCGTGCGATCCGTGCGTCAGTTGACGCGCCTCTCGGCTTTCACCTGCCTGCTCCAGCCCTCTGGCGGCGGTGTCAGATGGTCTGCGCACCCTGCACCGACGGCAAGCTGGTAAAGCCCCATGCAATCGAGCACCGCGTTGTCATCCGGCTCGCCGTTTTCATCGAGGCCGCCCACGCCGTAGAACACGATCGACAGATAAATGCTCTCCTCGATCGAAAGCGCGTCGTGCACCACGCCGCCGGGTTCGATGATCAGGTCACCGCCATGGACGTCGCCCAGTTCCGTCTCGACAAAACCGCTCACCAGATAGCCGTAGGCCGCACCGACATGGCAATGATGATCGGCCTTCAGACCCCTGCGGTTCTTGAGAAGGAAAACCATCATCTCCTTCTCCCAATCGATCGAGAGAACCTTGGCATCGAGCCCGTCCGCCCAGGCAATCCAGGGGAGCGAGCCGCCTCTCACCAGAGCGGAACCATCGGGATAGACACGCGACTCGTGTTCCTCGGTAAAACCGTCAAGTCTCGTGATCTTCAATTCGCGCATGTGAGGCTCCTCTGGGCTAATTCTCTTTCGTGCCTATGCCTGGCCGTTAAAATATGATCGACGAATCATTAGTCTATCCGCAGTAGCAAGGTCAACATGTGTTCGTCGTGGCAACAGGCCTGTTGGTCTCGAACCCGCCGACAGGCGGGCATGGCGGTTTCAGCTTGCGCAGCATGCGCCGCGCAAGCTGAATGATCGGTTAGAACTGGTAACCGAAGGACGCGCCAACGGTCCGCGGCCTGCCGGTGAAGCGGTTGATCGTGTCCGACCCCAGCGCGACATTGGTCCAGTAGTATTTGTCGGTCAGGTTGCGCACGTAAACAGATGCCGTCCAACCTTTTGCCGAGCTTACGCCCATGCGCGCGTCGAAAACCGCGTAGCCATCAATGCGCGAATTATCCGAATTGGCGAGGTCAGAGAACGTGTGGGTATTGAACACGGCGTTCGCGCCGATGTTCATGTCCAAGTCCCGCGAAATCGGAAATTCGTAGTTGATATCGGCCGTACCCGAGAGAGGCGGCGCAAAGTTGAACCGATTTCCAGTGAAATCAACAGGCGCACCGTTGATGTCGATGCCGCTATACTCGCCAATGCGCGTCTTGATGTACGTCACGCCGCCCCGCATCGTCAGGCCGTCGGCGGGACGCGCGGTCAGCGCGAAATCGACGCCCTTCACTGTCGAGCGAGGGATGTTCAGCGACGTCGGCGCCGCGCCGATGAAAGGCACAGTGATGTACGAGAAGAACTGCTTGTCGTTATACTTGTAGTAGAAGCCAGACCCTTCGACGCTCAGCAGGCTGTCTGCCAGATCGGTCTTGAAGCCTGCTTCGAAGTCGGTCAGTTCTTCCTGCCGGACGTGCTTGATCTGACTGATAACGACCGTGTTCTGGAACGGATAGCCACCGGACTTGTACCCGCGGCTGACCAGTGCGTAGAGCAGCGTATCGTCGTTCGGCTTGTAGTTGACGCCCGCACGCCATGACACGTTATCTTCCTTCACCGCGCCCTGAAATTCGGTCGGCAAATAGGTGGCGACGCCATCGATCACCCGGTCGTCAAGCGTGGCGCAGCGGTTGCCCGCAAAGGCGTCGGTCGGTGCCAGCCCCTGGAGCGAGCGAAGGAAGTTGGCGAGCGGGCCGACAAATCCGCTGAGCGAGCCGGGCTGATCGTCGCCCGAACAGCCCCTCGTCGACTGACGGGTCTCGGTATAGCGAACCCCGCCAACAAGCGTCAGCCCGTCCGCGACTTCAAGCTCTAGGTTGCCGAATACGGCTGCCGCCCGGTTCGTATCGTGAAATACGGTGTTGAAGGTCGCGCCCGGCAGGGACGAGTAGAGCGGAAGCTCGGTCACGTCCTGTTCGCGGAACTTGTCCTTCTGGTAGTTGGCACCGATGATGAAATGAATATTCGGCTCATCGATCTTGCCCGCAACCCGAAGCTCCTGCCCGAAGCTCTTGGCCGTCGAATAGTGGTTGTCCCGGGCGATGCCCAGGGCGGTGCCATCGGAGTCGATGTGCGCTTCGTAGTTGGTGTGGATGTAGTTCGTGATCGAGGTCAGCGTCAGGTCGTCATTCAGTTCCAGGTCCGCGCGAAGCACGGTCTGGTACTGGCTGTTGTCGTTACGCTGAGGACCGTCGACATCGGCGCCCCGGTTATCGTCCGCACGCGGATAGGTGATGAGGCCCGGCGCTGCGCCAGCCGGGTTCTGCGGCACGGCGGTCTGGAACTGGAAAGCCTGCGGCTCACCGTGATCGTAATTGCCGTTGACGTTGAGAGAGATTTTCAACCGATCGCTCGGCGTGAAATCGAGCAGCAGGCGGGCCGCCCCGCGATTGGAGTCTCCGATCTTGCGATCGTTGAGGAAATAGCCCTTCTGCCAAGGGCCGAACTGGGTTGTCTGGAACGCGAGGCGCGCGCGCAGAGTGTCACTCAGCGGACCGCTGACATAACCGTCCACGTTGACTTCGCCGAAGTGATTGACCCCCGCGTTGAAGCCCGCGGTGAGGTAGTCGGTCGGCTTGGCCGAAATGACGTTGACGGAGCCGCCGGTTGCGTTCTGGCCGAACAGCGTACCCTGCGGACCTTTGAGCACTTCGATGTGATCGACATCCAGAAGCAGGCCTTGCGTCATCGCCGAATAAGGCAGCGCCGCTTCGTCGACGTAGGTGGATACGGTCGGTGACGCGGATATCTGCGCGGAATTGAAGTTGATGCCGCGGATCGAGAAGATCTGGTAACCGGAAATGGAGCGCGCTGCCGTAAAGCCCGGTGCGATCTTGCCGATCGAGCTGACATCCGTGACGCCGACATTCTGAAGTTGCTCGGCGGTTGCCGCAACGATCGAAATGCCGACATCGCTGAGCCGCTGCTCACGCTTTTGCGCGGTTACGACGATCTCACCGGGAACGTAGGCTTCTTCCTCGACGACTTCAGCGGGTTCATCATCTGCCGATTGCGCCGATGCCGCGTGGGGAGCCATCGCCAAAGCCGATACCCCGGCAAGGCCCAGGGCCATCAGCCGAAGAACGGGTTGCGCCTTGCCGTCATCCTGCACGCAGGCGCCGCGGAAATTACCATCAATAACGCGCTTCATCGCTGCGCTCTCCCATTTTGCATGGCGGCCAACCGCCTTTTTGGAGCTGTCAAAGCTCGATCCGATTTCTGAGGTCTAGCCCAATAATCCCGCCCACTCAAGAAAAAATGATGCACGGATCATAAATCAGTAAAAAGGCTGCTTAGGGAGCGGTTAACCATGTTCCGGGGCCAGGCGGTCACCAGCATGAAGATCACAAATTGGAGGATTGTCCGGTCGGGGAGCCGCGGCTTTGCTGCATGCCCACACAAGGAACGGAACTGCCGAAATCGAGTCGTAAATCGTCGATTCGGCCGCGAGTATGCGAAGCGCGACGCGGGCAAGATCAGCGCGCGGCTACTTCCCGACCTGTGCCGAGCGAAAGACCCGAATTCTTAGGTGATGGCCCGGCCCGAACGATACGGGCCGGGATCCCGATGCGCTCAGGACTGCGGCGCGGGCTGTGCGATGCGATAGACCTGGTTTGCCGTTCCGGAAAACAACATCGCCTTCTCTTCGTCGCTGGCCGCCGAAGCGATCCGTTTGAACGCGTTCCACAAGGTCGTGTAATCGGCGCCCCATTTCTCGACCGGGAAGTTGCTGGCGAACATCGACCTCGACGGACCGAACGCCTCGATGCAAGTCTCGATGTAAGGCGCCCAGAGCTCGGCCAGTTGCGAAGACGTGGGCCGCGTATCCATGCCAAGTCCGGGAAATGCGCAATAGGGCATCGCCAGCCCGCTCAGCTTAACGCTGACGTTATCGAGCTGCGCAAGACGAGAGATGCTTTCGCGCCACGTCTCGAACCGCTCGGTCAATTTCCCCGCATACCCCGCGATACCAAGCGGGGTGCCGACGTGATTGAGCACGATCGGCTGATCGGAGAACGCCTTTGCCAGGTCCTCGACCTCGGGCAATTGCGGTTCGAGAACCCAGGCATCGAACGACAGATCAAAGCGGCCAAGGTGCGCGAAACCTGATCGGAATTCATCCGAGCCATAGAGCCCGGCGACCGCAGGCACCATCGGCCCGACCACGTCAGGGTCTTCATCGTAGGGCGCCATGATCCTGATCCCGCGAAGCCGGTTGCCGCCCGCCATCGCGGCCCGTTCGAGGACCGGAATGACTTCATCGCCCAGGGCAAGATCGGCATAGCCCACCATGGCCGAGCAGAGCCGCGTGGGACCGTAGATCCCGCTGGCACTGCGCGCCGCAACGCCGTTGGCATGTTCGATCTCACCGATCGGCTGGAATTTCTGCGGCGCGCCCGCATCATAGAATGCGCCGCATTCCACCATGACCGTCGCGACAACATTGTGACCGCCGGACAGCTCGGCCATCAGCTCGTCATGAAGGAAACGCGGCACGTCCCTGATGAGGTCGAGCAGAGGATGCTGCAACCCGTCGAGAGCGCCGAGGATCGGCCCGAAGTCCCAAAGATGATGATGCGCATCCACGATGGGCAGCGCAGGATCTAGAGCATCTTCTGACATATCGAATCCTTTTGAGGCGGGTCTGGTAAGGGTCAGCGAACCCTGATGATCGTCGACCGGCGCTGCCGGACGGCATGCGGTGCTGTGACCGCAGCGTTATTGCGCGGTTTTCTGCACGAGGTCGGCCCGAAGCTCGTTCTTGAGCACTTTGCCCGCAGCCGATTGCGGCATCGATTCCACGATCTCTATACGGCGCGGAATCTTGTAACCGGCCAGGAACTGCTTCGTATGCCGCGCGATATCGTCCAGCTCGGCCTTCATGCCCGGCCGCTCGATGATGACCGCGCAAACCATCTCTCCCCATCGCGGATCGGGAAGGCCGATCACTGCGACGGATGCAATGGCGGGGTGGGTCGACAGGACATTCTCGACTTCGGCCGAATAGACGTTCTCGCCTCCCGTCACGATCATGTCCTTCAACCGGTCAACAACGGTCACGTAACCGTCCTCGTCCATCTGGCCGAGATCACCGGTGTGCATCCAGCCGTTGCGCTTCACTTCGGCAGTGGCTTCTGGGAGATTCCAGTAGCCCAGCATCACGCCTTCGCCGCGACAGATGATTTCACCGATCTCGCCGCGCGGCAGCTCGTTCTGGTCGGCATCGACGATACGGACTTCGGTCGCCGGCGTCGCGCGCCCTGCACTGCGCAAGCGCGCCGGGTTGCCGTAATGATCCGCGGGATCGAGACTGAGCGCGGTCGGCGCCAGTTCGGTCATGCCATAGGCCTGGCTGAACTTGACCGACGGGAAAGCGACGAGCAGCCGCTCCATGAGCGCCTGGTCGATCGAAGATGCGCCGTAGCGGATCCTCTCGAGCGAGCTCAGATCGAATTCGCCGAACCGTTCATGATCGATCAGCATGCGCATCATGGTGGGGACCAGGAAGATCTCGGTCGCGCGCAAACGCTCGACCTCGGCCATGACGGAGACCGGTTCGAACAGCGGAAGAAAGATATTGGTGCTACCGCAGATGAGCGCCATCAGCAGTCCGGAAAAACCGCCCACATGGAAAAGCGGCGCGGTATGAAGGAAGCGTTCGCCCGTCCGTCCGTCCGGTGCCGCGATCACGCCAAGCGCGGACGCGATGAGGTTGCGATGACTCAGCATGACGCCTTTGGGAGCGCCTGTCGTGCCGCCGGTATACATGATCGCCGCAAGATCATCGCCCGAACGCACTGCATCGGCGACCGGCTCTGCCTTGGCGAGCCAGGCCTGCCAATCGTTGGAACCCATGATCAGGACATGCTTCACACAGGGCGCGCGATCCCTGATCTCCGGCTCCAGCGCGGCGAATTCCGGGTCGAGAATGACGATGCCAGCCTGGCAATTGTCGATCGAATAAGTGATTTCCGCAGGAGCGAGCCGGAAATTGACGGGGTTTATGACGCCGCCGGCCCAGAACGTGCCGAAGCACGTATCGACGAAGCCCGGCCCGTTCCGGGCCACGATCGCGACCCGGTCCCCAGCTTCCAGACCTATGGAATGGAGCGCACCGGCGAAGCGAGCAACGTCCTGCGACCAGTCGGCCCAGCTTCTCGAAACCTGCCCCTCGACCGTGACGATCCTGTCAGGATGGGCACGGACGCCTCGATGCAGGCATTGCGTCAAATACATATCTGCTCCTCACCCCTTGTATCGTTATTTCAAACCCGCTCCGGCGAGGAGAAAGCCTTTTAAACGAGGCTGAATCAATCCCGCTCCGACACGGGGGCGCTCATCCGGCCTATTGCGGGGCACATTAAAATGATTCATGCATCATGAATCTTTTATTCGCCGAGGCACGAGGATGTCAACCGCGGATTGCGCGGGACTACGGCCTCGAAAGCTCGGCGGCAGATCGCCAAGAGTCGGTAGCTGCTCGAGTGAAAGCGGGATGATCGGTGGGAGACGCATAAAGCGCGAGAAGCTGCGATGGACACACGGCCGCACGCCTTGACCATCGTGCGATGGCCCGGGCCCCTCAGGTATTAAGTTGGACGCCGACTAACGGCGGTTCACTGAAGGAGCGATTCCTGTCCGGCACCCGATTTCACCGCCGCCTCCAGCCCGCCGACGACGAAAGTGAGATATGCGTGGATTACGGGATCGGGCAGTCCGACAATAAGATTGTCCTCCAGCCCGAAACGCATCAGCAAACGCATGCGCGCCCCTTCCAGGATCGTCACGAACGCTTCGAGTTCCATCGACGCTTCATCGTCCTGGCCGATGAACCCGATACGCCGCAAGAAACGCTTATAGCGGCTGCTCACTTCGTCGATATAGCGGGCGAACGCGACGGGCGCATGGATCTCGGCCTCGCTGATGACGCGGTAGAGATAAGGGTGCATCTTCAGGAACTCGAGGTTGGCCTGAAGGCTCCGCTGCTCAAGATCATAAATACCTGTCGCACCGCGCATCGCGGCGGCGATCGAGTCCAGCAGTTCACTGGTGATCGATGGCAACAGTTCGTCAAATAGCTGCTGCTGGGATTTGAAATGCAGGTAGAACGTTCCGTGTGCGATATTGGCATCGGCCGTCACCTTGGCGATGCTGCACCCTGCATAGCCATGTTGCCCTACCAGCTTTGCTGCCGCGTCGAGTATGGCTGCGCGCGTCGCGGCGGTGCGTTCCAGCACGCGTTTCGAACGACGGCGACCCTTGGCGGTGTGAAGTATCGGATCAAGTCCATCAGTCGACAAAACTAAAATTCCCCAAGTTCAAGACTGTCTGCGAGGCAGTTGATCAACGTTCGTCAGGATTCCCGCAAGAACGTGACAAATCCAGCAGTTCGGCTGCGATTTCTGGCTAGGTTCGATCGCTATGTCAATGGAACCGGAGCACCCCCACGAATTGGATCAGAGGGTGCGGCGACTGAGGAATCGAGATATTGCCACGTATTCACAGCCAGATATCCAAGCAACGTTTTACACTGCCGATTAAGGACCTCGTTTCAGAAATAACGAATTGTGAATCATAAATCTGGTCAGTAAGGTCGTTTCGTAACGAGGGATAGGATCGGGACGGCCGTTTTTGCCGCGATGCCGTTTCCCGAGCCAACCGAATTTTATCACGAGGGGACCATCCTTGCTGACCGTCATCTTCATCGCGAAGGTCCTGACCGGGCAGGAGAGTGCCTTCGAGACAACTCTGTCGCAATTGGCAGAAGACATTGCGAATGAACCGGGATGCGCCGGCGTGACTTGGGGCCCGACTGAGACCCCAGGAGAGTATGCCTTGATCGAACGCTATAAGGACATGGACGCCTTGGAAGCGCACCGGGCTTCGCGGCACATGAAAGAGCTGGGCCCGCCGATCTTTGCAATGCTGGACGGGGCGCCTGTGATCACGCGCTTCGTGGAAGAGCGAGCGCTTTAGGTTCGGGATAAACCGCTCTGAACGAAGACGAACCGAGTACCCGCAGCTTCATCGTGACAGACGGATATCGACGCGTTGGATCCGCTTCAGAACGCGGTCTTGTCCCCGCCCTTGAGCGCCAGGATCTCGCGCGCTTCGTCCGGAGTGGCCACCGATAGTCCGAGACCTTCGATGATCTTTCGCACGCGCAAGACTTGCGCTGCGTTGCTGGGTGCCAGTTGGCCCGCGCCCAGCCAGAGACTGTCCTCGAGGCCCACCCGGACATGCCCGCCCAGGGCAGCGGCTTGCGCGGCGACGGCCATCTGGTTTTTCCCTGCGGCCAGAACCGACCACCGGTAGTTATCGCCGAACAGACGATCGGCGGTGCGCTTCATATGAAGCACTTCTTCGGGATGAGCGCCGATCCCTCCCAGCAAACCGAAGCAGGTCTGGATGAAAAGCGGCCCCTCGACGAGACCCTCGCGCCAGAAATAATGTAGGTTGTGGAGGTGCCCGGTATCGTAGCACTCGAATTCGTAACGCGCTCCGGCGTCATTGAGCGTTTCGAGCGCGTAGCGGATATCCTTGTAGCTGTTCCGGAAGACGAGGTCGTGGCTCCCTTCCAGCATCTCGCGTTCCCAATCATGCTTGAACTCCTTGTAGCGGTTCAGCATCGGGAAAAGCCCGAAATTCATGGACCCCATGTTGAGGCTCGCCACCTCGGGCTTCCATACCTCGGCAGGACGAACCCGCTCCTCGACCGGCATGTAGGGCGATCCGCCCGTGGTGATATTGACCACGACGTTGGACGACTGCTTGATCGTCCGCAGGAAAGGCTCGAATGCTTCCGGGCTCTGATCCGGGCGACCGTCGGCAGGATTGCGGGCATGAAGATGAACGATGGCGGCCCCGGCCTCCGCGGCCTCGAGTGCCGAACTGGCGATTTCGGATGCCGTAACCGGCAAGTGGGGCGACATCGACGGGGTGTGGATCGAACCCGTGATCGCGCAGCTGATAATCACTTTGTCCATAAATCACCCAAACTTCTTCATCGCTGTTTTAGAAAATAGGGTCAGGCCGTGGGCGCAGGTGGTCAACGCGATCACCTGCGCCCGCCCGTGGCTTGTCCCGGCAGCCAACCCGTCAGAGGTTTGTTCGCAAGCGTTCAGCCCGCAGCCGCGTGTTCCTTGAACTCGTAATGGTCAAGGTTCGGCCCGGCCTTCATGAAGTCGAGGAAGTGTCGGGGCGTGCGCGGCCAGATATCGACCTTGCCATGTTCGTCGAGGTACCAGTTGCTGCACCCGCGGACCCAGACGGTGTTCTGCGCGTGCGCCTGCATCTCGTCGACAAAGTCCTGCTGCGCTTCCGGCACCGCTTCCACGGCGGGAGCCGAACGCGACACCGCTTCCTCGATGATCTGCATGATGTAGTCCGTCTGGACTTCGGAGCAGGTCATCGTCGAGAGGTTGCCGATGGTCGTGTAGGGACCGCCAAGGATGAAGAAGTTGGGGAAGCCGGCGACCATGATCGTGTCCATGGTCTCTGCCCCGGACGACCATACGTCGTTCAAGGAAGGCCCGCCCTCGACACTGACGTTGAGGTTGCGGCAGTAGACGTGCGTGTGGAAGCCGGTCGCCATGATGAGCGCATCTAGTTCGTGCAGCTTTCCGTCCGCAGTCCTGATACCGCCCTCCTCGACCTGTTCGATCGCTTCGACGACAACGTCGGCATGGTCGCGCTGCAGCGCCTGGTAGAAGCCGTCGCCGAAAATAAGGCGCTTGCACATCACCGGATCGGGAGGCGTCAGCTTTTCGCGCAGGCCCTCGTCTTCGATGCTGGCAAGGTTCTGTTCGCAGGCCTCGATGAAGAACTGCTTTGCCTCATCGTCACCGGCAACCGCCCGTCCGAAACCGTCGGCGTACCAGGCCATGTAGAAGTCGTAGAGCCGATCGACGAGATCCGGACGCTGGCGCAGCATTTCGACGCGCTGTTCCGAATATTGGTTCTTGGGCGCGGGGAATATCCACTGGGCGGTCCGCTGAAACAGCGTCAGGCTGCTGACATCGTCGATCAGGTTGGGCGCAATCTGGACCGAGCTTGATCCATTGCCGATCAGGCCAACCCGCTTGCCCTTGAAATCGTACGTGCTGTCCCACTCGGCACTGTGCATGCACACGCCGCCAAAGTCCTCCAAACCCTTGATCGACGGCACGTTCGGAACATGCAGGAAGCCGCAGGCAGAGATAAGGACATCGCCTTCGATGACGCTGCCATCGCTCAAATTCACATGCCAGCGGCCCGAACGATAGACGCAGCTATCGACGTGGGTTTCGAACTGGATGTGATCAAGCAGACCGAAATGGTCTGCGAAATCTTCGAGGTACGTGCGGATTTCCGGGCCGCTGGGAAAGGAACCCGACCAGTCGTAGTTCTTGCGGAAGCTGAACTGGTAGAGATAGGAATTCACGTCGCATGCGACGCCCGGATAGCGGTTGTGATACCACGTCCCGCCAATCCCCTTGGCCTTTTCCAGGATCTTGAAGTTCTTGAAACCGGCACGTTTCAGCCCTGCGCCCATGGACAGTCCGCCTACGCCCGCGCCGATGATAATGACCTCGGGGCCGCTTTCAGCGCGATCGGGGGCGACGAATTCCTCAGGCTCCGACATGGTCTGAGCTTCGGCTGATGCTGCGATAATCTTCTTTTCCAGATCATCCTGCCGCCGCATGATTTCGTGGGCCAAGACCGGGTCCGTGGCGGCAATGCGCTCAAGCTCCAGGTCGAACCATGCCTCACCCAGATCGCCTGCGCCAGCTACGCCATCTCGCGCCATGTCATCCATTTAAACTGCTCCTGAAATCTGTATTTCGCCGAAACTCTGCTCAATCGCAGTCGACGGTGTCAGCGGGGATACGGGGAAGCTTGCCGCCCGGAAGCGAACGCTTCACCGCCTCGTGCACGCCGTTCGGGTCGATCAGGCGGCCATATTTCAACCTGTTATGCGCATGCGCCAGGTGATGCAGCGTGAAGGCCTGCTTCACGCCGGTGGTGAACCCTTGCGCGTCGGCGAAACTGTTGATCGCTTCCTTGGCGAACTTGATGCCGACACTGGGCTTTGCCGCGATCTTGCGCGCAAGTTCCAGCGTGACGTCCGCCAGTTCATCGGGCGGCACGACGCGGTTGACCATGCCCCACGTCAGAGCTTCCTGCGCAGACCAACGCTCTCCGGTGAAGAGCTTTTCCTTCGCCTGGCGGCTGCCCATTTCCCAGGGGTGCGCGAAATATTCGACGCCGCCGATACCGATGTCGACGACCGGATCCTGAAAGAAGCAGTTTTCGGCACAGACAACGATGTCGCTGGCCCAGGTGAGCATCAAGCCGCCCGCGATGCAGGCCCCCTGCACTTGCGTGATCAACGGGATCGGAAGGCTGCGCCAGCGGTGGCACATGTCGAAATAGACCTCGCGCTCCCAGCCGTACCATCCCTCGATCGTGCCGGGATTGACGTCGCCCCAATTGCTCGTGAGCGGCCGGTCCTTGCCGACACTGTCGAAGTCGCCCGCCCTGAGATCATGACCTGCCGAGAAGTGTTTTCCGTTGCCGCCAAGAATGATGACACGGGTATCCCGGTCGCGTGCAGCGGACATGAGCGCGTCGTCGAGCTCATAGATCATCTGGATATCCTGCGAATTGCCGTTCTCCGGCGAATTCAGCATGATGCGAACGATACCGTCGTCAAGTGACTCCACGGTGATCTTGGTGGGATGATCGGTCATTGGTGGCCTTTCGTTATTCGTACCGGTCGCGCGACATCACTGCCGGGTCCGCTCAGACTGTTGCCGGGTTTGGTTGCACGAGCGTGCGTTCAAGCGGTGCCGTGTCGCCAAACCATGGACGTTGGGGTTGTTCGCTCAACAGGCGTAGATCTTCGTCGATGCCGCCAAGCATCGCTCCGATGACCAGCGCACGTTTCAGATAGTGTCCGATCGCCAGTTCGTCGGTCATGCCGACCCCGCCATGCAGCTGGACAGAGTCCTCCGCGACGCGGCGCACGGCCTTTGCGGTGAAGCTGCGCGAGATGAGAACCATGCGCATCGCGTCGTCCGATCCGGCATCGACCACATTGCAGGCACGTTCGACCAAAGCGATCGACTGCTGTTCGTCGAGCGCCATGTCGACAAGGCGATGCTGCAAAACCTGAAACCGCGCGAGAGGTACGCCGAACTGGCGGCGGACTTTCAGATATTCGCCAGTCATTTTGTTGAGCGCGGCCATGATGCCGATCGCTTCCGCCGACAGGGCCAGCCGCAACGCGATGCCCGCGTTTTCAATAGCAGCGCAAGGTGCGCCCAAACAGCGGACATCACGGCAACCTTCGAACGTGACAGCACGAACATCGCGTCCGTCGATCGAACTCGATGCCGGATCGATCGTCACACCGTCCGCATCTGAAGAAACGAGGCAGATCGCGATAGTGCCATCGGCCTGCTTTGCCGGAACCAGAAGGTGATCGGCAATGCCCGCATCGATCACGAATGCGCTGCGGCCATCCAGCACGGGCTTTTCGGCCGAACCGCCCAGCTCCAGCTGAACGAAAGCTGGGTCTCCGAACAGCTCCTCGACCGCGACACCGACGACCACGTCGCCTGTCGTCACCTTTTCAAGCAGCGCCGCGATATGTTCGGGATCTTTCACCGAACCCTGCGCCTGGTCGAGAACGATGCTCGCCACGACCCCGGTTGAGATAAACGGCGTTTCCAGCAGGGCTTCGCCAAGGTTGCGCGCAACGATGGCAATTGCCGAAGTCCCGCTTTCGAGCCCGCCCGAAGCTTCGCTGATCGCAAGGCTCGACCACCCGAGGTCGGCTACACTCTGCCAGATTTCCCGCGGCGAAGACTTGCCCGCATCGCCCTTGGTCACGAATGTCGAGACACTTTCTTCGAACGCGCGAAGTTCGCTTTCATCCAGACCGCTCATCTTATCGATCCAGAACGGTTTTGCTGAGAATGTTGCGTTGCACTTCGCTACTCCCCCCATAGATTGTTGCCGCGCGGCCGTAGAGATACTGGCCGATGACGCCGTCGCGGAACCGGTCGGGGCGAGCCCATGGCGATACGGCCGAGCTGTCTCCGAAGTGATCGGCGCTGAGCCCGAGGTCGTTGATCGCATCCAGCGAGGCCGCGTCGATTTCCTGGGACAGTTCGGACCCGACGAGCTTCAGCATGGATGCCATGACGCCGATTTCTTCGCCCGACTGTTCCTTGGACAGCATGTGAAGAGCGGTGCTTTCCAAAGCGGTGAGCCGGACTTCCAGTTCGGCAACCCGCCGTGACCAGATGCCTTGTTCGCCAAGCGGCGGCCGGATTCCACGCGGTTGCGCGATCAGCGCCTTGACCTTGTCGAGATCGAGCGCACAGCGGCCGACTTCAGCCGCCAGGATACGCTCCTGCTCCAGAAGGAACTTCGCGTATCCCCACCCCTTACCCTCTTCCCCGACAAGGTTAGCGTCCGGAACCCGGACTTCGTCGAAAAACACCTGGTTAAGGTGATGGTGGCCGTCGATCGAGACGATCGGTTCGACCGACACCCCGGGGGACGCCATGTCGATGAGGATGAAGGACAGGCCGGCCTGCGGCTTGTCGGACGCACGGGTGCGCACGATGGCAAAGATCATGTCGGCCCAGTGGGCCGTGGTGGTCCAGATCTTGCTACCGGAAATGATCCAGTCGGACCCGTCGCGCACGCCGCGGGTACTGACGTTCGCAAGGTCCGAACCCGCGCCCGTTTCGGAATAGCCCTGGGCCCACCAGGCGTCGCCCGACTTGATCGCCGGAAGGAACCTGGCCTTCTGATCGTCATTGCCGAACGTATAGATGATGGGCGCGGCAAACGTCACACCGAATGGGATCAACCACGGCGAGCCGCGATAGTAGATCTCATTCTCGAAGATCCACCGCTGCATCGGGCTCCAGCCCAGTCCGCCGACGGATTTGGGCCAATGTCCGGTGTACCAGCCGCGCTCGTTCAGAATCTTGTGCCACTCGACATGCTCGTGCTTGTCCAGGGGGCGTCCGGCCAGGACTTTTTCACGTGTGGTGGCGGGCAGCCGCTCGTCCACGAACGCCCGTACCTCGGCCCTGAAATCAGCCAGCATATGATCTGATGCCCCCGACAATTCTTCTCTCACCGCAATCTTCTTTTATGACTCATGGCTCACAAATCATCGTCTGGCCGAGTTGTGCCTGTTTGTCAACATCGTCGCTGCACATTGAAGGGTGCCGAGAGAGTTGGGCTTCTCACGCAGGGTCTTAGCGCCCGAGCCGCTTGCTCTGCCGGGTGTCAACGCTCGCGAAGCAATCGCAGGTCACATGATCGCCGCTCAGCCAAAGCCCGATACGCGCGAGTCCCGGAATGGCGATTCTTCGCCTGTGTCGTTCAGGCCTTGTCATCGGCGAACCTGTCGCAATGCGACACTTGCTACAGTTTTTCGCGTCGATTTTGCCTGCGCGATCGCGGTGCTTCGCCGCCCTGCAAATCGCGCGCATACCTCCCAGCACAACAACAAAAAGGAGAGGTCATGCACAACCAGATGGCGATATCGCCTGACGCCCTTGCTGCGCGGCGACGGTGGTCGGATCCTAATCCCTTCCCCCCTTCACCCGACCAGCGAACCAGAAAAGGCCGCCTGTCCGCGACCGCGTGTTTCGCAAGCCGCAAGCCCGGATTCCCGGCCCTGGCGCCGGAAGAGGTCACCACTTTGCGCCGCGATAGCCGCCATTTCATCGGTGCAGGTCGTCCTGAACTTTCCACGCAAGTTTCAATGGAGCAGCGCACATGACCCCAAGCCGCGAACAAAAGCTCTGGATGTACGAAAAGATGCTCGTCAGCCGCCGGTTCGAGGAGGCGATCGAGACGATCTACCTCGAGGGAAAAAAGCCGGTCTTCAACATGGCGAAAGGCCCGATTCCGGGCGAAATGCATTTGTCGAACGGACAGGAGCCCTGCGCCGTCGGCGTGTGCGCACATCTTGAACCGTCCGACGTGGTGACCGCCACCCATCGCCCCCATCACCAGGCCATTGCCAAGGGCATCGATCTCAAACGCATGGCTGCCGAAATCTTCGGCAAGGCCACCGGCCTTTCGGGCGGTCGGGGCGGCCACATGCATCTGTTCGACCCGGCGGTCAATTTCGCCTGCTCGGGCATCATCGCCCAGGGCATGGGGCCGGCGGTCGGTGCCGCGCTTTCCCGCAAGATGCAGGGTAAGCCCGGCGTAGCAATCGCCTATATCGGCGAAGGCGCAGTCAATCAGGGCGCGTTCCACGAAGCCTTGAACCTTGCCGCCGTGTGGAAGCTGCCCGTCGTCTTCGTCGTAGAGGACAATGCCTGGGGCATTTCGGTATCCAAGGCGGCATCCACAGCGGTGCCTGAAAATCACGTCCGCGCAGAAGCCTATGGCATGCCGGGCCATCTCGTGCGCGACAACGATCCTTACGAGATTTTCGCAACGGCCGGGAAAGCGATTGCCGCCGCGCGAAACGGCGAAGGACCGTCGCTGATCGAAATCGAGACGATGCGCCTTGCCGGCCACTTCATGGGCGACGCCGAAACCTACCGGCCCAAGGGCGAAAAGGACGGCTTGACGCTGCGCGACCCCATTTCGCGGATGCGTGCCCGCCTGATCGCGGACGGCGATGCGGACGAGGCGACGCTCGACCGTATCGAAGAAGCGGCGCAGGCCGAAGTCGATGAAGCCATCGCCTTTGCCCGGAACAGCCCTGACCCCGACCCAGCCGACGCGCTCACCAGCGTATTCGTCTGAACCCGTTTCGGAGACCGAAAGATGACAAATACAAACCCGGCTCGCGCGAACGAGCGGAAACTGACCATTGCCCGCGCCATGGCAGAGGCGACGGCCCAGCAGATGCGTCTTGACCCCACGGTATTCGTGATGGGCGAGGACATCGGTGAATTCGGCGGAATTTACGGCAACACGCGCGGCCTAATCGCCGAATTCGGAGCGGAACGCGTACGCGACACTCCGATATCCGAAACCGCGTTCATCGGCGCTGCGGTCGGTGCGGCACAGGATGGCATGCGACCGATCGTCGAACTGATGTTCGTCGACTTCTTCGGCGTGTGCTTCGATGCCATCTACAACCTGATGGCAAAGAACACCTACTTTGCCGGGGGCAGCTTTCGTGTCCCGATGGTGCTGATGACATCCACCGGCGGCGGATATTCCGATGGCGGCCAGCATTCGCAGTGCGTCTACGGGACTTTCGCGCACTTGCCCGGCATGAAAGTGGTTGCGCCGTCCAATGCCTACGATGCCAAGGGGCTGATGACTGCCGCGATCCGCGACGATAACCCGGTGGTCTTCATGTATCACAAGGGCCTTCAGGGCATGGGCTGGCTGGGCACCGTACCGGGTGCCACGAACCACGTTCCCGAAGAATCCTATACGGTGGAAATCGGCAAGGCCGCGATCGCGCGTCCGGGCAAGGACGTGACGATCGTGTCCCTGGGCATTGGCGTCCATCAGGCGCTCGAAGCGGCGAAGCGCGTGGCCGAACACGGGATCGACGCCGAAGTCGTCGATTTGCGCTCGCTCGTCCCGCTGGACCGGGAAACCATTCGTGCCTCGGTCGCCAAGACTGGACGGCTGATCGTCGTGGACGAAGACTACCACAGCTATGGCGTGTCGGGCGAAGTGATCGCCTCGGTCGTGGAACACGATCTTTCCGTTCTCAAGGCGGCCCCCGTCCGCATCGCCTATCCCGACGTGCCGATCCCGTTCGCGCGCGTGATGGAACAATTCTGCCTTCCCAACGCCGACAAGATCGTTGCGGCAATCGAAACGATGCTGGGCCGCCAGACCGTTGGCGAGCCCTCCTGAAAGGACCATTTCATGCAAACAGATATCATCATCCCGCACGACCTCTGGCCAGAGGACGGCGAGGCCGCCATCACCTCGTGGCTCGCATCGGACGGTGCCACGGTCGAAATGAACGCCCTCATCGCCGAAGTCATGGTCGAGAAGGTCCAGTACGAGATCCTCGCCCCTGCAAGCGGAACCCTGTCCATCGCCCGCCAGGTCGACGATGTGGTGTCGAAAGGCGACGTGATCGGAGCGATCACTTGACCGCGAGCGGGCGCGTCATCCCCTTGCGCGGCGCGCAGGGCATGATCGCCGACCGCATGGTGAAGAGCCTGCACGAAGCGGCACAGCTCACCCATCATGCCACCGCCGACGCAAGCAGTCTCGTCAAGGCCAAGGCCGCCGCGGATGCGGCCGGGACGCGGCTGTCGATCGAAGACCTGCTGATGGCCCGGACGGTGCGTACGTTGCTGGCGCATCCCGCGATCAACGGTAGGGTCGAGGAGCGCGAGATCCGGCTGAGCGACCAGATCAATCTTGGCATCGCGATCAGCCTGCCGGGCGGACTGCTCGTCGCGCCCGCCATCTTCGATGCCCAGGACATGTCGCTGGCCGAACTGCGAGCCGCACGCCGCGACATGGCCGAACGCGCAAGGCAGAACAAGCTGAGCGTCACCGAGATGACCGGCGGAACGTTCACCATCAGCAACCTGGGGCTGACCCGGGTGGAACACTTCACGCCCATCGTCGCCAGTCCGCAGATCGCTATCCTGGGTATCGGCCGCATGACCGAGCAACCCGTGCGAGGCGAAACGGGAGCCGTCGAATGGCGGCCGATGGTCGGCCTTTCCCTGACTTTCGACCACCGCGCACTCAATGGTGAGCCGGCCGCAGCATTCCTGACCGCGCTGTGCGAAACCATCGAGACGGACACCAGCTGGACATGACATTCCGCGTCTTCTCCGATCTGGATAGCGCGCTAGCCGCAGAAGAAGCGCTGTTCGACTGCGTTGGCGAAGGCGCGGAGTCCGCTTGCCTGTTGTGGAGCGCCAGACGCGGGCTGGTAACACCGCGCTCGCTATCCCAGCGACCCGGATTTATCGACAGCGCCCGGCAGAGCGCCGCAGGGGGTTGGCCGGTAAGCGTGCGGTCATCGGGCGGAGACCTCGTCCCGCAAGGTCCGGGAACGCTCAATTTCTGCCGTGTATGGATGCCATCCGGCCCGATCTCCATCGAGGAGGGCTACAAGGCAATCTGCGACCCGATCCGGTCGGTACTCGGCGGATATTGTGCGCCGGTCGAAGCGTGCTTCTGCGATGGCAAATACAATGTCGTTGTCGCCGGCCGCAAAGTCGCAGGCACGGCACAGCGTCGCCGCCAGCTGAAAGGCCGCCTTGTCGTTCTCGCCCATGCCATGATCCTCGTGAACGAGGACATCGCGCCCGGGGTCGACGCGGTAAATGCTCTTCAGGCCTCACTGGGGTTCGGCGGCGATGTCAGGGCCGCCGCGCATGTCAATGCGTCCGAAGTCATGTCCGATCCGACGCTCACGCCGCGAAAGCTCGCTGCGCGGATCGCAAGCGCGATGGACCGGGCCGATAGCCAGCGGGCCCATGAAACCGTCAAACCTGAAAAAACCCGACCCGCAGTTCGGAATGCCCGAAGCCCACGTTTTTCAATCGGCATCGGGCCAAGGCAGGTATCAACAAGAGAGGATCGTAAAATGACCGGAGCCATCCAGTTTCTCATCAAGCTCACCGTCGGTGCGGACAAGCGCGATGCGTGGAAGACACTCATGCACGAAATGCTGGCTGCGACCGAGAAGGAGCCCGGGACGCTCGTCTACGAATGGTATGTCGATGATGCGACCGGCAGGTTTCAGCTGCACGAACGCTATGCCGACCAAGCCGCATGCGAGAACCATATCGATAATTTCGTGACGAACTTTGCCGAACGTTTTCTCGGCATTGCATCGGACATCGAATTCACCGTCTGCGGCGACCCAAGCGAAAAAGTCCGGGAAGTGCTCGCCGGGCTTGCCCCCAGCTATTTCGCCCTAACCGCTGGCTTTGCCCGCTTCGATCGCGCCTAACCGCGCGGCACCGGGCCGCATGATGCCCAGCGACTTGATCTTCCGGTGAAGCGTGGCCCGACTAATCCCGCACCGTCGGGCCGCCTCACTGACGTTCCAGTTGGTGCTGGCCAGCGCATCGGTGAACAACGTGACTTGCGTGTCTTTCGCAGGGCTGCTGGGCGCATTGGCAGCCAGGGAGCCTTGCGCAAAGAACGCATCGGGCAAGTCGTGCAGCATGATCTCACCGCCTTTGGACAGCAACGACGCCCGGCGCAGAACGAGGCGCAGTTCCCGGAAATTGCCCGGCCAGCGATAGGCAAGCAGCGCATCCATAGCCTCAGGACTGATCGGCCGGTGACGTTCGTCGACCCCGTCGCGCATCCGCTCCACGATGCGCTTCAGGTCACGCCGCTGGGACAAGGGCATCAGGGTCACCACGTCCCCCGCGAGATGCGAACGCAATTGCGCGATGATGTCCGGATCGCAGCTGGATTTGCCCGTGGCGATGACATGAATGCCCGGCCCCTCAGGTCCGGAAGGAGATGAATTTTCCAGATCGCTCAACAAGCGGGCAACCTGCAGTTGCACGCCTGGCGACAGCCCGGCGATATCGCGCAAATGTAGAGTAGCCCGCGGCACGTCCGGCCCGGCTGCGGCGCAGGCGCGAACCTGCTCCAGAAGATGCGCGACGCGTGTGGTTTCTCCGTCAACTGCGATGTCCGCCGCATCGATCGTGATGATCGGGCTTTGGCCCAGGGTGGCATCGAAATGAAGCGCGCGGACGAGGGACAGCTTGCCAGTACCGGGCTCGCCACAAAGGTGCAGCGGCAAGCCTGCGCGAAAGAGGCACCTCAAACGTCGCAACATCGCACGCTGATCGTCATCGCCCCCTTCGAGATCGGCAAGCGCCAACCGCGCCGGATGGCTGGGTGAAGGCGGCGGCTGACGCGGCCCGTCATGGCAATAGCTGGCAAGCCGCCGGGGTTTGGGCAGCGAAGGCATCAGCGTCAGCGAACCCGTGTCGCTTTCTGCCATAAGCACGCCGCCATTGGTCCCGACGAGCTGATTGACCGACGTGTCGATGATGTCGCCAAGTGCGCTTCCGATAATCGGCAACACGCTATCCCGGCCAAGTGCGCTGGCCGCCGCATGTGTCGCACCGCGAATGATGCCGTCAGTATCGACCGCGATGAGGGCGTTCAGATACTCGTCCATCCCGCTGCGCGCGGGCGCGACCGAAGTCCGGACCATGTCGCGGAATTTTTCGTGAAACAGGCGCGCCTGGATCCGGCCGGTCGCCATGCGCAGGACGTGTTCTGCAAAGCTGCGGTCGCGAATGTCGCCGCGGTCGATTGCCGAAATGCAGATCGCGCCGATCGGTTCATCCGATTGGTCGAAGATCGGGGCCGACGTACATACGAAACGGGACAGCCGCGCAAAATAATGCTCGCTTCCCATAACGGTCAGCATTTGCCGGTGGCGCAGCGCCATGCCCAGGCCGTTGGTGCCTGCGATCTGTTCGGTCCAGCAGCTCCCGGCGCTGATCCCGGCCTGTTCGAAGTCCGTCCCGGCAGGCTGGCCAATGTCGTGCATCACGAGCACGCATTGATCGTCGGCAATGGCCGCGAAGTGGCCCGCGCTGCGGGACACGTCGCTTAACCACTGCAGCTCGCTGAAATTGCCGGACAGCCGGTCGACGAAAGACTGGCGGCTGTGCTGCAGTTCACGGTCCTGCAGCCGAAGCAGCGGGCGCCGCGTATCGCGCGACAAGCGATGCTGCGTGTCGCACCGTTTCCACGACGCCACGATCGCGTCGCGCTCTGCCTGGGACCTCAGCAAGTCCTGTACCGGCGATTGCACGTCAGCTTCTCCCCTGGGCACCGGGTGATGAGAACGTCCCCCATCACCCGGCAACCAAACGGACTGCCTGCACCAGGGCCAAGATCAGCCGGACCTGACCTTCAGCAGGGCACAGGCAGCGCCGGTCAGATCAGTCCAGCAATGACTTCAGATCAAGCTTCTCGAAGTCTTCGAGCGAAATACGCTCCAGCGCCTTGAAGAAGCGCGTCTTGATGAGTGTCTTCGAGCCGTCTTCGTGATGCTCTTCAAGCAGGCGGTCGTCGCCGGGTTTGCCAACGATCGTGATAAGGATCGTCGCGCCCTTTTCCTTCGTCTGGGGCGCGTGCACCTCTGGCGGCACTTCCCACGAAAGTTCGCCTTCCTTGTAGGAGATCTCGTCGTTGAACCACTCGCCTTCCAGGGTATAGCCGGAAGCCTTGCAATAGTGCCCATGCCGCTTTGCCTTGCTCCACGGCGGCATCTTGATGCTCTGCAACACCACATTGCTTTCTTCATCGACATTATAGACCCGGAAGAACGCGCCCGGGATCAGGTAGAGAGGGAGCCATGGCACCTTCTCTGTGTCGATATGATTTTCGTGCGCGTTTTCTGCTTCCACGATGTTACTCATAGCTAGTTCCTTCGTGTTTGAAGTCGTAGTGCGAGATCCGGGATTCAAACGAATATGGATCGATCTCACCTTACGTCAGCGTTGGCCCCTGCTTTCGAATAAATGCCCTCAATCGGCCCGCAGCGTCAGCGTTGCGCCGATCATGCGGGGCGCGGCATCGTTGACGAGCGTGCCGAATGCTCCGATCGGAAAATAACCGTCGAGGTAGTGCTTGTCGGTAAGGTTGGTCACCCAGGCCATGAGGGACCACCGGTCATCACGCGATGAATAACCAACCGAGGCGTTGATCAGCGCGTAGGAATCCTGGCGGCTGGTGTTCTGCGGGGTCCACCAGAAACCGTCGTTGTAATAAAGGTTCGCGCTGGCCTTGATGCGCCCGCCCTGGTCGATTCTCTTGGAATAATTAAGGCCGAGGTTCCCGACGATACGCGGAGTTTTCTGCACCTCGTTCCCGGTGACGTCGACGATGGCGGAATCGTCGCCGATGGCGCCTTTGACGACCCCGACATAGTCGGTGAAGCTGATGTACTTGGAATCTTCCCAGGCCAGAGATGCGTTGAGCGTCAGCGCCCTGCTGAGCGATGCCTCGAGCGTGGTCTCGATACCATATTGCTCCGCATGACCGGCCGATTGCAGGGTGAGCAACTGGACACCATCGACGATGACCTGCTTGTCGACCTGAAGGTCGGTGCGGTCGTAATAGAACGCCGAGGTATTCCAGCGAACCCGGCCGTCGAACAGATCCAGCTTCGAGCCGATCTCATAGTTCGTCAGCTTTTCAGGAGCGACCGGGCCGGGAACCTTCGGAGTGGTGATGTTCCAGACCCCGGATTTGTAACCCTTGCTGTAAGTCGCGTAGAACAACATGCCGTCGTCCTGATAGGACAGGGTCACCTTGGGGGTGAAACTGTTGTAGGTTTTGCTCTTGTCCGAATATTCGACGAGCGTTCCCGGGATCAGCGTATTGGTCCCGTCGACGAAGTAATCTTCGGCATCATAAAGCCGCTTGTTCTCGGTGCTGTAGCGGGCCCCTGCCGTGACACTGAGCTGGTCTGTCAGGGGAATCGTCGTTTCGCCATAGGCAGCCCAGTTTCGCGTACGCACGAACGCCTGCTGCACCGCACCCTTGATGGGAGCCGGAAACAGGAAGTCGGAACTCGTGAGGTTCGGGGCAAGGCCCGCGTCGTCATGGAAGAAGTAGAGGCCAGCGACCCATTTCACCGCGCTCGATGGTTTGGATACCAGCTGGAGTTCGCCGGAATAGGTATCGTCCGGGATCGGCGCGGACGAGCGCAGGATATTGAGCGGGCCACCGTCGATATCGAGCCCGTTGAAATTGCGATACCGCCGGTAATTGCCCAAGGCGACCAGATCGGCAAAGCCAAGTTCCGTATCGGCACGCAGGGTGAACGACGTCGACTTCGTCTCTGAGAAATTGACGTTCTTCTTGCCGCCGCGTTCATAGACGACACCGTCGATGTAGCTGGCCGGCACAACGTAGTTTTCCAGGATCTGCGGATTGCCAAAGACAAAACCCAGGCTGGTCAAATCGATGTTGCGAACCGAAGGCGCATCGTCCGAGCTGATATCGGAATGCTCGATCGAACCTGTCAGCTTGAAGATATCGGCCGGTTCCCAGACGAACTTACCGCGAATGCCCCACGATTCCTCCTTGCCGTTGAAGCCTTCGCTGGGGGCGATTGCCGGGCGCTTGAGATAGCTGTCGCGGCGCGTGCCAGCTGCATAAATCCCGACCGACAGGGTATCGGTGACACCACCTGAAACCTCGAGCTTGGCTTCGCGCCGATCGTAATCGCCGACGGTCAGCGAAGCCCTCGCCCGGAATTCCTGCTTCGGCGTCAGGGTGAGCAGGTTGATGGCGCCAGCAAGAGCGTTGCGCCCATATAGCGTGCCCTGCGGCCCGGCGACGACTTCGATGCGCTCCACGCCCAGAAGGTTTGCCATGAGCGAGTTGATCTCGGGCTGGTAGATACCGTCGATGTAGAAGGCGACACTGGAATCGGTGTTCGGCGATTGAAGGTCGCTGCCGACCCCTCTCAGGAACGGCTTTGCCGAACCGCCGACCTGATTGAAGATCAGCGAAGGCGCGAGGAGCTGGATGTCCTGATTGGTCGAAACTCTCACCGCTTCCAACCGGTTTTCCGTGAAAGCCGTGATTGCAATCGGAACATCCTGCAGACGCTCTGACCTCTTCTGCGCGGTGACGACGATTTCCTCGATCTGCATCGAATCGGCGCCGTCATCCGCCGTCTGCGCGGACGCATGGCCAGCAGCAGTCATGCTCACGATCGCGCCGCCCAGGGCTAGGCCCGCGCCTCTCAGCAAATCGCCACGCAGGCGGTCCGCCCTCAAGTGGCGCACCTTGCCCGATTTGTTCACGGCAACATCAACTAACTTCGACATCTAACTGACCCCTCCCGGCCTACAGACTCATGCAGATTTTTTTGCTTCACCTTCCGTTATCAGAATGGTGAATCATTAGTCATATACTTATCTGCGCTCGCGGCCCCGGTCAAATCAAAAAGCGATTGGTCGGGTTCGGGGGGCGGATATGCCAAGGGCATCAGCACTCTCGGTCGGGAATTTCGGGTGCCGATCTTGCACGGCGATGCCGCCGCCCGGATTGCTCCGGACGGTTTATCGAAGCTGTGCCACTGGCTTTTGATCCGCGCTGGCAGTCACCTGCGGCAATGAGGCGTGGTTCGGGGGAATCCGTGGATCCTGCTCGGCAGCTTTGACCCACAACACGTCTGCAACTGCTGTGGGCTATTCACCCCGCCACGCTCGACGATCGCTCCCGCGCGAGTGCTTGCAGATGCTTAGTCGTCCGATGTCACGGACGAGAATGGAGGCCGCATCGAAGAGCCGTTGTCGACCATCAGTTCCGTGCCTGTAATGAAGCGCGCCGCTTCCGAACCCAGGAACAGGACAGCCGCAGCCACGTCGCTCGGTGCGCCATGGCTTCCGAACGGCAGCACTCCTTCCGGCACGCCGCGTGGCTTCAACGACAGGACATTCTCCATCATCGGCGTCTCGATCTCGTTCGGGTGCACCGAGTTGCAGCGGATCTTGTAGCCCTGGTCCTGGCAATAGGCCGCGATGGACTTGGTCATCGAACGCACCGCCCCCTTCGAGGAGGAGTAGGCGAATGCCATGCCAAACCCCTGGTGCGACCCGGTCGAAACGACGTTCACGATGGATGCGTGGTCGGACATTTTCAGCAGCGGGAGCATCGTCTGGCAGCCAAAGGCCGTCCCCGTGCAATTGACCGCCATGACCCGGTCGAAGTCCTGCTCCGCCATGTCTTCGACGCTGCCGAGGATCGTGATGCCCGCGTTGTTCACGAGAATGTCGAGACGACCGTACTTGTCCTGAACGAAATCCCGGGCATGGTTCCAGGCGCCCTTCGAGCTGACGTCGAGTTCGAGGAAGACGGCACTATGCCCGATCTGGTCGGCAACGCGGGTGCCCAGTTCCACATCGACATCGGCGACGATGACCTTGGCGCCCTCTTCAGCGAAAAGCTTCGCTATTCCGGCCCCGATCCCCGACGCTCCGCCCGTGATCAGCGACACCTTGCCCGCAACTTGATTTCCCACAGCACCCTCGATAAATTGCAATTACTGATTTACGAATCATTATTGCATGTTGGCTGCGACATGGTCAAGGCACGAGCGACCCGGCCCGCGCGTCGCGATTCCAGGTAAGCACGAATACGCGGTCGATCAGCCAAAGGCTCATGGCTCCGACAAGAACAGGTCCTGAACTTGGGCCAGGCAAAGCGAGAGGGAGAACACATGCCCGAGATTTCACTTTTTCACGTGGCCATCAAGACGGTCGACCTCGAAAAGTCGCGGCGATTCTATTGCGATCTGCTCGGCCTGGTGTGTGCACCGCGCGCAAACCTTCCTTTCCCGGGGCTATGGCTTTCACAACCCGGAAGAGAAGATCTGGCCATCATCCACCTCTATGCCGGAGACGCGGCCCTGGAGGATGACGGGACATTTGCGATCGGGGCCGGAACGATCGACCACGTTTCCCTCAAGACCGAAGGCTTCTACGAATACCGCGCGCGATTGGAAGCAAGCGGCGCCGAATGGCGCGAAAACGTCTTGCCGGATATCGGCGTATGGCAGATCTTCGCCTATGATCCGAGCCGCGTCCTTATCGAGCTTACATTCATCGCCGAAAACGAGGCTGGCGATGTACCGGTCGTCTCTCCCGAAAAACAATATCGGCCGCGCGAACGGTTCTTCGAATAAGGCGCAAGGTGCCTTGGGGGCTCACGAAATCAGCGGTAGCGTTGGCCAGTTCCGATTTGGAGCGGGTGAAGGGAATCGAACCCTCGTCGTCAGCTTGGGAAGCTGCTGCTCTACCATTGAGCTACACCCGCGAGGCGGCGGTTCAATTCGCAAAGGTTTGGGCAGGCGTCAAACGATTCGGTTTGCACGCCTGAAAACGCCGCCGGCCACAGTTGCGGACCATGGCCTGAAAGGTCCGGCCAGACCGGTCATTCCCGGCGCTTTCACCTTGCGAATGGTGGGCGGTGAGGGGCTCGAACCCCCGACCCTCTCGGTGTAAACGAGATGCTCTACCAACTGAGCTAACCGCCCTTGCCGCGGCGCTTAGCGCAAAGTTCAGCGCGGTGAAAGCCGTGTTTTCGTGAACGAAACCGCCGGGCGCGCGTTCGATCAGGCATGATCGCAAAAACCGCCGCATTCCGCGAAATCAAACTTGTTGCCGCTCTCGTGCTTTCTCTGCTTGGCTGTCTGGCCATCGCCGACATCGCGCAGGCTCAGTCCAATACGCCCGCGTCCACTCCCTATGTCTACCAGGTCGATTCGATCAATCCCGGAACCCGGACGACGTTTTCGGGATCGCAGAACGATACGCCACAGGCCTTGATGGAAGCGTTCATGGAAGCGGGCCGGAAAGAGGACTGGCGCAAGGCTTCGGGCGCGCTCGATCTGTCCTATCTCCCCGTTTCGGAACAGGCGGCGCAAGGCCCCGAACTTGCCCGCAAGCTGCATTCTGTCCTTAAGCGCGCCATGACGATCGACTGGGCCGATATTCCCGATCGCCCCGACGCCGTCGACACGACCAGCTCGGACAAGGACCCCATGGCCGGAACCGCGCGCCGCAACCTTATGCTGGCGCGCGTATCGACAGAGGATCAGAGCGTTTCGATCCGGATGCATCGCCTTCAGGTCAAAGGCGGGGAACCCATGTGGTTCTTTGCCAGCCAGACGGTCGAGAATGTCCCGCAGCTTTATGAAAAATTCGGGCCTACGAAGTTTGAAAGGGCCCTGCCCCAATGGCTGCGGTCTCCCGCATTCTGGACGCTGGCATGGTGGGAAGTGATCGCCATCCCCCTCGTCCTGCTCGTCGCCCTTCTGGCCGCGGCGGGGACATGGGTCGCCATCCGCGCCTTTTGCCGCAGTTATGGCGACACTTTGCCGGGACGCATTCTTGCCGCGATGAAGGCCCCGGCCGCGATCCTGGCCTTTGCCGGCACATTCGCAATCGTGCGGCGCATCGTCTTCACCTTTTCCGGTGCCTTGAACACCCTGCTCGATCCGCTTCAGACATTGCTGATCGTGATCGCGATCGCGGCGCTGTTCCTGGCGGTGATCGAGGCCATTCTCGACATGGTGGCCGACAGCCAGATCGACGATCTGGGAAAGCCCGAGCACGAAGCGGACCGCAACTACTACACGACCCTGTCCGCCATCCGCAGGATCATCATCGTCCTCCTGATCCTGCTGGGCATCGGCATCGTCCTGATCCAGACCAACATGACCGACACGCTGGGCTTTTCCCTGCTGGCCGGTGCGGGGATGTTCTCGCTGATCCTGGCCTTCGCGGCCCGCAAGCTCTTGGGCGATATCATGGCCTCGATGCAGATTGCCTTTGCCAAGACCGCGCGGATCGGGGACGCCGTCGATTTCAACGGAGAGTGGTGTTACGTCGAAAAAATCGGGTTCACGCACCTTCGGCTCCGCACTTGGGACGATCGCCGGATCATGGCACCCGTCGCCTCTTTCGTGCAGTCGAGCTTCGAGAACTGGACCAAGCAGGACGCAAGCTTGCTGAAACTTGCGCACCTGAGGCTGGACCATCGGGCCGACGTCGATGCCTTGCGTGAAGAGTTCGCCAAGTTCGTTGAGGGTGAGGACGGCATCTGCGACAAGGAGAGCGCAAAGATCCAGGTCGTCGATCACGACGCGACCGGCATGTGGCTGCGCCTGATCGCGCGTTCGCCCGATCCGGCAACGGGCTGGGACATGCACTGCCGGATGCGGGAATATATGCTGGCCGCCGCCGCGCGCCTTGATGCCGCTGCCGGAAACGAGCCTGCCCCCGCCTACCTGCCGCGTGAGCGCGAGGTGCGGATCGATCTTGCGAACAAGGACTGACGCAGGGCTTGCCTAAGTGCTGAATGGCGGCAAGTCTGTTCGCCATGAAAATCAGGACTTTCCTTGGCGCGTTGGTCGCCGCAACCGCCCTCTCCGCCCCCGCTACTGCTCAGGAGATGGAGGAAGCCGCGATCACGCCGGCCGCTGTGGTGGAGGCTGCCGATCCGGCGGAGTGGCGCGAGATTCCGGCGGATGATCTGCTGGTCATGACACTCGCACCCGACCACGCGGGCAATCCCCGCGAGGTCGTGATCCAGCTTATCCCCGCGCCGCTATCCACCGCGTGGACGGCCAACATCCGCACCATGGCGAAGGCGCACTGGTGGGACGGGCTTTCGATCTATCGTTCGGTCGACAACTGGGTTGTGCAGTGGGGCGATGGTGAGGACCCTGAAGACCCTTCGCCAAAGCCGCTTCCTGACGGGATCGTCAAAACCAGCGAGCACGCCTACGCCATCCCGTGGCAGCCAGAGATGGCCGAAACGCTATGGGGCGCATTCGGAAGGCGCGCGGCGGCCGAAACCTTCGACAACATGGACGGGGACGGGCCGTGGTTTGCCGACCCTTATGCAAGCGTGATCGGCTATCTGCGCGGCATTCCTTTCGCAGGGGAAATCGAGACGAAGCAGGACGAGAACGGCGAGCGGGTCAATCGGCCCACTCACGTATGGCCGGTCCATTGCTATGCCTCCGTCGGCGTCGCCCGCGACCTTTCGCCCGATGCGGGGACCGGGGCCGAGCTTTATGCCGTGATCGGACATGCACCGCGCCAGCTTGACCGCAACATCGCGGTTGTCGGCAAAGTGATCGAAGGCATCGAACACCTGTCGATCCTGCCGCGCGGCACGGGCGAGTACGGGGTCTACGAGACCGAAGCGGAACACACGCCCATCGTGTCGGTCCGCCTTGCCAGCGAGCTACCGGAAAACGCCCGCCCCCGGTTCCGCTATCTCGACACCGAGAGCGAGAGTTTCGCCCGCTTTGCCGACGTCGTCGCAAACCGCAGCGATGCTTTCTACAAGGTGCCGGCGGGCGGTGCGGACGTGTGCAACGTGCGCGTGCCGGTCGTCCGTATCGAAGACTAGATCCGGTCTGCCTGCGCGACCGCGTCACTGGCGCGCAGGGCGCTGATGATGCGGGTCAGGTGGGCAAGGTCGCGGACCTCGATACCCACTTCGTAAGTGCCGAACAGGTCGTCGCGCGACTGGAGCCCAAGATGCGTGATGTTCGCGTGGTTCGCCGCGAACACGCCGGTCATTTCGGACAAGGTGCCCAGCCGGTTGTAGAGCATGACGCGCAAGTTGCCCGTCGCCCCGTCGCTGCGCGGGTCCCACTGAAGGTCGATCCAGCGCTTGCCATCCTCGTCCGCCAGGGCCATGCAATCGATCGAGTGCGCCTCGACCTTACGGCCTTCCTTGATGCCGACGATCCGGTCCCCCGGCACGGGATGACAGCACGTCGCCAGGACGAATTCGGCGCCTTTCGGCAAGCCGCGCAGCCGCACCGAACGCGCCGGTGCCTGCCAGAAACTGTCGTCGGGAAGCTCTGCTGCGCTGCCGGGGACAAGCGCTTCCATCACTTCCTTCTCGGTCAACTTGGCATTGCCGATCGCCAGCATCAAAGCGGTATCGTCTTCGAGGTCGAGCCGTTTCAGCGCACCGGTCAGCGCTTTCTTGCCGACCTTCATCGGCATGCGCGCGACGATGGAATCGTACAGCTCCTGCCCGATCCGGGCCGTTTCCTCGCGTTCTTTCAAACGCACCGATCGGCGGATCGCGGCGCGGGCCTTTGCCGTGACGACGAACGACAACCACGCAAGCTGTGGTTCGCTGTCGGGGCCCTTGATGATTTCGACGATATCGCCATTGGCCAGCGGCGTACGCAGCGGCATGTGGCGGCCATTGATCTTGCAGCCCACGGCACTGGCACCAAGGTCGGTATGCACCGAAAACGCGAAGTCGACCGGGGTCGAACCCTTCGGCAACTGGTAAAGAGCACCCTTGGGCGTGAAGGCGAAGATGCGGTCCTGATAGATCGCGAGCTTCGCATGTTCGAGCAGTTCTTCCGCGTCCGCCGCGGTGTCGAGAATCTCGATCAGGTCGCGTAGCCAGCCCACCTGCCCGTCAGGCGTGCGGCCGCCCTGCTTGTAGGCCCAGTGCGCGGCAAGGCCGAACTCGTTCGTTCGGTGCATTTCCTGCGTCCGAACCTGTACTTCGACCCGCATCGAATTTTCATAGACCAGCGAGGTGTGGAGCGAACGATATCCGTTCGACTTGGGCGTCGAGATATAGTCCTTGAACTTGCCGGGAATCATCGACCAGTTCTGGTGCAGCACGCCCAGCGCGCGATAGCAGTCTTCGGGCGTATCTGTGAGAACGCGAAATGCCATGATGTCGGTGATCTGTTCGAAGTTCACGTGGCGCTCGGCCATCTTCTTCCAGATCGAAAACGGGTGCTTTTCGCGGCCCGACACCTCGACGTTCACCCCGCCCTCGGCCAGCGCCTGTTTAATGCGAAAGGCGATATCGTCGACGCGCCCGCCTTCCTGGCTGCGGATCTGGGCCAGGCGTCCGGTGATCGTGGCATAGGCCGCCGGTTCCAGCTGCTCGAACGCAAGGAGCTGCATCTCGCGCATGTATTCGTACATGCCCACCCGCTCTGCCAGCGGGGCATAGATGTCCATCGTCTCACGCGCGATGCGGCGGCGCTTGTCCTCGTTCTTGATGAAGTGGAGCGTGCGCATGTTGTGCAGCCTGTCGGCCAGCTTGACGAGCAGGACGCGCAAGTCCTCGCTCATCGCCAGGAACAGCTTGCGCAGGTTCTCGGCCGCGCGCTCGTTCTCCGGCATCTGTTCGATCTTGGACAGCTTGGTCACGCCGTCGACAAGGCGCGCCACATCACTGCCGAAATTACGCTCGATATCATCGATCGTGGCAAGCGTGTCTTCCACCGTATCGTGGAGCAGCGCGGTGATAATCGTTTCCTGATCGAGCTTCAGGTCGGTCATCAAACCGGCGACTTCGACCGGGTGGCTGAAATAGGGATCGCCCGATGCACGCTTTTGCGTACCGTGCTTTTGCACCGTGTAGACATAGGCGCGGTTGAGCAGCGCCTCGTCCGCATCCGGATCATAGGCTTTTACACGTTCGACGAGTTCGTATTGGCGCAGCATCGTTGCCCTGATGTGCGCATTAACAGGGACTATGCAATCACAATTTTCGCACCCGCGAACGGCGAAGCGGCGGGCGAGAGGAAAACTTTCGTCCGCTGCCCCGCCCAACGACACACTCGATCGAACCGCCCCGATTGATCGAGACTGTCAATCAGGCTCGCTCAGACGGCAAAGCCGGGCTGCGGAATGGAGCCGACGCGGTCGGTATCCGTTGCGTTTTCGTCCATGATCGGTTCCGCATCGGGCGAAGGTTCGATGCCCGGTTCCTGAACCGGTTCTTCGGCAGGCGCCTCGTCCACTTCTTCGACCGGTGCCGTTTCGTCGACCGGCGCGGCTTCCTCGTCCTTCAGCAAGGTGGTCTGCCCTTCGACGAAGCTTTGGCCGTCCTTGGGCACGATGCCGGTCTCGATCTCGATATCGCAGTTGAATTCGAGACGTTCCTGGATCTCGCCAAGGTTGGCAGTAACCCGGCCGCGCAGGCGGTCGATCTCGACCTTGCGCTGGATGAGATAGAGATCGCGCGTCGCCGCATAGGGGTCGCCGCACTGATCGCGGATGGCGTCGATCTGGGAATCGGTTTCGATCCGCGATTCCAGCGAGGTCAGCGCGCCGACGGGAATCGCGAAATAGGGATCGTTGAACGGCTTGCCCGCGACCGCCGGAACGATGGAAAGATCGACCAGCCTGCCTGCAAGATCGCGAACCGTGGTGGAACCGATGAACGGCAGGTAGAGATAGGGGCCCGATCCGACGCCGTAATAGCCCAGCGTATTGGCAAGGCCGTTATATTCGTATTCGAGGTTAATCGGATCCTTGGCGGCCACGTCGAACAGCCCCGCCACGCCCAGCGTCGTGTTGATCGCGAAACGGCCCAGCGACTTGAGCGCCTTGCCCGGCTTAAGCTGAAGCAAAGAGTTCAGGATGTTGATCGGTTCACCAAGGTTGCGCAGGAAATTGCCCAGCCCCTGTCGCAGCGGCTTGGGCAGGGCCTCGTCGTAAACTTCCGCAATCGGCTCGACCACAGCGGCGTCGACGGCCTGGGATACCTTGAAAGTCGCCGCGTTCAGTTCTTCGGCCGGATCGCCTTCGGGTGCGCCGAGTTCGCCTTCGACGATAATGACGTTTTCATCCGCAGGCGCCTCGCCGCCAATTTCGTCTTCGGTCCGGGCGTCGAGCGTCCCCACCTGATCGGCATCGAGCGCAGGGTCCGGCCCTTCCTGCAGTGCAAATACGACAGGCTTTGGCATGTCCATGATGTCGCCGCGAAACAGCGGCGTCGCCGCATCTGCGCGCGTCAGAGACGGATCCGCGACACATTCGATATCGCGGACACACGCCGGATGCGGCGTCGCAAGCGAAACCGTCAGTGCAAGACCAGAAATCAGCATAAATCCCTCACGCTACCCAACGGCCACGACTCTTACCGAACCGGCAGGTTCCCCGATAATTCAGGTATCTGACCCGCACGCGACAAGCGGTGCGGCTGGCGACCACCCTGTTTACAGCAGATTAGGACCCGATGGTTAAGAGCCAGTTGTCACATATCCGTGCGAAACGACAATCAGGACCATGTCGCTTCGGGCGGAAGGCTCATCAGGATGGCATCGATATTGCCCCCTGTTTTCAGGCCGAACAGCGTCCCGCGATCATAGACTAGGTTGAATTCGGCATAGCGGCCCCGCCATTCGAGCTGGCGCTGCTTGTCCGCCTGGTCCCACTCCATGCCCATGCGGCGTCGTACCAGGCGCGGGAAGACATCGAGAAACGCCTCTCCCACATCGCGGGTGAAGGCGAAATTGCGCTCCCACGCGGGCACGTCCGCACATTCCAGGTGATCGTAGAAGATGCCCCCTACCCCGCGCGAAACATTGCGGTGGGGTATGAAGAAATATTCGTCAGCCCACTTGGAAAACCGCTCGTAATACGTGGGATTGTGCTTTGCGCAGGCCGCCCGGAACGCAGCGTGGAATTCGCCGGTGTCCTCTTCATATGGGATCGGCGGGTTGAGATCCGCGCCGCCGCCGAACCACGCTGCCTGCGTGGTCAGGAACCGCGTGTTCATGTGCACCGCGGGCACGTGCGGGTTTGCCATGTGCGCGACAAGGCTGATGCCGGTGGCGGTGAATTCGGGCCTGTCCTCGCTCGCCCCGTTGATCGACGCGGCAAACTGGGGCGCGAAAGACCCGTGCACGGTGGAAACATTGACGCCAACTTTTTCGAATACCTTGCCCTTCATGACGCCGCGCACGCCGCCACCGGGATTCTCGTTGCCCTCTTCCTCGCGGCTCCACGGGGTATAATCGAAGCTCGCATCGCTCCCCGCCTCGCGCTCGATCGCCTCGAAGGCGGCGCAGATACGGTCGCGCAGGGTCTCGAACCACGCTTTCGCGGCGGCGGTCTGTTCTGTCCACTCGGTCATGTCAGAGCGCTTGCCAAACCATGGGCGCTGCGGCAATAGCGCTCTCATGGTTCCCGTTTCGTTCGCATCCTTTTCCTTCTGCGGTGAAGAATGGCACATGGTCGATGGCCGCGCGCTGTTCTGGCCCCGCGAAAACGCGTTGCTGGTCGCGGACCTCCACCTGGAAAAGGCCAGCTGGTACGCCAAGGCGGGGCAGCCCCTGCCCCCGTATGACAGCCGCGAAACGCTGGAACGGCTGGCCAATGCGATCAGGGCGACGGGCGCACGGCGGGTTTTCACGCTGGGCGACAATTTCCACGACGGCGAAGGACCGGACCGGCTCGAACCTCATGCACGGGGCATGCTCGATGCGCTGACCCGCGCGGTCGACTGGGTCTGGATTACCGGCAATCATGATGAAAAACATGGACTGCGCCGCGCACCGGGCGGAACGCAAATGGCCGAAATGGAAGCTGGCGGCCTGTTGCTGCGCCATCAGGCCGAACCGGGGGAGACGCGGCCCGAACTGTCCGGTCATTTTCACCCCCGCCTTCAGGTTTCGATCCGGGGCCGCCGCATCGTGCGCGCCTGCGCGGTGACGAGCGAGAGCCGTATGATCCTGCCCGCATTCGGCGCGCTGACCGCCGGAATGGATGCCGCCGACCCCGCGATCCGCGCCGCGATGCAACCGGCAAGCTGCGCCGATGCGATCGTTCCTGCGGCCGGAAAGCTGCTGCGTTTTCCGCTGTGGAGCAGCGCGGCATAGCGTCTCTTGCGCTACACCCGTGCGAAACTGCGCAGATTCAGGGCGGTTGCCCCTTTAATTACTTTCGTTTTGGATATAAACCGCGCGCGGAAGGGGAGAGCCGTTTGCAAAGCCGCAATGCGGACCCCATCTTTTATTCGTAGTATTCAGCCGCCTGAGGAGAAGGCCCCATAGCACGTCCACCCCGCCGCTCAATTCAAATGCCGGTCAAGAGCGGACCGAGATTCAACAATTTCATTCAGGCAGACAAGGTTCGCGTCATCGACGACGAAGGCGAAAACCTTGGGGTGATGTACACGCGCGAAGCAATCGATCGCGCGGCAGAATCGGGCCTCGATCTCGTCGAAGTTTCGCCAAGCGCCGATCCGCCGGTCTGCAAGTTCCTTGACGTGGGCAAGTTCCGCTACGAGGCGCAGAAGAAGGCGAACCTCGCACGCAAAACCCAGAAGACGCAGGAACTCAAAGAGATCAAGATGCGTCCCAACATCGATGATCACGACTACGACGTGAAAATGCGTAGCATCGTGAAGTTCATCGAAAACGGCGACAAGGTGAAGTGCACCCTGCGCTTCCGCGGCCGTGAAATGGCCCACCAGGAACTCGGCCTCGAACTGCTCAACCGCGTTCGTGCCGATGTCGACGAGATCGCGAAGGTCGAAGCCTTCCCGCGTCTCGAAGGCCGCCAGATGGTGATGGTTCTGGCGCCCAAGTAAGGCGCCGTGTGTATCCGCCCGTCCGCTTTCAGGCGGCGGGCGGTTCCCACAATTCGATCGCGTTGCCGTCCGGGTCATGGATCCGGGCGAAACGTCCTGTTTCGGGCGAATCCCATTCGGCCCGCCGCTCGGCCACAATCTCGCTTTCGCCAAGACGGCTGACGAGCGCGTCGAGCCCCTCGACCCGCAGGTTGATCATGAAACTCTTGTCGCGCGCAAAATAGTCGCTGCCCGCCTCGAAAGGCTGGAACACCATCGGGCCGCCCTGCGCGAACCAGAACCATTCGCCGCCGCCCTGCCCTGCCCCGTCGCCGCAACCCGGGCCGACACCGAGATAATCCCTGTACCATGCGGACAGGGCCACGGGATCGCTGCTTCGAAAGAACAGCCCGCCCATACCAAGCACTCGCCCATCGCTCATTTCCACGCTCCTTTCCCCTGACCGGATGCAAGGCTAGAACCGCATCGGGACGAGCGGAAGGGGCATGGCATGTCGGGCGCAAGGATCGGGTTCTGGCTGGGCTTGGCGCTGATGGCGGTCACGGTCGCCTTCCCGCCCCCTGCAGGCATGGAAGGTCCGGCATGGCATACGGCCGGGCTGGTCCTGTGGATGGCGACATGGTGGATGACGCAAGCCATTCCGCTTTCTGCCACGGCAATGCTGCCCTTCGTGGTCCTGCCGCTTTCAGGCGTTTCGACGGCAAAGGCGGTGGCGTCGTCCTATTATTCGCCGATCATCTTCCTGATCCTGGGCGGCGCGATACTGGCGCTTGCTATCGAGCGAACGGGCCTTCACCGCCGGCTGGCCCGCGGCCTAGTCCGGCTTGGAGGGCGTAGTGCCTTTTCCATGCTGTTCGCCTTCATGGTCGCGACAGCGCTGCTTTCGATGCTGATCAGCAACACGTCCTCGGCGCTTATCATGGTTCCGATGGCCTTGGCCGTCATCGCCGGGGGAACGGGACAGGAAGGTGAAACACCGGTCCAGACCGGCATCGCGGGCGCCCTGCCCATCGGCATCGCCTTTGCCGCAACGATCGGCGGGTTCGGCACCATTGTCGGAACGCCGACCAATGCCATCGCGGTGGCCTTGCTGGACGAGATGCTGGGCGTGAAAGTCAGCTTCGCGCGCTGGATGGCGTTCGGACTGCCACTTGTCGCGATCTCGTTACCAGTGGCCGCCATCCTGATCGCAAGGGTCCAGCGCCTGTCCGAAGACCGTTTCGACATCGACGCGGCTCGCGCCTCGCTGATCTGCGCTGACCATTGGTCACAACCGCAAAAGCGGGTGAGCGCGATCATCGCGCTTGCCTTTGCAGGCTGGTTGATCGCGCCATTCCTGTCGGGCCGCGTGCCGGACGACTCGCTCACTGACGGTAGCGTGGCGATAATTGCAGCACTTTTGCTGTTCGTCCTGCCCGATGGCACGGGCCGCCCGATGCTGACGTGGAAGGAAGCGAACCGCGCGCCGTGGGATGTCCTGCTGCTGTTCGGCGGCGGGTTGGCGCTCGCTGGCGGCATGGGGGCATCGGGGCTTGCCGACTGGCTCGGGCAGATGCTGCTGCCGCTTCAGACCGTACCCCTGTTCATTGTCGCCATGGCGATCTGCGCGCTGGTGATCGTGATCACCGAATTTGCCAGCAACGTCGCAACGGGCAGTGCCATTATCCCCGTAGTCGCCGGGCTGATCGCGGCGCTGGGCGTCGACCCTATCCTGCTGGCCATGCCTGCGGCAATCGCGGCATCGTGGGGATTCATGCTGCCTGCGGGAACCGGGCCGAACGCCATCGCGTGGTCATCGGGGCATATCGCCCTTCCCGCAATGATCCGCTCCGGGCTGCTACTGGACCTTGCAGGCGTTATCCTTTTGCCGGCCGTGATCTGGATCGTGGCATTCCTGATCGCCTAGGGAATTTCACCCCGTTCGCGCCTGATCTTGCGCCACTTCACGACGTTGTCGTTATGACCCGACAGCGTTTCGGCAAAGGCATGACCGCCCGAACCATCCGCGACCATGTAAAGCGCCTTGGTATCGGCGGGATGCAGGACGGCCAGGATGGATTCGCGCCCCGGATTGGTGATGGGCCCGCGCGGCAGCCCGTCCATCGAATAGGTATTGTACCCGTTCACCGCGTCGATTTCCGATCGCCTGATGCGGCGGCCCAGCGGCTTGCCCTTGGTAAGCGGATAGATGATCGTCGGATCGGCCTGAAGCCGCATTCCGACCTTCAAGCGATTGGAATAGAGCCCCGCGACCATGCGCCGCTCGCTCGGCACGCCGGTTTCCTTTTCCACGATGGCGGCAAGGCTCAACGCCTCGTTCACGGTCTTGACCGGGATGTCGGCGTCGCGCTTGGGCCATTCGGCGGCGAGGAAATCGGACATCGCCTGCTGCATGCGGCCCAGGACCGCGGCCCGCGTCTCGCCCCGTTCGAAATCGTAGCTGTCGGGCAGGACGGAGCCTTCTTCGGGCACCGCAATATCGCCAGTCAGCAGGGGCTCCGCCATCAGGCGTTCGTGGACCATGATCGAGGGCAGCCCCTCGGGTATGGTCACCATCCGGCGAATGACTTCGCCATGCTGAAGGGTATCGAGTATCCGCGAGGCACTGGCCCCTGCGGGCAACATGAACTCACCCGCCTTCACCGGATCGCCGCTGCCCAGGATTTTCGCGCGCAGCAGAAAGGCGTCGGCCGAACCGATCAGGCCTTCTTCCTCAAGCTTGGCAGCGGTGGACGTCAGCGACGAGCCCGAGGGCACGATGAATGCCGTGTCTTCGTCAATCGCGGACGATGTGTACCAGCCAGATGCAAACCAGCCCGCCAAGCCCGCGATGGCGACGACCGCCACCGCGAACAGGACAAGCAATCCGCGTTTCATGGCGCTCAGTCGACCGCCTTCATGATCAGCGAGGCATTCGTTCCGCCAAAGCCGAACGAATTGTTCAGCACGGCCTTCACTTCACGCTTCTTGGCGACCTTGGGCACCAGGTCGACGCCTTCGGTGCCTTCGTCCGGATCGTCGAGGTTGAGCGTGGGCGGTACGATCTGGTCACGGATGGCCAGGATGCAGAAGATCGCCTCTACCGCGCCGGCACCGCCGAGCAGGTGGCCGATCGCCGACTTGGTCGAGCTCATCGAAGCGCCGCCAAGATCATTGCCCAGCACGCGCTTTACCGCGGCCAGTTCGATCGTGTCGGCCATCGTCGACGTGCCGTGCGCGTTGACATAGTCGATGTCGCCTTCGCCAAGACCGGCCTTTTTCAGCGCCATGCGCATTGCGTTTTCCGCGCCCTTGCCTTCCGGGTGCGGCGCGGTGACGTGATAGGCGTCGCCCGACAGGCCATAGCCGACCACTTCGGCATAGATCTTCGCGCCGCGCGCCTTGGCGTGTTCGTACTCTTCCAGCACGACGACACCCGCGCCTTCGCCCATGACGAAGCCGTCACGGCCCTTGTCATAGGGGCGGCTTGCCTTTTCAGGAGCGTCGTTCGACGAACAGTTCAGCGCCTTTGCCTGCGCGAATCCGGCAATGCCGATCGGGCAGATCGTGCTTTCCGAACCACCGGCCAGCATGATGTCGGCATCGCCATCCTTGATCATGCGAGCAGCGTCGCCGATCGAGTGTGCGCCGGTCGAACACGCGGTGACGACCGCGTGGTTCGGGCCCATCAGGCCATACTTGATCGAAACCTGGCCGGAAATCAGGTTGATGAGACGGCCATGGACGAAATGCGGGCTGACACGGCCGGGGCCCTTGTTGGCAAGAACGAGCGATTCGCTTTCGATGCCCGGCAAGCCGCCGATGCCCGAACCGATCGAACAGCCAGCGCGAAGCTTCATGTCCTCGTCCATGTCGACAAGCCCGGCATCTTCAAGCGCTTGCCCTGCGGCATCGATACCGAACACGATGAACGGATCGACCTGGCGACGGATCTTGAAATCGACGCGCTTGTCGGGATCGAAGCCATATTCGTGATCGGCAGGCTTCACCTCGCAGGCGATCGTGCACTTCTGGTCCGAAGTGTCGAAATGGGTGATCTGGCCCGCACCGCTTTTCCCGGCGATCAGGTTCTTCCAAGTCGTTTCGACATCGGCACCCAGTGGGGTGACAAGGCCAAGTCCGGTTACGACGACACGGCGCATCAATGCTTCTCCGGCAATCTCTTTCGCGGCAAAACCGCTTCAAACGCAACAGGCCCAGCCCAGCGGGCCGAGCCTGTCGTTAGAGGCCCGATCCGCTACTGCGGCGGGCAGAACGCAAGGGTGATTAGCCCTTGTGCTCTTCGATGTACTTCACGGCGTCGCCGACGGTCGTGATCTTTTCGGCAGCGTCGTCCGGGATTTCGACCCCGAACTCTTCTTCGAAAGCCATGACCAGCTCGACGATGTCGAGGCTGTCCGCGCCCAGATCGTCAATGAAGCTCGCATCCATCGTCACCTTGTCGGCTTCGACGCCCAGGTGTTCGACGACGATCTTCTTAACGCGTTCCTCGGTGTCGCTCATTGATAACCCTCTCGGTAAAAGCGGTATGTTGAAACTCGCCGCTTGCCCTAATCAAGCGGCACAGGCGTTGCAAGGGGAATGAAAGGGTAATGAACCCTTCCCCACAACCCCTTTCGCGCGGCCACTGCGCCGGATCCGCACCGAAAAGGCACGAAAATCCCCGCGCATGGCGGCCGCGCGGGTGGTTCAGTCGCCGATCCGGTCCGTGCGGACCTTTTCTGCATCGGTGCCCTTGGGCGGCTCGATCGTGCGGATGTGCAGTTCACGAAGCTGCTTGGGGCTGACCACGGCAGGAGCCTGCATCATCAGGTCCTCGCCGCGCTGATTCATCGGAAAGGCGATGACTTCGCGGATCGCCTGTTCCCCGGCCAGTAGCATGACGATGCGGTCGATGCCCGGAGCCGAACCGCCATGCGGCGGCGCGCCGTACTTGAACGCATTGATCATGCCCGAGAAATTGGCGTCGACTTCTTCCTGCGAATAGCCGGCGATCTCGAACGCCTTGTACATGATGTCGGGTCGATGGTTCCGGATCGCGCCCGACGACAATTCGTAGCCGTTGCAGACGATGTCGTATTGCCACGCCAGGATGTCGAGCGGGTCCTTCGTTTCCAGCGCTTCCATCTCGCCCTGCGGCATTGAGAACGGGTTGTGGCTGAAATCGATCTTCTTCAGCTCCTCGTCGTATTCGTACATCGGGAAATCGACGATCCAGCAGAACTTGAAGCAGCCCTGTTCGATCAGATCGAGTTCCTCGGCAACGCGCGTGCGCGCAGCACCGGCCAGCTTCGCGGCTTCCTTTTCCTTGCCCGCAGCAAAGAAAAGTCCGTCATCGGGGCCAAGGCCAAGCTCGTTGTAAAGCTCTTCCATGCGCTCCGGCCCGTGATTCTTCGCGATCGGACCACCGAATTCGCCGCCCTTGCGGGTGACGTAGCCAAGCCCTGCGAAACCTTCGCCGCGTGCCCAGTTGTTCATGTCGTCGAAGAACTTGCGGCTCTTGTCGTTGGTGTTGGGTGCGGGGATCACGCGGACCTTGCCGCCGCCACCGACGATCTTCTCGAACAGGCCGAAGCCCGACTTTTCAAAGTGAGACGTCACGTCCGAAATGATCAGCGGGTTGCGAAGGTCGGGCTTGTCGCTGCCGTACTTCAACATCGCTTCGGCATAAGGAATGCGCGGGAATTCACCCGCCGGCGTCACCGAGAAACCGCCCGAGAATTCCTCGAACACTCCGGCCAGGACGGGCTCCAACGCCTGGAACACGTCTTCCTGCGTGACGTAGCTCATCTCGAAGTCGAGCTGGTAGAACTCGAGGCTACGGTCGGCGCGAAGGTCTTCGTCGCGGAAGCAGGGTGCGATCTGGAAGTACCGGTCGAAACCCGACACCATCAGCATCTGCTTGAACATCTGCGGAGCCTGCGGCAGCGCGTAGAACTTGCCCGCATGCAGGCGGCTGGGCACGAGGAAGTCGCGCGCGCCTTCGGGGCTGGATGCGGTGAGGATCGGGGTCTGGTATTCGAGGAAGCCCTGGTCCGTCATCCGGCGGCGCAGCGAGGAGATCACTTGCGAACGCAGCACGATGTTGCGGTGCATGGTGTCGCGGCGAAGATCGAGGAAGCGGTACTTGAGGCGGATTTCCTCGGGGTATTCCTGTTCACCGGCGACGGGCATCGGCAGTTCGTCGGCGCGGCTCTGCACCGTGATCGAACGGGCGAAAACCTCGATCTCGCCGGTCGGCAGGTTCTTGTTGATGGTCGATTCGGCGCGCTTCTTCACTTCACCGTCGATGGTCACGACCGATTCCACGCGAAGCCGGTCCAGCACTTCAAGCGCCGGGCTGTCTTCGTCGGCGACGATCTGGGTCATGCCGTAATGATCGCGCAAGTCGACGAACAGGACGCCGCCGTGGTCACGCTTGCGATGGACCCAGCCCGAAAGGCGAACGGTCGAACCGACGTCGGCGGCTGTCAGCGCGCCGCAGGTATGAGTGCGATAGGTGTGCATGATGCTGTTACGCTCGGATAATCGAAAATGAATGGATTGGCGCCGCCCCTAGGCCATGCCGAAGGGGATTTCCAGAGGCGGTTTCACGAGCCGCACATGGTAAACGGCATTTCAAGCCTGTCGCTAAAACTCTTCTTAACCATCGCCCCGTTAGAACCCTTGGCAGATGGATTAAGGGGCCATGCATGTTTGCGAGCAACATTTTCGGCAGCGAGGACGAGCTTTTCGCGTTCCTCAGCGACGTTGAGGCGCTGTTGCGTCGCGGTCAGCCGGACGTTGCGGCGGGCATCCTGGAAAGCCAGCTCGGCGATCTTGCCGACGAGGGCAACGAGCTTGCCAAGCTGTGCATCAAGGTCCCGGTAAGCGCGGTTCGCATCGTCGGCTGGGAACAGCTTTCGTCCAAGCTGGAGAAACTGGACCGCCCCAATCGCCCGATCACCGCCGTCAGCATCGATATCTCCGCCCCCTTCGAAATGCCGCAGCTGGAAGAAAAGCACGGCAATTTCTACGAACCGGACATCGACACGGTCTATTACACCGACAGCCTCTACAAGTTCACCGCGTCCGACCGCGACACCATGCTGGAAGCCTACAACCAGCAAGGCGCACCGTGGCACGGCCATTTCGAGAACGTCGATTCCACCATCGGCGTGCGCGGACTCGGCGGCATCTACGGCGAAGTTCTGCTGGCGCAGAAGGCGTGCCGCGCGGATGACCACGAAGACGCGATGGAACAGGACGCGGCCGCGATCGCATCGGCCTTTATCGCCGTGCGCGTGCACCAGGCCATCAAGGCAACCGCGGAAGGCCGCGGCATGCCGCGCCCGATGACGCTTCTCGTCGGCAACAACGAAAGCTTCCCGTTCTACGACGCCCCCGTCGTCACGCGCCTCGAATACGAGGACATGCTCGATGCCGAAGGCGAAGAGGACGATTGCGGCAATTACGATGCCATGTTCGCGCCGCTGCAACTGGCGCCCATTCCCGACGATTACGATCCCTTCGCAAGCGTTCCGGGCGAGGAACAGCTGTCCGGCGCCTCGCTGCGCAAGCGCCTGCGCGAAGCGGAACCTGAGCAGGAGGCTGCGAACGACCACGCGCCCGGCGGCTTCGGCGGCCTGCTCAACAAGCTCTTGAAGCGCAGCGCCTGAGGAGAATCGGATGGTCTTTGCCAGTCAGCTTTTCGCCACCGAAGAAGAGGAACGCCGGTTCCGCCTGAAGGTCGAGATGATGCTGCGCGAAGGCAAGCCCGACCAGGCCCTTGCCGCCGTCGACGCGCGTCTGGCCGAGATTGCCGAGCGGCCCTTTGCCGCCCTCGCCCTCTCGCTCGCACCCGAAGACGTGGCGATCACCGGCTGGGACAAGCTGGCGGCAACGATCGATTCGCTCGACATGCATGGCCAGCCGATCAGCGCGATCGGCATCGATTTCTGCAATCCCGACCAGTTCGACAACAAGCCCGATGACGGGATGAACCTGCACCCCGTCCTGGAAACGGCCTATTACTGCGACGAAGTGTTCGCCTTCTCCGCCAGCGACCGCGCCGCCATCAACGCCGCATATGGCCGTGCCGGTCCGCGCTGGCGGGGCGGGTTCGATCACAACGACCACGAAATCGGCGTGACCGGCCTCGATGCGATCTATGGCCGCTATCATGCGGTGCTGCCCCATCTCGAAGCGGGCGAACTGACGGAACTGCCCGATTATGACGCGCCGCGCCTCAGCGCGATGCGCACCGCGGTCCTGCTGCACATGGCGGTCGCCCGCGCGGTCGAGGAAAAAGGCTTGCCGCGCGCCATGGTCGTGCTGGTCGGCAGCAACGACGACTATCCGTGGTTCGACGCCCCCGTCACCACGCGGGCCGAATATGAGGAGGCGACCGATGCCCAGGCGGAATCGGGCGATACGGACGAGGCGCTGTTCACCTCGCTCGCCACCCTGGCCCCGGTTCGCCCGAACGCGGGCTATCGCTTTACGCCGGAAACCGATCACGTCTCGGGCCGCTCGCTTCGCCACAAGCTTGTCAGAGAAGCGGAGGAAGCCAGCGCGGATGTCGCCGATGCCGTCGTGGCGGTCGAGGCGAACGAGCGGACGAGCCTTTTCGGCCGCCTCTTCCGTCGCTCGGCCTGAAACGGTCAAAAAATGCCGGAAAACGGGGCACGACAGTGGATGCGCCGTTGAATGAGGCGAGCCTGTGCACTAATGCGCCATCTCGATGAAAATACATGACCTGATCACGTCAACCGATGAACTTCGCGCCATCTGCGACCGCTTTGCCGATGCGGATTTCGTCGCCGTCGACACCGAATTCATGCGCGAGTCCACGTATTGGCCGCTGCTCTGCCTCGTCCAGATATCCGACGGCAAGGAAGCTGCCGCGATCGATCCGCTGGCCGCTGGCATCGATCTCAAGCCGCTGCTCGACCTGCTGACCGACAACGAGAACGTTCTGAAGGTCTTCCACGCGGGCGGTCAGGACGTGGAAATCATCTATAACCTGACGGGCAAGACGCCGCATCCGATCTTCGACACGCAGATCGCGATGATGGCGATCAGCCAGTCGGAGCAGATCGGATATTCGAATCTGGTCGAATCGTGGCTCGGCACCTCTGTCGACAAGGGCGCACGCTTTACCGACTGGTCCCGCCGCCCCCTGACTGAGCGGCAGCTGGAATACGCCGTCGGTGACGTGACCTACCTTTCGAAGATCTTCCCCAAGATGCTGAAAAAGCTGGTCAAGACCGGCCGTGGCGCATGGTTGAACCACGAAATGGAGCGGCTGGCCGATCCGGCGAACTACGCCACCGATCCCACCACCTTGTGGCACCGCGTTCGCGCATCGGGACGCAATCCGCAGATGCTGGGCCGGCTCAAGGCACTGGCCGCCTGGCGTGAGAGCGAGGCGCAGGACAAGGACATCCCGCGCGGTCGCATCATGCGTGATGAAACGCTGGCCGACCTTGCCAGCCACCCGCCGAAGAAACAGGCTGACCTTGCCAAGGTGCGCGGCCTTTCGAACGGATGGAAGGACAACGACATCGGCAAGCGCCTGATGAAGATCCTCGAAAGTGCAGAACCGCTTCCGGCAGACGAAATGCCCGAACGCAAGCGCGGCGCACCGCTGGGCAAGGAAGGCGCACTCGTCGCCGACCTTCTGAAACTGCTGCTGAAGATCCGCGCCCGCGAAATCGACGTTGCCGCGCGGCTTATCGCCCGGTCGGACGACATGGAACAACTGGCCGCCGGTGTACGCAAGGACTTGCCCATGCTCGAAGGCTGGCGGTTCGAGGAATTCGGTCGCGACGCGCTCGATCTCGTCGAAGGCAAGCTTGGTTTCGGGGTTGAGAACGGCCGCCTCAAGATCGCCCGTATCGGCGAAGAGCCCATCGTTCCGACCCCGGAGAACCAGGAAGCGTGAGCGCGAGCTACCTGCCCACGCTCAAGCAGTTGCAGTACCTCATTGCGCTGCATGAACATGGGCATTTCGGGCGCGCGGCCGAATCGTGCTTCGTATCGCAGTCGACGCTTTCGGCCGGTATTCGCGAACTCGAATCGCTGCTGGGCGTGACGCTGGTCGAAAGAACGCGCCGCGTGGTCCGCTTCACGCCGCTTGGCGAACAGGTCGTGGCCAAGGCCCACCGCCTGCTGCGCGAGGCGGAGGAGCTTTCCGACCTCGTGCAGTCGGCAGGCCAGCCCCTTTGCGGTGAATTGCGAATGAGTGTCATTCCGACCATCGCCCCCTTCCTTCTACCGCGCATCCTGCCCCGCCTGCGCAAGGAACGGCCCAGGCTGAAGCTGTTCCTTCGCGAGGAGCCGAGCGCGGACGCCATCGAATCGCTGCATCACGGACGGGCGGACTGCGTGCTGCTGGCCCTGCCCTTCCCCACCGGCGAGGTAGAAGTCGCGAAAATCTGCGACGATCCGCTTTATGTCGCCTTTCCCAAGGACGATCCGCGCGATCCGCCCAAGGAAGTGCCGCCGTCCATGATCGACGAAGCGCGCCTTATGCTGCTCGAGGATGGCCACTGCCTCAAGGAACATGCCCTTGCTGCGTGCAATCGGCCCGAAATGCGCGCCAGTGCCACGATGATCGGCACGTCGCTGCATACTTTGGTTCAGATGGTCGACAACGGGCTTGGCCTGACGATGCTGCCCAAGATGGCGCTCGACGCGGGCATCCTGCACGATACCGACGTCACCGCACGCCCGCTGCAGTCCGATAACGCGAGCCGCGAAATCGCGCTCGTCTGGCGCAAGGGCAGCCCGCGTGCCGAAGAGTTTCAACTCCTCGCCAGCGAATTGCGCGAGGGCTGAGATCGGCCGAAAGGCTATCTGGGCTTTCGGATACGGCGAAAGAGGCCCCTGCGCTCGCTGATCGGTTCGAACATGTCTTCGGCGCTTTCGGGGTCGAGTAACTCTCCGTCGGCCATCGCCTTCTCGACGCCGTTGAGGTCAGGAATCTTGTAGAGCCGCAAGGCGCGGCCGGGCTGCGGGTGGTTCTGGATCATCGCATGCATCGAACCATATTTTTCCAACAGCGGGCCGACCTCGTCCTCGTCCAACCCGCAATGTTCGGCCAGCAGGGAATAACGCAGGCGGCGAATCTTCTCGACCTCGTCCTCGTTCCCGAACCGGGTCGCATCGAGCAACAGGTCACATTCCGAATCGAGACCCAGCGACCGGTTGTTCATATTTGCCGAGCCGATTTTCATGATCTCGTCATCGACGATCATGACCTTTGCATGGACATAGATCGGATTATCGGCCGCCGTGCGCGGGGTGTAGACGCGGAATTTCTTGTTCTTGTCGACTTTGCCGATCGCCTTCAGCAGGCGCGCACGGGCGGTGTCCATCGCCTGCTGTTCAAGCCAGCCGTCGGCCTCCTCCGGGTTCACCAACACGATTTCGGGCGGATTCTCCTCGGCCATGCGTGCGGCAATCGCCTCGCCGATCTTGCGTGAGGCGAAATACTGGCTCTCGGCATATATGAAGTTCTTGGCCCGCATGATCAGCGAGATGAAAAGCTCCTCGATCTCGCGGATCTCATCGTAATCCTGAAACGAGGCGCGGGTCCGCGACACGCCGAGCATGATGTTGTCGAAGCTCGGCTCCAGCCCCTCTGGCCAGACGCTGTTCGGCTGTGCCGCCACCGGTTCAAGATCGCTGCCGCTGGCGATGTTCCAGCGCTTGCGCCCCAGATCGTCCAGCGCGCGGGCGATATCCCCTTCGACCAGCATCGTCACGTCGTGCCAGGGCATGTACGTGCCGCCGCCCGGTTCGCGGCGCAGGCGATTGTCGTCAAGATGTTCGCGCGTGTCCCAACGGTCGGCGGTCATGTCGATACCGCCGCAAACGGCGAAATGATCGTCGACGATCACGATCTTCTGATGGTGGCTACAACCGACCGGATGAGCCGCGTCGAATTTGAAATGGATGCGCTTGTGTTTGTACCAGCGCCACATGTCGGCCAGCATACTGCCGCGGAAGAACATCTTCACCGCGCCGAAATTCCATTTCAGAACATAGATTTCAAGCTCGGGGTTGCGATTCGCCAGCCAGACGATGAAACGACCCAGCCGACGCGGCGGGCGGCTACGGGGCAGGAATTGCCACCAGCGCCGACCACGGCCCAGCGCGATCCGCGTGTCGAAATCCCACCCGATCAGGAAAATGCGTTTTTGCGCGCGCATCATCACGTCCTGCATGACCGTGAAATAGTCGGCCGCATCGACGATGACGCGCGCCTTTTCGGCATGCGCGAATCGCCAGACCCCGGGCTCGGTGCTCTTGGCGAAATCCGACCCGGGGCCATCTTCTTCGATGCTGGCCGGGACGTCCGAGTGGTCCGGACGAACCGTCGTATCTGTCATGCTACCTCCTGGCGAGGCGAACCGGCCTTGATAGCGGTGCGCAGCCTTAGTCCTTCGCGTCTTCCATCTTTTCGGGCGTCACCTCCTGCTCGCCGCATTCCGCTTCCTTGCGGCGCTGGAATACCGAACGCATGTGCGCCAAATCTGCGTCGGTCAGGTGTTTCTCGAAGTCTGGAAAGTGATCGTCCTCTTCCTCGTCGATATGATGCTCGTACCGGTGGCGAAGATCCTTGAACTTGGCCAGCCATGCGCTCGAACTCATGTCGGTCGCGGCGAGATCGTTGAGCATTTCCTCGATCTCGTGATGCTCGGCCACCGAGTGACGCGTGTCGCTCGTGGTTTCCGGCTTGCGCATCATGGTCGAGTACAGCGCTTGCTCCTCGGCCGCGGCGTGGCTTTTCACTTCGACCGTGAACTCTTCGAGCAGGTCCGAACGCTCCTCGCTCGCCCCTTCTGTCTTAGCCATTTTCTTGAGAAGATCGCGATGCTTGTCGTGGTCTTCCTTGAGACGGTCGAAAATGCCGGATGCGTCGGCCACGGGTATACTCCTGCGATAGATGATGCGTTTGCAGGAATAACCGGATGCGGCCTGTGCGGTTCCGGCCAGAGGGCGATTCAGTTGCGCGCGCGAGCGACATACCCCGAAAAGCACGACGCCCCGCCTGCCGGTTGGCAAGCGGGGCGATGTGTTGGCGCGCCCGAAAGGATTCGAACCTCTGACCCCCAGATTCGTAGTCTGGTGCTCTATCCAGCTGAGCTACGGGCGCGCTGTGGAGGCGGCATTTAGGCGGGGGGTCCAATCTTGGCAAGCCCCCAACGCGGGTTATTTTTCAAAAGAGTGAAATAATCTCTCGCTCTGCGGCTGGGCCAGCAAAACCCTGTCGAGCGGAGCAAGGTCCAGCGCTTCGCAACCGGCACGATCGCACCACGCTATCCCCTCACCTTCGATCGCGTGCGGCGCGCCGGTCCAGCGGCGGCATGTGTAAAGAAGAATTACAATCGGCGCTGTAGCACCACGTGGCGGAGGGCCAGCTACGAAGGAAAGCGGGTCAAGATCGCCCGGATCGACAGCAATACCCAGTTCCTCGTGCAATTCGCGGCAAAGCGCATCAGCAGGCGATTCGTTTTCGTCGACCTTTCCCCCCGGAAACTCCCACAAACCGCCGTGGTGCTTGTCCAGCGGACGGCAATGCATAAGCGCGCGGCCCGACCCGTCTAACAACGCTGCGGCAACGACTAACATGGTTTCACCCCTGTTTACCGGGACGGACTGTCGGAGATTTTTTCAATGCTGCTCACGCTCTCAACCAAAATTTAAGAACTCGGCCCCATTCTCGGTGACGGACCACAGGAAAAGGCCCGGAACCAATGTTGACCACCATCGCAAAATTTCGCGACGACGAGAACGGGGCGACTGCCATTGAATATGGCCTGATCGTCGCGCTCATCGGCATCGCCATGATGGTGGGCCTCAATGGCGTTGCGGGCGCTACCAACAACATGTGGACCTATGTTGCCGACAGCGCGACTGAAGCAATGCAAAAAGCCGGTTAGGTTTACGTATTATTCAGGAATAGCACTTAGGCAAGTAAACGCTCGAAACAGGAACTGGGGGCACCGAAGTAAAATTCGCCAGAACTTGATGAGAGCAGGGTGAACGTAAATAAATTTGAACCAGGAGACCTACCATGCAGTTTTTCAAGAACCTCATCGCTGACGAATCCGGCGCGACCGCAATCGAATACGGCCTGATCGCTGCTCTCATCGCAGTTGCCTGCATCGCGACCCTGACCGCCGTTGGTTCGGAACTGAACGAAACGTTCGGCACCGTCGAAACGGCTCTGACGACCGCAAACGGCGGCTAATAGACGGTTCTACCGTTCTTGAGCGAGCGGGCGGCAGGAAACTGCCGCCCGCTTTGCGTTTGGCCCTGGCGTTCCTGTCCGGGCCACAAAGAAAAGGGGCGCAACGGCATCGGCCATCGCGCCCTTTTCGTTTTTAAGGGATCGCCCGTCAGTAAGTGACGATCTTGACCTTCTGTCCCGCCTGAAGCGTGCTGTTGCTGTCCAGCGAGTTGAGCACCAGGAAGCGTTCCATCTTGTAGTCGTCGTAAGCCATGCGGCTTGCCAACGACGACAGGGTGTCGCCCGACCTGACAGTCACGACATCGATCTTGCGCGCCTTGACCGCTGCGGCCTGCGTGTCGTTGATGCGCTGCATGCTGGAATACATCGAATTGAACACGCCCGCATTGCCCGCCTGCGTGATCGTCACGAAGTGGAAGGCCTGCGAGTTGGAAAATTCGTATGCGAAAACGGTGACATCGACCGCTCCATTCCCCGAATCGACCCGGGCCGTGCCGTAAGCTGCCGGGATGCCGTTGACGGTGGTGCGCTGTATCGACGACGGCGTGATCTTCTGCTGACCGTCAGTCAACGCATTGAAAGCGTTCTGAATATAAGTGTTCATGTCGCCGTTGTAGGCCCCGGCCGACAGCTGGCCCTTGCCAGACTGACCGCTGATCGAAACCGCGCGGGTGCCGTTGACCATGAAATAGCCGCTCGGGACGCTGAACTTGAACTTGTAGACGGGGTGGATGAACGTGTTCCCCTCGACCACACCCTGCTTCGGGTCGTCGCCGTACATCATGCCGTCGATTCGCGTCAGGAAAGTGTCCTTGTTGAGTACGTTGCCCGGAAGTCCCTGCGCTTCCTGCAAAGCGCGGTTTACGCGGCTTGCCGGATCAGGGTGCGTCGATGCCCATTCGGGCACCTGATTCGAAGATCCCATGCGCTGCGCATCGAGAGCGTTCTGCGCCGCAAGGCTCTGCAAGACGGTCGCCATGGCACGCGGATCGTAACCGGCGTTCGAAAGGTAAGCGATGCCAAGATCGTCGGCCTGGATTTCCTGGCTGCGCGAGTATTTGAGCGTCAGGAGCTGCGAGCCCTGCATGGCAAGCTGCTGGCCAAGCTGGCCGATCTGGCTGTTGCCGAACAGGACGCCCGAGAGAATCGCACCGACGGCACCAAGGATAGAGTTCTGCTGCGCAGCCTTCTGGCGCTGCTGCGAATGGCGGGCGGCGACGTGGCCGACTTCGTGGCCCAGAACGCCGGCCAGTTCGGCCTCGTTGTCCATGAGCGCGACGAGTTCGCGGGTGGTGTAGATATACCCGCCGGGGATGGCGAAGGCGTTGTTGACCGGCGAATTCAGCAGCGTGACCGTAAAGGCCGTCCGCGCATCACCCAGCCCGGACTGCATGGCGATGTTCTTGCCCACCTGTTCGACGTAAGCCGCCTGGGGGCCGGTATAGGCCCCGCCGAATTCGGCCAGAAGCTGCGGATGTGCTTCTGCGCCAAGCTGGCGTTCCTCGGCGCTCATCTGTGCGGCCTGACCCGGCACGACCGGCGCGGTGGACGTTGCCGCGCAGCCGCCAAGGGCAAGCGCAAGCGCCCCGGCAGAAGCAAGGGCGGCGAAACGACTGCGCCTGTTGGAATTTTTCTTGGTGGACGGGATCGGCATCTTCGGCTCCTCGATCGAATATGTTGAGAGGAGCCGCCGCCTCTACGACAGTCGACGAACGTCCCCTCGTTCGAGGATAAAAACCGGAGATGCCGGGGGTTTGTTCCCGAAGGCCCTGTAAAAGGGCTTAGGCCAGAGAGCCAATCTTCAGGAAACGGCTGGCACGCGCATCGCGCAATTTGTCCGCGCCCATGCCCGAAAGCTTGCCCAGTTCATCGGCAATCGCCTTGCCCAGCGCCTTTGCCGCTGCCACCGGATCGCGGTGCGCCCCACCAAGCGGTTCGGGCACGATCGAATCGATGACGCCAAGCTGCTTCAGGTCCTGTGCAGTGACGCGCATCGCCTCTGCCGCCTCGGGTGCCTTTTCGGCCGTGCGCCACAGGATGGAAGCGCAGCCTTCGGGGCTGATCACCGAATAGACGGCATTTTCCATCATCAGGACACGTTCCGCGCTGGCCAACGCGACCGCGCCGCCGGAACCGCCCTCACCCACGATGGCCGCGACCATCGGGACAGGCAGGTTGAGACACGCCTCGGTGGCGCGGGCGATAGCCTCTGCCTGGCCGCGCTCCTCCGCCTCGACCCCCGGAAATGCGCCCGAGGTATCGACCAGCGTAACGACCGGAAGGCCGAACTTTCCGGCCATTTCCATCAGGCGGATCGCCTTGCGGTAGCCTTCCGGCTTGCCCATGCCGAAATTGTGTTTGAGCCGCGACTGCGTGTCGTTGCCCTTTTCATGGCCGATCACCATCACCTTCACGCCGCCATCGGGCGTATCCAGCGTCGCGAACCCGCCGATAATCGCCTGATCGTCGGCAAAGGCGCGGTCCCCGCCCAAGGGCACGAAATCGGTGAAGGCGTGTGCGATGTAATCGCCGAAATGCGGGCGCGAAGGGTGCCGGGCAACTTGCGTCTTCTGCCAGGGCGTCAGCGACTTGTAGATCGAGGCAAGCTGATCCCTCGCCTTTTTTTCAAGGCGTGCGACTTCCGCGTCGATATCGACGGCGACATCATCCTGATCGGCAGCAGTGCGCAGCTCTGAAATGCGGCGCTCAAGCTCTGCCAGCGGCTTTTCGAATTCGAGATAACTGGTCATCGCAGTTTCGCTAGTCGTCCTTCGCGGGCGGGGCAAGTGGGATGGACGCCGCTCTGCCCAGAGGATGGCGCGCATTCACCAGTTCGACGAGCCGCGCCGAATCGACGTGGGTGTAAATCTGGGTCGTTGCGATATCGGCATGGCCCAACAGGGTCTGCAATACGCGAAGATCGGCCCCGCCCTCCAGCAGATGGGTCGCAAAGGCATGGCGCAGGACGTGCGGGCTGACCGATTCGGGCGGCAGGCCGGCCCTGCCCGCCAGTTCACGGAGCATCTGGAACAGGCGAATCCGACTAATATGCTTGCCGCGTGAGGGGAAGACGTATCGCCCGCCCTTGGGCCGCACCTCCAGCCATCGCGCCATCGCAGCACGGGCGCGGCCCGACACCGGGACCATGCGCTGTTGCCCGCCTTTGCCGACAATCGTCAGCAAGGGCGCATCGCGCGGCACGCTGTCCAACGTGAGCGAGACGAGTTCCGTCGCGCGCAGGCCGGACCCATAGAGCATTTCGAGCAGCGCCAGCATGCGAATCGCGTTCGGCGTACCGGCCTCGGCCTCTTCCTCGGCAAGGGTGAGCATCGCCAGCACCTGCTCCTTGCTGAGCAAGCGAGGCAGCGGGCGGCGGATGCGGGGGCGCGGCAGCGCGTCCGACGGATCGTCGTCGCGATACCCCTCGTCGATGAGAAATCCGAAATACTGGCGCAGCGCCGAACAGCGGCGCGCAAGGCTCGACGGTGCAAGTTCGGACCATGCCTTGCCCAGCCCCGAAAGGTCGGCAGGCTGCGCATCGGCAAGCAGCGGGACTTCCAGTTCGGCCGCCTCCAGATCGCGCCGATAGGCGGCAAGCGTATTGGCCGCGGCCCCGCGTTCGGCGGCCAGCATCAACAGGAAGTCATCGATGCCCGGTGCCTTCATCCGAGCCGCCGCGTCAGGCGCGCGTGACCGCTTCGGCCGCGATCATCCTCGCCTCTGCCTCAAGACCCACTTCGTCGAGGGCCTTGACGATGTGGTAGAGATGCACCGGCGTCATCTGCGACCAGCTGTCGCCCTGCATGCCCAGTGCCATGAGATAAGTCACCAGGACCTGGTTGTTGCGCGATGCGGCAAGCTCGATCGCGCGGGTCCAGCGGGTTTCGCGGCCAAGGTCGAAACCCAGCACGCCGGACAGTTCGTTCGACTTGGCAGGCGCCATTCGCCCAAGCCCTGCCAGCGACGCCACGAGGAACTGCGAGCGGCGCTGCCCCACGCTGTCATCCTCGTCGATGAAAGAACGCACGTCCCCTTCGCTGACGTTTCCGCCAAGCGCCGGGCTGCCGACCATCAGGATGCCCCAGCCCATGCTTCCGCGCTGAACGGTCTGGCCCCAGCGGACCGCGCTGGTATCGAGCCCGGCGGCCATCATCGCCCCGATCAGCAGGCCGGCATCAGCCTCGAACGCGGGGTCGGTCGGCAGGCGCGCGGCGGCATAGGCCGTTAACACGAGGCGGGTATAGAACCGCTTCGACAGGTCCTTTTCGCCCCAGATGTCGCGCATCGCGCCAAGGCGCTGTTCCGCCTCTCCGACATAGGCTTCGCGCAGAAGCGATGCACGCGAGGCTTCTTCGCCGTCGATTTCCGGGTCCGAATATATCTGCGAATAAAGATCGACGAGAGCCGCGCTGGACAGGATGCCCTCGCCCGCCGCGAAGTCCGCACCGCGGGCGCGCTGGATCAGGGGCACAGACGGAGAGATCGCGGCAAGGCGCTGATAATCGGGGCCGCCCGCATCGATCAGGCTGGCTGGCACTTCCGCGCCGGTCGCAGTGGCGAGCGCGTAACGCCAGACGGTCAGTTCATCGACATCGTCCCATTCCAGCGTCACGGCACGGCGCGTGTTGCCGACGGAACCTGCGTACTTCTGTGCCAACAACGAATCGATTTGCGTACCTTCGCTGCGACGGCGCTGCTGTTCGATACGGTCCATGCCGCTGCTTTCGCCCGAAAAGGAGCTGCAGATGCCGCGAAGCAGCTCCCACTCGCGATCCTCACGCGTGCGGGCGTGGAGCCGGACCATCGGGCAGGCGCCCGTGAAATCGCCCAGCGAGACATACGAATCGTAGGCGCTGGCGATCAGCGCAGGGGAATAGTCGGCGGTGTCGACTTCCTGAACGACGGCGCGCGCGATCGTCGCCTCGCCCATGCGGTTGAGAAGGCCCGAGCGAAGCGCGGCGAATTCCACGCCGTCCATTCCCTCGGGCGCGGCAAGCCTGCTGGCCAGGGCGCGGCGGACAAGAATGTGCCCCCAGCGTGAAACCAACGAGCCTTTCGTGCCTTCGAGAACGCGGCGTACGAAAAGCGCCTTGTAGTTGCCGAGCGATCCTTCGCGCATCCCGCCTTCGGACGGCGCGAGGATGCCGACGACATCGGTGGACCGGCGCGCCGCATCGGGAATGTCGAAGGTGGGCTTCAGGCCGAGAATCTCGTCGATCTCGTCGGTGTCCATCTCCTCAAGCTCGTCAAGGCTGGGCAGGCGTTCGAGCAGGCGGCGCGCGGCATCGGCGCGAGAGGACGAAGCGGAAGGCGCAGGCGAAGAACCGCCCGGCACTTGCTGTACCACGGGCTGCGAAACACTGGGCGCTGCCTGTCCGCCGGACTGGGACGAACCGGGGGCCGGGGTCGCACGCGGCGTCGTTGCGGGCGTGGGCGACGGGGCCGGTGCGGGATCATCGAATCCGGGTGGCAGCAGCGATTCCGGCCCGTCCTGCGCGGAAAGCGCGACGACCGGTGCCGCGGCCAGCAAGGCCGCCACGAACAGGGTGCGGCGGGAAAAGACCTTCGACGGGTCCTTCGCGCGCTGGAATCTAGCGGGGCGGTTCACTGGCCGTTCTCCGACCCGCCCGGTCCTGGCTGCACCGGCAATTCCTCCTCGATCCAGCGGGGCTCCTCGCGCCCGCCGTCGATATAGGCGTAGACGAGCAGGATCAGGATTGCGAGAGCAAGGATCGGCAATACGCCCTTGGCTTTGCGCATGAATTTCCTTCTCGACCTGCTCAGCTACGAAACTTTCCCGCCATCTCCGCATCTGCGACGCAGGCATGGCGCTTGCGCGACCGCCTAGCGCAACTATAGGCGGGGCTGCAATGGACCAGAGTGACCCCATGCCCGGCAATTCGACCGGGAATGACAACGCATCGGCGCATGAGAGCGCAGCCCTGCCCGACGCCCGGTCGCTGGCAGGGCTTGCCCGCAGGCTGGATCGCCCGGTCGTGCTGGTCGGCCTGATGGGGGTTGGAAAGTCGACCATCGGGCGCAAGCTGGCGCAGGCGCTGGGCACCAAATTCGTCGATGCCGACGACGCCATCGTCGAAGCGGCGCAGATGTCGATCCCCGAGATCTTCGAGAAGTTCGGCGAACCCTATTTCCGCGATGGAGAACGGCGCGTGATCGCCCGTATCATCGAGGATACGCATGGCCGCCCGGCCGTGATCGCCACCGGGGGCGGCGCGTTCGTCGATCCCGAAACGCGGGCCATGATCCTGGACAAGGCGATCGCGGTATGGCTCGACGGCGATATCGACGTGCTGGTCGAAAGGGTCAGCCGCAAGAACACCCGCCCGCTGCTGGTCGACAAGGACCCGCGCAAAGTCCTGTCCGAACTGATGGAAAAACGACGCCCGGCCTATGCGCAGGCGCATATCCGCGCCGTCAGCGACGCCGGCCCGCAAATGGCCAGCGTTGCGCGCATTCTGGCGGCATTGGAAGAATACGAGGGATGAGCGACATGCGCACGATCGACGTGGAACTGGCCGGACGCGCTTATGAAGTGCGAGTCGGGCCGGGCCTCCTGGAACGGCTTGGCGAAGAATGCGGCCCGCTCTTGCGCAAGGACACCGTCCCCGTCATCACCGACGCGCAGGTCGCCGCGCTTTACCGCGATAAAGTCGATGCGGCGCTGGCCGCCGTGGGCAAGCAGGCCCGCTGGCTGGTCCTTCCCGCCGGAGAGCAGACGAAAAGCTGGGCGCAGCTGGCGCAAGTCGTCGATTTCCTGCTCGCCGAAGGGGTCGACCGCAACGACCGTATCGTCGCGCTGGGCGGCGGGGTTATCGGCGACCTCACCGGCTTTGCCGCCGCGATCCTGAAACGCGGCTGCGGCTTTGTGCAGTTGCCGACGACGCTGCTGGCGCAAGTCGATTCCAGTGTCGGCGGCAAGACCGCGATCAATGTCCCGATGGGCAAGAACCTCGTCGGAGCGTTCCATCAGCCATCGCTGGTCCTTGCCGATACCGACGTGCTGGCCACCCTGCCGCCGCGCGAATTGCGCGCGGGGTATGCCGAAGTCGTGAAATACGGACTGATCGACGACGCCGAATTCTTCGCATGGTGCGAGACGAACGGCCCCGGCCTGCTGAACGGCGATGCCAAGGCTCGGATCGAGGCGGTGAGCCGCTCGGTCGCTGCAAAAGCGCGCGTTGTGGCAGAGGACGAGCGCGAGACGACCGGCACGCGTGCCCTTCTCAACCTCGGTCACACCTTCGGCCATGCGCTGGAGGCGGAAACCGGCTATTCCAGCGCGCTGCTGCACGGCGAAGCGGTCGCCATCGGCATGGTTCTGGCCGCCCGCTATTCAGTGCGGCGCGGGCTGATGGAGCAGCACGAGGCAGACCGGATCGCGGCCCACTTCATGGCCTGCGACATGAAGGCCGAAGTGGCGGAGCTTGCCCTTGATTGCGGCGGACGCCGACTGGCCGATCACATGCTGCACGACAAGAAGATGGACGCAGGGACCCTGCCTTTCCTGCTGATGCGCGGCATCGGCCGGACTTTCCTTGCCAGGGACGTCGAGATCGACGACGTCGCCAGCTTCCTCGACGCCGAACTCAGGTCTCACCACCCGGCTGGTTGACGGGGCCCAGCACGGTCAAGCTTTCGCATGGGCCGTCCGCGATGACCGAAAGGCTGCCATCCGATTCCAGCACGACCGCGGCGATATCCTCGTATCGGCCATGACCCTCCTTGCGGATTTCGGCGATCACTTCATCCCGCGTGAAACGTTCGTTCAGCAAGGCGGTGTCGAGAAACTGCCCATCGCGCAGCAGCAGTTTCGGTTCGCTGCGAACGATCTTGGCAAACCGCTGCCAATGCGCCGAAGTCCTGGAAACGATGTACTGCAGCGCGAGCAGGACCGCAAAGGCGAAAAGGCCTTCGAACAGCTTCACGCTTTTCGAAACGATCGTGCTGGCAAGGACGGAACCGAGCGCGATAGTCACGATAAAATCGAACGCGTTCAGTTTCGACAGCGATCGTTTTCCGTTGATACGCAAAATGACGATAACGGCGGTATAGGCCATGGCCGTTGCCGCAAGGATGCGCAGGAAAGCGTCGATTGAACCGATGAACATGCAGCTTCTACGTTTCGCAGCCGCGATAGGTCCGAACCTCAGGCCGCGGGGATAAGATGCACTGCTTCGAAATCGCTCAGCATGGCCGCGTGGAGAAGTGAGCGATGGCATTTGCCCGCATCGCCGCAGAAGCACAGCAAGGCCACGCGCCGCGAAGAGGCAAGATCGCGCAGCTGCGCCGCCGCGGCCAGTGCTTCGGGCAGTTCGAGCTGTCCGGAATAGACCCGCTCCAGCCCCTTTTGGTCGCCCTTGCGCGCCGCCTCGCGCCCTTCCTTCGGTGTGCCAAGTGGCTTGAAATGGCGGTATTCGATGCCCGCTTCCCGGGCAGCCCCGGCAAGGGCGGTCTTTGAAAAACCGGGCCTTCGCGAAAGCGGCAGGGCCCGCACGTCGGCCAGAACCTCGACCCCGGCAGCGACCAGTGCGTCGATCACGGCGGGGACCGTCGCCTGCTCGTACCCGATGGTCCAGACCTGCTTTGCCATCACCGAACCGCCGTCAGAACAGGCGCGAACCGTTGGGCACCGCCTTGTCGGGCGCGAACAGGGTCACCTCGCCCGCGTCGTCGGCAAAGCCCAAGGTCAGCACTTCGGACATGATCGGACCGATCTGGCGCGGCGGGAAATTGACCACGGCCGCGACCTGTCGCCCGACCAGTTCGTCGCAGGCGTAGTTGGCAACGATCTGCGCGCTCGACTTCTTCGTGCCGATGGTCGGTCCGAAGTCGATCTGCAGGATATAAGCGGGCTTGCGCGCCTTTTCGAAAGGCTGTGCGCCGACCACCGTGCCGACCCGGATATCGATCTTCAGAAACGTGTCGAAGTCGGTCGGGTCGGCAGCGGGGGCGGTATGGTCGTGGAGTAAGTGCATTTACTCCAGTTCGAGGATAATCGCGTCGACTGCAAGGCTGTCGCCCGCCTTTGCGTTCACCTTGGCGACGACACCGGCCTTTTCGGCGCGAAGGATGTTTTCCATTTTCATCGCCTCGATCACGGCCAGCGGCTGCCCGAGCTGGACCTCGTCGCCTTCTTCAACGTTCAGCGACACCAGCAGACCCGGCATCGGACAGACGAGGAACTTGCTCATGTCCGGCGGGATCTTTTCGATCATGTGCTTGTCGAACTTCGCCATGCTGGTCGGCAGGATCCGAAGCGCGTGTTTCGCGCCGCGCGTGGTGAATTCGAAACCGGCGGGCACGGGCTTGATCTGGACGATCAGCTGTTCGCCGCCATCACCGTTCTCATCACTGTCGAACACGGCGGCAAGCGTGCGCTGACCCGGCGTATATTCAAGCGCCATGTCGACCGCTTCACCGTCGACCGAAATCGTGTCTCCGGAAAGTTCGGCATTGTGGAACTCGCCGTCGATCTTGACGCTCCACTTCGCCGGCGGGCGCAGGCGGTTGCCGAGCTGTCCGTCGATACGGCGGGCGCGATCGGCATAGGCGGCCGCGACGAATGCGCCGATCGCGGCAAGCCGGGTGCGCAGCGTGCGGCCCGCAGGCGCGCCTTCGAAGCCTTCGGGATATTCCTCGGCGATGAAGCCGGTGGTCAGTTCGCCCGAACGGAAACGCGGATGCTGCATGATGGCCGACAGGAAATCGATATTGTGACCCAGCCCTTCGATCTCGAACGCGTCGAGTGCCTTGATCTGGAGGTCCGCCGCCTCGTCACGCGTGGGCGCCCAGGTCACCAGCTTGGCGATCATCGGGTCATAGAACATGGAGACTTCGCCGCCTTCCATGACGCCGTCGTCGACGCGAATACCGCCGGTGCCTTCCTCTACGCCGCGGATGCCGCCCTTCCAGCCGGGAACCGGCGGATCATAGCGCACGAGACGGCCCGTGGAGGGCAGGAAACCGCGATAGGGGTCTTCGGCATAGACGCGGTTTTCGATCGCCCAGCCGTCGATCTTCACGTTATCCTGCTTCAAGCCAAGCTCGCCGCCAGCGGCCACCTTGATCATCTGCTCGACAAGATCGACGCCGGTAATCGCCTCGGTCACCGGGTGTTCCACCTGAAGGCGGGTGTTCATTTCGAGGAAGTAGAACGACTGTCCGGTCTTGTCCGCGCCCGATACGATCAGTTCGACCGTGCCCGCGCTGTAATAACCCACGGCCCTGGCAAGGGCGACGCACTGTTCGCCCATCGCCTTGCGCATTTCGGGCGTGACGAAGGGCGAGGGGGCCTCTTCCACGACCTTCTGGTGGCGGCGCTGGATCGAACATTCGCGCTCGTTCAGGTAGATGATGTTGCCGTGCTTATCGCCCAGGATCTGGATTTCGATGTGGCGCGGATTCTCGATGAATTTCTCGATAAAGACGCGGTCGTCGCCAAAGGAATTGAGGCCCTCGCGCTTGGTCGCCTCGAAGCCTTCGCGAACGTCCTTTTCGGAATAGGCAAGGCGCATCCCCTTGCCGCCGCCGCCTGCAGAGGCCTTCATCATCACCGGATAACCGATGTCGTTCGCGATCTCGACCGCGTGTTCGGTGTCGCGGATTTCGCCGACGAAGCCGGGAACCACGTTCACGCCCGCTTCCCGGGCCAGTTTCTTGGATTCAATCTTGTCGCCCATCGCGGCGATCGCATTCACCGGGGGGCCGATGAACTCGATGCCCGCTTCGGCCAGTGCCTCTGCGAACGAAGTGCGCTCAGACAGGAAGCCATAACCGGGGTGAACCGCCTCGGCTCCGGTCTGCTTGCAGGCGTCGATGATCTTGTCCGCGATCAGGTAGGATTCCGCCGCCGGAGCCGGGCCGATGTGGACGGCTTCGTCCGCCATCTGGACGAAGGGCGCGCGGGCGTCGGCGTCCGAATAGACGGCAACCGTCTGGATACCCATGCGGCGCGCGGACTTGATGACGCGACAGGCGATTTCGCCGCGGTTGGCGATCAGGATCTTCTTGAACATCAGGCTGCTTCTTCCCTGGGACCGGGTTTGGATTGATCGAGGCGGCGGTCGGCATAGCCGGCCAGCGCCGCTGCGTAGTGGGGAGCGGCGCGGCGGTCGCCCTCGCCCTCCATGAAACCTTCGATGGACTGCGCGATCCGCGCGACACCGGCATCAGACAGCGTGCCCAGCGGCGCGACATGGACGCCGATGGTAAAGACGATGGCGCCCGATCGGGGCAGCTTGCGCAGCGTTTCCCGCTCACACCGCACGAACAGGCGTTCGTCCGCATTGTCGGCGGTAACACCCGCGAACCGCTGCTCCTGCATGTCGGTGGGCAGATAGCGCCAGTTGCCGTTCGCCATGACGAAGGCATTGGTGCGCCCGAAGATGTGCGGTGCGCGAAGCCCGTCCATGAACTTGTCGACGGCGGTCGAGAGCTGATCGGCGTAGCCATCGATCGGCTCGTGCACGGCCAGCATGGCTTTTCCGATCTTTTCGGCCAAGTGCCAGTCAGTCGGAAAGGCAACGGCCGCGCCGGTCAGAACCCAGCGCCCGGCATCGTCGCGGGTCAGGAGACAGAAATCCTCCCAATGGGCGCGGGCGATCTGTTCGATACCGCCATCGACGCCAAGCACAGCGGCCAGCTCTGCCTCCGCCTCGCGGGCCTCGGGCAGCACGATGACGCTGTCGGGATGCGCGTCGAAAGCCTCGCCGCGCGGCGCGAGGTCCGGTGCACGCGCCAGCCACTCGCTTTCCGGCAGACGCACCAGCCCCATGCGCAGCGGGCCGGAAACCCGTGCGCTGGGAAGCAGCGTCTCTACCGAGAAACCGAGCGACATGGGTTCGTCTTACTCCGCCGCTTCGTCGAGGTCGGCGGGCGGCATGTTGTGGCCAAGCAGGCGCAGCACGTCGGCGGCTGCTTCGACCACGTTTGAGCCCGGGCCGTAGATGCCCTGAACCCCCGCATCGCGCAGGAACTGGTAGTCGCTGGGCGGAATGACGCCGCCTGCGGTAACCTTGATGTCCGCCCGGCCCGCTTCCTTCAGCAGGTTGATCAGTTCGGGGATCAGCGTCTTGTGACCGGCGGCAAGCGACGATGCACCGATCAGGTCCACGCCGTTTTCCAGCGCCATGTCCCGCGTTTCGGCAGGGGTCTGGAACAGAGGGCCGGAAACCACGTCGAAGCCCATGTCGGCAAAGGCCGAGGCGATGACGTTCGCGCCGCGATCATGGCCGTCCTGGCCCATCTTGGCGATCATCACCCTGGGCGTGCGGGCAAGACGGCGGGCGACGGCTTCGACGCCGTCGACGACAGCCTGATAGCGGTCGTCACCGGCATAGGCGGCGCCGTAAACGCCCTTCACCGGGCGCGGCATCGTGTCGTAGCGACCGAAGGCGGCCTCCATCGCGTCCGAAATCTCGCCAAGGCTGGCGCGTTCGCGGGCGGCATCGACGGCAAGCGCGAGCAGGTTGCCATTGCCCTTCGCTCCTTCGCGCAGGGCATCGAGTGCGGCCTGGCATTTCGCCTCGTCGCGGGTCGCACGCATCTTTTCGAGCCGGGCGATCTGGGACTGGCGGACGGCAGTGTTGTCGATGTCCAGCGTCTCGATCGGGTCCTCGTCCTTCAGGCGGAACTTGTTCACGCCGACGATGACATCTTCGCCCCTGTCGACGCGGGCCTGACGACCAGCAGCGGCTTCCTCGATCATCGCCTTGGGCCAGCCGGCGGCGACCGCCTTGGCCATGCCGCCTTCACGCTCGACACGCTCGATGATTTCCCACGCCTCGTCGACCAGCGCCTTGGTCAGCGCCTCGACGTAATAGGAACCGCCCAGTGGGTCGACCACGTTGGTCATGCCCGTTTCTTCCTGGATCACGATCTGCGTGTTGCGCGCGATGCGGGCCGAGAAGTCGGTGGGAAGCGCGATGGCTTCGTCCAGCGCGTTGGTGTGCAGCGACTGCGTCCCGCCCAGCATCGCGGCCATCGCCTCGATCGTGGTGCGCATGACGTTGTTGTAGGGGTCCTGCTCGGTCAGCGAGACACCGCTGGTCTGGCAGTGGGTGCGCAGCATCTTGGACCGTTCCGACTGCGCGCCAAGCTGCGTCATCGCGCGGTGCCAAAGGGTGCGGGCGGCACGAAGCTTCGCGATCTCCATGAAGAAGTTCATGCCGATGGCGAAGAAGAACGACAGGCGCCCTGCAAACTTGTCGATGTCGAGCCCGCTGGCCACGCCATACTTCACGTATTCCATACCGTCGGCGATGGTGAAGGCCAGTTCCTGCACCTGCGTCGCACCGGCTTCCTGCATGTGGTAGCCGGAAATGGAAATGCTGTTGAATTTCGGCATGTTATCCGCGGTATATGCGAAGATGTCCGAAATGATCCGCATGCTGGGTTCGGGCGGATAGATGTAGGTATTGCGGACCATGAACTCCTTCAGAATGTCGTTCTGAATGGTCCCGGTCAGCTGGTCGGGGGAAACGCCCTGTTCCTCGGCCGCGATGATATAGAAGGCAAGGCATGGGATGACCGCGCCGTTCATCGTCATCGACACGCTCATCTGGTCGAGCGGAATCTGATCGAAGAGGATCTTCATGTCCTCGACGGAATCGATCGCGACACCCGCCTTGCCGACGTCGCCGACAACACGCGGGTGATCGGAATCGTAACCGCGGTGGGTCGCAAGGTCGAACGCGACCGACAGTCCCTTTTGCCCGGCGGCAAGGTTGCGGCGATAAAAGGCGTTCGATTCCTCTGCGGTCGAGAAACCGGCATACTGGCGGATCGTCCAGGGACGGCCCGCGTACATCGACGCCTTAACCCCGCGCGTGAACGGGGCGAAACCGGGCAGGCCCGGGTCCCACCCCTCGACATCGGCCTCGGTATAAAGCGGCTTTACATCGATGCCTTCGGGCGTGTGCCAGGTCAGGTCGCGACCCTTCACTTCCTTGTCGGCAAGGGCTTCCCAGTCTTTGACGGTCTTGTCGGTCATGTCCGGTCCTTGAAAGGGCTCAGCGGCCCTTGAATTGGGGTTTGCGCTTTTCGCCGAACGCGGCGATCGCTTCCTTGAAATCTTCGGTAAAGCCAGCGACGCGCTGGTTGTCGCGCTCGATCTCGAGCGTCTGCGACAGGCCTTGCTCGACGGCTGCATTAACCTGGCGGCGGATAAGGCCGATGGCCTTCGACGGTCCCTTGGCCAGACGGCCCGCGATTTCCTGCGCGCGGGCAAGTGTCGTATCGTCGTCGGCCAGTTCGGCAACGAGGCCCATGGAAAGTGCCTCTTCCGCCGAAATCTTCTCGCCCATCAGCGCCATCTTCATCGCGCGCTGGCGGCCCACGCTGGACGCGACCAGCCAGGTAGCGCCCGCATCGGGGACAAGCCCGATGTTGACGAAGGCGAGCAGGAGATAGGCGCCCTTGGCCATGACCGCGATGTCCCCGCACAGCGCAAGGCTAAGCCCCGCACCCACGGCCGGACCGTTGATCGCGGTAACGAGCGGAACCGGCAGGTCCATCAGCTTGCGCGTAAAGGGGTTGTAATGGTCTTCGATGATCTGGCCGAGGTCATCGGGCAGGCCATCATAACCCGCGCCATCGGGCATCAGGTCCGCGCCGGAACAGAACGCTCGTCCCTCGCCCGACAGCACGAAAGCGCGCGTGCCCGAAGCAAGCGCAGCGTCGATCGCGTCGGAAAGTTCGTCGAACACGTTGGGCGTGATCGCGTTCATCTTGTCGGACCGCGCCAGTTTCAGCGTGGTGACGTAATCCGCGGTCTCGGCAGTGATGAATTGATAGGCCATCAGTGCGCCCCGTCCTTCGGCGTTTCCATGATCTCGGTCAGCATGCCCAGCATGTCCTTGGGATGGACGAAGAAGATCGGCGTTCCGTGCGCCCCGATGCGTGTGGGACCCAGGATGCGTTTGCCGATTCCTTCGAAATATTCGCGCGCCGCCGCGATGTCGGGCACTTCGAAACAGACGTGATGCTGGCCGCCCAGCGGGTTCTTCGCGATGAAGCCTGCCACCGGCGAATTTTCATCCAGCGGGCTCAACAGTTCGACCTGTGTCCCTTCGGTTCCGTCAAGGCCGGGCGTATTCACGAAACAGACCTTCACGCCCTGTTCGGGCAAGTCGAAAGGTTCGGTGATGACCGCGGCCCCCATGACGTCGCGGTAGTGCGCGATGGCAGCATCCATGTCGGGCACCGCGTAGCCCAGGTGGTTCATGCGTCCCAGTTTCATGCAGCCTCTCCGAATACGGGCTCTATCGTCATCTCGCTCTTCAGCGAGTTCGCGATGATACAGGATTTGTGCGCACGGTGGTGCAGGTCGTCGATCTGGTCCGCCGAAGGCCGGTTGTCGCCGACGAACGTGGCACAGGGCCGCATCGCGATGGTCGCGACCCACGGATCGCCCGCCTCGTTCTTTTCCACGCGGCCGACGGGATTGTCTTCGTACCGATCGATGGAAAAACCCGCCTTCGCGGCGTAGGCAAGGAAATAGAGCATGTGACAGCTCGCCGCAGAGGCCAGCAGCGCCTCTTCGGGGTCAACCGCGCTTTCGTCGATCAGTTCGGGCGGCAGATATCCGGGCGCAGCGCAACCGGCCACGACCGCGCCGCCGTCGAAGTGCCATTCGTGTCGGCGGTTGTAGCGATTGGTGGTGAACACCTCGCCCTCACCGATCTGCCAGCGCACCTTTGCCGTGTATTCGCCCATCGCGATATCCTCAGAGCGGGATGTTGTCGTGCTTCTTCCACGGGTTCGCCAGCTCCTTGCCGCGAAGCTTGCGCAGGCCCAGCGCGATGCGCCGCCGCGTGGAATGCGGCATGATGACCTCGTCGATGAAGCCCTTGCTCGCCGCAACGAAGGGATTGGCGAAGCGGTCTTCGTATTCCTTGGTCTTCTCGGCGATCTTTTCCGGGTTGTCGCGATCCTGGCGGAAGATGATCTCAACCGCGCCCTTTGCGCCCATCACCGCGATTTCCGCGGTTGGCCAGGCATAGTTGAGGTCGCCGCGAAGGTGCTTCGACGCCATGACGTCATAGGCGCCGCCATAGGCCTTGCGCGTGATGACGGTGATCTTCGGGACGGTCGCTTCGGCATAGGCGAACAACAGCTTCGCGCCGTGCTTGATGATGCCGTTATGCTCCTGATCGGTGCCGGGCAGGAAGCCGGGAACGTCCACGAAAGTCAGGATCGGGATGTTGAAGGCATCGCAGAACCGCACGAAGCGCGCGGCCTTTTTCGAGGAATCGATGTCGAGCACGCCGGCCAGCACCATCGGCTGGTTCGCGACGATGCCCACGGAGCGCCCTTCGATACGGCCGAAACCGCAAATGATGTTCGCCGCGTGCCTGGGCTGGATTTCGAAGAACTCGCCCTCGTCCACCGTTTTACGGATGACTTCGTGCATGTCGTAGGGCTGGTTGGCCGATGCCGGGATGATCGTGTCGAGGCTTTCCTCGAACCGGTCCCACGGATCGCTCGTCGGGCGTTCGGGTACGTCTTCACGGTTGGAGGCGGGCAGAAAGTCCATGAAATCGCGCGCGCGAAGTAGCGCGACGATGTCGTTTTCGCAGGCAAGGTCGGCCACGCCCGACTTCACCGTGTGAGTGGACGCGCCGCCAAGCTCTTCCTGCGTCACGACTTCATTGGTGACCGTCTTCACCACTTCGGGGCCGGTGACGAACATGTAGGAGCTGTCTTCGACCATGAAGATGAAGTCGGTCATCGAGGGCGAATAGACCGCCCCGCCAGCACAGGGCCCCATGATGAGCGAAAGCTGCGGGATGACGCCCGATGCCAGGACATTGCGCTGGAACACCTCGGCATAGCCGCCGAGCGAGGCGACGCCTTCCTGGATGCGGGCACCGCCCGAATCGTTGAGACCGATGACCGGTGCGCCGACCTTCATCGCCGCGTCCATCACCTTGCAGATCTTTTCCGCGTGACGTTCCGACAGCGAACCGCCGAACACGGTGAAATCCTGGCTAAAGACATAGACGAGACGGCCGTTGATCGTGCCCGAACCGGTGACGACACCGTCGCCGGGAATATGCTGTTCGGCCATGCCGAAATCGACGCAGTTGTGTTCTACGTACATGTCGATTTCTTCGAAGCTATCCTCGTCGAGCAGCACTTCGAGGCGTTCGCGCGCGGTCAGGCGGCCCTTGGCATGCTGGGCATCGATGCGCTTCTGACCGCCACCCAGCTTGGCTGCGGCGCGGCGACGTTCGACTTCGGCGATATTGGCGGACATCCGGTCGGGCTCCCTTCGGGCCGCGGGCGCGGCCTCACATGACGAACTGCGCCTATCCGGCCCTTGGGCGGGCAAGTCCAATGCAAATTTGCAAAATCACGACAAGAGGTTTTGCAAAACTTCGCAGGGCCGATAAGACGTTCTGGTCATGAGCAAACCACATCGCATCTTCGCTGGCCAGTCCGTACGCGCCCTGCGCGAACGTCATGGCATGAAGCAGGCCCAGATGGCCAAGGCGCTGTCGATCTCGGTTTCCTACCTTTCGCAGATCGAGAACGACGACCGCCCGCTGACCGCGCCGATCCTTGCGACACTGACCCGCCGCTTCGGGATGGAGCGGGACGAAATCGGCGGTGAAAGTTCCGATGCACGGGCAGAGGCGCTGCTGCAGGCCGCGTCGGACCCCATCTTTACCGAACCGCTGGACGAGGCATTGGCCACACGTGCCGTCCGGCAATTGCCGCACCTGGCTGAACGGTTCGTCTCGCTCCACCGTGCCTACCGCGATGCGGGCGAACGGCTGCAGATCCTGGACGAGGCGCTGGGCGCAGGCACGGACAGCGCCGCGCGCCTGCCATGGGAAGAAGTGCGCGACTGGTTCCACGACGCGGGCAATTACATCGACACGCTGGACCGCGCGGCAGAACGGCTTGCCGCCCGGCTTTCGGGCGATGCGCCCTCGCCCGGCACTTATGCGCTGGAACGGTTCGGACAGAATGCACTGGGCCTAGGCGTGGTGGAAGGCGACGGCACTACGCTGCGCAAGTTGGACGGAAACCGCATCGTGCTCGACAGCGCGCAGCCAGCCGAGACCCGCCGGTTCCAGCTTGCCCACCAGATCGTCGCCATCGCGCTGGAAAGCGAGATCGGGCAAGTGGTCGAAACTTCGGGACTCGCGACGCAGGCGGCGCGGCAATTGCTGGCGATGGGGCTTGCCAACTATACCGCCGGCGCGCTGCTGATGCCCTATGCCGCCTTTCGCGAAGCTGCGCTGGCGGAACGACATGATATCGACCGGCTGACCCGCCGCTTCTCGGTCAGTTTCGAACAGGCGTGCCACCGGTTATCGACCCTGCAGCGCCCCGAAGAACGCGGCATCCCTTTCTTTTTCTGCCGGGTCGACATGGCGGGCAACATCACCAAGCGCCATTCGGCCACGCGCCTGCAGTTCGCGCGATTTGGCGGGGCCTGCCCGTTGTGGATCGTGCACGAGGCCGTCGCCATCCCCGACCGCATCCTGACCCAGCTGGCCGAAATGCCCGACGGGGTCCGCTATGTCTCCATGGCCAAGGGATTGGTGAAGCCATCGGGCAGCTTTGCCCGCCCACCCCGCCGCTATGCCGTGGCGCTGGGGTGCGAGGCCGAACATGCCGCTAGCTTCATCTATGCCGATGGGCTGGACCTGGCCGCGCGGTCGGCGGCGACGCCAATCGGGACCAGTTGCCGCATCTGCCCGCGCGAAAATTGCGATCAACGCGCCTTTCCGCCCGGCGACCGCGCGATCGTGGTCGACCGCAACGAACGCGGGGTCGTGCCCTATTCCATCGGGTAAGCGGGTTCAGGCGACGACGGGTTCGAGCACCGCGATCGTCCCGGCGTCTGCGTCGATTTCGACCTCGACGCCAAGCGGGATGCTCAACTGATCCCGGATATGGCCAATGTTCGCGCCAAGGAATGCCGGAATGCCAAGCGGTTCGACCCATTGGCGCACGACGTCGGGCACGGTGAAGCCTGCATAGTCCGGCTCATCGGTGGCGCAGCGGGTACACTGGCCGAAGACCAGGCCGGACAGCTTGCCCAATATGCCCGAAAGCGAAAGCTGGCTCATCATGCGGTCGATCCGGTACTCGGCCTCTCCCACGTCCTCCAGAAAAAGGATCGCGCCATCGAAGTCGGGCAGCCAACCGGTGCCGACCAGCGCGGTCAGCACGGTGAGGTTTCCGCCCAGCATCTTGCCCCGCGCCTTGCCCGGCGCGATGGTGGCAAAGGGGATCGGAAGATCCTGCCGCGCCCCGCCCAGCACCGGGGCGGCCCCGGCAAAGGCAAGCCACCAGAAGCTTTCCCAACTGCGTTTCAGCCAGCTGCTCGACAGGTTGGGCGCGCTGATCGTCGGGTATTGGGCCTTTGCCGCAAAGGCCATGTGCAGGCCGGTCACGTCGCTGAAACCGACCAGAAGTTTGGGATTGCGCCGGATCAGGTCCCAGTCGAGCCGATCCAGAATGCGGGCCGAACCCCAGCCGCCCCGAACCGCGAAAACGGCGCGGACGTCGTCGTCGGCAAACATGGCGTTGATATCAGCCGCGCGCTCATCATCGGTCCCGGCAAGATAGCCGTATCGCGCCCCGACATGGTCGCCGATGCGTGGCACCAGACCCATGCCTTCGACGGTATGTCGCACACGGGCCAAGACCTCCGGCCCCGAGGTATAACCGGCCGGTTCGACCAACCCGACGACGTCCCCTTCGCGAAGGCGCGGCGGTTTTCGCGCCCGCTTGCGCGCGGCGACCGGCGCAGGGCCAAGCGCAAGCCCCGCGGCCGCGCCCAGTCCCGCCAGCGCCGCACGCCGCGTGGTCACCGCATCAGCACCAGTTCCTCGGCCATGCTGGGATGCAGGGCCACGGTATTGTCGAAGTCCTGCTTGGTCAGGCCCGCCTTTACCGCGATGGCGGCCGCCTGCAGGATTTCGGGCGCTTCGGGCCCGATCATGTGCAGACCTACGACTTTCTCGCTCGGAACTTCGACGATCAGCTTGTAAAGGCCGCGTTCCTGCCGCCGGGCGAAGATGTTCTTCATCGCGCGGAAGTCCGAGGAATAGACCTTGATGTTGCCATAAGTGTTGCGCGCCTCACCCTCGGTCATGCCGACACTGGCCAGCGGCGGCTGAGAGAACACGGCGCTGGGCACGCAGTCGTAGTCCACCTTCGTCGGCTTGTCGCCGAAGACGGTATCGGCAAAAGCCTGACCTTCGCGGATGGCGATCGGGGTCAGCTGGATACGGTCGGTAACGTCGCCCACGGCATAGATGCTGTCGCAGCTGGTCTTCGAATATTCGTCGACCACGATCTCGCCCTTCTCGCCCAGTTCGACACCGGCGCTTTCAAGACCGAGACCATCGGTGTTGGGGCGGCGGCCCGTGGCGACAAGGACCTTGTCGGCGACCAGCACGTCCTGTCCTTCAAGATGGACATCGAACGCGCCGTCGTCGCGTTTCTCAACCTTCTGGAACGGGCAGTGGAACTTGTACTCGATCCCGCGGCTCATCGTGATCTGCAGAAGTCGGTCGCGAAGGCTCTCGTCATAGCCGCGCAGGATCACCGCCGAACGGTTCACGACCGTCACGTGGCAGCCCAGCGCATTGAGGATTCCCGCGAATTCGAGCGCGATGTAGCCTGCCCCTGCAATCACGACACGCTTGGGCAATTCGTCGAGATGGAACACCTCGTTCGAAGTGATGCAATGCTCCGACCCTTCGAATTCCGGGACGAACGGCCAGCCACCCACGGCGACGAGTATGTATTTCGCGCTGACTTCCCGGCCCGATGCCAGCTTCACGGTATTGCTTCCGCTCACCACGGCGCGTTCCATGATCCGCTCCACCCCGTGGCTTTCGAGCGTTTTTTCGTAAAGACCGTTCAACCGATCGACATCGCCCATCACGTGATCGCGCAGGCGATTCCAGTCGAACTGCGGATTTTCGAAAGACCAGCCGTAATTTTCCGCATCTTCCAGGTCTTCGGCGAAATGGCTGCCATAGACGAGCAGCTTCTTGGGCACGCAGCCGCGGATCACGCAAGTCCCGCCGATGCGATATTCCTCGGCAATGGCCACCTTCGCGCCGTGTGAGGCCGCGACACGGGCGGCGCGCACGCCCCCGGAGCCTGCACCGATAACGAAAAGGTCGTAGTCAAAATCTGCCATGGGGTCTCCTGGTCCGAACCGTTCACACACATAGGAACGGGTCGTCCGATCGCAATGCGTTAACGCGCATACGCTGGAGGTTAAGGGCGCGGGTTGCGCGCCCCTTGTGCGTCAGTCCTTCAGGCCTGCAGTCTTCAGCAACGCCTCGGTGCTGGGGTCGAAACCCTCGCCCTCTCCGGCCGCGATCTGGTTGGCGATCTGCTTGCCAAGCTCTACCCCGAACTGGTCGAAGGGGTTGATGCCCAGAAGAACCGCATTGGCAAAAGTGCGATGTTCGTGAAACGCGATCAGCGCGCCCAGTGTCGCGGGGTCCATCTTCTCGCACAGGATCGTGGCCGAAGGGCGATTGCCCGGATAGGCGCGCGCACCGTCGTCGCTGTCCTTGCCCGCCATCAGCGCCGCGCCCTGCGCGAAACAGTTGGTCAGCAGGATGGCGTGATGTTCGGGGTCAAGGTCATGGCCCGGCTGCTTTACCGCGATGAAGTCCACCGGCACTTCGACCGTGCCCTGGTGCAGCAGCTGGAACACCGCGTGCTGCGCATCGGTGCCCACCCCGCCCCAGGTGATCGGCGCGCTTTGCCGGCCAAGCGGCGAACCGTCGGCAAGGACGGACTTGCCGTTCGATTCCATCTCCAGCTGTTGAAGATAGTCGGGAAACAGGGCCAGCCGTTCGTCATAGGCGAAAACCGCTCGGGTCTGGCAGCCGCGCAGCTGCACGTACATCAGGTCGACGAAGGCGGCGCGCAGGGGCAGGTTGGCGAAGCCATCGGCATCGGCAAAATGGCGGTCGACAGCGGCGGCCCCTTCGAGGAATTCGGCAAAACCGTCCCAGCCTAGCGCGATGGCGACCGGAAACCCGATCGAGGACCAGAGCGAATACCGCCCGCCCACGCTTTCCGAAAACGGCAGGACGCGCGTTTCGTCAACGCCCCATTCAACCGCCTTATCCGGGCTGGCAGTCAGCGCGACGACCTTGCCATAGGCGTCGGCCACGCCCGATTCCTCCAGCCACTGGATGGCGCTGGCCGCGTTGGTCATCGTCTCTATCGTGGTGAAGGTCTTGGACGCCACCGCGATCATCGTCGTCGCCGGATCGCAAGCCTCGAACGCGGCTTCCAGTGCGTTGCCGTCGATGTTGGATACGACGTGCACGTCGACCGGCGCGCGCCATTCCGCCGTGGGCCGGGCCAGCGCGTCAATGGCAAGCGCGGGGCCAAGCGCGGAACCGCCGATGCCGATGTGGATCAGGTGCTTTACGGGTCCGAACACGCCCCCGTGGATCGCCTCCACCAGACCGCGCATCCGCATGTGAAAGGCATCCGCCTCCGCCACGCTTTCATCCGCGCCCATGCCGCGCTGCGCGGTATGTTCGGCGGCGCGCCCCTCGGTCGGATTGGCCATGCCGCCGTTCAGCATCGTCTCGCGCGCGGTATCGAAACCGGCGGCACTGGCCAAAGCCTCGAACCCGGCGACCAGATCGTCGGACAAATGCGTCTTGGACCAGTCGAACAGAATATCCGATCCGGGCACCGCCAAAGTCGCCGAATACCTGCCCACGCGGTCCGCGTCGGCAGCGAACAGATCCTTCAACGTCGCGGTCGGCGCATTTTCAAGGGCAGTCCAGCAAGCAGCGGTATCGGTCATCGGGGGAGTGGTTCCTTCGTTTTGCTTTGCAACACCCGGTTACTGCCCTATGCCGCGCAGGCTTACCAGTGGGCATGGATGAAACACCTCGAATGCGTTTGAAATTCGGCAAAGGGAAAGACGTTGACGGCGCAGATGCCGGCACCGCACCCGCGAAAAAGGAAAAGAAGGAGGACAGCTTCGTCGTCTTCCTGTTGAAGCTGGCGATCGTCGTCTTCATCTTTCGCAGCTTCATATTCTCGCCGTTCTCGATCCCGTCGGAATCGATGCTGCCGCGCCTCTTGATCGGGGACTACCTGCTGGCCGCGAAATGGCCCTATGGCTACACGCGCTATTCGATGCCGTTCAACCTGCCGCTGATACCGGGGGGCCGCATCTTCGCATCGGATCCGGAACGCGGCGACATCGCCGTGTTCAAGGCGCCGCCGACGGCGGAGGTGGACTATATCAAGCGGGTCATCGGCCTGCCGGGCGACCAGATCCAGATGCGCGACGGCACGCTTTACATCAACGGCGACGAAGTGGCGAAGCGCAAGATCGACGACTTCGTCCTGCCGATCACGCAGAACATGATCGATGCCGCCGCTCTCGAAGGCCGCCCCTCGCCCTGCGCGCGCACCGATTTCGAGGAAGTGGACGCGGCCGGACAGGGCTTCTGCCGCTATCCCCGCTATGTCGAGACGCTGCCCGAAGGGCGCAGTTACGAAGTGCTCGATATCGCCATCACGCCGCAGGACACGACACAAGTATTCACCGTCCCGGCAGGGCACGTCTTCATGATGGGCGACAACCGCGACAATTCCGAAGACAGCCGCTTTCCCGCCGAAGTCGGCGGCGGTGTCGGCATGGTGCCGATGGAAAACCTCGTCGGACGGGCCGAAATCATGATGTGGTCGACCGACGGTTCGGCACAATGGCTGCTTCCCTGGACCTGGTTCACCGCCGCGCGCTGGGACCGGCTGGGCACGACGTTCTGATCCGGCCATGACACTGTCACCCGAAACGACGGACTGGATCGCGGCGCAAACCGGGCATCCGGCCAAGGATGAGCGCCTGTGGATCGCGGCGCTGACCCATGGCAGCACCGGCGAGGATTTCGACTATCAGCGGCTGGAATTCCTGGGCGACCGCGTCCTGGGGCTGGCGATTGCCGAATGGCTCTACGAACGCGCAGAGGATGCCGAGGGCAAGCTGTCGCAGCGCCTCAACGCGCTTGTCAGCCGCCAGTCCTGTGCCCTTGTCGCGCGGGAAATCGGGCTGTCCGCGCACATGCGCCTTGGCAAGCAGGCCCGCGCCGACGGCGGTCTGGACAGCGACAATATTCTTGGCGACATGATCGAATCCCTGATCGGCGCCTGCCAGCTGGATCACGGGTTCGAAGTCGCCCGCGCACTGGTACGCAACTGGTTCGGCGATGCGGTCGAAGGGCGCGCCGGGCGCAAGAAACATCCCAAGTCCGCCTTGCAGGAATGGGCCGCCGGCAACCGCCGCAAACCGCCCGAATACGAACTGCTCGACCGTTCCGGTCCCGACCATGCCTCTCGCTTCACCGTGCGTGTCAGCGTGCGGGGCGTGGGCGATGCGACCGGCGAAGGCGATTCCAAGCAACAGGCCGAAACGTCGGCCGCATCGGCATTTCTGGAAAAACATGGCTGAAGAACAGACACATTGCGGCGTCGTCGCCGTCATCGGCGCCCCCAACGCGGGCAAATCGACGCTGGTCAACGCGCTCGTCGGGCAGAAGGTGGCGATCACCAGCCCCAAGGCGCAGACCACCCGTGCGCGCCTTCTGGGCGTTGCGCTTCTGAACGAAACGCAGATCGTTCTGGCCGACACGCCCGGCATCTTTGCCCCGCGCCGCCGGCTCGACCGCGCGATGGTGTCCGCCGCCTGGGAAGGCGCAGAGGCGGCCGATGCGATCCTGCTCGTCGTCGATAGCGTGAAGCTGCGCCGTCACGAACTGGAACCGCTTCTCGAAACGCTGGCTAACCGCAAGGAACGCAAGCTGCTTGTCCTGAACAAGGTCGACATCTCGAAAAAGGACGCGCTGCTGCTGCTGGCGCAGGACCTGAACGAGAAAGCGGATTTCGACGAGGTCTTCTTCGTCTCCGCCATGACCGGCGACGGCGTGCCCGAGCTGAAAGCGCGACTGGGCGAAATGATGCCCGTAGGTCCGTGGCTTTACCCCGAAGACCAGGTTTCAGACGCGTCGGAGCGTTTGCTGGCCGCCGAGATCACTCGCGAACAGCTTTACCGCCAGCTTCGCGAGGAGCTCCCCTATGACAGCGCCGTCCGGCCCGAGGCCTATCGCCAGAACGATGACGGCTCGGTCGAGATCCGCCAGCAGATAGTCGTCGGCCGCGATACGCAAAAGGCCATCGTGCTCGGCAAGGGCGGATCGCGCATCAAGGCCATCGGCGAAGCCGCACGCCAGGAATTGAGCGAACTGCTGGGTCAGAAGGTCCACCTGTTCCTCCACGTGAAGGTGGAGGAGAACTGGGCCGAGAACCGCGAATTTTACGAAGTGCTCGGCCTCGACTGGGTGAAGTAAGCAGCTAGAGCGGGACGTTCGCCTCGCTCTGCCGGGCCTGTGCGGCGGTTACCGTATTGAAGCGGAACATCGTGCAGGCCGCGGCCAGGATGGCAAAGCCGATCGACACATAGAACGGCACCGGCCCCAGCCCCAGCCCAAGGCCGAGCAACAGGCCCACCACAGCCGCCGCCGTCGCCTGACCCAGCAGGCGCGAGGTCGACAGGATGCCCCCTGCCGCGGCAGACCGGCTCATCGGGGCATTCCCGATGGCAAGCCGTGAATTGGGCGCGAGGAAGAAACCGAAACCCATCGCGGTGATCGAAAGCCGCCAGGCGATGTTCCACGGCCCCGCATCGTTGGGCAGGATCGCCAGCAGGACAAGGCCGATGATCGCAACGATGAGGCCCGGCACGCCGAGCTTGCTCGCCGCGACACGGTCCGAAAGCCAGCCCGCCGTGGGCGAGACGAACAGCAGGGTAAGAGGGAACGGAAGCAGCAACAGCCCGACCTGATCGGGCGAATAGCCCATGCCCTGTTCCAGCCGGAACGGCAGCGAAATCATCAGCGCCCCGGCGGACAGGAAAACGGCAACGGCGGCCAGCGCCGAAAGACCGATGACCGGCATCTTCAACAGGTCGACCGGAACAATGGGTCGATCCCGCTTGCTCTCCCGCCGGACCAGCAGCCACGCCGATACACCGCCAGCGATAATCGTGGCGATGCCAACGGTACGCATGCTCTCATGGCTCGCCAGCTGCAGACCGCCGATGAGTAGCGCCATGGTCAGTGCGCTCCACAAACCGCCGGTCCAGTCGGTTTTGCCTTCGCGCGGCTGCGGATCGGGTAGCGCGCGGCCCAGCAGGAGCGAGATCACCGCAAGCGGCGCGGCCACGTAAAACACGCTCTGCCAAGGGAAATTGGCAATGATATACCCGCCCAGTGTCGGCGCGAGAGCGGCGGAGGACGCGACGACGATCGAATTGAAACCAAGCCCCGCTCCCAGCGACTTTTCCGGGTAGATCGCGCGTACCAGCGCGACGTTGACGGCCATCGCCATCGACGCGCCGAATGCCTGTATCGCCCGCACGATGAGGAGCGTGGCGAAACTGTCGACGAAAAAGCACAGCGCGGACGCGACGCAGAACACCAGCTGCCCGATCTGATAGAGCTTGCGGTGCCCGATCCTGTCGCCAAGGCTGGCCAGCGGAAGCAGGCCCATGACCATGACAAGCTGGTAGATCGTGACGACGCTGGTGATCGCCCCTTCGGCAATGCCCAGTTCGCGCGAAAGCGTCGGCAAGGCGACATTGGCGATCTGCCCGTCGATGACGAGCAGCGAGAGACCGAAGGATATCGCCGCAATCGCGTAGAACCGGCGCGGCATGGGAAGGCCGGCATTGCCGTCCGGCGCCGCCGAACCATCGGCCTCCGGTTCCGGCGAACCAGTGTTCATCGTATCACTTCGCATCTGCAACATGGCCGGACAACGCCCGAGACACCGGCGGTATCCCGCGCCACGTCACGATCATTCAGCGTCCTTGGCAGCGTCCTTGGCGGGCGCCTTTTTCTTGGCTGCCGCCTTCTTCTTTGCAGGTGCCTTTTTCTTGGCCGCTTTCTTCTTTTTCTTCTTCGTACCGCCCTTGGCCGCGCGTTCGGTGATCAGGCGAACCGCGTCTTCCTCGGTCACGTCTTCGGGCTTCATGTCGCGCGGGATCGTGGCGTTGGTCGATCCGTCGGTGACATAGGGGCCATAGCGTCCGGCCAGCAGCTTCATCTCGCCGCCGCTTTCCGGGTGGTTGCCGAAAGTCTTGAGCGGTTCGGCCTTGGCCCGCGCGCCGCGCCCGCCGCGGTTCTGCGCCTCAGCCAAGAGGGTCACGGCCGCGTTCATGCCGGTGTCGAACACGTCCGCCGTGCTGGTCAGCTTCGCGTACTTGCCGTCGTGGCGCAGGTAGGGGCCATAGCGTCCGATGTTGGCCTCGATCTCTTGGCCGGTCTCGGGATGCTCTCCCACGATGCGCGGCAGCGAGAGGAGCTTGACCGCCCATTCGAGGTCGAGTTCGGGAATGTCCTTGGGGATCGACGCGCGGGCCGCTTCCTTGCCTTCACCCATCTGGATGTAGGGGCCGAAACGGCCGGTCTTGCGGACGATGTCCTCACCCGTTTCAGGGTGCTGCCCAACCACGCCGTCGCCGCCTTCTTCGCCATCGGCACCCGGCTGGCCGAAGCCGCGCGTGTACTTACATTCCGGATAGTTCGAGCAGCCGATGAACGGCCCGTTCCGGCTGCCGCGCAGCGACAGCTTGCCACCCTCCCTACCTGCATCGGCGCAAAGCGGGCAGGCGCGCGGATCGGTGCCGTCTTCCTTGGGCGGGAAGAGATAGTCCGAAAGGAATGTGTCGAGCTGCTCCATCACTTCGGACGGTTTGTGCTCCATGACCTCGTCGGACTTGGGCTTGAAGTCGCGCCAGAACGCGTCGAGCACGGCCTGCCAGTCGGCACGCCCGCCCGACACGTCGTCAAGCTCTTCCTCCATGCCGGCGGTAAAGTCGTAGGCGACGTAACGCTCGAAAAAGCGTTCGAGAAACGACGTCAGGAGACGGCCCGAATCCTCTGCGAAGAAACGGTTTTTCTCCGTGCGGACGTAATTGCGATCCTTAAGGACCTGGATGACAGAGGCATAAGTCGATGGACGCCCGATGCCCAGTTCCTCCATCCGCTTCACAAGGCTGGCTTCGGAGAAGCGCGGCGGGGGCTGGGTGAAATGCTGGGTCGCTTCGACGCCCTTCTTCGCCGGGCGGTCGCCTGCCTTCATGAAGGGCAGCAGACCGTCGTCATCGTCGTCGCTCTTCTGGTCGAGCCCCTCTTCGTACACCGCAAGGAAACCGGGGAACTTCACGACCTGCCCGGTCGCGCGCAGTTCGTGGCTGCCGGTGCCGTCGCGCATAGTGACGGTCGTGCGTTCCAGCGCGGCCGATGCCATCTGGCTGGCCATCGCGCGCTTGTAGATAAGGTCGTAGAGCTTGGCCGCATCGCCCTGCCCCGCGCGGTCGCGGGTGAAGTCGGTTGGCCGGATCGCCTCGTGCGCTTCCTGCGCATTCTTGGCCTTGGTCTGGTAATGGCGCGGCTTTTCGGGAAGGTAGTGCCCGCTGAAGCGGTCCGAAATCGCCTTGCGCGCATCGCTGATCGCACCGGGGTCCATCTGGACGCCGTCGGTACGCATATAAGTGATCGCGCCCTGTTCGTAGAGCCCCTGGGCAAGCCGCATCGTGTGGCTGGCCGAATAGCCGAGCTTGCGCGCGGCTTCCTGTTGCAGGGTCGATGTCGTGAACGGCGGGGCGGGATTGCGGCGCTGCGGCTTGGTCTCGACGTTCTCAACCGTGAAGAGGCCGTCCTCGACCGCCTTCTTCGCCCGCATCGCGATGCCTTCTTCGCCAAGCGAGAGGCGGTCCAGCTTGTTGCCCTCGAACTTGACCAGGCGCGCGTCGAACGCGGTGCCGTCATGCTCAAGCTTTGCCAGGATGTTCCAGTATTCCTGCGGCTTGAACGCTTCGATCTCGCGCTCACGCTCGACAATCAGGCGCAGGGCGACCGACTGGACGCGGCCCGCCGATTTCGCGCCCGGCAGCTTGCGCCACAGGACCGGCGAGAGGGTAAAGCCGAACAGATAGTCCAGCGCGCGGCGCGCGAGGTACGCATCGATCAGGTCGCGGTCCAGCTCTCGCGGAGCGGCCATCGCGTCGGTCACCGCCTTCTTGGTGATGGCGTTGAAGGTGACGCGCGACACGTCCTTGGGCAGCGCCTTGCGCTTGGCCAGAAGCTCCTGCACGTGCCAAGAAATCGCCTCTCCCTCGCGGTCAGGGTCGGTCGCGAGGATCAGGCGATCGGCCTGCTTGGCGGCGTCGGTGATCGCGCGGACCTGCTTCTGCTTGTCGCCGTAAAGCTCCCAATCCATGGCAAAGCCCTCGTCCGGGCGGACCGAGCCGTCCTTGGGCGGCAGGTCGCGGACGTGGCCGTAACTGGCCAGGACCTTGAAGTCCGAGCCGAGGTATTTTTCGATTGTCTTCGCCTTTGCGGGCGACTCGACGATAACAAGCTGCATTCAAATATCCCGAGAGGGGGCGGACGCGGTGACGCACCCGCTTACACGTGTACGCGCGAATTTGGGAACCGCCCCCTAGGACCGTCAAGCAGATAAACCAAGACCCGACCGTGATGTCACGGCCGGGTCCTCGTTTCGTAAAGCCGGTGATAGAACTTAGCGCAGGGCTGCCAGTTCGCCGACCAGAACCGTGTTGGCCGCGATCGCGGCATCGGTCGCACCTTCCGGATAGGCGCCTTCTTGTGGGATGAAGTTCCGCTTCTTCATGCCGTTCCAGCCCATGCCGCCAAGCACGTTCAACGCCTTCATCGCACCGCGCGCGACTTTCTCTCCGTCGCCCATCGCATTTTCCTGAGCGAAGAAATCGCCCTCGACGCCGACCGGCTCATTCAAGGTGATGGTCGTCGGCGTGTTCTTGCCGGTGAACAAAGTCAGCTTCGATCCGTTTTCGGCCACGGCCAGCACGCCCTGCATTCCGATGCTGGATGTAGACATGCTGCGACGCTTCTCGACTTCGGCAAAGTCGAGATAGTAGATCACGTTCACCACGCGCACCCCGGTCGATTTCACATATTCGTTGATGGCCGCAGTCGCCTTGTAACCGGACATGGCCGAGCCGAAGCCGCCAAAGCCGCCGGCCGGATAGTCGCCGGGCATGATCCGCGCGGCGCCCGTACCGTCGGCACCGTAGAACAGCACCTTGGCCTTTTCGGCGACCAGCGACTTTACCGTAACTTCCTTGGTCGAATCGACGGGCGCCAGCTTCTGATAAGCTTCCATCGCGGCCAGATTGGCGCGATCGAGAACGGTAAAGCCGGATGCCTCCAACTGCTTGACGAAATCGGCATAGGCCGCATCAGCCACTACCTGGAATTGCGCAGGATCGTACCCTTGCAAAGTACCCAGGCCAGTCGACTTGCCGCCGGAGCCGCCGCCAAAGATGCCGCCGCGCGCCTTTGACGTGTCCTTGCGCTCCACCATGACGCCAAGCGTGAATTGCCCGATGACCACCTGCTGCGTTCCAGCAGCATCGCTACCCTTGCTGACCTTGACGGGGCCCTTGCCGGCCATGGCTGGCTGCGCCGCAAGGCCGAATGCCAGCACGATCGCCAGCAGCATCTTCCTGAAAAATGTCATATTCCCCCCAGAACCAATGGATTTAACCGAAGGAAACGTATCGACCTGGCTTCTCCAGAGGCAAATGAGAACTGCGGGTCAAAACATTACAACGAAGGTAATGTCTGGCGATCAGGCACCCAGAGACACGCGCCCGCCGGCATGACGGGTCAGCCGCCCGGCCAGTTCCAGTTCGAGCAGGGCCAGTTGCACCGCAGCCGGACTTTCGCCGCTTGCCCGCACGATGTCGTCCACCGGCACCGGGGCGGAAGAAAGCAGGCTCTCGATGTCGGCAGGGGCCTGATCGGCCGGGTCCATCGGCTCGAACTGGGCGAACTCGGTCCGATCCTCGTGAAAGGTGGAGCGCGGCTGTCCGGTAAAGTCCTCGATCAGTTCGATGACGTCCTCGGGCGTTTGCACCAGGATTGCCCCGTCGCGGATCAGCTGGTTGCAGCCGCGCGCACGTCCGTCGAGCGGATTGCCCGGAATGGCCATGACCTCGCGCCCCGCTTCGCCGGCAAGCCGCGCGGTGATGAGGCTGCCGGACTTCGGCGCTGCCTCGACCACCAGTGTCCCCGCGCTCAACCCCGCGATGATGCGGTTGCGGCTCGGAAAGTGGCGCGCTTGTGGCTCGGTCCCCGGCGGCTGTTCGGCAATCAGCACGCCTTCGTTCGCGATCCGCTCCTGCAGTTCGGCGTGCTGGGGCGGATAGGCCACGTCGATCCCGCCCGCGATCACCGCCGCGGTCGCCCCGCCGGACAAGGCGCCTTCATGCGCGGCGCCGTCGATGCCGCGGGCAAGACCCGACACCACCAGTTTGCCCGCATCGGCCAGCGCTTCGCCGAACTGGCGGGCCAGCTTCATCGCCGCCGCGCTGGCATTGCGCGCGCCGACAATCGCCACTGCAGGACGGGCGAGCAGGTCCACAGCGCCGCGATATGTCACGATGGGCGGTGCGGACGGGGCCTGGCGCAAGAGCGCGGGATAGGCAGGATCGTCGTGAAACAGGTAACGCGCGCCCGCGCTGCGCACGGCCGCGATCTCTTCGCGGATACGATCGGCGTGCGCCACGCTCATCCGCCGTCCGCCCCGCGCCGCCATGTCTGGCAACGCTTCGAGCGCGGCGACGGCATTTCCGAAACGCTGCAAGAGCTGGCGGAATGTCACCGGCCCCACGTTGGGCGAGCGCAACAGGCGGATGCGGGCGAAAGCCTCTTCCTGAGTCAGGCTCATCGAAGTGCGATCAGTCCTTCTTGCTGCCGATGCGCGGCTCCTTGCCCGCAAGCAGGCGGCGGATATTGTCGCGGTGCCGCCACAGGACCACCAGCGCCATTGCGGCAAGCGCCGGGGCATAGAGCTGATAGCCCAGAACCTGCGCCGCGATCGGCGCTGCAAAGGCCGCGCACATCCCCCCCGCAGATGATATGCGGGTCAGCGCCAGAACCCCGATCCAGACGACCGCGAATACCAGGCCGACCGGCCATGCGAGGCCAAGCGCAACACCCATCAACGTCGCCACGCCCTTGCCGCCCTTGAACCGCAGCCAGATTGGATAGCAATGCCCGACGATGGCCGCGACACCGGCAATCGCCTCTAGCCCCGGCCAGAACGACCGGGCGAGGAACACGACCAGCAAGCCTTTCAACAGGTCCAGCAGCAATGTCGCGGCCGCCAGCCCCTTGCGCCCGGTGCGAAGAACATTGGTCGCCCCTGTCCCGCCCGATCCGATCTGGTGCAGATCGCCCGCGCCCGCCATGCGAACAAGGATCACCCCGAACGGGATCGAGCCGAGCACATAGCCCAGGATCAGGACCGAAAGCAGCGCGGTTGCAGACACTTGAACGGTTATCCTCTCTACCGGCGCGAAGGGCCGGCATCATTCGTGACAGCGACGCTAGCGTCCGTCAGTTTCGGGCACAAGCCACAGGGTCGGCTTGCCAAGGTGGCACGCCATCGCGCATGGCCTTTCGCGAGATGGAACGCGAAACGCAAGCGCCTGCCCCCGATGCCCCCCTGCTGATTTTCGATTCGGGGGTCGGCGGGCTTTCGGTCCTGGACGCGGTGCGCAAGGTATTGCCCGATGCGCCGATCATCTACGCCGCCGATAATGCGGGCTTGCCCTATGGCAGCAAGAGCGAGGCTGAGATCGCCGCGCGCGTTGCGGGCCTTCTGGGCCGCATGGCCGAACGCTATCGCCCGCGCCTTGCCTGTATCGCGTGCAACACGGCCAGCACGATCGCGCTGGGCATGGTGCGCGAGGTCCTGCACATCCCGATCGTCGGCACCGTCCCCGCGATCAAGCCCGCGGCGAAAATCACGCAGACCGGCACCATCGGCCTGATCGGAACCGAAGCGACGATCCGCCAGGAATACGTCGACAATCTCGAGGCCGAATTCGCCCAGGGCACGACCTTGCTGCGCCTTGCCGCACCCGACCTTGTCGCGGCGGCGGAAGCGAAGCTGCGCGGCGAACCGGTGAACCGCTCTGCGATCGTTGAGGCCGCCGATCGTCTGATGATGATGGCCAGCGGCAAACGGATCGACGTACTGGTCCTTGCCTGCACGCACTTCCCGCTCTTGTCGGAAGAACTGCAGAAGGCTTTCGGCCCCGAAGTCCGCCTGATCGACGGGGCCGAGGGGATTGCCCGCCGCATCGCCGCGCTGACCGAAGGCCAGCCCTTTGCCCGAAGCCGTCCCGACCGCGCCGTCTTCACGCGTGACGAGCCGGGTCTGTCCGGCCTGAAGGACGCACTGGCACGGCGCGGGATCGAAGAAATCGAGATTCTCTAAAAATTTCGCATCGTTCTTTGGGCCAATTTGACCTGACGCAAGGACGGCCTATCCTGATCCCGATCATAGCGGTGACCGGTCGTCATCCGTGCCGAGGGGGCCCCGGATGACGGCCAACCTTTGGCAACATGGTCACGCGGGGGCGACGACTTTTGGCACGGATCGGCCAAAGTTTTTGCAAGGAGAGGCTCGATGGACTATGGGCGCGATGGACGGAACGGGCTGACGGTCATCGACCGTGTCAAGCACCGCTGCGCCGCTGACCATTCGCAGGATAACGGAAGCGCGACAGTGAATTACGACCAGGTTTTCGATCAGGCCATCGAGCGCCTCCATACCGAAGGCCGCTACCGCGTCTTCATCGACATCCTGCGCAACAAGGGCGCATATCCCAACGCACGTTGTTTCGCCGGCCACAATGGGCCGAAGCCGATCACCGTGTGGTGTTCCAATGACTATCTCGCCATGGGTCAGCATCCCAAGGTGATCGAGGCGATGGAAGAGGCGCTTCACGACGTCGGCGCAGGGTCTGGCGGTACGCGCAACATCGGTGGCAACACGCACTACCACGTCGAGCTTGAGCACGAGCTGGCCGACCTTCACGGCAAGGAAGGCGCGCTGCTGTTCACGTCGGGCTATGTCTCGAACGACACAACGCTGACCACGCTGGGCAAGCTGCTGCCGGGCTGCGTGATCTTTTCGGACGAACTGAACCACGCCTCGATGATCGCGGGCATCCGCAATTCGGGCTGTGAAAAGCGCGTGTGGCGCCACAACGATCTTGAACACCTCGAAGAACTGCTGGTCGCCGAAGATCCGGACGTTCCCAAGCTGATCGCGTTCGAAAGCGTCTATTCCATGGACGGCGACGTCGCCCCGATCCACGCGATCTGCGACCTTGCCGACAAGTATAACGCGCTGACCTACATCGACGAAGTCCATGCCGTGGGCATGTACGGCGAACGCGGCGGCGGCATTTCGGAACGCGACAAGGCCGCCGACCGCATCGACATCATCGAAGGCACGCTGGGCAAGGCGTTCGGCGTGATGGGCGGATACATCGCGGCCGACCAGAAGATCATCGACTGCGTGCGTTCCTACGCGCCGGGCTTCATCTTCACGACTTCGCTTTCGCCGGTGCTCGTCGCGGGTGTCCTCGCCAGCGTGAAGCACCTGAAGTCCAGCAGCGTCGAGCGTGAGGGCCAGCAGGCCTCTGCCGCTTTCCTGAAGCAGGCGATGCGCGATGCTGGCCTTCCGGTGATGGATTCGACCACCCACATCGTGCCGTTGATGGTCGGCGATCCGGTGCGGGCGAAGAAGATCAGCGACATCCTGCTCGCCGAATACGGCGTCTATGTTCAACCGATCAATTTCCCAACGGTGCCGCGCGGGACCGAACGCCTGCGCTTCACGCCTGGCCCTGCGCATACCCGGGACATGATGACCGAACTCGTCGCCGCCCTTCTCGAAATCTGGGAACGGCTGGAGATGAAGCTGGCCGCCTGACACGGTGTCCAACGGTGAGGATGAGTCCCGCCTTCGGGACAAGGTCTTCGGACCGCTCATCAATTGCCGGAACCTCACCGACTTTCGCTGCGCCCGCTTTGCCGCCCGCACGGAAAATTTCATGCGCCTTGCCGATGCGAGGCCGGACATGACCTGCCAGTGGTTCGACCCGGACCTTTGGGAATCGCCGCGTAGCTTCCGCTAGGTCAGCGAAAGCCTTTCGCGCGCCGCGCCGTACTGGGCCTTCAGCGTCGCGATCCGTTCCGCCACCGGGACAACGGCTTCGACCGCGCCGATACCCTGCCCGCATCCCCAGATGTCCTTCCAAGCCTTCGCGCTGCCGAAATCCATGGCCGAGGGATCGCTTTCCGGCAGGTTGTCGGGGTCCATCCCCGCGTTCACGATCGAACCGCGAAGGTAATTGCCCAGAACGCCCGTAAACAGGTTGGAATAGATGATGTCCTCGGCACTGCTGTCGACGACCATCTGCTTGTAATCATCCGACGCCACAGCCTCTTCCGTCGCGATCAGGGCGGACCCGATATAGCCCAGATCGGCGCCCATGGCCTGCGCCGCCAGGATCGCGCCGCCATTCGCGATCGAACCGGACAGGGCCAGCGGCCCGTCGAACCACTGGCGAATTTCCTGGATCAGCGCGAAGGGCGACAGCGTGCCGGCATGGCCCCCTGCCCCGGCGGCGACCGCGACAAGGCCGTCTGCGCCCTTCTGGATCGCCTTGCGCGCGAACTTATCGTTGATCACGTCGTGGAAGACGATCCCGCCATAGGAATGGATCGCATCGTTCACTTCCTCTCTCGCCCCCAGGGAGCTGATCACGATCGGCACCTTGTACTTTACGCAAAGCGCGAGGTCTTCTTCCAGCCGCACGTTCGAGCGGTGGACGATCAGGTTTACCGCAAACGGCGCATCGTCATCGGTCAGTTCATCGTTGAGCCGCTGCAGCCAGCTTTCGAAGACGCCTTCGCCGCGCGCGTTCAGCGAGGGGAACGCGCCGACGATGCCCGACCGGCATTCGGCCAGGACCATATCCGGCTGGGAGATGATGAACATCGGCGCCGCGATGACCGGAAGGCGCAGGCGATCGGCAAGCAGGGGCGGCAGCGACATGGTGAATTTCTCCCGGTTTTGCCCGTGGCTAGCAGCGCCCCCCGCCCCTCACAAGAACGTTACGGAACGCTACCCCATGCCGAGGTAGATCGCGGTGATACCGATCGCGTTGTTCGTCATGTGCGCCGCGATGCAGGGCAGAAGCCTGCGCGAACACAGCACGTAGAGCGCGCCGAGGATCATCCCCATCAGCCCCGTCGCGATCACGCCTGACCACCCCTGGTAAAAGTGCGTCAGGCCGAAAACGACAGCGGACAGGATCGCGAGCGGCCATGCCATGTGCTTGCCGAACGCCGCGCTGCCCCACCCGATCACCGCGCCGCGGAAAATCACTTCCTCGAAAATGCCGCCGAAGATCAGGCCTAACGCCAACATGACGAGATAATTGGGAAGGTTGCCCTTCACTTCGTCGAACGCGCTCAGGTCCACAGGCTCTCCGGTCACGGCGGAGATGAGCGGTTCGACCCCCAGGCTGAACCCGATCGCCGTTACCGCACCCACCGCCATGCCGAGCAGGATCGAGGCAGGAACCGAGCGCCAGACGAGCGCCAGTACCGGCTTGCGACTGTTCGACAAGAGAATGAGCGCGAGGCCCACGACAAGGGCGGAAATCAGCGCACCGGCACCGGGCAGGAGCAGTGCGGGAAGGAAAACGCCTGCGATCAGCAATCCGCAGACGATACGTTCATTCTTCGCGGTCATCTATCGCCCCTTGCCCCCGTTCGATCAGGTTGCGAGCATCGGGCTATCAGGTCGCCAAGTAAAGCGCGGTCGAACCGATGAAGTTGAACGTCATGTGGGCGGCGATGCACGGCAGCAGGCGTCGTCCGCACAGCAGGTAGAGCGTGCCCAGCACCAGCCCCGCAAACCCGGTAACGATGGCCCCCGACATGCCGTAGTCCATGTGGGCATAACCGAAGACCGCAGTCGACAGCAGCATGATGACGGGTGCGAAACCCTTGCCGAAAATCTTCGCGCCCCAGCCGATGACATAGCCGCGGAACACGACTTCCTCTAGCACCGCACTGCCCAGCGCGATCAGCAGGACGAAGGCGTACATCGCCGGATTGCCCGCCGTCTGTTCCAGCCCGCCGATGCTGATGCCCTGACCGAACCGTTGTTCGACGAAGGGGCGGACGAAGTTGGCGATACCCCAGGCCATGCCGCCTCCCACTGCGATGCCAAGGAGGATGGATACGACCCGGTTCTTCCAGACCATCGCCAGCGTCGGCGCGCGCGCGCTTTTGAAGAAGACCAGCCCGATGGCGGCCAGCGCGATGGACGCGAATACGCCGAAACCGGGCTGCAGCGCCACAGGGACTAGCGGAAGCAGGCAGGCGATCGCCGCGATCAGCGTGCCGGTGGCCTTGGTGGCTTTGGATGACATGGCGATCGTCCCTAAAGCGGCAAGGCTAACAGGGCCTTACCGCCTTGGGCAATCTATCCCACAATCAGGTCAACGAAGCGAGACGACGTTGTCCGAAACGCGCGGATCGTCGCGGTCGCCGCGATAGAGGCTGCTCATCGGTTCGTCCGAAACCGTCTCCACCGGGCCGGAGCCGAAGCCGTTGAACCCGGTACGCATCGCCGCGCCATAGGCGCCTAGCATCCCGACCTCGATATAGTCGCCAGCCTTGATGTCACCGGGCAGCGGGAACGGCCCTTCCATGAAGTCGGCATCGTCGCAGGTCGGGCCGTAGAAGGAGAAATCCTCGGTTTCCACGTCATTGCCGGCGGTGCCGTCGGCAGCGATACGGCGAACGGGGAAGCGCCATGCCACGTGCGCGGCATCGAACAACGCGCCATAGGCACCGTCGTTGATGAACAGTTCGGTCCCGCGGCGCTTTTCCACGCGCACGATCATCGAATTGTATTCGGCGCACAGCGCACGGCCCGGTTCGCACCACAGTTCCGCGTTGTAGGCGATCGGCAGGGCATAGAAGTGCTGGTGGATGATCTTGAAATAGTCTTCCAGCGGCGGCGGTTCCATGCCCGGATAGATCGACGGGAAGCCTCCGCCGACGTCGATCATGTCGATGACCACCGATGCCTCGGCAATGGCGGCGCGCACGCGTTCGAGCGCCTGAACATAGGCAAACGGGCTCATCGCCTGCGAACCGACGTGGAAGCATACGCCCAGCCAGTCGGCGACCTGGCGAGTCGCCTGAAGCAGGGCTGGAGCCTCGGTCAGGTCGACACCGAATTTCGATGCCAGCGAAAGCTCGGAATATTCGGACGACACGCGCAGGCGCACGCAAAGGCGCAGGTCGGTCGCACCCTTGGTCGCACGCTGGATCTTTTCCAGCTCCTCGACCGAATCGAGGCTGAAGGTCTTGCAGCCGTGTTCGAAATAGGCCTCTGCAATCGCACGCTCGGTCTTGACCGGGTGCATGAAGCACAGCGTCGCCTGCGGCAGGGTTTCGCGCACCAGACGCACTTCGGCGATCGACGCGACGTCGTAATGCGTCACGCCCGATTCCCACTGCAGTAACAGCAAGTCGGACGACGGGTTCGCCTTTACCGCATAGAGCACCTTGCCCGGAAACTTTTCGACAAAGAATCGGGCCGCGCGCCGCGCAGCGTGCGGGCGGTTGAGGATGACCGGTTCGTCCGGAGCGAGGTCGCGGACTACAGAAGCGGCGTCAGGATGGATGTGCAATTCAAGGGACCCCCAGGACAACGTGTTCAACAAGGCTGCCTTGCGGTTTGGAAGTCCCCTTGGGGCAGCGAGGGGGCGCATATAAGGCAAGGCGCGCGAACTGCAAGCCAAAAGCGACGGAAAGGGCCCGGTTCCCACGACAAATCAACGCCGTTCCGAGGATATTTCCGCTGCGGCTTCGGCCATGCAGCATGACGTTCATACGCACGGCTGCAACCCGCCGTTCCGGTCACCCGCTACAGACCGTGCCCATGATAAGGCAGGTCGGGTATCTGAGTCAGAAAGTGACCTTGGGCACCTGGTCGACGACGCCTTTCTCGCTGTCATCCAGCCGGTGAAAGTCGGCCTGGGCGAATCCCAGCATCCCGGCAAAGACCACGGCGGGAAAGCTTTCGATCCCGGTGTTGTAGCGCGAAACCGCCGCGTTCAGCGCCCGGCGCGCTGCGGCCAGCTTATCTTCCACATCTGAAAGTTCGCGCTGCAACTCCTGAAAATTGGCGCTTGCCTTGAGGTCGGGATAGGCCTCGCCCAGTGCCATCAGGCGGTCGAGCGCGACGCGAAGGCCCGCCTCGTCGCTCGAATCTATCGTGCCCGTAGCGGCCTTGTTGCGGGCCGAGATCACGGCGTCGAGCGTCTCCTGCTCGTGACTGGCATAACCCTTCACCGTGTTGACGAGATTGGGCACCAGATCATGCCTTTGCCGCAGCTGCGCATCGATGTCGGCAACGCCCTGCTTCACGTTCTGACGCAGCGCGACGAGCTGGTTGTAGATCCCGATCACGATCACGGCCAGCACCACCACGATGACCAGCACCACGATCCCAACAACACCCATGTCGATATTCCCCTTCGCAGCCTTCACAGGCCTTTTACGGTCAATATGTTAAGCAAAGCAAACGGGGGGCTTTCAGGGACGTGATCGAAAATCTCAATCCGCAGGCACTGATGGTCGGGCCGCTTGGGGACTGGCTGGACGAGCAGCGCGATATGCGCGCACAGGCAAGGGCCAGGACGAACCGCCGCGCATGGAATGCCGCCATCGTGCTGCTGCCCCTGATCGCGGCGGGGCTTATCCTGGTGCAGATCGAATTGATGGCGAAAGTCGTGGTATCCGTCTTCATCGGGGTGCTGGCATGGATCTGGATCCAGCAACCCGTTGCCAAGGCCAGGAAGGCCATGAAAGTCGGCATCAACGAGGCAATCGCCGGATCGCTCGGCCTGACCTATTCGCACGACTTCGATCCGGGCGAACATTTCGAAAGGGCGAAAGGCTTTGGCCTGGTGCCGAGCTACGACCGATCTGTCTTCGAGGATTTGTGGCAAGGTCAGTTCGATGGACAGCCGTTCCTGCTGCACGAGGCAAAGCTGGAAGAACAGCGCGGCAGCGGCAAGAACCGGCGCTATGTCACCGTGTTCAAGGGCGCGATCATCGCAATCGGATTTTCACGCGACTTTCACGGCACCACCCTGTTGCAACGGGCAAGCAAGCATCGCGGGTTCTTTGGTGGGCGCAAGGACACGATCAAGCTGAACGGCGTGACCCTCGATCACGTCGACCTCGTCCATCCCGAATTCGGTGACGCGTTTGCCGCCTGGTCCAGCGATCAGGTCGAGGCCCGCTATCTGATCCATCCGGCCTATGTCGAACGGTTGATAGCGATCGAAAACGCCTTTTCCGGCAAGAACATCCGCACGCTGTTCCACGCAGGCGAAGTGCTGGTCGCCATCGAATCGGGCAACATGTTCGAAAGCGGATCGATCGATCCGGACAAGGACCACGAACTGATTGCAAAGACGTGCGAGCAATTCTCCTCGCTCGCCGGGCTGGCCCGGTCGCTCGACGAAGCTGCGCGCTAACCTTTCAGGCCGTCCGAAGTGGTGCCGCGCGAAAAGGCCCCGATCGACGACATGAACAGCCGCCCGCCGTGTTTCGCAGCTTCTGGCCCGATGTTCTGGTAGGCGATGCTTTTCAGATCCTCCTCGCTCAACGGTTGGAGCGGTTCGGGCTTGGTCTCGATAATCTCGAGCAGGCGGGCATCGTCGGCTTCGCGGTCGCCCGAAAGATCGCCGATCCGTTCCAGCACGATGGGAAGCGCGGCCGGGGTGCGCGCCGGGTCCAGCGCGGAGAGCAGTAGGATGCCGTCCATCGACATCGCGCGCGGCAATGTTACGCCCTTCATCAGCACGATCAGCGGCGTACGGCCAACCGGATCGAACAGGAAAACATAGAGATTGCCCGCCATCGGGAACATCCAGCCTTCGAACTTCAGGCCGGAGCCTTCCATCGAAACCTCGATCATGCCGTCGTCGGTCAGGCGAAAGATGCCATAGTCGTGAAACAGCTCCGTCGGCATCAGGACCGACGGACGCGTCGTGCGCCAGAACCCTGTATAAGTCTCGGCACGGAAGGCGATGTCCGACTCCGAAGCCTCCACGATCTTGGCGAAAGGACCGTTGGCGCGCATTTCAGGCCCGCTGGGCACGCCAGCGCGGAAGGCGATGCCGATCCGGTCCGCAAGGACAGCCTGTTCCTCGTACCAGTCCGCCAGCGTCAGCATCGGGAAGGTTTCCTGGAACACGGCAGTCAGCTTGGCGAGGTTGTGTTCGCCCGGATGGATCGACCCCTTGACCCAGCGGCCGACGAGCGACTTGTCCACCCCGACCTGCTGCGCAAGGGCGACCCTGCTCAAGGAAGAGGCCTTGAGCAGCATGTCGAGCTTTGCAGAAAGGTCGGCAACCCGTTTCATTAAGCATGCCATCTAATGCGATTCCGCAAGAATGCAACCGGGTTGCATGAAAGTTGCATTGCGATGCGCCGCTTGGTGCAACTCCCATCGAATCCCATTTTGGCGCAGTTTCAGCACGTTCCGTGGCCGGTTGGGGGATTGGCCACGTCTGGCATGACCGGATTTCGAACCTGAAATATGGATCGGAAGGATACAAAAATGACGGCACTGGGGAAGTCTCCGTTCTTCCCACAAACCGTCAGTGGTCGTGGCGTCCGTTCCAACGCCCATGGCCTGCGGCAGGTAGTGCGCTTGCGCATTGGCGAAGTATCGGGCGCCCGTCGGCTCCGGCTTCGCCACCTGCCAGCCTTGGATTGGCGCGAGCGATCTGGGGCATGGACCTGGTAGGTCGCATCTGAGCCGTTTGTCCGGACGGCGTTCGATGGTGCGATCATAAGGCCAAGGCGGCATTGTCCGAGCCGCTGTCCGTGCTTCAGATCGCTCCGCCAATTTTCCCGGTCATATCGAACATAACCGCGAGAGCCTTCCGCAGATCAGCTCAACCGATCGCGGAAAGCGTCGTATCCGAAGCCCTTGATCTTCTCGAGCATTCCGCTCTCGCTATCCCAAAGCCAGATGGACGGAAGCGGCACGCCGTTGAACGTGTTGGTCTTCACCATCGAATAGTGCGCCTGATCGAGGAACGCGAAACGCGCGCCCGGTTCCGGCTTGAACGGCAGGCGATAGTCGCCGATCACGTCACCGGCCAGACACGACGGCCCGCCAAGCCGGATAGGTTCGACGCCCGCTTCCTCGGGCAATTCGCCCAGCATCGCGGGACGATAGGGCGCCTCGATCACGTCGGGCATGTGGCAGGTCGCCGAAACGTCGGTGATGCCCAGCGGCATGCCGTTCCAATGCGTGTCGAGCAGCGTGCCGACAAGGATCCCCGCATCCAGCGCAACGGCCTCACCCGGCTCCATGTAAATCTCACAGCCCGTCATGTCGCGCACGTCGATCAGGAAGCGGACCAGTTCGTCGCGCTGATAATCGCTGCGCGTGATGTGATGTCCGCCGCCGAAGTTCAGCCACTTGAGATCGGGAATCACGCCGTCGATCCATGGGAGCAATGCTTCCCAGGTACGCTTCAAAGGCTCGAAATCCTGTTCGCACAGGGTGTGGAAGTGCAGACCGTCGATGCCCTCCAGATGCTCCTCGGTCAGCTGATCGATCGGAAAGCCCAGCCGCGAATGGGGCGCGCAAGGGTCATAGCGCGGCACCTCGCCCTCTGCGTGCATCGGGTTGATGCGCAGGCCGACGTCGAAAGTATTGCCGCGATTGCGCGACAGCTCGATCATCTCCCGAAAACGCTCGTGCTGCATCGGCGTGTTGAAAATGACATGGTCGGAGAGGCGGAGGATCTCCTCCATGTCCTCTTCCTTGTAGGCCGCGCAATAGGTCGCGATTTCGCCGTCGTAGCGTTCCGCCGCCAGCAGCGCTTCCCATAGGCCCGAGGTGCAGACCCCGTCGAGGTATTCGCCAATCGTCGGCGCGACCGACCACATCGAAAACGCCTTCAGAGCGGACAGCACCTTGATCCCCGCGCGGTCGCGAATGTCGGCCAGAATGCGAAGGTTGTCGCGCAGCTTGGCCGAATCGACCACGAAGGCCGGGCTGTCGACAAGGTTCAGGTCAAAGCGCGCAAAGGCGCCGGGATCGCCGGCACGGGTTTCCATAGTTAGTTTACCTTATCGAACCGGCGTGTCCGTGAGCGGTCGGTGGACTGGAGACTGAAGGAGGCACCCCGCTCTTCAACGAATAATGGAATGTATTCTTGCTCATCTATCAACAGCAGCTCACAGTCATCGCTCTCTCCCGCGTAGCGCAAAGCCTGCGCGACAACCAAATTCGTGACGCCTTTCATCTCGATAATCTCAAAATCGACGCGGTCGCCATCGGCTATCAAATGGTCAGAGTTCACTTGGATCGTTCCGCAGATCCTATTCTCGTAACGTCCTTGAATCGACCGTTCCGGTGCTTCCGATCCGCTTTCCGGACTACACGCCCCAATTGAAGCCGAAACCAGACAACTCGCGACAATGATACCCGGTTTTTTCAAGTAGCATTCAATCAACGCAGATCGCGCGGACAAGCTTGCCGTCCACCACCTCGGCATAGCACCCGAACAGCGCGTCGTCCGCCTGACATGTGCCGACGATCTCGCCATCGGGGCCGTCGTCGACCGGGGCGATGCATTTGCCGTCGCACTGCTGGTTGTCGGTGCAGGCTTTCCCCGCGTCGACATATGGGTGGACGCACATCAGCGTCTGCGCCCTGCCCCGCCGGTCGAGAAAACCGCCCGCCGCTTCGCATGCCGCGCCCTCGGGGTCGCCGTCTTCCGCCACACCCTGCGCATCGGGCGCAGCGATTTCTTCGGCGGGTACAGCCTCATCCGCCACCGCCTGCGAACAGGCGGCGGAGAAGAAGAGCAACGGAGCGAGGAATAGCGCGCGCATATGGCTTAAAACGTCAGCGGGCCGTCAAGTTCCTCGACCGTCCACGGCAGGCCATGCTGGTTCAGCATTTCCATGAAGGGATCGGGGTCGAACTGCTCCATGTTGAACACGCCCTCACCCCGCCATTTCTTCGTCAGCATCATCGCCGCGCCGATCATCGCCGGGACGCCGGTGGTGTAGGACACCGCCTGATTGCCGGTCTCGGCATAGGCGTCTTCATGGTCGCAGATGTTCTTGATGTAGAACGTCTTCTCGCCCGACCCGTCCAGCGCTTCGCCCGTCGCGATATCCCCGATATTGGTCTTGCCCTTCGTGGTTTCGCCAAGGCTGCTCGGTTCGGGCAGCACGGCCTTCAGGAACTGCAGCGGGATGATTTCGCGCCCTTCGTACATCACCGGGTCGATGCGGGTCATGCCCACGTTCTGCAGGACGGTGAGATGCTTGATGTATTCGTCCCCGAAGGTCATCCAGAAACGGGCACGCTCCATCTCGGGCACGAACCGGGCGAGGCTTTCCAGTTCCTCGTGGTACATCATGTACATGTTTTTCGGACCGACTTCGGCGAAGTCGAATTCCTGTTTCACGCCCATTGCCGGGGTCTCGACGAATTCGCCGTTTTCCCAGTGACGCGCAGGCGCGGTCACTTCACGAATGTTGATTTCCGGGTTGAAGTTGGTGGCAAAGGCCTGACCGTGATCGCCGCCGTTGCAGTCGAGAATGTCGAGCGTGCGGATGGTCTTCAGCTTGTGCTTCTTCAGCCACATCGCGAACACGCTGGTAACGCCCGGATCGAAACCCGAACCCAGCAGCGCCATCAGGCCCGCTTCCTTGAAGCGATCGTGATATTCCCACTGCCACTTGTACTCGAACTTCGCGACGTCCTTGGGCTCGTAATTAGCGGTGTCCATGTAATCGACGCCCGCGTTGAGGCACGCGTCCATGATCGCCAGGTCCTGGTACGGCAGGGCAAGGTTCACGACCAGTTCGGGCTTTTCCGCATTCAACAGCGCGGTCGTCGCCGCGACGTCATCCGCGTCGATCTGGTGCGTCCTGACCGTCTGGCCGGTGCGCTGTTTCACCGATTCGGCGATCGCGTCACACTTGGAAACGGTTCGGCTGGCCAGCACGATTTCGGAGAAGATGCCCGGATTCATGGCCATCTTGTGGACCGCGACAGAACCGACACCACCTGCGCCGATCACCAGAACCTTGCTCAAAACTCGTCTCCACTACTTCCAATGCGGCCCGTGGCAGCACGGGTTCGCTGCATGAGGCGTGCGATATAGGCCCCTTGCGTTACAGAACAAGCATCGTGACCATCGCAAGGCGCCGGTGGCAACGGGCCGCTGGACAATCGACACCGATGTAAGCATCACTACGCGCATCTGAGATGGAGGGGAAATTCGATGCCCGACAAGGCAATCCTGATACCGGCGGCCCTGCTCGTCTGCTGGACGATGGTCATGGCGATGTGGATGCTGATCCACCGGGCGGGCACGTTTTCCGCGATGAAGACGAGCCTTGGCAAGCTGCCGGTCGGCGCGCGCGGTCCCGATCTGTGGGCGCGGCTTCCCGAAGGACGGAACGATTGGCCCGCACACAATTACATGCACCTGATGGAACAGCCGACCGTCTATTACGCGGCGGTGGTCATCCTCTCGATCGGCGGGCCGACCGGGTACGACATGGTGCTGGCATGGGCCTACCTGCTGCTGCGCGTGGTCCACTCGGTCTATCAGGCCCGGATCAACGTGGTGAAGATCCGCGCCACGCTGTTCATCATTTCCACGCTGGTCATGATGATCCTGTCGGTACGGGCGCTGCTGTCGGTTCTGAACTAACGGACGAAAAGACCCGATCTAGCGAACAAAAAGACTGGCCAGTTCGACGTGGGTGGACCACCGGAACTGGCCGACCGGCCGCAAGCGTTCAAGGCGGTAGCCGCCTTCGATCAGCGTCGCGGCATCCTTGGCCCAGCTGGCCGGATTGCAGCTGATATAGCAGATGCGTTCGACCTTGCTTGCCGCAAGCCTGCCGACCTGTTCCTTCGCGCCGGCGCGCGGCGGGTCGAGCAGGACGGCATCGAACTTGTCGAGATCGTCGGGCAATAGCGGATTGCGGAACAGATCGCGGTGCTGCGCGAATACCTGACGCTGCGCGATACCGGCCGCCGACTTGCAGGCCATGTGCGCGTCGCGAGCGGCCTCTGCGGTAAGGACCTTCGCGCCAGTGCCCTCCGACAGGGCAAAAGCGAACGTGCCAAGACCCGAAAACAGGTCCGCCACCGTCTTCGCCCCGTCCAGCCATTCGCGGGCCGATGCGATCAGCGCATGCTCACCCTCTGCCGTGGGCTGCAGGAAGCTGCCGGGCGGAAGCGCCACGGGGACACCGCCCAGCGTGATGGTGACCGGTTCCGGCTCCCAGTGGGTTTCGGGGCCGTAACCGTCATCCATGGTCAGGCGGGCCAACGCATTCTGTTGCGCGAAATCGATCAGCGCCTCGGTCCGGGCCAGACCTTCGGGGGTAAAGCCCTTCACGTTGAAGTCGACGCCCTGGTCGGTCAGCGTCAGATGAACGTCCGCCGACAGCTTCTTGCGCCCGAACCCGCCCAGCAAGGCGCGCAAGGGCGCGATCATGGCGAACAGCGCGGGATGCATGATCGTGCATTCCGAAAGGTCGACAAGCGAATGGCTGCGCCCTTCGCGAAAACCGATGCGGACGTTCTTGCCGCGCCCTTCGACGTGCAGCGTCGCCCGGCGGCGGCTTTGCGGCGGGGAAAGATGCGTCGGCTCTACAATAGCTGGCTCCAGCCCCTGCCCCGACGCGGCATTCAGCACGCGCGAGGTCACGAAATCGTGCCACGCCACCTCGTCCAGATGCTGCAACTGGCAACCGCCGCATTTCGGGAAATGGCGGCAAGGTGCATCGGCGTGATGCGGACCGGGCTGAACCGTTCCGTCGGGCAGCACCGTATCACCCGGCGCGGCCAGCGCGACATGGCGGCCCGACGCCGTGACGCCGTCGCCCTTGGCCGCAACACGCAGGATGGTTTCAGGCTCGCTCACAGACAGGTTTCCAGTGCTTTTCGGATGGTGTCGGCCAGTTCGCCTGCCGTGAATGCGGCGCCGGACAGACGGGCCGCCTCACCATGAAGCCAGACCCCTTCGTTTGCGGCGCGCCAGGCATCGCCCGTCACGGCAAGCCGCGACGCGGTAACGCCCGCCAGCACGTCGCCCGTACCGGCGACCGAAAGCCAGCTCGACGCCTTGCCCGCGAACGCTGTACGCCCATCGGGCGCAGCGATCACCGTGTCCGGGCCCTTGGCGATGACGACCGCATTCGCTGCCCTGGCCAGCGCCCTCGCCCGCTCAGGCTTTGCCGCGCTGCCATCAAGGCCGAACAGTTTCTCCAGCGTGGCGAGTTCCCCTTCGTGCGGGGTCAGGATCGCGGCGCTGTCACGCCCTTTCAGCATCGCCTTGCGCAGCATGGTCAGCCCGTCGGCATCGATCACGGTCGGGCGGTCCAGCGAAAGCGCCTGCCCCAGTCGCTCGCTCGCCCTGGCATCGCGGCCAAGACCGGGGCCGACGAGGATCGCCGACACGCGATCATCGCCCGCGGCCTTGCCGAACGACACATCGCCCGGGGCCTTCATCGTGACGAGATCGGCAGGCGCATTGGCGATCTTGTGCTGGGAAAGCAGCTTCACATAACCCGCGCCCGCATGACCGGCGGCCTTGCTCGCCAGCAATGCGGCACCGGGCATGGACCCGCCGACCACGGCCACCAGCCCGCGGCGATACTTGTGCGCATCGGGCGCAGGCCGCGATAACGCCGGTTTCCCGATCGCGGTGGCCCCGCCCTCTTCCCTGTCCGCCCCGATATCGACCAATCGGGCCATGTCCCATGACGCCATCGCGGGCATCAGGAAATGGGCCTGCTTCCACGCGCCGAGCGCGATGCACAGCGCATAGTGAGGCAGCCGACCGGCAAGCAGAGCGCCGCTGTTACTCTCGATCCCGCTGGGCATGTCGATCGCGATGGAGCGGTCGTGGCGCGATGCCAGATCGCAGAGCATTTCGGTCAGGTCGTCGGACAAGGCGCGGGCCAGACCGGTGCCGAAAAGGCAGTCGACGAAGATGGACCCTTGTGCGTCCCGCGCTGCGATCACCGGCCCGCCGTAAAGCGATGCCGCCCGCTTTGCCGCATCCGTTCCCGGTTCGAACGCCGCGACAACCTGGACCGGACCGCCACGCTCGCGGATCGCTTCGGCAATGACGTATCCGTCGCCGCCATTGTTACCCGGACCGCACAGCACCGTGACCGGCGCGTTCGCCGCCATGCGCCAGACATATTCCGCCGCGCCGCGCCCTGCCCGTTGCATCAGTTCATGCACGTCCGTACCGGCAGCCATCAGCCGTTCTTCCGCCGACACCATCTGCGCGGCGGTCAGGACCTGATCGGGCGCGAGCATGGGTTCAACGAGCGCGGGTTATGGCCGAAAGATCGCGCACTGCGCCGCGTGCCGCGCTTGTCGCCATGGCGGCATAGGCCTTCAGCGCGGTCGAAACCTTGCGCGGGCGCGGGTGCGACGGGGCCCATGCCGCATCACCCTTGGCCTCCATTTCAGCGCGGCGTTCGGCAAGCACTTCGTCCGAAACCGCGACGTTGATCGTGCGATTGGGAATGTCGATCTCGACCATGTCGCCTTCCTCGATCAGCCCGATCGCGCCGCCTTCGGCTGCCTCGGGTGAGGCATGGCCGATGGAAAGCCCGCTGGTGCCGCCCGAAAAACGCCCGTCGGTGATGAGCGCGCAGGCCGCGCCAAGGCCCTTCGATTTGAGGTAGCTGGTCGGATAGAGCATTTCCTGCATGCCCGGTCCGCCGCGCGGTCCTTCGTAACGGATGACGACGACGTCGCCCGCCTTCACCTGGTCGCCCAGGATCGCGACAACGGCCGCTTCCTGGCTTTCATAGACCTTGGCCGGACCGGTAAAGGTCAGGATGCTTTCATCGACGCCAGCCGTCTTCACGATACAGCCGTCACGCGCGATGTTGCCGTAAAGCACGGCAAGCCCGCCGTCCTTGCTGAACGCGTTTTCGGCATTGCGGATAACGCCGCCGACGCGGTCGGTGTCGATTTCCTTCCAGCGGCGGTTCTGGCTGAACGCGGTCTGCGTCGGCACCCCGCCGGGGGCCGCGGCATAGAATTCGCGCACGCTGTCCGAAGTGGTGCGCGCAACGTCCCAACGTTCCAGCGCCTCGCCCAGCGTGCGGCTGTGCACGGTGGGGCAATCGGCGTTGATCAGGCCAGCACGGTCCAGCTCGCCCAGGATGGCCATGATGCCGCCTGCGCGGTGGACGTCTTCCATGTGGACGTCGGACTTGGCCGGGGCGACTTTCGACAGGCAGGGCACCTTCCGGCTCAACCGGTCGATGTCGGCCATGGTGAAATCGACCTCGCCCTCATGCGCGGCGGCCAGCAGGTGGAGCACGGTGTTGGTGGAACCGCCCATCGCAATATCCAGGCTCATCGCGTTTTCGAACGCGGCGAAGCTGGCGACATTGCGCGGCAACACGCTCTCGTCCTCTTCCTCGTAATACTTCTTGCAAAGGTCGACGGCGGTGCGGCCCGCCTCGAGAAACAGCTTTTCGCGGTCGGCATGGGTCGCCAGCATCGAACCGTTGCCCGGCAGCGAAAGGCCCAGCGCCTCTGTCAGGCAGTTCATCGAGTTCGCCGTGAACATGCCCGAGCACGAACCGCAAGTCGGGCAGGCCGACCGTTCGATCGCGGCCACGTCCTCATCCGAAACGCGGTCATCGGCGGCAGCGACCATCGCATCGACGAGATCGAGCGCCTTTTCCTTGCCGTTCAGCACGACCTTGCCCGCTTCCATCGGGCCGCCCGACACGAACACGACCGGAATATTCAGGCGCAATGCCGCCATCAGCATGCCGGGCGTGATCTTGTCGCAGTTCGATATGCACACGATCGCATCGGCGCAGTGGGCGTTGACCATGAATTCGACGCTGTCGGCGATCAGGTCGCGGCTGGGCAGCGAATAGAGCATGCCGTCGTGGCCCATCGCGATGCCATCGTCGACGGCGATCGTGTTGAACTCTTTCGCGACGCCGCCCACCGCCTCGATCTCGCGCGCGACCAGCTGGCCCAGGTCCTTGAGGTGAACGTGGCCGGGCACGAACTGGGTGAAGGAATTGGCGATGGCGATGATCGGTTTGCCGAAGTCGCCATCCTTCATGCCGGTTGCGCGCCAGAGACCGCGTGCGCCGGCCATGTTGCGGCCGTGGGTCGATGTGCGTGAACGATAGGCGGGCATGGTATAGAACTCCGATGAAGTCTTTCGAGGCGCTCCCTAGCGTTGCACGCGCGGCTGTCTAGGTTTTTCGGGCCTTTTGGGCAGGCCGGACGCGCCTTTTCGCCTTGTGGATAGCACCGATTTCATCCGCACCCCACCCCGTGCTATGCTCAGCCCTGATGGACGACTTACCCCGCTACCGGCTTGAAGACCCGGAGCGAGAGTGGCTCGAAGAGTCGCGATCGTGGATCATGGGTCACTTCAGCGACAAGGCTGAAGAAAATTACGAGGACACCGACGCGAAGCTCGCGGTGATCCGGGCCAACCTTGCACATGCTTGGGTAGGCGCGGACGATACCTGGAAACTGCAGGCCCTTGGCATCGCGATGGGCGATGCGCTGGCCGATGAACTCATGCTCGACTGGGTGACGATCGATGACGAATACGGCCGCGTGCCCGCGCTGAACTGGCCGGGCACCTCGATCGTGCTCTACCCCGTGACGATGATTTCGCAGCGCCTTGAAAGCGGCGAAGAAGTCGACGTCGACGTGATGTTCGAACAGACCCGCGAACGGCTTCAGGAAATCGCCTTTTCCGGTGACGTCCAGTAAGCGCGAGTGGGCGTCCCGTCAGGAGCCGGAAGCCAGTTCGGCCACCGATTCGACCGCGCGCCAATGGCCCGATACCGGATCATCTGCGGGATAAACCTCCATTTCGATCTGCGGCGTCAGGCCCATCTCTTCATAGACCGTGCCGTCCGGGGCCGCGAACACCTCGTTCGACACTTCGAGCAGCCAACCGTTCGGGAGGCGCTTGGCCAAAGGTGTCGAAAAGGCGCCACGGGTCCGCTTACCGATTTGCGTCACGTTGGGATTCTGGCGAAGAACCAGGGTAGCGATCTCCCCGCCGCTGACCGTGACGTCGCTGGTCAAAACGAAGACGCGCCCGGTGAAACGGGGGCCGTCCGACGGTTCGATCCGGTTGGGGAAAGGGTCCAGACCCGATCCGTGCGCCTGCGTCGTGAAACCGGTATAGGCCTCGTCCGTGAAGCGTCCGGCCAGGGCCTTTGCCACCCTGTCCCAGCCGCCCCGGTTGTTCGACAGGTCAAGAATGACGGCATCGGCGCCTTCAAAGGCACGAAATGCCTCGTCCATGATCCGGTTGAATTCGGCCATCTCCGCCTCGGCCCAGGCATCGCTGCCAAAGTCCTCTCGGTCGGTGAACCCGCCCATCTGAAACACCTGGAGATAGCCAACCCGCCCGTCGATCAGGCCCCAGATGATCCTGTCGTTACCGGTATGATGGGCCGTATCGCCAAGCCCTGCGACAGATTGTTCGAGCAAGCCGATCAGCCATTGCATTTCTCCGCCCTCTGCATTGCGCATGCGGGGCAATGTCACGCCTTGGCCGTCCTGAACCCGGCGGCGCTCTCCATCGACCTGGCCAATCAGCTTGGTATGGCTGTCCGACAAGCCATCCATGTAAGCAGCCAATGCATCCCACAGTTCTGCCTCCGACATGTCAGGATGCATCGCCTCGCGAACGCGCCGGGCCCGTTCTTCATGACCCGGAGGCCGACGGTCGAAAAAGGCGTAGTGCGTCTCGAAAATGTCGAGAAAAGCATCGGCGACAGAGCGGGGATCGGACGCCGGGTGTTCCGTACAGTTTTCGGGCAAGGCGTCGAGCCGGTCGAACACAACATTGGTGTCCCCGCGCAAGAGCTGAAAGATTGCGGCCTGTCCGCCGGGCATCATTCGAAAGAAGCGATAGCCAACCGAATCCATTTCGGTCTTCGCGCCATCAGCCTGCGGCGGCAGGTAACAGCTGTCGCCCATTTCGAACTGGTCGACGCCGTCCTCATCGATCCTGAGAAGCCGTCCATAACCACGACTGCGCCAGACACCCCTGACCACGGGGTCCGTCGCCCCTCCGGCCATCTGGATTTCACGCAATTCGCCCGCATCGATCCAGGGACTTGCGGTTTGCGCCATCGGGACGTTTGCCGCGCAACCCGAAACGAACAGGGATGCGCCAAGAAGCACGCATTTGAGACGAGTAATCATGGGCCGACATTGCCGGTCCGGCATGACAGGTTCAAGCCTTGCGGGTCGGGATAAACCGTAACGCGCACGCCGATTATAGCCGGATGGTCCATGCCCTTCCGACTGATCGACTTGGATTTAACTGGAAATGGTCCCGGCAAAGCCGATGTCGATCGGCATCTTTCGAACTCCGCGCCATTTAGGCGAGAGCGAGATTGCCGGATCAACCGGAGATCAACTCGCCTGTCGCCCCGTCTTGCGGGGCGAAGCAGGCAAGCCTTCTGCGGGCGTTCGCGGTTGCCGTTACCGGCCGGTCGCAAAGCCCGCAGTCACCTTTCCCCGCACCGACCCTCCGAAGGCACGGGGAAAGATGGTTTGTCAGTCAGCAGCCGACAGGTTCACTGCGCTGGCCTTGCCATTGCGGCCCTGCTCGACTTCGTAGTTCAGGCGCTGGCCCTTATCGAGCGACTGCATGCCTGCACCCTGAACGGCGGTGATGTGGACGAAGCTGTCGTCCGAACCGTCGTCGGGCTGAATGAAGCCGTAGCCCTTGTCGGCGTTGAAAAACTTAACGGTGCCAGTCTTTGACATGATCGTTCCTTTCAAGAACGTTGGGTAGCCGCGCTACGACATGCAGCGCGGTATGCGTAAGGCCGTCCAATGAAAGGAAGTCGTCGTCTGGTTTGCGCCGTCCGCAAAGGCGGGCCGGCGGTCGTCAAATACCGAAGTCCGTCGCAAATTTCGACGTCAGCGCGGGCCTCCTAGCAGGTTAGGCCCATATCTCCTAATTGTTATCCGAGCGCGAGGACGGTGCGCTGCGCCACGTCGGCGATCAGGGCGGCCCAGCGCGCCTGCCCCGCCTCTGTCGCGATCTGGTCGTTGCGAACCTCGATGGCGAGATAGTCGCGGCCCTTCGCCTCTGCGTGGCGGTTCATCGTCGCGTTGAGCTGCTTGCCCGAATAGGGTTCGTTGTCCCCCACGGTCAGCCCTTGGGCTGCGAACAGGTTGATCGCGTGGCGCGCCGGTTCGCTATTGGTGTTGTAGAGCAGGCCGACTTCCCAGGGGCGTTCCTCGCCGGGCTTGCTTTCAAGGCTGGGCGTGAAGCTGTGCAGCGAAATGACAAGACGCGGCTGTGCGGCATCCAGCCAGCGTTCCATCGCATCGTGATAGGGGCGATAGAACCGGCCCAGCCGCATTTCCCGGTCCGCCCCGATGTTGCCGACGATAAGCTTGCCGTCGCTTTCCTCCGGGATAAGCGCGGGGTGGTCTTCCTCGCGGTGGAGATCGACGACAAGCCGGCTGACCGTGGCGAGGAAGGCGGGAATGTCGTGGCGGCGGGCCAGGCGCTCGGCAACGCCCTCGACCCCGATGTCGACGGCGATGTGGCTTTCCATCGTTGCGGCACTGACGCCCAGTTCGATGTCGTCGGGCACCGCGTTGCTGGCGTGATCGGAGACGAGGACTATTCCGCCGGGCCTGATGCTGCCGGACTGGGGTTCACCGATCCGGCGGTATGGTGTGAAACTCAACGCAATACTCCGCTCATCTGCCACCAGCCGGGTTCATGATCGGCGATCGCTTTCGCCGCCCGGTCGCGGTGCTCCGTTTCCTCATACAACGCGAAACAGGTGGCACCCGATCCCGACATGCGGGCAAGCCACGGGTCGGTCGCCTTCAGACGATCCAGAACATCGGCAATTTCGGGACAGGTCGAGATCGCAGGCTGTTCCAGATCGTTGCGCCCTTCCAGCGCGATCTGGCGAGCGGAACCGGTGGGCATGGGGCCAAGATCCTCGCCCCCGCTCTCGCTCCACGCCTTGAATACGGGGCCGGTGGGCACCGGAACGCGCGGATTGACCAGCAGGACGGCCATGCCCTTCAGGTCGTTCTCAACTTTGGCAAGGTCGGTGCCGGTGCCCGTCCCGATCCGCGTGTCGGACCAGATGCAGGCCGGAACGTCTGCGCCCAGCGCCGCGGCGCGGGTCATCACGTCGGTCGGCACCGACTGCGCCTCTGCGATCATGCGAATCAGCGCGCCCGCATCGGCAGAACCGCCGCCGAGCCCTGCCGCGACCGGCAGGTTCTTTTCAAGATGGACATGCCACCCCTCCCCTCGCGGAAACTTGGTCAGCGTGTGGGCGAGAATGTTGTCGAACGGATTGTCGAGCGTGCCCGCGAATTGGCCGGAGACGGTGATCTTGTCTTCGTCCGCATGCCTCGCAGTCAGCCTGTCGCCGTCGTCGACGAATGCGAAAAGCGTTTCAAGCTCGTGATACCCATCGTCTCGCCGCCTGCGGACATGCAGCGCGAGGTTGATCTTGGCGTAGGCGGTTTCGGAGTATCCCATTCGATCTCAGCTAGCAGGCATCACATTCTTTCGCGACGAGATGCGATGCTTGTTAACAACCGAGAACGCCGTGAAACCCATGGCAATGCACCAGACGATCGCCAGAACCTGCACGAATGACCGCCAATCTGGAAACAGATCAATCGTGAGCGCAAGCACCAGGAAAAAGATCAGCCCGCAGATGTAAAACGCAAACAGAATGAATGCCGCCCGCCAAATGTTGAGTGACTTCCACCACCAACCGCATAGCAGCCAGACAAAGCCAATCAGGAAGTAGCCATAGCCGAACCCCATCACCACCGCTCCCAGCGCCACGATGATAGAGTTCACCATTCAGTCCACCTCACATGTTCGGATAGTTCGGCCCGCCGCCGCCTTCGGGCGTGGTCCAGACGATGTTCTGCTTCGGGTCCTTGATATCGCAGGTCTTGCAGTGGACGCAGTTCTGGGCGTTGATGACGAACTTGGGCTCGCCCTCTTCCACGCCGGTGAACTCGTACACGCCCGCCGGGCAGTACCGCTGTGACGGGCCGCCATAGACCGGCAAGTTCAACTCGACCGGGATCGACGGGTCCTTCAGCTTCAGGTGACAAGGCTGGTCTTCCTCGTGGTTGGTGTTCGACAGGAACACCGAGGACAACCGGTCGAAGCTGATCTTGCCGTCGGGCTTGGGATATTCGATCTTCTTGTAAAGATCCGCGCGGCCCGTGCTTTCGTAGTCGGCATGGTGGCCCATCGTGATCGGCAGCCCGATCTTCAATGTGCGCATCCACATGTCGGCACCGGCAAGGATCGTGCCCAGCGCGCCGCCGAACTTGGCGACAGCGGGTTCCGCGTTCTTCACCTTTTTCAGCTCGTCCGCGATCCAGCTTTCGCGCAGATTCGCTTCGTATTCGGCGACCTCGTCATTCGCGCGGCCTGCGGCGATCGCCTCTGCAATCGCTTCGGCGGCGAGCATGCCGGACTTCATCGCGGTATGGCTGCCCTTGATGCGGGGCACGTTGACGAAGCCCGCCGCACAGCCGATCAGCGCGCCGCCGGGGAAGCCCAGTTTCGGCACCGACTGCCAGCCGCCTTCGTTGATGGCGCGCGCGCCATAGGCCACGCGCTTGCCGCCTTCGAGGATCTTGCGAATCTCGGGGTGCTGCTTCCAGCGCTGGAATTCCTCGAAAGGATAGACCCACGGATTCTTGTAATCGAGCGCGACGACGAAACCGAGCGCAACCTGCCCGTTCGCCTGGTGGTAGAGGAACCCGCCGCCCCAACTTTCGCTCTCGGAAAGCGGCCAGCCCTGCGTGTGAATGACGCGGCCGGGAACGTGCAGTTCGGGATCGATGTCCCACAGTTCCTTCATGCCAAGGCCATAGACCTGCGGCTGGCAATCGGCCTCAAGGTCGAACTTCGCCTTCAGCTCCTTGGTCAGCGAACCACGCGCGCCTTCGGCGAACAGCGTGTACTTGCCGTGCAGTTCCATGCCCGGCTGATAATCGCCCTTGTGGCTGCCGTCTGCGGCGACGCCCATGTCGCCGGTGGCCACGCCCTTGACCGAACCGTCTTCGTTATAAAGCACTTCGGCAGCGGGGAAGCCGGGGAAAATCTCGATCCCCATTTCCTCGGCCTTTTCGGCCAGCCAGCGGCACAGGTTGCCCAGCGACCCGGTGTAATTGCCGTCGTTCGACAAAAGCGGCGGCATCGCGATGTGCGGCAGCGAATACTTCTTGCCGCGCGTCAGGACCCAGTGAAGGTTGTCCGTCACCGGCGTTTCGGCCATCGGACAGCCTTCATCGCGCCAGTCGGGGAACAGTTCATCCAGCGCGCGCGGGTCGACGACGGCACCGGAAAGAATGTGCGCGCCGATCTCCGACCCTTTTTCCAGGATGCAGACTTCGACCTCGGGGTTTACCTGTTTCAGGCGGATTGCCGCCGAAAGGCCTGCCACGCCGCCGCCAACGACGACGACATCATACGGCATCGATTCGCGTTCGCTCATCTCTCCAGGTACCCCTTGTCTTCCTGTTTGTCCCTCTTCACAGACAAGCACTTGATTGCTGCAGCGCCGAAGGTCAAGACTGATGCTTCGATCAGTCTTGACTGCCGAACCAAACTTTATTGACCGGAAAGCCACCCGCTTGAACAGCGACCGACCCGACCTTCGCGCCCACGAATTGCGCACGATGTACGATGCATTGGACGCCTTCTGGCAGGATGCGGGCGTGGACATGGCGTTCGCGGACGAACCGCGCGACTGGCTTGCCGAAGCGGAGGAAAAGGCGAATCCCTCCGCCCCCACGATACCCAAGATGCCGCCTCCACCCCCGCCCAAGCCGCTGGGGCCGACTGCGCCCGAGCAGGAAAGGCTGGAAGACAAGAAGGACGGCTGGCCGCATCGCCTGGACGATTTCGCCGGGTGGTGGCTGTCCGATGCGTCGCTCGACAACGCGCCCGCCGTTCGCCGCGTGCCGCCGCGCGGGGCTTCGCGCCCGCCGCTGATGGTGATCGTGGCAGAGCCGGAGGAAACCGACCGCGATCTTCTGCTGTCCGGCCCCGATGGCCAGCTGATGGACGCGATCGAACGGGCGATGGGTTATGAACCGCAAGCGATATACCGTGCCTCCGCCCTGCCCCGGCGCACGCCCGCGGCCGACTGGGAAGGCCTTGCCGCGGCGGGAATGGGCGCGGTGCTGCGCCACCACGTGTCACTCGTCGCACCGGAGCGTCTGCTCGTCCTGTCTCGTGAGGCGCTTACCCTGCTCTCGCCCGACGAATTCGCGCGCGACGGCACGGGATTCCTTGGGGTCGGAGAACGCCAAATTCCGCTGATTGCCGCTTATCCACTCGACCAAATGGCTGCAAGGACCGGATATAAAAGGATTTTCTGGCAACGCTGGCTTGCCTTCATTTCCGACTCTTGACGGGTTCGGACCTGCGATTCATCGTCGTCATGATGGGGCCGTTCGCGTTTTTGCGCGTTCAGGCGATCTTTACCGAAGTCACCTCACAAAGGGTCGGTCATGGCAAAAACGCGTTCGAACCCTCCTTTCCGGTTGCGCTCGCTCCTCCTCGCGCTCTCGGTCACGGCCGCATCGGTTGCGGCCACCCCTGCCCTTGCCAATAGCGCGGACCTGTCTTCCTCGCGCGGCGCGGGCATCCCCAGCCAGCTTTCGGGACAGGACCGCGCGTTCTATTCGGGCGTCTTCGCCCAGATCGACGCGGAAAACTGGACTGCGGTCGAACAGATGCTGGCCGCCCGCCCGAATGACAGCCTTAAGCAGCTTGCGCTGGCCGAATACTACCTTCACCCGAACAGCCCGAAGATAGAGTTGGACGCGCTGAACAACTGGCTTTCGATGGGCCGCGACCTGCCGCAGGCCGGACAGATCGGCCGACTTGCGATCAAGCGCGGACTGGAAGATCGCCCCGCCCTTCCCGGAACGCAGCGACTGGTTTCGCTGCGTAGCCCGACCAAGCGTATCCTGCCGCGCTCAGCCGGCGATGCCTCTATGCCGGCCGAAGTGTCGAACGCGATCCTCGATCGCATCAAGAATGACGATCCGTCCGGTGCACGCCTGCTTCTTGACGGGATCGACAGCACGCTTTCGCCGCAGGCCCGTGCCGAATGGCGGCAGCGCGTCGCATGGTCCTATTACATTGAGAACAACGATCGGGCCGCCCTCGCCATGGCCCGCACCGTCGCCAGCGGCGGCAGCGGCGCATGGGTGGGCGAAGGATGGTGGGTCGCAGGGCTGTCGGCATGGCGGCTTGGCGACTGCGCGCTTGCCGCCGACGGGTTCGACAAGGCATCGCGCAGCGCCGCGAATGAAGAACTGCGCGCCGCGTCCTATTACTGGGCCGCGCGCGCCTATACCCGTTGCCGTCAACCCGAACTGGCCGATCCCGCACTGCGCGCGGCGGCAGGCTATTCCGAAACGCTTTACGGCATGATCGCGGCCGAACAGCTTGGCATGGACGCGCCGCGCCACACGGTGGGACAGAAGTTTTCGTCCGCCGATTGGCGCGCCCTTTCGGGCGAGGAAAACGTGCGCACCGCGATCGCGCTGGTCGAAATCGGGCGCGAAGGTCTTGCCGACGAAGTCCTGCGTCATCAGGCCCGCATCGGCGATCCACGCGAATACGACAGCCTGTCGCGACTGGCCCGCGAACTGGGCCTGCCCGGAACGCAGCTATACATGGCCTACAACGCGCCGCGCGGGGCAAAGCCCGATCCGGCCACCCGCTATCCGGTGACCAAGTGGGCCCCGCGCGAAGGCTGGCGCGTCGATCCGGCTCTTGCCTATGCCCACACCTTGCAGGAATCGAACTTCCAGGCAGAGGCGGTGAGCCCCGCCAGCGCCGTCGGCCTGATGCAGATCACGCCGATCACCGTGCGCCAGCACGCCCCCTCGCTGGGCATGAACGCCGAAGCCGTGGACCTGAAGGACCCGTCCACGAACATGAGCTTTGGCCAGCGCAACCTTGAAATGCTGCGCGACAGCGGCGGGACGCAGGGGCTGCTGCCCAAGATTATGGCGGCCTACAACGCCGGGCTTTCGCCGATCACCCGGTGGAACAGCGAAGTGAAGGATTACGGCGACCCGCTGCTCTACATGGAATCGATCCCCTACTGGGAAACGCGCGCCTATGTCGCGATCGTGACCAAGAACTACCTGATGTACCGCCGCCAGGAAGGCGCGAACGAGGATGTGCAGCAGGCCCTGGCGCAGAACCTTTGGCCGACTTTCCCCTCGCCCACCGGCGCAGGCGCGGTTGCGCAGCACGGCAAGCCGGTCCTGTCCAGGCTGAAACGTTAAGAAGGACGGCAAATGGCCATCGACGAAAGCCGCAAGTTCAAACCCATCCGCATCGCGCTGATGACGGTATCGGACACGCGCACGCCCGATGACGACACCAGCGGCGACATCCTGGCCGATCGCATCCACAATGCCGGGCACACCCTGATCGACCGCACGATCATGAAAGACGATGCCGACCGCATCGTCGCGCAGCTTCACGCATGGATCGAGGACGAGAACGTCGACGCGGTCGTCACCACCGGCGGCACGGGGCTGACCGGCCGCGACGTCACGCCAGAGGCGCTGGACCGCGTGAAGACGCGCGAAATACCGGGGTTCGGCGAACTGTTCCGATATGTCAGCTTTCAATCCATCGGGACCAGCACCGTCCAGTCGCGCGCCTGCGCGGTCGTCGCGCGCGGCACGTACATCTTCGCCCTGCCCGGATCGAACGGCGCGGTGAAGGACGGTTGGGACGGTATCCTTGCCGAACAGCTCGACAGCCGGAACCGGCCATGCAATTTCGTGGAACTGATGCCCAGATTGCGCGAGAAATAAGCTGAGCCCGAAACGGGATCAGACACGCTTTACGCCCGCTGCCTCCAGCTTCGCGACCAGATCACCCGCCGCATCGCCCAGTGCGGTCAGAGGCACGAGATTGAAGTACATCTCGGTCTGGTAGAGCATCAGCATGTCTGGGCTGACGGCAAAGCGATGGAATTCTGCCAACGGCAGCCGCGCATAGCCGCGTTCGCCGCTGAACATCACGGCCTCGTCATCCCACGCGATAGTGCTCTCGGCACGTAGCGCCGCGCTCTGCCGGTACTGGCGGCGCCCCATCATCGGCGCGATCCAGAAATAGACGATGGCCAACGCGACCGGCACCGCGACCATGAACGCCAGCGCCTGTTTCGACACTTCGCCCGTCATCAAGAAATCCAGCACGACCAGCAGCGCCAGAAGTGCCGCGATCAGGATCAATATCCAGCGGATAGGCCCTTTCCACGCGCGCGCCAGCATAAGGCGCTTCATAGCTGCGACCACCTGTTCCTCGCGGACAGTAAAGCTGAACGGTCCCATCGTCTCCATGCCGCCCGTTTAGGCCGCAAAGGTTACCGCTTTGCAAGCCGTGTGGAATGATCGGGCGGTTTCGCGTGCGTGATTACGAGACGCGATCCGAATCATTGCACGCCGCATTTGTTCTTGTTACGTTCTTGCCATGCCGACACCCCCCGGACCGCGCGGGCGCGGTGCGCAATCGGGCGCGCTGTCGCACCGATTCAACCTCGCCGCGCGTGAGGCGGATGGCGACTGGCTGGACGAGGCGGAGGCGATAGACGGCCCCGCGCCAAAGCTGCGCACGACGGTGACCGAAGAACACCCCCGCGCCGTTCTCACCTTCAACAAATCGCCCGACATCCCGTTCGACCGGTCGGTCAATGCCTATCGCGGGTGTGAACACGGCTGCATCTATTGCTTTGCGCGGCCCACCCACGCCTATCACGACCTGTCGCCGGGGCTCGATTTCGAGACGAAACTGTTCGCCAAGCCCGACGCAGCAAAGATTTTGCGCCGCACGTTCGCGAAACCCGGATACGCGCCCGAAATCATGGCGATGGGCACGAATACCGATCCGTACCAGCCGATAGAAGGCAAGTACGGCATCACCCGCGAAATACTCGAAGTCTGTCTTGAGGCAAAGCATCCCGTCGCCATCACGACTAAATCGGCACGGGTGCTGCGCGATCTCGATCTCCTGTCGGAACTGGCGAAGCACCAGCTCGTCGCCGTCAGCATTTCGGTCACCAGCCTCGATCCACGCCTTTCGGGAATTCTCGAACCGCGAGCCTCCTCCCCCGCCCGCCGCGTCGATGCGCTGGCCCGGCTGGTCGAGGCCGGGGTGCCGACGCATTGCATGATTTCGCCGATCATCCCCGCGATCACCGATCATCACATGGAAGCGATCGTGGCCGAGGCGGCCAAGGCGGGCGTGCGCGCGGCGAACTGGATCATGCTGCGCCTGCCGCACGAAGTCGCGCCGCTGTTCCGCGAATGGCTGGACACGCATTTCCCCGACCGCGCGGGTAAGGTCATGGCCATGGTGCAGGAAATGCGCGGCGGGCGGGACAACGATCCGGGCTTTCATTCCCGATTCCGCCCAACCGGGGCCTGGGCCGACCTGTTCCGCCAACGCTTCGCGCTTGCCGTGAAACGTTCGGGCCTGCCGCAACGCCGGCTGGAACTGGATTGTTCCGCCTTCACCCCGCCGCCGGTGGACGGGCAACTGCGGCTTCTGTGACGACCGGGTGTGGTTTACCAAGCGGCAAGCAAGTCTCGCATAAGTATTTTCCTGATAGATCAGGGGAATACATGCCATGAAGGAAATGTTGATCGGCGGCACGGTGGTCGTCGCTGTGGGTCTCAGCGTCTTTTTCGCGCCCGAAATGAACTTCGGCACGATGGAGCGGGTCGATCCCGCCAACGGCCCGCTTTATTCCCTGTCACCGGCAGAAGTATCGCAGAAACTGACCGGCGCGCCGATCCCGGCGGGCGCAGGCCCGTTCGGCACGCTCGACGTCAAGGTGATCAGCCGGAAAGACGGCGTCGTGCGCTATCAGGCATCGGGTTCGCACGCGCGGATATCGTGCAAGGCATCGGTGCTCCAGGCGCGTTCCGATGCGATCCAGGTGGTGACCGCATGCGACCGCGCCGCACCCAGCGATGGCGCAGCGGCCAGCGTGGGTACGCAGATCACCGAAAACGCGTTCAACGAACTGGTCCATTCCACGCTTCAGGGCCGGGCCTATGACAGCGCAAAAGTCCAGATGCAGAATTCGGGGACAGTCATGAAGAACCTGCCCCAGATGCAGAAAGACGCGCTGAAAATGCATGGCGAAATGAACAAGATGGCGCAGGAAATGGACGAAGCATATCAGGACAGCGAGGACCGAGCCTGGCTGGAAGGCGACGTTTCGGACTATTGAACAGGCCGCGGCAAGTAAGGGGTTTCTGACCCCGGCCGCGCAAGAGTGGGGGGACGCTGGCCGGGGTCAGAAATCGCAGGGCTTGTCACAACAACCCGCCTTCGCGCATCCCGACCGGCCGAACCGGCGCTGGAGGATAGACGGGTTGGGCGACTGGCCCGATCTGGTCTGGACAAGGCAGGATTAGCGAAGAACCGATTGTCGCAAAAAACCTGACGCCATCCTTCATCAGGGGAAGGATGTTTGAATCCAGCCCTGACTTATTTTCTACAAGACCAAGTTTATACAATCGATTGCTGTCGAGCAATAGAGTTAAAAGTACTCACATTGCGAGTATGTTTACATACTTCGCTCTGTTCTTATGCAACCAGCCGTAAGGCTTTTACCGACTTTGCCGATAGTGCGGTCTCCGTAACCCCGGCAATTTCCGCAATTCGGTCAACCAGTTCGCCGTCGAGCGCAAAATCGCGGCCCAGCAGCATTCGCGCCTCTCGCCCTTCGCCCAGCAGAAGGCGGGCGATCACTTCGCCGTTCGCCTCGGCAGAGCGCGGCAGGGCCAGCGCCAGTTCGGGCAGCGCGTCGATCCGGTCGACCGTCAGGCGCAGTTCCATGCGCGCCGAACCCTTCACCGCCGAAAGCGCCCTTGCCCCGCGCACGGTGACGCGTGGCGGCTCGTCGGCGCTGGGTCGATCGAGCTCGACGTTAAGAAGGACGCATTCGCCCGATTTCGCCCATTCGCGGAAACTGTCGACCAGGCTTTCTTCAAAGCACGATGCGCTGAACTGCCCCGACTGGTCGGAGAAGTCGCCCATGACGAAGTCCTTGCCCTTGCGGGTCTGGCGCTTGTTCGCCCCTTCGACCAGCACGGCCATGACCGCGTTCGTGCGTCCGCCCGCCCCGCCTTCTGACCCGCTGGCCATAAGGCTGGCGAAGGACCGTGCACCCTGCGCGCTGGCGACGGCGCGCCACTGGCTGACGGGGTGAGCCGCGAAGTAGAAGCCGAAGTTCTCGCGCTCCTTCTCCATCTGCTCCTTGCGCGGCCATGCCGGTGCCTCGACCAGGCGCAAGTCGGCGGCGGCGTGTTCCTCGCCCCCGAACAGGCCCGCCTGCCCGCTTTCCTTCTCGCGCACCGCGGCATCGGCGACGGCCAGCAGCATGTCGGCATTGGCGATGACCTTGGCGCGATTGGGCTCAAGACTGTCGAGCGCGCCCGCACAGGCCAGCCCTTCGAGCTGTCGGCGGTTCATCGACCCAGCGGGCAGCCGCTCGAACATGTCTTTCAGACTCTCGAACTTGCCGCGTGTCTCGCGTTCGGCGACGATGGCGTCCATCGCCTTTTCGCCGACATTGCGAATACCCGCCAGCGCATAGCGCACGCGGTGCCCCTCGTCCGTCGGCTCGACGGTGAATTCGGCCTCGCTCATGTTGATGTCGGGGCCTGCACACTCCAGCCCGCCGCCCGGATAGCGGCGCATGTCGTCGACGAAGACCGACAGCTTTTCCGACTGGTGCATGTCGAAGCACATCGACGCCGCGTAGAATTCGTGCGGGTAATGCGCCTTCAGCCACGCGGTCTGATAGGCGAGCAGCGCATAGGCAGCGGCGTGCGACTTGTTGAATCCATAGCCTGCGAACTTGTCGATCAAGTCGAACAGCTCGTTCGCCTTTTTCGCGTCGATCTGGCTGACTTCCTTGCAACCCTCGACGAAACGCTGGCGCTGCGCATCCATTTCGGCCTGGACTTTCTTGCCCATCGCGCGGCGCAGCAAGTCTGCATCGCCGAGCGAGTATCCGGCCAGGATCTGCGCGGCCTGCATGACCTGTTCCTGATAGACGAAGATGCCGTAAGTCTCGGCCAGGATGCCTTCGAGCTTGGGGTGCGGATATTCGATTTCCGCCTGTCCGTTCTTGCGCTGACCGAACAGGGGGATGTTGTCCATCGGGCCGGGACGATAGAGCGAGACGAGCGCGATGATGTCCTCGAACCGCGTCGGCTTCACCGCGGCCAGCGTGCGTCGCATGCCTTCCGATTCCAGCTGGAACACGCCGACGGTGTTGCCCTGCTTCAAAAGCTGGAACACGCCCGCGTCGTCCCACGGCAGACCATCGAGATCGATCTCGATCCCGCGCCGCTTCAACAGGTCCACCGCCTTGCGCAGCACCGACAGCGTTTTGAGGCCGAGGAAGTCGAACTTCACCAGGCCGCTCGATTCGACATGCTTCATGTCGAACTGCGTGACAGGCATGTCCGAACGCGGATCGCGGTAGAGCGGGACGAGCTGCGACAGCGGACGATCGCCGATCACCACGCCCGCCGCGTGGGTGGACGAATTGCGCGGCAGGCCTTCGAGCTGCATCGCAAGGTCCAGCAACCGGCGCACTTCGGGGTCGCGTTTATACTCGCCCGCGAACTCGGCAATACCGTTGAGCGCGCGGTCCAGTGTCCACGGGTCCGCCGGAAGGTTCGGCACCATCTTGGTCAGCCGGTCGACGTGGCCATAGCTCATCTGCAGGATGCGGCCGCAATCGCGCAGCACGGCGCGGGCCTTCATCTTGCCGAAGGTGATGATCTGCGCGACGTGATCGTGGCCGTATTTCTTCTGGACGTAACGGATCACCTCGCCGCGCCGGGTTTCGCAGAAGTCGATGTCGAAGTCGGGCATCGACACGCGTTCGGGATTGAGGAAACGTTCGAACAGCAGGCCAAGCCGCAGCGGATCGAGATCGGTGATCGTCAGCGCCCAGGCGACCAGAGAACCTGCACCCGAACCACGGCCCGGCCCCACGGGAATACCGTTGTCCTTGGCCCATTTGATGAAGTCGGCAACGATCAGGAAGTAACCGGGAAAACCCATGCCGACGATGATGTCGATCTCGAACTTCAGGCGGTCGAAATACTTCTGCCGTTCCTCCGGATCCATCTCGCCATAAGGTTCAAGCCGCTTTTCAAGGCCGCGCTTCGCGTCCTCGGTAATCATCCGGGCCTCACCCTCAAGGTCGCCGGCAAGGCTGGGCAGGATCGGCTTGCGATAGGGCGGCATGACGGCACAGCGCTGCGCCACGACAAGGGTGTTGGCCAGCGCCTCGGGCAGGTCTTCGAAAATCTGCGCCATCATGTCGGCCGGTTTCACCCAGGCATCGGCGGGTGCGCGCGGGCGATCAACGGTGTCGATGTAGGTCGAGTTCGCGATGCACAGCATGGCATCGTGCGCGGGGTGAAAGCTCGCCTCGTCGAATTGCGCCGGGTTCGTGCCGACCAGCGGCAGGGCCCGCGCATAGGCCAGATCGATCAGGGCCTCTTCGCTCTCCGCCTCGTTCTCCGCACCCGTACGGGCGATCTCGACATAGAGGCGTTCGGGGAACAGGGCCTGAAGCTTGTCGGCATAGGCCGCGGCCTCGTCATTCTGTCCGGCGGCGTAAAGGCGGGCCAGCGCCCCCTCACCCGCGCCCGTCAGGCAGATCAGGCTGTCGGTATGGCCTTCGAGCGCCTCCATCTCGACATGCGGGTCGAGGTGCAACGGGCGTTCCAGATGCGCCTTGGAAACGAGGTGGCACAAGTTGTTCCACCCGCTCTCGTCCTGCGCGTAGAGCGCGATCCAGTCGATCGCGTCGCGATTGGGGCGCTTTACGGCCAGGAACGTGCCGACGATCGGCTGAACGCCGAGGTCCTTCGCCGCTCCGGCAAATGCGATGGAGCCATAGAGCCCGTTGCGGTCGCAGATGGCGATGGCGGGATAGCCGCGATCCTTGGCCAGCTTTGCCAGTTTCTTCGGATCGATCGCACCTTCCAGCATCGTGAAACTGGAAAAGACGCGAAGCGGGACGAAGGGAGCGAAGGCCATCCTTGGAAACTAACCAAACGGCCCGCCAAGCGCGAGCGCAAGGCGGGCCGTTTCAACAGGGGTATCCCCGGTTTTGTCGCTCCGCCGGGGCGTCCCGTCGGAACACAGGTTCAGCCCTTGGGAAAATCCTCGCGGCGGGAAAGCGCCTCGATCTCGCCCAGGTGAAACGTGCGGTCGCCCGACTTCTGGATGACGAGACCTGCGCGGTCCTTTTCCGGAAGGCTCATCACGAAGGCGATCATTTCGGCAAAAGTGCCGTCGCGGATGATGTTCAGCCCGCGCAGCATGTTGCTTTCGACACCGTCTTCGCGGCGGTGAAGCGTTGCGTGATCTTCCCATTCCTTTTCGGAAGGGTCGTAAGGTTCGCTCTGAATGGTTGACGGATGCTCGCTCATGTGTGGCCCCTTTCACGTCCGTTTTATTCTTCATGTCATCAACGCACGGCGGCGGCGTCATTTCCCGAAAATCGGGATGAAAATGTCACTTTTTCGCGCGATAGGCAAAATCGAAGGCCGTTTTCCACTTCAGGCCGTGATCGGTTGATAATTCGCCATGCTGACGCACCGAACCGTCGGGCCCAACGGTATAGGTCATGCGGATCCAGCCGTGTTTTTCCGGCCCCGCAACGTTGCGCCACCATCCGGTGAGGACCATCGTGCCCTCTGCCGGAGAACCGCCCTGGAACTCCACCCGCCCCGGCGCCGCGCCGATCCAGGTCTGGTGCCACAGGCCGGTGGCTGGCTCGAAATTGGACAGGCTCGACCCGCCATCGCCTTTCAACGGCATCCACGTTTCGCGAATGGCGCAGCCCGAATGCATGCGTTCGATACGGCTTTGGGCGACCTTGGTGTCGGTCCCGAATCGATAGACATCCCACTCTCCCACCCAGAAGTCGAACTCGCCATGGCGGTCTGTCGAACAGGCAGGCGGCGACGGTTCGGGCGGTGCCTCCGGCGCGGCAGCGGCCTGAAGCAGGATTGCCAGTACGGCGGAAAGGATCATGTCGGACCTCCTCTCTTCAGGAGGTCAGGACAGCACACCTTCGTGCAGGCGCACAACCCTGTCCATGCGTGCAGCGAGGCGTTCATTGTGTGTCGCGATCAGCGCAGAGCTGCCCTGTCCGCGAACGAGGCGCAGGAATTCCTCCAGCACGCGGTCGCTTGTCACTTCGTCCAGGTTGCCGGTGGGTTCGTCCGCCAGCACCAGCTGCGGCTTGTTCGCAAGGGCGCGGGCAACGGCAACGCGCTGCTGTTCGCCGCCCGAAAGCTGGCTGGGCCGGTGCGTCAGCCGGTGGCCGAGGCCGAGCGCGGAGAGCAGCTCCTCTGCCCTCGCCTCCGCATCGGCGCGCGGCACGCCTGCGACAAGCTGCGGCAAGACGACATTCTCGCTCGCGTCGAAATCGGGCAGCAGGTGGTGGAACTGATAGACGAAGCCCAGGTGATCGCGGCGCAGCGCGGTACGGGCATCGCCGTTCGATTTCTCCGCCTGCTTGCCGCAGATCGCGATCTCACCGCCAAAGCCGCCTTCGAGCAGGCCGACCGCCTGCAGCATCGTCGACTTGCCCGACCCCGATGGGCCGAGCAGCGCCACGATCTCTCCGGGCATGATGGTAAGGTCGATCCCGCGCAGGACATCGATGGTCACGCCGCCCTGCGTGAAAGAACGGGTCAGCTGCTTCAGTTCGACCACGGGGGTCATGTTCGCGTTCTCACTCATAGCGCAGCACCTGCACGGGATCGGTGCTCGCCGCCTTCAGCGCGGGGTAGAGCGTGGCAAGGAATGACAGCACCAGCGCCATTCCGACGATGACGAACACCTCGCCCGGATCGGTCCGCGCGGGCAGTTCGGACAGGAAGCGGATCGACGGATCCCACAGTTCCTGACCCGTCAGCAGTTCGACCAGCCTCACCACCGACTGCCGGAATTCCAGCGCGACGAAGCCCAGTATCAGGCCCGCGATCGTGCCCAGTGCGCCGATCAGGAAGCCTGCCGTCACGAATATCTTGAGGATGGACCGCCGCGTCGCGCCCATCGTGCGCATGATCGCGATGTCCCGTGTCTTGGCGCGGACCAGCATGATCAGGCTGGACAGGATGTTGAACACCGCGACCAGCACGATGATCGACAGGACGACGAACATCGCCACCCGCTCTACCGCCAACGCCTCGAACAAGGACGCATTGATCGTCTTCCAGTCGTTGACGACCGCTCTTCCCGCCAGTTTCTGCGCCAGCGGGGCCAGCGTTTCGCCCACGGTATCGGGGTCTTCGGTCATGACCTCGATCATGCCGATGGTATCGCCCATCAGCATCAGCGTTTGCGCGTCCTCAATCGGCATGACGACATAGGCGTTGTCGTAATCGTAGATCCCGATCTCGAAGATGGCGGCGACTTCATATCCGATCTCGCGCGGGACGGTGCCGAACGGTGTCGTGCGCCCCTGCGGATTGATGACGGTGATGACGTCCCCGATTCGAATGCCAAGGTTCTGGGCAAGGCGCGAACCGATTGCCACGCGGCCCGCATCGGGCTGCAGCAGGTCGACATTGCCAAGGACCGTCTTTTCTTTCAGCTCCTCGATCGACTTCTGCGTCGACCCGCGCACCAGAACCGCCTCGACCCGGCCCTCGTAAGTGCCCAGCAGCGGCTGTTCGATCAGCGGGGACGCATCTGTCACGCCGGGTGTCTGGCGAACTTCCTCAAGCACGTTTTCCCAGTCGTTCAGCCGTCCGCCATAGGCCTGGATCACCGCGTGGCCGTTCAGCCCCACGATCTTGTCCAGCAGTTCGGCGCGAAAGCCGTTCATCACGCTCATCACGATGACAAGAGCGGCAACGCCCAGCATGACGGCCGCAAGGCTGATCCCTGCGACCATGGCGATAAACGCCTCACCCCGCCCCGGCAGCATGTAGCGCTTGGCGATGGTCCATTCGAAAGGAGAGAGAAACAAGTTCGGATTTCTGCCTGTTATGGGGGCGGATTGCCCGCACACCCGGTGCAGCCCCGCCCATGACTTTTCCATGAACCCCCGTTGGGCCATGAACCCGGATGACTAGGCGGCGGTTCCCCGGCTGGCAAGCTTTGACGGCGCCGATCGCCTGACGGCAACAGTCTGCCATCTGCCTCAGATCGGCGGTTGTAATCGGGATGAAACATCGGCAAAGGCGCGGGTGACGCGACGGGGCCTTTCTGCTAGGGCCTGCGCGCAGCCACACCCAGGCAATACTGCGGCAATACAGCGGAACATTAAACGCATGGCGTCTACGGATTTCGGCCTCCATCCCTTCATCGACGCGGATGGTGACAAGCTGCGCGAAGAGTGCGGCGTTTTCGGCGTCATCGGCGCGCGCGACGCGGCGGCGGTCACGGCGCTGGGCCTCCACGCGCTGCAGCACCGCGGCCAGGAAGCAGCCGGCATCACCAGCTTCGACGGGACCGAGTTCTTCACCCGCCGCGGCATGGGCCACGTTGCCGAGAATTTCTCCACCGGCGAGGCGATGGCCGAACTGCCCGGCGAAATGGCCGCGGGCCACGTGCGCTATTCCACCACCGGCGGTTCGGGCCTGCGCAACGTGCAGCCGCTCTACGCCGATCTTGCCAGCGGCGGTTTCGCCATCGCGCACAACGGCAACATCTCGAACGCGATGCACCTTCGCGCCGACCTCGTCCGCAAGGGCGCGATCTTCCAGTCGACCAGCGATACCGAGGTGATCATCCACCTCGTCGCCACCAGCCGTTATCCCACGATGCTGGACCGTTTCGTCGACGCGCTGCGCCTTGTCGAAGGTGCCTATTCGCTGATCGTGATGACGAACGACGGGATGGTGGCCTGCCGCGACCCGCTGGGCATCCGTCCGCTGGTCATGGGCCGGATCGACGAAGGCGATTGCAAGGGCGCAACCGTCTTTGCCAGCGAAACGGTCGCCCTCGACATCGTCGGCGCAGATTTCGTTCGAGAGGTCGAGCCGGGCGAACTGATCGAGGTCGACTTCGACGGTTCGGTGCGCAGCCACCGCCCGTTCGGCACCCCGGCATCGCGCCCGTGCATTTTCGAACACGTCTATTTCAGCCGTCCCGATTCGATCAGCGGGGGCCGCTCGGTCTATTCGGTCCGCAAGGAAATCGGTGCGCAGCTCGCCATCGAAAGCCCGGCCGACGCCGACATCGTCATCCCCGTGCCCGATTCGGGCGTGCCTGCCGCCATCGGCTATGCGCAGGAATCGGGTGTTCCCTTCGAACTGGGCATCATCCGATCACACTATGTCGGGCGCACTTTCATTCAGCCTTCCGACGGTCAGCGGACGACTTCTGTCGCGCGCAAGCACAATGCCAACCGCGCGCTGGTCGAAGGCAAGCGTATCGTCCTTATCGACGATTCCATCGTGCGCGGCACCACGTCGTTGAAGATCGTGCAGATGATGCGCGAAGCCGGCGCCACCGAAGTGCACATGCGCATCGCCAGCCCGCCGACGATGCATTCCTGCTTCTACGGCGTCGACACGCCGGAACGCTCCAAGCTGCTCGCCGCCCGCATGGACGTGGAAGCGATGCGCGAATTCATCCAGGCCGACAGCCTTGCCTTCGTGTCGATCGACGGCCTGTACCGCGCCGTGGGCGAAGATGGGCGCAAGTCCAAGTGCCCCAAGTATTGCGATGCCTGCTTCACCGGCGACTATCCCACGCGCCTGACCGACCTGTCGGAGCGTGAGACCCCGCAGCTTCCCCTGCTCGGCGAAAAGGCTGCGTGATGCCTGAAAGTACTGGCGACAAGCCCCTTGCGGGCAAGCATGCGCTCGTCACCGGGGCCAGCAAGGGCATCGGAGCCGCCACCGCCATCGAACTGGGCGCACGCGGCGCGCACGTGATCCTGACCGCGCGGGACGACCGCAAGCTGGAACAGGTGGAAGAAGCGATCCACAAGGCGGGCGGCAGCGCGACGATCGCGCCGATGGACCTGGCAGAGCCCGACTCGGTCGCGCGACTCGCCACCGCGATCGCCGGACGCTGGGACGCGCTCGACATTCTGGTCATCAATGCGGCGGTCTTTCTGCCCCATACGCCGGTCCAGGACCTCGATGCCAAGGCGTTCAGCAACGCACTCACGGTTAACGTGCTGGCGACACAAACCTTGCTCGCCGCGTTCCATCCGATGCTGAAGAATGCACAAGGCGGCAAGGTCGTGGGCCTGACCAGCAAGGTGGGTGCGAACCCCCGCGCCTACTGGGCCGGATACGGCGTGACGAAGGCCGCTTTCGACAGTCTTCTGCAGAGCTACGCCCTGGAAAACGCCAACACCAGCCGCATCCGCACCGTGCTGGTCGATCCCGGCGCGACCCGCACCGAAATGCGCGCCCGTGCCTATCCCGGAGAGGACCCGGCGACTGTCAAACCGCCCGAAGATGTGGCGCAGTTCATTGCAAACATGCTTGGTGAAGAGCTTCCTAACGGCGATATAGTTTCCGTTAACCGCGTTTAGGAACCCCGCGCTAACCGCGTTCAGGGCATATTGGCCGAACTCAGGAACGGCCGAGTCCCGCAACCGCGTAATCGGCTATGGTTGCTCCCCTTGGTGGAGCGTCTCTTTTGCAAGGGAACATGTGCCATGACCGAATTTTTCCTCTCCGACCGCTACTTCAAGGCGTCGCAGGAAGATCGCAGCTCGCCGCGCCTTCAGCTCACCATCCCGGTGACGCTGCGCCCGGCTGGCGGACACGGCTTTTCAAGCGAAGTGCAGGACCTCTCGCTAGGCGGCTTTTCCGCCCAATGCGTCAATCGCCTTGCCGTCGGCACGCTGTGCTGGCTCAAACTGCCGGGCCTTGCCGCGCTGCAGTGCGAAGTGATCTGGTGGCAGAACAACCTTGTCGGTTGCGCCTTCCAGAACTTGCTCAGCCCGATCGTCTACGACGACATCGTCAGCCGGTATCGCAACGCCTCGGCGCGCCGGGTCTGATCCGTATTTTCGCGTAGGCGGGGGTCAGGGGTTCTTCACCAGAGTGACCTGGTGAACGTCGATCCCGCCGCCGCGAAAACCGCCTTCGCAATACATCAGGTAGAACCGCCAGAGCCCCACGAAGCGGTCATCGAAACCGCGCGGCAGTTTCCCCTCTGCTGCCGCGCGGTCGAACGCGTCGCGCCACAGCTTCAGCGTTTCGGCATAGTCCAGCCCGAAGTCCGCCTGGTCCTGCCATGACAAGCCCCGTTCTTCCGCCAACTGCCGAAACTCGCTGGTGCGGATCAGCAGACCGCCGGGGAAGATGAACGCCTGAATGAAATCGGCCGAGGCGGCATAGGCTTCGAAAAGGTCGTCGCGGATGGAGATGAACTGTATCGCCGCGCGCCCTCCGGGCTTCAGGTTGCGGGCGATGCAATCCATGTAAGTCGGCCAGTATTCGCGGCCCAGCGCCTCCACCATCTCGACACTGGCGATGGCGTCGTAGCTGCCCGCCGTGTCGCGGTAGTCCTGATGCCGGAAATCGACCTTGCGGGTATCGGCGGCATTGGCTTCGCGCGCATAGGCAAGCTGTTCGTCCGACAGGCTGATCGCGGTGACATCCGCGCCATAATCGGTCGCCATCGTCCGGGCCAGGTAACCCCAGCCGCACCCGATCTCCAGTACGCGCGATTTCTCCGACAGGTCCAGCCGGTCGGCCAATGCGCGGACCTTGGCCTGCTGCGCCTGTTCCAACGGGATCTGGGTGCCGGCGAAGATCGCGCTGGAATAGCACAGCGTCGGGTCCAGCCACGCGGCGTAGAAATCGTTGCCGAGGTCGTAGTGGGCCGAGATGTTGGCCTTGGCCCCGTTGATCGTATTGCGATTGAGCCAGTGCGCAAGGCGCGAGGCCAGGCGCCATGGCCCCTTGGCGCGGCCGACCGAGCCGAGCCCGTCGGCATTCTTCATGAACAGGGCGAAGATCGGCACGGGGTCGGGGCTGTCCCATTCGCCCGCTTCCCATGCGCGGTACCAGCCTACCGAACCGCCGGTAAACAGCCGCACGATGGCGCGCCAGTCGCGAATGTGGATGCGCGCGTCGAAACCGGGTCGACGCCCGCCGACGACGCGCGTGGACCCGTCGGGCAAGCGCGCCTCAATCCGCCCGCTTTCAAGGCCAGCGTCGATCCGCTCGACAACCTTTTCGACACCGCCCGCGACAAGCCGGGCAATCGGTCCGCCGCCGTCGCCAAAGCGAAAGCCGCCGTCGAGGAGATGCCGCCCGCGTGTGTTACCCTGTCCCATCGGGGTCATCTATGCGACGCGACGCGCCGCCTTTCAACCGCCCGACTTCATCTCTTTATAAGCAGCCAGCGCCCGCTCGCGCGCTTCCCTGTGGCCGATCAGTTTCTCGGGATAGTCCTTGGGCCGATGTTCGTCGTCGGGGTCGTGGATCTGGTCATCGGACAGGTCGGCCAGTTCGGGCACCCATTCGCGGATATAGGCAGCCGCGTCGAACTTCTCCGACTGGCTCAGCGGGGCCATGATCCGCGAAAACATGTTGCTGTCGACGCCGGTGCCCGAAATCCACTGCCAGTTGACGCCGTTGTTGCCATAGTCGGCATCGACCAGCGTGTCCCAGTACCATTCCTCGCCATGCCGCCAGTCGATCAGCAGGTGCTTTACCAGAAAGCTCGCCGCGATCATGCGGACGCGGTTGTGCATCCAGCCCGTCGCCCACAACTGCCGCATTCCGGCATCGACGATGGGGTAACCCGTCCGCCCCTTCTGCCAGGCCTTCAGATCTTCCTCTATCAGGTGGCCCCGGTTGGGATTGCGCCACAGCGAATTGTCGTAATCGCGGTAGGACTGCGTGGGATAATCGGGAAACTGGCAGATGACGTTCTGGGCATAGTCACGCCACAGAAGTTCGCCGCGATAGGTATCGGCCCCGGCTCCCGTATGCCGCGATAGCCGGTCCCAGACCTGCGTCGGCGAAATCTCCCCGAAATGCAGGTGCGGCGACAGGCGGGACGACCCGTCGACCGAGGGCAGGTTCCGGTCATCCTCGTAATCCTTCACGTGGTCGGTCCAGTCCTCCAGCCGGTCATGCGCGGCCTTTTCGCCCACGTCCCACGCCTTTTCGATACCGCCAGCCCAATCGGGCTTCGTCGGCAGCAGGTCCCAGTCCGACAACTTGTCGGATTCGGGCCAGTTGTCGGGGTTGGAAAGCGATGGTTCGTCCAGCACTTCGCGCGCGGGCAGGCACTGGCGCGCCGCTTTCGCGAACGGAGTGTAGATCTTGTACGGGTCGCCCGATCCCGTCGTCACCGTACCGGGCGGCAAGAGGTAATTGCCGTCGTGCAGGCAAAGCTCGACCTCTTTCGCCAGCTTGCCCTGCGCCTTGCGCCACCACGGTTCGTAATGCCGGATCGCGTGGACCTCGCACGCGCCGGTTTCCTCCACCAGCTTCGCGATTTCCTTCGCCGCATCGCCGCGCCGCAGGATCAGCTTCGACCGATGCCGACCCAGCGAGGCATCCAGCGATTTCAGCGAATAGTGGAGCCACCATCGCGACGCGCCGCCCATGGCGTGATGGCCCGGCCCATCATCATCCAGCACATAGACCGGGATGACCGGCCCATCGGCAGCCGCGGCGCACAGCGCGGGATGATCGGACAGGCGAAGGTCGCGGCGAAACCAGACGATGCGGGGGGCGGTCATTCATTCTCCCATGGATCATGCGCGCAGGTCCCTTGGCACGCGCACGCTCTCTTCGGGAACGGGGCGCGGCGTCCGTGGGTTCCCGATAGATGACGGTTCCCCAACAGACAGTCGTCCTGCCCGAACGCGGCTGGCGTATCGACAAGCGCAAGGCCTTGGCCCTCGCGCTGCTCTTCTGGCTCGGCTTTGCCGCTATCGCCGTGGCGGTCCAGACCGGTAATACGCAGGCGATCGACCGCTTCGGCCTGATGTTCTGGCGCGGCGCGGACGGCATCGTGCCGCGCGGGCCGGAAAAGTTGCTGGAAATGGTGCGTGACGTGACTGCGCTGGGCGGTGTGCTGCTGCGCAACCTGTTCGCACTAGGCGCGGTGATCGCGCTCCTGTTCCTGCGGCTGAGGCGCGAAGCCGCGCTGTTTGCCGCGACGGTGGTGGCCGGCTGGCTGGTCAACAGCGGGATCAAGCAACTGGTCGGCCGTGCCCGGCCCGAAATCGTGCCGCACCTGACCGAAGCGGGCGGCGCAAGTTTCCCCTCGGGTCATTCGTTCAATTCGGCGGTCGTCTACATCGCGATGGCGCTGGCCTTTGCCACGCTGTCGTCGCGGCAATCGGTGCGCCTGACGCTGATCGGCGTTGCAATGATCGCCAGCATGGCCATCGCGTGGAGCCGCGTGTGGCTGGGCGTGCACTGGCCCAGCGATGCGATGGCAGGATGGCTGGGCGGTGCGGCCTGGGCTTTTACCGCCGCCGCCTTGCTGCAACGGCCCGCGGCGAGGGCAGCCGACGCGGCTTATTCGAAGTAGCATTCCTCCGCCTCTGCCGGCACGTCGACGATCGTTTCGAAACGCCCGCCGGTGGCCCCGCCGTAGCGCGCGTCCTTCAGCACGTCGACCATGCGGCCATCGCGCTCCTCCCGCTCGACATAAGGGACGCGCGACCAGAACAGGAAAGCGCGCAGGGCGGCATCATCGGGCGCGAACATCGGCAATTGCAGCGGGTGGACGCAGGCAGGCTTGTCGGTCAGCACTTCGGGCTCCCCCACCAGCCCCTGCCCCAGCGTCCAGCGCTGCGTCGCCTTGCCGCGATAGATCGGGCCATCGACCTCGATAATCATGTCGCGTTGCCAGAACGCGAAAGGCACCGGGCTGGCAATCGCGTCGCGCTGCGGCGTCTGTGCGCGGGCCGTGGCGGTCGTGACCATGTTGAAATTGATATAGGCCAGCACCGCGACCAGCCCCAGCAGCGCAGGCCTTCGCCAGTTGCCGGTACCGCGTTTTTCGATCCGGCGCGACACGACGAAGGCAAGGATCATCGCCGCCCAGACCCACACATCGATGATGAACAGCGTGTCGCCATAGAACCAGCGGCTCGAAAACGGTTCAAGCAAGCGGATGCCATAGGTGTTCATCCAGTCGAGCGCGGGGTGCGACAGGCAGGCGATGAAGGACAACAGGTAAAGCCATCCGAACCGCACCGGCAGCCGGCCTTCGGGCCGCGTCCCGCGTTTCGTCTGCCAGCGGTCGAACCACCACAGGAACCCGGCAAGCAGCAGCGGCAGGACGACCCAGGCGACCGGCCCATGGGTCAGCCCGCGCCGCATGGCGAGGCTCTCTATGCCATAAACGACGCAGCCCGCGTCGATATCGGGCAAGTTGGCCCCGAAGATCAGCGCGGGCATGGCAAGGCCTGTACGGCGTTTGAGACCCGCCTGCCCCAGCAGCGCGCCGACGAGGCTATGTGTAAGATTATCCATCGGCCCGCCTCATGCAGGCAAAGCGCGCAGGCGGCAACGGATAACAAAAAGGGGAGCCGGCACGTGGCAGGCTCCCCTCTTCGTCATCGGGCCGGATGGATCAGACCAGTTCGCCCAGCATCTCCGTCTTGTATCCGTCGAGCTTGGCGATCTCGCCTTCGCGCACGCGTTTTGCCCAGTACGGGTTGGCGATCAGGGCGCGGCCTACGGCGATAAGATCGAACTCTTCGCGGTCCAGCCGTTCCTCGAGGTCGCCGAGATCGGGCGTCGCGTCGGTTTCCTGACCCGCGAAAGCACCGAAGAAGTCCTGCGAAAGGCTGACCGAACCGACCGAGATCGTGGCAGCGCCGGTCAGCTTCTTGACCCAGCCTGCAAGGTTCAGGCCCTTCTCGCCGTCGATTTCCGGAAACTCCGGTTCCCAGAATCGGCGCTGCGAACAATGCAGCAGGTCCGCGCCCGCATCGACCAGCGGCTGCGTCCACGCGGCCAGTGCATCGGGCGTCGTGGCAAGGCGGCGTTCGTAGTCCTGCTGGCTCCACTGGCTGATGCGAAGCGACAGCGGCGTGTCGCCGATCGCCTTGCGGACGGCAGAGACGATGTCGGTGGCAAACCGGGTGCGGTCGGCCAGTGTCGCGCCGCCCCATTCGTCATCGCGCTGGTTGGTGCCGTCCCAGAAGAACTGGTCGATCAGGTAACCATGCGCGCCGTGCAGTTCGATCGCGTCGCAGCCGATTTCGACCGCCGACCGGCAGGCATCGACAAAGGCGTCGATGGTGTCGATGACGTCGTTACGGCTCATCGCCTGGCCATAAGGTTCGCCAGGCTTATACAGGCCGGACGGACCTTCGGGCGTACCGGGACGCGGCTTGTCGGGGAACTGGGCGCGGACAAGGCCGGTGTGCCAGATCTGCGGCGCGAACAGGCCGCCCGCTTCGTGGACGGTGTCCACCACGTTCTTCCAGCCGGCCAGCGCCTCTTTCCCGTGAAAGAAGGGAATGCCCGCATCATTGCGCGCCTCGGGCCGGTCGATGACCGTGCCTTCGGACAGGATCAGGCCGACCTCGCCCTCTGCGCGCTTGCGATAGTATTCCGCCATGTCGGCGGTGGGCACGCCGTTGTCGGAAAAGTTGCGGGTCATCGGGGCCATGACGATGCGGTTGGGCAAGGTCAGGCCCCGAATGGTGAACGGGGTGAAGAGTGTGCTCATGCCCCGTCAGATGGGGTCTTGCGCGGTCCCGTCAACTGTCCACGTCTGGCCCTTGGCCAGCAGCGAGCCGAGATTGGAAGCCCTTGCCGTGCGGGCCTTGGCCATTTCCTCTGCCACTACGGCGTCATAGGCGGGACGCGGATCATCGTAGATCACGCCAAGCGCCATCGGGAACGGACCGAACGGCAGTTCGACCAGCATGTGGGCCAGCGTACGGTTCTTCACGTCGTGAACCATGACGCCCGCAGCTTCCCAGTCGCCGTCTGCGACGTCCACGACCTTCAGGGTCATGTTCTCGACATCGCGGGCAAGCCCCTTCGTGCCTTTTGCGAACAGCATCGGCTGCCCGTCTTCGAGCCAGAGCTGCTGGTCTTCGGCACCCTTGGGCGCGGCGAAGTCGTTGAACACGTCCTTGTTGTAGACGATGCAGTTCTGGAAAATCTCGACGAAAGCCGCGCCCTTGTGGGCATGGGCCGCCTTCAGCACGTCGGGCAGGTTCTTCGACACGTCGAATCCGCGCGCCACGAAACGCGCACCCGAACCCAGCGCGAAAGCGCAGGGCTGTGCCGGGCGGTCGATCGATCCACCGGGGGCCGACGGGCTCTTCGTGCCCTGGCGGCTGGTCGGCGAATACTGGCCCTTGGTCAGGCCGTAGATTTCGTTGTTGAACAGCAGGATCTGCACGTCGATGTTACGGCGCAGGATGTGCATCGTGTGGTTGCCGCCGATGGACATGCCGTCGCCATCGCCCGTCACCATCCACACGTCGAGTTCCGGGTTCGCCAGCTTGATGCCGGTGACGAACGCGGGCGCGCGGCCGTGGATCGTGTGGAAGCCATAGCTTTCGACGTAATAGGGGAAACGGCTGGAACAGCCGATGCCCGATACGAAGACAGTCTTGGCCGGATCGGCGTTCAGCTGCGGCAGCGTGCGCTGCACGGCCTTCAGGATGGCGTAGTCACCGCAACCGGGGCACCAGCGCACCTCCTGATCGGTTTCCCAGTCCTTGAGCGTGGTCTGCACAGGAGTCATGTCGTTCATTGTTCGCGGACCTCAGGGATTGGCCGCTTCCGGGCTCGGAAGCTGGTTATCGTTTACTTCGACTTCGCCGCCGATCTGCGACGGGCGCGGTTCGCCAAGCGCGTCGCAGATCGCGTCCTCGATCTCGGCAATGGCGAACGGCTGACCGCTGGTCTTGGTCAGCGGCTGCGCATCGACGAGATACTGGTCGCGCAGCACGGTCTTGAACTGGCCCGTGTTCATTTCGGGGACCAGCACCTTGTCAAAGCCCTTGAGCAGGTCACCCAGGTTCTTCGGCAGCGGCCAGACGTTGCGGACGTGGACGTGGCTGACATCCAGCCCGCGCTTGCGCGCACGGCGCACCGCCTGGTGGATGGGGCCGTATGTCGAACCCCAGCCGACGAGGACGAGCTTGCCGCTCTCGTTGCCGAGGCAGACGTCCTGCGGCGGAATGGAATCGGCGATGCCATCGACCTTGTCCTTGCGGGCGTCGGTCATCGCCTGGTGGTTGGCGGGCGAATAGTCGATGTGACCGGTCCCTTGCGCCTTCTCGATCCCGCCAATGCGGTGCATCAGGCCCGGTGTGCCCGGCTTGATCCACGGACGTGCGCCCTTCTCGTCACGCGCGAAGGGAAGAAGTTCGTCCTCCCCTTCTGCGTTCTTCGCGTTCTTCTCGGTCAGGAACTTGGCCGGGAACGGCTCGTAGTCCGCAGGGTTCGGCACCTTCCACGGCTCTGCCGCGTTGGCGATATAACCGTCGGTCAACAGCATGACCGGGGTCATGTACTGAACCGCGATGCGGCACGCCTCGATCGCGCATTCGAACGCGTCGGCGGGGCTGCGCGCGGCGATCACCGGCATCGGCGCATCGCCGTTGCGGCCATAGACCGCCTGGTAAAGATCCGACTGCTCGGTCTTGGTCGGCAGGCCGGTCGAGGGGCCGCCACGCTGCGAGTTCACGATGACGAGCGGAAGCTCGGTCATGATGGCAAGGCCCATCGCCTCACCCTTCAGCGCGATGCCCGGACCCGATGACGAGGTAACGCCAAGCTGTCCGGCATAGGACGCGCCGATCGCCGAACAGATCGCGGCGATCTCGTCCTCGGCCTGGAAGGTCTGGACGTCGTATTCCTTGAGGCGGGCAAGGTGATGCAGGATGGCCGACGCCGGTGTGATCGGATAGCCGCCGAAGAACATCGGCAGTTCGGCCAGCTGGGCGCCAGCGACAAGGCCGAGGCTGATCGATTCGGCGCCGGTGATCGTGCGGTAAAGGCCCGGTTCGGACGCGACGGGATCGACATGGACCTGCTTGAGCGGGCCGGAAATCTCCGCGGTCTCGCCATAGGCGTGCCCTGCGTCGAGCGCGGCGATGTTCGCCTCTGCCAGTTCGGGTGCCTTGGCGAACTTGGCCTTCAGCCAGTCATGGATCGGTGCGCGCGGACGATCGAACATCCACAGCGCAAGGCCCAGCGTCCACATGTTCTTGCAGCGCAGGGCTTCCTTCTTGCCGAGGCCAAAAGGCTTCACCGCCTCAAGCGTCAGTTCGCTGATGTCGAAGGCCAGCACGTCCCACTTGGCAAGCCCGTCGCCTTCCAGCGGATTGGTGTCGTACTTCGCCTTGTCGAGGTTGCGCTTCGTGAATTCGCCCGTGTCGGCGATAATCAACCCGCCCGGCTTCAACGCGGCAAGGTTCACCTTCAGCGCGGCCGGGTTCATCGCGACCAGCACGTCGGGCGCATCGCCCGCGGTTTCGATCGCGGTGGAGCCGAAATTGATCTGGAATGCCGAAACGCCGAACAGCGTACCCTGCGGCGCGCGAATTTCGGCGGGGAAGTCGGGGAATGTCGCCAGATCGTTACCGGCAAGTGCGGTCGACAGCGTGAACTGTCCCCCCGTCAGCTGCATCCCATCGCCGGAATCGCCCGCGAACCGGACGACGACAGCCTCTGGGGCGGTTGTTTTATCGGACGCCATTCACTTATCCTTGCAGTGGCCTTCGATCACGAATAGCCGAAAATCGTTGGGCGGACCTAGGCCTCCAACTTGCGTGTTTCAATTCAGAAAAACTATGCTGCCTGATAAGGCGAGCATTGCACCGCAGTGTCTTCGCACTGCAGCAAAGCCAAGGAGCCTCGATGTCGAAACCCGATCCCGCGCTTTACAGGCCTTGCGCCGGCCTCATGATCATCAATGCGCAAAGCCGCGTTTTCGTGGGCAAGCGGATCGACACGAAAGAAGGCGACTGGTGGCAGATGCCGCAAGGCGGCGTCGATCCGGGCGAGGACCTGGTCGAGGCCGCATACCGCGAATTGCACGAGGAAACCGGCATCGCCCGCGACAAGGCGGACATCATCGCGCGCACGGAAGAAGAGCTGTTCTACGACTTGCCCGAAGAGTTGAAGGGCAAGCTGTGGGGCGGCCGGTACATCGGCCAGCGCCAGTCGTGGTTCCTGATGCGCTTTACCGGCGCGGACAGCGATATCGACTTGGGCGTCCACGATCCGGCCGAATTCAATGACTATCGCTGGACACAGGCGGATCTGCTGCCGGACCTGATCATTCCGTTCAAGCGGCCGGTCTATACCCGCGTGCTGGAATTGTTTCGCCCGCATCTATGAGCGGGCCGACCGCCACCTAGTTGCGCGCGGCGGGTTCCGCGACGGCGGCGCTCGCCTCTGCCGACTGCACCTTGGGCAGCGGACCGCGTGCGATGACAGAGGCCAGCTCTGCCGCCTCGGCGCAATTGGTGCCGCACATCGACTGCAACTTGGCAAGGTTGCCCTCTGCCTGCTTGACGGCGCCCTTTTCGGCCATGGCCGCACCTTCGCCCGAAATTGCGGCGAGGTTGCCCGGATCGCGTTCCTGCGCTTCGCGGTAATACTTGATCGCCTGCCCCTGCATCCCCTTGGCGCGGGATACCTCGGCCAGTTCGAGATAGGCCTGCGTGCTGGCCGGATCGACGGCAAGCGCGGCTTCGAAACGATCGGTCGCGGCGTCAAGATCGCCGGCGGCGAGCGCGGTGCGGCCCGACGCGATCAGCTCTGCCGCTTGCGGGTTTACGGTGTGCGGTGCCTGTCCGAAACTGCTGCTCGCACTCACTGCGACGAATAGGGAAATCGCGGCGGCGATCGGCGTGTAGCGCATCAGCAGCTCCGTAGTCCGTTCAGAACTGGCAGCGGAATATCGTTGGTTAACAACTGCCATAGTCCGCGAAGCCTATCAGACCAAATCTATACGTGCGATGAAAAATCCGTCCGTACCATCGTCCAGAGGGGCAAGCCGCCAACCTTTTCCGCGCGAGCTTCCTGCAGAAAGATTGACATTACCTGCTGAGAATTGGGGATTCCGCGCAAGGAAAAGATCGAGCACGTCGGCCCCTTCGGCATCGAGGAGCGAGCAGGTGATGAACACGATCCGCCCGCCGGGCCGGACCAGCCGGGCCGCGATCTCGAGGATCTCGAGCTGAGTCGCGGCATAGCGCGCCACTTGCGATTCGCTGAGCCGCCAGCGCGCTTCGGGATTGCGGCGCCAGGTGCCGGTGCCCGAACAGGGCGCGTCGACCAGGACGGCATCGGCCCCGCCCTCCCACTGGGCCAGCGCCTCGATCTCCCGTCCGGGATTGAGCAGGACGGTATGCGCGATCTGTGCCCCTGCCCTTTCGGCACGCGGGCCCAGGCGCGAAAGCCGGTCGCGGTTGGTGTCGGCGGCGATCAGCGTACCGCCATTCGCCATCTGCGCGGCAAGCGCGAGGGTCTTGCCGCCTGCCCCGGCGCACAAGTCGATCACGGTCTCCCCGGCCTTGGCCTCGACGACCGAACAGGCCAGCTGGCTGCCGCCGTCCTGGACCTCGATCTCTCCGCTGGCAAAAGCGTCCCATCTTTCGACCGGCGTGCCTGCCGCAAAGCGCAGGCCCTGTTCGGCGATCAGAGGTTCACCCTGTTCAAGCAGTTGGATGGTTTCGCGGTCCGCCTTCAGCGTGTTGACCCGAACGTCGAGCGGCGCGCGGTCCAGCAGCGCGGCTGCCGCAGCGCCCGCAATTCCGCTGCGCGATAATGCGATTTCGAGCCATTCGGGCGCGATTCCGCCCATCGCTGCGACCTCATCGTCCCCGATCGCCTGCGGACCATAGTCCGACCCGTCGAACAGGTCGGCGATCGCGGGGTCGATTTCGGCAAGGCGCAGCATGGCCGCGCGGCCACTAGCCGGCACCGGACCGCAGGCGCGGATCGCGGCGTATATGTTTTCGCGGATGGCGCGGCGGTCCTTCGACCCGGCATAGCGCCGCGCCTTCAACCCGTCGGCGACGATACGGTCGGCACTTGCCCCGCCGCTGCGCGCGGCGGCGATGATGTCGTCCAGTATCTCGATCGCGGCCTGAACGCGGGCGGCCGGGCGCACCGCTACTTGCCTTTCGAAAGGCGGCGGCGGTTTGCGCTGACGGTCTTGCCGACGTGCTTGATCGTGCGTTCGACCGCCTTGTCGCCGGTGCCCAGCGATCCGGTCATCGCCATGAACGACAATTCGGCCGCGGCGCGCATTTTCTCTTCGACCATGCGGCTTGCCTCGCGCTGGGCGCGCGGGTCACCCGACATGATCATCCAGCTGCGCGCGGCGATCACGAACCAGCTCTCGGCCCAGAGCATCATCGCGTCGGTTGCAAGTTTCGCCGGGTCCGTCCCGGCCTTGCGCGACATCAGTTACCGCTGGTCGGGTAGTTGGGAGCCTCACGCGTGATGGCGACGTCGTGGACGTGGCTTTCGCGAAGGCCTGCATTGGTGATGCGCACGAACTGTGCGTCCTTGCGCAGCGATTCGATGGTTTCACAGCCCGTGTAGCCCATCGCCGCCTTGATGCCGCCGACCAGCTGGTGGATGACGTCGCGCGCGGGGCCCTTGTAGGGAACCTGCCCCTCGATACCCTCGGGGACGAGCTTCATCTGTTCCTTAACGTCCTGCTGGAAGTAACGGTCCGCGCTGCCGCGGGCCATCGCGCCGACCGATCCCATGCCGCGATAGGATTTATAGGCGCGGCCCTGGTACAGGAACGTCTCGCCCGGCGCTTCCTCGGTCCCGGCCAGCATGGATCCGACCATGATGGTCGAGGCACCGGCGGCAACTGCCTTGGCCGCGTCGCCCGACGTACGGACGCCGCCATCGGCGATGACCGGAACGCCGTGCTTTTCGGCTTCCTCGGCGCTCTCCATAACAGCGGTCAACTGCGGCACGCCGACACCGGCGACGATGCGCGTGGTGCAGATCGAACCGGGGCCGATGCCGACCTTGATCCCGTCCGCGCCCGCGTCGATCAGGGCCTTCGTCGCCTCTGCCGTGGCGACGTTGCCGGCGATGATCTGGATATTGCTCGACAGCTTCTTGGCGCGTTCTACCGAGCGGGCGACGTCCTTGTTGTGGCCGTGCGCGGTATCGATGACGACGACGTCGACTTCGGCGTCGACCAGCGCCTGGGTGCGTTCGAAGCCCTTGTCGCCCACGGTGGATGCGGCAGCGACGCGCAGGCGGCCTGTGCTATCCTTGGTCGAATCCGGGTGCAGGACGGCTTTCTCGATGTCCTTCACCGTGATCAGGCCCACGCACTTGTAGGCATCGTCGACGACCAGCAGCTTTTCGATCCGGCGCTGGTGCAGCAGGCGGCGGGCGTCTTCGGAATCGATACCGGCGCTGACCGTGGCGAGGTTGTCCGCCGTCATCAGTTCCCTGACCGGCTGCTTGTCATTGACGGCAAAGCGCACGTCACGGTTGGTCAGGATGCCGCAAAGCTTGCCGCTGGCCTCTACCACCGGGATGCCGGAGATCGAATTGGCCTGCATGATCGCCCGCGCCTCGCCCAGCGTGGCATCGGGCGTGATGGTGATCGGGTTCACGACCATGCCGCTTTCGAACCGCTTTACCTGCCGGACCGCAGCGCACTGCTGTTCGACGGTGAGGTTGCGGTGAAGCACGCCCAGACCGCCGAGCTGCGCCATGACGATGGCCATCTCCGCCTCGGTCACGGTATCCATCGCGCTGGAGATGATCGGGATGTTCAGCGAAATCTCGCGGCTGACTTTCGTGCGGGTGTCCGCCATCGACGGCACGAGCGAGCTTTCCGCAGGCCGCAGCAGGACGTCGTCGAACGTCAGGCCGAGGGGAATGTCGCTAGCGGAAAAACGTTGTGCCATGGGCCCTGCCGATACGAGAGGTAATAGGGAGAATCGTGGCGGCCCATGTAACCACCAAGCGCCTTCGCCGCTAGGGGGCGTTTGCGGTAATTTCATCCCTTGCCGCCTGGGGCAGCGTCGCGGGGCTGGCCGCGCGGCGAATCAGGGCCACGTGAAAGGCCACCATGTCGGCTGCCGCGCCCAGTTCAACATGCTCCAACCCGTCGCTGGCACGGTGGTAATCACGGTCGAGATAGGCGGTCAGCCGGGCATCGTCGGCAAAGGCGGCGCTGACGATCACGGCGGGGACGTCATTGCTGGCAAAGGCCCAGCCGTCCTGTCTTTTCAGGAACGCCAGATTGCGCTCGTTCGGTTCGACCAGCCTGATCCCGGTATCGCCCGCCGTGGTGCTGATCAGGTCCATCAGCCCTTCGGTGCGGGGGCCCGCCAGCACGACGGCCGGCGCACCGGGCGGGGCCACCCCCTCGGTATCGAGATTGAACACGGCCACGAACTTGTCGAGCGGCACCGGCGGATCGGCAGCGAAGTCGTAGGCGCCTTTCAGACCGGCCTCCTCCCCGCCAGAGGCAAGGAAATAGACGTCGCGCACCGGCCTCGGCCCCTTGGCCAGTTCGCGCGCGATCTCGATCATCATGGCAAGGCCGCTGGCGTTGTCGATCGCGCCGTTGCAGATGCGGTCGCTGCCACGGCGGCGGCAGAGTCGCCCCTGCCCCAGGTGATCCCAGTGCGCGACCAGAAGGACCGCGCCAAATTTCGGGCCGGTGCCGGGCAGCCTGCCGATGAGGTTGTTGGTTTCGACCGGCTTGCCCCGCCGCGTCTCGAACGAAAAGGGCTTGCGCCACTCGTGCCCCGGATCGTGCGTGCCGGACTGCACACCCGCTGCCGCCAGCTGCGTCTGCAGATAATCGAGCGTCAGCTTCTCGCCCTTCGTCCCGACCTCGCGCCCGCCGTACCGGTCGGATGCAAGTTCGGCGACATGGGCATGAAGCGCCTGTTCCAGCGGCGAAAGATCGCGCACGGGGGCAAGAGCGCGTGGCGGCTCGGGAACGGAGGCACAGGAGGCCAGCAGCGCGAGTGCGCCGACCGCAATTACCCGAAATGCGCCCCTGCCCCCCATAGCCTTTTACTTATTCCCTCACTGCGCGGTCCAGCCGCCGTCGGCGGAAATGTTCGCCCCGGTGATGTTGTCGGCCACGTCGCGGCACAGGAACAGCGCCAGTGCGGCCAGATCGTCGGGCTGCGTGAATTTCTTGGTCGGCTCGCGTTCCAGCAGGACCTCGTTGATCACCTCTTCCCGGCTCATCTTGCGGGCCTTCATCGTGTCGGGGATCTGGTCTTCGACCAGAGGGGTCCAGACATAGCCCGGGGACAGGCAGTTCACCGTGATGTTTTCCTGCGCCAGTTCCAGCGCGAGTGTCTTGGTCAGGCCCGCCAGCCCGTGCTTTGCCGAGACATAGGCAGCCTTGAACGGCGATGCGGTCAGCGAATGGGCGCTGGCCGTCATGATGATCCGGCCCCAGCCCTTTTCCTTCATCTTGGGCACGGCAAGGCGGCTGGTGTGGAACGAGGAACTGAGGTTCAGCGCGATGATCTTGTCCCACTTGTCGACCGGGAAATTCTCGACCGGGGCGACATGCTGCATCCCGGCGTTGTTGATGAGGATGTCGACCGCGCCGAACTTGTCGAACGCGCCCTGCATCAATTCCTCGCAGCCTGCGGCGGTGGTCAGGTCGGTGTTGATGTAGATCGCCTCGGCCCCGCTCTTTGCGGCAAGGTCCTTCCTCTCCTTCTCGATTTCATCGGCATCACCGAAACCGTTGATGACGACGTTCGCTCCCTCGGCTGCCAAGGCCTTGGCATAGGCAAGGCCGATGCCGGAGGTGGAGCCGGTGACGAGAGCAGTTTTACCGGAAAGGAACATTCGCATCTCCTTGCGCATTATCAGGCAGGGGCCCTAATGCCCGCTATATGGAGGGCAAACGATGCGGCTCAACGATTTTTCCAAGAATATTCGCGTTCGTGATCAGCGTGGGATGGGCGGCACCGGCGGAAAGCTGGGTTGCGGCGCCATCGTGATCGCCATTCTGGGCGCCGTATTCTTCGGCGTCGACCCGATGACGACGCTGGGCGTGGTCGACCAGGTTCAGCAGACGCAGGGCGGTTCGCCGCAGGCCAGCGGCCGTACGGTCGAGGAAAGCTGCAACGTCAACGCCTATAGCCTCGAAACCTGTTCGGCGCTGTCCTCGCTCGACGAAACATGGGCACCGCTGTTCGCGCAGGCCAATATCCCGTTCGAACAGCCGACGCTCAATTTCTATGACGGGCGCGGCCAGTCCGGTTGCGGCGCGGCACAGGCCGCGATGGGGCCGTTCTATTGCCCGACCGACCAGGGCATCTACATCGACACCAGCTTCTACGACCAGCTCGACCGCCAGCTTGGCGCAGGCGGCGACTTTGCGCGGGCCTATGTCATCGGGCACGAATACGGACACCACATCCAGACGCTGACCGGGACATCGCAGATGGTCCGCCAGGCGCAGCAGCGCAATCCGTCGCAGTCGAACCAGCTTCAGGTGCGGATGGAGCTTCAGGCCGATTGCTATGCCGGTGTCTGGGCGGCCAAGAACCCGCAGCTGATCGAACCGGGCGACATCGAGGAAGGCCTGCGCGCCGCCAGCGCGATCGGCGACGATGCCCTGACGAAAGGGCGCGTATCGCCCGACAACTTCACACACGGCACCAGCCAGCAACGCATGCAGTGGCTGCAAAAGGGTCTGCGGACCGGAGACGAGGATCAATGCGACACTTTCGCCGACTTGCGGGGCTGACTGCCCTTTCGCTTGCGCTTGCCCCCGTCGCCGGGGCGCAGGCGCAAAGCCCGGTCGATCCCAACGTCAAGGCGGAGGATATCCCGATGCAGCCGCTTCGGGATCTCAATATCGATAGCGAAGACGTGCCCCCGCTGCTGCTCGACATCGGGAACGATCCCTATGCGACAGGCGGACTGGTTTCGTGCGACCACCTTGAACAGGCGATTGCCGATATCGACCTGATGCTGGGCGCGGACATCGACGACCCGCAGGAACGGTCTGACCTGCAGAAAGGCGTGAACAGCGCCGGGCGCATCGCCGGTTCTGTCGTCGGCGGGCTCATCCCGTTTCGCGGGATCGTGCGCGAAATTTCGGGCGCCAAGGGCAAGGAACGCCGCCTGCGCGTGCTGGTCAACGCGGCCATGGTGCGGCGCGGGTTCCTGAAAGGGATCGGCCTTGCGCGCGGCTGTCCCTATCCGGCCCGGCCCATGGTCGACGTGGAAAGCGGCAAGGCCAGCGCCGACGTTCCCGAATTTCCCGAAGCCGGCACTTACGAAGCACCCTTCATGCGAAACGGCGCGCAGGAAGGTCAGACACCTCCCGGCACGCCGAAACGCAAGTCCACCCCGCGGGTGCAGGACGTCGAATAGACGCCCTGCACCGCCGGTTCAGTCGATCCCGGGCGAAGTGCGCCCGATGCCTTGCCAGTCCACGTTGCGCGTCGCGTACATCGTGCCGGCCAGCGCAAAGAACAGCAGGACCGATCCGATCAGCAGGCTCAGCGCCTCGAGGCTGAGCAGCACGAACAGCAGAGCGTAGAGCCCTACCAGCAGCGCGCCGATGAACTTGGCCCGCTTCCAGCTTTTCAGCACCGCGGCGCTGTAGGCCGTGACAAGGCCGATGATCGCGATGCTGGCGACCGCATAGGCGGCGGCAAAACCGATCACTTCGGCAAAGGCCAGCAGCAGCACGAAGAACAGCACGAGGCCCGCCCCCGTCAGCAGGTATTCCGGCGCCGAAACGCTGGCCCCTGCCACGATGTCGAACATCAGGAAGGCAAGGAACGTGAAGCCGATGATAAGGAAACCGTATTTCACCGACCTGTCGATCTGGCTGTAGAGATCGACCGGTTCGACCAGCCCGACAGATGCGGCCATGCTGGGCCCGCCGCCGCCTCGATCGTATGCGGGCATGACCATACCGGGCCCGCCCACGATCGGCGGACCGGGATTTTCGCGCGACAAAAGATCTTCGCCCAGCGCAAGATCGGATACGGCGAAGGTCGCGGTGAAACCGTCGTCGCGCACGTCGCTTGTGGCCGGAAGGAAGCTGCCCGAAAAGCTGGGGTGCGGCCAGGCCGACGTCACGGTCCATTCCGTATCCGCACCGCGCGGAACAAGGCTCAGCGTCTCGCTGCCGCGCAGGCCATAGGACCAATCGACGTTCAGCTCTCCCGCGCCGTCCCAGTCGACGAAGCTGAAGAAGCCGGAGTTTCCGCTCGCCATCAGGCCCGAACCGGGTTTGGTGGTAAGCGTCTTGCCATCGGCGACGACGCGGCTGTCGTTCTGAAGCCCGCGCGCGTCCGAGATGCCGAAATGAAGCTCGGCCTGGTCGAACTTCATGTTCGCCACGTCGATACCGCGCCGCGCCAGATCGTCCGGCAAGGCGAACGTGGCCTTGCCCGACAGGCTGGCGTCGTAGATCACCGATTCGTAGATCGACTTCTTCTTGCGCTCCGGCTCGATCCCGGTCGCGACGTCGTGGCTTTTCGGAGAGAGGTAGAGATTGCGGGTGACGCGCTTGACCTGACGGACTTCCTGCCCGTTGGTCACCGTCGTCTCGACGCTGTTTTCTTCATAAGGGATCACGAGGACCGGCCCGGTCACGGTCTGCGGCCCGCCCCACCCCTGCGTGATGGTCGCGCGGGCCGTGCGGGACTGGTCCTGCCGGTCCCAGACCAGCGCATAGACCATGAACAAGGGCACCGCGAGCGCTGCGGCCAACAGCACGGTGCCCAAGAACTTGATTCCAGGCGATCTTGGCCGCCTGACCGGATTATCCATGATGTACTCCCCAATTCAACGCTGCGACGAGACGTGCTCTGACAGCGATGAACTGAGGGTTAATTGAGGCCGACTATTTCTCAGCCCTTGCGGCGGGCCGCCTTCATTTCCGCGATCTCGGCGTCGATTTCCGACAGGGCCTCGGCCTTTTCCTCGGCACTTAGATTGGACATCGATGCGATGCCCGAACGCACCTGCGACAGGGTATTGATGATCATGTCGTGCGGGACACCGGTACAGATGCGGCTGACGATCTCACCATTGTCGCGGGCCTGTCCGACCTCGCAATTGGCGTCGATCACCATCTTGCGAACGACGCGCTTCTTCGTCTTCCCGTCGCCTTCGACCTGGCTCATGCGGATGATGTGGACCTTGCCGTCCTTCGACACTTCGTGCTCGACCTCGGGCACGCTGTTCATGGCCATCGCGTGCGCGCGGCGTTCGGCTTCGGCGGCATGGCGTTCCACGATGGCTTCGCGACGCTCCATCTCGGCGGCGCGGCGTTCTTCGGCGGCCTCCTGACGCTCGAACTGCACTTCCATGCGTTCTGCCTCACGCTCGGCCTGTTCGGCTTCGCGTTCGAAGATCTCCATTTCGCGCTCGACCTCGCGCTCCATCACGGCGATCTCTTCTTCGGTCATGTCCGCGTCGGTCTCGACCTCGATCTGGCCGTCCTCGTCCCTGACGACGAAGACACGGCTTTCGACTTCGGGTTCGGCAAGCGCGCTGGATTCGGGCACTTCGGTCGTCTCGACCGTGCTTTCACCCTCGGCATAGGAAACCGATGCGGTCAGCGGCAGGGCGATAAGGCCCGCTGCGCCAACAAGAAGAAGGCCGGTGCGATGGCGGCGGGTCGTCGTATTCATGCCGAGGCTCCTCAGGCGGTGGACAATGGCTTTTTCGCCCAGCACCGGCCCGATCTCGCGGAAACCGGCCATGGGGGCTGCAAGCGCAAGGTTCTGTTCGCGGCTGCAGGCGGCGATCACTTCGCCGTAACGGGCGCGGTCTTCATGCGGGCGGCCTGTCATGACGCGGGCATCGCAGGCGGCCTCCTGATCCCGCCGCATCGCGCGCCAGCCCAGCCAGGCGACAGGATTGAACCAGTGCAGCGCCAGCACGGGCTGCGCGGCAAGGTTGGCCAGCAGGTCGTGCCCGCGGTGGTGGGCCAGTTCGTGCGCGATGGCGAGATCGCGGGCGGCAATGTCCTCGCTCGCCATGAAACCCGCCGGAAGGGCGATCACGCGTTCGCGCACGCCGAAGGCGACGGGCGCGGCAACGGCCTCGGTCTCGACAAGGCGGACGGAGCCCGCATCGCCGACCGGCACCGCACTTTGCAGCAGGTGCCGCGTCATCGCGCGATAACACCCGATGCGCCAGGCCAGGAACACGACCGCACCGACCAGCCAGAACGCGACGGCCACGTTGATCAGGATGTCATAGGGAATTGCGGAAGTCGCGATCTCCGGACCCGTTTCGACCACCGCGCCTTCGACCGTTTCGAAAACGATCGGCGCGCCTTCGACAGACGCGGCCTCGACCGGCTTCATCCACGCGGGCAGGACCAGCGGCGGCAGCACGAAGCGCGCCAGCGGCACCAGCCACAAGGCATAGGCGATGCGCGGCCCGAAAGCCCTTGCCACCGGCCTGCGCAAAAACAGGACCGCCGCGATCAGCATTCCCGTGTACAGGAAAGTATCGACAGCCCAGGAAATGACCGTCCCCGTCACGTCCCCCATCATTTTCTAAGCTCCCTCAGCAGAACTTCGATTTCCTCGATATCGGTATCGCTCAACGCCTCGGCCTCGGCCAGGTGCGCGAACAGCGAAGCGGCCTTGCCGCCGAACAGGCGGTCGACCAGGCGGCGCGATTCGTGGCCGACGAAATCGGCCCGCGCGATCACCGGCGAATAGAGAAAGCGGCGGCCATCAGGCTCTGCCGCGATGGCGTTCTTGCCGACAAGGCGCGACAGCAGCGTCTTGACCGTCGCAAGGCTCCACCCCCGATCCTCGCCCACGGTATCCGCCACTTCGGCAGCGGTCAGCGGCGAGCGGGTCCACAACGCCTCCATCACCGCCTGTTCGGCGTCGGAGATACGGTCGGGATTGGCGGTTTGCTTGCTCATGTCTCGCATTCGTGTCTTGCGGCGTCGTGTCTTTCGGCACGGGGCCAAATTGCGATTACAGGCGTAGTCGAAACGATTACGAGTGTAAACAGTGGACCTGCCTCGTTCGACGAACGACATACCGAAACCGACGAATGACGTTCAGCTTCGCAGGTGTAAGATGCGGGAATGAAACGTCGATTCGTGATCCGCTCGCTCTGGACGGCGCCCGTTGCCGCCCTTGCCCTGACCGCCCTTCCCGCCTTGGCGCAGGAAACCGCCGAACCGGCAGTCCCGGACGTGGCCGAGACGTTCGAGACGACGACCGTCGCCATGGAAACGACGGCAGGCACCATCATGCTGGAACTGGAAGTCGAACGCGCACCGATCACTGCCGCGAACTTCCTGAAATACGCCGACGAGGGCCGTTTGGACGGGACAGTGTTCTATCGCACCATGCGGCTCGACTGGGGCGACAAGGTCGCAGGGCTGATCCAGGGCGGGACGCAGTACGATCCCAAGCGGATATTGCCCCCCATCGCGCACGAGCCGACTAGCCAGACCGGCCTGTCGCATACCGAGGGCGCGATTTCGATGGCGCGCTACGAACCGGGCAGCGCGACGGGCGATTTCTCGATCATGGCGACCGACATGACCGGCCTCGACGCCGATCCCGACAGCGAAGACCCGGACCAGCAGGCGGGTTTCGCGGTGTTCGGCCACGTGGTCGAAGGCATGGACGTCGTAAAGGCGATCCATGCCGCCGCCGTCGATCCCGACAAGGGCGAAGGGTTCATGAAAGGCCAGATGCTGGCCGATCCGGTGAAGATCGTCAGCGTGAAGCGCGTATCCGAATAGACCGGGCCGATCAGGCGCGGGCGGCGGCGATCCGGCTTTCGATCTGGGCGCAGAGGGCGGCAAAATCGCCCTTGTGCGGGAACACATGGCCTGAAAGCTGGAGCTTCTTGCCGGTCCGCGACTTCAGCGCGATCGCATCGTCGTGCATGATGCGAAAGCGTTTCATGCCCTCGATCTCGTCCCACCGCATCGCGGTATCGCCGCGCATCGCGAAACCGGCGACGACGATCCGGTTGCGTTCAAGCCTGACGTGAGGCTGATTGCCCCGTACGAGGCCGAGAAGGATGAACAGTCCGATCCCGAAAGCGAACATGGCGCCAAGCAGAAACAGCCCCTGCCAGACCCATAACGGCAAGTCATAGCCCGTGTCGTACCCCTTCACGGTCACGCCGGTATCGTCGGTATAGACCAGCCCGTAGAGAAAGAAGCCACTGATCGCGAAGGCGACCAGAATGACGACGATCACCTGGTGAAGCGGTTGGTGCATTGCCAGCTTCACCGAACCGTCAGGACGCTGTTCGAACGGCATCACGCTTCCCCCCTGGACGCTTTCCCTGAAAACACGGGCCGCAGAATACGAAAAAGGCCCGGCTGCATCCAGCCGGGCCCTTTTGTAGCACCAGATCGGTGAAACTTAGTAAACGCGCTTCTTCGGCTCGATGTATTCCACATCGTCGGTGAGCGTGAATTCGTGGACCGGGCGATAGTCGATCTTGATCGATCCGCCCTTGCCGCCCCAACCGTCGAACCAGGTCGCGGTATGCTTCATCCATTCCGCATCGTTGCGTTCGGGGAAATCCTCGTGCGCGTGGGCGCCGCGGCTTTCCTTGCGGTTGTGCGCCGAATACATGGTCACGCTCGCCTGGCTGATCAGGTTGTCCAGCTCCAGCGTCTCGATCAGGTCCGAGTTCCAGATCAGCGACTTGTCGGCGACCGAGATGTCTTCCATCCGGGCGTAGACGTTCTTCAGCTTTTCCTTGCCCTCGGCCATCGATTCGTCGGTGCGGAACACCGCCGCATGGGCCGACATCGTGCGCTGCATCTCGGTGCGGATTTCCGACGTGGGCGAACTGCCGTTCGCGTGGCGGAAATGATCGAGGCGCGACAGGGCGAAGTCTGCGCTGTCCTTGGGCAGGTTGTCGTGTGCGGTGCCCGGCTTGATGTTTTCCTTGAGGTGATGGCCCGTTGCGCGGCCGAACACGACAAGGTCGATCAGCGAGTTGGAGCCGAGGCGGTTCGCGCCGTGGACCGACACGCAGGCCGCTTCGCCGACAGCGTACAGGCCCGGGACGACCGTTTCGGGGTTCCCGTCGGCACCGATCGTGACGACCTGGCCGTGGTAGTTACAGGGGATGCCGCCCATGTTGTAGTGGACGGTCGGAACCACCGGCAGCGGCTGACGGGTCAGGTCGACGCCTGCGAAGATCTTGCCGCTTTCGGTAATGCCGGGAAGGCGTTCGGCCAGCACGTTCGGATCGATGTGATCGAGGTGCAGGAAGATGTGGTCGCTTTCCGCGCCCACGCCGCGACCTTCGCGGATTTCCAGCGCCATCGAGCGCGAGACGACGTCGCGCGAGGCGAGGTCCTTGGCCGACGGGGCATAGCGTTCCATGAAACGCTCACCTTCCGAGTTGGTGAGATAGCCGCCCTCGCCGCGTGCACCTTCGGTGATGAGAACGCCCGCGCCGTAGATGCCGGTCGGGTGGAACTGCACGAATTCCATGTCCTGCAGCGGCAGGCCTGCGCGCAGCACCATGCCGCCACCGTCGCCGGTGCAGGTATGGGCCGACGTCGCGGTATAGTAGCAACGGCCATAGCCGCCGGTTGCCAGCACGACCGAGTGGGCGCGGAAGCGGTGGATCGAACCATCGTCGAGGCAGATGGCGATGACGCCCTTGCACTCGCCGTTCACCATGATGAGGTCGATGGCGAAATATTCGATGTAGAAGTCCGCGTCGTACTTCAGCGACTGCTGATACAGCGCGTGAAGCATCGCATGGCCGGTACGGTCGGCCGCGGCGCAGGTACGCTGCACCGGCGGGCCTTCGCCCATGTTCTGCATGTGGCCGCCGAAGGGACGCTGGTAGATCGTGCCTTCGGGGTTGCGCGAAAACGGAACGCCTGCATGCTCAAGCTCGATCACGGCCTGCGGCGCTTCGCGGACCATGTATTCGATCGCGTCCTGGTCGCCCAGCCAGTCCGACCCCTTCACGGTGTCGTACATGTGCCAGGTCCAGTGGTCGGGCGTGTTGTTGCCCAGCGATGCGGCGATGCCGCCCTGTGCCGCGACGGTGTGCGAACGCGTCGGGAAGACCTTGGTGATGCAGGCCGTCTTCAGGCCGGCTTCGGCGGCGCCCATCGTGGCGCGCAGGCCCGAACCGCCCGCACCCACGACGACGGTGTCATAGGTGTGGTCGATGATCTTGTAGGCAGGTTGAGTGCTTGCTTCGGCCATGTGATCAGGCTCCCAGCGCGATGCGAATGACGGAAACGACGCCGAAGACACCGGCGGCGAAGAAAACGAGGTTCAGGAGCACGATCGCGGCAAAGCGGTTCGCGCCGTGGACGTAATCCTCGATCATGACCTGCATGCCGAGACGGGCGTGCCAGAAGGTCGAAACGATCAGCAGGACCATCGCGGTCGCGGCCAGCGGAGCCGCAAGCCAGGCCTTCACCGTCGGGAAAGTGTAGTCGGGCAGCATGACGAGGCTGAACACGAACCACAGGACGAGGACGAGGTTGCCGATCGCGGTGAAGCGCTGGACCAGCCAGTGATGCGCGCCGTGCTTTGCCGAGCCGAGGCCGCGGACTTGTCCGATACGAGTACCGTTACCCATTTAAGTCTCTCCTCAGACCAGCAGGATCACGGCCCAGAAGGCCGCCGTCAGCAGGATGCCGACGAGGATCGTGATGACCGACCAGGCATTGTTGCGTTCCACCTCGAAACCCGCGCCGGCGTCCAGCACGAGGTGGCGAATGCCGCTCGACAGGTGATTGAAGAAGGCCCACGAAATACCGATCAGGACCAGCATGCCATACCAGGTATCGGCATGCCGCATGAAGGCAACATAGGCTTCGGGACCTGCGGCGACCGCGCCGAGGAACCAGAGCAGCACCAGAAGGCCCGCGACCGCAAGGCCGTTGCCCGAAACGCGATGCAGGATGGAGACGGCCATCGCCGGGCCCCATTTCCAGATCGAGAGGTGCGGAGAAAGAGGCCTGTTCGCTGCCTTCGCCATATTAAGTGTCCCCGTAATCATCGTTCCGCCCGCGAGCAGATAAAAGGACTGCGCGCAAAAGGCGTGTTGCGGGCGCGAATGGCAGGCGGCGCGACGAAGGGCAAGAGGGCAATTACAGTCTTTTTGTACAGGTATGACCCCTGCCCTCGGCTTGCGGCGGCTTCTGGCCCGCCCTAATCCAGCCCGATATGGACAATGACGCAGGCAACGGGCGTATCGCGCTCGTCATCGGAAAGACGGTTGGATTCGGGAAAGCGATCGGCGCGTTCGTCGATGCGAAGGGAGCCGCCCTTGCCCGCTAGATCGATCCTGTGCGTGCTGCCCGCACTCGCGCTGGCATCCTGCGCGGCGGCAAATAGCGCGCCCGCGATGCAGGCTCCGCCACCATCCGAATGGGTCGCGGCCTGCGAGGATTGGGACGAATGGGACAAGCCCGGACCGCCCTTCCGCATCCACGGCGATACCTGGTATGTCGGCACCTGCGGCATAGCCGCCATCCTGATCACCGGCGATGAGGGCCACACCCTGATCGATACCGGCACCGTCGGCGGTACGGCGCACGTTCTGGACAATATCCGCCGCCTTGGCTTCGACCCTGCGGACATCGCGCTGCTTCTGGTCAGCCACGAACATTTCGACCATGTCGCCGGCACCGCAATGGTGCAGGAATTGAGCGGCGCGCGCCTTGTCGCGACCGGCCCCGCCGCTGCTGTTCTGTCGACCGGCGCACAGGGGCAGGACGATCCGCAATTCGGCATATTGAATGGCTTCCCGCCCGCGCGGGTCGATCAGACGATCGAAACGGGCGAAATCGTTACGCAGGGCCAGCTTTCCTTCAGGCACCTGCCCACCCCCGGCCACACGCCGGGCGCGTCATCGTGGCAGTGGACGTCGTGCGGGGATGGCGAATGCCTGACCATCGTCTATGCCGATTCCATGTCGCCGATCAGCGCGGATGGCTACAGGTTTTCAGAACACCGCCAATTGCTGGACGATTTTCGCCGCGGCATCGCCTATCTTTCGCAAAGCCAATGCGACCTTCTACTCACGCCGCATCCGTCGGCAAGCTGGATGCGCAAGCGGCTGGAAGCGGGCGAGCTTGTCGATGATAATGCCTGTCGCACTTATGCGCAGCAGATCGAAAAGCGCCTCGACGCACGCCTGAACAAGGAATCCGCACAGTGAGCTGGAAGATCGTCGCCTACGGATCGAAGGACGTGATCCAGGCCGCCCTTGTCGCGCATGAAGACGTGCTCGACTGGGATTACGAGGTCGTGCTCACCGGCAGCGAAATTGCCGAGGACAAACCCGACGACTGGGTGCTCGAGGCCTATTATCCGCGCAAGCCGACCAAGGCCGACAAGCAGGCGCTGGCCGATCTGTTCACGGACGGCGCGCCGGACCTCAAGGCGGAAAAGCTGCCCGATGCCGACTGGGTCAGCCTGTCGCAGGCCGACGTCACCCCGATCCGCGCGGGGCGTTTCCACGTGCACACTCCCGACTTCCCCGCCGACGACAGCGCGGGCGTGACCGACTTCTGCATTCCGGCAAGCCAGGCCTTCGGCACCGGGCAGCATGAAACCACGGCAGGGTGCCTTGCCATGCTGACCGAGATGAAGGCGCAAGGCATCGTCGTGCGCAATCACGCCGACATCGGCACCGGCACCGGCCTTCTTGCCTTTGCCGCGCGCGACCTCTGGCCGCAGGCGCAGGGCATCGCCAGCGACATCGACCCGGTCTGCGTCGGCGTGGTCGAGGACAATGCCGCGATGAACGCCATTCCGCTGGGCGACGGGCCGGGCCGCATCGTGATCACGGTGGCGGCGGGTACCGACAATCCGCTGATCCGGCACCGCGCGCCTTATGACCTTCTTATCGCCAACATCCTTGCAGGGCCGCTGGTCGAACTGGCGCCCGATTTCGCCAAGGCAGTCGCACCCAGCGGCAACCTGCTGCTGGCAGGCCTTTTGACGACGCAGGAAGAGGCGGTGCGCCGCGCCCACTTCCGCGCCGGTTTCCGCCTTGCCCGCCGCATGACGAACGGTGACTGGTCGATCCTGTGGCTACGCCGGCGAAACGCGCGCTGACGCTGGCGAGAGCGGTCTTCGGCTGGCTGGCGCTGGCCGTGGGCTGCTATTTCCTTGCCGGGTGGGTGGGATCGTCGTTTCCGGTGAATCGGGAATGGATTACGCCGCCGATAGGGGACTGCTGCGTCGAGATCATCATTGCCGATAACGGCGTCCACACATCCATCGCCGTACCGCTGCGCAACGACGACATGGACTGGACCCGCGTCTTTCCCCCTTCGGAAACCGCCAATCCGTTCCGGCCCTATACGCATGTGGCGATCAGCTGGGGCGAGCGGGCGGTCTTTCTCGATACGCCGACTTGGAGCGACCTCTCGCCGATTACGGTGCTTCGCGTGATGAGCGTCGGCGGCGATGCGCTCTACCATGTCGAACACTGGGTCCGCCCTGCACCTTCGGCGAACTTTCGCCCGATGCGCATCAGCCACGAAAAATATCGCCGCCTCGTCCGCGCCCTGCTGCGCGACCTGCCCCAACGCACGCCCGGCCGCGCAGTCTATCCCGGATATACCGATCAGGACGTGTTCTACGACGCGCGCGGGACATACACCGTCTACAAGACCTGCAACGAATGGACGGGCGAGACGCTGCGCATGGCAGGGATCGAGATCGGCGCGTGGACGCCCTTTGCCGGAAGCGTGATGAAATGGGTGCCACGCGCAGAGCCAGCCGGGCACGGCGGCGCAACGCACTGAAATTGCAGCACTGACCGGCGTACCGCGTTCAGCCCTGCGACAGCGCAGAGGGCGCATTGCAGTCGGAACGAGGAGATTCCCATGCCCAGCCGCAAGACCGTTGCCGCAGCCGCCCTGTTCGCCATCGCGGCCACCCAGCCGCTAGCCGCGCGCGATCGGGACCGCGCCGAAGACCGCGATGCCGCGGTCGAACATGCCCAGCGCGAAGGCTGTGTCCTGCCGCAAGTCATCGCGCCCAGTTTCAACAACAACGCCGCGTCGATGGAACAGATGCGCATCGCATCGGTCCACGTGCGCAAGGCGGCCAATCGCCACGGCGACAGCATGGCCCCGATCTGCGGCAGCCAGCACGACCCGCGCGCGCTGGAAGGCGAAATGACGATGGGCGCGCCCGAACCGTTGCCCGCCGAAGATGCGGACGCCCCGCCCCATGAGGAGGCGGAGCGCGCCGAAGGCTAGTCCGCGCCCATCCGGACCAGGACCTGCACACCGGCGCCCAGATCGGGGCTGCCGTCCGAAAGCCCGGTATAGCCATAGGCCTGCAGCAGCAGGCCGGGATTGAACTTGTAGGTCGCCGATCCGGTGATCTCGCTGCGATCGGGAGAGGTGTCGAGCGCCCCTTCGCGCCATTCGTAGCCAAGGCCCAGCGTCGTGTTCTCGCCCGCCTTGCCATAGATGCCGCCACCGGCCTGCCACACGTCGTTCAGCGGGTAGAGGTCGTTCGATCCGTTGAAACGCCGTCCGCCGTTCACCGCCACGCTGACGCCGCCAAAGCTGTGCAGCAGTTCGCCCATCACGGTGTAATCGGTGGTGCCGGTGCCAAGGAATTTTGATTTTGACGCGGTCGGCAACTTGACCTTGCCGACCAGGTCGAACCACGTCCGGTCGCCCACCGGCAGGGTATAGCCCGCCGCCAGGTTCACGTCGCCCACGCCGCTGCGCACGTTTGTGTCGATCACGTCACCGGTGCCGCCACCGCCGTTGCCATTCCCGCCGCCGGGGCTGACCCCGCCTTCGCCCGGAATGACGCCATCGGGGCCATCGACGCGGACATAGGGCACGCTGGCACGAAGCCATAGGTTGTCGCCCTGAAACTTAACGCTGGCCGGAACGGCGAGGAGCGTCGTATCCTCTTCATCGCCATAGTCGCCGCTGGAATAATCCGCGCCAAGGCTGAACTGCCAGTACTCTTCCGCGTTGGCGGATGCTGCGCCCAAGGCGGCGACCATGGCCGCGCCTGTGATCCCTGTCTTCACGATCCTGTTCATCGGACCTTCCTGTCCTCCCTGCTGTGCCTGAAAGCCTGTTTCGCCTGAAAGCCTTTTGCCCCTGAAAGGATGAGCGCGACGATCCCGCAAAACGGAACCGCCGCGCTGCACCCCTCATGGTTTCAAGCGCCGGTTACGGGCGACCCGGCGCGTCCGGCTTTTCGGGCTTCTCGGGCTTTTCCGGACGTTCCGGCTTCTCCGGCTTTTCGGGACGTTCCGGCTTCTCGGGCCTTGCCGGCTTTTCAGGACGCTCTGCGCGAACATGGTCGACACTCGTCACGGTGTTGCCATCCAGATCGGTGGTCTTGGTGACGGTGTTGACGTTGCCGCTGGGCGTGGTGACCGTCTGGGTCGAAGCGGTGCCAACCGTTTCCATGATCGGCGCGCCTTCGGTCTCACCCTCGGCCGGTTCCTCGAACAGGAGTTCGCCGGTTTCGGGGTCGGTCGCCTGCTGCGTGATCTCTCCGCTTTCGCGCAGGACGGTGGCGCCGTTTCCGTTCGCCGTCGGTTCCATCGGCTGGCCGCTTTCGACGGGCTCGACTTCCTCAACCTCGGGCGTGTCGCCCATGTCGCCATCTTCCTGCGCAATGGCCGGGACGGCCGATACGGCAAGAATTGCGGATGCGCCCGCAAGCAGGATCTTCTTCATGAAAATAGTCTCCCCGCACGCGTCTGGCGCGTGCTTATCGTTTGTCCCTGTTTGTAGGGGCAAACTTGGTGCCGCCACATTAACGCCTTATTAAATCTCCGGCTTAATGCGGTGTTGACCATCTCCTGCGCAGGCGAGCCGTGTTAAAAACATGACAAGCGGCGTCATGAACCTATCAGCCCGCCGCCGCGACGATCTGAGCCCAGGCCGCTTCGTCGATCACTTCGATCCCCAACTCCGCCGCCTTCTTCAGTTTGGACCCTGCCCCCGGCCCGGCGACGACGAGGTCGGTCTTGGCGGAAACCGTGCCGGCCGCCTTCGCGCCCAGCCGCTCGGCCTGTGCCTTGGCCTCGTCGCGGCTCATCGTTTCCAGCTTGCCGGTGAAGACGACGGTCTTGCCCGCCACTTCGCTGTCCTTCGTCTCGACCACATAGTCGGGCGGGGAAAGCTCTGACAGAAGATCGTCCCACACGGCCTTGTTGTGGTCTTCATGGAAGAAGTCGCCCAGCGCCTCGACCACCACGGGCCCCACACCGTCGATCGCGGTCAGTTCGGCCACGGCCTCGCTCGCCACTTCGCCCGTGCCTTCCCGCGCCCGTTCGGCAACATCGCGCAGGGCGGGCAGCGTGGTGAAATGCTTGAGCAGGTCGCGCGCTGTCACCGCGCCGACATGCCGAATGCCCAGCCCGAACAGCAGGCGCGCCGCATCGGGTTCCCGCTTCGCCTCGATCGCGGCCAGCAGGTTTTCGACCGACTTCTCCTTCCACCCCTCCAGCGCGAGGATCTCCTCCTTGCGCTGTTTCAGGCGGAAGATGTCGGCGGGGCTTTCCAGCCAGCCGTGGGCGAAGAACTCGTCGATGGTCTTTTCGCCCAGCCCCTCGATATCCAGCGCACCGCGGCTGACGAAGTGTTTCAACCGCTCGGTCCGCTGCGCCGGACAGATCAGCCCGCCGGTGCAACGCACGTCGACTTCGCCTTCCTCGGCCACGGCCTCCGAATTGCAGATCGGGCAATGGTCGGGGAAGTTGAAGGGATCGCGGCCCTCGTCCCGCGTCAGGTTCTCGACTACTTGCGGGATCACGTCGCCTGCACGCTGGATCACGACACGGTCGCCGATCCGCACGCCCAGCCGCGCGATTTCGTCGCGGTTGTGCAGCGTCACGTTGGACACGACGACCCCGCCGACAGTCACCGGCTTCAACCGGCCCACGGGCGTCAGCTTGCCGGTGCGGCCGACCTGGATGTCGATCCCTTCCAGCGTGGTTTCGGCCTGCTCGGCGGGAAACTTGTGCGCCATCGCCCAGCGCGGCGCCTTGGCGACAAAGCCCAGTCGCTGCTGATAGTCCAGCCGGTCGACCTTGTAGACGACGCCGTCGATGTCATAGCGCATGTCCGCCCGCATCGAGGCGATCTGGCGGTAATGCGCCAGCATCTCCTCCAGCGTGCGGCACCGGATCAAGGCGGCGGAAATCGGCACGCCCCAGTTGGCGATGGCCTGCATGACTTCGAACTGGCTGCTGCCCGGCACCTCGCTCGCCGCGCCCCAGCCGTGGGCGTAGAAGCGCAGGGGCCGTTTTGCCGTAACGCTCGCATCCTTCTGGCGGAGCGAACCGGCGGCGGCATTGCGCGGATTGGCGAAGATCTTGCCGCCCTCTGCCTCCTGCGCCTTGTTCAGGGCAAGGAAGTCAGCCTTGGCCATGAACACTTCGCCGCGGATCTCGAACACATCGGGCACGGTGCCGCTCAATTGCTGCGGAATGTCGGCGATATGGGCAACGTTGGGCGTCACGTCCTCGCCCACTTGCCCATCCCCGCGCGTCGCGGCGCGGACCAGCTTGCCGCTTTCATAGAGAAGCGAACAGGAAAGCCCGTCGATCTTGTCTTCCGCCGTGAAGACCACCGGTTCATCCGCCGCCAGCGACAGGAACCGCCGCACCCGCGCGACGAAGTCGGCGACTTCCTCGTCCGAGAACGCGTTGTCGAGGCTCATCATCCGAACCTCGTGCGTCACTTTGGAAAGCGGCGAGGCAGCGACTTCGTGACCCACTGCCTTCGACGGGCTGTCATCGCGCACCAGGTGCGGGAAAGCCGCTTCTATCGCGGCATTGCGCCGGACCAGCGCGTCGTACTCCGCGTCGGAAATCTCCGGCGCGTCTTCTGCGTGATAGAGCTTGTTGTGCTTCCTGATCTGGCGCGCCAGCCGCATCAGTTCGTTCGCGGCATCAGCCTCGCTCATCTCGGCAGGATCGGTCACGCTTTTCCCCGTGGTCACTTTTCATGGTATCTAGCCGCCGGGGCGCGGAAATACAGGGGGGACTGCGGAATGACCGACAGGATTCTGAAAGCGATGGTCAGCGCCGTGATCGGGTTGATGGCGCTGCTCTACGTGGCGCACAACATCGCCAACGTCGGGGCGGCCTACGATTTCTTCGTCTACACCACCAGCCACGCCGGACAGGAAGCCTATCCGGTCACGCTTCTGCCGGTCCCGCCATCGTTCGTGATCGTGGCCGCCATGGTGCTGGTCTTCGCGCTGGAAACCGCCGCAGGCGTGCTGGGCCTGTATGGTGCGTGGGCGATATACAGCGCCCGCCACGCCGATGCCGCCGCTTTCGCCGCGGCCAAGAAATGGTCGAAGATCGCAATGGGCTGCGCAGTGCTGAACTGGTGGGGCCTGTTTCAAGGCATCGCCGTGGCCGGATATCAGCTGTGGCAGATGGAATTCGGCGCTGGCCCCGATCACGGATCGTGGGTCTACGGCGCGATGGCGATGATGAGCCTGATCTACATCTCGATGCGAGAGGAATAGCGCCCGTCGCAGGGGGGGCGAAACGCGTCACCAGCTGAAATGCGGGCGATGCACGGGAGGGGCCAGTGGCCGCCATCCGGTGCATCCCGCAAGTCACGCCGCCTGCTTCTGCATCGCGTGAATGTCGGCTGCTGCCAGCGGCTGGCCGCCGATGGCCCAGTGGCCGCCTTCGACTTCGAGAACGCGGACCCAGGTCACGCCGCGCATCACTTCGCCTTCGATGGCGACGATGGCGTCGGTCACGTCCTTGATCATCTGCTGCTTCTGCTGGCCGTCGAAAACGCCGTCGATCAGGTGGATATCAACGAGAGGCATGGTACTTTTCCTTTCCGGTTTTTTGAGTGGCGCCGATCATCCGGCGACAACAACTGGATACCTGCTTCCTTCTCCCCCTGCTTGGAGCCTGCGTGGAGATTGCGTGGAGATTTGCGCTTCATTGTGAAGATGCGCGGCAATGCTCGACTTTTTGCGGCTTGCGTCTAGTCTTTCGCCGTTCCGGGGGGATCGCGTGGGATGACGGTTTATTCCTTTGACGGCTTCGAAGTGGACGCAGCCCAGTTCGAGCTTCGCGAAAACGGCGTGCCGGTGCCGATGGAGCCGCAGGTGTTCCGTATCCTCCTGTTCCTGATCGAACAGCGCGAAAGGCTGGTCACCCGCGACGACTTGTTCGAAACGATATGGAAAGGGCGGATCGTGTCCGACACCGCCCTGTCGAGCAGGATCAAGTCGGTTCGCAAGGCGCTGGGCGACGATGGCGCGAACCAGCGTTATATCCGAACGATGCGCGGCGAAGGTTTTCGCTTCGTCGGCCAGATCGATGAAACTGCCCCCGTACCCGTTCCTGCCGAACCGGTCGCGACGACGGTTTCCACGGTGATGTCACGGCCGCTGATCGGCGTGTTTCCCTTTGCCTGCGACCACGAAGAGGCCGAATACCTCGTCGACGGGCTGGCCGAAACTCTGATTGCCGAACTGGCCGCATGGCGCTGGTTCCCGGTCCTCTCGCGCCACGCGTCATTCGCCATGGGCCGCACCGGGGGCGACCTTTTGCAGCAGGCCCGCGCGCTCAACGTCCGCTATGCCGTTTGCGGATCGCTTGCCAGTCGGGGTGGCAAGGCGCGGCTCGCCATCGACCTGCTCGACGTGCCCAGCGGAGAGACATTGCTGACCGAACTGTTCGAGGATGACCTCGCCAGCCTGCTTTCGGTCCAGACCGGCATCGCGGCGCGCATCCTCCACCTGATCGCCCCCGAAGTCGAAGGGGCGGAACGCCGCCGCCTCGTGCGCGCACCGCCGTCCGATCTTTCGGCATGGGACCTCACGCTGAAGGCGCTCTGGGCGTTGAACCGCCCTTCCCCCGACACGCTGGCCCATGCGCTGCAGGACATCGAAAGCTCGATCCGCCTGGACCCCGGTTCGGCCATGCCGTGGAGCCTGAAGGCGCAGGCCTATTTCGAGATGGGTTTGAACGGCTGGCTGGTCGGCAACGTCACGATGGCGCGGGGCTGTTTTACCGAGATGCTCACCGCCGCGCGCAATTCGGTCGACCTCGACCCGCGCGGGTGGATGGGCCACTCGCTGGCCAGCGCAGGGGAACTGTTCGCGGCCAGCGCCTATGGCCCCGCCCGCCACCACGCGGACGAAGCGCTGCGCCTCAATCCCAGCGCCGGCATGGCGCACCACTTTTCCGGCTGCATCGTCGGCTTCGGCGGCGACCCGGCAGAGGCCATCGCGATTCAGGAGCTCGTCTACTCGGTCGATCCGTCCTATCGCCATGCCACCGTGATCGAGGCGGACCTTGGCCTCTGGCGCTTCCTGTTGGGCGACTACGAACAGGCGCTGGCGCACCTCGACACCTCGCTTGGCCATAACCCGGCGAACCAGCGCGCCTTGCAGCGGCGGGTGGCGGTGCGGTCCAGCCTTGGCGATGTGGCAGGGGCGCGGGCCGATGCGGCGAAACTGGCGCAAGTCGGCGCGACGCCGACACGCGACCAAGTCAGGGCCAGCTATCCCTTTCAGGACAGCGCACACGGCGACAAGCTGGTCGACGCGCTGTTCGCGAATGCCTTCGCGGGTTGAGGATCAGACCCCTTCGAGCAGCCTTTCGGCCTGCGCCCGCGCCTCTGGCGTGATTTCCGCGCCCGACAGCATGCGGGCGATTTCTTCCTGACGGCCACCGGCATCGAGCTGGCCGACCGACGTGCGCGTCACGGTCCCCTCGCTCGACTTCGCGATCATGAAGTGGATGTTGCCGCGCGCCGCGACTTGCGGGCTGTGCGTGACGGCCAGCAACTGCCCGTTCTCGCCATTGGCGCTGGCTAGACGCGCCAGCCGTTCGCCGATGGCGCTGGCTACCGCGCCGCCGACGCCGCGGTCGATCTCGTCGAAAATGATGACGGCGGCCCCGCCCTCTTCGGCCAGCGCGACCTTGAGCGCGAGGATGAAGCGGGACAATTCGCCGCCCGAGGCGATCTTGGCCAGCGGTGCGAAAGGCGCGCCGGGGTTGGTGGAGATCACGAATTCGACCGCGTCCATCCCGTGCGGCCCCCACTTGTCCTCGGCCGAGCGGGTGACGAGCGTCTTGAACTTCGCCGCATCGAGCTTGAGCGGCGCAAGCTCTGCCGCGACCGCCTTGTCCAGCCGCTTGGCCGCCTCCACCCGCTGCGCCGAAAGCGTTTCGGCCAGCGCGCGATAATGCGATCCCTTTTCGAACGCATCGGCCTGAAGCGCCTTGATCCGCCCCTCGCCCCCCTCGATCGCGTCCAGCTTGCCGCGCAGTTCGGCCAGTTTCGCCGGTAGATCGTCGACTTGGCAGCCATGTTTGCGCGCCTCTGCCCGCAAGTCGAACAGGCGGGTCTCCACCTCGTCCAGCCGGGCGGGGTCGAAGCTCAACGCCTCCAGCGCGCGGTCCACCGAGGCCTCGGCCTCACCGCCTTCGATCAGGCAGCGGTCAAGCGCCGACAAGGCATCGCCCAGCGCCTCGTGCTCGGGCGCGATGCGGTCCAGCCTGCGCGCAGCGGCGCGAAGCTGCGCCAGCGCGCTGTCTGACCCGGCAAAAAGGTGCTGCAGCGTGGCGAGGTCTTCGGAAAGCCGCTCTCCCTTCTGCATGTCGGCACGCTGTCCGGCGAGGTCTGCCTCTTCCCCCTCCTGCGGGGCGAGGCGTTCCAGTTCGGCCAGATGCGCCTCGACCAGTTCGCGCTCCGCCGCTGCGCTTTCGGCCGCTTCCAGTGCTTCTGCCAAGGCAGTCTCCGCCGCCTGCCATTTGCGCCATGCACTGGCGACACCCGCCTCGTCCGCGGCGGCATAGCGGGTCAGCAGCACGCGGTGACCGCGCGGGTTCACAAGGCCGCGATCGTCGTGCTGTCCGTGCAGTTCGACCAGAAAGGGGGCCAGCGCCCGCAAGGTGGCAACGCCCACCGGCTGGCCGTTGACGAACGCCTTCGATCCGCCATCGGCCTTCAGCTGCCGGCGAATGACCAGCGCCTCGCCCGCCTCCATCTCGACGCCCGCGTCGTCCAGCGCCTCGATGATGCCAGCAGGCATTTCGGCAAATTCGAAAGTCGCGGTCGCGCTGGCCTTGTCCTCGCCCGCGCGGACCAGCCCGCTGTCGGCCCGGTTGCCCAGCACCAGTCCAAGGGCATCCAGCAGGATCGACTTGCCCGCGCCGGTTTCGCCCGTCAGCACGCCCAGCCCGCGCGCGAACGCGAGATCGAGCGCTTCGATCAACACGATGTTCCGGATGGACAGGTTGGTCAGCATGTTCGCTCTATGTCCTACTTGCACCGGCAGCGCCAGTCAGCCCCACGCGCGATTTCGCCCACAGGAGCGCACAACCTGTCCCGCATTTGTCCACAGACTTGCGCACCGACTTGTAACCAGCCGGTCACACCGACGCCGAACCGCAACACGCACCTGAGAAAAGGTAGGCGACACAGCGCAGGAAATTGGGGGTTTGAGCAATGAGAGTCGATCCCGTGAAGAACATGATGTTCACGCATTTGGGGCAGGATACCGCCGGTTTCGCCGTCCCCGGAAGAGTCCCGGATTGGCTCGACCTTCCCGAACCGCGTGGATTCGTTCCCAAGCGCAAGTTCCGCACCGTTTTCATATCCGACACGCATTTGGGCACGCGCGGCTGCAACGCCGAAATGCTCCTCGACTTCCTCCGCTCGATCGAGTGCGAGACGCTCTACCTCGTCGGCGACATCGTCGATGGTTGGCGACTGAAAAAGGGCTGGTACTGGCCCGACGCGCATAGCGAAGTCGTTCGCCGCATCCTGAAGATGGCGCATCGCGGCACGCGGGTCATCCTCGTCGCGGGCAACCATGACGAGATGCTGCGGTCCTACGCGGGCATGCATTTCGGCGGGATCGAGATCGCGTTTGAGGCGATCCACGTAACCGCCGACGGCCGCCGCCTGCTGGTCACGCACGGCGATGCCTTCGACGGGGTGGTGCTCTATCACCGCTGGCTCGCGTTCCTGGGCGACCAGGCATACGAATTGCTGCTGCGCGCGAACATCTGGTTCAACAAGGCGCGCAAGGCGTTCAAGCTGCCCTACTGGTCGCTGTCCGCCTATCTGAAGCACCGGGTGAAGAACGTCGTCCAGTTCGTCTGCGACTTTGAGGAAGCCGTCGCCCACGCCGCGCGCGATCGCGGGGTGGACGGGGTTGTCTGCGGGCACATCCACTGTGCCGAAATCCGCCGGATCGGCCAGATCGAATACATGAACGACGGCGACTGGGTCGAAAGCTGCACCGCGCTGGTCGAGGATGCGCAGGGCCAATTCGAAATCGTCCACTGGGCCGAAGAAATGCGCGCCCGCGAAGCAAAGGGCACGTTCGCCCCGGCAGAATCCGCCACCGCCCCGGCCAAGCAACCAGCCTGAGGATACGACGGATGTTCGAAAGCGACTTTACCCCGGGCATCTGGCCCCGCCGCATCTGTATCGCCACCGACGCGTGGAAGCCGCAAGTGAACGGCGTTGTGCGCACTTTGGTCGAAACCGTGTCGCGACTGGTCGAACGTGGCCACGCGGTCGAATTGATCACGCCCGATCAGTTCGCCAGCGTGCCGATGCCGTTCTATGGCGAAATCAGGCTGGCGCTTGCCCCGCAGCGCGGCGTGGCGAAGAAACTGGCGAAGTTCGCGCCCGACATCGTCCACATCGCGACCGAAGGACCGATCGGCTGGGCAACGCGGAACTGGTGCCTGAAATACGGTGTGCCTTTCACCACTGCGTTCCACACGCGCTTTCCCGACTACGTCGCGGTCCGCACCGGCCTTTCGGCGGAGCGGTTCTGGCCGCTGATGCAGCGGTTCCATGCGCCCAGCCGCGCGGTCCTTGCCGCAACACCCAGCTTGCGGCACGAATTGGTCGGACGCGGCATCGGCCCCGTCGTCCCGTGGTCACGCGGCATCGACAGCGCGATTTTCCGCGCCGACGCGGTGCCCGATACGCGCATCGCTGCGCTGCCGGGACCGGTCCTGCTCTACGTGGGGCGCGTCGCGCCGGAAAAAGGCCTCGACGATTTTCTCGGGCGCGATCATCCGGGCAGCAAGGTCGTCGTGGGCGACGGCCCCGCCCTCTCCGCGCTCAGGGCCCGTTATCCCAAGGCGCATTTCATGGGCCGGATTACCGGCAGAAAACTGGCCGCCGCCTATGCCGCCGCCGACTGTTTCGTATTCCCAAGCCGAAGCGATACCTTCGGCCTCGTCATGGTAGAGGCGCTGGCCTGCGGCGTGCCGGTGGCCGGCTTCCCGGTACAGGGCCCCATCGACATCGTCGGACCGGTCGGACGCGGCGGATCGAACGAATTGCTGGGCAGCGTCGGCGCGGTGGACGAGGATCTTTCCGCCGCCATCACGCGCGCCCTTATGGCAAGGCGAGAGGACTGCGGCCGCTATGGCGCCGAATTCAGCTGGGACGCGGCAACGGACCAGTTCGTGGCCGCCCTTTCGGGCGCACTGGCCCAGGATGCTGCCAACGCCGCCTAATGCCTTAGCTCAGCCCGGCTTGCGGAATTTCAGCACGAACTGATCGGTGCGGCCCTTGATCGCCTTGTCATGGACATTGGCGTCGCGCGTATCGTCGGGGTTGGCCAGAACATCGGTTTCGCCGACAAATTCAAATCCCGCCTTCTCGATTTCTGCCTTCACGAAATCGGCATCGATGCGATGCGTCGTGTCGGTCGCACCCGCCCCGCTGCCCGCCGGTGCCGAATGGTCCAGAACGACATAGGTGCCGCCGGGCTTCAGCAGGTCCAGCACCATCGCGTTGTAGGCCACGGGGTCGAAGCCGGGAAGGTTGTGAAAGTCGTGATAATTGCGCGACGTCCAGACCAGATCGACCGTGCCGGCCATATCCTCGGGCACCGGTCCGGCGACGGGGAAGTGGGTTGCCGTGATGCGCGGATCGCCCATTTCGGCCGCCAGTTCCTCTGCCCCTTCGATCGGCTTCCACGGCTTGTCCGCCATCTCGTCCGGGGCATAGAGGACGACTTTGCCGTCAGGCCCGGTTGCCAGTGCGAAAATGCGCGTGAAATAGCCGCCACCGGGAAGCATTTCGAACACCGTCTGACCCGAAGTCAGCCCGGCGAATTCCAGCATCTCGGCCGGTTTGCGCAAGGGATCGGCCTCGCGGTCGCTTGCCGTGCGCGAAGGATCGTCAAGGAACGCGGTACCGCTGGCCGCCTCGGTCGTGGGCGCGGCAACGGGATCGTCGCCCGCACCGCCGCCGCACGCGGCAAGCGACAGGGCCAGAACGGAGACGGCGGAAAGGGCGGCGCGCTTCATCAAGGCTTCTCCTCAAGACATGAGAGGCGAACCTGACGGCCCCCCGCGCCATTTTCAACCGTCGTCAGTGCAGAATCGGGGGCGTTACCGCCCTGCCCATGCGCGTGACGATGGGGACGTGCCTGAACCGGAGAACGGCAGGGCATGGCCGCGGACGGCGGAAACCTGTCACGAATAAAAGAGGCAGGCCATACCGCCCGCCTGCAGCGATCAGCCCGCGTATTCGGGGGCCTTCTTCTGCATCAGTTCGTAGGCCTTTTCGTACCACTCGCTACCCGGATAGTTCGCGCCGAGCACGGCCGCGCTCTTCTTCGCTTCTTCGGGAATGCCCAGGGCAAGGTACGTTTCGGTCAGACGATAGAGCGCCTCTGCCGTGTGGCTGGTGGTCTGATAATCGTCCACCACCTTGCGGAACCGCATCGTGGCGGCCAGCCACTTGCCGGTGTCTTCGTAAAAGCGGCCGATCGTCATTTCCTTGCCGGCAAGGTGATCGTTGACGAGGTCAAGCTTCAGCTTGGCATCGGCGGCATAGCTGCTTTCCGGGTAACGGCGCACCACTTCGGTCAGCGCGGTCTTGGCCAGAAGCGTCGTCTGCTGGTCACGTTCCACGTCGCTGATCTGTTCGTAATAGGAAAGCGCGATCAGGTAGGACGCATAAGGCGCGTCCTTGTTGCCCGGATGGATCGACAGGAAGCGCTGTGCCGACTGGATCGCCTGCGGGTAGTTCTTGCCGACGTAATAGGAAAACGCGCTCATCAACTGGGCGCGGCGGGCCCAGGGCGAATAGGGATGCTGACGCTCAACCTCGTCAAAAAGGGCGGCGGCCACCTTTACCTGTCCGCGATCGAGCCGGTCCTTCGCCGCGAAATAGAGCGATTCGACATCGCGCGCGACATAGGCGGTATCGTCGGGACGACCGCCCCCACCGGCGCATGCGGCCGTCAGCAGCATGGAGCCCGAAGCAAGGGCAAGGGCAAGGGTGCGAACAGGGCGGCGGGCCGACGAAGCTGCGATCATGACCGGAGCCTATAGCCTCGCCCATACTGAACGCCAAGTGAAGCTTGCGCCTCTGTCCACGAAACGCGGCCATGCCGGTTTTGCAGGCTGAACCAACGAAAACGGGGCGGCCCGCATGGGACCGCCCCGTCGTCCGGGCGAACTGGCGGCTTGGAACCCTTGCGATCCCGCCCCGCCTTTGACGTGCCGATCAGAGCGTCAGGTTCGACTCGCACTCAGCCGTCTTGATGCGGGCGAGCGCCAGGTTCGACTTGCTCTTGTCGAGGACGAGATAGATGAACACCGCCGGGCGCGAGGCCATCGGGCGGATGATGTGGTACTGCGACGACAGCGTGATGAGGATGTCGTCGATCGCATCCTTGGTCAGGCCCAGGGCCTTCATCGTCTTCAGCTTGGCGCGAACCACTTCGGTGTTGCCGGCGCCGGCCACGTCGAGATCGATGCCGCTGCCGACCTTGCCCAGGACCATGCCGGAATCGGAATCGACGACCGCGGCTGCCTTTGCGCCGTCGACGGTCATCAGGTTGTCCATGGTTTCGTTGATGCTAGCCATTTTTCACTTCCTTTTTATGAGCGGTTAATTTTCGTCGGTCTCCGTCCCGCCACATTCGGGGACCGTTAAGCTGCCTTTTCCTGGACCATCGTCCGCATGTTGGAAGCGGCGAGCCGCGCCACGGAGAGCGCCTTGCCCACCGTTTCGGCCGCATCGAAATGAGCAGCCAGTACCATTGCGTGCTCGGGCACACGCATCTGGATCACGTAACCGGTTTCCGCCGCGATGATGATGTATTCGGCGCCCCCGATCCTGAGGTCCCTGGCGACCGCATCGCCAAGGGCCTGCATCGAGCTGGCCATGGACGCGACGCGCCGGTTCTGTTTCTCGTCGCCCGCGATGCTGGCGACTTCGAAGCCGTCGTCCGTCAGGAACGTCGCGTAACGCAGCGACTTGCAGACGTCGGAAAATCCATCGAGCACCTCGTTCGCGAAAGCGATCACGACGGGGTCCTTGTGGGCGCTGACTTGTTGTGCGCTAACTTGCTCGGTCATGCCGCGCGCTCCTGGTTATCGGCGATCATCGCCGTTATTTCGATATTCGCGATCAGGCTCATGAGTGCGGTGCGCATCTGATCGCCATTGCGGGCATCGGCGGTGAACACCGGGATCATGCGTCCGGGCATCACTTCGCGAATGCGTTCGGCGTACTTGTCGAGATACGGGGTCGGCGCGACGTCGCTGCGCGTCACGCACACCACGATCCCGCCTTTTTCGTGAAGCTCGCCGAATTCCTCCAGAAATTCGTCCAGTTCCCTGATGGGATCGGCCGCATCGTTGTTGACCAGCAGGACGAGCCCGACGGCGCGTTCCTTCAGGATGGTCCACATGAAGTTGAAGCGGCGCTGACCCGGCACGCCGTAAAGGCGGACCTTGTCATCATCACCGACCGTGATCTCGCCATAGTCGAGCGCGACCGTGGTCGTGTCCTTGTCGGCGGTTTCGCGGTCGGTGTTGGTCGCCTCGGTGCGGATCGTCTCGATCTCCGACAGGCTTTCGATCGCCGTCGTCTTGCCCGCGCCCATGGGTCCCGCAAAAAGTATGACGTGTTCTGCCATCGATCAGAGCCCCAGCTTCGTGCGTAGTTTGGAAAAGAGACCGCCACCCGACTTCTGCGCCGGGGGCGTGAAAGTCACAGGCGCCGCCGTCTTGTCGGTCTGGATCTCGAGGAGACCCATCAGCGAATAGGCGTTGAGCGTGCGTATCGCGCTCTCCACCGAGATTCCGGCGGCCGACGCCAGTTCGGCGGCATTGAGGAAGCAGTTCCCGATGGCTGCCGCAGCGCGCATGTCGGCGACCGCGTGGTTCAGTTCGGTAAAATTGGGCCAGCGGCGCAGGCGATAACGGTCCTCCGGCTTGAGCCAGGGGGCGCCGGTGCCGTGGAATGCCTGGCTGCCGATGAACCAGAACAGCTTGTCCAGCGATTCGCCCGGCAGGTTGACGATGGGAGGGCGAAACGCCTCGACCAGCGTCGAGCGGATGGCGATGCGGCTGCCGTTGGCCGACACCTGTTCCAGCGGGATGCGCGAATTGTAGGCGCGAAAGCGGAAGTCGATGCGGATCATGTCGAGGTTTTCGACACGGATCTCGGCAACCGCGGGGGCCGAATTCTGCACGATGGAATAGAGCGCGACGGCGATCTGGTCCCAGGCGGCGGAAAATTCCTGGTGCTCCGTGCCGCTCGCGTGCAGGTTCACGCCCTGCGGCTGAGGCGGCGGGGCTGGCTGCGGATGCTGCAACGGGGCATGCATGGCGCTGGGCTGCGCCGCGGGATGGCTATCGGGGTGGCTGCTTTGGGCGCTGACCGGCCATGTCTCGGCCTTGAGCGCGGCGGACCCATCGGTCAGATGCTGCGGCGCCGGCGTCCCGAAGCCTGCCGGTACATGGTGGCGATCGTTGGCCGGGACCGCGCCCCAGTCTTCCATCTTCACCTTCATCGGTTTGACTTCGTGCGAACGCGACCGGGACGAAAGCTGGTCCTGCGCTTTCCTGAGGGTATCCATCAGCTCTGCCGCGCTCAGCGGTGTGGTGATGCACAGGTCGCCCTCGGCCGGCTGATTGCCGAACCGCACGAGCCGGATCAGGACCTGGTAGGGATCGGCGCTGAACTCAACGTCAGAGGGGACGATCAGCGCGTCGCAGCTATCGGAATGGAGCACCAGCCACGGGCAACCGGCCGCTTCGGCCTCGCTCTCGACGAATGTGGCGATCTTCGCACATTCGATCGGCGAGAGACCGACAAGCCCCAGACTGTGCCGCGCCTTGGTCATCAAACCCATCACCTTGCCGCTCCAAACTCGGCACGACCAGATCAGGATGACTTGGATCGCGCCGCCAGGAACTTCACTAAGGCGGGTCCGACTAATTAATAGTTAAACCGGATGCTTTCGAAAATAATAATTGCTGTCGATTACTGTCAATTCGATACTATAATACGTCTATCTGTAAGTTAAGTTAATGCAAATATATTTATGACCCCATAATTACAGTACAAAATTTCATATTTTACACATTTTATCCGATTCTTTATTGCGCATTCATGCATTTTATAGATCATATTGATATAATTTGATCAATATACTTTACTGGATTACTCATAATCACCAAGATTATTTTAGTACCTAGGCTGGTAATATATAACACCCCAAATGCAAATCTGGTCCAGTATTTCTACCTCCCCAACACTTCACAGCTTGTTGGATGGAAAGTTGGTCAGTCCCGATTTCAGCGCTAAGGTCGGGCTCAATTCCACTTCCCATGCGTTTGTGACACGAATGCCCCCCACTATGCGGACACGTGAATGGCCAGCCAGCCTGTAAAACCCAATCGTTATTCCCAAACGGCCGGTCGGGGATTCAACCTGTTTCGCAGCTGGCCGCTCTGGTTTCAGGGCCTGCTGGCCGCGCTTGTCCTGTTCGTCGGGTGGGAAATCTACGCCGCGCCGCCGTGGAAACTGGGCGGCCCGCCGCCGCCGCAGGGTATCGATTTCCTTGCCACCGATGGATCCGTAATCGCACATCGCGGGCCGAAATCGGCGGTTCCGGTCAATGCCGAAGACTTGCCCGAACACGTGCGGCAGGCGTTCCTGGCGATCGAGGACCGGCGATTTTACGAACATGGCGGCATCGATTTCCGCGGCCTTGCCCGCGCGACGGTTACCAACCTCAAGGCCGGCGGAGTGGTTCAGGGCGGCTCCACCATTACGCAACAGTACGTAAAGAACGCCTTCCTTACGCAGGACCGCACGTTCGTGCGCAAGGGCAAGGAAATGCTTCTGGCCGACTGGGCCGAGATGTGGATGAGCAAGAACGAGATTCTCTCCCGGTATCTCGAACTGTGCTATTTCGGCGAAGGGCAATACGGCCTGGTCGCGGCGGCCCATTATTACTTCGATCGCACGCCCGACGAACTGACCCTGGGCCAGGCCGCGATGCTGGCAGGCATGGTAAAGGCCCCTTCGCGCCTCTCCCCCCTCGTCAACCGCGAAGCGTCGCTTGAACGCATGCGCGTCGTGCTGGACGCAATGGCCTATGCAGGCTTCATCTCAGAAGAAGACGCCAAGGCGGAACCCGATCCAAAGGTGACCCCCGGCGCGGAAGACGACGAAGGCCCTAGCGGGACTTGGTTCGTCGACTGGCTGATGCCGCAATTGCCCGACGACTTTTCGGGCACGGTACAGACCACGCTTGAACCCGACGCGCAGGCGCGGGCCGAACGCGTGGTGCGCAACGCCCGGCTTGGCGGGGCGGAAGTCGCGCTGATCGCCATGCGGCCCAACGGCGCGATCGCGGCGATGGTCGGCGGCAAGAAGTGGACGCCCGAGGCGTTCAACCGCGCCACGACCGCCAAGCGTCAGCCGGGTTCGACCTTCAAGCTGTTCGACTATTTCGCGGCGATCCGCGATGGCGCGACGGCAGATACGCTGGTGCTGGACGGCCCGATCGACATCGACGGGTGGAAACCGAACAACGCCTACTCCGGCTATTACGGCCAGATCCCGCTGTCGCGCGCCTTTGCCATTTCCAGCAACACGGCCGCGATCCGCATCGCGCAGGATGTCGGCCCCGACGAAGTGATCGATACCGCGCGCGGCCTTGGCGTCACATCCGAAATTCCCGAAACGCCCAGCATGGCGCTTGGCACGGCCAGCATGACCTTGAAGGAACTGGCCGCGGCCTATGCCGCCTTTGCCTCGGGCAAGTACCCGGTCGAACCCTATGGCATGGCCGAAGACGCGGCGACGCCGTGGCGCAGCCTTGATGCCAGGCGCGAATGGGCGCCGATGCTCAAGCTGCTCTACAACGCGGCAAACCACGGCACCGGGCGGTCCGCGGTGATCGACGCGCAGCCGACGTTCGGCAAGACCGGCACCACGCAGGAAGGACGCGACGCGATCTTCGTCGGCTTTGCCGGGAGCATGGTAACCGCCGTCTGGGTCGGGCGGGACGACAACAAGCCGATCCCCGGCAACCACGGCGGCGGCAATCCCGCGCAAATCTGGAAGCAGTTCATGAGCGGGGTGAAGCTGGAACCGCTGAACCTGCCGCTCAAGGTCAACCAGATAAAGCGCCCTGCCCCGCGCAGCACGATGAACGCGCAGGACGCGGACATGAGCACGATCGACATCGGCGGCATGGACGAAGGCGACATCGACATCATGGTGCCCGAAGGCATCCCCGACCTGCCCGAAGGCTTCGACGGTGACATCGGCGCTGTCGAGACGGACGTGGAGGAGCCAATCGTGCCGCAGGCCGACCTGCAAGTGCCCGCCACCCCGCCGCAGGCAGCGCCCGCGCAGCCAGTCCCCAACGGCCCTGCGGGCGAGTAGTTCGAAGACCGCAACCCCCTTGGTAAGGTATCTCTATCTCGCAGGCGGCTTCGTCTCACTCGGCCTCGGCGCGATCGGGGTCGTGCTGCCCTTGCTGCCGACGGTGCCGTTCATGATCCTTGCCGCGTTCTGCTTTGCGCGGTCCAGCCCCCGGCTTGAGGCATGGCTGGTCGAACATCGCCATTTCGGCCCGCATATCCGCGCATGGCGGGAAAAGGGCGCGATCAGCCGCCGGGGCAAGACCGCCGCGCTGGCCGCCTTTGCGGTCAGCATCGTGCTTGCCTTCGCCTTTGCGCCGATGCCCGCGCCGCTGATTACGCTGACCGCAGCACTCGTGGGCGGAAGCTGGATCTGGACCCGGCCGGAAAGCTGATCCGCGTCAGACCTGCAACTCGCGCCATTCGCCCGGTGCCAGACCTTCCACCGACCAGTCGCCCACGCTCCACCGCACCAGCCGCAAGGTCGGATGGCCGACGGCGGCGGTCATGCGGCGGACCTGGCGGTTGCGCCCTTCGGTAATGGTCAGCTCGATCCAGGTGTCGGGCACGGACTTGCGATAGCGGATCGGGGGATCGCGGTCCCAAAGCTCCGGCACCTCGATCACGCGCACGCGCGCAGGCGCGGTCTTTCCGTCCTTCAACTGCACGCCCCTGCACAGCGCGGCGATGGCGGCCTCGTCCGGTTCACCCTCCACTTGCGCAAGGTAAGTCTTGGGCATCTTGTGGCGCGGTTCGGCGATGCGCGACTGCAACCGCCCATCGTCGGTCAGCAGCAGCAGCCCCTCGCTATCACGGTCCAGCCGCCCGGCGGGATAGACGCCGGGGACTTTCACGTATTCGGACAGCGTCGGGTGCGGGCTTTCGTCCTTCCCCGCGCTGAATTGCGAGAGCACGCCGAAGGGCTTGTTGAGCAGGATTAGCCGGGTCATCGCCTGTCGCCATAGGCGCTTCGCCGCCGGTGAGCAAAGGCGCGTTCGGGTACGCGATTTTATTGTCCTACACCCCCCGCCCCGCACCATACCCGCCCGCCTCTTTTCAACCCGCAACAGGTGGTGCCCCGCCCATGACGATCGCCAAGCCCATACGACCCGCCTCCCCCGCTGCCCTGCCCACCTTCACCCCCGTTCCGCGCAAGTGCCAGCGGCACGACGGGTGGACGCCCGCGCGGCAAACCGGCTTTATCGAGACGCTGGCCGACACCGGCAGCGTGAAAAGCGCCGCCCAGTCCGTGAACATGACGGCGGTGAGTGCGTATTACCTGCGCCGCCAGCCCGGCGCGGAAAGCTTTCGCAAGGCATGGGAAGCCGCACTGGCGCTGGGCGTACAGCGGCTGGAGGATGTGGCGATGGAACGCGCGCTCAACGGGATCGAGGTGCCGGTGTACCACTTCGGCGCCGTCGTCGGCACGCGCCGGGTCTATAATGACAGGCTGCTGATGTTCCTGCTGAGAAATCGCGCGCCCGAACGCTTCGCAGCGGACGGCGCACGCGGGCTGAACGCCGTGGACAAGGCCATGCTGACCCGGTTGAAGAAGCAATGGCGCGCCGAGTGGGAAGCCGAACGCGCCACGCTTTCGGGCGTGGAGGAAGAGGCGGTGATGGACAGCATCAACCGCAAGCTGGACCTGATGAAGGAAAGGCTGGAAGCGGGCGAGGACCCGGACGAAGCCGCCAGGGCCGTGCGCCGCGAACTGGGCGAGGACGTGAAGGAGGACGGGGAAAGCGGGGAAGATGCGAATTACGGGGAGGATGGGAAATGAGCGTGCGCACGATCCCCGATTTCCTGAAACGAGACCCGCTGGAACTGGGGTATCCGGTGTCGAAGCGCAGGATGATGCGGACGTTCATGGGAATGCCCGATGAGGAGTGGCCCGAACTGCCGACGATGCGCAGAGGCGAAGAGGAAGGGTGAGGACCGCGAGACGCAAACCTCTGGCGAAATTCGGGGCGCGCCAGCGACTCCCGCAAGGCCGAACGGCCGCCGCGCCTTATTGGCGCGTAGCCAAGGCCCCCGGATGGGGGCCGCCCGGCGCTTGAGGGGCTAAGACAAATAAACTGCGGGGCCGGTGGGGTTGCACGGGCCGCAAGGCCCGCGCGCTGTCTGCGGAGTCAATAAGGTGGCGCTCCAACGCCCTTCACCTTCCTTCAGGTATCAATCCCAAGCAGCTTTTACGAAGGGAGAACCCGAAAACCCCTGAGCTAGCCCGACGATTGTACGCAGTCCCCGATCCAGTTTGCCTTCAATGCAGGGCGCGGGACACCTCCTCCCTCCCGTCCGACCGAAAGGAGATCAGCGGATTTATGAGGTGTGGGAAACGCCTAGGGTCAACTGCGGACCTTATCGGCCTTCAAATTTTCCAACAGAATTTCAAAGGTGGCCTTTGTTTTATCCGTCAGAATCTTGTTCGCGTCTCTCTTATGTTTAACAGGGTCCAGCATCAGCGAACGCATAATAGCTAGAAACTGATTTTTTGACACCTTCGCAACTGTTTCACCTAAGGCTATCTCAGCGAGATCCACTTTTTCTTTATCGGAAAACATATCTTCAATCTCGGTATTTTGCCCCGGCAAAAGCACAAAAGCGTCATCAGTCAAACCATGGTTCTTCTTATATTTTTCTTTGTTTTCTCGGCCATCTTTATCCGAGTCCAACAAAACTCGAAAGTTCGCATTCCAGCCAATATTTAAAGAAATCAAGGTTCCAAGATCGTTGGCTGACGTACCGGGGTAGATCGCATGCGTTGCCTTCTGGCCAAGGAGTACCTGCATAAACTCTAAAACAAGAGCGTCCGACGGGCCTTCTGTGATAATCGCGTTTTCCCACGGCATATCGAAATTACTAGGCACAACATTGAGACAGTCGAACAGTGGCTGGTAGTAAGAAATTTTAGCATCCTTACCTTTTATATATTCCCCCCACTTTATGCATTGTACAACGCCGTTAGATCTTTGAACAACATATGTATTTTTGACGTTGCTCGGTGATATCAAATACCGGCTATGAGTTGTGTAAACCAAGCTGGTGTCTTCGACCAACGCAGAAAAATCACCAACCATTTTTTGTTGCGCTGTGGAGTGTAGGTTTGAGGCTGGCTCGTCAATCAGGTAGACTGGCTTGCCCGAGCCCTCCCGCAGCTTTTTACGACGAAATTCGGTTTTCATTAGAAAGGCAAGATACCAAACTGCACCCTTGCTTCTTTCTTTAACAGAATAAGTAGTCCCATCTTTTTCTGTTATTTTAATCGCAAAGTATTTTTTCGCGCTATTATATATAATTTCAGCGTCTTCGATTTCCTGCACGCCTGAAAGATTTTCCCACTTCTCCGTAAACGTCTTTTGAAGAGTTTTATTAACTTTCTTTAAGACGGTACTAGCGTCGTCCTCTCTAGGATTCGTCTTCGAAAAATATTTCTCAAATTTGCTTATGCTATAATTAGAGTCAGTGTTGTAGAACAATCCATCTATAATTTCATACCACGATAGATTAAATGCGGGATTTCGTGATGAAGTATATATTTTATCGGGAATGGCATCTTGAAAATCTTCAAAATACAAAATGAAAGGACATTTTCGGATAATCTCCTGAGCTATAATACTACCCAACTTTTGATCAGAAAATTTTATTCTATTATCAAATGTATAGTAGCTTTTACCAGGATTTCCATTGTTGAATGGAATCACGCGCGATATGAATATATTTTTTTCTTCTGAGAGCTTCTGACAAATAGCCTCAACTTCACCTTTGACCGTCGCATCAAATTCGGCAGCCCGGAGAACTTTCTTGAAGAAATTATAGTTTAAATCCCCAATGAACGAAATTTCAGCAGTGATCGTGCAAGGGTCATTGCATTCGATATCCTGCTTGTTTCGAATGGACGTGAAAAATTGTTTCAGGTTCTCCGGTTGTGGATCGTTATTAAAATCAAAGGCTTCGATCGCCTTCAAAATACTCGTCTTTCCTGACTCGTTTAGACCAAGCAGAAGTATGAGATCATTCTTCGAGAAATTTATCGAAACGTTGTCGAGCCCTCGAAAATTTTCGATCTGAAAAGACTGATAAGAAAAGAGCTTTTCTGGCTCTTTCTCTTCGCGAAATATGGGTAACGGATAAGCATAAAATTCCGTTATTATCTCGAGGAGTTGCTTCAGCATGGGACCCTCTGCAGTATTGCAAGCCTAAGAGGCTTGCTAGGCAAGCAGAGCAACTCAATTCGTATCTGAGATCAAGGCGTGAATCGTATTTAGGCACAGAACAACCAGCCACGGCAAAGCCGCGGCTTGACGTCGAACGGCTCGTGGCGGGCTTAGGCCCGCACGGCCGCCGGCCGTAATTACAGCCTCTCGCGCCTAAGGCGTCAGGCGCTGCGCGCCTGCCGACTTATTCGCGGGGCTTCATTATTCCTCACCCATCCTCAGCGCCGCAATAAACGCCTCCTGCGGGATGCTGACGTTGCCATACTCGCGCATACGGGCTTTGCCCTTCTTCTGCTTCTCCAGCAGCTTCTTCTTGCGCGTGATGTCGCCGCCATAGCACTTGGCGGTCACGTCCTTGCGCATGGCGCTGATGGTTTCGCGGGCGATCACCTTGCCGCCGATGGCTGCCTGGATCGGGATCTTGAAGAGGTGGCGGGGGATCAGGTCTTTCAGGCGTTCGCACATGCCGCGCCCGCGTTCCTCGGCCACGCCGCGGTGGACGATCATCGATAGCGCGTCCACCGGCTCGTTGTTGACGAGGATGGACATCTTGACGAGATCGCCTTCACGCAGCCCGATCTGTTCATAGTCGAAGCTGGCATAGCCGCGGCTGATCGATTTCAGGCGGTCGTAGAAGTCGAATACGACTTCGTTCAACGGCAGTTCGTAGGTCACTTGCGCGCGGCCGCCGACATAAGTCAGGTTGATCTGGACGCCGCGACGGTCCTGGCACAGCTTCAGGATAGAGCCGAGGTATTCGTCGGGCGTGTAGATCGTTGCCTTGATCCACGGTTCCTCGATCACCTTGATGCGGTTCTGGTCGGGATAGTCGGCCGGGTTGTGCAGGTAGATCTCGCGCGCCTCGTCCGTGCGGCTGGCGGCAAGGTCGATGCGATAGACGACCGACGGGGCCGTGGTGATAAGGTCCAGGTCGTATTCGCGGCTCAGGCGTTCCTGGATGATTTCCAGGTGCAGCAGGCCAAGAAAACCGCAGCGGAAGCCGAAGCCCAGCGCCGCGCTCGATTCCATTTCGAACGAGAAGCTGGCGTCGTTCAAACGCAGCTTGCCGATCGATTCGCGCAGCTTGTCGAAGTCGTTGGCGTCCACGGGGAACAGGCCGCAGAAGACGACCGGCTGGACTTCCTTGTAGCCCGCCAGCGCCTTGGTCGCGCCGTTCTTTACCGTGGTGATCGTGTCGCCGACCTTGGCCTGTTCGACTTCCTTGATCTGCGCGGTGATGAACCCGATTTCGCCCGGCCCCAGTTCGGGCAGGTCGGTCCGCTTGGGCGTGAAACAGCCGACGCGGTCGATCAGGTGCTCTGTCCCGCCTTGCATGAACTTGACGTTCAGGCCCTTCTTGATGGCCCCGTCCATGACGCGGACAAGGATGACGACGCCAAGGTACGGGTCGTACCAGCTATCGACCAGCATGGCCTTCAGCGGCGCATCGCGGTCGCCGGCGGGCGGCGGGATCTTCGCGACGATCTGTTCAAGGATTTCCTCGATCCCGATGCCCGACTTCGCGCTGGCCAGAACGGCCTCGCTGGCATCGATGCCGATGATGTCCTCAATCTCGGTCTTTACCTGCTCGGGCTCGGCGGCGGGAAGGTCGATCTTGTTGATGACGGGCACGATTTCGTGATCATGCTCGATCGACTGGTAAACGTTGGCCAGCGTCTGCGCCTCAACCCCCTGCGCCGCGTCCACCACCAGCAGCGCGCCTTCGCAGGCGGCAAGGCTGCGCGACACTTCATAGGCGAAGTCGACGTGGCCGGGCGTGTCCATGAGATTCAGCTCATAGGTCTCGCCGTTCTTGGCCGTATAGTTCAGGCGCACGGTCTGCGCCTTGATGGTGATGCCGCGCTCTTTCTCAATGTCCATGTTATCAAGGACTTGCGCGCTCATCTCACGCTCTGTCAGGCCGCCGGTGAACTGAATCAGACGGTCAGCCAGCGTCGACTTGCCATGGTCGATGTGCGCGATAATGGAAAAATTGCGAATGTTGCCAAGTTCGGTCATGTGCGCGCCATTAGCGGCTGCCCGTGACGATGTCAGCAGGGAACACGCATAGTCGGCCGTATCGTCGAACTTCCAGGCCGCAAGACGCTTGGCCAATAGTGTGCTGTTCGAACAGCCCGGAACCTGCTAGCCCGCAATCCGCATGCCATTCACCTTTCGCAAATCCACCATCGAAGGCCTGACCCTGCGGATCGGCCGCAAGGGGGCCGGATCGCCGCACGATGCGGTGCCGCTGCTTATGCTGAACGGCATCGGCTTCAATTCGGAACTGATGGAGGACTTGTCCCGCCAGTTCCCGGATCGGCCAATCGTCTGCCCCGACATGCCCGGTTCCGGCAAATCGCCAGATCCGGTTCTGCCCTATACGATGCAGCGCATGGCACGCAGCATGGCGGCACTGATGGAAAGCGAGTTTCCCGACCGCCCCTTTGCGGTTCTCGGCTTTTCGTGGGGCGGCGCGCTGGCCCAGCAGATCGCCGTGACCGCGCCGCGCAAGGTGGAACGGCTTGCCCTTGTCGCGACGACATCGGGCCTGCCGCTGCCGATCGCCAATCCCGAAGTGCTGCGCCGCCTGCTCGATCCGACCGAATATGTCGACCCATCAATCCTCGCCCAGAATTTCCGCGCCCTGTTGCACGAAGGCGGGGCCAGCGCGGGCCTGCTGCGCCGGTTCATGACGCCTACGCCTGCAGGCGTAGGCTGCCAGGTCGCGGCGCTTGCTGGGTGGAGCGCGGCACCGATGCTGCCGTTCCTGCGCATGCCGGTCCTGCTTGCCGGGATGACCGAAGATGCCGTCGTACCCATCGCGCATCAGCGGGCCCTGTCCTGCCTGATCCCGCAGGCCGAAACGTTCGAGGTTCGCACCGGCGGCCACCTGCTGCCGCTGGCCGTGCCCGATCGTATCGCCCCGCGCCTTGCCGAATTCCTTTCCGGCAAGGAAGCGCTTGTGAACTGCTAAGCGTCACCAGCCCTTCCCTTTTCCCGCGCGTTCGATAGCCTGAGAGAACTCGACAGATAGCGGGGGAAATTACGTGCGTCATATCGCGGTGATCGGTTCTGGTCCGGCCGGATACTACACGGCCGAAGCGGCAATCAAGCAGTGGGGCGATGACGTCCGCGTCGACGTGTTCGACCGGCTGCCCGTACCCTACGGACTGATCCGTACCGGCGTTGCCCCCGATCATCAGACGATCAAGGCCGTGTCGGGCCGCTATGAAAAGACCGCGCTGACCGAAAACGTCCGCTTCGTCGGCAATATCGCCGTCGGCAAGGACATTTCGGTCGAGGAACTGCGCGAGCTTTATGACGCAGTCGTGGTGGCAACCGGCGCACCACATGATCGCAAGCTGGGGCTGGAGGGTGAGGACCTTTCCGGCGTCTATGGCAGTGCGGCTTTCGTCGGATGGTACAATTCGCACCCGCAGTTCCGCAATCTCGATCCCGACCTGTCGCACGACACCGCGGTCGTCATCGGGATGGGCAATGTCGCGCTCGACGTGGCGCGCATCCTATCGAAGACAGAGAGTGAGTTCGAAGGGTCGGACATCGCGTCCCACGCGCTCGACATGCTGAAAGCGTCGAAAATCAACCGCATCGTGATCCTGGGTCGCCGTGGACCGCATCAGATCATGATGACACCCAAAGAACTGGGCGAACTGATGAAGCTGGACCGCGGCAGCCCCCATATCGACGCCGCAGACCTTCCGCCCGAAGCGGATGACGCCATGCTGGAGCCGGGCCTGAGAAAGTCCGTGAACCACTTGCGCAGCTTTGCCGCGATCCCCGAACATATCCACGCCGAAAAGGCGATCGAAATCGAATTCGACTTCTTCGCCAGTCCCAAGGCGATCCTTGGCGAAAGTGGCAAAGTGTCGGGCATCGAGGTGGAACGGACCGAGGTTCAGACCGGCCGCGCCATCGGCACCGGAGAGACTTACACGATCCCGTGCGGTCTGGTGGTCAGCTGCATCGGATATCACACCGCCAACATCCCCGGCGTGCCGTTCGACGAACGCCTGGGCCGGTTCGCCAATGATGATGGGCGCATTCTGACCGGTCTCTACTGCGTCGGCTGGGCGCGGCGCGGGCCATCGGGTACGATCGGCACGAACAAACCCGACGGCTTCGCCATCGTCGAAAAGATCGCCGAGGATATCGAGGCGGGCCTGCTCGGCAACGGCAGCAAGAAAGGCCGACCTGGTTTCGACGAGCTGGCCGCCGGGCGCGGGCTCGATATCGTGACGTTCCGCGACTGGAAGAAGATCGAGGAAGCCGAAGCTTCCGCCGCCCGCGACGGCGCCCCGCGAGAGAAGTTCGCCGACATCGAGGCGATGATCCGGGCGGCGCAGTGAATCCGTTAAAGCGTCGCAACACTGGTGTAGAGGCGTTCAGCCGTCAGTTCGAAGCTGACGGCGACGGCTTCATCTATCGCAAATACGGAACCGGTCCGGCATACCGGGTTACCCGACATGAACATGACGAAATGACCGACAATTTTCGGCGCAGCTGGCGCTGGCTGATGGTTGTATCGGTCACGGTCGTCATCGTTTTCGCAATAGGCTTTTCCGCGTTCGATAGTGCCGGAAGTCGAATCGTCTTCTTCGCATTCGGGATCGTCGCGGTCCTTCCTATGGGGATCGCGGTCAAACGCCTTTACGCGGCCCCGGAAATCCGGTTGCAACATCGACGAAGTCTGCACCCCGCAATGTCGGTTGATGCGCGCAAGCGATATGGCATGGCTCAGGTAAGCTATTGGCAGATCGCCCTATTGCCGCTTCTGGGCCTGCTCATACTGGGGTGGATCGCGGACGAGGTGGACGTGACAAAAGGTTGGGGACGAACCGCGTGGCTCGTCCCCGTAAGCATCTTCGTACTCGCTGTCGTTCAAGGCTGGCGGAAATTCCGCATGAGCCGCGAGACCTGATCAGCGGCCCTCGCCAGCCTGTGCGTTGGCCGGTGCAGGCGGCTGGAGGCCGTTGATCGTCTGGCCAAGACGCGCGCCAAAGCTCTGTGCCTGCGGGGCGCAGGACTTGTTCGCTTCCTCGACATTGCCAAGCAGGGTCGGGACCGTTTCGGGCGTGATCTTCGTTTCGATTTTGCCGCCGGTGCGCGCTTCGTACCGTCCCATGAAATAGCTCATCATGAAGCCCAGGCCGCGCTTGCGACCTTCGTCCTGCTCCTGCGAACCGGCAACCAGTGCCCATGTCGCACAGCGCAAGTCCGGGTCGGGCGCGGTTTCCTGCGCAGCGGCAGGCAGCGCGGACAGGCCGAGCGCGGCGGCAGCGGCGATGGATGCGTACTTGGCAATCATAGAAATACTCCCGTTTGGGCGCCCTCTAACGCGCGCGACACGCAAAGGACAACCCATCGCCGCCCGCGTTGGACGAACCGGCCTTGCTGCAAGATGAAGGGAGCTGGATCTGCAGGGGCCAAGCCACAACGGGGCGCGAAGCGACACCCGCAAGCGCGTCCGCCCGCCGCCGCTTATGCGGCGAAGCCAAGGGGCGAGGATGCGCCCCGCCCGGCGTTTGAGGGCAAAAAACAACGATTGCCCGAGACGACAACGAAAATAGTGCCCGCTTGCGACCCGGCGCTCAGCGACCATAAAGGTCGTGAGCACCGGAAGCGCGATCGGGCGCTATTTGCAGCCGAGTATCGGGTAATCAGACCCGCATCGGCATCAGGACGTAGAGAGCGGGGCTCGCATCGTTCTGACGGATCAGTGTCGGGGCACCGGCATCGGCGAGATGCAGCTCGACGTTGTCCCCTTCGATCTGGGCCAGGATATCCTTGAGGTAGTTGGCGTTGAAGCCGATCTCCAGCCCCTCGCTGCCATAAGCGGCGGCGATTTCCTCGGCTGCGGTGCCGTTGTCGGGCGACGTCACTGACAGGGTCACGCGGTCGGTATCAACCGCCATCTTCACGGCGCGGGTCTTTTCGGTCGCGATCGTGGCGACGCGGTCAACACCGGCGAAGAAGGACTTGGGATCAAGCTTCAGCAACTTGTCGTTCCCGGTGGGGATGACGCGGCTGTAATCGGGGAAGGTGCCGTCGATCAACTTGCTGGTGAGCACGATGCCCCCCTCTCCACCCATCGTGAAGCGAATCTTGCTGGCCGACAGGTCGATCTGAACGTTGGAATCGAGCGATTCCTCAAGCAGCTTGCGCAGTTCGGCGACGCATTTGCGCGGCACGATCACGTCGGGCATGCCCTCTGCGCCATCGGGGCGCGGGATGGTGTAGCGGGCAAGACGGTGCCCGTCGGTGGCCGCGGCCTTCAAAACCGGCTGTCCGCCCGGGCCGTCGTCGGCCACGTGGAAGAAAATGCCGTTGAGGTAATAGCGCGTTTCTTCCGTGCTGATCGCAAACCGGGTGCGATCGACGAGCTGCGCCAGCGTCGCGGCGGGAATCTCGAACGTGGTGGGCAGGTCGCCTTCGACGATGACGGGGAAATCGTCACGCGGCAGGGTCGGCAACTGGAACCGGCTGCGGCCCGCCTTCACGACCATGCGATTGTCGGCGGTTTCCAGGCTGACCTGCGAACCATCGGGCAGCTTGCGCGCGATGTCGAACAGCAGGTGAGCCGAAACGGTGATCGCGCCGGGGCTTTCGACCGAGGCGGCGGGCATGGCCTCAACCACTTGCAGGTCGAGGTCGGTGGCCATGACCTTGACCGTGCCATCGGCCTTCGCCTCGATCAGGACGTTGGACAGGATCGGGATCGTGTTGCGGCGTTCCACCACCGACTGCACGTGGGACAGGCTGTGCAGCAGGGTCGCCCGTTCGATCGTCGCCTTCATTTCAATCAGATCCCCTTTTGCCCGACCGTGTCGAGAGGACCGACCGGGCATGAAATACGGTCAAACTTTCCTAGCGGATGGGTGAGACCGGACAAGGCGAACGAAAGAAGAACGGGTCGATTCTGGGGATAAAAGACGGGGATGACGGGAATAGAACGCGCAATCGATGCGATCCGCAGCGCCATTCGGCAGGCGGGGCGGGCAGGAAATCCACCCGCCCCGGCCGATCAGATCATCGCCATGCCGCCGTTGACGTGCAGGGTCTGGCCTGTGACGTAACCGGCTTCCTTCGAGGACAGGTACGCGACAGCTGCGCCGATGTCCTCACCCTCGCCCATGCGGCCCATCGGGATGCGGGCGTTGAGCGCGTCTTTCTGCGCATCGGGCAAAACGTCGGTCATGGCCGTGCGAATAAAGCCGGGGGCCACGCAGTTCACGGTGACGTTGCGACTGGCCAGTTCCTGCGCAAGCGACTTCGACAGGCCGACAAGGCCCGCCTTCGCCGCGGCGTAGTTCATCTGGCCGGGATTGCCGGTCGTGCCCACGACGCTGGTGATCGAAACGATACGGCCGAACTTGGCCTTCATCATCGGCCGGGTCGCGGCGCGCATCAGGCGGAACGCAGCCGAAAGGTTGATGTCGATGACCTGCTGCCAGTCCTCGTCCTTCATGCGCATCATCAGCCCGTCACGGGTGATGCCGGCATTGTTCACCAGGATGTCGAGACTGCCCAGCGTGTCGATCGCAGCGGGGACGAGCTCCTCCACCTGCGTCGTATCCGACAGGTTGCAGGTGATCTCGACGTGGTCGCCGCCCACTTCCTCGTTCAGCTGTTCGCGAAACGCGCGCAACTTGTCACCGTTGGAGCCCGACAGCGCAATACGTGCGCCCTGCCGTGCAAGGGCGACGGCGATGGACGAACCGATCCCGCCGCTGGCCCCGGTGACAAGCGCGGTCATGCCGGTAAGGTCGAACATCTTGTTCATTCCACGTTTCCTTCTTCACGCAATCTATGAAGCCCTTCGATGCGGATCAGCCGCGCCTTTGCAAGTTGAGGGGCGTAATTCTCTACAATGGTGACGGCGTCCTGCCCAAGACCGGCCCCGGGACCGGAGGAAACGCCGCCCGTGATGGCCGCCATGGCATCGGCCCGTTCCGATCCTTCGGCATCTTCTTCGCCCGACAGGATACGCAGGTCGCGCATGCTGGCCTGGTTGAGCCGTTCCTGCACCTCCATCCGGACAGGCGCTGAAAGCGGCATGGCATTGAGAATGCCCATTTCGACCAGGTAACCGGTCTGCGCGCCGAATGCCGCCGACATCGTTGCCTCGTCCCAGTCCAGTTCCGCCATGCAGCGATAGAGGTGGCTTTCCAGGGCTCCTGCCAACGCCTCCGTCGGATCGGGAATCCTGCCGCCCGGCTCGTAATCGAAGTGATCGGTGTAATAGGAAATGTAGGCCGCGTTCTCCGCGTCAGTCGCATCGCGCATGCAGGCAATGTTTGGCGGCACGTCGGCGTCCTGCGCATGGGCATGCGACGTACCGACGATGCCGCCCGCGATCAGGGCAAGACACGCGCTTGCAAAGCGGCGCATCACAGCTCCTTTGCCAGCGCCTCGATGTCTTCCATCGTCACGATGCTGGTGACGACCGCATCGGGGAACGAACGCTTGATCATCGGGGCCAGCACTTTGCCGCCCAGTTCGTAGAAATGCGTCACGCCAACCGCACCCATGCCGATCGCGCTTTCGCGCCAACGCACGCGGCCCGTCACCTGTTCGACCAGCAGGCGGCGGATTTCCGCAGGATCGGCAACCGGCTGCGCGGTCACATTCGCGAAGACCGGCAGGATCGGCGCACTGGGCGGCGTCGCAGCCAACGCCTCGGCCATGGCATCGGCGGCAGGCTGCATCAGCGGGCAGTGGAAGGGGGCCGAAACCGGCAGCTTCACGCCGCGCTTGATGCCAAAATCCTTTACCATCGCGATGGCGCGATCGATCGCATCTACATGGCCCGACAGCACGACCTGCGTCGGATCGTTGTCGTTGGCGACGGTGCAGACCTGGCTTTCGCCGGTGGCAGGATCGACGGCCGCGGCTTCGGCCAGCTGCGTCGCCTTTTCGATGTCGGCACCCAGCAGTGCGCACATCGATCCGACGCCGACCGGCACGGCAGCCTGCATCGCCTGTCCGCGCAGTTTCAGAAGTTTTGCGGTGTCGGCAACCGAAAAGGCCCGCGCGGCGCAAAGCGCGGTATATTCGCCAAGGCTGTGCCCGGCGACATAATCGCCCTTTTCGCCCAGCGACACGCCGAATTCACGGCCCAGCACGCGCACCACGGCCATCGCATTGGCCATGATCGCGGGCTGTGCGTTTTCGGTCAGGGTCAGCTGGTCCTCGGGCCCTTCGGCCATCAGCTTGGCCAGGTCCTGCCTCAGCGCGTCGTTCACTTCCTCGAACACTTCGCGGGCCGCGCTGCTGGCGGCGGCAAGGTCCGCGCCCATCCCGACCTTCTGGCTGCCCTGACCGGGGAAAACGAATGCCTTCATGAATTGAATCTCCTCTTGCCGGGCGGGTTAGGCACCCCGGTTCGCAGGGGCAAGCCCTCACAAGCCCTCACCCCGGCGAAATGTCGATAATCAGTCCGCCGTGGAGCCGCCGCCTGCGAAAGCGCGCTGCATCCCGAACGGTACGATCCGGTTCGCATGGTCGTGGCCGATGTCGGCACGGCCAAGGTACTGGATCCCCGCCCTTGCACACCAGTCTCTTGCGATAGCCTCGGCATCGGACCCGAACTCGCGGTCGTTTTCCGGCACGTCGGATACGCGGCCCAGGCGCAGCCCGGCGATATCCATGCCTTTCAGCACCTCCACCAGATGAAAGAACAACCGGTCGACGGAGTAGAGATATTCGCTCACTTCCTCGACCATGACGACATGGCCGCGAAGGTCGGGCATCAACCGCGTTCCCGCCAGCATCGCCAGCGTGGTGAGATTGAAGGCGACTGTCGGCCTGTGGTCCAGCGTGGGTTCAAGCGTTTCGGCATCGCCCTTCATCCAGGCCAGCACCCGCTCCACCGCCTCGCCCCCGTTGGCGCGTTTTACGTCCAGCGGCATCGGCGCATGGACCGGCCGCCCTATCCCGGCCTTGTACAACGAGCCCAGCAAGTAGCCCCCGTCGGACGAGCCGAGAAACACTTTCCGATCCGCATCGCGCGACAGGTAAGTCAGCGCTGCCTCGCATATGCGGTTCGATCCATATCCGCCGCGTGCGAACCAGACCGCGTCGATCGTGGGGTCGTTGGCGCAATCCAGCAGCGCCTCGAGCCGCTGTTCGTCGGTCCCGGCGAAATGCCCCGCCTCGTAGAAGCACTGTTCGTGAAAGTGCAGCTCCACACCTTCGAAGCACGAGGCGACTTCCCGGACGGGCGCGACGAGTTCGCGGGGGAAGGTTGCCGACGGGGCGCAGATCGCGATGCGTATGGCCATATGCATGTGGCTATCCGTCGCACCCGCGATTGCCAAGCGTGACGGCAGGCAATAGCCACAGGGGCGATGACCGATACCCCGAATTCGCAAAACCCCGTTTCACAGGTTCAGGACCTGTCCGGCCGCCCGTTCTTCTTCTGCGGAATAGGCGGATCGGGCATGTTGCCGCTCGCCTGCATCCTCAACGCACGCGGCGCGAAGATCGCCGGATCGGACCGCAGCCGCGACCAGGGCCGCAGCGCGGAAAAGTTCGCCTGGCTCGAAGCGCAGGGCATCGACCTGTTCCCGCAGGACGGCAGCGGCATCACGTCGGGCGAACAGGTCCTGGTCGCCAGCGCCGCGATCGAGGATACTGTCCCCGAAGTCGCCCGCGCCAGGGAACTGGGCTGCCTGCGCGCCAGCCGGGCCGAGCTGCTGTCGGCCCTGTTCAATGCCGCCCTCACCTCCATCGCGATTGGCGGGACCAGCGGGAAATCGACCGTCACGGGCATGACCGGCTGGATCATGGATCGGGCGGGCACTGATCCCACGATCATGAACGGCGCGGTGATGAAGAACTTCGTCGCCCCGGATGTCCCGTTTGCCAGCGCGCGGGCCGGACGCGGCAAGGTCTTCGTATCCGAAGTGGACGAAAGCGACGGTTCGATCGCGCTTTACCAGCCATCGGTCGCGGTCCTGCTGAACGTCACGCTGGACCACAAGTCGATGGACGAATTGCGCATCCTGTTCGGCGATTTCCTTGCCGCCGCCGATGTCGCGGCAGTCAATGCCGACGATGCGGAGGCGCTGGCCCTGCTGCCGCGCGCGAAACGGGCGCTGACGTTCGGGATCGATCAGGAAAAAGCGCAGATCGGCATCGTGCCCGGCTCCATCGCCGATGGCCCGACGCGGCAGGCCGCAACGCTGATCGACCGGCATGACGGCCGGGAATATCCCCTCGTCCTCAACGTGCCGGGACGCCACAACCTGTCGAACGCGCTGGCCGCGATTGCCGCTGCGGTCGCGGCGGGCGTGGCAGTTGGCGATGCGGTGACCGCGCTGGGCAGCTTTACCGGCCTTGCCCGCCGGTTCGACATCGTCGGCACCAGCGCGTCGGGCGTGACCGTGATCGACGATTTCGGCCACAATCCCGACAAGGTCCGCGCCACGCTTCGGACGCTGCGCAGCCATCCGGGCCGCGTCATCGCCTTTTTCCAGCCGCACGGCTTTGGCCCGCTTAAACAGATGGGCCGTGAGCTGGCGCAAGTCTTTGCCGAGGAACTGGAGGCTGACGACCGCGTGATCCTGTGCGATCCGGTCTACTTCGGCGGCACCGTGGACAAGAGCGTGGGAAGCACCGAGCTGGCCGGGTGGATCGCCGATGCCGGCAAACGGGCCGAACACATCCCCTCGCGCGATGCCTGCGGCGACCGGATCGCCGAAATCGCGACCCCCGGCGACCGCGTGGTCGTGATGGGCGCGCGGGACGACACGCTATCGACCTTTGCCAAGGGGATTCTGGACCGGCTAGGCTGATCGCGAACCTTCATTGTCGCCAGACCTTTCCTTTATTTGCTGACGACGAAACGAAAAAGGGCAGCCGATTTGGGCCGCCCTTCGCTCGATTATCCCCTTCCGACGGGTTGTCAGAACGTCTTGGTCAGGACGACCAGGCCGGGGTCGCCCGCGAAGCCGCGTGGCGTGAAACCCTTTTCCCGTTCGAGTTCGATCGCGGCGTGGTTTTCGCGCGCCTCGATCGCGATCACCTGCTTCAGCCCGCGATCCTGCGCGGCCCTGGCCAGCACGTCGAGCATGGCCCAGCCCACTCCGCGACCGCGATAGTCGGAATGGACCGATACCGCGATCTCGCCCACGTCCATGCGCGCATCGCAGGCCAGCATCGCCGTTGCCACCAGCGCACCATTGGCCATGTCGAAGGCAAGGAAATTCTCGGTCTGCCAGTGGTCCACTTCGACCAGCGGGGCAATCTGGTCATGCCCGATATGCGCCTGCGCGCTGAGGAAGCGGAACCGCCGGTCGCTCTCGCGCACGTTCTCGAAAAAATCCTCGAGCAGGGCCTCGTCGCGCGGCTCGACCGGGCGAACGGCAAGCTGCACGGCATCGCGGGTGAGGACGGTTCGCTGGGCGGCCATCACGTTCATCGGCTTTCTCCTGATATCGCTGCCGGAACCCTCGCCGGCCATGGGAAAGACGATAAGCGGGCTGCTGCAGAAGCGATTTGATCTGCCGCAAGCAGGCGCGTGACGTTTATGGATATGCGGTTGCGTTAAACGCAATGGCGGGGGTTGGTGGAAAACGGACGTGGCCAACATCGCTCAGCGATGACAGCAAACGCCCCAATTGCGGACGTTGCCTCTTAATCGGGATATCTCCGGCAAAGACCTAGGCAAAGGAATAAAGGCGCATCTCCGAGCCAAGCGTAAACCCCATGGATGTGTAAAGGGGGCGCCCTGCTTCCGTCGCATGCAACCAGAGACGTCCATCGCCGCACTTTTTCTGAGCTTCTTCTATCGCGCGGCGCATCACGGTTTCGGCATACCCTCCGCCGTGCAGTCCGCGCCTTGTGGCAACCATAGCGACATAGATTTCGTCATCAAGAGGATAGGTCAGCGCGGAAGAAACTGCCTTCCCATGATCATAGCCAACAATCCCGAAATTCTCGCCAGACCATCGGTACATATTGCCAGTTACCGAGAACAATTCCGGCGGCATTTCATATGCATCGGCGTTTATGGTTCCAATATCAGAGCCTGTTGCCTCTTCCAGTGCGACGCGCATTTGAAGGTTTGCCGGATCCCGCCGGGGCGGTGCGAGCTTATCTGTCGCCATACCCCACATGCTCATGGAAAACTCAAGCGCCTCATCCTTTACGATCTCCTCGGTGTTGTCCGGAAGCCATTCGGGACACATCAGGAGCATCGCATCATGGGGGCATTCCTCCGCGTATCGACGAGCAGTAGTGATGGCTGAGCGAAGGCCGCCAGCATCAGCGATCGGTCGGTCGATAGTCAGCATATTGAAGAATGGGCAAATCGTGTTCGATAAAGAGACGCAAACCACTCCATCCTGAGTCTGCAGATTACCCGGATACTGGCTGCTCATATGACGCCAAGCAGCAGTAAACGTGCGCACAACTTCTGATGTTTCGACGGGCGTATTAGTCAAATTATCCGTCCCCTGCTGTGAACTGCCGATTGGATGGTCGGCCTGTTGCATCCTACTTTATGAAAAGTGATCCAGTCATCTCAGCTTTAACGATCCTGTCAATGAACATCGCTCTATTCTGCTGGTATCCGCTCAGACCACTGCCAGATTGTCAGCTCTCCACCCCAATTTCGGACATGGAGCCGTTCGACCAGTAATCTCCGCGCTAGCGCGTTAGCGGGCCCAAGCCCGGCGGCCCTGCACTTCATCGCCTGAACGCAAACACCTTCCAGTAAGTCAGGCACCGCCACAACCACTCCAGCGGGCCGAAGCGGTAGCGATCCAGCCAGGGCTTTGACCAGCCGAGCATCAGCGCCCATCCGGCCAAGACGAACAGCCAGATGCCCCAGCGCGGGACTTGCGCGATGAGACCGAAGCCCCAGCCGTGGAAGAAGACCGGAAAGATCACCGACATCGCGATGTAATTCGTGAACGCCATGCGCCCGGCGGCCGAAATCCTCTCGCCCAGCCATGTCGGACCCAGCTTTGGCGTCGCCACCACCAGCAGACCCGCAAGGCCCACGATCATCGGCAAGCGGTACTGCGGCGCCCACGCATATGTGTAGAAATAGGTCGTCGCCGGGCCGAAACCGCTTTGCCAGATCGCCAGCCCCACCCCCAGCGCCACGACGACCGAAAACACGATGCCGATGCCCGACCAGATCGCGACTTTGCGCGCGTTCCAGTTGCCGGTGAAGAAACCCGCGCGGTAAAGCGCCGCGCCGATGAGCATCAGCGCCAGATAGCCCGCGCCATAAGCGACGATGACGAAGATTGTCCGGCTGATCGGCGTGTCCTGTTCATTCCGGTCGACGGCCATATCGATAAAGCTCGCCCCGCGGTCGAAAGCGAGCGCATCGCGCGTGTCGGCCTCGAACCCGCTGCGCCACTCGGCATAGTCGCGCGCGGTCTGCGCGTCGGCCGTTCCCGCGGCGACTGCCCTTTCCGTTTGGAAATCGGGATCGAAATGCGACGACGCCCCGTAACCGTCCCAGACCAAGAGAACCGCCGCCAGCGCGACCAGCGCCCAGTTCGGCATCCGCCGGATCAGCAGGATCGGCACGAGAAACGCACCCACGACCGCATAGTCGAGCAGGATGTCCCCTTCGAAGAACAGCAGGAAATGGAGCGAACCGAACACCCATAGCCAGAACAGGCGGCGATATTGCAGCCACCAGCCCTTCCCGCCTTTGGCCCGCGCATGTTCAAGGAAAAGCGCCACACCCGCCCCGAACAACACGGTAAACAGGCCGCGCATCTTTCCGTCGACGAAAAGCAGATTGATCAGCCAGAACAGCTTTTCGGCAAAGGTGTCCTCGATCATCGTCGGCACGCGGTGCGCGCTGCCCGGCAAGGCGAAGCCGACCATGTTCGCGGCAAGGATGCCCAGGACCGCAACGCCCCGGATCAGGTCGAGCGACCCGATCCGGCCCGCAACCGCCGGTTCGTCGGGCGTGGCGGGCGCTTTCATCGCGTCGATAGGCACGGCATTCGTCATACGCATCCCCCAATGCGAATGGTTGCGACTCGTCGTGGCAAAGGACATTAGGCCCGCAAAGGTTCGCGTCAAACGCTGCCACGATGCGGCGTTTGGCCTTGCATTTGCAGCCACACCCTGTATGGCGCGCGCTTCCCTGCCTGTCCGGCACGGGAAAGCAGAAGGCCGGAGGGGCCTTGCACATCCGGTGCAAAGGTCAGCCGATCGGCAGAAGTACAAGGACGAAACGCATGCCGCTTTACGAGCATGTGTTCCTGGCGCGCCAGGACCTGAGCCAGTCTCAGGTTGACGCGCTTGCGAACACCGCAACCGAAATCGTCGAGGCAAACGAAGGCAAGGTCACCAAGATGGAGACCTGGGGCCTCAAGAACCTCGCCTACAAGATCGACCGTAACCGCAAGGCTCACTTCGTGATGCTCAACATCGATGCCCCCGCCGGCGTCGTTGCCGAGCTGGAGCGCCAGACCCGCATCAACGAAGACGTCATCCGTTACATGACCGTCCGCGTCGAAGAGCATGAAGAAGGCCCTTCGGTGATGATGCGCAAGAATGACCGCGAACGCCGCGGCCGCCGGGGAGATCGCTAATGGCTCGTCCGTTTTTCCGTCGTCGCAAGTCGTGCCCGTTCTCTGCCAAGAACGCTCCGGTCATCGACTACAAGGACGTCCGCCTGCTGCAGGGCTTCATGTCCGAGCGTGGCAAGATCGTGCCTTCGCGCATCACCGCCGTGTCCGCCAAGAAGCAGCGCGAGCTGTCGAAGGCGATCAAGCGCGCACGCCAGATCGGCCTGCTGCCCTACGTCGTTAAGTAAGGAGCGGATCCATGGATATCATTCTGCTCGAACGCATCGAGAAGCTCGGTTCGATCGGTGACGTCGTCACCGTGAAGGACGGCTATGCACGCAACTATCTTCTCCCCGAGAAGAAGGCCCTGCGCGCGAACGAAGCCAACAAGAAGGTCTTCGAAGCCAACCGCGACCGCCTCGAGAAGGAAAACGCCGAACGTCGTACCGACGCCGAAAAGGCTGGCGAAAAGATCGACGGCACCGAGATCGTCCTGATCCGTGCCGCTTCGAACGCTGGCCAGCTCTACGGCTCGGTCAACGTTCGTGACGTCACCCTGTCCCTTGCCGACAAGGGCTTCGACGTCGACAAGAAGCAGGTCATCATGGGCTCGCCCATCAAGACCATCGGCATGTACGACGTGACCGTCGCCCTGCACCCGGAAGTTCGCGTCACGATCAAGGCAAACGTTGCCCGTTCGGACGACGAAGCCGAACTGCAGAGCGAAGGCATCGACGTTCTCGCCGCGATGTTCGAAGAAGAATCGCAGGACAAGGGCGGCTTCACCGAAGCTTTCGATCCCAACGCTGAACCGGGCGAAATCGCCACGGAAGAAGCAGAGGGCGAAGCCGAAGGCGAAGAGGAAGCCTGAGAGCTTTCTCGCGCCACCAAGGCATGAAAAAAGGGCGCGGCGGGATCACCTGCCGCGCCCTTTTTCTTTGCGCGATATGGGCATGACCGTCAGCCACAGGCCCTCCCCACCTCGCCGATCGTGAAGAATAGGCGCCCGGCAGCCTTGCGCGGATGCCGGGCGCAAATCCTCAGAAGGTCTGGCTAAGTCCGACTGAAACCCGCCAGTCCTGGGGCAGCTGGATGCCGTTCAGTTTCTGATGAACCGGGACGGCGAATTCAGCCGACAGTTGCGGATGTTTCGCCTGCCCCACGGGCAAGAACCAGTTGGCGCCCAGCCCCAGCGAAACCGTGTCGCCGCCATAGTTGCCCTGAATGTCGGAGGGCGAAGAATGGCGATGCGGCCCGTTGTAATGCCCTTCGATCGCGCCTTCGTGAACGTATTCGACGCGCGCGGTCGCGCCCAGCCGACCCGTCAGGCGATAGCTCGCCCAGGCACTCGACTGAAACTTGTCACCAAAGGCAAAACCGGCGCCGTTCGCATCATCGGTGCGCCACCGGTATGATGCCTGCCCGCCCCATCCGACAGAGCCGAGAGAGCCTGCAACCGTGACGGCCGGTTCAATGTCCCAGGTGCCGCTACCCGGTTGCATTCCGTAGTGCACGAAAGTGCCGTCGGCATTCTTCAGCTCGTCCGCGCCCGTCGGCACCCACACGCCCAGTGTCACGTGCGCACGCAGATCCCTGCCTTTCGCAAGGCGGTAGGATGCCGAGACAAGCGTGTCGCCGAAACCTTCGGCGCCGTGCGAATGGCTTTCGCCATATCCCAGCATTGCCGAATGCCCACCCGACATATCGCCGCCCGACATGTGGCCACCCGACATATCCATGCCGCCGGCCATCGGATCGATGCCCACCATGGTCATGCGGTGCCACATGTAATGCGGCATCACCATCAAGGTCACGTCGTCGTTCGGCGCATACATCAGGTCGAGCATGACCATGTCCATTTCCATGGACTGCGCCCGAACCGTGTACCCGGCGGCAAGAATGTCGGCATCGTCGATCTTGTCGGTGCCGCTGACGTTCCGTCCGGCATAGCGGCGTCTCTCGAGCCTGAGTCCGACCATGACTTCGCCGCCGTCGTGCATGTGGTCGTTCATAAGACCGGCAGAAGGATGCAGCAGGGCCGTTTCGACGCGGATTTCGTCCGTATCGTCAGCGCTAATCTCCTCAGCCAGCGCAGGTTGTACGGCAAGGAACGGGAGCAGCGCAAAGGCGCCGCCCGCAAAACGGGTTTTCATAATTCAAATCCATCTATCTGAAATCACATGGTTTCGAGCCGGTATGGCCCGAACGGGAAATCAGGCGATGGAAGGTGGTCCCGTGGACGGCGGCAGCACGTGCGGCCGCTGTAGGGCAAGCGCCTTGGCGGCAAGCGTGGGCTGAACCGCGCGGGCCGGAAGCACGTCGGGCAGGGTCGGCACGTCCGGCGTCGTCGCCGCGGCGGCGAAACCGGCAAACGCACAGGGCGCAGGCTTTTCGTGTTCCTTCGTTTCGCCCTTTTTGGGCGGAAGCTGGATGCGCCAGGTCGCGTCGCTGTTGCAGATGTCGACGATGATCTCGCCGCCCTTCACCTCTGCCATGTACCCTTGCGGCATGACGGCGCGCATGAACAGGGCCGCCGCCAGCAACAGCCAGACCCATGCGCCGGGCCGGGAAAGGCGGAAAAAACATCGCATTACGGCCGACCCGCTAGCGTCCGGGCGCTATTGAGACAAGCCGCAAAATAGCCACCGATGTCACCGGGCCGCCACGCTGCCTGCAAAATGCGCGGGGGCCCTTTGAATTGTAACCGGACAGGCGCTAACTCCTGTCCATGAAAACAACAGAAGCAATCCTTGCCGAAATTACCCGCATCTATGACGAGGCCCGCGCAACACTTCGCGCCGACCTGCTTGCCTTTGCCACCGAAGGCACGAAACCGGCCGGAAGCCGCCGCACCGACGGGTCCTATGCCTATCCCGAACTGCGCCTGAAATTCCGCGAAAGCGATGTCGCCTCCACGGTAACCCGCGCCTTCGCGCGCCTCACGCGGCCCGGCCTCTACGCTACGACCATCACGCGCCCGCGCCTGTTCAACGAATACCTGTCGGAACAGTTGAGCCTGATCATGGCCGACTACGACGTCGATATCGAAGTCGGCCCTTCGCGTCAGGAAATCCCGTTTCCCTACGTCGTGGACGGAGAGGCGGGCGCGGTTCTGGCCGGGGTCAGCCCGCTGGAACTCGCGCGTCATTTCCCGGCGACCGAGCTGGCGCTGATCGGCGACGAACTGGCCGACGGCATCGACATCGGCGACAGCGGCCCCATGCCGATGTCGCTGTTCGACGCGCTGCGCACCGATTTCAGCCTTGCGCGGCTAGAGCATTACACCGGCACCAACCCCGACCACTTCCAGCGGTTCATCCTGTTCACAAACTACCACCGCTATGTCGACGAATTCGTGGACTGGGCCGGTGAACAGCTTGGCGAAGGCGGCTTTTCCGCGCTGGCCGGTGCGGGCGGGATGATGCTGACCGAGAAAACGCCGAACGCCCGGGCAAGGCTGTCCGACACGGCGTGGCGTCGCCACCAGATGCCTGCCTACCACCTCGTCGCGCCGAACCGCGGCGGGATCACGCTGGTCAACATCGGCGTCGGTCCTTCGAACGCGAAAACGATCACCGATCACCTCGCCGTACTTCGGCCCGAGGCGTGGCTGATGATCGGCCACTGCGGCGGTCTGCGGCCCAGTCAGAAGATCGGCGACTACGTGCTGGCCCATGCGTACCTGCGCGACGATCACGTGCTGGACGCGGTCCTGCCGCCCGAAATCCCCCTCCCCGCGATTGCGGAGGTTCAGCAGGCACTCGCCCGCGCGGCCGAGGAGATCAGCGGCACTGCAGGCGCGGACCTGAAAAAACGGATGCGTACCGGCACCGTCGTCACGACCGACGATCGCAACTGGGAACTGCAGGTGACCAACACCGGTCACCGACTGTCGCTGTCACGCGCGGTCGGCATCGACATGGAAAGCGCAACCATCGCAGCGCAGGGCTATCGCTTCCGCGTGCCCTACGGAACGCTGCTCTGCGTGTCGGACAAGCCGATCCATGGCGAGTTGAAGCTGCCCGGGCAGGCCAACCGCTTTTACGAGGAAGCGATTGCCAGCCACCTGCAGATCGGCATCCGTTCGTGCGAATTGCTGAAGGCGGAAGGCGACCGCCTGCACAGCCGCAAGCTGCGCGCATTCAACGAACCGCCGTTTCGGTAAACGACGTGGGCAACGAACCGCCGTTCCGCTAAATCAGTCCGCGAAGAAGCGGACCAGTTCCTGCCCCAGCTCGGGCTGCGAAACGCAGCTCATGTGCGTGCCGGGAATTTCGGCAAAAGTCGCATTCGGCAGCTTTTCAACCAGCGTCTGGGCCGAACCGTTGTCGTTGTCCTTGTCGCCGTTGATGACCTTCGTCGGCATCGTGACGGCGGCAAGGTTCGACACGTCGGTACCCTGCATCGAAGTCAGCAGCGCGCGGGCCGCGACGCGGTCCACCTTCTGCGTCTTTATGAAGCTTTTCGCGAAGAAAGCGGCATCGCCCATGCGAATGTCATCGAACCGGTCGATGGCATCGACGAAGAACGCGATCCGTTTGTCCCAGCCGACCAGCCCTTCCCAGCCCATGCCGACCAGCGCCAGCCGTTCGGGTCGCAACCCGTCGATCACGGCATTGAGAGCGGTGCGCGCGCCCAGCGAGAACCCGGCAAGGTCGAACGTGCCAAGCTGATAGTGCGCGATCACCTCGCGCAGGTCATCGATCAGCACGTTGTGAGCGTAATCGCCGTGCGGCGCTTCGGACAGTCCGTGGGCGCGCAAGTCCGGCATGATGACGTCGAAACCGGCATCGGCGAGCATCTGCGCTGTGCCGAACTTGATCCAGTTCACTTCCGCACTGGAAAACAAGCCGTGCAGCAGCACGATCGGCTTTCCCGCGCCCGTGCGGTGGACGGCAAGCTTCGTGCCGTCCGCCGCCGTGACGTGTTCGAGAAGCGGCGCGCTCATCAGCCCTTCTTGAGGTGGCGGCGGCCCAGCAGTTCGGCGATCTGCACCGCGTTGAGGGCAGCACCCTTGCGCAGGTTGTCCGATACGCACCACAGGGCAAGGCCATTGTCCGTCGTGGGATCTTCGCGCACGCGGCTGATGAAGGTGGCATAGTCGCCAACGCATTCGACCGGGGTCACGTATCCGCCGTCCTCACGCTTGTCGACGAGCATGACGCCCGGCGCTTCGCGAAGGATGTTCTGGGCTTTCTTGGCCGACAGCTCTTCCTCGAACTCGATGTTCAGCGATTCCGAGTGGCCGACGAAGACCGGCACGCGCACGCAAGTGGCGTGAACCTTGATCTTGGGATCGAGGATCTTCTTCGTTTCGGCGACCATCTTCCACTCTTCCTTGGTGGAACCGTCGTCGAGGAATACGTCGATGTGCGGGATCACGTTGAAGGCGATCTGCTTGGTGAACTTGCGCGGTTCGACCTGGTCGCCCACGAAGATCGCGCGGCTCTGTTCGAACAGCTCGTCCATGCCCGCCTTGCCCGCGCCGGAAACCGACTGGTAGGTGGCGACGACGACGCGCTTGATCTTCGCCGCGTCATGCAGCGGCTTGAGCGCGACGACCATCTGCGCGGTCGAGCAATTGGGGTTCGCGATGATGTTCTTGGCGGTGTAGCCGTCGATCGCGTCCGGGTTCACTTCGGGCACGATCAGCGGAACGTCCGGGTCCATCCGGTAGAGCGAGGAGTTGTCGATCACCACGCAGCCAGCCGCTGCCGCCTTGGGCGCGTATTCGGCCGTCGGGCCGGAACCTGCGGCGAACAGGGCGATGTCCCAACCGGTGAAATCGAAATGCTCGATGTTCTTGCACTTCAGCATCTTGCCGGTTTCGCCGAATTCGATCTCCGAGCCTGTCGAACGCGAGGACGCAACGGCGGCGATCTCGTCAATCGGGAATTCACGCTCTGCCAGGATGGTGAGCATTTCGCGACCGACATTTCCGGTCGCACCGACGACGACTACCCGGTAACCCATTTCAACTACTCGCTGCATATGTTCGCACGGAAACACCCGCACGATTGCGGGGCCGCTTAGGGAGGGCTGCCGTTAGCCGCGATAGGGCCAAAGCGCAAGTTCGCAGGTGCAATAAAACCGCCCCGATTGCGCCGTTCAAGGCGCCATGCGCAACGGACTTGCTTCGGCAAGGATCAGCATGAAACGATCTTGCGCGTCACGCCAATGCCGCAGCGGGGTCCACCCGCCAGCCAGCAAGAGCGCGTTGGCGCTGCGGCGCGTGTACTTGTGGCTGTTCTCGGTATGGATCGTTTCGCCCTTTGCCATCGTAAAACTGCTGCCGCAGACGGAAAAGGCGATGTCGCGCTGCGCCTCAAGGTGCATCTCGATCCGGGCGATGTCGTCGTTCCAGATCGCACGGTGCGCGAAATCGTGGACATCGAATGTGCCGTCCAGTTCGCGATTGATGCGGTGCAAGAGGTTGATATTGAACGCAGCCGTAACCCCGCGCGCATCGTCATAGGCCTGCTCCAGCACGGCCGTGTCCTTTACCCGGTCCATGCCGATCAGCAGCTTGGCAGACTGACCCGCCCCGTCGCACAAGGTCTCGCGCATTTCGCGCAGCAGGTCGACTGCCGTGCGGGGCACGAGGTTGCCGATGGTGGAGCCGGGAAAGAAGCCGAGGCGCGGCATGCCGTTGATCGCATCCGGCATCGTGACCTTCTTCGTAAAGTCGGCTTCCACCGGACAGACCGGGATCGCAGGGAACTTGGCGGCCAGTTGCTGTGACGATGTGCGCAGGAAATCGCCCGAAATGTCGATGGGCACATAGGCCGCAGGATCGATCGCCTGAAGCAGGAGGGGGGTTTTGGCCGAACTGCCCGAACCGAATTCGACCACTGCGGCGCCCGCGCCGATCGCATCGGCAAAGGCGGCACCGTTGGTCTTCAGGATCTCTGTTTCGGCGCGTGTGGGATAGTATTCGTCGAGCTTCGTGATCTCTTCGAAAAGCTCTGATCCGCGTTCGTCATAGAACCAGCGGGCGGGGATCGCCTTCTGATCTTGCGACAGCCCCTGCAGCACGTCGGTCCTGAAGGCGCGGTCGATGCCGCTGGCATCCTCGTCGATAATGCGAAGTGCTTCCTGTACGGGCATCGATGCTCCTAGATGTCCTTGGCAAGGCGCAGGCCGGTGAATTGCCAGCGTTGGTGCGGATAGAAAAAGTTGCGGTAGCTGGCCCGCGAATGGCCGCGCACCGTGGCACATGACGCGCCCTTGAGAACGAACTGTCCGCTCATGAACTTGCCGTTGTATTCGCCCACCGCGCCTGCCGCAGGCTGAAAGCGCGGGTAAGGAAGATAACCGCTGCGGGTCCATTGCCAGACCGAACCGAACAGCGACCGCGTCGCCCGCGGCAGGACAGGTCCGGCGTCATCCAGTTGGTCGCCCGAAGCGGGGTCCTGCGCGGCGGCAATCGCTTCCCATTCGAACTCCGTCGGCAGGCGATGGCCCGCCCAGGACGCGAAGGCGTCTGCCTCGAAATAGGAGATATGCGTAACCGGCGCATCGGGATCGCGCTTGCGCCATCCGGCATGGGTGAACTGCTCGTCATCTTGCCAGTAGAGAGGTGCCGTGATCCCCTCGCGCTGAACCCATGCCCAGCCATCAGAAAGCCAGAGCGCGGGATCGCGATAGCCGCCATCGGCGATGAATTCCGCCCATTGCCCGTTGGTGACCAGGCTGCGCGACAGGGCGAACGGTTCGAGCAGGACGCGGTGGCGTGGGCCTTCGTTGTCGAAAGCGAACGCGGTCCCGTCATGGCCGATCTGCGCGATGCCGCCGGGATATTCGTGCCACCCCTCGCCCCGCTGCTGCACGGCAGGTTCAGGCTCAGAGAATATGGCCGGGCCAAGCGGGTTCTGGAACATCGCGTGCTTGATGTCGGTCTGAAGCAGTTCCTGGTGCTGCTGTTCATGCGCGATGCCCAGCCTGACAAGGGGCGCAATGAGGTCGGCGCAATCCTCGCGGCCGAGCAAGGCTTCCATCGCATCGTCCACCGCGCGGCGGAATGCGATGATTTCTTCCAGCGACGGACGCGACAGCATCCCGCGTGAAAAACGGCCGATGCGTTCGCCTTCGGCCTCGTAATAGGAATTGAACAGAAACGGATAGCGTTCGTCGAACAGCGTATAGCCGTCCAGATGGTCGCGCAGCAGGAAGGTTTCGAAGAACCATGTCGTATGCGCCAGATGCCACTTGGCGGGGCTGGCATCTTCCATCGACTGGATCGTCGCGTCGGCATCGGAAAGCGGTGCGGCCAGAGCCTCGCTCAACGCACGGGTGCGTCGAAACCGCTCTGCCAGCGAAAGGGCCGCTTGCCCTGTTTTGGTATCGGCGGCCTTGCGGTGGGCATTCTCCATGCCCTTAACAATGCACGAAATCCGTTACGGTTGCGAGGCAGACCCGATTAACATCGGATCAATGCCGCGCAACCGTCCCCGTTCGGGATGGATCAAGCCGCTTCGGCCTTGCGGACCGCCGCCTCGGCATTGAGTTCCTCGGCCAGCAGGAACGCCAGTTCGATCGACTGCGCCCCGTTCAGACGCGGATCGCAATGCGTGCGATAGCGGTCGGACAGGCCTTCGTCGGTGATGGCGATGGCGCCGCCGGTGCATTCGGTGACGTCCTGACCGGTCATCTCGATATGGATGCCGCCAGCGTGCGTGCCTTCTGCGCGGTGCACCGCGAAAAAGCCCTTCACTTCCGACAGGATGCGTTCGAACGGACGGGTCTTCAGGCCCGATGCCGCCTTGATGACATTGCCGTGCATCGGGTCGCACGACCAGACGACCGGGTGCCCTTCACGCTTCACCGCGCGGACGAGCGGGGCGAGCCCGGCTTCGACCTTCTCGTGGCCGAAGCGGCTGATCAGCGTGATGCGACCCGCCTCGCGCGAGGGGTTGAGCGTGTCGAGCATCTTGAGCAGATCGTCGGGAGCAAGGCTGGGGCCGCACTTCATGCCGATCGGGTTGCCGACGCCGCGAAGGTATTCGACGTGCGCCGAACCTTCGAAACGGGTGCGGTCACCGATCCACAGCATGTGCGCGCTGGTGTCGTACCAGTCGCCGGTCAGCGAATCCTGACGGGTCATCGCCTCCTCGTAAGGAAGCAGCAGCGCCTCGTGGCTGGTGTAGAAGCTGGTGCCCTGCAGCTGCGGGACTTCGGACGGGTCGACACCGCAGGCTTCCATGAAGTCCAGCGCCTCGCCGATGCGGTCGGCGGTCTGCGCAAAGCGTTCGCCCCACGCGCTGCGACCGATGTGGTCCAGCGTCCACTGGTGCACCTGGCGCAGGTTCGCATAACCGCCGGTCGCAAATGCGCGCAGCAGGTTCATCGTCGCTGCCGACTGGCTGTAGGCGCGGACCATGCGTTCGGGGTCGGGCTTGCGGCCTTCACCGTCAAAATTGATGTCGTTGATGATGTCGCCGAAATAGCTCGAATGCTCGACATCGCCCTGCTTTTCGGTCGGGGCCGAACGCGGCTTGGCGAATTGTCCGGCAACGCGGCCAACCTTCACTACCGGCTGCTTGCTGGCGAACGTCAGGACGACGGCCATCTGCAGCAGGACGCGGAACGTGTCGCGGATATTGTCGGGATGGAATTCGGCGAAGCTTTCCGCGCAGTCACCGCCCTGAAGCAGGAAACCGCGGCCACTGGCGACTTCGCCAAGCTCCGCCTTCAGTGCACGGGCCTCGCCCGCGAAGACGAGCGGCGGAAAGGTCGAGAGACGCTTTTCCACGTCTGCCAGAACCGCCTTGTCCGCATATTCCGGAAGATGCCTGCCCTCGAAGGACTTCCAGCTATCCGGGCTCCACTTGCTCGCCACTTTAATGCTCCGAAACTCGCTCGCCGCCATCCCATCGGGCGGCGTTTCATAATGTCCGAAAATGTCGGAATAGAGCCGCAATACGCCGCCTGCCCCTGCATTGCAAAGGTTTCAGGCGCAATTATCGCGATCACACTGATCGTCTGCCGCGGTTACGGCAGCTTGTAACCCTCCGGCACGATCGCGACTTCGAACGCCTCTCCGTTGCGCAGGAAGGCCTGTGCCAGCATCTGCATCGTTTCAGGCGTCGTGCGCGAATAGTCGTTGAGGATCGTCCTCACGTCCAGGGCGCGGTTCGGATCGTTGGCAGTGCCCGCCAGTTCGCGCAGCCAGAAGCCGTTGCCGCTGGATGCGCGGCTGATCAGCTGTCGCAGCGGTTCGGTCACGCGGGAGATTTCCTCTTCACTCGGCGGGGCGGCAGCTAGGTCGGTGGCGATCTTGCGCGATTCCTCGAAAAAGGCGGGGACCGCGTCGGGCGTCAGCTGTGCCATGGCGAGGATCATGCCCCCGTCCTTGCGGTCGAGCGGCCAGCGCGAACCGACGTTGGGCGCATAGCTCGCGCCCAGCCGTTCGCGCATCGCGTCGAACAGGCGGTTGTTGAAGATTTGCGCCAGTATCTCCAGCTGGCGGGAAACGCGGACGCGGTCCCGCCCGGCCCCGGTTGGCCATCCGATCACGGCCGCGGCCTGATCGGCATCGCCGCGATGGGTCAGCACGGTCGGTTCGGCGCCAGGCGCGGGCAGCTTCGACAGGTCGATGTCGGCAGTCGCCTCTTCGCGCGGAGCAAGCGCGCCGAAGGTGCGGGTCAAGGCTGCGATAGCCTCGTCCCGCTGGATATCGCCGAAGATTTCCACCTGGACCGGGCCGCTGGCAAGGATCGGCTCCCACACCTTGCGGAAACCTGCCATGTCGGCCTGCTTCAACTGTTCGGGCGTGGGCGTGGCGAAACGCGGGTCGCCGCCGCGCAGGATCTGTTCCAGATCGCGCTGCATCACGCCCTGCGGACTGGTGGCGAAACTGTCATAGCCCATTTCCAGCGCGGCCTTCGCGCGCAGCACCGGGTTCGCGTCCCAGCGCGGGTCGGAGAGCTTCGATGCGAAAAGGTAGAGCTGGTCTTCAAGGTCGGCAGCACGCGTTTCCGCGCCGAAGACGAATTCGCTGTCCTCGATAGAGAAGTCGAGCCCCATCTTCCGGCCGTTGGAAATCTGGTCGAGATCGTCCTGCGACAATTCGCCCATGCCGGTGCCCATCAGGGCATACTCGCCCAGGGTGATATAGGGCGCATCGTCCTTGCCGAACGCCTCGTACCCCTCGCCAAAGCGGACGCGGACAGAAACGCGGCCCGGTTCGGCATCGCTCTGCCAGACAAGCGCGTTGACGCCGTTCGACAGCTTCACGGTCTCGATCTCGAGCACACCGATGGGCGCTGCCGAAGTGACCGTGCCGGGCGTGCCGATGGCCGGAAGATCGGCGAATGAAACCTGCTTGTCCTTGAGCCGGGCCGATGCATCCGGCTTGACCGGGGCAAGCATGGCAGCACGGAAAGCCGCCTCGTCACCGATGGACGCATCAGGTACGTTCATCACGCCGCGCAGGACAGACCCGGTGAACAGCGCGCGCGTGTGGTCCTGCACGATTTCGGGCGTGACCTTGCCCTTCATGCTGCGAAGCACGTTCAGCACCGTGTCGGGCGCGGCGATGGTTTCGCGGATATCCACGGCCTGGACCACGTTGTCGGCAAGGTCGGTCGCCTGCTGTACCGCCTGGGTTTCGACGCCGATCGAAAAGGCGTTCTCGAACTCGTTCAATTCGCGCGCGATCTCCGCCTCGCTGGGCGGGGTCGCCAGCGCGTCCGCGATCACCGCGCGCACGTCAGTCAGCGCCGCGCGCCAGTCGGTGCCAAGCGGCGTGATCGACACGAATGTCATGTCGGCACTGCGGCTGACGTCGTCCTGCCCGATCTGCGCGGCAAGGAAGCTGCCGCCCGCACGGGCCTTGTTTTCCAGCCGGCGGTTGATGATCGCCATGGACAGCTGATCGGTAAGCAGGCCTTCGTTATAGACGATGGTGTCGGCCACTTTCTCCCACGGACGCATGATCGTGTAGCTGATCGAAACCGGCAGGTCCGGTTCGTTCAACACGGTCAGCTTGTCGACGGGGGCCAATGCGCCGGCGGCGGCCTTGGCGTCGGGGCCGGGAACCGGCGCGCCGAAATCGGGGGCCGGAACCGGATCGCCCGATCCCTTCCAGTCGCCGAAGTATTTTTCGAGCAGCTGGACCATCACCGCCGGATCGAGATCGCCAGCCACGGAAATCACGGTGTTTTCAGGCCTGTACCAGCGCTTGTAAAACGCGCGCACGCTTTTCTGATTGGCGGCTTCCAGGGTTTCGACCGTGCCGATCGGGCTACGTTCGGCAAGGCCCATCCCGGCGAAGTATGTCTCCCGCGTCGCATCCGCCGCGCGCTTGCCCGCGCCGCCGCGTTCGCGCCGTTCGGCAAGCACGATCGGCACTTCGGTCCGCACGCCGTTTTCCGACAGCGTCGGCGCCTCGATCATGCCCGAAAGCAGGCGGAAGGTTTCGTCCGCCTTGGCCGCGTCGATACCCGGCACGTCCAGCTTGTAGACCGTGTGCGTCGGCGTCGTTTCCGCATTGGTGTCTGACCCGAACGTCGCGCCCAGCTCCTGCCAGCGGGGGATCGTCTCGCCTTCCTTCAGATAGCGCGACTGGCGAAAGACGAGATGTTCGATGAGGTGGGCAAAACCGCGCTCCGCATCCTGTTCGTGCAGCGATCCTGCATCGACCCGCACGCGGACGGACAGCTGGTCCTGCGGCACTTCGTTGAAACGCACGGCATAGCGAAGCCCGTTCGACAGTTCGCCGAAGCTCCATTCCGTATCGGGCGGCACGTCGCTGCCGCGGTAGATCCACGGGCGGTCCTGTTCGATCTGCGGCCATTCGCGCTGCGCTTCTGCAGATGGTGCAGGCTGCGCAATGGCGGTGGTGGCAAGGAGCGAGCAGATCAGCGCACAGGCGGGTGCGGCACGTTTCAGGAATGTCATGGGGCATGATATATGGGCTGCAAGGGTGAAGCGCCAGTGAACATGCCTGTTACGCCGCGCACAAAAGGTCACCTTACGAACAATATGCCTTGAATGAACGCTTGAACCCTGACGGAAGGGGGCTAAATCGTCGCCATGTTCATCGAAACCGAAACAACGCCCAATCCCGCAACGCTTAAATTCCTGCCCGGACGGCAGGTCATGCCCAGCGGCACGCGCGAATTCACCAGTCCCGAGGCTGCGGAAATTTCGCCGCTGGCATCGGCCCTGTTCTCGCTTGGCGACGTGACCGGCGTGTTCTTCGGCAGCGACTTCGTATCGGTCAGCGTGGCACCCGGCGTGCAGTGGCCCGACCTCAAGCCGCAGGTTGTCGCCATCCTGCTCGACCACTTCGTATCGGGCGCGCCGCTGTTCGTCGGCGGCGATGCGGGCGACATCGCGGTTCCGGCCGACGATGCCGACATGGGCGACGATCCGGCCGATGCCGACGTCGTGGCGCAGATCCGCGAACTGATCGAAACCCGCGTGCGCCCGGCGGTTGCCGGCGATGGCGGCGACATCATCTATCGCGGTTTTCGCGAAGGTGTGGTCTTCCTGACGATGCAGGGCGCCTGCGCGGGTTGCCCATCCTCCACACAGACGCTGAAGCAGGGGATCGAGGGGCTGTTGAAGCACTATGTCCCCGAAGTGACCGAGGTTCGCGCCGCCTGACGGCCTGACTTTCCAGACGACCGAGAGCCTGCTGACGACATGACCCGGACACTCGTGATCGACAGCGCCACCGATGCGTGTTCGGCCGCCCTGTTCGACGGCGGCGATTGCATTGCGGGCGAAATGCTCCTGCTGGGCCGTGGTCATGCCGAAAGGCTGGTCCCGATGATTGGCGCTCTACCCAATAAGGGACGTGCGGACCGCGTCGTCGTGGCGCTGGGACCGGGCAGTTTTACGGGTATCCGGGTGGGCCTCGCCGCGGCAAAGGCACTGGCGATCGCGTGGAAGGCCGAACTGCTGGGCTATCACACGCCCGCCCTCTTGGCCGCACAGGCGCAGGACCGGTTCGGCGCAGCCCCGGTCGCGGTGGCCAATACCGGCGGTCACGGCGAATGGTTCGTGCAGGAATTTGCCGCCGATGGCACGTGCGTAGCGCCCGTACGCTCGCTTCGTCCCGACGATGCCGCGGCCGGAATAAAGGCGGACATAGTCGTCGGCAGCCAGGCCGAGGCATTGGTCAGGCTGCGCGGCAGCGGCACCGCACATGCGATGCATTCAGATGCCCGCGCCTTTGCCGCACTTCGCCAGGACGCCCTGACTCGCGATGTGCGCCCCGCTTATGGCCGCGCGCCCGATGCCAAGCTGCCGGGCGGAAAAGCGCCATGAAGCCGACCGGCCCCGAAATGGACGGCATGATGTCGGTGATGCTGTCCGCCTTCGACCCCGCCTTTGGCGAGGCCTGGAACGAGCGGCAGCTGGCCTCTGCCATGCTGGTTCCCGGAACGCGGTTCGCCATGATCGACGCACATGGCGTGATCGGCCCGCCCTCGCCCTCTGTTCCGACCGCCGGTTTCTACCTTTCGCGACAGGTCGTGGACGAGGAAGAGCTGCTGCTTATCGCCGTCGATCCCGAATACCGGCGGCTGGGCCTTGCCTCCCGCCTGCTCGAGCATCTCCTTGCAAACGCTCCGGAAAGAGGGACGGTGCGCCTTTTCCTCGAAATGCGCGCCGATAATCCGGCAGAAAAGTTCTATCAACGTTACGGCTTTGAACAAGTTGGGCTCAGGCGGGCATATTATCGCGGCGCGGACGGCCTGCTGCGTGATGCGAAGACGTTCTCTCGTCTATTGGATCAAGTATTCCAATTTCGCAGCGCACAATAATCGAGACTATTGCAGACAAGCAGAACAACGCTTTGTCCGTATACAGTACACTCGTAATTGATGGCAAAATGATAAGGACTTGTTGTTCTGCTATTGCGCGCATATAGCGTCCGTGGAGAAGGACACTCTCGCCCATCCCCCATCGCCGCCCGGCGAAACGGGTTTGTCGGCGATCTCATAAGGACATATTAAATGGACAATTCCGCCCCGGACATGACGGAAACCCTGATTACGCTTACCTCGGACATCGTCGCAGCTCACGTCAGCAACAATCCCGTCGAAGTTTCCGAAGTACCCACTCTGATCACCAACATCTATACCGCGCTTGCCGGTCTCGGTTCGGAACCCGCCGAAGAAGAAACGCCGCCAGAACCGGCCGTTTCCATCCGCTCTTCGATAAAGCCCGACTACATCGTGTGTCTTGAAGACGGCAAGAAGCTGAAGATGCTGAAGCGTCACCTGATGACGCACTACAACATGACCCCGGACGAATATCGTGCGCGCTGGAACCTGCCCGCCGACTATCCGATGGTTGCGCCCAATTACGCTGAGAAGCGCCGCGAACTGGCCAAGAAGATCGGCCTCGGTCGCAAGCCGGGTCGCCGCAAGGCTCCTGCCAAGAAATCCTGAGGGTTCGTTACCGTCAGGTATTAAGGGTCCGGGCGGTTGCGCTACGGCAGATCAACGGACTATGGTCTGCGCCTGAGCCAATCGCCCGCAATCCGCCAACCGGCGTAAATCGAAAGACATAACCGACCGGTGCCCCAACGTATCGACATCGAAGCAATCTGTGCCGAACGCGGCCTGCGCATCACTGATCAGCGCCGCGTGATCGCACGCGTCCTGTCCGACAGCGAAGACCATCCCGACGTGGAACTGGTCCATTCGCGTGCTGCTGAGATCGATCCGCGTATTTCTATCGCAACGGTCTATCGCACGGTCCGCCTTTTCGAAGAGGCGGGCATCCTCGACCGTCACGACTTCGGCGACGGCCGCGCCCGGTACGAAGCCGCGCCCGAGGCGCATCACGATCACCTGATCGATGTGGAAACGGGCAAAGTCGTCGAATTCGTCGATCCCGAGCTTGAGGCACTGCAGCGGCAGATCGCCGAACGCCTCGGCTTCCGCCTCGTCGATCACCGGATGGAACTTTACGGCGTAAAGCTGGAACGGGACTGATCCCGTGCGCCGGCTGCGGATCGCGGTCCGTCTGATCGCGCTGATCGCCTGGCTTCTCCTGTGCATTCCCGCCTATATCCTGTCGCGCCTCGTCACGCGGCGGCGCATTGTTCCGCGCGCTTTTCTGGCCGGCGTTGCCCGCATCATGGGCGTTCGCATCGAAACGACCGGCACCTTGCAGCCGCGCGCGATCCTGCTGGCCAATCACCTCAGCTGGCTCGACATTCCCATCATCGCGGCCTGCACGGGCAGCGCCTTTGTCGGGCATGACGGCATCGCGCAGAACAAGTTCCTGAAATGGCTGGCAGAGATGAACGATACCGTCTTCATCGCGCGCCACCGCCGCCAGACCGTGACGCAGCAGATCGAACAGGTCCGCATCGCGCTCGACGCCTCGCACGTCCTCACCCTCTTTCCCGAAGGGACGACCAGCGACGGCAAGGACCTCCTGCCGCTCAAAAGCTCGCTCCTGTCCGCGATCGACCCCGCGCCCAAAGGCGTCGCGGTTCAGCCGGTCTTTCTCGATTTCGGAACTGCGGCACCGGAAATAGCCTGGGTCGGCGATGAACTGGGTCTCGACAATTTCTTCAAGGTGCTGGGCCGCCCTGCCCCGCTTCCCGTCACCGTGCATTTCCTCGCGCCTTTGACGGGCGAGAGCCTTGCCGGGCGCAAGACGATCGCCGCCGCGACACGCCATGCGCTGGAAAGCGCAATGGGCCGCTAGACGCTTCGGTCTGCGCCATCTTCAAATGCGCGGAGAAAGCGCGTAAGGGCGCGGCCATGAACAAGGTAACCACCCCCAAGAGTTTCCGCGTAAAGAGCTTCGGCTGCCAGATGAACGTCTATGACGGCGAGCGCATGGCCGAACTGCTCGGCGCGCAGGGCATGGAAGCGGCAGGCGAAGGCGAAAACGCCGACCTGGTCGTGCTGAACACCTGCCATATCCGCGAAAAGGCGGCAGAGAAGGTCTATTCCGACATTGGCCGGATCGTGAAGGACTGGGATGACGACGACGGCTCCAGCCCGCTGATCGCGGTTGCCGGGTGCGTCGCCCAGGCAGAGGGCGAGGAGATCATGAAGCGCGCCAAGGACGTGCGCATGGTCGTCGGCCCGCAGGCCTATCACCGCCTGCCCGAAATGATCGGCAGGGCCAGCGCGGGTGAGCGCGTGACCGACACCGACATGCCCGCAGAGGCGAAGTTCGGTGCGCTTCCCGCCCGGCGCAAGCGCGCGCCCAGCGCGTTCCTGACGGTGCAGGAAGGCTGCGACAAGTTCTGCACCTATTGCGTGGTGCCCTATACGCGCGGAGCCGAAATCTCGCGCCCCTACGGCGACCTGATCGACGAGGCGCAGAAGCTGGTCGAACAGGGCGCGCGCGAAATCACCCTGCTAGGCCAGAACGTCAACGCCTGGACCGGCGAGGATGCCAAGGGGCGCGCCATCGGCCTCGACGGGCTGATCCGCGAACTGGCGAAGCTGCCCGATCTGGCGCGCATCCGTTATACCACCAGCCATCCCAACGACATGACCGATGCCCTGATCGCGGCGCATGGCGAAGTGGAAAAGCTGATGCCCTACCTGCACTTGCCCGTGCAGGCCGGCAGCGATCCGATCCTTGCCGCGATGAACCGCAGCCACACGGCCGAAAGCTACATCCGCCTGATCGAACGCGTCCGCGAGGCGCGGCCCGACATTGCGATCAGCGGGGATTTCATCGTCGGCTTTCCGGGCGAAACCGATGCCGATTTCGAAGCGACGCTGCAGATGGTGGATACGATCCGCTATGCCGCGGCCTTCAGCTTCAAGTATTCGCCCCGCCCCGGCACCCCTGCCGCGACCATGGGCGACCAGATCGCGGGCGATGTGATGGATGAGCGGCTGCAGCGCCTTCAGGCCGCGATCACGCGCGATCAGCTGGCCTTCAACCAGGCCAGCGTCGGCAAGACCTGCCAGGTTCTCGTCGAACGCAAGGGCCGCCGCGAAGGGCAGTGGCTGGGCAAGACGCCCTGGCTGCAGTCTGCGCACTTTACCGGCGACTATGCCGTGGGCGACCTGGTCGATGTCGAACTGCTCGAAGCAGGGCCCAATTCGCTTTCGGCGCGCGTCTGCTGATAAGGTTTATCCGTTTTGCACGGCGCTTCGGCTGTGCCATGATGCCGGCGCCATGAAATCCAGCAAATATCTGAATTCAATCGCGATTGTCGCTGCCCTTTGCGTCGCGGCATGCGATTCAGGAGATGCCGGGACTACGGCGCCCCCGCCCGAACCGAAGACGGCAGCGACGCCCAGCCCGGTTCCGGCAGCGCCAATGGGCGGCGGCGGCTTGCTGGCAGACGGCTTCGCCCCGATCGCTTTCGATCTTGCCGGAACAAGCTGGCTGGTCATCGCGATCGACGGCCAGACGCTGGGCGAACGTTATTCGGACCTTGCCACCGTCCATTTCACGCAGTCGATGCTGCATTGGCAGGCCTGCAACTATCACGAGGGCCTTTACGTCCCCACCCGGTCCAGCTTTGCCGCCGGACGTGCCGTGGCGACATTGGTGAACTGCCCGCAGGACACGCCCGATCCCGCCATGGCGCAAGTGCTGGGCGGGCGCCCGCTCATCGGCAGCAACAGCGAGGGCAAGATCCAGCTCGCGGTCGAAGGGCGCAGCCTGACCCTGTCGCAGATCGACAGGCGCTACAACGAACCGCCCGCCCCGCCGCTGGAGGCAGGGCCGTTCCGGCTTATGACGGAAGATGGCGGCACGCATCCACCGGTCCTGTCCTTCAAGGGCGGCACGTTCTCCGTCTGGCTCGACTGTGCCGACGCTATCACCGGACAGGCGCAAGTGAGCGAAGGCCGGATGCGAACCAGCAAAGTCGTGCCCGCGCAATGCGAAACCCACCGCCCCACGACGCGCCGGACGTTGGAAACCTTCTTCAGGTCGTCCCCCGCCATTGCGCGCGGGCCGAACGGCGAACTCATGCTCAGTGACGGGGACATCATCATCCAGGGGCAACAGTGCTACCCGGACCCCAGCGGCTGCGACCATGTGAAGCGGACCGCGCAAGCCGGGCCGGACGGAGATCTGGGCGGGGCATAGCGCGTCGCGGCACCTTGCCACCGGCCACCTGCGTCCTATCTTCGAAGGTATAGCCGAGTCGCCCCGGGCCGGTGCCCGACAGGCAGGAACGAAGGAGCATTCGTGGGGAACATCGTGTGAGCCGCAAGCAGGCGCGCGTACAGACTTCCGCCCCGGTGAGCAGCGCCCCGGCGGGCCTTCCCGGCAACCAGGCCCCGCAACGGGCCCGCACCGAAATGGAATTCGAAAACCCCGAGATTCTCGGGACGCTTTTCGGCCAGTTCGATGCCAACCTCGTCCAGATAGAGAACCGCCTCGGCGTCTATATCTCGGCCCGCGGCAACCGCATCCAGATCGAAGGATCGGAAGAAGCGGTGGCCCGCGCCCGCGAAGTGCTGTCCGGCATGCACACCCGGCTGAAACAGGGTTTCGAGCTTGACCAGGGCGCAGTCGAATCGCTTATCGCGATGAGCAGCGAGCCTACGCTGGAAGGCATCATCACCGGTGACGACAAGCGTCCGCCGATCATGATCCGCACGCGCAAGAAGACGATTGTGCCGCGCTCCGCCGCGCAGATCGACTACATGCAGGCGCTGACCGGCAACGAGGTGATCTTCGCCCTTGGTCCTGCAGGCACGGGCAAGACCTACCTTGCCGTGGCGCAGGCCGTGGCCCAGCTCATCACCGGCAGCGTGCAGCGCCTGATCCTGTCGCGCCCGGCGGTGGAGGCTGGTGAACGCATCGGCTTCCTGCCCGGCGACATGAAGGACAAGGTCGATCCCTACCTTCGTCCGCTTTACGATGCGCTTTACGACTGTCTGCCCGCAGAACAGGTCGAACGCCGCATCGCCAGCGGCGAGATCGAGATCGCGCCCATCGCCTTCATGCGCGGGCGTACGCTGGGCGATGCTTTCGTCATCCTCGACGAAGCACAGAACACCACGGCGGCGCAGATGAAGATGTTCCTCACCCGTTTCGGCCAGAACAGCCGCATGGTGGTGTGCGGAGACCCGAACCAGGTCGATATTCCGGGCGGCGTCCATCATTCGGGCCTTGCCGATGCGGTCAGGCGGCTGGAAGGGATCGAAGGTATCGCGGTTTCGCGCTTTACCGCCGCCGACGTCGTGCGCCATCCGCTGGTCGGCCGGATCGTCGATGCCTACGAAGGCCCGAACGCGGAAAAACCGCCCTCCTGATGCCACCTTTATCGATGGCTGCGCCCGTACTGGAACTCGACATCGACCCCATATGGGGCGATTCGACCGATTGGGATGCCTTGTCCGCAGACGCGGCAGAGGCTGTCGCGGCCGAAGTGCCCGAACTTGCCCATTCCGAAATCCTAGTCAGCGTGGTCTATGCCGACGACGATGAGGTGCATCAACTCAACCGCCAATGGCGCGCAAAAGACAAGCCTACCAATGTGTTGAGCTTCCCGATGCTCTCGCGAGAGGAGCTTTTGGCCGCCGCAAGCAACCCGGGCGCGCCCGTCATGCTGGGCGATATCATTCTTGCCTACGGCATATGCTGCCGCGAAGCCGACGAGAAATCTGTTGCACTTGCGAAGCATGCGACCCATTTGCTTGTCCACGGGCTGCTTCATCTTGCCGGTTACGACCACGAGACGAGCACCGAGGACGCCGAGGCGATGGAAGCGATGGAAATTCGCATCCTTGCCCGCCTTGGCATCGCAGACCCCTACGGGGACCGCGACCCGGCTTGAAAAGCCCGCAGTTTGAAAGGATTACGAGGCCCGACAATGTCGGACAGCGATAGATCAGAAGACGCTCGCAACCCGGAGCCTGACCGACGGGGCGAAAAGCGATTCCTTTGGGACAAGATCCGCACCTTCTTCGACGGGCATGAGGGCGACCAGTCGCTGCGCGCCCAGATCGAGGAAGCCATCGACGAACACGAGGAAGAGGAACAGCGCGACGGCCCGCAAGGCGGCGTCGGCGATCTTTCCTTGCTGGAGCGTCAGATGCTCCGCAACCTCCTGCATTTCAGCGAGCACGATGCCGACGACGTGGCGATCCCGCGCGGCGAGATCATCGCGATCGAACGCAGCGTCAGCTGGGACGAACTGGTCGCAACGTTTGCCGAACACGGCCATTCGCGCATTCCGGTCTATGCCGAATCGCTCGATCACGTGATCGGGATGATGCACATCAAGGACGTCTTCCCGTACCTTGCCGGGAAGAAAGACCCGCCCGCCGACTGGACCAAGCTGATGCGCCAGCCGCTCTACGTGCCGCAGGCGCGCGGCGCGCTGGACGTCCTGGCCGACATGCGCGCGCGCTGTGTGCACCTTGCCATCGTGGTCGACGAATATTCGGGCACCGACGGCATCATCACGATCGAGGACCTGGTCGAGGAAATCGTCGGCGAGATCGAGGACGAGCATGACGACGCGCCGGTCCAGTTCCTGGTGCCGATCGACGACGGCATGTGGGACGCCGATGCCCGGACCGAGCTTGAGGAAGTCGCCCGCCGGGTCGACCCGCGCCTTGCCGAGGTCGAGGAATCGGTCGACACGCTGGGCGGGCTTGCCTTCGTGCTGGCCGAAAAGGTCCCTGTCGTGGGCGAAATCATGGACCACGACAGCGGCTGGAAGCTGGAAGTGATCGCGGGCAACGAACGCCACGTCGAACGCCTGCGCCTGCATCCGCCCACCCGCGCAGAGGAAGCGGCGGAGGAAGAAGCGGCCTGATGGTCCCCAAGCGCCTCCCCCCGCTCCGCTCGCTGGAGGCTTTCGTACGCATCGCCCGCCTTGGTTCGGCCAAGGCGGCGGCGGAGGAGCTTGCCATCAGCCCCTCGGCCCTGTCCCGCCGCGTGACGGCGCTTGAGGATTTCACCGGGCGCAAGCTGTTTCACCGCAAGCACCAGGCCATGACCCTGACCGACGAGGGCGAGGCAATGTTCGACGCGATTGCCCCGACGCTGGACGAGCTGGCGGAAAAGATCGGTCAGCAGATGGCCGACAACAAGATCATGCGCCTGCATCTTGGCGTGATGCCCCTGTTCGGCAGCCAGCGGCTGGTCCCGCGCCTGCCCGAACTGCGCAGGCTCTATCCCACGCTGCACATCGACATCGATTCGTCGGGCCATCCGATCCCCAAGCTGGGCGATACGCTGGATGCGGCGATCACGCTGGCGGACGAGCCCGATCCCAAGCTGCACCACGTGCGGCTGGACCAGAACCGGATCCACGCGATCGCGGCGCGGGACTTGGTCGAAAAGCTTGGCGATCAGCCCGATCCGGACTTGCTGGCCAAACAGAATTTCCTGATCCATTCCGAAATGCACCTCAGCTTCGATGCATGGAAAAAGGCGGTCGGCCTGACCGATCGTTACGAACTGGTGGCCGACAGCTTCGACAGCGGGCCCTTGCTGCTGGAGGCGGCGGCACAGGGACTTGGCATCGCCATCCTGCATGGCGACCACCTTGCCCGTTCGAACGATGACCGGCTGGCCACGCTTTACGATATCGATGTGAAGAGCCCGTACAGCTACTGGTTCGTGTGCAAGCCGCGCGCGCTGGAAAGTCGGCCCGTGCGCATATTCCACGACTGGCTGGTCAACGCGCAGCTGTGATCAGCGGGCCTCTCGCGTGATGCGGGCCGTGATCGGCGGATCGATCTCGTTTCTCAGCACCGATGTTTTCGCCTCTTCGCTGTCCAGCGCGGCAATCCAGGTGAGGCAATCGGCAAGCCGCCGCATGAAGTGGCTGGAGACGGGGTTGATCGTCGACTGGCAGTCGATCGTATAGCCGTCCCAGCGGCCGTCGTTGGCGGCAAAACGAACCCACCCTGCAACGTCGGCGGTTTCCGAAACCGAAGTGTGGATGGTCTGCCCGTCCAGCCCCTCTTCCAGCGCCCAGCCGCCCGCATTGGGATTGAATAGATAGCTCGACAGAGTTCCGGGCAAAGCACCGTCTTCGCGTTCGACCCGTTTGAGGACATGGTCAGCAATGCGCCCGCCCAGCGAATGGCCGGTGAGCGCAACGGGAATGTCGCTGTATCCAGCCTCATCCAGTCCCTGACGGACCTGCCGATAGATGCTGAGACCGCGCGGCGCCTGCCGCCCAAGCAGGGTGCCGTAATACCAGTCTTTCGGACCCTCGGTCCCGCGATAGACCAGCACGACTTCCTTCAGGTGATCGCCTTCGAACCGGTCGAACACGCTGTAGGCGAAGCCCACCTTGTCGTCGACCGAGGCGAAGCGTTCCTTGAGGTCTTCGGGTAGGACGTAAAGTTCGTCATCGGGCTTTTCGCTGGTCAGCCCGTTTTCCCAGTAGACGTTCTGGGCCAGCTGGGCATAGCGCCAGGTTTTGCCCGCGACTTCGCGCGTCTGCGGGCAATAGCCGCCCGCACCGGCGCAATCCTGGCCCAGCCGGGTGACGGTATAGCTGCACCCGCCCAGCGCGGGCAGGCACAGGATCAGCAAGACAAATGCGAGGCGGCCGCGCACCTTTTCGGGCAGCGCGGCCAGACCCCGTGTCAGCCGGTCGCTCAGGCGACGGTCGCCTTGACGATCTTGCCCGGGTTTGCCGGCGGCTCACCCTTGGGCAGGGCGTCGATCACGTCCATGCCGCTCTCGACCTCGCCCCAGACGGTGTACTGGCGATCGAGGAAGCGCGCGTCGTCGAAGCAGATGAAGAACTGCGAATTCGCGCTGTGCGGTGCGCTGGTGCGCGCCATCGAACACACGCCGCGGGTGTGCGGATGATCGTTGAATTCGGCCTGCAGGTCGGGCTTGCTCGATCCGCCCATGCCGGTGCCGTTCGGGCAACCGCCCTGCGCCATGAAGCCGGGGATCACGCGGTGGAACTTCACGCCGTCGTAGAAGCCTTCACCGGCCAGTTCCTTGATGCGGGCAACGTGGCCGGGCGCGATTTCGGGAAGCAGCTTGATCACAACGTCCTTGGGAGCGCCGTCGCCGGTGTCGATGGAGAAGGTAAGTTTTTCGTCGGACATGGGTGCTCCATTGTCATTGGTGCGACAGGTACGGCCCGCCGCTTCTTTGCGATGGCCGGGATATAGGCATTGCCAGCGCAAAGTCATCCCCGCCCTTTACCGGATCGATCCCCAGACCTGCCCACAGGCTTATCCACAAACTGTCCCCAGCCCGCCCCGCCGCGTCAAAGCAGGACTTGCGCCCTTCGCGGTTGCTTTTGCAGCGCAGCAAAGTAGTTACGGGCGTAAGGGCAAATCGTCCCTTCCCGCGTCGCCAAACCGAAAAGGGGCAACATGGACGGCAAGGATCCGACCCTGCTGGAAAAGGACCGCGAGGAAGACATCGTCTCCGCCGCAGGCCCCGGCATGGCGGAGGGCGAGCCTGAGATGGAGCATCTCGACGAAGACGACCGCCTGACCCGCGAATATGTCGAGGCGGTGCGCGACGCGGTCGAGGATGGCGACGACGGGCGTGTCTACGACCTGGTCGAGCCGCTCCACCCCGCCGACATCGCCGACCTTTTCGAGCTTCTGCCCGCAGAGGAACGCCCTTACCTCGGCAAGGCGATTGCCGACCTGCTGACCGGCGAGGTGATTACCGAGCTTAACGAGCACGTCCGCGACGAACTTTTCGAGGCGCTGTCGCCCGATGCCGTCGCACAGATCGCCGAACAGCTCGAAACCGACGACGCCGTCGCGCTGATCGAGGATCTCGACGACGAAGATCAGCGCGCGGTTCTTGCCGAACTCGACCCCGAAGACCGCGCCGCGATTGAGGACGCGCTGTCCTTTCCCGAAGAATCGGCAGGTCGTCTCATGCAGCGCGATCTGGTCGCGGTGCCCGAACACATCACCGTCGGCGACCTGATCGATTACTTGCGCGACAACGGCGACCTGACGACCGAGTTCTGGGAAGTCTTCGTCGTCGATCCCGCGCACCGGCCCGTTGGCAGCTGCCAGCTTTCTTGGATTCTGCGCACCCCGCGCAACATCGCGATTTCCGACGTGATGAAGCGTGACCAGACCCTGATCCCGGCCACGCTGGACCAGGAAGAAGTCGCCCTGCGCTTCCAGAAATACGCACTGATCTCCGCCGCGGTCGTAGACGCATCGGGTCGGCTGATCGGCCAGATCACGGCCGACGACATCGTGCACATCATCCAGGAAGAGGCGAGCGAGGACGCCCTTCTGATGAGCGGTGCCGGTGAAGGCGACATCAACCAGCCGATCCGCGAATCCTATTACCAGCGCGTGCGCTGGCTGATCGCGAACCTGGGCACCGCGCTCATCGCCTCGCTCATCATCGCCGCGTTCGGCACCGCGATCGAGAAACTGGTCGCGCTGGCCGTATTGATGCCGGTTGTCGCCTCCATCGGCGGCAATGCGGGTACGCAGACGATGGCGGTCGCGGTTCGCGCGCTGGCCATGAACCAGTTGACGCAATCGAACACCGTGCGCGTCCTGTGGCGCGAAATGCGCGTCGCCATCTTGAACGGCGTGACCGTTGCGGCGCTGATCGGCGGGGCGACGGCGTTCATATTCCAGCCGATGCTGGGCGTCGTCATCGCGGTCGCGGTCGTTATCAACATCATTACCGCGGGCCTTGCGGGCGTCGCGGTGCCGGTCCTGTTCGACCGGCTGGACCAGGACCCTGCGGTCGCGTCATCGGTGTTCGTCACGATGATCACCGATTCGATGGGCTTCTTCGCCTTCCTCGGCCTTGCCGTGGCGTCCGGACTGGTCAGCTAGCGAAAAGTCCCCATATCGCCCTTCATGAGCAAAGGGCCGCTACACCTTACCAAGATCGCATTCGGCGCAAAAAGCTATGCCGATATCGAGAAATGGTTCGAGAACCGGCCCCGTCTTGCCGTCAACACGCGGTACTGCCCCAAACGGGTGGACGAGATGGAAGGCGGGTCGCTGTTCTGGATTCACGAACACGCCATCGTCGCGCGCAGCCCGATCATCGGGTTCGAACAGCAGGACAACGGCCGCTGGTTCATCAACCTCGAACCGCGCCTGATCCGGGTGCAGAGCCGCCCCAAACGCGCGCACCAGGGCTGGCGTTACCTGAAGGACGAAGATGCCCCGCCCGACCTTCCCGAAGGTGAGGACGGGGGCGACGTCCTGCCCGGACGGCTCTTGGGCAAGCTGTCGAAACTGGGCCTCGTCTAGGTCATTTCCAGCCACATCCGCATAAGGCGGTGGGCAATGGCATAGCGCGGCGGCGCTTCGAACAGGCCGGGCCTTCCCGACATCACTTCGCGCACCTGCTCCTCGCTGAACCAGCGGGCGTCTTCCAGTTCGGTGCGGTCTACGACGATATGTTCGTGAAACGTGATCCCGTGACAACCGATCATCAACTGCGAGGGCATGGGCCAGGCCTGGCTCGACAAATAGCGCACTTGCGCGACCGGAAGGCCCGCCTCTTCCATGACTTCGCGGCGCACCGCCTCTTCAATGGTTTCGCCCGGCTCGATGAAGCCCGCCAGCGCGGAATACATGTTGCCCGGCCAGCCCAGCCCGCGGCCCAGCAGGAGGCGGCGGCTGCCGTCGTCTTCGCGCCGCTCGATCGTCATGATGGTCACCGGATCGGTGCGCGGAAAGTGGCTGGCCCCGCAGGCGGGATTAACGCACGTGCGCTGCCAGCCGCCCTTGGAAATCGCGGTATGCGACCCGCACTGGGCGCAGAACCGGTGGCGGGCATGCCAATCGACCATGCTGCGCGCGCCGGCATAGATCCCGAACTGCCGGTCGTGCAGCCGGGTGATCGTCGCCATGAATTCGCCCCGGTTGATCGGAACAGGCGCCTTGGGCACCGCCGCGAAACAGCCGCGATCGCCGTCGATGCCAAGAAACACCAGCTCCGCATCGGGCTCCGCCTCCGTCAACGATCCCCACTTGAGGCAGCCCTGTTCATCCAGTTCGGGCGTCAACCCGTGGAGCTTGAGCAACCGCGCGCGCATGCCCATCAGTTCGGAAAGGGCATCGGGATCGGCGCGGACGTGATCGGCGCGGTCGAGTTCGAAAGGGGCGGTAGTCTGGCCGTTTTGCAACAAGGTCGTCTTCTCCTGATGCGCTTGGCTTAGAAGCGCGCAGGCAACCGCGCAACGCGCGTAATCGTCAGGTCGCCAGAACCAGCTTCGCCGCCTTGGCGAACAGCGTCGGCAGGCCCGCTTCCTCGATCCGGTCGACGGGCCACCATTCGCCTTCCGCCACGCGGTCACTCACCTCGCAGCGATGGACCGACAGTTCGAGCAGGAAATGCGTGAATCCGTGGCCGACAACGCCGTCCACCCTGCTCCACTCTGCCGCAAGCGGCGGCTCCCCGTTCCCGCTCGCTCTCGCGCTCCACCCGTCATCGGGAAGCGCACGCATTCCGGCCAGCATCCCCTTCCCCTCGCGCTTTACCAAGAGGACGTGGCCATCGTTTTCGATCCAGAACGCCGTCCCGCTCCGCACCGGACGGGCCTTCTTCGGCGTCTTGCGCGGCAGATCCGCCGCGATTCCCGTCTGCCTGGCGGTGCACATGTCGGACAGCGGGCAGAGCAGGCACCTGGGATCGCGCGAGGTACAGATCGTCGCGCCGAGGTCCATCATCGCCTGCGCAAAATCGCCCGCGCGTTCGTCGGGTGTGATCGTGTCGGCGGCGGCGCGGATCGCGTCCTTCGATCCCGGCAAGGGCTCGGTAATCGAGAACAGCCGCGCGATCACGCGTTCGACATTGGCATCGACCACCACCGCACGGCGGCCGAACGCAATCGCGGCGATCGCGGCGGACGTATAAGCGCCGATGCCCGGCAGCTCGCGAAGGCCTTCCTCGGTATCGGGAAAAATGCCGCCCCGCGCCGCGACCTCACGGGCACTGGCAATCAGGTTGCGCGCCCGGGCATAATACCCCAGCCCCGCCCACGCCGACAGGACATCGGCATCGTCCGCCGAAGCCAGGTCTTCGACCGTCGGCCAGCTCTGCGTGAACTTTTCGAAATAGCTTTTTACCGCCGCCACGGTCGTCTGTTGAAGCATAACTTCGGACAGCCACACGCGGTAGGGATCGGGCGCCTGACCACTGCCCGGCGGCACGCGCCATGGCAGGGTCCGGGCGTGTCCGTCATACCACGCGAGCAGTCGGCCTGCCGCATCGTCGATCTTGTCGCTGGCTTTCACGAGGCGGCCTATGGCATGGCGACGCGCAGGATGAAAAGCGACGACGAAAGGAAGCCGGCGAAGAAAGCTGGCGCAAAGGCGGCAAAGCCCAAGGCGAAGCCGTACGAACGTCCGCGCGGAGGAGAGGCGAAGGCGATTTCCGACCTCATGCCGCAAGTCGGGCGCACCGCTTTCCGCCGTTTCGGCTTCGTCCAGTCGAGCGTCGTGACCCGCTGGCCCGAAATCGTCGGGCCCCACCATGCCAAGGTCTCTGCCCCCGAATCGATCCGCTTTCCCGCGGGCGAAAAGTCGGAGGGCACCCTGAACCTCGTCGTCACGCCCGCCCATGCCCCGATCATCCAGCACGTGATCCCCGAGATAATCGAGCGGGTGAACCGCTTTTTCGGCTATCGCGCGGTGGCCAAGGTACGGATGCGGCAAGGACAGGTTAAGCCGGCCCATGCTGAGGAAAGGGCGAAGCCGCCGCCTTCGCTGAAACCGATTCCGATGGAACTGGGCAATTCGTTGCGCGACATCGGCGATCCGGAATTGCGAACGGTGCTGGAATCTCTGGCCCGCTCCATGGGCAATCAGAACGAAAAGCAGTGAACGGGGAAATCTTCAGGTGAATTCGGTATTGTCCCGCCTTGCAGGTGCTTTCGCGGTCCTGATCATGACGATCGCTGCGCCCGCCCTGGCGCAGCCCGTGTCGAACCCGCAGCCGGGCGTGCACGTGATCGGCAAAGGTGCGACCAAGCTAACCGAATACGTCAGCTACACGTGCCCGCACTGCGCCCATTTCGAAGAAGAAGGCGGCGAAGCCCTGCGCAGCGTCTATGCCTCGACCGACAAGCTACAGATCGTGGTCCGGCACCTCGTGCGCGATCCCTTCGACCTTACCGCCGCGATGCTGACCAATTGCGGGGCTGCCACGAAGTTCAACCGCAACCATTCGCTCTTCATGCGTGAACAGCGCAATTGGCTGGGCAAACTGGTGAAGGCCACACAGGCGCAGCGCAACCGCTATGACAGCGGCAGCTACACCGCGCGCCGCCGCGCCATCGCTCAGGATGCAGGGTTTTACGACATGATGCGCACGCTGGGTTACCAGCGGGCCGAGGTCGACAAGTGCCTTGCCGACGAAGCGATGGCCGCTGCCCTTGCCGAAAAGACGAAATCTTACGTCGATCTCGGCGTGCGCGGCACGCCCAGCTTCGCGGTCGACGATGTGCTGCTTGCCGGCACAAGCGACTGGCAAAGCCTGAAATTCCAGCTCGACCTGAGGCTGTAACCCGCGTTTGGTAGGCCGCGAATCCATCGCGGCTGTGCAAAACACGCGCGCCAGTCTCCCGATATGCCCGTCCGCTGGGCTAGCCTGCCCCGTCAAAGGAGCTTTTACGTAGTCATGACCCGCCTTTCCCATCGCATCGCCCTTGCCCTGATGACCGCGCCACTGGCGCTGGCTCTCTCCGCCTGCGGCGGCGAAGACGACACGGCAGCCACCGCCGGGACCGGCCCTTCAGGCGAACCGGTCGAAACGGTTGCCGCTCCCGAAGGGCAGCAATGGTCCGAGGTCGTGACCAAGACCGAACAGGGCGGCTATCTGATGGGCAACCCCGATGCGCCGATCAAGCTGGTCGAATTCGCGTCGCTGACCTGCCCCCACTGCGCCGAATTCTACGAAAGCGCAGAGCGAGAGCTGGTAAGCGACTACGTCGATTCGGGCCGGGTCAGCTTCGAATTCCGCAACTTCGTGCGCGATCCCATCGACATCACCGGTGCGATGCTGACGCGTTGTTCGGCACCTGAAAGCTACTTCGCGCTGACCGGCCAGGTGTTCGAGAATCAGCAGCAGTTCTTCGATTCGATCCGCAATGGCGGCGAAGGTGCCTATCAGCAGGCCGTGAGCGCCCCGTCTGACCAGCGTTTCGTGAACCTGGGCCAGCTGACCGGGCTGACCGAGTTCTTCGCCGCACGCGGGGTCAGCATCGACCAGGGCAACGACTGCCTTTCGAAGGGGGCGGAGGCAGAGGCGCTTGCCAACGCGACCAGCGAGGCGAGCACCCAGTACAACATTACCGGTACGCCGACTTTCCTGATCAACAACACCAAGATCGACGGCCTGACCTGGCCGGAGGTCGAGGCCGCCCTGCAGCGGGCCGGCGCGCGGTAATGGCGCGGCTCCGGCCTGATCAGGGCCCGCGGAGGGCCTGATGCAGTTTCGCAGGCTTCGACTCTCGGGCTTCAAAAGCTTTGTCGAGCCTGCCGACCTGCTAATCGAACCGGGGCTTACCGGCGTTGTCGGGCCGAACGGCTGCGGCAAGTCCAACCTTCTCGAAGCGATCCGCTGGGTCATGGGCGAATCCAGCGCGAAGTCCATGCGCGGCAGCGGCATGGAAGACGTGATCTTCGCCGGGACCGAGAGCCGTAAGGCGCGATCATTCGCCGAAGTCGTCCTGCTGGCCGAAACCGATGCGGGACAGGAAATGGAAGTCACCCGCCGCATTGAACGCGGCGCAGGGTCGGCCTATCGCCTCAACGGAAGTGACGTGCGCGCCAAGGACGTGGCACTGGTCTTTGCCGATGCCGCGACGGGCGCACACAGCCCCGCCCTCGTCAGCCAGGGGCGCATCGCCGCCGTCATCGCGGCAAAGCCTGCCGAACGCCGCCAGATGCTGGAAGAAGCCGCCGGGATCGCGGGCCTTCACGTGCGCCGCAAGGACGCGGAACAGAAACTGCGCGCGACCGAGACGAACCTTGCCCGGCTGGACGACATTCTCGCGCAGCTCGACACGCGTATCGGGTCGCTGAAACGGCAGGCCCGCGCGGCAGAGAAGTACAAGGAACTGTCCGCCCAGATCCGCACTGCCGAAGCGCGTGTGCTCTATGCCAAGTGGCGCGAGGCCGCCGCAGCCGCCGATACCGCGCACAAGCAGGCCAAGGCCGCCGAAGACGCGGTGCAGACCCATCAGGCAGCGACGAACGAAGCGCAAGCCAACCAACGTGCCGCGGCCGAAGCGCTCGCCAAGGCGCGCGAGGAAATGGCCGACCGCCGCGACGATCTGAACGCTCAGGCCAACATGCTCGCCGTGCTGACCGGCAAGCTGGAGTCGGCAGAAGAGAAACTCGCCGACCTCGACCGTCAACGCGCCCGGCTCGATGCCGACGAAGGCGATGCCAACCGGACGACAAAGGACGCGGCAGAGGCGCTGTCCCGGCTCGAACGCGACGTGCGCGCGGCGGAATTGCGGCTGGCCGAGGACGAGAAACGGCGTCCCTCGCTGGTCGACGAACAGGACAATGCCGAACGCGCCCAGCGTGCGGGCGAACTCGCGCTGGCGCAGGCGACTGCGGAACTGGCGCGGGTGGAGGCAGACTGGCGCGTGGCCGAGGCAGCCGTCGGGCAGGCGCGCGGGGCGCTCGCCCGGCTCGAACAGGAATTGACCGCGCGCGAGGCGCAGGATGCGGCGCTGGGCGATGCGCGCGAACTCGATCTGGCGCTGCAGGGCGCGCAGGCCCGTTGCGGCAAGGCGGAAGCTGCGGTCGCGTCAGCGCGCGATGCGCTGGACAAGGCACGCGCCGACCGCGAGGCAGTTTCGACCCGCCGCGACGAAGCGGCCAGCGCGCTCGCGGCCGCCAAGGCCGAACTGGCCGGGGTGGAGCGAGAGCATGATGCGCTCGAACGCGACCGTCGCGCACGGGAAAAGGCCGACAAGGGCAGCAAGGGCCGCCGCCGCGCGATCGACGCCGTAAAGGCTGCACCGGGCTATGAACGGGCACTGGCCGCGGCGCTGGGCCGGGACGCCGCCGCGCCGTTGGGTCGACCCGAACAGGGGCAGGACGGCCGGTTCTGGACCGGCGCCGACGCGCCCGAACCCATTGCCGACAGTCTTGCCGCCCACGTTCGCGACGCGCCCGAAGAACTGCACGCCCGTCTCGCCATGGTGCGCGTGGTCGAGGCCGATGAGGGCCAGGCGCTCGCACCCGGCGAATGGCTGGTGACAAAGGCCGGAGCTCTGCGCCGCTGGGACGGTTTCGTCGCGCGCGGCGAAGGCGCGGCCGAGGCAGCCCGGCTGGAAGCGGCGAACCGGCTAGAGGCTCTGGCCGCGCAGCTGCCCGCGCTGCGCGAAGAGGCCGATGCCGCAACGGCGGAGGTCGAGGCCGCGAACGAACAGCTGTCCGTCGCCACCGACGCCCGCATCGCCGCCGAACGCGCGGTCAATACCGCATCGGAAGAGGAACGCGCCGCCCTGCGTGCCCGCGATCAGGCGGAAAACGCGGTCGAACGCCATGCCCGTGCGCGCGAGGAGCTGACCGAGCGACTCGAAGACCTGCACACCCGCCTCGCCGCCGCGCAGCAGGACGTGATGCAGGCCGAAGAACGCCGCCGCGCCCTGCCCGATCCCTCGGCGCAGCAGGCCGCGCTCGAATCCGCGCGCAACCGGAACGATACTGCGCGAACGTCCCTGCAATCCGCAATGGCTCAGCTCGCCTCGCTCGATCAGGCCCTGGCCGTCGGACGCGAACGGACGAAGGCACTGCAAGGCGACATGAAGAGTTGGGAAGCGCGGGCGGGCGATGCGGCCCGGCGGCTTGCCGACATGACCCGCCGCCGCGAGGAGATCGAGCAAGAACGCGCCGTCACCGCCGCCCGGCCCGAAGCGCTGATGCGCGAGATCGAACTGGCCGAAAAGGCGCGCGACAGGCTGGCCGGCGAACTGACCGAGGCGGAAGCCGCCCATGCCGCTGCCGATGCGGCGGGAAAGCAGGCCGATACCGCCTTCACCGCCGCGAACGAGGCGCTGGCCAATGCCCGCGAAGCCCGCGCCGGTGCCGCCGCCCGCGCCGAAAGCGAAGAGGCCCGCCGCACCGAAATGGCGCGCCAGTCGGGCGACCGGTTCCAGTGCCCGCCCCCGCTGCTTCCCGAACGGCTCGCATTCGAATCCGCCACCGTGCGCGGAGCAGAGGCGGAAGGCGAAGATGCCGAGCGGCTGATCGCCCAGCGCGAACGGCTGGGTCCCGTGAACCTCGTCGCCGCCGACGAACTGGCCGAGGCGGAGGCAGAACACGGCGCGAGCCTGACCGAACAGCAGGAGCTGGCCGAGGCGGTCCACCGGCTGCGCGGTTCGATCGGCAGCCTCAACCGCGAAGGGCGCGAACGCCTGCGCGCCGCGTTCGAGGCGGTCGACACTCATTTCCAGAGCCTGTTCACCACTCTGTTCGGCGGCGGTCAGGCGCATCTTGCCCTGATCGACAGCGACGATCCGCTGGAGGCCGGTCTTGAAATCTATGCCCAACCGCCGGGCAAGAAGCTGCAATCGCTGACCCTTCTGTCGGGCGGCGAACAGGCGCTGACCGCGGTTGCCCTGATCTTTGCGCTGTTCCTGACCAATCCGGCGCCGATCTGCGTGCTGGACGAAGTGGACGCGCCGCTTGACGATGCGAATATCGAGCGGTTCTGCGACCTGCTCGACGCGATGAGCAAGCAGACCGACACGCGTTACCTGATCGTCACGCACAATGCCGTGACGATGAGCAGGATGCACCGCCTGTTCGGCGTCACCATGGTGGAACAGGGCGTAAGCCGCCTCGTCAGCGTCGATCTGGGCGGGGCAGAGGAACTGCTCGCGGCAGAGTGATGAACGAACAGAACGAAGACCTGACGCTGCTCGATCCCCGCCACATCACCGTGCTGCGGATAGAGGCGCTGCTGGGCATGGTGCCGATATTGATCGGTGCCGTGGTGGTGGAACTTGTCGTCGGGTTACCGACCGGCCTGATCATCGTGCCAGCCCTGTTGGTGACGGCGCTATTCACCTTTCCGCTGCCCAGAAGGCGCTATCGCCGCAAGGGGTATTCGACGACGATGGACCGGCTACGTTACGTGAAAGGCTGGTTCCGCCGGTCCGACACCGTCGTGCCATTCGGGCGGGTTCAGCATATCGACGTGAAGGAAGGGCTGGTCGAACGCTGGTTCGGGCTCGCCACGCTGGTCGTGCATACCGCGGGCACGCACAATGCCTCTGTCTCGGTGCCCGGCCTGTCCCGCGAAACCGCGATCGACGTGCGCGAGGCGATCGCGGCGCGCATCCGCCGCGACACGATGTGACCGAACCGCCCCTGACAGAGGAGTTTCGCCGCACCGATTCCATCGGCGTGCTGGTCGGTGCGCTGAGCGACCTGCGCAAGGGCATCGTGCCCGCCATCGCCGTGATGATCGGCCTTGCCACGCGCGAAAACGTGCCGGGCTTCGCCATTCCCTTGCTGATCGTCGCGATATTTGTCCTTCCGCCCTTCACGGCATGGTTGAAGTGGTATTTCCGGCGTTATCGCACGGGGGCAGAGGACATCCGCGTCGAAAGCGGCGTGTTGTCACGGCAGGCACGATCGGTCCCCTACGAAAGAATTCAGGACGTCAGCCTGTCCGAAACGCTGCTTTCGCGCCTGTTCGGCCTGGTCGAGGTGCGCTTCGAAACCGGTGCGGGGGGCAAGGATGACCTGACGCTGGCCTTCCTGACCAAGGAAGAGGGCGCGCGCCTGCGCGATCTGGTTCGTGCGCGGCGGGACGAGGCCCCGTCGGCAGAGACCATTGCGGAAGTAGAAGCGGAGGCGGAGGCCGTTCCTATCTTCGCGATGGACCTCAAACGCGTGCTGCTATCGGGCGTCTTCAGCTTCAGCCTGGTCATATTCGCAGTCCTGTTCGCGCTGGTCGATCAGCTCGATTTCCTGCTTCCAATCAGCATCTGGGACCGCGATTTCTGGGAAACGCTGTTTTCCGAACAGGGCGAACGCATCCGCACGCTGGGGCGGATCGGACAGATCGGCAGCGCCATAATCGCGGTTCTGACCGTGATCGTCGTCGGCATCGTCAGCGGCGTGGTAAAGACGTTGCTGCGCGATTATGGCTTTCGGCTGGATCGGACCGACAAGGGTTTCCGCCGCCGGCGCGGCCTTTTCACCCGAACCGACGTCGTCATGCCGCGCCACCGTGTTCAGGCCGTGGCAACCGACACCGGCGTCATCAGGCGCCTGCTGGGCTGGCATGCGCTGTCGTTCATTTCGCTGGCCAGCGATGGCGGCAAGGCCAGCCACGACGTCGCGCCCTTCGCTCGCTGGGACGAAATCGCCGCCATCGCGAGAGAGGCCGGCATCCCGCTGCCCGGCGACGTCGAATGGCACCGGACCAGCCGCGCATACTGGATCGATCGCGCTCTGCTTTCGCTGCCGCTCGCCATCGCCGCGATTGCGGTCGCGATCTGGCTGCAGCGCTGGACCCCGGTCGCGATACCCGCGATCCTGTTTCTGATTCTCGCCTTCTCGGCACTGACCGGGTACTTGCGCCACCGCCACGCGCTCGATCCCGATCGGGTCCATGCGCGCGCGGGGCTGCTGTCGCCGCGCACGATCACCGCGCCGCGCGTGCGGTTGCAGTCCGCGCAGATCGTGCAGGGGCCTATCGCCCGGCTTCGCGGTTATGCCACGTTGCATTTCGGCCTTGCGGGAGGCGTCCTGCTGTTTCGCGGGCTTCCTGTCGCAGAGGCACGCGCCCTTCGCGAAGCCGTGCTGCAGAGCATCGACGCGGTCGACTACTCCGCCCTACCCCGCTGATCCCAGCACGAAACGCGGCCCCGGCCCTGCGGCCCCGGCCCGGTCTTCGGGGTTGTAGAGCTTGCACCTGGTTAGCGACAGGCAGCCGCAGCCGATACACCCGTCGAGCCGGTTGCGCGTCTTCGTCAGTAGCTCGATCTTCGCGTCCAGCTGGCTGCGGATCGAGCGGCTGAGATTTTGCCAGTCCTTCACCGTCGGCGTGCGCCCTTGGGGTAGTGCCGCCAGTTCGCGTTCGATCTCGGTCAGGCCCAAACCCAACCTCTGCGCGATCAGGATAAAGCTGATGCGGCGAATGTCGGAGCGCAGAAAGCGGCGTTGATTGCCGCTGGTGCGCAGCGAAGTCAGCAAACCCTTCGTTTCGTAATAACGCAGCGCCGACACCGCTACGCCGGTGCGCTTGGCAAGAGTCCCTATCGATATCAACTGGTTACCATCCACCATGCAGCACCCGTTTTTTCGCAAATTTCAAAGCTTGACCTCAAGTTAGCTTGAGGTTGCAGGATAGGGCAAGCAGTGATTCGCACATGATCACCGCACGACGAAGCAATGAAGGAACCAGACACATGAACGCAGTCGCCCGGATCGAACACGTCAACATCACCACGTCCGATGGACCACGCCTGTCAGGCCTGCTGGAAAAGCTGTGCGGATGGCACAAGCGCTGGGAGGGGCCTTCACTCAATGGCGGCCATTCCATCCATTTCGGCTCCGACAGGACTTACGTCGCGCTCTACACCCCCAAGGGCGGGATCGCGGGCGATTTCGCGAAGGGTGAGCCGCTCAACCACATCGGGCTCGAAGTGGACGACATCGACGCCGCCGAAAAGGTTGTCGTCGAAGCCGGTCTTACGCCGTTCAATCACGGCGATTACGAACCGGGCCGCCGGTTCTATTTCTTCGATTGGGACGGGATCGAGTGGGAGGTCATCAGCTATGCCTGAATTTGCCGAGCGCCCGCCCTTTGCCGTGCCGCCCTATCTCTCGGCCAAGCAAGTTACCGGCTGGCTGCGGAAGATCGCGTCCATGCTTGTGCCGTATGTTCCACGCAAAGACCGTGCGGCCAGGGACGGCAGAGCGAGAGCGCCTCATCCCGGCTGGACGTTTCCACCCAGCGCGCCGCTTCCTCTTGCGTGAGTATCACCGGCATCCTGTCATGCAGGTCGCCGATATCGGCGCAGGCCTGCGTCATCACCATCGTGTAGCACGGCCCGAACTCGGCCGAATTACGCCACAGCCCGGCCGCCGCGAAAACCGGCTGGCCGGGCACGGAGAACCAGCTGCGCGTCTTGGCCCCCTTTTCCCCCGCCGCTTCGGCAAAGGCTTCCACCGGAATCAGGCAGCGGCCATTTTCAAAGGCATGGCGCCAGAAGGGAGAGCCAAGCTTGTCGGTCCGCGCATTGTTGACGGGCTTGGGCTTTAACGGCTGGCCCTTCTTGCCCTTCAGAACCAATGGAAAGCCCCATGCCATGCTGCTAATCCGCCCGTCGGCAACGACCCAGCCCGGATAGCCGGGATAGACCTCTCCGCCCGCATTGCCGGGGGCCGGAGCCTCAACGCCGAACATCCTTGCGACCTCGTCCGCAGGCTTGGTCATGCGGTAGAGGTTGCACATGGTCTTACCGGCCCGCCATTAAAGACCGGCATTGCCGACGACGAGACAGGCCAACGCGACCAGGAAACCCGCCATGCGGTTGGACCGGAACCGGGCCAGCGCATTGTCGCCATCATCAGGGTCCAACGTCGCCACTTGCCACAACAGGTGCCCCGCCGCCGGAAGTAGCGCCAGCAGCGCCAGCCAGTCGCCGCGCAGAAGCCAGAGCGACAACGCCCAAAACGCCACCGCCGCGATATAGAAACTGGCGACCCCCGGCTTCACCTTGCTGCCCAGCGCCCTTGCGCTGGAGCGTACTCCGACCAGCGCATCGTCCTCCCGGTCCTGAAGCGCGTAGATCGTGTCGTATCCGATGACCCAGCAGATGGCCCCTGCATAAAGCGCGGCCAGAACCGCCAGGTTGCTGCCGGATACCTCGACCCAACCGACGAGAGCGCCCCAGCTGAACACGAGGCCCAGCCACGCCTGCGGCCACCATGTGATCCGCTTCATCATCGGGTAGGCGGCAACCGGCAGGATGCTGGCCAGCGCGACCACCTGCGCCTCCCAGCGCAGCTGCAACAGGACGATCAGCCCGACGAGGCAGAGCAGGAGCAGCCATGCCCATGCCTTCTTCAGCGATACTGCCCCGCTGGCCAGAGGCCGCGCCGCCGTGCGGGCGACCTGTTTATCAAGATCGCGGTCGAGAATGTCGTTGTAGACGCATCCCGCCGCCCGCATCGCGATCGAACCGAGCAGGAGCCACAGGACCAGCGACCACCGCCCCGCGCCGCCCGCCAGCCACACGCCCCATGCGCAAGGCCAGAACAGCAGCCACCAGCCGATCGGGCGATCGAACCGGCCCAGCAGGGCATAGGGCCGCAGCGAAGCCGGAAGCCTTCCGACGAGGCCGCGATACTGTGTGTCGGGAGTTGCAGTAGCCGTCATGACCCCGGTCTAGCGCCCCTTCCCGCGCCGCGCCAGCACCCGCGTCTTTGCCGCAAGCGCGGACTTTGCCGCGATGCAGGCTTGGTCTAGGAAGCGGGCCATGAACGTCAACGAACTCAACCGAGAAGGCTGGAACCGCCGCGCCGCAGAGGCCGACATCTGGACCCGTCCTTTCGACAGCGAGACGATCGCGCGCGCCCGCAAGGGCGATTGGGAAGTCGTGCTGACCCCTTTGAAGCCCGTCCCGCGCAGCTGGTTCGGCGATATCGTGGGCAAGGATGTCCTCGGCCTCGCATCGGGCGGCGGGCAGCAAGTGCCCATCTTTGCCGCGGCGGGTGCGAATGTCACAAGCTTCGATGCCTCCGACGCGCAGCATGCCGCCGATCGCATGGTGGCCGACCGCGAAGGCCTGTCGGTCCGTACCGTCCAGGGTTACATGCACGACCTGTCGGCGCTGGACGACGACAGCTTCGACCTGATATTCCACCCTTGCTCCAACTCCTACGCGCCCGAAGTGGTGCCGGTCTGGAGAGAATGCGCCCGCGTGCTGCGCCCCGGCGGCGTCCTGCTGGTCGGCATTACCAAACTCGAAGTGTTCATCTTCGACTTGGAGCCGTGGGAGCGCGGTGAACTGGTGCCCCGGCACAAGCTGCCCTATTCCGATTTCGATCTTCCGAAGGAGGAACTGGACCTGCTTCTTGCGCGCGATCACACCGCTTCGTTCAGCCACACGCTGGAAACGCAGCTTGCCGGGCAGATGGCGGCTGGCTTCATGATGACCGACCTGTTCGAAGATTTCGAACCCGAAGGCGAAGCGCCGCAGCTTTTCGCGCCCTACATCGCCACGCGCGCGGTGTTGCAAAGCTGATGGGCGCGACCCCGGCCTGGCCCCCGCGCAGCGCGCCGCGGCTCTTCGTCGATTGCCCGCTGGCCGCGGGCGATCAGCGCGTACTGGACGGACCGCAAGCGCACTACCTCTCGCGCGTCATGCGGGTGGGCGAAGGTGACGCGGTGATCCTGTGCGATGACGCGACCGGCGAATGGGCCGCCCGCGTCATCTCCGCTGGCAAGCGCGAAGTCGTGCTCGACCCGGTGGAGTTGCTGCGAACCCGCGAAGACGTGCCGGACTTCACGCTTTGCCCCGCGCTTTTGAAAAAGCCCCGGTTCGATCAGGTGCTGGAAAAGGCGACCGAACTCGGCGTCGCAAAGATCCGGCCCGTCGTCACGCGCCGCTGCGTTGCCGATTCGCTGAATATGGAACGGGCAAGATCCGTCGTTACCGAAGCGGCGGAGCAATGCGCCCGCACGGCCCTGCCAAAAATTTTCGCCCCTGTCAGCCTTTCGCACCTGATCCGCGACTGGCCCGAAGACGCCGTCCTGTGGTTCGCGGACGAGATGGGCGATGCCCCGTCCGCGGCCACCGCCTTTGCCGAACGTCTGCCGCCCGCAGGCCTGCTGATCGGCCCAGAAGGCGGGTTCGACGATGCCGAGCGCGAGGAGGTTCGCGGGTTCTTGCAGGCCCGTCCGGTCACGCTGGGTCCGCGTATCCTGCGCGCCGAAACGGCCGCGATCGCGGCAACGGCGTTGTGGATGGGCGCGATGGGAGATTGGGCCGCGCAGAGCTGAGGCGAAATTTCGCTGGCATCACCGGCCTCGGCACCCTAATTCGCGCGCCATGTCTACCCGTACCCAGTCCGCCAAGGCCGACCCGCTGATCGAAAGCCGCGACCAACTTGTCCGGCCGATGGAAAAGGGCGAAAAGCCCGTCGCCGACTATCGCATCGGTACCGAGCACGAAAAGTTCGTCTATTCCAAGGCTGACTATCACGCGCCCAGCTATGACGAACCGGGCGGCATCCGCGACATTCTCATGGCGCTCACCGAATATGGCTGGTCCCCTGTCGAGGAGAACGGAAAGGTCATCGCGATGGCCGGTCCGGACGGCACCGTCAGCCTTGAGCCGGCGGGCCAGCTGGAGCTTTCGGGCGCGCCGCTGGTGAACATTCACCAGACTTGCGCAGAGACCGGACGGCACCTGACTCAGGTGAAGGCCATCGGCGAAAAGTTCGGCGTCGGCTTCATCGGCGCGGGCATGTGGCCCGACAAGACCCGCGAAGAACTGCCGATGATGCCCAAGGGCCGCTATGGCATCATGTCGAACTACATGCCCAAGGTCGGCAATCTCGGCCTCGACATGATGCTGCGGACCTGCACGATCCAAGTGAACCTCGACTATTCGAGCGAGGCGGACATGGCGCAGAAGTTCCGCGTCGGTCTTGCGCTACAGCCGCTGGCGACCGCGCTTTTCGCGAACTCGCCGTTTACCGAGGGCAAGCCCAACGGGTTCCTTTCTTTCCGCAGCCACATCTGGTCCGACACCGACCCCGATCGCACGGGCATGCTGCCCTTCGTGTTCGAGGACGGCTTCGGTTATGAGCGTTATGTCGACTACATGCTCGACGTGCCGATGTATTTCGTCTTCCGCGACGGGAAATACATCGACGCGGCGGGCCAGTCGTTCCGCGACTTCATGAAGGGCGAACTGCCCGCGCTTCCCGGCCAGTTGCCGACCGAAAGCGACTGGCAGGATCACCTTTCGACGGCCTTTCCCGAAGTGCGCCTGAAAAGTTTCCTCGAAATGCGCGGGGCCGATGGCGGCCCGTGGAACCGGATCTGTGCCCTGCCCGCATTCTGGGTCGGCCTGCTTTACGACCAGACCGCATTGAACGCGGCGTGGGACGTGGTGAAGGACTGGACCATGGCAGAGCGTGAGACGCTGCGCGATTCGGTGCCGGAAATGGGCCTTCGGGCGCCAATCCCGGGCGGCGGCACGCTTCAGGATATCGCGGGCGAAGTCCTGTCGATCGCGCGCTCCGGCCTTGCCGCCCGCGGGCAGCTCAATTCGATCGGCGACGATGAGACCGGCTTTCTCGGCCCGCTTCAGGAAATCGTCGATCGCGGCAAGACCCCGGCCGAGGTCTGCCTTGAACACTACTACAACGATTGGGATGAGGACGTGACCGGTCTCTACAAGCTCAAGAGCTTCTGACCGGCCACGAATTCACGATCCGCTGCGAAATAAAGACCCGCCCGGCTTTTAACGCCAGGCGGTGATCTTGCCGTTGTCGTCCAGCACGTAGAGCGTGTTGTTGGCAACGACAGGGGCAAGGCTGATCTTTTCGTCAAGGTCGGCGAACGGCGATGCCTCGCCCGATGCCGCCTCGATCGACCAGACTTCGCCGTTGGTGTTGGTCAGCCACAGGCGGTTGCCGGCAAGGACCGGGCCAGACCAGTAAAGCTCGCCCTTTTCATCGTCCATGTTCCGGTACTGCGGCAGGACCGACATCCAACGGACCTTGCCCGTCGAACGCGCGATGGCCAGGACCTTGGCATCGTCGGTCAGCACGAAGATCCAGTCGCCTGCGACCGCCGGTGTGGAAATGCCCGCAAGGTTCAGTTCCCAGATGCGCTGGCCGGTGACGAGTTCGTATGCGGCCATGCGGCCACCCTGACCAAGGGCGTAGACCGCGCCCGAATCGATGATCGGATCGGCATCGACGTCGGTCAGCGTGCCGACCGAGGTGGAAATGCTGGTCCGCGCCAGAGCGTCGGCCCACAGGTTGCGGCCGTTTTCATAGCGATAGGCGATCAGTTCGCCCGAGCTGAAACCCGCGATCACGGTGCCCTGGCCCGCAGCCGGTGCCGCCACGCCGAAAACGCCGGACTGGCCCGACGAACCCGCCTCGGTCCACTGAGTCGCGCCGGTATTGATGTCGAGCGAGATAACCTGGTTGTCCTGCGTCATCACGTAGAGCGCGCCGAACGCGATCGTCGGCGAACCGCGCAGCGGGCTGGCGAGTTGAATGCGCCAGATTTCCGCGCCGGTTTCCGCATCCAGCGCCGCGACTTCGCCGACGCCGGTGGTGACATAGACCTTGCCCGCGTCATAGCTGGCGCCGCCGCCATAGACCGACGAGGAACCGTCGCCCTTCACCTCAAAGGAACGGGTCCAGACCTTGCCGCCGGTCTGCGCGTCGAAGGCGTGCAGGATACCGTTGGTGTCATAGGCAAACAGGCGTCCGCCGCCGATGACGGGCGCGGCCGCAAGGCGCTGCTTGCTGGTGGAGCCCGCGATCGACGCGGTCCAGGCGCGCACCGGGCTTCCGGCGAGCGAGAGGTTGCCATAGCTTTTCGAAGCCGAACCGCCGGCCTGCGCCCACTCGGCGTTCACCTGCTGCGCGGGCAGGGTTACGGGAACCCCTGCCAGCGCCGGATCGACTTTTGCGCCGCTTTCGATGCGCGACAGGATCGGGACGCGTTCGCCCAGCGTCGGGGTCTTTTCCGGACCGTCGCCCTTGAAGGCACCGCACCCGGCAAGGGTTGCCGCAGCGGCGGTGGCAAGCGCGGCAGTGCGCAGGACTTTCCCCCGCGAGACGCGTTCATGCTTCATCTGTTTCATGCTCCCTATTGCCCTGCCTGCTGCTGTGCTGCGGCGCGGGCTGCGCTGTTGCGCTCGATCTGTTCCATGACTTCGTCGACGTCGTCGACGGCATCGGTACCGACGAGGCCCGCGATCTGGCGGGCCCGTGCGCGCAAGGCCTGCGGCGCGGTTTCGTCGCGTGAGATTTCCGCGAAAAGCGGACCGGCAAGTTCAGGCTTGCCCTGTTCGATATAGGCCATGCCGACCATTTCGGCGGCCGACGGGAAGAACGGTTCGCCCGGAACGGCCAGCGGCTTGAGCTTTGCCACCACGTCTTCGGGCTTCATGTCGTCGTACTGCAGCGAAACGAGGCGCAGCGTGGCAAGATCGCGCATCGGCGCGGGCGCATCGGCATCTGCGATGACTTCGCCGAACAGCTTGGCGGCCTTTTCATCCTCACCCCGCTGCTGCGCGATCCCGGCTTCCAATAGCCTCGCCTGAACGGCGAAGCCTTCGATATCGCTGTCCTTCAGCGGCGCGACCTTTTCCAGCGCCGCATCGGGCTGGTTCGCCTCAAGCCTGTCGATAGCCAGCGTCATGGCGACCGAATCTTCCTCGGCCTTGGCGGTCTGCTGCGAATCCCACCACAAGTATCCGCCCAGCCCCGCAAGGCCGAGCACGAGGAGAATCGCCAGTGGAATGCCGAACCGCTTGGCGGCGTTGGCCATCTGGTCCTGCCGGACGGCGTCGTCGACCTCGCGCATGAAGACATCGTTGCGCGCCTCATCACGCTGCGCAGTCTTTTCGAGATCGGTTTTCGGAGATTTCGGGCGAAGCGCCAAGTCCAGTGCCTTTCGGGCTTTCAATATTATTCGAACGCGTGCGGTTTAGGGGCGGCAAAGCGCCTTTTCAACGACAAAGCCTGCCTTCGGGCACCAGCATCCCCCGTCATCAAGCAGGAGGCGGGTGAACGGCGGATGAAATCGGCCCGATCAGCGGTCCTGCAAGGCGTTCAGGCCAAGCAATCCTGCCAGCGCCGAAAGATGCGGCGCGGGGTCGTTGTGCTGTTCGGCGAAGGCGGCATTCGCCTCTCCCGACCGGGCAAGCGCAGCGTCGTCGTGCGCGATCTGTTGCAGCCTGCCGGCAAGATCGGCACCGGGCGCAAGGAGCATCGCGCGGCTTTCCTCTGGCAAAAGCTCGCCCAGACCGCGCGGGCCAAGCGCGGCGATCGGCACGCCAGCGGCCATCAGCGCGGGCATATCGGGCGGGATCAACCCGTCGCGGCCATCCAGCAGCGCGAGATCGAACAAGGCGGCGACCGCGCCCGGACCGTGATACCGGTCGGTCACGTGGAGCCTGTCGACCATGTCCCCGGCATCGAACGCCGCGCGCACCCGGTTCGTTTCCTCTGCCGGTCCGAAAACGACGACGTGCCACGCATTGTCCATCTCGATCATGGCCGAAACGATTTCGTTGAGCATGGCGATGGCATCGGCGGCGCGGATGCCCAGCCACTTTTCATTGCCGCGTTTCATCAGGCGTGGGATGTTCGCGCCGCCCTTGGGCTTTGGAAAGACCGGCGGCAGGATGCGCACGCGCTGCCCCGGCACGTTCCACGCGGCCGTCACCGACTGCGCGGCGGACTGTGTCGGCACGATCACCAGCGGCGTACGGGCAAAGCCCAGCCGGCGGCGGAAACGCACCCACCAGCCCTTGGGCACTTCGTCCACGCCGTCGTGGTAATGGACCAGCGGCGGCAGTTTCAGCGCCTCTCCGAAAAGGGTGTGGCCCATCGTGGCGGGAAAGGCGCGGCTGCCATGCGAGATGACGAGTTCGTATCCGCGCATCACCCGCGCCATGCGGTTCATCGGCCCCGGCCCGGAACGCGGGCGCAAAGGTGGGAATTGGGGGCGATATAGCTGCAACAAAGATGCCGTCGGATCGTCGGTATGCGGTCCGTGATTTTCCACGTTGGAAGGCAGCGCCTGGACCAGCGTTGCCGTCCACGGCGCCTTGACGAGGTCGATCCCGACGTGGAGCACCTTGCGGACGCGGTGCACCTTGATCTTCTTGACGGTTTTCTTAGCAGCCATGCCAGCCGCTTACCTAGCCTTGGTCGCCAGGGCCAGCCTTGATCGCAAGCGGAAGCCTTTCGTCAAACAGCCGGTCTATCGCCTCAACCGCGGCGGGTTCGGACAGGGTCGGCAAATGCCCCACGCGCGGCACGGTGACGAGTTCGACCCCGTCGAAGCGAGAGACCATGTCGCGCGCGGTCGCGCCGGTCAGGATGTCCGAATGTTCGCCGCGCAGGATCAGCACCGGTTTTCCCTTCAACGCATCGAACCCGTTCCAGATCTCGGTCTCGGCGGCATCGGCCAGCCCCTGCTGAAAGGTTTCGGCCACGCGCATGTCGTAATCGAACGTGATACGCCCGTTGTTGCCCAGCTCCATCGCGCGCTTCGCCTCGGCCAGCCAGTCTTCGAGCTTCCAGTCGGGATAAGTGTCCTGGTGCATGTCCTGCAGGGCCCAGGCCGCGTGCATCCACGTGGGATAGCTGCGCCCTTGCCCGACATAGCCCGAAATCCGTTCAAGGCCCGCACGCCCGATGACCGGTCCGATATCGTTCAGGATCGCCGCCGCGATCCGCGCAGGATCGAGCATGGCGAGGATCATCGTGACCAGTCCGCCCAGCGAACTGCCGATAAAAACGGCCCTGTCCAGATCGGCCAGGACGAACAGCCTTTGCAGGTCCTGTGCATATTGCAGCGGGTTATAGGTCGATCCGACTTTGGCATATTCGCTGTCGCCCCTGCCCCGCAGGTCGACGACGATGACACGCCGGTCATGCGCCAGATGCAGGGCAAGATCGTGGAAATCGCGCGCATTGCGGCTAAGGCCGGGAATGCACAGCGCGGGTATCGCCCTGCTGCCTTCCGGCCCCGGATAGTCGCGGTAATGCAGCTCGAGCCCGTCCTCGCTGCGCCAGAAGGAATCGCGCCACGACTTGGTCGCGGCCTTTTCACCAGTCATTCGTGCAAAGCGCCCCTGTGCTCGATTTCGTTCGGATTGCCCCGTCCTTATGCCCCGAACCCTGTGCTGTGAAGCCTTGCGAAGCGATAGGGTGGCCCCCACTATCGCTACATGGCACGCGAACCGCAAGCATCACGCTATCGTCCCGACACACCGATCGCGCAGATTGCCGAATGGATCGCCGACCCGGTGGAAGCCGCGGACTTTCCCGAAACCACCTTGCGCTTTCGCAACGATCGCTGGGACAAGGCGGTGGGTCTGGACGGGTTGAGCGATGCCGAATGGCTGGCCCACTTCGGCAGGTTTCAACCCCTGCCCGACAACCTGCCCGGCCCGCTGGCGATGCGGTATCACGGGCACCAGTTCCGCAACTACAACCCCGATATCGGCGATGGCCGCGGGTTCCTGTTTGCCCAGATGCGCGACGGCGCAGATCGCCTGCTCGACCTTGGCACCAAGGGGTCGGGACAGACGCCCTACAGCCGGTTTGGCGACGGCCGGCTGACCTTGCGCGGCGCGGTGCGCGAAATTCTCGCGACCGAGATGCTGGAGGCGCTGGGCGCAAACACGTCGAAAACCTTCTCGGTGATCGAGACGGGCGAGAACCTGCAGCGCCAGGACGAACCTTCGCCCACCCGTTCCGCCGTCATGGTGCGGCTCAGCCACGGGCACGTGCGCATCGGCAGTTTCCAGCGCCTCGCCGCGCTGGGAGAGAACGATCACCTTGCAGAGCTCGTCGAATACGCGCTGGCGCAATATCCCGGCCCGCCGCCGCCCGGAGACGCGCCCGAACGCGACTTGCCGCCAGTCCGGCTTGCCCACCTGGTGGTGGAGCGCATGGCCGACCTTGCCGCGTCCTACGTGACCGCGGGGTTTGTCCACGGCGTGCTCAACACCGACAACATGAACGTTTCGGGCGAAAGCTTCGATTATGGCCCGTGGCGCTGGTTGCCGAAGTGGGACGCGGCCTTCACCGCCGCCTATTTCGACCATTCGGGCCTCTACGCCTTCGGCAGGCAGGCCGAGGCGATGCACTGGAACGCGGCGCAGCTTTGCATAGCCCTGCGGCCGATCTGCGAAGCACCGCCGCTGGTCGCCGCGCTGGAACGGTTTCCGCAGCTGTTCACCGACAACGTCGCCCGCCGCTTCGCATGGCGGCTTGGCGCGCCCGGTGCCTCGCCCGAACAGGCGGCGCAGTTGGTTACAAGCGGCGAAGCAGCGCTTACCGCAAGCGGGATGCAGCCGGACGCCTTCTTCTTTGCCGCGCGCACCAACAGCCTGCCCAATGGCGCGGAGATGGACGCCTTTCGCGATGCGCTGAACGATGCGCCGCGCGTCTCCGACACGCACGAATACTGGTCCGACGATGCGCCGCAGTCGTTGTTGATCGAGGAAGTGGAGGCGATCCTGAACGCAGTCGACCTCGAAAACGATTGGTCGGTGCTGGACCGCAAGGTCGCGGCCCTGCGCGGCATGGGCGACGCCCACGGCCCCGCGCCAAAGCCCGCCGCACAGCCATAGAGGTGGTTTCATTTGCAACGATGGAGCCCTAGATAGGGGTGCATGATAGACATGCGTGGCCCGCACCAGCCGGCCAGTGACAGGAGGATGACCGCCGTGACCCTGATTTCTACCGAACCGGCGACCGGCGCCGAACTCTGGCGCGGTGAACATGGCGATGCCTCTGCTGCGATCGCCCGCGCGCGCGCCGCCTTCCCCGCCTGGGCCGCCCGCCCGCTGGAAGAGCGCGTGGAGCTGCTCGAAGCCTTTGCCGAGGAAGTGAAGAAAGATGCCGACGCCTTTGCCGAACTGATCGCGCGCGAAACGGGCAAGCCGCTGTGGGAGGCGAAGACCGAAGTCGCCGCCGTTGCGGCCAAAGTCGCGATTTCGATCCGCGCGCATGAAGAACGCACCGGCGTCCGCATCGACGAAGCGCCCGGTGGCCGGTCCGCCCTGCGTCACAAGCCACACGGCGTGATGGCGGTGCTCGGCCCCTACAACTTCCCCGCGCACTTGCCGAACGGGCACATGGTCCCCGCGCTGCTGGCGGGCAATGTCTGCGTGTTCAAACCGTCGGAAAAGACGCCCGCGGTGGGTGAGCACCTCGTAAAACTGTACCACCGTGCGGGCATTCCCGGCGATGTCGTGCAGTGCGTCGTCGGCGCGGCAGACGTGGGCCGCACGCTGACCAGCGATACGCGGGTCGACGGCGTGCTGTTCACCGGATCGTCCAATACCGGCATCGCCATCGGCAAGGCGCTGGCCGAACGCCCCGGCGTGATCTGTGCGCTGGAAATGGGCGGCAACAATCCGCTCGTCGTTTGGGACACGGACAAACTGGCCGAAGCCGCCACGATCATCGTGCAGTCGGCCTATACGACGGCGGGCCAGCGGTGCACCGCCGCGCGCCGGTTGATCGTGAAGGACAGCATGGCAGATGCGCTGCTGGCCGAACTGCTGCCGCTGGTCGACCGTATCCGCGTCGGCGCCCCGTTCGACGATCCGCAGCCTTACATGGGCCCCGTCATCGACAACGACGCGGCGGACGGGTTGCAACGCGGCTATGACCAGCTGCTCGAAATGGGCGCGAAAGTGCTGCGCCCCCTCGAACGGCCCGATCCGTCGAGGCCACTGCTCACGCCCGCGATCCTGGACGTCACCGGCGTCGCGGACCTGCCCGATCGGGAGCTTTTCGGCCCTGTCCTGCAGATCGTGCGCGTCCCCGATTTCGACGCGGCCATCGCAGCGGCGAACGATACCGCCTACGGCCTGTCGGCCTCTCTCGTCGGGGGTAGCGAAGAACAGTGGCAGCAGTTCTGGCGCGAAAGCCGGGCCGGCATCGTCAATCGTAACAGGCCCACGAACGGCGCATCCTCCGCCGCTCCGTTCGGCGGCACGGGCCTTTCGGGCAACCACCGTCCAGGCGCATTCTATGCCGCCGACTACTGCTCCTATCCCGTCGCCTCTGCCGAGGGAGACGAGATCGAGGCCAGCATCGGCGTTGGCCTGAAGTAAGGGTGCAATAAAGGAAACGCCGCGACGGTCATCCCGGCGCGGCGTTCCTGTTTCACACTTCGAAGGCGCTTAGCGGCAGCGCGAGCCGCCCCTGTCAATCTCGCGGCCCAACAGGGCACCGCCAGCAGCGCCCAGGATCGCGCCCAGCGTCTTGTCGCGCGCAACCTCGTTACCGATCAGGCCGCCTACGGCGCCGCCGATCAGCAGGCCGGTCGTGCCGTTGTCCTTGCGGCAATAGTAACGGCCATCGTTGCCGCGCCACACGCGGGTGTTTCGCGTTACGCGGTCGCCGTAGTAATAATCGCGGCTGCCATAACGTTCGCCGCGACGGTCATACCGATCATAGCGGTCGTACCGATCATAGCGGTCATAACGGTCGTGACGGTCATGCTTGTGACGCTTGTGCGCGGCGCTTTCGACTTCATAGGTCGAAGCGACCGGATGATCGAAGGCAGCGGCCTGCACCGTGGGCACGACGCCGATGGCAAGCGCGGGTGCAGCGGCAAGCGCAAGGCCAGTGCGGAAAAGAGGGGAAAGGGACATCGGGGACAACTCCAAAAATTCTGTATCTCTATCGCCCATTCAGGATTAGGGGTGTAAACCTGAACGCCATGATAACAGATCGCCTCGTCCTGCCGATTTGCATGCACGCCCTATCGGTGCGGCAAATTCGGGCCTAGGGGCGGCGCGTGACTACGAAAATCGAATCGCAGCCCAGGCGCGGCGGCCTGCCCTTTGCACTGGGCGCCTACACGATCTGGGGCCTGATCCCGCTTTTCCTGGTGTGGCTGAACCCGGTCGATCCGTTCCGGCTCGTCGCGTGGCGCGTGCTGTGGACGATTCCCGTCTGCTTTGCCGCACTGCTGCTGTTTCGCGACTTCGCAAAGCTGAAGGCGGCGCTGGCCGACCGGCGGGCCGTCGCGCTCCTGCTGGTCAGCGCGCTGCTCATCACCGTCAACTGGGTCATTTACATCCTCGCGGTCCAGGCGGGGCAGTTCTACGCGGCCAGCCTCGGCTATTACATCAACCCGCTTGTCAACGTGCTGCTGGGCACGATTTTCCTGCACGAAAAGCTGGCCAGGTTGCAGTGGCTTGCCGTGGCCGTCGCCGCGATGGGCATCGGCGTGCTGGCGTTCGAGGCGGCCGAAACGCTCTACATCAGCCTGACGCTGGCGTTTTCCTTCGGGCTCTACGGGCTGGTCCGCAAGAAGGTGAAGGTCGATTCGCTGCCGGGCCTTACGGTCGAAGTGCTGCTCATCGCTCCGCTCGCGCTCGGCGTGCTGGCTTTCGTACCGGAAGGGGCGGAAGATTTCGGGACGAACGTTTCGACCTCGCTACTCCTGATGGGCTCGGGGCTGGTGACCGGCGTTCCCCTTCTGCTGTTCGCAACGGCGGCGCGGCGCATGACCTATTCGGCGCTGGGCTTTGTCCAGTTCCTCGCGCCGACGCTGGTCTTCCTGTCGGGCCTCTTCATCTTTGGCGAACAGCTGGTAACGGCGCAGGCGATCTGCTTTGCCCTGATCTGGACCGCAGCCGTGCTGTTCTGTGCCGATATCCTGATCAGGGGGCGCAAGCGGCGTCCACCGCCCGACCCCGTCTGATCCGCCCTTTTCCGTTCAGGACCTTCAGAGCGCGAAGGCGAAACGCAGCGGTTCGCCCTGCGCGCTTTCACCGAGCTGCCCGTCCCACATCGCGACATTGCCGCGGATGATCGTGCCGACAACGCGGCCCTTCAGCTCCATTCCCGTGAACGGCGACCAGCCACAGCGCGAGGCCAGCCATTCGTCCGTAATGGTGAAGCTGCCCTTGCGATCGACGATGGTGAAATCGGCGTCATAACCGGCAGCGATGCGGCCCTTGCCGACAAGCCCGAACACGCGCTGCACGCCCGCGCTGGTCATGTCGATCAGCCGTTCCAACGTCATTCGCCCTTCCAGCACGTGGTTCAGCATGAGCGGCAGCAACGTCTGCACGCCCGGCATCCCGCTGGGGCTGTTGGGATAGGGCTTGGCCTTTTCCTCCAGCGTGTGGGGCGCATGGTCCGATCCGATGACATCGGGCACGCCCTGCTGCAACCAGTGCCACAATCCGTCGACATGCGCCTTGCTGCGGATCGGCGGGTTCATCTGGGCATGACTACCAAGCCGGGGATACGCATCCTCGGCATTGAGCGTCAGGTGCTGCGGCGTCACTTCGCAGGTCGCGACGTCGCGGTGCTGCGAGATGACTTCCAGCTCCGCCGGGGTGGTCACGTGCAGGATATGGATCGGGCGGTTCGCCTCTCGTGCAAGGCGCAGGATGCGGCGAGTGGCCAGCATGGCCGATTCGTCATCGCGCCAGACGGGATGGCTGGACGGATCGTTTTCCACCCGCTTGTCCTTGCGCGCGTTCATGCGCTCCTCGTCCTCTGCATGGATCGCGACGCGGCGGCGGCCCGATGCCAGCACGCGGGCAAGGTTCTCGTCCTCTGCCACCAGCAGGCTGCCGGTCGATGCGCCCATGAAGATCTTCACGCCGGCCGTGCCGGGAATGCGCTCCAGTTCGGCAAGGCTTTCCGCGTTTTCGGCCGTCGCGCCGACATAGAAGGCATGGTCGCACCACATGCGGTGATGGGCGCGCTTCAGCTTGTCGTGGATGCGCTCTTCGGTGTCGGTATTGGGATTGGTGTTCGGCATCTCGAAAACGGCGGTGATGCCGCCCAGAACCGCCGCGCGGCTGCCGGTTTCAAGGTCTTCCTTCTGCTCCAGCCCCGGTTCGCGGAAATGGACCTGGCTGTCGATGACGCCGGGAAGAATATCGAGCCCGGTGCAATCGACCTTGCGAATGCCGGGATAATGCCCAACTCCCACAATGCGGCCACCGGCAACGGCGACCTCGGCTTCGACCGGTCCGGACGGCGTATGCACGGTGCCGCCGCTCAGGACCCATTCGGGGGTTTGGTGCGTATCAGTCATGCCCCATCATCTAGGATGGCACGGGCGATTTGGCAAAGGGACTTGCATGAGCGACGGCTTCACCTCGACACGGCTGTGCGACAGGGCGATCATCCGCCTTTCTGGAGAGGAAGGCGCAGGCGGAAGCGACGTCGCCGAATTCCTGCAGGGACTGGTGACCAACGACGTGAAGGGCGCGCTGCCGGTCTGGGCCGCACTGCTCAGCGCGCAGGGCAAGGCGCTGTTCGATTTCTTCGTCTGGCCCGCCAAGGACGCGCTGCTGATCGATTGCGAGGCCGCCCATGCCGAGGAACTGGCCCGCCGCCTCACGCTCTATCGCCTTCGCCGCAAGATCGACATCGCCATCGACCCGGCCGTCGCCGTCCACTGGACGTCGCATCGCGGCGACGGCGGCGGGGATGATCCGCGCATGGCGGCCCTGGGTCAACGCTGGCTGGAACCGGCGGAGGACGATCCCGCCGACTGCGCGGACGAGGCCTACCGCAAGCATCGCCTGTCGCTGGGCGTGGCAGAGGGCCGTGACGAGCTTGGCCATGACCAAACGCTCTGGCTCGAATGCAATGCGGTGGAACTGAGGGGCGTCAGCTTCGCAAAGGGCTGTTATGTCGGACAGGAAAACACCGCGCGCATGAACTGGCGGCAGAAGGTGAACCGCCGCCTTGTCGTCGTGCCGCTGAACAAGTCCGACGAAAAGCGCCGCCGCATCGCTTACGAAGCTCATGACCTTGCGGTCGATCACGTGCGCGTCGCCGATGCCGATCCGTCGCTTTTCCCGAAATGGCTGCAGGGCGCGCTGACCGGCCCCGAAATCTGAGCTGCCCCCAAAGCTAACCGGCGACCGATTCTTCCTCGCCGCCCGCCGCCTCACCACGCGGCAGCATGGCGACCAGCTGGCGCGTCGCGACATCGCGCGCATGCCCGTGCGGCAGGTCCAGAGAATCCGCCAGCAGGTTGCCGATCATCGCTTCGCCCAGCGCCTGGAGCACGAGCGTCATCGTCACCTCGCGCACTCTCTGCCAGTCCTCGCCCGCCGGGCCGATCTGGTCGAGCAGTAAGTGAATGGCCTCGAATATGGGGTCCAGCGCGTCGCGATCCCCCGTCACCGCCATCCAGTTGGCCAGCGCGCCTGCGCCCTGCTTGCCGAAAGCGTCGAAGACCAGATCCACGATCTCGCGCGCGCTGCCTTGACCGGCACGCCGGGCCTGCACCGCCCTGCCGATCGTTGCGCAAACCCCAGACGCCAGATGACCGGCCAAGGCCTTTTGCAACCCGTCGGCGCTTCCGAAATGGTGCAGCAGGTTCGAATGGGTACGACCGACCTTGGCCGCCACCGCCTTGAGCGTGACAGCCTGCGGGCCGTTCTCGATCAGGATCTGCAATGCAGCATCCAATGCCATACGTTGGCTGTCAGCGGGGCTGAGCCGCTTTCGCATCGTCATAGAACTGTAATTTCCCCAATCCCCAATGGCGCGCAGTCTAACACATCACGGGGCAACGGGAAATCCGCACGGAAACCGGCGAGCGCACGACCGCATCGATCGCGCGCCCGCAGCAAATTTCATGGGAAAGTTACGCCGCGATCGCGACCAGCTCATCCATTCCGCCGTCACCGGGCGGAGGGGGCAGCTGACCCGCCAATTGATCCAGCGATTCCTCGGCCTCGTCGAACAGGCCCAGACTGCGCCACGCGGGCGCCAGCCAGAGGACCGGCTGCCACCGGCCGCGCGTCACGCGAAAACCGCCAGTACCGATCAGGCGCGCGCCGGCAACCCTTTCGCCCCGCGCATCGTGTCCGCCGGGCAAAGTCACGACAAGGCCCTGACCGTCCAGTTTGAACGGATCGACGCGGGCGGGAACGTCGAGCCGGGACAGCCGGGGACGGTCTTCCGGCCAGGCCGGGCGGACGAACAGGTTTTCGCTGCGAATGAACATCGCGATGTCACTCCCTGAATTTCGCATCGCGCCGATAGCAACGATGCGTTTCATTATGGTGGCAACCGGCCCGCAAATGGGGCCGAATGCAGGATCAGGGAGAGCAGAACGAAAAAAGGGAGCGGGGGTGGCCCCTCTCCCTTTTCAGGCCGACATCAGGTGTCGGCGAGGCCATCCTTCGCAGGACGGCCCGTTATCGACCATCCGATTACTCGGCGGCTTCCGCCAGCGCATCGACCGATACGAATTTGCGGCCGAGCTTGCCTTCATGGAAGCGTACCTGACCTTCGGTCAGCGCGAACAGCGTGTGATCGCGGCCGATGCCGACGTTGTCGCCGGGGTAGAACTTCGTACCGCGCTGACGCACGATGATGTTGCCACCGACGACGGCTTCGCCACCGAACTTCTTCACGCCAAGGCGGCGGCCGACCGAATCGCGACCGTTACGCGACGAACCGCCTGCTTTTTTATGTGCCATGGTTTAGTGCTCCGAATTCCGTTGGGCGGCGACTTAGGCCGCGTCTTCCTGCTTTTCGGTCTTCTTCGCCGGTGCCTTCTTGGCAGCGCCGACCGAAGTGATGCGCAGCAGGGTCATCTGCTGGCGGTGACCGTTCTTGCGGCGGTAGTTGTGACGGCGACGCTTCTTGAAAACGACGACCTTCTCCGACTTCGCCTGGGCGATGATTTCGGCCGAGACCGTCACCTTCGAGGCGTCTTCGAGCTTGTCGCCTTCACCGGCGAGAAGCACGTCACCCAGAGTGATCGTGTCGCCGGCTTCACCTGCCAGCTTTTCGACTGCGATCTTGTCACCTTCGGCAACGCGATACTGCTTGCCGCCTGTACGCACGATTGCGAACATTGTTCACCTGTCTGTTCTGCCGCGAAGCCACGACCCGACGTCAAAGCGCCGATGTTGTATCCGTGCCGATCTGCGGGCGTTTATTTCCGGCGCGGCAAAAAACGAAGCCGATGCCGGATTGAGCGGTGCCCGTTACTGGAGATGGCCTTCGCTGTCAACGCGTGATTGGCCATTTGCAGCGTGCCGCAAGGGTGCCTTTGCCGCGATGGTTGCAAGGTGGTGGCTGGCACCGGCAAATCAAGCTGCTATGGGAGAGGCAATGCCCGACTTTCGCACCTCTGCCGCCCGCCTGCTCGTCCTGGCCTGCGCCGCCGCCTCGCTTTCGGCTTGTGCCAGCACGTCCTCGAAGTATCCCTCGCTCGCCGTGCGCGAGGCCGAACGGATGACGGGCAGTGCCGCACCGGCCGAACCCGACGTGACCGCACCGGTCACGCCCCCTGCCCCGCCCGCCGATCTTCCCGGCCGCCTCGCCGCGATCGAAAAGGCGGCCTATGCCTCGCACGAAACTTTCCTAGCCCGCGAGGCCACGGCCCGCGCCAGGGCGCGTTCGGCATCCGGGGCCGCACTCGGCACACTGGCATGGTCGGATGCCGAAGTCGCGCTCTCAAGCCTCGAATCGGCGCGCAGCGACACGATGTTCGCGCTGGCCGATCTCGATTCGCTACTCGCCCTCGGCGCGGTCAGCGAGGCCGATACGGGCACGCCGGCAGGGTTGCCCGAAATCATCGCGCTGCGCGAAAAGGTCGAAGGGCTGATCGCGGCGGAAGACGCGGTCCTCTCCAGCCTGCGCGGCCTTTGACCGCGACACTCAGCCCGCGATAACGATCTGCCCGGTCACGCCTTCGTTGCCGGACAGGAAATCGATGGCGGCCTGAACTGCTGCCTCGTTCCCATCGTTGGAAGGCGAGACCGCGTTCACACGCAGCGGTGCATATTTGCGGGCGAGCGCGCCAATCGCTTCCTTGCGCCAGCGATGCGGCTTTTCCTCGGCCGCGGAGAAATGGACGGTGACGCTGCTTCCGGACGCGAGCACATCCTCGATTTCCGGCAGAAACTCGGCATGAAAACGGGCAGCAGCATCCAGCGGCTGCGCATCGCCCAGGGCCACGGGAATGACCCGCACCGCCATTACCGGCGGTTCCGCACCAGCGTCATGCCGATCTTCTCGTCCGCCTCGGCAATGGCGAGCTTCACGATTTTCACCCTGACCTGGTTCACGCGGTCGTCCTGCAGGAACAGCGTTTCGCAGATATGTTCGGCCACGGCCTCGATCAGCTTGAAATGGACCCCTTCGGGCAAGGCCTCGCTGGCGGCGAATTTCAGGTCCATGTAGTTCTTGCTGGCCGACAGGGGCGTATCGGGTTCGAACCGTTCGGGCATGGCAAGGTCCACCGCGATCGAAATGCGCAGCGGCTGCGGCTTGCCGGTTTCTTCGGAGTAGATCCCGGTCAGGATGTCGACGACGAAATCCTCGACCTCCAGCGTGAGGCTGTCGCGCATCGTCATTTCCCGTCGTTGACCCAGCGCGCAAAGATCGCGGTCGGCAGGATGCGCCCACCCTCACCCTCTTCGCGCACGGCAAGTTCGCCATGTTCGATCCGGCCCGGAAGACCTTCGAACTTTTCCGCAAGCAGTCCGGCCAGCGCGAGCGAGCTCATCCGCACGGCATAGGCCGTCAGGAACAGAAAACGCGAATCGCTGTCGAGTAGGCTGCGGCAATCGGTGACGAGGCCAGGCAACCCGTCCTCGATACGCCAGACCTCGCCCCCCGGACCGCGTCCGAATTTCGGCGGGTCGAGGATGATGCCGTCATAGCGGCGCTCGCGGCGCACCTCGCGCGCAGCGAATTTCGCGGCATCGTCGACCAGCCAGCGGATCGGCGCATCCTGCATTCCCGACAGGGCGGCATTGTCGCGCGCCTGCGCCACCGATTTCTTGCTGGCATCGACGTGCGCGACCCGGCCGCGCCGTGCGAGGCTGAGCGAGCCCACGCCGGTATAGCCGAACAGGTTCAGCGTGTGCGGATCGTCCAGCCCGCCAAGCTGTTCGTCCATCCAGTCCCACACCGGGGCCATGTCGGGAAAGAAACCGAGATGCCGGAACGGCGTGCACTGCGCGGTGAAGTTCACCTCGCGCCACGACAGCGGCCAGCCATCACGCGGCACTTTCGTGTTGAAGTGCCAGCGGCCGCCGCCATCCTCGTCGCTGGCGGGGATGAACTCGCCATCGGCCTGCCAGTCCTTGCTGCGCGGGGTCCACATCGCCTGCGGTTCGGGGCGAATGAAGCGGTACGGGCCATAGCCTTCCAGCTTGCGGCCGTTCCCGCTGTCCAGCAGGCGATAACCGTCCCAGCCCTCGCCCGCGAGCAGGATCGGGTTTTCGGCCAGAACTGCCATTAGAGCGGGCTCGGCGTGGCCCGTTCGGCGACGAATTCGGCCACGGCCTCATATGTGCCGGGAAGTTCGCTGAAGGCTTCCTCGCGGTCGTACAGGTCGCCGACACGCGGCGGCAGGATGGGCTTTTCACCGATGGCCTTTTCGACCGCAGGTCCGAACTTGGCCGGATGCGCGGTGGCCAGAGTGACCATCGGGACCCCCGCGGGCAGCCTTGTGTTGAGCGCGGCGTGAAGCCCGATCGCGGTATGCGGGTCGATCACTTCACCGCAATTGTCCCACGCCCAGCGCATGGCATCGGCGGTCTGGGCCGCGTCGGCACGCTCGCTGGTAAACAGGGCGGCGGCGCCATCGCGCTGCGTATTGGTCAGCTGCATCGCCTTCGATGCCTCGAAACCCTTCATCTGGTCCGCCATGGCAAGACCATCGCGCCCACCCGCGTCGAACAGGAGGCGTTCGAAGTTCGACGAAACCTGGATGTCCATCGACGGTGCGTCGGTCGGCGTGACGCCGTGGGCCGAATAGTCGCCGGTGGAGATCGCGCGGTGCAGAATGTCGTTCACGTTCGTGGCGACGACGAGGCGCTCGACGGGCAGGCCCATCTTCGCCGCGACATATCCCGCGAACACGTCGCCGAAGTTGCCGGTGGGCACGGAGAACGCGACTTTGCGGTGCGGCGCACCAAGCTGGACCCCGGCGGCGAAGTAGTAGACGACCTGCGCCATCAGGCGGGCCCAGTTGATCGAGTTCACCGCGCTGATGCGGAAACGGTCGGTCATTTGTCGATCGGCGAACATCCGTTTCACCATCGCCTGCGCATCGTCGAAGCTGCCTTCGATGGCGATGTTGTGGACGTTGGGCGCGATCACGCTCGTCATCTGGCGGCGCTGCACTTCGGACACGCGGCCCTTGGGATGCAGCATGAAGATGTCGATCTTGTCACGCCCGGCCACCGCGTCGATCGCGGCAGAACCCGTGTCGCCGCTGGTCGCGCCGACAATGGTGAGGTGCTGGTCGCTGTCCTTGAGGAATTCCTCGAACAACAAGCCCAGAAGCTGGAGCGCGACGTCCTTGAACGCCAGCGTCGGCCCGTGGAACAATTCGAGCAGCCACTGAGTCTCGTCGAACTGTTTGAGCGGGGTCACCGCCTTGTGCGCGAAACGGCCATAGGCCTGTGTCGTCAGTTCAAGCAGGCGTTCGGGCGCGATGCAGTCGCCGATGAAAGGCTGCATGACCCGTGCGGCCAACTCGGCATAGGGGAGCCCCGCCATGGCGGCGATCTCGTCTTGCGAAAAGCTCGGCCATGCGCGCGGCACGTAGAGGCCGCCGTCGCTGGCCAGGCCAGCCAGCGTGACCCCGCGGAAGTCCAGCGCCGGTGCGCTGCCCCTTGTCGAAACGTATTCCATGGGCCGCGCGCCTAGCCCTGCTCGCCCTTGCGCGCAAGACGCCGTTTGAGCGCGAGGGCGTAGATAACGAGCGCGGTAATCGCAAAGAAGAACCACTGGAAGGCATAAGCCAGGTGATTATTCGGGATTTCCGACGGGTCAGGCCGGGCCAGCGGCTCCAGCTCGGCCTGCGGTTCACCGGCGACCAGTCGGACGGTTTCGCCAAGCGGCGCGATCGTCCCGGCAACGGTGCCGCCGGACCAGCTGGGGCCATTGGGATTGCGGCTCCATCCAATGTCGATCTCGGCCTCTCCGCCATCGACGGCGCAGCGCGCTGTCATGGCCCAGCCCGGTTCGCCATCGGCATTGCGCCCGCTCATCGCGCTTTGCGACAGGACTTCGCGGCAATCGAGCGAGGACTGGCGATAGAGCCAGCGGTGCGGATCGGAATCGCTCAGCGGGAAAGCCACAGGATCCGGATCGACGAGCGCGCTGTCGTAGCGGACGAGCAGAGCCTCTTTCTCGGCCCTGCGATCAAGCTGCCAGAAACCGAGTGCGATCATCGTCGCAACGGCAGCGACGACGATTACGGTTGCTACGATGGGGAGCTTGCGGATCACGCGTCCTGGTCGTCTTGTGCGCGGGTGCCGTCGGTTTCGAGGCTGCCGGCCTCACGCGCGCTGCGCTTGTACTCGGTGATCAGCAACATGCCCTTGGCGATGCGCAGACCGTAAAGCACCATGCCGATGGTCAGCGGCACCCACAGGATCACGTGGACCCAGAACGGCGGGTGGACCGACTGGTCCAACACGATGGCCAGCACCGCCAGGATGGCACCGATGGCCAGCGTCAGAAACGCGGCCGGGCCGTCACCGACGTTAAACCGCGAAAAGTCGAGCCCGCAGGTGGTGCAGCGGTCGGCGAAGCTCACCACGCTCTTGAACAATGTGCGAGAGCCGCAGCGCGGGCATTCGCCCATCGCCGCGGCTTTCACGAGGTTGGCGGAAGCGGGAAGCGCGACCTCGCGATCGTCCCCGCCGTCCTTATCGCCGGTCATCAGGCGCTATGGTACGGTGCGTCCCCGCCGCCCCAGATGTAGATCGCGACGAAGAGGAACAGCCACACGACGTCGACGAAGTGCCAGTACCAGGCCGCGGCTTCGAAACCGAAGTGCTGCTTGGGCGTGAAGTGGCCCTTGTAGGCGCGAACGAGGCACACGATCAGCATGATCGTGCCGACGATGACGTGGAAGCCGTGGAAGCCGGTCGCCATGTAGAAGGCCGAGCCGTAAGTGTTCTCACCGAACGGGAACGGCGCGTGCATGTATTCGAAAGCCTGGAGCGCCGAGAACAGCACGCCTAGAATGACGGTGGCCCAAAGGCCCTTCTTCAGGCCGTCACGGTCGCCGTGGATCAGCGAGTGGTGCGCCCAGGTCACGGTAGTGCCCGAGCACAGCAGGATCATGGTGTTGAGCAGCGGCAGGTCCCACGGGTTCATGACCGCTTCGATCGCCTTGGGCGGCCACTGGCCGTCGACAACCTCGCTCAGCGCCGAGGGGAACAGCGAGAAGTCGAAGAACGCCCAGAACCAGCCGACAAAGAACATCACTTCCGAAGCGATGAACAGGATCATGCCGTAACGCTGGTGCAGCTGAACGACCGGGGTGTGGTCGCCTGCGTGGGCTTCCTTGATGATGTTGCCGAACCAGCTGAACATCGAGATGATGACGCCGAGGAACCCGGCGATCAGCAGGTACGTGCCGAAAGCATAGTCGTGCATGAACAGGGCAAGACCCGAGGTCATCACGAAAGCACTGACGGACGTGATGAGCGGCCAGGGATCTGCCGGCAGAATGTGGTAATCGTGGTTCTTCGCGCCGGCCATTATACGGTCCCCTGAGTTTCCAGCCTTTGAGCACTGCGGATCCAAAAACGGTTCCGCCCATTCGGTTTGACGGGGCCTTTAACCCCGCCTGCGCGCCCGGTCCAGAGCCTTTGCACGCCTTTTCGCCGGTTAGCGGTCAGCTATCCGCGCTTTCATAGAAGGTATAGCTGAGCGTGACCGCCCCGACATCCTTCGTATCCGGGTCGTTGAGGTATTCCGGATCGATGTAGAAAAGCACCGGCATCCGCATTTCCTGCCCGGGTTTCAGCGTCTGCTGGGTAAAGCAGAAACACTGGATCTTGTTGAAATAGACCCCCGCCTGAGTCGGTGTGACGTTGAACGTCGCGGTGCCGGTGATCGGTTTGTCGGAATCGTTACGCGCAACGAACGTCGCCATGTCGCGCTGTCCGATCGTCACTTTCTGCTTGGGACGTTCGGGGCGGAACTCCCACGGAAGACCGGGATCGGTGTTGGCATCGAATCGCACGGTGATCGTCTGACCGGTCGCGGCCTGAACCGTCGCAGCCTGCGCCTCGTCAACCCGCTGCGTCGTACCGCCAAGGCCGGTGACCTGGCAGAACATCCGGTAAAGCGGCACCGAGGCATAGCCCAGCCCCAGCATCGCGACCGCGATGCCCAGCGCGAACATGCCGACGCGAAGATTGCTCCTCTGCGCGTTGGTTTCGTCCGGTCCGGTCGCTGAAACCGTGCTCACCGTGCCGCCTCCTGCTCCGCCTGGAACGCCGCGATGTCGTCTGCATCGGGGAAACGCACGATGGTGAGCGCGAAGAACAGCACCACGAGGCCGAGAAGGACGAGGCCCAGTGCCCTGTTCCTGCTCTTGCGGCGCGCTTCGAGTTGCTTCTGATCTTCGGGGGTCATGCGATCAGTCCTGCGTTGTGAAGGAGCCTGTCGGCGACAAGCGCACCAAACAGGGCGAAAAGGTAGAGGATGGAAAAGGCAAAGAGGCGCTTTTCGGGCTTCATCGCGTCTTCCTCTGCGCTGGCGCGCAGGCCAACTGGTAACGAGAAGCCGACGAAGGCCGCCGACAGAACCGCGGCGCTAACCGCATAGACCGTCCCGGCCGACCCCAGATACCACGGCGCAAGCGCGAAAGGCGTGAGCAGAATCGCGTAGATCAGGATCTGACGGCGAGTCGATTTCTCGCCCGCCACCACCGGCATCATGGGGATGCCGACTTTCGCATAATCGGTCTTCACGAAGAGCGCGAGCGCCCAGAAATGCGGCGGCGTCCACATGAAGATGATCGCGAACAGCACGATCGGCATCAGGGTCACGTCGCCCGTCACCGCGACCCACCCGATCAGCGGCGGAAAGGCCCCCGCCCCGCCGCCGACGACGATGTTCTGCGGCGTGCGCGGCTTCAGCCAGATCGTGTAGACGACCGCGTAATAGACGATCGACACCGCCAGCAGCGCGGCGGTCAACCAGCCTGCAGCCAAGCCCATGACCATCACCGATCCTGCCGAGAGCGCGATGCCGAAATCGCGGGCATCGGTTCGCGCCATGCGGCCGGCGGGAATGGGCCGCTTTGCCGTGCGCTTCATCTGCGCGTCGATCTCGGATTCGTACCACTGGTTGAGTGCGGCCGCGCCGCCTGCGCCCACGGCGATGCACAGGATGACGATGGACCCGATCACGGGATGGATGCTGCCCGGCGCCGCCAGCAGGCCGCAAAGGCCGGTGAAGACGACAAGCGTCATCACGCGCGGCTTGGTCAGCGCGAGGAAGTCCCGCCAGTCGCTGGGTATCAGTACGGAATGATCGGCTGTGATCATCGGTGCCCTATGAACCATGTGGTCCGGTGTGAAAAGCCCGTCCTTGGGCGGAGGCCCTGCATCGAACGAGAGCCCCCTAAAACAGAACGCCCCGGGATCGGATCCCGGGGCGCCCTGGTGATTGCGGTGTCCCGGTGCCTCAGTGGGCGCCGGCCTTGTCGTCGATGACCGGCAGGGTCTCGAACTGGTGGAACGGCGGCGGGCTGGACAGCGTCCATTCCAGCGTCGTGGCACCTTCGCCCCAGTAGTTGGGCGCAGCCTTCTTGCCCGCGATCAGCGAATAGAAGACGTTGATGAAGAAGATCACGATCGAGACGGCCATGATCTCATAGCCCTTGGTCGCAACCCAGTTCCACAGCTCGTAAGCGGTGGCGTAGTCGGGGTAACGCCGCGGCATACCCTGCATGCCCAGGAAGTGCATCGGGAAGAACAGCGTGTTCACGCCCACGAAGAAGACGATGAACTGCAGCTTCGAGAGGAACTCGGAGTGCATCTTGCCGAACATCTTCGGGAACCAGTACCACCAGCCCGCGAAGAGAGCGGTGACCGCACCCAGCGACAGGACGTAGTGGAAGTGCGCGACGACGTAGTAGGTGTCGTGCAGGTTGTCGTCGATGCCGCCGTTGGCCAGGACAACGCCCGTGACGCCGCCGACGGTGAACAGGAAGATGAAGCCAAGGGCCCACCACATGGGTGACTTGAATTCGAGGCTGCCGCCCCACATCGTCGCGATCCACGAGAAGATCTTGATGCCGGTGGGCACCGCGATGACCATCGTGGCGGCGGTGAAGTACATCTTCTCGTTAACCGACAGGCCGACGGTGTACATGTGGTGCGCCCACACGATGAAGCCGACGACGCCGATCGCGACCATGGCGTAGGCCATGCCGAGGTAGCCGAAGACCGGCTTGCGGCTGAAGGTCGAGATGATCTGCGAGATGATGCCGAAGCCGGGCAGGATCATGATGTAGACTTCGGGGTGACCGAAGAACCAGAACAGGTGCTGGTACAGGATCGGATCGCCGCCACCGGCCGGATCGAAGAACGTCGTCCCGAAGTTACGATCGGTCAGCAGCATGGTGATGGCTGCGGCCAGGACCGGAAGGGCCAGCAGCAGCAGGAAGGCGGTAACCAGCACCGACCACACGAACAGCGGCATCTTGTGCAGGGTCATGCCCGGCGCACGCATGTTGAAGATGGTGGTGATGAAGTTTATCGCGCCCATGATCGAGCTGGCACCGGCAAGGTGCAGCGCGAAGATGGCGAAGTCCACCGAAGGCCCGGGCGAACCCGAAGTCGAGAGCGGAGCATAGACCGTCCAGCCGGTGCCCGCGCCGTTGCCCGTGCCGCCCGGCACGAAGGCCGAGATCATGAGCGAACAGAACGCGACGAAAGTCAGCCAGAACGAAATATTGTTCATGCGCGGGAAGGCCATGTCCGGCGCGCCGATCATGATCGGGACGAACCAGTTGCCGAAACCGCCGATGACGGCCGGCATGACCATGAAGAAGACCATGATCAGGCCGTGAGCCGAGATCAGGACGTTCCACAGGTGGAGCGTTTCATCGAAATTGGCCCCGTCACCGCCGAGGAACGTGGTCCACCAGCCAAGGTACTGGATACCCGGCGCGGCGAGTTCGGCACGCATGATGCCGGAAATCGCACCACCAATGACACCCGCGAAAATCGCGAAGATCAGGTAGAGGGTGCCGATGTCCTTGTGGTTGGTGGACATGAACCAGCGCTGGAAGAACGGCGGCTTGTGATCTGCGTGACTGTGCAGGTCGTGCGCGTCCTCGTGTGCCGGCAGCGTTTCGGGGGTTGCTGTGGTAGCCATGATCTTACCCTATCCGGAAATCTGGTCAGGCCGCCGTGACATTGGCGGCTTCGGGCTCTTCGCCCTCGGTGGTGACTTCGGCCTCGGCGTCGACTTCTGCGTCGCCGTCTTCCTGCGATGCCGCGACAGTCGGCTGGCTGCCGGGCAGTTCACCACCCTGTTCAAGGACCCATGCCTCGAACTGTTCTTTGGGCAGAGCCTCGACGGCGATCGGCATGTAGCCGTGACGCACGCCGCACAGTTCCGAACACTGACCGTAATAGACGCCCGGTTCCTTGATGAAGAGAGCCTTCTCGTTGAGACGGCCCGGCACTGCGTCCAGCTTGAACCAGAGCGAGGGAACCGCGAACGAGTGAATCACGTCCATGCCGATGGTCTGGATGCGGATCGGGACACCGGCGGGAACGACCATGCGGTTGTCGACGGCCAGGTGTGCCGGCTCACCGCGGGCGATCGCCTCTTCCTCGTCCAGCATGTTCGAGATGACTTCGAAACCGCCGTTGTCGGGATATTCGTAGCCCCAGTACCACTGATAGCCGTTCACCTTGACGGTCAGCGCGTCTTCGGGCGGCGATTCGTACTGCTTTGCCAGCAGGTCGATCGAGGGGACGGCAATGCCGAGAAGGATCAGAACCGGAACGCCGGTCCAGATCACTTCGATCAGCGTGTTGTGGCTGGTCTTCGACGCCGTCGGGTTCTTGCCGCGACGATAGCGCACCATGACCCACAACAGCAGGAGAAGAACGAACAGCGAGATCACCGTGATCAACGGGAACAGAATCGCGTCGTGGATCCACGAACCGTAGTCACCGATCGGCGAATACTGGTCCTGGAACCAGATGCCGCCGTCGACCGGCATGCCCTTGCCCGGCGTCGGAGCCATCGGGACGTAACCGCCCGCAGCTTCGGCCGCGGCCTGGGTCGCTTCGGCAACGGGTGCCTCTGTGGTCGCTACTGCGGCGAGAGCCGCCTGCGGCAGGAGGGCGAGCGTCGTCGCGGCCCCTGCAATATACTGAACTGTGCGGCGGATTCCCATCACCAGTCTGTCGCCTTCCTGCGTCGTTCCAACTGTATTCCAGCCCCCTTCGCCTGTGTCGTATCCCGCCCGGACGCGATACGAAACACCCCTTGAAGGTCCGCTTGCGAGGGGGCCTATACGCGCGCTTGCGGCCTGTCTCAAGCACCTCTAGGGGATATTTTTGCACTGCGGCGCGGCAGGCAGTCCATCGCACCAATGGCCCAGACCGTCGCAGCAGCGTTATCATCGTACTGAATTCTGGCCCATCGGCCTCCGCGAAAGAGAAGCATGACCGACGAAGAAGTCCTCTCCGAATTCCGCGCAGCAGGCGCTCTGCTCGAAGGGCATTTCCTGCTCTCGTCGGGCCGGCACAGCGCGCATTACCTTCAATGCGCACGCGTTTTGATGAGCCCGGACCGCGCCGGAAGGCTGGCCGTGGCCCTTGCCGCGAAGCTGCCGCGCGAATTGCGCGGAAAGATCGACAAGGTCGTCTCGCCGGCAATGGGCGGCCTCATCATCGGTCATGAGATGGGCCGTGCGCTGAACGTGGATGCGATTTTCGTCGAACGCCCCACCGGAACGTTCGAGCTGCGCCGCGGCTTTTCCATCGAACCTGGCGAAAAGGTGCTGATGGTCGAAGACGTCGTGACGACCGGCCTTTCCAGCCGCGAGGCGATCAAGGCGATCGAGGACGAAGGCGGAAAGGTCGTCGCGCTGGCCTGTCTTGTCGACCGCACCGGCGGCGAGATCGAGTTCGACGTCCCGTTCGAACCGCTCGTCTCGCTCACTTTCCCGACTTACGCCGAGGACGAGCTGCCCGAGGACCTGGCCGCCCTGCCCGCGGTCAAGCCCGGAAGCCGCAAGGCCGCATAAGGATCGACGCAGTGGTGAACGAACGCCTCAGGCTGGGTGTCAACATCGATCACGTCGCCACGATCCGCAACGCGCGCGGCGGCGATCATCCCGATCCCGTGCGCGCGGCGGAAATCGTTGCGGCCGTTGGCGGGGACGGCATCACCGCGCACTTGCGCGAGGATCGCCGCCATATCCGCGACGGCGACCTGGCCCGTATCCAGGCGGCGACCGGCCTTCCGCTGAACCTGGAAATGGCGGCGACGGACGAGATGCTGGAAATCGCGCTCGCCCATTCGCCGAACGCGGCGTGTATCGTGCCCGAAAAGCGCGAGGAACGCACGACCGAGGGCGGGCTGGACGCAGCGGGGCAGCACAACCGTCTGGCCCCTGTCTGTTCGCGGCTGACCGATGCCGGCATCCGCGTCTCGCTGTTCATCGAGGCCGAGGAACGCCAGATCGAGGCCGCGTTGAAGCTGGGCGCCGATATCGTCGAGTTCCACACCGGCGAATATGCCCATGCCCAGATCGACGGCGACAGCGAACGCACCGCGCGCGAGTTGAAGCGCATTGCCGACATGGCAGCCCTTGCCGCCAAGAACGGCATCGAACCGCACGCAGGCCACGGCCTCACCTATGACAATGTCACGCCCATCGCGGCGATCCCGCAACTGGCGGAACTCAATATCGGTCACTACCTCATCGGCGAGGCCGTTTTCGTCGGCCTGGAGAATGCTGTGCGCCGGATGCGTAACCTGATGGACGAGGCGAGGTGAGGTGAGTTTGTTCGCCCCTCAAGCGCCGGGCGCGGGCCATCCGGCCCGCTTGGCTTCTTCGCATAAGCTCGGGCGCGCGTTCGCGCTTGCGGGTTTCGCTTCGCGCCCCGGAAAAGCGCTGATCGGGGCGCGCAGCGACTCCCGCAAGGCCGAATGGCCGCCGCGCCTTATTGGCGCGAAGCCAAGGGGCGCGGATGCGCCCCGCCCGGCGCCTGAGGGCCCCAACAAACAGGTAACGCCATGATCATCGGCATGGGCTCGGACCTCTGCAATATCGAGCGAATCCAGAACTCTCTGGACCGTTTCGGCGAGCGATTCGAACTTCGCGTCTTTACCGAGGTGGAACGCGGCAAGGCCGCGCGCCGTCCCCACACCCGCGCGGGCACTTATGCCAAGCGGTTCGCGGCAAAAGAGGCGTTTTCCAAGGCGGTCGGCACCGGGTTCAAGCGCGGTGTCTTCATGAAGGACATCGGCGTCGTGAACGCCCCGTCGGGCGCGCCGACGCTGGCTCTCGAAGGGGGCGCAGCGGCGCGGCTGGCCGAACTCACCCCGCATGGCCACGAAGTCCACGTTCACCTGACGCTGACCGACGATCACCCATGGGCACAGGCCTTCGTGGTGATCGAGGCACGGCCTTTTACGCAGGCAGACTGATCCATGCCGCTGTTCGGTAAAAGCGAGGCGGTGCGCAAATCGCCGCAAACCCTGTCGAAGGAGCCGGAAGGTCATTCCTGGTTTCAGGAGATCGTCGGCCTGCTTGTCATGCTGCTGGCCGTGATCGCGTTTCACAGCCTGGTGGCCAAGCCGTTCTACATCCCGTCGATCTCGATGATGCCGAACCTTCTGGTCGGCGACCGCCTGATCGTATCCAAATATCCTTATGGCTATTCCTGGGTGTCGGCCAGTTTCCACGTCCTGCCGCGCAGCGACTGGCGCGTGCTTCCCGGAACGCCGGAATATGGCGATATCGTGATCGTCGTCCCGCCCTATGCCACCGAAGACTGGATCAAGCGCGTCGTCGCCCTGCCCGGAGACCGGATCGCGGTCGAAAAGGGACGCATCATCCTGAACGGCGTCGCCGTCCCGCAGGAAGTCGAACCGCCGGTCGACCTGCCCGTGGACGTCAATGCGCCGTGCGAGCCTTATACTTTCCCCTATCTTCGCAAGCGGCTGCCTTCGGGCAAGGAAGTATGCGAACTGCCGCTGCTGCGCGAAACGCTGCCCAACGGGGCAAGCTACGTCGTTATAGACCACCTGGAGAATCAGCCGCTGGACGACATGGCGGAAATCGTCGTTCCAGAAGGTCACGTCTTCCTGATGGGCGACAACCGCGATCACAGCGCGGACAGCCGCGAGATGGGCCTGAACAAGGGCCTGAACGGCCCGGTTCCGCTGGCCGACATCGGCGGGCGGGCCGAATTCATCACCTTTTCGCTCGACGGAACAGAGAGTTGGAACCCCCTGACATGGTGGGGAGCCTTGCGCGAAGGCCGCGCATGGCGCAGTCTGCGCCCCGAAATACGGGAGCGCGGCACCTCGATCGCTTCCTCGCCCGCACGCGGCGACAGTGGGGAGCATGGGAAGACCTGATGGACGTCGACGATCCGCACCCGCAGTCGCACAGCCCGACCACAATTTCCGACCCCCAGCTACGGTTCGAGGCGCGCAAGGCGCTGGTCTGGTCGCTCGTCGTCGTGCTTGTCGGTACGGCGATCTACATGGCGCAGGCGCTGCTGGTGGTTTTCGGCGGGCTGGTCTTTGCCGCGATCATCGATGGCGGTGCGCGGCTTCTGGGTAAAGTGATCCCGCTCAACCGCGGTGCGCGCATAGCGGTCGTGCTGATTCTGGGCGCGCTCTTTGCCGCGTGGGTGGCCTTCTTCGCGGGAACCCAGCTTGCCGATCAGGCCGCGCAGTTCCCCTCCATCATCGAACAACAGGGCGTTCGCGTCATAAACTGGTTCGAAGCACAGGGCTTTGCCATCAACGCCGATTCGATGTCCGGCATCGCGCAGCAGGCACTGGGCGGGGTCGGTCAGCTGACCCGTGTGGTCGGCGGCCTGATCGGCGGGGTTACCACGCTGTTCCTGATCCTGATCCTTGGCATCTACATCGTGCTGGAACCACGCCTCTACGAACGCGGCGTCGCTTGGATGCTGCCCGACAACAGCCGGGAAAGCTTTCTCGAAATGGCGGGCAAGATGGCCCACGCCCTACGCCGCCTGATGTTCGGGCGGCTTGTGGGCATGGTCTTCGAAGGCGTCCTGACCTGGGCCGCGCTGGGGCTATATGGCGTACCGCTCGCCGCGCTCCTCGGCCTGTTGACCGGCCTGCTTGCGTTCATCCCGAACATCGGCGCGGTCATTTCCGGCCTGCTGATGGTGCTGGTCGGTTTTTCGGGCGGGACGGACATGGCGCTCTACTGCCTTGGCGTCTATCTCGTGGTGCAGACCTTCGACGGCTATGTCGTCATTCCGATGATCGCGAAGAAGACCGTCGATCTCGCCCCCGCCCTCGTCCTTGCGATGCAGCTTATCCTGGGCATCCTTTTCGGGATCATCGGCCTTGCTCTGGCCGATCCGCTGGTCGCCATGTTCAAGGTCATGCTCGAACACCGTAGCGAACGTGCCGGACACGGCACGCCCGATGGCTTCCCCGACGCGGAGACACCCGCCTGATGGTTCGCAAGTTTCTCTATTTCATCGCCTTTTGCATCGTCCTGGTCATCATTGCCGGTTTCGTGCTGACGATCTGGTCGAAGGAGCTGACCGAACTGGCCTTTACGCCCAAGGGCGATTTCGTGGCGCAGGACCCGTTGACCGGGAACGCCTACGCCGATCCGGACATGTGGATCAGCCGTCCGGGCAACAGTTCGTCCGATCCCGCCCGCTGGCGGCCCGCCGGCGTGGCGAATGCCGGGACGCCGGCCCGTTCAGCGGTGTTCTTCGTCCACCCCACCAGCTATCTCGAACGCGATGCATGGAACGCGCCGCTGGACGACCAGGCGGCCAATTCGGGTGCGGAACTGTTCGTGCGCGGGCTGGCCAGTCCGTTCAACCGATCGGTCGAGATTTGGGCCCCGCGCTATCGCCAGGCCGCGGTCGGTGCCTTCCTGGTATCGGGCGAAAACACGTCCAAGGCCTTCGACCTTGCGTATAACGACATCGCACAGGCCTTCGACTATTTCGTGGCGACCACCGGCAAGGACACTCCCATCGTGCTGGCCGGACACAGCCAGGGCGCGCTGCACCTGAAACGGCTGCTGGCCGAAAAGGTCGCGGGCACGCCGCTTGCCGACAGGATCGTTGCCGCCTATATCGCCGGCTGGCCCGTTTCGATGGAGCGGGACCTGCCTGCCATGGGCCTTCCAGCTTGTGCCACCGACAGCCAGGCGGGCTGCGTGCTGAGTTGGCAGAGCTATGGCGAGCCGGCCGATCCCGAAGCGCTGTTCGATGCCTACGAACGCGGGCCGACGCTGGACGGAAAGCCGCTGGACAAGGCCGATACGCTTTGCACCAACCCGATCCTGGGGACGGTCGGCGGGAAGGCTCCGGCCAGTGCCAATCTGGGCACGCTGGTTCCCAATGGCAATTTTTCGAGCGGAATGCTTGTTCCCGGGGTCGTCCCGGCGCGGTGTTCGGAAGACAACCTGCTGCTGATCGGCACCCCGCCCGCGATGGGCAACGCGGTGCTGCCGGGTAACAATTACCACGTCTATGACATCCCGCTGTTCTGGATGAACATCCGCCGGGATTTCGCCAACCGGGAAGCCGGGTGGCTGAAAACGCACGGTAACGCCGCGCCCGCGACTACGGCGAGTGCCCCGGCGCAATGATCTTCGAAAACGCGCGCGGGTTTTCCGACCTCCTGCCGAACGGCGGTATCCTGATTGGGCTCGACCCCGGCACGAAGACGGTGGGTGTGGCGACATGCGATGCGGGATGGCGCTTTGCGACCGCGGGCAAGACCCTGCCGCGCGGCAAGTTCGGCCCGTTGAAAGAGGCGCTGACGAAACTGGTCACCGAACGCGGCGCTATGGGCTTCGTCATCGGCCTGCCGAAGAACATGGACGGCACCGAAGGACCGCGCGCACAGGCGACACGGGCATTGGCGCGAAACCTCGATGCCGCGTTCGATCTGCCGATACTGTTGTGGGATGAACGCCTGTCCACTGTCGGCGCCGAACGCGCGATGATCGAACAGGACATGAGCCGCGCCAAACGGGCCGAACGCATCGACTCTCACGCGGCAGCCATCATCCTGCAGGGCGCGCTCGACGCGCTGGTTCAGGACGGGCTGGGATAAAGGTGCGATCCCCCTGCCCGGCACTGCGGGCAGGGATCACGCGAGAAGGATTAGGCCTTGGCTTCGTCCTGGGCGGCGATCTGCTTGGTCGCCCAAACCGAAGCTGCAAAGCTGATGCCGACGCCTGCGGCTGCTATTGCTACGATCATGACTGGTCTCCTGGTTGGTCTCTTACTTGCAGGTAACGAGATATGTCAGGAACCTTGCAAAGCCGTTAACGCTGATGAGGGCCGAACCCCTGCACATCCGGTCAGGAAAGGCGCAGCACCACGACAAGGCCATCGTGCGCCGTGTCGGAGAGGTCCGTGCGCACCGCATCGGCGCGGGCGCGGACCAGAAGCGCATCGGGCACGGCGGGATCATGAGCGATGACATCGGCGCTGCCCAGAAGGCGCGCTTCGCGTAGGGTGAGGTCGTCGGGATCGGTGGAACGCAGCACCACTTCGTGCAGCCCGCCCGGCGCAGTGTCGGCATCCGATTTGAGCCAGTTTTCGACCGCATGGTCGTCCTGCACGGCCATGATGTCGAGCGTTCCGCCTTCATCCAGTGCAGCGTCCAGCGCGCGGCGGCGTTCGGCGGCGCCCGGCCAGCGCTCCTTCATCGCCGCCCGCGCATCGCGCAGCGCGAGGGCAAGCCTGCCCAGCCCTTGCGGCAGCAGCCGTTCGATTCGCAGGCGCAAGATCTTGGCAAGCCCGGCAGAGGCACCGCCTGTGCCCACCGCAATCAGCACCGGATCGCGGTCCACGATCGACGGCACGGTGAAATCGCATAGCGCGGGCTTGTCGGTGACGTTGACCAAAAGCCCCCGGCAGCGCAGCCGGATGGCCGCGGCCTCGGCATCGCGGTCGTCCTCTACCACGACGAAGCCCAGGACGGCGTGGTGTGCCTCCGGCTCTCCGACGCATTCCCCGCCCGCGCGTTCGATCAGGCGGCGTTTCGCGTCGGCCGCCTCCCCTTGCCCCAGCACGACGACCTTGCGGCCCGAAATGCGGAAGAAGAGTGGAAGGGACTGCATCGGCGCGGCCTTACTTCAGCCAGTCCGGGACCTGTTCGGCCGCAAGGATCGTGGCCGGCTCGATGCGGTTGGCGACGACGCTAAACCTGTCCCCATTCACCAGCACTTCGGGCACCAGCGGACGGGAATTGTATGTGTTCGCCATCGTCGCGCCATAGGCCCCCGCCGTACGGAAGGCGACCAGATCGCCGGTCGTCACCGCGTCCATCTCACGGTTCTTGGCAAAGGTATCCGAACTTTCGCAGATCGGGCCGACGACGTTCGCGGTCATCGTCTCGCCATTCGGACAGACGGCCACGCAATCGTGCCAGGCATCGTACATGGCCGGACGGGCGAGATCGTTCATCGCCGCGTCGACCACCACGAAGGGATTATTCGCGCCGCGCTTCACGCGCACGACCTTGCTGACCAGCACGCCCGAATTGCCGGTGATGACGCGGCCCGGTTCGAACATGACGGTGACGTCCCAATCCTTCACGACTTCGGCCACCATCGCGGCATAGTCGTCGGGACCGGGAAGCTGTTCGCCCACGCGGTAGGGCACGCCCAGACCGCCGCCCAGATCGACGTGCGTGATAGTGTGGCCCGCCGCGCGAAGGTCCGCCAGCAGCACGCCCATCTTGGTGAAAGCGGCACGGCTGGGGTCGAGGTTGGTGATCTGGCTGCCGATGTGAACCGCCAGACCCCGCAAGTTCATGCCCGGCAGCGCTGACAAGCGTGCGAAAATGTCCTTCGCGGCGAAATAGGGCACGCCAAACTTGTTGTCGGCCTTGCCGGTGCTGATCTTGTCGTGCGTCCCGGCATCGACGTCGGGATTGACGCGCAGAGCCGCAGTCGCGGTCAGGCCCTTTTCATGCGCGATGCGGGCAAGCTCGATGCCCTCTTCCTCGCTCTCAAGGTTGAACTGGCCGATGCCCGATTCCAGCGCCTCTGCCATTTCCTCGTCGGTCTTGCCGACACCGGAAAAGACGATGTCCGCGCCCGGAATGCCTGCAGCCAGCGCGCGGCGCGCCTCGCCGATCGAAACGACGTCCGCGCCGAAGCCTTCTTCCTTCAGCACGCGCAATACGGCGAGGTTCGGGTTCGATTTCACCGCAAAGGCGAAATGCGTGCTGGGCAGGATCGAAAGCGCCTCGCGAAACACGCGAGCATGGCGGCGCAGGGTCGCTTCGGAATAGACGTAGACGGGCGTGCCCACCGCTTCGGCAATTGTCGGCAGGGCCACGTCCTCGGCGTGGAGCACGCCGTTCTTTACCTGGAAATGGTCCACGTCAGCCCTCCGGCGGCAGGTCGAAGGGGTCCTGCTCCCGCTCTTCCGAACGGGTGCGCAGTTCCACGCTGCGTTCAGGCGCAGCCTGCGCGGGACGTTCCAGCAGGTCGTCGGCATCGGGCTGCGTATCGGCGCCATAGGGCGTCGGCGGCAGCGAAGCACCTTCGACGGGGCGCAAGTCGGTTTCGCGCGCGCACCCAGACAGGGCCAGCACTGCCAGCGCGCTGCCGATGATGGCGTTACGGATCGTCATGCGCCCTGCTCCATTCCCAGAACCTTGCGGGCCTCTGCCACGCGCTTTGCGACTTCGGACGGAGCGGTGCCGCCATGGCTGCACCGCGCGGCGACCGATGCCTCGACCGAAAGGGCATCATAGACCCGTTCGTCGATCCGCGCATCGATGGCTTTCAATTCGTCCATCGCAAGCTGGTCGAGTGCGACGCCCTTGCTTTCGGCAAGCTTGACCGCAGCGCCGGTGATGTGATGCGCCTCGCGGAACGGAATGTCCGCCTGTCGGACCAGCCAGTCGGCCAAATCGGTCGCGGTGGCATAGCCTAGTTCGGCGGCCTGACGCATCCGGTCCGTCTTGAACGTCGCGTCGGCGACCATGCCGGTCATCGCCGCGATCGACAGCGCCAGCAGCGATGCCGCCTCGAACACCGGCGGCTTGTCGTCCTGCATGTCCTTCGAATAGGCGAGCGGCAGCCCCTTCATCGTGACCATCAGGCTGGTCAGGCATCCGACGATCCGCCCCGCATGGCCGCGCACCAGTTCGGCCGCGTCGGGGTTCTTCTTCTGCGGCATGATCGAGCTGCCGGTAGACAGCGTATCGGGCATCCGCACGAAGCCGAAGGGCTGACTGGCCCAGATGATCATTTCTTCGGCCAGACGCGAAAGGTGCAGCGAACATTGCGCCGCGGCCTGCAGGTAATCCAGTGCGAAATCACGGTCCGACACGGCATCTAGGCTGTTGTCGGTCGGCTTGTCGAAGCCCAGCTCGCCTGCGGTGCTGTCACGGTCCAGCGGGAAACCTGTACCCGCCAGCGCCGCACTGCCCAGCGGGCATTCGTTCATGCGCGTGCGGGCATCGGCAAAGCGCGAACGGTCGCGGCGGAACATCTCGTAATAGGCCATGAGATGATGGCCCAGCGTCACCGGCTGCGCGGTCTGAAGGTGGGTAAATCCGGGCATGATGCTGTCGGCGTTCTCACCCGCCCGCGTTACCAGCGCCCGCTGCAAGGCCAGCAGCCCCGCATCCGCCTGATCCATCGCGTCGCGCACCCAGAGGCGGAAATCGGTCGCCACCTGGTCGTTGCGGCTGCGCGCGGTGTGCAAGCGCCCGGCCGCAGCGCCGATCAGCTGGGTCAAGCGATCCTCGGTCACCATGTGGATGTCTTCGAGGTCCCAGTTTTCGGGAACCCCGTTAGCTTCATATTCGGCAGCGACCTGATCGAGCCCGTCCGAAATCAGCTTCATGTCGTCTGCCGACACGATACCCTGCTTGCCCAGCATCGCGACATGGGCCTTGCTGGCGGCGATGTCCTGTCGCCACATGGCCTTGTCGAAGGGTATGGAGGCGTTTATCTCGCGCATGATCGCGGACGGTCCTTCGGCGAAACGTCCGCCCCACATCTGGTTCGCCTGACCGCCGCCTGCACCGGAGCCCGAATTGCCCGTCATCGAAATAAACCCGTCCTTCAAGTTTTTCGCCGGAATCGCGCTGGCCTGCACCGTACCGGCAATCGCCGCGTGCGATAGGCAAAGCGAGGCTCCGGAGCAACCTGAAGCATCAGCCAAAGCAGAAGCGAACGCGGCGCAAGGCGGCGAGAGCGAGTTCAACGGCACGCTCGACATTTCCACACGCGGTCAGGAAATGCCCGATCTTACCATTACGCTGCCCGACGGGACTTCGAAGAAAATAAGCGATTTCAAGGGTAAACCGTTGCTTGTGAACCTGTGGGCGACGTGGTGCGGACCGTGCGTGCTGGAAATGCCGATGCTGGACGAACTGGCCGGTCGCTATCCCGACAAGCTGAAAGTCATCGTCGTTTCGCAAGACATGGACGGGGCCGAAACGGTCGAGCCGTGGTTCGCGGAGAAAGATTTCGCCAATCTGGAGCCGTGGCTGGACCCGAACAACGACCTGGGTTTTTCCTACGCCACCGGGATGTTGCCCACGACCGTGCTTTACGATGCCGACGGCAAGGAAGTCTGGCGCATGATCGGCGGGCACGACTGGTCCGGCGCGCGGACCGAGGCGATGCTGGCGGACACGATCGGAGGCTGAGCCCCCTTATGCCCCTGCGGGCGGGACTGCCGCGTCGAGCTCCTTGGCGATCAGCACGGCCTGCGTGCGGTTCACGACGCCCAGGCGGCGGAAGATCGCGGTCATGTGCGCTTTCACCGTCGCTTCGGAAATGTCCATTTCGTGGGCGATCTGCTTGTTCAGCTTGCCTTCGGAAACCAGCGTCAAAATGCGGCGCTGCGCCGGGGTCAGGCGGGCCAGCTTTTCTAGGTTGCTGGCATCCTGCTCGGTCACCTCACCCTCTTCGGGAAACCAGTAGTCCCCTTCGGCCACGGCGGTCAGTGCCTCTCTCATCAAGGGTAGCGGCGCGCTTTTCGGGATGAAGGCGGCGGCACCCAGTTCGCGGGCGCCGCGCCTTACTTTCGCGTCCTCGCTGGCGGACACGATGACGATGGGAACGGCCGGAAAGTCCTGGCGGAAGGCCATCAACGTCTGCAGCCCGGCGCTGTCCGCCATGTGCAGGTCCAGCGTCAGCAGCTCGACATCGCCTCGGCCCACCTCGGCGCGGGCAGAGGCGGCGTCGGCCACCTCCACCACGTCGCGGCCCGGCCACGATTGTTCGACACATCCGCGCACCGCTGCACGCAGCAGCGGATGGTCATCGGCGATTACGATCCGCCCGGTCATTTCCTTCCCCCCCACGATCAGGCCCTCTCCCAAGGACTGTCGACAACGCCTAAAAACCTATCGGTTCAGGCGGCCTTCGATAAGCCCGTCGACCAGGCTCGGGTCGGCAAGCGTGGACGTGTCGCCCAGCGAACCGAAGTCGTTCTCCGCGATCTTGCGCAAGATGCGGCGCATGATCTTGCCCGAACGGGTCTTGGGCAGGCCCGGCGTGAACTGGATGTGGTCGGGCGATGCGATGGGTCCGATTTCGGTGCGGACCCAGTTGCGCAGCACCTTGGCCAGCTCATCGTCAGGTTCCACGCCCGCGTTCAAGGTGACATAGCAGTAGATGCCCTGCCCCTTGATATCGTGCGGGAAGCCGACGACCGCCGATTCGGCGACCAGTTCGTGCAGGACCAGCGCGCTTTCGACCTCTGCCGTGCCCATGCGGTGGCCGGACACGTTGATGACGTCGTCGACGCGGCCCGTGATCCAGTAATAGTCGTCCGCATCGCGGCGGCAGCCATCGCCGGTGAAATACTTGCCCTTGTAGGTGGCGAAGTAGGTCTGGATGAAGCGGTCGTGGTCGCCATAGACGGTGCGCGCCTGTCCGGGCCAGCTGCGCGTGATGCACAGGTTCCCCTCGGTCGCGCCGTCCAGCACGTTGCCGTCGTTGTCGACCAGCTGCGGGCAGATGCCGAAGAACGGCTTGCCCGCGCTGCCCGGCTTCATCGCATGTGCGCCGGGAAGCGTGGTGATCATGTGGCCACCCGTTTCCGTCTGCCACCAGGTGTCGACGATCGGGCACTCGCCGTGTCCGACCTGTTCGTAATACCAGCGCCATGCCTCGGGGTTGATGGGCTCGCCCACCGTGCCCAGCAGGCGCAGCGAGGACAGGTCATGCTTCTTCACGTGGGCATCGCCTTCGCGCATCAGGGCGCGAATCGCGGTGGGCGCAGTGTAGAAGATGTTGACCTTGTGCTTGTCGCAGACCGCCCAGAACCGGTCATGGTCGGGATAGTTGGGCACGCCTTCGAACATCAGCGCGGTGGCCCCTGCCTGAAGCGGGCCATAGACGATGTAGCTGTGACCCGTGACCCAGCCGATGTCCGCGGTGCACCAGTAGATTTCGCCGGGGCGGTAATCGAACGTGTAGCGGAAGGTCGTTTCGGTCCACACGGCATAACCGCCGATAGTATGGACGACGCCCTTCGGCTTGCCCGTCGAACCGGAGGTGTAGAGGATGAACAGCGGGTCTTCCGCGTTCATCGCCTCGGGCGCGCATTCGGTGTCCACGCCTTGCGAAAACTCATGATACCAGTGATCGCGGCCCTCGGTCATGTTCACGTCGCCGCCAGTGTGGCGCACGACCAGCACCGATTTGACGGCGACCTTCTTCAGCGCCTCGTCGACATTGCCCTTTAGCGGCACGCGCTTGGATCCGCGCAGACCTTCATCAGCGCAGATGACGTAGTCGGACTGGCAATCCTCGATGCGGCCGGCGATGGCGTCGGGCGAAAAGCCGCCGAAGACGACCGAGTGGACCGCGCCGATACGGGCACAGGCCAGCATGGCCACCGCGCCTTCGGGGATCATCGGCATGTAGATCGTGACGCGGTCGCCCTTCTTCACGCCCATCTTCTTCAGCGTGTTGGCCATCTTGATCACGTCGGCCAGCAGGTCGGCGTAAGTGATCTTGCGGTCGGGGGTGTCGGGGCTGTCGGGTTCGAAGATCAGCGCGACGGTATCGCCCTTGCCCGCCGCGACGTGGCGGTCCAGCGCATTGGCGCAGATGTTCAGCTTGCCATCGGTGAACCACTTGATGTCGACCGGATCGAACGACCAGTCGGCGACTTTCGTGGGCTTCTCGATCCAGTCGAGCCGCTCTGCCTGTTCCATCCAGAATCCGTCCGGATCATCGACCGATCGGGCATACATCTGGTTGTACTGTTCCAGCGTGCACGAAGTGCCTTCTTTTGCACTGGCGGGAACGGCGACGACGTCACCTTGGCGTTCGATTGTTTCCTGCATGCTACTCCCCCGAATTCGAGTGTTGTCCGATAATTTCGTTGCAACCGCGAAAAACACGCATTCCCTAGCGTCTCGCGGCCGTTCGCGCTTCTCGACCTTAGTCTTATAGACGTATTGCCGATAGAGCGACCCACCCAAAACTGCGACCTCTTGCGCCACATCCACGACAGATGGGGAGGGGAATTCCTGATGTACACGAATACGTCTGGCAAAGTGTTGCGTCGTTCCATTGCCGCGGGCCTCCTGGCCGCCACGGCACTGGCACCGGCCGCAGCCCATGCGCAAGCTTCGGTAGAGGACCGGCTCGACAAGCTGGAGGCCATGATCATGGCGCTCGAGGCGCGGATGGATGCGCAGCAGAACGCACCCGCCGATCCGCAGACTCAGGCTGCCGTCACAGAAATGCGCGCCGCCGTTGCTGAAACGCGCGCCGTGGCGGCAAGACAGGGCGAGCTTGAAACCCGCGTCGCGGCGGTCGAAACCTCGGACAAGTCCGGCTTCCACATCGGCGATACGCAAGTTACCATCGGCGGTTACGTCAAGATGGACGCGATCACCGCGCGCACCAGCGCGGGGCAACTGGGCGGCGACACGTTCCTGCGCGACTTCCTGATACCGAGCGTCGTGCCCGTGGGCGACGGCGCCGGTTCGGGGTGGGACACCGATTTCAACGCCCGCCAGAGCCGCGTGGCCATCAAGACCGCGACCCCGGTTGCGGGCAAGACGCTGGGCACGACGCTGGAAATGGACTTCATGGTCACCAGCGGCGGGGACGAGCGCATCACCAATTCCTACACCCCGCGCCTGCGCCATGCCTTCGTCACTTACGACGGATGGACCATCGGCCAGACCTGGGGCACGTTCTTCAACGTGGGCGCCCTGCCCGACACGCTGGACTTCATCGGCACCACGCCGGGCACGGTCTTCGTGCGTCAGCCGCTGGTCCGTTATACCACCAAAAGCGGGCTTTCCATCGCGGTCGAACAGCCCGAAACGACTGTCACCACCGCCACTGGCGGCCGCGTGACACCGGGTGACGATGCCCTGCCCGATGTCGTCCTGCGCTTCGACAAGAAAGCCGGGAAAAGTGCGTTCTCCATCGCCGCGATCGGGCGCCAGCTGAAAGTGTCGAACGACGACTTCGGCCTCGGCAGCGACAGCACGCTGGGTTACGGCGTATCAGTGTCGGGCAAGATCGGCATCGGCGAGAAGGACGACTTCCGCTTCATGGTGAACGCGGGCGAAGGGCTTGGCCGGTACATCGGGCTCAACATCGTCAACGATGCCGCGATCGATCCGGTCACCGGCGATCTCGATGCCATCGCGAGCTATTCCGGATTTGCCGCCTATCGCCACGTCTGGGGCGACAAACTGCGGTCCACTATCGCGGGCAGCTATTTCAAGGCGGACAACCCCGTCGCGCTGACATCCGCATCGCCGACCGACACGGTGTGGAACGCGCTGGCCAACGTTATCTATACGCCCGTTCCGAAACTCGATCTGGGCGTGGAATACATGTACGTCGAACGCGAAAACGAGGCCGGTCTCGACGGCAACCTTCAGAAAGTGCAGGTTTCCGCCAAATACAGCTTCTAGCGCACTGTGGGACAAGCAGCGAAAGGCTGCCTGTGCCAGAATGATGGGCCATGGGGCGTTCGCACGATTTGGGACGCCCCATCGGCAATACCGATTGAACAGGTCTTGAGGGAGACACCGGGTGGCATACGAAAAGGCTTTCAAAACGGCGGACCGCGACCCGCAGGGGTTCTGGATGGACGTGGCGAAAACCCTGGAATGGAGCGAGGCGCCGACCATCGCCCATGACGAGGGCACCGACAGCTGGTTTCCCGATGGCAAGCTGAATACCTGCGCCAATGCGGTCGATCGCCATGTCGCGGCCGGGCGCGGATCGCAGGTTGCCGTGATCTACGAAAGCCCGATCACCGGCCGTTCGGCCAGCTTCACTTATGACGACCTGCTCGAACGCGTGTCGCGCACGGCCGGAATGCTGCGTGACGCAGGGGTAAAGGCGGGCGACCGTGTCGTGATCTACATGCCGATGGTGCCCGAAGCGCTGTTCGCCATGCTGGCCTGCGCCCGCATCGGGGCGATCCATTCGGTCGTCTTCGGCGGGTTCGCCGCCCCGGAACTGGCCAAGCGCATCGACGACTGCAAACCCGCCGCCATCATGTCGGCGTCCTGCGGGCTGGAGCCGGGGCGCACGATTGCCTACAAGCCGCTGCTCGACAAGGCGATCGAGCTATCCTCGCACAAGCCCGATGTTGCCATCATCCACCAGCGCGAGGAACTGCACGCCGACCTGGTGCCCAACCGCGACATCGACTGGCAGGCCGCCTACGACGCGGCATCGCCGACAGGTCCGGTGCCGGTGGCCAGCACCGATCCCCTCTACATCCTCTACACTTCGGGCACGACCGGCACGCCCAAGGGCGTGGTGCGCGACAACGGCGGACATGCCGCGGCGCTGGCATGGACGATGAAGAACATCTACGCGATCGATGCGGGGGACGTTTTCTGGGCCGCGTCTGACATCGGCTGGGTCGTGGGGCACAGCTATATCGTCTATGGCCCGCTGCTGGCCGGGGCGACGACGATCCTGTTCGAAGGCAAGCCCGTCGGCACGCCCGATGCCGGGATATTCTGGAACCTCGTCGACAAGCATCAGGTCAAGTCGCTGTTCACCGCGCCCACCGCGATCCGTGCCATTCGCCGCGCCGATCCCGACGGCGAGTTCATCGCGCATGCCAGCCTCGACAGCCTTAGCGCCCTGTTTCTTGCAGGCGAACGCGCCGATCCCGACACGCTGCTGTGGATCGCGGAAAAGCTGGGCAAGCCGGTGATCGACCACTGGTGGCAGACCGAACTGGGCTGGCCCGCCATCGCCACGTGCTTCGGCCTTGGCGAAACACATATCAAGCCGGGCAGTGCAGGCCGCGCGGTTCCGGGCTATCGCTTCAAGGTCAAGGACGAAGCGGGCGAGGACGCGGCCCCCGGCAAGGTCGGCACCCTGCTGATCGAACAGCCGCTGCCGCCAGGTAATTTCCGCGCGCTTTGGAACAACCCCGAAAAATTCGCATCGGGCTTTGTCGATTTTCCCGGCCACTACACCACCGGCGATGCCGGCATGATCGACGAGGATGGCTTCATCCACATCATGGGCCGCACCGACGATATCATCAACGTCGCCGGACACCGGTTGTCGACCGGGCAGATGGAAGAAGTCGTCGCCAATCACCCCGCGGTCGTCGAATGCGCCGTTGTCGGCGCGGCAGATGAACTGAAGGGCGAAATGGCGGTCGCCTTCGTCATCACGCGCGGCGGGACCGGCGATCTCGACGCGGTGAAAAAGGACATCGTACGCACCATCCGTGAGGATATCGGCCCGATCGCGTCCCCGCGCGACGTATTCTTCGCCGATGCGCTGCCCAAGACCCGTTCGGGCAAAGTCCTGCGCAACCTGCTTCGCGCGATCCTCAACGGTGACGAGATCGTGGTGCCCCAGACCATCGAGGACCCATCGGTCATCGACGGCTTGATCGAACTGGCCGCGCCTCAGCCTGCTCAGGGTTGAGGCGCGTCCTGCCGGGGCCGAGCCAATATGCGCGAGTAGAACCAGCCGATCCCGATCAGGCTGAAGCCCAATGCCAGGAAGCTGGCGATGCGGGCCAATCCTTCCAGCACGGCGGCATCGACGATAAACACCTTGCCGACCGCCAGGATCATCAGGACGAGCGATCCGATACGCCAGGTCCGATCCTCACGGCGCGCGCCCCACAGCAGGTATCCGATGGCCAGCACGATGCCCGATAGCGAGCGCAGGAGATCCTCCCCCTGCCCCATCGGCTGTGCCGTCAGGATCGTGCCGCTGAAGCCCTGACGCAGCAGGGTAATGGCCAGAACCGGCAGCAGCACCATGATCGCGATGTCGGCCGCCCGGCGCCATTGCGGCGAGGAAACGGACTTGCCGATGACCAGCGCAGCAATCGCAACGCCGTATGCGGCAAGGGCGAGGTTTGCCACCGGCATCGGGCCAACCGCCTGCGCAGTGCCCAAGGGGTTGTGCCACAGGAACGTGAACCAGCCGAAGTGGGCAAGCGCAGCGGCCAGAAGGGCGATAGCGACCATGCGGGCAAAGGCGATGCGATCCCGAACCTGAAAAAGGGCGAAGGCGGCCGCGACGAGCAGGGCTTCCCAGACAGTCCTTTCGGCAAGGCCGTAAGTCACGAAGCGGGTATAACCGTCGATCGCGAAGCCGAGCTTGTAGAAGCTGTGCAGCGCGATCACCGCACCTGCCCCGCCAAGGACGGCCATCGCCTGTACGACGCGGGCTCTACCGATGCCGGTCTGCCTGTACGCCACGACGAGTGTCGCCAGAACACCAGGCACCAGGTAGCGCATGGTATCCTGCCAGCTTTCAAGGTCGGACAGGAAGAACGGTTCCCCCACCAGCGCATCCAGCCCCGCGTCGATCCATGCGATCAGGGGGAAGACTGCAAAGGCTGCGGCCACCCCGGCAAACGTCCGCGCGGCGGCGACACGGCGCGGCAGGCCAAGGGCAAGGGCAATCGCCGCCAGCGCACAGGCGATCGCGCCCCAGTCATCATGCAGAACTTGCGAGAAGGCGACGACGCAAGTCATCGCGGCGGAAAATTCCAGCAGCCAGACCTTCCAGCCGCCATCGGGCGAAAGGCGCGATGCGGCCAGCGCGGGCAGCGCCGCAAGGGCCAGCGAAACCGCGCCCAGCACCGGCAGGAAGTCGTGGAAGACATCGCCGAACTGCCACGTCGCGGCGAGCGCGAGGCCGGGGGCAAAGCCTGCGACCTGCACGACGTCGGCGCGAAGCCGCTCGCCCCGCCAGATATGGAACAGCGGGACCACAGCGAAAATCGCCGCCATCGCCCCGCCGATCAGGGCGAATTCGCCCTCTTCCGGGTTAGGCCAGAATGCCAGCATGAAAATCGCGATCGCGGCGGCCAGTGCTTGGGGATCGCGCAATTCGGTCTTTTTCCACGCAAGGAAAGCCAGCGCGCCGCCGAGCAGGACATAGAGCCCCCACGCCAGCAGCGAATAGCCGCCCTGATCGATCAGGATCGCCATCTGCAGCGCGGCAAACGCCCCTGCCCCCGCACGCAGCCAGTGGCGGAACGGGACTTCGCCCAGCGCAGTCGGCAGCACCGCGCCGACCCCGATCAGGTAGACGCCGACGAAAAGCTGGTCGGCGAAAGTCAGGTCCTGCGAAAACAGCAGCAGCAGGCCCCAGAGCAGGCCGCCACCCATCGCCGCCGCACCCAGCCAGGGGCGCTGCTGGCGATTGCCGGTCAGCACCAGCCCCGCCGATACGAGCGCGAGATAGATCGACAGGATCGGCAAGTTGGCTTCGTCCGCCGACACCATCATGGGTGCAGCAAACCCGCCCAGCAGGCCCAGAACCGCACAAGGCAGGCCGAACCGGAACGACAGGTAGATCGCGCCCGCCGTCACCGCCGCAAGCCCCGCAAAGGCGAAGCCCGCACCGATCAGCCCGTATCCCGTACCGGCAAGGTAGAAACAGGCATAAAGCGTCGCGATCCCCGCCCCCGCCAGCGCCTGCGGCACGCGAATGTCGGCGATACGCTCTGCCATCTTCTCGGCCACGAAGGCCCCGCCGATCAGCGTGCCACCGAAAAGGAAGCCCATGAACACGCGGACCGAAGGCGACAACAGGCCCAGTTCGATCGCGTACATGACAAGGAAGAAGCCCGCGATGGCGAGCGTGATGCCGCCCGCCCATATCGGAAGCTGTCGGCCGAACAGGTCTTCGAAATTGAAGGCGATGCCGGGCTTTTCATCCGATACTGTGGTCGTGGCAGCGGGTCTTGATGTCATGGAGGAAACGCTGCCCGTGACGCGGGCGACGGCGCGTCTGACCCGCGGCACCGTGGTTGCCGCCGCCGGTTCGGGCTGTGCGGAGTGTTCCGCCACAGGCTCTACAACGGGCATGGCCGCCTCTTCCATGGGAACGACAGGCCGGCGGCCCAGCATTTCCTGCATCGACAGCCGTTCTTCCAACCGTTCGACCCTGCGCCACAACTGGTACAGCGTAACGCCCATCCCGATGATGATCAGCCATTCCATCACGTTCGTCCTTCCCCTTCGTCGCGGCGGAGATAACCGATTACTGAACGGTGTTCAATATATTTATTGGACAGTGTTCATTTGTTTGGCTAGACCGCTCTTCATGGGACGCAGATCGGATCATACACGAGAGGAATTGCGCGCGCTCTTCATCTTGGAAGGGCACGCCCACTTGGCGCAGGCGGGCCTTGCGAAATTCTCGGGGCGCGAGGTCGCGAAGCGTGTCGGCTATTCGGTCGGCACGATTTCAAACCTGTTCGGATCAGTCGATGGCCTGATCGCCGCGATCAATTCGCGCAGTTTCGAGATATGGGCGCAGATCCTGCGCGAACGGATGGACTGCGCGCAAGAGGACCGGATCGCCGCGCTGGTCGATGGCTACTTCGCCTTTGCCGAACACTCGCCCGAACTCTGGTCCGCGATCTATGCGCACCGACTGCCCGAGGGGATGGACCTTCCCGAAGAGGACAAGGCCCGCCGCGCCGGACTGACCCAGATCGTAGAGGACGAAATCCGCGCCGTGCTACCCACAGGGACAGAGGCCGATGTCGTGCGCCTCGCCCGCTCGCTGGTCGCCGTCGTGCACGGCCATTGCAGCTTCGTCGTGTCGGGAAGCTTCGCGCTTCTGGAAGAACCCGACCCCCAGGGCGCCGCCCTCGCCCGCGTGCGGGAGAGTTTGGCCGCGCACGGGTATCAGGCGGGTGATTTCAGGCCAAGGGCGACCTGAAATCAGTAGCCCATCAGGGACAGCACTTCCTTCCGGCTGCGCTGATCTTCGAGGAACGTGCCCATCATCCGGCTAGTCGTCATGGCAACGCCGGGGGTGCGCACGCCGCGCGCGGTCATGCAGGCATGGCTCGCCTCGATCACCACGGCAACGCCATGCGGCTTCAGGTGGTCCCAGATGCACTGCGCGACTTCGGCGGTCAGGCGTTCCTGGATCTGCAAGCGGCGGGCAAAGCCGTGGAGAACGCGCGCCAGCTTGGAAATGCCGACGACGTGATCCCTCGGCAGATAGGCGATGGCCGCCTTGCCGATGATCGGGGCCATGTGGTGTTCGCAGTGCGACTGGAACGGGATATCCTTCAAGAGGACGACCTCGTCATATCCGCCCACTTCCTCGAAAATGCGGGACAAGTGGATGGCCGGGTCTTCCTGATAACCGACGCAATATTCCTTCCACGCGCGCGCCACGCGCTTGGGTGTGTCGATCAGGCCCTCACGCTCCGGATCGTCGCCGGACCAGCGGATCAGCGTGCGGATCGCTTCCTGCACGTCGTCGGGCACCGGCGGTTTGCCGAGCGGATTGTCTTCATCAGGGCCTACGAGGCTGCTCATCATTGTCTCCCGGAACTGCCGCCTATCTAGGCACCCGCCCCTGTTTTGCCAGTATCGATCGGTGCAAAAGCCTGTGTGTCAGCCGTTCGGATGGTAGAAATCGTATATCTGCCGCGCCACGGCGGCCGACACACCCGGCACGCGGCGCAAATCCTCAAGCCCGGCCGCGCGCACTTTGCCCGCCGTGCCGAAATGCAGCAGCAGCGCCCGCTTTCGCGCGGGGCCGATGCCGGGAATCTCGTCCAGCGGGCTGGCCTGTATGGCACGGCTGCGCTTGGCACGGTGAGCGCCGATGGCGAACCGGTGCACTTCATCGCGCAAGCGTTGCAGATAGAACAGGACCGGTGAATTGGTGGGCAGCGTCTTTTCGCGCCCGTCGGGAAAATGGAACACCTCGCGGCCTTCGCGGCCATGGTGCGGCCCCTTGGCTACGCCGACGACGTTGACGTCCTCGATGCCCAGTTCCTCCAGCGTGTCCATCACCGCCGACACCTGCCCCTTGCCGCCGTCGACAAGGACGAGGTCGGGCCACATCCCGTCGCCTTTCCCTTGTGTGGCGCGGTCGGGGTCTTCCTTCAGCGCGCGGCTGAAGCGGCGTTCCATGACCTCGCGCATCATGCCAAAGTCGTCGTTGGTCTGCGCCTTCTTGATGTTGAACTTGCGGTACTGGTTTTTCAGGTACCCTTCCGGCCCGGCCACGATCATCGCGCCGACCGAATTGGTCCCCTGAATGTGCGAGTTGTCGTAAACCTCGATCCGCTGCGGGATGTCCGGCAGGTCGAGGAACTCCGCCGTTTCGCGCAAGGTCGCAGCCTGCGTGCTGGTTTCGGCCAGCCTGCGCTCCAGCGCCTCGACCGCGTTGCGGGCGGCCTGTTCCAGCAACCGGCGGCGGTCCCCGCGCTGCGGCACGCTGATCGACACGGCACGCCCTGCGCTTTCGCAGAACGCTTCTTCAAGCAGTTCGCGGTCCGGCAATTCGCGGTCGACCAGGATGGTCTTTGCGGGCGGCACTTCTTCATAGAACTGGGCGAGGAAGGCGGAGAACACCGCCTCTTCCTCAAGCCCCTCGGTATGGCGGGGGAAGAACGCGCGGTGACCCCAGTTCTGCCCGCCGCGAATAAAGAAAGCCTGTATCCCGACCTGCCCGCCCTTCGTCGCCATAGCAAAGACATCGGCATCGCCGACGCCAGCCGCGTTGATCGCCTGGCTGCCCTGAATGAAAGTGGCCGCGCGCAAACGATCGCGCAGCATTGCCGCGGTTTCGAAATCGAGCGCTTCGGCAGCTTTTGCCATCTGCGTCTCGATCTTGGCCTGGACCGCACTCGACTTGCCGGCAAGAAAGTCCTTCGCCTCGCCCACCAACTCGGCATATCCGGCTTCGTCTATGCGGCCCACGCACGGGGCCGAACACCGCTTGATCTGGTAAAGCAGGCAGGGCCGGTCGCGGCGTGAGAAGAAGCTGTCGGTGCAGCTGCGCAAAAGAAACAGTTTCTGCAGCGCATTGATCGTGGTGTTGACCGAACCGGCACTGGCAAACGGGCCGTAATAATTGCCCTTGGCCCGGCGTGCGCCGCGGTGCTTCATGATGCGCGGATAGGAATGATCGGACCGCAGCAGGATGAAGGGGAAGCTCTTGTCGTCGCGCAAAAGCACGTTGTACGGCGGGCGATAACGCTTGATCAGCTGCGCTTCGAGCAGGAGCGCCTCGGCCTCTGAATTCGTCGTCACGATCGTCATCGACCGCGTCTGCGCGACCATGCGCTTCAACCGCATCGGCAGGCGTTCGACTTGCGTGTAGTTCGCCACGCGGTTCTTCAGTGCGCGTGCCTTGCCGACATAGAGCACGTCGCCGCGCGCATCCTGCATGCGGTAGACGCCGGGTTTCGGCTTCAGCGTGCGCTGCACTTCGCGGATGGCCTTGACCCCGGCCTCGATATCCGGCTGCGACCCGCGCACGGCGGCAGTCGCCTTCTCTTCCAGAAAGCGTTCGCTGCCCGTGGGTGTGGGCGGGGTTCCGGCCTTTGCGCGCGACATGGGCTTTCCAGATAGGAATCGCAGGCGGCGAAGGGAACCGTCATCCGCCCGTTTGGCCCCGGATTTCGCGCGGGGATGAAAGCCCTAGAACCGTTTCCGGAAATCCAGTTCGATGAAACGGCCCTTCGGGTCGGTAAAATCGGGCAAGTAGCTCACCGGGACCACGCCGTTCTCGTCCGTCACGCGCTGCTGTGCGTCGAAGATATTGTCGACGCGGATCGAAAAGCGGCTGCCTTTCAGGAAATCGATATCCTTGAACTGCCGCTCAAGGTCCACGAACAGCCGCGCATCGAACGTCGCATAAGGATTGAAGTCGAGCGAGGTCGACCCCGTCGCCGTACTGCCGTCGACGCTCGATCCGCCGTAGTAATTGCCCGACAGACGCAGGCCGATGCCGTTATAATATACGCCGCCCCGCATTTCGACTTCGTGCCGTGCGGTCGGGCTGCTCGATAGCGAATCGCCGTCCAGCAGGTCCAGCAATGGGCCATTCGCGCCGATCAGCACGTCCTGTTGCAGGCGCCACGTGTGGTAGAGCGCAAGGCTCCACCGTCCGCCACTGCGTCTTCCGGGCATACCCATGCTCGGCCCCCGCTTTCGGTTGCCGCGATTTCCCGCCTCGTCCTCCTTGCCCGCGATCCGGTCCGATATGTCGATGCCGTAACGGATGCGCTGACCGTTCTGGCTGGCGAAAGTCACCGCGCGCTGGTCGATGGATAGCAGGTTGCCGTTATCGTCGCGCACGACCCGGCCCGGGAACGCGGCCTCGATCGCGGGGGTCAGCACCGGGAAGGCAGAGGACACGTTCGTCGAATTCTCGTCATAATATTCGACGATGAAGCGCGAACGCTGAAGCACCGGCAGGTCCCAGTTCAGCGAGAATTTCCAGTCCTTCTGCTTTTCCGCGACAAGATCGGGATTGCCGCCCGAAAGCACGTCGACCAGAACTGTCTGCCCGGTCGTGAAGTCGTAGACGGTGACCCCCGTCGTTATGACCTGCGGCGCACCAAGCTGGCTGAGCGAGGGTGCTGCCTCCCGGTAGATGTAGCTGGCCTGCAGGTCGAGCTTGTCGGTCACGCCCCAGGTCAGGCCCGCACTGCCATCGAACAAGGTGCCGAAATCCGACAGGTGATTGACCCCGCCCGACAGGTCGAGTGTGAGGTCGCCGATGGCGGAAAGCACACCCTCTCGCCTGCTGGCAATCGGCAGGCCAAGGGAGATACCGCCGCTGGCATCGCCGCGCGTCAACCTTGCATCGCTTGACGGATTGCGGGTGTCAGAACTGTCGATGTCATCCCAGTCGTAGCCCGCTTTCACCACCAGCGAAATCTCGCCCGCAGGCAGGACCACGGGGTGCCCGGTCAGGGTGACGAGCGACGAGACGGATTCGGTGTTCGTGTCGGCCCGGTAGGTGTCGCGCGCGCTCACCAGTCCGCTGTTCAACAGGGTCGCGGTCGGTGCGTCGAAGGCAATCGTGCCCGCCGCCACCGCGTCCCGCAGCGCGCTGGTATCGGCGCTGGCGTCGGTGAACGTGCGCGTCTCGTCATGCGCCCAATTGGTCGTTGCCGTCAGGCCCCAGTCGCCCAGCCGCGTGTCGTAGCTCGCGCCCAGTTCGAAGCCCTCGCTCTTCGTGTCGCGCACGCGCGGGCCGAAACCTGCGTCCACGTCATAAAGCGTGCGATAGGCGCTGTTGCCATTCGCGTCGGTCAGCGTCACCGCGTCCAGCCCGCGCCACGACAGGCTGTCCGACCGCGTTGCCGTGGCGCTAAGGGTGATGGCCCCGCCCAGCCCGCCTTCGCCAAGGCTCTTGCTCCAGTTGGCGTTGAGCTGCAGGTCGCGGCTGTCGGCCACCAGCGAGCGGTAGGCCGCCGGATCGGCGTCGCCTGCCAGCGGCACCGCACTGACTGAGGAAACGTCCCGCTCCGCCTCAGTCAGCATCGAGCTGTCTTCGGCCTCGAAAGCGAGGTTGAGCCGGTTGTCCCCATCGATCCGCAGGAACGATCCCTCGATCTCGTTGGTCGAATAGCCGCCGCCCGAGGGAAAGCCGTATTCGGCATCTGCGCTGAGCGAAACGAAGTTGTCCTTCAGGATGAAGTTCACGACGCGCTGGTCCGGGCGGAAGCCATAGCGCAGGGCCACTTCTTCGGGCAGGATTTCGACCTGCCGGATCGCTTCGGGCGGATAGTTGCGCATCTCGCGAAAGCCGGTGACCCGTCGCCCATTGACCAGGAATGCAGGTCTGCCGCCGCCGCGCCCGCGGGCAGAGCCGGTCTGCGGGGCCAGTTCGTCAATCAGCTCGGCCAGCGAGGAGACACCGTAGCTGGCGATCTCGTCTTCCCCGATCACCGCGATGGGCGCCTGCGGTGCCTCGACCTGTCCGCGAATACGCTCTGCCGTGACGACGATCTCGTTGTCGTCCATCTCGATATCGGGGGCATCCTGCGCGAGGGCGGGCGCGGCGGACAAGGCGATGACAAGCACTGCGCTGCTGGTCAGGAAAGGGGTCGATTTCATGGCCCTTAGCTGGCGATGCCGCCGATCCGTCACAAGTCGCCACGCGTATCAGATTGTCGCATCCCGCTGTGATCCTGGCGAAATCGCGTTTGCCGGCGAGGGCGGTTCACAACCGGCCTCAATTGAAAAAGCGGCTTGGGCTTCCCATTTCGCGCAGGTGCGGCTAAAGGCGCGCCCACGTTTTTCGAACATTATGAAGTGAAAGGAAGGGCGCAAGCAGCCCCTTATGGCCAAAGAAGAACTCCTTGAAATGCGCGGCACGGTTGTCGAACTGCTGCCCAACGCCATGTTCCGGGTGCGGCTGGAAAACGATCACGAGATTCTCGGCCACACTGCCGGCAAGATGCGCAAGAACCGCATCCGCGTGCTGGTGGGCGACGAAGTCCTGGTCGAACTCACGCCGTACGACCTTACCAAGGGTCGCATCACTTACCGCTTCATGCCCGGTCGCGGCGGCCCCGGTCCGCAGTAATCCGCGGCCATGGCGCCCCTGCGCCTCATCCTCGCCTCTGCCAGCCCGCGCCGCCGCGATCTGATCGCGCGGCTTGGGCTGGAACCTGACGGCGTTGCCCCCGCCGACATCGACGAAAATCCGCACAAGGGCGAATTGCCCCGGCCCTATGCCGCGCGCATGGCGCGTGAAAAGGCTACGGCCGCCGCGCGCGAAGATGCCCACGTGCTGGCCGGCGATACGGTCGTCGCCGTTGGACGGCGCATCCTGCCCAAGGCGGAAGACGCCGAAACTGCGCGTGAATGCCTTCGTTTAATGAGCGGGCGGCGTCACCGCGTCCTGTCCGCCATTGCCCTGCGCGCGCCCGACGGCACGATGCGCGAACGGCTGTCCGAAACCGTCGTGCGCTTCAAACCGCTGCACGATCAGGAAATCGCCGCCTACATCGACAGCGGCGAGTGGGAGGGCAAGGCCGGTGGCTATGCCATCCAGGGCCGCGCCGAGGGGCTGATCGCCTGGATCGAGGGCAGTCATTCGGGCGTCGTCGGCCTGCCGCTGTTCGAAACTCGCGCCTTGCTGAAATCTGCAGGTTTCCCGATTGGCTGAGTGGCTGATCGAAGACGGGATCGGCGAGACCCGCGCGATCCGGATCGAATCCGGCGAAATCGTCGCTGCAAAAGTCGCATGGCCGGGCGAACTGGCCGCAGGCTCCGTTGTGGAGGCCAAGCTGGCCTCTCGCCCGGCAGGGTCGAAGCGCGGCACGGCGGTCCTGACTGACGGCACCGAAGTGCTGGTCGACCGCTTGGCCAAGGACGCCAGCGAAGGCGCATCGATCCGAATCGAGGTGACCCGCGCCGAAATCGGCGAAGGCAGCCGCACCAAGCGCGCACAGGCCCGCCCGACGGACAAACCCCTGCGCCCCGCCCCGACACTGGCCGACACTCTGAAGGCAGAAGGCCACGCGGTGCGCGCAGTCCACCGTTTCCCGGCCGATGGCTGGGACGATCTTGCCTCGGATGTGCTCGATGGCGTGATGGCTTTCGACGGCGGCTCGCTGATCCTGTCGCCCACCCCTGCGATGACGCTGATCGATATCGACGGCGCGCTGGCGCCAGGGCCGCTCGCGCTTGCCGCCGTGCCCACGATTGCCGACGCGCTGCGCCGGTTCGACATCGGCGGATCGATCGGCGTCGATTTCCCCACGATAGAGGCCAAGGCCGATCGCCGCGCGGTCGACGACGCGCTGGAAAAGGCGCTGTCCGGCTTCGCGCACGAACGCACCGCGATGAACGGGTTCGGCTTCGTGCAGATCGTATCGCGCCTCACCGGCCCTTCGATCCTCCATCGCTATCGCCGCCACCGCATGGCATCGCTGGCCCGCCTGCTGGTGCGGCGCGCGGAAGGCGTGACAGAGCCGGGCACGCTGGTCCTGCACTGTCATCCGGCCATCGCCAGCTTCATTTCGGACGACTGGCGCGCGCAGCTCGCTCGCCGGACCGGAAGGCAAGTGCGGATCGAATCAGATGGCGCTCTTGCACCGCACGCCGGTTTCGCGCAGGCGGTTTCGTCATGACGACCGCGAAGAAATGCCCGATCTGCGGCAAGCCCCGCAAACAGGAACACACCCCCTTCTGCTCGACCCGCTGCCGCGACCGCGACCTCGCGAAATGGCTGGATGACGGCTATGCGATCCCCGGCGAACCGGCCCGCGTCCCGACCGGCGAAGAGGATGAGGATTATTGATGAAATAGGGGCTGGACAGGCGGCGCGGCTTTGGCCATATGCGCCGCTCCCGTCGCCGGACACATGGTTTGTCCCTTACGCGACGCGGCCTGCCGCAAGGCAATGCCCGGGTAGCTCAGTTGGTAGAGCATGCGACTGAAAATCGCAGTGTCGGCGGTTCGATTCCGTCCCCGGGCACCACTTTCCCAAGACGGAAATACGCATGCGCCGATCGCGCGCCATTCTGCCTTACCGGGGCATCACATCCTTTTATATCAAAAGCTGAACGGCTATGCGTGACGCCATGCGCATCATCGCCGCTGCCCTTGCCTTCTTCGCAACCCTTTCGCTGGCCGCTTGCGGATCGCAGCCCGAACCGCGTGCACCGCTGGTCCTGGCCGCGGCCAGCACGCAGGAGGCGATGACCGAGGCGGCGAAGACCTGGGCCGCCAAGGGCAACCTTGAACCCACGTTGTCCTTTGCGGGCAGCGGTGCCCTCGCCCGCCAGATCGCGACGGGCGCACCGGCGGACCTGTTCGTTTCGGCCGACACGCGCTGGATGGACTGGCTCGACAGCACGGTCCCCTTGCGCGAAGGGAGCCGCGCGATTGTGGCCACCAATTCGCTCGTCCTCATCGCGCCGAACGACAGCGATGTCTCGTTTCCCGCCAAGGGCGATTGGGCCGATGCCCTCGGAAACGGGCGGCTGGCCATCGCCGATCCGATAGCAGTACCAGCGGGCCGATATGGCAAGGCGGCGCTGATCTCCATCGGTGCGTGGGACCAAGTGAAGGACAAGGTGGCACAAACCGCCGACGTGCGCGCCGCGCTCAACCTCGTCAGCCGCGGCGATGCGCCGCTGGGCGTCGTTTACAGCAGCGATGCCGTCGCCGATCACGGCGTCAGGATCGTGGGCCGCTTTCCAGACGAAAGCCATGCCCCGATCACCTATCCCATCGCCATCCCCGCCCGGTCGCAAACCGAGGGGATAGAGGAATTCCGCGACTTCCTTCTCTCGCCCGAAGGACAGTCGATCTTCGCGAAATACGGCTTCGGTCCGCCGCCTATAGAAGGCAGCGCCGAGGAAGCAGAGCCGGAAGGCTGATGCTGACCCCGGTCGAGTGGGCGATTGTCGGCCTTTCGCTCAAAGTCGCGGCCGCCGCGATCGTCCTCACCCTCCCCGTCGCCTTTGTGCTGGCGTGGCTCCTGGCGCGAAAGCGGTTTCCGGGGCGCATGCTGCTCGACACGCTGGTCCACTTGCCGCTGGTGCTTCCGCCAGTGGTCACCGGATGGCTGCTGCTGCTGTTCTTCGGCGCGAACGGCTGGGGCGGGCGTATGCTTTCGGCGCTGTTCGGCACGACGCTGATGTTCCGCTGGACCGGCGCGGCGCTGGCGGCGGGGATCATGGCCCTGCCGCTGATGGTCCGCGCCATCCGACTTTCGCTGGAGGCGATAGACACGCGCCTTGAAAGCGCGGCACGCACGCTGGGCGCATCGCCCTTACGTGCTTTCGCCTCGATCACCCTGCCGCTGGCCCTGCCCGGTATAGGCGCGGCGGTCGTGCTGGGTTTTGCACGGTCGCTGGGCGAATTCGGCGCGACGATCACGTTCGTCTCCAACATACCGGGCGAAACACGCACCCTGCCGCTGGCGATCTACACCGCGCTGCAGGTGCCGGGGGCCGAGGAAAGCGTCACACGCCTGGCCATCGCATCGGTCGTGCTGTCGCTGGTGGCATTGCTGATCTCGGAGTGGCTGGTCCGCAAGGGAGGGCGCAGCCATGTCCTTTAACGTCGACCTGACCGTTCCGCGCGGGCGGCGCACCGTGTCGGTCCGCATTGCCCCGGCACCGGGGATCACCGCGCTGTTCGGGCCGTCCGGTATTGGCAAGACGACCGTGCTGGACGCGGTTGCAGGTCTCGTCCGCCCGGCATCGGGGCATGTGCGCATTGGCGAAACGACGTTGTTCGATGCAGATACGGGCCTGTCGCTTGCGCCCGAAAAGCGCGGCTGCGGTTACGTGTTTCAGGATGGCCGCCTGTTTCCGCACAAATCGGTGCGCGACAACCTGCTATACGGATGGGCCCTCGCACCAGAGGATCGCCGTTTCATGGATCTTCGCGAGGCGACCGAATTCCTCGGCATCGGCGCATTGCTGGACCGGTCGGTCCGCCACCTGTCCGGCGGCGAGGCGCAGCGGGTCGCCATCGGGCGAGCGCTCTTGTCGGGGCCACGCGCGCTGCTGATGGACGAGCCGCTATCCTCGCTCGACGCTGACAGGCGCGACGGTATCCTGCGCGTGATCGAGCGTATCCGCGACGACCTGGCCCTGCCGATCCTGTACGTCAGTCACGACCGCGCGGAAGTGGACCGCCTCGCCTCGCAAGTCGTGGAACTGGCCTAACCGCGCTTTAGCAAGACCCAGCGGGCGACCATCGCGGGCCTCTCACCGCCCTCCACCTCGATCTCCACGTCCAGTGTGATCCGCAGGCCCGTCTTCACCCGCTCTCGCCCGGCCTCGCGGAACCGTGCGCGGATGCGGCTATCCGTCGGCACCGGCGCGATGAAGCGCAGGCTGTCAAAGCCATAGTTCAGGAGATTCGGTTCATCGCCCAGCGGATGCCCGCTGTCGGCCAGTAACGGTGCCAGCAGCGAGACCAGCAGGAACCCATGCGCGATCGTTCCCGATAGGCCGGATGCGCGGGCCGCGTCCTCGTCCACGTGGATCGGGTTCCAGTCCTCGGTCAGGTCGGCAAACTGTTCGACCAGTCCAGAGCCGACTTCCATCCAGTCGGTCAGCCAGACCTCTCCGCCTGCCGAGCCAGCCCCCCGATCTCCCGCTTCGTCCATCCGCGTAAAGCCCCTTGCAACCCTGCCGCGCAGGGTAAGCGTGGCAAACGCATCAGGACAAGCCGCATCGGCTTTGCTTTTGCACCTCGTTCGCTTATAGGGCGGGCAAGACGCCCCGGCAGTTTCCGGTTGACGCCATCTGACGGGCGGCCGGCAAGGCCGGGGCTTGGTTTTTGCGAAGAAAGTCCAGCCCATGTCGCGTCGCCGCCAGATCTACGAAGGCAAGGCCAAGATCCTGTACGAAGGCCCCGAACCGGGCACCATCATCCAGTATTTCAAGGACGATGCCACCGCGTTCAACGCCCAGAAAAAGGGCACGATCAACGGCAAGGGCGTGATCAACAACCGCATCAGCGAGTTCGTGTTCACCCGCCTGTCGCACATCGGCATCCCCACGCACTTCATCCGCCGCCTCAACATGCGCGAACAGCTCGTCCGTCAGGTCGAGATCATCCCGCTCGAGGTCGTGGTCCGCAACGTTGCGGCCGGTTCCATTTCCAAGCGCCTTGGCCTCGAAGAAGGCGAACCGCTGCCCCACACGCTGATCGAATATTACTACAAGGACGACGCGCTGGGCGATCCGCTGATCGCGGAAGAACACATCGCGTGCTTCGGCTGGGCCTCGAACGAGGAAATGCAGGACATGTCGTCGATGGCGATCCGCATCAACGACTTCCTGTGCGGGATGTTCGCGGGCGTCGGCATCCGCCTGGTCGATTTCAAGCTCGAATTCGGCCGTATCTGGGACGGCGACTACAGCCGCGTGATCCTGGCCGACGAAATCAGCCCCGACGGTTGCCGCCTTTGGGACATGGCCACCAACGAAAAGCTGGACAAGGACCGGTTCCGCCGCGACCTTGGCGGGGAAGAGGATGCCTATCAGGAAGTGGCGCGCCGCCTTGGCGTGTTGCAGGAAGATGGGCCCAGTGAAGTCGCGGACATCGCGGCGCACCGGAAGCTCAGAGGAAAGAAGTAATCAAAAAACGGCACGTTACGGGAACCTGGGTCGCTCTAGCCGCCCTTCTGCTGACATCCTGCACCACGGCGACGGACGAAACCGTCGTCGCCGCGGTGCAACCGGCCGCCGCGCCCGATGCGACGGTTCCCGAAAGTGCGCGTCCATCGCAGTCCGGCCTGCCGCCGTTCGAGGCGATGCTGGCGGCAACCGATCTTGACCCCGATCCGGCGCTGCGCATCGGCCGACTGGCCAATGGCCTGACTTACGTCATCCGCCACAACGCAACGCCCGCGGGCACGGCCGAAGTACGCCTGCGTTTCGATACCGGCTCGCTTGACGAAACGGCGGCTGAACAGGGCTATGCCCACTATATCGAACACATGGCCTTCAACGGGTCGACCAACGTGCCGGAGGGCGAAATGGTCGCCCTGCTGGAACGCAAGGGGCTGGCCTTTGGCGCGGATACCAACGCTTCCACCGGTTTCGACGCCACGATCTACAAGCTGAGCCTGCCGACCAACACGCCGGACCTGCTGGACACCGCGCTCATGCTGATGCGCGAAACGGCCAGCGAGCTGCTGTTCGACGATGAAGCCGTGCAGCGCGAAAAGGGCATCATCCTGTCCGAACGGCGCGACCGGAACACCTACCAGTTTCAGGACGTGGTCGACCGTTTCGCTTTCGAAGCCCCCGGCGCGACGTATCCCGACCGTCTGCCGATCGGCACGCTGGAAACGCTGAACGCCGCCGATGGCAAGGCGCTCCGCGCCTATTGGGAACGCAATTACCGGCCGGAACTGGCCGTCCTCACCGTCGTCGGCGACTATCCGGTCGACATGGTCGAAGCAGAAATCAAGGCCCGGTTCTCCGACTGGAAGGCCAAGAGCTCGACCGTCCCCGACCGCGCCTATGGCAGCGTGGACCTGTCGCGCGCGCCGGCAGAGGACATCTACATCCACCCCGCCCTTCCCGAACGCGTGTCCGCCACGCGGCAGGGCCAGCCGCAGCTTGCGCCAGACACCGCCGCCGCGCGGCGCAAGGACGTGCTGCGCTGGATCGGCTATGCCATCGTCAACCGCCGGTTGAAGCGCCTGACGCGTCAGGACGACCCGCCGTTCAAATCGGCAGGCATCGGGACCAGCGAGATGTTCCGCATGGGGCGCATCTCGCGCCTTGCCGTCGATACACCCGAAGGCCAGTGGAAACGCGGGCTTGACGCCGCCGTCGCCGAATATCGCCGCGCGCTTGCCGGCGGTTTCAGCAAGGCCGAAGTCGCCGAACAGCTTGCCAGGCTGATCACCGCACAGGAAGACGCCGCCGCCGGAGAGGCGACGCGCACGAACTCCGCTATCACGTCCGAAATTCTCGACTTCTTCGACGAGGGCGAGGTTCCGACCCTGCCCAGCGCCAGCCTCGAACGCCTGCGCGCGATGGAAGCCGAGATCACGCCCGAAAGCGTTCTGGCCGCGCTTAAGGATGAAATGGTGCCGCTGGACGATGCCATGCTGCGCTATTCCGGCCGCACCGAGCCCGAAGGTGGTACGGCGGCCCTGCGCGCGGCCTGGAACGAGGCGATGGACGCGCCCCTGGCCGACACCGCCCCGCCGCAAGTTGCCGAATTCGCCTATACCGATTTCGGCCCCGCAGGAACGGTGGTCAGCGACGAGCGTGATCCCGTCTACGACATACGCCGCGTCACTTTCGCCAACAACGTTCGCCTCAACATCAAGAAGACAGATCTGGCCGAAGACCAGGTCATCGTGCGTCTCTCGCTCGACGGTGGCGACCTGCTGAAATCGAAGGACAATCCGCTAGCGGTCGAACTGGCGCCCAGCCTGCCTGCGGGCGGTCTTGGCGAACACAGCGCGGACGAGCTGGAAACGATCCTGGCCGGACGTAACGTCGGCGCGCGGCTCGGCGCATCGGGTGAGGTTTTCACGTCCACGCGCACGACCACGCCCCGCGATCTCGGACTTCAGCTGCAACTGTTCGCAGCATACCTGACCGATCCGGGCTATCGGAGCGAGGCGATCTCCGCCTATCGCCGCCAGCTGCCCGACCGGTTCGCCCGCATGGACGCAACGCCCAATGCGGCATTGGCGACCCGTCAGATGGAAATCCTGTCGGACAAGGACCCGCGCTACACGATCCAGCCTATCGAGGCTTACGAAGCGCTCGACTTTGCCGACTTGCGCGCAGTCATGGCCGACCGTCTGGCAAATGGCGCAATCGAAATCGGCATCGTCGGCGCGGTCGACGAGGACGAGGCCATTGCCATGGTCGCGAAAACCATCGGTGCCCTGCCCATGCGCGAGCCCGAGTTCCTGCCCCGCACCGATGCCCGCCAGCGCAGCTTCACCGCGACGCGCGGCCCCGTCTTCGTCCGCCACGGCGGTCAGGAGGACCAGGCCGTCATCCGCTATTTCTTCCCGACGACGGACGATAGCGACGCGGGGCTGACCGCAAGGCTCGGACTGCTGAAAAGCGTTGTCGACATCGCCCTGACCGAGGAACTGCGCGAACGCCTGGGCCAAGCCTATTCGCCGGGTGTGGTCTCTTCGATGAGCCAGACCTACCCCGGTTTCGGCGTCTTCCTGCTGAACGTTGGGGTGGATCTGTCGCAGGTGCCGGCATCGGTCGACGCGATAGAGGAAACGCTGCGCAAGTTGCGCGATGAACCGATCCCCGCCGATCTGGTCCAGCGCGCGCGTCAGCCCATGCTAGACAAGTACGACAATGCCCTGAAATCGAATGCGGGCTGGGTTGGCTTGGTCGACCGCGCGCAAAGCCAGGATGAGCGGCTTGCCCGCTATGCGGCCTATCGCGACAGGCTCGAATCGATCACGCCCGAACAGCTTCGTGAGGCCGCGCGCCAGTGGCTGCCCGAAGGCGGCGCAGTCGAGATCGTTGCCATTCCAGAGGGCGCGGAGCAGCCGGACCTGTGAAGCGATGACGAAAAGCTAAAAGTATATTGCAATAATACTTCTCAATTTTACTTTGCGTTGTACACCACACTCACCTTGAGGCCACGATCTTCGCATTAAGTAAGCATCCTACGCGTACTTGTTCGTTCTTTTGCCGCACTTGATATTCACCGATATTAAGCAACCGTTCATGGCAGCCTAACGACTCATCGTGCACAGAGAACGCTTCGTGGAAGGCGTCCTTGCGGCACTGCGGGTCCAGCCGACACAAGGCCCGCGGATCACCCAAACGGAGATACTTGGACGATGAAGAAATTCCTCGCAGTTGCGACGCTGGCCGGCGCCCTCACCGCCACCCCCGCACTCGCACAGGCCGAAGCCGCTGCCGAAGCACCCGCTGCTGCTGCCGCTGAAGAAGCCGCCGCTCCCGAAGCGGCACCGATCACCGATGCCGACCTCGACAAGTTCGCGGCCGCTGCCATCAAGGTGAACGAAGTCGCACAGGATGCTACGATGTCGGCCGAAGACAAGCAGGCCGCCATGGTCGCTGCGGTGAATGGTTCGGGCCTTGACCCCAACACCTTCAACGAAATCGCGACCAAGTCGCAGACCGACGAAACCATGAAGGCACGCGTTGCCGAAGCTTTCGCCCGCCGCCCGGCCCCCGAGGCCCCGGCCGCAGCAGCGACTGCCGAAGCCGAAGCCGAGACCGAGGAACAGGTCGGCGGCTGATCGCTTCGACGCGATAGGCACAAGATCAAGGCCCCGCCCGCAAGGACGGGGCCTTTTTCTTGGATCAGGCCCGCCCCTCGCTTGCGAGCGCGGCGCAATCGCGGCATAGGCGCAGCCACGAATCTCCGTCACCAATTGCGAAAGGCCCTTCGATGAAGGTCAACGTCCACGTCAGCCTCAAGCCCGGTGTGCTCGATCCGCAGGGCCGCGCGATCCACCACGCGCTCGAAGGCCTGGGCTTTACCGGCGTCAACGACGTTCGCGCAGGTCGCCTGATCGCTCTCGACGTCGCCGACGATACGAGCGACGAGGCACTGGACGACATGTGCCGCAAGCTGCTCGCCAACATGGTGATCGAAAACTACCGCATCGAGAAGGTGGGCTGAGCCATGGCCTTCACCGCCGGCGTCATCACCTTTCCCGGCTCCAACTGCGACCGTGACATGGCCGTCGCGATCGAAGCGGTTTCGGGCAAGCCCGCCACCCGCATCTGGCACGGCGATGCCGCCCTGCCCGACGGTCTCGACTTCATCGCGGTTCCGGGCGGGTTCTCCTATGGCGATTACCTGCGTTCGGGCGCGATGGCCGCGAACAGCCCGGTCATGCGCGCCGTGGCAGAGGCAGCCGCGCGCGGCGTGCCCGTTCTGGGCGTGTGCAACGGCTTCCAGATCCTGACCGAAACGGGCCTGCTGCCGGGCGCGCTGATGCGCAATGCCGGCATCCACTTCGTCTGCCGCGAAGTGCCGCTGATCGTGGGCAACGACACCTCGCTGTTCACCACGAAGTATTCGGCCGGACAGGAAATCGTGATCCCGGTCGCCCACCATGACGGCAACTACTACGCCGATGATGAAACGCTGGACCGGCTGGAAGGCGAAGACCAGGTCGCGTTCCGTTATGCCCAGAACCCCAACGGATCGGCCCGCGACATCGCTGGCGTCCTGAATGCCAAGGGCAATGTCCTGGGCATGATGCCGCACCCCGAACGCATGATCGAGGCGGCACAGGGCGGCGACGATGGCCGCGTTCTGTTCGAAGCCGTGTTCGAGGGGCTGTCGGTCGCGTAAGTCGGCCGCCGGCGTGCTCAACCGGCTGAAAAGCAAAATAAGCCGTTGGGCAAAGGCGCTGAAACGCGACGTGATCGCGCTGTGGCTCGCCGCGCGCGATCCTCGCGTGCCACTGGGAGCCAAGATGGTCGCAGGTGCCGTCGCCGCCTACGCGTTGTCGCCTATCGACCTCATTCCCGACTTCATCCCCGTGCTGGGACTGATAGACGATCTGCTGATCGTGCCTGCGGGCATCTGGCTAACCCTGCGCCTGATCCCCGCGCCGGTAATGGCCGACTTGCGGAGTCGCGCGGAAACATTGGCGAAACCGCGCTCTACCGCGGGGCTGATTGCGGTTGTGGCAGCTTGGCTCTTGATCGCGGTTTGGTTTGCATCCTTTTTCGCAAACTAAAGGCGGCGCACGTCACTCGCTCGATGCAAGTCTTGTCGTAGGTTCCTTCGTCAACTGGAACACCTTCCCCAAGCTTTTCAAGCGAAGTCCATCCGGCATGAGCGATGCCAAGGCGAATGCGACCGGCACAGACCAAAGGACGGACCAGCCATAGATATGGCAAAATGCCATCAGCGGCCAATGCACCGCATATAGCGGAAACGAAATACGCCCGAGCCACTTCAGGCCCGCCCCCACCGAAATCGATGTACCCGCAGCAATCAGGCAGGGAAACACACCGGCAACGATCAGCATATCCAGCAACGTGGAACGCTGAGGCAGGAACCAAGTCGTCACAAATATAAGCGGAAGAATGCTTAGAATCAAAATCGAGGATGTGGTGGGTACGGAACGAGATCCGAGAGAGCGATGCAGTTGCACTCCGATCAGATAGGAAAAAAACACCCGCACAAAGCCAGCAGCGAAAGTGCTGTCTTTGTGGCCCGCAGTGAACGATGGGAAATCAAGAGAAATGACTAAAATTCCTGTCCCAAGCAACGCCAAGGGCAGGATCAGCTTTTTTATCCTGCAAAACCAGGCGGCATGTGCGACATTCGCAACAAGCTCGTAAAAGATCGACCATGCAGCCCAGTTGGCTCCGAATGGTTGATGGTTCACGAAATATGGTATGAGAAGAAGATTGGCGGCCATGGCCAGCCAAAATTCGTTCGTACTTGTCGCTAGGTAGAACGACCCAATTATCGCACCGACAGCCATCGTGGGCCAAAGTCGCAAGTAGCGCAGAGTGAAAAAAGAGCCTGCCCCCAAGCCTTCGGCGAAGCGACTTTCGTATGTCCGTGCCATGACATAGCCCGAAAGCATGAAGAAGAAGTCGACCGCCAAACCCGCATTGGTTCCGCCAATGCCTATGGTTTCAGCACTCAGGTGAAATAAAAATACGCAAACAGCGGCAATTCCGCGTAGCGCGTCCAGACCGTGAAGTCGTGTGTCAGGCAATCTTGCGGTCCGCGTCGCGGGCCAGAAGCGCCGCCGCCTCGATCGCGCCCATGGGCCGTCCGAACAGGAAGCCCTGAATCTTGGTGCAGCCCAGCTGGCGGATACGGTCGAGTTCGCGTTCGCTTTCCACGCCTTCGGCAGTGGTCGTCATGTCCAGCGCGTCGGCCATGGCGACGACGGCGCGGATGATGGCCAGCGATTCCGGGCTGTCCTTGGCCGCGCCCTGCACGAAGGAACGGTCGATCTTGATCGTGGTGAAGCGATTATTGCGCAAATAGCCCAGCGAGGAATAGCCGGTGCCGAAGTCGTCGAGCGCGATACCGCAGCCCAGCGACTGGATCTGCTGAAGCGTGTTCTGCGCCGCACCGCCATCGCGCAGGAAGATCGATTCGGTGACTTCCAGTTCCAGCCGTTCCGCCGCAAGGCCGCTGCTGGCCAGCGCCGAGACGACCGTGCTGGCAAAGCTGGCGTCGAGCATCTGTTCCGCCGACACGTTGACCGCGATGCGGATGTTCGAGGGCCAGCGTGCCGCCTCTTCACAGGCGCGGCGCAGGGCCCATTCGCCGATCGGCACGATGAGGCGCGTGTCTTCTGCGATCGGGATGAACTTGGCCGGGCTGATCGGTCCGAACTCGGCCGAATTCCAGCGTAGCAATGCCTCGAAGCTCATCACCTGTTCGGTTTCTGCATCGACGACCGGCTGGAACGCCAGGGTCAATTCGTCCCGTTCCAGCGCGTGGCGCAGCGCAAATTCGAGCTTGCGGCGTTCCTCGGCATGGGCGTGCATCTGCGGTTCGTAGGCAAAGTGGCTGCCGCCGCCTTCATCCTTCGAGCGATAGAGCGCGAGGTCGGCATTGCGCATCAGCGTTTCGACCGTACGGGCATCGCGCGGGCCGATCGCGGAACCGACCGAAGCCCCGACGTAAAGCGTGTGGTGATCGACGTCGTAGGGCTTGGACAGGACATCGATAATGGCGTGCGCCATGCGGTCGACTGCGTTGCGATCGTTGACGTCGGCCATGACGACAGCGAATTCGTCCCCGCCCAACCGGCCGCAAGTGTCGTGCTGCCCCATCAGAACGCGCAGGCGGCGCGACACCTGGGCAAGCAACTCGTCGCCGATCTGGTGGCCCAGCGTATCGTTGACGGCCTTGAACCGGTCGAGGTCGATCATCAGGAATGCGCAGCGCGTGCGCCACTGCTCGGCCCGCTGCAACGCCGTGCCCAGCGCCTCGGTCAGCATCATGCGGTTCGGCAACCCGGTCAGCTGGTCATAACGTGCCAGCTGCGCGATCTTCTCGGCGCTCTCGCGCTGTTCGGTTACATCCGAACCCACCCCGCGAAAGCCGGAGAACTGCCCGTGTTCGTCATGCTTGGGCGTACCCGAAAGCTCCCACCAGCGGCTGCGGCCGCCCACGTTCACGCGGACCATGAGGTTGGAGAAGCTTTCGCGCCGCTTCAGCCGTTCGGCCAGATCGCGAAGCGACGAGGGCAATGAACCGCTTTCCCAGCCGTCACCCGCGATCAGGCGCAGAAGCGGCTGACCATCGGCCTGATGCGGCTGCATCTGCAGGGCGTGGGCAAAGCGGGGCGAGACACCGCGAACCCGGCGAGAGCTGTCGACGCTCCACAACCAGTCCGCGCTGTTTTCTTCGAATTCGTGAAGCAGCAGGGATACGGTTTCCGCCTTTTCGGCAAGGCTCGCCTCGGTAATGCGAAGGCGCAGGTAGAGCCGCGACAGTGCCAGCGCACCGCCCGCGATAGTGCCGGAAAAGGCGAGCTGGGCAATCGCGGCGATCCAATCACCGCGGATGGCAGGGCCGATCGCGCCGCCAATGCCGAAGATGCCGATGAAAACCATCGCCGCCGTCGGCACGACGGAAAGGGACAGGACGAATACCCCGATCAGCATGACCATCACGGCATATTGCGGCGCGCTGCCGGTGCTGAGCACTTCGGGGAAGATCAGCATCGGCGCGACCCACAGGCCGCCGGCAAGGCCGACGGTGGCAAGGTGCGTGCGCAGTTCATCTGAGCCCAGTTGCCGACGCTCGGCATCGCTGAAGGTCCGCTCGATCCGCATCATGGCCAGCGCCATCATGACGACCAGCGCGAACCAGCCGCCAACGATCATCCCGCCCGCAGCCGCGTTCCAGACGACCATGGCGGGAAGCGCGGCGGCAATGAAGATCGCAAAGCGCAGCCAGGCACCGCGTGCCAATGCGCCATATTGCAGACCGACAAGGCGTCCGGGTCTCTCTTCGCCGCGACGAAACTTGCCCATGACGCGCTTCGCCATGCCATCGCGCGACTCGGGCACGAAAGCGTCTTCGCTCGCTGACTGGGGCGCCGAATTGCCGCCCTTGCGCTTGAGTACAGACCCCAACATGACTTCGGGGTTACAGAAACAGGGTTGATAAGCGGTAAACACCCCGCCGCCCGTTCTCCGTTTCCGAAGGCGGCGCGCGGCGGCTTTCGCTTAACTATCGAACCGCCCCGTTATGGGCGAAAAACGAGGCTCGTCAGAACCGTTCGAGCGCGATGGCAGTCGCCTCTCCGCCGCCGATGCAGATGCTGGCTACGCCGCGCTTCAAATTGCGATTCTCCAGCGCGCCCAAGAGCGTCGCCATGATGCGCGCGCCCGATGCCCCGATCGGATGGCCCAGCGCGCAGGCACCGCCGTTCACGTTCAGACGGTCCCGCTCGATCCCAAGGTCGCGTTCGGCGATCAGGGCGACGACGGCGAAAGCCTCGTTCACTTCGAACAGGTCGACATCATCCATGCCCCAGCCGGTCTTCTCGAACAGCTTCTTCGTCGCGAAGACGGGCGCGGTGGTGAAACGGGCCGGTTCATGGGCGTGGCTGGCATGACCGACCACGCGGGCGACGGGGTTCATGCCCATCTTCTGAGCAGTCGACGCGCGGCACATGACAAGTGCGGCAGCACCGTCGGAAATCGACGAACTGTTTGCGGCCGTGACCGTTCCGTCCTTGGCAAAAGCGGGGCGCAGAGTGGGGATCTTCTCGACATTGGCCTTGGCGGGCTGTTCGTCGGTATCGATCGTGACTTCGGCCTTGCGCGTCTTGACCGTGACCGGCGTGATTTCGCGGTCGAACGCGCCGCTTTCGCCTGCTTCGCGCGCAAGAGTGAGCGAACGGATCGCGTAATCGTCCTGCGTCTCGCGGGTGAACTGGTATTCCTGCGCCGCGTCTTCGGCAAAGGCGCCCATCAGGCGGCCGGGGTTGTAGGCGTCCTCCAGCCCGTCGAGGAACATCGAATCCTTCACCACGTCATGGCCCAGCCGCGCGCCGCCGCGATGCTTGGGCAAAAGGTAAGGCGCATTCGTCATGCTTTCCATCCCGCCCGCAACGACGATGTCCGACGATCCGGCCAACAGCGCATCGTGCGCCATGATCGCGGCCTGCATGCCCGATCCGCACATCTTGTTGATGGTCGTGGCCGTCACGTGTTCGCCCAGACCGGCAAGGATCGCCGCCTGGCGGCCGGGTGCCTGCCCCTGCCCTGCCGGAAGGACGCAGCCCATGATGATCTGGTCCACCGCCTCTCCGGTGATCCCGGCGCGCTCCACGGCCGCGCGAACCGCGGCGGCACCCAGGTTCGGGGCGGCGACATCGGAAAAGACGCCCTGCATCCCGCCCATCGGCGTGCGTGCATAGCTGGCGATGACGATCGGGTCTGCGGTTGTCATGTCTCTCTCCTTGGTCCGGCCTTGCACCGGCAATTCGGTAAATTTCGCCGTTGCGTTTCAGGTCCGCGGACGCAGGCCCCGCATCAGGAATTCGACAAGCTGGTCCGCGATCTCTTCGCGGGACAGAGCGCCTTCCGGATCGTGCCAGCGCGCGGGCCAGTTCAAGGCCCCGGCCAGCGCAAAAACGGCCAGTTTCTCATTCTCGCAAGCGATGGAGCCGTCCTCCACCGCCGCGTGAAGCATCGCCTGAACCGCCGCGTCCATGTCGCGTTTCAACACGCGGTATTCTGCCAGGCTTTCGGGCTTCAGCTCCTCGACCCCGGTGCGGATCACGCAGCGGCCGAAATCCTCCATGCTGATCACGGCATAGCGGCGCAGGTAGTATTCGAGCCGGGCGAGCCCGTCGCCATCACGGCCACGCGCATCGTCCGCCGCATCGCGCAACTGACCCATGCCCTTCTTCAGGCAAGCGAGGAGGACCTGATCCTTGGTCGGGTAATAATGGTAGATCGTCCGCTTGGAGATACCCAGCCGCGCAGCCACGTCGTCGAGAGACGTGTTCGCAAATCCGCGTTCGTTGAACATGCGCGCCGCAGCCGAAAGCACGGCATCGCGCTTGGCAGCACGCTCGGCCTCTTTCTGCTCGGCCGTTCGGAAGGGTGATACTTCGGTCATCTGGTGTCCCTCTACTGGCACGACACGTAAAAGAGATCAATACACTCAAGAGTTTTCATCGTCTGCGCATGGCGGCCTTTCCTGCACATTCGCAGCGAATTTTCCTGCCTCCCTCTACAGCAGTTGCTTTTGCGATTTAATCTCATTAGCAGGCGATTCGAAAATGCGAATTAGTCGCAATAATAGGAGGTCCCAAATGTCGTTTCGCCGAGTTTCCGCAGGTTCCGTTCGCACGTCACTCTTGCTGACGTCCGCACTGGCTGCGTATCCGGCACTGGCGCAGGATCGCGGGGACGATCAGCGCCGTTCCTATCTGCCGCACGAAATCGTCGTATCGGCAGAGCGTGACGGCTATGCGCTCGAAGACGGGTCGAGCGCGACGAAGACCCCTACGCCGATCATCGACGTGCCGCAGGCCGTTTCGGTCATCACGCGCGACCAGATCGACGATCAGGCCGTCACCCAGCTCAACGATGCCCTGCGCTTCGTCGCCGGCGTCACGCTTGAAACGGGCGAAGGCCACCGCGACGAAGTGTTCATTCGCGGACAGGAAAGCACTGCGGACTTCTATCTGAACGGCCTGCGCGACGATGCGCAGTATTACCGTTCGCTCTACAATATCGAACGGGTTGAGATCCTGAAGGGATCCAGCGCGCTGATCTTCGGGCGCGGCGCAGGCGGCGGTGCGATCAACCGCGTCAGCAAGACCGCCAGCCCCAACACGGCATTCGCCGCAGCCGATGGCTCTGTCGACACCTTCGGTGCCTTCTCGCTTTCGGCTGATCTGAACCAGCCGCTGTCGATGAACGCCGCCGCGCGCCTCAACGCGACGTACCAGGAATTCGACAGCCACCGCGACGAATACGAAGGCTGCTTCATCGGCATCAGCCCGACCGTCACGCTGGAGCCTGGTGCCGACACGCGAATCATCCTTGGCTATAGCTATGACGACGACGAACGCGTCACCGATCGCGGCGTCCCCTCGCTCGGCGATGGCCCCCTCACCGGCTACGACAAGACCTTCTTTGGCCAGTCCGGCTTCAACGAAGCAAGCGCGCAAGTGCACATCGCCCGCGCGCGGATCGAACACGATTTCTCGAACGAATTGAGCGTGAACCTCAGCGGCCAGTTCGCCGATTACGACAAGGTCTATGCCAACATCGTCCCGTCGGGCACCGACGGCGAAACGGTCACTCTTTCGGGCTATCGCGACGCGACGACCCGGCGCAACTGGATCGGTCAGGGCAACCTTGTCTGGACCGGCAACACCGGCGGCATCGGCCATACCCTGCTGACCGGGTTCGAGGTCATCAGCCAGGACACCGGCAATGCGCGCGATGTTGTCCACTTTGGCGCGGTCGATGGACCGACCTCTGCGCAAGTCCCGCTGGCCAGGGATATCTCGGTGCCGGCGTTCTTCCTCGACCCGCTGGCACGCAACCGGGCATCGGAGCTCACCGTTCTGGCCGCTTACGTGCAGGACCAGATCGAACTGGGCGAATTCGTCCATATTATCGGCGGTGTGCGTTTCGAAAGCTTCGACCTCGATACCGTCAATCTTGTCAGCAACACGCCCGCATCGCGCAAGGATGAAAAGTGGAGCCCGCGCCTTGGCATCATGGTCAAGCCGCAGGAAACCGTGTCGCTCTATGCCAGCTATTCGGAAAGCTTCCTGCCGCAGGCCGGTGACCAGTTCGTGCTGCTCAGCCCGACTTCGGCAGAACTTGCGCCGGAGCAGTTCGAAAATATCGAAGCGGGGATCAAATGGTCGCCCCGCCCCGGCCTGCTGTTGACGGCCGCTGCGTTCCAGCTTGAGCGTTCGAACCGCCAGACCACCGATCCCGAAAATCCGGGCTTCGTCATCCTGACCGGCAAGACCCGCACCCGCGGGTTCGAGGCGCAGCTGACCGGAGAGCTTGCACCGGGCTGGAACGCGAACATCGGTTACAGCTACCTCGACGGGAAAGTCCGCTCGCGCGTCGGCAGCACGGAGGCCGGGACGGTTCTTGAACAAGTGCCCGAACATCACCTGACGGCGTGGACTCGCTATGACTTCTCACCCCGCTTCGGCATCGGCGGGGGCGTGGTCCATAGTTCCAGCCAGTACGCCTCGCTTAGCAACGCGGTGAAGCTGCCTGCCTATACCCGCGTCGACCTGGCCGGTTATTTCGATGTGAACGAACGCATCGCGCTGCAAGTCAATGTCGAGAACCTGTTCGACGAGGATTATTATCCCAGCGCGCACGGCGACAACAACATCCAGCCGGCCAAACCGCTCAACGCGTCGGTCACTGCACGGGTCAGGTTCTGATCCCGTCTGACCTTTCGACAAGGTGTGCCATCGCCCGCACCGGCGGCGGCACACCCGGTTCGATCACGTGTCTGGAATCCGAACGCGAAGGACCGTGCCAACCTCCGAAGGCCTGATCGTGAACTTCCTTAAGCCGACTGCCGTCGCACCAGCGTCGGCGGCAGGACGAGGCTCTCGGTCCCCTCGCCCGCAATGCGCCTGAGCAGGAGGTTCACCATCGACTTTGCACCGGTGGCAATGTCCTGTTTGACCGTGGTCAGCGCAGGTTGCGTCTGCGCAGCGATGGGAAGGTCATCGAACCCGACGAGCTTTATTTGGTCCGGCACCGTGACGCCCCGCTCTTGCAGCACCTTCATACAGGCCACCGCGAGGATATCCGACGCTGCGAAAACTCCGTCGAAGGTGATCTGGTTGGCCGACAGGTATTCGGCAATTTCACCAGCCGCTTCGTCGGGATTGAGGTGGGTCGGCAGGATGCCGAGCGAAACGCCCATCTTGTCCGCCACCGCCTTGGCTCCGGCATAGCGGGCGGCGAACTCGATCGGTTCTGACGACCCGAGGAACATCAGCTTCTTTGCACCCGCGGCGATCAGGCGCTCTGCTGCCAGCCTGCCGCCGAGGCGGTTGTCGGTTCCGACCACGCAGTGGCGTTGGCCCTCCTTGTGGTTGCCCCAGACGACCATGGGCATATAGCCATCGGCCACTTCGTCGATCCGGTCGAACTGGTCGGATTGCCCGATGACCAGCACGCCTTCGACCATGCCCGACCCGATGAACCGGTCGAGCCAATCCTCGTCCTGATCGGGAATGACCCGGCGCAGCATGAGGTCGTAGCCGTGATTGGTCAGTTCATCGGCAAGATAGCCCAGCAGCGTCATGAAGAACGTGTCGGATATCTGCTGGTGCCGGTCGTGCCCCAGGGGGATGACCACGCCGATCACCCCGGTCTTCTGCCGCCTCAACCGGCTTGCCATCTGGTTGAGCTGGAACCCATGTTCGCGGGCCAGTGCCTCGATCTTTTCGCGGGTCTTCGTGCTGACCAATTCCCGCTTGCCGCCAAGCGCCCGCGACACCGTGCCGGGCGAAACGCCGGCCAAGCGCGCCAGATCGGTGATCGTCCTGGCGCGCTTGGGGGATACGACTTCCACCTCAGGCTTGCGATCCGCCATCGAACCTAGTTCGCCTCGGCCCGCATGATTTTGGGAACCGGCCTGCCGGCATCGACGAACATGGTCGCGATCGCGCCGACGATCATCATCGTGCCGCCAAGGATAAGCACGTTGCGCGGATCGCCGCCCAGGATCGGGCGGTAGATGAGCGGCATGGTCACGGTCTGGATCAGCATGGGTATGACGATGAACATGTTGAATATGCCCATGTAGATTCCGTTGCGTTCAGGGGGGATGGCATCGGCGAGCATGACATATGTATTACCCATCATTCCGGCCCAGCCAATCCCTATGCCCAGCATCAGCACGAACAGGGCGGCGGGCGTTTCCACCCCCGGTATCATAAGCATCGCCGCGCCCGAAGCCGAGAGGCAGAAAGCGTGAGTCAGACGCGCGCCCAGTTTCCGCACCACCGGGATCAGGGCAAGCGCGCCGAGGAAGGCGATGAAATTGTAAAGCGCGCCGGCCTGCTGCGTGGTCAGGGTCGCATCGCGAAACGCCGCGCTCGACGGATCGGACGTGTCGAACAAGGAGCGTCCGACCGCGAAAGTGATGTACTGCCAATAGGCGAACATCGCGTACCACTGGCACAGCATCGCCAGGGAAAGCTGGCGCATCGCCCTGGGCATTTCCCTGATCGCGCTGACGATCTCGGCCGCCGTCGCGGACGGTGTCAGCGGCTTGGCCTCCAGAGCTGCCTGCTCCTCGTCAGTCATCGGCAGTTCCGGAACGCGCCAGACGGACCAGACGATCGTGCTGATCGAAAGGATGGCGCCGATGATGAAGGCGATCTTCACGATCATGGGAATGCCGTTCGCATCAAGGACGTCCTTGGCAACGAACGCGGTCAGGAGCGTGGGCGCAAGATAGGACAGCGTTTGCGCAAGGCCCGTGAACGCGCTCTGCGTCAGGAACCCGACCGACCTTTGTTCGGGCGCCAGCCTGTCGGCGACGTATGCGCGATAGGGCTCCATCGTGATGTTGTTGCCTGCATCGAGGATCCACAGCAGGCTTGCCGCCATCCAGAGCGCACTGGAATAGGGCATCAGGAACAGGCTGATCGAACAGATGATCGCACCGATCAGGAAGTAGGGCGTGCGACGGCCAAGACGCGAATGCGTACGGTCGCTCATCGCGCCGATGATCGGCTGGATAATCAGCCCCGTCATCGGGCCAGCCAGCCAGAGCAAAGGCATCGTGGCTTCGTCCGCGCCCAGGAAGCCGTAAATCGGGCCCATGTTCGCCTGCTGAAGCCCGAAACTGAACTGCAGGCCAAAGAAGCCGATGTTCATTTCGATGATTCGCAGCAAGGAAAGCCGTGGTTTTACCGCGCTTTGCATAGCCAACATCCTCTTGTCCGTGCCGGCGTGATCCCGGCGTTGTGGCAAATCAGTGACAGAAAGCGCGATTGATTGCAAACGTTTGCAAGAAAGCTGTTGCAAACGTTTGCAGCAGCCGTATGCATAAATGGCGAATCGATAAAAATCATCGTGGGAGAGTTTCAATGCAGTTCCGTCATGCCCTTGCCGCAAGCGTTGCCCTTTCGGCCATTTCCACCCCTGCCCTTGCCCAGGACGGTGAGCCTGCAACCGATGCCGAGCCGGTACTCGACAGCAACGTCATCGTCGTCACGGCTGTCTCGCGCGGACAGAACCGCCTCGAAACCTCGATCTCGGTAAGCTCGCTCGATTCCGATGCGATCACCGATCTCAACCCCAGTTCCTCGGCAGACCTTATCCGCCAGATCCCCGGCATCCGTTCCGAAGCTTCGGGCGGCGAAGGCAACGCCAACATCGCCGTTCGCGGCATCCCCGTATCGACCGGTGGCGCGCGTTACATCCAGCTGCAGGAAGACGGCCTGCCGGTTCTCGAATTCGGTGACATCATCTTCGGCAACGCCGACAACTTCCTGCGCGCCGACCGCAATATCGGCCGGGTCGAGGCGGTCCGCGGCGGCTCTGCCTCGACGTTCGCGTCGAACTCGCCGGGCGGCGTGGTCAACTTCATTTCCAAGACCGGTCAGCAGGAAGGCGGCGCGGTCGCCGGAACGGTCGGCCTCGACCATGAAACCTATCGCCTGGACTTCGACTATGGCGCCGCGCTGAGCGATACGAGCTACTTCCACGTCGGCGGTTTCTACCGCACCGGCGAAGGTGTCCGCGACGTCGGCTATAACGCCAAGAACGGCGGCCAGATCAAGGCGAACTTCACCAAGGAATTCGACGGCGGCTTCATCCGCTTCCACGGCAAGTTCCTCGACGACAGCACGCCGACGATCCTGCCGCAGCCGGTGTCGGTTTCGGGAAGCAACGGCGATCCCGACTACAACGCGATTGCCAACTTCGATCCGCGCACGGACTCGCTCTACAGCCGTTACATCACCACGGCGCTGACGCTGGACGGCAACAACAACCCAACGACTTACGACTTTCACGACGGCCTTTCCGTGCTGAGCAAGTCCTTTGGCATCGAGGCCGAAGTCGAATTTGCACCGGGTTGGACCCTTACCAACCGGTTCCGGTATTCGGACAATAGCGGCAGCTTCGTCTCGCCCTTCCCGGCCAGCGTCGGCGATGCACAGTCGATTGCCGACGGCATAGGCGGCGCGGGATCGACCATCGTGCTGGCAAGCGGTCCGAATGCCGGACAGGTGGTTGGCGACCCGTCGAACCTTGGCGGCAACGGCCTGCTCACCAATGTCGTGCTGTTCAACACGCGGCTCAATGACCTGGGGCTCATCGCCAACGACCTGCGCGTGTCGAAAGACTTCGACATGGGCGGTGCGACGGCGACCTTCACGGCCGGATTTTACGGCAGCCGCCAGAACGTCGATACCGACTGGCTCTGGACGTCCTATGTTCAGACGGTTGAAGGCGACGGCAATTCGGTTCTGGTCGACGTGATTGACGCCAATGGCAACCAGGTCACCGACGGCGGCGTGGTCGGATACAGCGCCAGCTTCTTCGGCAACTGCTGCCGCCGCAACTACGACGTGCGGTACGACACTTATGCGCCGTTCGCTTCGGTCATGTTCGATTTCGATCGCCTGACGATCGATGGCAGCATCCGTTACGACTTCGGCAGCGCGGACGGCACGATCACCGGTTCGGACAGCGGGTATGGCAGCGGGATCACGTCATACGATTTCAACAATGACGGCCAGATCAGCCCGGCCGAAGCGCAGACGGCGGTACTGCCGCTCGGCAATGCGCGGCCGGTGAACTACGACTACAACTACTTCTCGTTCTCCATCGGTGCCAACTACCTGCTGACCGACGATCTTTCGGCCTTCGCCCGTTACAGTCAGGGCGGTCGCCACACCGCCGACCGCAGCCTGTTCTCGCCCGCCGTCAGCACACTGGACGGCAGCCTGCCCGGCGGCGACGAAGGTGTCGTTGCCACGGTAGACCAGCTCGAAGGCGGCCTGAAGTACCAGGGCGGCGGCCTCAATCTCTATGCCACCGCATTCTATGCCAAGACGGCGGAAACCAACGTCGAAATCGCGCCGCTGGTCCTGACCGACACGAAGTACGAGGCGGTCGGTCTCGAACTGGAAGGCAGCTATTCCTTCGGGCCTTTCTCCATCTCTGGCGGTGCGACCTGGACCGATGCCGAGATCAAGGAATCGCTCAACGCATCGGTGATCGGCAACACTCCGCGTCGTCAGGCCGATCTCGTTTTCCAGGGCACGGTTCAGTACGAAAACGACTTCCTGACCACCGGCCTGAACATGATCGGCACGACGGACAGTTATACGCAGGACAGCAACGAACTGAAGCTGCCCGGCTTTACGCAAGTCAACGCGTTCCTGGCCGTGCGCCCGCTCGACCGCATGGAACTGTCGCTGAACGCCAACAACCTGTTCGACGTCTACGGCTACACCGAGGCCGAAGAAGGCGCGATCCCCGGCAATGGCCTGGTCCGCGCCCGCTCGATCGAAGGCCGTAGCGTGACTGCATCGGTTCGCATCGACTTCTGATCGAAGCGATGGAGACGGGGCCGGTCGGCACTCCCTTACCGGCCGGCCCCAAATTCCCCGAATCTGATACGGAAAATGCGATGACCACAGCCTGGACCCTGAAAGACCTTCGCCAGATTGCGTTCGACCGGATCGACCGTGTCCCCGCAATCGCGTCGGCCAGTTCCGGCAATCTCGACAGCGGGCGTGTCTATTGGGACATGTGGCCGGTTCAGGACGAAAGCGGCCATATCGCATCGATAAAGGGGCGCGAATTGTGGATGGCCCTCACCGCCCCCGATCGCGGCAATCCGAATCTTCGCCATTTCGAGGCGAAGATCAGGCTTCTCGAACGGCTGGACGGCACCTGGGTCGACCGCGGCAACGTCCTGCCCGACTTCGACGTGGACTACGAGCGGGAATGGGCCGGATCAGCCGTGGCCAAGGGCGACGACATCACCCTCTATTTCACCGCCGCAGGCACGCATGAACGCAGTGGCGGATACCAGCAGCGGCTGTTCGAAGCGCACGGCAGGATCGGCGACGATGGCCTTCCCTGCGACTGGCAGCCGCCGGTCCCCTCGATCACGGCGATCACTGCCGATTACATGGCGGCGGACGCGCACGAAGGCGAAGCGGGAAAGATCAAGGCTTTCCGCGACCCGGCCTTTTTCCGCGATCCGGCAGACGGCAGCGAATACCTGATCTTCACCGCCTCGCTCGCCAATTCGGCAAGCGACTTCAACGGTGCCGTCGGCATCGCCCGCAAGGGTGAAGCCGGTTGGGAATTGCTGCCTCCGCTCGTCCATGCCGATGGCGTCAACAACGAACTGGAACGCGCGCATGTCGTGTTTCACGACGGCCGCTATTACGTGTTCTGGGTCACCCAGGGCATCACTTTCGCGCCGGGCACACCCGATGCGCCCAACGGGCTCTACGGCATGGTTTCCGATCGATTGCTGGGCGATTATCGGCCCTTGAACGGCAGCGGACTGGTCCTGGCCAATCCCGAAGACGAACCGATCCAGAGCTATAGCTGGTTCGTTTCGGCCGAACTTGTCGCGTCGAGCTTCGTCGACTTCTTCGGGCTGAACGGGCGCGCGCTGCCATCCGATCCGGTCAAGGCCAACGCCTTCTTCGGAGGCGTCCCGGCACCGCTACTGCAACTGGCGATCGACGAGGATGGCCGCACCACGCTCAAAGGCAAGCTACCGTGACCGAAGAACGCCCTTTGTTGGGCGGGATAGAGGCCGGTGGCACGAAATTCGTCCTGGCCGTCGGCCATTCACCTGACGAGATCGTCGCGCGTCACGAAATTCCCACCCGCTCACCCGACGAGACACTGGCCGAGGCGGCAGAATGGTTTCGCCGGCATCTCCCGCTGAAGGCTCTGGGGATCGCGACGTTTGGCCCCGCCATCGTCGACCGCGCAGATGCTGCGTGGGGGCATATCGGCACGACGCCCAAGCCGGGCTGGTCAGGATGCGATCTGGCTGGATATTTCGCGGATGAATTCGGCGTGCCCGTCGGCTTCGATACCGACGTCAACGGGGCCGCGCTTGCGGAAAGCCGGTTGGGCGCGGGCCGCGGTGTGTCGTCGCTGGCCTATGTGACCGTTGGAACCGGGATCGGCGGCGGGCTCGTCATCAATGGCAAGGCTGTCCACGGTTCCGCTCACCCGGAAATGGGCCATATCCTCCCCCGGCGACACCCTTCCGACACCGGGTTCGAAGGCATCTGCCCTGCTCACGGGGATTGCCTTGAAGGGCTGGCCAGCGGACCGGCAATCATGGCGCGGTGGGGCAAGACCCTGTCGGACTTTCCCGCCGATGATGAGGCTTTCGAGGTCATCGCCCATTACCTCGCCCAGCTATGTCATGCGATCTTCGCCATGACCGCGGCGGAAATCATCGTGCTGGGCGGCGGCGTGACCAAGTCGCGCGGCCTGCTCGCCAAGGTTCGTGAGATTTCAGCGGCATTGGACAAGGGCTATCTGCCCGGATCAGGCAAGCATCGCATCGCGTGCCCCGGTCTGGCCGAAGATTCGGGGATTTGCGGCGCGCTCATGCTCGCCGGTGATGCGATATCCTGATAGCGCGCTAGAACGCTTTCTTGACGCCGATGCGAAACTGGCGCGGCTCCACGATCCGGCTGTTGTTGTCCTCTACGCCGCCTGCCGGTTCGCCCGGGAAGCGCGTTGCGTAGTAATAGTCGATGTCATCATCGGCTGACGCAAAGGCGTTCAGAAGTTCGGCGTATACTTCCAGCCCCGCAATCTTTCGCGGTGTCCATGCGGCGCGGACATTGACCAGCAGCGTATCCTTGCCGCGCACCGAATTATCCTCGATCAGCGGGTGCGGGCCAAGATAGCGCAGCCGAGCCGACGCGTTGAAGTCCGGGAAGATGGCTGAAACACCGATCTCGCCGGAGCTTTCAAGCGAACCGGGGATGTAGTCTTCCCCCTTGGGCAGGCCGACGTAACGCGCCTTGGTACCCGTCAGCACGGCATCCACCGCAAGCCAATCCGTCGGCTTGTAGAAGCCGGTAAGCTCGTATCCGCGGCGCTTTCCCGGATCGCTGGGTTCGACCGCGCCGGAATCGCCGACATAGATCAGCTCGCTATCGATCTCGCTCCACCAATAGACGGCGGTGAGGATCGCGCCGCCGCGTTCGAAGCGCGCGCCGACTTCCTTCATGGTGCCTTCGACAAGGCCCGGGGCGGGGTTGGCCGGGTTGGTCACGCCGCGCGCATCGTTGGAATGGAAGCCCTCCCCCCAATTTGCATAGAGCGCGATGCCGGAGACAACCTCGTAGTTGAGGCCAAGCTTGGGCGAAACGATATGGTCGCCCGCAACGCCGCCCCAAACGTCGACGCCGCTGATTGGCCGGGTCTCAAACCGGTACCAGTCGCCACGCAGCCCGCCGATTACTATGAACCCGTCCATCGGCCGCCACGTCGCTTCGGCGTAGAGGCCGGCGCTGGTCTCATCCACTTCGAACGCGTTGTAGTTGAAATCCAGCTCGCCACCGACCGTCTCGTCCAGCCCGACGGGATCGATCGAATCGTGGCGGATTTCCGTCCCCAGTGTCAGGTCCAGACGGCTCGAAACGTCAACGCTGCGTTCGGCGCGCCCGCCATAGGACCAACGCTCCTCGAACTGGCGAAGCTGGTCGCCCTTCACCGGGTCTTCGAGGAAATAGGTGAAATTGGACAGCAGCGACCAGTCATAATGCTGCGCCCAGACCGTAAAGCGCCAATCCTCGTCCGCATAGTTCACGGTCAGCACTTCGCGCTTGGTCGTGCCGCGCAATGTGGGGTCGAGCGAGCAATAGCGATCCTCGCAAAGGTCGGTTCCAACGACGCGTTCAGGCAGTTGTTCGGTGGGTGCCCAGCTTGCGTGGAAAAGGTTGAAGCTTGCCCGGAACTCGCCCGTGCCAAGCGGAGCGGAGTATTTTGCGAAGGCGGAATAGCCCTCGAAGTCCTCGGGCAATTCCCACGGGCCGTCATTGAACTTGGCTTGGCCTAGCAAAAGCAGGTCGCCTTCACCGACAGAAGCCGATCCCCCTGCAACCGCGCGGCGATAGCCATAGCCGCCCGCTTCGACGACGGCGAACGGAGCAAGCGTATCGTGCGTGGTGATGGAGCTTGACCCGACAAAGCTGAAATCGCCGCGATCGGCGCGGTATGGCCCCTTGCGGTAATCGACACGCGCAACCGCCTCCGGGATCAATCCGTTCACGTCGAGATAGCCCTGCCCATGCCCATGGGTGCGGAAGTTGACGGGCATATCGTCGAGATAGAGCGAAAAGTCCGTGCCGTGATCGAGGTTGAAACCGCGCAGGAAAAACTGGTTCGCCTTGCCGCCCCCCGAATGCTGGGTCGCGATCAGGCCAGGCGTTGCTTCCAGCAATTCGCCGGGGCGCAGCAATGGTCGCACTTCGATATCCGCGCCCGCCACGCCGCCTTCACTCGCGGCTGCGGCCACACCGATCCGCTTTTCGCTGCGCCCGTAAACGAAAATCACGCTTTCGTAATCCTGGCCCGCGATTACCGCGGCCTCCGCCTCTCTTTGGTCGATCTCCTCGGCACGGACCGGACTGGTGGCAAGGGATGCGATCGTTGCGGCAACGATGGCCATGCGGCTGGTTGTCTGTCTCTCCATCCGCTCAGCAATGAGACAGCAAACGACGGCATTCAGCGTTCGTTACGGTTCTGACGGGGTTACACGGTCGTTGCGACCGGGTGTATCGCGCATGGCGCCCGCCGCGCCCTGGCCGTCAGATAATCCAGCCGCCTTGCGTGAAAATGCCGACGGTCCTTTCGATGAACCAATAGCCCCCAACCGTGCCGATAACGCTGATAAAGCCACGCGTCGCGTATTTTCCGAATTGTAGAGATGCGATCCGACCGCGCAGGCGGGCGAACCTTTTGACGAGCAGGAGCGCTATCGCGACAAAGACCAACTGCCCCGCCTCTACTCCGATGTTGAAGCCGATGAGAGAAAGGATGGGCCGCGTCTGTGCGGTCCCAATGCTCATCAACGCACCTGCAAATCCCAGCCCGTGCAGCAGACCGAAAGCCGAGGCGATGATCGCGGGTTTTCGGAAGACAAGACCGCTACGATCCCCGCGAACCAGTTCGGCGGCGAGAAACACGATCGACAGCGCGATAATCGCCTCTACGGCGCCGGAATTGACCCGCACGAGTCCCAGTGTCGCCAGCGTTATGGTAATCGCATGGCCGATGGTAAAGCCCGTCACCGTGATCGCAGTTCGCCGCCATGTCCGCGCGATAAGAACCAGACAGGCAAGGAACAGCAAGTGGTCCAACCCGGTCAGGATGTGGAACACGCCAATGTTCACATAACCCAGCAGAACGCTACTTGCGGTTTCCTCGCGCGGCAAAAGCAGGCTGCTGCTGCCGGGTGGGGCAGTGACACTGAGACGTTCACCGTTCGCGAACCTGGCCTTGAGCAGTATCGCAGGTGCGCTGGCGGCACCGGACTTGCCGATTGTCAGCTCTTTGGGGCGCTCGGGACATTCGTACTGGCGGGCACGGGCTGAGCGAGGCAGCTCAGCGCAATCGCCGGTCAGGGTTATGTCCGGCAGATTCTCCCGCCGCAAATTGCCGGGCGCGCGGGTGACGATGGAAAAGCGCGTTTGGTCCTGCTGCGTCAATTCGACGATCAAGGGCAGACTCTCGTGCGCGGCTGCAGGTGCGGCCAGCGCCAGAGCAACCAGGAGCGAAAAGATCAGCCGCATCATCGCCCGTCGCTTTTGAATTCAGGGGCCACTTTCGCTTCGTATGAGGAGACGATGGCATCGATACGCTTTTCCAGATCGCCGGCCTGTCGCGCCCGCATCCAGTCGTCGAGTATGATCGGACGCAAGGCGGCAAAATCCGGTTCGCCAGCGCGATCGTGCCGCACCACCCGCACGAGGTGCGCGCCGAGGTCGGACCGGATCGGTCCTTGCCATGCGTCCGACGGATTCAGGGCGAATACGGCGTCGGCGAAATCCCGGCCAAGCTGGGCCGAGACTTCTTCCGACCGCGCGCCGACGTAAGTGCGCTGATAGGCAAAGCGGTCTCCGGCAGCCTGCCAGTCGCTGTCCGGTCTGAACGCCCTTGCGCGCTGCGCCGCGCCGTCGGCCCCGCCGCGGGTGGCATCGAAGAAGATATGCTCGAAAGTGACGAGATCACTTTCGGCGTATTCGGACTTGTTGGCATCGAAGAACTTGCGCAATTGGGCATCGCCCGGATCTGATGCGACCTCGGGCCGCAAGGCAAAACGCATGGACTGGCCCAAACGACGCCGGATTGCCGGGTCATCCTGATCGAGGCCCCACGATTGCGCTTCGCGGAAGAGCGCTTCTTCCTCGACATAGCGCTGGACCAGGTCTTTACGCGCCTGGGGCGACAGGTCGTCCAACGTCCTTGGACCGGCCGACAATGTTTCGGAAAGGGCGTTTCCTCCGCCAGCTGCAAGATAGGCTTCGAGCACGGGCCGGTCGACCCGGATGACGGAGGTATCGTCTGCGCCGTCCGGGTCGATAAAGGCGGCGAGCACGAAGATCGCCGCGCCCGAGCCGAGAAACCACCATAGCGGATCGATCCCGCGCCGCATCACGGGTGGTACCAGATCGGCGAACTGTAAGCGCGGTCCTGCACCGTGCGGGGGACCTCGGCGGGCATCTCTATGCCGAAATAGGCCATGTCGTAGGTGGTCCAGCGCGGGCGCGGAATTTCAAGCACGCGGACATAGTAGAACGCGGGCTGACTGGCATCGAAATCGGGATCGCGCCACCACTTGGCAAGCTCAGGATCACCGATGGCGTTGGTGTAGGTCGCCTTGGCAATGTCGACCGTGCTGCCCACCGGCGGAGCCTTGCCGTCCGGCCCGACCTTGCGGTTGTCCGAAAGGGCTACGTCATAAATCTTCTCATGCGTCCGCCCCTTCGCATCGAGCCAGCCTTTCACGACCTGCACCCTGTCCAGGTTCGCCCCGTCGGGATCGCGCACGGCATGGATCATGAAGGACGGCGGAGCGTCGTTCGTGGCACGCCCCAGGTCGCCACCCATCGGTACACCGCGGCGATAGCCCAGGCGGGCATAGTCGGGGCGGTCGATGTCGCCCTTGGCGAAATCATAGCCCCCGAAAAATCGCAGGCGGATGCGCGACCCGGTCGTGCCATAAGTCTCGCGCCGCATAAGCGCGTCGAAGATCGCCTCACGCGTGTTTTCGGGGGCCCAGACAGCGGCGAGACCCGATGCGGACAGTTCCCAGCTTTCCTGCAGAACGGCCGACATTTTCTCCCGCCAGCGGTGATCGGATGGCTCGGACTCCGGGAACTTTCCGAAAAAATTGTCCTCGTTCGTGGTCGACAGGCCGGTATGCTGATCCGTGCTGCCGATCATGCCGAATTCGAAAGGATTTGCCCCCAGCTGGCGTTGGTGGCGCAGACCTTCTTTTAGCGCCGAACGCGCATATTCGTAAGGCAGCATGTCCCTGGTCTTCGGCTCGCTGAGCGTGATGTTGCCCTTGTCCCACGTTTCAAAGTCCGCGAACGCGTCACTCGGCGAAAGATCGGGATGCGTTTCGCCGTCTCCCTTGACCTGCGTAACCTCGTAGACCGGCTCCCACCGGCTGCGCTTGCGGGCATAGGCAGCGTTCAGAGGCTGTCCGCTGATCGTGACCGGCGCGAACATCCTGCCGTTCGAAACGTTGCCGTTGTGCGCGATGGCGAGCGTGCGAACGCCCGCCGCCTCGTATTTTTCCAGCGCGTTCCAAAGATCTTCGGGGTCGGCCGAGTCCTGCGCCGTGAATGGAAGAATCCGCTTGGCCTCGGCCCCGTCACCGCGGAAAAGCACGACACGGTGCAGATTGTCGCCGTTGATCATCGAGGTCCATTCGTACCCGACGAGCGCGGTGAACTGGCCGGGACGGTTGTAACGGTCGGCATTGTCGGCCACCTCGCCCCAGACGCTGCGGTTCACGGCATCGGGGGTACGCAGCGCACGGTCGCTGGATTGAATGGCGTTGGCAAAGGCGACACCTACCTTCGCCCGTTCGTTGCGCTGAAGATAGCCGAGCCATTCGAGACCAAGGGGCCAACTCGTCAGTTCGTCATCTTCGGCCAGAAGACGCGGAAAGACCCCGAGATATTCGGCATGGTCGGTTATACCGATAAAATCGAGCGGGCGGCGCAGTTTGGCAGGGACCCCATTGTCGGCTCCGACCTCGTATCCCATGGCAAAGCGATAGGCTTCGTCCGGAGTAACGCTTCGCGTGCCGTTCAGAAATGCGTCCGGCGAATAGCTGGTGTGAAGGTGCAAATCACCGAAATAGAGGTTGTTTTCCGCCGGTTTGCGCAGCGGCGGTGAATAGGCCATCCGCTTCGGTTGCACGTCCAGGCCTGCATCCGTGACGCTGTCAGCCTTGACCGGCGTCGCCTCACCTTCCGGCACCAGCAGTGCGAGTGCCGATGAGACGATCGCCGACACCCCGATGGCCAGCCACGGCCAGGCTCTCGTACGCATACCTCTCTCCGCTTTTTCGATTTTTAAAACAGTCGAATTAGAAACGGTAAAGCCTGATCGGTCAAGCAGCCCTGCGCCGAACTATGACAACGGTCAGGTCTCCCTACTTTCATTGAATTTGCGCGCGGGCTAGAAGCCCCGACATGGCGACAACGACGACCGGGACGAGCGGAGAAAACGGACGCAGTGCGCGGTCGCGCCTCAAGATGATGCGCGTCGCCGAAGAACTCTTCGCGCGCGATGGGATCAACGAAGTTTCTCTTCGCACCATCGCAGCGGCGGCGGGGCAGTTGAACGTGGCGGCGGTACAGTACCATTTCGGCGGACGAGACGGTCTGCTGCGCGCGATTTTCGAGTATCGCGTCCGTGAGATGGAAGTGACCAGGAAGGCGAAGCTGGAATGTCTAGGCGCGCTTCGATCCATTTCCGATCGCGACTTGCTGGGTCTCGTATACGAACCGTACCTCGACCTTACGAACGAGGATGGCGATCACTGTTATGCGCGTCTGCTGCTGACTTACCTGACACGTTTCGGGCGCCACGCGGTTCCGCATCCGGCCGAAGACGAGACTTCGGAAGAATTGGTGATCCCGCGCATTCTTGCCGAATTGCGCCGCCGACTTGACCAGCATGAAGCCGGAAAAGCGGACGCGCGCACCCTGATGATGACCACCGGCTTTCTGTCCTTGTTGTGCGAACATGACGTCCGCCGGGACGCCGGGATGGACGTCGACGACGTGCGCGAGTTGGCAAGTTGGTCACTTGACTTGATGGCGGCGGCTTTTTCCCTTCACGGCAAACAATAAAAAGCCGGGACAGCTGGTTAAAGCTGCCCCGGCAGGTATGGCGCTTGATCGGGAGAGATCAGAAGCGCTTTGTCAATTCGATCTGGACGGTCCGCGGCAGGCTGCCAAAACCGAGCTGGTCGGCCTTCGTCCCGACTGCCGTCCCGGTGCCGGCTCCGGTGAATGGCCCGTCGACAACACCCGTGACGTAAAACTGGTTGGTCAGGTTCTTGCCGATCAGCGCGATCTTCCAGTTGTCGTCGGCCGCACCGAAACGCAAACCGGCATCAAGAGTGACATAACTGTCCTGAACTGAAAGCGGATTGCCGAAACCCGACGCGAGATAGCTGTCCGAATAACGGGCATCGATGCTGAGGCCTGCGCGGTAATTCGTGCCGATGTCGCGTTCGTAGGTCACGCCCAGGTTGCCGGTCCAATCCGGGGAAACCGAAAGCGGAGCGCCGGTCAGGTCCTGTCGCGCAGCGATCGGGCTGATCTGGATACAGCCTTCGCCCGTGGTCTGGCCTGCATAGCAGGGCGCACCTTCGAAGTCGGTGTATTCCGCCTCGGTGTAATTGATCGAGCCGTAAACATTCAGCCCCTCGACCGCATATGGCGCGAATTCGAACTCCAGCTCGACACCACGCGAACGCGAATCTGCCGTCAGGGTCTGAAACGCAAAGATCGGCGAGTTGAAGAAGTCGACCTGCAAATCGCTGTAGTCGTATGTGAATGCCGTCAGGTTCAGGCGCAGCTGGTTGTCGAGGATCGTCGATTTTATGCCGACTTCGAAACCTTCCGCTGTTTCCGGCTCGAACGTCAGGTCTCCCAGCGGATCGGACGAAAACCGCGAGTTGATGCCGCCGTTCGAAAAGCCGCCCGACTTGTAGGCAGTCTTGTAGGCCCCGTAGACCAGAACGTCGTCAGCCGCCTGCCATGTCAGCGTCGCTTCGGGCGAGATGTCGGTAAAATGTTGATTGGCCGTCACATATCCCAGTGGATCGCTACCGATGCGGAAGACACCGGCAAGTCCGGGATTGACGTAGGGCTGTACGAAGTAGCTGTCCTTCGTTTCATCGGTATAGCGTGCACCGCCGGCCAGTTCGAGATCGGGCGTGATCTCGTAAGTCAGCTGACCGAACACGGCAAAGGTTTCACCCTTCGTCTGGCTGAACTTCTGGTTTCCGAGGAACTCCAGCCCAGCAGGCGCGGCGCTGTTGTAAAGGTTTGCCTGAGCGGCCTGCTGGTTAAAGTCGCGCGTCGTATTCTGGTAAAGGCCGCCGATCATGAAATTCAGCGGGCCATCGAAGGTCGAAAGGAAGCGCAATTCTTCGGACCATGCTTCCCAGCTTGAATTTTCTGTCGCCCAAACGCTGGTCGGGGTCGACTGGAAATCGCAGGCACAGGTCCACTTGTTGTTGACCCACTGGTAGTTGGTGACAGACGTGATCTGCAGGAAGTCCGTCTCGTAAACCGTGTTCAGCGTGGACGAAGCCGACTCGTACCGGTTGTAGAGCGCACCATCATCGCGCGACCACGGAATGTTGCCGGCAAGCGCATCGGGCAGATTGTTCTGGAAGGTCACGAAATCGGTACGGCACGGCTGGCCCGTCTGCTGCGAAAGGCCGTCGCCGCGACCGCAGGCATAGGCGACGTAGTTCCACGACGAATTGTTGACCGTATTCCAGTCGTAGTTGCCCTTCAAAGTCAGCGTGAGATTGTCGGTGGCCTCCCACTTGAGCGTAGCGCGGGCCAGCACTTCTTCCTCGCCGGGCTCGTTCCGGGCGGCAGGCTGCGCAGTCGATGTTATCGGGTTGCCGTCACCGCCTGCCAGCAGGTCGGTGATATCGCGGGTGGTGTATTCGAACGGCTCTGCCAGGTTGGTGTAGTAACCGTCGTCCATCTTCGAATAGCGGGCGGCAAGGCGGAAACCAAGACGATCCCCCAGCGGCACCGAACCCACGGCTTCGAGCTTGTATTGCTCGGCCACGAATTCATACCCTGCCTTGACCATGAATTCCGGATCGGGTCCGGGATCCTTGGTCGTGATCGAGATGACACCGGCGGTCGCGTTCTTGCCGAAGAACAGCGCCTGCGGCCCCTTCAGGACTTCGACGCGGGCAAGGTCGAAAAAGCCTTCGTTGATGACGCGGCCCTGGCCATAATAGGCGCCGTCAACGACCACCGCGACAGATTGTTCGATCCCGATCGAGGTCGATGAGGAACCGATACCGCGCAGGGTCAGCTGTGCGCCCGAACCGTTGGATGCGCGGCCCACATTGAACTGCGGCGCAATCGCGGCGATCTTTTCGACACTGGTGATGTCGCGGTTTTCGATCAGTTCTTCGGAAAGCGCAGTCACGGCGACCGGCACGTCCTGGACGCTTTCCTCCCGCTTACGCGCAGTGACGACGATTTCCGAAAGTCCGCCCGAAGAGGGCCGGACCGCGGCCACCCCCTCACCATCCTGCGACCAGGCCGGCTGCGCCGACAACGCTCCGCACGCTACGCCAATCAAGAGAATCGGCCTCAACCGAACAACCATTCCACTCTCCCCGTCATAGCGGGAGATGTGTCGCCCGCCTTGTTTAATCTGAGTGTTTTAAAACGTACATGAATGTCCGCCAGCTAGCTTTAAGGGGAGGGTCGTTTCCGCGCTTTAGGGACCGCTGACTCACGAAACGCCCTTGCAAAAAGGTGGGGGTGTCGGCGCCTTGGAAGACGACGCTCCCTGCTCCGCAGTAGAACTCTCAAAGTCTCAGTTTGGGGAAAACTGGGCCGGAAGCAGACTGGCTGCATTGGATGCAATGGACGACACATGGGGCCTCCGCAAAAGGCCCCCTCCCCCGTAGAGGCGCCGATACCGCCGACGATCATCGTTCCATGCGGTCCGCAGTCTCCAGCCAGAGGCATCTTCAGCGCCGATCCGCACAGGCACGAATGATCGACCGAAAAATGTTGCCTGCGATTACAGAGTATCTTTAAGGCCAGAATCTTATTCATGAGGTTCCAGCATCTTGCGAAACGCGAAACCGAAGCAAGGCTTCCGTGATTCTCTCAGCAGCAGGTCGGTTATCGGCCTACTGGTCGGCGTCGGCTTCTTCCTCCTGTCGGCGTACGCTGCGTACATCAATATCGTCAGCATGCGGGAAAACGAGGCGCGGATTCGCAATACGCATGAGGTCCTGACGACACTCGATGGCCTGATGATCGCGTTGCTCGATGCCGAGACTGGGCAGCGTGGCTTCGTCATTACCGGCGAAGATCAATATCTCGAACCCTATCAGCAAGGTGTCGCCAAGGCGCGCGCAAGCTTGACCTTGCTCGAAACGCTGACGCAGGACGACGAGGTCCAGCGCAAAACCCTGCCTTCATTGCAAACCGCAGTCGAAACCAAGCTCCGCTTTGCCGACAACGCTATCCGTACGCGGCGCGAGGATGGGATGGCATTGGCGGTCCAGATGACCGACAGCGATCGCGGCAAGATGGCCATGGACGCTATCCGCCAGCAAATGGACCTGATGTTCCGCGACGAGGCGGCAGAGCGCGAGCAGCGCGTCGCCGAACTGGCTGCGGCTTCCCGTGCCGCCATCATCAGCGCCGTGGTCACCAGTCTCATCGGGATCGCCCTGACGATCGCGATTTTCATCCTCATGGGGCGAAGCAATCGCACCCGCGAGCGGCGGCAGTGGCTCCAGACCGCGCAGCTGGAATTGAGCGAGGCCATGCGGGGCGAGCAGACAGTGCCCGAAGTGGGCGCCGCCGTGCTTTCGTTCCTTGCCGAAAGAAGCGGTGCCAGTGCCGGGGCTCTGTTCAAGGGCGAGCATGGCATTTTCAACCGCGCCGCGTTGCTGGGCGTTTCGGACAGCGCTTCCGTGCCGGAAAAATTCGCTCTGGACGAAGGTCTGCTCGGCAAAGTGGCGACCGATGCGCGGGCCACCGTCCTGGCAGACATTCCCGCCGGCTATCTCAAGATAGGTTCGGCAATGGGGAGCGACGCCCCGCGCCATCTCGTGGTGGCGCCCATGTTCAACGAAGGCGCCGTGAATTCGGTTATCGAACTCGGCTTTTTCGACAAGGTCGACGAACGGACGCTCGAACTTCTCGATACCGTCTCCGGATCGATCGGCGTCGCGCTCCGCTCCGCGCGTTTTCGCGAGCGGTTGCAGGAAGCGCTGGAGGAAACCCAGCGGCAGGCGGGCGAATTGCAGGCGCAGAGCGAGGAACTGCGGGTTTCCAACGAAGAGCTCGAAGAACAGGGCAATGCGCTGAAGGAATCCCAGGCCCGCCTCGAACTTCAGCAAGTCGAACTGGAGCAGACCAACAGCCAGCTCGAAGAGCAGGCGCAGACGCTCGAAGGACAGCGCGACGAGTTGAAGCGGGCGGCGGCCTCTCTCGAACTGAAGGCGCGCGAACTGCAACAGGCGAGCCAGTACAAGTCGGACTTCCTGGCGAACATGAGCCACGAATTGCGCACGCCGCTCAATTCGCTGCTCATCCTGTCCAAGCTTCTCGGCGATAACGCCGATGGCAACCTGACGGCCGAGCAGATCAAGTTCGCCCGTACCATCGAATCCTCCGGCAACGACCTCCTGACCCTTATCAATGATATCCTCGACCTGTCGAAGATCGAGGCGGGCCACGTGGAAATCGAGGCCGCCCCGGTTTCGACCGAACGGCTGGCATCCGATCTGCGCAAGGTGTTCGAGCCTTTGGCCCAGCAGCGCGGTCTGGAGCTTTGCATGACCGTGCAGACTGACGCGCCGCTATCGATCGAAACCGACCGGCAGCGGCTGGAACAGGTGCTGAAAAACCTGCTTTCCAACGCGATCAAGTTCACCGAGCAGGGCAGCGTCGCCCTCACCATCTCGCAGGGCGCGAAGGACACCGTGGATTTCACCGTGGCCGACACCGGCATCGGCATCGACGAAACGCATCGCGAGGCAATCTTCGAAGCCTTCCGCCAGGCGGACGGCACCATCAGCCGCAAATTTGGCGGCACGGGGCTTGGGCTGTCGATTTCGCGCGAGCTGGTGCGTCTGCTGGGCGGCACCATGCGACTGGACAGCGAGATGGGCAAAGGCAGCACCTTCGTGGTGACAGTGCCGGCAACCTACGATCCCGCGATGGTTGCGCCGCGGCAACTTGCGACTGCCAGCGAGGCACCGACCCAGGCCGCGCCAACGCCCCCGCCCGCACCGGCCCCGCGCGCACCTGCCCCGCGCGCAGAGGCCAGATCGAAGCCAGCCCAGGCAGGCTTGAGCATCGTGGAAGACGACCGTCAGGCGCTGAACGAAGACAAGCGGCTGCTGCTGGTCATCGAAGACGACACCACTTTTGCCGGCATCGTGCGCGACCTTTCGCGCGAGTTGGGGTTCCAGTGCATCGTTGCCGGAACCGCGCAGGACGCGATCGACCTCGCCCGCGAATACAGGCCCAGCGCAATCGTGCTCGATATCGGCTTGCCGGACCAGTCGGGCCTTACCGTGCTCGACCTGCTCAAGCACGAGGCAGAGACGCGGCATATTCCTGTCCACGTGATATCCGGTTCGGATCAAAGTCAGACCGCGATGGCGCTCGGCGCGATCGGCTTTCTGGAAAAGCCCGCCCCGCGCGATCGCCTCGCCGAAGTGCTCGAAGGTTTGCAGGAGAAGCTGGCTTCGCGCATGCGGCGCGTGCTGATCGTCGAGGACGACGAGGTCCAGCGCGAGGCGGTTGGCCAGCTCCTGGGATCCCAGGACGTCGAGACCGTTGGTGTCGGCACCGCTGCCGAATGCCTCGAGGAGCTGCGCAGCGGGCAATACGACTGCATGGTTCTCGACCTTGCACTGCCCGATGCATCGGGCTTCTCGCTGCTCGAGACGCTGAGCGAGGAGAAGGGTGGCCCCTTCCCGCCGGTCATCGTCTATACGGGCCGCGATTTGTCGAGCGAGGAAGAGCAGCGCCTGCGCCGTTATTCAAGTTCGATCATCATCAAGGGGGCCAAGTCTCCCGAGCGACTGCTGGACGAAGTCTCGCTGTTCCTGCACCGCGTCGTGTCGGATCTGCCGCCCGAACAGCGACAGATGATTGAGAAGGCCCGCCACCGCGATGCCGCGCTCGAAGGCAGGCGCATCCTCATCGTCGAGGACGACGTGCGCAACGTCTACTCGCTCACCAGCGTGCTTGAGCCGCGCGGCGCGTTGACGCGGATCGCGCGCAACGGTCAGGAAGCGCTCGACGCGCTCGCCGAAGCGGTCGACGACCCGGCGAAGGCCATCGATCTCGTGCTGATGGACGTGATGATGCCGGTTATGGACGGCCTTACCGCCGCCCGCGCGATCCGGGCCGATCCGCACTGGAAAAAGCTGCCGATCGTGATGCTCACGGCCAAGGCGATGCCCGACGATCAGCAGAAGTGCATCGATGCCGGTGCCAACGATTACATGGCCAAGCCGATCGATGTGGACAAACTGCTGTCGCTGGTGCGCGTATGGATGCCGCGGTGACCGGCGAGAGCATCGAAGATATCGAGATCCAGCTTCTGCTGGATGCGCTGTATCGTCATTATCACTACGATTTCCGGCACTATGCCCGCGCATCGATCAAGCGCCGCCTGCTGCAGGCGCGAACCCAGTTGGGCTACGACAGCATCTCCGCCATCCAGTCGGCCGTCCTTCACGACGAAACGATCCTGCCGCGGCTGCTGAACTACCTCACCGTGCAGGTGAGCGAGATGTTCCGCGACCCGTCCTATTTCCGCGCCTTGCGCGAGAAGGTGATACCGCATCTGCGCACTTATCCCTCGCTCAAGGTGTGGGTCGCAGGGTGCAGCAACGGTGAGGAACTCTATTCGCTGGCCATTCTCTTCGCCGAGGAAGGTCTGGCCGAGCGGACGATCTTTTACGCGACGGACATCAATCCGGCCGCCCTGCGCGCCGCGCAGGCGGGCATATACCCGCTCGACCGCATTCGCCTATTCACCGAAAATCACCGCCTGTCGGGAGGGCACTCCTCGCTGTCCGACCATTATACCGCGGATTACGACCGGGCCGTATTCGACAAGTCCCTGCGCGAGCGCACCGTCTTTTCCGATCACAGCCTCGTCACCGACGCAGCGTTTGGAGAAATGCATCTGATTTCCTGCCGCAACGTGCTGATCTATTTCGATCGCGAATTGCAGGACCGGGTCGTCGGCCTGTTCGCGGAATCGCTCGTGCGCGGCGGCTTCCTGGGGATTGGATCGAAGGAAAGCCTGCGCTTCTCCGCCCATGCCGATCACTTCGCCGATTTCGTGGGCGATGAACGGATATACCGGAGAAACGTGCGATGACCTTGCAGGCTGTCGTCATTGGCGCCTCGGCGGGCGGGGTTCAGGCCCTGTCCCAAGTCCTCCCGGCCTTGCCGGCCGACTTTCCGGTTCCGATCATGGTCGTCGTCCATATTCCGCCGCGACGGGATAATGCTCTGGTCGACCTGTTTGCCAGGAAATGCCGACTGGCGGTCAAGGAAGCCGAGGACAAGGAACCGATTGCGTCCGGCACGATCTATTTTGCCCCGCCCGATTATCATCTGCTAGTCGAAACGGGCGGAACGTTTGCATTGTCATCCGACGAGACGGTCAATCACTCGCGCCCGGCCATCGACGTCTTGTTCGAAAGCGCGGCAGATGCCTATGGGCCCGGGCTGGTTGGTATCGTCATGACCGGGGCGAACCACGACGGGGCGCAAGGCTTGCGGGCGCTGTGTGCCGCCGGTGGGCAAGGCATCGTGCAGGCCCCCGCGACGGCAGAAGTCGCGACCATGCCAGAGGCTGCCCTCGCGGCCTGCCCCGCTGCGCGCGCGATGACGTTGGAAGAAATCGAACCTGCTCTGGAGGCAATGGTCGAGCGATGACCAATACCGTAAAATTCCTGTTGGTCGACGACCTTGAGGAAAACCTCCTCGCGCTTGAAGCACTGCTGGCGCGCGAAGGTCTTGAACTGCACAGAGCCCGCAGCGGCGAAGAAGCGCTCGAACTGATGCTGGGCAACGAATATGCGCTGGCCCTGCTCGACGTGCAAATGCCGGGCATGGACGGCTTCGAACTGGCCGAGATCATGCGCGCCAACGATCGTTCGCGGCATATCCCGATCATATTTCTCACCGCCGGAAGCGGGGATGCGGCCCGCAAGTTTCGCGGATACGAGGCCGGTGCCGTCGACTTCATCCAGAAGCCGATCGAAGCCGATATCCTGCGTTCCAAGTCGAACGTCTTTCTCGATCTATTCGTCCAGCGCCAGCAGATTACGTCCCAACGCGACGAACTGGCCATGTTGACCGCGGCTTTGCAGGCAGCAGACCAACAGAAGAACCGGTTTCTGGCGGTCCTCGCCCACGAACTGCGCAATCCCCTCGCGGTGCTGTTGGCGGGCCTGAATTTTCTGGAGAGACCGAAAGAAGGCCTCGACAACGAATCCGTGCGCAAATCGATGCGGCAGCACCTTCATCACATGACCCGACTGGTCGACGATCTGCTCGACATCAACCGCATCGAGCACGGCAAGATATCGCTCCGCAAGGAAACGGTCCTGCTCGGCGATATCCTGCCACCAGCCCTCGATATTGCCGGACCGGCGATCGAGGCCGCTGGTCATGACCTTCAGGTGGAATTGCCGGATGAACCGATGACGCTGGAGGTCGATCCGGCGCGCTTCATCCAGATCGTAGGCAATCTCGTCAGCAATGCGGCCCGCTATACCCCGGCGGGCGGCCAGATCACGGTCGCCGTGTCAAAGCTGGCTGATGGCGCGAATATCACAGTGTCGGACAATGGCGTCGGAATACCCGTGGAACAACAATCGGTTATCTTCGAAATGTTCGGACAATCGGACAATGGCCGTGGGCTCGTCGGAGGCGGCCTGGGGATCGGCCTCGCCTTGGTCAAACAGCTTGTCGAACTGCACGGCGGGGAAATCCGCCTCGTCAGAAGCGCGCCGGGTGAAGGCAGCACGTTCGAAGTGCACTTGCCGCTGGCGCGATAAGTCTCGCGGCAGACATGTCTGTGAGTGATAGCGGTACCCTTAGCCACGACAGAAAGTACCACGGCTGGTATATCCGCGAGGGCAGCGCCAGCCCCGCATCGGATCTCGCCCACGCGAGTCCCTCGTCGATAAATAAATAGGCCGCTTCCAGACCGCGCTGAGAAAGACCATGCGCAGCAGCCAGCGCTAGGCATTACCTCCCGGTCGGTTACTCACGCTCTGGACGCAAGAAAGCCCCCTTGGCGATTTGCCATGGGGGCTTGGTTGTGTGTGGTTGCGGGGGTTGGATT
>NZ_SUNC01000005.1 GCF_007570835.1 Croceicoccus sediminis
CAACTATCGTTCCCCGAAACTTCCTTCCGGGGGACTATGTCGTCCAGCTAAGTTGGCGACCGATGAAAGCGAGCCGTTAAAGCGTCGTCCCCGTCGGTGGAGCGGCATATATGTGGGGCTCTTGATTCGGTCAACAGCCGTTCGGCAAAAAGTTTGCCTTCAGGCGAATTTTTTTCAGGCCCGATCAAAAGAATGGCCGAAATCCGCCGCTTCAGCCCTTCCCGCACCGGGAAATTAGTTCAGATCGAAACGAAAGAGCCTGCTGCACGGTCCTTGCGCACAGCCAGGCCGTCGAACACCGTGCCGTTCATCGTGATCCATACGCCCGGCTGCGCTGCCTGGCAGCAGGCGAAGGCCATACCGAGGTTGAAGGAGGCGTCGCTTTCCTTGAACCGCGCCGGTGCCAGCGCGCCGGCGAGCACAATGGTCCGGTCGTCCAGATGGGATAGTGACTTCGCCGTATCGGTCATGGTGTCGGTGCCATGCGTTATGACGATCCGCTTTTCAGGCGCCGCCGCGATGGTCGCCGCGATCAGATCACGGTCAGCGTCGGTCAGCTCGAGGCTGTCCTTGCGCATCAGTTCGACGACGCGGAAGGGATGCGTCACTCGCGCAGTCGCGAGAAGCTGTTCGATCACGCTTTCGCCGATCTTGTACTCGCTCAGCGCGTCGAAATACTGCTTGTCGATTGTGCCACCGGTGGTGATCACGAGAATGGGGGATCGGGTCATGCCCCGCCCCTTATCACCGGCGCGCACGGGCGTCACCGGTTGTCGGCGCAGGAACGCGTTAACGCCCCTGCGCCGAAAGAATCAGAACGCGTCGTCAGCCAGGGCCATCATCGACTTCTTGCCCGCCTTGATGGCGAGGAAGTGTGCCGAAACCTGCGGCAGGATGCGTTCGAAGTAGAACGTCGCCGTCTTGATCTTGGCATTATAGAACGCCTTGTCCTCTGCCCCGAAGGCCAGCTTCATGCCGGAGAGCAGGGTAGAGCGGGCAAAGCAGTAGCCCATGGCGACAAGGCCGAAGAGCCTGAGGTACTCGGTTGCCGCGGCGCCCGCCTCTTCCGGATCGGCCATGCCCTTCTGGGCGATGGTCGCGGTGGAAAGCTGCAAGGCGCCGAACGCCTTTTCCAACCCGTCGATCATCGGCTTCATGGGACCGTCGCCCTTGTTCGCCTCGATGAATTCGGAAACCGGGTGGAAGAAGCTTTTCAGGTAACGCCCCAAATGCGCGCCCAGCTTGCGCCCGACGAGGTCCAGCGCCTGGATGCCGTTCGTACCTTCATAGAGCATCGCAATGCGCGCATCGCGGGCGTACTGTTCCACCCCGCTTTCACGGATATAGCCGTGCCCGCCGTAGATCTGGATTGCGAGGTTCGCGTTCTCGTGCCCCAGATCGGTGAACAGCGCCTTCACGATCGGCGTCATCAGCGCGACAAAATCCTCGGCCCGCTGACGCACTTCGGGATCATCGGCATGTCTTTCCGCGTCCAGCGCACGGGCGACCCATGCGCCCAGCGCACGGCAGCCTTCGTTGTTGGCGCGCATCGTCATCAGCATACGGCGAACATCCGGGTGGACGATGATCGGATCGGCGGGCTGATCGGGATATTTCGGCCCTGCCAGCGAGCGGCCCTGCACGCGGTCCTTCGCGTACCAGACGGCCGACTGATAAGCTGCCTCACCAATGCCGAGCCCCTGAATGCCGACGCCCAGCCGCGCGTTGTTCATCATCGTGAACATCGCGGCCATGCCCTTGTTCGGCTCTCCCACCAGCCAGCCGGTCGATTCCTCGAACAGCATCTGACAGGTCGCAGACGCCTTGATGCCCATCTTGTGCTCGATCGCGGGGCAGGAAACGCCGTTCGACGGACCGGGTGTGCCATCGTCCCTGGGTATGAACTTCGGCACGACGAAAAGCGAGATGCCCTTCACCCCTTCGGGCGCATCGGGAAGCCGGGCGAGGACGAGGTGGATGATATTGTCGGTCAGGTCATGTTCACCCGCCGAGATGAAGATCTTCGAACCCGACACCTTGTAAGTGCCATCGCCAGCCGGGACCGCACGGGTGCGCAGCAAGCCGAGATCGGTGCCGCAGTGCGGTTCGGTAAGGCACATCGTGCCCGACCATTCGCCGCTGACCATCTTGGGCAGGTAGGTGTTCTTCAGGTCATCGGTCGCGTGCTTGGCAATCGCGCCGACGCCGCCGTGGGTGAGGCCCGGATACATGCCGAACGACAGGTTGGTGGAACAGGTCATCTCCTCGACCAGCTTGCTCAACCGTTCGGGAAGCCCCTGTCCGCCCCATTCGGGATCGGACGACAGGGCCGCCCAGCCGTCCTGCGTGAACTGCTGATAGGCTTCCTTGAACCCTGCAGGCGTGCGCACGACGCCGTTTTCGTGCTGGCAACCTTCCTCGTCACCGGAACGGTTGAGCGGAAGCAGGACTTCCTGGCTGAACTTCGCCGCCTGTTCGAGGACCGCGTTCATCAGGTCGGAATCGAATTCCTCCAGCGCGGGGATATTGCCGAACCCGTCGTCATGCCAGAGCTCTTCCAACACGAAACGCATGTCGCGCAGCGGTGCTTCATAGACTTGCATCGATCGTGCCTTTCAAATCAGTTGCGCAGCGGCTTGCCGGTTTCGAGCATATGTTCGACCCGGGCCTGGCTGCGCGGATTGCGGACCAGCGCCATGAAAGCCTCGCGCTCAAGCTGCAGCATCTGCTCTTCGGTAACCGTGTCGGCCGCGTCGGTATCGCCGCCCGTCAGAACGGTGGCGAGGTGCGATGCAACGACGCCGTCGTAATCGGTCGCCTTGCCCTGCGCCTTAAAACCCTCGACCGCGAGGTCGAGCGCGACTTTACCGGTGGGGCCGGGCAAGTTGAACGTCGGTGCCTCGGGCGGAGTGTAGCCATCGACCATCGACAGCGCGCGCTGCTTGGCATCGGCCAGCAGGCGATCGCGGTTCATCGTGACGCTATCGTCCTTGCGCAGGAAGCCGAGTTCCTTCGCCTCTGCCGCGGATTTTGCCACCGTGGCGGTCGAGACGATCTCGAACACCTTGGCAACCGGGGGCATCGGGCCCTTGGGCAAAGCGCCCATGTCGCGCCAGCGTGCCAGCATCTCTCCGCAGCCGCCCCAGCCGGGGATCAGGCCGACGCCGCATTCGACAAGGCCGATATAGCTTTCGGCATGGGCCTGAACCGCGTCGCAGTGGAGCAGGATCTCGCACCCGCCGCCCAGCGCCATGCCCGAAGGCGCGCCGACCACCGGGAACGGTGCGTATTTCAGCGCCTTGTAGGTTTCCTGTCCGCCGGCGACGAGCTTCTCGATCTCGCCCCATGCCGCGATGTTCACGGCAAAGAGCGCAAGACCCAGATTCGCGCCGGTCGAGAACTGGCTGCCCTCGTTATAGACGACCATGGCCTTGTACTTTTCAGCCACGAGCGGGATCGCCTTGCCGATCAGCTTCATGACCTCGCCGTCGAGCGCGTTCATCTTGCCGGTGAATTCAAGGCAAACGACACCGTCGCCAACGTCCCACAGCGCGGCGGATGCATTCTTCATCAGCGGCTCTGCCGACAGCTTCACATCGGCAAGCAGTTCGACGCCTTCGGGGCGCACGACATCGTGGTACTCGCCGTCAAGGCCGAGATACTGCCGCTTGCCGTCCTCGACCCGGTAGAATGTCGCATCGCCCGCCATCTCGAGGATCGAGGGAACTGGCGAGCCTTCGGCCTTAAGCCGCTCGACCAACTTTGCCGCGCCGATCCTGTCGATCAGTTCGAATGGCCCGTACTTCCAATTGTAACCGAGCTTCATCGCCTCATCGATGGCGACGATGTCGTCCGCCGCATCGGGCACGAGGCTGGCGGCATAAGAAAGCGTCTGGCCAAGGATCGCCCACGCATAGGAGCCATATTTGTCATCGGATGCGATCAGCGCGCCCAGATCGCCGCTCTTCACCGCACGCGGCAGAGAGGCGGGCTTCACGCTCTTGCGATAGTGGCCCGACGAAAGGTCGACCGCTTCCTTCAGTTTCTTCCCGCCTTCGCGGTTGAGGCGGTAGAACCCGCCCTTCCCCTTACGGCCGGTATAGCCTTCCTCGATCATCTTGTTGATCAGCGGGATGTCGCGCGCGATCGCCTGATAGGGATCGTCCTGCGGCAGGGTCGAGGTCAGGCTCTCCTGAAGATAGGGCATGAGGTCCACGCCGACGAGATCGACCAGACCGAACACGCCGGTCTTGGGCACACCCATCGGGCGGCCCGCGATAGCGTCGGCTTCCTCGACCGTCAGGCCAAGATCCATCGCCGCGTTGATCGCCGCCTGAATCCAGAACGTGCCGACACGGTTCGCGATAAAGCCGGGCGTGTCCTTCGCATCGACCACGGTCTTGCCCAGCACACGGTCCGCGAAGTCGCGGATGCGGGCGGCAAGGTCCATGTCGGTCGCGGGACCGGTCACCAATTCCAGCAGCCGCATATAGCGCGGCGGGTTGAAGAAGTGGGTGATGAAGAAGTCGCGGCGGAACGCGTCCGAACGCCCTTCGATCAGGTTTTCGAGCGGGATGGTCGACGTGTTGGACGTGACCGCCGTGCCCGGCGTGCGGACCTTTTCCAGCTTTTCGTAAAGCGACTGCTTGATCGAAAGCTTCTCGACCACGGCCTCGATCACCCAGTCGCACTCGGCGACCTTGTCGAGGTGGTCTTCGATATTGCCCGTTTCGACCAGCCGGGCCGCGCGTTTCGACATGAAGGGCGCCGGGTCGGTCTTGAGCATGCGTTTTACCGCGCCTTCAGCGACCGAATTGCGGTCATTCTCGTCACGCACGATATCGAGCAGGAGGACCGGCACGCCGCCGTTGGCGACTTGTGCCGCGATCCCCGCACCCATCGTGCCCGCGCCGATGACGCAGACTTTCCTGACGGGAGCCATCGTCATCACACCGCCTCCAGAACCGTGGCGATGCCCTGACCGCCGCCGATGCACTGCGTGGCCAGCGCGAACTTGCCGCCTTCACGCTGCAGCAACTGCGCCGCCTTGCCGGTGATGCGCGCGCCCGTCGCGCCCAGCGGGTGGCCGATGGCGATCGCGCCGCCGTCGAGATTGACCTTCGCCTCGTCGAGGCCGAGGTCGCGAATGACCGCGATCGACTGGCTGGCGAAAGCTTCGTTCAGCTCGACCACGTCGAGATCGGTGGCAGTAATGCCCGCCCGCTCCATCGCCTTGCGCGATGCGCCGATGGGCCCGATGCCCATGATCTCCGGCTTGCAGCCCGAAACCGCGACCGAACGCACTTTGGCCATGACCGTCAGGCCATTGGCGGCGGCATAGTCCGCGCTGGTCACCAGCACCGCCGTCGCACCGTCGGTGAGGGGCGAGGACGTGCCCGCCGTAACGGTGCCGTTCGCATCGAACGCGGTCTTCAGGCTGGCCAGCGTATCCGCAGTGGTTTCGGGGCGCGGCGTTCCGTCGGCCTCGACCATGCCCTTGCCGGTGTCGATAGCGACGATTTCGCCGGCCAGCTTGCCCGCGGCGACGGCAGCGGCGGTCTTCTGCTGGCTACGCACCGCGAAAGCTTCCTGCTCCTCGCGGCTGATGTTCCATTCCTTCGCCACGTTCTCTGCCGTCGTTCCCATCGAGATATAGGCCTCGGTCTCCTTGGCCAGCTTCGGGTTCGGCATCGGGTTAAAGCCCATCATCGGCACGCGGCTCATCGATTCGACGCCGCCGCAGATGAAGGCATCGCCTGCGCCCATGGCGATCTGGCCCGCGGCATAGTGGATCGCACTCATCGACGAACCGCAGAACCGGTTCAGCGTCATGCCCGCGACCGACTGCGGCAGACCGGCCAGAAGCCCGACAAGGCGCGCAACGTTGAAGCCCTGCTCCCCTTCCGGGAAGGCGCAGCCGAGCAGGAGATCCTCCAGGTCATCGGCCTTCACGCCGGTCCGTTCGACCAGTGCGCGCACGACCTGCGCGGCCATGTCGTCGGGCCGGACACGGGCAAGAGCGCCCTTGCCTGCGAGGTGGAAGGGCGAACGGGCGTAACCCGCAATGACGATGTCGTTCATGGAAATCCTGTCTCTCCGAAACGTCGTTGGCGCGGCGTTCGGCCGCTTTATATCGTAATAGTAAAATACCTCCCCTATACGTCAACCGGAATCTCGGCTATGCGGATCACCGTGTCCCGGATTTGAGGTGCCGGAATTGACGTAAGCGTCAGTTTGCGCTTTGGAAACGCGCAAGGTCGCGCCCGGGTCCGGGATAGATAAGAACCATGGGAAGACAGTCGCGTGAGGAAGCCGTGAATCAGATGGACGACCATGACCCCGGCCCGATGCACAAAGGCATTCAGGAAGTTGCCGAAATGCTCGGCGTTACGCAGCGCGCCTTGCGCTTTTACGAAGACAACGGCCTGATCAGTCCGCAGCGTGTAAGCGGCACGCGCATCTATTCGCGCCGCGACATGGGGCGCATGCAACTGATCCTGCGCGGCAAGCGACTGGGCTTCAGCATCCGCGAAATTCGCGAGTTTCTGGACTTATATGACCGCGATCCGACACAGCATGACCAGATAAGTCACCTGCTGACCCGCGTGCGCGAAAAGATCGTCGACCTCAAGGCGCAGCAAGTCGCCCTGGAAAAGACGATAGGCGAACTCATCCAGATAGAAGCCGAAGCCGCCGAACAGCTAAGCAAGGGCGGGGCCTGAGCCCCTTCCCCGACTAAGAGCTTCAGGCCGGACGGCCCTTGCGACCTTTCGGCTTGAACTTGCCCGGGCCGCCGGGCTTTCCGGGCCCGCCGGGCTTGCCCTTGCCGGCAAAGGGCTTGCCCTTCCCGCCATGGGGCTTGCCCTTCGGGGGACCAGAGCGCCCAGGCTTTGCGCGGTGGACCATCGGTTTCGCACCCCCTCCACCGTGATGGCCTCCGCCACCTTCGCGCGGGCCTTCCGAAGGCTCGATGGTCACGATGCCGCGGTCATCGTCCTCGTTCGCGGTGCGCAGCAGCGTTGCGGCAAACTTGTCGGCAATTGCGGTCGGAACCTGGAAATGCGTTTCGTACTGTCCGATGCGGATCGCGCCCACTTCGGCGCGGGTAATGTGCCCGCGGCGGCACAGCAGCGGCAGGATCCAGCGCGCATCTGCGTTCTGGCGGCGGCCGATGTCCATACGGAACCAGGCCACGTCCTCGAAACCGGGGCGATGGCGCTCCTTCTGGGCGGCACGGCGCGCCTCGGGCGTGTTCTCCATCAGCTCTTCGGGTTCGGGAAGCTTGGCGCGGAACGAACGGACCAGCGCGGCAGCCACGTCCTGCGGCGAACGCTCGGCCAGAAGCCTCTCGGCAAGCTTGCGATCCTCTTCGTCGAATTCAGCCGGCTGCAACAGCGCGCCCAGAAGGCGTTCGCGGTCCTGTGCCCGGATCGCGTCGCGCGAAGGCGCCTCGATCCAGTCGGCCTCGATCTTCGCGCCGCGCAGCATGCTTTCGACACGGCGGCGGCGCGGATAGGGAACGATGAGGACCGCCGTACCCTTTTTGCCCGCACGGCCCGTCCGGCCCGAACGGTGCTGAAGCGTTTCGGCATCGCGCGGAATCTCGACGTGAACCACAAGGCTGAGCGAAGGCAGGTCGATGCCGCGGGCGGCGACGTCAGTGGCGACGCAGACGCGGGCACGGCGATCGCGCAGCGCCTGAAGTGCCTGGTTACGTTCGGACTGCGAATGTTCACCCGACAGCGCGACGACGGCAAATCCGCGTTCCTGCAGGGTTGCATGTAGGCGGCGCACGTTGTCACGCGTGGCGCAGAACAGGATCGCGGTTTCCGCCTCGTGGAAGCGCAGCAGGTTCACCACCGAGGCCTCGATCTCTGCCGGGGCGACGGTCACGGCCTGATAGGTGATGTCGCCGTGACCACGGTCGTCCCCGACGGTGGAGATGCGCAGGGCGTTATTCTGATAGCGCCGGGCCAGCGCCTCGATCGGCTTAGGCATCGTGGCGGAAAACAGCAGCGTGCGGCGATTGTCGGGCGTCGCGTCGAGGATTTCCTCAAGATCTTCGCGAAAGCCCATGTCGAGCATTTCGTCCGCTTCGTCGAGAACCGCGACGCGCAGCGCCGAAAGGTCCAGCGCCCCGCGTTCGAGATGATCGCGCAGGCGTCCCGGCGTGCCGACGACGATATGGGCGCCGCGCTGCAGGCTACGGCGTTCCTTCGACGGGTCCATCCCGCCAACGCAAGTCGCGATCCACGCACCGGCCTGCTTGTAGAGCCAGGTGAGTTCGCGGCTGACCTGCAAGGCCAGTTCGCGGGTCGGCGCGATGACCAGCGCCAGTGGCGCGCCCGAAGGCGGAAGCTGTGCTTCGCCGCGCAGCAGCGTATCGGCAAAGGCGAGGCCAAAAGCCACCGTCTTGCCCGAACCGGTCTGGGCGGAAACGACAAGGTCGCGGCCATCGGCCTCGGGCGCGACGACGGCGGACTGCACGGCAGTCAACGCGGTGTAGCCACGTTCTTCAAGGGCATTGGCGAAAAGAGGCGAAAGCGTAGAAAAAGGCATCACTATCTCGAATGGCAAGCCACGCCGCGCATGCGACGGACAGATTGTAGGCGTATGGAATTCAAAGGGACGATCCGTCCACGTCTGCGGGCGTCAGCCGGCTGCCTGGACGATCGGGTCTAAACCCCGAGTTGCGCGCCCCCTTACAGACAAAAGACGCGTTTGGCTTGCATTCTTTTTGAGGTGCATGTTCGCCGGAGTTTGAAATGGCCGCTCGAAGCCGCCACCAGCCGCTTCGGATGGCCCGTCGCGGCATTGAAGAAAGACCGATTGGCGAGTTTTCAGGCAACCGGCCCGGCGATGCATTTCATGATGACCGCCCCCAAGCCACGCGCAGCCCGAATCTTCCAATCTGGGCACCGAGGCAGCATCTTTGGCGCGGTTTGACACCAACTTCGGCAGTTCGCCCCGTTGGAACCTCTCACAGTAAGGGCACTATTTCCGCACTCTGGAGAGTACAGATGTTCCGTAAGTCAAAAGCCTTTTCGACCGCCGCTCTCGGTATCGCCGGTATCGCCACTTTCGCAGCATCCATCCCGGCAGAGGCGCACAGCATCTGGTTCGCGCAGCGCGCCAAGCAGACCGCGCTGGTCTATGGCGTCGGTGCAGACGATCTCGACATGGTCAGCCGCATGGACAAGGTCACGTCGGTTACCGGCTACGATGCCGAAGGCAATCCGGTGGAAACGTCCCTGGTCGTCGCCGGGCCGATCCCCGTGGTCAACAGCGAAGAGCCGATCAACGTCGTCGCCGCCGCGGTCGACTATGGCATGTGGACCAAGGACGCCAACGGCAAGTGGTACAACACCGGCAAGGACGAAGTGGACGGCGAGATCGAGGTTTCCGAACACAACTTCAAATACGCCGTGCACATGTTCTCGCTCGACGCCAAGGTTCCGATGATCCCCGGTCATGCCCTGCAGATCGTGCCCGTCGGCGACGTTCCCGAAGACATGGGCCAGCCGCTAATGGTGAAGGCCCTTTACAACGGGAAGCCTGCCGCTGGGGTCAGCATCCTGACCGACTACGTCACCGATCCGGACCAGATTCCGGCGATGACCGGCGCAGACGGCACGACGACGATCCGCGTTCGCAACCAGGGGCACAATGTCGTGACGGGCATTCTCTTCACCGCTCCCGACAAACCGGAAAAGTACGACCGCATGGAACAGCGCGCGACCCTGTCGTTCACGCTGCCCCACCTGCCTGAATAATCGTCTTCAACCGAGGCAATCTTTCAGAAAGGTCTGAAACATGAAGAAATTTCTCATCGCCGGAACCGCAACAGTTATGCTGGCATTCGCGACCCCGGCCCTTGCACACGGTAGCGTTGAACCGATGCACGGCGGCATGGTCGTGGAAATGGCGGGCGAAACCGTGGTCGAACTGGTCAAGACATCGCAAGGCATGGATGTCTACTTCAACGACGGCCATGCAGAGCTTCCCGCCGCCTCTTTCGATGCCAACCTGATCGTGACGCCTGCGGCAGGCAAGAAGTTCACCGCCGAACTGAAGCCCGCGTCGGGCAACCGCCTCACGGCTGCCGGAGTGAAAGCCGCGGCAGGCACCAAGGTGGTGGTCGCGGTGCTCGACAAGAGCACGGGCATCAAGTCCTTCGCGACCTTCCGCTACTGATGATGGCGGGCCGCATGACAGGCTCAACTAACCACCCTTGCCCGGGCCGCTCATTCAGAGCGGTCCGGGTTTTTTTGACCCTTCTTGCCGCCCTCGTCTGCCTGGCCATTGCAGCGGCGGCGCGCGCGCACGGCGTGGCCGAAGGCGACCAAGCCTTTATCGAAGGCTCGACCGGCATCAATATCGCGCCCTACATGTACCTGGGCGCCAAGCACATGGTGACAGGCTACGATCACCTGCTTTTCCTCGCAGGTGTAGTATTCTTCCTCTACCGGATGAAAGACGTCGCCATCTACGTCACGCTGTTCGCCATCGGGCACAGCACGACCCTGCTGATCGGCACGATCTTCAACATTAACGCCAACCCCTTCATCGTCGATGCGATCATCGGCCTGTCGGTCGCCTACAAGGCTTTTGACAACCTGGACGGGTTCACCACGCTCTTCGGCTGGCGCCCGGATCCCAGGAAAGCGGTCTTCATCTTCGGCCTGTTTCACGGGTTCGGCCTTGCGACCAAGCTTCAGGACCTGACGCTTTCGCCGGACGGCCTGATCCCGAACCTGCTGGCCTTCAATGTAGGCGTGGAACTGGGCCAGCTCCTGGCTCTGGCGATCATCCTGATCGTGATGAACATCTGGCGTCTGTCGCCCTCGTTCCAACGCACCGCCGTCATTGCCAATGCCGCGCTCATGTCAGCGGGCTTCATTCTCGTCGGCTATCAAATGACCGGCTATTTCACGCAAGGGGCTTAAGATGAACAGTCCGATCCACAGTTCCGCCGCCTCTCCCCCAACGGCGCACGCCTCTCCGGCGACGCTGGCCAAGGCATCGATCTCGGCGCTGGTCGTTGCCGCCGCCGTCACGGTTCTTTTCGTAATTCCGGCCGAGACGGGCGACGATCCGACAGGGGTGGGCAAGGCCCTCGGCATCGCGGGGATGAGCGCCGGGGACGCGCCCACAGAAACGATCGACACCACGGCAAAGGTCGACGAAGAAGCACAGGCCCCCGCCGGCCCGGCCGAAGCTGCGGCGCAAGCCAAGTCGGCCTGGCGCGAAGACGCGCAGAAGATCGTGCTGCCGCCCTATCGCGGGACTGAGATGAAAGCGCGCATGAAGGCGGGCGACGGTTATTCCTTCGACTGGAAGTCCGACGGCGCGGTCATGGTCGATATGCATGGCGATCCGCCGAATGCCGGGCCGGACGATTTCACCAGCTACTGGGAACAGGCCGAAACCACGTCACAGGCAGGCACTTTCGTCGCGCCTTTTGACGGCATCCACGGATGGTACTGGCGCAATCTGACTGACAAGCCGGTCACGGTCGAACTGAAGATTTCGGGCCACTACGAAGATCTCTACAAGCCCTGATGATGCCGTCCGATCGCCGCGTGACGGGCCGTCCTGGCCGAGGTCGCGCGGTGCCGGTCAGCAGATATCAGCAGCTCGCCACAGGATATAGGGCCTTTTCAGCCCAAGGGATGCAAATGTCGGAAATTTCCCGCGATCGCGACCATCAAACGCCGCCTTTTACGCGGCCGGTATAAATCGCGGATTTCGTCATCGATTCGTCATTATCAACCGTTCACGGCCTGCGTTTCGGCGATTTGTTTCCGACTTTGGTGCCTAGGCTCGAAGAATAATAAAGTTCGATCACAAACAGTGAGAGGCAAAAAGAGGGGTGGTCTGGTCAACCGGCATCGAATGCCGCCATGCGGCAGACGGGCTGAACTGGCCGAAAATGAATTCAGGGTCTTGAACGTTAAACTTCATTTGAGGGGTCTTCCAATGTCGGGACGTAAATCCGCGCTGCTTACCGCGCTTATTACCAGCACTACTGCAATCGCTTTTCCCGTCGCTGCTTCGGCGCAAGACGGCGAAGGCGTGACCAGCGACAATACGATTATCGTTACCGGGCTGCGTCAGCAGTATCGCGGCGACGTTCCGCTCGAAGAACTGCCCCAGACCGTCCAGACGCTCGACGGTAGCGTGCTTGACGAGCTGGCGATTACCGGGCTGACCGAAAGCCTCAGTCTTGCCAGCGGCATCGCCCAGCAGAACAACTTCGGCGGTCTTTGGGACTCCTTCGCCATCCGCGGCTTTGCCGGTGACGAAAACTTCCCCTCGGGCTTCCTGGTCAATGGGTTCAACGGCGGTCGCGGCTATGCCGGTCCGCGCGATGCATCGAACGTCGAACGGATCGAAATCCTGAAGGGCCCGAACGGCGCAGTCTTCGGGCGCGGCGAACCGGGCGGCACCATCAACATCATCACCAAGAAGGCGGACCTTGCCGAAACGTTCGGCAGCTTCTCGGTTTCCGCAGGCAGCTTCGACACCTACCGCGTCGAAGGCGACTACAACCTCGTCGTCAGCGACACGCTTGCCATCCGCCTCAACGGCGCCGCACAGGATGCCGGATCGTTCCGCGACACGGTCAATTCCGACAAGATCGTCGCCACGCCTTCGATCCTGTTCTCGCCGACCAGCGCAACCAAGCTGAGCTACGAGCTTGAATACGTCGACAACAACGTGCCGTTCGATCGCGGTGTCGTGGCCGTGAACGGCGAGCTGGGCCTGATCCCCAACTCGCGCTTCCTGGGCGAACCGGGCGACGGCGACACCGAAGTCGACGTTCTGGGCCACCAGTTCCAGTTCCAGCAGCAGCTGTCGCGCGACTGGTTCTTCCTGTTCGGCGCCGGTTATCGCGAATCCAGCCTTCAGGGCTTTTCGAGCGATCCGGAACTGGCCGGCGGCCGCCAGACGCTCGACTCCACGGGCAATCTCCTGGCTCGCCAGCGTCGTTACAAGGATTACGACGCGACGAACGCGACGCTTCGCGGCGAACTGTCTGGCAAGCTTTATACCGGTCCCCTGACCCACCACATCCTGGTCGGCGTCGATTGGGACAAGTTCAAGCTCGACCTCATCCAGTTCCGCGTCCGTCCGCCCGCCTATACCCCGGGCGATCCGGTCACGAGCGCATATAACGCGATCGACATCTTCAATCCGGTCTATGGCAACACGCCGACCCCGGATATCCAGATCCAGGACACGCAGCAGACGCAGAAGGCCTATGGCGTCTATTTCCAGGACCAGATCGACGTCACCGAACGCTTCAAGGTTCGCCTTGGCGGCCGCTTCGATCACTTCTCGCTATCGGGTCCGACCGGCTTTACCCGTGAACGCTTCAGCCCCACTGTCGGCGCCCTGTATGAGCTGACCGACACGCTGAGCGTCTATGGCGCCTATGGCGAAGGCTTCCGCCCGAACAGCGGCGTGGCCGAAGACGGCAGCTCCTTCGCGCCGGAAACCAGCCAGTCCTACGAGGCCGGTCTTCGCTTCACTTCGATCGACAACGCCGTGAATGCGACGCTTGCCGTCTACGACATGAAGAAGACCAACATCCTGACCTCCAACGGGACGGGCTTCTCGATCACGGCGGGTTCGGCCAAGAGCCGCGGTGTCGAAGCCGACGTGACGGCTGCGCTCGACAGCGGATTGATGGTCATCGCCAACTACTCCTATACCGATGCCGCGTGGGACGCTTCCATCCTCGATCCCGCCGGCTTCGGCTTGCAGATCAATCCGGGCGACCGCCTGATCAACATTCCAAAGCACCAGGCGAACCTGCTGGTGACCAAGGAATTCGATCTCGGTACATCGGGCGCGGTCACGCTCGGCGCAGGCCTCAACTACGTCAGCAAGCGGCTGGGCGAAACGGGCAGCGATTTCTACCTGCCGGGTTACACGATCGTTCGCGCGCTTGCTGCCTACGCACCGTCCGAAGCGGTCCGGCTCAGCGTCAACGTCACCAACCTGCTCGACAAGCAGTACTACCCCAACTCCTACCACCGTTGGTGGGTCACCCCCGGTGCACCGCGTGCGGTGACCGGCACGGTTGAATTCTCCTTCTAAAGTGGTCCCTCGCGAAGCTGTCGGTTCATCGTTCTATGAACCGGCAGCTTCGCACCCCTTTTTTCCCAACAAACGGCGTGGCATCGATCCGGGACATGGCATCAAAGAAAGTCCTGTCCTTCCATCGCTGGATCGCGCTTGTCTTTGCGCCGTTTCTCCTGTTGCAGGCGCTGACGGGTTCGGCGCTTCTCTTCCGGTCCGAACTTGGCGCAGTGATCGAACCGGGGCGCAGCACGCCGCAAGGCGAAACGGTATCCGTTTCCGCGCTTTACGCCGCCGCTCGCGATATTCGCCCCGGCGTCACCCCGACCCGCATTTTCCTACCCGGCCATCCCGATAGCGCGGCATTCGCGCATCTTTCGAGCAGCGACGGCACGACGTCCTACGCGATGATCGATCCGGGCAATGCGGCAGTGATCGCCGAAGGGGGCGTCTGGCGCTTTCCGCTTCAGGCAGCGCTCAATCTTCACTATCAGCTCAACGCCGGTCAGGCAGGCATGCTGCTCGTCTGCATCTACGGGACCGCGCTGGCGATCCTGGCCCTGACCGGGCTGTGGCACTGGTGGCCGGGTAGAAACCGGGCACTCAAATCCCTGAAGATTCCGGCCCGCACGCCGCAGCGGCTGAAGCTGCAGATGTGGCACCGATCGACCGGGGCGATCACGGCAATCGGGCTGATCGTCGTCGCCGTGACCGGCGTGCTGACCGCGGTTCCCGGTCTTGCGATCTCCAGCCTCTGGACCGCGGCCCCCGCCCCGGCGGCAAGTTACCCGTATTCGGCGGAACGGATCGATACCGGTATCGCCATGGCGCAGGCCGAATTTCCGCAAGGCCAGCTACGCGACATCCGCTTTCGTCCCGACGGTTCGCTCGCCGTGAATTTTCGTGCCCCGCGTGACGGGCCATGGGCGGTCGATACCGTGACCGTCGACCCCGCCGCCCCCGACGCGATCAGCGCGATGCCGACAGAAGCGAACGATGCGCTGTGGACCGTCACTTACCCGCTGCACACCGGCACGATCATCGGCCCGTTGGGGCGCTATCTCATCCTCGCGCTGGCCGCGGCGCTTCTTTTCCTCGCCATTTCGGGGCCGCTGCAATGGTGGCGCGCCCGCACAAACAGGAAATCCAGAGCATGACTGCAATCCTCCATACCGGCGATCCGGAACGCGGCGTGCTGTGGCAGGAGATCGTATCGCGTGAAGTGCCCGAACTCGACTTTCGCTGCGAACCGGAGATCGGCGATCCCGCCGACATTCGCTACCTTATCGCATGGACCCTCGATCCGGCGCTGATCGCGCGGCTGACCAACCTCGAAGTGCTGTTCAGCATCGGCGCGGGCGTCGACCAGCTCGATCTTTCGCAATTGCCGCCGCACGTGCGGGTCGTGCGCATGATCGAAACGGGCATTACCAACACGATGGCCGACTATGTCGCGATGGCTACCCTCGCGCTTCATCGTGATCTGCCGTTCTATCTTGCCAATCAGCGCGAAGGTGTCTGGAAACCGCAGGACGTCCTGCTGTCCTCGGAACGCACCGTCGGCGTGATGGGGCTTGGCCAGTTGGGCCGCGCGGCAATCGCCAAACTGGCACCACTGGGTTTCAGGGTCCTGGGGTGGAGCCGCAGCAAGGCTGATGTGGAGGGCGCGGCATGTTTTGCCGGTGAAAACGAATTCGATGCCTTCCTGGCCCAGTGCGACATCGTGATTTGCCTGCTGCCCCTGACCGACGAGACGCGCGGCATGCTGAACCGCGATCTTTTCGCGCGGATGAAACAGGGTGCATCGCTCATCAACGTGGCGCGCGGTGGCCATCTGGTTCAGGACGATCTCGTCGCCGCGCTGGACGAAGGGCAGCTGCGCTATGCCTTTCTCGACGTGGCAAAGCCCGAACCGCTTGCCCCGGACCATCCCTTCTATGCCCACCCGGCCATCTTCCTGACCCCCCACGTCGCCGGGGTCACGCGCAAGGACACGGCCGTGCACTCGCTCGTCGCGAACCTGCGCCGCGAACTGGCAGGCGAACCGCTTGACGGAGAGGTCGATCGCGCCCGCGGTTATTGACCGAAAAATACGCGTCTGAGCCGTCCACGGCGGGCCTGATCGGAACAACGCAATAATATCCCGTTTGAACGCCGAAAGCAGTAATTCATGCCAAGGGGTGAATTATAGGCAAGTCAGGGGTCTCTATCCGGGGGCCTCGACAGGCCGAACTCCGTTCGACACATGTGGAGCCGTCGCAGTGGCAAGTCAGACCCAGGCAAAAATCGTCCTCAAGGAACTGAGGGCAGAACATCTTGTCGCTGCAAATGCGCTTTCGGAAGAGAAGTCGTGGCCGCAGCGGCTTGAAGACTGGGAACTGTTCTACGAGCTGGGCGAAGGCATCGTCGCCATGCAGGACGATCGTGTCGTCGGCACGATCCTGGCCTTCCGGTACCGCGACAACTACGCATCGCTCGGCATGCTGATCGAAGCGGCGGACCTCAGGGGCAGCAACATCGCGCGCACCTTGATGATCGCGATGCTCGACCGGCTCGGCCCTGGCGTAAACATCCTTATCTGCGGCACGCCCGAACGCATGTCGCTCTACTATTCGCTGGGCTTCACGCCTTACAACATCATCCATCAGCACCAGGGCCCCGCGCCCAGCATGCCGCTGGCAGTTCCCCGCGACGGAGAGCGGGTGCGCCCGATGGGCAAGTCCGAACCCGATCTTGCCCAGATCTACAACACGGCCACGGGCATCGACCGATCGGTCCTGTTCAGCGCCTTCGTACGGGATTGTGCCGGCAATGTGCTGTGCCACGATCACGATCCGGTCGGCTTTGCCCTTTCGCGCCGGTTCGGCCGCGGCAGAGTCATCGCACCGATCATCGCCCCCGATTTCGAAGGTGCCAAGCTGCTTGCCACCCAGTTGCTGGGCGAAAGGGCCGGACACTTTTGCCGCATCGACGTCGTCGAAGGACACGGCATGTCCAAATGGCTGGATTCGGTCGGCCTTCCCAAAGTGGATACCGCCACGATGATGGTGCGCGGCACCCCGCCGATCCTTCCCGAAAGCCCGACCATGTTCGCCATCGCGGCGCAGACATACGGATAACAGAGACCACAATCATGACACTTGAACTTTCCGATCGTACCCTGCTGCGCGAAGCGGCCCTGATCGATGGCGACTGGATGACGTCCGCGAAGGACAGCATCACCGTCATCGATCCCGCAACCGGCGCGCCGGTGGGTACGGTGCCGGGTTGCGGCACGGCCGAAACGGAAGCCGCGATCGCCGCCGCCGTCGCGGCATGGCCGGCATGGCGGGCAATGACCGCGGGCGAACGCTGCACCCTGCTCGAACGCTGGCATGCCCTTGTGCTTGAAAACGTGGACGATCTTGCCCGCATCATGACCGCCGAACAGGGCAAGCCTCTGGCCGAGGCAGCGGGCGAGATCCGCTATGCGGCAAGCTTCATCAAGTGGTTCGCCGAAGAAGGCCGCCGCGTCGGCGGGCACAATATCCCCTCGCCCGAACGCGATCGCCGGATCGTCGTCATGGTCGAACCGGTCGGTGTATCGGCGGCCATCACGCCGTGGAACTTCCCGTCGGCGATGATTACGCGCAAGTGCGCGCCTGCCCTGGCCGCGGGTTGCCCGGTCGTCGTGAAGCCGTCGGAAATGACGCCCTTTTCGGCCTTGGCGCTCGCCGAACTCGCCCTGCGTGCAGGGATCCCCGCCGGTGTGTTCCATGTCGTCACCGGCATGCCGCAGGACATCGGCCGCGCGATCACGGCCAGCCCAGACGTGCGAAAGCTGTCCTTTACCGGTTCGACACGGGTGGGTTCGCTGTTGATGCAGCAGAGCGCGGACACCATCAAGCGCCTCAGCCTCGAACTGGGCGGCAACGCGCCGCTGATCGTGTTCGACGATGCCGATCTTGACGTCGCGGTTCCGGCGGCCATGGCAAGCAAGTTCCGCAACGCGGGCCAGACCTGCGTTTGCGCGAACCGGATCATCGTCCAAGCGGGCATCCACGACGCCTTCGTCGAACGCCTGGGCGCAGAAGTCGCCAAGCTTAACGTTGCGCCCGGCATGGAAGATGGTGCCACGACCGGGCCGCTTATCAACGACAGCGCGGTCGAAAAGGTTGCAGGCCACCTCGCCGACGCCCTCGACAAGGGTGCACGCGTCGTTGCCAGCGGACAGGGCCGCGAAGGCGACCGTTTCGTTCGCCCGGTCGTGCTGACCGGTGCCACCAGCGACATGCGTTTCGCGACAGAGGAAACCTTCGGCCCCCTCGCCCCCGTTTTCCGCTTCGAAAGCGAAGAAGACGGCATCGCGCTCGCCAACGATACGCAGTATGGCCTCGCCAGCTATTTCTACACCCGCGACATCGGCCGTGCGTTCCGCGTTGCAGAGCAGCTTGAGACCGGCATGGTCGCGCTTAACACCGGGTCCATCGCGATGGAAATGGCCCCGTTCGGCGGCATCAAGCAATCGGGCCTTGGCCGCGAGGGCGGACGCGACGGGATCAACGAATACCTTGAAACCAAGGCCTTCCACATCGGTGCGCTCGGCGCCTGAACCAGATGTACCCGATCAACAAGACAAGAACAGTGAGCGCGCAACGATGACCGACAACCGCAACTATCGTATCGCCGTGATACCCGGAGACGGGATCGGCAAGGAAGTCATGCCCGAAGGCATCCGTGCGCTGGAGGCGGCATCGGCGCGCCACGGCTTCTCGATGGACCTTCAGTGGCACGATTTTTCCTGCGCCGAATATTACGCAAAGCATGGCCAGATGATGCCCGACGACTGGAAGGACCAGATCGGCGATGTCGACGCGATCTTCTTCGGCGCGGTCGGCTGGCCCGATACGGTGCCCGATCACATATCGCTGTGGCAGTCGATCCTGCAGTTCCGCCGCGAATACGATCAATACGTCAACTTGCGTCCGGTGCGCCTGATGCCGGGCGTGCCCTGCCCGCTGGCGGGGCGCGGTCCCGGCGACATCGATTTCTGGGTCGTGCGAGAAAATACCGAAGGCGAATACAGCTCTGTCGGCGGCCACATGTTCCCCGGTACCGAACGCGAAATCGTGATCCAGGAAACGGTGATGACGCGTCACGGTGTCGACCGCGTGCTGCGTTTTGCCTTCGACCTGGCGACCAAGCGCGAGCGGCGCCACGTCACCAGCGCGACCAAATCGAACGGCATCGCGATCACCATGCCGTTCTGGGACCAGCGGGTCGAAGCCATCGGCGCCGAATATCCCGACGTGACGCACGACAAGTACCACATCGACATCCTGACCGCGCAGTTCGTGATGAATCCCCAGCGTTTCGACGTTGTCGTCGCCTCGAACCTGTTCGGCGACATCCTGTCGGACCTCGGCCCGGCCTGTGCCGGCACGATCGGTGTCGCGCCGTCGGCCAATATCAATCCGGACGGCAAGCACCCTTCCCTGTTCGAACCCGTCCACGGTTCGGCACCCGATATCGCGGGCAAGGGAATTGCCAACCCGGTCGGTCAGATCTGGTCGGCGGCGATGATGCTGGAACATCTGGGCGAAGATGCGGCCGCCGCCTCGATCATGGCGTCGGTCGAAGACGTGCTGGCGAGCGAGACCGGCCGTACCGCTGACCTCAAGGGCAAGGCCGATACCGTCACGTGCGGCAAGGCGATCGCCGCAGGCATCTGACGAGTGCACTTTCGATCCGGCGGCAGAAAATGCCGCCGGATCACGGATCGCGGTCTTTCCACCCGCCACAAAGCGGTGAATTTCGGCAAAACGGGCGGTGATCCCGGCATTACGATGGCCGCATGAACCAGGTCACTTCTTCCGCACCGCCGTCGCTCGATAATCGCGATCTCGTCGATATCGACCGCGACCACCTCATCCATCCCGTCACCGCCCTGCGCGGCCACGAGCAGCACGGTGTGCGGATGCTCACCGGCGGCAAGGGCATGTGGCTGACCGACAGCGACGGGCGCGACGTCCTCGACGCATTTGCGGGCCTGTGGTGCGTGAACGCGGGCTATGGCCAAGACAGCATCGTCGAGGCCGCGACCGCGCAATTGCGCGAACTGCCCTATGCGACGGGTTATTTCTCCTTCGGCGCAGAAGCCCCCATCCGCCTTGCCGGCAAACTGGCACAGCTTGCGCCCGAAGGGCTCGACCACGTCTATTTCACGCTGGGCGGGTCCGATGCGGTGGACAGCGCCATCCGCTATATCACGCATTACTTCAACGCGATCGGCAAGCCGAACAAGAAGCAGTTCATCTCGCTCGAATGGGGCTACCACGGCTCCAGCTCGACCGGCGCGGGCATGACCGCGCTGCCGATCTTCCACCGCGGGTTCGACCTGCCCCGCCCGTGGCAGCACCACATCGCATCGCCCTACCCCTATCGTCATCCCGAAGGGAACGACGATGCCGCCGTGATCGATTCCACGGTAAAGGCACTGGAAGCCAAAGTCGCCGAACTGGGCGCAGAAAATGTCGCCGCGTTCTTCTGCGAACCGATCCAGGGATCGGGCGGGGTCATCGTGCCGCCGGTCGGCTGGCTGAAGGCCATTCGCGAAACTTGCACCCGGCTGGGCATCCTGATGCTGGTCGACGAAGTCATTACTGGCTTTGGCCGCACCGGCCCGATGTTCGCCTGCGAAGCAGAAGGCGTGTCGCCCGATTTCATGACTTTGGCCAAGGGGCTGACGTCGGGCTACGTGCCGATGGGCGCGATGCTGATGGCGGACCATGTCTACCAGTCCATCGCCGACAGCACCGCACCTGATGTACCGGTGGGCCACGGCTTCACGTATTCGGGCCATCCGGTCAGCGCCGCCGTCGCGCTGGAGGTTATCCGCCTTTACGAAGACGGCCTTCTTGCGAACGGAGTGCAGACCGGCAAGCGGTTCATGCACCATCTCGACCGGATGGCCGATCATCCGCTGGTCGGCGACTCGCGGGGGCGCGGCATGCTGGGCGCGATCGAGCTGGTGGCCGACAAGTCCGCCAAGACGCTGTTCGATCCCGCGCTTCAGATCGGGCCGAAGCTTTCGCAGATTACTTGGGAAAACGGGGTCGTGGTACGCTGTTTCCCACAGGGCGTGATCGGATTTGCGCCTGCGCTATGCTGTTCCGATGCAGAGATGGATGATATCTTTGCCCGTGTAGAGAAATCGCTCGACCAACTACTCGAATTGCCCGAGATTCGACGGGCCCTTGCTTGAGGAGAGCGAAATGTCGTTCGGCCCGAAACTCGATCGTATCGATCTGAAGATCCTGGCAAGGCTCCAGGAATCGGGTCGCATCACGAATGTCGAACTTTCCGACGCGGTCGGCCTGTCGCCCAGCCCCTGCCTCACCCGTGTGAAGCGGCTGGAAAAGGCCGGATACATCTCCGGCTACGGCGCACATATCGATCTGAAGAAATTCGGTGAATTCCTGACGGTGTTCACCGAAGTTACCCTTAACGAACACCGCCGCGGCGATTTCAGCCGGTTCGAAAGCCGTATCATCAAGCTCGACGAAATCGTGGAATGCCACCTCGTGTCGGGCGGCTACGACTACCTGCTGAAATTCGTCACCCGCGGGGTCGCCCATTACCACTCGATCATCGAAGGCATGCTCGAAAGCGATTACGGCATCGGCAAGTACTTCAGCTACGTCGTCATCAAGAGCCCGTTCATCAAGCACCAGTTCCCGATCGAGAACCTGTTCGGCGAATAGGGCCTATTCCGCCGACGGACCAAGGTTCTGCCGCACGACTTGCGCGAACCAGGCGATACCGTTGCCCAGAACCGCGTCGTTGAAATCGTAGTGCGGATTGTGCAGCGCAGGCGATCCGCCCTCGCTGCCCTGGCCCAGCCAGCAATAGGCGCCTGGCAAGGCTTCCAGCATGAACGAGAAGTCTTCGGACGTGAACGCCGCCTCAGGCGCCATGCTCGCCTCCAGACCGGCAACGGCCTTCGCCGCGTTCAGCGCCTTTTCCGCGCAGGCGGCATCGTTGACGGTCGCCGGATAATACCGGTCGTAATCCAGCTCGACGGTCACGCCATGGCTTTGCGCGATGCCGCCGGTCATGTCGCGAACCGCCTGCTCGATCGTATCGCGGATGTCCGGCGCGAATGTCCGGGCCGTGCCGATGATGCGGACTTCGGCCGGCAGGATGTTATGCGTCGTTCCGCCCTGTACCATCGTGACGGATACGACCGCCGCCTCAAACGCGCGGACGCGCCGGGACACGATCGTGTTGAGCTGCAGCACCAGGTCGGACGCCGCCAGCAGGGCATCGGGCGTCTGGTGGGGAAGCGCCGCGTGGCCGCCCTTGCCCTTGACGCTGATCGTGAACTTGTCCGCCGCTGCCATGATCGGTCCGGCACGCGTCTGGAACTGACCCGCCGGCAGGTCGGGCCAGTTGTGCAGGGCATAGACCTCGTCACAGGGGAAGCGGTCAAACAGGCCTTCGACAATCATGCGCCGCGCACCGGCCATGCCCTCTTCGGCTGGCTGGAAGATGAAATGGACGGTCCCGTCGAAATCGACGTCGTTGGCGACATGGAGCGCCGCGCCCAGCAACATCGCGGTATGCCCGTCGTGGCCGCAGCCGTGAAACTTGCCCGGATTGACGCTGGCATAATCGAGACCGGTCTCTTCATGAAAACCCAGCGCATCCATGTCCGCCCGCAGACCGATGGACCGGCCAGAGCTGCCGCGCCGCAAAGTGCCCACGACGCCAGTACCGCCGACCTGTTCGGTGACCTCGATACCGGCGATCTTGCGCAGCTCGTCCGCGACGATGCCGGCCGTGCGATGTTCCTCGTAGGCCAGTTCGGGGTGCCTGTGCAGGTCCCGCCTGATCGCTTTCATGTCCGGTACGATCCGCGCGATCGCGTCGATTTCGGTCTGGTGCTGCATAGCGTTCTCTTTCAACGGGCCCATTCGCCCATCTTATACCCGATCCGCCGGGCCGTGACGATCAGAGCGAGCCCACTTCGATCGCAGAGCCGTCCTCGAACCGCGAAAGCCTGAGATCGGTCGGATCGACACATGGCGTTTCATCGGTGACAAGATCGGCGGCCAGCGTCGCGTAACCGGGGCCAAGGCCAAATCCATGCCCCGAACTGCCCGCGGCGATTACCAGTCCGCCAACTTCGGTCCTGGAGATAACCGGCACGGCATCGGGCGTCGAATCGATATAGGCGCCCCATGCGTGATCGATGGTCAGATCGGCCAGTTCGGGAAACGTTTCCTGAACATTGGTCATCATGGTCCGGACCAGCTTTTCCTTCGGCTCGGGAGAGAGAACCCGGCACTTCTCGAAGATGGTCGGATCGTCGCTCAACACCGCCTTGAGCGAATCCGGGCCGGTGAAGAACGACTTGCCCACGGCCAGTTCCACCGATTTCAGGCGCTTGATGAACTGGGGCATGAATTCGCGCGCGAAGCGGATGCCCTTGGGCGTGATCTCCAGCGTGGCCTTGCCGCTGATGGCGATGGTGTAGCTTCCGTCCAACCGGCGCGTCATCGCGAAATCCGGGCAATAGAGCACTTCGCCCACGTTTTCGGTCGGCCTGGTGCGCAGCGCGGTCTGCCGCACGCAGGCCTGCGGAAAACGGATGCCCAGCGGGCGGACGAACCGCGAAGCCCATGCCCCGCCCGCGCAGACGACGGCCTGGGTGCGGATCGTGCCCTGCTCGGTCACGACGGCCGAAACGCGGCCATTGGTCGTCTCCACGCCGCGGGCGGCACAGCCCTGGTGGATGGTGGCGCCGAACTTGCGCGCACCTTCGCCGATGACCGGCACGGCCAATTCCGGCGCGCCCCTGCCATCCTCTACCGAATGCAGGCCGCCAACCCACTTGCGGCGGTTTTCCGGGATGCGCTCTGCCGCCTGGCTGGCGGTGAGCATATAAGTGTTGACCTCGAACTCCTCCGCTATGGGGCGCCACGCGGCCCATTCGGCAAGCTGCTTTTCGTCATCGGTCGCGTAGATCAGGCCCGTGCGCCGGAAGCCGACGTCCTGCCCGATCTCTTCGTTGAAAGCGTCCCACAACCGCAACGACAATCCGGCAAGCGGCATTTCGCGGCGGTCGCGGTTCTGCTGGCGACACCAGCCCCAGGTCCGGCTGGACTGTTCGCAGCCGAGATAGCCCTTTTCGAGAAGCGCCACCGAATGACCGCGCCGGGCCAGGTAGTACGCCGCACAGGTACCGATAATCCCGCCCCCGACGACGACGACATCCGCCGCCTCGGGAAGGGTTTCGTCACTGGCTATGCGTTTGATCTCAGGGTTCATGGCGAATCCGAATTCTCGCGGTTGGTAGAGCCGTCAGGCATGACAATGTGATGGCCGATGCCATCTGCCGCGCAACATGATCTGTCGTTTCGCCCGCCAATTCGGCATGAACCTCAGTTTTGTCGATCGGGAGCGTCGCTCAGAACGATAGGCCCGCACCGACAAGGGCGCGCGTGACGTTTGCGCGATCCCCGTTGGCACGGGCAATGTCGCGGGTATTGCCGACAAGACGTTCATGCATCGCGCCGACATAGACGTTGAAGATCGGCCCGATGGCCTGTCGCAGGCGCACTGAAAGTTCGACGTCGGTGACGCCGCTTCCGGTGTCCTCTTCGGCGATTTCCTGTGCCGACCAGCTGACCACAAAACGCGGCTCGAGCGTCAGCGACGGCATGACCGGAAGCCCCGCCAGAACCTGCGCCGCGCCGGTCACATCACCGTCTTCGGACAGGAAGAGATAGTGCTCCCCTTCGAGCAGCGAACCGAGCGACTGCTCGATCGCAAGGGTCGCAAAGGTCAGGTCGCTTCCACGGCGAAAGTCGTGCCTGACACCTGCCATAAGGGTCGTGCCATCCGTCGGCATGAAGGCGATCATCGCCTTGCTTTCGACTTCCTGCACGTCGAGACGGCTGTCCTCATGCCCGCCTTCGGCCTTGAATACCGCGGCAACGCTGTCCGAGCCGATCGAGGCGGTGGAATCGAAGAGGAAAGGATCGTCCCCCTCCCCCGCCTGCAATTCGAAACGGTCGACTTCGACCGAAATCGCCTGGGCCATGGCCGGTGCGGCCTGGACACAAAGGGCGGCGGACAATGCGATGCAGATGTTCCTCATCCGCCCAAATTGGCATAGCCGTCGGGCAGATGTTACCGTTTCTCGATCTTGTGACCACATTTTTGTGCCGGGATCGCGCCTGCTTCCGATACTTCGTTCAGAACCAGAAACGCAGCCCTGCAAGAAGTGTGACGCGCGAAGGATTCTCACCCTCTTCGCGGGCGAAATCGGCGCTGCCGCCGACCTTGCGTTCCCAAGACACACCGACATAGGGCGCGAAATTGCGTTCGATCTCATACCGCAAGCGGCCCGACAGTTCGAACGAATCCAACCCTGCGCCGATGCCCAGTTCGGGCACGTCCTGCAAAGCGACGTCGACCTCGACCTCCGGTTCGAAAACTAGCCGCTGCGTGATGCGCATGTCGTGCATCGCCTTGCCGCGCAGATGGACGTCACCCTTGTCGGAGACGAAGGCCTGCGCATCCGCCTCGATCCAGTAGGGCGCAAGACCCTCTATCCCGATCAGGGCATACGTGCGTTCCGGGTCGGGCCGGATGTCGTGGCGCGCACCAAGCTGAAGGTTGAACCACGGGTTCAACGCGTGGCGCCAATAGGCCTGCAGCTCGGCCGTTTCGGGCGCTTCGCCGAACTCGCCTTCGCCCGACCATGTCAGGACGGCCCGGTCGATGTCGCCGCCATACCAGGCACTGCCCTCGACCACGTAACCGTCCGGCCCGTCTGCCACCCGATATTCGAGCAGATCGAACCCGATGAAGAGGCGGGTGAATTCCATGTCGCTGTAAAGGTGATCGCGCGATGCGGCCATGACGTCGGCCCCGAAGATCGCATCGGCGGCATGATCGGTCGGAGGCAGCGGCGCGGGCGCGTCGCCCGGCTGGTCGGGAACGGTCGGCATTTCCATGCCGTGATGCATGGAATGATCCATCGCGCCGTGATCGACGCTTTCCACGGTTTCGTCCGCCGGATTTGTGCGATCCATCGCGGATAGATCGAGGGCACCGTGATCCATCGTCGAGTGATCCATCTCACCGTGGTCCATCGTCGAGTGATCCATCTCGCCATGGTCCATTTGCGAGTGGTCCATCTCGCCGTGATCCATCGTCGAGTGGTCCTGCGCCGTCGCCGGAGCGGCGATAGCGGCAAGGCTGGCGCTGGCGAGCGTTGCGATCAGGCGCATCAGCCATCTCCCCCCTCGTCGCGGACGGTGACGACACGCATCATCCCGGAATGCATGTGCAGCAGCATGTGGCAGTGAAATGCCCAGTCGCCCACCGCATCAGCCGTCAGGTCGAACGATGCCTTGCCGCCCGGAAGCACGTTCACGGTATGCTTCAGCACGCGGTCGCCCGGTTCGCCCGAGACCAGTTCGAAGAAATGGCCGTGCAGGTGGATCGGGTGCGGCATCATCGTATCGTTGATGAGGTTGACGCGGACCCTTTCGTTCAACCGGAACGGGATCGGCGGCGGGCTATTGCTGAAATCCTCACCGTTGATCGACCACATGTACCGTTCCATGTTCGCGGTGAGGTGCAGGTCGACCTCGCGGCTTGGCACGCGCGGATCGGGATTGGGCTCTGCGGAACGCAGCTGCGCATATGTCAGCACGCGGTGGCCCACGTCTTCCAGCCCGGTGGGAATATCGCCCAGCCGGTCGACCGGCATCGGCGAAAGCGAGGCGACGCCCGGCCCCATCTTCACTTCGGGCGCGACCGAGGGGTCGCGCATCGACATCGACGAATGATCCATCGCCCCGCTGTCGGGCTGGCTGAGGTCGAGCGTATCGCCCATGTCCATGCCGGACATGTCCATCCCCATGTCGCGCATCGTCAGCAGCGGGCGCTTGCGGATTTCGGGGATCGGTGCGGCCAGTCCCACGCGGGTGGCCAGGGTGCCACGGACCTGCCCGCTGCGGTCGATGGCCTCGGCGATGATGCCGTGCGCTTCCTCGCGCGGGGTGACGACGACGTCGTAGGTCTCGGCAATGGCGATCTGCAATTCGTCGGTCTCGACCGGCTTTACCGCCAGCCCATCGGCGGCAACCACCGTCATCGGCAGGTCGGGCAGGCGGAAATTGAAATTCGTCATCGACGATGCGTTGATGATGCGCAGCTTCACCCGCTCACCCGGCCGGAATATGCCGGTCCAGTTCTCCATGCTCGAATGGCCGTTGACCAGATAAGTGTAGGTATCGCCTGTGACGTCGGAAATGTCGGTCGGGTCCATGCGCATCTGCGCCCATTCCAGCCGTTCAGCCAGGTCCTGCCCCTCGCCCGCCAAAAGGCCGGCGATGGTCTGGCGCTGCTGATTGAAATATCCGCCCATCACTTTCAGCCGGCGGAGCTGTTCGTGCGGATGCATGGTCGAAAAATCGGACAGGACAAGGACGTGTTCGCGGTCATAATCGCGCGCGCCATCGGCCGGATCGACGACAATGGGCCCGTAAAGCCCCATCGCTTCCTGCATGCCCGAATGGCTGTGATACCAGTAAGTACCCGACTGGATCAGCGGGAAATCGTAGACGAAGGTTTCGCCCGCATCGATGCCCGGAAAGCTGACCCCGGGCACTCCGTCCATATCGAAGGGCAGCAGCAGCCCATGCCAGTGGATCGAGGATTGTTCGTCCAGCGTGTTGGTCACCGCCAGCCGCACGTTCTGCCCCTCGCGCAGGCGGATCAGCGGCGCAGGCAGCGTTCCGTTGACGGTGATGGCATGGCCCGTGCGGCCCGCGGTCGAAAAACGGCTGTTCCCGATGGTAAGCGCAATATCCTCACCCGAAAGCACTTCAGGCATATTGGTCGCGGTCATGCCGTGCGTGCCGTTGCGGGCCCATGCGGGAAACAACGCGCCGCTGCCAAGCGCGGCGGCAAGCGCGCCCGAACCAGCGATGAAACGGCGGCGGCTGAGGGAATCGGGGCAGGTCATGCCCTTCTATACGGGCCTTCGGTCGCGATCCCTCACCGATGCGACATCATTCTTCAGCCGATCGTTTCGGAAAGCTTCGCACGGGCGCGATAGATGCGCGTTTCGACCGCCTTGCGGTTGATGCCCAGTACCTCGGCGGCCTCGGCCTGGCTCATCCCCTCTATCGTACAGAGGACGAGCGGTTCGCGAAGGTTTGCAGGCAATGCGGCCAGTGCCTCGCGGATGCGCCTGACGCCCTCGTTCGACGCCGCCGCGCTTTCCGGGTCGGGCGCGGTGTCGGCGACCGGCATGGCCTCGTTCAGCGGTGCCGCAAAGGTGAAAAAGCGCCGGACGGCCCGCCGTCTGGCCCAGTCGCGGCACTTGTTGACCGCGATGGCCAGCAGCCACGTGCGAAACGACCGCGACGGATCGTATCGGCGCAGGGCGGCAAAGGCGGCCACGAAACATTCCTGCGTGATGTCGAGCGCCTCGTCCTCGTCACCGACCTGTCCGCGGGCAAACCGGAAGACGGCTGTGCGATGACGGTCCATCAGCCAGCTATAGGCCGCCTGCTGCCCGCGCATGGCTGCCGCCGCCGCTTCGCCGTCGTCGGCATATGCGGGCGGCGTATCTTCGGGCGGATCGGCCACGATGGCGTTAGTCTTGCGCGGGTTGGGTCAGGGCCTCGGCCACGGCTTCGTCGTATACCTGCGCCTGGTCTGGACGCAGGATGGCCCGCATCGCAAAGACATGGCTGAGCGTCGCCTTCTGCAGTTCGCCCATCGCCATGTGCGATCGATCGACCGCGCGCTCCACCGCGGGGCCATAGGCGTGTTCGTTCGCCACCGCCTTGGCCAGATCGCGGTTTGCCGCGGCCAGTTCGGCCTCCAGCGTCTCGCGCTTCTGCGCGAAACTCGTCTCCAGCGCGTGGATCTGTTTTTCCTGTCCGGGGTCGAGGTCCAGCTGTTCGTGCATGATCGCGTGCAGGCGGCCGCCGTTCGCTGCCTCTTCGCGCGGCAGGCCTTGCGCGATCCACAGCGCGGCAAGCGCCGCGACGACCGCGACGAGCGCTACCGTGACATAACGCGACAGGCCGCGCATCAACCGTTCAGCAGGTGCGAGGGCGCGGACACCGGCATCGCCAGCAACGGTTCGGCCGCCGCCGGCGATCCGCCATCAAGGCCAAGTGCAAGACCCGCGCTGGCCGCGATACAGGCAGCCAGCGTCAGCGCGCGGCGCGAAAAGGCCTGCTCCTGCACCGTGCCGAGGCCGTCCATGACCGCGCCGTCGATCTGCGACAGCCCGGCCGGAACGCTCTCGTCGCGCAGCGATGCGAGCATGGTATCGATCCTATCCATTGTCCTGGCTCTCTGTCATCTCTGTCATATTCATCCAGTCATACGCACGCCGCACCCCGATCCCTCATGCAGGCGGCCCGCCGGAAGCCCGAAAGTATTTCAAGGGATAGCGCCTTGCACCGCGTATCATCAAGCATGGCCGGCCCAGATCGTACCGCCGGAACCGCTGACGAAGGAATATCCGATGAAGTCCATCATCTCTGCCCTTACCATGCTGGCCGCGCTTGCCGCCCCGGTTTCGGCCTATGCCCACCCGCGACTGGTCGCCGCCGACCCCAAGGCGGAATCGACCGTTGCAAAGCCGACAAAGCTAACGCTCACGTTCTCCGAAACGCTGGTCGGGCCGATCTCCGGCGTTGAAATCACGATGACCGGCATGCCCGGAATGGCGAACCACAAGCCGATGCCGGTAAAGGGTTTCAAGACCGAAGTGACCGACAAGACAATGACGGTGGTCCTGCCCCGCGCGCTTCCGGCGGGCACTTACGATCTGAAGTGGCATGCGGTTGCCGCCGATCAGCATCGCATCGAGGGCAAGTACAGCTTCAAGGTGAAGTAATGGGTCGGGGGTCTCGGTATGGATGATACGAACGTCGTTCTGGCTCGCGCCGCGCTTTATGTCGTGGCGCTGGGACTGGCCGGGATCCCCCTCTACTTGCGCATTTCAGGCACTGTCGAGGCTGGCAAGGGACTGCGCCTTGCCATGGCGGCAGGCGCGATCGCGGCGGCCGCCATCGCGGCATGGTGGGCCGCCGCCAGTGTCGCGGCGATGGCCGCACTGCCGCTGGGCGACCTCGATTATGAAATGTTCTCCGCCGTCGCGGGGGCGACTCCGATAGGCACGGTGTTAGACGTAAGGCTGGCCGCCGCTATCGGCGTCTTGCTGGCCGCGGCGTTCCTGCCGCGAACGCTGATCCTGGGCCTGATCGCGGCGGCAATTCCGATCGCCGGGGTCTGGACCGGGCACCCCGGCGCGGCCGAAGGCATGACGGGCCATGTCCAGCGCCTGTTCGACGCGATCCACCTGCTGGCCGCGGCGGTCTGGTTCGGCGCGCTGATCGTGTTCCTGGCATCGCTCATCCGCTCCGGCGCGGGACGAGTGACATTGGTCTCCCGCCTTCGCGCCTTTGCCGCCACGGGGACCGTGATCGTCGCCACCCTGGCCGTGACCGGCACGGTCAACGGCTGGCTAATCGCACAGCACGGATTTGCATGGTCCAGCACATGGTCGTTCTTGCTGATCGTCAAGCTGGGCCTGTTCGCCGCCATGCTGGCCTTTGCAGCGGTCAACCGCTGGAAACTGACCCCTGCTTACGAAGCGGGCGCGCCGGGTTCCGCCGGGCGGCTGGGCACCTCGCTCTTGCTCGAGGCGTCCTGCGCCGTGGGGATCTTCGCCCTCGTCGCGATCATCGGCCTCAGCAATCCGGCGGGCGCCGTTTAGAGCCACCACGAAAACGAAACGGCCAAAACGAAACGGGCGGCACCTGCCTTGCACAAGTGCCGCCCGCCGTTGTTACCGGGTCCAGCCGAGAAGGTGGATCAGAGACCGACCAGCCCCGGCAGTTCGCTGAAATCCTTGATGAAGTTGAGGTCGTAGCCGTCGACCTTGGGCTCGTGCCCGCGAGTCACCATGACCTTCGTGGCGATGCCAAGGTCATAGGCCGTCATCAGGTCGTAACGCGGGCTGGACGACACGTGCATGATGTCTTCCGGGCCGCAGCCAAGCTTGTCGAACATGAATTCGAACGCGCCCATCCGCGGCTTGTAGCACTGCGCTTCTTCGGCGGTCAGCGCCGCGTGGAACGGCACGCCGATGTTCTTCACGCTGTGCGGGATGAGGTCGATCATCGAGTTCGAGAGGATGACGAGCGGGATCTTTTCCGCCACGCGGGCCAGCGGCCCCGGAGCGTCGCTATGCGGCTGCCACGTCGGGATCGCGTTGTAGAACACGTCGAAGTCTTCCTTGGTGCAGGTCACGCCGTGCTTCTTGCAGGTGCGCGCCACCGCGTTGGCGACGACATCGTAGAACGGCTTCCACGCCCCGAGGACTTCATCCAACCGGTATCCACGGAAGGATTCGACGAATGCATCCATCTCTTCCGCGCTGACACGATCGGCAAAAACTTCACGAGCCGTGGGGCCCATGGCAAAGTTGATAATCGTGCCGTAGCAGTCGAAGGTTATATACTTGGGCCTGAACATCGACCTGTTTACCTTTCGCGTTTTGAACTGAGCCGTAGATTATTCGGGCTGTTACCGGCTTTTCACCTGTCGATAGGGGTGCCCGAAGAACATTCTCGCCTTTTTCGCCCCCTTTTCGGAACATCGCCCGCCGGGCGGCAGGAAATGCGGCTATCCCAGCGACTGGTTGGATAGCGCGAACAGAGTCGCCGCCGGACCGGGCTGCGGGCGTTGCCCGCGCGCCATCGTGATGACCCGGCCAACCTGCGGCAGGCCCAGCGTTTCCAGCCAGGAACCCAGACCGCAGCTTTCGGTCACGTCGATGCGGACGAATGTGCCGACATGGTCCGCCGCAAGCGCGCCGATCAGCGCCTTCGCATCGGTTTCGTCGCGGGCGATAACCGGGCCGACCACGACCCCGCGGCCCCACCGGCGCACGATGCCATAGCCGCTGACCGCGCCGTCCCGGTCCACGACCAGAACGTCGCCATCGGCGCAAAGCCGGTCGACCATCGCGCTACGGCCCATTCCGGACCCTTCGCGATCGATCGCCAGAACGGCATCGCGGTCCGCCGCCGTCATCGCGCGAAGCGGAACAGAAGCATCGGTCGCGGGTGCCGCGGCCAGGACGTCCTGGAATTGCAGCACCGCGTCATAGGGTACGAAACCGTTGCGGGTGTAGAGCACCTCGCCCTCGGCCGTGGAATTGAGGATGATGTTCCGCCCGGCGGCATCGTCCAGCATCGCCTTCATAAGCAATGCGCCGATGCCCTGGCGCTGCGCCTTGTCGGCAACGATGATCATCCCGGTCGAGGCATAGTCCGGTTCATAAGGCCACCACAGCGCCGTGGCGACAAGTTCGCCATCCTGTTCGACCGCGTAGGCATTGCCGAGTTCGAAGGCGACTTGCCAGTCTTCCAGACGGTAGGGCCACTTCACTGCCTGCGACAGCGCAAGCGCCTGCGGCAGGTGCGCGGCCGTCATCGGAACGACCTTGTTGGAGACGGGGGCGGAGGGCGTGGATTGGGTCATGGGTCGCCTTGAATTCGGGTTGCGGCTGGGATCGGGCCCGATCTGCTCGGGCCCGAAGCCCTCAGGCCTTGTCGTCGCGCACGTCCAGCGCGTCGCGCAGGCCGTCGCCGACGAAGTTGAAGCTGGTCACCGCGATCGTGATCGCGACACCGGGGATGATCGCCAGCCACGGTGCGGTGGCGAGGTACTGCTGTGCGCCGCCCAGCATGTTGCCCCAGCTGGGCAGCGGGGGCTGAATGCCATAGCCCAGGAAGCTGATGTAGGCTTCGAGCAGGATGGCGCGGGCCACGGTAAGCGTTGCCGCAACGATGATCGGGCCCATCGCGTTGGGCAGGATTTCGCGCACCATGATGTGCCAGTTGCCAAGGCCGAGCATGCGTCCTGCCTGTACGAATTCGCGTTCGCGCAACGATCGCACTTCGGCTTCGACGATGCGGGCCACTTCCATCCAGCCGGTAATGGCGATGATGATCGTGACCATCGTGGGCGTGGGCTTCAGTGCGGCTGCAAGCGCGAGCAGCAGGAAGATCGAGGGAAACGCCAGGAAGCCATCGACCATGCGCATCAGCGCAGCACCGATCCAGCCGCCCCGGTATCCCGCGACAAGCCCGACGAACGTGCCCAGCAGCGTCGACATGAACATCGCCGAAAACGCGACGAGCAGCGAAACACTGCCCGCCATGAGCAACCGGGCCAGCATGTCGCGGCCCAGCGGATCGGTTCCGAACAGGAACCCGTCGGTCAGCGGCGGGGTGAACCGCACGCCAAGATCGATCCACAGCGGATCGTGCGACAGGAACACCGGCCCGAGGAAACAGGCAAGCGTCAGGATCGTGATCATCGCAAGGCCCAGAAGCGCAAGGCGATGGTTCGCGAACTTGCGCGCCGTACGGCTTTCCCACCAACGGGCCTGTTGCTCAGGGGCTGCAACGGCGGTCATCGGCTCGTTCCTTTCGGGAGGGGGCGTGGTGATGGTCTGTGCGCTCATGATCAGCTCAACCGGATGCGCGGATCGACGATCGCGACCGCGATGTCGGCCAGGAGGTTGCCGAAGATGACGAGGACGGCCGAAAACATCAGCAGGCCCATGACCACGGGATAATCACCGTAACTGACAGAATCGAGGAACAGGCGGCCCATGCCCGGCCAGGTGAACACCGTTTCGGTCACCAGCGCGCCCGTCAAAAGGGCAGGAAGCTGCATCCCGGCCAGCGTTATCATCGGCAGCAGCGCATTACCGACGATGTGCTTCATCAGGATGCGCCGCTCGCTCAACCCCTTGGCACGCGCGGTCTTGACGAAATCCTGGTTCATCACGTCCAGCGTCGCGGTGCGCATGTACCGGCTCCAGATCGCGATATGGACCAGCGCCAGCACGATGCTCGGCATGATCAGGTGGTGCAGGTAGTCCAGCACCGACTGGTCACCGACAGAATACATGTTGCCCGCCGGCAGCCAGCCGAGCTGCAGCGAGAATATGTAGATGCCGACAAGGCCGAACCAGAACGTCGGGATCGACAGCGCGACCATCGCGGCGATCGTCGCCACGTTGTCGAATGTGGAATAACGGTGCGTCGCCCCGCGAATGCCGACCCAGGTGCCGATACCGATCGCAATCACGGTCGATGATCCCATCAGCAGCAAGGTCGCCGGAACGTGCCGGGCAATCACGTCGAGCACCGATGCACCGTCACGGAAGGAATGCCCCCAGTCGCCCTGAACCAGGCGCCAGGCCCAGTCGAGGTACTGGACCCAGATCGGGCGGTTGAGCCCAAGCTGTTCCTTCAGACGCTCCATGTCGTCCGCCGTCATGCCGGGGTCCAGCGCATATTGCGCCAAGGGGCCGCCGGGGATGAGGTTCAGGATGAAGAATCCGATCAGTGAGACGATCACCAGAAGGATGACGATCTGCACGAGGCGATTGAGCAGGAAGCGCAGCATTCAACCCTCCTTCTTGGTCTGGCTGGAGGGCGCGGCCGCGTCGCCATCGGGCTTGCGGTTGCCGTCGGCCAGATACCAGCCCGCGGCGTGCCACGATTCGGTGCGTGTATTGCTGTTGGCCTCAAAGCCCTTGATGTCGGCATCGCGCCCGAACACGTTGCGGTATTGGAAGATCGGCAGCAGCGGCAGGTCGTGACGCACGATTTCCTGCACCTCGAAATAGATCGCGCGGCGTTCTTCCTGATCGAAAGTGCGTGCTCCCTTGTCGAGCAAGGCGTCGACCCGCGCGTTTTTGTACTGTGCGTTGTTCGATCCGCTGCCGCCCTGAACATTGATCGACCGGCTGTGCAGGCGGTTGGTCGCGTCGGGATCTCCGCCGATCAGGTAGGTACTGCCGACGAGCACGGAATCGAATTCCGACTGCGTCCAGAAATCGCCCCACATCACTGCAGATGGCAGGTTCGCGATGGTGATCTCGACCCCGATCTCGCGGAAGGTCTGCTGGATGTATTGCTGCGCCATTTCGCGCAAGTGGTCGCCCGACGTCGTCGAGTTTTCGAACGACAGGCGCACCCCGTTCTTGGCGCGGATGCCATCGCTGCCCGGAACCCAGCCTGCCTCGTCCAGAAGTCGGCGCGCCTCGGCAAGGTCGAAGCGATGTTCGGGCAGGTTCGGATTATAGAAGAACGACTGCTTCGGCATGAAGGTCTCGGTCGCCTCGGGTACGCCGTCGTAAAGCGAATCGATGATCGAGCGCCGGTCCAGCGCGTGATAGAGCGCGCGGCGCACGGCCAGTTCGCGGAACTGCGGCCGGCCGAGGTTGAGGTAGAACGATTCGACCGATGACGACAGGACAGGCTCGACCACCTTGCCCGGAAGCTTGCTCGCTTCCTTGTAGTTGTCGGGCGAGATGTAGACTTGGCCCACCATATCGATCCCGCCGCTCTTGAACTGGGTGTAGAGCACGGTGATGTCGGGAATGTACTTGAAGATCAGGCGGTCGAGATACGGGCCCTCGCCAAAGTATTCCTCGTTGGCGACGAGTTCCAGGTGATCGCCCGGAACACGCACGCCCCACTTGAACGCACCGGTGCCCACAGGATGCTGATTGAAGGGGATGGAATTGAGGTCGTCCGCCCCATCGAATACGTGACGCGGCACGATGAAGGTTTCGCACAGGAACGACAGGTAGGGCGCAAACGGCTCTTCCATGCGCCAGGTGATCTCGGTCGGCGAAACGACCGTGATGTCGCGCACCAGCGAGTGGCCCGACGTGCGCCAGGCGCGGAAATCGGGATTGACAATCAGCTCCAGCGTGAACTTCACGTCCTCTGCCGTAAACGGACGGCCATCGTGCCAGCGCACGTCATCGCGCAGCTTGATCCGCCAGTTGAGGCCGTCGGCGGAAATGCCGCCGTTTTCAAGGCTGGGAACTTCCGCCGCCAGATTGGGCTGAAGACGACCCTGCGGGTCCATCCGAACGAGCGCGTCGAAGACGGAAAACAGAACCCCGTCGTCGGCCTCGGAATGGACCATCAACGGGTTGAAAACGGTCGGTTCCTGCGACAGGCCGACGACGACTTCATCAAGGTCGCGCCGCGACACGCGCGCGGCATTCGTCCCGTCCGATGCGGTATCCGCGTCCGGCTTGCCCAGCAGATTATACGCGATGATCCCGCCGCCGCCCACGGCCAGCGCCGCCAGCACGCCGCGCCGGCCGATCCCTTGTTTCATGCTCGTATCGGTCATCGAACGCTTCCTGCCTGCGCGGCTTCTGCAAGGTCGCTGGCGCGGCCCGGAATGGCGGCCACCAGTTCGCGTGTGTATTCGGATCGGGGCGCGATGAAGATCTGCGAAGGCGGCCCGTATTCGACGATCTGGCCCTTCTGCATGACCGCGATTTCGTCACAGATCTGGCTTGCCACGCGCAAGTCGTGGGTGATGAAGATCATCGCCACGCCGGTTTCACGCTGGATTTCCTGAAGCAGTTCCAGGATCTGGGCCTGGATCGACACGTCGAGCGCCGACACAGCCTCGTCCGCGATGAGCAGCTTGGGCCTGAACATCAACGCGCGGGCAATGCCGACACGCTGACGCTGGCCGCCGGAAAACTCGTGCGGATACCGGTCGTAGGCGCTGGCGTTAAGGCCGACGCGTTCGAGCAGCGCTTTCGCCTGTTCCCGCGCCTCGGCCTTGGACATGCCGTGCGCGATCGGTCCGACCGTCAGGCTGTAACCGATGGTCGCGCGCGGGTTCAGCGATGCGAACGGGTCCTGGAAGATCATCTGGATTTTCGTGCGCAGCGGCTTGAACGCTTTTTCCGAAAGGCCCGCGATCTCCTGCCCCTCGAAACGGATCGAGCCGCCTTCGTTGTCGAGCAGCTTCATCAGCACGCGGCCCAGCGACGACTTGCCCGAACCCGATTCCCCGACGACGCCCAGCGTGCGTCCCGGCGCAAGATCGAAGGAAATGTCGTTCACCGCCTTCACGATGCGGGGCGGCTGGAACATGCCGCGCGCGGTCCGATAAGTCTTGGTCAGCCCTTCGACTTCCAGCAATTGCGAAACGCCCGTTGCCGGCGCGTCGGTTTCGCGGTCGTCGCGGCGCATCTTCGGGACGGCGGCGATCAGCTGTTTGGTATAGGGATGTTCGGGCGCGTTCAGCACCTGCTGCGCGCTGCCCCGTTCAACGATGTGGCCCTTTTCCATCACCACGACATCGTCCGCGATCTGGGCGACGACGCCGAAGTCATGGGTGATGAACATCACGCTCATGCCCTTGCGCTGCTGGATTTCGCGAATGAGTTCGAGAATCTGTGCCTGCGTCGTCACGTCGAGCGCGGTGGTCGGCTCGTCCGCGATCAGCACCGCCGGTTCCAGAGCCAGCGCCATCGCGATCATCACGCGCTGGCGCTGTCCGCCGGAAAGGCGGAACGGGTACTGGTGAATCATCACCTCGGGATCGGGCAGGTTCACCTCGCGCAGCAACGACAATGCCTTCTCGGCCCGCGATTGCGGTGTGCCGACATCGTGCGCCGCCATCACTTCCTCGATCTGCGCACCCACGGTCATCAGGGGGTTGAGCGCGGAAAGCGGGTCCTGGAAGATCATCGAAGCGACCCGGCCGCGCAGATCGCGCAGGACATGCGGCGGCGAAGTTGTGACGTCGACGCCGTCAAGCACGATGCTGCCCGACTGCACGCGCAGCGCATTGGGCAGCAGCCCCATGATGGCATTGGCCGAGACCGACTTGCCGGAACCCGATTCCCCGATGATGCACAGGATCTTGCCGCGCTGAAGATCGAAGGAGACGTTCTCGACCGCGTAGAGCCGGTCCATGCCCTTCGGCAGCGCGACGGTAAGATCGCGCACGGACAGGGCAAGGTCGCCGGTTGTCGTTGGCTCCGCGTTTTCAACCATTCGGCCAAAATCCCTCTGCTTGGCGATCCACCGGGCTCACGGTCCCGGCTTGTCGTTCGCCCGTCCAACGCCCCTGCACGATTGCGCAAGGGCCACGGCCTGGCGACCGGCTGCTCTATCCACCTTGCAAGTGTGATGGTTCCCGGTCGCCATATTCATCAAATCTGCGCAGCGCCGCAGCAGGAAATATTGTAATGTGTTCACTGCTTGGCATTTCCGCGACGATCCGCCCTCCTCGCGCCAGCCGCCGACGCAGCTTTTCCCGTGAGAATTTGAGGGTAGGCGCCATCATTCCCCCTTCCCCCACGCGCGGGGGAAATGGGCGTATCACACGGGCCGAAAGAGGGCCTGCCCCTTGCCGATGACCGGATCTGGGCACCAAATCGCATGAAATCGACGTATTTCGGAGCATCTTCGACATAACCTGCCGGGGCGATGGTGGAATGTCCGATGAACCGTACTGAACGATTGGTCGAGGCCAGAGACGATGTCACCTTATGTCGAACGCATTGCCAGCGACGAACACCTTCCCGAATCCGTCGACGTCGTCATCGTCGGCGGCGGCATAGTCGGTGTTTCGGCGGCATATTTCCTTGCGCGGGGCGGCCATTCGGTCGCGCTGATCGAAAAGGGGCACGTGGCCTGCGAACAATCCAGCCGCAACTGGGGCTGGTGCCGCCAGCAGAATCGCGACTATCGCGAAATGGCGATTTCATCCGTGGCGATGCGGCTGTGGGATGAATTTTCGGCCGAACTGGACGACGACGTCGGCTTTCGCCGCTGCGGCCTTTATTACGCGACCGACAACGAGGCACAGCTTGCCGCCTGGGCCGAGTGGACCCCGTTCGGCCTGGAAAACGGTGTCGAAACCCGAATCCTGAGCGCGGAGGAAATCCGGCAATACATTCCCGAAGGTCCGCGCAAATGGATCGGCGGCGTTTCCTCGCCCAACGACGGCAAGGCCGAACCCGCGCTTGCGGCCCCCGCCATCGCGCTTGGCGCGCGAAAGCATGGCGCGACGATCCATCAGAACTGCGCCGCGCGCTCGCTCGACATCACCAATGGCCGGATCACCGGCGTTCACACCGAAAAGGGCCTGATCAAGGCGAACGCCGTATTGTGCGCGGCCGGTGCCTGGGCATCGCGCTTCCTGCGCCCGCATGGCATCAGCTTTCCGCAGGCGGGCGTGCGTCAGACGGCGATCCGCACCAAGCCGACCGAGGATGTCGGCTCGTGCCTCTATGCGCCCGATTTCGCGATGACGCGTCGTCTGGACGGCAGTTACACAATGGCGATCAGCGGCAAGGCAACCATCGACCTGACGCCGCAGGGCATGCGCTATTCGCGCGAATTCCTGCCCCAGTTCATGAAGCGGCTGAAGAACGTCCGGCTGGCTGTCGGCCCTTCGTTCGTGACCGGGCCGGAATCGCTGCTCTCCCTGCTACGCAACGACGAGACGGTCTTCGAACGCACCCGCGTGCTCGACCCCGCGCCGCAGCAATGGCTGGTCCGCAAGATCATGGCGAACGTACGCGCCACGTTTCCGCAGCTCGCCGATGTCGAGATGGAAGGCGCGTGGGGCGCGCTGGTCGATTGTTCGCCCGATGCGGTCCCGGTCATTTCCAAGGTCGATCAGGTCGAGGGCCTTGTCCTGGCCGCGGGTTGTTCGGGCCATGGTTTCGGCATGGGGCCGGGAATCGGCATGCTGGCGTCCCAGTTGCTGGTGGACGACGAACCCTGCGTCGACCCGACACCCTTCCGCCTGTCGCGCCTGGTCGACGGCTCTCCGCTCGAAATCGGCGGTCTCTGACACGAAAAAGCCAGGGACGCTTGGCGGCGCCCCTGGCTGATGCCTGTTCGGCTTGGTCCGAACCGACGCGGCTCAGGCCGCGGGTTTGAACGTCGCGTAGATCTTGCCGACGTCGACCTGGCTGTCCCAGGAAACTTCAGCGCCCTGTTCGATAATCAGGGTATCGCCTTTCCGGAACGTTGCCGACGTGCCCGCCGCGTCGACGAAGACGATCTCACCGTCCAGCAAGTGCATGAGTTCGGTGTGGCGGAAAAAGATCGGCTTGCGTGTGTAGGGCGTTGAATCCCACACGCCGCAGCTGAACTGGCCATCGGCGGACAGGAAATGGTTGTTCGAACGGCAAGAGGGCCTTTCGGAAATCAGGACTTCATCCGACGGCGGGTTCGACGGATTGAGCACGGCGTCGTTGTCGATCGCCATGATCTGCGCCGCCCCGCCCTCGCCATCGGGATAGGCCATGCCGATGATCGAGACCGGCACCTGTGCCTCCCACGAAAACGGCGTGCCGCGCGCGATGACCGCGCTTTCGCCCTTGGCCAGATCGACCGTCCCGTCGGCGCCGGAAAGGCGCACCGCGCCGTCCGTCACCAGCACGAAAGTATCGGCATCCAGGGCATCGGATTCGCCGCTGCCCGCATCGAGCGCGATCGCCATGACGCGGCAGGGACCGGCCTTTACATCAAGGGTGCGCGCACCGCTGTTGAACGGATCGGCGGCTGGTGCCGTCCCGCTGGAACGGGCGATCAGGTCTACGAAAGTCGGACAATCGGTGGTCGTGGTCACACTTATCTCCTGTGAAGGCATGGCAGGCGCGCGGTGCTGATGGATCGGTGAAGATCACACCGGGCCGCGAAAAAGTCGGCGCGCGCCGGGCAGGCGCGCGCCATGTCGTCAGAAATACTTGAGCCAGGCGATATCGCGGCGGCGACGCTTCAACCCGGCGTACCAGACGGTCGGGAAGTAGAGCACGACCAGCATGATCGGGTACCACAGGAACACCCAGTGGTAGTTGTCGAACATGTAGGCGTTGCCGTTGTTCGGGCCATAGAACGCCAGCGCACTGTGATAGAGAATGCGCAGCACGGTGAGGTGCAGCAGGTAGAAGAACATCGGAGCCGCGCCAAAGGGCGCCAGCGTGCGGATCAACATGCTGCCATCGATCTTTTCAAACCACACCAGCAGCAGCGCGCCGCCGCCCAGCGTGGGCAGCAGGAACAGCAGCGAGGGCGGATACTTCGTCATCGAAATGAAGCTGATGACGCTGCGCACCGAATTGCCTTCGGTCATGAACCAGGGCTTGTCGCCATAGACGTTGAGCAGGCGCAGCAGGATGAAGGCCGCGATCATGCCGAAACCCAGCATCAGCAAGTTGCGATTGCGCTTTTCTGCCGAATAGTCCGGGCGGAACCAGGCCCCTGCGGCATAGCCGAGCGAAATGACACCCAGCCAGGGCAGGATCGGGTACGTCGTCTTGGCGACGAAGCCGAAGGGCAACTGGATCACGTCGCGCTGATACAGGATCGCCCAGAGCGGGAAGAGCGGGTTGTCCGCGCTCATCCGGAACGGGTCGAGCAGGTTGTGCAGGCAGACGATGGCAAGGCCGAACGCGATCAGCGCCGGGCGCGGCAGCCGCATCAGGGCGGCGAGCGCGATCATACAGATGCCGATGGCCCAGATCACCTGCAGCCAGAACGTCGGCTGCGGCACGATTCCCCAGTAGAGCGGAGAGAGATAGACCAGCTCGATCACGATCAGCAGCGCACCGCGCTTTACCAGGTACGATGTCGTTTCCTGCACCGTGTGATTGAGGCTGTAGAGGTAGACACCCATCCCCGTCAGCGCCACGAAGATCGGGGCACAGAAACTGACGGCAAAGCGGGCAAAACCCATCGCGGGGATCACGGTCGCCGCGTCGATCGGATCGGCGACCATGTAATTGACGAACCAGGTTTCGCGCAGATGATCCAGCAGCATGAGGACCATGACGAAGCCGCGAAGGGCGTCGATATTGGCAAGGCGGGACTTCACCTTCGCAGGTGTCTGCACCGATGGGACATAGTCTGCCGGCGCTGTCGGCATTGTTGCACTGCTTGCCATGATCCGCCTCCGTCTGGTGATATTACGTCGCAGGCATAATGTCGCACATGATGATCGATACAATTGGCGAGTTTGCGAAGAAACTGGCGCATTGTTTCAAAATCGAGGCGGGCAAGAGCAGTATCTACCGCCCCTACCCGATCCTTTCCGCCCCGATCCCTTGCAGGGAAGCCCGCGATCAGATCCCTTCGGGAAGTGTCGCGATCGCGTCCACCTCGACGAGATAACCGTAGTGGAGTTCCGGCACCGGAACCACGGTTCGCGCGGGGCGTGCATCGCCCAGCATCTCGCCATAGACGCCGTTGAACTTGGGCCAGTTCTCGACCCCTACGATATAGGCGGTGACGCGCACGAGGTCCGCAGGCGATCCGCCGGCTGCCTCGAGGATCGCCAGCATGTTCGCAAGGGCCTGCCGCGCCTGTGCTTCCAGCGCCATGTCGTCCAGCGGCACCTTGTCGGCCCTGATCGGAAGCTGGCCCGAGATATACAGGGTCTGACCCGTGCGAACCGCCTGCGAATAGGCCCCTGCCGGAGCGGGCGCCTTGTCGGTCGAGATAATCGTGTGCTTCGTCGCCATCACCAACCTCCGAAACGCGGCCACTCGGCCTCGACGGCATCGCTGCCGCCGCGCACCACGTGATAGGACGAATGCTGCGCGCCGGTTGCGCAGGCGTGATTGGGCAGGATGCGGACCCGGTCGCCGATCTTCAGGTCGGGAAGCTTCGCATCGGAACCTTCGCGAACCGCGATGATGCCGTGTTCCTGGTTCGCATCGGCAAGGATGAGGTCGCCGTAAGGCTTGCCCTCGATGTCGCAGACCAGGCCATAGCCCTGATCGACGTCCTGTTTTGCCGTGCCGCGGTCGCGTGACATCGCCATCCAACCCGCATCGATCAGGATCCAGCCTTTCTCTTCCTGGTGGCCGATGACCGTGCCCAGCACAGAGACGGCGATATCGTCGATATCGCAGATGCCGATGCCCGCCATGACGAGATCGAAGAACACGAAAACACCGGCGCGCACTTCGGTGACGCCATCAAGGTTCTGGGCATGGTGCGCCGTCGGCGTCGACCCGATGCTGACGACAGGGCATTCGTGGCCTGCCTCCCGCAGGATCGTGGCGGCGTCGACGACGGCCTGCCGTTCCTCTTCGGCGGCGCGCCGCAGTTCCTCTACCCCCCGCGCGCCATAGCTGGCACCGGCATGGGTAAGGACGCCGCGAAGCTCAGCCCCGTCGGTCAGGGCCGCGGCGATATCGACGAGACGCTGCCGATCGCGCGGCAGGACGCCCGAGCGGTGCCCGTCGCAGTCGATCTCGATCAACGCGGGGATGGCCATGCCTGCCTCACGCGAAAAGTCCGCGACGGCGCGGGCCTGCTCTACCGTGTCCAGCACGATGGCAAGATCGCACCCGGTGCGCCGCAATTCGGCGATCTTGGGCAGCTTTGCAGGGGCAATACCCACTGCGTAAATGATGTCCTTGACCCCGGCGGCGGCGAAAAACTCCGCCTCGCGAAGGGTCGATACCGTGGCCGGGCCTTCGTTCGATGTCATCACCCGGCGCGCCACTTCGATCGACTTGGCGGTCTTCAGGTGCGGGCGCAGCGATACTCCGAACCCCTCAAGCCGCGAGCGCAGGCGGGCCACGTTCCGGTCCATCTTGTCGACGTCGAGAACGAGGCAGGGCGTTTCCAGATCGTTGATCGACGCAGCGGCCTGCCCGTCCCGCCCCGTTTCGAGTATCGCTGTTTCGGTCACTGTGAGGGTTCCTTCGTTCTGTAAATTTCGGACGGGCGGATCATTCGGGAAAATAGCCGAGCATGGCCTTTGTCTCGAGGTATTCCTCGAAACCGAACGCGCCATATTCGCGGCCATTGCCCGATTGCTTGTAACCGCCAAAGGCCGCGTGCGCGCTCCACGCGGGTTGATTGATATGGACTTGCCCGGCCCTGATCTGCCTTGCGACGCGGCGCGCACGTTCCAGATCGGCCGACTGCACATGAGAGCCAAGGCCGTAACAGGTGTCGTTCGCGATGCGGACCGCGTCTGCCTCGTCCTCGTAGCCGATGAGCACGAGAACAGGGCCGAAGATTTCCTCGCGCGCGATGCGCAGGTCCTGGGTCACGTCGCTGAACACGGTCGCCTTGGCAAAGAACCCACGCTCCAGCCCCTCGGGCCGGCCGGGACCGCCGCAGATCGGGCGCGCGCCTTCGGCGATGCCGACTTCGATCAGAGACTGGACCTTGTCGAACTGCGGCCGGTTGGCGAGAGGGCCGAGCACCGTTTCCTCGTCCGCGGGGTCGCCGACGATCATCGCCTGCGCGGCAGCGGCCGCGATTTCCTCGACTTCGGCAAGACGTTCTTTGGGCACCAGCATGCGCGTCGGCGCGCTGCACGATTGCCCCACGTTGCGCAGTGCAGCCCCGACGCCAAGCGGAACCACGCGCGCGAAATCGGCATCGTCCAGAAGGATGTTGGGCGATTTTCCGCCCAGTTCCTGCGTCACGCGCTTTACGGTCGGCGCGGCGGCCTGCGCCACCTGTATCCCCGCGCGCGTCGATCCGGTGATGGACACCATGTCCACTTCGGGGTGGCTCGAAAGCGCGGCGCCGACATCCGGGCCGCCACCCATGATCATGTTGAAGACCCCGGCGGGAATGCCGGCGTCATCGATGACTTGCGCGAACATCTGCGCGCTGAACGGCGAAAGCTCGCTGGGCTTGAGCACCATGGTGCAGCCGGTCGCCAGTGCCGGGGCGACTTTGGCCGTGACCTGGTAAAGCGGCCAGTTCCAGGGCGTAATCAACCCGCACACGCCGATCGGTTCACGCGCGATGGCCGTCGTCCCTTCCTGGCGAAGGAACGGGAAATCGGCCAGGACCTCGATCGCGGCGCGAACGTGCGCGATGCCGAACGGCACCTGCCCGGCGCGGGAAAAGGCAATCGCGCTACCCATCTCGCGCGTGATCGCCTGTGCGAAATCCTCGGCCCTTTCCTCCAGCAGCGCGAGAACCTTTTGCAGCATCTGCGCCCGTTCTTCGGGAGAGGTCGCCGAAAACGTCGGAAAGGCACGGCGCGCGGCCGATACCGCCCGTTCGACATCTTCGGTCCCGCCCATGCTGACCGTGCCGATCTGCTCTTCGCTGACGGGGCTGATGACCGGCTGGACTTTGCCCGGCGCGGCAGGGGCGACCCATTCACCGTCGATGTAGAACTTGTCGCAGGTGGTCGTCATCGTGGCTCTGCCTTGGTCAGCTATCGAAGCGCGCATTTCGCAAGGGACGAGACATCGCCCGCCGAAATCGCGTGGAACACCATGAGCTAAAGGCTTTCCATCAGCGCCCGCAAGGCAAAGTCCGATACCGGCTCGCCAGAATCTGCCTTAAATGGCCGCTTGCTCGGTATAATACCGCAGTCGAAAGGACGGAGCCCGTCCAACGCCGCCGCACAGGCAGCCAGACTTCACGCCACCGGAATTACCACTAGAGCTGCGAATTCTCGATCAGGGCGCGCACGTTCCGGGTGTGCCCGATCGCGGCGGTCCGTGCAGCGTCGATGTCGTTTTCCGCCACGGCGGCAGCGATCAGCATGTAGTCGGCAAGCCGGATATCCTGCAGTCGCTGCGACGCGTACTGCGCATGAATGATATGCATCCCAACTGCTGGGAAAAGCCGCTGAAGTTCGTGGTTGCCCGCAATCGACAGGAGCAGGCGATAGAATTGCCGGCGGGCGCGATTAAACGCCCCGCCCTCGTCATGCCGGGCCGTGTCCTGCAGTTCCGCCAATGCCCGGTCGAGCTGTTGACCATGGCACTGCGGATCGAACCGTTCCGCCGCCTTGCAAGCCAGCAGCTGCGTCATGGCACAAGCCACTTCGAGAACGTCAAGGCTTTGTTCCACGCTCAATTGCCGGATAGCCGGAGAGCGATTGGCGCTGAGGTCCACCACCCCGCGCGCGGCAAGATGCTGAATAGCCTCGCGCACGGCGTTCCGCCCGACTTCGAATCGGCGCGCAAGATCGGTTTCGGCTAACCGCTGCCCCGGCACCAGCCGCCGCGCCTCCAGCTCGTTGATAATCCCGATGTAGACCCGGCGTGACGATCCGGCCGGTTCGGAACCGGCCGTGTCCTGCGCATCTTCGTCCAGAAAGCTCATAAACGCCTGCACCTTGATTGTTCCACAATCTTGTTCCATAACTCTACCAGAAATACCAGAGAGGTCGCCAGAGAGATCCATGACGAAGATAAATGCCGATCTGCACGGAAAGGTGGCTCTCGTCACGGGTGCATCAAGCGGGCTGGGCGCGCATTTCGCGACGGTGCTGGCCAAGGCTGGTGCCAAGGTCTTCATCGGCGCAAGACGGATCGAGGCGCTGGCCGCTCTCGCCCAGGACATAAACGATGCGGGCGGGCGGGCCGAGGCGATCAGCCTCGACGTGACCAATCCGGCGAGCATCGAGTCCATCTCGGATGCCGTCTCGCAGGTCGACATCCTCGTGAACAATGCCGGGATCACGCGCGAAAGCGCCATGCTCGACATGAGCGAGGACGATTGGGATGCGGTAGTCGACACCAATGCCAAGGGCGTCTTCCTGATGACCCAGGCCGTAGCACGCGCGATGAAAGCGCGCGGCACAGGCGGATCGATCATCAATATCGGCTCGATCCTCGGAATCCGGCAGGGCGGCATGGTGTCGACTTATGCCGCTTCGAAAGCCGCAGCCCTGCAACTGACCAAGGTCTCCGCGCTTGAACTCGCGCGCTACGGCATCAGGGTGAACGCCATCGCGCCGGGTTACTTCAAGACCGAAATGAATGCCGAATTCTTCGAAAGCAGCGCCGGGCAGGCCATGGTGAAACGCATCTCGATGCGCAGGCTTGGCAATCTGGACGATCTCGATGGTCCCTTGCTGCTGCTCGCTTCGGATTCATCGCAATACATGACCGGCTCCGTCATCGAGGTCGATGGCGGTCACCTCCTCAGCACTTTATAAGCGGGAAAACGAATGACCGATCGGGCAAAAGCTATCGCAGACAAGGTGGAGACTTTCGTTCGCGAAGTCGTGATACCTTATGAAAAGGACCCACGGCGCGACCATCATGGCGCGCCGCTGGATGAAATGGTCGACGAGATGCGCGAAAAGGCGCGTGCGGCGGGCGTGATGACACCGCATATCCTCGACGATGGATCGCATCTTACTCAGGTCGAGACGGCACTCGTTCTCATCAAGTCCGGCCTTTCGCCCTTGGGCCCGCTGGCCTGCAACACGATGGCGCCTGACGAGGGGAACATGTACCTTCTTGGCCACGTCGGTTCGCCCGAGCTGAAGGACCGGTTCCTGAAGAACATGATCTCGGGCCATGCGCGCAGTGCGTTCTTCATGACAGAACCTGCCGATTGGGGCGGCGCGGGCTCCGATCCTTCGATGATGAAGACGACCTGCCGCAAGGACGGCAATCACTGGGTCATCAACGGCAAGAAGACCTTCATCACCGGCGCCGACGGAGCGAAGGTCGGCATCGTCATGGCTGCGTCCGAGGAAGAGGATTCCAAAGGCGGCGCTTGCATGTTTCTGGTCGATCTGCCCGATCCTGCCATCCGCATCGTCGACGTGCCCAACACCATCGACACCTCGATGCCCGGCAGCCACGCCACGGTCGAGATCGAGAACCTGCGCGTTCCGGCCGACCAGTTGCTGGGCCAGCCGGGCGAAGGGTTCAAGTACGCTCAGGTCCGCCTGTCGCCCGCCCGCCTGTCGCACTGCATGCGCTGGCTTGGCGCGTGCATCCGGGCGCAGGAAATCGCCACCGACTACGCCTGCCGCCGCGAGGCGTTCAGGAAGACGCTGATCGATCACGAAGGCGTGGGCTTCATGCTGGCGCAGAACAAGATCGACATCCAGCAGGCCGAACTGATGATCCACTGGTGCGCCAGCGTGCTCGACACCGGCGATCTGGGCACCACGGAAAGTAGCATGGCCAAGGTCGCGGTATCCGAAGCGCTGATGCGCATCGCCGACAACTGCGTGCAGGTCATGGGCGGCACAGGCGTGACCGACAAGACGATCGTCGAACAGGTCTTCCGCGAAGTGCGCGCTTTCCGTATCTACGACGGCCCGACGGAGGTCCACAAATGGTCGCTTGCCAAGAAGATCAAGCGCGAATGGCGCGACGCGCAGGCGGATTGAGCCATGGTTGACGACATCACCGAGGCCAATACCGGCACCACCCCGGTTCGCGAGGGCTACGAGGTCGATTTAGACAGCCTGACCGCGTGGATGGAAGACAATGTCGAAGGCTTTGCCGGCCCCCTGACGATTGAACAGTTCAAGGGCGGGCAGTCGAACCCGACCTACAAGCTGAGCACGCCGGGCGCGAAATACGTCCTGCGCCGCAAACCACCGGGCCAGCTGCTGAAAGGCGCACACGCGGTGGAGCGTGAGGCGAAGGTCATGACCGGCCTCGGCAAGGCAGGCTTTCCTGTGCCCAAGGTCTACGGCATCTGTACCGACGACGATGTCATCGGCACCTGGTTCTTCGTGATGAGCATGGTGGAAGGGCGCATCTTCTGGGACGCGACTTTCCCCGAAGTATCCCGCGAGGACCGGCCTGCCTACTTCGATGCGATGAACAAGGTCATGGCCGACCTCCACAGCGTCGATTACGAGGCCGTCGGCCTTGGCGACTATGGCAAGCCGGGCAACTACTTCGCGCGCCAGATCGGCCGCTGGTCCAAGCAGTATCTTGCCGACGAAGAAGCGGGCCGCAACGACGACATGGACCGCCTTGTCGCCTGGCTGCCCGAAAACATCCCGGATGGTGACGAGACCACCGTCGTCCACGGCGACATGCGCTGCGACAACATGATCTTCCACCCGACCGAACCGCGCGTTCTGGCAGTGCTGGACTGGGAACTGTCGACGCTGGGCCACCCGCTCGCCGACTTTGCCTATCACGCGATGATGTACCGCATGCCGCCCGACATCGTGGCGGGCCTCGAAGGGGCGGACCTTGCCGCGTTGAACATTCCGAGCGAGGATGAATACGTTGCCGCCTATTGCAAGCGCATGGGGCGTGACAGCATTCCGAACTGGGACTTCTACATCGCGTTCCAGTTCTTCCGGTTAGCCGCGATCTTCCACGGCATCAAGGGCCGCGTTATCCGCGGCACCGCCGCCAACGCACAGGCGAAGGAACGCGCCGAGGCCTTCCCCCGGCTTGCCCGACTGGCGGCAGAAGCGATGGACCGCTGCACCTGATACGAGAAGAGCCGCCGGTCATCCCGGCGGCTCTTTTGGTTTCTGGCTCTGCGGCCTGATCAGCCCAGCTTGCGGACCGGGTCGCTGCCGTCCCAGTTTTCCGCCGCATCCTTCATCATCGCGAAGAATTCAGGCCCACCTTCGGCAAGCTGGACGAATTCCACGAGGCCGCCTGCGCCAAAGCCGGGATCGGCATAGATGACATAGCCGGTCTCGCCGACCTTGCCTTCGACCACGATCGTCGCGCCTGCGTCCTCGACAGCCTTGCGGGCGACCTCGATGTCCTCGACCACCTGGCAGGTGTGATGCATGCGATCATGCACCTTGTACTTGCCGGTGTAGTGCGCGGGGGCATCGTTGTCGGGGCGCACCAGTTCGATCTGCATGTCGTTCCAGTAGGCGATGGCAACGGTGAAGACCGCGTCCGTCGGTTCGCCCATGCACTTCATGTCGCCCAGCCGGATGTTTTCGAGCAGGAAGAAAGGACCGACACCCATTGTCTCGGTCCAGTACTTCAGCGCCGCGTCGAAATCCTCCGGCAGGTAGGCGTTCTGCATGATCGGGCCGATACCCGCGATTGTGTTGGCCTTGGGCATGGCAGCCTCCCTTATGCGAAGAGTTCTTCGGGGTTTTCGAGAAGCCCCTTGAACGTGGAGAGGAACTGCGCGCCCAGCGCACCGTCGATTGCGCGGTGGTCGACCGACAAGGTGAACGAGATCATCGTCGCGAACTCGATCCCGCCGTCATCGGTTTCGACCGCGCGGCGCTCCGCCCCGCCAACGGCAAGGATCGCGCCCTGCGGCGGATTGATGATGGCGTCGAAATTCTCGATCCCGAACATGCCTAGGTTGGAGACGGTGAACGTGCCGCCGTCCATTTCCTCAAAGCCTAGCTTGCCCTCGCCGGCCTTGCCGATCAGCTCCTTGGTCTTCGCCGCGATCTGGTCGATCCGCATGCGGTTCGCCTGCCGGACGATCGGCGTGACAAGGCCCTTGGGACTGGCCACGGCCACGGCAACGTCAGCATGCGCGAAGGAATGGATCTCCTCGCCATGCAATTGCACGTTGACTTCGGGATGTTTGGCCAGCGCCTTGGCCGCCCCCATGACGATGTAGTCGTTGACCGATGCCTTGGTGCCAAGGACAAGGTTCGCCGTCTTGCGCAGTTCCAGCATCTTGTCCGCCCTGACGCTGACGCGAAGGTAGAAGTGCGGGATGTTCTGCTTGGCGGCGGTCAGCCGCTTGGCGACGACCTTGCGGATCTTGTCGAAGGGGATGACCTTCGCCTCGTTCGCCACGGCCTCGAAAGGCGCGCCGAACGATGCGGGAGCGGAAGAACCGGTGTCTTCCGGCACCTTGGCGAGAACGTCCTTCTTCGAGATGCGCCCGCGCGCGCCGGTGCCCTTGATCGAGCCAAGCTCGATCCCGTGAATCGCCGCGATGCGGCGCGCCAGCGGCGATGCGAAGACGTCGGTTTCTTCCGGAAGAACAGCCGTACCCTTGGGTGATGCCGTCGAAGGTCCGCGCAGCGCCTGCTGCACGTCCTGGAATGTGATGCGGCCTTCGCGGCCCGAACCTTCGATGTCCGAAATGTCGACGCCTTCGGCCTCGGCCAGTTTCAGCGCCTCGGGGCTGATCGGGCGGTTGGTGTCGATCGTGACCGCCTTGGGCTTGTCCTCGTGCCCTTCGATCGCGGCTTCCTTGGGTTCGCCCTCTTTCTTCTTCTGCTTGCCCTCGGCAACGCCGCCCTGTGCGGGGACGAAGTCGTTCACGAACCTGGCGATGTCGTCATCGCTGGCGGAACCGTCGTCGAACACGGCCAGAAGCGCGCCGACCGGTTCGGGCTGATCGCTGCTGGGCACGACGATCTTGCGAACGGTCGCGTCGTATTCGGCCTCGACCTCGTTAGTGATCTTGTCCGTTTCGATAAGGCAGATCAGGTCGCCCTTGGAAAAGCTGTCGCCCTCGCCGAACTTCCATTCGGCGATGGTCCCTTCCGTCATTTCGATGCCCCATTTCGGCATCGTGAAAGCACGTATCTTAGACATTATCCGTGCCTCCTTTAATTGTAGGCCAAGGCCTTGCGCACGGCGGCCTCGATCTTGTCGGGGTTCGGCAAATATGCGCTTTCCAGTTCCCGCGCGAACGGGATCGGGGTGTGCGGCGCGGTCACCATCTCGATCGGTGCCTTCAGGCTGGCGAAGGCCTTGTTCGCGACAATCGCGGCAAGATCGGTCGCAAGGCTGCAACGCGGCGGAGCTTCGTCCACGATCACCAGCCGCCCGGTCACTTCGACCGAATCGAGGATCGCTTCCTCGTCCAGCGGGCTGGTGGTGCGAAGGTCGATGACGTCCGCGCCGATGCCGTCTTCAGCCAGCTTGTCGGCAGCCCGCTCGGCCATGCCGACCATCATGCCGGTGGCAAGGATGGTCACGTCCTGTCCGGCCCGTGTCAGGCGCGCGTGGCCGAAGGGGATGGTATAATCCAGATCGTCGGGCACTTCGCCCTTGATGCCGTAAAGCGCCTTGTGTTCCATGAAGATGACCGGGTCATCGTCACGGATCGCCTGGCGCATCAGGCCTGCCACGTCCGCAGGCGTGGACGGCATGACGACCTTGAGGCCCGGCATCCCGGTCAGGATGGCATGCGGGCTCTGGCTGTGCTGTGCCGCCGCGTTATAGCCTGCACCATAGATGCAGCGGATGATCGCCGGGCACTTGGTCTTGCCGCCGAACATGTAGCGGAACTTGGCGATCTGGTTCCAGATCTGGTCGAGGCTGACGCCGATGAAGTCGGCGAACATCAGTTCCGCGATCGGACGCTTGCCCGACAGCGCAAGCCCGCCCGCCGCGCCGACGATGGCGCTTTCCGAAATCGGCGTGTCGATTACGCGGTCGGGGCCGAACGCCTCGTAGAAACCGCCGCTGGTCGACCAGATACCGCCGATCGCCTCGGGTCCGCCTGCGGTGCCCATGCCGCCAACGACGTCTTCGCCAAGGACGACGACGTCGGAGTCGCGTTTCATTTCTTCGAAGATGGTGTCACGAACGGCGTCGCGATACATTTTGATAGCCATTGTTTCGCTCTCCCGCTCAATAATCGATGTAAACGTCGACGAGGACGTCTTCGGCGGTGGGCCGCTCGGCCTTGCGGGCCGCTTCGACGGCCTTCTCGATCCGGGTGGCGACTTCGGCGTCGATCTTGTCGAGCTCCTCGCCTTCGAGCAGCTTCGCCTCGGTCACCGTCTCGCGGAATTTCTTGATGCAGTCGCGCTCTGCCCGGATGCGGTCCAGTTCGCCCTTGGCGCGGTAACGCTGCGGATCGCCTTCGAAGTGGCCGTAGAAACGCTCGGTATCGAACTCGACCGCGGCGGGGCCGTTGCCCGCGCGGACATATTCCAGAACCTCGCTCATGGTGTCGTGGACCGCGCTGAAATCGGTGCCGTCGGCGCGCCAGACCTTCATGCCGAAGGCCTCGGCGCGGCTGGCGATGTCCTTGTCGGTGCCGACCGCATATTCAAAGCCGGTATGTTCGGAATAATGGTTGTTCTCGAACACGAAGATTGCCGGGGCGTGCGTGACGACGGCCATGTTCATCGCCTCGAACGTCGTACCCTGGTTGCAGGCACCGTCGCCCGAAAACGCAATGGCGACACGCAGCTTGCCGTTTTCGTCCTTGCCGTCGATCTTCGCGGCGATGGCGGCGCCTACCGCGATCGGCGCGCCTGCGCCGACGATGCCGTTGGCGCCCAGCATGCCCTTATCGACGTCGGCGATATGCATCGAACCGCCCTTGCCCTTGCACAGGCCTTCGCGGCTACCCCAGATTTCCTTCATCATGGCTTCGACGTCGCAGCCCTTGGCAAGGCAGTGGCCGTGGCCGCGGTGGGTCGAGACGATCTTGTCATTGTCGGTCAGGTGTTCGCAGACGCCCACGGCGACGGCTTCCTGCCCCGCATAGAGGTGGGTAAAGCCCGCGATTTCGCCCTTGGCGATCTCTTCGTGGAGGAAGTCCTCGAAATCGCGGATGATTTTCATCCTGCGATAGGCCTCCAGCAAGTCTTCACGGCTGAGTTGCATGTCTCTCTCCCGAGTATGGAATTCTTTTAGAGGCCAAGCACGGTCTTGGCGATGATCGTGCGCTGGACTTCGTCGGTGCCGCCGAAGATCGTCCACGCACGGCTGTTAAGATAGCGAGCTGCGGCGACCTGCGCCTTTTCGCAGCGGAACGGAGCCGGTGCGTTTTCGCCATACAGCGGGCGCGCGGTCGGCAGTTGCAGGCCCGCCGGACCGAACAGGTCGACGGCCAGAAGGTCAACGTCCTGCCGCAGGTTCGATGCCAGAAGCTTGGTCAGCGAAGTCTGCGGCCCCGGCTTCTGCCCCTTGGCGATGCGCGACAGGATCTTCAGCTCGATCACTTCGAGAGACTGGATGCGCAGGCGCAGCTTTGCAAGGCGGCGGCGCCAGTCGAGATCGTCGGCCAGCTTGCCGCCGCGCCCGTCAGGCACGTCCGTCGCCATCGTCTCGATCTGGTCGAGATCGAACAGCAGCTTGGGCGCGTGGCACGAACCGCCGCGTTCGTTTTCCAGCAAGAACTTGGCGATGGTCCAGCCCTGCCCCTCTTCACCGACAAGGTCGTCGGCGGGGACTTCCACGTCTTCCATGAAGACCTGGTTCACTTCGTGATCGCCGGCCAGCGTCAGGATCGGGCGGACCGAGATGCCCGGCTGGTCCATGTCGACTAGGAAGAAGCTGATGCCGGCCTGTTTCTTGACCGTGGCATCGGTGCGGGCCAGCACGAACATCTTGTTCGCCCAGTGCGCGTGCGTGGTCCAGATCTTCGATCCGTTGAGTACGTACTTGTCGCCCTGCCTGACCGCGCGGGTCTGGAGCGAGGCGAGATCGGATCCCGCGTTCGGTTCGGAAAAGCCCTGGCACCAGTAATCCTCACCCGCCAGGATGCGGGGCAGGTACTTGTCCTTCTGCTCTTGCGTGCCGAAATTGAAAATCACCGGCGCGACGAGCTTCAGGCCCAGCACGGTCAGGTTCGGCGCCCCGGCCAGCGCGCATTCCTTTTCGAAGATGTACCGCTGCACCGGGGTCCAGCCCGTGCCGCCGTCTTCCTTCGGCCACTGATACCCCAGCCAGCCCTGTTCGTTCAGCACCGCGTTCCAGTCCTGCCCTATGTCGGGTTCGACGAACACGGTCGGCGAACTGGCTGCACCTTCGCGGATGCGGTCGGTGAGGTTCGCATTGAGGAAGTCCCGGACTTCCTCGCGGAAGCTTTCCTCTTCCGGGGTCAGCTCGATATCCATCTCAACGCTCCAGAATGGTCACCGCGGATACGCCGGGTGCACCATAGACATGACTGTAAGCGGTCTTCGGATCGCCCGGCACTTGTCGCGCCCCGCCCTGCCCGCGCAGCTGAACCACGTTTTCGTAAACCTGTCGCAGACCCGACGCACCGATCGGTTCGCCGCAGGCAAGGCAGCCGCCATCGGTGTTGACCGGCAGCTTGCCGCCAATTTCGGTCAGCCCTTCGGCCAGCCACTTTTCCTGGTCGCCATCGGCGCAAAACCCGTTTTCGGCCATGTGCATCAGTTCCGCGCCCGCCTCGGTATCCTGAAGCTGGGCGACGTCGATGTCCTTGGGGCCGACTCCGGCAATCGCGAAGGCATCGCGGCTGGCGATGTTGGTCGCGCTGCCGCCGCGTTCGATATCGACGGACGGGGCAAAGACCTCGAAGCTGCCCGGCGGGCGGGTGCGCATCGTCGCGGCCTTCAGCCGGACCAGCGGCACGCCCAGTTCGCGGGCCTTTTTCTCGCTGCCGAGGATAAGCGCGACGCCCCCTTCGGCGGGGGAGCAGAACATGTATTTCGAATAGGGGTCCGACACCATCGGAGCGTCGAGAATTTCGTCCAGCGGCACCGGCTGGCGGCGCCATGCGTGGGGTGCTTTCTCACCGTTGCGGAACGCCTTTTCGGCGACGCGGCCCAGCGTTTCGCGGCTGATCCCGTTAAGGTGCATGTAGCGCATGATCTTGTTCGCGAAGAACTGCGTCGTCACCATGTATCCGGCATCGCCGTACCATTCGGGCAGGTTGTATTCGGACGGCTTGGCATCGAACGCGCCGCGCGGATGCTTGTCGAAACCGACGGCAAGGCCGATGTCGCATTCGCCCGACTTGATCGCCATCTGCGCCGAGAACAGCGCCGATCCGCCCGCCGCGCAGCCATTGCGCACGTTGATGAACTGAACACCCGTCAGGCCAAGCTGATCGACCATCGTGTCAGGATTGCCAGCCGCATCGGACGCGCCATAGGCGAACTGGATGTCCTTCCACTCCAGCCCCGCATCGGACAGCGCCTGCCGCACGGCATAGACGCCCTGGTCCACGCCGGTCATGCCCTCGGTCCGGCCGAAGGGGTGGATGCCTATGCCCAGGATGAAAACGTCGCGCATTACGCTGCCTCCGCCGGACGAAATGCCGGGATCATGACCGGATCGGCCGCTTGCGGGTCAAGAGGGGTCGGTGTGAACACGAGCGGCATCCCGATTGCGATATCGCCGAAATCGACGTCGACCAGCCGCGCCTCGACAATGGTTTCGCCCGGCAGCTCGACATAGGCGACGGGGAACGGGGTGAACGCCTCCGGCCCGGTGTAGGGCGGGCTCTTGGGACGGAACCGCTGGATCGTATAGCTCCACAAGGTACCGGTCCGCGAAAGCGGCACGGGTTCGAAGCGATCGTTTTCCGGACAGGGAAACACGATCCGGCCGCTTTCGCGATCCTTCCCGCCAACAAGGCGCGGATCGGGCTCGTCCGTGAACAGGCCCTCGGCGATCGCTTTCATGTGTGTCCCCTCCGGCGCCGGCATGGTTACCGGCTTGAGTCGATTTGTGTCTCCACGGTTAAAGCGCAATCGGCCGGTCTGCGCAGGCTCCTAAAAACGCTAGGCACTTGTCGCAGGTCGCGCCTTGAACGCGCGTTGCGCGCGCACGCGGCCACCCGCCGCGCGTGGCGGCGAGGCGGGTAAATGTGCGCATGACGTAAAAATCAGCCGAGCGAGATGTAACCGAGCTGCGCCGCCTTGAAGACGGTCTGGCTCCGGTTGACGGCATTCAGCTTGGTCGAGGCATTGTGGATGTGAAAACGCACCGTCGCCCGGCTGCGCGACATGATCATGGAGATTTCCATGTCGGTCTTGCCGATCGCGGCCCAGCGCAGGCACTCCACCTCGCGCTTCGACAGGCGCGAACCGGGCGGAAGCGCCTGGATCGCGCCCATGATCCGCGAATAGCTTTCGATGAACGCGCGGGCATAGATGCCGAACTTGTCGCCGTTGCGGGCGAATTCCTCCGACAGGTCGGTCTTTTCCGAATCGTCGGGATCGAAGCTGACCGCGCCGATCTGACCAAAGGCCATATGGACCGGCACGATAATGGCTGCACGGGTGCGCGCTCGCGCCTCGAAATTCGAAATGTCGATCGATTCAAGGTACTTGTTCGGCGCAGGAAGGTGAAACCCCTCTGCGTTGACCCAGAACGGTTCGTTCTCGAACCGGCACGCCGACGTAATCGGCGATTCGAGCGCGATGCGCGGGTTTCGCCACCAGACGTCATCGGTATCGGGCCAGCCGAACACGGTGGCGGCAAGGACGTTGCCTTCCATGTCCACCGGGGTTCGCTTGTCCGCGATATCATGGGCCGGAGCGACCTTCATATTCTCTGCCGCAGCGATATCCGCGAGCGCCTTGGCGGCGCGCTGGATGTCCTCGGGCTTGCGAATGCGAACGTCGTCAAGCTTGTCTATTGATAGTTGAGCCATGGGTTCCTCTCATAAGGGAACACTAACCTTCTGATTCTGTCAGGACAATGACGCTGTCCCTAACACTTTGCAGAGCCTCCGACCGTGGGAATTCCTGCTAGGCAACGTGCCGGAGAAGGAGTGACCCTTGAATTTCGAGCTCAATGAAGACGAAGAGATGCTCAAGGCCGTCGTCGAAAGGTTCGTGACGGACCGTTACGACGTCGAACGCCGCCGGGGGTATCTGACCGAAACCGCAGGGTTCAGCGCCGAAAACTGGTCCCTGCTCGCCGAACTCGGCGTGATGTCCGTGCCCTTTTCGGAAGAAGCGGGCGGCCTTGGCCTCGACGCCACCGCCACCGCCGTCATCTTCGAAGCATTGGGCCGCGGCATCGTGGTCGAACCCGTGCTCGAAAGCTGTGTCCTTCCCGGACTTTACCTTGCCGCCGGTGCCGATGACACGGTGCAGGAAGAATGGCTTCCCGCGCTGCTTTCGGGCGAAAAGCGCATGGCGGTCGCCCACGTGGAAAGCGGATCGCGCGATGGCAGCCTGTGGATCGAGGCCCGCGCCGAACGCGATGGCGACGAATTCGTCCTCAACGGCGAAAAGCTTTACGCCATCGCCGGATCGCAGGTCGATGCCTACCTCGTCAGCATGCGCGAAAGCGGCGATGCGACGGATGCGGGCGGCTGGTCCTGGTATCTCGTGCCCGCCGATGCCGAAGGGCTGACCGTTTCCGAATGGCGCCTGTCCGACGGCACGTGGACGGCATCGCTCTCGCTTTCCGGCGTCAGGGTACAGGCCCCGGCCCGCCTTTCCGACAACCGCACCGCCTTCGAACGCGCCGACGCGCTGGCATCGCTTGCCCGCTCGGCCGAAGCGCTGGGCATCATGGAAGCCATGTTCGCCGAAACGCTGGACTACCTACGCACCCGCGAACAGTTCGGCGCGCCCATCGGCAAGCTCCAGGTGATCCAGCATCGCATGGCCGAGCAATACGCGGTGCTGGAACAGTCGCGCGCCCTGATCGAGCTCGCCATCGTCAGCGACGGGCAGGACGATTTCACGCGCCATGTCGACGGCGCACGTGCCTTCATTTCAGATGCGTCGCTGGAACTGGGGCACGAGATGATCCAGTTCCACGGCGGCATGGGCGTGACGGACGAGCTTTCGATCGGACAAGGGCACAAGCGTCTTCTGGTCCTGTCGCGCTGGCCCGAACCGCCGCAGAGCACGCTGGACCGCTACGCACTGGCATCCTGATCGCGTCTGCGTCAGGAACAGGCTCATGAAAGCAGCATGGTATAGCGAGAACGGAGGGCCCGAAGTCCTCCAATATGGCGACCTTCCCGATCCGGAAGTCGGTCCCGACACCGTCCTCGTCCGGGTTGAGTGGATTTCGATCGAGGGCGGCGACCTGCTGAATCGCATCCACACGCCGCCTTCTTCCGATCATCACGTCCCCGGCTATCAGGCCGCGGGCGTGGTCGAGGCGGTGGGCGCGGACGTCACCCGGTTCAAGGCGGGCGACCGTGTCGTCGCCTTCGGCTGGAGCGGGAGCCACGCAGAGCTTTTCGCCGTGCCCGAACACTACGCCTACTCCGTCCCCGATGACATGGACATGCAACAGGCCGCGATCGTTCCCATCGCATTCGGCACCGCGCATGACGCCTTGTTCGAATATGGCGGGTTACAAGCGGGCGAATTCGTGCTGGTCCAGGGCGCGGCTGGCGGTGTCGGCCTCGCGGCGGTGCAGCTTGCCGCGCGCGCGGGTGCGAAGGTCATCGGAACTGCCTCGGGCGAAGCACGGCTGGACCGCATCCGCCCTCTCGGCCTCGAATACGGGATCGATTATCGCAGCGAGGATATCGCCGCGCGCTGCCGTGAAATCACCGGGGGCAAGGGCGTCGACCTCGTGCTCGACCTGGCCGGCGGCAAGGGCAAGGACCTACTGGTAAAGGCCCTGCGCCCGCATGGCCGCTATGCGGTCATCGGCGCGGCGGAAGGGACGCTGCCCAGCTTCGATTTCTTCGAACTGATCCGCAAGGCGATGCAGGTCACCGGCATATCGTTCGGGCGCGACATGCACACGCCGCGCGTTCACGAACTTCTGGAAGACTTGTTGAACGACGTCGCCAGCGGCGCGCTGGTCATGCCGGTGGAGCGGGAATTCCGCCTGTGCGAAGTGCGCGAGGCCCACGAATTCGTGGCGACGCAGCACCCGTTCGGACGCGTGGTGATGCGGCCCTGAACGCGCAGGCTCAACGCTTGTCGGTGTAGCCCGCCAGCCGTCCGGTGATCACGTAATCGAGGATGTCGACGATCTGTGCCGGGGTTTCGGCCACGGCCAGTGCCGCTGCGTCCACTTCCTTTAGCGGGTGGGTCAGGCTTTCGTCATGGTTCACGATGATCGCCTTACCCAGCGCTGCGGCAAAACCGGCATCGAAAGCGGCATTCCACTGCCGGTACTTGTCACCGAAACGCACGACGACGACGTCGGCGTCCTTGATCAGCGTCTGCGTTCGGATGGCGTTGACCTGCGCGCCCTTGCGGTCGTGCCAGAACTTGTTGTCCTCCGCCCCCGTGATCGCGACGCCACAATCGTCGGATGCGGGATGGTCGGTTACCGGCGCCGAAAACCGGATCGGCAGCCCACGATGCCGTGCCGCATCCTCGATCTCGCTGCGCCAGTCGGTGTGGATTTCGCCCGAAAGGTAGACGTTCCAAGTGCGTTCCATCGCTTAACGCTCCTTCGTAGCGCTGAAAGTCAGGTCGGGGTTCTTTTCCTGCTGGTAACCGACGTCCCACGGCGATTTGGCAAGGAAAACCGGATCCTCGTCGCGGTCCTTGGCCATGTTGGCGCGGTTGAAACCGGCAAATTCCTCGATCTTTTTCTCGTCGCCCTTGACCCAGCGCGCGGTGGCGAAGGGGGCAGGTTCGAGGCTGGCCTCGACCTTGTATTCGGCCGAGAGGCGGCTGATCAGCACGTCGAGCTGCAGCTGGCCGACGACGCCGATGACCCACTGGCTGCCGATTTCGGGATAGAAAACCTGGATCACGCCTTCTTCCGACAGATCGTCCAGCGCCTTCCTGAGCTGCTTGGTCTTGGTCGGATCGGCCAGCTTCACGCGGCGCAGGATTTCGGGTGCGAAGTTCGGCAGTCCGGTAAAGCGGATGTCGTTCTTTTCCGACAGGCTGTCGCCCACGCGCAGGGTGCCGTGGTTGGGGATACCGATGATGTCGCCCGGATACGCGGTATCAGCGATTTCGCGGTCCTGCGCGAAGAACATGATCGGCGAATGGACCGCGATTGGCTTGCCAAGGCCCGACGGCGTCAGCTTCATGCCGCGCTTAAACGTGCCCGACACCAGCCGCATGAACGCGATGCGGTCGCGGTGCTGAGGGTCCATGTTGGCCTGCACCTTGAAAATGAAGCCCGAAACCTCGTCGTTCGTCGGCTCGACCGGCCCTGCTTCGCTGGGCTGCGGGCGCGGCGGCGGGGCGTGGGTGGCGATCGCCTCAATCACGTCGGTCACGCCGAAGTTCTTGAGCGCGGAACCGAAGAACACGGGCGTCAGATCACCCGCGCGATAGGCGTCGACGTCGAATTCGGGATAGCCGATCTGGGCCAGTTCGGCCTGCTCGGAAAATTCCTCCGGAATCGCGGGGTCACCATCGACCGTGCCGAGAAATTCCTTCGACGGACCTTCGGGCCGCGCGACAGCACCGGTGGAGAAATCGAGGATGCCTTCGAACCGTCCGCCCATGCCGATGGGCCAAGTCATCGGGCACACGTCCAGCGCCAGCATGTCGGCCACTTCATCCATCAGCTCGAATGGTTCGCGCCCTTCGCGGTCGACCTTGTTGACGAACGTGATGATCGGCACCGAACGCAGGCGGCAGACCTCAAACAGCTTGCGGGTCTGCGGCTCGATGCCCTTGGCCGCGTCGATCACCATGATCGCGGAATCGACCGCGGTCAGCGTGCGGTAGGTGTCTTCGGAGAAATCCTCGTGCCCCGGGGTGTCGAGCAGGTTGAACGTAATGCCGTCCCGCTCGAACGTCATGACCGAGGACGTGACCGAAATGCCGCGCTGCTGTTCGATCTTCATCCAATCGGATCGCGCACGACGCGCCTGCCCGCGGGCCTTGACCTCGCCGGCAAGGTGGATCGCGCCGCCGGTCAGCAGCAGTTTTTCGGTAAGCGTCGTCTTACCGGCGTCGGGGTGCGAAATGATCGCGAAAGTGCGGCGTTCGGCCATCGTGGTTGTGCTTTGCTTATTCCCGCTCGACCGAGAAACCGGCAAAGGCCTGCCTCACCGGCATGAGTTCGAGCGTGTTGATGTTGAGATGCGGCGGCAGCGTCGCCACCCACAGGACGGTTTCGGCGATATCGTCGCCAGTCATCGGGTTCACGCCTTCGTAGAACGCATCGGCAGCTTCCTGGTTGCCGCCGTTGCGTACGACGGTGAATTCGGTTTCCACCATGCCCGGTTCGATCGAGGTGACACGAACGCCTGTTCCGTTGAGATCCGAACGCAGACCCAGGCTGAACTGACGCACGAAAGCCTTGGTCCCGCCATAGACGTTGCCACCCTTGTAGGGATAGTTCGCGGCGACCGACGATATGTTGATGATCGCGCCCTTGCGCTCGACCAGCATCGGCAGGAGCTTGCGCGTGATCGAGACGAGCGCGGTGACGTTCGTATCGATCATCGTCTTCCAGTCGTCGAGATCGGCCTGCCACGCCGGCGCCATGCCCAGCGCGAGCCCGGCGTTATTCACCAGGCAGTCGATCTGCGCGAAATCGCCGCTCAGCGCGTCAAGCGCGGCATCGCGGCCCGCTTCGTCGCGCACGTCAAACACGCAGGGCATGAAATTGTCGCCCAGTTCCTCGCGCAGCGCCTCAAGCCGGTCGGCGCGGCGGCCCGTGCCCACGACTTTCCAGCCCGCGCCGATGAATTCGCGCACGCAGGACGCGCCGATACCCGAAGTCGCTCCGGTGACGAGTGCGGTTGCCATGGTCTATTCTCCTGTAACGGCGGGTCGGATGGTGATGCCCACGCGGAACGCGCGTTCACCGCCCGGTTCAAGTTCCATCACGCCGGGTTTCTCGCGGAAATCGCGATCGAAACCGACGGGGTCGGCAATACCCGCCCACGGTTCGAGGCAGATGAAGTCCGCACCCGGCTTTTGCCAGATGCCCAGCATCGGGCAATCGGGAAAGGCCATCTGGATCGCGGCGGGGCTTACGCCCTCCCCTCCGGGCATCGCGCCTTCATAGCACAAACCGCGACTGTCGAGCCGGTCCCAGATCAGCGCATCGGCGCGGAACAGGCCGGGTTGCAGGGCAAGCTTGCGATCGACGACGGGCGTGTCCTCGTAAAAACACAGCAGCCCGTCAGCATCGAGGCGGCGGATCGGACCGTCCTCCCGCTCGAAAAAGCGCACGGCGTGGTCGGCCTTCTCCCCGCCGCCGGGCAGCGGCCAGGCGAAGCCGGGGTGAAAGCCGATGCTGAACGACATCGCGACATCGCCGGTATTGCGGACCGTCGCGGTCATCGTCAGCGTGGAGTCTTCAATTGCGTAGTGCAGATCGAGGTCGAACGCGAAAGGGAAAACCGCCCGCGTTTCCTCATCGTCGGACAGACGGAACAGTGCCGCGTCCCCGTCGTGCGAGACGAGATCGAACGCGCGCTTGCGGGCAAAGCCGTGCCGCGCCATCGCATATTCCATGCCGTCCAGCCGCATCTTGCCGCCCGCCAGTTCCCCCACGATGGGGAACAGGATCGGCGAGCGGCCCGACCAGAACGCAGGGTCGCCATCGGTCATCCACTCGGCCCCGCTGGCATCGGTGATCGATACCAGTTCGGCGCCAAGCGACGCTATGCGCGCGGTCAGCCCGCCCGATCCGATGGAGAACGTCTCGCTCATCAGCCCCTGAGTATCGCGCCCTGCTTGGCCGCAGCAGCAGTCACCGCGTCGCTGACGGCCTTGAGGTCCGCGTCGGTGAACGTCGCCTCGACCGGCTGCATCGTCACTTCGATGGCCAGCGACTTCTGCCCCTCGGGCACGCCCTGGCCGGTGAAGACGTCGAACAGGCGGGCATCGACGATGCGCTTTTTGTCCGCGGCCTTGACCACGCGAACAAGGTCGCCCGCGGGAAGATCGGCGGGAACGAGGAAGGCGAAATCGCGCGACACGGCCTGAAGCGAAGGCGGCGTGTAACTGGCCCGTGTGAACGTCGCCGCGCCCTTCTTCGCCGGGATGGCTTCGAGGTCAATTTCCACCGCGACTACCGCGCCATCAAGGTCGAACTGCTTGGCAACCGACGGGTGCAGCGTGCCGAAGCGGGCCAGCACGTTCTTCGGCCCAAGCCGCAGGGTCGCGGACTGTCCGGGGTGATACTGGCTTCCGGCCTCGCCCATCACCATCAGGTTGCCGACCGGCGCACCGGCGGCCTCAAGCAGGGCCATCGCCTCGGCCTTGGCGTCGAACGCGTCGAAGCCCTGCGCCTTGCCGGACTGCCACGAACGCGATGTCCGTTCGCCCGCAAGCACGACGCCCAGTGTCAGGCGCTCATCGCTTGCCCCGCCCTTGCCGCGAAGGTAACGTCGGCCGACTTCGAACAATCGGACCGAGGAAGCACCGCGCGCCATGTTGCGCTGTGCCGCCATGAGCAGGCCGGGGATGAGCGAGGGGCGCATGGCCTTCATGTCCTCGCTGATCGGGTTGGCCAGAACCCACAGCGGTTCGTCGGCAAAAGCTTCCGCCTCGGCCATCGGCAGGAAGGACCAAGTGATCGCCTCGTGCAGGCCCCGTGCCGCAGCGGCCCGGCGTGCGCGGCGTTCGCGGCTCTGCATCGGGGTCGCGGTCGGCTTGGCCACGCCTTCAGCGCGCGGCAGCGCGACCGAGGGGACATCGTCCAGCCCGTGGATGCGGATCACTTCCTCGACAATGTCGGGCGCGCCGTCGACGTCGGGGCGCCAGCTGGGCACGGTCACGGCCCAGTGGCTTTCGACCTCTGCGATCTCGAAGCCCAGCGCGGCCAGGATGCGGTGCTGCTCTTCCTCGCGCACGGCGACGCCACCGAGGCTTTCGGCCAGCGCGGGATCGTAGGCGATGACCTTTCCGCCCGACGGAGGCGCGCCGACGTGGACCGCCTCGCTCGCCTCACCGCCGCAGATGTCGAGGATCAGGCCCGTCAGAATTTCAAGACCGGTGCCCAGGAAATCGGTATCGACGCCGCGCTCGAACCGGCTGCGCGCATCGCTGGTCAGGGTCAGCGCGCGGCCCGTGTGGGCGATTCGTTCCGGGTCGAAATAGGCGACTTCCAGCAGGACATCGCTGGTATCGTCGCCGCAGCCCGAATGCTCGCCGCCCATGATGCCCGCGATGTCGTGAACGCCGTTGTCGTCCGCGATCACGGTCATGCTGTCGTCCAGCAGGTAGTGCTTTTCGTTGAGCGCGGTCACGCCCTCGCCCGGCTTCGCACGCCGTGCGACGACGGCGCCGGACAATTTGGCAATGTCGTATGCGTGGCTGGGGCGGCCATATGTCAGCATCACGTAGTTCGTGATATCGACAAGGGCAGAGATCGGACGCTGACCCGCCGACTTCAGGCGCGCCTGCATCCATGCCGGGCTCTGCCCGTTGGTCACACCCCTGATGGTGCGCCCATAGAACGCAGGGCACCCTTCGCGGTCGTCGCTACGGATTTCGACCGGACAGGGATAGTTGCCCGCATGGACCGTGTCCGAAACCGGCTTCAACGTGCCGAGGCCCGCCGCCGCCAGGTCGCGGGCGATGCCGTATACGCCCATGCAGTCGGGCCGGTTCGGCGTGATCGACAGGTCGAAGACCGGGTCGTCGAGATCGGCGAACGTCGCGAACTCGGCCCCGATCGGCGCACCTTCGGGAAGTTCGATGATGCCGTCATGATCGTCGCCGAGGTCAAGCTCGCGGCTCGAACACATCATGCCGTTGGATTCGACGCCGCGGATCGCCGCCTTGCGCATTTCCATGCCGTTGGACGGCACGACCGCGCCGGGAGTGCCCAGCACGCCAACGAGGCCGGCACGCGCATTGGGCGCGCCGCACACGACCTGCAGCGGCTGTCCGTCGCCCAGATCGACCGACAGCACCTGCAGCTTGTCGGCATCGGGATGCTTTTGAGCAGTCAGCACTTTGGCCACGCGGAAGCCCTTGAGAGCCTCCGCCGGATTTTCGATGCCTTCGACCTCGAGCCCGATGGCGTTCAGCTTGGCCGCGATTTCGGTGACGGTGGCCTCTGTCTCGAGGTGGTCCTTCAACCAGGAGAGCGAGAACTTCATGCCGATACTCCCACGCCGCCGGAAAGGGTGGGCACGTCGAGCGCCGCGAATCCGTAATGCTTCATCCAGCGCAAGTCGCCGTCGAAGAAGGCGCGCAAGTCGTCCATCCCGTATTTCAGCATGGCGAGCCGGTCGACGCCGGTGCCGAAGGCAAAGCCCTGCCATTCGTCGGGATCGAGCCCGCCGAATTCGATGACGCGGCGATTGACCATGCCGCTGCCCAGCACTTCCATCCAGGCATGCCCTTCATCGTCGCCCGAACCGCCGACCACGCGGCGTCCCTTCTCCATCGAATAGCCGACATCGACTTCGACCGAAGGTTCGGTGAACGGGAAATAGCTGGGGCGCAGGCGTAAGACGATGTCGTCGCGCTCGAAAAAGGCCTTGAGGAAGGTCTCCAGCGTCCACTTCAGGTGGCCGAGGTGGATGCCCTTGTCGATGACCAGCCCTTCGATCTGGTGGAACATCGGGGTGTGCGTCGCATCGCTGTCGCTGCGATAGACGCGGCCCGGCGCGATGATGCGCAGCGGCGCGCCTTCGGCCAGCATCGTGCGGATCTGCACCGGCGAAGTGTGCGTGCGCAGCAGCATCTGTCGCCCCTGCTCGTCCGCGTCGGGAAAGTAGAACGTGTCGTGCATCGCGCGCGCCGGGTGGCTTTCGGGCATGTTGAGCGCGGTGAAGTTGTGCCAGTCGTCCTCGATCTCCGGCCCCGTCGCCACGGCAAAGCCCATGTCGGCGAAGATTTCGGCCAGTTCGTCCATCACCTGGCTGACCGGGTGGACCGAACCGGCGGCCACGTCGGGCGCAGGCAGCGACAAGTCGATCGTCTCGGACGCCAGCTTCGCTTCCAGCGCGGCACCTTCGAGCGCGGTCTTGCGGTCGGCGATCGCGTCGGCAACCTCGGTGCGCAGGACATTGAAGCGAGCACCGGCTTCCGAGCGTTCTTCCGGGCTCATCCCGCCCAGGGTCTTCATCAGGGCGGAAATGCTGCCCTTCTTGCCCAGAAAGGCGACGCGGTGCTGTTCCAACAGGTCCAGCGTGTCCGCCTCGGCGATTTTCGCCAGGGCCTCGGCAAGCAGAGAATCGGTATCGGCCATCGGTTCCGTCAACTTAGGGAAATTGCAGGTTCGGGAGCGCTCTCTAGGCACTGCGCGCCCTGTCCGCAATGCCCCGCCTTGGTACGGTTTTGCACTCGGACGGCCAGATCACGGCCTCAGTTATGACAATTGCCGTATGAAACTGGCCTTCCCATTGCCAGCCCCCCGGCACCTTGTTCATACCTGTGTGCGAAATCACTGACTCAGCGCTCGCAATCGTCCAGAAAGCGGGCGAGGAGTTGGTTAAGAAGGTCGCCGGTTTCGGGTCGCAGATCCGGCGAACGCTCGGAAGGTCGAATGCAGGTTGGGGGACCGGCATTTCGGCAAACCGGGGGCACGAAGGCGCGGGGAAGTGGCAAGCTCCCCGCGTCTTTTTGATTCCGCACCTTTGCTTCCCTTGGCAATCGCGGCCCAAACGCGCCCTGTTCATACCTGCCGGAAACGAAAAACGCCCCGAACCAGAAGGTCCGGGGCGCTTTCGCGTGTCGGTGACGGGGCCCGTCAGGCGGCGGTCGGCGCAGCCTTGCGGACGCTTTCGTCAACGTGCGCCTCGAAGTCGGCGAAGTTGTCGACGAAGAGCTGCACCAGCTTCTGCGCGGTGCGATCATACTCTTCCTTGTCGCCCCACGTCGCGCGCGGATCGAGGATCTGGCTGTCGACGCCGGGGACCGCGACCGGAACTTCGAAGCCGAAATTCTCGTCCTTGCGGAACTCGACATTGTTCAGCGAACCGTCGAGCGCGGCATTCAGCAGCGCACGGGTCACCTTGATCGGCATGCGGTTGCCGGTGCCATACTTGCCGCCGGTCCAGCCGGTGTTGACCAGCCAGCACTGAACACCGCCCTTGGCAATGCGATCCTTGAGCAGATTGCCATAGACGCTGGGATGACGCGGCATGAACGGCGCGCCGAAGCAGGTGGAGAACGTCGCTTCGGGTTCGGTCACGCCGATTTCGGTGCCGGCGACTTTCGCGGTGTAGCCCGAGAGGAAGTAGTACATCGCCTGATCGGGCGTGAGACGCGCGATCGGGGGCAGAACGCCGAAGGCATCGGCGGTCAGCATGACGACGTTCGCCGGAACCGGACCGAGGTTCTCTTCCGAAGTGTTCGGAATGTAGTCGATCGGATAGGCGCCGCGCGTATTCTCGGTCTTGGACGTGTCGGTGAAGTCGATCTCACGGGTCTGTTCGTCCATCGCGACGTTTTCGAGGATCGTGCCGAACATCTTCGTCGTCGCGTAGATTTCCGGTTCGCCCTCTGCCGAAAGGTCGATCATCTTGGCGTAGCAGCCGCCTTCGAAGTTGAAGACCGCATCGTCCGACCAGCCATGTTCGTCGTCACCGATGAGCGTGCGGCTGGCATCGGCCGAAAGCGTGGTCTTGCCCGTGCCCGAAAGGCCGAAGAAGATCGCGGTCTTGCCGTCTTGGCCGACATTGGCCGAACAGTGCATCGGCATGACGCCCTGTTCGGGCAGGAGATAGTTGAGAAGGCCGAAAACGCCCTTCTTCATCTCGCCCGAATATTCGGTGTTGGCGATCAGGATCAGCTTCTCGGTAAAGCTGACCGCGATCATCGTGTCCGAACGCGCGCCATGGCGTTCCGGATCGGCCTTGAAGCTGGGCAGGTTGATGATGGTGTATTCGGGGACGAAGCCTTGCAGCTCCTCTTCCGAAGGACGCACCAGCATGGTCCGCACGAACAGCGAGTGCCAGGCCAGCTGCGTGATGACGCGCACGTTCACGCGATATTCGGGCTGCGAACCGCCGAACAGGTCGGAAACGTAAAGCTTCTCCTGCCCTTTCAGCGCGTCCATCATGTCCGCCTTGAGATTCGCGAAATGCTCCGCGCTCATCGGCTGGTTGATCTTGCCCCAGTTGATCGTGTCTTCGGTCTTGTCGTCGCGCACGACGAACTTGTCCTTGACGCTGCGACCGGTAAACCGGCCCGTATCGACGACGAGGGGGCCATGGGCGGCAAGACGGCCCTCACCGTTGGCCAGCGCATGCTCGACAAGCGGCGCAGTCCCGAGATTGGAAAAAATTTCAGCCCCGGTTTCGATACCCTGGGCGGTAAGCGGCGTATTGAGCGACACGTCTCTCTCCTGTCAGCACCCCCGCACCGTCCTCACACGGAAGGGGGCGTAGCAGCGCACAAAGGCGCCGCGACAATTGCGGGCTCGTCATGAAAGTCGAGCAGTGGTCCCGGTGATTTCCCTCTGCACCGGGATATGACGGCTTGAGAACCGACCCGCACGATGCGCATAGTCGAGCCGGCAGATGAGGTCAAACTGCCTTAAAGTTGCATGAGAAACCTTGAAAAATATCACGATATTTCCGATATTTACTGCATATGCGATGAAGATGGCAGGACCCATGAATTGGCGAATCCGTTCATGATTGTCTAAGCGATGGGATAACGGGGCCGCGGCGACCATCGCGGCACGCAATACGGGATGAAGCATGGCGCAGGTAATCGCGCTGGTCGATGACGACCGGAACATACTAACGGGCCTGTCCATCGCGCTTCAGGCCGAGGGCTTCGACACGCGCGTCTACTCCGACGGGTCGGCCGCGCTGGAGGCGTTGATCGAGAACCCGCCAGACCTTGCCGTCTGCGACATCAAGATGCCGCGCATGGACGGCCTGGAACTGCTGCGCCGACTGCGTGAAAAAAGCGCGCTTCCAGTGATTTTCCTGACCAGCAAGACCGACGAACAGGACGAGGCGATCGGCCTTGCCATGGGCGCGGACGATTATATCGCGAAACCGTTTTCGCAGCGGCTCCTGATCGCCCGCATCCGCGCGCTGCTGCGCCGCGAGGAACTGGTGCGGGCGCGCCTTGCGGGCACGAGCAAGGAGCCTCCGGCCGAAGTCATCACGCGCGGTCGCCTTGCGATGGAGCCTGAACGCCATTCCGTCACCTGGGACGGCAAGCCGGTCTCGCTGACCGTGACCGAGTTCCTGATTCTCGAGGCGCTGGCGCAAAGGCCGGGCGTGGTGAAGACGCGCAACCAGTTGATGGACGCGGCCTATCAGGACGACGTCTTCGTCGACGACCGCACGATCGACAGCCATATCAAGCGCCTGCGCCGCAAGTTCCGCGAAGCCGATCCGAATTTCTCGGGCATCTCGACGCTCTACGGGGCAGGCTACAGCTTTGCGGGAGACTGATCCGCCATCGGGGCTGACAGAGCCGGAAACGATCGCGGAGCAGCCACCGCAAGCTCCCGATCGCCTGTTCTGGACCCGGCGGTTCTCGCTCACGACCCGCATCCTGGCGGTCAACGTCCTGATCGTGGGCCTGGTACTCGGCGGGCTTTTCATTCTCGACACCTATCGCAAACAGCTGATCGCCGAGCGTTTCAAGCTCGCCCGGTCGGAGGTCGAGATCATCGCCAACGCCTTGGCAGAGGCTCCGTCAAGCGAACATGCCGCTCTGCTCGCCCGGATTGGGGCCGAACAGCGTTTGCGCCTGCGCACCTTCGACGCGTTGGGTGAGCTTCAGACCGACAGCTTCGTCGTCGGCGAACCGGCCTTCACCATTGCCGATCCGGAAAACGATACCTGGGTGGAAGATTTCGCCCGCTGGATGGACAAGGCGGTCGACTTCGTGGTCGGCGCGCCGCCGGTCTCCCCCTATGACCCTGCGCTGGAGGAGCGGCCGGCCGAAAAGTCGGAATGGCCCGAAGTCTTCGTGTCCGAACAGGCCGGACAGGGCGCGGTCATGCTCCGCTATGCGCCCGACCGCACGCCGGTCATCACCGCGGCCGCCCCCTACGGCGCGCAGGGCGAAACGCTGCTGACCATGCGCAACGCGGTCGACATCACGCAATCGGTACGCTCGGCGCGTCAGACCCTGCTGGTGCTGCTGGCGCTGGGCATCCTGTTCTCGATCCAGCTTTCGCTGTTCCTTGCCCGCACCATCGTTCAGCCGCTCAAGCTTTTGTCGCGAGCCGCTGCGCGCGTGCGCCTTGGCCGTGACCGCGAAGTCGTGGTCCCCCGCCTGCCCGAACGCGGGGACGAAATCGGCACGCTGGCCCGTGCCCTGTCCGACATGACCGGTGCCCTGCGCGAACGGATCGACGCCGGCGAGGCATTTGCCGCCGACGTCAGCCACGAATTGAAGAACCCTCTGGCCTCCTTGCGCAGCGCGCTCGACACGCTGGAGAACGTTGAGGACCCCGACCTCAGGAAGCAGCTGACCGAAATCGCGCAACAGGACGTGCGCCGGATCGACCGGCTCATCACCGAAATTGCGGAGGCGACCCGCGTCGATGCCGAATTGTCGCGCACCACGTTCGAGGCGATCGACCTCCTCGCGCTGGCGCAAAGCGTGATCGGCGGGCGCACGATGGCCGCGCGCATCGGCGAGGAACGGGATCTGACTTTCGAGGTCGAGAGCGCCCCCATCGGTGCCACGATGGTATCCGGCGACGCGGCGCGGCTGGAACGCGTGATCGAGAACCTGGTGGACAATGCCGCCGGTTTCTCGCCCCACGGCGGGCGCATCGCCATCGCCTTTGCCGATCTTGGCGACGAGATCGAGATGACCGTCACCGACGACGGCCCCGGCATCCCGCCAGAGGAACGCGACAAGGTGTTCGAACGCTTCCACTCGGTTCGGCCCGAAGCCGCCTTCGGTTCGCACAGCGGCCTCGGCCTTGCCATCGCGCGGTCGATCATTACCGCGCACGACGGCACGCTCACCATCCGCGACCGGGGCGACGGCAAGTCGGGTGCGGTCATGGTCATCACACTCCCATCCCTGGAAACCACGACATGAGCGGCATGACGCACCAGGCGACCTGTGTCGCGATAGACGGTCGCGCGATCCTGATCGAAGGCGAACCGGGTTGCGGCAAGACCAGCCTGGCGCTGGCGTTGATCGATCGCGGGGCCACGCTGGTCGGAGACGACGGGGTACTGCTGGAAAAGCGCGACGGACTGCTCTGGGCCATGCCCCATCCCAATACGCGCGGTTTGATGGAAATCCGCAACGTCGGCATCACCGCTCTGCCGTGTGGAGAGGCCCCGGTCGCGCTGCTCGTTACGCTCGATCATGCTTCGCCGCGCCATGTCGAAGGGCCTTCACTCGACGACCGCGCAGGCGTTGCCCTCCCCTCGCTCCTGCTCTGGCCCGACAGTCCGGTCCTTCCGATCCGTGCCGAAATGGCGCTGACCATACATGGCCTGCCAATGCATGGCTGACGGATGCGAAACAAACGGGCATAGCCTCGATCAAATCATGCTGTCCGAATCGCCAGAAAGCCCGACACGGGTGCTGCTCGTCACCGGCCTGCTCGGCGCGGGCAAGACGACCGCCCTGCGCGCACTGGAGGATCTGGGATGGGAGCCGGTGGACAATTTCCCCGTCCGGCTCATCTCGCGCTTCCTGCACACGGCCCCCGGCCCCGGCAGCGAACACGGCGCCGACGACAAGGCCGCGCCGCTGGCTATCGGTTTCGATTCGCGCACCCGCGGTTTCGATCCGCACGCCGTCATGGCAGAGATCGAGGCCCTGTCAGAGGCCGAGGGCATCGGCTTTTCCACCCTCTACCTCGATTGCGGAGCCGAGGAACTGGAGCGCCGCTATAACGAAACGCGGCGCAGGCATCCGTTGTCGGGCGACCGTCCCGTGGCCGCCGGAATCGCGGCTGAGCGCGAGTTGATGGAGCCGCTGCGCCGCTGGGCGGACGTCGTCATCTCGACCACCGATTTTTCCACCAACGACCTTGGCCGCACGATCCGGGAGCTTTTCGCGCCCAGCGCGCCGCAGGAAATGACGGTGACGGTATCCAGCTTCGGCTTTGCGCGCGGCATGGTGCCCACCGCAGACCTGGTCTTCGACATGCGGTTCCTCGACAATCCCCACTGGGACGAGGCGCTGCGCCCGCTGACCGGCAGGGACGAGCCGGTGAAGGAACACATCCGCAAGGACGCGGCCTGGGCCGAGGCGTTCGAACGTATCCGTGATCTCGTGCTGTTCCTGCTGCCCCGCTACGAGGCGCAAGGGAAGGCTTACGTGAACATCGCCTTCGGCTGCACCGGCGGCAAGCATCGCTCGGTCTTTTCGGCCGAAAGCCTGGCCGACGCACTTCGCGATGCCGGCCATTCCCCCACGGTCCTGCACCGCAACCTTGACTCGGCCCATACCGATCTGGTCGAAGGCGCGACCCGCTGATGACCTTGCGCGATTCCCCGCCGCCTGTTTGCGGTCAAGTGTCGGTTCATCTGGATGCGGGCAGCTTGGACAGGCTGCGTTAGGAACTTCATGATTGGCCTAATTCTCGTAACTCACGGCAATCTCGCGGAAGAATTCGTCCGCGCGATGGAACACGTGGTCGGTCCGCAGGATGACGTCGTGCCGGTTTGCATCGGCCCCAACGACGATATGGAGCAGCGCCGAAGCGAGATTCGCGATGCCATCGCGTCGGTCGATTCGGGCAATGGCGTGATCGTCCTCACCGATCTTTTCGGCGGAACCCCGTCAAATCTTGCCATATCCCTGTTGAATGCCGGTTCGGTCGAAGTGATCGCGGGCATCAACCTGCCCATGCTGATCCGCCTTGCCGGGGCCCGCACGGAAATGACCGTGACGCAGGCCGTCGCCGCCGCGCGCGATGCGGGCCGCAACTACATCACCATCGCATCCGAATTCCTGGGGCAGGACGCATGAGCGAGCTGGGGCAGGCCCATTGCCGCCGGGTCACGATCTGCAACCAGCGCGGCCTGCATGCCCGCGCCAGCGCGAAGTTCGTCGGTATGGTCGCCGGATTTCCCGAAGGCACCACCGTTCGCGTCGTGCGCGAAGGGAACGAGGCCGCCGGCGGCTCGATCCTTGGCCTGATGATGCTGGGCGCGGCCAAGGGCGACGAGATCGAGATCGTGACCGGCGGTCCTGCCGGGGCCGAGGCGCTGGAAAAGCTCTGCGCACTGGTCGAGGACCGCTTCGGCGAAGAATAGGCGCAAGCGGGCCATGCGCCTCATCACCGGTCTTTCCAATCCCACGATCAAGTACTTGCGCGCGCTGCGCGACAAGAAGCACCGTCGGCGCGAGGAGCGTTTTCTGGCCGAGGGACTGCGCCTGCTGACCGACGCCCGCGAAACCGGGTACTTGCCCGAAACCCTGGTCATGGCCGAAGGGCGCGATCCGCACCCGCTGCTCGATACGCTGATCGACGCGGTCGAAGCCGCTGGCGGCGACGTGATCGAGGTTTCGGAAGCCGCGCTTTCCAAGATTACCGGCAAGGACAATCCGCAGGCCGTTTGCGGGGTCTTTGCCGAATTCGACACCGGTCTTGCGCGGATCGACCGCAATTCGGCCTCGCTGTTCCTCGTGGCGCAGGCGATGCGCGATCCGGGCAACCTCGGCACGATGCTGCGCACCGCCGATGCCGTGGGCGCGGGCGGGTTGATCCTGCTCGACGACTGCGCCGATCCGTTCAGCGTGGAGGCCGTGCGCGCCAGCATGGGCGCGGTGTTCACGGTGCCGCTGGCCCAGGCCCGCTGGGACGAATTCCAGGGCTGGCTGCGCAGCGGCGAAGGGCAGCTGGTCGCCGCGTCGCTGCGCGAACCGTACGATTACCGCGAAGCGCCCTATGCCGCGCCGTGTTTCGTGATGGTCGGCAACGAATCGCGCGGGCTTCCCGAAGAATACGAGATCGCATGCGACCTGCGGGTCACGATCCCGATGCTGGGCCGCGCGGACAGCCTCAACGCCTCGATCGCAGGCGCGGTTCTGGCTTATGAGGCGCTGGCGAAGCTACGTTGAGGATCGGCCCTCAATCATCCTTGCGGTCGTTCGCGACCGAAAGCCGCGACACCTCCGACGGATCGCCGGACACGTCTTCCTTGCCATAGCGCGGCGCGGCCTCGACCAGCGGCACGTCCTCGATCTCGCGCTTGCCGATCTCGATGCCCTTTTCGGCGAGGCGCTTGCCCGATGACAGCACGTTACGTTCGAAACTGCCGACGAACTTGTTGTAATTGTTGACCGCCGTCTCAAGCCCGCCGCCGACGCGCTTCAGGTGTTCGGCGGCAACCGCCAGCCGGTCGTAAAGCTCCGAACCGGCCTTGCCGATGGCCACCGCCTCGCGCGCGATCGTGTCCTGACGCCAGACCTGCGCGACCGTGCGCGCAATGGCGACGAGGTTGGTCGGCGTTGCGAGCAGGACCTTGTTGCGGAAAGCGAAATCCCAAAGCTCGGGATCGTGTTCTAGCGCAGCTGCCACGAAGTGTTCGCCCGGCACGAACATGACGACGTAATCGGGCGCATCGTCGAACTGGCTCTGATAACCCTTCGATCCCAGCGTCTGGACGTGATTGCGCATCGACTTTGCATGAAGGTCGAGATGGCGGACACGCTCTTCCCCGTCATCGGCCTCGAATGCGGCCTGATAGGCGTTGAGCGAAACCTTGGCGTCGATGACCAGCTTCTTCTGCCCCGGAACGTTGACGATGGCGTCCGGGCGCAGGCGACCCTCGGACGTATCCATCGAGTGTTCGAGATTGAAATCGGTGTGTTCGGACAGACCACACTGTTCCAGCACGTTCTGCAACGCGCGCTCGCCCCAGCGGCCGCGCGCCTTGGGCGCATTGGTCAGCGAATTGCCGAGCCGCTGCGCCTCGCGCCGGACTTCTTCCTGCCCAAGGCGCATCTGTTCGATAACGCCCGACAGGCTGCCGAAGTCCTTGACCCGCTTTTCCTCCAGCGCGGCAACCTGGTCCTCATAGGCCTTCAATCGCGCGCCCACGGGATCGAGCAGTGCCTTGATCTTCTCGGCATTGGTCTTCTCGCTTTCGGAAAACCGCTCATTCGCGCGTTCGAGGAAGCGGGCCTGCGCGCCTTCCAGCGCCTTTACGCCCATCGCCTCGAACTGCTTGCCAAGCTCCTCGCGCGCTTCCTTGAGGAGCGCCTCACGCTCTGCCAGGTTGGCGCGGTCCTTGTTCAGCTCCGCAACCTGCACGCGCAGCCCTTCGACCTGCACCCGCGCATCGCGAAGCTGTTCATCGAGCGCGGCAGCCTTGTCGGCCCGCTCGCTCATCGTCGCCAGTTCAGCGATGGCGGCGCGGAACTTGTCGTCCCTATCCTTCAGCTCCGCGGCTACACCTGCATGGCGCTCACGCCAGTCGGCAACGGGCCGCCCGCCCAGATACCAGCCCAGCCCAAGCCCGATGACCAAGGCGACGATTACGAGAATGATGGCAGTAATTTCCATAGCGCAGGAACATACATCGAACATCGCGAGAGGCAAGCAGCTGACCGGCCCTGTCCGGAACTTCTCCCCCATCTATCCGTCAGTCAGCTGAGAAGGAGAATTTCCATGTCCATCCAGAAGATGATTTCCGAACACCCCGCCGTCGGCTCCGACTATAACGAGAGCCTAGGCCTTGCCGTGAAGCACGCGATGTACTGCGCCGCGATCTGCAATTCATGTGTCGATGCCTGCGCGGCAGAGGACATGGACATGAGCCGGTGCATGCGCCTGTGCAGCGATTGCAGCGACATCTGCACCGCCACCTATCGCGTCGCCAGCCGCCGCACGGACGAGAACCGCTCGGTCATTCGCGCCATGCTGGCACTGTGCGTAAAGGCGTGTGAGACCTGCGCCGAGGAATGCGAAAAGCACGACAACCCGCACTGCCAACGCTGCGCGCAGATGTGCCGCGAATGCGCCCGCGACTGCAAGGCCGCGATGGAGGATCTGCACGACGAGGCAGTTGCCTGATTTGGTTTTTTAGCCTGAAGCGCCGGAGGGGCCATCCGGCCCCTTGGCTAGCCTCGCATAAGCCCGGGCGCGCGTTCGCGCTTGCCGGGGTCGCTTCGTGCCCGGTTCATCGCCAAACCCAAAGCTAAGCGCTGAACCGGGGCGCGCCAGCGACTCCCGCAAGGCCGAACGGCCGCCGCCGCTTATGCGGCGAAGCCAAGCGGGCCGGATGGCCCGCTCCCGGCGTCTGAGGGAGTCCGGCCAAGCCGGACCGACCATCAAGCCGCGCGGCGCAGTTTTTCCAGCTTTTTCATCGCCATGTTGCGCTTGAGGCGCGAGAGGTGGTCGATGAAGACGATCCCGTTGAGGTGGTCCATTTCATGCTGGATGCAGACGGCCATCAGGTCGTCCATGTCCTCTTCATGAGTCTTGCCCTCAAGGTCCTGCCAGCGCACGCGGCAGGTCGCGGGGCGGTCCACTTCGGCGTAGATTTCGGGCACCGAGAGACAACCTTCGTTATAGGCCTTCGTCTCTTCCGACGGATTCAGGATTTCGGGGTTGATGAAGACCCGCGGTTCCTTCTTCGTCGGCTGATGCGTGTGTTCGTGGCCGCCGTGGTTGCACACCTCCGGCTCTGCATCCGGGTCGTCGGGCTGCAGGTCGATGACCAGCACGCGCAGCGGAACGCCCACCTGGATCGCGGCAAGGCCGATGCCGGGGGCATCGTACATGGTTTCGAACATGTCCTCGACAAGCTGCTTCAACTCGTCGTCGAACGTTTCTACCGGCTTCGAAACCTGCTTCAGCAGCGGGTTCGGCACTTCAATGATTTCACGGATAGCCATCGCGCCAAGATAGGCGGGTCGGCGGATTTATTCAACGCGAATGCTTTGATCTAAGTGATCGATCTGCTCGTTCAGCGCACCGACGGTTCAGCCGACGGGCCGCCGTGCGCGCAGCGCCTGCGCCAGCGTACCCTCGTCCATGTAGTCCAGCTCGCCGCCCACCGGCAGGCCGTGGGCCAGCTGCGTCACACGAACGGGCCGTTCTTCCAGCCTTTCGGCGATGTAATGGGCGGTGGTCTGCCCCTCCAGCGTCGCGTTCATGGCCAGCACGACTTCGTCGATGCCGCCTTCTTCCACGCGCGCCAGCAGGCTGCCGATCGCAAGGTCTTCGGGCCCTACCCCGTCGAGCGCCGAAAGCCTGCCGCCCAGCACGTGATAGCGTCCGGTGTAAAGCTTCGCCCGGTCGAGCGCCCAGAGGTCGGCCACGTCCTCCACCACGCAGATCGAACGCTGATCCCGGCGCGGATCGGCGCAGACGTGGCACGGGTCCGACGTGTCGACGTTGCCGCAGACCTGGCACTCGACAAGGCTTTCCTGCACCGCTGTCAGCGACGCGAGCAAATCGACCAGCGCCGTGTCGCGCCGCTTGACCAGCCAGAGCACGGCGCGGCGGGCCGATCGCGGCCCAAGCCCCGGCAGCCGCGCAAGCGACGATGCCAGTCTCTCGATCTCGTTCCCGCGCGGGTCTTGTGAAGCCATGTGACGATAGATAGGGACTGCGGCGCAGGGCGGGAAGTCCGGCCAGAGGACATTCAACATGCGCGTCATTTTCATGGGCACTCCCGACTTCGCGGTTCCGACGCTGAAAGCGATTCGAGCTGCCGGGCACGAAGTCGTCGCCGCCTATTCCCAGCCGCCCCGCCCCGCCGGTCGCGGCAAGAAGCTGCAGCCTTCGCCCGTGCACTTGGCGGCGGAAGAAATGGGGGTCGAAGTTCGCACGCCCGTATCGCTGAAGCCGCAGGAAGAGAAGGACGCCTTCGCCGCGCTGAACGCCGATGTCGCGGTCGTCGCGGCCTATGGACTGCTGCTGCCGGTCGCCGTGCTTGAGGCGCCGAAGTTAGGTTGCCTCAATGTCCACGGCTCGATCCTGCCGCGCTGGCGCGGGGCCGCGCCGGTGCAGCGTGCGATCCTCGCTGGCGATGCGACGACGGGCGTGACGATCATGCAGATGGAAAAGGGGCTCGATACCGGGCCCATGCTGTTGAAACGCACGACGCGGATCGATGAGAAAACGGCCGGAGAACTAACCGACGAGATCGCCGCCATGGGCGCGGAAGCGATGGTCGAGGTGTTGTCGCGCCTGCCCCATGTCCGCGCAGAAGTGCAGCCCATCGAAGGCGTCACTTACGCGCACAAGATCGACAAGGCCGAGGCCCGGATCGATTTTTCGAAAGGTGCCGAACACATCGAACGGCAGGTCCGCGCCTTCGCACCGCGCCCCGGTGCCTTCTTCGAACTCCGCGGCGAACGCATTCGCGTGCTGGAAGCCGACGTGATCGGGCGTGAAGGCGCGACCGCGACGGTACTGGACGATGACCTGACAATCGCCTGCGGCTATGGCGCGATCCGGCCCACGCGGGTTCAGCGCGCAGGCAAGCCGGCGATGGAGACCGAGGCGATGCTGCGCGGCTATCCGATTCCGGCGGCTACCGAGATTCGCTGATCCGCCATGACCCGCTTTGCCTTCACCATTGAATTCGACGGCGCGCCCTACATGGGTTTGCAACGACAGGCGCATGGCCCTTCGGTGCAGCAAAGCGTCGAGGAAGCCGTCGCCGCCATCACGGGCGAGGATGCGCGGATACATGCCGCCGGGCGCACCGACACGGGCGTCCATGCGCTGGCCATGCGGGCCCATGTCGACGTGGAAAAGGACATCGACGCCTTCCGCCTGATGGAGGGAGTCAATGCCAAGCTGAGGCCAGAACCCATCGCCGTCACCGATTGCCGCGTGGTGCCGGATGACTGGCACGCGCGGTTTTCGTGCATCGGGCGGTCCTACGTCTATCGCATCGTGAACCGCCGCGCGCCGCTGACGGTGGACCGGGGCAAGGCGTGGCAAGTGGCCAAGCCGCTGGATCACGCGGCCATGCACGAAGGCGCGCAGCATCTTGTCGGCCAACATGACTTCACGACGTTCCGTTCGGTGCATTGCCAGGCGCAGAGCCCGCTCAAGACGCTCGACCAGCTGGACGTTGAACGCGAAGGCGAGGAAATCCGCATCCATGCCGCCGCGCGCAGTTTCCTGCACCATCAGGTTCGCTCGATGGTGGGCTGCCTCGTGCTCGTCGGACTGGGCCGCTGGGAACCGGATGAGGTGCGGCGCGCTCTTGAAGCACGCGACAGGCAGGCCCTTGGCCTCAACGCGCCGCCCGACGGCCTCTACTTCGTGGAGGCGAAGTACGAATAAAACCGCATACCTGACAGGATAGGACCGGCCATGACGACCCGCACCAACGAGATGATCGTTTCGACAGCACAGGCCGATGGCAAACTGGTCGTCGAACTTGTCGAGACGCCCGTCACGCCGCCGGGGCCAAACGAAGTGCTGGTCGAGATGGAGGCCGCGCCGATCAATCCGTCGGACCTCGGCCTGCTGTTCGGGTCCGCCGACCTTGAAAATGCCGAGTTTTCGGACCGCCGCATCGTCGCCCCGATGTCCCCTGCGATGACGGCCTCTTTACGCAAACGCCACGGCGATGCCATGCCGGTGGGCAACGAAGGCGCAGGCCGCGTGGTCGAAGCCGGCAGCGATCCTGTGGCGCAGGCGCTGATGGGCAAGCGAGTCGCCTGCCTGCCGGGCGGGGCATTTGCCCGCTATCGCATTGCCGACGCGGCGACCTGCATGCCTCTGCCCGACGACGTTTCGGCGGAACAGGGCGCGGCGGCATTCGTCAATCCGCTGACCGCTCTGGGCTTTGTCGAAACGATGAAGCGCGACGGGGGCAAGGCGCTGGTCCATACCGCCGCCGCCTCCAACCTTGGCCAGATGCTGTTGCGCATCTGCCTTGAGGACGGGATCGGCATCGTGAACGTCGTGCGCAGCGATGCGCAAGTGCAGCTGTTGCGCGACATCGGCGCAGTGCATGCGCTGAACATGGCGGAGGATGGTTACGATGCCGCACTCGTCGATGCCATCGCCGCGACTCAGGCCTTCACCGCCTTCGACCCGATTGGCGGTGGCACGCAGATGGGCCGTATCCTCAACGCGATGGAGCAGGTGGCCTCGCGAGACGAGAGATTTTCACGCTACGGATCGAGCAGGATGAAGCGCGGCTATGTCTACGGGCGGCTCGACACCGGGCCGATCGTGATGGACCGCTCTTTCGGCATCAGCTGGAGCGTCAGCGGGTGGCTGCTCTTCAACTTCCTCCAGACGGTATCCGCCGAAGTGAAAGAGCGCATGTATGCGCGCGTGATGAGCGGGCTTACGACGACATTCGCCAGCCACTATTCGGACAGAGTATCGCTGGCCGGAATGCTCGACCGCGATGCGGTCATGACCTACAACGCGCGGAAAACGGGCGAGAAGTTCCTGGTGCTGCCGCAGGCGTAAACCTGCGGCCAGCGTCGCCCGGATCACGGAAATCAGTCGTCCAGCGCAAAGCCGACCTTGATCACGACCTGATGCTGAACCGTGCCGTCGTCTTCGATATAACCACGCTGGCTGACCACTTCGTACCATTTCACGCCGCGTATCGTGGCCTGTGCACGCTTCAGGGCGGCCTTGATCGCCGCGTCGCTGCCTTCGTGCGAAGTGCCGACGATCTCGCTCAGCTTGAAGACATGGTCCATTAGCGCATCCTCCTGTTACCGGCTTGGAGCAGGAGGTTAGCGCAATCCGGCTAGATAGTCAGGCCCCGGAACCGTCAAGCCCCAAAACCGTCAGGCCTTGGAAACGACGCTTTCGGGCAAGTCCTTGCCGAAGACGCGCTGATAGTATTCGGCCACCAGCATCCGTTCGGTCTCGTCGCACTTGTTGAGGAACGAGAGGCGGAAGGCAAAGCCCAGGTCGCCCAGGATCTGCGTGTTCTGCGCCCAGCTGATCACCGTGCGCGGGCTCATCACCGTGGAAATATCACCGTTGATGAAGCCCTGCCGCGACAGGTCCGCCGTGCGGACCATCTTGGTGATCGTCTCCTCGTCCATTTCGGGGACCTTGGCCTTGACGATCTGCACCTCGGTCGCCTCAGGCAGATAGTTCAGGCCGACGACGATGTTCCAGCGGTCCATCTGGCCCTGGTTGATCGCCTGCGTACCGTGATAAAGCCCGCTCGTATCGCCAAGCCCGACGGTGTTGGCCGTCGCGAACAGGCGGAAATAGGGGTTCGGGCGAATGACGCGGTTCTGGTCCAGCAGGGTCAGCTTGCCCGCGGTTTCCAGAACGCGCTGGATCACGAACATCACGTCGGGGCGGCCAGCATCGTATTCGTCGAACACCAGCGCGGTCGGCGTCTGCAGCGCCCAGGGCAGCAGGCCTTCGCGGAATTCGGTGACCTGAAGCCCGTCCCGCAGGACGATCGCATCGCGTCCGACAAGGTCGATACGGCTGATATGCGCATCGAGGTTGATTCGCACGCAAGGCCAGTTGAGTCGCGCCGCGACCTGTTCGATGTGAGTCGATTTGCCCGTGCCGTGATAGCCCTGGACCATCACGCGGCGGTTGTGGGCAAAGCCTGCAAGGATCGCCAGTGTCGTGTCCGGGTCGAAAACATACGATTCGTCGCTATCGGGCACCCGGTCGTCGGCCTTGGAAAAGGCCGGGACCTTCATGTCGATATCGATGCCGAACGTCTCTCGGACGTCGACTTCGATGTCGGGTGCGGCAAGGGCGGTCTGGTGGCTGTTGGTCATGTCGTTCATCGCTTGCGGGCGGTAACGTTCCGCGCGCCGCACTGCAACAGGCTTGAATGTCAGGTTGCGGGCAGATCAAACTTTTCAGGAAGGGCAAACAGGGCTGCAAACCTGTCTGCCAGGGCCCTGTCGCCCTTCACCACCAGCCCGGTTTCCGCCTCCACTTCGGCCAGGGGGCGCTTGCCATAAATATAGGGCAGGATCGCGTTGGGCGATGCCGCCTCGAACGAAAGATCGGTCTGGCGGATATCGTGAGCACGCTCGATTTCCAACTCGCCCCCCGCCAGTTTCGCGACGAATGCGTCGGTCGAAAAGCGGAAGGCGACGGTCATTTCCATCTCCTCTGCACGGCCGGGATGGATCATCGTGCGCAGTGACAGCATCGCCGAAACCGGCGTCAGCGGCAGTGTCGGATCGTGCTTGCGCGAACGCACCGACCAACGGCCCAGCGCCTGCATCACGAATTCGGCCTCGTACCCCCATTCGGTCAGCTCGTAGACCTGGACCGAAGCCGGCGGCGGTAGCATCCGGCGGACCAGAACCCCCGCTATTTCAAGCTTTTCCAGCCGCTCGGTCAGGACCTTGGCGCTGATCCCCGGCAGGTTTGCGCGGATTTGCGAAAAACGCAAAGCACCCAGCATCAGCTCTCGCATGACGAGCAGCGACCAACGCTCCCCGATGATTTCCATCGCGAAGGCTGCACCGCAGGCATCTTCATACCAGCGTCCGTGTTTTGCTCGGTTCGTCACGCCCAAATACCGTCTGGTAACTTTTGTAATGTCCGTAGTTGCTTTTTGTAACCACCTCGCTCACGCTTGGCAAGCGCTGGGAAAAGGCGAGTCGTCGGCGGGGAGCTGGCACAGAGCCGACAGGGCCGAAAACGCGGCCGCTAACCGCCGGAGAGTGCGATGACGAAGATGATTTTCGTGAACCTGCCGGTCGCCGAGCGAGGACCGCCCGCCGAAGTCGCGGAATAATTACAGAACGGGAGAACAAGATCATGCCGCAAGTGCCTGACAGCAGCCTCGTCATCACGGCCTATGGCTGGGTGCCGGAATTCGCTCGCGGATTTGTCCGCGACTTGCGCCCGCGCTGGTTCTGCGAAGAGGCTGGCATTGACTATTCGGTCCGCCTGATCAGCGCGATGAAGCGGCCCGAATGGTATTTCGGCGAACAGCCTTTCGGGCAGGTGCCTTACGTTCAGGACGGCGATGTCGGCCTGTTTGAAAGCGGCGCGATCCTGCTGCACCTTGCCGAAAAGCACTCGGCCCTGCTGCCCGCCGACGGTCAGACCCGCGCCGATGCGCTGGCGTGGCTTTTCGCCGCGTTCAATTCGATCGAACCGATCGTGTTCCAGCTTTCCGCCGTCAACGGATTTTCCGCCGGTGAGGAATGGGCGAAGCTGCGCAAGCCCTCACTCGAGGAAACCGCCAGCCAGCGGTTCGACAGGCTGGCTGCGGGCATGGCAGGGCGCGAATGGCTGGCGGGCGAATTCTCGATCGCGGACATCGCCATGGCGACCACCCTGCGTGAGGCCGACAACAACGGCATGGTCTCGTCGCGACCCGTCCTTGCCGACTATCTCGAACGCGCCCTCGCCCGCCCCGCGTGGCAGGCGGCGCTCAATGCACAGTTGAACGATTTCGACGACAGTTTTGCCCCGCAGAAGGAACGCGCCTGAGCCATGTACATCCAGGGTTTCCTCATACCCGCACCTGCCGAAAAGTAAGGCGATTACCTCGCCCTCGCCCGGTCGTTCGACAAGCAGTTGATGGACCTTGGCGCGATAAAATGCAGGAAGGCGGCGCAAGGCCGCTTTGGGCGATCTATTTCACGGTCGACGACGTCGATGCCGCCGTTGCCAGGGCTGTCGAACTTGGCGGCAGCGTGCTGATGGAAGCGCACGACCTTGGCGATATAGGGCGCCTGGCCTTCATCGCCGATCCGCAGGGTGTCCCCTTCTACCTGATGCGCGGCAATTCGCCCGAACGCAGCCAGGTCTATGACACTTCCTCCGCCGCCTATGGCCAGTGCGGCTGGAACGAGTTGACCACGCCCGACCTCGACGCGGCGCTTTCATTCTACGGCGAGTTGCTCGGCATTTCGGTCACGGAACGCATGACGATGCCCGGCGATGCTGGCGACTATTGTTTCCTCGATCTTGGCGATTTGCGCATCGGTGCCGCGATGGCCGCGTCGCACGAATGGCCCGCCGGCTGGAAGTTCTATTTCCGCGTGCCCGACATCGAGGCGGCAAAGGCTGCGGTTGATGCGAATGGCGGCAAATCCCTGATGGGTCCGCACGATGTTCCCGGCGACGAGACGATTCTTGTCGCCAGCGATCCCGATGGCGTTACATTCGGCCTGGTCGCACCGAAAAAAGGCTGACGAAATCATCACCTCTGCCGAGCGGGGCGATGACCAGAACAATGCATCGGCACCGGGAATATCGAGGAGACAAGAAGGCATGATTTCGCTCTATGGACATCCGTTCTCGTCCTACACCTGGAAGGCGGAAATCGCCCTTCATTCCTGCGGGATCGAATACAAGCTGCGGCAGGTCGACCCCGGCCATCCCGACAATACCGCCTTCATTGCCGAACACGGCGGCCCTTTCGCGAAATTTCCCGTGCTGGAAGATGCGGACGGCAAGATCCTGTTCGAGGCGACATCAATCATCGAGTACCTTGTCGCGACGCGGCCCGATGCGGCCCACCTGATCCCCGAAGATCGGCAGCTGGAAGTCCGCAACCTCGACCGCGTTTTCGACAACTACGTGCTGAACGTGATGAACGTGGCAGTCCTCGAACAGCTTCGCGCGCCCGACGCGCCCGATACCGCGCGGCAGGACGAAGTTCGCGAACAGCTTCGCCGCGTTTATGCCTGGCTTGAACCCAAGGCCGATGCGCTGGGCCGCGATCCTTTGACCATGGCCGACTGCGCGGCGGCGCCAGCCCTGTTCTATGCCGACTGGGTGGAAGAGATCGGACCCGATTGCCCTGATCTCAAGGCACTTCGCGCACGGTTGAACGCGATGCCAGAGGTCCGTTCTTGCATCGATGCGGCCTATCCATACCGTCCTCTTTTCCCGCTGGGCGCACCGGACAGGGACTAGGTTTGACGAAGAAGCAGCATAAGGAAATGGATTTCGAGCAAGGATGGGCGCGGTTGCAGACCAGTTTGCCGCCTTGTGCGAAAGTTGAGACGGAAGGAACGGGGCCATGGGATACGAAGGCGGATGCACTTGCGGGCAAGTCCGCTACCGGCTGGGTGACGCGCCCTTTGCGGTTCACTGTTGCCACTGCCGGTCCTGCCAGCGGGAAACGGGTTCGGCCTTTGCGCTGAACGGTTTGGTCGAGGCGGACGCGATCACCGTCACCGCGGGCGAGCCGGAGCGGGTGGAAACCCCGTCGGAGAGCGGCAAGGGTCAATCGGTCTTCCGCTGCCCCGCCTGCCGCGTCGCGATGTGGAGCCATTATGGCGGCATGGGCGAAAAGGCCGGTTTCGTGCGGATCGGAACCCTCGACGATCCCGACGCTTTCCCGCCCGACCTGCACATCTTCACCCGCAGCAAGCAACCGTGGGTTACGCTAACCGGCGATCCTCCCGCGTTTGAGGTCTACTACAGCCAGAAGCAATACGACGATCTGTTCGGCACCGAACGCGCGGCCCGTTATCGGGCGATGCGCGGCATCTGAGCATCAGGCGAAGCGTTGCGCCTTGCGCAAGTGCTGATAGGCATCGACGACGCGCCGCAACCGTTCCTCGTTCGACCGGTCGCCGCCGTTGCGATCAGGGTGATAGCGGCGCACCAGTTCGGAATAGCGACGCCGTAATGCGCGGCGGTCCGCCTCGTACCCCAGGCCCAGTTCGTCCAGCGCGCGCCGGTCACCCGGTTGCAGGCCGCGCTGCCGCGCCTCCGATTCCTGCTGCCACTGGCGTTCGCGTTCGCCGCGGATATTTTTCGCCCGCGCCGAAATCGCGTTCAGCGGATCGTCGAAATCGGCCCAGCGCGGACCGTCGCCTCCCATGCCGGAATAGACGTTCGCCGTCTGGCGCCAGCCGAATACCGGCGACTGCGCGTCGAGGATCTCGTCCGCGCTCATCCCTTCGAAAAAATCGTAGCCCGCGTTGAAGGCGCGAACGTGGTCAAGGCAGAACCAGCGCCAATCGCCGGGGCCGTCGAAGCTGGACCCGCGCGATCCGGGCGCGCGGAATTCTCCCGCTTCGCAGCAGCCGGGGGCCTCGCACTGCCGCCCTTCGTTATCGAACCTTCCGTGAAACCTGTCGTGACGCATTCGCCCCCAGATGATGGCTTTATGCTTCAAATGGAACCCCCGTGCCCTATATCCGGCGCATGACCAGCACACCCGGACCCGTCGAAACCGAGATTCGCCAGCGGCTAGAAGCCGAATTTTCACCTCGCGAACTGATCGTCAGCAACGATAGCGCCATGCACAGCGGCCATTCGGGCGACGACGGATCGGGCGAATCGCACTTCACCGTGACGATCGTTTCCGATGCCTTTGCCGGTGTGTCCCGACTTCAGCGTCAGCGCATGGTGAACGGCGCGCTGGGCGACCTGCCCGGTCAGCGCGTGCACGCCCTTGCCATCAAGGCCCGCGCGCCGGGCGAGGCCTAGACCCGGCGGATTGCTGCGATCTTCAACCCGGCAAACAACAGCGCGGTCGAAAGGCTGCCAAGCGTGGCACCGACAACCCCGCCTAGTAGCGCGCCGGACGCAATGGCGATGATCATACAGACCGCAAAGGCGATGTTGAGCCCGGCATAGGCAGTGACGGCACCCGCGCTGTTCAGCACCGTCGACAGGTAGTCGCCGAAATAACCGGCCAGCACAGCCGAGAAGATCAGGAAAGCGAGCCCCGCCTGCCAGGGAAAGTTGCTTTGCGGCACATATCGGTGCCCGATCCAGATCATCGCCAGCGCCATGACCGACACGGCAATCGCCGCGACACAGATCACCGCACCCAGCCGCCGCACCGTATTCTGCCAGCCGCCACGATCCTTGCGATAAAGATCGATCAGGCGGGGCAACGCGGGCGTCACGATGGCGGATTGCAGTAGCGTGCGGATCATGTTCGCGAAGGTCCAGAAAAAGACGTAAACGCCCAGCATCCTGTCCCCTACCACGGCCGACAGGATGAACCTGTCGCCGTAAGTAATGAGCGCCAAGGCAATGTCGCTGGGCCATATCCGCATTGCACCCGGCATGGCTGTGCCGACCCAGCCGGTGGGATCATCCTCCCGCCACCGGTGCCACAGGCCGCGCGCGTGGAGCATGCCGGCCATCATGGCGAAGTTGGCGGCATGGCCCAACAACCAGCCAGCATAAACGAAATCGAGCGTCCTCAACCCGCTGTCCGCCAGACCGCAGACAATCACCGCCGGCACCCACGCCGCAGTGCGCAGCAGGACCCCCCAGTTGGCGATGACGTTCATTCTCATGCCCGTAAGAGCGATGTAGGCATCCATTGCCCACACTTCGGCCACAAGAATCGCGGTGATCAGTATCGCCGCGGTGCCGGGCACCGCATCGAAAATCCACACACCGATCACGCCGGGAACCGCCACGATTCCCATCAGGCGCGCAGTGAAAGCCATCCGGTCGCGCACGATGGCGATCCGATCGGCCGGATCGCGGCCGACCAAGTCGCGGCACATGTGGAAGTTCAGACCCATGCCAACCACCGAGGGGACCAGCGCGGTCAGCCCCTGCACAAGGCCCAGCCGCCCCATTTCCGCCAGCCCCAGCACCGCCGTCACGTAAATCGTCAGGGCAAAGCGCATGGCCAGTGTCGCCACGCGGATCGCGGCGATCGCGCTTCCGGTCAACCACATGGCCGGTTCGCTTGATCGCGGGGAAACGACTGATTAGGCATGGCTTTCCAGCCTTGCGGGGGAACTGATGGCGAGGGCTTCTTGATCTGTCTGAACGCGCGCTTCACCGGTCAGCCGATGACCGGCGTGCAACGCGCCGCCCACGAACTGGGCCGCCGCCTGATCTCCATGCGCAGCGATGTCGTGGCCTTGGCCGCTGCCCCGCCCGCACCGGAATACGACCTGCCCGTGACGGTCGTGCCGGGCCTTTCGGGCCATGCCTGGGAACAGGCGACGCTTCCCCGTCGCGTCGGGCGTTCGGACTTGCTGGTCGGTCTGGGCGGGACCGGTCCGGTCACGCTCTCGCGCCAGATCGTGATGATCCACGACGTGAATTACCTGCTTGGCCCCGATGCCTATTCGCGCCGGTTCCGCATCGCATATCGCGCGATCCAGTCGGTGCTGATGAAACGCGCGGCGATCTGCACGGTGTCGCACTGGTCCGCGCGCCAGATCGCAAAAGCTTTCGACGTCGAGGAGAGCCGGATCGCGGTCATTCCCAATGCCGCCGATCACATCCTTTCGACCGCGCCCGATCCGGGGGCGCCAAGAACGCTCGGCCTTGCAGATCGTCCCTATGTCCTGTGTGTCGGCAGCGCGAACCCGAACAAGAACTTTGCCACCGCGCTGGCCGCCTATGCCGCTCTGGACGATCCCGAATTCGATCTGGTCATCGTCGGCGGAGGCGACGCGCGCATTTTCGCTGGATCGACCCTCTCCAGCCATCCGCGCGTTCACCGCCTGCCGCGCATTTCGGATGGGGCGCTGCGCACCGTGATGGAAGAGGCGAAAGGCTTCTTGATGCCATCCCTGCTCGAAGGGTTCGGAATTCCTGCGATCGAGGCAATGGCCCTGGGCACCTCGGTCATCGCCGCCGATGCCGCCGCCCTTCCCGAAGTCTGCGCCGATGCCGCCATGCTGGTCGATCCGCGCGATGCGGGCGAGATGGGGGCCGCGATGCAGAAACTGTGCGCCAATGCGGAGCTTCGCGCCGACCTTGCAGACAGGGGGCGCAAGCGCGCCGCGCAGTTTTCGTGGGACACTTCCGCACGCAAGCTTTCCGACCTGATCGACAGCGCGATCAGACATCGAGGATAATCTCGCAGAAACGTCGGTCGAATATTTCCGGCGCAAACTTGCGCGCATGGGCGATGGCAGCTGCCGGGTCGAAATGCGGGAGCCAACGCTCCAACTCGGCCAGTCCGCCCTCCAGCGAATTGGCGCTCTGCTCTGCAAAGAACAGCCCGGTCACGTCCGGGGCGACGGTGTCCAGCGCACCGCCCTTGCCCAACGCCAGAACCGGACGCCCCGAAGCCATCGCCTCTACCGGGACGATGCCGAAATCCTCCTCTGCCGTGAAGATCAGCGCCTTCGCCTGCGCATAGGCGCGGCAAAGCGCGGGAAAATCCATTCGCCGGACCAGCGTGATGTTCGGACCGGCCCGCCGGGACATCTCCTCGAACAGGTCGCCGTCGCCCACCATCAAGAGCGGGCGGCCCGTGCGGTTGAACGCGTCGACCGCGATGTCGGGCCGTTTGTAGCGGGTCATCTGCGAGACCCAGAGATAGCGTTCCTCCACCGTTCCGGATGGGGCGAAGTCATCGACCGCAACGGGCGGATGAACGACGTCAGACGACCTGCGCCAGTATTTCTCGATCCGTTTCTGCACGAAGCGCGAATTGGCCATGAAGCGATCGACGCGCGCCGCGCTGGTCACGTCCCATCGGCGCAGGGCCGGAAAAGTCGCCGACATGGCAAGCTGCGACAGACGCCCGGCCGAGGCACGGTAATCGGGATAGTGATCCCACAGATACCGCATCGGCGAATGGGTGTAACAGGCATGCAGCGCATCGGGCGCGGCAATCACCCCCTTGGTCGGCCCCGTCTCGTTCGAGAGCACGAGATCGTATCCGCGCAGGTCCAGCTCCTCCAGCGCGCGGGGCATCAGCGGCAGGTATTTCTGGTAATGCGTCGCCGCGCCGGGAAGCCGGTTGATGAATGTGGTTCGCACCTTGTGTAGCCGAATCTTGGCGCTGACCTTTTCGGGGCGATAGACGTGGGTGAAGATATCGGCGCCGGGAAACAGGTCGAGCATGCGTTCCAGGACGCGCTCTCCCCCGCGCATCTGCACCAGCCAGTGATAGATGATGGCAACCCGGCGAAATCGGCCCGCCACCGCGCGGCGCAGATCCCTCAACTCTGCGTCGGACGCCTGCATGGCAAGAGCGGACTGCCTGAAATCCAGCGGTTCGCGGCGGGGGGCAAGCGTCAGGCTGGTTTCCATTTTCCTACAGGCCCACTTGTGCATATTGGGATTGCTCCAACAGAACGGAGCATGAACATGGATCGATTCGAATCCTTCCAGGACAGTGCGTTTTCGCCCTCGCGCTCTCCTTTCACGATCATCCCCAACGACAATGCCGAATTGCCCAGCGTTCCCAAGGGGATTTACGTCGGGATCGGTGGTGACGTGACGTTGCGGGGCGTCGACGGCGCCGAGGACGTGACTTACCGGAACCTGCCGGATGCCAGCTATATCGCCGTGCGCGCCAGCCACGTGCGGGCGACGGGCACGACTGCGGCCAACCTCATCGCGGAGGCCTGAGCCATGCACCATAGTGGATCAATCGGCGGGGTCAGTCGCTCCGCCCTTGCTGCGCTCGGCGTGCCGATGGACCTTGCCGGCACTAGCGCAACCCCGCCGCAGGACTGGCAGGACAACTGGCAGGTCGCGCTCTGGGAACCTCAGGCTTCTCTTTTCCGCCACGGCGCAGGCGTGACCGCAACGCTCGACAATACACCGGCCGAGATTTTCGACCTGTTCTCGACCGCCCGCTCGGCCCCGGCGAACACCTATCACGTCTCTCCCAATGGCAGCGACGCCGGCGCGGGCACCGAAGCTGCACCCTTCCGCTCGATCTGGAAGGCTGTCTCGTCCGCGAACGCCAGCGGCCTGCCTGCAAAGGTCGTCATAAAGGCCGGCGAATACGGCAAGCCCCACAACCCGTCGCAATTCCTGAACCTGCGCCCGACGGTCGACATCGCTTTCGTCGCAACAGGCGGCCGCGTGATTGTCGGCACGTGGGACGATTTCGGATCGCCCGCGAAGGACGCGACTTATGCCAACTGCCACAGCTATGCGCTGGGCAACGTCGACCGCGTGATCGACCGGGCGCGATTGGACGCGGACGGTTTCCACCCGGACCTGTTGCGCGTGTCCGATGCCGCGACTTGCAACCGTATCGCGGACAGCTGGACGCTGGAAGCGGGCAGGATCTACATCAATCGCGCCGACGGGAAGGCCGTGACCGACGCCAACACACGCGTCCTGCGCGCCGCGGGCGGCACCTGGCGGTTCGACACGCCGGTCAGCGTCTACGTCGGAGGCGAAGATTCGATCTCTGGCTTCGATACCCAGGGCGGTAGCGGCGGTGCGGGATTCCATTACCAGCCCGACACCAAGCCCGCCGCGATGAAGGCCGTCGTCGTCGAACGGTCGACCTTCGGCTATTGCGGGGGCAGCACTTATGAGGCCAACGGCGCGCTGATCTCCAATCTCCACGGCCTGGCGCTGTTCGCCGACTGCGATGCCAGCAACAACGTGAAGGACGGCTTTTCGGTCGGTCACAATGGCAACTTCGGCGCAAGGGGCCACATGATAACGGCCAACTGCCGCGCCATCCTGTGCGGGCGCGGATCGGCGCAAAGCTGCAACAGCCTGACCGCCCACGACGATACGATATTGGCCGATTTCGCGGGCGAGTTCGGGCGCAGCAACGGTGGCAGCGTGCGAACCATCGGCACTTCGCGGTGCTGGCTGGCGGGAACGGCCATCGCCGACGACAGGGGAGACCGCGCATCAGGCGGCACGACGCCCCCGGCCGCGATCATGGCGGGCGACAGCGCGCAGATCTGGGCTGACCGCGCAGTGATCAGCATGCCGCCTGCCACGGCCCCGGTCTTCGCCGATACGCAGGCGGCCGTCAGGCTGCGCGCGATGCCTCCGATGCGGAGCAATCCGCAAGGCACCGGCACCGTGGAGCCTTGGTAATGCATCGGGGCCGGATCATTCCCGATCTGGCCCCATAGTATCCCGGCTGTTAGCCCCCGGTGCATGGGGTTATATTCGAACGGAAACGCCGCTTCAGGCGCGATCCACGACTTTGGGCGGGCGCGGCTTGGCGGGGTTCAGGCGATCGGGCTTTTTGCCGGTCTATGCTATCTTTTACGCGATGCGTTCGCGGTGGTCTGGCGCTGGCTTTTCGACATCGGCTACGTGCCTTTCGCATGGTTCGCGTTCGATCTGGCAGGCTTTGCCGCGCTGGCCGCATTTGCCTGGACTTTCGCGGTCCAACGCGGCTCCTTTTTCGGGCTCTACACGCTCGCGCTCCTACCCTTGTCGGTCTTTGTCGCCGCCCTTACCGTGGATACGGATCCGGCCTTCCTTGGCGCGGCGGTCAAGATGATCGTACCGCTTTATGCCGGATGGTGCCTTGCCGGGGCGGACATTCCAGCCCTGCCGCCCGTGCGGCGTTGTCTTGTCTTCATCTGCCTTGCCACGGTCGTGGGGATCGCTCTCGATTCCCTGATGGATTTTCCTTGGTCGGGGATGTCCGTCGATCAGTTCGGTGTCGCCAAGGCCATCGACAAGGTCTGGTCCATCAGCGCGATCACGCGCGTCAGCGGCCTTGCCGGGGAATCGACTGCGGCGGCTGCGGTCGCGCTGTTCAGCTGGCTGCTCGTCCACCGCAAGATCGCGCCCGCCAGTTCCGTCATGCTGGGCCTGTGCGTGGTGGCCGCCTGCATCGTCACGACAAGCCGCACCGCGGCAGGGATCGCAATGCTGGCCACGGCGTGGATCGCGGCACAGGCGTGGATGCTGACCTCGCTTCGTCCGGTTCAGGTTCACCGCGCCCTTGCGTGCGGGTCCTTCATCCTCGTCTTCCTGCCCCTCGCCCTCGTCGCATCGGCATCCGCATTTTCGTTTGCGGACATATCGTCATCGCTCACCAGTTTCGAACAACGCGTCGAGGAAAGCTGGCAGTATCCCTTTGCGCTCTTGTCCGACCGATCGCCCGTATCGCTGCTCACGGGGTGCGGACTGGGATGCCTGAATTTCCCGGCTCGCTATTCCGAATGGGCCGGCCTGCTTCAGCCGGTCGACAACTTCTATATCCTGTGCTTCGCGATGTTCGGGTTGTTCTTCATGCCGGTGCTTGCTGGCATGATCCTGGCCGCGATGCGAGAGCGCGATCGCACGCGGCTCCTCCTGATCGCGGCGCTCAACCTCTATACCTTTTTCCTCGAAGGGTTTTCGCCCGCCTTCACGCTTTTCACGATCGGTTACGCTACTAGCGGGATGCACCTGCTGCGGTTTGGTAAGGCCTGCAAACCCGATCCGGCAACGCAAGGTTTCGCTTACTAGCGAACTAGGGGATGCGGCGGACAGAGTGGCGACACCGCGAACTTCCGTCAGGATGACGGCACTTTGGCCGCAACACTTTCCGATTCAATCGGCGACGCCTGCAAACTTTTCATTGGCGACGATCGGGACCATGCCCCGATGATCTCCACGGCCAGCCTAGTCTGAAAGGGTTCGCGATGAATTTCGTTCGGACCGGCGCAGAGGCGCTGCCCTCAGACAGTCAGTTGCGCCGTCAAACGACTAGCTTTCTGTCGAGCGGTCGAGCCAAATCTGCGTCAATTGCACCTGACACAGCACAGTCGCGCCATGCCAACCTACGTGCCGCGCAACATCTATGGCTCCACCCTTGGTGAAACACCGCGCCCCGGATCGCCTTTATGCGTGAGGTGCAACCCCGCTGGCGTTTGAAGCCATGACCGAAAGCCTGCTTCGCCCTGCGTCCCTTGCCGCCGTCTCCGCACGCCCGACCATCGAAAAGGTCCGCCAAACCGGTCAGGCGCTGCCGTAACGGTAGTAAGTCTGCCCCGAACCATACTGTCGGCCCAACCCGTACCGGCGCGCCTGAGCGAAATCGAACTTCGCCATCACCCCGCCGACGATGACGGCATTGCCCGATGCAAGCCGCGACAGCGCGTTGCGCGCAGCCTCTACTTCGGTGCGTCCGGCCTCGACCACGAAAACGGTCGCGACATTTGGCCCGCTGGCAAGAACCGGAACATCGGCCAGCCCCAGCACCGGCGGCGCGTCGAGGACGACGATGTCGAACTCAAGCTCGAAGGCCGCCATGAGGTCGGCAAAACCTGCCGAGTTCAACAGATCGGTCGGCACGGCAGGGACCTGACCGCTGGGCAAGACGAAGAGATTGGCGACCGGACCTTCCGAAATCGCGTCCCCGACCTTGCCCGATGCCAATACGCCGGAAAGACCCGGCTCGCCCGAAAGTCCGAGCATGTCGTGAAGCGCGGGACGGCGCAGGTCGCAGTCGATCAGCAAGACCCGCCGCCCTCCTTCTGCAAAGGCACGCGCGATGCCATAAGCGGTCGAAGACTTGCCCTCCCCCGGTTCGGCCGACGTGACCAGCAAGCGGTGCGTCTGTCCCGAACGCAAGGCAAATTGCAACGCCGTGCGCAGTGAAACCAAGGCCTCGTTCAGCGGCTGTCCCGGCGTTTCGAGAGAGCTGTTCATGTCGCCAGGGGCAACCTTGGGCGTGATGCCCAACAGGCGCAGGCCAAGCCGGTTTTCGATCTCTGCGGGAATGCGGATCGCGTGCTGGCCCTGTTCGCGAAGGGTGACGACAAACCCTGCGATCAGGAAGCCGGTCACCGCGGCCAGCGCGAGATTGAGCGGCAGGCTGGGTGACGACGGCTTGACCGGTGGCGACGCGCGGTCGATCTGCTGCACGTTGTTGGCGGTGACGTTCGCCTCTGCACTCGTCTGGCGAAAGCGGGCCAGAAGCCCGTCATAGAGCTGCCGGCTGGTATCCACCTCGCGCATCAGGGTGTTTAGCTTCACCGCGTCGTCGCGTTCCTGCTGCGTCGCGCCTTTCAGCATATTGACCCTGCCCTGCAGCTCACGCTCTCGCGCGGCGGCCATACGATAGGAATCGCGGATGGACGTTCGGATTCCCCTGGCCAGCGTCGCGATCTGCGTGTCGTATTCACGCACTCGCTGGCGCAACGGCGCGATTGCGGGATGACCGGCCTGCTTGTCGGCCAGTTCCGCTTCGAGTGTCGCCTGCACTTGCGCGCGGCTGGCGACGAGATCCTGCATCGCCCGGTTGTCGATCGCTTCGGCGATGGCGCCGGGTTCGGCACTGGACACCAGTTGCCACTTGCTTTGCGCCGCGATCCGTTCGTTGCGCGCGTCGGCAAGGGCGGAATTGTAGCTGGTAAGGTCAAAGTCGGTCAGCGACGCGCCATCCCCGCCCGCCACGGTCCGGACCAGGCCGACCGAACGGGCATAGTCGTTCGCCTGACGCTCCGCACTTTCGAGCCGGTCACGTGATTCCGCCAGCTGTCGGCCCAGAAAATCGCGGGCATAGACGGTCGCTTCCAACCGGCGATCCACGTTGTAGCGCGCATAGCTTTCGGCAAAGGCGTTTGCCATGCGTGCGGCAAGGTCCGGGTCGGGACTGGTAAAGGCGATGCCCACCACGCGCGAACCCGCAGGCAGCGTGACTTCCAGATTGTCCGCGATCGTATCGAGTACCAGATCGCGCCGCCCCTGCACCGTCGCGCCCTGGCGATCGCTTCCCGCGCCGACACGCATCGCCGAAAGGAAAGCGCCGGGATTGTCGAACACGCCGGTTTCCTGTGCCACGCGTTCGGCCATGCGACGGCTGGTCAGGACATCGGCATGCGTCTTCAGGAAACGGTCGGCATCGCGGTAACCTTCTCTCGCTGCAGCGTCCTCTCCCATGATCTGCGGCGATTGCTGATCGATCTGAAGGCTGGACGTCGCGGTGTAACGCGGCGTCAGCAGCATGGTGACGGCAATCCCTGCCAGCAGGCAGCCTGCGACGATGCCCGCGATCAGGAAACGGCTGTGCCAGATGCTGCCCCAGACACGCTGAAGGTTTATGGCGAGCGCGGTATCGATCGGGTCATCCGCCTTCGCCTTGACGACCGCCGAGCTGCCGGCGAAATCTGCCATCGTGTTCATAAGTCAGAACGCCCGAAAAGTGTTGAAGAACGGCGCGGTCAGCAGGAAATCGCGGAACGCGCCCTTCAGCGCCGAATTGTTGACGACCACCATGTCCCCGCCGCGCAAGGGCGGGTCGTCCGCCGCACCCGTGCGTATGTCGACCAGATTGAACACTGCTCCGGTGCGCTGGCCGCCCTCCATCCGGAAGACCATCACCTGGTCCAGCTTGGCCGTTCGGCTGGGGCTTTGCGCCTGCGCGATCATCTCCAGAAGAGTCGCCCGGCCCTGTGGCAGTTCGAAACGGCCCGGTTCGTTCACCGCGCCTTCGACGGTGACGTACTGGCTGGCCGATCCCTTCACGAAGATCGTCACGCGGGCGTCGTTGTATAGTTCGTCGTCGAGCCGCGCCTTGATCCGGCGGGTCAGTTCGCCGGTGGTCAGCCCGGCGGCGTCGACGGACCCGATCAGAGGGTAATCGAACCGCCCTTCGGCATCGACGGGCAGTTCGGCAAAGCTGAGCGAAGGCTCTCCGTAAACGGAGATGGAAAGGCGATCGAACGGACCGATGCGATAGACCGCCCCTTCGGGACGAGCCGTTGCCTCAAGCGTGCGATAGGCATCGGCCCCACGGGCAAGGCTGTCATCGGGATAGGACTGGCACGCGGCCAGCCCCATCGAAGAGGCGACAACGCAAAGGGCGACGCGAAGGCGCGCCGGGAAAATCCTGTTCATCAATTGCGACCCCGCTGCTTTTTCGATCCGCATCCGCCGCGGTGCAGGCGGGATAGCCATGTTTCGCTTCGTGCAGCCCACTCCACTCCTCCGCCCAGCATTGCAGCGCATGTTCATGGTGCTGACAGACCCGTGCCATTGCCGAAAGCCGGTTTTGGAACCGTTCCGGACCCATGCCGGAAAGTCCGCACCGCATCGGATCAAGTCCTGCCCGAATGGCGTGTTTTCCGGGGTGACGAGCGATGATCCCTCGCGCATCCCTTGGCCATGAGAGTCGCCATCGTGAACACGCTATATCCGCCGACAACGGTGGGCGGGGCAGAGCGCAGCGTCGCCGTCCTGGCAGAGGCGCTGGCCAATAGCGGCGACGACGTTCACGTCATCGCACTGGACGATACCGATGTCGTGTCGACACAGCGCGTGAACGGGGTGACGGTGCACCGGTTGCCGCACGAAAACCTCTATTGGCCATTCGCACAGCATCGGGCCGGGCCGCTGCGGCGCGTCGGATGGCATCTGAAGGATCGCGGTGCGGCGCCAGCCATGCGGGCGGTGCGTGCGCTAGTGACAAAAATCGAGCCGGACGTCCTTCACACCAACAACCTGACCGGGTTTGGCGCGGGCGTCATTTCGATGGCTGGCGATCTCGACCTGCCCGTGGTCCACACCTTGCGCGATTTCAGCCTGCTCTGCCCGCGGGCCAGCCTGTTTCGTGCCGGGCAGGACTGCATGGCCCGCTGCCATCCGTGCCGCATGTTGACCGGCCCTCGCATGAAGGCCGCGCAGAAGGTGCAGGTCGTAATCGGAAACAGCGATTACATGATCGACCGGCACCGCCGAGCAGGACTGTTCACGCAGTCGGAGGCGCGCACGATCTATAATGCCGTGCCGTGCACGGGCGGAGCAAAGCCGAACAGCGGGACAAGGCCAGCGGCCCCCTTTCGCATCGGATTCCTCGGCGCGATAAAGCCGGAGAAGGGCATCGAATACCTGCTCCATGCCTGCCGGATGTTACCGGCACGGGGATGGTCGTTGACCGTCGCGGGGCACGGGGACGGTGAATATGTCGCCCGCCTGAAAGAACGATACGGCGACATGCCCATCGAATGGGCCGGCTTCGTCGGCGCAGAGCAAGTCTATGATGCCGTCGATCTGGTCGTCATTCCGTCTATCTGGCCTGAACCCATGCCGCGCGTCCTGATCGAGGCGATGGCACGCGGCTTGCCGGTCATCGTCTCCGATGCGGGGGGAGCGCCGGAAGTTGCCCGCCATTACGCGGGCGCTGCGATCTACGCTCGGCGGGACGTGGCCATGCTGGGTAAGCTCTTGAAAGAGGCGGTGCGTAATCGCCCGGTCCGTAATCCGCCGGACAAGGACGTCGCCGAAAGGTTTGGCACCGCGCGACTGGTTACCGAATACCGCGAGGCGTACCGCGCCGCGATTGCGCAGGTCGGCCATGGGTAATCGTGTGCGCAACGACAACTTCACACGCCTGGTGGCAATGGACGTCGCCATCTGGGCGCGGCACGCGGGTTGCGGGCCGGGCTGGGGCTTTGCCCTGCGGCATTTGTCGCTGCGGGCCGGGTTTCATTTCGTTCTTGGCCACCGGATCGTGCGGGCCTTGCGTTCATGGCCCATCATCGGCAGCGTCCTGTTCCGGATCGGCCTGTTCCTCCTGGAACTGACATGGTCGAGCGAGATCAGCGCGGAGGCGGAACTGGGCGGCGGGCTCTATACGCCCCACCCCTTCGGCATCGTGATCGGCAACGGCTGCATCTTAGGACGCGATGTCACGGTCTTGCAGAACGTGACGCTTGGCAGACGCGATCCCGCAGGGGGAAGCGTGCCGGTCGTGGCGGACGGCGTAATGCTTGGCGCAGGCGCCGTCGTGCTGGGCGCTGTCACCATCGGCGCCGGTGCGAAAGTCGCCGCCAACGCGCTGGTCCTGACTGACGTGCCCGCAGGCGGCATCGCGATCGGCAATCCTGCGCAGATCAGGCCCGGACGTTCGGCAGGTCCGCGACGATGCCGCCCTTCCGCTCAGTCCGCGTAGGCACGCACCAGTTCGGTCAGCACCTTTCGTCCGCGATAGACCGCATCGACGGAAATATGCTCGTTCAAACCGTGCGCGCCGCTTCCCGAAGGATCGTAATAAAGCCCGCTGAAGCCATAGGCGGGAATTCCCACGGCGGAGAAATAGACCCCGTCGGTCGAACCCGTCGACATTGTCGGGATCAGGGGAACGCCGAGATAGTATTTCGCGACCACCGCACGCATCGGGTCCAGCACTTGCGGGTCCAGCGGCGGGGCCTTGGCGACCGGCTTGTCCTTGCGAGCCATGGCGATGGCGACTTCCGGATCGTCGATGATCGCGGTCAGCTCCTCCATGATCTGCGCCGGGGTGTGACCCGGAAATATCCGGCAATTGACGTTCGCGGTCACCGACTGCGGCAGCGCGTTCACCGCGTGCCCGCCCTCGATCATCGTCGCGACACAGCTGGTGCGCAGCATGGACCGGTACATCTTGTTCTCGTCCAGAACCGCGATGGCATCGGCATCGGTGGAGTCTGCGACGACGGCCAGCATCGCCTTGCCCACCGCATCGTCACGCGTCGCGCCGACGCCGGAGAAATAGGCGCGCGTCGTATCGTTCAGCTCTGCCGGAAAGGTATGCGCGGCGATCTTCTGCAGCGCGGCGCCCATCCGGTAGATCGCGTTGTCGCGCCGGGGCTGCGAACTGTGCCCGCCGGGGTTGGTCACGGTCAGGCGAAAGTCCTGATAGAGCTTCTCGCCGACCTGCACGTTCTGCACGACGACATTGCCGACGCCGTCCGTCACCGTTCCGTCGGTCAGGCCCGCCCCGCCCTCGTTGATGACGAAGGCCGCGTCGACCAGATCGCGATGTTCGGTTGTCAGCCAGTTCGCGCCGTTGAAGGCGGTGTCGGTTTCCTCCCCGCACGTCAGCGCCAGCTTGATCGTGCGGGACGGGGCGTACCCGTCCCTGGCGAAATTCGCGAACATGTCGGCCCAGATTGCCGCCATCGCCTTGTCGTCGGCGGAACCGCGCGCCCAGAAGAACCCGTCTTCCTCGTAAAGCGTGAAAGGATCGCGGGCCCAATCCTTTGGGTCGGCCTCCACCACGTCGATGTGGGCCAGCAGCAGGATAGGTTCCAGCGAGGGGTCGGAGCCTTTAATGACGGCGAAAAGATTGCCTTCCTCAGGATGGTCGGGATGGACCATGACCTGCACGTTTTCATCGCTCATCCCCGCGCCGACAAGGCGGTCCGCGATCTGCCGGGACGCGATGGTGCAGCTGCCCGAAGACAGGGTCGTGTTCGTCTCCACCAGCTCCTTGTAGAGATCGCGGAAGGCCAGTTCGTCCGCGCTGCGCTGCGCCGCCTGTGCCGACACGGCGAAAAAGGAGGCGGCAAGTGTCAGTGCGGCAAGGCTTTTCTTCATGGAAATCAATGCTCCGGCGGGGTGTTTCACGGTGCTTTTTCAAGCATGATCAGACTGTGGATGGAAGGGGGGTGAAAGCCTTCCGAATCCGGCCCTTCATGCCTATATCATGGGCATGAGCGATAATACCGAGAACACAGGGCCCCTTCCCGAAAACCAGCCCCCCGAAAAGAAGAACGGCTATGGCGCGGAAAGCATCAAGGTCCTCAAGGGCCTCGACGCGGTGCGCAAGCGCCCCGGCATGTACATCGGGGACACCGATGACGGCTCGGGTCTGCATCACATGGTCTTCGAAGTGTCGGACAACGCGATCGACGAGGCGCTGGCCGGACACTGCGACCGCGTCCTGATCGAACTGCACGCCGACAACTCGGTATCAGTAGACGACAATGGCCGCGGCATCCCGGTCGACATCCACAAGGAAGAAGGCGTTTCGGCGGCAGAGGTCATCATGACCCAGCTTCACGCCGGCGGTAAGTTCGAGAATACGAGCGACGACAACGCCTACAAGGTGTCGGGCGGCCTTCACGGCGTGGGCGTTTCGGTCGTCAACGCGCTGTCGGAATGGCTGGAACTGACCGTCTGGCGCGACGGCAAGGAACACTGGATGCGCTTCGAACACGGCAACGCGGTCGCCCCGCTGATCGTGAAGGGCGATGCGCCGCTGAACGACGACGGCGAACCGCGCAAGGGCACGCGCGTCCGCTTCCTCGCCAGCAACGATACCTTCAAGAACGTCACCGAATACGACTTCGAAAAGCTCGAGCACCGCTACCGCGAACTCGCGTTCCTCAATTCGGGCGTCCGCATCATCCTGCGCGATCTTCGCCACGAGGAAGTGAAGGAACACGATCTGTTCTACGAAGGCGGCATTGCGGCCTTCGTCAAATACCTCGACCGCAACAAGCAGCCGCTGGTCCCCGAACCCGTGGCGATCAACGCGGACAGGGACGGCATCGGCATCGACGTCGCGCTGGAATGGAACGATTCCTATTACGAGAACGTCCTGTGCTTCACCAACAACATCCCGCAGCGTGACGGCGGCACCCACCTGGCGGCGTTCCGCGCGGCGCTGACCCGCACGTTGAACGGCTATGCCGATCGCTCGGGCCTCCTGAAAAAGGAAAAGGTCTCGCTGACCGGCGAAGACATGCGCGAGGGGCTGACCGCGATCGTCTCGGTCAAGCTGCCGGACCCCAAGTTCGGATCGCAGACCAAGGACAAGCTGGTCTCGTCCGAAGTGCGCCAGCCGCTCGAAAGCCTGATGAGCGACAAGATGAGCGAATGGCTGGAGGAAAATCCCGCCAACGCGAAGCAGATCGTCCAGAAGATCATCGACGCCGCCGCGGCCCGCGAAGCCGCGCGCAAGGCCCGCGAACTGACCCGCCGCAAGGGCGCGATGGACATCGCCAGCCTGCCCGGCAAACTGGCCGACTGTCAGGAACGCGATCCGGCCAAGTCCGAAATCTTCCTGGTCGAGGGTGATTCCGCAGGTGGCTCGGCCAAGCAGGGCCGCGACCGTCACTACCAGGCGATCCTGCCGCTGAAGGGCAAGATCCTGAACGTGGAACGTGCCCGGTTCGACCGCATCATCGGTTCGAAGGAAGTCGGCACGCTGATCCAGGCGATGGGCACGGGTCTGCGCGACGAATTCAACCTCGAAAAGCTGCGCTATCACAAGATCGTCATCATGACCGACGCAGACGTCGACGGCGCGCATATCCGCACGCTGCTGCTGACGTTCTTCCACCGCCAAATGCCCGACATCATCAAGGCCGGGCACCTCTATATTGCACAGCCCCCGCTTTATAAGGTCGCGAAGGGCCGGTCCGAGGTCTACCTCAAGGACAACGACGCGCTCGACCGTTACCTGATCGAAGGCGGCCTTGCGAACAAGGTGCTGGAAACCGGCGGCGGCGCGCGCAGCGGTGAGGATCTCGCAAAACTCGTCGAACAGGCCCGCCGGTTCAAGAACACGCTGGCATTCGCGCCGAACCGCTACGATTCCGCCGTTGTCGAGGCGCTGGCCCTTGCCGGCGCGCTAGACCCCGAACTCGACGCCGCCGGCCGTGAGAACGCGTTGGCCCATGCCACCGCCACCGTCCAGCGCGGCGACCTAGAGGCCAAGTGGACCGCGGCGATCACGCCCGAAGGCTATGGCATTTCGCGCGTCTGGCGCGGGGTTACCGACTATCACCTGATCGAGAACAAGTTCCTCGACAGCGCAGAGGCGCGCAAGCTGCACAAGGTCGCCGCCGAACAGGCCGAGGCCTATGTCGACGGCGCCCGCCTCGTCCGCGCCGGTTCCGCCGATGCGGAGGAAGGCGAGGAAACCTCCTCGACCAAGACCGCCGAAATCTGGCGTCCGACCCAGCTTCTGGAACAGGTTCTGGCAACCGGGCGAAAGGGCCTTTCGGTACAGCGCTACAAGGGTCTTGGCGAAATGAATGCCGAGCAGCTTTGGGAAACCACGCTCGACCCGGAAAACCGCGCCCTGCTACAGGTCAAGGTGGAAGACGCCGACGTGACCGACGAAATCTTCACTCGCCTTATGGGTGACATCGTCGAACCGCGCCGCGAATTCATCCAGGAAAACGCGCTCAACGTGGCCAACCTCGACATCTGATCCCGGCCTCGCTGCACTTGTGGCACAATTGCACTGCAATGCAGCAACAGTTGTCGCGAAATCGACACGCCGTTGGCTATGGCATCGAGGGTGAGCTGACCGCGCGCCCTGCACCCGGCCTCGACCTGACGCTGGGCGGCAGCTGGAACTTCACCGAGATCCGTGACGATGCTCTCTTCATCGCGCCTTGCGGTGGCGGCTGCACGATGGAAGACCCGATCAACGGGGACGGCCTTGCCGTGATCGACGGCAACGACCTGCCGCAGGCGCCGCGCTATGTCGCCAACGGGACGCTGCGTTACGGCGTGCCGGTGGGTGCAGGCGAAGTCTATGTCTTCACCGACTGGGCCTATCGTTCGGGCGCGAACGTTCGGGCGCGAACTTCTTCCTTTACGAAGCGACGGAGTTCCGCGGCGAAGACCTGATCGAAGGCGGCGCGCGCATCGGTTACGCCGCCGACGCCGGTTGGGAAATCGCAGGGTTCGTGCGCAACATCACGGACGAGATCGTTTTCGTGTCGGCCATCGACTTCAACAACCTGACCGGCATGATCAACGAACCGCGCACTTGGGGCGTGGAGGTCCGCGCCTCCTTCTGATCGCTGCCCGGATTGCGGCATTCGGTGCCGCCCGCCCCTCGCCCCACTGGCGCGGGCCGGGCGGCATCGTTCTTTTGGGCAATGGACTGGTGCGCCATGGTCCTAGAAGACTGTTTGCAAAGGACGGCGCGGCAAAGGACCGTGCTCGAACAGGAGAGGACATGACCACCGTGATGCCCCTGCGCCTCGGTTTCGGGATCATCGCGATTTCCGCCTGTAGTCCCGCCCTTGCCAACGACGCCGACCAGCGCGTCATCGTCGTCACCGCGCCGGGCGGCGACACACTGGTATCCGAAAGCACGGTCGCCGGGCGCGAGGATATTTCGGTCGCCGGTTCGCCCGACGCGATCGCGGCCCTCACCCGCAATGTCGCCGGCGTCACCTTGCAGCAGGCGCAGGGCAATCCGTGGCAGCCAAACCTGTCATGGCGTGGTTTCCTCGCATCCCCGCTTCAGGGCCAGCCGCAGGGGCTTGCCGCCTATCTCGACGGCGGGCGCTTCAACCTGCCCTTCGGCGATACCGTTCCCTTCGACGTGATTCCCGATGCGGCCTTGACGTCCATCGCACTGGTAGAGGCAGACCCCGTTTTCGGGCTCAACGCACTGGGCGGCGCGGTGGTCATGGCGACCGCGACGGGCCGCAGCGATCCCGGCCTGACCGCGACGGCGGCCTACGGTTCGTATGATGAGCGGGAGTTCAGCATCGCGGGCGGCGGTGCGGGAGATGTCTTTTCCACCTTCGCGGCGTTGCAATACCGGGCCGAGGACGGATGGCGTGATCACAGCCCTTCCGAACTGCTCAACGGCTATCTCGACCTGGGCTATGACGTAGGCAACCATGGCGCGCACCTGAAGTTCGTCGGCGCAGACACCGACCTTACCGGCAATGGCGTCTCGCCGGTCGAACTGCTGGAGGCGCGGCGCAAGTCGGTTTTTACCTGGCCCGACCGTTCGCAAACGAAATACGGCCGGATCAGCCTTACGCCCTGGGTCGCGCTGGGCGATCAGACAAGGCTCGAAGGCACGCTCTATTACCAGCGGCTGACGATCCGCACGGTCAACGGCGATGCCGCCGACATCGAGGCTTGCGAGGACGACGACCTGACAGGCCTGCTCTGCCTTGAAACGGTGGACGACGATGACGGCGACGACGAAGAGACAGCGGCGGTCCTGACCGATGCGACCGGCATGGCGATTGCCGACGTGCTGGATGGAGAGGATTACGGCGTCCTCAACCGCGGGCGACTCAACACCCGCGCGGGCGGCGTGCTGCTGCAACTGATCGACGAACGCGAAATGATGGGCGGCACCAACCGCCTTGCCATCGGCGTAAGCCATGACGAAAGCCGCAGCCGTTTCGGCACGGAAGCGGAACTGGGCGAGTTGACCGAGGACCGCAGCGTCGATCCATTGGGCCCCGTCATCGTTCAGGAAGACGGTGCCATCGCGCCAGTCGGCCTTATCGCCAGAACGAAGTTTACCGGCATCTTCCTGTCGGACAGCCTGCCGCTGACCGACCGGCTGACGGCGCAGATCGGCCTGCGCTACAACCGTGCGAGGATCATCCTGCGCGACCAGATCGGCACCGCGCTCAACGGCGATCACACGTTCGCGCGGGTCAATCCCGGCCTCTCGCTACGCTATCGCGCGTCGGACGCGCTGACCCTGCGCGGAGGCTATGCCGAAACAAACCGCACGCCGACGCCTGCCGAACTGTCCTGCGCGGACGAGGACGCGCCGTGCAGCCTTGCCAACTTCTTCATCGCCGATCCGCCGCTGGAACAGGTTGTGGCGAAGTCGTGGAACATCGGCGCGACCGGCGATGCCGATGCAGGCGGCTGGAACCTAGCGTGGCAGGCCGCCGCGTGGCGCACGACGAACCGCAACGACATTCAGTACGTCGCGTCCGAAATCCGGGGCCGCGCCTATTTCCGCAACATCGGCAGCACGCGGCGGCAAGGCATCGACCTTGGTGTGAAGGCACGGCGCGGCGGCCTGTCGCTGGGGGCCAGCTATGCCTTCCTCGACGCCACGTTCCGCACGCCGCTTACTCTGTCCAGTCCGTCCAACCCCTTCGCCAATGACGATGGCAAGATAGAGGTCACGAAAGGCGATCGACTGTCCGGCCTGCCCCGTCACAGTGCGACATTCACTGCGGACTGGGACGGAAAAGGCTTTTCGCTGGGCGGCGACGTCATCGCACGGTCGGGTCAGCAGATCGTCGGCGACGAAGCCGGGCAGAACCCGAAAGTGCCAGGATATGCCCTAATCAACTTGCGCGGTTCCATCGACTTTGCGCCCGGCCTTTCACTCTTCGGCGCAGTACGCAACGCGCTGGACACCGATTACGAGACATTCGGCACGTTCTCCGAAGTGGACGAAGTATTCCTGACCGAAGCGCCCGATGCCGAAGATCCGCGCGCCTTCGGTCCCGGTGCCCCGCGCCGGTGGACTGTCGGCGTGAAGGCCAGCTTCTGATCTCGGAACGGGTCCGCGTCAAAGCGGTTGGTGTGGCAAAGGACTGAAAGGAAGATCCATGACCACCAATTCGGCATCCGCCAGCTACGAAGGCCTTGGCAAGGACGGCAAGGGCCACGTCGCGACGAAGTCCGGCGCGCTCGATGCGCCCTATGGCTTCAACACCCGCTTCGAGGATGACCCCGGCACCAACCCCGAGGAGCAGATCGCCGCGGCCCATGCCTCGTGCTTCACGATGGCGACCAGCTTTGCGCTGGCCAAGGAAGGCTTTACCGACGGGCGGCTCGACACCGACTGCATCGTGACGCTGGAAAAGGACGGGGACGGGTTCACCGTGACGAAGTCCGCACTGGTGCTTAAGGCCAAAGTTCCCGGCCTGTCGCAGGAACAGTTCGAGACGATCACCGACGGATCGAAGGCCGGTTGCCCGATCTCGAAATTGCTGAAGTGCGAGATCACACTCGAACGGACGCTCGAATCTTGAGCAGGAAACCCCGCGTTCTCTTCGTCTGCCTTGGCAACATCTGCCGCTCTCCTCTTGCAGAGGCTGCCTTTCGCGCCGAGGCGGCGAAGGCGGGGCTGACCGCCGATGCCGATTCCGCCGGGACGGCTGCGTACCACGTGGGCGAGCCGCCGGACCGGCGCGCCATCCGTGAAGCAGCGCGCAACGGTGTCGACATCGCGCACTATCGCGGACGGCAGGTGACGGCGCAGGACTTTCACGATTTCACCCACGTCTTCGCACTGGATTCCGACAACCTTGCCAACCTGCGGCAGGTTCGGCCCACCGGTGCCCCTGCGCGCCTTTCGCTGCTGCTAGACTGTGTCGAAGGGCGCGAGGGTGAGGCCGTGGCCGATCCCTATTACGGCGACGAAAGCGGTTTCGCCGTGACCTGGTCAGAAGTGAGCAAGGCGGCTCGCTCGATCGTTTCGGAACTTTCGAGGGGATGAGCGTCGAGCTTTATGTCGAGAGCCTGATCGGGGAACGTCCCGATCAGGCAAGCGCCCTGTCCGGCGGCGATATCGCGGCCGCGTGGCAGGTCACCATGGCCGACGGACGTCACTACGTCCTGAAAAAGGGCGACGACGCCGCAGTACAGACCAGGATGATGGAAGCGATCGCCAGCACCGGCGCGCCGGTGCCCACGGTCATCGCGGCAATGGACGATCTGTGCCTCATGGAACGCGTACCTTCGGGCGGCAATATCGCGAACAGTTTCGATCATCTCGCCCAGGTTCTGACCGCCCTCCACAGGCCACTGGACGAACGCTATGGCTGGCAGGAAGATCACGCCTTCGGATCGGTCGTCGTCGCCAATGGCCGTGATGACGAATGGCCGCGTTTCTGGGCGGAAAGCCGCCTGCTTTCCAGCGTGCCGCACGTGGCCCCCGCGATCGCCCGCCGGTTGGAGGCGCTGGCCGGTCGCATCGCTGAATTCGTGCCCGCTGCGCCCGCCCCGGCACTGCTGCACGGCGATCTTTGGGGCGGCAACGTGCTTTGTTATGGCGGGCGGGTCAGTGCGCTGATCGACCCGTCATGCTATTACGGCGACCGAGAGGTCGACTGGGCCATGCTGACCGTCTTCAACAATCCGCCGGACAGTTTTTTCGACGCGATGGACCCGCTGCCCGGTTGGAAGGAGCGGCTGGGCTGCTATCGGCTCTGGCCGCTCCTGGTCCACTTGCGCCTGTTCGGCGCGACCTATCGCGGCGCGGTTGAAAGCGAGCTGACGCAACTGGGCTTTTAAACCTCTGCCACCCAGTCGCGGCGAAGCTGCTTGCCCGCCAGCCCCATCAGCAATGCGGCCACGCCATAGAGCGAGAGCGCGAAAAGCATTGAATAGCGCAGCGCCTCATCCCCGTAAGTCGGCTTCAGGACATCTGACAGCGCGCCCAGCGCATAGATCCCGCCGCCAAGACCGATGAGGTTGTTGATCAGCAGGAACATCGATGAAGCCGTCGCACGCGCGCGCGGTTCGACGAGGTGCTGGACCGCCGAGAGCACCGGACCGATCCAGATATAGGCCAGCGCCTGCGGCAGAAGGAAAAGGACGAAGGCGAACGACACGCTGTGCGAGCTGATGCCGCCAGCATAAAACGGGATCGCCAGCACATAGGCGAGCGCGGGGAGCCAGGCGTACCAGGCACGGTCCTTGCCGCCGAGCCGGTCGCCGAACCACCCGCCGAGCATTACCCCGACCGTGCCGCCCATCAACAGGATCGCGCCATAGAACTGCGAGGTACCAACGAGGTCGAGCCCGAAGCTGCGTTGAAGCAGGCTGGGCAGCCAGAAGGCCACGCCATAGCCCAGCATCGAGGACGAAGCCGCGCCGAACGACAGCAGCCAGAACGAAGGCTTGCGCGCCAGCACCCCGGCGATTGCGCCGAAACCGGGCGATTGTTCACCCGCGACGGGTACGGGGCGCGGGACGTCCTTGACGATGAACTTGAACGGGATCGCGATGGCAACGCCGAGCAGGCCGACCACGATAAAGGCCAGGCGCCAGTCGACCAGCGCCGCGATATAGCCCCCGGTCAGGACACCGGCCGCAGATCCGAGCGGAATGCCAAGCGAATAGATCGAAAGCGCGAAAGCGCGTTTCGACGAAGGGAAATAGTCCCCGATGATGGCATAGGACGGAGCAACGCCCCCGGCCTCACCAATTCCCACGCCAAGACGGGCGAGGAATATCTGCCAGAAGCTGGTGGCCAGCCCGCAGATCGCGGTAAAACCGCTCCACGCGACAAGGCTGACGGTGATGACCCAGCTCCTGCTGGTACGATCAGCCAGCCACGCCAGCGGCACCGCCAGCGTCGAATAGAGCAAGGCGAAAGCGATACCGCCCAACAGCCCCATCTGCGTGTCCGAAAGGCCGAGATCGGCCTGAATCGGCGCAGCAAGGATCGCCAGGATCTGCCGGTCGAGGAAATTGAACACATAGACGACGAGCAGCATGGCAAGGACGGGGCCTGGCTTTGCTGGCAAAGACCTGGGCTGCTGGGCGGTCGTTTCGGTCATCGTGCGTAGGTCTGCAGGAAGGGGCCGATGGCGGCAAGCACTTCGGCTTCGTCGAGCAAGGGTGCATGGCCGCGATTGGGCACGGTCACCGCTTCGAACGGACCGGAATGACGCCGATCCATTTCCGCAACCGTTTCGGCCGAGAACAGATCGCTCAGCCCCCCGCGGACGGCCATGACCGGCATCTGGTCCAGCGCCTTCCATACCGGCCACATGTCCGCCGGAACGACGGCATCGTCCTCGGGGTCCAGCCCCTTGGCAATGGCCGGATCGTAGGCTGAGAACACGCCCGTTGCATCTTCGCGGCAGGTCCGGCGAGCGAAGGCCAGCCAGTCTTCTTCGGTGAAGTCGGGAAACGCCTCTGCGTTCACGCTGGCGATGCGGGCGGCTGCCTCTTTCCAGTCCCTGGCCGGAGCGTTCGGTCCGACATAAGTACGAATGCGATCAAGGCCACCTTCTTCCAGAACCGGCCCGATGTCGTTCAGGACGAGAGCGGCGACCTTCGCGGGGGCAAGCGCCCCCATGATCATCCCCATCAGTCCGCCCATCGAGGTGCCGACAATGGCGAACCTGTCGATGTCGAGATCCGCCATCAGGGCGAACATGTCACCCGAATAGACGTCGACGCGGTACTGGTCCGACTTGTCATCGTATTCCGACAGGCCCCGTCCCCGTTGATCCGGCACGATCAGGCGGTGGCCCGAAAGATGCGGGATCAGCGGTTCGAAGTCCGCGCTGTTGCGGGTAAGCCCGTGCATCAGGAGCAGCGGGAGCCCCCCGCCCGCGCCATCCGTTGCCGGATAGTCGCGGGCGAAGAGATCCAGCCGCCCGTCCGCAGAGCGGAACCGGTGGCTGCGATACTCTGCCATGGCGTGAATCCGTTCCGATCCGCCGGGGATCAGAACCGGACCTCGCCCGTCACGAAGAAGCGACGCGGGTCGCCATAGAAGCCCGTCAGCGTGCCTTCGAGGCCCAGCGTCGGGACGAAGGGCTGGCCATTTGTGCCGCCGGCCACGAAGTTGTAGCCCGAGACGATATAGCGTTCGTTGGTCAGGTTCTTGCCGTGGACGCCGATCGAGAAGCGATCGGAATCGTCGGTGTAGACGATGCCCGCATCGACAAGGAAATAGGCATCCTGGTCAAGGAAGGCATTGGCCGTTTCGAACTGGCTGGTGTCGCTGCGCATCGAGATGCCACCAAGGAAATCGACGATGCCGCTGGCAACCGGCAGGCCAAGGTCGAACCCGGCGTTGACCGTCCATTCGGGCGTATTCTGGAACGTGCGCTGATCGGAAACGTCGACACCGTTCACGAAGTATTCGTTGAACTTGGCATCAAGGTAGCCGACCGCGAAGTTCACGTTCATGCGGCTGCCGTCACCTGCGAAGTCTTCACCGGCAAGGATGTCAGCTTCCAGTTCGAACCCGTTGATGTCCGCGCTGGCCGCGTTGGTCGTCACGCCGACGAACGTGTCGAACACGCCGTCGCCATCGGTGTCCGCGCCCTGCGATCCGGGGATCTGGATGTCGGTGTAGTCACCCTTGAACGCGGCGAAGCTGATGCTGAGCCGGCGATCGAGCAGCGAGGCCTTCCAGCCCAGTTCGTAGCTGTCCACCGTTTCGGGCTTGAAGCGCATGAATTCGAAGATCTCGGCCGCCGAAACAGTGCCGTCGTTGTCGAGGTCCTGCGCCTGGCTGGTCTGGCCGCGCGGGTCGAAGCCACCGCCCTTGAAGCCCTTCGAATAGGTGAAATAGATGTTGTGGTTGCTGTTCGGCCTGAAGCTGATCGAGGCGCGCGGCGTGAATTCCTTGAACGTGTCCGAACCGTCGAAGTCCGACGTGACCGCAATTGGAATAGCGCCGGTGGCGAACAGATCCGAATAGCCGCCGATGAACGTCGTGCGCAGGACGCGCGAGCTACGCTTGTCGTTGGTGTAGCGTCCGCCGACCGAAAGCGAGAGCTGATCGGTCAGGTCATACGTGAAGTCGCCGAAGATCGACCAGGTCTTGGTCTTCACGTCGCCCAGCGTCTGCGCGGTCAGGCCGGGCAGGCCGATGAGGTCGCCGGTGGTGAACAACGCGACGTCGAACGCGGTAAAGGCGTTGGCGTCAAGATAATAGGTACCCAGCACGCCCGACAGGCGGTCGCCTTCGTAAAGGAACTGCAGTTCCTGGCTGAACTGGTCGTTTTCATAAATGGCGGGCACGTCGAGGTCGGCAGCGGGAAGGCTGTCGAAGTCGATCGGGCTGGTCGAGCTGTCCTCGCGGTAGCCGGTGATCGACTTCAGCGTGATGGTGTCGGAAACCTCGAAAGCCGCGGTAAGCGAGCCGCCCCATGCCTCGACTTCCTGATCGACGACGTTAAGGCCCGCGCGCGTGTCATAGACGCTGTCCAGGACCGGCGCACCGGTCAGCTGGCCCGGAATAAGGCGGTGACCCTGACGGGCGAAGCTGTCGTCCTTGATGTAGTCGCCCGACAGGCGGATGAAGACCGGCCCGTTGTCGAATTCGACCGTACCGCGCGCGGCCCAGACGTCCTTGTTGTAGTTTTCGACCCCGTCCTGTTCGAGGTTATCGCCGAAACCGCCGCGCGACAGGCGCGCACCGCTGGCGCCGATCGACAGCGTGTCGGAGATCGGGGTCGAGGCGGTCACGACAAGGTCGGCCTGATCGTAGGAACCGTATGTGCCGCGGACCTTCAAGGAGGTTTCCTTGGGCAGGCGCGCGGTCACGTACTTGATCGCGCCGCCGATGGTGTTGCGGCCGTAAAGCGTGCCCTGCGGGCCGCGCAGCACTTCGATACGCTCGACGTCGTAAACGTCGAGAACGGCGGCCTGCGGGCGGTTGAGGTAGACGTCGTCGACATAGAGGCCGACGCCCGCTTCGAAACCGGCGACCGGGTCCTGCTGGCCGACGCCGCGGATGAAGGCCGAAAGCGTGGTGTTGGTGCCGCGCGAAACTTCGAGCGTGAGGTTCGGAACTTCCTGCGCGACCTCTTCGATCGTCTGTGTGCCCTGCTTGGCAAGCGCGTCACCGCCGATGGCCGTCACCGAAATCGGCACGTCGATCAGGCGTTCTTCGCGGCGGCGGGCGGTCACGACGATTTCGTTGCCGTTCGTCGGCAGCGCGACTGCGTCCGAATCCTGCGCCATGGCGGGCGTGGCAACGGTAATCGTGGCAATGGCAATGGGGCTTACAGCGCAAGCGAAAGCTGCGAATCGCATCAGGTCATCCTCCTCAAGTGATCCAGTTTCCGGACCTCTGATGCAGCGCTTTATTGAAACATGAACCGGCTTTCAAGTTCTGAGTGCATTGCCATCACCGCTTTCCGGGCGTAGCTGTTGCCATATGGCCACAACCGAACCGACGAGCGACACCCGGCAGGACAAGGAACCGCGGACCGAGCGCGGACGGCGCACGCTGCGCAAACTGCTGGACGCGGCGGCTATCGAATTCGGGGAAAAGGGTTTTCACGAAGCCTCGATCAGCGGGATCACGCGCCGCGCGGGCACTGCGCTGGGCAGTTTCTACACCTACTTCGATTCCAAGGACGAGATTTTCCGCGCGCTCGTTTCCGACATGAGCGGCATGGTGCGGACCCAGTCGGCACAGGCGGTAACGCCGGACATGTCACCGATCGAGGTGGAAACCGCGGCGTTAAGCGGGTTCCTGCAGTTCGCGCGGGAGCACAAGGAAATCTACCGCATCATCGACGAGGCCGAATTCGTCGATCCGGCCAGTTTCCGCAAACACTACGAATCGACCGCGCAGCGTATTGCCGAACGCCTGGCAAAGGGGGCGCAAAGCGGGGATTTCCGCACTGGACTGGACGAGGCACATGCCTGGGCGATCATGGGCATGTACGTGTTTCTGGGCATGCGTTTCGCCGTGCTGGACGAAAAGCGGCCCCTGGAAGAAGTCGTGGCGGTCGCGGGCGACATGCTGCGCCACGGTATTACCAGCGACTGATCGGTCCCTTCGGGAATCAACGGTTTCGGGTCCGGGGTGGGACTATCCCCCCGGACCCGAACCTTGTCATGCGGGTCGGCGCGCGAAGATGCCGAAGCCTGCGATAATCGCGTAGCAGATCACCGGAAGGATCAGGGCGATCGACAGGCTGCCCGAAAGGTCGGCCACCATCCCGAAGAGCACCGGCACCACGGCGCCGCCAACGATAGCGACGTTGATGATGCCTGATCCGTCCGCCGCGCGGCTGCCCAGCTTTTCACAGGCCAGGGCAAAGATTGTCGGGAACATGATCGAATTCATCAGGCCGACGGCCAGCAGGCTGTATCCCGCCACGGCCCCGCTCGACAAAGCGGAAGTGGCGATGAGCAGGATCGCGATCGTGGCGTTGGTGGCCAGGATCTTGCCGGGGCTGAACACGCGCAGCAGGCCCGAACCGATGAACCGGCCCACCATCGCGCCGCCCCAGTAAAGCGTGATCATCCAGCCGATAACCGATTCCGGCTGACCGAAGACACGCGCCTCGGCAAGGTAATTGATGAGGATCGAGCCGATCGCGACTTCGGCTCCGACATAGAGGAAGATCGACAGCGCGCCATAACCGAAGCGAGGACGCTTGAGCAGCGAGAGGCCGCCGACGAGCGAGCTTGCCTCGTGGCGTTCGCCCTGCAGCTTGTTGCGGAACAGCCAGACGACCAGTGCGACGACGCCGATGGCGACGGCAAGGCCGAGGTAGGTGTTCACGATCATCGCCGATTCCGCCGTGCGATAGGCGCTCAGCGCATCGCCGCTCAGTTCTTCCGCACTAACTTCGGCCAGCTTGCCGAGGATGAGCCCTGCCCCGACCGCCGGAAACACGGTGGTGCCCAGCGAGTTGAACGCCTGTCCGAAAGTAAGCCGGCTATGCGCCGTGCGCGGGGGGCCGAGCAGGCTGATCAGCGGGTTGGCGACGACCTGCACCATGACCACGCCCGATGCGAGGACGAAGTAGGCGAACAGGAAGATTGCGTAAGTCGCGGTCTGGCTGGCCGGAATGAACATTAGGCAGCCCGCCATCATTGTAATCAGGCCGATCACCGCGCCGCGCATATAACCGACCTTTTTCACCAGCCGCGCCATCGGCAGGCCCATGACGAAATAGGCGGCGAAGAAGCAGAACTGCACCAGCATCGCCTGCGTGTAGTTCAGCGTGAAGAGTTCCTTCAGCTTGGGGATCACGACGTCGTTGAGGGACGTGATACCGCCGAAGATGAAGAACAGCGCGAATACGAAAGGCTGAAGCCCCGGCGCATCGATATGGGTACCGTCATCCTCCACCGGATGCAGATCGGTTGAACTGGTAATGTCGGGGGCCAGTGCCATTAAGGGATCCTCCGAGGGGGCCGGGTTCTTTTGCCCGGCCTCTGGTCAATTGTCAGTTGGCGACGGGCGGACAGGTGCCGTCACCGTCAACGGGTTCCACGCTTGCGGAGAGCAATGCAAGCGAAAGGTTCGCGCCCGACACGATGCGCAGCGGCGTCGCCATCTGCGCCATGTCCGCACCCTGTTCGGCAAAGCACTTCAGCGGAACGGCCAGCGTGCTGACCTCGCCCTTGGGCGCGCCTGCTAGAAGCGTGGTCACGTCCAGTGCCCGATCGCCCAGCGCCAGTGTCACCGGCTCTTCGGGCAGGCTGTCGATGCGCCATTCGATGGCCAGCGACATACGCTCTGCCAGATGCTTGGTGAGGTCAGAGGCCGGGCCTTCGATCACGGCGATTCCGTTGCCCGTCCAGGTCAGCGACTTTGCGTCTTCCTGTGCCCGCACGTCGACCGATTGGGCCGTGACCGCGCCGCCCGCACTCGACACCGGGGCGGTGCCCACGGTGCGCTTGCCGCCCGCATCCTCGACGCTCAGCGTCCAGGGCGAAAGCGCGCGGCCCGCGCCGAAGAAGCTGTCGACGTTGAGCGCACTGGCGATGTCGACCTTGGGGTCTTCGGAAAGCTGCGGAACGCTAACGTTCCTGGCATAGGACAGCCCGTAACCCAGCGGCCAGAGCGGCTCTGTCACCGGCGCACGCGCATCGGCGGGCCATGCAAAGGACAGCTTGCCGGTGAAGTCGCGTGCAGGCTTGCCATCGGCGCGCGCGACCAGGACATCGGCAACGCCAGCCCCTTGCGAACCGGGCAGCCAGGCCGCGACGAACGCGTCCGACGCATTGATTTCGGGGCTGGTGAACATCGGACGGCCCGAGAGGAACACCGACACCACCGGAATGCCCCTGGCCTTCAGGCTCTTGAGCAGTTCGAGATCGGTCGGGTCCGACGGCTGATAATCAAGCGTCGGGACATCGCCCTGATACTCGGCATAAGGCGTTTCGCCGAACACGACGATGGCGACATCGGGTGCCGTCTCGAACGAACCGTCGGCCGATAGCATGGCGCTGCCGCCCGCTTCGGTCACGGCCGCTTCAAGGCCGTCCCAGATGGTCTGGCCGTTGGGGAAATCTTCCTTCGTGACATCGGTGCCCTGCCACGAAATCGTCCAGCCACCCGACTGGATCGCCATCGAATCGGCAGCCGGCCCGGCGACGAGCACTTTCGCTCCCGGCTTGATCGGCAGGACCGAGCCTTCGTTCTTCAAGAGGACAAGCGACTTGGCCACTGCTTCGCGCGCGATGGCAAGATGTGCGGGCGCGCCGACCATGGCGTGATCGCCGCGCACGACCGGCGGCGTGTCCATCAGGCCCAGCTTGATCTTGACGCGCAGGATGCGGCGAACCGCCTCGTTGATGCGCGCCTGCGGGATTTCGCCGCTGCGCGCCTGCGCCAGCGTGTTTTCGAAAAGGCCCTTCCAGCTGTCGGGGGCCATGTACATGTCGAGCCCCGCCATCAGCGCTTCGGGGCAATCGGTGTTGGTGCAACCGGCAACCTGCCCTTGCGCGTTCCAGTCACCGACGGTGAAACCCTGAAAGCCCAGCGCGCCTTTCAGCACGTCGGTCAAAAGCGTGGGGTTGCCGTGGTTCTTCACCCCGTTCCAGCTGGAGAAACTGGCCATCACGGTCAGCGCCCCGGCGTCGATCGCGGTCACGTAACCGGCGGCGTGGATGTCGATCAGGTCCTGTTCGGAAATCTTCGCATCGCCCTGGTCGTCACCGCCTTCGGTGCCGCCATCGGCCAGAAAGTGCTTTGCCGTCGCGGCAACGCGGTTGGCGGCAATGTCCTTGCCCGACACCAGCTCGCCCTGAAGGCCAAGAACCATTTGCTTGCCATATTCAGCGACAATCTTCGGATCGGAGGAATAGCCTTCGTAGGCCCGGCCCCAGCGCAAGTCCTGCGGCACGGCCAGCGTCGGGGCGAAAGTCCATTCGATGCCAGAACCGGCAATTTCCAGTGCGGTCACTTCGGCAATGCGGCGGATCAGCGCCGGATCGTGCGCCGCGCCAAGGCCGACATTGTGCGGGAATACCGTCGCGCCCGGAACGTTGTTGTGCCCGTGCACGGCATCGACGCCGAAGATGATCGGGACCGCGACACCCTTGGCCCGCGGCTCTACCGAAACGGCGCGAAATTCATCGACCAGCCGGTTCCAGTCCGCTGCAGTGGCGCGTTCGTTGCCATAAGGACCGCTGTTGCCGCCCGCCAGCAACGAGCCGAGCGGATAGTTGCGCAAGTCTTCCGGCGTGATCGCGGCGATGTCCGCCTGGATCAGCTGACCGACCTTCTGCTCCAGCGTCATCTGCGCGAGCAGGAGCGAGATCCGGTTTTCCGTTTCCGTGTCGGTAATCGCCGAAGGCGTGTGCGCCGTCGGCCAGTTGGCGGCATTCGCGCGTGCGGCCTCTGCCACGTCGGGCCGGCCCATCGGCTGTGCAGCGACAGGCGCTGCAAGCGCGGCGACGGCCGCCGACATCAATAGCGGAGCAAACTTGACCCCGATCCCCATCCCGGTCTTCCCAATTCTTATGTGAACGTTATCAACCTAGGAAATACAGCAATCCATGGGTCAGTCAACCCCACTTGCCCATGGCGCGGAACTCAAGGGATTCAGCGGCGCAGGGCGCGGCTGGTAGAGGCAAGAAGCAGGCAGGCGATGAACGTCAGCCCCGCCAGAATCGCCATCAGGGTCGGATAGCCGAACGCCGGAACGATCGCGATCGTCAGCCACGGCATCACCAGCGAGGGCACCGTGTTGGTTAGGTTGAAGAACCCCAGGTCGCGGCCCCGGTGCCGCGCGCGGGGCAGAACGCGCAGTGTCTGGCTGGAATGGAGCGAGAGGAACACCGTCGTCGCAAGTCCGAAAAGGACATATCCCGCCAGCGCGAATTCCAGACCCTGTGCCAGCGCCATGCCGAGCAGCCCGACGGAACCCAGGAATGCCGTGACCGCCAGCGGCAGGATGGGCCGCCCCGCCCTGTCCGCCCAGCGCCCCGAAAGCAGCGCAAGCGGCACTGCAGCGGCAAGGACGAAACCGAAAATGCGGGCGATGTCGGCATCGGTCATGTCGGCGTCGATCGAACGGAACCAGTAGAGCAGGTAGGCGAACAGCGCCGCCTCTGAAATCTGGACGGCAAGCCGCGCAGCCCACATGCGCTTCACCGGTTTGGCGCTGTCCACCGCCTCTGCCGGACCGCCAAGGTCGTCATCCATCAATTCGGGAAACGGTTCCGGCCTGCCGACGATCAACACGGGCAGCACGCAGATCGCGACGATCCCGGCCACCAGCCACAACCGCCCGTCCGGTCCGGCAAGACCGGGCGTGGTGATGAATGCGCTGGTCACGGCCCCCGCGGCAGGGGCAAAGGCCATCAAGCCGCCCAGCAGGCCTTTTTGCCGGTCGGGAACGCAGTCACCGGCCCATGCCGACAAAGGCGCCATCATCATGTTCAGGAAAATCTGCCAAACCAGCAGCAGGCCCAGCAGCATCGGTGCGGTCCGCGCCATTGGCACGGCCAGCAGCAGCGTGATCGTCCCCGCCATACCCACCGCAACCCATATGCGCCGGTTGGCGGTGCGGTCGGAAAGCCAGCCGAAGGCGATATTGGCGACACTGGCGAAAATCGCCCCGCCGAACGTGAGATAGCCCAGCACGCGCACGTCGGCGCTGCCCGCCATGTCGGTCACGCGCAGCGGCAGCAGCACGGTCAGGAACGGGACATAGGCGATCGCACAGCCCGCCCATGCCAGTGCATAGAGCAGCAGGAACCGCATTTTCTGGCGGCCGTCGGCCTGCCCCTCAGCGCCCTGCTGCAGGCCCCCGTTCACCGCGGAGGCGCGGTCGATTCCCGCTCGACAAGGCTACAGGGGACAACAACGGGTTGATCGGGCCATTCGCTGTCACGCGCGGCCGCGATGATCAGTTCCACCGCGCGGGACGTGACGGCCGCGATAGGCTGGTCCACTGCCGTCAGTTGCGGGTGCGTAAAGCGCACGATGGGCGTGTTGTCGAAGCTGATCAGCGACAGGTCACCCGGGATCGACAGGCCCTTTTCGCGCGCCACGTCAAGCGTCGCCAGCGACATCTGGTCGTTGCTGGCGATTATCGCGGTGGGCCGGTCATCGCCCGACAAAAGCGCCCTGGCCGCCGTACACCCGGAATCGAAGCTGAAGTCGCCTTTCGCGAAAAGGCCATCGGTCGGCAAACCCCGTTCGGCCATCGCGCGCTGCCAGCCATCGGTACGCCAGCCGCTGACCGAATATTCGTCGGGCCCGGCGATAAAGCCGATCCGCTCGTGGCCAAGCTCGGCCAGCCTTTCGGTGGCCATGGCTGCTGCACCTGCGTCATCCATGTTGAGCGCGATGCCCGTCCCCGCGTTCGACGGCGAGATGCGGGCGAAGGGAATCTCGCGCTCTTTCAGGAAAGACGTGATCTGTTCGTTGTCGCTGTGCGGCGGGGTCAGGATGACGCCGTCGGGCTGAAGCGCGGCAATCGCGGCGGTCAGTTCGCGTTCGATGTGGTCGGAATGGGTGTCGACCAGTTCGAAGATCAGGCGGTAGCCATGCTCTGCGCATTTCAGCATTCCGCCCAAGAGCATCTGGTCGACCCAGTCCGCGCCCTGCCGCTCGCGCCAGTCGGAAATCGTGCGATCCCGGTCGTTCAGCGCAAGGATCAGGTAAGAGCGCGACCCGCTCATCCGCTGGGCCGCGATGGAGGGGACATAGCCCAGCTTGTCGATGGAAGCCTGGACGCGCGTCTTCATCTCGGGCCGGACGTTCGGCTCGTTGTTGATGACGCGGCTTACCGTCTGGAGCGAAACGCCCGCATCGGCAGCGACGTGCTTGATCGTTACGGCCTGACGCCGACGTGCCATTGCGAGCTTACCCCCTTAACGCTTGCACGCGGCTGCGGTAGCCAGATCGGAAGGACATTGAAAGACACGAACGTAGTCTACGCGCATGTCCTTGGGAAAACCCGTCTCGTCCACACCGCCCAGGCCGCGCCCTTCGGCAAGCCCGCCGCCTATGGCAAGGTTCAGGATCAGGTGGAACGGCGCGTCGAAAGGCGCGCGGGGATTGTCGGGTTCGGCGGCGGTGAACCACTCGTCGCTGGTCCGCTGTGCATAGACGGTGCCGTCCACGGTCCAGACCATGCGGTCCGCCGTCCATTCCAGCGCATAAGTATGATAGCCCGACAGGACCGCCGGATAGGGCATCTCGTCCCCCTTGTGCACGTTTTCGGGCCGCAGATTGCCGAAATGCAACGTACCAAGGATCGTGTTTTCCTTGCCGTCGGGACATTTCTCGCACGGGGTGCCGAGGTTCACCGCCTCTAGAATATCGATCTCGCCCGAAAGGGGCCATGATCCGCGGCTCCAGTCTTCGGGCAGCATCCATATTGCGGGCCAGGTGCCCTGCCCCTGCGGCAGCTGCGCGCGCACTTCGATGCGGCCATATTTCCACGCCGCCTTGCCCCGCGTGACCAGTCGGGCCGAAGTAAACGACTTGGTGTCCATCTCTCCAACCCGGCCTACATCGGGCACACCCTTGGGCCATGCCGGGCCGGTCATGTTTTCCTTGTGCGCCTGGATCACCAGCTTGCCGTCTTCGATCCGCGCGTTTCTTTCGCGATCGGTATAGCATTGGCGTTCGTTATTGCCGCCGCCCCAGCAATCGACGTCGAAGTCCCACTTGGCAGTGTCGATCGTATCGCCATCGAATTCGTCCGACCAGACGAGCTGCCATCCGTCCTGCGGCGCGGGAACGGTCGCGCAGGACGACAGGGCGAGCGCGAGGCCCGCGATTACAAAACGCATCAGGCCGCCTCCGCCTCGCGCGCCGCGCAATACCTGGCGACGTATTCGCCGTGCTGCGGAAGCCCTGCCACGGTTTTCGTCACGCCTTCGCGAAGACCGCGCAGCAGGTGGTCCAGTTCGCCGTCGGACAGCTTGCCCGCGATGGGATGATGGCTTTGCGGCGTGATGCCCTGCCCCATCATCACCTGGACCCACGAGTTTTCGGCGAAGAGTTCCTCGTTCGTGCGGAACACGCGTCCGGTTTCGCGGAACAATTCGATCTTGTGATCCAGCGTGTCCGGAATTTCCATGTTGCGGCAATAATTCCAGAACGGGGAATCGTCCCGCTCAGTCGCCTTGTAATGCAGGATCAGGAAGTCGCGGATCTGCTCCATGTCCTGGAACTGCTGGGCGTTGAATTCGTCGATGTCGCGGCTCGATACCTTGCCGCCTGCGGGCAGCATGCGCAGGATGCGCAGGATCGCGCGCTGGATCAGGTGGATGGAGGTCGATTCCAGCGGCTCCATGAAACCCGACGACAGCCCCACCGCAACGCAGTTCTTGTGCCACTGCTTGCGCCGTGCGCCGGTCTGGAAACGCAGGCGGTTGGTCTTGGTCGTCGTCTCGCCCTCGATATTGCCGAGCAGGCGTTCCTCCGCCGCGTCGTGGTCGAGATAGCGGCTGCAATAGACGATGCCGTTGCCGACACGGTGCTGCAGCGGGATGCGCCATTGCCAGCCCGCATCGTGCGCCATCGCGCGGGTGTATGGCACGGGCGCGCGCACGCTGCTGGTCTGGACCGCAATGGCGCTGTCGCAGGGCAGGTAATGGGTCCAGTCGTCATAGCCGACGTGCATGGCCTGCCCGATCAGCAGCGCGCGGAAGCCGGTGCAGTCGACGAACAGATCGCCCTCGACCCGCTTACCGCTTTCCAGCGTGATCGCCTCGATGTCGCCGGTTTCGTTGTCGAGGTCGACTTTCGAGATCTTGCCCTCGATCCGCTGCGCGCCTTCGCTTTCGGCAATCCCGCGCAGGAAGCGTGCAAAGGCCGTCGCGTCGAGCTGGAAAGCGTAGTTCACGCGGCCGTCGGGCAGATGCGCGAACTTGCCCTCGCGCGCGGCGATCAGTTCCAGGCAGTAATCGTCGTAGGGCGCATCGTGGCCGCGGGCTTTCCCTTCCATCCAGAAGTGCTGGAAACCGGCGGTCCAGTGGTCCTTGCCCGTCGCGCCGAAGGAATGGAAATACCCCTCGCCCGGCACGCGCCAGTTGTCGAACTGGATGCCCAACTTGAACGTCGCGTGGGTCGCGCGCATGAAATCCGACTCGGGAATGTTCAACAGGCGCAGGTAATTCACCAGCGGCGGGATCGTGCTTTCACCGACGCCCACGGTGCCGATCATGTCGCTTTCGACCAGCGTGACCGATGCCGTCCGGCCCAGCGTGCGGGAAAAGGCGGCCGCCGCCATCCATCCGGCGGTGCCGCCACCGGCAACGACGATGCGAACGGGCTGGCTGGGATCGTGCTTCATCGGCTGAGGGTCCTTAGAAGGAAGGCACGCAGGCGGCCCGCGCTTTCAGGCGTCAGGCGGTCGAGGACCGAGCGGGCCTTTTCGGGGATATGGGCGGTCACGCGCTCGTCCGCCTCGAATACGTAGTAATCGAATAGATCGCGCCAGATCGCGCGATCGGCTTCGGGCAGGTCGCGGATGGCCATGATCGCGTGATTGAGCGCGTCCTGCGGCTGGCCCAGATAGCGCGGGGTATCCCGCCACCAGTAGTTCACCAGCACGTTGAACTTCTCCAGCCCCTCGACATGGTGCCACCACATCGACGGGATGAAGAGAGCATCGCCGGATTCAAGCTCTGCCACTTGCGCATGGGCCAGCGCATCGCGGAAACGGGGGTGCGCGCCGAAATCGGGATTCTGGAAATCGACCATCGAGATTGCCCGGCCCGCAGGGGTGTTGTCGATCGGGCCAAGGTAGAGATTGCGGAACTGGTCGGGCGGGAAAAGCGTGAAACGGCGGCGGCCCACGGCGCAACAGGCAAGGTTGTCGGGAAAGTCGTTATGCGCGGCGATGCGTGTCTTCGTCCCGATCCAGATCGAGGCAAGCGGATCGCGCGCGCCCAGCGGCACGTGGTTCGCCTCGTGCAGCCCGTTGAAGAAATCGTGCATGTCGATGGAGGCAAGGTAGATCGCGGGCGCTTCATCCTGCGACTCGCCCTCTTCCATCTTGGCGAAGATCGTCGGCAGCGTGCCCTTCGTCGTGCGAAAGTTCATCTGCATCGCTTCGTCATAGAACATGCGCCCGTCGCTATCGGGCGCGGCGACCGATACGACGAAGGGGCGCTCGACGGCGTGCTGTTGAATATAGGCACGCGCCGCGCTGGCCGACTGCAATCCGGCCTGCACCAGCGGCCAGTCCTTCACCAGTCCGCGCAGGACGAAAGGCCGGTCCGCACCGCGCAGCATCGCGTCCAGCGCGGCGGCGTCCGCCAGTTCGCGTTCCTCGATCTGGGGCAGTGCGGTCAGCGTATCAGGCATGGACTTCGCGGACGTTCTTGCGGGCGACCAGTTCCGTGATGTGCGAAAGCGATGCCAGCGCCATGAACATCGGCATGAGGTATCCGGCCTCCTGCAACTCGCCCAGCGCCGCGCCGTCCAGCTGGCGGACCTTGTCCTCGTTCAGGATGTGGAACCCGACAAGGCTTCGCTTTGCGCCGTCGTTCAGCGTCACATCCAGCGTAAAGTGTTCGAGCAGGTCCCAGCGTTTCAACGCGGCGAAGAAACCTTCAGACGCGCGATATCCGGCATCGAGCTTGCCCAGCTTGTTCGCGACATCCTCAAGATACGGGGTCGCCTGGCCCGCGTCGTCGAACAAGCGCACGCCGTCGGGATCGCCTGTGCGGGCGTGTTCCATGTCGATATGGACCTGCGAGGGCGCATCGCCATCGCGGCCCCGGCCGATCAGGAACGGCTGGATCGAAAGGGCGAGCGGGCGATAACCGGCGTCCCATTCGCCGTCGTTCAGAAACAGGTTCTCTCCGTTTTCGAACCCGAACAGGGCAACCGCGTTGAAATTGCCGGTGGCCTGATCCTTGTGGAACAGGATCGGGAAGTGCGCCTGCACCTGCCGGAATTCGTTGGGCACGGCGATGCAGGACATGACCTTGTCGCCCAGCTCTTCGCCCGGCTCCATCCTGACGCGAAGGTCGCGGTGGGTGGCGGAATCGAGAACGGCGTGCTGGCTCATACGGGGCATCCTGCGGTTTGCGGGCTTTGCGCGGCTTGCGCGCGAAGCGTGTCGAGATAATTCCGGTTGGTCGGCAGTGCGGCGGCAAGCTGACGCGCGCGCTGTTCGACCTGTCCGGTCGTATCGGTATTGATGGCGGGCAATTGCGGCGCTTTTCCGCCCATGCCGTAAAGAACGTACTGCCAGCTGGCGGCGGGGAAAATCTCGTCCGCCATCGGGAAATCGGCATGGCCGGGCACTTGCCCCTGCCACAGCGCCAGCAGCTCGGCCAGGCTGTCGGGCACGGTGGCGCGGTGTTCGTCCCAGTAGGCTCCGCTCCGGTCCGACAGGAAGTAGTGCAGCTTAAGGAAATCGACGATCCGGTCCCAGCGATAGCGGAACAGCCGGTCGAACCGGCGGGCGTGAATGTCCATTTCCGCACGGTCGGTCGGGAAACCGTCCATCAGCGCGCGCAGCGACAGTTCAATCATGACGATGGCGGACGCTTCCAGCGGTTCGACGAAGCCTGCCGACAGCCCGATGGCAAGGCAGTTGCCGATCCAGAACCGGTCGAGGTGCCCGCTTTCGAACCGCAGCAGGCGCGGATCGGGCGCGGGCGCATCGGGCACGGCCCTTGCGACATAGGCGCGCAGTGTTTCCTGTGCCTGATCGTCGGAGGCAAAGCGCGAGGAATAGACACAGCCGATCCCCCGCCGGGTGGGCAAGGCGATGTCCCAGATCCAGCCCGCGTCATGCGCGGTACCGATGGTGAGTGAGGCGATGGCGCTGTCGGTTGCGGTCGGCACCTGCGCTGCCAGGGCACGGTCGTTGAACAGGACGTCGCTACGGTCTATCCGCCCCGCCCCCATCTGATCCCGGATCAAAAGCCCGCGCATGCCGGTGCAGTCGATGAACAGATCGCCGCCAAGCCGCTGATCAGCATCGAGCAGCAGCGCCGCGATATCGCCGTTGTCGGCCCGCTCTACCCCATCGATGCGGGCAGGAACGTGGGTCACGCCTAGCCGCGTGGTCGCATGGCGTTTCAGCAGCGCGACCAGCTTTCCGGCGTCGAGGTGGTAGGCATAGTTGAGCGCACCGGCATATCCCGGCATCGCCTTCTGTCGCGGCGCGAGGTTAGCCGCGCAAACCGCGCCTTGCGGCGAAACGGCATCGGCGAAAATACCGCCCTTCGCGGCCCATGCCGCAACGGCGGCGCGCGGCGTATCGCCCACGGGCGCAGTGAAGGGGTGCAGGTAGCTGTCGCCCGCTGTGCCATCGCGCCAGCCGTCGAAGCGGGAACCCTGCTTGAACGAAGCGTCGGTGGCGACGAGGAATTCCGCTTCATCGATGCCGATGGCGGCCAGGGTGCCGCGCATCGTCGGCCAGGTCCCCTCGCCCACCCCGATGGTCGGGATGTCGGGAGCCTCCACGATGGTGACGCGGATCGGGCGGGACACGTCGCGCGCGGCGCGGGCGGCAATCGTGCAGGCCGCCAGCCATCCGGCGGTTCCGCCGCCGGCGATCACGACATGATCGACTTTGCCCGACATTGCCTTACGTCCTGCTCTCTCTTCCCACTTTGGCTATTGCCATACGACGCCGGATTTTCCCGTGCGCCCTGAACGACGAAAGCCGCCCGCGCGCGAGGGAGAATGGCGCGGACGACCTTCGTTCATTGTGCGGCTCTCAATCAAGTCCGGAAACGCAGAGGGGTGCGAACCGGGCCCGATGCAGCGACAGCCGCACCTATCTGGCGAATGGCGGCCAGTGCGGGGTCGCTCACCCGCACTGGCGCTTCGCCGGATCAGAAGTTCAGGCGAACACCCGCCGCGTAGCGGGCATAGCCCGGTGCCGCGAAGAAGACCGCCTGATCGGCGCGCCGGTGACCCTTGCGGTCGGCATTCGTGATGTTGATGCCTTCCACGAAAGCCGTAAGACCTTCGCTGAACTCGAAGCTCGCACTGGCATCGAACTGGCCGTAGCTTTCGATGTAGTACGGATCGGTGTCGTAACCCGCCAGGAAGCCATCGCGCCAGTTGTAGGCAACACGTGCCTGCAGCGGGCCCTTGTCATAGAACAGGACCGCATTGGCACTGTCGCTGACGCCGGTGATGGCAAACTGCGTTTCGGTATAGCGCAGCGTATTGTCATAGAACGTGTCGCTGTTGACGATCGTGTAGTTCAGGATCGCACCGAAACCGGTATCCCAGAAGTTGTGCTGGATCGCGAATTCCCAGCCGTCGAGCGTTGCCGTCCGGTCGCCGTTGAACGGCTGCGACAGGCGGAAGTTGACGGTCGGGTCGCCCGGCTGGCCAAGGATGCCGCCGGTGACGGGATCGATGACATCGGGGTAGTTCGCTGTGACATAGTCCAGCTGTTCGTCGAACGTCGAACCTGCGGGAAGAGCGGCTGCCGCTTCTGCGATCAGGTCTCCGCCCTGGCCCTGTGCCGGGTTGGTGAGGCCATAGAGCGGGCCTTCGGTAACGCCGGTGACGGGGAAGTTCGACACCTTCTTGCGGAAGTAGCCGACCGACACGTAGCTGGCGGTATCGTAATACCATTCCGCCGATGCATCGATGTTCTTCGACTTGTACGGAAGCAGGCCCGGGTTACCGGCCGACGCGGTGGTGCCGCCATCGGGACGGATCGGCGCGGCCAGCGTCAGGCCGCCCTGCAGCAGATCGTAACGCGGACGCGTGATCGTGTGGCTGTAGGCCGCACGCAGCTTCACGTTGTCGATCGGCGTCATGTCGAAATCGATCGCCGGCAGCCAGTTGTCGTAGCTGCCCTTCAGACGGGTGAAGTCGCCATTGTCGCTGTAGTTGATGGCGATTTCGTTCGCGCCGACCCATGCCGTGCTGACCGGCACCGGAACCTGAGCGCGCGAGTTGATCGTCGTTTCTTCATACCGCACGCCAAGGCGCAGATGCGCTTCGTCGGCGAGCAGGTCGAAGGTGTGCGTCGACTGGATGAAAGGCGCGAGCGTCTTTTCGTTGACGGTACGATCGATCGTGTAATTGGCAAGGCAGGTGCCCGGACCGGCGCCCGTTCCGGCGCAAATCCCGATCTGGCTGTCGAGCAGGTCGATGAGACCGGCGGTATCGACTTGGAAGTAGCTGGGGATGATCGACGGATCGTTCGCGCCGCTCATGCCCGCAAGATCTTCGGGAAGGTCGTTGATCGTGAACAGGTCGTCCGGGGTTTCGTCCGCCGAAAGCGTGCCGCCCCAGGTGTCGTTCTGGATGAAGCCGTAGGCAGAACGCACCTTGTTCTCGGTGTAGGTGACGCCGAAATCGAGGCTTTCGATGAAGCCCGCGTCGAAATCGTAACCGCCCTTGAGCGAGATTTCGTTGATCCGGTTACGCATGTAGGCGTTGCGGAACGCGTTACCTGCCGGACGGATGTTCGAGGCGACGATTTCCGAACCCGGATACATGTTGGCCGAAATGACCGGCATGTCCGAGGTGAAATCGATGCCCTGCGATTCCACGCCGAAGATCGCGGAGCCGACGGCGATGTTGCTGCCGTAGGGCGAAGTCGGCTTGGATTCGGCCGTCGAGTGATGGGCGTCCAGTTCCCAGCGCATGCCGCTGGGGTGTTCCCATTCGATGTTGCCGCCGATGGAGTGATTGACGCTGCGATTGGCCGCAACCGCGCCGGTGATGGCAAGGTCCTTGCCCGGCCCGAAAGCTTCGGCATAGAAATTCGGTCCGGCAACCGGGCCGTCGGTCCAGCTGCTGGTGGTGTCGCCGTGGTTGAACCATACGCCGATGGAATTCGTGCGTGCATCGATCGTGTTCTGCGAGAACGTGTAGTCGATCGTGGCGTTCAGCTGGTCGCTCGGCGCGACCTGCAGAACGGCCTGGCCGTTGATGCGTTCGCGGTCGATGTCGGTGAAGTCGTAACCGGCGTTCTGCGGAATCTGGTAGATGTCGGTCGCGTCGGGGCGATTTTCGACATTCGGGCCATAGCCCAGCGAACCCCAGTTGTTCTCGTCACCGAGATATCCTTCGCGCCAGCCGGCGTTGAACTGCGCCAGGCTCGCCTTGCGGCGCTGATAGGAACCCGACAGCAGGATGCCGAAAGTGTCATCGGCGAAAGTGCTGCTGACGATACCCGACAGTTCGGGCGTGATCTTGGTGCCGTCGAAGGTGTGATCCTTCACGGCCTTGGCAGCGACGCTGCCCTGAAGCCCGGGACGGTCCAGCGGGCGCGGCGTGCGGATGTTGATGACCGAACCGATACCGCCGGTGGGCAGCGAGGCGCGACCCGACTTGTAGACTTCGACCGCGGCAACGCCTTCGGATGCGAGGTTGGCGAAATCGAAGCTGCGCGATGCCGGCGCTTCACAGCAGCCGCCAAGGCCCGAAGCCGGCATCTGGCGGCCGTTCAGCAGGACGAGGTTGAAGTCGGGACCGAAGCCGCGAACCGTGACGGTCGAACCTTCACCGCTGTTACGGTCGATCGAAACGCCGGTGATGCGCTGAAGCGATTCGGCAAGGTTGGTATCGGGGAACTTGCCGATGTCTTCGGCGCTGATCGCGTCGACAACGCCCTGCGCGTCGCGCTTGATGTCGGCAGCAGCCTGCAGCGAGGCGCGAATGCCGGTGACGATGATGACGTTTTCCTCATCCTCGCTCACGACGGCCGTCACGTCGCCAGGCATCACATCCTGAGCCATCGCCGCCTGCGGCGCAGCCGCAATTGCCAGTGCCGAAGCCCCGGTCATGAAGGTAAATGCATTACGCACGCTGCGTTGCGCCATCAGTCCTCTCCCTTGGCCGGCGAATCGGTAGACTCCGAATTCGTCCGGTGAAATGCGTTGTGAACGTTCATGTGAACGTTATCAAACGGCATGTCAACAGGGTCTGGTTTCACCCGCAACCTAGTTACGGTGATGTGGCAAACGTGTCACTCTTCCTTTGGTTCGATCCTCACCAACAGCGCTTCGACTTCGACCTGGCCGCCCACTACAGCAGCCAGATCGGCGACCGTTCCGTCGAACGGCGCGGTCAGCGCATGTTCCATCTTCATCGCTTCCAGCACCATCAGGCGCTGGCCTTCCTGCACCTCGTCGCCCTCGGCAACGTCAAGCGCGATGACCTTGCCCGGCATCGGCGCGACGATATCGCCGTCATGCGCCGCACCGCTGCCCGATCCGCGCACTACGGTGTCGAAGCCGTAACCCATGCCGTCGGCAAAGACGACGACGTGATCACCATCGGCATAGCCGGTGACGAGCGTATCGTCGGTGGAGAAGAAGTCAGGCATCATTTCGCCCACGGCGGTGCTGTCCGCCTCTGCCTCGGCCATGTCGACCAGGCGCCCTTCCCCGCGATGCGAGAGCCAGACGGTGCGGCGCACCGGCGCGTTGAGGCGGAAACCGGCAAGGCCTGCACCCGTTTCGGCTGGCGCATCGCCATAGGCAATCCGCGCCGCCACGTTCCAGACCATGTCGTCGGCCACGCCGTCGGGCACCAGATCGTCGCCGTGCCGTTCGATGAAGCCGGTATCCAGCACGCCGTCGCGGAAATCGTCAGCGTCGAGCGCGCGGACAAGGAAGCCCGCGTTGGTGCGCACCGGCCAGACTTCCGTGTCGGCAAGCGAGGCAACGAGATCGTCGATCGCGCTGTCCCGGTCCTCGGCATGGCAGACGACCTTGGCGATCATAGGGTCGTAGAAGGGCGAGACCTGCCCACCTTCCTCGACCCCGGTTTCGATGCGGGTGGCAAGGCCGAATGACAAGTGATCCAGCCGCCCGGTGCTGGGCAGGAAGCCGCTGGCCGGGTCCTCGGCATAGAGCCGCGCCTCGATCGCGTGGCCGTGGATCGAAAGTTCGTCCTGACGCATCGGGATCGGTTCGCCGCTCGCCACGCGAAGCTGCCATTCGACCAGGTCAACGCCGGTGATTTCCTCGGTCACCGGATGTTCGACCTGCAGGCGGGTGTTCATTTCCATGAACCAGGTCCGGTCACCGCGAAGCCCTTCGCTGGCATCGGCAATGAATTCGATCGTGCCCGCGCCTTCGTAGTTCACGGCCTGCGCGGCCTTGACTGCGGCGGCGCAGATCGCATCGCGCGTTTCGGCGTCCATGCCGGGCGCGGGCGCTTCCTCGATCACCTTCTGGTGGCGGCGCTGAAGCGAGCAGTCCCGTTCGAACAGGTGGACGACGTTGCCGTGGCTGTCACCGAAGACCTGCACCTCGATATGGCGGGGCGACAGGATGAACTTCTCGATCAGGACGACGTCGTTGCCGAAGCTTGCCTGCGCCTCGCGGCGGCAGGACTGGAGTGCGGCCAGGAAGTCGCCCTCGGCATCGACCTTGCGCATGCCCTTGCCGCCGCCACCGGCGACCGCCTTGATGAGCACGGGATAGCCGATGGCATCGGCCTCTGCCTTCAGACGCTCGTCCGACTGGTCGTCGCCCATGTAACCGGGCGTGACCGGAACGCCGGCCTCGGCCATCAGCGCCTTGGCCGCGTCCTTCAGGCCCATGGCATTGATGCTGGCAGGCTTGGGACCGACCCAAACCAGCCCGGCATCGATCACGGCCTGCGCAAAGGCGGCGTTTTCAGACAGGAAGCCGTATCCGGGGTGGATCGCCTCTGCCCCGGTGTCCTTGGCAGCGGCGATGATGCGATCGCCGATCAGATAGCTTTCGGCAGCAGGCGACGGACCGATATGCACCGCCTCGTCCGCCATACGAACGTGCAGCGACTTGGCGTCGGCGTCGGAATGGACCGCGACCGTGCGAATGCCCATGGCGCGCGCAGTGCGGATGATCCGGCATGCGATTTCGCCGCGATTGGCGATGAGAAGGGATTTGATCATGGGCATTACATCCTGAACACGCCAAAGGGCGCGCGGTCGGGGATCGGGGCTTCGAGCGTTGCGGCAAAGGCAAGGCCCAGCACGTCGCGGGTCTGCGCCGGATCGATCACACCGTCGTCCCACATGCGCGCGGTGGCGTAGTAGGGGTTGCCCTCGTCCTCGTACTTCTGGCGGATCGGGGCCTTGAACTCTTCGGCCTCGTCCGCGCTCCACTTGTCGGCATTGCGGTGGACGGTGGCGAGCACGCTGGCCGCCTGCTCGCCGCCCATGACCGAGATACGGCTGTTGGGCCACGAAAACAGGAACCGCGGCTGATAGGCGCGCCCCGCCATGCCGTAGTTGCCCGCACCGAAGCTGCCGCCGATCAGGATAGTGATCTTGGGCACCTGAGCCGTCGCCACCGCCGTCACCAGCTTCGCGCCGTGCTTGGCGATTCCCTCGGCCTCGTACTTGCCGCCGACCATGAAGCCGGAAATGTTCTGCAGGAACAGGAGCGGGATGCCCCGCTGGCACGCCAGTTCGATGAAGTGCGCCCCCTTCTGCGCGCTTTCGGAGAACAGCACGCCGTTGTTGGCCAGGATCGCGACCGGCATCCCGTGGATATGCGCGAACCCGGTGACGAGCGTGTTGCCGTAAAGCGGCTTGAACTCGTGAAATTCGGATGCATCGACAATGCGGGCGATGACTTCGTGCACGTCATAGGGCGCGCGCACGTCATCGGGGATCACGGCGTAAAGCTCGTCTGCGTCGTACTTCGGCGGCACGGCAGCTTGCAGGTCCAGCTTCGCGCCTTCGTTCAGGCCAAGGTGGCTGACGATGTCACGCACGATGGCCAGTGCGTGTTCGTCGTTTTCGGCGAGGTGATCGGCAACGCCCGACTTGCGCGTGTGCAGGTCGCCGCCGCCAAGATCCTCGGCAGTGATTTCCTCGCCCGTCGCGGCTTTGACCAGCGGGGGCCCGGCCAGGAAGATCGTGCCCTGTTCGCGCACGATCACGGTCTCGTCGCTCATAGCCGGAACGTATGCGCCGCCCGCGGTGCAGCTACCCATGACGCAGGCGATCTGGGGAATACCCATCCCGCTCATCCGCGCCTGATTATAGAAGATGCGGCCGAAATGATCGCGGTCGGGAAAAACCTCTGCCTGATAGGGCAGGTTCGCGCCGCCGCTGTCGACGAGGTAGATGCACGGCAGGCGGTTTTCCTCGGCGATCTCCTGCGCGCGAAGATGCTTCTTCACGGTCATCGGGTAGTACGACCCGCCCTTCACGGTGGGATCGTTGGCGATGATCATGCACTGACGGCCCGACACGACGCCGATACCGGCGATCATGCTGGCTCCGTGCACATCGCCGCCATACATCCCGTTGGCGGCCAGTTGTCCGACTTCAAGGAAAGGCGCTCCGGGATCGAGCAGGCGTTCGACACGGTCACGGGCCAGCAGCTTGCCGCGCGAGACATGGCGTTCGCGGTGCCGCTCGGCCCCGCCCAGCGACGCTTCCGCCACCTTGGCGCGAAGCTCTTCGGCCAAGGCCTGATTGTGCTTGGCTCGCGTCTGCGCATCGGGCGAGGACACGTCGAGCTTGGAGCTGAGAACGGGCGCGCTCATCCTTTCATCAACTCCCGTCCAATCAGCATCCGCCTGATCTCGTTCGTCCCGGCCCCGATATCGAGCAGCTTGGCATCGCGCAGGAAACGCTCGACCGGCCAATCGGTGGTGTAGCCCGCACCGCCCAGTGCCTGAACCGCCTCACCCGCAGCGCGGAAGGCGTTTTCGGACGCCAGCAGGATCGCGCCCGCCGCGTCGAAACGGGTGGTCTGGCCCGCATCGCATGCCTTGGCCACGGCATAGGAATAGGCCCGCGCCGACTGAAGACCGACGTACATGTCGGCGATCTTGGCCTGCATCAGCTGGAACTCGCCAATCGGGCGACCGAACTGCTTGCGTTCGCGGACATAGGGAATGACGACGTCCAGGCAGGCCTGGATGATGCCAAGCTGCACGCCCGACAGGACCACGCGTTCGTAGTCCAGCCCGCTCATCAGGACCTTTGCGCCTTCGCCGACACCGGCCATGACGTTTTCGTCCGGCACGAAACAGTCGTCGAAGACCAGCTCTGACGTGGGCGATCCGCGCATGCCCATCTTCTCGATCTTCTGACCGATGGAGAACCCTTCGAAGTCCTTCTCGATCAGGAACGTGGTGATGCCGCGCGGGCCGGCATCGGGATCGGTCTTGCCGTAAACGACCAGCGTATCGGCATAAGGGGCGTTGGTGATCCAGAACTTCGTGCCGTTCAGCACCCAGCCGCCGTCGGCTTTGGTGGCGCGCATCTTCATCGACACGACGTCCGACCCGGCGCCAGCCTCGCTCATGGCAAGGCTGCCGACGTGTTCGCCGCTGACGAGCTTGGGCAGGAATTTCGCCTTCTGCGCGTCGCTACCCCAACGGGCGATCTGGTTGACGCACAAGTTGGAATGCGCGCCATAGGACAGGCCGAGCGAGGCGCTGGCGCGAGAGACTTCCTCGACCGCGATCAGGTGATCGAGATAGCCGAGATCAAGCCCGCCGTACTGTTCCGACACGGTCACGCCGTGCAGGCCAAGCTCGCCCATCTGCTGCCACAGTTCGTCACGGGGGAACCAGTCTTCGCGGTCGATGCGTTCGGCCAGCGGCATGATCTGTTCGTCGGCAAACCGCGCGACGGTATCGCGGATCATGGTCGCGCTTTCGCCCAGCGCGAAATCGAATTCGGGAGTTGCTCGCATGAAATCCTGCCCAGGCAATTGTTCTTGTCTGCCCCCTGTCTACCGGACCGGCAGGCGGGAGAGAAATTGGAAGTCGGGGCACCTTGTCATAGATAAAATCTATGGATGCGCCTTCCCCTGATCAACGAGCCTTCGGGGCAAAGCGTTCCGCGATATCGGCCGCGACCGCGCGGCAGGCTGCGGCACGGTCTTCGGTCATCCACGCCGGATCGGCGCGCAGGCCCAAGGTGCGAGCATAATCATAGCCCTCGATCGCAACAGCTTCGATCCCGTCGCGATGGTGTGACAGCGGCGCGGTGGTGATGCCAAGGCCCGCCGCGACCATCGCCATGCAACGCTCCTCGCTCTCGCTACGCAGCGAAAAACGCGGGCGCACCTGAAGGCGAGTAAAGAAGGTGCTGGTCCGGTCGAGCATTTCGCAAGACCGCCGCGCCACCATGATTTCGGACGCCAGCGTTTCGGGCTCCACGCGGGTTTCACCGGCCAGCCGGTGCCCGGACGGCACGAACAGGACATAAGGCTCGTCCAGCAGCGGGATCGCGCCTTCGTCATCGTCGCGCAGCAGGCCCAGCATCAGGTCGATCCGCCCGCTGGCCAGCGATGCGCGCAGTTCGGAATCGGTGCCTTCGACCAGCTCGATGGAAAACGCATTACCAAGACCCGCCAGCACCGCTTCCAGCAGCGGCGCGGCGACCGAACGGATCACGCCCAGCTTCAACGCGGGCCAGTCGCCTTCTGCCGCCGCGCCGAAACCGTCGACGGCCCGGAAATTACGGTCCAGCTCGCGCGCCAGCGGCAGGAAACGCCCGCCCGCTTCGGTCAGGCGCACGTGACGCCGATCGCGCACGAAAAGCCGCGATCCGACCATGCGTTCAAGGTCGGCAATGCCCGCCGAAAGCGTCGGTTGAGTCACGCGGATGCGCCCCGCTGCCTGCGTGAAGCTGCCGGTTTCGACGACGGCGAGGAACTGGCGGATATGCGAACGCTTGATCATAGGAAAAACCTATAGCGCAAATTCACGCATCCATCAGCCCTTGTCGTTCGCCGCCTGCGCCTTGCCGAAACCGCCGCCGCCCGGTGTCTCGATCACGAAGACGTCGCCGGGGCGCATCTCGACGCTGCCGGTCGATGGGACCGCGATTTCGCTGCCGTCGGCCCGTTCCACGCGGTTGCGACCGGGCGCGCCCGGCTGCCCCCCGTCCAGCCCGAACGGCGGCACGACGCGGCGATTGGACAGGATCGTCGCGGTCATGTCCTCAAGGAAGCGGACACGCCGGACAACGCCGTTACCGCCCGAATGCCGCCCTGCGCCGCCTGAACCTTCGCGAATGGAGAACGCCTCCAGCAGGACCGGGAAACGCCATTCCAGCACTTCGGGATCGGTCAGGCGCGAATTGGTCATGTGCGTCTGAACCGCACTGGTCCCGTCGAAGTCCGGCCCTGCGCCCGATCCGCCGCAGATCGTTTCGTAATATTGATACCGCGCATTACCGAAGGTGAAGTTGTTCATCGTCCCCTGCGCGCCCGCCAGCGCGCCGCAGGCACCATAGAGCGCGTCGGTAATGACCTGGCTGGTCTCGACATTTCCGGCGACGACCGCGGCGGGATAGCGCGGTGCCAGCATCGAACCTTCGGGGATGACCAGTTCCACCGGCCAAAGGCACCCATCGTTCATCGGGATGTCCTCATCGATCAGCGTGCGCATGACGTAAAGCGTCGCGGCGCGGCAGATCGCGGGCGGGGCGTTGAAATTGTTGGCCTGCTGCGCGCTGGTGCCGGTGAAATCGATCCAGGCGGTTCGCGCCTCGCGGTCGATCGCGATGCTCACCGTGATCTGCGTGCCGTCGTCCAGCGGATAGGTGAACGTCCCGCCGGGCAGCCGGTCCAGCACGCGGCGCACTGCCTCTGCCGCGTTGGCCTGGACGTGGTGCATATAGGCCTCGACCACGCCGAGGCCGAACTCGCGCACCATGCGATGAATGTCCGCCGCGCCGCGTGCGCAGGCCGCGATCTGGGCGGTGAGGTCGCCCAGGTTCCGGTCGGGATCGCGAGCGGGGTATGGCCCCTTGGCCAGCTCTGCGCGCAGGGCCTCTTCCCGCAGTTCCCCTCCTTCGAGAAGAAGGAAGCTGTCGAACAACACGCCTTCCTCGTCCAGAGTGCGGCTGTCGGGCGGCATCGAACCGGGCGTCGTGCCGCCGATGTCGGCATGGTGCCCCCGCGCCGCGACCCAGAAACGGCACTCACCATCCTCGAACACCGGCATGACGACGGTAAGGTCGGGCAAGTGCGTGCCCCCGCAATAGGGGTTGTTCACCAGCCAGGCATTGCCGTCGTCCAGCTTGCCCGTCGCCAGAGCCTTGTCCCGCACGGCACGAACGCTGTCACCCATCGATCCCAAGTGCACCGGCATGTGCGGCGCATTGGCGATCAGCGCGCCTTCGCCGTCGAAAAGCGCGCATGAAAAATCGAGCCGTTCCTTGATGTTGACCGACAGCGCGGTGTTCTGCAGCGCCTGCCCCATCTGTTCGGCAATCGCCATGAACAGGTTGTTGAATATCTCCAGCCGAACAGGGTCGAGCCCAATTTCCTCAGAAGCTCTGCCGACACTGGCGTTTTCGCGCGGGGTCACACGGGTCAGGACGACATCACCCGACGCGCGGCGCAGGGCCTGCCAGCCGGGTTCCACGACGATGGTGGCAGTATCGTCGTACAGGATCGCGGGACCGGGCAGCGGGTGATCGATGGCAAGCGCGCTTCGCGGCATCAGTCCTGCCTCGCGCTCTTCTCCGCCCGCGAATACCGGCACGGTGCGGGGATCTATCGGCTCATGCACCGCTCCCACACTGGCCGAGGGGCGGTTCGAGGGGACAACCAGCTCGATTTGCGCAGCCTCGACCACCAACGGTACTTTCGACACGAAGGTAAAACGTTGGCGATAAAGTGCCTCGAACTCGGCGCGAACCTCACCCTCGGTGCCGAACGCCACTTCCAGCGCGGTGTCGGTGCCGAGATACCGTACCATCAGCCGCTGCCGCACCTCAATCGCGCCAGTATCGAAACCGTGGCCTTCGACCTCTCTTTCGGCCTCGCTGCGCAGGGCTGCCATGGCATCTTCCGCAGCGTTCAGGCCGCCTTCGTCGATCCGCTGTTCGATCGCCTGCTGCTTGACGATGCGCTGATCGGCCAGCCCGATGCCATAGGCCGAGAGCAGGCCCGCCAGCGGATGCAGCAGGACAGTTTCCATGCCCAATGCATCGGCGACGAGGCAGGCATGTTGCCCGCCCGCTCCGCCGAAACAGGACAGCGCATAAGTGGAAACGTCGTGCCCCTGCGCGACCGAGATCTTCTTGATCGCATTGGCCATGGCGTCGACCGCGATGGCAAGGAAACCTTCGGCCAGTTCCTCGCCCGTCTTGCCCGGCAGGCCCGCGGCGGCGACTTCGTCAGCCAGCTGCGCGAATTTTGCCCGCACCACTTCGGCGTCCAAAGGCTGTTTGCCATCGTCACCGAACAGGGCGGGAAAGCAATCGGGGCGCAGCTTGCCCAGCATGACGTTGCAGTCCGTCACCGTCAGCGGCCCGCCCCGGCGATAGCAGGCAGGGCCAGGGTCCGCGCCCGCCGATTCAGGCCCGACGCGAAGGCGCGTGCCGTCGAACCGGCATATCGACCCGCCGCCCGCCGCGATCGTGTCGATGGACAACATCGGCACGCGCAGGCGCACACCCGCCACCACCGTTTCGTTCACACGCTCCAGCTCTCCGGCATAGTGCGACACGTCGGTACTGGTCCCGCCCATGTCGAAGCCGATCAGGCGGTCGAAACCCGCCTCGCGCCCCGTTTCCACCATGCCAACGATGCCGCCGGCCGGTCCCGACAGGATCGCATCGCGCCCGCGAAACTGTGCCGCACCCGCCAGACCGCCGTTCGACTGCATGAAAGCCAGCGGCACCGCGCCGCCCAGCGCATCGGTCACTTGCGCGACATAACGGTCCAGCACGGGCGAAAGATAGGCATCGACCAGTGCCGTGTCCCCGCGCCCGACGATCTTCATGACCGGGCTGACCATGTGGCTGGCCGACACTTGCGCGAAACCGACCTCACTTGCGATCTCGGCAATCCGCGCCTCGTGCGCCGTGTGGCGATAGCCGTGCATCAGCACGATGGCCGCCGCCGTGCATCCCGCTTCGCGAGCAGACTGCAATTCGGCCCGCACGGCATTTTCGTCCAGCGTGGTGAGTACATTGCCTTGCGCATCGACGCGCTCGTCCGCCTCGATCACCAACGACTCCAGCCGGTCGGGCAGGACGATGTGGCGGTCGAACAGGCGCGGGCGGTTCTGGTATCCGATGCGCAAAACGTCACGGAAGCCGCGGGTGACGACCAGCGCCACTTTCTCGCCTGCGCGTTCCAGCAAGGCGTTCGTCGCGACCGTCGTGCCCATCTTCACCGCCGCGATGCGGTCTGACGGAAGCTCTTCCCCCGCTTCCACGCCCAGAACGTCGCGAATGCCCTGTATCGCGGCATCGCGGTAGCGTTCGGGATGTTCGGACAGGAGCTTGCGTGTCTCGATCGCGCCATCGGGCGACAGGGCCACCACGTCGGTGAACGTCCCGCCCCGGTCGATCCAGAAGTGCCAGCCTGTCCGTATCATCTTCTTCCTTCGATTCGCCCTGCGGCCCGCTTCGCACAGGCTTGCCCCCGGCGGCAAACCCATGATTTATTGCATTGCAGCACGAACCATGCGTTAGTCACGGTCATGATCCGCGCAGCCTTACACCACGCCACTCGCTACACCTACGACCGGCCGGTCCAACTCGGCCCGCAGGTCGTGCGATTGCGACCCGCACCGCACAGCCGCACCGCGATCCCGAACTATTCGCTGAAGATCGAACCGGCAGGCCACTTCCTCAACTGGCAACAGGACCCGCACGGCAACTGGCTGGCGCGCATCGTCTTTCCCGAACGGGTGACGCACTTTTCCATCGAAGTGGACCTGATCGCGGACCTGACCGTGATCAACCCCTTCGACTTCTTCGTCGAGGAAAGCGCAGAGGAAGTCCCCTTCGCGTACGAACCGGACCTCAAGGAAGAGCTCGCCTCCTATTTCGATGCCGAACCGGCGGGCGACCATTTCGAGGCGCTGGTGAACCAGTTTTCCGGCTGGCAGGGCCGGACGATCGATTTCTTCGTCGCGGTGAACCAGGCGCTGGAACAGAGGATCGGCTACGTCGTCAGGATGGAGCCGGGCGTGCAGACGCCGGAGGAAACGTTAACGCTTGGCACGGGATCGTGCCGCGACACCGGCTGGCTGATGGTCAACCTGCTTCGCCGTTTGGGATACGCCGCGCGGTTCGTGTCGGGATACCTCATTCAGATGAAGGCCGATGTCGAACCGGTCGAAGGACCGAAGGGGCCGGAAGCGGACTTCACCGACCTTCACGCATGGTGCGAGGTTTTCGTCCCCGGCGCGGGTTGGATCGGGCTGGACCCGACATCGGGCCTGTTCGCGGGCGAAGGCCACATCCCGCTGGCCGCCGCGCCGCATTTCCGCTCCGCCGCGCCGATCACCGGCGTTGCCGAACCGGCAGAGGTGGACTTCCATTTCTCGATGACCGTGGACCGGGTCCAAGAAGCGGTGCGCATCACCAAGCCGTTCACCGACAACCGCTGGGACGCGCTGCTGGCGCTGGGCGACAAGGTGGACGAGGATCTCGTCGCGCAGGACTGCCGCCTGACGATGGGGGGCGAGCCGACGTTCGTTGCCGCCGACGATCCCGAAGCGGGCGAATGGAACGGCGATGCCGTCGGCCCGACCAAAGCGAAATACGCGGACCAGCTGATCCGCAAGCTGCGCACCCGTTTTGCGCCCGGAGCGCTGCTGCACCACGGACAAGGCAAGTGGTATCCGGGCGAAAGCCTGCCGCGCTGGGGCTTTACGCTCTACTGGCGCAAGGACGGCAAGCCGCTGTGGTCCAATCCAGACCTCATCGCGGTCGATCCCGACGAGGATGCCGAACCCACGCTGGACGCGGAATCGGCGGGCCAGTTCCTTGCTGAGGCGGCAAGCCAGCTTGGCGTGGAGGGCGATTACGTCCAACCAGTTTTCGAAGACCCGGAAATGTGGATCGAACGCGAAGGCGAACTGCCCATCAACGTCGAACCCGGCGATCCCAAGATCGACGATCCCGAAGAGCGCGAACGCATCGTGCGCACGTTCACGCGCGGGCTGTCGAAGCCGGTTGGCTACGTCCTTCCCATCCAGCGACAGGAACAGCAGGCCAAGCCCGCCCGCGGTCCGCGCTGGAAATCGGAACAGTGGTCGGTGCGCAAGGGCAAGCTGACCGCCGTGCCCGGCGATTCCGCGCTGGGCTACCGCCTGCCGCTGGGCTCGCTGCCGTGGGTGCCGAAATCGGAATATCCCTATATCCATCCACGCGTGTCGACCGATGCCGAAGAGCCGCTGGCCGATTTTCGCCAGCAGGCCCCGAAATCCGAAAGGACGCAGGCCGAGGCCGAGAATATCGAGCGCAAGGCCGAGGGCACCGGCGACCAGCGTTTCGAACGCGTGGAAACGGCAGGCGCAGCCCATCAGGACCGGGTGGAGCAGGAAATCATCGCGGGCGCGGTCCGCACCGCGATGACGGTGGAGCCACGCGGCACGTACCTGTCGGTCTTCGTCCCTCCGCTTGAAGCGATGGAGGATTTCCTCGAACTCGTCGCCGAGATCGAGGCAGTGGCCGAAAAGCTGAAGATGCCGGTCCGCATCGAAGGTTATCCGCCCCCGCCCGACCCGCGCGTCCAGGTGCTGAAAGTCACGCCCGATCCCGGCGTGATCGAGGTGAACATCCACCCCACCGCGTCATGGCGCGAACTGGTGGAAGTGACCGAGGGTCTTTACGAAGATGCCCGCGAAATCGGCCTGACGGCAGACAAGTTCATGGTCGACGGGCGTTCGGTCGGCACCGGCGGGGGCAATCACCTCGTCATGGGCGGGGCGACATTCCCCGACAGCCCCTTCATCCGCCGGCCGGACTTGCTCAAAAGCTTCGTCCTTTATTGGCAGCGGCATCCCTCGCTGTCCTACTTGTTCTCCGGCCTGTTCATCGGCCCGACCAGCCAGGCCCCGCGCATCGACGAAGCGCGGCACGACAGCCTCTACGAGCTGGAAATCGCGCTCAGCCAGGTGCCGCCGCCGGGCGAACCGCCGAAGTTTCCGTGGATCGTGGACCTTCTGTTCCGCAACATGCTGGTCGACGTGACGGGCAATACGCACCGCACCGAAATCTGCATCGACAAGCTCTATTCGCCCGACGGCCCGACGGGCCGCCTTGGCCTTGTCGAATTTCGCGGGTTCGAGATGCCGCCAGACGCGAAGATGAGCGTGGCACAGCAACTGCTGCTGCGCGCACTAATGGCCTGGTTCTGGCGCGAACCGCAGGACGGCAGCCTCGTGCGCTGGGGTACGGCGCTGCACGATCGCTTCCTGCTCGAACACCATTGCTGGACCGATTTCCTCGAAGTGCTGTCGGACCTGCGCCAAGCGGGCTATGACTTCGACCCGCAATGGTTCGAAGCCCAACGCCAGTTCCGCTTTCCAACCCACGGCACGGTCGAGGCTGGCGGCGTCGTGCTCGAAGTCGGCCACGCGCTCGAACCGTGGAACGTGCTGGGCGAAACCGGCGCGATCGGCGGCACGGTGCGCTATGTCGATTCCAGTACTGAGCGGTTGCAAGTGCGGGCCAAGGGGCTGGTTCCGGGCCGCCATGTCATCGGCTGCAACGGCAGGCGCGTGCCCATGCACCCCACCGGCAGGCCCGGAGAGGCCGTGGGCGGAGTGCGATACAAGGCATGGGCACCGCCGTCGTGCCTCCATCCACTCCTCGGCGCGGATGCACCGCTCACCTTCGATGTGTTCGATACGTGGAACAATCGCTCGCTGGGGGGTTGTGTCTATCATGTGGCACACCCGGGTGGACGCGCGTATGATGATGTTCCGGTCAACAGTTACGAGGCCGAAAGCCGCCGCAAGGCGCGTTTTCAGGACTACGGACATACACCGGGCAAGGTCGACGTGCCGCCTGAAGAACACGGGGGAGAATTTCCGATGACGCTGGACCTGCGCCGACCAGCCGGACTGCACTAAGGGCCCGCCCTTGGCATCGCAGACCCAATCCACGGATCTGTTCGGGCCTGACCCGACGCAGGATCCGCTTGCCTGGTACAAACCCGACGCCATGGGCGCGGACCTGTTCGCGTCCGCTCCCGACGACGTGGCCGCGGCGTGGCGCACGTTCGCGACCGGCCTTGCCCGCATCCCCGGCGGATTGCGGCAAGCACAGGAATGGGTGGACCGGCAGGTAGAGGACCTGGGCCTTGCTTTCCGCGTGACCGGCGATGTGGAGGAACGGTCATGGCCGCTCGCCCCCTTGCCGATCATGATCGGGGCTGCCGAATGGGCACAACTGGAACAGGGCCTGGTACAGCGCGCCACCTTGCTGGAGGCGCTGGTCGCCGACATCTACGGGCCGCAGCGCCTGATCGCCGACGGGCACCTGCCCGCCGCCGCAATTTCGGGCAGCGCGGATTTCGCCCGCCGCATGGTCGGCTTGCCGCCTGCCGACGGGCGGCACCTCAAGGTCGTGGCGATGGACCTTGCCCGCGGACCTAACGGCGAATGGCGTGTCCTGTCCGATCGGGTACGCCTTCCGACCGGCATCGGCTATGCCCTTGAAAACCGCATCGCCCTGTCACGCGCCACCGGATCGCTGCTGGCCGAGATAAACACGCGGCGCATTTCCGAGTTCTTCAACGCCCTGCGCGAAGGGGTGGCGGCAAGCTGTGAACGGGCCGATCCGCGCATCGGGCTGCTGACGCCGGGCCGGTTCAACCAGTCCTATCCCGAACAGGCCCACCTTGCCCGCCATCTCGGCTTTTCGCTCGTCGAAGGACGCGATCTGGTCGAACAGGAAGGCCGCGTTTACGTCCGCACCATCGCGGGGCTGAAACGGATCGATGCGCTGTGGCGCTGGATCAACACCCGCGACATCGACCCGATGGCCTTCGATTCGCGTTCGCGCATCGGCGTGCCCAACATCCTCAACGCCTGTGCCAGCGGCGATCTGGTCATGGTCAACTGGCCGGGCGCGGGCGTCGTGGAATCGCGGGTGATGAGCGCGTTCATGCCGCGCCTGTGCAAGACCCTTATGGGCGAACCGCTGCGCCTGCCCAATGCCGCGACATGGTGGTGCGGCCAGCCGCGCGAACGCGAACAGGTCCGCGCCCGGTTCGATAACCTGGTGATCAGCCCGGCCTTCCGCCTGCCGGTCGAGGGGCTTGAAGACGGACGCACCTGTGTCATCGCCAATGCCGATACCGCCCAGCGCAAAACGATCCTGAAGGCGATGGAACGCCGCCCGATGGACTATGTCGGGCAGGAACTGGTCCGCACGTCGACCACGCCCGTCCTGAATGGTCAGGTGATCGAACCCCATGCCTTTACCCTGCGCGTATACCTTGCCCGCGACGGGGCGGGACGGTGGACCGCGATGCCCGGCGGCTTTGCCCGCATTTCGCAGGACGGCACGTTGCGCCACGCCCTGATCGGCGAAAACGATTCCAGCGCCGACGTGCTGGTGATCGATCCGGCAGGCTCCGAACAGACCGCCAACCCGCCAAAGCTGGACTCGCCGACAGTGCGCCGCCAACAGGGCGTCCTGCCCAGCCAGGCGGCGGACAACCTGTTCTGGCTGGGCCGCTACGCCGAACGTGCGAACCAGACGACGCGGCTGGTTCGCGTATTGCTCGATACCGGCCACGCCACGGGCCGCGCGCTACAACCGGCGGGGGCGACCACGTCGGCGCGCCGCATCACCAAACTGCTGGAAAAGCTGGGCGCGGCCTATGGCGGCGGAGATGATAAGGAAAGAACCCCGGCCCAGATCGCGCAGGCCGCGCTGTCCGATATTTCCCTGCCCGGTTCGGTCGCCTCGCTTTTGTCCTCTGGCCGCCAGCTGTCCTTGCTGCTGCGCGACAGGTTGACGCATGACATCTGGCGCATCGTCAACCGCCCGCTGCCCCCCTGCGGCAACGATGCGGACAGCCTTGGCGCGTCGTGTGACCTGCTGGTCGAACGGTTCGCCTCGCTCGGCCGGTTGCTGGCCGACACGATGACGCGCGGACCGGGGTGGAGCTTTCAGCAGATGGGCCTGCGCGTCGAACGCGCCTCCATGATCCTGCAATCGACCATCGCCCTCGTCCCCGGAGAAGCGAGCGCGGAGGATCTGGCCGCCCTGCTCGACCTTGTCGACGGGCAATCCACCTATCGCAGCCGTTACCTGACGATGCCCTATATCGCGCCCGTGCTGGACATGGTCCTGCTCGATCCGGCCCAGCCGCGTGGGCTGGCATTTCAGGTCGAGGAAATCATCGACCACTTGTCCAAACTGCCCAACTTGCGCGACGACGGGATGACCGAAACGCCATTGCGCCTTGCCCGGTCCTTGCGCGCATGGCTGGACGCCGCCGATGCCGAGGAGCTTGAGCCTTCGGACCTCGAAAACTGGCGCGGCGCGCTGGGCCACCTCTCGAACGAGATGGGCAAGCGTTATTTCCTCGACGAAACCCTTCCCGGAAGCGACGGGGCACCGTTCCTGGCATGATGTACCGGATACGCCACGATACCACGCTTTCCTATGGCAGCGGCGTTGCCACGGCGCGGCTGAACATCCGGCTGAAACCCGTCGAATGGCCCGGCCAGCGCATCGTGGACCATTCGCTGGATGTCTCGCCCGCCCCGGCGGAGCGGCGCGACGGACATGGCCCGTACGTGGTCAACACCACCACGCTCGCCTTTCGCGGCGGGGAAAAGGAAATCACCGTCAAGAACGCGATGCGGATCGAGGTAACGCCCCCGCCGATCCCCAACACCAGCCCCAGCATCGCCGAAACGCGCGATGCCGCGATGCTTGCGCGCGGGCTCGATCCGCTGTCGCCCGCGCCTTACCTTTACGGATCGCGCATCGCCGTTCCCGAACCACACATCGCGGACTGGGCCGCGCCCCTGCTCTCTTCCGACAGGCCAGTGCTGGAGGCGGCGCAGGCGCTATGCTCCAGGATCCATCAGGACTTCGCCTACGATTCCACCGCGACCGACAGCCGCACCGCCCCGGCAGAGGCGTTCGAGAAGAAGTCGGGCGTGTGCCAGGATTTCGCCCATGTCATGATCGTCGCCCTGCGCGGTCACGGCATCCCGGCATCCTACATCAGCGGTTACCTGCGCACCCTGCCCCCGCCGGGCATGGAAAAGCTGGTCGGGGCCGACGCGATGCATGCATGGGCCGCGGTTTGGTGCGGGCCGGAGCTTGGCTGGATCGGGCTGGATCCCACGAACGACTGCCTTGCGCGCGAAAGCCACGTGGTCGTCGCCATGGGACGCGACTATGCCGACGTCGCGCCGATCGACGGCGTCTTCACCGGTGCGGCGTTCCAGACGATGTCCTTTGCTGTCGACGTCGCCGAAGTCGGGAACGACGCGCAGCCCGCCTGATCAGGCCGTGCGCTGTTCGCGCCCCTCTACCCTGACGCCATACGTCTCGACATAGTCGGACAGGCGTTCGGCCACTTCGCTTTCGTCCAGGCCGAACTCGGCAAGGCTGTATCGATGGGGCTTGCGCTTCAAAGCCCGGCTGCGGGTCATGAAATCCTCCATGCCCGGCAGCGCGGGGGCCATGTCCATGCCCAGAAAGCGATAGACGCGGGCCATGGCGCCATGCCAGTCGCGGTCCATCTCCTCGAAATGCACGTCGATGATGCGGCTGCTCTCGATCCGGTCGCGCACGCGGCGCATTCGGGCGATCTGCTGTTCGGTCTTGCGCAGCCATTCGCGGCCCACCGCATTCGCGTCGGCATGGTCGGAATAGATGATCGTCTGGTTCCACGCGAGCGAGGCGGCGGACCCCACAACGGCCTTGGGATCGCGATGCGTGAAGACGAACCGGGCATCGGGAAAGGTATCGAGCACGGCATCGAGGTCGAGCATGTATTGCGGCGTCTTCAGGATCCACGGTTTCAGGCTGGATTTCTGCTGCGACCAGCTGACCAGTTTCAACAGGCGGGCAAGCTGGCGATAGGCAGGGCGCGCGTCCTGCCCCTCGCACCACCTGCCATAGGACGGGATCATCCACTGCGCCTCGTGCTTCATGCCCCAGAACGAATTGACCAGAAGGCCCAGTTCCTCTTCCGGCTCGCACGGGCCGGTGGGGTGGATGTTCAGCGTGCGCGGATTGGCAAGGCGGGCCATGCGCTGGATTTTGCGGGCGGTCTCGATCCGCTCGTCCGCTTCGTCGCCGGGGGTGAAGTCCTGTGGCGGGACGGGGCTGATCGTCTCGAAACTGCGCAGATGCTGGAACCGGTGATCGGCGGCCAGCAGCCGGTGCATCCGCGTCGTGCCCGATCGCATCGGCCCCACGACGATGACGGGGCGCGGCAAGGCGCGGTCGAGGATTTCGGGGTGGCGGTCGAACCACTGCTGCGCATGCAGACGGTCGGTCAGGACCTTGCGGAACTGCATTTCGGCCACGAACTCGCCCGCCAGATTCAGGCGCGCCTCTTCCCGCAAGGCATCGACCAACGCATCGTAAGGCCGGGCAAACCACGGATCGCCGAAGTCGTTCAGCCCGGTTTCCTCTGACACGGCCTCCATCAAGGCCTCGCGGTCGAGCGTATTGCGCCGTTTGAGGCCCGTCGCATGCCCCAGCCTGAACCATCGGTTCGCCACCGAAATGAACGGAGTGCGCCGAGGCGGACTGATGATCTCTTCGCTCAAAAGGCGGGTCCTGTCTGGTTCTTCGGGCCTCTCAACTCTACACACGGGCAAGGGGCTTGTTCCCGCATCGATTTTCACATGTATCTTCACTGGACAGGATGCGGCGGGACCGGCCATAGCGCGAGGCGCCATGCATGATATACGCCTCATCCGTAACGATCCCGCCGCCTTCGATGCCGCCCTCGCCCGCCGCGGGGCGGAGCCTGCCTCGGCCGCGATCCTCGCCATCGACGAACAGCGCCGCGAAGTGCAGACCCGGATGCAGGAAGGCCAGTCCCGCCGGAACGAGGCTTCGAAAGCCATCGGCAAGGCGATGGGCCAGGGCGATACCGCAACGGCAGAGGCGCTGAAGGCCGAAGTCGCTGCGCTGAAGGAAACGCTCCCCGCGCTGGAGGCGGAAGAAAAGGCGCTGACGCAGAAGCAGGCCGATGCGCTGGCCGCCCTGCCCAACCTTCCGGCCGAAGATGTGCCGATGGGCGCGGACGAGGCGGACAATGTCGAGGTTTCCCGCTGGGGCACACCGCGCGAACTCGATTTCGAGGCGAAGGAACACGCCGATTTCGCGCCTGCCCTCGGCCTCGATTTCGAAACCGCCGCCGCGATTTCGGGTGCGCGTTTCGTGTTCATGCGCGGCCAGATGGCCCGCCTCAATCGCGCGCTGGGCGCCTTCATGCTCGACATGCAGACCGGCAAGGGCTTTGTCGAATGCGCGCCGCCGCTGCTGGTGAAGGACGAGGCGCTGTTCGGCACCGGGCAATTGCCGAAGTTTAAGGAAGACTTATTCCAGACCAGCCTTCGGTCGTTCGGTGATATCTCTGTCGACCACCTCGACGAAATGGCGCAACAAGCTGCGAACGACGCGGGCCTCAGCTTTCCGGAAAACCTCGCGGTATTACTTAGAGCCATTTTGCCCGAGCTACCCCCGACACGTCGTTGGCTGATCCCCACTGCCGAGGTCAGCCTGACCAACGCCGTGCGCGAACAGATCATCGACAACGCTGCCCTGCCGATGAAGATGACCGCGCTCACCCCCTGCTTCCGCTCCGAAGCGGGTTCGGCGGGTAAGGACACGCGCGGTCTTATCCGTCAGCATCAGTTCGACAAGGTGGAACTCGTCGCCATCACGACGCCCGAGGCTTCGGACGCGATGCACGAGGAAATGACCGCCGCGGCAGAAGCGGTGCTGCAGGCGCTGGAACTGCCCTATCGCAAGGTGCTGCTGTGCACCGGCGACATGGGCTTTTCCGCGCGCAAGACCTACGACCTCGAAGTCTGGCTGCCCGGGCAGAACACTTACCGCGAGATCAGCTCGATCTCCAATTGCGGGGACTTCCAGGCCCGCCGCATGAACGCTCGGTACAAGCCCGAAGGGTCGAAGAAGACCGAGTTCCTGCACACGCTGAACGGGTCGGGCCTCGCCGTCGGGCGCACGCTGGTCGCCGTGCTGGAAAACGGGCAGAACGCCGACGGGTCCGTCACGCTGCCGTCCGCACTCGTCCCCTACATGGGCGGGATCGACAAGCTGGAGCCTGCCTGACGCCATGCGCATTCTTCTGACCAACGACGACGGTATCAACGCACGCGGGCTCGAGGTGCTGGAAGCCATCGCACGCCAGCTTTCCGACGACATCTGGATCTGCGCGCCGAGCGAGGAACAGTCGGGCGCGGGCCACTCGCTCACCCTCACCCGCCCGGTTCGCATGCGCCGCCATGACGACCGCCGGTTCTCCGTCACCGGCACGCCGACCGATTCGGTGACGATGGGCCTGAAAAAGGTGCTTGGCGGAAAGCCGGACCTGATCCTGTCGGGCGTCAACCGCGGCGCGAATCAGGGCGACGACATCACCTATTCGGGGACCGTCTCCGCCGCCATAGAAGGCGCGCTGGCAGGCGTCCGCTCCATCGCGTTGAGCCAGATCTATTCGCGCGAAGATGCAGGGGAAAAGGTTTCCTTTGACGCAGCGGAAAAGTGGGGCGCGAAAGTACTGCGCCAACTGATCGACATGCCGTTCGCGGCCCGCACGCTGGTCAACATCAACTTCCCCGCCGTGAGGGCCCAGGACGTGAAGGGAGTGCGCGTCGTGCGCCAGGGCTTTCACGATTATGGCCGCGGCACCGTCGTAGAAGGCACCGACCCGCGCGGTTTTCCCTATTTCTGGTTCGGCCTCGAACCGATCGAACATACCCCGGGGCATGAAACCGACCTTGAAATAACACAGGAAAACTACATTGCGGTCACCCCGCTGCAACTTGACCTGACCCACTATCCGTCGCTTGATACCCTGGCCGAACGTTTTGCGGGGATGGAGGACTAACCAACAGTGGCGATGCGCAAGCCCATCCGGCTTCAACGACACCGCCCCCTGAGGCGCAAGCTGGGACTGCCGGTCTGGGCCGATGCCTCGCTCCGCCTGTCCGCCGCGCTGTTCCTCGTCTTCATCGTCGTGATGATCCACTGGAGCGACCGGGAAGGACTGATCGACCATCACGACGGCGTCGTCAGCTTTGCCGATGTCGTCTATTTCACGATGATTTCGATCACGACGACGGGTTTTGGCGACATTGCACCGGTGACGGACAAGGCCCGCATGATCGAGGCGATGATCGTCACCCCGATCCGCTTTGCCGTGATCTTCATCTTCGTGGGCACCGCCTACAACTTCATCATCAAACGCAGCTGGGAGAGATACCGCATGGCCCGTATCCAGGAACGCCTGAAGGACCACGTCGTGGTGCTGGGCTTCGGCGTCTCCGGCTCCGAAGCGGTGGCCGAACTGATCGCGCGAGGCACCAGTCCCGATTGCATCGTCGTCATGGACAGCAGCGAGGAACGCCTGCAGCTGGCCGAAGACATGGGCTGCAACATCATCAACGCCGATGCCACGCGCGACGAATCGCTGCAGGACGTCCGCATCGCGCAGGCGGCGACGGTGCTGGTTTCCGCAGGGCGCGACGACAGTTCGATCCTGATCGTGCTGACCGTGCGGCACCTGGCCCCCGAAGTGCCGATCACCGTCGTCGTGCGCGCGCCCGACAACGAACTGCTCGCCCGTCAGGCTGGCGCGACCAACGTGATCAACCCGGTCCGCTTCACCGGGCTTCTGCTGGCCGGAAGCGCCAGCGGCATGCACACCGCCGACTACCTGTCGGACCTCGCCTCGGTCACGGGCCGGGTGCAACTGGTCGAACGCGAAGCGCGGCCAGAGGACATCGGCCGCTCGCTACGCGAACTGGGTTCGGGCAGCCTCGGCCTCAGGCTCTACCGCGACGGCCGTGCCATCGGTTATTGGGAAGACGACGCGCAGTCGGTGCAGGAAGGCGACATGATCGTCGTAATCCGCCCGACACCGGAATGCGGTCCGGGCGTGCTATAGGCGAACAGGCGCCGGGCCGCGTGGCCCGGCGCGCTGCTCACGAAATTATCCGCCGGTCAGAAGGGCGTCGAATACCACGTAGGTTTCGGGACCGAACTTGATCGTCACTTCGTCGCCATCCCGCGTCGTGTCGAAATCCCAGGCCGCCGAACCGTCCGCCTCTGAACTGTCCGCGCCATAAGCTTCGGTCCCCTTGAAGAAGATCGCCCGCTTCATGCCATCGGGCTTCGTCACTTCGACCAGGCTCTGGCCAGCCTCGCCCCAGTTACGCTTCACGCCCGCATCGCATTGCTGGGTGGGGGCTGCGCCATCGAAGCCGCACGGAATGATCGTGGTTGCCTGGTAATCGGTGCCGGGCACCAGCGCATCAGACCCGTCGGCAGGCGGCGGAGGTCCATTCGATGCGTCCATCTCACCGGCGGAGGCCTGAGTATCGGCGGGGGCAGTCGCGGGCTCATCAGCCGTCGTGTCAGGCGAACCGCAGGCGGCAAGCGTGCCGGCCAGAACACTTGTCAAAAGCAGGTAAGGCATTCTCATTGCGTCGTACTCCCCAACCGTCGAGTGTAAGCGGATACAGAACACCGATAGACCGGCACGCGGCAGGCCGCGACGACCGGTTTCGAATCGTATCCGTCAGGCGAATTTTCGCCAAACAAGGTAAATGATCAAGGCGTTTATCGCGGGCGAGAGTATTCCTGCCGCCAGCGGCGCAAGCCCCGCGCGATCCGCAATGATATTCCACGGCAGGCCGATCGGTATCAGGAAAACGCCCGCCAATGGCCCTTGCGGCGATCCGAACAAGCCGAAAGTGCCGATCAGGAAAAGGACAAGAGCAATGGCATAAAGCGCCAGGAACACGATCAACACCCACCGCATGGCGCCTTCTCCCAAACCTGTCACGAGCGATATAGCCGGAAACGCGTCGTGCCGCACGCAGAGCATTGGAAACACGCTGTGCTACACGGGAACGGCCCCGCCACGATCGGGACAGTTCTCTGCCATGGTCGAACCCTCATCGCGCGTATCACCTGCGGCGATGGGAGAAAGACGTTACCAGACCGGCTTGTTCTCCGCCGCGCTGGCGGCAGCGTCCAGCTTGTCTATGGCATCGCCGATGGTGTCCGCACTCAAAAGCTGGTCGCGGCGGGCCGCGCTCATGAAGCCTTCGTCGCGGACGTGGTCGCAAAAGGACATGAACTTGTCCCAGTAACCATCGGTGTTGAGCAGGCAGAACGGCTTCGAATGATAGCCCAGCGCGTTCCAGGTCCATGCCTCGAACAGTTCGTCGAATGTGCCGATCCCGCCCGGCATGCACAGGAAGCCGTCGGCAAGCTGCGTCATCTTGGCCTTGCGCTGATGCATGTCGGCGACTTCGTGAAGCTCGGTCAGACCGACATGCGCGACTTCGTGGCTGACGAGAGCAGCCGGGATCACGCCATAGACACGGCCCCCTGCATCCAGCACGGCATCGGCGATGGTGCCCATAAGGCCCAGCTTGCCGCCGCCATAGACAAGATCAATCCCGCGAGAGACCATTTCGGCGCCAAGCTGCTTCGCAATCTCGGTATGTTTCGGATTGGTGCCGGCGGCGGACCCGCAATAGACGGCAAGGCTGCGGATCGCGCTCATCCATGGTCTCCTGTCTCGAAGCCGCCGATGGGGCGCGCGCCGACGTGGGTGATGACGGAAGCGGCGGCCCGTGCCCCGCTTTTCAGGCAATGCTCGGCATCCGCGCCCGCGACATGGGCGGCAAGGAAACCGGCGGCAAACTGGTCCCCCGCCCCGGTTGTGTCGACCACTTCGGGAACGGGCGCGGCGGGCACTTCGATGCGCTCGCCGCGCGAAACGGCCATCGCGCCGTGCGGGCCCTTGGTCAGGACCAGCGTTTCGACCTGTTTGGACAGCAGGGCGATCGCCGCTTCGCTGTCATCGACACCGGCCATCAGCTTCGCCTCGTACTCATTGGCGAACAGGATATCGACCGCGCCATCGGCAACCAGCTTGGCAAGGCTGTCGCGGCGACCGGGGAGCGCGATGGAATCGGAAAGGGTAAAGGCGATCTTGCGGCGCTCGGCATGGGCCAGTTCGATCGCGCGGCGCATCGCGGCACGGGGCGTTTCCGGGCCCCAGAGATAGCCTTCGAGGAACAGCATTTGCGCGCCGCGGATCGCGTCCTCGTCAAGGGCGTCGACGGTCAGCCGGTGGCTGGCGGCGGGCGACGTCTGCATCGTGCGCTCGCCATCGGGACTGACCAGGATGAAACAGCGCCCGGTCGGCGCGTGCCGGATCGGCGGCGTATCGAACGCGATATCCAGCCCGTACATGTGCGAGGCGAAAAGCGTGCCCAGCCGGTCATCGCCGGTCTGCCCGATGAAACGGCACTTGGCGCCCAACGACGCCGCGCCCGCAAGCGTATTGGCCGCGGACCCGCCGGGCACTTCCTCAACGTGGCCGCTCGTCGCCATGGCGCTGGCCAGTGCCTCGGCCTCGTCGTCTTCCAGAAGGCGCATCGTGCCCTTCCTGACGCCGGCAGCTTCGAGGAATGCCTCGTCCCGGCGTGCAAGCACGTCGACAATGGCGTCGCCCAACGCGACGATATCGAATTGTTCGCTGGCCATGGCGGAAAAGGGGAATCCGTTCTGCTTGTCGGGGAGGTTTCGGCCGCAACTATACACGCCGCATCGGCCGGTCAATCAAGACAGGTGGTTTCAGCCCCCTTGCCCGCCTCTGTAAAGCCGCTATCGCTGGGAAGATGAACGAATCCCCTGCCGACCAGGCCGCTCCGCAAACCCTTGTCGCCGTGCCCAAGGGCCTCTTTGCCCCCGGCCTTTTTGCCGTCGCCTTGTTCTATGGCGGCATGTGCACCTTCGCGGGCCTGCTGGGCAACAAGCAGGTCGCGCTTGGTCCCTTGGCGGTGGAGGCGGGGATGTTCGCGTTCCTGCTGTTGGTCGCGATGGGCGGCGCGGTGGCAGAGGTCTATGGCCGCACGGTCGCGAACAAGCTGGTGCTGTGGGGCTTTGTCCCGATCTTCGCCTCCATCATCCTGTCGCTGCTCGTGGCGGCGATGCCCGCCTCACCCGAAATGCAGCCCGAACGGCTCGACGCGATCCAGATGATCCTGACCGCGACGTGGCGGATCTGGATCGCCGGTCCCATCGCCTATGGTACGTCGCAGATCCTGAACATCACGGTGATCAGCGCGCTCAAGACGAAGTTCGGCGGCCCGATGTGGATCCGCGCCGGTCTTGCCGGGGCCTTGTCGCAGGCTCTCGACACGGTCATCTTCATCACCGTCGCGTTCCTAGGCGTCTTTCCGATCCTGCCCCTGCTGGCCGGGCAAATGCTCGCCAAGGTCGTGCTTTCGATCGTGCTGATCCCTTTCCTCGTCACCTGGTTCTCCGCATTCATGCGAAAGCTCGACAGCCGGGTTCAGTGATCGACTAATCCGAATGCAGTGACCGGTTTTCCTCCGGAAACGCGATCAAGGCTCACCCGTTGAATGGGTGAACCAAGAAGCGAATGACAGGAGTTAAAACATGGGCGACAACGCGACGAAGGCACTGGTAGACGGTCTTAACGGACTGCTGGCCGACCATCTCGCCCTGTATCTCAAGACGAAGAACTTTCACTGGCACGTAAAGGGCCGCGATTTCCGCGACCTGCACCTGCTGTTCGACGAACAGGCCGCCGAGATTTTCGGCAACGTCGACGTGATCGCCGAACGCGTCCGCAAGATCAAAGGCGACACGCTGACTTCGATCGGATCGGTCGCGGCGAAGACCAAGGTGGCCGACGAGGATGACACCTCGCTCGACGCGATGGTCATGGTGGAAAAGCTGCGCGACGACAATGCGGCGCTGGTCGCATCGCTCAAGGAACTGAAGGACCTTGCAGGCGACGCCGGCGACAACGCGACAGACGGGCTGATCGACGACTGGACCGACCAGGCGGAACAACGCGTCTGGTTCCTCTCCTCGATCCTCGGCTGATCCTTACAGGCTTCCGTTCGCCGACAGCCCGATCCCCTCGGGCCTGCCGGTGAACCCCATATCCAGCAATGGCGCGCTGACCTCGACCGGGAGACCGGTCAGAACGAGGTCGGCGCGCCATTTGCCGTCAGGCTCCAGCCGGAACGCAAGCGTCTCGGTCCCGCTCGGCCCTTTCATCGGCACGAACAGGGCATCACCCTCGCACCGCGCGGGGCCGGACATGAAGGTCTCTGCCGGAAGCGTGGGGCCCAGCGCGGGGATCGCGATGCCCAGCGTGCCAGACGCGGCGACACAGCGACCGCCGCGAAGCTCCACCGCGAAGTCGGCAAAACTCAGCGCACGAACCGGAAGCGGCGACATCGCACCCGACAGCGGCAATTCGCCGTTGGTATCGCGCAAGGCGGCCCAGCCCTCACCCCCGCGGGCGTAGGCGTGGAACTGCGGCTGGCCGGGCATTGCGGGTCGGTTCAAAGCGAACTCCGCCGTGCCGGTCAGCAGCGGCAGGGGCCGCAAGCCGACATCAAGATTGCCCAGCGGCAACGACCCGGCCTGCAGATTGCCGACCTGACCGCTCCACACCGTGCCCGCGACTTCGCGCGCGGAGAGCGACCCTTCGCCGTTCGCCGCGCCCAGCGCGACGCGAAGCGGGAACATGGCGACCAGCGCGACCAAAGCCAGCAGGCCCAGCACGATCTTCGTCGTCCGGGACAGGCGAGCATCGCGAATGAATATCCAGCGCCCGATCACGATCCCGCCCTCCGCATCGTGGCGTTGACCGAAACCGATCCGTCGGCCGCTGGCGTGATCGTCACCTGTTCGGCAACGATGCCCTGCCTGCGCAAAAGGTCCAGAAACGCGAAGGCGGACCCCGGCGCCGCGGTCGGGATGACGACAAGAGTTCCGTCATTGCCGCGCGGATCGTTCGATTGCAGCACCAGCCCTTCGGCATCGGCGATCTGCGCCACGGCCTGCGCAACCGGCCCCGCCCCGCCCTGAGGCGCAGGTGCGGCGTCCAGCTGTTCCAGCCCCGCCATGACCTGTCCGGCGGCGATCACCGCCTCACGATGGCGAACGTGGGCCGCATCGTGCGCCGCGCCCAGCGGCAGGATCAGGCCGTAGATGATCAAAAGCACGCCCGCCAGAACGCCTGCCACGCCCACCAGGACGCGTTCGCGCGTGGTAAGGCCAAGGAACCAGTCCCGCGCCGGTGTCCAAACCGATTTCATGGTGCCCTCACGGTGATGTCTGCCACGGTCGATCCGCTGGCATCGGGCGCGACTTGCGGGGGTGCGGTGACTTGCCAGCCATCCCGTTGCAGCGCGATCAGCATCTGGTTCAGTGCCTGATCGGTGGGGGCAGCGGCGCGGATTGCCAACGTGCCGTCCGCGCGCCAGTTGAGGTTGCGCAAGTTGATCGAGGGATTGGGCTGCATCGCGGCGAATACCGCTGGTGCACTGTCGGCAAAGGCGACGCCGCCTACGCCGCGGCGCAGCAGTTCGGCGCGGATCTCCGCCTCTGCACCGGCAAGATCGCCAACACCGGGGAAGCGGGCGCGCGCGGCCTCGATCGCGGCGTCCTCTCGTGCATTGGCATCGAGGTTCAGCTTTACCGTTTCGACCACAAAGATCAGGAACACCAGCAGGGCCAGGATCGCGGCCATGCGCGCCAGCTGCGCCCAGTCCGGCAGGCGGAAATAGGATACGCGCGGCAAGGCATAGGCCCCTTGCCGCAGGTCGAGTTCGGGATGGCGGAACGTCTCGACAAGGCGGGCTGCCAGCCGATCCTCATCCACCGCAACGCTATCCGCTCCGGGCGCGAGCGCGGGCAGAAGGTCCGCTTCCCCGGCAAATGCCGCGCTTGGCGTTCGGGCAAGCGCCTGTCCGCCCAGTTCGCCCGATGCGACAGTCCCCGCATCCGCCCTCGGCAGGGCAAGCGCGGCAGGCACCAGCGCATCGACATTGAGGCCAGCCGTCGCCAGTTCGCCCAGCCACGCGTCCATGTCCGACTTGGCCACGGCAGAACAGAGCACGGCGTCGCCATCGGCGGAGGCAGCGACCGCGATATGCGTGTCGGCCATCGGCGCGCGCAGGCCCGGCGGGTCCAGCCGCGTTGCAGACAAGGCCTGTGCGATCGGCATTTCGCCGCGCGGCGCGATGCGAACCGGCGCAAGGGCGGCAGGGGCCAGCGCGACGACGCGCATGCCTTCCAGATCGCCCCACGGCGCATCGTGGCCGGGCGCGAAGCGGTGGTCGCTGCCCAGCGTGCCGCCATCGACATGCCAGTAACGCCATTCGCCGCCCGGCACTTCGGGAAGCAGGACGAACAGGCCCTCCGGCCCGTCGCCGGTCACCCCGTCTTCGGGCAAGTCGTGTTTCAGTCGCAGCGCCATGCGTGATCAGCCGACGATGTCGGCATCATCCCCTTCGCCGCCGGGCTGGCCATCTGCGCCCAGCGAATAGATTTCGAATGCGCCGCCGTTCTGGCCAGGGCTGCGAAACTGGTACGGGCGACCCCACGGATCGGTCGGCAGCGACTTGATATAACCGCCGCTGCGATAATTCTGCGGCATGGCCAGCGTGGCGGGCGGATTGACCAGCGCCGACAGCCCCTCGCTCGCACCCGGATAGCTGGCGTTGTCGAGGCGGTACATTTCCATCGCCTGGCTGAGCGTCGCGATATCGGATTCGGCCTTCACCCGCATCGCCTTGTCCTGGCTGGGCAGGACGTTGATCGCCACCGCCGTCGCCAGCAGCGCGATGATGAACAGCACCACCATCAGTTCGACGAGGCTGAAACCGTTGCGGCGGGCCTTGCGGGCGGTCTTGCGGGTCTGGTTGGTCATGGTTTCCATCCGGTTGGTGATTTCAAAGGCCGGTGAGGTCCTGCAACTGCAGGATCGGCAAGAGAATGGCGAGGATGATGAGCGCGACGATCACGCCCATGACGATGATGATAAGCGGTTCGAGCAGCGCCATGGCAGCCGCCGTGAACTGCGCGAATTCGCGTTCGAGATAGTCGGCCGCGCGTTCCAGCATGTCGCCCAGCCGCCCCGCGCTTTCCCCGCTGGAAGCGAGATAGACGAGCAGCGGTGGGAACGTCCCCGCCTCGCGCAGCGCGGTGGACAGCGACGTACCGCCGCGCACTTTCTCGGTAATCTGTTCCAGCGCCTTGCGCTGAACCGCGTTCGACACCGTGCGTGAGGACAGTTTCAGCCCGTCGACCAGCGGCAGGCGCGCATCGATCATCGTCGCCAGCGTGCGGGCCAACGAAGCGGCATGAACGTCGCGGATCAGCCGCCCGATGAACGGCAGGCGCAGCAGAAAGGCATCGAACCTGTATTTGAACGTCGGCACCGTCAGCGCCCGCAAAAAGCCCAGCAGCGCCAACGCGATAACCACGCCCAGCACCCACCAGTATGCCGACATGAACTGCGAAATGCCGATCACCGCGCGGGTCAAAAACGGCAACTGGCGCGCGGCATTGTCGAACTGTTCGACGACGCGCGGCACGACCGAGATCATGAGCAACGTGACGACCCCGATGGCCATCAGCGAAAGGATGATCGGATAGGCGAGCGCGGCCACGATCTTCGCCTTTGCCGCCGCCTGCTTTTCCAGCATGTCGGCAAGGCGTTCGGCGATCTGCGGCAGGCTGCCGCTCGATTCGCCCGCCGCGATCATCGCGCGGTAAATCGGCGGGAAGCTTTCCGGTTCACGGCGCAGCGCTTCTGCCAGCGGCAGGCCTTCGACCACGCCCTGGTGCACGTTCATCAGGATCGCGCGAGCCTTTGGCTTTTCGGTCTGGCGGCTGATCGTGCGCAGCGCTTCTTCCAGCGGGCTGACCATCATCAGTGACGAGAACTGCCGCGTGAACAACGCAAGCTGCTTGGCGCGCAGCTTCGGCTTGCGGCTGGGTAGCGAGATGGAACCGGGTTTGACTACCGCCGAGGCCTTGCCCGCCTCCTCGTCCAGCCGAAGCACATGCCAACGCCGCGTCGCCAATTGTTCGCGCGCGGCCGGAAGGCTGGCCGCATCGATCGCGCCGCGTCTTTCCTTGCCCTGCGGATCGACCGCCAGATAGGACCATCGCGGCATCAGGCGGCCCCGTCCTCACGCCGCGAAAGCCGCGCCGCTTCCTCGGGCGAAGTCTCGCCAGCCTGCACCAGTTTCTTGGCCGCGCGCGTCAGGCGCATACCGCGCCGGTTGCCTTGCGCATCCTTGCCAAAGGCGTGGTCGGCAATGTCCTCTTCCGAGGCATTGGCGTTGATGAGGCGGCGGATCGTATCGTCGATGCGGATCGCCTCGAACAGGCCGATGCGGCCCGAATATCCCGACTGGTTGCAATGATCGCAACCGACCGGGTGCCAGACCGTGCGCCCCGGTTTGATATCCAGCATCGCGGCCAGCGCCGGATCGATCACGCCCTCTCGCCGACAATGCTTGCACAGGCGGCGAACCAGCCGCTGGGCGATCACGGCGCGCAGCGTGCTGGCCAGCAGGAAGGGTTCGACCCCCATGTCGCGCATGCGGGTAATCGCGCCGACCGAATCGTTGGTGTGGACGGTCGAAAGCACGAGGTGCCCGGTAAGCGAGGCCTGCACCGCGATGTCGGCGGTTTCCTTGTCGCGGATTTCGCCGACCATGACGACGTCGGGGTCCTGTCGCAGGATGGCGCGCAAACCGGCCGCGAAGGTCAGGCCGACCTTGGCATTGACCTGCGTTTGCCCCACCCCGTCCACAGCGTATTCCACAGGGTCTTCCACAGTCAGGATATTCCGCTGACCATCGTTGAGGCCCCGCAGCCCCGCATAGAGCGTGGTGGTCTTGCCCGAACCGGTCGGCCCGGTGACCAGCACGATCCCGTTGGGTTCGTTGAGCGCCCGCGTCAGCACGCCTTCGGTATGCTGGTCGAGACCGAGCTCGGACAGCTCTATCCCGGCGTTTTCCTTGTCGAGCAGACGCATGACGACGCGCTCGCCCGCGCGGTTCGGCAGGGTGGAGACACGCACGTCGACCAGCTTTCTGCCCAGCGACAGCCCGATGCGACCGTCCTGCGGCACGCGGCGTTCGGCAATGTCGAGCCGGGCCATGACCTTGATGCGGCTGACCAGCACTGGCGCGACGTGCGGCGGCATGCGCAGCTTTTCCTTCAGCACGCCGTCTTCGCGGAAACGCACGACGAGCGCCTGTTCATAAGGCTCGATATGAATGTCCGACGCGCCTTCGCGCAGGCCTTGCGCGATCAGCCCGTTGATCAGGCGGATCGCAGGCGCATCGTCGGCGCTGTCCAGCAGGTCCTCGGCGCTGGGCAGGCCATAGGCCAGCGCATCGTCCGGCCCGTCGAAGCCAAGCGTATCGGCCTCCAGCGCGCCGGTATCGCCATAGACTTCGCTCAGCAGCTTCTCGAATTCGGTCGCGGTCGCGCTGCGCACCGAAAGAGGGCGCGCAAAGCGGCGGCGAAGTTCGAGCAAGACCATAGCGTCCGCTCCTTCGCGCAGGACCAGCGGGACCGCGCCGTTCACGTCTTCGTCCGCCACGATCACGCCCCAGTCGCGCGCCTCGGCATAAGTCAGCAGCGGCGTACCGCGGCCGCCTTCGGGCACGACAACAGCCGCCGCGCCCGCAAGCGCGACATCGTCGCCCAGCGGCACGTCACTGTCGAGAGGCGTCGGTTCGGCCATCGGCTTACTGCGCGGCCCCAGCTTCGTCGGCGGGCGTGATAATGATGTCATCGGGGCTGTTGGGCATCTGGGGCGGGGCCGCACCGAGATAGTCGATGACGAGTTCGTCAATAGACGGTTCGCGATCGGGCGAGAACGCCTGCTGGGCATCGCGGATCACGCCATAGCGGCGCGCGGTGACTTCCTGCCGGTCACGCGCGCTGCGCAGGATCGTGGGGCGGATGAACACCATCAGGTTGGTCTTCGCATGGCTCTTGCCGCGCGACTTGAACAGTTCGCCGATGATCGGAATGTCGCCCAGCAGAGGGATCTTCTGGATCGTGCGCCGCTCATTATCATCGAGCAGCCCCCCCAGCACCAGGATCTCGCGGTCGCCGACCGTCACGGTCGTCTTGATCTCGCGCTTGTTGATGATCAGTTCGTTGAAGTCGTTCGACACCGGCCCCGCGATGGAACTCACTTCCTGTCGCAGGTCGAGGCGGACCTGATCGCTGGCATTGATCTGCGGCGTCACGTCCAGTTCGATGCCGACGTTCTGCCGCTGAATCGTGCGGAAGGCATTGTCGAAATTGCCCGAAAGCGCCTCTCCCGTTGAAACCGGGATCTCCTGACCGAACAGGATCGACGCGGGAACGTTGTCGTTCGTCGTGATGTGCGGCGTCGACAGTATATTCGAATTGGAATCCGACTGGATCGCGTTGATCAGCGCGCCGAGATAACGGTTATTGCCGATCGAGGTATATCCGCCCAGATAACCGCCACTTGCGCCAAGGGCCGCCTGCGCCGCGTTTTCGCGCAGCAGGTCCCCGGTGCCAGAACTGGACGTCGTGACGACGACACCGTCGCTGACCGTGGTGGTGTCGGCATCGACCGCGTCGGCGATCAAACCGCCCGCGATATCGATGATGTTGGGCGCGACGTTTGAAAAATTGGTGACGGCAAAGGGCATGTCCTTGCCCCCGATCAGGAACTGGACGCCCAGTTCCTTGGCCACGGTTTCCGAAACCTCGACGATGATCGCCTCGACCAGGACCTGGTCCTGCCGGATGTCGAGCTGGCGGATCAGTTCGGCAAGCCGGCGCTGAATGTCCACGGGTGCGGAAATGACGATGGCGTTGGCACCCGGATAGCGCGTGATGATCGCCGTGCCGCGGCCGCCCGCCAGTTCAATCGCACCGCCGCCGATGGAGCCGGTCCCGCCGCCGCCGCCCGTCATCTGCCGATTGGCAAGGCCCGAACCGATGCTGGCATCGTCGCCCCCGCCGGTCGTTGCGGTGACCGTGCTGCCCGCGGCGGGCATGAACGAACTGCCCGATCCGCCGACCAACATTTCGAGCATCGGGACCATCGTCGCCGCATCGGCATAATCGAGCCAGATGACCTTGACTTCCGAACCGCTGGCCGCACGCTCGTCCAGATCGCGGGCCATCGCGGCCAGCTTGTTCAACGTGTCGCGTTCGCCGCGCAGAAGCAGTGAGTTCGAGCTGTCGACCGCGACGACGCTGGCCAGCGCCCCGCCCTGCGCGCCCTGCGGGACAAGCTGGGTCAGAGCGGCGGCGATTTCGCGCGCGCCGGCGTGGTTGAGGCCGATCATCTCGGTGCTCGAATTGTCGCGGTCGATCTGTTGTACCAGCGCGCGAATACGGCGCAGATTGTCGGCATAGTCGACGACGACCAGCGAATTGGCGGACTGGTTCGCGGTGATCGAACCTTCCTGGCTGACCAGCGGGCGCAGCGTTTCGACCGCCTGCGAAGCCTCGACCGAGCCGAGCCGGATTACCTCGGTGACGAGCGCGTTCGCTGGCGCGCCCGCGGTGCCCAGGCGCGAGGGCTGCGACGCGGCATTGGCGGCGGGCTGGATGCGGAACGCACCGTTGCCAATAGGGATGGCGACAAGCCCGTTGGCGCGCAGGGTGGCGAGGAACACCTCGAAGTACTCGCTGCGCGAAAGCGGGCGTTCGGTGACGACAGAGATTTTCCCGTTCACGCGCCCGTCGACGATGAAAGTGCGGCCCGTGACTTGCGCCGCATCGGCGACGAAAGCGCGGATGTCGGCATCGCGCACGTTCAGCGCATATTGCGCGAAGGCGGCCTGCGGCGCGGACAGCGAAAGCAGCGAAAGCAGCGAGGCTGCCATCAGGCCGACGGAAAACTTACGCACGAAAGACTTCATTTAGACACCGTGATCTTGACCGGAACGTCGCGTCCGCCGCGCCGAACGGTCATGGAAACATTCGAACCGGGCCGCAGCTGCCCGGCAAAACCGGCAAGGTCTTGCTGGCCCGTAACGGCCTGGCCATTGACCGAGACCAGCACGTCGCCGGGACGTAGGCCCGCACCTGCAAAGACCGAACCGTCACCACCGGGGTTGAGCGTGACCCCGCCGCCTTCAGCGTTCCCGCCAAAGGAAATCCCGGACCGCAAATCACTCGCCCCGATTTGCCCTGCCCCTCTTGCCGGTGCGGCAGGCGGTGGCGGGGCGACATGCGGCGGCGCGACCGAATTGCCGAGCGTGGCAGGCGCGATCGTCGGCACCGGTTTCGACTGGTCGAGATAGAGCAGTTCCGACGCACCGCCCCGGCCCAGCGTCACGTGATCGAACGCCACGGCCGCAAGCGTCACGCCGGGCATGACCTCCTCACCGATGCGGAACACCTGCTGCTCTCCGTCTGAACCGGCGATGATCGCGGTTCCGCCGCCCGAGTAGGGATTGACCCTGATACCATAGAGCGTGAGCGGAAGATCGGTGACGGTCGCGACTTGGGCCGGGCCGGCCACGACCGCGACATCGCGGTTGAAGGGATCGAAGCCCGTCATCAGCGCGGATCGGGCCCCATCGTCCATCAGCCGCACGCGTGCAGGCTTCCAGTCGCCCAGCGGACTGACCGGGGCAAGCACCATCCACGCCAGCTGCGCGCCAGCGACAACGATCCCGATGGCCAACAGCCACCAGAGCACGTCGTGCAGTCCCGGCAGAGTGAACCTTCGGCCACCGCCATCGCCGCGAACGAATCGCAAGTTCTTCATTCCACCCGTCTATATCCGCACAGGGGTTTATGACCCACCAAATCCCGGTTCAACCACCGCGCGATTCCCGCCCGACTATGGAGCGCGTTGCACCCCATGTCTCAAAGATTTGACACATTTATGTCAAATCACTTCGATCGCCGCTTATTCTGGCGGACCCTCTCGCCAAACCGTGCCGTGAAAGCTAAGGCGCTTCGCCATGTCGCAATATGCCGCCTCGACCACGGATAACGCCAGCGATGCCCCCCTTGCGGGTCTGCGCGTCGCGCTGTTCAGCGGAAACTACAACTACGTTCGCGACGGAGCGAATCAGGCGCTGAACCGGCTGGTCGGCTATCTCTTGCGGCAAGGCGCGCAAGTTCGCACCTATTCGCCGGTCGTGGAAAATCCCGCATTCCCGGCGACCGGACCGCTGATCGGCGTGCCCTCTTTTGCGATTCCGGGCCGAGCGGAATACCGCTTTCCATTGGCCCTTTCGCCTTCGGTTCGTGAGAACCTGGCCGAATTCGACCCCAACATCGTCCATGTCGCCAGCCCCGACGTCGTCGGCCACCGCGCCGTATCATGGGCGCGCGACCGCGATGTTGCCGTGCTCGCCTCGGTCCACACGCGGTTCGAAACCTATCCGCGCTATTACAACATGGCGTTCCTCGAACCCCTGGTCGTGAAGATGCTGCGCCGGTTCTATCAACGCTGCGACGCGCTGGTCGCGCCGTCGGAATCGATGGTCCGCGTGCTTAAAGAGCAGGACATGAACGACGATGTCTCGCTGTGGACGCGCGGGGTCGACCGGGACGTGTTCCACCCCGGCGCGCGCGACATGGCGTGGCGCCGGTCGCTGGGTATCGCGAACGACGAAAAGGTCGTCGGCTTTCTGGGCCGGCTGGTCATGGAAAAGGGCCTCGACGTCTATGCCGCGACGATCGCGAAGCTGCGCGAACGCGGCGTCGCGCACCGCGTCATGGTCATCGGCGAAGGGCCCGCACACAGCTGGTTCGAGGAGAACCTTCCAGCAAGGGACGACAAGGGTGCGGTGTTTGTCGGGCATCAGAGCGGGGCCGACCTCGGCCGCGCGGTCGCCAGCATGGACATGCTGTTCAACCCTTCCATCACCGAGACATTCGGCAACGTCACGCTGGAGGCGATGGCCTGCCAGCTACCGGTCGTCGCAGCCGCCGCCACGGGTAGCGAGAGCCTTGTCGCCGATGGTGTTTCGGGGCGGCTGGTTACACCGGGCGACACCACTGCATTTGCCGAGGCGCTGGAAGGTTACCTGACCGATCCGGCCCTTGCCTGCGCGCATGGGAAGGCCGGCGAAATGCGCGCCCGCGACTTTGCTTGGGACACGATCAACCAGGCCGTCGCCGACACTTATTGGCGGCTGCTGGAAAAGCGCGGTTAAGCCAGAACCCGCTTCGCGTACATCTTTCGCGAATACCAGATCAGCGCGAACAGCACGGCGAAGATCACGACCGTGAAGATGAGGGGCACCAGCATGCTGGTCTGCCCCGGCATGGGGCTGGCGATGGTCCAGGCCGTGGTGAACACCAGCCCGATGAGCGAGATCAGAAATGCGTGAAGCGCGAACCGGCTGCGTAGCAGCAGCAGTATCGACCCTGCCACCGATCCCCACACGCCCAGCGCCCAAGCCGCGTCCATCCACCCCGGAAAGCCGTTGTAATAGGCCATAAGCTGATCGACGGTAAGGCCGGTGCCCTGCGTCATCCCCTCGATATAGGAACGGTTGCCAAGCTGCGTCTGGACATAGTCGTTCGCGCCGAAGGCGTTCCACAAAAGGCTCAGGAATGCGACGATCCAGAAACTGGTCGGCGCCCTTATGCGATCGGATGCGGTCATTGTCCGTTTCCCCTCCTCGATCCCTCTGTAGGCGAAGCTAACTTGAAGAATGCCGGGAAGCAAACCGGGCCGGACCGCTTTACCCACACGCCCGGCACCGTCCCCACTCGCAATCTGGCGACGGTCGACTAGATTGGCAGGGCCGATGACCGACCTTTTCGAATCCGACGCGCCCCCGCCGACAAGCCAGCCCGAACCGGGCGAAGATGCACCGCTGGCCGATCGCCTGCGCCCGCGCACGCTGGCCGACGTGGTGGGGCAGGACCACCTGACCGGCCCCGAAGGCACCATCGGGCGCATGGTCGCGGCAGGACGGCTGACCAGCATGATCCTGTGGGGCCCGCCCGGCACCGGCAAGACCAGCATCGCGCGGCTTCTGGCCGACAGCGTGGGAATGCGCTTTGCCGCGGTCAGCGCGGTCTTTTCGGGTGTCGCCGACCTCAAGAAAGCGTTTGCAGAAGCCGAGAAGGCACAAGCCGCAGGGCAACGCACCCTGTTGTTCGTGGACGAGATTCACCGCTTCAACCGCGCGCAGCAGGACGGTTTCCTGCCCTTCGTGGAACGCGGAACGGTCACTCTGGTCGGCGCGACGACCGAAAATCCCAGCTTTGCGCTCAACGCCGCATTGCTGTCGCGCGCGCAGGTACTGGTGCTGGAACGGCTGGACGAGGCTGCGCTGGACCTGTTGCTGGGCCGGGCCGAGGAACTGGCGGGTCCGCTGCCGCTGAATCCCGATGCGCGCACGGCGCTGGTCGCCAGTGCCGATGGCGACGGGCGTTTCCTGCTCAACCAGGCAGAAACGCTCTATGCGGCCAAGATCGAAGATCCCCTCGACACCGATGGCCTGCGCAAGTTCCTGCAACGGCGGCTGGCGGTCTATGACAAGGATCGCGACGGGCATTACAACCTGATTTCCGCGCTTCACAAGTCGCTACGCGGGTCCGATCCGCAGGCCGCGCTCTACTGGATGGCGCGCATGCTGACGGCGGGGGAGGAACCGCTTTACGTCCTGCGGCGTCTCGTCCGTTTTGCCAGCGAGGATATCGGGCTGGCCGACCCCCAGGCGCTGGTCCAGTGCCTTGCCGCCAAGGACGCCTACGAGTTCCTGGGTAGCCCCGAAGGCGAGCTCGCCATCGTGCAGGCCTGCCTCTATTGCGCCACCGCGCCCAAATCGAACGCGGCTTACAAGGCGCAGAAGGCGGCATGGAAAAGCGCGCGTGAAACCGGCAGCCTTGCCCCGCCTCAGAATATCCTCAACGCCCCGACGAAGCTGATGAAGGACCTGGGCTACGGCAAGGGCTATGCCTATGACCACGATGCCGAAGGCGGCTTTTCGGGCGCGAACTACTGGCCCGATGGGATGGAGCGGACCGAATACTACCACCCCGTTCCGCGCGGGTTCGAGCGGCAGGTGATCGAGAGGATGGAATGGTGGGAGCGCAAGCGGCGGGAGCGTCAGGGCTGATCCCGCCGCCCGCCTTCCGGCACTTCGTCGCCATTGACTGGTCTGGCGCTGCCGGGCCGCGGCAGAAAGGCATCGCTGTCGCCTTGGCCGCATCAGAAGGCGGACCGCCCGTGCTGATCGAGCCGGAACGCACATGGTCGCGCGCCGATGTGCTGTCGTTTTTGCGCGAAGACTTGCCCGACGACACGTTGGTCGGGCTGGACCTTGGCATATCGCTGCCCTTTGCCGATTGCGGTGCGTTCTTTCCCGGTTGGCAGGACAGCCCAGCCGACGCGAAGGCGCTGTGGCAGGTGATCGACGATATCTGCGCCGGGGACGATTATCTGTCGGCCGGTAGCTTCGTCGATCATCCCGAACTCTCGCGCTATTTCCGCCGCCACGGCGGGCGTGAAGGCGACCGGTTCCATGCACCCGACGCGCAGGACAGGCGCGGCCGTTTCAGGGTGACCGAACGGGCGCAGGAGGCGCTGGGGTGCAAGCCCTATTCGAATTTCAACCTGGTCGGCGCGGCACAGGTGGGCAAGTCCAGCCTGACGGGAATGCGGGTCCTCAACCGGCTGAACGGCAGGATCCCGGTCTGGCCCATAGATCCGCTGCCCCGGTCGGGCCCGGTCATCGCCGAAATCTATACCGCGATCTCTGCCGTCACCGCAGCGCGCGCCGCTGGGAGGAGCAAGATCCGCGACTTGGCAGACCTCGACGCCGCACTTTGCGTCCTGGGATCTGCCCCAATCGGGCGCACGGGGCCGGTGACCGACCATGCCTCCGACGCGCTGCTGACTGCCGCATGGCTACGCGGTGCTGCCGGAATCGCCGGACTCTGGTCGCCCGCCGCGCTTACGCCGACGATCGCGCGCACCGAGGGGTGGACTTTCGGCGCGCCGTGAATGGCACCCAAATTGAGAATATCGTCGCCTTGCGTTGCAGAAGGGCTGGACGAGCGCCGCGCCCTTGTGCATGGGGGCGATCCGATGCCTCGGGCCGGCTTAGCTCAGTTGGTAGAGCAGTTGATTTGTAATCATCAGGCCGCGGGTTCGAATCCTGCAGCCGGCACCAGGCAACCCCGACAATATCCGCTTTGAAGCACCCCTTGCAGGGTGCCTCGCCGTGGCCTCAACAGTTGGCGCGGGCCAGCAATGCCTGGGCCTGGCGCAAGTGCGGCGCGTCGATCATCTTGCCGTCCAGTTGCAGCGCGCCGACGCCCGGATTTGCGGCAAAGGCAGCCACGACGCTGCGCGCGTGGGCGATTTCTTCCTCGGACGGCGTAAACGCGTCATTGATGACCGCGATCTGGCTGGGGTGAATGGCCATCATCCCGGTAAACCCGTCCCGCGCGCCGCGCGCGGCATAGGCGGCCAGACCGTCGAGGTCCTTGATCGCCGGATAGACCGTTTCCACCGCCGGCACACCTGCAGCATGGGCGGCGAAAAGCGTGAGGGAGCGGGCCAGCTGATAGGGCGGCGTGTAGGAACCGTCCGCTTCGCGTGAGGTGCTGGCGCCGATTGCCGCGGGCAGATCCTCGGCCCCCCAGGTCACGCCTGCAAGATGCGCGGCGCAAGAGGCATATGTGCCCATTCCAAAGATCGCGGCAGGCGTCTCCGATGCGATCGGCAGGACAGGTACGCGCTGATCTTCGGGGATGAGCGTCATGAGCGCCGCGACCGTATCCGCGCTTTCGCACTTGGGCAGGACCAGCCCGTCAGGCCCGGCAGGCATCACTTGCGCCAGATCGCCTTGCGCCCAAGGCCCGTCGAGAGGATTGATGCGCACGAAAAGTCGCGGCGCGCCCTGTTCGGCGCGGTCCGAACGCTCACGCAGGAACTGGGCCACGTTCTCGCGCGCCTCGGCCTTCCGGTCGGCGGCCACCGAATCTTCGAGGTCGAAGAGGAGCGCATCGGCCCCAAGGCCCATCGCCTTTTCCATGCGTTCCGGCCTGTCGCCGGGGACGAACAGCAGCGAGCGCAGCTTCATGCAGACGCTCCTTTCAGGAGAGCCATGCGGAGGCACTGACAGACGACTTCGCCGCGCTGATTGAACAGTTCGTGCCGGAACGTCACGATGCCGCAACCCGGACGGGACCGCGAATCCTTGAGCTCGACCACTTCTGTGCGGGCGCGCAAGGTGTCGCCGATAAAGACCGGTTTGGGCATCGTAAGCTTGTCATAGCCAAGGTTGGCGACAAGCGTTCCAAGCGTCGTGTCGCCGACCGACAGACCGACCATCAATGCGAAAGTGAAAGTCCCGTTGACGAGAATCTGACCAAATTCGCTTTCCTTTGCCACCTCGGCATCAAGATGCAGCGGCTGCGGATTGTGGGTCATCGTCGTGAACAGCAGGTTGTCCGTCTCGGTGACGGTCCGCCCGATTTCGTGCGTGATCGTGTCACCCACGTTCCAATCGCCATAAAAACGTCCGGCCATGCAGATCCTCTCCTCTGATGGCTCTATATCTAGGTTGCCGGATCACGCTTGGGAAATCGAAAGTCGGGGTGTGGCTGGATAGATTTCATCTATGATGCGCCCAGCCACGCATCGAAACCGCCCTATCGTACCTTTTCAGGGAAAGGCAGCAGCGCGTCAGACCCGCTCCAGCACGACGGCCAACCCTTGCCCCACCCCGATGCACAGGAAGACGAGCGCATAGCGCCCCTTTTCCTGCTGAAGCTGCTCGACCGCGCTCATCGCGGTCCGGGCGCCCGACATGCCGAGCGGGTGGCCAAGCGCGATGGCCCCGCCGTTCGGATTGACGCGCGTGTCCGACATCGGATCGATGCCCAGTTCGCGCAAGGTCGCGATGGCCTGGCTTGCGAATGCCTCGTTGAGTTCGATGACATCCATCTGGTCCATCGTCAGGCCGGTGCGGAACAGGACCTTGCGCGCGGCCTCGATCGGGCCGACGCCCATGACGCGGGGCGCGATACCGGCCGCCGCCATCCCGACGACGCGGGCACGCGGGGTCAGGCCGTGGCGGTGCGCGGCGCTTTCGCTGGCGACCAGCATCGCCGCCGCCCCGTCGTTGAGGCCGGAGGCATTGCCCGCGGTGACGGTGCCGTCCTGCCGCACGACCGGCTTCAATTTGGCAAGCGCTTCCAGCGATGTCGCACGCAAGTGTTCGTCGCGTGCAAAAACGACGGGATCGCCCTTGCGCTGGGGTATCGTGACCGGAACGATCTCAACCGCAAAGCGCCCGCTTTCCTGTGCGTTCGCGGCCTTTTCCTGGCTGGCGAGCGCGAAGCGGTCCTGGTCCTCGCGGCTGACCTGCCATTCCTCCGCGACGTTTTCTGCCGTCTGGGGCATGGTGTCGACGCCGTGCGCCGCCTTCATCGCGGGATTGACGAAACGCCAGCCCAGCGTCGTATCCTCGATCTTCTGACCGCGCCCGAATGCCGATTCCGCCTTGCCCATGACATAGGGCGAACGCGTCATCGATTCGACGCCGCCCGCAATCATCAGGTCGGCATCGCCGCATCGTATCGCCTGTGCCGCATTGCCCAGCGCATTGAGCCCCGAGGCGCAGAGCCGGTTCACCGTCACGCCCGGAATGGTTTCGGGAAGACCTGCCAGCAAGACCGCCATGCGCGCGACGTTCCGGTTGTCCTCACCCGCCTGATTGGCGCAGCCCATGATCGCATCGTCTACCGCCGCCCAATCGACCTTTGCGTTGCGTTCGACGAGCGCGCGCAAGGGGATCGCGGCCAGATCGTCGGCGCGGATGGTGGAGAGCGATCCCCCCAGCTTTCCGATCGGAGTTCGGATTGCGTCGCAGACGAAGGCTTCGGACATGGGTGTTTCAGCTTTTCACAAAAGAAATCAGGGCTTGCGCCAGGGCTTCGGGCGCTTCGAACGTGGCGAGATGCGCGCCATCGACAGACACATGAACGGCGCCCGGAATGGTATCTACCAGAAACGCGCCATGCCCTTCATAAGGGGTCGATGCGTCCCGCGTGCCGGTCACGACCAGAACGGGCGATGCGATCCCGCCGATGCGCCCTGCAAGGTCCATGTCGCGGATCGCCGCGCAGCACCCGGCATAGCCGTGCGGGTCCATCGCGACCAGCTGCCGCAAGACGGTGTCGTAAAGCGCAGGGTCGTCCTCCCGCATTTCAGGCGACAGGAAACGCCCCATCGCCAGCTCCGCGATGGAGGACATGCCCTGGCCCAGAACCGTGTCGATGCGGGCCTGCCACGCGGCCGGGTCCATCGTTACCGATGTGCAGACCAGCGCCAGCTTCTCCACCCGCTCCGGCTGCAAGAGTGCCAGTTCCATCCCGATCATCGCGCCAAGCGACACGCCAGCGATGGAAAAACCGTGAAGACCAGCCTCGTCCGCCACGGCCAGGACGTCGTTCGCCAGCATTTCCAGCGAATAGTCCCCGGTGTCGTGCGCGTCGGATGCCCCGTGGCCGCGCGTGTCGATGCGCAGCAGGCGGAACTGTTCGCGCAGCTGCGGCAGCAGCGGGTCCCAAAGGTCCATGTCCGTGCCGATGGAATTGAGCAGGACGAGCGCGGGCGCATCGTCGCGCCCCTCCAGCTTCCAGTAGATCCGCGCGCCGGAAACGTCGGTAAAGGACATCAGGCCGCGCCCTCGAACGAATGCGCGAAGGGAGCGCCGGTCCGGGCCTGCACGTCCGCAACGCTGACGCCGGGGGCCAGTTCGATCAGCTTCAGTCCGCCTGCGTCGCGATCGATGGTGAATACGGCAAGATCGGTGATGATCATGTCCACAACGCGCTTGCCCGTCAGCGGCAGGTTGCATTCGGGCAGTATCTTGGGGCTGCCGTCGCGCGCCACGTGATCCATGACGACGACCACGCGCTTCACCCCGGCGACAAGATCCATCGCGCCGCCCATGCCCTTCACCATCTTTCCCGGAATCATCCAGTTGGCAAGGTCGCCGTCGGCAGACACTTCCATCGCGCCCAGAACGGCCATGTCGATATGTCCGCCGCGGATCATCGCAAAGCTGTCGGCGCTTGAGAAAAAACTTGAGGTCGGCAACGCGGTCACGGTCTGCTTGCCCGCGTTGATGAGGTCGGGGTCGACCTCGTCCTCTTCGGGAAACGGGCCGATCCCCAGCATCCCGTTCTCGCTCTGCAGCGTCACGTTGATACCCTCGGGCACGTGATTGGCGACCAGCGTGGGAATGCCTATGCCAAGGTTCACATGAAACCCGTCGCGCAGTTCGCGCGCCGCGCGGGCGGCAATTTCATCGCGTGTCCAGCCCATCAGGCCGGGTCCTTCTGGCGCACGGTGCGCTTTTCGATCCGCTTTTCGTTGATGGTCGAAAGCACGACGCGGTCGACATAGATGCCCGGCGTGTGGATGCAGTCGGGGTCGAACGTGCCGACGGGCACGATTTCCTCGACTTCGGCAACCGTGACTTTGCCCGCCGTCGCCATGTTGGGATTGAAGTTTCGCGCCGTCTTGCGGAACATCAGGTTTCCGGATTCGTCCGCGCGCCAAGCCTTCACGATCGACAGGTCCGAACGCAGCCAAGTTTCTCTAACGTATTCCTGTCCCTCGAACGTTTCGACCGGCTTGCCTTCGGCCACGACCGTCCCGACGCCGGTTTTCGTATAGAACGCCGGGATGCCCGCCCCGCCTGCGCGGATGCGTTCGGCCAGCGTCCCTTGCGGATTGAGTTCCAGTTCCAGTTCGCCCGACAGGTACTGGCTTTCGAAAAGCTTGTTCTCCCCCACGTAGGACGAGATCATCTTCTTCACCTGCCGGCTTTCGAGCAGCATCCAAAGTCCGAAGCCGTCGGCCCCGGCATTGTTCGAGATCACGGTCAGATTTTTCGTCCCGGCATCGCGGATCGCGGGGATCAGGGATTCGGGATTGCCGGAGAGGCCGAAGCCCCCCGACATGATCGTCATCCCGTCGAACAGCAATCCGTCAAGCGCGGCGGCCGGACTTTGGAATACCTTGCTCATCGTGCCTGTCTCAAGCCTCTGCGCGGGCGCGGGCGGAGAATTCCTCTTCGTCATGCGAAGTCGCCCGCTGCAGGCTGAAATCGAAGACGATGCCCGCATCGATGCCGTCGCGTTCGGGAACGGGCAGCAGTCCATCGCGCGTGCCGAATGCAAAATCGTCGCGGGCGAAGGGATCGTCGCCGAAATTGATCTGCGTCGTCAGCGTGCGATAGCCCGGTGCCTCAATAAAGAAGTGGACGTGGGCCGGGCGATTGCCGTGGCGGCCCAGCGCCTGCATCAGCACGTCGGTCGCGCCCTGCGGTGGCACCGAATAGCCGTTCGGCATCTTCGAATGGAAGCTGTAGCGACCATCGTCGCCAAGCTTGATCCGGCGGCGGTTGTTGAACGGGGTCTGCTCGCCCGTGGGATCGAAGTGCGAATAGAAGCCCTTCGAATTGGCGTGCCAGACGTGAAGAATCGCGTCCTTGACCGGCTCTCCATCAGGGCCGGTAACCTGGCCCTGCATGCGCAGCGTGCCGGTTTCGTCCGGATCGGAGGTGAGGTTGGCGTCGCCTTCGACGATCGGTGCGCCCGCGACATAGAGCGGGCCTTCGATCGTACGCGGCGTGCCACCCGTCCGGCCGGCTTCGGCGTCGCGTTCGTCCATGACGAGGTCCATGAAGTGTTCAAGGCCGACACCCGGCACGATCAGGCCAAGTTCCTGCGCGCCGTTCTGGAGGAAGCTGATCGCCTGCCAGAATTCGCTTTCGGTAATGTCATGCTTGATGATCGTCGCCATCAGCCCTTCGAGCAGGTCGCGCGTGATCGCCTTGAGGCGGGCATCGCCGCCGGGTTGATCTATCCCGGCCGAACGATCCAGCAGGGTCTGTACTGCGGGAGTTTGAAGGAAATCGTTAGTCATGATCCTCTCCTCGGATCGGTTGTGAATTAAGCGAAGGGGCTTCGCTTGCGGTCGGGGGGCTTACCTGTCGTCGTCGTGAAGCGACGAGGGATGGCGGCAAAGGGCAACGACGCTGATCGTCATGAAAGGGTAGAGCGGCAGCGACATCAGGATGTCGTGCAGCGCCGCGTTGCTTTCCACGTCGAAGATGCTGACGTTGCTGTACTGGCCGACGACGCGCCAGATGTGGCGCCATGTCCCGGCACGCTGCAGTTCCTGAAAGCGCGCCTTTTCGGCGGCCTTCAATTGCTCGAACTTGTCCGAATCGTAACCGTGCGGAACGTTTACATCCATCTCGACTTTGAAAAGCACGAATTGTCTCCTTTCAACCTGCGGCGACCGACACGGCGGTTCGGTTGGCATCGCGGCGCAAACAGGCGATCTTGTCTTCATCCAGCCCGATGCCGAGGCCAGGGCCCGCCGGAATGGCGAGCGAGAAATCGGAATAGTCGAGCGGCTCTGCCAGGATTTCCTCGGTCAGCAGCAGCGGCCCGAACAGCTCGGTCCCGAAATCGAGCGTGGCGAACGTGGCGAAACAGTGGGCCGATGCCACCGTCCCGATCCCGCCTTCGAGCATCGTGCCGCCATAAAGCGCGACACCCGCCGACGCGGCGATCTGCGCCACGGAAGCGGCCGCGCGAAGGCCGCCCGACTGCTCGATCTTGACGGCAAAGACGTCGCCGGCACCCGCGCGGGCGTGGTCGAACGCTGTGGCCGGGCCATTCAGCGCTTCGTCCACCATGATCGGTATCGGCGAATTCAGAGACAGCCGGGCCAGCCCTTCACGGTTCGAACGGTGGATCGGCTGTTCGCACAGATCGCAGCCCGCATCGGCCAGCATCGCCAGCCCTTCGCGCGCCTGCACCGGCGTCCAGGCCATGTTGACATCGACGCGGACCGATCCGCGGCTGCCCAGCGCCTTCTTGATCGCCGCGACATGGGCGACATCGTCGGCCACGCTGCGCTTGCCGATCTTGAGCTTGAACGTGTCGTGCCGGCGCGTTTCGATCATGCGCTCGGCCTCTGCAATGTCCGTCGCGGTATCGCCGCTGGCCAGTGTCCAGAGTACGGGCAGCCTGTCGCGCACCCTTCCGCCCAGCAGTTCGCTGACCGGCAAGCCGCATCGCCGTCCCTGCGCATCGAGCAGGGCTGTTTCCACCGCGCACTTGGCGAAAGTGTTGCCGACCACGTGCCTGTCGAGCAGCGCCATCGCGCGCGCGGGCATTTCGGCGTCCTGCCCGATCAACAGCGGTGCAAAATAGGTATCGATAGCCAGCTTGATCGTCTCGGGCGCTTCGGGGCCATAGGCCATGCCGCCGATGGTCGTCGCCTCGCCCAGCCCTTCGCTGCCGTCGCTACACCGGATCCGCACCAGGCAGATCGTCTGACAGTTCATCGTCGCCATCGCCAGCACGTGGGGACGGATGGTGGGAACGTCGATGAGGACGGTTTCGATCTGGTCAATCTTGATCATGCTGGATGCAGGCTAAGCCTTTCCGGCCGCAGAGAGAAAGACTATGTCGGTCCGATATTATTCCGGAAAGGTATCATGGAACTTCGCCAGCTGCGCTATTTCGACGCCATCGCGACAGAGCAGAACTTCACCCGCGCGGCCGAGCGGCTGGGTATTTCGCAGCCCCCGCTCAGCAGGCAGATCCGCGCGCTGGAAGAAGAATTGGGCGTCGAACTGTTCTACCGCGACACGCGCCCGATCCGGCTGACCGAGGCGGGCCGCGTGTTTCAGCAACAGGCATCGCAGATCCTTGTCGCCACGGAACAGCTTCGCAAATCGATGGAGCGGCTGGGCGAAATGCCGGAAAAGCGTTTCGTCATCGGCGTCGTCGGGTCGATCATGCACGGCGCGATGCCCGATATCCTGCGCCGCTTCCGCGCCTTCGCCCCCGATGTCGAGCTGGAACTTGTTGAACTCACCACGCTGGACCAGGTCGCCGCGTTGAAGACGGGGCGGATCGATGCGGGACTGGGCCGCATCCGCATCGCCGATCCCGCCAACCGCCGCGAACTGCTCCACAAGGAACCGCTCGTCGTCGCGCTTCCGGCATCCAGCCCGCTGGGCGCGGCAGGAGAGCCGTTGTCGCTGCGCGATCTCGCGGCGATCCCGCTGCTCGTCTATCCCAGCCAGCCGCGCCCCAGCTATGCCGATCAGGTCTTGTCGATCGTGCGCGACCGAGGCGTTACGCCGGTCAAGATCATCGAGGTCAGGGAAGTGCAGACCGCACTCGGCCTTGTCGCGGCCGATGTCGGCTATACCCTCGTCCCCCACTCGATGCGCCATTTCCAGAGCGAGGACATCGTCTATTGCCCGCTGCTCGACGAAAATGCCGTATCGCCCATCATCCTCAGCCAGCGCATGGCCGACGACAGCGTTCTTTCGCTGCGTTTCCGCCAGATCGCGCGCGAGGTGCTGTCTGGCGAAGGCGAAGCGGATTGAACACGTGGATGACCTGCCTCAGCCCAGCACGCCCGGCAGCCACAGGGAAAGCGCAGGCACAGTGATGACGAGGAACAGGGCCACCAGAAGCGCAAGGTAGAACGGCCAGATCGTTTTCAGCGCCTGCCCGACCTCTATCCCCTGTGCCGCGCATCCCACGAACAGGACCGATCCGACCGGCGGCGTCAGCAGCCCGATGCCCAGCGCCAGCATCAGCATCATGCCGAACTGCACCGGGTCCATGCCCACCTGCATGGCGATGGGCAGGAAGATCGGGGTCGTGATCAGGATCAGCGGCGCCATGTCCATGAACGTGCCCAGTACCAGCAGCATGAACGCGATCAGCAGCAGGGTCAGCAAGGGGCTGGTCATCGCCGGGGCCAATAGTTCCGCAAGCTGTGCAGGCGCCTGCAGCACGGCCAGGACCCAGCCGAACAGCGATGCCGTCGCGATGATGAACATGACCATGATCGTGGTGCGCGCGCTGTTGACGAAGGCGGCCCGCATCCGCGCCATATCGAGATCGCGATAAAGCAAAACGCCGATCAGCAGCGTATACGTGCAGGCGATGGCCGCGCTTTCGGTCGGGGTGAACACGCCTGCCAGAATGCCGAACAGGATGATCGCCGCCGTCAGGATGCCCGGAAAGGCGGACACGGCGGCCCGCAGCAGCGGACGCACGCCGGGAAAGCTGCCCCGTGGATAGCCGCGCCGAACGGCAACGATGGCCGCGACCACCATAAGACCAAGGCCGGTCAGGATGCCGGGCACTACGCCGCCCAGGAACAGGTCGCCGATGGAAATGCCGGTCCCCGCCGCGGTCGCGTAGATGATCATGTTGTGCGAAGGCGGGATCAGCAGGCCCGTGATCGACGCGCTGGTCGATACGTTGACCGTATAGTCGGCATCGAAACCGCGCTTGCGCATTTCCGGCCCGATCGCCGATCCCATGGCCGAGGCGCTGGCTAGGGCAGAGCCCGACACCGCGCCGAACAGCATCGATGACAGAACCGTGACCTGCCCCAGCCCGCCGGGCGCGGCGCCCAGTGTCGATTCCGACAGGTTGACCAGACGCCGTGCAATACCGGCCTGGGTCATCAGTTCGCCCGCGAGGATGAACAGCGGGATCGCCATCAGCGTGAAGATGTTCACCCCCGCCGACATGCGCTGCGCCGCGACGACGAGCGGGATGTCGAGCGTAAAGAGGATCGCCGTGGCCGAAAGGAACAGCGAGATCGCAACCGGCACGCCGAGATAGAGCATCACGGCCAGCAGGACGAGGAGGATCAGGATCAGAGTCATGCGCTGCCCGCGCTCCCTTCGATCTGCTCACCCCGGATCAGCTTCTGCATCGCGAAGACCGCCATCAGAGCGCCCGAAACCGGAATGACGAGATAGACCATGCCCCGGCTCAGCGGCAGGGTGGGAACGGCGTTGCCCCAAGTAGTGCCGACCAGGTTGCTGCCCAGGACCAGGATCAGGATACCGGCAAGAATGATCAGCAGGTTCGCCGTCTGGACCGCCCGTTTGCGCCACGGCTCCCTCAGGCTCATGACGCCTTCGACGATGCGGATGTGAAACCCGTCGGCAATGCCCGATGCCGTGCCCAGAAAGGTCATCCAGATCATCAGCACGAGCGCGGTCTGTTCTGCCCACGCCGGGCTATTGCCCAAAACGTAGCGGGCAAAGACCTGCCACGTCAGGATCGCCATCATCGATGCCAGCGCCAGCGCCGATGCCATCAGCAGCGTGCGGCTGATGGCCCTGAGTATCCGTTCAGCCATTTGCCTCTCCGCTGTTGCGGATGTCTTCGACCAGGCGGCGAAGTTCGGGCGTGTCCGCATATTGCGCCCAGATGGGATGCATCAGTTGGCTGAAGGCGTCCTGATCCACGTCATCGACGATCTTGACGCCTGCCGCGGTCACGATTTCGCGCGACTGGACGACCTGGCGATCCCAAAGCTCGCGCATGACCGGCACCGAGGCCGCCGCCGCCTGCACGACGGCATCCCGGTCCTGCGGCGAAAGCTTGTCCCAGCTGTGTTTCGACATGGCGAGGATTTCGGGTGCCATGACATGACGCGTCAGGCTGTAAACCGGCGCAACCTCGAAATGGCGCGAACTTTCGTAGGAGGGAAAGTTGTTCTCCGCCCCGTCGATCACGCCTTGCACCATGCCCTGATAGACTTCGCCATAGGCCATCGGCGTGGCATTGCCGCCCATCGCCTCGATCATGCTGACGAACAGGTCCGACGTCTGCACCCGGATCTTGAGACCCGCCATGTCGGCAGGTTCGCGCACGGCGCGGTCCACGGTGTAGATCGAACGCGCACCGCTGTCGTAGAAGGCCAGACCGATCAGCCCGTGGCGCGACAGGCCCGAAAGGATCGCGCGGCCGGGCGCGCCGTCCATCGCGGCACGCATGTGCGCGATGGAATGGAACAGGAAAGGCAGGGAGGGGACCAGCGTTTCCGGCACCAGAACGTTCAGCGGCGCGGAATTGATGCGGATGAAATCGATACCGCCCAGCTGCGCCAGTTCCAGCGTATCGCTCTGCCCGCCAAGCTGTTCGGACGGATAGACGTCGACCGCCAGACGCCCGTCGGTCAGGCGCGAAAGCTCTGCCGCGAAGAAGCGTAGCGCCGCAACGGTCGGATAGTTTTCCGGCTGGCTGTCCGCGGCCATCAGCGCGCGCGGACCGGCACTGCACCCGCCCAGCGCAGCCATCGTTCCGAAAGCGCCAGCCGCCAGCATCGCGGCGCGTCGGTTCATGCGTATCATGTGGTCATACCAGATCGCGCCACTTGCCGACGATGAAGTCGGTTTCGGCGTCAGATGGGGTCCATGCAGACCGTATCAGTCCGGTCGCGCCGAAGACGGCCCGGACCGCCTCTGTCCCCGGCCCATCGGCACACGCCGCCTGCAATTCGTCGACACGCGGATCGTCGACCGTGCGCACCTTGCCGCTGGCGTGATGCAGCCAGTGGGCGATGCCCGTCAGGATCGCTTCGCAAAGGCCGTCGCCGGGATGTTCCGCCAGAACCTCCAGCCAGCGCTGGCCGATCTTCTGGCTGCCATCCATCGCGATCTGTTCCAGCCGGTGGTTCAGGGCCGGATTCTCGAACCGCTGCACCAGTTGCGCGGCGTAAGAGGCAAGATCCTGCCCCTCCCCCGCCTCGATCGTGGGCGCGGCTTCCTTCAACATCAGGCGCGTGACCAAGGTGCGCAGCTGCGGGTCTGCCACGGCTTCGTGCACATAAGTATGGCCGCCATCCAGTCCCGCATAGGCGAGGAGCGAATGCGCGCCGTTCAGCATCCGCAGTTTGGCGGTTTCGTACGGTGCGACATCGTCCACGATCTGCACGCCCTGCGTTTCCCAGGCGGGACGCGGACCGGCGAAATCGTCCTCGATCACCCACTGGCTGAAACCTTCGGTGAAGATCGCACCTTCGTCGCGCAGCCCGATCCGCCGTTCAAGCGCATCGAGATCATCGGCCGACGGGGCCGGCACGATGCGGTCGACCATGCTGTCGGGCGTGGTGCAGTGACCGTCGAACCATTCGCGCAAGTCAGGCACCCTGGCATCGATCCAGTCGCGCATCAGGCGGCCCAGCTGCTTGCCGTTGCCGGACAGGTTGTCGCAGCTCAACAACGAAAGACCCGGCAGCCCGGCGGCCCGGCGCTGTTCAAGCGCGTCGCACAGCATGGGGTAGAAACCTGCCTCGGCCATGCCGAGGTCGAGCGAGCCGTCGAGCGCGCGGCAATAGCCCTTTTCGGTCACGGTGAACGTGACGATGTGGCACGTCGCGCTGGCGATCTGCGCCACGATGGCGTCCCGGTCTTCTCCGGCGACGAGGACGTTCGCGATCGCCCCGATTACGCGCGTGTCGCTGCCCTCGCCGGTCCGCTCGGTCAGGGTATAGAGCGAGTCCTGCGGGTTGAGCTGATCCGCAACCGTAGCCGAGCGCATCGAAACGCCCGTGATCATCCACGGCGCACCGTACTCGCGGTTGCAGGCGTCGGTGAAGGCCGCCTGGTGCGCGCGGTGAAATGCCCCGATGCCGAAGTGGACTATGCTGGGCGCGGCCGCGCGGTCATAGGCGGGCACGGCAACGTCATCGGGCAGCTGACCGATCGTATCCTGCGACAGCCTCACAGCCGGTAAGCCGACTTGGCGAAGTTGTAGGCCAGGTCACTGGCCAGTTCGGCCGCTTCCCAGTCTTCCAGCCGGTGTTCGGCCACCAGTTCGGCGAGAAAACCGCAATCGATCCGCCGCGCGAGGTCATGCCGGGCCGGGATCGAGAGGAAGGCGCGCGTGTCGTCGTTGAAGCCGACCGTATTGTAGAAGCCGGCCGTCTCCGTCACCATCCGGCGATAGCGGCGCATGCCTTCGGGGCTGTCATGGAACCACCACGCGGGGCCGAGTTTCAGCACCGGATAATGCCCCGCCAAGGGCGCCAGCTCGCGGGCATAGCTCGATTCGTCGAGCGTGAAGACAATGACGCTGAGCCGCGGATCGTTGCCATACTTTGCCAGCAGCGGGTGCAGCGCGCGCACGTATTCGGTCCGCACCGGGATATCGGCGCCCTTGTCCCGGCCGAACCGTTCGAAAAGCTGCGGGTTGTGGTTGCGGAAGGAACCGGGGTGGATTTGCATGACCAGCCCGTCGTCGATGCTCATCCCGGCCATTTCGGTCAGCATCTGCGCGCGGAACAGTTCCGCATCCGCCGGGCTGACGTCCTGTTCCTGCACGCGCGCAAACAGCGCCTCGCATTCGGCGGGCGACAGATCGGCGGTCATCGCGGTCGGGTGGCCATGATCGGTCGAAGTTGCGCCCATCCGCTTGAAGAATTCGCGCCGCTGGCGATGCGCGGCAAGATAGCCTTGCCAGGTCGTGCAGTCCTCGCCGGTCAAGTCGCTGAAGGCCGCGAGATTGTTGCCGAAGCCGTCGAATTCGGGATCGACCACCGGGTCCGGGCGATAGGCGGTGATGACGCGCCCGGTCCAGCCGCTGTCCCGGATCTGCGCGTGGCTTTCCAGCGTGTCGAGCGGTGCCTCGGTCGTGGCGATGACTTCTATGTTGAAGCGGTCGAACAGCGCGCGGGGACGGAAGGAATCCTGCTGCAGGCTGTCGGTGATGCGGTCGTAGTAGAGATCGGCCGTTTCGGCCGTGAGCAGCCGGTCCAAACCGAAAACCTCGCTGAACACCCAGTCCAGCCAGATGCGCGAAGGCGTGCCGCGAAACAGGTGGTAATGGGATGCCAGAACGCGCCACGCCTCGCGCGGGTCGGCTGCGGCACCGCCGGACTTTGGCCGAACGCCCAGGTCTTCCATCGCAAGGCCCTGCGAATAGAGCATGCGCAGAACATAATGGTCCGGGACGAGCAGAAGTTCGGTCGCGTTCCCGAAATGCTCGTCACGCGCGAACCACGAAGGATCGGTATGACCATGAGGACTGATGATCGGCAGGTCGCAGACGGACTTGTACAGGTCGCGTGCAATGCCGCGTACCGATGCATCCGCCGGAAACAGGCGGTCGGGATGAAGTTCCAGCTTGGGCATGTGTCAGTCCGTTAGAGTATCCGCGCTCGTCAGGCGGTTACGCGGGAAAAGCGTTCGCGGCGGGCCTGCATATTGCGACGCGCCTCGTCCACGAAGCGCTGCTCGGTCGCGAACAGCAGGCTTTCGAGCACCTGCGAAAGGTGCCCGCGCATCGCGTTGCGTGCCGCCTTCGGATCGCGCGCCTTCAGCGCATTGAGGATCGCGGTATGTTCATCGACGATGGGCTTGATGTTGGCATGGCGCGCCTTTTCGTGGAGCAGAGCCGCCTCGCGCGAGGTGCGCCGCAGACCCCACAACCGTTCGACCGCATCGAACAGGGCGTTGTTGCGCGCCGCCTTCGCGATCGCGAGATGGAACGCGGCATCGGCTTCTTCCTTGCCGTCCGCGGTCTCGTTCTCCTGTTCGATCTGGTCGACCAGTTCTTCCAGTTCGCGCAGTTCCTCGTCGGTGATCTGTGCTGCGGCAAGGGCCGCCACTTCGCTTTCAACGAGCAGACGTGCCTCTGTCAGTTCGATGGCGGACACGTCTTCCTCGCTGTCCAATTCCGCCTGGGACGCGGAGAGAACATAGACGCCGGACCCCACGCGCACTTCGACGAGCCCCTGCACTTCCAGCGCGATAATCGCCTCGCGGATGACCGGACGGCTGACCTGGTATTGCACGGCAAGATCGCGTTCGGCCGGAAGCCGCGCACCGACGGCGAAAGTACCGTCCTGGATTTCCGAAATGATCTTGGCCGCGATTTCCTTGTAGAGGCGAGGCGCAGAACGCGGGGCTGTCGGCATCTGGAATTCCTTTTGGCCTTACCGATTGTTAAGAACTTGACAGACCAAATTACGGACGTCAAGGACTGCATCACGTTATAGCCAAATTCCGGGGCCTCGCATGAAAATTCAATCCGCCAGAGTCATCGTCACTTGCCCCGGACGCAACTTCGTCACCTTGAAGATCGAAACCGACCAGGGCGTCTACGGGATCGGCGACGCCACGCTTAACGGGCGGGAGCTTTCGGTCGTCTCCTACCTTGAAGACCACGTGATCCCGTGCCTGATCGGCAAGGACCCCAGGCAGATTGAGGACATCTGGCAATACCTCTATCGCGGTGCGTACTGGCGGCGCGGTCCGGTGACCATGCGGGCCATTGCGGCGGTCGATGTTGCGCTGTGGGACATCAAGGCCAAGATGGCCGGAATGCCACTTTATCAATTGCTTGGCGGGCGCAGCCGCGACAAGGTCATGGTCTATGGCCACGCCAATGGCAGCGACATTGCCGAAACCGTCGATGCGGTCGGCGAATATATCGATCTTGGCTACAAGGCGATCCGCGCCCAGACCGGCGTGCCGGGCATCAAGGATGCCTACGGCGTCGGGCGCGGCAAGCTGCATTACGAACCTGCCGATGCGGAACTACCCTCGGTCACTGGCTGGGACACGCGCAAGGCGCTGAACTACGTGCCCAAGCTGTTCGAAAAGCTGCGCGATACTTATGGCTATGACCATCACCTGCTGCACGACGGCCACCACCGCTATACCCCGCAGGAAGCTGCGAATTTGGGCAAGATGCTGGAGCCTTTCCAGCTGTTTTGGCTGGAAGATTGCACGGCCGCCGAAAACCAGGAAGCATTCAAGCTGGTGCGTCAGCACACCGTAACCCCGCTGGCCGTGGGTGAGATCTTCAATACGATCTGGGACTGCAAGGACCTGATCCAGAACCAGCTGATCGACTATATCCGCTGCACCATCGTGGGCGCCGGTGGCCTGACCCATTTGCGCCGCATCGCCGATCTTGCCGCGCTCTATCAGGTCCGCACCGGTTGCCACGGCGCGACCGACCTGTCCCCGGTCACCATGGGCTGCGCGCTGCATTTCGACACCTGGGTCCCCAATTTCGGTATCCAGGAATACATGCGCCACACCGAAGCGACGGACGAAGTGTTCCCGCACGATTACAGCTTCGACGACGGTTATCTGCATTGCGGCGAAACGCCGGGCCACGGCGTCGACATCGACGAGGAACTGGCAGCCAAATATCCGTACAAGCCGGCCTACCTGCCCATCGCGCGGCTGGAAGACGGCTCCATGTGGAACTGGTAAGCCATGCCTGACCGCCGCATCACCCTGATCGGCGAGGGCATGGTAGAGCTGCGCCAGGAAGCCGACTGCAGCTGCCGCGTCGGCCATGGCGGGGATACCCTGAACACCGCGATCCACATGGCCCGGCTGGGCTGCGACGTCGCCTACGCCACGGCACTGGGCGACGATCCCTTCAGCCGGACCTTGCGGGATAGCTGGTGCGGGGAAGGACTGGATTGTTCCACTGTCCTGACCGATCCGGACGCTCACGCAGGGCTCTACGCCATTACGCTAGATGCGAACGGCGAACGCAGCTTCACCTACTGGCGCAGCGACAGCGCGGCACGAAGGCTGTTCGCGTTGCCGGACAGCGTGCAGCTGGCCGATATGATCGCGCAAGGCGATGCCATCGCCTTCTCCCTGATTTCGCTGGCGATCCTGCCCGATGACGGCAGAGAGTCTCTACTCGCTCTCGCGCGCAGGGTCAGCGATGCCGGGGGTCTGGTGGCTTTCGACGGGAATTACCGCCCGGCGCTGTGGGAAGATAGCGCCACCGCCGCCCTTTGGCGCGACCGTGCGATCGCCATTTCCGGCATCGGCCTGCCCACGCTGGAGGACGAGACGGCGATGACCGGTCAGGCCACTGCCGAAGACGTCGCCGCGCATTGGGAAGGACTGGGCTGCGGCGAAGCGGTCGTGAAGATGGGGTCGCTCGGCTGCCGCGTTCCCGGCGGTGAGATCGTCGCCCCTGCCGCGCAGCTTGCCCCTGTCGATACCAGCGGGGCCGGCGATGCCTTCAACGCGGGTTACCTCGCCGCCCGGCTGAACGGCGACAGCCCCGTCGATGCCGCGCGCAAGGCGAATGCCTTGGCCGGGTGGACGATCATGCGCACGGGGGCGATACCTGCGCGTGACGACGCTGCGCCCTATCCGCCTGCCCTTTAGGTAGCGGCGCGGGCCCGCAATATGGTCCGCGCGCCGCTGGTCGCGGCTTCCATGCCATCAACCGGATCGTCGACCTCGACATAGGCCTGCGCGTCGGTCACGCGGTCGATCCAGGGCATAAGGGCCGGGTAGTCCATGCCGCCCTCCCCCGGCGCGACGAACCGGGGGCAGTCATTGCCGCTACAGCTTGCGTCCACGTCCTTCAGATGAAGCGACAGCACGCGCGGCCCCAGGTCGCGGAGCAGGTTCAGCGGGTCCACGCCCGCCACATATGCCCAGCCAAGGTCGATTTCGAAATCCACCTCGCCCGGCGCGAAAGACGCGGCGATCAGCTCCAGCGGGGTCTTTCCGGCAAGCGGAACATGGTCCCAGTCATGGTTGTGATAGACGAGCCGCAGGCCTTCCTCGCGCGCGGCGCGGGCCATTACGGCCAGTCTTTCCATCCACCCCTCGAACGCGGTCCGGGTCGTCTTGCCGCGCGTTTCGCCGGTGAAGAAGACGTCGGCGGCCGATTGCGCGACGATACTGGCACCAAGCTTTGCCGCCATCTCCATCTGGCGGGGATAGTCGTCGTCATGGGCCAGCCGCACCACGCCCACTTGCAGTCCCGCAGCCCGGCAGAGCGCTGCCACCTCGCCCGGATCGCGCACTGCCGGGTGGCGGGGCGATTGCGGGCCGAGGGGGAAACCGAAATGCGAATAGCCGAGCGACCGTGCGCGCCGCAGGGTGCCTGCATAGTCAGCCGCCAGCTCGCGCGCGACCGTCAGGCTGGTCAGCCCGAGCGGGCGCGGCGGACCGGCGCGCACCGATCCGCCTGCGCATGCCGCAGCGCCGCTTGCCAGCAAGGCGACCAGCGCCTGGCGCCGCGTAGCCTGCAAACGGCGGCGACCCGCCCGGCCCGTCACGGTTGCGCGACGACCTCGATGGCCGACACAAGCGCATCGCCTGCGACAGGAGTGAAGTCGAGCGTGATCGCGCCATCCTCCGACGCGGCGTCGAAGCTTTCGCTTACGGCTTTCAGCGCCCCTCCGGCCTTGGCAGCGATGTCATAGCCAGACAGCACCGGCTGACCGTTTACCGACACGTCGAAGACGCGCTCTCCCACGGCCTTTTCCGGCTCCACGAACGTCAGCGTCACGCGGTAGCGGCCCTTGGGCGCGGGTATGCGATAGCTGAAGTCGCCCTGACGGAAACTCGCCACGACATCGCGCCGCTCGGTCCCCTCGATCGGTGTCTTGACCGGCGGCTTGCCCCAGCCGCCCGACTTGTCGGCGGTTGCGCTGCTGCCATTGACGAAGAAGTTATCCGAACCGAACCGCATGTCGGCATCGGCGGCGATCAATGCGCCGCTGTCGATCCGGAAAGAGCCAACCTGCTCTTCGCCGAGCTTCCAGGTGATCTGGTCTTCGACCGGCCCGCTGGCAAAGTCGCCGCGTGCGACTATGGAATTATCACCATCGGCAAGCGGAACGTCCTTCCAGACGCAGACGTTCTGATCGCAGTCCTGCCGCGAACCGACCTCGACGCCGTTGACCAGCAGCGTCGTTGTCTCGGCGTTCGAATTCACGCGCACATCGGTAACCGGGTAGGCGCGATTAACGTAGCGGCGGCCCTGTACATGAACGGTCGGCTGGTCGGACCAGTTCGCCCGGTAGAAATAGAACGCATCCTTGCGGATATCGCGGTCGTAAGTGACGATGCCCTTGGTATTGATGTCCTGCGCATCGCCTTCGGCACGAACCGTCGTGCCGAAATCGAAGGCGTTCCACATCCAGATACCCCAAAGGTAATCCCTGTCCGCCAGCTCGCGCCAGTTTTCCTCGTGGAACCAGGTCAGGAATTCTTCGGGCTGGACGCGCCCCGACTTGTCGACCGGGCCGCCAAGCGGGTTGTCGGTGTGCAGGTTTGCCGCACCACCGGCGCCGTACTCACTGATCGAAAGGGGCTTGTCCGGATGCTTTGCCAGCAGGCCGTCCAGATGGTCGCCCAACTGGCCCGGCTCCCCGTAATACCAGCCGTAGTAGCGATTGACGCCCACCGCATCGACCGCCTCGGCGACGACCGGCACGTCGACCATGTCCCGTTCCTCGCAGCAATTGGCAAGGACAACGGGCCGGTTCGGATCAAGCTCACGCGACAGTTCCGCAAGGTTGTAGAGCAGCGGCATCGGATCGGCGATGACTTCAGGCGGACGGCCCAGGAAGTCGGGTCGGCCCGGTCCGAAATCGACCTCGTTCGCGATGCCCCAAACCGCGACCGATGCATGATTGAAGTTCTGGTGCACGAGGTCGAGCAGCTGCGTACGCGCATTGGCCACGATGCCCGCCGGGGCGACGGCCTGATCGCGGCTGTTGGTCCAGGCGGTGACCAGTCCGATCTCGTCCCACAGGACGATGCCGTAACGGTCTGCCAGATCGTGCACAGGTGAGCCGTGCTGATAATGCGAAAGGCGGATCGAATTGGCCCCCATGTCGAGCATGATCTTCAGGGATTCGTCCGTCTCCTCCGGCGAAATGGCCCAGTCGGACCGTTCGCTATCCTGGTGCATGCCCGCCCCGCGCAGCTGGTAGGGCTTGCCGTTCAGGATGAAGCCGCTCTGCGGATCGATGGCCATCTGCCGGATGCCGAACGCCTGTTCGACCGTGTCGAGCAGCGTCCCGTCCGCATCGCGCAGTTCAAAGCGCAGGGTGTGGAGGTAGGGGTCTTCGACGCCGTTCCACAGATGCGGATCGGCCACGCTCATCTCTCCGCCAAGCTCCTCGGTCCCGCCTGCCGGCACCGACACCTGCTTTTCGAACGAGCCGACGGTGTGACCGTTGTCGTCCATCAAGGTCGCGGAAACGCTCAGCGGCGTGTCCGACGACGCGTTGTTGGTCACCCGCGCGCTCAACGTGATCTGCGCATCGTTATCGGAAAGCGCGGTCGTCTCGGCGTAGACGCCGGGTCCGCCATGGTCGAGCATGTCGAAGTGCACCGGCTGCGTCACGACAATGCTGACGGGACGATAGATACCGCCGCGCACGAAGAAATCGCCGGTCATGGGCAGCACGTCCTGCGTCGTGTTGCCCAGGGCAGGCTGCGTGTTGTCGACCTTCACGTAAAGCGTATTGGCGCCATCGGCATTCAGGAAATCCGTGGCGTCGAGCCGGAAGCGCCCGAACGGATTGCGATGTCCGCCAAGCAGCTTGCCGTTGAGATAGACTTCAGCCGTGCGGCTGACCGCGTCGAATTCGAGAAATGCACGCTCTCCGCCCGATAGCGACGGTGCATCGAAAGTCAGGTAATACCAACCGACCCCTTGCGTCTTGTCGATGTTGTCGGGCGTATTGATGTGGGTTTCCGGGTCGGACAGATAGTATCCTACCCTGTTCCAGGTATGCGGGACGGAAACGGCTTGCCAGTTGGCCGGGTCCGGCTCCATCACGCTACCGTCCTGCGGCACAGGCCCCAGCAGGTTGAACTGCCAGCCATCGCGCAGCGATATGCGCGTGCGAATATCTTCCCCCTGCCCTTCCTTTGCGGCCCCTTCCTTAGCCGATGTTTCGCCGCTTGCGGCAGGTCCGTGCGCCATCGCAAGGGTCGGGTATGTCGCGGCAAGACCTATGCCCGCCAGAAGTGCATAGATCGGTCGGCGGATAGTTCGAGGCACGCTTGGTTCTCCTGGCATCAGCTCAATTGCATGTTTTTCCATATCCTGAAGATTTTTTGGTCTGACCGCAATGGTAAAAGGGTGACGGCGGCTGCCTCTAAAATATCGTTATTTTTCTGATTATTGAGTGGTATCATCCACGGCCTGCGCCATAAGCAACACAAACCGACAGGCAGAAACCAATTTATTGGCTTGACCAACTTCACCGAAAGGGCTGCCTGAGGGGGGCTCGGCATGGCTTAGATAACAACGGGTCTAACGAAGCCATGCGAGCACGTCGCACAAATCGGACTGATACAAATCGATCGAATATATTTGCGCCTGTGATTCCGGCCTGTTTGCAAGGAGAAGGTCAATCGCGGTCTCGTCGCGTTGCGGCTAGTCCTCCAAACAGCAACCGAAAATAACCTGGGTGAGTTCGATGTTTTCAAAGGCGTGCAGCACACTTGCAGGAGCAGCGGTCCTGCTGCTTGGCACCAGCGCCTGCGTTTCGGTCCAGTTGGCCGATCCTGCCAAGATGTCGAGCCGGTCGATCCCCGTGCTGGAAGAAGATGGTTTCCGCTTCCGCGACCTTGATCGCAATGGGGCGCTGACCGCCTATGAAGACTGGCGGTTGCCCCCGGCGGAACGCGCCGCCGACCTTGTCTCCCGCATGACGCTGGAGGAAAAGATAGGGCAACTGGTCGTCGCCAATGCCTTCAACAATGCGCCCTATGGCCAGCCCGCGACCGGCTATGCGAGCGAAATGCTCGAAGGCCTGATGCGCGGGCCGCACATCCTGCATTTCAATTCAAGCCTCGCCATCGCCCCGGCCGATCTTGCCCGCGCGAACAATGCGGTTCAGGAAATCGCGGAACAGGGTCGCCTTGGCATTCCCGTCGTTTTCGCCACCGATCCGCGCCATCACCAGGCTGCGACGATCGGTGCGGGCGTGGCGGCGGGCGGCTTCAGCACCTGGCCCGAACCGACCGGTCTGGCCGCGCTAAACGACGAAGCGGTGTCCCGCCAGTTTGCCGAGACGGTCCGGCGCGATTTGCGAGCGACCGGGATCAGTATGCTGCTCGGCCCGCAGCTGGACCTTGCCACCGAACCGCGCTGGCCGCGCAACAACGGCACGCTGGGCGAAGACGTGGAGCGGGCCGTGCCGCTTGCCAGTATCCTCGTCGAAGGCCTGCAGGGTTCTGCCGATGGCGTCGGGCCGACCGGCGTTGCGACGGTCGTAAAGCACTTTGCCGGGTACAGCGCGGGCAAGGACGGTTGGGACGGCCACAACCGCTATGGCCGCTTCGCCGCGATCGACGAGGACGAGTTCAAGGTTCACTTGCGCCCCTTCGAAGCCGCGTTTGAAAAGCATCCGAGTTCGGTGATGCCTGCCTACACCATTGCCGAGGGGCTGACGGTGGACGGCGTGCCGGTGGAACCGGTGGGCGCAGCTTACAGCAAGGTGTTGATGGAGGACTTGCTGCGCGGGAAATACGGCTTTGACGGTGTGATCCTGTCCGATTGGGCCGTGACCAATGATTGCGGCGACATTTGCCGCAACGGCTTTCCCGAAGGCGAATATCCCACTTTCGAAGGCATATCGATGGCATGGGGCGTTGAGGATCTATCCCATCCGGAACGGTTCGCACTGGCGATGAACCACGGCGTGGACCAGTTCGGCGGCGTCATGGACACCTCGCCCTTGCGCGAAGCGGTGGACGCCGGTCTGATCAGCCAGGAACGGATCGACCAGGCTGTCGGGCGCGTCCTTACGCGGACTTTCGCACTGGGCCTGTTCGAAGCCCCCTTCGTCGATCCGGACGAACCCAGCGCCCGTTCCGGCACTGCCGCCGATCACGCGGCAGGCACGCTGGCACAGGCCCGCGCGATCGTGCGGCTTGAGGATGACGACACCGTCCCGACACTGCGACCGGGCATGAAGGTCTTCGTCTACGGCATGGACGCAAAGGCGGCCGAAGATCGGGGGCTGATTGCGGTGGACGACCCGGCCGAGGCGCAGGTCGCTCTCATCCGGCTGAAGGCCCCCTTCGAACAGCTGCATCCAGGCTATTTCTTCGGTTCGAAACAGCACGAGGGCAGCCTTGCGTTCCCGGCAGACGACGAAGGCCTGCAACTGCTGGCGTCACTGCCCCGCCCCTTGCCTGCGGTGGTCGATGTCTATCTGGACAGGCCCGCGATCCTTTCTCCCCTGACCGACCGAAGCAATCTGCTGCTCGCGAATTTCGGAGCCAGCGATGCCGCCCTCCTCTCGGTGCTCGGCGGCGAGGTGGAGTCTGAAGGCAGGCTTCCCTTCGAACTGCCACGCTCGATGGCGGCGGTCAGGGCGCAGCGTCCCGGTACACCGGCCGACAGCGAGGCCCCGCTCTACCCGCTCGGCTTCGCGCGCCCGCTCTGACAGATAGGCAGACCCCCGACACCCTTATCATATATGACACTGATGGATTGCCATCAGTATAATCAATTTTAGTCGTGCAGATGACTCCGGTAAGGCCACTTGCACGAATGCGGTCAGACAACAGTCCTGCGCGTACGTTGTAATGAGAGGGAATCTTTTGACAAAGAAACTATCCGCGCAACCGGCTTCGCGCCGGGCGCTTTTCGTGGCCTTGATGGCCGCGAGTGCCGCCACAAGCCCAGCCTACGCCCAGGACACGCAAGGACAGGCAGACGACGAAGCCGTTTCGGAAGGCATCATCATCGTCACCGCCCAGCGCCGGGCACAGAACCTGCAGGACGTGCCGGTCAGCCTCACGGCGGTCACGGCCGACAGCCTTGAATCGCGCCAGATCAACGATCTCGGCGGCCTTGCCGTTGCCGCCCCCAGCCTTCAGGTCGGCGCGGATAACAACTTTGCGGTCCGCGGCGTCGGCACACTTGCCTTCGCCAACACGATCGACACCAGCGTCGCACTCGCTCTCGACGACGTGAACCTGGGCCGCCCGGACCTTGGCATTCCGCTGCTCTACGATGTGGAGCGCGTCGAAGTGCTGAACGGTCCGCAAGGGCTGCTGTTCGGCAAGAACGCGTCGGCTGGCCTGCTCAACATCGTGACGGCAAAGCCGGAAATCGGCTATTTCTCGGGCAGCACCGAACTCGAATTCGCCAACCGCGCGACGCCCGGCGCCGATCGCGATGCCCCTGCCGTTATCGCCAAGCAGGTCGTGAACATCCCGGTCTCGGCCAATTCGGCGCTCAGGCTGAACGTGCTTTACGCCGATCAGTCGTCGCCGGTAACGCAGGTCGCCACCCAGCAGGGCGGCACGATCCCGTTCGTCGATGCACCGCGCAAGAATTACGATTCGGATCAGCATGTTCAGCTGAAGGCGAAGTACCTCTACGAAACCGATGGCGGATTTTCGCTTTACCTGATCGGCGATTACAACCGGATCCGGACCGGGCTCAACCGCTTCAACACGACTTTCCGTGAATTCGGCGATGGCAGCCCGCGCGAACAGATGGTTCTGGACGCCGGTGTCACGCCCTCGGACGAAAACTTCCTGAATGCGGCCGACGGCGGTTACTACCTCGATTCCGACGTTGGCGGGGCGCAGGCCGTGCTCAGCTACGAATTCGCTTCGGGTTTCGAGATTTCGAACACCTTTGCATGGCGCTATTTCGACAATCAACAGAACCTGGATGTCGATGGCGTTCCCGCGCCTGAAGTGAACACCAATTATTCCGACACCCATTACGACCAGTTCTCGAACGAACTGCGTATTTCGCTTCCCGGTGACGGGCCGCTGACGGGTCAGGCCGGGGTCTATTATTTCGAATCGAAGCTCGACACCAGCAATGCCCTGTTCGGCAACGCGGGCCTTCCGGGCTTTCTCCTGCCCCGCTTCCCGTTCTGCGTGGGCGCGACGGCTGCGCCCGGCGGACCGCCCAACTGTTCGCGCAGCAACGACTTCTTCCTGGGCCGTTCCTATTTCGCGACGCAGGATGCCACCAGCTATGCAGGCTTCGGCCAGCTGACCTATGAACTGTCGGACACTTTCGAAGTGTTTGCTGGCGCACGCGTGACCCGCGACGAGGTGGAGCTTTCGGTCGATCAGGGACAGATCAAGTCGTTCATCGGCCTTGGCGTTCTTCCCGGTGTCTTCACGGGCGAGACCAGCAACACGAACTTCAGCTGGAAGGTCGGCGGACAGTACGAACCGACCCCCGACATCATGATCTACGGCTTCTACGGTCGTGGCTACAAGGGTCCGGGTTTCAACACGTCGGCCATTGCCGGTCCTGATGGAATCCCCGCGGTTCGTCCGATCGATCCCGAAACGTCCGACGCCTTCGAAGTCGGCGTGAAGACCACGCTGTTCAACGACGCGGTGACGTTCAACGTTTCGGCATTCCGTACGAAGTTCGACGACTTCCAGGTCCAGTCCTTCAACCAGGATCTCTTGACCTACGTCGTCCAGAACGCTGCCAAGGTCACCACGCAGGGTGCCGAAGTCAGCCTGTCCGCACGGCCGGTCGAAGGCTTGACCATCAACGGTTCGGCAACGTTCCTCGATGCGAAGTTCGACAGCTTTGCCGGCGCGCAGTGCTATCTGGGTCAGCCCGATGCATCCTGCGCGGTCGACGGCACGTTCGATGCCGGGGGTAACGACCTGCCGCTGTCGCCCCACCTGACGACGACCATGCAGGCGATCTACAAGTTCCCTGTGGGCGGTGACATCGTGCCGTTCATCGAGGGCAACTGGTATCACCGCTCCGGCATCAATTATCAGATCAACGCCATCCCCGGCGCGCAAGTCGGCCCGGTCGACATCTTCGGCGTCAGCTTCGGCGCGGAACTTGCCCAAGGGATCAGGGCCAGCCTGTTCTGCAACAATTGCACCAACGAATTCGTGCCGGTGAATATCAGCACCGATTCCGGTGAGAACAACGATGGTGTGCTGACCTACAATCAGCGTTTCGGCCTCAATTCGGTTCGCAAGATCGGCCTGTCGGTCCGCTTCGATTACTGAGTTCGGCTAACGTGAAAAAAAGGGGGCCGCGGCTGAAAAGTCGCGGCCCCTTTTTCATGTCTGATCTGCGGATATGCGAGCCGGTCGCAAACGCGGCTGAAGGAACTCAGCTCTCGAGCGCCTCGCAAGCCCGCACGAGGGCGACCCGCGCCTGTTCGAGCAGGGCGTCGTTATAGCGGATGGTTGGCACCGCGACGCCGAACGCACCGATCTGCCCGTTGGGCAAGCGCACCCCGCGCCCTATCGAACAAATGCCGGGCGTGCTTTCCTCTATCGCAAGGGTAAAGCCCCTCTCCTGCGAGAGCGCGATATCGCGGGCCAGCGCATCGGCATCTACGATCGTCTTGTCGGTCACCTGTTCGCGCTCGCCCTCGGTCTCTGCCAGGTAGGCCGCGATTTCGCGCTCTCCCAGCAAGCAGAGGATCGCCTTGCCGCCCGCCAGCGTGTGCAGCGGCTTGCGTTCTCCCGGATCTATCGCATAGCGCAGCGCCTGCGCGCTGGCGACGGTCGACACGATGCGCGCCTCCCACCCATCAAGCACCATGAACGAGGTCGTCTCGTCGATCTGCGCGGTGATCGCGCGCACGATCGGGGCGACGCGATCCTCGATCGACAGGCGCGCATTGGGCGTGCGCAGGCGCTCAAGGCTGGGGCCGGGGAAATAGCGTCTGCCGTCGCGTTGCAAGTAACCCCGCTCGCTCAACGTGGCGAGCAGGTAGGACAAGCTGGAAACCGGGATGCCAAGGCCGCTGGCAATATCCTTTGCCGCCGCGCCATGGCCGAACGCCACGACGAATTCGATCACGTCCAGCGTGCGCAGTGCGGATTTGACCGGGTTTGGCGACGTGCTTGCCATCTGGTCAGAAGCTAAGCGAACCCCGCCGCCGTGCAAAGAGCCAGCGCCCGTCCATCAACACGAAGTCGTCGTGGAACGAGCCCAGCTTGGGCGGCGCATCGGGGGTGAACAGGGCCATCGCGCTCACGCCTTTCGCCTCTGTCGGCGAAAGCGCGTCGATCACGACGTTGCTGCAGATATGCCGCGTCTTGCGGGCCGGGCGCGCCTTGAACGCGGCCGCAATCGCCTCGCGCCCGACGATGGGTTCGTCCGGCGCGGTCGGGCGGGTCATCGAACCGTCGGGCGCGTAAAGCGAGGCGACATCGTCCCAGCGCGCCTCGTCATTGAGGTTGGCATAGAGCGCGACCAGCCTGGCACAGGCATGTTCGATCGCGATGCGTTCAGCCTCAGTCACAGACGGTCGCCCGCAATGTCGGCACCCTGGCGCAGGGCCTTCAGCTTCTTTTCGGTCACCAGCGGATCGATCTTGCCGTATCCGGCGAACGTGCCGAAGCCGCAATCGGTGCTGGCAACGACGCGGTCGGCCCCGACGATGCCCGCGAACCTTTCGATCCGCTGGGCGATGAGTTCGGGATGCTCGACATAGTTTGAACAGGTGTCGATCACGCCGGGGGCCAGCACCTTGTCATCGGGGATCGAGGCGTCGCGCCAGACCGTCCATTCGTGTTCATGGCGCGGGTTCGCCGCCTCGAACAGGACGGTGGCGGGACGGGCCTTCAGCACCGTGCCGATGATCTTTTGCAGCGCGATGTCGTGATCGTGCGGCCCTTCGTAATTGCCCCAGCAGACGTGCATGCGCATCTTTTCGGGCGGGATATTCGCGGTGGCCGCGTTCAGCGCCTCGACATTCGCTTCGGCCACCTTGACGAACTCGGCCTCGCTCATGTCCTGATAGCCGGTGTGCCGGCTCATCGCGAGGTCGGGGCAGTCAAGCTGCAGCAGGAAGCCCGCATCGACGATCGTCTCGTATTCCTCACGCATGGCATCGACCAGCGCGGCGAGATAGGTTTCGTGATCGGGATAGTGGCGGTTCACCTGGAACGCGGTGATAAGGCCCGGCGACGCTGCATTGAGGAAAGCCTCGGCCCCATCGCCGTTCTTGTCCAGCGCGGAGCGGAAGCGGCGGATATCGTCGTGCAGCGGCTGCAGCGTCACCAGTTCCACCGGACCGATGCACGATGCGCGGACGAATTCCTGGCTGCCCATGATCGCCGAAAGCTTCTTCGCAAGGCCGGGCACTTCGGCCAGGTCGGCGGCAGGCTTGCGGTCGGTATGTCCGCCAAAGCCGGAGAGGCGCTCGATCATGTAGGTCGAATAGCCGACCTTGCCGAGCTCGCCGTCGCTCATCACGTCGACGCCGCAACGCTTCTGAAGGGCCACGACCTCTTCCACCGCCTTGCCGACGACGCGGTCGAATTCCTCTGCGTCGTAGGGCTTGCCCGCATCGCGGGCCAGGAGCAGCGGGGTCAGTTCCTCGCCGCGCGGCATCGATCCGACGTGCGTGGTCTTGATATGGGTCATGTCGAGGCCTCGCTCTCTCTTGTCATTTCCACCTCTACCCCGGCCATGCCGCGCGTGATCGCGAACGGCTTGTCGATGGCCACGCGGGCATGGATCACACCTGCCATGGCCAGACAGCGACGGCCCAGTTCCTGCGCGAAAGTTTCGATCAGGGGAATATGGACAAGTGCCAGTTCCTCGGCCGCAGAGGCGATGCGGCGATAATCGACGGTGTCGCCGATGCCGTCGATGGGCGCACCGTCCAGTTCGAGCTCGACCGTGATGACCAATGGCTGGCGGCGGCCGATCTCGTCGGGGTTGATGCCGATATCGGCCAGAAGCGGCAGGTCCTTCACCCGCACGCGGGTCCGGCAGGAAACTTTCGCGGCAGCCTGGCCGGGTTCGGGGCGCATCGTATCAAGCATCGCGCGCGATCCGGGCGGCCCGCACGGTGTTGGACAGAAGGCAGGCGATCGTCATCGGCCCCACCCCGCCCGGCACCGGCGTGACGGCGGCGGCATGGGACAATTCGTGCGTCGCACAGTCGCCAAGAAGGCGCGTCGTGCCATCGGCATCGGTCACGCGGGTGATCCCCACGTCGATCACCACGGCCCCCGGCTTTACCCAGTATCCGCGCACCAGATGCGGTGCCCCCGCGGCAGCGACGATCACATCGGCCTGGCGCGCGATATCGGGCAGGTTGCGCGTTTCGATATGCGTGACGGTAACCGTCGCTTCCCGCTCCAGCAGGAGCATCGAGACCGGCTTGCCCACGATGTTCGATTTGCCGATCACCACGACGTTGAGACCGCGATAATCGCTGATCACGGTATCGAGCAGCATCATGATGCCCAGCGGCGTACACGGCACCAGCCCGCCCGTGCCCGATGACAAGCGCCCAACATTCACGGGGTGGAACCCGTCGACGTCCTTGGCCGGGCTGATCCGGTCCAGCACCAGCGACGCGTCGATCCCGCGCGGCAGGGGCAGCTGGATCAGGATGCCGTCGATGGCGTCATCGGCGTTCATCTCGTCGATCAGAGCGAGCAGAGTGCCCTCGTCCGTATCGGCGGGCAGGCGTTTTTCGATAGAGCGGATACCGGCCTTGCGGCACTGCGCGATCTTGCGCCCGACATAGACCTCGCTCGCCGGATCGTTGCCGACGAGGACGACAGCAAGGCCCGGTGCCGTGCCATGGGCGGCGACGATGGCCTCCACCTCGGCGCGGGTCGTTTCCAGCAGCCGGGCGGCAATCGCCTTGCCGTCGATCAGCGTGACCGCCTGGGTTTCGGGTGCCGTCGCCATGATCGCGCTATGCCTTGAAGACGACCGTGCGCGCACCGTTCAGGAAGACGCGGCCGTCGAGATGGTGGCGCACCGCGGTCGCCAGCACGCGGCGTTCGATATCGCGGCCCTTGCGAACCAGGTCGTCGGGCGTGTCGGCATGGCTGATCGCCTCCACGTCCTGATGGATGATCGGCCCTTCGTCGAGATCGGCGGTCACGTAGTGCGCCGTCGCGCCGATCATCTTCACCCCGCGTTCGTGCGCCTGGTGATAGGGCTTCGCGCCCTTGAAACCGGGCAGGAACGAGTGGTGGATATTGATGCACCGGCCCGACAGGAACCGGGCCATGTCGTCCGACAGGATTTGCATGTAACGGGCCAGCACCACCAGTTCGGCGCCGGTTTCGTCGACGATCTGCTTGATCTGCGCTTCCTGCTGGGGCTTCGTGTCTTTCGTGATCGGCAGGTGGTGATAGCGCACGTCGCCAACCATCGAGATTTTCAGCGCGCTTTGCGGGTGGTTCGACACGATGCCGACCACGTCCATGTCCAGTTCGCCGATGCGGTTGCGGTAAAGCAGGTCGCCAAGGCAGTGGTCGAACTTGCTGACCATCAGCAGCACCTTGCGCGGGCGATCCTTGCGGCGCAGTTCCCACTGCGCATCGGCCGCGACAGGCTGACGGGCAAAGGCGTCGCGCACCTGGGTATCGTCCTCGGCCTCGAACTCCACGCGCATGAAGAAGCGGTCGTTGTCCTGATCGTTGTACTGCTGCGCATCGACGATGTTGCAGCCCTGCGCGGCGAGGAATCCGGCGACATCGGACACGAGACCGCGGCGGTCGTCGCATTGCAGGGTAAGGATACACAGGCTCACGAGGTCATTCTCCTGACTTGTTCTTGTCTTTCGTGCCGATCCGATCAGTGGGCAGCGGCGTATTCGTTTATCCAGGCAACGGTCTTGGGCACGCCGCCAAAGGGGTAGAAATGCAGGCGGACCGGGCCATGCTCCGGCGTGAGCCCGTTGGCAATGGCATCGACCAGCTTGTCCGGCCCGGCAGTGCCGATCAGCTTGCCGATGGAAATGCCGTACTTGGACAGAACCGACGCCGATGCCCCTACCCCGCAGCGCGCGGCAAAGCGCATGAGCGTCTTTATCCCTGCCGGGCCGGGCACGCCAAGCCTGACCGGATCGGAAATGCCGCGGCGGCGCAGTTCCAGCAGCCAGTCCAGCACGCGCTCTGCATCGAAGGCGAACTGCGTGACGATAAGCGGGGCCATGCCGCGCGCCTCGATCATCGCGCACTTGTCCTTCAGCACCTGCCAGCACTGTGCCTCGGTCATGTTCGGATGGCCTTCGGGATGCCCGCCGATGCCGATGGCCTTAATGCCCGCGCGCTCGAACGCGCCGCTGGCGATGAGGGAGGAACTGTCGTCGAACGGCCCTTCGGCTTCGGACGGATCGCCCGCGATCACGAAGCAACGCTTGACGCCCGCCTGTTCGACAACGGCGTTCAGATAGTCCTCGAATTCCTGCACCGACGCGATCCGGCGGGCGGAGAAGTGCGGCATCGGCTCAAAGCCGAGTTCGCGCACGGCCTTGGTCGCGGCGATCCGGGCGGCGAAATCCTCACCGGGAAGAAACGTGATCGCGACGGGATGGTCGCCGGGAATGCCGGGTGCGGCTTCGCGCAGGGATTCGACGTCCTTGGCCGTGATCTCGATCGAAAAGCCGTCCGTCATCACTTCGGCAGGGCGGCTCCAGTTCGGGTGAATCTCCGGCTTCGACATTCGCTCTCTCCATGGCCGCCCGTCGGGCTGGCGTCGGCGGCCTGCGCCCGATCGCGCGGCCCCTGGTGATTTTTCCTCTAGCGGATCGAGTCTACTTCGTATAGATGAAATATTCATGGATACGAAGTTTATTGCCCTCGCACCCGTTGCGATCCTGCCCGGCCTGATGTGCGATTCGCGCATGTTCGCCGGGCAGATCGCTGTCGGTGCGCAGGTGGTGGACGGGTTCTACGGCGGCGCACGGCGCATGGCCGACATGGCCGACTATGCACTGGCGCGACTGCCCGAACGGTTCATGCTGGTCGGCCATTCGATGGGCGCGCGCGTGGCACTGGAAATCCTGCGGATGGCACCAGACCGCGTGATGGGCATTGCCCTGGCCGATACCGGCGTTCATCCGGTTCAGCCGGGCGAAGCGGACAAACGTCATGCCCTGCGCGACCTGGGCCACAGCGAGGGTATGGGCGCGCTGATCGATGCGTGGCTGCCACCGATGCTGGGCACGGAGGCCCGCAAGGACAGCGCGCTTTACGCGGACCTGCGCGCCATGTGCCTCGATGCCGGTATCGAAACTTACGAAGCTCAGATCGAGGCGCTGCTATCCCGCCCTTCGGTCGACGACGTTCTGGCCGCAATGACCTGCCCTGCCCTTTCGGTAACGGGCGAGCAGGACGCCTGGTCGCCCCCTGCCCAGCACGAGGCGATCGCGGCCGCGATTCCCGATTGCGTTCTGCGCATTGTACCCGGCGCAGGGCACATGCTTCCGGCGGAAAAGCCAAAAAAATTCAACGCTGTGCTGCAAGAGTGGCTGGCGGTGACGAACACCTGAGTTTGAAATTTTCGTTTTCCCTAGGAGAGGTTTGAATGACTGATCAATCGCTTGAACAGAAGCTGGCCGAGGCTGGCAACACGGTCGAATTCCTGCGCAACCAGCAGGTTGGCCCCAACGTCTATCCCGGCGTCCCCGGCGAATTTTCCAACTGGCGCGACGAACAGCGCGCATGGGCCGAAACCGCCGTGCTCTTCAACCAGTCGTACCACATGGTCGACCTGCTGGTGACCGGTCCCGACGCGTTCGAGATGCTGGCCTATCTTGCCCCCAACAGCTTCAAGAACTTCAAGCCCAACCAGGCCAAGCAGTTCGCCCCCGTCACCCCCGAAGGCTATGTCATCGGCGACGTGATCCTGTTCTACCTTGAAGAGAACAAGTTCGAACTGGTCGGTCGTGCGCCCTCGATCGAATGGGTCGAATACCACGCCGCCACCGGCAAGTGGGACGTCCAGGTCGAACGTGACGAACGCACCGCCGCCCGTCCCGAAGCGGAAAAGGGCTATCGCCGCAACTATCGCTTCCAGCTTCAGGGCCCCAACGCCATGAAGATCCTGGAAAAGGCGATGGGCCAGACCCCGCCTGACCTGAAGTTCTTCCGCATGGCCCCGATCATGATCAACGGCGTCGAAGTGCGCGCCCTGCGCCACGGCATGGCCGGTCAGCCGGGCTACGAACTGTTCGGCCCCTGGAAGGACTACGACGCGGTCCACTCGGCCTTGGTCGAGGCCGGCAAGGACGATGGCCTCACGCTGGTCGGCGGCCGCACTTATTCGTCGAACACGCTGGAATCGGGCTGGATCCCCTCGCCCCTGCCCGCCGTCTACACCGGCGAAGGCACCAAGGGCTTCCGCGAATGGATGAAGGGCAAGTCCTACCCCGGCATGTGCTCGCTCGGCGGGTCGTTCGTGTCCGACAACATCGAGGACTACTACCTCACGCCGTGGGACCTGGGCTATGGCATCATGGTCAAGTTCGACCACGACTTCATCGGCCGCGAAGCGCTTGAGAAGCTGGACAAGCAGCCCAAGCGCCGCAAGGTGACGCTGGCTCTCGACAACGCGGACATCGTGCGCGTGATGAGCTCGATGCTGCAGACCGGCGACAAGGCGAAGTTCCTCGAATTCCCGAGCGCGGTCTATGCCATGCACCCCTATGACGCGGTGCTGAAGGACGGCAAGACCGTCGGTATCTCGACCTGGATCGGCTATACCGTGAACGCGGGCCGTTTCCTGGCGCTGGCCATTGTCGACGAGAGCGTGGCCGAGCCGGGCACCGAAGTGACCCTGCTGTGGGGCGAGCCCGATGGCGGCACGTCGAAGCCCACCGTCGAACCGCACGTCCAGACCGAGATCAAGGCGATCGTTTCCCCGACGCCCTATTCGGAAGTGGCGCGCGATAGCTATGCTGACGGCTGGCGCTCCAAGAGCTGAGCTCTGAACTGACCGAAAGGCGCGCGGCCCGGTGCCGCGCGCCTTTTGCGTCTCTCAAACCTGCGAAAGGAGCGGTCATGACTGAACGAAAACGCATTACCGACATTCACGCGTATCTCGAACAGTTCGAAGACGTGCCCGGTACAAGGGTCTTCACCGCCGCCCGCGCTCGCAAGGGATACCACATCAACCAGTGCGCGATGAGCCTGATGAAGCCGGAGAACCGCGAACGCTTCAAGGCTGACGAACGCGCCTACCTCGAAGAATGGAACCTGTCGGAAGAAGCCCGGCAGGCGATCCTCGACCGCGATTACAACGCGCTGCTCGACATGGGCGGGAACATCTATTTCCTTTCCAAGATCATCTCGACGGATGGCCTGTCCTTTGCCGAGGCCGTGTCGAGCATGACCGAGCACAATTTCGAGGACTACAAGGCGATGATGGCCGCAGGCGGGCGTTCGCCCGAAGGTGTCCGCTCGATCAAGGGAAAATACTGATGGCACGCATCACCGCAGGCATCGCATCCAGCCACGTGCCCTTGCTGGGCATGGCGGTCGACCAGGGCAAGACGGGCGACGACTATTTCGGCCCGATCTTCGCCGGTTACGAATGGACGAAGGATTTCGAAAAGCAGGAAAAGCCCGACGTCGTCATCCTGGTCTACAACGACCACGCCTCTGCCTTCGACATGAAGATCGTGCCGACTTTCGCGATCGGCTGCGGCGAAAGCTACAAATCCGCCGATGAAGGGTTCGGTCCCCGCCCCGTGCCCGACGTGGAAGGGCATCCCGACCTTGCCTGGCATATCGCGCAGAGCCTGATCCTCGACGAATTCGACATGACGATCATCAACGAGATGGAAGTGGACCACGGATTGACCGTGCCGCTTTCGATGATGTTTGGAACGCCCGACGAGTGGCCGGCCAGGGTGATCCCGTTGGCCGTCAACGTCGTGACCTACCCCGTCCCTTCGGGCAATCGCTGCTGGGCACTGGGCGAGGCGATCGGCCGCGCGGTGGAAAGCTTCCCCGAAGACCTCAACGTCCAGATCTGGGGTACCGGCGGGATGAGCCACCAGCTGCAAGGCCCGCGCGCCGGCCTGCTGAACCGGGAGTGGGACAACAAATTCATGGACCTGCTGATCGGCGATACCGACGAGGCCCGCTGGATCGAGCATATCGAATATATCCGTGAGACCGGCACCGAAGGCATCGAGATGGTCATGTGGCTGATCATGCGCGGCGCGCTTGGCAAAAAGACGCGGTGCCTGCACCGGCATTACCACATCCCCTGTTCCAACACGGCCATCGGCCACCTCGTGCTGGAACCGAAACCAGCCGGCTAACACGTCGCCGATACGGTTTTATGAAGAGCGCCTTGCACGAACCCTCGTGCAAGGCGCTCTTTTCATGTGGTCCGTTCGGCGGTCAGAACTCGAACCCGACCGACGCGATAAAGCGCCGCGTCTGGCCCAGCGTGCCGATGATGATCTGCCCCGGTTCGCCGGGATTGAGGCCGCCTGCAAAGTTAGGGAATTCCTGCAAGTCGTTGAAGTAACGCTTGTCGAACAGGTTCTCGACCCGCGCGCCGACGTTCAACCCGCCGAAATCGATACCCGTGGCGAGATCGACCACGAAGTAGGACGGGTTTTCGAAGACCGGATAATCATCGCCCGGCACGTCGAAAAACTGCGCATTGGTCGAACTCTTGCCCTTGTAACGCGCCTGTCCGCGCACGAAGAACTCGTTCGATCCCAGGTCGCCTTCATACTCTAGCGCGGCACTGCCGCTCCACTTCGCGACGTTGGGCGGCTGCACGCCGGACAAGTCGCGCCCCGATGTCGGCGAAATCGTCCCGTCGTCCCATTCGGCATCGATGTAACCGGCCCCGCCCGACAGGGTCAGGTTGTCGGTCAATTGCCAGGTCAGGTCGAATTCGATGCCCATCTGGGTCGAATCCCCGACGTTGACCACGCCTTCGACAAAGCCGCCCGTTTCCGGGTCTGCCGCCTGCAATTCGAACTGGCGATCCTTGTAATCGATGTAGAACGCGGCAATGGTCAGGAACAGCGAGTTGTCGAGCAGGCGTCCTTTATATCCGATCTCGATCTGGTCCGCCGTTTCCTTGCCGTAGCCCAGCAGCGCGTTCGCGCCCGTAAGGTTCGAAAGCGAGAAATCGGCCGGTTCGAACCCTTGCGAGAATGTCGCGTAAAGCAGCGTCGTTTCGGCCGGGTCCTGCCATGCGATCGACGCCCGGCCCAGCACGACCGTTTCCTCGTTCTTGCCCGAAAAACCGGTGTCGAGATTGTCGCGGCCGGTCTTCGTATTGTCGACGCGCAGCCCGCCGCTCAATTCGAACTGGCCGAAGGAATATGACGCGTTGACGAAGGCGGCCATCTGCTCGCGGTCGCGGCGGCTGATTTCGAAGGGAACTTCGGCCAGAAGAACGTCATCGTCCTGGCTGAGCGGATCGCAAGTGCCCGGATCGAGATAGCAGAAGGCCTCCCGGATCAGCAGCGTGGAATCGAGATCGCGCTTCAGGTCCAGGTAGTATGCGCCCAACTGCCAGACGAACGGACCGGCATCGTCGGACGACAGGCGCAGTTCTTGCGTGAAAGCCTGGAATTCTTCGGGCCGGACGAGGTCGAGCACGAATTCGTTCTGGATATCGAGATCGGTTTCGCGGCGCGACGACGTGTCGGTGTAGGACGTGATCGATTGCAGGCTCAAGTTGCCCAGCGGGACATCCAGATGCCCGGTCAGCCCGAACGTCTCACGCTCGTTGCGCGGGTTGTAGCTGAGATCGATCAGCCGCGAATATCCGAAGTCGGTATCCGTCTCGCGGACCCAGGCGTTGTTGGGGCCATCATAATCGTTGTAGCGCGCCGTCAGGTAAATCTCGGTCCCGCCCGCCAGCTCACCGTAAAGCGCGCCGCGCACGCCATATTGTTCGCGGTGGCCGATATCCTTGCCGGCATCGGCACGCTGGCCATTTTCGCGCGGCGTGCGAGGATTGATGAGATAGCCGTCGTCCGTTTCCGCAAAGCCGAAGATCTTGAAAGCCCAGTTGTCGCCAAGCGGCAGGTTAAGCTCCAGCTCACCGTCGAAATAGTTGTCGGTCCCGGCCTTGGCCGCCACCCGCCCTTCGAACAGGCCGGGTTCGGGCCTTGCACTCACGAACTTCACGGCACCGCCGATGTTCGATCCGCCGTAAAGGATACCCTGCGGACCTTTCAGCACCTCGATCCGCTCAAGATCGCCGAAGCGGGAGGACGCATCGCCGAACAATTGCACGTCGTCGAGATAGAAGCCTACGCCCTGCGTGTTGCCGAACCCGCCAAGGCCGCGCACGGTCACGTTGGGAAAACCGTCGGCGCGCGTGCTCAACTGCAGGTTGGGAACGGCCAGACCGACGTCGTCGATATCCTCGATGTTGGCACGTTCCAGCGTTTCTGCGCCAAAGGCGGCGACGCTTTCCGGCACTTCCAGCGTGGTTTCAGCCCGCTTGCGCGCCGTCACGACGATCATGCCCGGCGCAAAGTCCTGAAGCTCTTCTTCCTCGCGGTCCTGCGCCAGACCGACCTCGGGCAGGGCAACTACGGCCAGCAGCCCCGCAAGCGCGGTCCCGGCATGAAGCGGTCTTCGCCTGTTCGTGCATACCTTCGACATCGACTTCTCCCCTCGAAACTATGTTTTTCGGGGTTCACCGTCGCAGATTGGGCCGCGTTCCACGCGACGGTGAGTGCAAGCGAGTTGGTCGATTAATGTAACGCCTGCGATTGCCGCCGCGCGCTCAGTTCACGCTGTAAGCGGCGCGGCGCAGTTCGGTGGGCGAAAGGCCGTAGGCGGCCTTCAGCTTGCGGCCGAAATGCGCGGAATTCGAAAAGCCCCACGAAAACGCGATGTCGGTCACGCTGCGGTGCCGTTGTTCAGGGTTCTGCAGGTCGCGCATGCACCCTTCGAGCCGTTTCTGGACGACATAGCGCCACGGGGTGGTGTCGCCGCCTTCGAACAGCCAGTGGAGATACCGCAGCGAAATGCAGTTGCGAGCGGCGATCATCTCGAGGTCGAGGTCGGGATCGCGCAGCATCGGCTCTATCTTGGCCTTGACGGTTTCCAGCTGCGCCAGCCGGTGGCTCTGATCGCTCTCGCGCTGGGCGATGGGTGCGACCAGAATGGCGATCGCCGCCTCGATCAGGGCATTGTATCGCATGGGGTTCTTGCTGAAGTCGATTTCGGTCAGCGAGCGCACGTAATTGCCCAGAAGCGCGGCATTGGGTTCGCCGCTTTTCAGGTGACGAGGCAGATCGCGCCAGCCGCTCGGCACCCAGTTCTTGAGCCGATCGAGCGGTACGACGAGCGACATCTTGTGCAGCGGCTCGATCACGGAAAACTGCATGGGCTGCGTGTTGTCCCAGACGAACACGTCACCGCGCGACAGCATCGCTTCCTGGTTGCCCAGCTTCATGTACTCCTTGCCCGACAGCACGAGCTGGATCGTCAGCTGCTCACTCTCGATCGCGGAGATATCGGCGCGGCTGCGGGTCGCGCCGCAAGGATCGCACTGGCATTCGACCAGCGACAGTCCGGGCAGCCTGCTGCCCCGGACACGGGCACCGAAATCGGTAACGTTCGGAAAATCGGCGGTCCAGCTTCCATAAGTCTGGTTCAGTGCGTCGACCCAGGCATCGTAACGTTCCCGCGAAGGGAAATCGCATGTGGACCAACTTACCTGGTCGATCGAGCCTTTCATCGTGTCTCTCCCTATCAATGCCGTTCTTTGCGGCTCTTTGATGAATGTAACTTATGTCAAATTGCTACGGTATCCAACTCCGATCGTCGGTGCTGACGAAATCACTGGGCCCACGCCTTTTTCCGGGATGTGCGGCCGATGCCGGGGTTGAGCGAATTTGTGGGGTCGAGCTTCCGGTAGAACTGCGCGACGTGGTCGGGTGCCTTGTAGAGATGGCCGAAGTTATGCTCCGCCGGCATGCGCCCGCCCCTCTCTTCGACCAGTTCCTTCATGCCGCGTTCGAAATCCTCGCGCGCGAAGCCCGGCTTCAAGACGTAGTCGAGATGGAAAACGTAGCACAGGAAGTGGCCGTAAATGGCCCGGTCCAGCACTTGCCGTTCCAGTTCGGGCGGAAGATCGAGGAACCAGTCGAGCGCGTTGCGCGGCAAGGCGATGTCGAGCGCTGCCAGCTCCGAGTTGCCCGCCATGTCGCGTAGCCGCACGGTCGCCCCGGCACTGGCGAACCGCAGCCGGAAAGCCGCGCCGGCTTCGTCTTCCGTCATCGCCAGGAATTCCATGCCGGGGTTGCGGCATGCCGTTTCCAGAAGATCGCGCAACCTCTCGATCCCGTCGTCGTCGGCCGTCACCAGCAGGACGTGTTCGAACGCATCGACGAAGCGCCTGATCGGTCTGGGCAGCAGGTGACCACCCGCCTGCGAAATCTTTTGCGATACGCGACCTGCAAGATGCTCTCCCAACCCGATCCGGCGGCCTGCGGTATCGACCCGCTTTTGCACTTCCAGCAACCGCGGCATGGCCGACGGCCCGAACAGCGACAGTGTCATGCAGATGTCCCGCCCGTGGCTTGCGGCCAGGTCGCTCGCGCTGCGATGCATGTATTCGCAAACCGACGGCAGCGGATGCAGGCCGTCCAGCATGGCCCGGCGCAGCACGGCCAGGTGGTCCCGCGAATTGGACCCGACTATAAAGCTTCTTTCCTGCTTCGGTGCCGGGAACGTCGGAACCCTTACGGCAAAGACGATTAGCTTGCCCGCACAGCCCGATGCCTCTTGCAACCTTTGCGCATCGGCATTGTAGCGTGCGGGCGTGGCGGCCGGTTCGCGTAGGTGTTCGGCATAATCGGGGGGCGGATCGCCAAATTCGGCGCGCGAGGTGTCTTGCCCCGTATCTCCGGAATCGAGCGCGGACAGGATTTCTTCCGGCGAATTGCCAAGGTCGCGTCCAAGACGGTTGACCAGTTCCAGCTCGCCCTGCGCATCGATGCGCGCATAAAGGCTTTGCGCGGTATAGGCCGGGCCGCGTCGCACCAACGCACCACCCGAATTGTTGCAGATGCCGCCCACGACCGACGCGCCGATGCACGACGATCCGATGACCGAATGCGGCATGCGGCCCAGCGGGCGGATCGCCTTTTCAAGCTGCGTCAGCGTGCTGCCCGCAAGGCAGATCGCCTCATGCCCTCCGGAAATCGGAATGACGCCCTCGATCCGGGTCGTGGAAATCAGCACGACCGGCCGGTCATACTCCCCAAATGGGGTCGATCCGCCCGTCAGCGACGTGTTCGCGGCCTGCACGATCAGGATCGTGCCGCGCGCGGTACAGGCTTTTGCCGCCCGCCACAGTTCGACCAGCGTGCCGGGCCGGACGACGGCGGCAAGATCGCCGCCGCCGACCCGGTAACCCGTGTTGAACCGACTGCTGCGGGCCCGATGGCCCAGCACGTAACGCCGCCCGACAATGGTCTTCAGTTCGGCCAGCAACCCATCTGGCAATTCGTCAGGCAGCTTGCGCTCCATCCCAGGCATGCTGCACCACGTCCCAGGTCACCAGGGCATGCGTCTTGCCGCCGGATTCGTCCACGAACTGCAGCGGACCTAGGAAGGTCATGTAGAATTCGCTGTCGACCGGAAAATAGGTCTTGCCGTGGAACGCGCTCGTCGCTTCGTACCCATAGGCAGGCGCGTTGACGGTTTCGCCGCCGTCGTCCTTGCCGCCGCGCACTTCCATGCGACCCTTGGTCAGCAGGTATTCGCCCGGGCCGATATGGTGATGGCTATTGAACGAAGAGCCTGCCGGGCAATCGAAGATCGCCGCCCACGACCCCAGTTCGGGCGCGACGTTCAACAGTTTCCAGCGGATTCCCCCCGCGCTCAGCGCGTCGGGAAAGGGAACCCAGTCAACGTCGTCCAGCTCTACGGCGCGACCTTCGATCGGTGAATATCTATTCTTCATTTTTCTATCCCATCCCTTCAAATTATTTGGTAAATCTACGACCCGCAGATCAGCGCGCTGTTTGCGGGATTGAGGATTTCGATCCAGTACCCGTCCGGATCCTTGATGAACGCCAAACCCTTCATCTTCCCGTCATTCGGGCGCTTGACGAACTCCACGCCCAGCTTTTCAAACCGCGCGCAGGCGGCCTCGACGTCGGGCACGGCAAGGCCGATGTGGCCGAAGCCGCGCGGGTCCGAATTGCCATCGTGATAAGGCTCTCCTTCCTCGTCCTCGGTGCCGTGGTTGTGCGTCAACTCCAGCATCGCGGGCTTGCCAAAGGCATATTTCAGGCGGCCGTCGGCATCACTGGGAAGATCGTCGCCGTCCCGCACATAGCCTAGAAAATAAAGGGTAAAACCCATGTCCGGAAAAGGGATTTCCTTGATCAGCGTCATACCCAGGACGTGTTGATAGAACCGTAGCGACCGGCCCGGATCCTTCACGCGGATCATGGTCTGGTTGAAAACGAAATCGCGCGTCTCTTCAGGCGCGTCGGGATCGCCTTCGGGGCGCTGGTCCGGCAATTGCGTCATGAGTGTATTCGTCTCCCCGCAGCAGCGTCGGGCTGGCTGCTGATGGCTTCGACATTAGCGGGATCGGCGGACGCGGGCACGCCAATTCCTGCACAGACCTGCGTTCACTTGCGCAAATGGGCAAGTCACGCGCCACGCCGGCGCGGCGCCAGATGTGCCTGTTGCAGATTCCGGCGCGTCCGATTGCACTGATAAAGTCGCCACCACAACTTGACCTATATAAATAAGCATCCGGACAAATCGGTATCTTGGGAGGATGCGATGAAAATAACGGGATCACCAAAGAATCTTGGCAATAAAAAATTCTGCAAATGGCAAGGCGCTATCTTGGCGGGGGTTTCCGCCTTTGCCCTGCTGGTTCCGGCCCAGGCACAGGCCCAGGAAACCGAGAGCGAGGTGCAGAACGACAACGACGCCAAGGCAAAGAAGGATCGTTCGGAAAACACCATCGTGGTGACGGCGCGCAAGCGTGCGGAATCGACGCAGGAAATCCCCGAATCCATCGCGGTCATCACGGCTGCAACGCTTGAGCAGAACGAAATCAACAACATCGACGACGTCGGCCTGCGCGTCACCAACCTCAACATGAGCACCCGCGCCGACGGCAACCCCAACGTCACGATCCGCGGCGTCGGCTCGTTCGGCAACACGCTGGGTGTCGGCTTCTTCATCGACGGCGTGCAGATCTTCACCGACGCCTCGGCCGAATTTGGCGAGATCGAGCGGCTCGAAGTGCTGAAAGGACCGCAGGGCACGCTTTACGGCGGCTCCAATATCGGCGGTGCCATCAAGTTCGTGACCAAGCGGCCCGAACTCGACACGTTCGAAGGGTACGGCAAGATCCGTGCGGGCGAGCAGAACCTCATCAACGTGTCCGGTTCGGTGAACGTGCCGATCGGCGGCATCGGCGCATTGCGTCTGTTCGGGTATCGCAACGAAGACGACGGTTTCGTTTTCGACCGCGATCCCACCCGCCTCAACGGTCGTTCCAACCTTGCGGACGGACCGCTCTGGCCGCTGCCCCTCGTCGGGCCGGGCACCGAATATGTACCCGATTCCGGGAACTCGGCCGAAATCTGGCGCAAGCATCCCAACGAGCGCGAGGAATGGGGCGTGCGCGGTTCGGCCCTGTTCGAACTGTCGCCCGATGCCGAAATCTACCTGACCGCGCGCTACAACAAGCTGGACGGCGGCAACAACAACTGGCGTGCCGACGATCCGGGCAACCTGACCTATTCGCCCGAACGCGACCTGACTTTCGCCGGGCGGCTGGTGCGCAAGACCTTCGGTGTCAGCGGCGAAGTCAACTGGGACCTGGGCGGCGTGGAAGCGACCTACCTGACATCGTACACCGATGCCAAGCGCAAGGACACGACCGACCTCGACGTATCGGGCGAAGTCGGGTTCGACCTGGTGCGACCGGAATGGACCAAGGTCTACACCCATGAAGTGCGCCTGACGTCGGACAACGACAGCAACTTCGAATGGATCATCGGCGGCTATCGCAGCGTCTGGCAGAACGACTGGTCGAGCTACGCCAACTTCTACGGCACGACCGACGTCCTGTCCGCGGTGATCCCGCCGTCCAATACGCTCAACATCCTCGACGGCGTCGTCGGCGACCCGGTCTTCGCCCCGACGTTCGAAGAAGAGACCACGGTGCGCGTGCCCTTCCCCTTCGAAAACCGCTACCGCGAAAAGAAGCACTGGGCCGCATTCGGCACCACGACGCTCAAGCTCGGGGCGATCGAACTGGGGCTGGGCCTGCGCATCGACGACTGGAGCTCGGACACGCTTGACCGCAATGCCGAGCTTTATGCGACCGGAGTACCCTACCTGAAGCAAGGCGGGACCGAAGTGCTGCCCAAGGCCTCTGTCTCGTACTTCATGCCGAGCGGCACGCATCTCTATGCCAACTACGCCAAGGGTTTCGAACCGGGCGGCTTCAACCTCTACGATTCGGCCGGCACCCCGCTTCTGAACCCCTATTTCAAGGAAACGGTCGACAACTACGAACTGGGCTTCAAGACGATGGCGTTCGACCGCCGGCTCAGCCTCAACGCGGCGGTCTACTACATCGATTACAGCGACCGGCAATTCGAACTGCAACAACAGATCGCCATTGGCGGCGTTGTCGAAAACATCCTGAATGCGGGCAGTTCGACGCAGTATGGCGTAGAGGCGGATGCGAACTTCCGCGCCAACGACTGGCTGACGCTGAACGCCGGGTTCGGCCGCGTCTGGGCGGAATTCGGCGACGGCAGCCTGGTCAACGACGTCAACAGCCAGCCCAGCGACGTCAGCGGAAAGACCCCGCCGTGGATTTCGGATTACAGCTTCAGCGTTTCGGCCAATGTCGACGCGCCGATCAGCAACACTTGGGATCTGGTCGGCTCGGCAGAACTGCTCGGCAAGGGGCCGTACTGGTTCAACCAGGAAAACACCGCCAAGCATCCGGGCTATGAACTGGTGAACTTCTCGATCGGTGTGGAGAGCGAGCGTTACACACTGCGCCTCAACGTCGAAAACATCTTCGACAAGGGCTACTACTCCGATGGGTCGATCTGGCCCGGCGATGCCGTTCCCGGCGCGCCGCGCGACGTCGTGATCGGCACACTGGGTCAGCCCCGGCTGATCACCGTATCCGCGATCGCGCGGTTCTAAGGGCTCTCCCCGTGCCAGGCACCCTCAACCTGGCATCGGAATGGAGGCCGTCATCGGCGGCGTCACAGGTTTGAGCGGAAGTGATGCGCCGGAATGGCATGAGCCGAAGTGGACATCGGCTCATGCCATTTTTTTCACGACTCCCGGACGATCAGAAGGTCATCCCGACCCGCACGCCATATTCGCGCGGTGCACCGTAAAATTCGGTGTAGTCGGTCTGTCCGGCGATATAACGCTTGTTATCGAGGTTGCTGCCATAGGCCTCGATGAACCAGTCGTCCTTGCTGAGGGTCAGCTTGGCCGAAAGCAATCCATGGGCGCCGATGACGTCGGAATCCGGCGAATAGGCCAGGTAGGTAAAGCGCGAGCTTTGATGCGAATAGTTGACGCGGGGCGTCAGCGTCATCGCGTCGGTCAGATAGAACTCGTAAGCCGCGCCAAGGTTGTATGTCCACTTGGGCGAATAGAGGTTGGGCCCGCCCGTCGTGGTGATGATCGCCGGGGTGTAATCGAAGCAGATCGGCGGCGTGGACGGCGTGCCGACCGGGCATTGCGGGCCAAGCGTCCCTTGCGGAATCGCCCGCGTATTGACGAAAGTCAGCCCGGCCAGGTTCGAATCCACGTATGAAACACCGGCATCGAACGTCAGGCCGCCAAACCGGCCCTGTGCCTGCGCCTCGATACCCTTGATCGTTGCCTTCGCGATATTCTGCACGCCGGTAAACCCGGTCGATGGTTCGACGATTGCGAACTGGAAGTTCTTGTAATCGTTGTAGAACGCATTGATCTGGGTCCGCAGGTGCCCGTCAAGCAAGGTCGACTTCCAGCCGGCCTCGTAGTTCCAGACGACTTCGGGGTCGAACTCCGACGTTTCTGAATTGAACCCGCCCGGCTTGTACCCGCGCGCGGCGAATACGTAGAGCAGGTTGTCAGGCGACACGGTCCAGTTGAGCGCGACCTTGCCGGTGACGAGTCCGTCCTTGTGGCTGCCCGAAAGATCCGCAACCGGTATGCCGCCCGGCGGGAAGCCAGGGATACCGTCGCCGATCACGACTTGCCCGCTGCCCGATGCCGAGTAGTGCGAGTAGCGCGCACCGAGCTGGAATTCGAGGTCGGGCGTGATCTCGTAATTGCCCTGCGCAAAGATACCGGTGGTCGTGCGCTTGTTCACAGGGTCGATATAGGTCGGGAACCCGGCCTGCGTGTCGAGGATGCGTACGTCGATGTCGTTGCGCTGGAAATAGGCACCCAGGATCCAGTCGAAGCGGCCTTCGGTAGGCGAAATCAGGTTGAATTCCTGAGAATACTGCTTTTCCCCGGCGAAGTAGTCTTCGCTGATGTCGCCGCCGACCTGCACCGGTGCCTGCGAGGCATCGACATCGGTAAGCGCGTTGATCCGCTTGTACTGATAGCCCGAGAGCGAGCGCAGCACGATGCCGCTGTCGAATTCCTGCTTCAGTTCGAGGCTGGCGATCAAGGCCCGCTCGCGCAGCTTCGTGGGCGTGTCGTAGCTCAGCGTGTAGATGTCGCCAACGCGGTAGTCGCCGAACTGCGTCCCGGCGATGGGCCGGTTGGCATAGCCGCCGGTCTTCCGGTCGTTGAGCTGCAACTTGGCGAGCGCCTGGAACGAACCCGGTTCCCACTTCAGGCCCAGCCTGCCGCCCCATTCGTCAAGCTTGCCCGCATCGTTATCGAACGGACCGACATCGTTGTAATAGCTGTCGTGGCGTGCGTAGAAACCCGCCGCGCGCACCGCAAAATCCTGAGAGACCGGCACGTTCAGCGCGCCCTCGACGCCGCGGGCATCGAAGTTTCCGACGCTGGCCTGGGCATAGCCCTTCACGCGGTCAAACGTCGGGCTTTGCGAATTGATGAAAATCGCACCGCCGGTCGAGTTGCTGCCGACAAGCGTGCCCTGCGGTCCGCGCAGGACTTCGACACTGGCAAGGTCGTAGAAGCTGTTGGCCTGAACGATCGGCGGCTGGAACAGGCCGTCGACATAAGTGGCGACGCCCGCGGTGACGTTGGGCGAATTGCTGGCGATGCCGATGCCGCGAATATTGATCGACTGGGTAATGCCCGAATTCGTGACCGACAGCGACGGCGTGGCGGTCTGTAGATCCTCGATCGTCATGATGCCCTTGTCATCAAGGGCACTGGCGTCGAGCGCGGTGGCCGCGATGGCGACGTCCTGCAGGTTCTCGGTACGGCGCTGTGCCGTTACGACGATGGCCCCAAGGCCCTCCGAAGATGCCCCGTTCGAAGACGCGCCATCATTGGTCGGAACGCCGTCCTGTGCCGCAGCGGCAAAGGCAGGCTGCCCTATCATCAGGGCGGACAGGGCCACGGCCCCGAATAAAGTCGTTTTCATCCCTCAATCCTCTTCATTTCTTTATCTTGGTTTTTATCGAGTGTGGATCACTGCGGCTGCCACGCCGCAGCCGCCTTCAGGAACGCGACGGTTTCATCGTCGGCGGTCTGGTTTCCGGGCGGGAAATAGCTGAGCTTGACGACCACGGTCCGGCTCTTGGGATCGACGAAGATGTACTGTCCCTGCAGCCCGATCGCAGAGTACGATCCGTCGCCAAGAGTCCACCACTGCATCCCGTATCCCAGCTCTCCGGGCTTTTCGGGTTCGACCGGCCGGGTCGATGCGGCGACCCATTCGGGCGAGACGATCTGGTGACCGTTGGCCATGCCCCCGTTCAGCATCATCGCACCGACGCGGGCATAGTCGCGCAAGGTGGCGTTGAAGCCGGCACCGTTGAATTCGCGCCCCGTTCCCGGCGCGCCGTCCATGATGAAGAAGCCGTCACGCTCTGCCCCCAGCGGTTCCCACAGGCGCTGCGCCATGTAGGCCGCGATCGTGCTGCCGCCGCTGACCCGTTCGATCAGCCAGCCGAGAACCGCGGTGTCGATCGTCTTGTACTGGGTTACCGTTCCCGGTTCGTGCGCCCGCCCGACCGTGCGGGCGGCATCGGCAAAGCGCGCGACGTTCTTGACCAGCGCATTGATGTGATTGGTCGCGGCGATGCCCGGATTGGCGAAATCGTAGCGTTCTTCGTAATCGACACCGGAGCGCATCTGCATGACCTGGCGGATCGTCACACCGTCATAGCCACCGCCTTTCAGTTCGGGCAGGTAGGCCGTGATCGGATCGTCAAGCGAACGGATCCGCCCTTCGGCAAGGGCGCAGCCGACCAGGATCGAGGTCAACGACTTCGTCATAGACCAGCCCATGAAGCGGCTCTGCGGCCCGCTGTTGTTGCGGTACGTTTCGGAAACGATGTTCCCGTCCTTCATGACGAGCAGCGCGTTCGTGTAAGTCCGCTCGGCAAAGTCGTCCGCGGCATAAGTCTTGCCGCCGTACTGGTACGTGAAATCCAGCGCGTGATCTTCGCGCGGGAGGTTCCAGACAGGGCCGGACCGGGGCACTTCGCGGGTCGTGAACAGTTCGTCCATGCTGCGGAAAGTCAGCGTGTTCACGTCGGCGTCGAGCATGTGCCAGCGCAGGACCTGCACCGCCACCGGCACGTCCGATTTCGCGCCTTCTTCCAGATTTTGCGGTAGGGCCTGCTGCGCCAGGACCGGTGTGGCCAGCCCGCAAAGCGCGAGCCCCGTCGTCAAGGCCAGCAGTGGCCGCCGTATCGAAATCTTCATCCAACCCTCTCCTCACGAATGGCCGCCGGTTGCCGCGGCCCGTGTTCGAGAGGGATCGTGGAATTATCGGCTCAAACCCGAAACTCCCATTTGAGGTATCGGACGAAATTCAGGCGCGACCAGCAGGCCCTTCATACCGGAAGCCGAGCAGCGAGCTGTTGACCCGGCGGACAAGCTCCGCCTGGCGGTTGGTGCCGGTCTTAGCCAGGACCTGCTTGAGCTGCACTCGCGCGGTTCCCGTGCTGATGCCCCGGTCGTCGGCATATTCCTGCAAAGTCAGCCCGTTCGACAGCGCCGCCGCCAATGCGCCTTCGGCCGGTGAGAGCGCGTACAGGGCAGCGGTCTCCTGTGGTTCGAAGTTATGACCATCTTCCTGAACCGAAAGGAAAAGCACCACGCTTCGCCGGGTCTGGCTGGTGTGGACGGGCGTGGCCGCAGGTTCGACCGTGGCGACCGATATCTGCGCAGGCGAGAGCGAATCCCGGCCGACGACGAGCATGTCTGTCCCGTCGTTCTCACGCGCTTGCAGCGCCGTTTCGACAAGCGATGCCAGCCGCTTGTCTTCCGAGTGCGACAGGCAGCGTAGCGATCCGCCAAGGTCGGTCAGGTGTTCCGAACGATCAAGAATGCTCCGCCCCGCGCGGTTGACCCATTCGATGTGCCGCCCCTCATCACAGACGACGACGCCGACCCGCATGTGATCCAGCACCGATTCCCCGACCGTGCGGGACGAAAGCGCCTTTTGCGCGAACGATGTCACGCGGGTCATCTGTTCGACATGCGGGCCAAGCCTGCGCAGGAAGTCGACATCGGATGACGAATAGGGCGTCCCGTCGCCCGCCGCCTTGTGCAGGATCAACGAAAGGTAGCGGTCCGCGTCGAATTGGAAGCCGATGCAGATCGAGTGGCCAAGGCCGATCGTGTCGAGACGGGTTTTCAGATCGCGAAAGTCGGATCGTGCAGAGGATTGTTCATCGATGTGCGGCCACAGGTAATCGTTCTGCGGCAAGGGAGAAACCGAAAGGTCGAGCCGGGGATTGTCGGCATTGTTGACGTGAATGTCGTGAATGGCGGCATGGCGGGTCGAAAACGTGTCGCGCGCGCTCCACTGTTCGCGCAGGCGCATCTGTTCGCAATTGAAGATCTGCAGCGCGGCACTGCGCACGTTAAGGCGGGAGCAGATAGAGTCGAGCGTGCGAGTCCAACGTTCCGGCTGATCGACGCAGCCGTACAAGTCGAACAACAAGTCGCTTGAAACCTCACCCATGATGTTTCTCCTCAAGCCTCCTGCTGATCAGGATGTGCCGAAACGGCAGCGCGGATATGCCCGATCCGCGATGCCGCAAATGCTCATGATCCGTCCTCGTTTGGGGGTGAAGCAGGCCGGCTCCCCTCACCTTGCGCATTGCGACCGATACGATGCAGCATCGCGATCAATGCCGCAATCTCGTCTTCGTCGAAGCCGTGCAGCAAGGCGGCTTCCTGCTCCTCGATCCGGCGGGTCACTTCCGCCAGAAGGCTTTCGCCCTTCTTGCTGAGCGAGAGCCGCACAACGCGGCGGTCGTTTCCGTCCGTCCCGCGCTCGACGAGGCCGGCATCGGTCAACTCGCCGATCAGGGTCACCATGTTCGCCCGCTGGATGTCGAGGATCGTGCCGACATCGCCCTGCCGTATTCCCGGATTGGCGGAAATCACCGACATGACGCCGAACGACACCTGCCGAATGCCGGAATCGCCAGCAGCCTGTTCGAAATCCTTGCGGAACAGCGTCGACGTTCGCCGGAAGTGATAGCCCAGCAGCCGCGACAGCGGGCCAATGCCGTGATGCGGGATGCCGCTATCCTCGCTCACGTCGTCCTTGCCTTGCGAACCACGAGAACGAGGACCAACCCGGCCGCCAGCGAGCCACATGCCATGGCCGTGGCAACGATACCCAGCCCATAACCTGCGGCAAACAGGAGACCGGCGACCGCGGGGGCGAGCGCCGAACCGCCGCGCCCGACGCCGATGACCACGCCTGTGGCAGACGCGCGCACCGAGGTCGGGAAAGCGGAGGCGACGATCGCGTAGATGCCGACGACACCGGCGTTGGTCGCAAAGCCGACCGCGGCCGCGGTCATCGACAGGGTAGGCAGATCGGACGGCGCGAAACCGAACCAGATCACCGTCACCGCCGATACCATCATGGCCGCAAAGGTCAGCCAGAATACCCGGAAGCGCAGCGTGAGCAGGCCCAGCAAGGCGCTGCCCAGGAGACCGCCGACACTGGCCCAGACCAGCACGCCCGCGGCAGCCGAAGGGGCAAAACCCATGTCCGCGACAAGCTTGGGTATCCATTTCACGATGAAATAGAACGTCATGATATGACCGAAATAGACGAACGTGAGCGCGAGCGTCGGCACGAGGTGCTGGCCTGACAGCAAGGCGCCAAGACCCTGCCGTTCGGGGCGCGGTTCCGGCGGCGGCAAAGTGTCGATCTGGGGCTTGCCCATCCGCGACAGCGTCGCGTTGATCTTCTCCAGCGCGTTTGCCGGGCGGCGGTCCATCAGGAAGCCGATGGATTCGGGTGCACCGAGCCAGACGATGGGAATGAAAAGCGCGGCGACCACGGCGCCAAACTGGAAGATCGCGCGCCAGTCGTACATTTCAAGCAGCTGTGCTGCGATACTGCCGCCGATGACGTTCCCCAGCGGATAGCCCGCCGCCATCAGCACGATGCAAAATGCGCGAAAGCGGCCATTGGCAGCTTCGGCAGTGGCGGCATTGGTCGCCGCGAGCATGCCGCCAAGGCCAAGCCCGGTGCCAACCCGCCAGGCCGAAAGCGAGACGACACCCGAAGCGGTCGAGGCGCCGAACATGCCAAGGCAGATGATGCCAAGGCAGGTCAGGATCGTCCTCCTGCGCCCATAGCTATCGGCGATACGGCCGAACAGGACCGAGCCGAGCGACATGCCGATCAGTTCCATCGACAGCACCAGCCCCAGCGCCGCGCGGTCAATTTCCCATTCAGCAGCAATGCCGGGCGAGGCGAAGCTGATCGAAAGGACGTCGAAACCGTCCAGCGCGATCAGGCCGACCATGATCGCCACGATCGACCACTGAAAGCGCGACATGTTGCTCGATTCGATCGTTTGCCGGGGATCCATGGCAAGTCCTCTCCATCTTCTGACCGCTTCCACGCGGACTTATCGCCCTACTGATAGAGCGATTTTGTTATATGACAAAACTTTTTTCCGCTGAACGGCCTTCGAGCCGCATAACCGGCTTGCAGGTGTCAGTGAAGATTGTTATGCCATATAACAATAAAGGAGAGGACACACGATGGCAAGCACCTCCGATTCGATCGGCAGCAGCACTTTTTCGCGCCTGAATCCGCTTACCGGCGAAGTCGCGTCGAGCGCCCCGGCCATGCAATCAAGCGACATCCCCGCGATCGCGGCCAAGGCGCAGGCCGCCTTCCCCGCATGGTCGTCGATGGGGCCGAACGCGCGCCGCGCGGTCCTGATGAAGGCCGCCGACGCACTGGAATCGCGCAAGGACGATTTCGTGGCGGCGATGATGGCCGAAACCGGAGCGACGGCGGGCTGGGCGATGTTCAATCTCGGCCTTGCCGCCAGCACGGTGCGCGAGGCGGCGGCGATGACCACCCAGATCGCGGGCGAAGTCATCCCGTCCGACAAACCGGGCTGCGTCGCCATGGCGCTGAAGGAGCCGGTCGGCGTCCTGCTTGGCATCGCCCCGTGGAATGCCCCGATCATCCTGGGCGTGCGGGCCATCGCCATGCCGCTCGCCTGCGGCAACACCGTCATCTTCAAGGCTAGCGAAGCCTGCCCGCGCACTCATGCGCTGATCGTCGAGGCTTTCGCCGATGCAGGTTTCCCCGAAGGCGCCGTCAACGTCGTCACCAACGCGCCGGAAGACGCCGCCGATGTGGTCGGCGCGCTGATCGACGCGCCCGAGGTGAAACGCATCAATTTCACCGGATCGACCGCGGTTGGCCGGATCATTGCCAAGCGTGCGGCAGAGCACCTGAAGCCATGCCTGCTCGAACTCGGCGGCAAGGCCCCGCTCATCGTGCTGGACGATGCCGACCTCGACGAGGCGGTCAAGGCTGCGGCTTTCGGTGCCTTCATGAACCAGGGCCAGATCTGCATGTCGACCGAACGGATCATCGTCGTCGATGCCGTGGCCGATGCCTTTGCCGACAAGTTCGCCGCCAAGGTCAGCGCCATGCCCACCGGCGACCCGCGCGAGGGGACTACTCCGCTGGGCGCCGTCATCGACAGGAAGACCGTCGATCACGTCAACTCCCTGATCGAGGACGCGACTGCCAAGGGGGCCCGCCTCCTGACCGGCGGTACGGCCGACAGCGTGCTGATGCCCGCCACGGTGGTCGATGGCGTCACCGACGGCATGAACCTTTACCGCGACGAAAGCTTCGGGCCCGTCGTCGCGCTGATCCGCGCGCGGGACGAGGCGCACGCCATCGAACTGGCGAACGACAGCGAATACGGTCTTTCGGCCGCCGTGTTCACCCGCGACACGGTGCGCGGCCTGAAAGTGGCGAAGCAGATCAGGTCCGGCATCTGCCACGTCAACGGCCCGACCGTCCATGACGAGGCGCAGATGCCCTTCGGCGGCGTCGGAGCGTCCGGTTACGGCAAGTTCGGCGGACGGCAGGGCATCGACAGCTTCACCGAAACCCGCTGGATCACGATCGAGACCCAGCCCGGCCACTACCCGATCTGATCGCCGCGCAAGCACGATCGAAACCCGACCATATCAGGAGAATCCCATGACCCTAACCACCACAGAAAGCGGCACGGTCGCCTACGAAATCGTCGATGGCGTCGCATGGCTCTATTTCAACCGCCCCGACAAGCGCAATTGCATGAGCCCGACGCTGAACGACGACATGAACGCCGTGCTCGACGAGCTTGAATTTCGTGACGATTTCGGCGTTCTCGTGCTGACCGGCGAAGGCACGGCGTTCTCCGCGGGCATGGACCTCAAGGAATATTTCCGTGAGACCGAGGCCAAGGGCCTTGTCGCCACGCGCGCAGCACAGCGTTCGTCGTACGGCTGGTGGCGGCGCCTGCGCTGGTATCAGAAGCCGACGATTGCCATGGTCAATGGCTGGTGCTTCGGCGGCGCATACGGTCCGCTGTTCGCCTGCGACCTCGCCTTCGCGGCAGAGGATGCGCAGTTCGGCCTTTCCGAGATCAACTGGGGCATTCTGCCCGGCGGCGGCGCGACCAAGATCATCCGCGAGCTGACCAATTTCCGCAACGCCATGTACCACGCGATGATGGGCGAAAACGTCGACGGCAAGACCGCCGCCGAATGGGGCCTTGTCAATGAAGCCGTGCCCGCAGACCAGCTGAAGGCCCGTGTTTCCGAGGTCGCCAGCGTTCTCCTGAAGAAGAACCCCGTCGCGCTGAAGGCGACCAAGGACGCGATCCGCCGCGTGGGCGAGATGACTTACGACAACGCCGAGGACTACCTTGTCCGCGCCCAGGAAGCAGCGAACTTCCACGACAAGACCGAGGGCCGGAAGGAAGGCATTCGGCAGTTCATCGACGAGAAGTCGTACAAGCCGGGCCTCGGCGCGTACGATCTGTCGAAGCAGAAAGGCTGAGGTGCGGCGATGACCGAGGATGCAACCGGCTCGCTCGAC
>NZ_SUNC01000006.1 GCF_007570835.1 Croceicoccus sediminis
CGAAATCGCCGAGATCGACCTCAACCCGGTCGTCGTCTTCCCCGAAGGACAAGGCTGCGTCGCACTCGACGCCCTCATACAGGCAGGCTGAACGACGCGGGGAGTATCTTCAGCCCAGTTCCTTGCCCGCTCTCGGCTAAGCAGTTTCGATAGGCACGCTTACCCCCACAGAGAATTGTCCTCAACTTCTATTGCAACGCATTATCATTAGCGTTAGTGGCCCTCCGTGTTCACAGGAGGAAAAATGCGTATCAGCCCGTTTTTCGTGTATTCAGCGTCCGCTCTTGCCCTGGCGAGTCCGGCATTCGCGCAGACCACGGAGCCAGAATTTCCCGCAAGCGAGGCGGACGAAAGCGTCGCGCCCGATATCGTGGTGACCGCCGCCCGTACGCAATTGCCGGTAAGCGCCCTGCCCCTGACGATCGACGTCATCGACGCTGAGAGCTTCGACCGTCAGCTCACCATTTCAGGATCGACGGTCGACGCGGTCTCGGCTCTTCTCCCCTCCTTCTCGCCCACGCGTGAAAAGTTGAGCGGAGCCGGCGAAAGCCTGCGCGGCCGATCCCCGCTCTACGCGATCGACGGCATCCCGCAGTCGACCCCCGTTCGGGACGGATCGCGCGACGGCTACACGATCGACCCGTTCTTCATCGACAGGGTCGAAGTCATCTACGGCTCGAACGCCCTGCAGGGCATCGGTGCGACCGGCGGCGTGGTCAATCAGGTCACCGTCCCCGCGCCCAAGGCCGACGGGCTGACTGTGCGCACGCTGCTTCAGGGAACGGCGGCGGACGGCTTCGACGCAGAAGCACTTGGCGGGAAAGTGGCGGCCTTGGCAGGATGGCGCGGCGGTGCGCTCGACGCTTCTGTCGGCGGGGCATTTGAACGTCGCGGCGCTTTCGTCGACGGCGCGGGCAACCGCATCGGCGTCGATGGCACGCAAGGGGAAATCCAGGACAGCGACAGCTGGTCGGTCTTTGGCCGGGTGGGTTACCAGCTTTCGCCTGATGCCCGGATCGAACTGATCGCCAATCACTTCGAACTTGAAGGCAACAACAACTACGTCATCGTGCCCGGGGACAGGAGCCCCTACCGGCCATCGTCGAGCATCCGGGGCAGGACGCCCGGCGATGCGCCATCGAACGAGGCCGACATGCTCTCGGCTTCGCTGACCGACAGCGATCTGGCCGGCGGCGCCTTCACGCTTCAGGGGTTCTACAACCGCACGCAAGACACGTTCGGTGGCGGCACTTTCGCGACGTTTCAGGACCCGGCCATCGACCCGACCGGCCAGCTGTTCGACCAGTCGGCGAACAAGTCGCGCAAGATCGGCGGCAAGGTCAGCTATGAACGCCCCGTGCCCGGCCTTGAGGATCTCGTCGTCACGCTGGGTTTCGATGCTCTGGTCGACAAGACCGAGCAGACCCTTGTCCAGACCGGCCGTGCATGGGTGCCCGAAACCGAATTCCGCAGCTATGCGCCTTTCGCGCAGGCAAACCTGAAACTGGCGGGCGGCCTGCTGCGTCTTGCGGGCGGATTGCGTCACGAAGACGTGAAGTTGAAGGTCTCCGATTACGAGACGCTGGCGTCCTATGGTGCCAGCAATGCGGGCGACATCTCGACGTATGAGCCGGTCTTCGTGAAAGGCGGCAGTCCGTCGTTCAGCAAGACGCTGATCAACGGCGGCGTTATCGTCGAACCGATCGGCGGCGTCCGCGCCTACGGCAGCTATGCGCAGGGCTTCACGATCGCCGACGTCGGCCGCATCCTGCGCGGCATTACCGAACGGGGCGTCAATATCGACAGCTACCTCTCGCTCGAACCCGTGCTTTCCAACAACAGGGAATTGGGCATTGAGGTCGAACGCGGACCGCTCGACGCCAGCGTCAGCTATTTCTGGTCTTCCAGCAAACTGGGTTCGCGCCTTGTCCTGACCGGCGACGGCATTTTCGAAGTCGTGCGCGCACCGGTCGAGATCGAGGGACTGGAACTCAGCCTCAAGACCAGGACACCCGTGCCGGGCCTCGACCTGTCGGTTGCCTACAGCCACCTTGTCGGACGGACCGACGACGATGGAGACGGCGTACTCGAAGCCAAACTGGATGGTGCCAACATCTCGCCCGACCGGCTCAATCTTGCCGCAGATTACGCCAATGGCCGGTTTAGCGCACGGGCGCAGGCACGTTTCTACCTGTCCCGCACGTTTGAGGGGCAAGTGCGCGAAAGTGCGTTCGACGGCTATACGCTGCTCGACGCGTATCTTGGCTACGAAACCGGGTTTGGCCTCGTGTCGCTGGGCGTTCAGAACGCGCTCGACAAATATTACCTGACCTACGACAGCGATACCGTGCGCACGTTCGACAATTCCCGGTTCTTCGCAGGGCGCGGGCGCACGTTCACGCTTTCGCTGCAAAGCGAGTTCTGATGGCACTTCTCGCCACGCTGCATCGCTGGGCCGGGGCGACGATCGGACTGCTCCTCGTCGTCCTCGGCCTGTCGGGCACCGTCCTGATCTGGGAGAGCGAATGGATCGGCCTGCCGGGCGTGGACGATCCCGTCAGCGCCGCGCCGGCCGCTTTGGCACAGACGGTCGAGGCGGCTTCGGTCCACCGCCCGGGGCTGAGCCGGATAACGTTCGCCAGTGACGACATGGCCCTGCACCAGGCCGCGTACAGCGACGGAAGCGGCGCCTACCTCGATCAATCCGGCACGATTGTCGATGCCTGGCCCACGATGTGGGAACGGCCCGAGTTATGGATTTTCGACCTCCACTACTACTTTTTCGCCGGCAAGACGGGTGCGATCGTCGTTGGCGTTGCGGGAATCGCGGGCGTTCTCTTTGTCGTATCGGGTGTGATCCTGTGGTGGCGCACGCGCAGGACTTTCGTCTTCCGGCTCTGGCCCAAGCGCATGACGCGAAGCGCCATCATTCGCCAGCACCGCGACCTGGGCATCGTCATGGCCCCGCTGCTGTTCGTGACCCTGCTGACGGGCGGCGCCATGATTTTCGATCCCGTCTCGAACGCCATCGTCGCCCCGTTCCCCGAACGGTCGTCGCCAACCCGCACGTTGGAAACCCGCGTAGATCAAGGCGATTGGCACGCGGTCTTCCGCATGGCCGAACAGGCATTCCCCGACGCAGCGCTACGCCGGCTTCAGTTCGCGGAAGATGGTGCGACCCTGCGCATGCGCCAATCGTTCGAATGGACGCCCAACGGCAGGACCTATCTCCGGATCGACCGATCGGGCACGGTCAACATCGACGCGCCCGACGGCACGCTCGACCGGCAGAGCGTCAGCGAGAAGTTCTATCCCGTCCATGCGGGCAAAGTCGGCGGACTGGCGTGGAAGGTCCTTCTCACGCTGGCCGGATTGAGCCTGGTCATCCTCGGCGCTTTGGCCGCGTTCGGATTCTGGGCCATGCGAAAGGGCAAACGCTGAATCCTCGCGCGAAAAACGAAGAGAAATAGCGTCTTCTGGGAATAATTCGGGCCTGGAAACCCGTGGCGGAGAGGGTGGGATTCGAACCCACGGTACGGTTGCCCGTACACCGCATTTCGAGTGCGGCGCATTCGACCTCTCTGCCACCTCTCCGCTTATCGAGGTTCGCGTGGGGCAGTGCCCCTCGGGTCGAACGAAGCCGCGCGGTTAGCCGATGGATCGCGGCTTGCCAAGGGGCAAAACGACCCTTTTTGCGCGCAGCTGTTCACAGGATGCGCCGCAGCCATTGTTTGCAGAGGCCATCAGCCATATATTTCGGGCATGACCGCATTTTTCCGTAGCCAGCCCGATACTGGCAGGGACGCCAAGGGCGATCGCTCGACCTACTTCTCGCCGCAGGCGGGACGCGCGGTATCCGCACCCTCGGTATCGGAAGCACGCTTCGCCATCGGCGACGTCGTCCGCCACCGTCAGCACGACTTTCGCGGCGTCATCTTCGACATCGACCCCGTCTTCGCCAACAGCGAGGAATGGTACGAATCCATCCCGCAAGCCATGCGCCCCGCGCGCGAGCAGCCGTTCTACCACCTCTTCGCGGAGAACGACGAATCGACCTATATCGCGTATGTCAGCCAGCAGAACCTGATCGGCGACGGCGATGCGGGGCCGGTCGATCACCCTTCGATCGACATGGTTTTCGGCGATTTCGAAGAGATCGAGGGCCGCTATGCCCTGCACCGCAGCCTCAAGCACTAGGGCCGGTTTCTTAATGCCTTCCGGCTAGGTCCTGAACCCGAGATGGCGAGCGAGACGTTCCGAGAGATCAAGGGATACGGGGCCCAGGACCTCGATTCGGCGCTGCGCCACGTGCTGGATCGGGGAGAACGCGTGCTCTGGAAAGGGCGCCCGACTCGCAAGACTACCTATAGCGCCTTCCTCATCTGGGTCTTCGCCATCCCCTGGACGGCGTTTTCCCTTTTCTGGGTCATGACGACATATTCGCTGTCCCAGACCGCTGCGCCCGATGAAGGCGGCTTGCGGATCGCCGCGTTGCTTTTCCCGTTGTTCGGCTTGCCCTTCGTCATCATCGGGCTGGTCATGATGATCTCGCCCTTTTTCGCGATCACTGTGCCGGGCCGGACCTTGAACGTGATTACAGACCGCCGCATCCTGCGCATCGTCGTCGGGTGGAAAGCCTCTCTCCGCATTATTCCCGGCGAATGGGTGACGAAAGTCGACCACCTGGCGAAGTTCGACGGCACCGGTACGCTGCTGGTCAGCTTCGATCAGCCAGCCGCCACCGGCAAGCGCCGCCGCCACGAAAGGCTAAAGGGGCCCAGGCGCACAGCCATCCGCAACCTGCCGTCGATCCGCTCTGCCCTGCGCGCGGCAGAGGAGATGCGGTTCAACTGCGCAGCTTCCAGCCCGAACGCAGAACGAAATAGGTAAAGAAGCCCAGCGCGACATTCAGCACGCCGAGCCCAAGCGCCCCGTGCAGGACCGCCATGTTGGTGTCGCCGATGTCGCTCTGCCCCAGAAATCCGAAGCGGAATCCGGAAATCACGTAGAAGAACGGGTTCAACCGGCTGACCGACTGAAAGAACGGGGCAAGGTTGTCGATCACGTAGAACGTGCCCGACAGCAGGGCGAGCGGGGCGACGACGAAATTCGTGACCGCCGCGTTGTGATCGAACTTTTCCGCCCAGATCGAGGTCAGAACGCCCAGGAACGACAGCATCATCGCGCCCATCAGGCCGAACCATGCCACGGCCCAGGGATGCGCCATCGACAGGTCGACACCGGGATAGAGCATCATGGCAAGCCCGACGGCCAGCCCGACCAGCACCGCGCGCGTCATCGCCGCACCGACAAGCCCGACCAGCATTTCGAGGTTGGACAGCGGCGGCATCAGGTAGTCTATGATCGTGCCCTGGATCTTCCCGCCCAGCAGCGAGAAGCTGGAATTGGCAAAGGCATTCTGCATCATGCCCATCACGATCAGGCCCGGCGCGACGAACGTTGCGAAGTTCACACCGAGGATTTCACGGTCCCCACGGCCCATCGCGATCGTGAAAATCACGAGAAACAGCAATGTCGTGATCGCCGGAGCCCAAATCGTCTGCAGCTGCACCTTGAAGAAGCGGCGCACCTCTTTCATATAGAGGGTCCACAGCCCCAGCCGGTTGACCCGGCCCATGACAGGCTGTCCTGGCGGACTGAAGTCGATTTTCTGGTTTTGCTGGGGGTTTGTCTGGGTCATGTAATGCCCGCGGTTACCGGCAGGACTTCCTGAAGGCAAGCGAGCTGCGCATCGATGCGTGCGGCACTGGTGCCGAGGGACTGATATTTTTTACGGAGTAAGCATGAGCTGGACCGAAGAACGGATCGAGAAGCTGACCAAGATGTGGGAAAGCGGATCGACTGCCAGCCAGATCGCGGAAGAGCTGGGCGGCGTCAGCCGTAATGCCGTGATCGGCAAGGCGCACCGCCTTGGCCTCAAGGCGCGCCCTTCGCCGGTGAAGGAAAAGCCCGCCAAGGCAAAGGCGGCGCCAAAGCCAAAGCCCAAGGTCGAGGCCAAGCCCAAGGTCGAGGCCGCAGCGCCCAAGCCTGCATCGACGACGCCCGCACCCGCGCCGGCCGCACCGCGTCCGGCCGCGCCCGCACAGGCCGCGCCGCAGGCACAGCCTAGCGGTAACCAGCCGCGCATCGTCTCGGTCGGTCCCGGCGGCTTCCTGCGCCAGGGCCCCGGCGATCAGCAGCCCCCGATCCCGCCGGCGCCGCCGCGCCGCCTGGTCCCAGCAAAGCCCAGCCCGGAGATCGCGGACAAGACTTCGCTGCTCGACCTCAGCGACCGTATTTGCCGCTGGCCGATGGGTCATCCGGGCGAACCCGATTTCCACTTCTGTGGTGAGGCCGTGAACCCCGGCTTCCCCTATTGCGTGGAACATTGCGGCCGGGCCTATCAGGCACAGCTGCCCCGCGGTGCGCGCCGTCCGCCTCCGCCCCTGCCCTTCGGCGGCCCGCGCGTGCGCTAAGGCTCCGCCACACCAGACAAGCAAAAGCCGTCGGAGCAATCCGGCGGCTTTTTCTTTTGGTCAGGGGTTTCGTGTTAAACCGCGACGCATGAACGAAGAGAGGCAGGAGAACTGGTATCGCCGCAAGGTGGGTCGCCGGATCGAGCGGGGGATGAACCGCCTGATCGCAGGAGTTCTGGGTGCGGCAGGTTTCCTTGCGGCCTACTTCTCGCTGCCGCCCGGCAATGACGAGGGCGAGCTACGCTGGTTCGGGCTAATCGTCGCGCTGGTCCTCTTCGTATTGGCGCGTGCCTGTTTCGTGACGACAGGCTCCGTCATCGAGGAATTCGGCGTGGGACACTCCGCCCCCAAACCGCAGGACAGGGACTAGCCGTCCTGCGCCGGACGCTGCGGAAAGGCCATGCGGCGCATCTGTTCCAGGCTTTCCATCGCGTGGCGCACATATTCCGGCGAAGCACGGTCGCCCAGCGACAGGATTGCAATCTCCATCGCCTGGTCCGCTTTCTCGAATGCGTCAGCAGCGATCCCGCCCCGCCCGCTTTCCGACAGGGCATGCATCAATCCGATGACCAGCGTCTGCAGCGCGACGTTCTCTGCGCCAAGGCGGCGGATCTCGTCTGCGTGGTCCATGCGGGTGCCCTTTCGTCCCTCTTGCCGCGACACAGTGCCCCACGGGGCGGATATGTCGAGCAAGCGAGCCCCTTTATCCCCTAACGGCGGTGTATCCTCTATCTGCGGCGATGCGCGAACCAGATCGTGTGGCGCGGCCCCTTGTTGTTGGGGCGGGCGCGCACTTCGACCGGATCGACTTCGAAGCCTGCCCTCGTCAGCTGCCGGGTAAAGCGCGGATCGGGTGCGGCGGACCAGATGGCCAGCACACCGCCCGGCTTTAGCGCACGTTTCGCCGCCGCCAGCCCCGCATTGGAATAGATCGCGTCGTTCTCGGGCCGGACCAGCCCGTCGGGGCCGTTGTCGACGTCGAGCAGGATGGCATCGTAGGTACCATTCCCTTCCGCGATCACCGCCCTGACGTCGCCCATGCGCAGGGTCACGCGCGGATCGTCGAGACAGCCTTGTGCGACTTCGGCCATGGGTCCGCGGGCCCATGCGATGATCTCGGGCACGAGTTCGCCCACCGTCACGCGGCCCTTGTCGCCCAGCCGCGCCAATGCGGCGCGAAGGGTGAAGCCCATGCCATATCCGCCGATCAGGATATGCGGGTCGGGCCGATCCAGCCGGTCGATCGTGAGATGCGAAAGCTGCTCTTCGGAAAACCACATCCGCGTGCTCATCAGCTCGTTGCGGTCGAGCGCGATGATATAATCGGTGCCATGGGAAAAGAGCTGGAGCAGCGCCCCGCCCGGCACTTGTGCTTCACCCAGCAATTCGCGTTTCAGCATGTCGTCCTGTCCGGTTCGCTAGAGCCATAATGAAAAGGGCCGCCGGAATTGCTCCGACGGCCCGTTTTCAGTCAATCCTTGAAGGATCAGTCGTCTTTCAGAAACGCGGGCATGTGGTCGGGGTTGCCGCCCGACTTGCCTTCGCCGTCGCTGGAGCCGCCTTCACGGTCACGACGCGGGCCACGATCTCCACGATCGCCGCCACGGCCACGGCCGCCACCGCCATCACGACGCGGGCCGCGACGATCGCCGCGATCACCACGGGGCTCGCGCGGTTCGCGCGGCGGACGGGTGTCTTCCAGCTCTTCGCCGGTTTCCTGGTCGACGACGCGCATCGACAGGCGGACCTTGCCGCGGTTGTCGATCTCGAGGACCTTGACCTTCACTTCCTGGCCTTCAGAAACGACGTCGGTCGGCTTTTCAACGCGCTCGTTCTTCATTTCCGACACGTGGACGAGACCGTCCTTGCCGCCCATGAAGTTCACGAATGCGCCGAAGTCGACGATGTTGACGACCTTGCCGGTGTAGATCTTGCCGACTTCCGCTTCTTCGACGATGCCTTCGATCCACTTGCGTGCGGCTTCGATCTGCGAAAGATCGCTGGACGAGATCTTGATCACGCCTTCGTCGTCGATGTCCACCTTGGCGCCGGTTTCCGCGACGATTTCGCGGATGACCTTGCCGCCGGTGCCGATGACGTCACGGATCTTCGACTTGTCGATCTGCATCGTCTCGATACGCGGCGCGTGGGCCGACAGTTCGGTACGAGCCGTGCTCAGCGCCTTGGTCATTTCACCAAGGATGTGCGCGCGGCCGGCTTTCGCCTGGTTGAGGGCGGCGGCGAAGATTTCCTTCGTGATACCCGCGACCTTGATGTCCATCTGCATCGTGGTGATGCCCGCTTCGGTGCCGGCAACCTTGAAGTCCATGTCGCCGAGGTGATCCTCGTCGCCAAGGATGTCCGAAAGGACGGCGAAGTCTTCGCCTTCGAGGATGAGGCCCATCGCGATGCCCGACACCGGACGTTCGATCGGAACGCCTGCGTCCATCATCGACAGACAGCCGCCGCAGATCGTCGCCATCGAGGACGAGCCGTTCGACTCGGTGATGTCCGACAGGATGCGGATGGTGTAGGGGAAGTCTTCCTTCGACGGCAGCACCGGGTGCAGCGCGCGCCATGCGAGCTTGCCGTGGCCGATTTCGCGGCGGCCCGGGGCGCCGAAGCGGCCCACTTCACCGACCGAGTAGGGCGGGAAGTTGTAGTGCAGCATGAAGTTCGAATACGTCAGGCCTTCCAGCCCGTCGATCATCTGCTCGCTTTCCTTGGTTCCCAGCGTGGTGGTGCAGATCGCCTGCGTTTCACCGCGCGTGAACAGCGCCGAACCGTGCGTGCGGGGCAGGAATCCTGCCGTCGCCTCGATCGGGCGGACCTGGTCGAGCTTGCGTCCGTCGATGCGCTGACCATCCTTGAGGATGGCGGTACGCACGATTTCCGCTTCCAGCTTCTTGACCGCCTTGTTGGCGACCATCTGCGTCTGCGGTTCTTCGTCGGCGAAAGCTTCCTTGGCCTTGGCACGGGCGGCGTTCAGCGCGTCCGAACGGGCCGACTTGTCGGTCAGCTTGTAGGCAGCGGCGATATCGTCGCCGACGATGCCGCGCAGCTTTTCCTTGATCGCCGAGGTATCGTCCGAAGTGTCGATTTCCCAAGGAGCCTTGGCGGCCTTTTCGGCCAGATCGATGATCGCGCCGATGACCTTCTTCACTTCGTCATGCGCGAACATGACAGCGCCGAGCATTTCGTCTTCGGTCAGTTCCTTGGCTTCGGATTCGACCATCATCACCGCGTCGTTGGTGGCGGCGACGACAAGATCGAGGCGGCCGTCTTCGAGAGCGGCATCCTGCTTCGGGTTCAGCGTGTATTCGCCATCGACATAGCCGACGCGTGCGGCGGCGATCGGGCCCATGAAGGGCACGCCGGAGATGGTGAGCGCGGCAGACGCGGCGATCATCGCAAGGATGTCGGCCTCGGTCTCGCCGTCATAGCTCATCACCTGGCAGATGACGTTGATTTCGTTGTAGAAACCTTCGGGGAACAGCGGGCGGATCGGACGGTCGATCAGGCGGCTGGTCAGCGTTTCCTTCTCGGTCGCGCCGCGTTCGCGCTTGAAGAAGCCACCGGGGATACGGCCGGCGGACGAGAATTTTTCCTGGTAGTGAACGGTGAGCGGGAAGAAGTCCTGCCCTTCCTTCACCTTCTTCGCGGCCGTGACGGCGCAAAGAACTACGGTTTCGCCGTAAGTGGCGAGGACCGCGCCGTCAGCCTGACGGGCAATGCGGCCGGTTTCGAGGGTGAGGGTCTTTCCGCCCCACTCAATCGATACAGTCTTGGTGTCGAACATTTGATTTCCTTACGAACCCGCGTGCCCGATTGCATCGCGGGGCCTACTTGCCGGGGGTACCGTCCCGGTCCGGTGTGGAGCCATTCATCGTGCCCCTGGTCCGCTTTGCCGAATTGCAACGCGAACCGTGGTTTTGTCTGGTCGTATCGCGAACCGCAAAACCGGTTCCCACTTTTGCTGCGATACTTGCAGATATGAAAAGCGGCCCTCGTGGGGCCGCCTTCCGGTTTCAGCTTACTTACGCAGGCCGAGCTTCTGGATAAGGGCGTTGTAGCGCGTGACGTCCTTCTTCTTGAGGTACGCCAGCAGCGAGCGCCGCTTGTTGACCATCACCAGCAGTCCGCGACGCGAGTGATTGTCCTTGTGGTTTTCCTTGAAGTGGTCGGTCAGGTTGCGAATACGCTCAGTGAGGATCGCGACCTGGACTTCCGGACTGCCCGTGTCGCCATCGACGCGCGCGTTGTCCTTGATGATTTCCTGCTTACGTTCGGCGGTAACCGTCATACTTCAATACTCCGCGACATCTGGTCATAAGTTGAAGCCCCGAAGGACCCTTGCCTCGCCATCGGTCACTTCCATGAGGGCCACGGGCTTATCGCCCTCTCGTCCCCAGTAAGTGCCGTCTGGTTCTGGCAACCCGGACAGTTTCCGGCCCTGTCGGACCGCCCCTGCCGCATCCGGGGAGAGTACAAGGGCCGGGATGTCGTCCAGCCCCGCCTCCAACGGCAGGATCATATCTTCAAGGGGCGCGCCCTTACCCAGTTCGTTCAGTTTGTCCAGCGAAATCGCGTTTTCAAGGGTGAACGGGCCTGCTTTCACGCGCCTGAGCATCGTGACGTGGCCAACCGAACCGAGCGCGAGGGCAATGTCCCTTGCGAGGGACCGGATATAGGTGCCCTTGCTGACTTTTGCCACCAGCGTGACCGAATCGGGGCCCGCGTCCGTGACGTCCAGTGCATGGATCGTGACGGACCGTGTTTTCATTTCCACGTCCTCACCCGCGCGGGCAAGGTCATATGCGCGCTTGCCGTCGATCTTCAGCGCGGAATAGGCGGGCGGAACCTGTTCGATCGGGCCGGTGAAGCGCGGCAGGACCGCCGCGATCTCGTCCCGCGTGGGGCGCACGTCGCTGGTCGCAACCACTTCGCCTTCGGCATCCAGTGTCGAGGTCTGCGCCCCGAAGGCCAGCGTGAACGCATAGACCTTCGTCGCGTCCAGCATGCGGCCCGCAAGCTTCGTCGCCTCCCCCACCGCAATCGGCAGCACGCCGGTCGCCAGCGGGTCCAGCGTGCCGCCGTGGCCGACCTTCACCTTGCCGAAACCGGCCTGACGCAAGTTGCGCTTTACCGCCGCGACAGCCTGGGTCGAGCCGAGTTCGAGCGGCTTGTCGAGAATGATCCAGCCGTTGGGCATCAGCTTTGCGCGATGGCGAGCGCCAGTTCCATGAAGTGCATCCGGATCCATTCGACCGGCGGCAGGATGATCTTCTCGATCAGACCCCATTGCGGAAACGCCCATGTCGCCGCGATCAGCAGGACCAGCAAAACCATGCCGATCGGGCGTAGCTTTTCATAAGCGGCGGCCCACTGTCGCGGCAGCAACCCTTCAACGATGTGCGACCCGTCGAACGGCGGGATCGGCAGCAGGTTGAACAGCGCCAGGAACAGGTTGATCAGGATCATGTAGTTGAGGCCGAGAAACGCCCATTCCATGGCGCCGGTCGGCGCAACGGTCATGCCCCGGCCCATCAGGCCCAGCGCGATCGCGGCCAGCAGCGCCAGCGCGAAGTTCGTGCCCGGCCCGGCGGCGGCGACAGCCATCATGCCGTATCGCGGATTGCGCAGACGCCACTTGTTCACCGGCACCGGTTTCGCCCAGCCGAATATGGGCCCACCGAACAGCGCCAGCGCGCCGGGGACCAGCACGGTGCCGACCGGATCGGCATGGCGTATGGGGTTCAGCGTCAGGCGGCGGCGTTCCTTGGCCGTCGTGTCGCCCAGCGCCAACGCGGCCCAGCCGTGCGCGACTTCGTGGAACACGATGGAGACGACGAGGATCGGGATCAGGATCGCCGCGAGAATCAGGGTATCGGACATCGCGCCACAGATGGGGATTGCAGGCGCGCTGGTAAAGAGAAGTCACCGCCAATACCCATCGCGCCTTGCCAAGCAGGGCCGGACTGAGCCAAGAATTGCAGGTGAGCAGCACCGCACAGGTCCATGACCGCAAGGTAACCTCGGGCATCCTCGGATGGATCGAACGCGTCGGCAACCGCCTGCCGGACCCGGTATTCCTGTTCCTCTGGCTGATCGCGATCCTTGTCGCCATCTCGGTGGCGGGCGCGCTGGCCGGATGGTCGGTGCCGCACCCCACCGCCCTCGACGATGCGGGCCGCCCGCTGGTCGTGGCGGTCGAAAGCCTGATCTCTGCCGCCAATATCCGGCAATTGCTGACCGAAATGCCGCATACCTTCACCGGCTTCCCGCCGCTGGGCTATGTGCTTACCGTCATGCTGGGTGCAGGCGTTGCCGAACGGTCGGGCCTGTTCGCGGCGGCCATGCGCGCATCTGTCGCCAAGGCGCCGCGCGCATTGCTGACGCCGGTCGTCGCGCTCGTATCGATGATGGGCAACCACGCCGCCGATGCCGCCTTCGTGGTGATGATCCCACTGGCGGGCGTGATCTACCACGCGGCGGGCCGTCACCCGCTGGTCGGCATCGCGGCCAGCTTTGCGGGCGTTTCTGGCGGGTTTTCGGCAAACCTCCTGCCCGGACAGCTCGATGCACTGCTGCTCGGCATTACCGAGGCCGCGGTCCATACCGTACAGGCGGGCTGGACGGCGAATATCGCGGGCAACTGGTACGTCATCGCCGCGATGGCCATCGTCTATACCCCCGTGATCTGGTTCGTCACCGACCGCATCGTCGAACCACGCATGGGCGTATGGCAGGGCGGTGCGGGCCTGTCGGACAATAGGGAGGGCACGGAGGAACTCTCGCCCGCCATTCAGCGCAAGGCGATGATCCACGCCGGGCTGGGCGCGCTGGCCGTGATCGGGGCGTGGACTCTGTTCACATTCGGCCCCGGCACCCCGCTGATCGACGAAACCGCCGCGCCCGAGGCCCGGATGACGCCGTTCTTCCGAAGCCTGCTGCCGTTTTTCCTTTTCATCTTTCTCATCCCCGGCTGGGCCTATGGCCGCGTCACCGGCTCGATCCGCGACCACCGCGACCTGGTGAAGATGATGACCGGCGCGATGGAGGACATGGCCTATTACCTCGTTCTCGCCTTTGTCGCGGCGCATTTCGTGGCGATGTTCGCATGGTCCAACCTCGGCCTCGTCATGGCGGTCGAAGGCGCGGACCAGCTGCGCGCCAGCGGGCTTCCGGCCTGGGCGATGCTGGCCGCGATCGTGATCTTTGCGGGCGTGCTGAACCTGTTCATCGGTTCGGCCAGCGCCAAATGGGCCGTCGTCGCGCCGGTGTTGGTGCCGATGCTGATGCTGCTGGGGATCAGCCCTGAGATGACCACGGCCGCCTATCGCGTGGGCGACAGCGCGACCAATATCCTGACCCCGCTGATGGTCTATTTCCCGCTGGTCCTGATCTTTTGCCGCCGCTGGGTCGCGGACTACGGCATCGGCAGCCTGACCGCGACGATGGTGCCCTATGGCGTGGGCATCATGGCGGCGGGCCTGTTGCTGATCGTCGGCTGGGTCGTGCTGGAAGTGCCGCCGGGGCCGGGGGCGGCGATCTTCATCGAACCGCTCAGCTCGCCAGCGCCTCGCTGAAGTGCCTGCGGCATAGCGCGACATAGCGGTCGTTGCCGCCGATCTCGGTCTGCGCGCCCGCCTTTACCGCCGCGCCGCCGGCATCGACGCGCAAGTTCATCGTCGCCTTGCGCCCGCAGTGGCACACCGCTTTCAGCTCGATCAGCGCGTCGGCCATGCCCAGCAATGCGCCCGAGCCGGGAAACAGCTCCCCCTGGAAATCGGTGCGCAGGCCGTAGCAGAGCACGGGCACGTTCGCCTCGTCCGCAAGGCGAGCGCATTGCCACGCTTGCTCGACAGTCATGAACTGCGCCTCGTCGATGAGGACGCAGGCCAGCGGCTCGACGTGGTGGGCGGCGGTCACCCGCGCGTAGAGATCGGTTTCAGGCGTGAAACGATGCGCCTCCGCCTCAAGCCCGATGCGGCTGGCGATCGGTTTGCCGCTGCTGCGATCGTCGAGCGCGGCGGTCCAGAGCATCGTGTTCATGCCCCGCTCCCGGTAATTGAAGTCGGCCTGCAGCAGCGTGGTCGATTTGCCCGCGTTCATGCTGGCATAGTAGAAATAGAGCTTTGCCACGCGGCCCCCGTTACGGCTGTGTCACCCGGTCACTCTTCACCCAGATCGCGCCGCACGCGCGGATCGTCGAGCAGGCGGTCGATCCGGCTGGCTTCGTCGAAAGTTTCGTCCGCGCGGAACTGGATCTTCGCCGCGTTCTTCAGGCCCAGCCGCTTGGCAACCTCGCGCTGGAAGAAAGCGGTATGGGTCTGCAGCGCCTTCAGCACCTTGTCCTCGTCCGCGCCCATCAGCGATTTGATATAGACCTTGGCCAGCCGCAGGTCGGGCGACATGCGCACCTCGGTCACAGAAACGGTGTGGGCGGTCAGGGTATCGTCATGGACCTGCTGCCGGGTCAGGATTTCCGACAGGACGTGGCGCACGCGCTCCCCCACCTTCAAAAGGCGGACGGAGCGGTCTTCGGGGCTGGAATTCTGACGTGCCATGATTTCTGCCGATTTGGGGGACCCGGCGGCAATTTGCAACAAGGCCGGTCCGGTCATCCGAATGCGTTGGAGGTCAAACCATCTTTTCGTGAATGCGTTTGAGCGAGGCCATGTTGCGCGCCGTAACCTGCCGTTCCAGCCTGCGCTCGATAAAGGCGTTGGTCAGCTTCGATGACCCAACCCCGTCGACGTAATCGACGTAGATGCAGTCATCGCCCAGCGCGATGCGTTCCGGCCCGCGTCCTTCGTAGGCCGCGACCATGGCATCGAACATCGCCGGATCGGCCGGGGCGTCGAGGAACAGGGTATGGACGAACTTGTCCTCGCCCGCACCGTGAAAGGGATTGCCTTCGAACGCGGCGCGAACTTCGTCGGCGTTGCGCACGGCGGCGAACGTGGCGAACCCGAAGCGGTCCTTGACGATGAAGGCCAGCATTTCGGAAAGCCCGTCCGAAGGGCGTTCATCGAAGGAAAACAGCACGTTGCCGCTGGCAACGACGGTCTCCACGTCCTCAAGGTCCTCCCGCTCCAGTACGTCGCGCAGGTCGGTCATCTTGAGGCGATTTCCGCCGACATTCATGCTGGCGAAGAAGGCGCAATAGCGGCGCATTGGGAATCTCCCGTCACATGAAAACGGGGCGCCGGACCTGTGCCCGGCGCCCCGATCCTTATCCGTTCAGTCCCGGGATCAGAGAACGCGTTCGCGTTCCTCGATCTCGAAGACTTCCAGCTGGTCGCCAGCCTTGATGTCGTTCGTGTCTTCGAGGACGACACCGCATTCCAGACCTGCGCGGACTTCGTCCACGTCGTCCTTGAAGCGGCGCAGCGACGCGATGGTCGTTGCCGAAACGATGACGTCGTTGCGGGTAAGACGCGCGAACAGGCCCTTGCGGATGACGCCTTCCTCGACGAGCAGACCGGCGGCCTTGTCCTTCTTGCCGGCCGGGAAGACCTGCTTGACCTGCGCACGGCCCACGACGTGTTCGATCCGCTCGGGACCCAGCTCGCCGGCCAGTTCCTTCGTGATCTCTTCGGTCAGGTGATAGATCACGTCGTGATACATCAGACGGACCTTGTCCTTTTCCATCTGCTGACGCGCCTTGGCATTGGGACGCACGTTGAAACCGATGATCGGCGCGCCGGTGGCCGCGGCCAGCGTCACGTCGCTTTCGGTGATTGCGCCCACGCCCGAATGCAGCACGCGAACCTTGATCTCGTCGTTCGAGATCTTGGCCAGCGCATTGCTGATCGCCTCGACCGAGCCCTGGACGTCGGCCTTGATGACGACGGGATACTCGATGACATTGCTCTTCAGCGCGGAGAACATGTTCTCGAAGCTGGCCGGAGCGCTCGTCGTGCGCTGCTCGTTCGCCTTTTCGGTACGATAGGCCGAAACCTCGCGGGCACGCTGCTCGTTCTCGACGACGGCGAGCTGGTCACCGGCGTTCGGCACACCGCCAAGGCCCAGGACCTCGACCGGCATCGACGGCCCGGCTTCCTTGAGCTGCTTGCCCTTGTCGTCATGCAGCGCACGAACACGGCCGCTTTCGGTGCCGACGACAAAGATGTCGCCGCGCTTCAGCGTGCCGCGCGTGACAAGCACGGTTGCCAGCGGACCCTTGCCCTTGTCCAGCTTGGCCTCGATCACGGTCGCCTCGGCGTCGCGGTCGGGGTTGGCCTTCAGTTCGAGCAGTTCGGCCTGCAGGTTGATCGCCTCGAGAAGCTTGTCGAGACCCTGCTTCGTCTTGGCCGAAACCTCGACATCCTGCACGTCGCCGCTCATCGCCTCGACCACGATTTCGTGTTCGAGCAGGCGTTCGCGGATCTTCTGTGCATTGGCCTCGGGCTTGTCGATCTTGTTGATCGCCACGATCATCGGAACGCCTGCGGCCTTCGTGTGATTGATGGCCTCGATCGTCTGCGGCATCAGGCCGTCGTCGGCAGCCACGACCAGGATCACGATGTCGGTGACATTGGCACCGCGGGCACGCATCTCGGTAAACGCCTCGTGTCCGGGCGTATCGAGGAACGTGATCTTCTGCTTGTCCTTGGTCGTGATCTGATACGCGCCGATATGCTGCGTGATGCCGCCGGCCTCGCCACGGGTCACGTCGGTGCCGCGCAGCGCGTCCAGCAGGCTGGTCTTGCCGTGGTCGACGTGGCCCATGATCGTGACGACGGGCGGACGCGGCTTCAGCGTTTCTTCCGGATCGACGTCTTCGGTCGTGTCGATGTCGACGTCGGCTTCGGACACGCGCTGGATGTTATGGCCGAACTGTTCGACCAGAAGTTCCGCGGTGTCCTGATCGATCGTCTGATTGACGGTGACCATCATGCCCAGGTTGAACAGCTCCTTGACCAGGTCTGCGCCCTTCTCGGCCATGCGCTGCGCCAGTTCCTGGACGGTGATCGCCTCGGGGACGATAACGTCGCGGACCTGCTTTTCACGCGGGGCGCGCGAACCGCCACCACCGCCCTGCATGCGGCGTTCCTTTTCACGCGCACGCTTGAGCGCGGCGAGACTGCGGGCTCGGCGGCCCTCGTCCTCGTTCAGCGCCTTCGAAACGCTCAACTTGCCGCTGCGGCGGCGGTCGGCCTTGGAATCTTCTGCACGGTCGTCGCGCTTTTCGGCGGCGCGTGCGGGCTTCTTGGCTTCCTTTTCGGCCGGAGCGCGCTTGGGCTCGGGGCGCTTGACCGGGGTGAACCGGCGCGGCGCGGGCGAAGCCTCGTCGCTTGCCTCTTCGCTCTCGGTGACGGCGGGCGCTTCCTCGGCTTTTGCTTCCTCGGCTTTTGCTTCTTCAGCCTTGGGCTCTTCTTCCTTGGGCTTTTCGACAGCAGCCTTGGCCTGCTCGGCGGCGGCCTTCTCGGCCTCTTCCTCGGCCTTGCGGTTATCTTCGGCGCGCTGCTTCTCTTCTTCGAGGGCGCGCTGCTTTTCTTCCTGCTCGCGGCGGTTGGCTTCCTCCAGCGTGGCAAGGCGTGCCTCTTCGGCCTCGCGCAGCAGGCGGGCCTGCATCTCCTGGCGGCTTTCGCGCGTGGCGGCGGGCTTCTTCGCCACAGGCTGCGGGGCCGGTGCAGGTGCAGGCGCGGGGGCCTCGGCCTCCGGCTCGGGTGCCGGGGCAGGCGCGGGGGTTTCACCCGGCTTCAGGATCTTGCGGCGACGCTTGACCTCGACCGCGACCTTGTTGGTGCGGCCGTGGCTGAAGGTCTGCTTGACCTCGCCCGCGTCCACCGAGCGCTTGAGGCCAAGCGGCTTGCGGGTCCGGGGGGTGTCGTTGGTATCGCTCATACGGTCAAAACGTCCTTCAAAAATTCTTCATCTCGTCCACCGATCCAACGGACTGGATCGGCGCTTTCCAGCGGTTACGCTGGCATCGGTGGTCCCGGCCGCTAAACGACCCGTCCCTCAACCGGGCCCTTTGGGGGCGGGTCGGCACCGATGGGCGGGCTCTCCTGTCCGTGGACAGGAGGCCTGAGAAAACGCGACAATCGCGCCAGCTGGGCTTCCACTCGCCCGGCAGCGGCACGATCGGTCAATGCCAGGTGGACGACATTCTCGCGGCCCAATGCCACAGAGAGAGCCGCCCGGTCCAGTGGCAAGCGCACGCCGGTCTTTCCGGACCCTTCCGCATCGCTTCCCACGCGCCACGCCTGATCCAGCCGCTTCGACCCGTCTTCGCCTGCATCGGATGCATGGCCAAGCCATTTCACGCGGCCCGATCGGGCCTGTTCGGCAATGCGGTCGGAGCCTGCAAGCAGGTTGCCCGAACGCCACTCGATCCCGAGCCTGTCGGCAAATGCACGGCGCAGAGCCGCCTCGGCAAGATCGGGAAGATCCGCGGGTATCGACAGGGATGCCCCCTTGAACCCGCGGGCCAGCGCGCCTTTCAGATGGCCCTTCGAAAGCGCATCTTCAAGTTCTTCGCGGCTGACACCGATCCACGCGCCTCGGCCCGGCGCCTTGGCATGGGCGTCGGGCAGCACCTGACCTTCCGGACCGATCGCGAGACGCAGCAGGCGTTCGCGCGGCTGCGTGCGTCCGGTCAGGACACAGCGACGTTCCGGCGCGCTCTTGGCAGAGCGCACCGTCGTGTCATCGAAGCTTTCGCTTAGAGGCTCATTGTGAGGATTCCGCATCGGCGGCCTCCTCTGCTGCGGGAGCGGCAGTTTCGGCCGGCTCCTCGTCTTCGAACCAGTGGGCGCGGGCCGCCATGATGATTTCGTTGCCCTGCTCTTCGGACAGTCCGAATTCGCCCAGCACGCCGCCCTTGTCGCCTTCGCGCACGTTGCGCTTGAGCGGCGGGCCGTCGGTGTTGTTACGGCGACGCGGTGCTTCGCGCTTGCGCGCGATCAGTTCATCGGTCGCAAGGTCGGCAAGATCGTCGAGCGTCTTGATGCCGCCCTTGCCCAGCACGACGAGCATTTCTTCGGTCAGGTGCGGGATATCGGCCAGCGCGTCCTCGACGCCCAGTTCGCGGCGGGCTTCGCGATAGGTAGCCTCGCGGCGTTCCAGCGCCTCGATAGCGCGCGACTGGAGTTCCTCGGCCAGTTCCTCGTCAAACCCTTCGATACCGGCCAGTTCGGCCATCTCGACATAGGCGACTTCGTCCATTTCGGTGAAGCCTTCGGCGACGAGCAGCTGCGACAGCGTTTCATCGACGTCGAGCTCTTCCTCGAACATCTTGGAACGCTCGGCGAATTCCTTCTGGCGCTTCTCGCTCGATTCCGCCTCGGTCATGATGTCGATCTGGCTGTCGGTCAGCTGCGATGCCAGACGCACGTTCTGACCACGGCGACCGATGGCGAGCGACAGCTGATCGTCGGGAACGACGACTTCGATGCGGCCCTCTTCCTCGTCAAGGACGACGCGGCTGACCGTGGCCGGCTGCAACGCGTTGACGATGAAGGTCGCGGTATCCTCGCTCCACGGGATGATGTCGATCTTTTCGCCCTGCAGTTCCTGCACGACGGCCTGAACGCGGCTGCCCTTCATGCCGACGCAGGCGCCGACGGGGTCGATCGAGCTGTCGTGGCTGATCACGCCGATCTTGGCGCGGCTGCCCGGATCGCGGGCAGCGGCCTTGATCTCGATGATGCCATCGTAGATTTCGGGCACTTCCTGCGCGAACAGCTTCTTCATGAATTCGGGGTGGGCGCGCGACAGGAAGATCTGCGGGCCACGGTTCGAACGTTCGACCTTGGAAATCCAGGCGCGAATGCGTTCGCCGGTGCGGGCGACTTCGCGCGGGATCTGCTGATCGCGGCGGATGATGCCTTCGGCGCGGCCCAGGTTGACGATCACGTGGCCGAATTCGACCGACTTGATGACGCCGGTGATGATCTCTCCGGCGCGGTCCTTGAATTCTTCGAACTGGCGTTCACGCTCTGCGTCGCGGACCTTCTGGAAGATGACCTGCTTGGCCGACTGAGCGTCGATACGGCCAAGGTCGACCGGGGGCAGCGGGTCGACGATGTAGTCGCCCACGACTGCGCCGTCCTGAAGCTTCTGGGCCTGTTCGACCGAGACCTGCTTGAAGTAGTCCTCGACCTCTTCCACGACCTCGACGACGCGCCACAGGCGCAGGTCGCCGGTATTCGGGTCAAGCTTTGCACGGATGTCGTTTTCCGCACCATAGCGGTTGCGGGCGGACTTCTGGATCGCCTCTTCCATCGCCTCGATGACGATCGATTTGTCGATCATCTTCTCGTTCGCCACCGAGTTGGCGATGGCGAGCAGTTCGGCACGATTTGCGGAAATCGGGCTGGCCATTAATCAGTCTTCCTGTTCCTGAAGATCGTCTTCGGTTTCAATGATTTCATCCGCGCCTGTGGTGTCCAGCGGCACGGTGGCCTTGATCAGCTTGTCTGTCAGGACCAGCTTGGCCGAATGAATGGTGGCAAGCGGGATTTCGACCCGCCCGTTCTTGCGGTCGTCGACGACGACGTTTTCGCCTTCGAGACCGATGAGGTCGCCGTGAAACGTGCGGCGGTTGCCCGTCGGCGCTTCGGCGTCCTTGGAAATGTTGATGCGCGCCTCGTGCCCGGCCCAGTTGGCATAGTCCTTGGCACGGGTCAGCGGACGGTCGATGCCCGGGCTGCTGACTTCAAGGCGATAGGCCCCTTCGATCAGGTCGTCGCCGGCTTCCTCGCGCTTGTCCAGCTGTTCGGAGATGCGGCGGGACAGCGCCATGCACTGTTCGATGACCAGCTGGCCCGTCTCCGGGTTCTCGGCCATGACCTGCAGCGTACGCTCGTCATCCTGACCGAACAGCTTCACGCGCACGAGTTCGAGGCCGGAAGCGGTCACTTCGGCTTCGATCAGGTCGGTTGCGCGTGCGATGTCGGTCATTCTGTCTCCGGTTGTCAGGCCCCGTATGCATGCGAGAAATCGTGCCGGGGCGTGTCCGCTCCGGCCCGGCCTTGCTTGCGACAATTTCGGGATGAGTCGCCAATTAGGCGCTTTGCACGCGATTTACAAGTGCGTCTTGGAGGTCGCTATTCGATTGTGTCGGGTTCTTCGACAGGGGCGTCCGCGGCGTACCACGCGGCAAGATCGCCCTCGCCACCTTCATCAATCGGCGTATTGCCCAGAAAGCTCAACATCTCGCCCATGCGGGCTACCTCTCCGCCCAGCCGACCGGCGTCTTCGCCGCCGTACTGCGCGATGGCCGCCGCCTGAAGCCGCTTCATCACCACGGGATCGTCCTTGTAGCGCATGAAGATCATCCCGCCCGTCACCGACAGGACGAGGCTCATGATCGTAATGATCCGCATCGCCGTTTTCAGGCCGCGCATGATGTACCCCCCTTCACGTTCACCGGCCGGGATAGCGCGAAGGGGTTAACTTGCCGTAATCTCGTGCTTCTTCATGCAGTGGCGCAACTGGTCGTAGGTCACGCCCAGCGCCTCCGCCGTCTTGCGCTGGTTCCAGCGGTTGCGATCGAGCGCTGCCTCCACGATCGCCTTTTCGTGCCCGTCGACGGCAAGACGCAGGTCGGTGACGGCGGAATAGTCGAACGCCGGCTTCTTCGCGGTTGGCGCAGGGGCCGCGGCCGGCGCGGCAGCCTGCGCGACATGGGAAGGCTTCGGGGCCCAGGGGCTGTCGAAGGGGTCGAACACGACTTCGCCGATGGGTATGTCCCACATGTCCCAGCGATAGACCGCGCGTTCGATCACGTTGCGCAATTCGCGTACGTTGCCGGGCCAGTCGTGGCCTTCCAGCTGGTCCATCACGCTGTCGGAAAAGCCGGGCCATTCCTCCCAGCGAAGTTCTGCGGCCATGCGGCGACCGAAGAAATCGGCAAGGACCAACACATCCCCCTCACGCGCGCGCAGGGGCGGGAGAGTGATGACCTCGAACGAAAGCCGGTCGAGAAGGTCGGCGCGGAACTTGCCCTGTTCGGCCATTGAGGGAAGATCCTCGTTCGTGGCGGCGACGATACGCACGTCGACCCGCTTGGGCCGCGAAGACCCGATGCGCGTGACTTCGCCATATTCGACCGCGCGCAGCAGGCGCTCCTGTGCCGCCATCGAAAGGGTGCCCAGTTCATCGAGGAACAGCGTGCCGCCATCGGCTTCCTCGAAACGGCCCTCGCGCACTTTCGTCGCGCCGGTGAAGGCACCCGCTTCGTGCCCGAACAGTTCGGCCTCGATCAATGTCTCGGGCAGCGCTGCGCAGTTCATCACGACCAGCGGTTCGCCCCAGCGGTCGGACAGGCGATGCAGGCGTTCCGCGATCAGTTCCTTGCCGGTCCCGCGCTCCCCGATGACGAGCACCGGGCGCGAAAGGGCGGCGGCGCGGCTGGCACGCTCTACCGCGTCGAGGATCGACTGCGACTGGCCGACGAACTGATTGTCCCGCTCCATGCCCTAACATTAGCGAAATTTCCCAAGTTATGGCAATATGCCCGATAGTTGGTTTGAGCGGAAAAGTGGTCAAAGTGTTGATAAATAATGATAAGATCAAATTGGCACGGCTTTTGCTGAATGCTTGGTGAACCCGATTGGAGGAAGGGACACCATGTTCAACTGTCTTGCAAAGCAAAGCCCCGTAGCCTGGTCCTCGATGGCCAGCCTGGTGGCCATGCTGTCGCTCAACGTCTTCGCGCTGAGCCAGCAGCTGCACGAGGCCCCGCAGTTCGCTGCACCGGCCGTCATCGTGCAGGGAGCGCTGGCATGAGCGAACCGTTCGACCTCGAACCCGAACGCGAGGAACGGCGCCGCCGTGCCGCTCGCGTCACCAACCGCGCTGAGCGTGCCTCTTCGCGGATCGACAACGAGGTCGCACGCCTTCGCAATGGCAAGAAGGCCGAGGGAGAGGACGCCGTCCGCCCCGAAGGCCGCAAGAACATGGACATTAGCCAGTATGGAGCGCCGTTGATGGGCATCTTTTCCCGCACCCGAGACATTATCGCAGCGAACTTCGCCGACCTGATCGAAAAGGCCGACGATCCGCACAAGATGATCCGCATGATAATCGTCGAGATGGAAGAAACCCTTGTCGAGGTCCGCGCCAGCGCGGCCCGCACCATCGCCGACCAAAAGGAAATGCAGCGCCACCAGCTTCGCCTGGAAAAGCTGCAGTCCGACTGGGGCGAAAAGGCGGAACTCGCCCTTTCGAAGCAGCGCGAGGATCTTGCTCGCGCCGCCCTCGTCGAAAAGCGCAAGGCCGGCGACCTGTCGGCCCAGCTGAAGGCCGAAGTCGAACTGCTCGATGAAAGCCTGCGGACTTACGAGGAGGATATCTCCAAGCTGCAGGGCCGCCTTCGCGAAGCCCGCAGCCGCCAGAGCCAGATCGCGGCCCGCCTTGAAAGCGCGGAAAACCGCTTCAAGCTGCGCTCGCTGCTTTCGACCGAGCGGGTGGACGAGGCGATGGCCCGTTTCGACCAGCTCGAACGCCGCGTCGATTATGCCGAGGGCCGCGCCGAGGCGGTCAGCCTGTCACAGGCCAAGGGCGAGATGAGCCTGGCTGAACAGATCGACGCCCTCAACATCGACGACACCGTCGATGCCGAACTCGAAGACATGAAGCGCGCCCTCAAGGGCGGCGACGCAAAGGAGGACTGATCCGATGGACATCGAATTTATTGCCGTACCAATTCTGTTCATCGCCCTGCCGTGGCTCATCCTTCACTATGTCACCAAGTGGAAGACCGCCCCGAAGCTCACCGACGGCGACGAACAGATGCTGGAGGAACTCTACCAGCTGGCCCGCCGCCTCGATGCCCGGATGGATACCGTCGAACGCCTTGTCGCTGCCGACAGCCCGGAATTCGAAGCCCCGCGCCTGATCGCAGACAGCGCCGAAGACAATGCCACGCTTGCCGAGATCGAGCGCAAGCTCAAGGAAAGGACCGCACGATGAACACGCCCCGCACCCGCTTCTATCGCAACAAGGCGGAAGGCAAGTTCCTGGGCGTGTGTTCGGGTGTTGCCGACTACACCGGCGTCGACGCCCTGTGGATCCGCCTCGGCTTTCTGGTCGCGATGTTCACACTGGGCTGGCCGATCCTGGTCTACTTCGCGATCGGCATGTTCGCCGAGAAGAAGCCTACCGCGCTCTATGCCGACAAGCAGGAAGAGAAATTCTGGCAGGGCGTGCGCCAGTCGCCGGCCCGCTCGGCCCGCGAGGTTCGCAGCCGCTTTCGCGATATCGACCGCCGCCTTGCCCGCGTGGAAGAGCACTACGTCGACAACAACCGCGCGCTTTCGACCCAGATCGAAAACCTGCGCTGATCGACCGAATTTTCGAAAGGGAAATCCAGGATGATAGCTGACCTTGCAGTACTGATCCCGCTGGCCCCGTTCATGCTGGGCGGCCTGTGGATCTGGACCAAGCACAAGCAGAAGGAGCTGCAGATGACGAGCGAGCTTTCGGCAGAGAAAGCGGCTCAATACGCGCAGCACACCTCGCAGCTTGAAGAGCGGGTCCGCGTGCTGGAACGCATCGTTACCGACCGCGGCTATGACCTGGCCCACCAGATCGAGGCGCTGCGCACCGAAGACAGCGATCGCCGCCTCAACGCACCTGTAGAACGCCCGCGCCACGAGGTCTGAGAATGAACGAACTGCTCACCCCCGCCGTCCTTGGCATCGGCATCATCGCGATGAGCGTTGCCTGGATCATCAACACCGCTATCCGCGTGCGCCACGGCTATCCGCTGGAAAACAGCTGGGGCCGGTCGGTCTATCCGAAGAAGGATGCCGAGACCGCCGAACGAATGAAGCTGATGACGCAGGAAAATGCCCAGCTTCGCGCAGAGATCGGTTCGGTGAAGGACCGGCTCGCCAACGTCGAACGCATCGTCACCGACAGCGGATATCACCTGACACAGGAAATCGAACAGCTTCGCCTCTCGGGCGACAAGGAGAAGATGCAGTGAGCTTCTGGAGCGCCATCGTCGTCATCGTGGCCATCGTTGTCATCGGCCAGGCCATCCGTTCCCGGCATAATTCCGCCGCCGGTTTCGGCACCAACGGCGACGGCGACCCCGTGCCGCGCGCCGACACGGGGCGCGAACGCCAACTGGAAAACGAGGTCTCCGAACTGAAAGAACGGATCAAGGTGCTGGAACGGATCGCCTACGACGACCGCAAGCGGCTTGGCCTTGCTGACGAGATCGAAAGCCTGCGCGACTGAGCGCCACCGCAAGGAAGGGGAAAAGGACATGGCCTATGAAACACTGACCATCGCGATCGCCGCCCTTGCCGCCATCGCCATCGTCACCATGGCCGCGCTGCGCGGCTGGCAGGGATACCTTGCCCTGCGCATGCAAGAGATCGGCCGCGCCGACGACCGGCACCGCGATAGCATGGGAGACGGCGTTCCTGCTGCCCGCATCGAACTGGCCGACCTCAAGGAACGCGTCCGCCAGCTTGAGGCCATCGCGGCCGGGGTTGAACTATAAGGCGTCGAACTATGAAGCGTTGATCGATCACGCGCGGCTCGCTAGCGGGTAGGCCATGCGATCGATCGACGACATAGCCGAAGAGTACGAGTTCCTTGAAGGGGACGAACGCTACCGCCTTCTCATCGAACTGGGCCGTGAGCTTGAACCCATGCCCGATGCGCTCAAGACCGAGGCGACACAGGTCAAGGGATGCTCCGCCGCCGTCTGGGTCTATCCCACCCGCGTCGGCGATGGCAGCGAAGAGAAGCTGCACTTCCTGGCCGACAGCAACGCCGCGATCACCAAGGGCATCGTCGCCCTCGTCATTTCCGCAGTACAGGACCGCAGTGCCAGCGAAGTCGCCGAAACCGATATTGCGGCCTGTCTCGATCCCTTCGATCTCAAGAACCAGCTGTCGTCGAACCGGACGCAGGGCGTGCCGAACATGATCGCGCTGATTCGCGAAACGGCGGCCCGGATCGCCTCGGAAAGCTAAGGATTTTCACACTTTTCGCGCTGCATGTGCGAACTGGAACGGCGATTTTGGCAGCCCGCCGCGCCAAAGAGGCACCCGACCTCGCACGCGCAACATAAATGCGCAAAGTGCGGGACTTTGCGCATCATTCGTGCTATAGCCGATTCCGGCGCGCGAGTACCCATACAAGCAAGCCTATTAGACCAGACCCGTCTCCCAAGGGCGGGCCGATGCCAGCATGTCTGCCGAGGGGAGAGCGGCACCATGGAAGACTTCAACAGCCTCCTGCTTAATGAGCAGGTCGAACTGATCCGGGCCCAATGCGCGAAGACGCCTGCGGAACGGATGCAGCATTGCAAGGAAGCGGAAAGCTTCGGAAGGTTGATCGAAAATCACGCCTTTCCGTATCGTTCTGTCGCCAAGGACGGCCATCGGCTGTTCGACGCGCACAGCTACGAAATCTGCTGACAACGCACTGAAGACAGCGGACGCGACCGGAGCCGGAACCAAACCGGCCCGGCGCGTCCATTTTTTCACCTAAGCTTTGAAATCGGGGCTTTGAAATCCGCCCCTTTGAAATTCGGAACCGTCAGGCGCCTTGCGACTTGCGCAGCCGGGCCTTGCCCTCGCGCTTCTGGCGCATCAGGTCCTGCTTCAGCTTGTCCGGGTGGCGGGCGATCACGAAGCCGAAGCTGACCCCGCCCTCCTTGCCGTGCGTTGCATGGTGCAGGTTGTGCGCCTGGACCAGCCGCTTCAGATATCCGCGCCGCGGGACGTAGCGGAACCAGCGCTGATGGACGAGCCCGTCGTGAACCAGCGTGTAGATCACGCCGTAAACCAGGATTCCGACGCCGATCCATGTCGCCGGTTCCCACGCATCCGCGCCCATGACGAGCGGGCTGCCCAGCGCGAACATCGAAATGCTCATCGCCGCGCCGACAAGGGCGTAGAGGTCGTTCTTTTCGAAGAAACCGTCGTGCCGCTGATGATGATCGCGGTGCCAGCCCCAGCCGAAGCCGTGCATGATGTACTTGTGCGAAACCCAAGCGACGATTTCCATCGCCGCGACGCTGGCCAGCACGATCAGGATCTTTTCGGTCAGTCCCATGGCAACCCTGATACTCACCTGCGTCAATGCTTGCAATCGGCGGCTCAGACGCGCAAATGCGCGCTCATCATGACTGAAAAAGCGCGCACTCTCTACGAGAAGATCTGGGACGCCCACGTCGTCGAACGCCGTGATGACGGCACCTGTCTCATCTATATCGACCGTCACCTCGTTCACGAAGTGACCAGCCCTCAGGCCTTCGAGGCGCTACGCGTTTCGGGCCGCAAGGTGCGCCGTCCCGATCTGACGCTGGCCGTGCCCGATCACAACCTGCCGACGACGCCGCGCCGCGATGCTGCGGGCAATCGCGTGCCCATCGCCGATCCGCAAGGCGCGCAGCAGCTTGAGGCGCTGGAACGCAATGCGCCCGAATTCGGCGTTCACCTGATCGGCGACGCCGACCTTGAACAGGGCATCGTCCACGTCGTCGGGCCGGAACAGGGTTTCTCGCTGCCCGGCGCCACCATCGTCTGCGGCGATTCGCACACGGCGGCACACGGCGGGCTTGGCGCGTTGGCCTTCGGCATCGGGACGAGCGAGGTCGAACACGTCCTCGCCACCCAGACGCTGCTGCTCAAACAGTCGAAGACGATGGAAGTCCGCGTCGAGGGCAAGCTGGCCGCAGGCGTCACGCCCAAGGACGTCGTCCTGCACGTCATCGGCGTCATCGGCACGGCCGGCGGTACCGGCCACGTGATCGAATTCTGCGGCTCCACGTTCGAGGACATGAGCGTCGAGGGCCGTATCACCGTGTGCAACATGGCGATCGAAGGCGGCGCGCGCGCAGGCCTCGTCGCGCCGGACGAAAAGACCTTCGCCTATGTGAAAGGCCGCCCGATGTCCCCCACCGGCGACGACTGGGACAAGGCGCTGGCCTGGTGGAAGACGCTTCCCACCGACCCGGGCGCGAAGTTCGACAAGTCGGTCCACATCGACGCCGCCGACATCCAGCCGACCGTTACCTGGGGTACCAGCCCCGAAGACACCGTCGCCATTGGCGGTGTGGTCCCCAACCCGGCCAGCTTTGCCGACCCGTCGAAGCAGAAGGCCGCGCAGGCCAGCCTCGATTACATGGGCCTGACGCCGGGCATGAAGATGTCCGACATCGCGGTCGAGAACGTGTTCATCGGTTCGTGCACCAACAGCCGGATCGAGGATCTTCGCGCCGCCGCCGACGTGCTGCGCGGGCGCAAGAAGGCCGATGGCGTGAAATGGGCCATCGTGGTTCCCGGATCGGGCCTCGTCAAACGACAGGCAGAGGAAGAGGGCCTCGACAAGGTCTTTACCGATGCGGGGCTGGAATGGCGCGAACCGGGCTGTTCGGCCTGTCTCGCCATGAACCCGGACAAAGTGCCCGCAGACGAACGCTGCGCATCGACCAGCAACCGCAACTTCGTGGGCCGGCAGGGTCCGGGAGCGCGCACTCACCTGCTCAGCCCCGCGATGGCGGCGGCAGCGGCGGTAACCGGCCACCTGACCGACGTCCGCGAACTTTGACGGCGGCGGGCGGCCCGATACGCTGACCCGCAAGTCCTCTTTCGCGCCTGTCGTCCGGGACGATACCCGCCTGCTCCTGCTCGGCAGCCTGCCGGGTGAAGCTTCATTGCGGGCGGCACGTTACTATGCCCATCCGCAGAACCGTTTCTGGCACCTGGTCGGCGCGGTCATCGGCGTGGATCTGCCTGCACTGGAATACGAAGACCGGCTGGCCGTCCTGCTCGATCACGGGATCGGATTGTGGGACGTGGTGAAGAGCGGAAAACGCGAGGGGAGCCTCGATGCCGCGCTGCGCGAGGTTGAGGGAAACGCCCTGTACGATCTTGTCGCCGAACTGCCGAATCTTGCCGCAATCGGCTTCAACGGAGGCACGGCGGCGCGCATCGGCAGGCGGCTGATCGGGGCCGAAACGGACCTCGCCCTGCTCGATCTTCCGTCCAGCAGCCCGGCCTTTGCCGCGATGAGCCTTGCGGAAAAGACCGACAAGTGGCTTGCGCTTCGCCCGTTTCTGACCGAGCGCAAGGACAGCAGTTGCGAAACCGGCGCATGATCGGTTCGTGACAGAGGAAACGACAGACAAGGATCTTCTACGTGAGCGACGACAAGAACTGGACCGGAAAGGCCGCCATGGCCGGTGCCGCGATCGGCTCCGCCGCGCTGACCGCCGCGCTTCTCTACGCCTCGCGCCGCAAGGAACGGGCCGAAAAGAAGACGACGACGCCGCCAGTGGATACGCCCGAAACGGACTGAGCGCCGTTTCGCGCCCCGACCGGGTGAGATTCGTGTTGAGGCGGGGGGCCGCTTCATCTAGGCGAAAGTGCATGGAACCGATCCGCGAAATCGAAGGCCGTGCCATTCCCTATGGCGCGAAGAACATCGACACAGACGTCATCATCCCGGCGCACTGGCTGAAGACCATCACGCGCGAAGGCCTTGGCAAGGGCGCGTTCGAGACGGTTCGGCAGGATCCGGACAATATCTTCGATTCCGAACGCTACAAGGGCGCGCCGATCCTAATCGCGGGCGACAACTTTGGCTGCGGGTCCAGCCGCGAACACGCCGCCTGGGCCTTGCTCGACATGGGCGTGAAGGCCGTAATCGCGCCCAGCTTTTCCGATATCTTTTCGGGCAATGCCTTCAAGAACGGCATCCTCACCGTCGTCCTGCCGCAGGACAAGGTGGACCGCCTGCTTGAAGTCGCGGCCGAGGAAGACATCTCGATCGACCTTGAAAACCAGACGGTGACGACCCCGTTCCAGGACCGGTTCGAGTTCGAAGTCGACCCGTTCCGCAAACACTGCCTGATCGAAGGGCTCGACGAAGTCGGCCTGACGATGACTCGCGGCGACGCGATTTCGGCCTATGAGGCGAAGACCGCGTCCGCTCTTCCATTTCTTTCCGGGCCGCGTGCAGCCTGATCTTATCTGCAAGGGAAACTGCCATGACCGATTTCCGTGACCGCGAACGCGCCGAGGAAGCCAAGTTCGCACTCGACGAAGAAACCCTGTTCCGCATCACCGCCCGCCGCAACCGGCTGGTCGGCGAATGGGCCGCGGCCAAGATGGGCCTGAGCGATGCCGAGACGGAGGCCTATCGCAAGGCCGTCGTCCAGGCCGACTTCGAGGAAGCGGGTGACGAGGACGTCATCCGCAAGCTTCTGGGCGACATGACCGCAGCCGGGCTCGACGTCGACGACGCCACGGTCCGCGCCGCGCTCGAAGAAAAGATGGTCGAAGCCCGCCGCCAGTACCTCGGCGAGGTCTGATCGCGTCTCCGCATCGGGCCCGTATCGGGGCTGTAAGAAATACCGACAGTGCGCCCCCGCAAGGGCGCGAAAGGCAAATTCATCATGGCAATGCAGGCCAGTGAGATCGAATCCATGATCCGCGCCGCCCTTCCCGATGCCGAGGTCACGATCACCGATCTTGCCGGCGACGGGGATCACTATGCCGCGCACGTCGTATCGCCCAGTTTTGCCGGAATGACGCGCGTGGCGCAGCACAAGGCCGTGTACGAGGCGCTGGGCGGGCGCATGGGCGGGGAACTCCACGCCTTGCAACTGACCACTTCGGTTCCCAAGTGAACTGCACGAGATTCTTCACGGGAAACTGAATTACATGTCCGACGTAAACGCGCGCATCCAGGATATCGTCACGGCTGACGATGTCGTCCTTTTTATGAAGGGCACCCCCCTCTTTCCGCAGTGCGGCTTTTCCAGCCGCGCGGTCGCGATCCTCGATCATTGCGGTGTCGCCTTCGGTTCGGTCGACGTTCTGCAGGACATGGAAATCCGTCAGGGAATCAAGTCTTTCTCCGACTGGCCGACCATCCCGCAGCTTTACGTTAAGGGCGAATTCGTCGGCGGCAGCGACATCATGATGGAAATGTTCGAGGCAGGCGAACTGCAGCAGCTGATGAACGAAAAGCAGGTCGCGAAGGCGGATTGACCATGGCGCTCCGGCCCGTCCCGTATGCTCGCGGGGCTGTCGGAGACCAATACGACAACCCCGCGTGTTCGGCGTTTCTTTCGGGTGCAACGGAAATTGCGTTTGAACACTCACAAGGCTTGCATGAAGCGTGCCAAGTCGTAAGAAACCGCGGAATTCCGCGGTTTCTTCATTTGGGGCTTCCGCAACGAACCCGCCGACTGTCAAGAATTCCGACATGACTGCAAGCCAGAACCCTTCCCCCGGCATCCCGGCCGCGACCCTGATCGCCTTTCGCAACGGCGTCAGCGGTCCGGAAATCCTGATGGTGCGCCGCTCGCAAGAGCTGGTCTTCGCCGGGGGCGCGGCGGTGTTTCCCGGTGGCCGGGTCGATCCGGCCGATCACGAGCTTGCCGCCGACATGCCCGGCGATGCCGAATGGAACGCCGCCCGCGTCGCCGCCGTGCGCGAGACGCTGGAAGAAGCGGGCCTGCTTGTCGGAGTCGATGGTCAGGTGAGCGCGGCCCAGGCGGTCGAGGCCCGCGCCAGGCTCTGTTCGGGCATGCCGCTGGCCGAAATTCTCGCGGGGCTTGGCCTGGCGATCGTGGCGGAAAGGCTCGTCCCCTTTGCGCGCTGGTTGCCGCCGATGAAAATCAAGCGCCGGTTCGACACGCATTTCCTTATCGCCGACCTCGGCACCGGGGCGGTCGACTTGTCCGCAGACGGATCGGAGACGACGGAGCATTTCTGGATCACGCCGCAGGCCATGCTGCAACGCGCGGACACGGGCGAGGAAGAACTGATGTTCCCGACGCGCATGAACCTGTTGCGGATCGCGCATCTGGGCAGTTTCGAAAATGCGCGCGAGCAGGCTCTGGCCATTCCTCCGCGTTCGGTCAGCCCGGTCGTGATCGAGCAGAATGGCACGCGCTACCTCTCCGTGCCGGACGGTCACGGTTACCCGCCCTATGCCCAGCCGCTGGATACCATGCGCCGGGAATAGGCAAAAAAAGGCGCGGGAGCATATTGCCCCCGCGCCGTTCGGAGTTTCGCGACCCTCTCCCTCAAGCGGGCCGCGTCATGTTCTTTTCTAACCGTTCAGCCGGCGCGGCCGAGACGGTGGAGAAGGTTGGCATACCGGTTCGCCTCTGCCGGGTCCTCGCAGGTCCGGGCGTAGTGGGCGACCGCGGTCTTCAGCATCGGGAAGTCCGCGTTGCTGAAGATTGCACGGGGACGCTGTTCGGGGCGGGTCGTTTCTTCGGTGCTCATGTCATTTGCTCCTTCGATCTGCCGCCCTTCGAGCGGCCTTTCAGTTCTGCACTCTCATCTGGTTTCCGGTTTGCCGTGCCTTAGGCCGCGGCAAACTGGTTCATCGTGTTGTCCTTGCCGCCGGCCTTGAGGGCCGCTTCGCCGGCAAAGTATTCCTTGTGGTCGTCCCCGATGTCGGAGCCGGCCATGTTCTGGTGCTTCACGCAGGCGATACCCTGGCGGATTTCTTCGCGCTGGACGTTGAGGACGTAGCCGAGCATGCCCTCTTCGCCGAAGTAACGCTTGGCCAGGTTGTCCGTGCTCAGCGCCGCCGTGTGGTACGTGGGCAGCGTGATCAGGTGGTGGAAGATACCGGCCTGTGCCGCCGCGTCCTTCTGGAAGGTGCGGATGCGCTCGTCGGCCTCGGCAGCCAGTTCGGTGCCGTCGTAATCCACGCTCATCAACTTTGCCCGGTCGAATGCCGACACGTCCTTTCCTGCCGCTTCCCAGGCGTCATAGACCTGCTGGCGGAAGTTCAGCGTCCAGTTGAAGCTGGGCGAGTTGTTGTAGACCAGCTTGGCATTCGGAATGACTTCGCGGATGCGGTTCACCATTCCACCGATCTGGCCGATGTGCGGCTTTTCGGTTTCGATCCACAGCAGGTCGGCACCGGCCTGAAGCGACGTGATGCCGTCCAGGACGCAGCGGTCCTCACCCGTTCCCGAACGGAACTGGTACAGGTTCGAAGGCAGGCGCTTGGGACGGAGCAGCTTGCCGTCGCGGCTGATCAGCACGTCGCCGTTGCCAAGGTTCGATGCATCGACCTCTTCGCAATCGAGGTACGAGTTGTACTGGTCGCCCAGGTCGCCCGGCTCCTTGGTGAACGCGATCTGCTTCGTCAGGCCAGCGCCCAGCGAGTCGGTGCGAGCGACGATGATGCCGTCATCCACGCCGAGTTCGAGGAAGGCATAGCGGATCGCACGGATCTTCTGGTGGAAGTCCTCATGCGGAACGGTAACCTTGCCGTCCTGGTGGCCGCACTGCTTTTCGTCCGAAACCTGGTTCTCGATCTGCAGGGCGCAGGCACCGGCTTCGATCATCTGCTTGGCCAGCAGGTAGGTCGCTTCCGGGTTGCCGAAACCGGCGTCGATGTCCGCGATGATCGGAACGACGTGCGTTTCGTAATTGTCGATCGCCTGCTCGATGCGCTTCGCCTCGATCTCGTCACCACGCTCACGCGCTGCATCAAGGTCGCGGAACATCATGCCCAGTTCGCGGGCGTCGGCCTGCTTGAGGAACGTGTAAAGCTCCTCGATCAGGGCCGGAACCGTGGTCTTTTCGTGCATCGACTGGTCGGGCAGCGGGCCGAACTCGCTGCGCAGGGCGGCAACCATCCAGCCCGACAGGTAGAGGTACTTCTGACGGGTCGTGCCGAAGTGCTTCTTGATGGAGATCATCTTCTGCTGACCGATGAACCCGTGCCAGCAGCCGAGCGACTGGGTGTAGTTCGCCGGGTCCGCGTCATAGGCCGCCATGTCCTGGCGCATGATCTTCGCGGTGTACTTCGCGATGTCGAGGCCAGTGTTGAAGCGGTTCTGCAGCTTCATGCGAGCCGCGCTTTCGGCGTCGATGGCGTTCCACGGCGCGCCGTTGCCCTCGATCGTGTCCTTCAGGGACGCGATGGTCTGCTGGTAGGTCATTGTTCAAGCCCTCACGATTCGAAAATGATTAAATCCGATGGCCTGCTTATGATGCGAAATTGTGCGCTGCGGAACGGCCTGCGGTGTCATCATGTCAAACTTTACAAAAATCGGCTGTAATGTTGTAATGTCCTTCACTCGATCGGTGTAGGGAGTGTGGGATTCGATGGTTCGCAAGGCGCTTTTCATGGGACCGCGGCTGAAACGCGTGCGGCGCGACCTTGGCCTGACTCAGGCCAACATGGCCGCCGATCTCGACATTTCGCCCAGCTATGTCGCGTTGATGGAGCGTAACCAGCGCCCCGTGACGGCCGACCTGCTGCTGAAATTGGCAACCACGTACAAGATCGACATCGCCAGCCTTGCCGACGACGGGGGCGAGGATCTGGCCAAGCGTCTGCAGGCAACGTTAAAGCAGCCGATCTTCGATGACATCGACCTGCCCGCGCTGGACAGTGCGGACATCGCCACCAGCTATCCCGGATTTGCAGAGGCATTGCTGCGCCTGCACACCGCCTTTACCGAAGAACAGATGGCCCATGCCCAGCGGCGCGAGATGGCCAGCGGCGAAGGCGCGCCCACCGCGTCCAGCGATCCGGTGGGCGAAGCACGCGCTTTCCTGGCCGCGCGGCGCAACTGTTTTCCGGCGCTCGACGATCACGCCGCCGAAGTCGCGCAGGAAATGGCCGCCGCCCAATCGCGCGAGGAATCGGTTTCGACCGACGCCCTCATTGCCCGGCTGTCCCGCAAGCACGGCCAGAAGGTGCGATTTTCCGATCCCGAACTGATCCTTGGTTCGCTGCGCTGGCACGACCGGCACCGCGAACAGGTCCTGATCTCCAATCTTCTCGACAATCCGGGCCGCCGGTTCCAGCTGGCCCTGCAGATCGCTCTTCTGGAAGCGCGGCAGGTGATCCAGACACAAGTGATAGAGGGCCGCTTTTCGGGAGAGAACGCCCGCCGCCTCGCGCAGCGGGCGTTGAGCGGGTACTGGGCCGCAGCGCTGCTGATGCCGTACCGCCCCTTCCTGCGCGCCGCGCGCCAGACGCGCCACGACATAGAGGCGCTGTCCCGCCGCTTTGCCGCCAGCTTCGAACAGATCGCCCACCGCCTGACCACGATGGGCCGGCCCGGAGAAGAAGGCGTTCCCTTCTTCTTCCTGCGCGTCGACCGGGCGGGCAACGTCTCCAAACGGCTGGACGGCGCGGGGTTCCCTTTCGCGCGGACCGGCGGGTCATGCCCCTTGTGGAACGTGCACGCCGTGTTCGAAACGCCGGGCCGCATCCGTCCGCAATGGCTGGAACTGCCGGAAGGGGAGAAGTTCTTTTCCATCTCCCGGTCGGTCGAAGCCGGGGGCGGATCGTGGGACGCCCCGCGCGCCACTCGCGCGGTCGCGCTGGCCTGCACCGCCGACCATGCCGGGCACGTGATCTATTCCGATGGCCTGGATGCAGACGACACGACGCCGATCGGGGTCGCCTGCCGGTTGTGCCACCGTCCGCACTGCATCGCCCGGTCCGCCCCGCCCATCGGGCGCGAGCTGCGGCCCGACGACAATCGCGATACCGGCGTGCCTTTCGCCTTTGCGGGCGACTAGGCCGGGCCCTCGCCTTCGACCTGCGCGATCGTTTCCTTGCGGCGGCGGAACAGCTTGCCCCGTTCGGAATAGAGGATGAGCAGCACGCCGAGCAGCGACAGCCCGAACAGCGCCGCGCCCAACGGACGGGCCGTCCCATCGTAGGCCGCGCCCACGATCGCACCCAGCGCCGCGCCGCCGCCGACGCGAATCGTCGTCTGCAGCGAAGAGGCAGAGCCCGCGAAATGCTTGAACGGTTGCAGCGCGATCGAGCTGAAATTGCCGCCCAGGAATCCGATGAGGCCGAGGTTCACCGTCATCAGCGGCGCGAAAAGCCAGAAGTTGTCCGGCGCGGCCCACGCGACGACAAGCTGGGCAAGGCCGGTGACGACGAAGACCAGCAGTGCCGTATGACTGACCCGCCGCGCGCCGAACCGTTCGACGATGCGCGAATTGACGAAGTTCGCCAGCGCCATGAACACCGCCATCGCGCCAAAGACATAGGCGAACCGCTGACCCAGCCCGAAGTGTTCACCCACCAGCTGTTCGGCGCAGTTGATGTAGCCATAGAGCCCCGCGAACACGAGCATCGCCCCGAAGATGTAGCCGAAAGCATCGCGGTTGGTGATGACCAGCCGGAAATTGTGCATCAGCCGCCCGAACTTGAGCGACTGACGCTCATCGGCGGCAAGCGTTTCGGGCAGGCGGAACAGCACCCACAGGAACATCGTCACGCCGGTCACGAACATCATGCCGAAAATCGCACGCCAGCCCGCGAACAACAGGATCATCTGCCCGATCGTCGGAGCAAGCACCGGCACGATCATGAAGACCACCGCGATCATCGACACGACCCGCGCCATGGCGTCGCCTTCGAACCGGTCGCGCACGATGGCATTGGCAACGACGCTGCCGGCCGACGCGACCATTCCATTGGCAAAGCGAAAGACCAGCATGGTGTTGAAATCGGTGATGATCATGCACCCGAAATCGAACAGGCAATATGTCCCGATACCGCCCAGCAGCACCGGCTTCCGCCCGAAGCGGTCGGCAAGAAAACCGAAGATCAGCGCCCCGACGCCCATGCCGATCAGGTACGTGCCGACGACCAGCTGACGATCGTTCGGGTCCTGTACGTTCAGTTCGGCGGCGATGTCGGACAGGGCGGGCAACATGGCATCGATGCCCAGCGCCTGCAGCGCCATCACGAAGGCGAGCATGACCGTGAATTCGGTTCGGCTCAATTTATCGGGTGGCGTCGGCAGTCGGAACATCGGCAGCCTCATGCGCCCGATAGGTCATTGCCGCAATGGCAAATCGGGCCGCGCGATTGTCGCAATCGGTACTTGTTCGCCTGACAAGTGGCCGGGCCTTGCGCTATGGAACGTCGCCGTGAGCGAGACGATCCGGGAAGACGACGACGACGAGGAAGGCGAGGCCGAAGGGCTGCGCAAGATCATCCACGTCGACATGGACGCCTTCTTCGCCAGCGTCGAACAGCGCGACGAGCCTTCGCTGCGCGGCAAGCCGGTTGCCGTCGGCGGATCGTCGGGGCGCGGCGTTGTGGCCGCGGCCAGTTACGAGGCGCGCAAGTTCGGCGTGCGTTCGGCCATGCCGTCGGTGACGGCAAAACGGCTTTGTCCCGACCTCATTTTCCGCAAGTCGCGTTTCGACGTCTATCGCGAGGTATCGGGCCAGATCCGCGCGATCTTTCATGACTATACCCCGCTGGTCGAACCGCTTTCGCTGGACGAGGCGTACCTGGACGTGACCGAGGACTTGCGCGGACTGGGTTCGGCCACGCGCATCGCGCAGGAAATCCGCCGCCGCATCCGGGAGGAAACCGCCCTCACCGCCAGTGCCGGGGTCAGCTACAACAAGTTCCTCGCCAAGCTGGCCAGCGACCAGAACAAGCCCGATGGCCTGTGCGTCATCCGCCCCGGTGACGGCGCGGCTTTCGTTGCAACGCTGCCGGTCAAACGCTTTCACGGGGTCGGCCCCAAGGGCGCGGAAAAGATGGCGCGGCTGGGCATAGAAACCGGCGCCGATCTCGCGACGAAGGACCTTGCCTTCCTCCGCGCCAATTTCGGCAGCTTTGCAGACTATCTCTACCGCGCGGCGCGCGGGATCGACTTGCGACAGGTCCGCGCCAGCCGCAATCGCAAGTCGGTGGGCGGCGAACGTACGTTCCACGAGGACCTGTCGAGCCCGGCCGAACTGCGCGAGGCGATGGACCGGATCATCGACATCGTGTGGGAACGGATCGAACGCGCCCAGGCGACGGGCCGCACCGTCACGATGAAGCTCAAGTACAACGACTTCACGATCCAGAGCCGCGCCGCCACTTTGCCGCGCATCGTCGCGGACAAGGCAGAGTTCGGCCGGATCGGTCATGCGCTCCTGTCCGAAATGCTGCCCTTGCCCCGCCCGATCCGGTTGATGGGGCTGACTTTGTCCAAGCTGGACGGAGCCAACTCCTCTCGCCGGGGGGAAAGCGCGCAGCTGGACCTGTTCTGACACCCTTGCAGGTTGGGATTCGATCACCAGATCACCCCCTTCACAAGGCAACAGGAATCGAAACAGCCATGACCGAGCGCGACGCACACGAAAAGATCGTCCCCCTGATCGTGGAGCGTTGGTCCCCGCGTTCCTTCGACGAGACGGCCCTGCCGCTGGAAGACCTCAAAGTCATCGTCGAGGCGGCCGGATGGGCCCCGTCCGCATTCAATGCACAGCCGTGGAGCTTCCTTTACGCCCTTCACGGTGACGAGAACTGGGCGAGGTTTCTCGACCTGCTGGTCCCGTTCAACCAGGGCTGGGCCGACGCGGCGGGCGCGCTGCTGTTCATCGTGTCCGATCGCGGAACCACGAAAAGCAAGGACGGATCGCCTTCGCACAGCCACAGTTTCGACGCGGGCGCGGCCTGGGCGAACCTTGCCCTTCAGGCGACGGCCATGGGCTATCACGCCCATGGCATGACCGGCATCGAATTCGGCAAGGCGGAAAAGGCGCTTGCCATCCCCGATACCCACCGGCTGGAAGCGGCCGTGGCCATCGGCCGCCGCGCCGATCCGCAGCGCCTGCCTGAAGACCTGCGCGAAAAGGAACAGCCTTCAGGTCGCAAGCCGGTCGACGCCATTCTTCAGCCGGGCAGCTTTTCACCCGGCTGAAAGGCCGGCCGCGTTGCATCGATGCCGCATGGGGCAGATAAATTCGCGAAACCTGATGAAATCTGAAGACTTAGCCCTGTCCCAAAACCGGAAATCCGGTAAAGTCCATTTCGATCGAAACTAGTTTCTGCACGGTCAAACGCAATCGGGGGGCTGCGTGCAGGCGAAGATCGGGTGGGAATTACTCTGGCCAAAAGGCTCGCATCGGTACGTTCGGCGGCTCTTCTGCTTGGCGCGGCATCGCTGCCTCTTGGTGGCTGCACGTCACTGCTTGGCGCCAGTGTGGCCGAACCGGCAGTCGCCGTGCCCGATACATGGTCGATGCCGGTTGCCCCGGTCACGGTCGATCTTGCCGAATACTGGACCTTGCTGGACGATCCGCTCGTCACCGAATTCGTCGCCGCGGCGATAGAGAATAACCGCGACCTTGCCGCCGCCGCTGCGCGCGTGCGTGTCGCCCGTGCGGGAGTGAAGTCCAGCCGCGCGGGCTATTTCCCGCAAATCGGCGCCAATGCCGGGGTTCAGCGCGACATCGGCGACTTTGCCAGTGACGACTACACCTTTTCCGTCGGCGCAGATGCGCGCTGGGAAGCGGACCTGTTCGGTTCCATCGGTTTCGACGTCGCGGCCAGCAAGGCGGACCTGCTGGCAGCGGGTTATTCGCTGGCGGACCTGCAGCGGCTGATCGTCGGGCAAGTCGCGCAGACGACGATTTCGGCGCGCGCGCTGGCGCTGCAACTGGCAATCGCGCGCGAGACGCTGTCGATTCAGGACGAAAACCTGCAGATCGCGCGCTGGCGGCTAGAGGCGGGGCTGGTTTCCAGCCTCGATGTCGAACAGGCCCGGACTCAGCGCGCGCAAACCGCCGCGTCGATCCCCGCGCTGGAACGCGACCTGGCGGCGGCGGCCAACACCATTTCCACGCTGATCGGCGAAGCGCCCGGACCCGTACTGGACCGTTTCGAGGGGTCGGAGACGATACCCGTACCGCCTGAACTGCTCGGCTATGCCATGCCGGCAGAAGTGCTGCGCAACCGGCCCGACGTGCGGCAGGCCGAGGCGACCCTGATTTCCGACACCGCGCGTATCGGTCTTGCCCGTTCGCAGCTTTTCCCGATGCTGTCGCTGACGGGCAATATCGGCACCGCCGCGATCCGCACGGGCGACCTGTTCGACATCATCACCGGCGGGCTTTTCGCCGGGATCAGCCAGCTGATCTTCGACGGGGGACGCACCGCCGCGCAGATAGAGGCTTCGCGCGCGCGTGCCGCAGCGTCGCTGGCCGGGTGGGAGCAGGCGATACTCCTCGCGCTCGAAGACGTGGAAAGCGCAAACGTCGCCCTGCGCGCCGCGCGCCAGCGGGTCGGCCTGTTCGAAGAGGCGCTCGACGCGGCCAGCAACGCCGCGCTGCTGGCCCGCAGCCAGTACCAGGCGGGGCTGATCGATTTCGAAACGCTGCTGCTGGCCGAAAACCAGTTGCTGTCCGCACGCAACGCGCTGGCCGCAAGCGAGGCGGAACGCGCCAATGCCTTCGTCCGCCTGACACAGGCGCTGGGCGGCGGGTGGACCGACGGCACAGTCGCGCCAGCACCAGACAATTCCGAATATCCCGAAAGGATCGAGCCATGAGCGATGCCGACGACGGGCAAGGGCCCGAAGGTATCGACGATTTCCTCGGCACGAAGCCGAAGCCGCGTTGGCGCAAGTACATGCGCTACTGGCTGCCCGCGCTCGTCCTGATAATCCTCGTCCTGCTTATCGCGCGGTGCACCGGCGGCGATGACAAGCCGAAGTACATTACCGAACCCGTGCAACAACGCTCGCTCGACCTGACCGTCACTGCCACGGGCAACTTGCGCCCGACCAACCAGGTGCAGGTCGGCTCGGAAGTGTCGGGCCGGATCGACCAGATCTACGTCGACGTGAACGACCGCGTGACGCGCGGACAGACGCTGGCCGTGATCAACACCGATATCATCGACGACCAGATCACCCAGGCCCGTGCCAATATCAACGCCGCCAGCGCACAAGTCGCACAGGCGCGCGCGACACTGGACGTGGACGAGGCCCAGCTTGCCCGCCTGCGCAGCGTCTACGAGGCGTCGGGCGGCAAAGTGCCGTCGAAGACCGAGCTGGAACAGGCCACCGCCGCGGTAAAGCGCGACCGCGCCGCCGTCGCCTCGGCAGAGGCGAACGTGAAGGCGCAGGAGGCGCAGCTGTCATCCGCGCTGACCAACCGGGGCCGCGCGATCATCAGTTCGCCGGTTTCGGGTGTCGTGCTGGCGCGCCAAGTGGAACCGGGACAGACCGTTGCGGCCAGCTTCAACACGCCGACCCTGTTCGTGATCGCCGAAGACTTGTCGCAGATGCAGCTGCGCGTCGATATCGACGAGGCCGACGTCGGCCAGGTCGAAGCCGGGCAGGACGCCACTTTCACCGTCGATGCCTATCCCGGCCGCAAGTTTCCCGCAGAGGTCGAGCGCGTGAACCGCGCGTCGAGCAATATCGCGACCGCCAACACCAACGGCGCGTCTTCCGCTGCATCATCCAACCAGGTCGTCAGTTACGAAGCGCGCCTTGCCGTGGCCAACCCCGAAGGGCTGCTGCGCCCCGGCATGACGGCCACCGCGACAATCGCGACGCAAAACACCGGCAAGCGCCTGCTCGTCCCCAACAGCGCGCTTCGTTTCAAGCCCGAGAATGTCGGCAAGGACGAAGGCGGTGGCGTGCTCAACCCCGAAATTGGGCTGGAGCAGAACGAACAGCAGGCCACGATCGGCATCGGCAGCCGCCAGAGAGTCTATGTCCTGAAGGATGACGGCACGCTGGACCCGATCGACGTCGTGACGGGACAGAGCGACGGGCGCCTGACGGTCGTGACCTCGGAAAACCTGAAAGCCGGCATGAAAGTCGTCACCGGCGTCGGTGCGAAGACGCGCTGATGGGCACGTCGCCCGAAACCCGGCCGCTGATCGAACTGGAGGGTATCACCAAGACCTTCGGTGAGGGGCCGGCCGCGTTCCAGGCGCTGAAGGGCGTGGACATGGCGATCGAGAGCGGCGATTTCGTCGCGGTCATGGGCCCGTCGGGTTCGGGCAAGTCGACGACGATGAACATCCTTGGCTGTCTCGACGTGCCGACCAGCGGCGTGTTCCGCTTTCACGGGATCGAGGTGCAGTCGCTGGACCGGGACCAGCGTTCACTCCTGCGGCGGCGCTATCTCGGCTTCGTGTTCCAGGGTTTCAACCTGCTCGCCCGCACCAGCGCGCTGGAAAATGTCGAACTGCCCCTGCTCTACCGCGGCGAGAACAAGGCCGCGCGGCGCGAAGCGGCAATGCGCGCACTCGATCAGGTCGGGCTTGCGCCATGGGCTTCGCACTCGCCCGCCGAACTGTCGGGCGGTCAGCAGCAGCGCGTGGCCATCGCCCGTGCGCTGGTAACCGAACCCGACGTGCTGCTGGCGGACGAGCCGACGGGCAATCTCGACACCGAACGATCGCTGGAAATCATGGAACTGCTCACTCGCCTGAACGGTGAAGGCATTACCATCCTGATGGTGACGCACGAGGAAGAGATGGCGCAGTACGCGCGTACCATCGTCCATTTCCGCGATGGGCTGGTCGAGCGTATCGAACGCGGCAAGACCCGCGTGGCGGAGCAGGCCTGATGTTCGGGATGTTCGGCGCGACCCTGTTGCTCGCCTTCCGCGAAATCCGGCGCCACCTGCTGCGCTCGTTCCTGACGACGCTGGGCATCATCATCGGCGTCGCCGCGGTCATCACCATGGTTACGCTGGGCAATGGCGTCACCGCTTCGATCCGGGACCAGATCAGCTCGCTCGGCTCCAACGTGTTCATCGTCTTTCCGCTGCGCGGCGACCGTGAAGTGATCCGCCCCTTCAAAGAAGACGACGTGGAGGCCGTGGCCAAGCAGATCGCGGGCGCGGAGGAAGTGGCGGGCAGCGTCTCCGCGTCCACCACCGCGTTTCACAACGGTGCGGACTGGACCACCAGCGTTCAGGGCGTGAACAACGCGTTCCTGCGCGCGCAATCGATCGATGTCGAAGTCGGCCGCCCCTTCACACGCGAAGAGGAAAGCGCGGGCAAGAACGTGTGCCTGTTGGGTCCGAAAGTGCGCGATGCGATTTTCGTGCCCGATACCAGCCCACTGGGCGAGGAAATGCGGCTTGGCGGGGTATCGTGCACCGTGATCGGCGTTCTGGCCGAACGCGGTCAGGGCGGCGGGCCGAACCAGGACCAGGACAACACGGTGATGATGCCGCTGAAAACGGTGCAGCGCCGTTTCACCGGCAGCGACGACCTGCAGTACTTCGTAATCAAGTACGACAGCGCGTATGCCAGCAGCGCGATCCAGGATTCACTGATCGACCTGCTGCGCGAACGCCGCCTGTTGCAGGAAGGGGCGGACAACGATTTCAACATCATCGACACGGCGCAAGTGAACCAGGCCCTTGGCGCGGCGACCGGCGCGCTGACCGCCATGGTCGCCGTGATCGCGGGGATCAGCCTTCTGGTCGGCGGTATCGGGATCATGAACATCATGCTGGTATCCGTCACCGAACGAACGCGGGAGATCGGCATTCGCCTTGCCATCGGGGCACTTGCGCGCGAAGTGCGGCTCCAGTTCCTGACCGAGGCTGTCGTGCTGTGCAGTCTGGGCGGTCTTGCCGGGATCGCGCTGGCCTTTGTGCTGTCTTGGTCGCTGGCATCGGTGATCGACGTGCCGTTCATCTTCAGCCCGGCGATCAACCTGCTCAGCTTCCTGTTCTCGGCCGTGATGGGGATCGTCTTCGGCTATTACCCGGCCGCCCGGGCCTCGCGGCTCGACCCGATCGACGCACTACGCCACGAATAGCGCGCGCAGCGACCGGGTTTTTCGCCCGAGGAAACGGTTTCCGTCTCTATCAGGCGAGACCCCGGATCGACTTACGCCGCGCCAGCCGACGTTTCCGGATGGCGGCGAGCCCAGTTGTGGGTCGAGGTCAAGGCAGAGCCCTGCGAGGTTGCCCAGATCGCTGCCTGGGTCCTGTTGCCGACTTTGATCTTCCTGAGGATCGCTTTCACATGGACCTTGATCGTCGCTTCGCTGACATCGAGCTTACGCGCGATCAGCTTGTTCGACAGGCCCGCCATCAGGCAGCAGAGCACGTCAGTTTCGCGGTTGGAGAGATTTGCGCGGCTCAGCGATTCCTCGGACGCATCATGCCCTTCAAACGCAGGCAACTGGTTCTCGAACTCCTCAAGAATCGAGGGCGGGACGATCTTCTGACCGGCGGCGATCAACTTCAAGGACGCCAGAAGTCCGGCGCAATCGAGGTCCTTGATGATGTACCCGTGTGCGCCTTTGCGAAAACAGTTCAGCATCGCGCCGACTTCGAGTGCGTTCGCCAGAACGACGGGCCGCACGTGCGGATTGTCCGTGGCGATGCTGTCGAGAATTTCATCGAGCTTGTCGTGATCGGGAACGTCGATAATGACGAGACCGATATCGTTGGACGTCGGCCACGATGCGGCTTCGAAATCGCCAGAGGCTTCGACCGAACTGAAGTCTTCTGCGGAAAGTATTCGAACCAACCCTTCGCGAGCGATCGCGTTTTGGCAAATCAACTTGACGGAACTGCCCATGTCTAACCCCCATCTTGATGGGCACAGCATTGGTGAGCGCCGCGGCACCAACTAAGGCACCGCTAGCCAAAATTCCCCGACTCACCTAAATTTGTGCGACTGCGATAGAGTGGCAGAATTAAAGGTAAAAAAAAGGTGAATTTCTGTTAACAATTGTTACGTATAAATTTGTGTGCCATTATGGGACAGAAATTCCGGGTCAGAAAAACGACTCAGCCACCATGATCGTGTCGCCAGGACCGATCTGGAGGACGCTTTCCTCAAGCTCGACACGCTTCGGAGCGTCCCATGACGATCTTTGCAGAACGACGTAGTTCTTGGCTGCACGGGGCGTATAACCTCCGGCTTTTGCAATGGCCTGAAATAAGGTCATGTCGGTCGAGTAGGAGTATTCCCCCGGCTTCTGGACTTCGCCAAGAACATAGACCGGACGAAATGCCAGCGTCTCGACGTTGACCTTGGGATCGAGGACATAGCCGCCCTCGCTCAATCGCGTACTGATGATCGTTCCGAGCGAGCTTGGCGTCTGTCCGGCTGCGTCGACGACCCCGATCAGGGGTAGAGCCAGCTTGCCGTCCGGCCCGATCACGAACTCGCCGGTAAGGCTGGGTTCGTTGAAGACACCGACCTTGACCGTCTCACCCGCGGCAAGCGCATACCCACGTTCGACCGCGTTGTTCGCCGACATGGCGGACACACTGCCATAATTGCTGGATGCGCAGCCGGAGAGCCCGATTGCAGATATCAGCCCGAGCACCAGGGCCGGACGGATGCGCGCAGCAGGCCGCGCGCTCGTGTTCTTTGCATGGATCGCCATTTCACAGCTCCTCGTAATCGATAGGGCGCGCTGGCATCATGTCCACACGCGCCGAAATTGCGTGGAATTGTAGAGCGCGCCTTTACGGGGAACCAAGGGATCAGAAAGATTAGCCCCTGCGGGTAGGTCCACTAGACCCAATGCCCGTTTGCCTAACAGCCTCTGCCCGCCTGACAATATCGTCATCGCCAAGTGACCGTGCTTCTCCAGATCACGGCCCTTGCAGTCACGAACAATGTCGGGTCCACATCTTGCTAGCTACTAACAACGATCACGGAAAGCGCCCCGACCTGGTTTGGCCGGACAGCGCAGTGAATCGGCCGTGCCTCGGCAGGTCGGCTGGAAAAGGCGATGACCGCAAAGGGGGCGATACGCTCCCGGCGCCCGTCCCGCTCCCGGTAGTGAGATCGGACCAGACCGCAGGGAATCGCGCGAAAGAGCCGGAAACCCTGGTCCTCGCCGCGCCGCACGCCCTGATCACACGCTGCATAGACCTCGTCGGGGCGATCCTGCTCCTCGTGTTCCTGCTGCCGGTCATGGTTCTGATCACGATCGCGATCCGCATCTTCAATCCCGGTCCCGCACTTTACCGGCAAAAAAGGATCGGGCGCGGCGGCTCGGAATTCGAATGCTTCAAATTCCGCTCCATGCGCTGCGACAGCGCCGAAGTGCTCAGGATTCTGCTGGATACCGACCCTCTGGCCGCTGCCGAATGGGCGCTTCACCAGAAGTTGGCGAATGACCCCCGGGTCACGCCCCTCGGCGCCTTTTTACGCGCCACGAGCCTTGATGAATTACCGCAGCTTTTGAACGTGATACGCGGGGAAATGAGCCTGGTCGGCCCCCGGCCGATCGTGCGCGACGAGGTTCCGCGCTACGGCCGTTTCATCTCTCATTATCACGCGGTGAAGCCGGGTCTCACCGGGCTTTGGCAGGTAACCGGCAGAAGCGGCACGACATATCGCAGGCGCGTCGCGACCGATCGCTATTACGCCTGTTCGCGGAGTGTGGGGATGGATTTGAGAATACTGGCAGCGACCGTTCCGGCCGTTCTTTTGCGCAAGGGAGCGGTTTGATGAAGCGTTACAGAAGCCAGAAAAGCAGCGCCCATGCCGCGATGGCGACGGGGGCTGCGAACAGCAGTCCGCGCCCGAACGAACGCAGCGGCCGCGCGCGCCTAGCCAAGATGCCCTCTGCAGATTTCGGTGTGCCAGACCACAAGGCGAGTTCCATCGTGCCCCTCCATCTACCTCTTTTGGATGAGTGTGCGCTTTATAGCAAAGCAGAAATGATCTTGATCCGTGAGCGCCCAGCTTATCCCCACTTATCGTTAACAAGTGGTAAAGAGGCGCCAAGGTCGCTGCGCCTGAACGCCAGGGCAATTTGCCTGGCCGCTGCCGCGGCGCTGGGACTGGCCACACCGGGTGCCGCAGCTGCCCAGTCGTTCGGGATACAGAACCCGGAGGACCTGCTGGTCGATCAGACCCCGCAGGGACTGCGGTCCGGTCCGCAAGCCTTCTACCCCCGGATCGATTTCGATCTCGCTCGCGATACCAACATCTACGACCGCGAAACGGCCAAGATCGCCGACACCTTCGTATCGGTGCGGCCCAGCGTCAGTTATCGTCCCGACCTCTCCCGACACGAAGTCGACGTTACCGCCAGCGGCGAAATACGCCGCTATTTCGAACAGTCCTCGGAAAACAGCGAGCAGTTCGGACTTCGCGCCAGGACAAGGCTGGATCTGGCGCAGCGGATCGTCGTCCGCAGCACCGCCGAAATCGCGAGGCGCGTGGAAAGCCGGGGCGAATTCGGCGACAATCCGTTAAGTGACAGTCCGATCGAATACACGCTGACGTCGGGCGGCCTGAACGTCGGGCGTTATGGCGGCGTCCTTGAACTCGGCGCAGGCGCACAGATAAGCCATCGCAACTATTCCGACGTTTCGATCGGCGGTGTCGACACCGATCTGTCCTTCCGCGACGTAACTGACAAGCGCGCCTTCGTTGACGGCAGCATCCGGCTTTCACCCGGAATAAGGGCATTTGGCGAGGCTTCCTACGAAACCACGAGCTATGACGTTAATCCGGTCAGGGACCGCGATTCCGATGGCTACTCGCTGCTCGCCGGGGCGCGCTTCGACGTATCCGACCTGATCGAGGCGGAAGTCGCGGCCGGCTACGTCCATCGCAGCTATGACGATCCGACGATCCGATCCTTCAACGGGCTGGATTTCCGCGTCCTTGGCCGCTGGAGCCCTACGCCGCGCCTGCAGGTTGCGGCCGTGGGTCGCCGCTCGGTCGAACGTTCGCCTTCCGTCGGCATTCCGGCCGTGGTGCAGAGCCGCTTTCAGCTGGAAGCGCGGCAAAGCCTGGGATCGCGCATGATTGCCGCGCTTTCCGCCGACGTCGCGCGGTGGGACTATCAGGACAGCCCCGTTCGCGAGACACGATACGCCATCGACGGATCGCTGAGCGTGCGGCTGGCGCGAATGTTCAGCGTGACCGGCGGTGCCGGCTATCGCAAGCAAACCGAGACCGGTGGTGGCCGCGCTTACGATGGCGCGACGATCCGCATCGGTCTGGCGGTCATCATATGACCTTCGACTTCATCACAAGGTCCCCCGGCCAAGGCCAATCAGAAGGTGAGTGACATGCACGGCACCCGTCTCGTCGTACACGGCGCATCCCACGGCTCTCTTGCCGAGATCGGGAACCGCACATTCGGCGAAGCCGATTCCATCGACTTTTCCGAGAGCCTTTCGTTCATAAGGCGCCGGTTCAAGTTGATCGCGGCCGTCTTTGCCGCGGTACTGGCGCTGGGCATCGCAATCACGTTCCTGATGCAGCCGACTTACACGGCACGCTCGGTCGTCAGCCTTGAATCGCCCTCGCCCGAAAATCCCGGCGCGGCGGCGGCCAATCCGGACCAGCTTCCGAACAGCGCGCTGGTCGATACCCAGATCGAGATCATCGAATCGCGGGAAATGGCAAATCGCGTGGCCAGTGCCGCAGGTCTGCTGAACGGCAAGAGCCCCGACGAACGGGACGAAATCATCGATGACATCGTGGACCGGGTGTCGGCCACGCGGAGCGGCGAAAGCTATGCCATAACCATCGCCTACGAAGGGGACAGCCCGCAGGAGGCATCGGACCGCGCCAACGAATTCGCCAGCCAGTTCGTCCAGTGGGAACTGCTTTCGACCAAGGAACGCACCACCGGATCGATCGGTGCAATCCGCGAAAGGTTGAACGAACTTCGATCCCAGGCACAGGCCGACACGGTCGCGTTGCAGAACTACCGCATTCGTCACGACCTGTTGAGCACGTCGGGCGCTTCGCTGACCGAGCAGGAAATCTCCAGCTACAATCAGGAAGTCACGTCCGCACGCGCTGCGGCCGCCGAAGATCAGGCGCGGCTTTCGACGGCGCGCCGACAACTGCGTTCCGGATCGAGCGGCGACGATGTCGGCGAAGCACTTGGATCGAGCGTGGTCTCGGACCTGCGCGCGCAGGAGGCGACAATCGCGGCTCAAGTGGCCGACCTGTCTTCACGCTACGGCCCGAACCACCCCGCGCTGATTGCAGCCAGGGATCAGCTGGCCGAAGTGCGCCAGCGTATTCAGGCGGAAATCGGCAGGGTCATTTCGAACCTTGAGGCCAAGGCGACCGTGTCGCAGCAGCGCCTTTCGTCGCTTTCGGGCAGTCTTTCGCGGGCCCGTTCCAACCTTGCGGTTTCCAACGGTGCGCTCGCCGGTCTCGACGAATTGCAGCGCAATGCGCAAGTCTCGCAAGGGCTTTACGAGGCCTACCTCAATTCGTACCAGCAGCTTGTCGCGAGCGAGGGGACAGAGCGACCCAACGCGCGCGTCCTGACCCGGTCGCCGCTGCCGACTAAGCCCAGCTCTCCCAATATCCCGATCAATCTCCTGCTCGCGACATTCGTGGGGCTGGGACTGGGGCTTCTTGCCGGGTTCCTCGCGGACTCGGTGGATCGCACCATCGCCACGCCGCGCCAGGTCGAAAACGCGACCGGCCAGCGGTATCTCACCTCGATCCCCAAGCTTGAGCACAAGGGGAGCGGCGTTCGCTATGTCTTTGAAGAGCCGCGTTCGCCTTTCGTCGAATCGCTACGCTCGCTCATCACGTCGGTCGAACTCACCGCCGACGGCCCGACCAAGGTCATCGCGATCACCTCTCCCCTGCCCCAGGAAGGCAAGTCGGTCACGTCCACAAGCCTCGCGCAGGTCCTGTCGACGGGGCACCGGCATACGCTGCTGATCGACTGCGACTATGCCCGCCGCGGCGTTTCGCAACTGATGGACGTTTCGGGCCGACCGGGCCTTTGCGAAGTGCTCGAAGGAAAAGCATCGATCGAGGACGCGCTTCTGTGGGATGGAGACAAGCTGGCCATCCTGCCGATCACCAGCGCCAACGAGAACATGGAAAGCCTCATTAACGGCGATGCGTTCAGCGCGCTGCTGGAAGGTTTGCGCAGCCGGTTCGATAACATCGTGCTCGACCTGCCGCCGGTTCTGCCCATCGCGTCGGCGCGTTCGGTCGCGGCCAAGGCGGATACCACGATCATGCTGGCCCGCTTTGGCAAGACCCCTGTCGATGCCCTGCAGGCCGCGATGCGGTTGATGGCGGGCAGCTGGATCACGGTGGCCGGCGTCGCGATTACCCAGGTCGACATGAAGCGGCGGGGCCGGTTCGGCCGCGAGGATCCTTACTACTACTTCGAGCAGTACAAGGAATATTACGCTTGAATTCGTTCTCGCCGCAGATCGTGGCCGATGCCGCGATGCCGCTGCAAACGGCATTCTCTCAGCCGCGCGTTGCCATCGTGCATTACTGGCTGGTGTCGATGCGTGGCGGCGAACGGGTGATCGAACGCATGCTGGACCTGTTTCCGCAGGCCGACATCTTCACCAACGTCTATGACCCAGCCGCCGTTTCGGAAAAGATCCGCAGCCGGAAAGTGACGACGAGCTTCATCGATCGCCTGCCCGGATCGCGCCGGTTCTACCAATACTATCTGCCGCTGATGCCCATGGCGCTCGAACAGCTGGACCTGCGCGGCTACGATATCGTGATCAGCAGCGAATCCGGTCCGGCGAAAGGCGTGATCACCGATCCCGGGTCCACGCACGTCTGCTACTGCCACTCGCCCATGCGATATCTGTGGGATCATTATCATCACTACCGCGCAGAGGCGAACCCGCTGGCCCGGATCGCGATGCCGGTGATGTACAACCGGTTGCGCGCATGGGACGTCAGTTCCAGCGCGCGGGTCGATCGCATCGCCGCAAATTCGCGCTTCATCCAGAGCCGCGTCCGCAAGTTCTGGCGCCGTGAGGCCGAAGTGATCCACCCGCCGGTGGAAACAAGCCTGTTTTCAAAGTCCGACGACATTTCCAGCGCCTATCTCTGGGTCGGCCAGATGGTCCCGTACAAGCGTCCGGATCTTGCCGTGGATGCGTTCAACGCGCTGGGCCTGCCGCTTACGATGGTGGGCAGCGGCAGCATGTTGAAGAACCTGAAGTCGCAGGCAAAGGGGAACATCCGTTTCATCGAGAGGATGAATTTCGACGACCTGCGCAAGGCTTACGCGACTGCGAGAGCGCTTGTCTTCACCGCCGAGGAAGATTTCGGGATCGTGCCGGTAGAGGCGATGGCCTCGGGACGTCCGGTGCTGGCATACGGTCGCGGCGGTGCGCTCGACAGTGTTCTCGACGGGGTGTCGGGCCTGTTTTTCGACCGGCAGGATACGCCGTCGCTGATCGACGGGGTGGCTCGCATGGAACATTTCCTGCGCGATTTCGCCCCGGACGATGCAATGCTTCACGCGCGCAATTTCGCGCCTGAACATTTCGACCGCAAGTTGATGGATCTTGTCTCGGCATGACCAACCGGACCTGCCATCCTTGCCCGTGCCGAAGAGCAGCACTGCCATGATCCCGACCTATATCGGACTGGTCCAGCTGCTCTTCGGCACCCTTCTTCTTGTCGGCGGCACCAGCCGACATTGCGTATGGTTTCTGCTGGCATCCGCCCTGTTCGGCGGATCGGCGGCAATCCAGCTTCCGGCGCTTGGCGGATCGTCGATCCCGCCGGTGCAATTTGCGCTCGTATTCGTCATTGCACGGCTCATGGTGCCCGGATCGGGCAATGCGCCGCTGATCGTGGCGGCTTTGCGCGAGAACGTCTTCCTCTGCATATTCGTGGCTTACGGGGTGTTCATGGCCTTTATCGGCCCGCGCCTCTTCCATGGCATGATCGACGTAACGCCGCTGCGCAACGAAGTGTCGCGGATGATCTATTACACCGAACCGCTTCGGCCCAGTTCGCAGAACATCACGACCTCGGTCTACCTGATCGGGGTGGCCCTGCTGGCACTCGCGATGACGGTCCTGTGCCGCCAGCGCGGCGGGGCCGAGGCGCTGGTCAAGGGGGCCGTGGTCATGGCGTGGCTTCACGCCCTGACCGGGATGATCGAAGTCGCGGCGCGCGGAACACCGATCGACCTGGTCTTCGAGCGCCTGCGCAACGGATCGTATGAACAGTTGAGCCAGACCGTCAGCGGTGTGGCGCGCATGAACGGACTGTTCCCGGAACCCTCGGCCTATGCCGCCTTCGGCTTCGGACTGTTCGTTTTCATGGCTGAATGCTGGTATCGATCGGTCCTGCCAAGGCGCACAGGGGCCGCTGCGATCGTGCTTATGCTGGCGCTGATCGGCAGTACCGCGTCTACCGGGTATCTGGCGCTTGCCGCCTATGCCGTCTTTTTCCTCTTGCGCCTCGCGGTTTTCTGGCGGCTGGCCAGTCATCGCCGCGTGAACGAGGCCGCCATCGCGGCGATTGTCGGCGTGATTGCCATCGCGGCGATGCTGGTCGCCTTGCCTGCCTATGTCGACACGGCGGGTCGGGTCATCGACCAGATGGTCTTTTCGAAAGCCGAAACCGTTTCGGGCAAGCAACGCTGGTTCTGGATGGCGCAAGGCATCGACGCGATGCTCGCCTCGGGCGGGCTGGGCATCGGGCCGGGCAGCTTCCGGTCCTCCAGCCTGCTGACAGCGGTTCTGGGATCGACGGGTGTCGTCGGTATCCTGTCGATCGGCGCCTATGCCCTCTGGATTTTCCGTCCCGCGAACAAGTCCTCGTGGGGCAATTCGTCCGATTTGCAGGCGAGCCTGTCGGGCGCCTGCGGCACCGCCGCGGTCCTCTCGCTCATCCCGGCCATGTTCACGGCAAGTTCGCCGGTACCGGACTTCATGTTCGGATTACTGGCCGGGGCATCGCTGGCCCTGCGACCGCATTTCAGATTGTCGTCAGCGAGCTCGTGGCGGCAAGTGCGTCAGGACGTAACCCCTACTACGTCCTGACGCACGATTGCTCGGGCTTCGCCTTAGTTGTGGCTGTCCTCGAGACTGTCCGCCAATAGCCGCAGCGTCTCCGGCAGGGCCTGGTGAATTTCGAAGATCTGATAGAAATTGATGGCCGCAGCCAGCATCGAACGCGCGATGTCTTCCGGTTTGAAACCGTGCGAGGTCAGCATGGTGTAACTGTCGACGAAGCTCTGCGACGTCGCCATGAACGCACGCAAGGACGCATCTGCGGAGGGCAGTCCGCCGTGATCATCATATCGATCGATTGGCAATGTCGCACTCCGCGCCCGATGGGGGTTCAAGGGATGAAGAAAGCATCCACACCGTGACCGCGGTTTCCCGACAATGGAAGTCGGCTAATCCCGCCGTGCCGGGGCCTGCCAATAAAGCGCACCACTAACCCGACTGGATTATGACCACCCCGTCGGAATCATCGGTCAGGATTGGCGCCGCGACTTCAAAATCCGGCCGAACCACCCCGGTCTCTTGCGCTTGTCGATCACGGCTAATGACCCGTCGAGAATATCCATCGCAAATCTGGAAGATGGCGACGGACGGCCGACAGGGCTGAAGTCGGCCTGCAATGGCTGCTCCACCCTCGCGATGGCGGTAGAGGGCGCGTCTTCGATTCCTGGAGGATCCCCCTGATCCTGATCCGCGAATTCGAACCACGAATTATCGCAAAAACCACACCGCAGCCATCGTCCTGGGTGCCGAATGTATTCCTGGGGGACCCGGAACTCGACGCTACATTCCGGACAATCGACGCGCATTGGGCGAGTCATAAGAACAAAATATCGGGCCGCAAGCCGAAAGCATGCCCTGTATCCAAATGGGGCGATGATCCCGGGGTGCAGCGCGCCCGGTGCGCCAGAAGCAGGCAGCTTGTCGCAACAGGCGTTCGGCCCGCCCGTTTCCGCGGGGCGCCCGCGCCCTCTTTAACCCGATAGTAAGCACCTTGTGGCGCTGTGAGACCCGGATCGCAAAAACGACGGGACACGTGGAATGATCGTTCGCCCTGTGTCAAACTCGGCGCTTATGCTCGGCATGCTCGCAGCCCTTGCTGCTTGTGGCGGCGGAGACTCCTCCGGATCCGCAAGTCAGCCCGTCCAGATCGGCAGTACGCCGACCCCGAGCCCGTCCCCGACGCCTTCGCCCTCGCCGACGCCTTCGCCCACCCCGGCAGCGGCCGCACCTGTCCAGTCGGCATCCGGCCAGATGGTCCTTGGCGTCCAGACGCACTTCAGCCAGGGCTGGGGCCTTGATTCCCTGGATAAATCGGACGCCATTGCCACACGGCTCCTAAGAGACGAGATGCCGTGGTCCTTTGGGGAGCGGGTCAAAGGCACCATCGCCTTCACCGACGAAACCGCGCAAAAGCTCGACACGGCCTGCGATCGCGGTTTCAGGCTCATCCTGACGCAGATCCCGACGCACGATGCCTATGACGGCGGCTCGTTCGCTTATTCCGCAGACGCGCAAGGCGCCTTTGCGAAATATGTGAATGCAGTGGCCGACCGTTGGGGCGAATGCATCGTCGCCTTCGAAATCGGAAATGAAATCAACGGCGGAAATCAGCTGTCCTTTCCGTCCGGGTACGACCCTGACGCAACCGTCGTCGCCCTGATGAAGGCGGTTCACGACGCGGTTAAGCCGTCACACCCCGCCATCGCGATCCTGGGCGGGTCGACCAACATGATCGGCACGGGCTTTCAGAAGAAGTTGTTCGATGCCGGTATGCTGAAATATGCCGATGGCGTCGCGGTGCATCCCTATTCGCGGCACGCCGACGGTCTGCCGCTCGAACTGGCGAAGCTGCGCGAGACGATCGACAGTTACGGCAGCGACGCGGAAATCTGGGCCACCGAATTCGGCCACGATGTTCCGGATTATGAAGAAGCCGCTGCCCAGGCGCTGAAATCGGTGACGCTGATGTCGGCGGCCGATGTCGATGTCGCGGTCTGGTATGCCCTGCTGGAAGAACAGTGGTATCCCAATTTCGGTCTTTATAGCGGCGGGACCAAGCGACCGATGGCGCACACCATCGACTTTGCGCAGCGCAAGCTGATGGCCCGTGGGCGCGCGACCAAGGTCGACGTCGGCAACGACATGATCTTCGCCTATCGCTTTGGAAGTGACGCGACCGTGGTCTGGGGCGCGCCGCAGACGCTTTCCGTTTCCGGGGCGGACGCGGCTTACGATTACAAGGGGCAGGCCCTTTCCGACAGCGCGAGCATCGCGATTTCGCCCCGGCCGACCGTGATCATGGGCGACATCACCATGCGCGCAGGGGCAAGCGGCCTGATCGCGGATACCGTCCTGCAATATGGCCAGGGCGCGTGGCGATATTTCGCGCGCAACGCCCAGGGCGCGTATGACGAACTAAGCTACCGGTCGCGCTGGTACGACAGCCTGTTCATGAGCGACTGGGACGGCACACTGGCGTTGAAAGCGGATGGCGGCGTTCCGGCCCGGACCGGTTCGGACCCGATGCGGGTGGTCTGGCGCTATACCGCGCCCAAGGCGATGCAAGTCACGGTGATGGGCTGCTTTGCCAAGTCGCCGGACGGCGACGGCATCGACATATCGATTGCGCGAAACGGAACTGTCAGCACGTCCGATATCGTTTCCGGCGGCGAGAAGCGCCTACGCACCGACCTGTCGCTTGCCCAGGGCGACCACGTCGAATTTATAGCAGGCCCGAACCAGACCTATGGCGGCGATGATTTCGATTTCCGCGGGCGTATCTTCCTGCAGGGGCAGGCCGGATCGGTTTCCTGCCCGTAACCCCTTGGCGAACCGGCGCGTGCATGGGCCGCGATGATACCATATAGATGACTGCCACTGCCGACTTCGGAGTGACAGTTCCATTCGCCGGATAATCCCGTTCGCAGCCATTGGCCTGATAGCGTCCGTTACCGCCCTGTCGGTCGCGGAAGAATTCTGGCCTGTGCTGGAAATGGTGAATGTCTTCGCGCCGTGGTGGGGCGGGGCCTCGATCCTTTTACTGGCCCTGATTGCTCTGAGATCCGGCGGCGCGTTGCGTGCGACCAGTTGCGTAATCGCAGGCATCGTCTGCCTGCGCCTGATCGTCCTGTTCGCTGCCATGCCAGCCGCGACCGCGGCCAGCCGGCACGAACCGGATTTGCGCGTGATATCCTTCAACATCTGGAAAGATAACGAAGACAGGACGCGCGTCACACGCTGGCTGGATAAACAGGACGCAGATGTCGTGATCCTGCTGGAAGCTCCCATCGGGTCGGAAAACTTCGATAACTCTCTGCGCCGGCGTTATCCCTACCACTACGGCTGCGCGCGAAACGGGCCTTGTTCGACCCGCATAATTTCGAAGTGGCCCGCCCTGCACGTTCGCCACTTTGCCGATAACGACCCGGAAAACAGGCTTGGCCTGTCTGCCCTGTCCGCCCGCCTGTCCGTGGCGGGTTCGCCGGTCACCATCGTCGCGGTCCACATGGACCGGCCATGGCCCCTTGGCCGACGCGACCGGCGCCTGCCTCAGATGGCGGCCGTCCTGCGCCAGGCGAAAGCGCCGATCGTGCTGTCAGGCGATTTCAATTCCGCGCCCTGGACCGTGGGCCAGTCGCGCATCGTCGCCGCCAATGACCTGACGATCGCCAGCGGCACCAAGGGAACGTGGCCTTCGTGGGCGCCGATCCCGTTACTTCCGCTGGATCAGGCCTACGCCTCTCCGTGTGTCCGCGCGGTTCAAGTCAAGCGTGGCCCGCACCTCGGATCGGACCATCAACCGCTCGTCATGGATTTCAAACGCACGAATTGCGGCGCGAACTAACCCCTTTTGCTGAATTGCTAGTCCCAAAGATCGCGCGTCTGCGCTGAATGCTCACTTATCGGCATGGCCTGGCGTTTGGTATTCTGGCTCGAAAGCTGTCGGTTTGCCGACGTTGCGGAAACGAAGCCATGTCAAAACGCGTCATCATGATAGGCCTGGACGGCTTTACCGTCGAAATCGCCGACCGCCTGATCGCGGAAGGTCGCATGCCCAATCTTGCCAGACTTCGGGCCGAAAGCGCGCGATGGCATGTCACCGACGATCCCTACCGCAACGCCAATCTTGCCTATGAGCAGATTTCGTCCGGTATGAGCCCGGACGTTTCCGGACGGTTTTCGTCGGTTGAGTTCGACCCGCAAACATACACGGTCAAGCAGGCCGGTGCGGACAATCCGCCCTTCACGGCAGGTCTGACCGGCAAGACGGTGGTGTTCGATTCCCCTTTCTTCAATCTGTCCAAGGCGGCCAATACGCAAGGCATGGTCGGCTGGGGCGCGCATGGGCACGGGATGCCCGATGGCCTGCACGCACGGCCCGCATCGCTGGCGCAGGAAATCACCGAGAAGTTCGGCGAGTATGCGGCCAAGGATTACGTTTACGGCTTCTGGTGGCCCGATCCCGAACTGATGCGCAAAGCCGGTGTGGCCTTGCGCAAGGGTGTCGACCAGCGCACCGACATCATGCGGTGGCTGATCGGGGAACGGATTACCGATTGGGATCTTGCGATCACCGTCGTATCCGACGCCCATTCGGCCACGGAACCGATGTGGCACGGGATTGACCCCGGCCACCCGCTGCACGGACATCCCAGCGCCCCCGTCGCGAAACAGTGTCTTGAGGAAATCTATGACGCCATCGACCGCCATATCGGCGCGATGCGCGAGGTCGCACCCGATGCGACAATCGTATGCTTCTCCGTGCATGGCATGGGGGCGAACGGCTCCGACGTTCCGGCCATGCTGCTGCTGCCCGAAGTCATGTATCGCTACGAAACCGGCCAGAAGCTGTTCGACGCTCCGGCCGAGTGGAAGAACGCCGAAGACGGCATTCCGATCGTGCCCCCCGACGTTCCGTGGGACCGGGCCATCCTGAACGCGATGCGTGGCGGCAAGATCATGCGCGCGGCCGACAAGATCGAGAGAGGATATCTGCGCGCAAGGCACCGCTTGATCCACACGGATTCGGCCGATGCCGGATCAGACGAACCGATCCGCTTTCCGCTGAAGATGGCGGCCACGCGTTACGCGAAATCGTGGACGACGACCCGGGCATTCGGGTATCCGTCATTCCATGACGGCAGGATCAGGGTGAACCTCAAAGGGCGCGAGGCGCACGGCGTCGTCCCACTGGAGGATTATGCCGCGCTTCTCGACGAGTATGAGACGATGCTGCGCGCCCTGACCGATCCCAGAACCGGCGAAGCGGCGGTGGGCAAGATCACCAGGCCCGCCATGGACGATCCGTTGAACTGCCCGGGCAACCAGTCCGACATCGTTGCCGAGTTCGTCGGCCTTCCCGTCACGCTGAGCCATCCGGAGCTGGGCAGCATCGGCCCTGCCCCCTACCGCCGCACGGGCGCGCACACGGGCGGCGCAGGCGCGCTCTACATCCATCGAAGCGATGTCGAAATTGGCGACTATGGCACCTGCAGCGCATTCGACATCGTCGCGACGGTCGGAAAAATGCTCGATCCGGCCTTTACGGCCCCGTCGGGCAAACCGTTTGCCGTTCCGCTCGTATCGTCAAAGGCCGCTTGAAGATCAGGCGGGTTCGAACGACCATGACAGCCGCATCCGTGCGGCATAATCGGTAAGGGCGTAGACGAAGATCGCAAGGCCGACGAGTTCCAGGGTCTCTTCGAAAGTTGTCGAGACCACGAACGGCAGCGACCCGAAACCGTAAGTTCCCTTCATCATGCCCGACACCATTTCAACGCCGACCGCTCCGCTGACGTAAACGATGCCAGCCGCCACGATCAGCGCGGCCGACCTTCGGTTCATGGCCAGCAGAAAGCGCAGATAGGCAAGGCCCAGCAGGGGCAGGAACACAAAAGCCAGGATCACCCAGGAATTCGTGAGGATGCTTCCGGGCACAATGCCGAAACGGTCCGAAATGGCATCCATCGTCTTTTCGTGAAGCTGGATAAACTCGTCCATCGACATCGCGAGGAAGCCGAGCGCGAGGAAAAACCAGTGACGATGCCACCCCATACCCAATTGCCGATGCGCGACACCGATCATGGCAAAAAGCAATGCGCAGCAAGCAAGCAGGGCAGAGCTGAAATAGGTCGGGAAATTGGTCTCACTATTCAGGTCGATCAGCGCAATCGCGCCCAGACCCTTCGACATGTCAACGCCGAACCGTAGGGCCATGCCGGCAATGCTCAAGGCGACGAGCACGGCGATGATGGCCAGCAGCACGCGAAAGATAGTGCCCGGGCTGATACGAAGTACGATCGCTCTTGCGTGGTCGGTCGCGTCATCGGGTGACGGGGCCGTCCGCTGCATTATTGTGCATACTCGCTCATTGTGGCGAGCAGCGATCGCGCTGCCCTGTCCCACGTGAAGCGGGCCGCCTGCTTCGCCCCCTTCGTCACCAGCTTTCGCCGCAATGCAGGTCTGCGCGCCAGTTCACAGATGGAATGGGCCCACTCTTCAGGTGCGTGGGCACCGGCGTAAAGCGCTGCCTCGCCGCATACTTCGGGCAAGGCGCCGCAGGGCGCGACAACCGCGGGGCATCCGGCACCCATCGCCTCAAGCGGGGGCAGGCCGAAGCCTTCGGTCGTCGACGGACAGGCAAAGCACAGCGCATTTTCGTAAAGCGCGCGCAGTTCCTCGTCCGATACTTTGCCTGCGAATATCACGTTGGGGCCGGGCCGCGCCCCGATAGCCTCGAAATCGGCAACCGTCGCGGCACCGAACAGCACGAGCTGCCTGCCCGCCATTTCGGGCCGCGCGAAACAATCGATCAGGACCGGGATGTTCTTGTGGGACTGGGTATTGGCAAGGGCGGCGACGTAGTGCCCGCGCTCCAGGCCAAGCTTCGCAATGATCCGGTTATCCGCCCGACCGGCCGAGAAATGGTCCACCCCGTTGGGAATGACCGTAACCCTGCTGTCGTTGGCAAGGCCGAAGCGGGACAACTGCTGGCGGGAATATCGCGAGATGGTCAGAATCCGCCGATGGCGACGCCCGGTGAAAAACTGGTGGAACCGGTACCAGAGCCGGAACGGCAGCGAATAGCTTTTCGGCGTCAGCCTGACCTGGGCATCGTGGAACATCGTGACCGCATCGCGCGATGTGACCGGACCGACGTTGCACAGGCTGAGGATCGTATTGCCGCCGCCAACCGATGGCAGGGTCAGTTGCTCCCACGGAATGCCCCGGAACGGCCCCACGACGCGATAGGGTACGCCCAGTTCCCTTGCGCGCTCTTCCCCGTCGTAAGGGATGACGAGATCGAGATGTAACTTGCCTTGCCACGCGGGGTCGGTGCGCAGCAGGTGGCTGCAATGCCGGATCAGTTCCGCTGCGACGCGGTGCACACCGGTGCTCGGCGCGCTCAGGAACTTGCCGTTGATCAGGACCGAAGGACAGGCCCTTGCATCTTCTCTGGCTTTCGGCCCGACCCAGCGGCGCAAGAGATCCGCGATGCCATGCGGCCCGAACGTGCCCGTCGGATATTCAGGAACACTCGCCATCGGCCAGCCTCCATTCGGATCGCGAGACGACTTCGGACATCACAGTTCGGTGATCCTGCTCGGATGTAGTCTCCTGAGCAGCAGGTCGCGGAAAGCCACCATGTTGCCCCTCAGCCTTCCCCGGCGGTCGATCCTGCTGGGCGGAAGGATGGATTTGACGATGTTCGCCGTCAGGTTCTTGAAAAGCAGGCCCCAGCCATGGTTCCACCCGATCGTGCCCTTGCGGCGCAGGTAGAAGATGTTCGCCACCTGCGAATAGCCCAGTCGCAGGCCCGAAGTCCTGCCCGCGGGACTGCCGAGGTGAATACCGGTAAGAGCGCGCGAACGAAGGAGTTTGCCATTACCGGCGACCCTTGTCGAAAAGTCGATGTCCTCCTGCCATCCGTAAAGCGGCAAGTTCTCATCGAACCGCAGTCCTTTCGCAGCCCCGCAGCGGAACACCATGTTACAGCCGTAAAGTGCCTCTGCCGGACTGCTTCGGGACTTGGCGCGTTCACCCTTCGTGTCCAGTCGCCACACCGCGTCTTCGAAATCGATCGCGCCCGTTTTGGCACCGTCGTCCACCAGGTGGCCGGTCAGCCCGACAATGTGCGGCTCGCTCTCGAAGATATGTTCGATATTGGCCAGGTAATCCGACGCGGCGACAAAATCATCGTCGAAAAAGACGATCACGTCCGTCTTTCCGTCGAGTTCGTTCAGTGCGGCGTTTCGCTGCCTGCAGAGTCCCTTGGGGGCAAGCAGGACCAGCGGATCGCCCGGCAGCCCGGCGACACCTTCGACGTCGTCTTCCGCATTGCCGACCACGACGATACCGTCCGCCTTGCGCGTCTGGGCGTCGAGACGTTCGATCACCTTGCGAAGAACCGGTGCCCGGCCTATCGTGGCGATTGCAACGTGGATGCGCATTTAGACGGCCTCTTAAGTACTGATTAGAGGTCAATAAATACGGTTTTCGCCCCTGTCGGCGAAGCGCCCATGCGGGGATCACCCGTAGTGGTTAGATGGCAGCCGGGCCCCTCCCAACTTACCCCCAAATGGTAGCGAAAGCCCCACGACGGACAATTTCGCCGGGCTGCCGGTTCGATATGCTCGTCCGGACAGGAATATATACGCCGAACAGCAACAGGGGCAGCGCGGCATGAAGTCCAGAACGGTTATGGTGGGCCTCGACGGCTTCACCATGGAATTTGCAGAGCGTCTGATGGACGCGGGAAGAATGCCGAACCTTGCAAAGCTGCGCGATGAAAGCGCGCGGTGGCTTGTCGATGACAGCCAGTTCCGAAACGCGAACCTGACTTACGAGCAGATTTCGTCCGGGCTTCGGCCCGATGAATCGCGGCGCTGGTCCGCCGTGGAATTCGACCCCGAACGCTATGCCGCGGTGCAGGCAGGCGCGGCCAATCCGCCTTTTACAGCGGCTCTCGACACGAAAACGGTCGTGTTCGATGCCCCCTACTTCGACATCGCACGCGATGCCGATGCGCAGGGAGTCGTCGGGTGGGGCGCACACGATCCGGGCCTTGGCGAAGGGCTGCAATCCAGACCGGCATCGCTTGCCGACGAAGTCCTGTCCCGGTTCGGCGAATATGCCGCAAAGGACTTCATCTACGGCTTCCTATGGCCCGATCCGGACCTGACCCTGAAAGCCGGCAGGCTTCTGCGCGACGGTGTCGATCAACGGACCCGGATCGTGCGTTGGCTGTTCGGCGAACGGATTACCGACTGGGATCTTGCCATCAGCGTGGTTGCCGCCGCGCATTCGGCGACCGAGCCGATGTGGCACGGCATCGACGAAACGCATCCTCTCCATTCGCATCCCAGCGCTTCTGTCGCGCGGCAATGCCTTGAGGAAATCTACGAGGCCATCGACCGGCATATCGGGGCGATCCGCGAGATCGCCCCCGACGCGACGATTGTCTGCTTCACGATGCACGGCATGGGGGCGAACAATTCGGATGTGCCGGCGATGCTTTTGCTGCCCGAGCTGATGTACCGGCTTGAAACCGGCAAGACCCTGTTCGAGCCGCGACCCGAATGGACCTCTGCGGCGGACGGGGTGCCGATCATTCCTCCGGGCGTTCCATGGGACAGGGCGATCCTAGGTGCGATGCGCGGCGGGCAAGTCATGCGTATGCGCGATCGCATTCAACGCGATGTCAACAAGATGCGCCGTAAGCTAACGGGCAACACGACCAACAAGGCGGCGGAAAAGCGCGATTACCAGTTCCCGCTGAAAATGGCCGCCACCCGCTATGCCAGGGCCTGGCCCAGGATGCGGGCATTCGGTTTCCCGACGTTTCATGACGGCCGCATCCGCATCAACCTGCAGGGCCGCGAAAAGCACGGCATCGTGTCGGCAGGCGAATACGAAACGGTGTTATCCGAATACGTGGCGATGCTGAAAACGCTGAAAGACCCCCGCACGGGTGAAGCCGCGATCGGGGCAATCCATACGCCCGTTCTGGGCGATCCGTTTTCGGCCAGTGCCAACCAGGCAGACATCGTCGCCTCGTTCAATGGCACACCGCTCGCCCTTGACCATCCCGGCATCGGCACCGTCGGCCCCGCGCCCTTCAGGCGGACGGGCGCGCATACGGGCGGACACGGCGCCTTGTTCATCTCGGGCGACGCCATCGCCCGCGGCGATTTCGGAGAATGCAGCGGTTACGACATCGTACCCACCGTATGCACGCTGGCCGGAAGCGAAATCCCGATGAACCGGGTCAACTCGATCGTCCTCCCCTATCTGTCGCAAGCAGCATGACCAGCACCGCCGGAAAAGTCCCGCCAACTTTCGTCATCAACCTGGCGAGACAGGTCGAGCGAAAGAGGCGGATGCAGGCCATCATCTCTACAGCAGGGGTGAAGCCGGTTTTCATCGAGGCCGTCGACGGCAGCAAGCTCAGCAGCAGCGAACTGCAGCCGTGGCGACGCAGCGGCAAGAGATCACTGCTCAACGCTGGCGAAGTCGGGTGCCTGTTAAGCCACATCTCCGTCTGGGAAAGGATCGTGCGGGACAGGATCGACCATGCGGTCGTCCTCGAAGACGATCTCGTGATCGCACCCACCTTCAGACAGATTCTGCTTCGCATCGGCGATCTGCCCGAATTCGACCTGCTGCGGATCGAAACCGACCGTTCGCCCATCGTTTTCCGGCAGAAAAGCGAAATGGCGATCGCCGGCCATCACGTGCACAAGCTGCTGCGCGGGGCCACGCGCACCGGCGGCTACGTGATTTCACGAAGAGGCGCGCACAGGCTTCTGGCCAGCGTCAACGACTTCGAACAGGCCGTCGATGTCGAGATGTTCAATCCCAGGCGTTCGGTGGTCGACAAGCTGGATATGCTGCAACTGGTCCCTGCCATCTGCGTGCAGGCCGAACTTGTGCCGGGTATCGCCATGCAGTCGCCATACCTGTCGAGCGGTATCGAAACGCTGGGCCAGCGTGCCGATACGCGTCTTGGCAAGCGCAGGCCGACCAATCCAACTGCGATGGAAAGCTTTCGCGCGATTGTTCGTCCCGCCAAGCGGCTTGCCGTCAACCTGCTGATCAGGCCGCTGGGCCAGACCGAGCGGCCGATCCCGCTGATCGATTGCTCCGCACCGCACTGGGCCGTTCCCAATGCATCCGCGGGGCGCTCCGCCGGGGCGGGCTAATTCGGCAACCGCGCCAGCCGTGACGGCAAATGCGCGGCAAGCCGTCCGATGATGTATTCTTCGGCACCGGCGGGGCGGCCGGACAGCAACCACAACACGATGTGCGTGATGCCATAGACCGCCAGGCCGCCGATACCGGCGATCACGATCGACGCGATTTCGCCGGGAATGCTCCCGTCATCGAACCACGACAGGCTTCCCCAAAGGAACAGGGCCATCGCCCCGTTCGACGCGATCGAGCGCCAGACGAAAACGACCTGACGCCGCCAGGATATGCCCGCAACCCGCACGATGATTTCCATGCTGATCGCGGTGTGAAACACGTTCGCTAGCGCGCGGCCGATGACTGCACCAATCAGGCCATAGGTCATGGCGCCGACCACGACAGCGGGGATGGCGACGACAGCGGCCAGCATCTCCCGCTTTGCCAGCTGCTTCGGCCTTTCCAGCGCCAGCAAAAGCGCCTGCGTCGGCATGGCCAGCGTCGCAAGCGCACTTGCCGGGGCAAGGATCTGGATAACGGGGACGACCTCCAGCCAATTCTCACCCAGGCCCAGGCGGACAAGCGGTTCGGCCATGAGCATCAGGAACACGGAGATCGGCATGATCGCAGCCGCGACCATCGACTGGCCGCGCAGATACGACTGTTGCAACCTCGCCGCGTTGTCGCGGATCTTTACGAGGCTGGGATACATGACGCTGACCAGCGGCATGCCGATGGCCCAGCTCGCGGTCGTGGCAACGCTGCGGCCCATCGAAAAGAAACCCAGCGGCGCTTTGCCTAGCACGCCGCCGATCAGAAAGCGGTCTCCTTCCTGGCTCGCCGTCGCCAAGGCGCGCGAGATCGACATCCATCCGGCAAAGGTGAGTAGCCTGCTCCAGTTCAACAGGGAAAATCGCGGCCGGTACGGCGCCCAGACATACGTAAGGCCGGTCATGATCAGCGGCGGCAGGATCGAGACGACCAGCAATGCGAAATAAGACCCTGTCTGCCACGCCATCACGACCGCGATCACAAACGAGATGCATCGCGCAATCAGGTCGATCGTCGCCGTCGGCGCGTAGTTCACATCGCGCGCGAAGACGACCATCATCGGGCTGCGCAATCCGGTGACGAAGGGCGCAATGCCAAGCAGCGCGATCAGCAGGATCAGCCGATTGTCGTCGTATGCGATCGAGATGGGAACCGACAGCGCCAGCATGATGCAGGCGATGATGGTCCCGCGCATGAAGGACAGGGTGAAGCCGGTATCGATGTCGCCGGGCCTGATCTCCTTTTCGCGGATCAGGGCATCGACGATCGGCAATTCGGTCGCTGCCTCCAGCACCATCAGCGTGGCAAGTGCGATCATCACCATGCCGAAGTCGGCTGGCGTCAGGAACCGCGCGATGACCAGCGCCGCAAGAATATCCAGCCCGCGCCCGATCAGGCGTGCAGAGGCGAAGATGGCCGAAGATCGGAAAACCTTGTTAGCAAGCATTGGCTATCAACTGCACCGGCGTAACGGATCGGACGTCGTGGATACGGTCATTCAGCCTGCCATGTTCGGGACGGGGCCGATTGCCGGCACCCTGTCGTAACTGCGCGATTGGGTGCGAGGCCGCCGGATCGGCATGGAATCGAGGTTCTGGATCAACTCGCCCAGCCCGACCCGCAGGTGCCTTGTCGGCAACGCGTCGGGCACATGGCGCGAAAGGCGGCCGAAATCTATGTCGTGTCGGCAATGATCCATCTTCGGCAGATGCGATGCATCGATGCGTGCGCCCGGAAGCACCGCTTTCAAGGCCATCCCGATCTCGATCAGGCTCAGGCTTTCGCGCACACGTCCGATATTGAAGACCTCTCGGTGGATCAGATCACGAGGAGCAGTCAGTATGGCTGCGAAAGCCTTGGCCGCATCATCGACGTGGAGCAGCGCGTGCCGCCCCGATCCGTCGCTGTTGATCGGAATTTTCCCAAGCGCGTAAGCCGTCGCCGCGAGCCGGTTCATGAAACCGCGAAAATGCATTCCGGCATTGTGCCCATAGACGTCTGGCAACCGCATAATCGTGGGGCTGAACGTCGATGAAGCCAGGCCGCAAAGCGCGAGTTCGGCCCTGACCTTGGCGCGGTAATGATCTGTGCCGGCGTAGATCTGGCTGTTCTCGCAGACCAGTTCCTCCTCCGTGGACCAGCGGTAATTGGCCCAGGATGCAAATATGAACCGCGGAACTGCGGCCTGACAGGCTCGCAATGCCAGTTTCAGGGTATTGGACAAATCCATATCGAACATCGTGGAAGAGCTGCAGTCAGGCTCAGCCGCGGCGAGGTGTATCACCGCGTCGAAACCACTCAACATTTCAAGCGACACATCGCTGGCGAGAAAGTCGCCGAGCTCACCGGGAATCGTCTCTACCGCCTCGCCAGCAATCAATGCGCATTCGGCCGCCGGCTTGCGCTGGTCCAGCCCGATAGTTTCATGGCCGTCACGGTTGAGCCTCGCACTGAGCGTCGAGCCCAGATAGCCACGGTGTCCGGTTACCAAAACTTTCATGTGCGACTCCAACGGTATCCGTCCGCCCCTATCGTGCGCCTCCGGTGCCGCGACTCAATCGGCATTCGGAATATGGACCTCGATTGAGTAGCACCCCGAAAGTATTAGGTTCCCGCAAGGGATTGCCGCACGGGCCGGGGCCTAGTCCGCAATCGCAATTGGAAGGGATGCCGCGGTTCCGCACAATGGCGGAATGAAGATGCGTCATTGCCTGTCTGCTCTAACGCGCTCCCGTCATACGGGATCGCGAACGGCGCTGTCGGGCCTGGCGGCATTCCTGGCATTGGCTGTTCCGATGACGAATGCCGCCGATATCCGCGCGATCGGGGCAAAGGGCGCGGCCGACCTCCTCCCGCAGAACGAGTTTGCCGATGTCCGGAAACTGGCGGCGAAATCCACGATGTCTGATGGACTGGAACCGATCGCGCCGCTCGATGCGTCACGGATAAATCTCGCACGCGCATTCGATCAGGCGCCAATAGCGATGAGCGGCTTTTCGTTTCTGGGCGATCTCACCGATCGCGAGCGAGCGGTCCAATGCCTTGCGGAAGCTGCCTATTTCGAAGCTGGCAACGATGTTGCAGGGCAACGCGCAGTCATGCAGGTCGTGCTCAACCGCGTGCGGCACCCCGTATATCCGGCAACGGTTTGCGGAGTCGTGTTCGAAGGAGCCTCGCGCAGGACAGGCTGCCAGTTCACGTTCACCTGCGACGGGTCTCGCGTTCGTCGTTGGTCCGAACCCGGCATCGCACGCGCGCGCAAGCTCGCTCAGACTGCCATAGACGGATATGTCGACAAGTCGGTTGGCACCGCGACCCACTACCATGCGGACTATGTTGTTCCGTATTGGAGTGCGTCGTTGTCGAAAATCGCCGCCGTGGGAAGGCACCTGTTCTACACGTTCCCGCATCGCGCCGGCTCACGCGCCTACTTCCGCGCAGGGGGCGGAATGGACGAACCTGTGATTCCGGGAGGGTTAGAGAAGGCGGACGAATCCGGCCCGCGGTTGGCGGTCGATCTAGCCTCTGACGACGCGACTTCAGCCGATGCGATAATGAATAAAGTAAAGGCCGGGAGCACCGATGGCGCGATCTTCCAGCTCGTGGATTTGTCCACGCCGTCCGGCCGCTGGGCAGTCGCCGCCCTCAATGCCTGCTCCGATCGCCCGGTCTGCGAGGTCTTCGCCTACACGAACGAGGATGCGCTGAGATCGGACTTCGAACTGGAGCCGTCACAACGTCGTCCGGCTTTAACGCTGCGCAAGGACATCAATGCTGGCATCGAACAGGTAAGATGGAATTGCCTTATTGCACCAAGGGCAAAACCGACCGAGTGCTCTTCAAAGTAGCGGTGTAATCCTGACTTCATTACCTCCCGGTCGGTTACTCACGCTCTGGACGCAAGAAAGCCCCCTTGGCGATTTGCCATGGGGGCTTGGTTGTGTGTGGTTGCGGGGGTTGGATT
>NZ_SUNC01000007.1 GCF_007570835.1 Croceicoccus sediminis
GCCGGCGGCGGCGGCGGGGGCGGCGGGGGCGGCGGGGGCGGCGGGGGCGGCGGCGGCGGCGGCGGCGGCGGCGGCGGTGCCGCACCGAAGTTGTATGCCAGCGTCGCCATCAGCGAGTGGACGCGAAGATCGTGTTCGATCGAATCGCCGTTTTCAGCAACAGCCTTGATGTCGTCGTGACGGAAGTAGCGATACTTCAGGCCAGCATCCCAGTTGTCGGTCAGCGGAGTGCGCACACCGGCGATTGCCTGCCATGCGAAACCGGTGTCCGAATCGTCGAGATAACCAGCGCCTTCGACGTCGCTACGTGCAACGCCGACACCGCCGCCGACGAAGCCCTGCAGGCCGTCGTCGTCACCGAAGTCGAGCAGACCGTTGAGCATGAAGCTCAGCGTGTCGTAATTCACCGAGACGTCTTCGTCGGCGATGTCAGTACCACCGATTTGCAGACCGTCGTCACCGCCATGCTTCCATGCGGTTTCTGCTTCAAGGCGGAAGCCGCCGAAGTCATAACCAACAATACCGCCGAGGTCCGAACCGTAGTCCCAACCGATTTCAGCTGCATCTTCAACGTCATTGATTTCGACATCGGTGTTTTCGGTCAGCGTCGCGCCGCCGTCCAGTTCGATGTACCAGGCACCGTCACGCGCCATCGCAGGTGCCGAAAGCACCGTCGTAGCGAGAGCAATGCCGACAATGGCTTTCCTCATATTTTCCTCCTGAAGTATTCGAATATTCGAGCTCAGTCCGCCCTAAACGCACTTAAGGCTAAGTCGTTTCCCACTTTTTTGCCGTCGCGCAAAAAAATTTGCGCTCGGGCACCAAAGTGACCCTTGCCCGCCTTTCCATCAAGGCAGTGTAATATCGCACTTCGTCGCACTTCCTTGTCGTGCATCAAAACGTAACTACACATTCGGAAATCTGCCTTCCCGAAAAGCTGAACAATGGTCGGGTGCGGTTAAAGTAAGGAGCCCGCACCTACACGATTGCCCCATTACGCACCGGCACACAAACCATTTTGCCGTTTTTCAACCGGAAACGACATTCACCTTCAATCACGCTCATGACGATTTCACGACAGTGTGCACCGTCACTGGCCGGTGGGTCGCTAGGGCCGATTTCCTAATATAATGCCAATGACACCATCCCGCCGGCGATAGCATGGTCAGGGGGAGAAACGATTTTTGGCGTTTATTCCGGACGAGAAATTAAATAGGGTGTGAATTTATCAAGGCTTGGGATTTTCGAATGGACAACACCGACAGAAGGATCCTGCGTGCACTGCAGGCCCATCCGGATCTCCCGATCGCAGAGCTGGCCGAGAAAGCGGGCCTGTCGCACACGCCGTGCTGGCGGCGCCTGAAGAAGCTTGAGGAAAGCGGCGTTATTTCGGGCCGTGCGGTCCTGCTCGATCCGAAAAGCCTGGGCCTTGTCATCAACGTTTTCGCCAATCTGCGGCTGAACCAGCATGACGAAGAGACGCTCGACGCCCTGGAACAGGCCGTTCACGACCATCCTGAAATCCTTGAGGGTTTTTCGATGAGCGGGTCGAGCGACTACGTGCTGCGCGTCGTCGCGAAGAGCGTCGAGGATTATGAGCACTTCCTCAAGAAAGTCCTGCTCCACCTTCCGGGGGTCAGCTCGATCAATTCGAGCTTCGCGTTGAAGACCATCAAGATGACGACGGTGCTTCCGGTCTGACGCGACGCGCGCGTCCAGCCCGGCGTTCAGGCGCCGCGCATTCCCAATATGAAAATTGTGTTTGGAGAGATGAAGACATGACAGGCGAATCGGGTCGGCGCGGACGGCGGCTTTTGCAATCGAGCGCGGCTATCTTGCTGGGAACGGCGTTATCGGCCTGTGCGCCGGGGGCGCAATTGCCCTCCACGCCGCCAGCCGCCCGGACCGCGACCCCCGCAGCCGATACGCGGCCCAATATCGTGCTGATCGTTGCCGACGACCTGGGCTACTCCGACATCGGCGCGTTCGGCGGGGAAATTCCTACTCCCAATCTCGATGCCCTGGCCAAGAACGGCGCGCAGCTTGCGAATTTCTACGTGTCGCCCGCATGCTCTCCGACAAGGGCGATGCTGCTGACGGGCCGCGACAACCACGCCGCGGGCTTCGGCACCATGGTGGAAGCGGCAGTCGGCGACCAGCGCGGGGCGCCGGGTTATGAAGGACATATCCCGCAGGACGTTCCCACGATCGCCGAACGGCTGCGCGATGCCGGCTATCGCACCATGATGTCCGGAAAGTGGCACCTGGGCGCGGCGCCCGGACAGGGGCCGAGCAGCCGCGGGTTCGATTACAGCTTCTCTCTGATGCAGGGCATGGCCAACCACTTCGGTGCCGACCAGTCGCCCGGCTTTTCGAACAATTATGCCGCGCCCACTTATCGGTTGAACGGCGAAGTCGTGACTTATCCCGAGGGCGAGTTCTCCTCACACGTAATCAACGACCGGCTCATGTCGTTCCTTCCCGAAGATTCGGCCGAAGGACCCGAGGCCCGCAAACCGTTCTTCGCCTATCTCGCCTTCACCGCGCCGCACTGGCCGGTACAGGCCCCGGCAGAGGCGATCGCGCGGCACAAGGGCCGTTACGATGCAGGGCCAGGCGCCATCATGCGCGACCGGATCGCGCGCCTGAAGGAAACGGGCCTTGTTCCCAAGGGCATGGCAACACGCATGGACCTTGCCGACGAAGCCTGGGCGAAGCTGACCCCGCAGCAGCGCGAGACGCAGGCGCGCACGATGGAAGTCTATGCCGCCATGGTTGAGGATATGGATGCCGAGATCGGCCGCCTCGTCGATCGCCTGAAAGCGGAGGGCGAGCTTGAGAACACCTACATCGTGTTCATGTCGGACAACGGCCCCGAAGGGCTGATCTTCAACAGGCCAGTCAACCCAAGAGACCCTCTGACCCCGCTGCCCGTGGACGTCGACAATTCGGTCTCGAACATCGGCGCTGCGAATTCCTGGCTCAGCTATGGACCCGCATGGGGCCAGGCCAGCGCGGCTCCTTTCTGGGGTACGAAGGAATATACCAGCGAGGGCGGCATCCGCTCCGCCGCGATCGTCAGCGGGCCGGGTATTCCCGGCGGCACACGCGAAAGAAGCGCGCTGCATGTGCGCGACATCTTCCCGACCTTCCTGTCGATCGCCGGGGTCGAACCTGACGTACCCAGCCCGGACGGCGAAATGGCCCCGCTCGACATGCTGCCGCTGCTGGAAGATCCTGCGGAAGGGCCCATGGCGCGTGAAGGCGACCTGTTCTGGGAACTGTTCTACCGCGCCGCGATCCGGCGGGGCGACATGAAGGCGATCTACCAGCCGACCCGCGTTCCGGTCCTTGGCCCCTTTACGGCGCCGGGCGAGGTGTTCTGGCAGCTCTACGACCTTGCGGCCGATCCGGGCGAAACCGACGATCTGGCTGCCATTCATCCAGAAACGCTTGAGCAGTTGAAAGCGGAATGGCGCCGCCATGCCGACGAACTGGGCGTCGTCTTGCTGCCGGAAGATCGCTGAAGCAGGGGCGGTGCGCGGTCTTTCCCGGCGTCAGAACACGGCATCGCCGCGCATCTTTGGCTAGAGCCGCAAGCGCCAGAACGGCGAAACCCGACCTTTGGCCGCGCAGGCCAAAGGGCGGGTTTGCGTGAGCCGGTCCGGCCCTGAGGGTCAGAGCAGCGCGTCGGGCTGCGCCTTGGCGAGCGGGATGTCGGCTGAGCCCCAGTGCCCGTCGTGTTCGGAGACATGAGCGTTCTTCCCGCCCAGTTGCTCCAGCATGTCGAGCACTTGCCGGTCGTCGTCCTGCAGCTTCACCCATACGACGAGGCCGCCGGCTTCGAGCTGGGTCGCGATCTGGTCGTGGTGGCTGCGTTCGATCATGCGGCTGACGATATAGCCGCCGCCCCCGCCGACCGCGCCCACCAGAATGGCCGATGCGATCGCGATGCCCAGCGTTCCGCCGCTGGCCATCACCGCGACCAGTCCGGCCATCGCCCCGCCATATCCGGGCAGCCCGATGACGGCCGCCTTGGCCTCTGGCATGACTTCATCCTCGCCGGGATTGCCGCGCGGGGCAGCGTCAAGGTTGGTAAGGTGGTGCATCCAGTTGCGCGCGCCATCGGCGTCAGCGGCGCTGGGCAGGTGGCCAAGGACAGAGATCCTCGACCGGTCCACGCCCTGTTCCTGCAGGCGGACGATCGCTTCTTCCAGGCTCTTTTCGGTCGGGAACAGCGCCACGGCCTCGCGGATCGGGTATTGGACGTCGGTATCAGCGTCCATGTCCCGCAGTTGGGGGTCAGTGTTCGTGATGGTGTTGCTGTCGGTCATTTCAAATCTCCCCGATCTGGTCGCCGTTGAAGGTGAAAGTGATGGCCCCGCGAGCCGCGGTGATCGCCTTGATGGCGTCGGCTTTCCGGCCCGCCTGCGTCGCGGCGAGGGCCGCATCGATCTTGCTGTTCGCAAGCTGGGTATCGACGTCCAGGTCACCGAAACGGATGGAATAGTCGCTCAACGCGAGCGGGCTGGTGGAGCGTCCCTTGGTCAGCGCCATGCCGCCCGCGCTCGCACCCTCGGCGCCGAATGTGCCAAAGCTTTCGAGGTCGGGGCCGGGCGTGAACTTGTGCGCGATCACCGCTTCCTGCGCGACGGTAACGGGCTCGTCGTTGTCGGCCGCGGCCTTGCCCACTTCGGCAAATTCGCTCTTCGCCCTGTTCAGCGCGTTCGAGGCGACCTCGAAGGTCCCGTCGTCGACGGCGATCGCGGCGCTGTCGAGTTGCTGGATGCCGGACTGCGCATGGGCCAGGGCGGCATCGCCCGACGGTGCGTTCATCGTCACGTCAGTGGACGTAACGGTAATGGGTAGGGATGCGTTGTAACCGTATCCCGCCAGAGCGCCGACGACGAGAGCGCCAGCGGCAATCAGGGTGGTTCGGATCGAGGTGTTCATGGGGTTTCCCCTTGCTTGACTGTGTTACATCCAGATCAAAGCAAGGGGTGTGCCAAGATATCAATATACTGATTTAAATCATTTTTCCGTGAATTCGCAATCCAGGAAAGGCAAGGTAATGGTCCATATCAACCAGCCAGTGGTTGAACACGCTCAACTGCCGGTCAGGTTGTGCTTCTGCATGCGATACCGCAGTTTTTCGCGCGTCGTGCCCAGCATCCGCGCCGTAGCCACCACGTTTCCGCCCTCCCGCTCGAGCACCGCACGCATGAGCCGGCATTCCGCCTCGTCGAGCGTTACGCTGCCGTCGAGCGGTATCGTCAGGACATCGCCCGAAGGTTGCGCAGGTTGAGGGGCAGAGACGCGCTGGTGCCCCAGCATGACGTCATCGGCCTGCAGTTCGGGACCATCGGCAAGCAGCACCGCCCGTTCCAGCACGTTGCGCAGTTCGCGCACATTGCCGGGCCATTCGTACTGGCAAAGCTTGTCCACCAGCTGCGCGGACAGGCCGGTGATGCCGGTTCCGCAGCTGGCGTTCAGTTCGGTGATGTTGGCCCGTGCCAGTTCCTCGATGTCGCCGATCCTGTCGCGTAGCGGCGGCAGGCTGAGTTCGAATACCGACAAGCGATGGAACAGGTCTTCGCGGAAAGACCCGTCGGCTGCCATCTGGCGCAAGTCGCGGTTCGATGCGCTTAGCACCTGAATGTCGACGCGGATCGGCTTTTCGCCGCCGACACGCCGGAATTCGCGCTCCTCGATCGCTTTCAGCAGCTTGGCCTGTATGGCGAGGTCCATTTCGCCGATCTCGTCCAGGAACAGCGTTCCGCCATCGGATTGTTCGAGCAATCCCTTGTGCTGCCCCTTCGCGCCCGAAAAGCTGCCCGCCTCGTGCCCGAACAATTCGGATTCGAACAATTCGGTCGGGATCGCGGCGCAGTTCATTTCCACCAGTGGCTGACCCGCGCGTACGCCGCCATAGTGCAGGATCCGGGCGGCCAGCCCCTTGCCGGTCCCGGTTTCGCCGTGGATCAAAAGGCTGGTGAACGGCACCGATGACAGCTTGCCGAGCAATTTGCGCACCCCTGCTGCCGGTGCGCTCTGCCCGATGAAGCTGTCCGGGCCGTACTTGCTGGCCGCCTTGCGGTTGGTGCGGTCGATCTGCTTCTGCGCCTTGCCGCCACGTGCGGCGGCGGCCATCGCCAGATCGAGCTTGCCCTCGTCCATCGGCTTGGTGAGAAAATCGACCGCGCCCAGCTGGATCGCCCGCTTGATGTTGGGCGCCTCGCCATATCCGGACAGGAAGACCCATTCGGCCTTCATGTCCTCGCGGCGATATTCCTCCAGGAGGTCGAGGCCGTTGCCATCGGGAAGGTTGAGGTCCGACAGCACCACGTCCGGGTCGAGCCGGCTCTTGAACAGAAAGAACCGCGCCTCGGCCGCCGAGGTCGCCAGCGTGACGTCCCAGCCATCCCGTTCGAAACGCTTTTTCAGCTGCGAGCCGAGCAGCTTCTCGTCCTCGATAATCAGAAGGTCCGTCATTGCCTTATTCCTCGTTCGCGCACGCGTGGCACGGTAATTCGATGATGGTCCGGGCGCCGCCGGTTTCCGCGTTTTCCAGATGCAGGGTGCCACCTGCGTTCTGGATCAGGCGCTGCAGGATCGAAAGGCCCAGCCCGCTGCCGCCTTCCTTGTCGGTGCGGAACGGGCGGATGCCGTGGCGCAGGATGTCCTCGGGATAGCCGGGGCCGGTATCCTCGATGGCCAGCCGGAAGCGGTCGTCCTCTATCTTTCCGGCAACGGCGATCCTGCCGCCGGTATCGCCCATGGCCTGTGCGGAATTGCGCAGGATGTTGAGAATGGCCTGACGCAGGCTGTCTTGTGGAAGCGTGCATTCGCGATCGGGAACGTCGACTTCGAACTCGATACTGCGATCGCTTTCGTAACTGAACAGGGTCACCATGTCCCGGCACAGATTCGCAACCGACGTAGTGACATGGACTTCGCGTTCGTTCGGCGTCTTGGCCAAAAGGCTGTTGAGCAGGCGCTTGATCCGGTCAAGCTCGGCCAGGACGAGATCGACCGTCTCGAGCTTGTCCGGCGCGGTAATGTCGACGCGCAGGTTCTGCAGCGCGACCGTGATCCCCGACAGCGGGTTGCGCAATTCGTGCGCGACCCGTGCGGAAAATTCGCCCAGCGCGGAAAGCTGTTCCGCCTGCGCGAGGTTGCGCTGCACTCTCAGCAGGCTGTCGCTCGCGACCTGGACCTGGTGTTCCAGATCCTGCCGCTTGTCGGAATGTTCCACCTCGATCTCGCGCAACCGTGCGACCATGGCATTGTAGTGGTCGATAACGGGGAAGATCGGATCGCTGGGGTCAGGCTCCATCACCGGGTCGAGGTTTGAATTGCGCACGTTCTCCAGCATCTGGGACAGGCTGGTCGACCAGCGGAAGAAACGGCGGCGATAGAACAGGAGCATGGCTAAAAGGACGATCGGAACGGCAAACAGCGAGAACAGGGCGATATCGAACTCTCGCCGAGCGGCCGATCTGGTCTGGGCGATGGCGGCGCGCTGGACTTCGCTTTCGTCCTTCAGCGTCTTTTGCATCACCACGTTGGCCGCGGCCAAATTGTCCTGAATGCTGTATCCGTCACGCACCAGGAAGTGCTGGGCCGCCAGAATACGCTCGGGCGTCGCCTTGTGCAGGTAACCGTCCGCGCGCAGCATGTTCCTCAACTCAAGGCTTATCTTCTCCACGTCCTGCGCGTCGGCAGGGTTTTTATTCGCGGCCTCGTCGACCAGCGCGGTCTGGATATCGATGCTGACCGCATGCAGGTTCTGAAGATGCTGGAGATGATGCTCCAGCGGGTCGAGCCGCTGGCTCGACGCCCATGACAGGTAGACCAGCGCCAGCAGCGAGGCCACCGTCGCCACCAGGACAAGACCGACCGCAGCCACGATCGGGCGAGCGAAAGGCTGACGCCAATTCGCGATAGCCGCGTTTTTGGCAGGTATGTCGGGCATCTTCGTATTCCTTCGGTTCCGGCACGAGCCGCGCGTGCGCGTCTGCAAATGACAAGCAAGGACCGGGCCAAGCCGGATTGTCCTGCCCGGCGAAGCTTTTGCGTCATTTGGCAGATGATCTGCCGCCATAAGGCATGGGCCGATTGGTTCATATCAACCACGAACGCGGTGGTTTTGCACCAGCCTATTTGCGGCTTTGCGGACCGATCACAGGAAAATCATTTTATTTCAATAACTTGTAAAACTGGCACGCGACTTGCTGGGTATCCGGCAAGCCCAATCAGGCTGCTGATATTCGAAGACAGGAGATTGACGATGACTACCCGCACCCCGAAAATTTTCGCCCTTGCCGCTGCGACCGCGATGCTGGTCGGCGCTGCCGGTCCGGTCGCCGCAGAGACGATGCGGACCGAAGGCCCGCAGCCCGATGATCCGGTCCTGCAGTGGGCCGACATGATGATGCCCCGCAACCAGTTCGTGCTCAATTCCGATCAGGACGTGGAACTCGTCCGCTACAAGACTCCGCGCGACATCGAAATCTGCGCAGCCCGGCCCGATCCGGACAGCGTCGACGGGACCAGCAAGACCGTTCCCCTCCAGGTCAGCTGGGACAATGACGTCGGCTTGATCTTCCCCGGCAACTGCCTCTCGTTCGATGCCAAGCAGGTCAAGATCCGGCCGGCGTCCCCGCTGCCCGCCGACACCGAGCTGGTGGGCACGGTCAAGGTCATCCACTGAGATCGGTCCCCCCGGTGAACCGGGGCCGCCCGCCCCCATCTCCCCACAAGGGCACCCCGGTTCACCAAACCTGTTCGATCCTTGGAAAAAGAGTCCCGCACCATGAAAGAACTGATCGTCATCGGCTATGACAATGCCGAGAAAGCCGAGGCCGCCCGCACAGCCCTCCTGGGCATGTCGGGGGAATATCTCGTCGATGTTTCCGACGCCGTCGTCGCCACCGTGAACGAAAAGGGCAAGATCAAGCTCAACCAGATGGTCAACCTGTGGGCTGCCGGTGCAGCTGGCGGGTCATTCTGGGGCCTGCTCATCGGGCTCCTGTTCCTCCACCCCCTGTTCGGCGTCGTGGTCGGTGCATCGGCCGGCGCGTTGAGCGGGGCGGTTAGCGATTTCGGCATCAGCGACCCCTTCATGCGCCGCGTGACCCAGATGCTGCAGCCGGGACAGGCCGCGCTCTTCGTGATGAGCCGCACCGCCATGTCCGACCGTGCGATCGAAGAGCTTGCCGCGATGGGCGGTGAAGTGGTCCGCACAAATCTGGACAGCACGAAGGAACAGGCCGTCCGCGACGCTTTCGACAACGCGCACGCCGAACTGGCAAACAAGGAGGCCCTGCCCGCCTGACAGACCGACTGACGAACCCGCCCTCATATTATTTCCCCTGAGCGTGACGTGGGTCCGGTGCGAATTCCTCCCCCTCCTGACGCACCGCCCCCCCCTGCACGCTCCCACGCGGCAAGGCCCGCCACTCCAGCCATCATGGCCGAGTGGCGGGTCTTGTCATTCCGGCACAGCGCGCCGGAACCTGCGAATCGGGTGATTCGCCCTGTCATTGATTCGGACGCACGCCCCGTTTGCCCGGCCAGCGAACCCGGCGAACGACATCTGCTTCATGAACGGAACGTGTAATCGGCACGCTGTGTAACGGGTCCGAAACCCGGCTGCGAATTCCTGACGATTTCGCAATCGGTACACGAGTTTTCCAATTGTGCGCGGCGTCCGCCCCGTCTTCTCTCCACTCGTCAAAACAAACAACTCGAGGGAGAGATCTGATGAAAAAGGTTCGTGCCGCTACGGCGGCTGCAATGTGCGGCGTGGCTTTCGTATGCGTCGTTCCGGGCGCGGCGGCCCAGACCCTGCCGTCCGCTCAGCAAGGTGCCAATACTTCCGAAACGCTGGAAGAAGTCGCCACCCCTGACGTCCCCAAGGACGATGAATTCAAGGTCGATTTCTACGGTTCGCTTCGCCTCGGCCTCGATTACGTGGATGCGGGCACCGATGACGACGCGATCAACGGTCGCGATTTCCTCAGCCGTATCGGCGTCAAGGCCAAGAAGCGCATCGGCGAAGGCCTGGCCCTTGTCGGCACCATTGAATACGGCCTGCGGTCGGACAACCTGGTTGACCTGCAGCAGAACGGCGATCCCACCCTGCGCCTTGCCAATGTCGGCGTGCAGTCGGAAAAGTACGGCAGCCTCTACTACGGTTCGCAGACGATCGTCTTCCACCGCTTCGTGCGCGGTTCCTATTTCAGCGACGGCCTGGATACGATCCGGCTCGGTTCGATCCGCGACGATGATCTGCTGCAGTATTATTACACCACCGGCGGCCTGACCCTGGGTGCCGGCGTTCAGACCGAACGCCAGGACGGTAACAGCTTCGACCAGTTCCAGGTCGGTGCGGAATACAAGGCCAAGATCGCCAAGATCCAGGTCGCCGCGGTCAAGGACAACAACGGCGACAACAAGGGTACCTTGTGGGGCGTTCGCGGCTGGCTCTATCCGGCCAAGGGCCTGACCTTCTCGGCATATCACCATCAGCAGAACGACGAGTTCGACATCTATGGCGGCTCCACCGGCTCGGTGCGCCTGCGCGATGCCGAAACCGAAGGCAGCGTCAGCGGCGTTGGCAACTGCTCCGGCCAAAAGCGCAGCGCCACCGGCGTCTATGCAAGCTATCGCACTGGCGGCAACCAGCTCCATGGCCGCTTCGCGATCGACGATTGCGACGTGTCGGGCGACATCAAGTCGTACAAGATCGAATACGTGCGTCACCTGTCGAAAGATGCACGCCTCTGGGTTGGTTATGAGAAGCTCGACAACGACCCTCTGCGTGCACCGTCATCGTCCAGCGGCGATAGCATGTCGCAGGTTCAGGTGGGTGCGCGTTACGACTTCTGATGCCAACCGGGGGTTGCAAGCCGCCGGTTGATGGCGGCTCCCTGCGCCGGTCGGGATACAACGGGAATCCCGACCGGCGCTTTTTCCTCAAACCCGAAACAGGATTAACGGGCGCGGGAATCGACAGCCGGGCTTTCTCAGGGCTATATCCTCCATGGGGCGCAGAGCCGCTCGATGAGGGAGAGTGGCCTTTGGCCTTGAGAGAGCCGGTCGGTTCGTGGTGGCGCAGATGGCTTGTCCGCCTCATCGTGCTCGCAGGCGTCGTCGCAATCACGACATTCGTGGCGGTACGACTGGCAGAGCGCAACGCCGAAGAGGCACTCGACCTCGAACTGGCGCGGGCGACTGAAACTTACGCGACATCGCTGGAGGCTTGGCAACAGCAGTACTGGGCCCTTGCCGCGATCTATGCCGAAGACCCGACCTTGCGCGAGGCAGACTTCGCCAGCGGCGCGGGCACGGATGCGATCAAGGCGCGGCTGACCCGCTGGAACAGTGCAACCGCGTCACAGGCGACGATGATCGTGCGCCCCGATGGCAGCCTGCTGATCGGTGCCTATTCCTCGAACGTTCCGCAAAACGAAACCAAGATGCTGGGCCAGAACATCCTGCGCACCGCCGAAAACGGCGGCCTGGGCCGCTCTTTCGTGACGTGGAGCAATGGCCAGCGCGGCTATGCCTTCGCCTTCGAAGTGCCCGCTCCCACCGTGTCCGGCACGGAAATCGTGGTCGTAGTCGCACCGCTTTCGGAACTGGAGCAATACCTGCAGTTGCAGGGCGATACCGTGCTCGTCGCCGACAGGAACGACATCGTCGCTGTCGCCAATCGCCGCGATGCGATCGGCCGGCCGATCGACGAATTCGCCAAACCGCCACAGAGCGAAAGACGCGTCCCGCTTGCCCAGCGGCAATCGCGGATCGTCAATTCGCGCAACGGGTGGACGCTCAGCGTGTCGCGCTCTTCGGAAGAGGCGGTTCAATACGTGCGCCTGGTCGGCTGGCTTGCCGCGAGCGGGGCCACCGCCATCGCCCTGTTTGCCCTGCTGCTCGTTTCGCGCCGCGCCGCTTATGTTGAGCGTTTGGCCTTGCAGCGGAAAATGCGCTGCGAACTTGAAGAGACGGTCGAAAGACGCACCGCCGAAATCCGTGAAGCCAACAGGCACTTGCACGCGGAAATCCTGCGCCGTCAGGAAATCGAACAGGACTTGCGCGAAACCCATCTCGAACTGACCCAGGCGGCAAAGCTGGCCTCGGTCGGTCAGATGTCCGCCGTCGTCAGCCATGAACTCAACCAGCCGCTGACCGCGATCCGTTCCAATGCGGAAATGGCACATGAATACCTGGACCGTGACGACAGGGACCAGGTGCGCGCAAAGATTTCCGCGATCCTGGCCATGTCCGACCGGATCGCCCGGCTGACCAAGCGGCTGCTCAATTTCTCGCGCCAGCCGCGCAGCGATTCCTATCCCATCGCCCTGTCGGTGCCGCTGGACGATGCCCTTGGCATCATGGAGCCGCGCATGCAGAAGGAGGACGCGACTTTCGACATCGATGTCGCGCCCGACCTGTTCGTGATGGGGGGCCGTAACCGTCTGTCGCAGGTTTTCATCAACCTCATCGCCAATTCGCTCGACGCCTGCGCTTCGGCCAGCATCCCGTGCCATGTCGCGATCCGGTCAAGGCGAACCGAATACGGAATCGAGCTGGAATTTTCGGATAACGGCCCCGGCATCTGCGAAGAGCAGAGGGCGCGTATCTTCGAGGCGTTCTATTCCACCAAGGAACGCGGCAAGGGTCTGGGCCTGGGATTGTCGGTATCGGCCAAGATCATATCCGAATTCGGCGGGGAAATGCTTTACCGTCCGGGCCCCAACGGCGGCGCGACGTTCGTCGTGGCCATGCCGGTGCTGGCGCAGAAGGAGAAGGTTGAATGACGACGCGGGCCGACGTGATCTTCGTCGATGACGACAAGGACGTGCGCGATACGACGATCGAAAGTCTTTCGCTGGCCGGTTACGAAGTCACCGCTTTTGCCAAGGCGGAACGCGCGCTCGAACGCATCTCGCGCGATTTCAACGGCGTGATCGTATCCGATATCCGCATGCCCGGCATGGACGGGATCCAGTTTCTCGAAGCCATTCAGGAAATCGACGACGCCCTGCCCGTCCTGCTGGTCACCGGGCACGGCGATGTCCCGCTTGCGGTTGCGGCAATGCAGAAAGGCGCTTTCGACTTCCTCGAGAAACCCTTCTCCAATCAGGCGCTGCGCGAACGCGTTGCCAGGGCCTTGCAATTTCGCAAGCTGCGGCTGGAAAACCGCGAATTGCGCGACACGCTGGACGGGGCCGGGGACGCGCTCGACCGGCTGATGGTCGGGTCGTCCGAGGTCATGCAGCAGACGCGCGAACGCATCCGCATGCTGGCGGCAACCGACGTCGACGTCCTGCTGACGGGGGAGACGGGCACGGGCAAGGACCTTGCCGCGCGCCTGCTCCACGACATGTCGCCGCGTGCCGGTCAGCCGTTCGTCGCCATCAACCTGGCGGTCCTGCCCGAGGAGAATATCGAACATCTCCTGTTCGGGCATGAAGCCGATGCTTTCCCCGGCGCAAGCCGTGCCCGTTACGGCAAGCTGGAACACGCGCGCGGCGGGACGCTGTACCTCGACGAAGTGGGATCGCTCTCTCCCGCCCTTCAGACAAAGCTCTTGCGGCTGGTCGATACGCGGCGGTTCGAAAGGGTGGGATCGAACGATCCGATCGATCTCAATGCCCGGATCATCACGTCGACGAACCAGTCGCTGAACGCGCTGGCGAAGGCCGGGCAATTCCGCACCGACCTGCTCTATCGCTTTGCGGTCGCCACCGTGGAAATGCCCGCCCTGTGCGATCACGCGGAAGACGTGCCGGTCCTGTTCCAGCACTTGCTGCGCATGACGGCTGCGCGGCACGGGGTGGAGGAATATCGCCATCCCTCCGCCGACTATCTCGGCACGCTGGCACAGCGTGATTGGCCCGGTAACGTGCGCGAGTTGCGCAATCTTGCCGAACTCTACCTCGTCGGCATCGAAAAACCGGACGACAGCGCAGAGGCCTGCCCGCCGCGCGAAAGCCTGCAGGCGCGCATGGAAGCGGCCGAGCGGGAGGCGATCGTGGACACGCTGATCCGCCACCGCGGGAACCTGAAGGCGAGCTACGAGGAGCTCGGGATTTCGCGCAAGACGCTTTACGAGAAGATGATTCGCCACAAGCTTCAGCGGGTGGATTTCACGGACGAGGCCGAGTGAGAGCATCGCCTGACCCCGCCGGGTTACGCTTTCCGCCCCTGTTGGCGGGTCGGTTGGGAAGCTAGCGTTACATCGCGCGAACATTTCGCACAAAAGCGACATCGAAGCCCATCGGCACGATTGCCTCGCGGCCTCCCCGCCTCTTGAGTGGCAGCACGCATTCCGATGCGAAGACATAAGAGCGATTGGGAGATCCTTAAATGCGCAAACTTTTCACCATACCCATGGTCGGCCTCGCCACGCTGGCGCTTGCTGCCTGCAACTCGCCGTCGGGCGAAGATGCATCGTCCACCCCCTCCGCCGAAGGCGAAGAGGTAGCCAGCAACAACGGTTGCGATCCGGGCGAACAGGTCATTAAGTTCAGCCACGTCACCAACACCGACAAGCACCCCAAGGGTATCGCCGCGAGCGTGCTGCAGGAACGCGTCAACACCGAGATGAACGGGCGCATGTGCATGGAGGTCTATCCGAACTCCATGCTCTACGACGACGACAAGGTGCTCGAGGCGATGCTGCTGGGCGACGTGCAGATGGCCGCGCCCTCGCTGTCGAAGTTCGAGAACTACACGACCAAGCTTCGCCTGTTCGACTTCCCCTTCCTGTTCGACGATATCAACGCCGTTGATCGTTTCCAGGCGTCGCCGACGGGCCAGAAGTTGCTCAATTCGATGAGCGACAAGGGCCTTAAAGGCCTGGCATTCTGGCACTCCGGCATGAAGCAGCTTTCTGCTGACAGGCCCCTTGTCGAACCGTCCGATGCGGAAGGTCTGAAGTTCCGTGTCCAGAACTCCGACGTGCTCGTCGCGATGATCGACCAGCTGGGCGCCAACCCGCAGAAGATGTCGTTCAGCGAAGTCTACGGCGCGCTGCAGACCGGCGTTGTCGACGGTCAGGAGAACAGCTGGTCCAACATCTACGGCCAGAAGTTCTACGAAGTGCAGGACGGCATCACCAACACCGATCACGGCGTGCTCGATTACATGGTCGTCACCAGCTCGCGTTGGTGGGATGGCCTGAAGGAAGAAGACCGCAAGGATCTTGCAAAGATCATCACCGAGGTTTCGACCGAGCGTAACCAGGCTGTGAACCAGCTTGAGCAGGACGCCCGCCAGTCCGTCGCCGATGCCGGCTCGGTCATCCGCGAACTGACGCCTGAACAGCGCCAGCAGTGGGTCGATAAGCTCATGCCGGTGTGGAAGAAGTTCACCCCCGATGTCGGGGCCGACACGCTGAAGGCTGCACAGGCCGCCAACGAGGGCTGAACCGGCCGGCGCGAGAGCTGGCCAAGCCGAAAACTGCCGGGGCGAGCGACAGATCGCCGCCCCGGCACAGGCGCTAGCTCCCCCGCCAGTCCCCGGTAGCCCCACGTCCTGACGAGAGGATACATTTCCGATGTTCTACGAAATGGGTGAATCACCAAGCCTTGTCGGGCGCATAGAGCGCCTGTTCATCGCCGTGGTCCTGGGCCTGATGACGATCATCACTTTCGTCAACGTGGTCGCCAGGTATGTCTTCAACTCCAATGTCTTGTGGGCCGTGGAAGCCACGGTCTACCTGTTCGCCTGGCTGGTCCTGATCGGCGCGGCGCACTGCGTTGCGATCACCGCGCACCTGGGCGTCGATGCCGTGGTCAACCTGCTGGGCAAGACGGGCAAGCGTATCGCTGCCCTCGCCGCCGTCGCAGCCTGCCTCGCCTACTCGGTCCTGCTCCTCATCGGATCGTGGGACTACTGGTATCCGTTCGTGACCGACCTGTCGTTCCTGACGACAGAGGACGTTCCGATGGCACCCGGCTTTGGTTGGCTCGCCTTCATGAACGGCGGCGAACCTTATGAGAAGCTGCCCCGCTTCATCCCCTATTTCGTGCTTCCCCTGTCGATGGCGCTTTTGACCATCCGCTGGACGATCTCCGCAATCGAGATCCTGCAAGGCAAGCGCGATTCCATCATCGCAAGTCACGAAGTCGTCGAGGAACTCGAAGACCGCGACGCGCATGTCGAAAAGGCCGCAGGCGCGGCCAAGGAGGCCAACAATGGCTGAAGTCCTCATCCTGTTCGCCATGGTCATCGGCTTGCTGATGATCGGCGCGCCGGTCGGCGTTTCGATCGGCCTTAGCTCCATCGTCTTCCTGCTGGTCTATTCCAACGGGTCGCTGACGTCCGTCGCCAATACCCTGTTTGACGCCTTCCACGGGCACTACACTCTGCTTGCCATCCCGTTCTTCATCCTGGCCGCGGCCTTCATGTCGACGGGCGGGGTGGCACAACGCATCATCCGGTTCGCGGTGGCCTGCGTCGGGCACCTTCCCGGTGGCCTTGCCATTGCCGGCGTGTTCGCCTGCATGCTGTTCGCCGCGCTGTCCGGTTCCTCCCCGGCAACGGTTGTCGCCGTCGGCTCGATCGTGATCGCGGGCATGACCCAGGTCGGCTATCCGAAGGAATTCGGTGCTGGCGTGGTTTGTAACGCGGGTACGCTGGGCATCCTGCTGCCGCCGTCCATCGTGATGGTCGTCTATGCCGCCACGGTCGACGTGTCGGTGGGCCGCATGTTCCTGGCCGGTGTCATCCCCGGCATCATCGCGGGCCTCATGCTGATGATCGCGATCTATGGCTATGCGCGCTGGAAGAACCTCGCTCGCGGCAAGTGGGCCGGCTGGCGCGAGATCGGCCGTTCGGGCGCGGATGCGTTCTGGGGTCTGATGCTGGTTGTCGTGGTGCTTGGCGGCATCTGGGGCGGCGTCTTCACGCCGACCGAAGCAGCCGCAATGGCCGCGGTCTATGCCTTCATCGTCGCCAATTTCATCTACCGCGACATGGGCCCGCTCAAGGCCAAGGCGAGCGAAGGCCAGCCCGTCCTGCTGAACGAGAAGAACGCCGAAACCAGCCTCATGGCCGCAGGTGCCGGTGTTGCGGTTCTGGGCGGCGGCAGCGGTCTGGTGGGCGGCAACCCTGCCCCTCGCGCCGATGATCCGACCCGTCCCACTTCGCTGCTGCGCAAGCCGCAGGCACTTCTGACCGCGTGGTTCCACAAGGACACGCAGGAAGTGCTCTACGATGCGGGCAAGATCACGATCACGCTGATGTTCATCATCGCCAACGCGCTGATCCTGAAGCATGTCCTGACCGAAGAGCAGCTGCCCCAGCACATCACGCAGGCAATGCTGTCGTGGGGCCTTGGCCCGGTCACGTTCCTGATCGTGGTCAACCTGATCCTGCTGATCGGCGGCCAGTTCATGGAGCCCTCGGGCCTGATCGTCATCGTGGCGCCGCTGGTGTTCCCCATCGCCATGCAGCTCGGCATCGATCCGATCCACCTGGGCATCATCATGGTCGTGAACATGGAAATCGGCATGATCACCCCGCCAGTCGGTCTCAACCTGTTCGTCACCTCTGGCGTTGCGAACATGTCGATGCTGGCCGTGGTCAAGGCCGCCCTCCCCTGGCTGGGCGTGCTGGTGATCTTCCTCATCATGGTCACGTACATCCCGATCCTGTCGACCTGGCTGCCGACAATGATGATGGGTCCGGAAACCATAATACGCTGATCCGGCTTTCGAGCCGGCTATTGGACCGGGGGCGCACCCTCCCCTTCTCCCGCCCCCGGTCCAGCTTTTTTACAAGGATTGATTTAAGGCCGATGCACCAGGCAAGGCAGAACAGGACCAACCGGGACGCACGCGCGATCCTGTCCGATCCGCTGGTCAACAAGGGCACGGCCTTTACCGAAGAGGAGCGCGACAGCCTCGGCCTCCACGGCCTGCTGCCTAGCCACGTTTCGACGATCGCAGGTCAGATTGACCGCCGCATCGCCGTCCTCCGCGCCTTTTCGACCCCTTTCGAAAAATACGCATTCCTGCGCGATCTGCAGGATACCAACGAAACGCTCTTCTACGCGCTGATGGCGCAGTACCGTTCGGAACTGCTGCCGCTCGTCTATACGCCGACCGTGGGTGAAGCCTGCGTGCGGTTCAGCGAAATCTATCGCCGCCCCCGCGGGCTGTTCCTATCCTATCCCCTCAAGGGACGGCTGCGTCAGATCCTGGCCGACCTGCCGTTCGACGACGTAGAAGTGATCTGCGCGACCGACGGGGAACGGATACTGGGTCTGGGCGACCAGGGGGCTGGCGGCATGGGCATCCCCATCGGCAAGCTTTCGCTTTATACCGATTGCGCGGGGATTGATCCGGCCCGCACGCTTCCGGTCCTGATCGACACGGGCACCGACAACGAAGCGCACCTCGACAATCCGCTCTATGTCGGCTGGCGGCACAGGCGCGTTCGGGGCGCGGATTACGACGCCTTCATCGAAGAGTTCGTGGAAGCGGTGCGCGAACGCTGGCCCGGTGCAATGCTGCAATGGGAAGATTTCGCCGGGCCCAACGCGGTCACCCTGCTTGACCGGTATCGCGACCGCCTGCCGTCTTTCAACGACGACATACAGGGCACCGCGGCGACCGCGCTTGCCGCGGTCCTGTCGGCCGAAAGGCTGGCGGGGATCGACCTTGCCGAACACAAGGTCCTGCTTTTCGGTGCGGGCGCAGCCGGATGCGGTATCCTTGCCCTGCTGGTCGGCGAACTGGAGAAACGAGGGCTTTCGCGCGACGCGGCGCGGCGCTGCATCCATGCGGTCGACCGCGACGGACTGATTATCGAAGGGATCAACGTCGCCATACCGGGACAGGCGCTTGTCGCCCGGCCGAGTGCCGAAGCAGACGAATGGCTGTCCTGCGGCAGGGCGCCACGCCTGCTTGAGACGATAGAGCGGGTTCGGCCCGCGGTCCTGATCGGTACTTCGGGCCAGTTCGGCGCATTCGACGAACCGGTCGTTCGCGCCATGGCGAACCACAACGAACGCCCCATCATCCTGCCCCTTTCGAACCCGGTCACCCGGTCCGAGGCTGCGGCGGCCGATATCCAGGCGTGGTCCGACGGCCGCGCGATCATCGGCACGGGAAGCCCTTCAAACGGGGCGCACGGCGCGGTCACGCAAGTCAACAACGTCTACATCTTCCCCGGCATCGGCCTTGGTGTGCTGGTTTCCGGGGCCACGCGGATCACCGACGACATGTTCGCCGAAGCGGCAAAGGCGCTGGCCTCGCTTCAGCCGGAAGGGAGCGGCGACGCGATGTTCCCGCCCAGCGAACAACTGGCCGCGGTTGCCGATTGCGTCGCCCTGGCCGTGTGCCGGGTGGCCGAACGCGATCTGGGAGCAATTCCCCCCTTGGACGGTTGGGAAAATGCCATTGCAAAGCGCCGGTGGGTCCCTGCCTACCGCGACGCATTGCCTTCGGCCCAATCTTGAAGGAAATTTGAATGCCACTCGTAAAAATCGACATGATGGAAGGCCGCTCGGACGCGGAAATCCGCACCCTCCTCGATACCGTCCAGGACACCATCGTGGATGCTTTCGGCGTGCCCGAAAATGACCGCTACCAGATCGTGACCGAGCATAAGCCCGGGCGCATGATCATGCTGGATACCGGGCTCGGCCTCGATCGGAGCGAGAAGGTGATCGCCATCCACATCTTCACCTCGCCGCGCACGCCCGACATGCTCAAGGATGTCTACGCCGGCTTTGCGAAGAACCTGAAGGAAAAGTGCGGGCTCGATCCGCAGGACCTTTTCGTCGCGGTCACGCCCAACGGGGTTTCTGACTGGAGCTTCGGTTGCGGCGAAGCACAGTACATGACCGGAACTCTCTAAGTACCGAGCCTATAGGCCCACGTGGCCTGCGTTTCTGCCGATTAGAAAACCCATCAGCGTAAGAAACAGTTTTCCCGGCCGGTCGCCCGGCCGGGAAAATGTTGGCTCGCGCCCCAGAGGGATGGCGCGCGGGCTCGGAGAGTTCAGAAGCCCAGACGGACGCGCGCACCGAAGTAGCGGTCGAAGTTGCGCGGCAATTGCTGGGTAAGAATGTACGGGCTGTTGCGCGGATTGGTATCGTCGATGATGCGCGACGCGTACTTCTCGTCGAACAGGTTGTTGACGAAGACCGAAACCGACCAACGATCGTTCTGTTCTTTCACGCCGACCGAGAGATTGGCGATGCCATAGGCGTCCTGCACGGTCCGCGGGTTCTGGGACAGCGAGAAGTTCACGTCGCTCTGCCAGGTGTAGTTGCCGCGGGTGAAGACGGCGAGCCTCTGGCTGACCGGCTGTGAGAAATCGAAGCCCAGGTTGAACTTGAAGTCGGGCGAGTTGCCCAGCTGTTCGCCGGCCAGGTCCTGGACGGGCTGGTTCAGCACGGGGTCGAAGACGCAGCCCTCCGCCTCGGTCTGCCCGAAATAGCACTGTGCAGTCGGGTATTCCCGGATCTCGGCATCGACATAGGCCGCCGAACCGAACAGCGTCAGGTTGTCGGTGGGCGAATAGTAGGTCTCGAACTCGATACCGCGCGTCCGCAGCTTGCCGACGTTGGTCAGTTCGAACTGCGGCGCCAGGAGCTGCGCATTCACGCCCTGCGCCTGAAAATTGTCGTAATCCGTCCAGAAGGCGACCAGCTGGAACCGCGCATCACCGCCAAGCGCCGTGCCCGAAAGGCCGATTTCGTAGTTGATGCTGTCTTCGGACTTGATCGGATTGTCCGCGCGGCGCTGGTCGAAGCCCGACGACACGTCGTAGGCCTGCCCCTTGTAGCCGGTGGCGATGGAGCCGAAGAGCATCAACCCGTTGTCGAAGAATTGCTGCAACGACACCTTGCCGGTGACCGCCGTTTCCGAATCGCTTCCCGAATAGACGACAGGGACCGCCGGGCGATTGTCCTGGAAGCTGACGCCGATCTTTTCGTGGTTGATACGGCCGCCAAGCGTAAGGAGCGTGTTGGGCGTGATGTCGTATCCAAGCTGCGCAAAGGCCGCGAATGTTTCGGTATCAGCCGACGAATCCCAGTTCTGCTTGAGCGGCGGAATGGGCGACGTGCGGATGAAGGAACGGTCGGTCGTACCGTCCGAGTAATACAGGCCGAGGATGTAGTCGAAGACCCCCGACGTGGGCGACGTCAGGCGCAGTTCCTGCGTGAACTGTTCGGCATTATACGTCGTGTCGTGACGGATGATGGGAGCCGCCGTACCGTCCTGATCGTTGATCGAATCGTAGCGCCAGTCCTGGTAGCTGGTGATCGACGAAAGCGTGGCAAAGCCGAGGTCGATGTCCGCCTTGAACGAGGCGATCAGCTGGTCGCTGTCGCCGTAACGGTCTACGTCGTTGCGCACGACGTTGTTTGCCGGGCCAGGCTCGATCCCGGTCAGGTCGTAGTCGCGGTTGATCGGATTGCCCGCGCCGTCGACCTGGTCGACGCGCAGGTAAGTGTCGGGCAGCAGGCTATCAGTCGCTTCGCCATAGTCCGCGGTCAGCGTGAACGTCGCCGCGCCGAATTCCTGCCGGATCTTGCCGCGCACGCCCCAGGTGTTTTCACCGCCAAGCGTTGAGCCGGTGGTCAGGTTGTCGATGTAACCGTCGAAGTCGGACCAGTAGCCACTGATGCGGAAGCCGCCGGCGTCGTTGATCGGGCCGGAGACCGCAGCTTCGGCGCGGTACTGTTCGTCATCGGTGACGGAGAACTGGGTATAGCCCGTGAAATAGTCGGTCGGATCGCGCGTGACGATATTCACGACACCGGCCGAGGCGTTCTTGCCGAACAGCGTGCCTTGCGGACCGCGCAGGATTTCGACGCGCGCAGGATCGGAAATGCTGGAAAAGGCCTGCCCGGCCTGAAGCAGGGCGACATCGTCGACAACGACGAGAACCGAGGATTCGACCGCGGTGGAGAAGGCGACCGTGCCGACGCCGCGAAGGGCGATGGAATGGCCGGCCTGGCTGCCGCCTGCGGTGATGGTCAGGGAGGGCGATACGCTGGTCAGATCCTCGAACTCGTTGACCTGTGCGGCTTCGAGCACGTCGTCGCCGATCGCGCTGACCGCGACGGGAACTTCAAGGACGTTTTGTTCGCGCTTCTGCGCGGTCACGATGATGGTGTTCAGGCTTTCCGCGCCGGCGTCTTCCTGGGCCTGAGCCGGGACTGCCACCACGGCAACGGCGAGGATCCCCGCCGTCGCAATTGCCGATCCACTGCCCTTCAGGGCGGAACGAACCGTTCGAATCATGAAACCTCTCCCTTGACGATATGAGCATTCTTGCATGCGCAAATTCACGATGCGTTTCGCATAATATTGGTCTTACCACAATACATAATTGGATTTGCCGAAATTATCGCATCAAATTATTGATATAATGAACTTCTAATTTCCATCTGATCGCGCATGGACGCTTGGTAACGCCCCGAATTTCTGAGTGTGAATGCGCCCCCATTGACTTAAGACCGCCGTTGGCCTGACCAGTTATGTCGAGCGATCTGAACCACTTTGCGCGTCACTCCCCTGCGGCGAAGCTGCGAAAGAATTCGAGACGTTCCCGCGATGGCCAGCCGGCCACCTCGACATCGCCGGTGGCGAGCCAGAGCAGAAGCGGGTCCTTCGCGTCGAACCGGGGCCACGTGAATCCAGGCGCGGAAGGCACGCCCGTTCTTGCAAAAGCGACGAGCGCCGACTGCATCGCCTCGCTGAGCGCCCGGTCCCCGTCCTGCCAGGCGCGCGTTGGCCTGAACTTGTTGAAGCTTTCCAGCGTGCCCAGCCAGAACGGTACTTCCGATGTGTGATAGGCCCCGGCGGTTTCGGCATCGTGCCCCGCGATCACCACGCCTTCGGGATAGCGATGGGGCTGCGCGAATTCGTAGCTGAAGACGGGGGCCGATCCGCTCGAGCTCTGGCGGCTTGCCCACTCGAACATCCACAGTGCGATCGTGCCGTCACGGTCAGCCAGCCGCGCCTGCGCAATGGCCTCAACGTCGCTCGACGCCGGATAGAGTGCGAAAAACTCCTGCGCCCTGTCACCGAACCGGTCCTGCGCCTTTGCGCGATAGTCCTCAAGCCCGGCGATGTGGCCAAGGCCGCCGAAGGATTCGTCACGCGTGAACCCGACGATAAGCGGCACATCGGCCTGCGCGCCCTTTGCGAATACCTCGTCGATCGAGCGCGGCAGGAAATAACCGTCATTGATCGGCCCCACGCGCGGCGAACCGGTTGAGCGCGGCAGGTCGAGCATCTTGTCAGCAGCCAGTTCGCGCATCTCGTCAATCGAAGCGGCCTTCCAGATTTCCTGGATGCGGACGCCGTCGGCCTCCGCCTTGGCCAGCGATGGCATCATCGAGCGCGCACTGCCGATCAGCGCACCGCTCATACCGACCGCCCGATCGAACAGGCCTTCGGCCAAGGGGCTGGCCTGCAGCGCATTGACCGACATCGCCCCTGCCGACTGCCCGACGATGGTTACGTTGTCGGGATCCCCGCCGAACCGGGCGATGTTGTCACGAACCCATTCCAGCGCCGCGACCTGATCGAGAAGTCCGTAGTTCCCGGACGCACCCTCAGCCGATTCCGCCGTGAGTTCGGGATGGGCGAGAAAGCCCAGAGCGCCGAGACGGTAATTGAGATTGATGACGACGACGTCGCGCATCGCCAGGTACTGCCCGCTATAGATGGGCATGCTGCCCGCACCCACGAAGAACGCACCGCCGTGAATGTAGACGATGACCGGCGCATCGCTCAGCCCCGGTTTCGCCCAGACGTTGAGGTAGAGGCAATCCTCGCTCATCACCTCGGCACCGGAGTATTGATTGTTAAGAACGCCGCGCAGGGGCTGCATGCATTGCGGCCCGAACCGGTCCGCGTGACGGACTTCGTTCCAGCTTTCCACCTGAGCGGGCGGGCGCCAGCGCAATTCGCGCACCGGCGGGGCCGCGTAGGGAATGCCGAGATAGGCATCGACGCCGTTATCGAGTGCGACGCCGTCGACCGGACCGCTTGCCGTGTTCACGACGCCAGCCCTGTCAAGCGATCCGCCTTGCGCCGCCGCAATCGGTCCTGCCCACAGGCTCAGGACTACCGCGATTAACAGACGCAACGCCTGATGCACTTCCAACTCTCCCTCTGCCGTCGCGATCTTCATAAATCGGACTGACCAATTTTGCTTGTACTGGCCTTCTTGCCCAATGGAAAATTACTTGTTCTGATCGAATTCCATCAATGTAATTGCTGCCTGAGGTTGTGCATGCGCTTGCCGGGCGAGGTTCTAGCGCTCGACCGCGCCCGACCTGGATCGCTGGGCCATGCGATCCCCGTGCTTCGTGATGGTGGTAATGCCACGCTCAGGCGGTAAGAGGGGGAACAGCACCTTCAGGCAATTCAGGCAGACCGATGGCCCGCAAACATTTCAGGCACGATCGTTACGACGATACCGACAGCGATGAAAACGCGCCGGAACCTGCCGTTCCGTGCTGGCTTTGCTCCAGGCCGACCGGTCAGACGATCGTCTGGCATCATCCCGTACCCAAGAGCCGCGGCGGACGCGACGTCGTGCCCATGCACCCGATTTGCCAGCAGACGCTGATCGCCAATTTCACCAATTCCGAACTGCAGCGATATGGCATGGACGTGGACGGCCTTCTGGCCAATCCGGCCATTCGAAAGTTCGTCGACTGGGTGGCGGGCAAGGACCCGGACTTCAACGCGACGACCGCCAAGAAGAAGCGCTGAACGCGAACCCGGCATTCAATCGTTGGGACCGCGAGGCAGTGCTGCTATGGGCCCCGCATGCTTACGATTGACGGTATCACTGTACGGCTTGGCGGCCGGCCCATTCTCGAACGCGCCAGCGCGACGATCCCGCAGGGCGCGCGTGTCGGCCTGATCGGCCGGAACGGTGCTGGCAAGTCGACGCTGATGAAGGCCATCATCGGCCAGATCGAACCGGACGACGGGCAGATCGGCAAGCCTTCGCGCGCCCGCATCGGCTATATCGCGCAGGAAGCGCCCGACGGCACGACCACCCCGGAAGAGGCCGTCCTGGCCGCCGACGTGGAGCGCGCGCGACTGCTGGAAGAAGCGGAAACCTGCACCGACATGGACCGCCTTGGCGAGGTGCACGAAAGGCTCTTGGCCATCGACGCCTACAGCGCGCCGGCACGGGCGGCCAAGATCCTGAACGGCCTTGGCTTCGACGAGGAAATGCAGCGCCGCCCGCTGTCCAGTTTCTCGGGCGGGTGGAAGATGCGGGTGGCGCTGGGCGCCCTGCTGTTTTCAGAGCCCGACGTGCTGCTGCTGGACGAACCGTCGAACCACCTCGACCTTGAAGCGACGCTGTGGCTGGAAAACTTCCTGAAGTCCTATCCCGCTACGCTGCTCGTCATCAGCCATGAACGCGACCTGCTGAACAACGTCGTCGACCATATCCTGCACCTGCAGGGCGGCAAGCTGACGCTTTATACCGGCGGCTACGACGCGTTCGAGAAACAGCGTGCCGAACGCGCGGCGCAGCTGGCTTCGGCCAAGGCGGCGCAGGATGCGCAGCGTGCGCGCCTGCAAGACTATGTCGCGCGCAATAGCGCCCGCGCCTCGACCGCGAAACAGGCCCAGGCCCGCGCCAAGATGCTGGCGAAGATGCAGCCGATCGTCGCCCTGATGGAAGACCCATCGCTCAGCTTCGAATTTCCGTCGCCGGGCGAACTGCGCTCCCCCATGATTACGCTCGAAGGTGCGGCGGTGGCCTATGACGATGCGCCGCCCATCCTGCGGCGACTGAACATGCGGATCGACGCCGATGACCGGATCGCTCTGCTGGGCCGCAACGGCAACGGCAAGACCACGCTCGCCCGCCTGCTGGCGGCGCAGCTTCAGGCGGTCGAAGGCGCGATGGCGGCGCCGGGCAAGCTCAAGGTCGGGTACTTCACGCAGTACCAGGTCGAGGAACTGGCGAGCGATGCCACGCCGGTCGAACTGATGACCCGCGCGATGGAGGGCAAGACCCCGGCGGCGGTCCGGGCACAGCTGGGCCGTTTCGGCTTTTCCGGGCCGCGGGCCACGACAAACGTCGAAAAGCTGTCGGGCGGAGAGCGCGCCCGGCTTGCGCTCGCGCTCATCACCCGTGACGCGCCCCATCTCCTGATCCTCGACGAGCCGACCAACCACCTCGACGTCGATGCGCGTGAGGCGCTGGTCCAGGCGTTGAACGACTATTCCGGGGCGGTGATCCTGATCAGCCATGATCGGCACATGGTGGAACTGACCGCTGACCGGCTGATCCTCGTCGATGCAGGAACGGCAGCCGAATTTTCCGGCAGCATGGACGATTATATCGACTTCGTGCTGGGCCGGAACAAACCGAAGAAACAATCCGCGCAAGGCGCGTCGAACGCGGCATCGGGTAATACCGCCAAGACCCGCGCCAAGGCTCGCTTCATCAAGTCCGAACTGGCCTCTGCCGAAAAGGCGATTGCCCGCCTGGAATCGAGCCTGAGCGAAATCGATGGCGCGATGTGCGAACCGGACAAGGCACCAAGGCACCTTGCCAACGTCAATATGGGCGAGCTGCAGATGCGCCGTGCGGAGATCAGCGAGAAACTGGCAAAGGCCGAGGCCGAATGGCTGGCTTTGGGCGAACAGCTGGAAACGCTCGCCCCCGCATAGCGCCGTGACCGGCAGTCCTGACCCGCTGCTCCAGAATCCGGTTGCGGGCTTCGTATGCTCCGGATACATTCCGCCGAAAAGGCCGGCAGCGCAGATCGGGAAACGACAGGCTGCACGGCGAAGAGGGGATGGGTATCGAACATGACGCTGCTGCCAGCTCATTTCTGCCAGCCGGTGGAGCCGGACCGGTGAACGCGGTCGAATGCTTTTCGACCAGGCTGGTGCCGCATCAGCGCCGCCATCATTTCTGGCACGAAGTCGTGGCAGAGGCTTTCCCCGGCATGTCGGTCAGCGCCTCTGAAGGGATACGCGCAGACCTGACCCGTTGTTTCGTCGGTAAGGTCGGACTGGCCCGCGCGCGAAGCGACCGGGCGAGAGTCAGCCGGGTATCGACACAGGGCAGCGACCGGCATCTCCTGCTGCACATGTTGCGGCGCGGGACGATGATGATGGAACATGGCAAGAAAAGCAGCCGCGGCCACGTCGGTGAAATCATCGTGGCAGATGACACGCGCCCCTATTCCATCGACATTTCGCAGGCCAACGACTGCCTGATCCTGCAAGTGCCGATCTCGATGATGGGAGACGCGGTCGCCGCGCGCGACTGGCACGGATGCATATTGCCTGCCGACAATCCCAACGTCGCCTTTCTGGGGCATATCTTCCAGGGCATCTGGTTGCAGCGCGAGCATCTGGACGATCTGGACGGGGACACCGGTGCACTGCTTGCCGATGCCGCGCGCATGGCATGTGGCCGCAGGTCGGTCGATCATCTGCCGATGCGTTCCGCCCGCTCTCCGGTCGAATATGCGCTGGATAACCTCGCCAATCCGGATCTCGGCACGGCAATGATCGCCGATGCGCTGGATCTGTCCGTACGCGCGGTGCAGAAATCGTTTTTCCGCCATGTCGGCCTGACGCCGACAGCTTTCATCACGTCGCGAAGGATGGAATGGGCAAGGACGCTTCTGGATAGCGGCGACGGGCAGACGATCACCGAAATCGCGTTCGAAGTCGGCTTTAACGATTCTGCGTTTTTCGCCCGCTGCTTTCGCAGGCACTTCGGCGTGTCGCCAAGCCAGTGGCGACAAGGCACGGGTCATTCGTGATCCGGCAAGGTCGCGAACCCATGCGGCCCGAATGTTCGCAATTGTCCTGATCGCGCGTTCGCGGCCATCCAAGACCGCCGGGCGATCACCCCCTAGAAAAGACGCCAAAGCGCCGGGACAGGCGCGGATCTTTTGTGGGAGAAATTTTCATGGGCAAGACGACAATCGCGCTGCTGCTGGCATCTTCGGCGTTCGTGGCCGCACCGGCCATCGCACAGGACGATCTGCAATCGGCCGCGGCTGACACCACCTCCGGCACCGGCGGGATCACGGAAATCGTCGTCACCGCGCAAAAGCGTTCGGAAAACGTGCAGGACGTGCCGATCGCGATCTCGGCCTTTACCTCCGAAGCCCTGCAGGAACGCGCCATCGGCAGCGTTGCGGACCTTTCGGCGGTTGCGCCCAACGTCAATCTCGATGCAGGCACGCCGTTCTCGGGCTCGCCCGCCGTGCTGGCGGCGTATATCCGCGGCATCGGATCGGACGATTTCGCGTTCAACATCGATCCGGGTGTCGGCATCTATCTCGACGGCGTCTACCTGGCGCGCACGGTCGGGGCGAACCAGGACCTGCTCGACGTTGAGCGTATCGAGATCCTGAAGGGTCCGCAGGGCACGCTGTTCGGTCGCAATACCATCGGCGGCGCCATTTCCATCGTGACCAAGGATCCGGGCGACTATTTCACAGCCACCGGCGATGTGACCGTCGGCAGCTACAACCTGCTCAACGTTCGCGGTTCCGTCACCATCCCGCTCGCCGAAGCGCTCAGTTCGTCCGTGACCTTCGGGGCAAAAACGCGCGACGGTTTCCTGAAGCGCGTGCCCTTCCCCGATCAGCGCGCCAACAACGCGCCGCCGTTCTCCGCGTTCTCCGCCGCGGGCTATGACAGCGCCCGCCGGGAAGGCAGCAGCGACAACTGGAACTTGCGCGGCAAGCTGAAGTGGGACAATGGCGGCGCGGTGCGGGCCACGTTCTCCGGCGACTACAGCAAGGACAAGGGCACCTCGGCGAACAAGCTGATTGCCACGGCCGAAAACGTGCCGGGCAATTTCGCCGGCACAACGAACCTGCCCGGCACGGCCTTCGACCCGACCGGCACCACCGGCTTCCTGTTCGCGGGCCTTTACAATTTCTGCATCGGCAGCACGGCAGGCGAAATCGCGGCGCGCAATGCCTCTGCCCTGTGCGGCGTGGCAGGAACGCAGTTCAACCCGCAGTACCAGCTGGCCAGCTATGCCAGCGCCAACGTCGATGGCGACCCCGCCAACGACCGCCTGCCGTGGGACGACCGCTATCTTATCGCCGACAAGGATCGCAGCTATGCTACCGGCAACAGCTATTCCGATCTGGAGGCATGGGGGCTTAGCGGCATCGTCGATTTCGACCTGGCCGAAAACGTCGCGCTCAAATCGATCACCGCCTATCGCGAACTGCACTGGAACGCGGGGCTGGATGCCGACGGGTCGCCGCTCAATTTCCTCCAGCTCAGCTTCACCATGAACCAGAAGCAGTTCAGCCAGGAACTCCAGCTGCTGGGCGACGCGCTGGACCAGAAGCTGCGCTACGTCGCCGGCGCCTACTACTTCAGCGAATCGGGCGACCTGCACGACTTCGTCACATTTGCCGAAGGGCTGATCCAGGTCGACGGGCCGAACGACCTGTCGACCAAGAACTACGCCTTTTTCGGCCAGCTCGATTACCGCCCCGTGGACCTGATCGGCATTACCGTCGGCGGCCGCTATACCAACGAACGCAAGCGGTTCGAAGGCGGGCAGCAGGAATTGAACGGCTTCAACTACAAGCTGTTCGGATGCGCCGATGCCGATGGCACGATCTATCCCGGCGGGGCCTTCCCCCTTGCGCCGGTGCCATGCCAGTTGGCGCTGGAATATCCCGATCCGACCAACCCCGTGCGCGTCTATACGCCGGGCACGAACCGCAAGAGGTTCAGCGATTTCTCCCCCAAGGTTGGCCTACAGATCCATCCGGGCGACGATGTCATGCTCTACGGCAGCTGGTCCAAGGGCTACAAGACCGGCGGCTGGACCACGCGCCTGACGAACCCGCAAGGCAATGTCGCACCGGACTTCGGCGAGGAAAAAGCAACCACGTGGGAGGCCGGTATCAAGTCGACCCTGCTGGATCGCAGGTTGCAGGTGAATGCCGCCGTCTTCTCGACCAAGTACCGCGATATCCAGCTCAACATCCAGGTCGGCACGTCGCCCACCATCGCCAACGCGGGCAACGCGCGTATTCGCGGGTTCGAAGTCGAAGCCCTCGCCGCGCCGATCGACGGGCTCACCATCAACGGATCGGTCGGCTATGTGGACGCGGAATATACCTACGTCTCCCCGGCGACCGCGGCCGTGGGCGGGCCATCGCCCTATCAGGCCGGTACTCTCGTGGGTGAAGACCTGCCCAAGACGCCGAAGTGGAAAGTCAACATCAGCCCCCGCTACGAGGCGGAACTGGCCAATGGCGGATCGCTCGTACTGCTCGCCGACTGGACGCATAGTTCGGGCGCGTGGAACGACACGCAGCGCACGTTCCTGCTGCGCCGGGTGTCGAGCGATATCGTGAACGGAAGCGTCAGCTACCGCGAGCCGAACGGCAACTGGTCGCTGACGGCAGGGGGCACGAACCTGACCGACAAGCGGTTCCTGACTTCCGGCGGATCCAATCTTGCCGCGGGCACGTTGTTCGGCAGCTACAACCGGCCGCGCGAATGGTACCTGCGCCTTGGCTTCGACTTCTGAGCGATGGGTGCACTGACGATCGACGCCGCCGTGATCGAGCGGCCGGGCGAGCCCTTCCGGTTCGAGCAACTGTCCATGGACCCGCCCGGCCCCGACCAGGTGCGCGTGCGGATCCGCGCCTGCGGGGTATGTCACACAGACATGGTGATGCGGGACGGAAACCTGCCCGTCCCCTTCCCGGTGATCCTGGGCCACGAAGGCGCGGGCGTGGTAGAGGATGTGGGCCGCGATGTCGCCGGACTGTCGAAGGGCGACCACGTCCTGCTCAGCTTTCACAGCTGCGGTGCCTGCGCCGCGTGCCGGGACCATGAACCGGGTTATTGCGACGAATTCGTACCCCGCAATTTCCTGGGCCTGCGCCAGCCCGGCGAAGGGAGCATCCGGCGCGGCAAAGTTGTGGTTGGCAGCAACATCTTCGGGCAGTCGGCCTTTGCCACTCATGCCCTTGCCCACATGGACAACGTCGTGCGGATCGATGCCGACCTGCCGCTCGATCTGCTGGCACCGCTTGGTTGCGGGGTCCAGACCGGCGCGGGCACAGTGCTCGAAACGCTCGACGTTCAGCCGGGACAGTCGATCGCGATCATGGGCGCAGGCGCGGTAGGGCTGTCGGCGGTGATGGCGGCAAAGATCGCGGATGCAGGACGCATCTGCGTGATCGACCGCCACGCGCACCGGCTGGCCCTCGCCCGCGAACTGGGTGCAGACGAAGTGGCAGAGAACCTGTCGGCGCTGGTGGAGCCTTTCGATCATATCGTCGACACGACGGGCGTTCCCGCGCTGTTGCAGCAGTCGGTTGCAATGCTGGCCCCGCGCGGGACACTGGCGCTGGTCGGGGCCTATCCGCCGCAGACCGTGGCCATCGATCCATCCGCCATCATGAGCATGGGGCGCAGGATCGTGGGCGTCGTGGAAGGCGGCATCGACCCGCGCCGCTTCATCCCCCGCCTGATCGCCTATTACCGCGAAGGTCGCCTGCCGCTGGAAAAGCTGGTGAAGCGCTATCCCTTCGCGCAGATCGAGGAGGCCTTCGCCGCATCCGGGCAGGGCACGGTGATCAAGCCGGTTGTGGTGATGCCATAGGGGCGCGATAACGCCCTCGCACCGACACCCGTTCAGGAGAGCCGCCGTGGAACTAAGCCCGCATGTTCTGAAGTTCTTTGCGATTCTGGAAGAGGCAGGTGCCCCCCCGCTGAACGAGCTTTCCTATGACGAGGCGCGCCAGGGCTATCGCCGGATGAGCGAGATGTTCGGCGGCCCCACGATCGATATGGCGCATGTCGAGGATTTCGTGGCCGAAGGCCCTGTTGGCCCGATACCCCTTCGCCAATATCGCCCCGACGGCCTGCCCGATGCAGACGCGCCCGCGCTTATCTACCTTCATGGCGGCGGCGGGGTGATCGGCGATCTCGAATCACACGACAAGGTGTGCCGCCAACTGGCTTGTCGCGCCCAATGCGCAGTTATGGCGGTAGACTACCGGCTGGCGCCTGAGCACCCGGCTCCTGCGCCTTCGAACGATGTCATTTCGGCGTTCCGCTGGATTGTTGCCAACGCATCGACGCTAGGCATCGACCAGGACCGCATTGCCGTAGGCGGTGACAGCGCCGGCGGGTGCCTTAGCGCGGTGGTGGCAATCGCGGCCCGCGATGAGGGCATTCCGCTTCGCTGCCAGATCCTCATCTATCCCGGTCTCGACTTGCGCGAATCTGTCTGGGACTACCCTTCCCGCGTTCGCAATGGCAACGTGCCGCCGCTGACGCTGGAGGCAATGCGCTATTTCGTCGACAGCTATCTGAACGACGTGTCAGTCGCAGATGACTGGCGCGTCTCGCCGATAGTCGCCGGGGACATGGCGGGCCTTTGCCCTGCGCTCGTCATTCTGGCGGGCTTCGATCCCCTGCTCGACGAAGGGGGGCTCTACGCGGACCGGCTGGAGGCGGCAGGCGTTGCGGTGACACGCCACGTCTTCCCTTCGATGATCCATGGCTTCATCGAACTGGGCGGCATTTTGCCGGAGACCGACGAGGCGCTGGACATGATCGCGCAGACGCTGCGCCAGCGGCTTGATTGCGGCACCTGATCTTGCGGAATGCAGCGGCAGCGATCCCAATGGGACAACCGGGTGTGATGCCAGGTCCGTTCAGCGGCAGAGCGCGCTCAATTATCGGCGGCGAAGCTTCGGCGCATCTTGGCAAGGCAGGCCCGCATCGCGGCGCGTTCCTCGTTCGTCAGGTCGCGCAGCAAATGTTCATCGGCCTCATTCAAGGCGGCCAGCATCCGCTTCAGCTGATCGCTGCCCTCTTCGGTCAGGAAAAGCGCGTTGGCGCGCGGATCGGCCGCTTCGCCCCGGCGGATCAGGCCGCGTCCTTCCAGGATATTGACGAGCTTCATCGCGCTGGCCCGATTGATCGAGAGTTCCTCGCCCAGCCGGGTTTGCGTGCAGCCGGGGTTGTTCGCCACCACGATCAAGGCAGTGACGCGGGCGGGCGTGATGTCGAAAGGCTCAAGCATGCGGCGCGCGGTCTTGTCGGCCTCGATCTGGACCATGCGCAGCTGATAGCCGAAGGATGCATCCAGGCTGATCTTTCGTGTCCCCATTCCCGTTCGATGGCCCGGTCGCCCAATCGCGTCAAGCGGGCGTCGGCAGTTGCAATAACTGTATCATTGGCATACATACCGTTCAAGGCCGCAGGCTCGAATCGCGATCCCCGTTTTCGCAATTCGCGCGATGCCAGATCGAGAGGACAGACATGACCCACAGCTTTCGCATGCTCATCGCCGGCGAACTCGTCGACGGCGCTTCGACATTCGATGTCGTGAACCCCGCCACCGAAGGCGTGGTGGCGCAGTGCCCCAAGGCGAGCAAGGACCAGCTGGAAACCGCGATCGCCGCGGCCAAGGACGCTTTCCCCGCCTGGTCCGCGCTCAGCTACGAGGACCGCGCCGGTTACCTCGTCAAGCTGGCCGACGCGCTTTTCGCCCGCAAGGACGAGTTTGCGCGCCTGCTGACGTCGGAACAGGGCAAGCCGCTCGACCAGGCCGAGTACGAGATCATCGGCTCCACGTTCGTCCTGCGTGCCTTTGCCGAGATGCGCACGCCGGAAAAGAAGCTGCGCGAAGAGGGCGGCCAGACCGTGATCGAGCATCGCACGCCGCTTGGCGTGGTCGCGTCGATCACGCCGTGGAACTTCCCCGTCATCCTGCTCATGAACAAGCTGGGGCCGTGTCTCGTCACCGGCAACTGCATGGTGGCAAAGCCTGCGCCGACGACGCCGCTGACCACGCTTCTGTTTGGTGAGCTGGCGGCGGAGATCCTGCCCGCAGGTGTCTTCAACACCATCGCCGATCAGAACGAACTCGGCCCGGTAATGACCTCCCACCCCGATATCGCGAAGATCGCCTTCACCGGGTCGACCGCGACGGGCAGCAAGGTCATGGCCTCGGCAGCCGAAAGCATAAAGCGTGTGACGCTGGAACTGGGCGGCAACGATGCCGCAATCGTGCTCGACGACGTACCCGCAAGGGAAGCGGCGCAGAAAGTCTATCAGGGCGCGATGACCAACGCGGGCCAGATCTGCGTCGCGATCAAGCGCGCCTATGTGCACGAATCGATCTATGACGAATTTTGCGAGGCAATCGCCGAACTGGCCAACGCCGCCGTCGTCGACGACGGGACGCGCCAGGGCACGACGATCGGGCCGGTGCAGAACAGGATGCAGTACGACAAGGTTCGCGAACTGCTGGACGATGCAAAGCAGCGCGGCACGGTCCTGGCTGGTGGCGAGCTTCCCGACCGGCCCGGCTATTTCATTCCGCCCACGATCGTGAAAGACCTCGACGACGATGCCCCGCTGGTCTGCGAAGAACAGTTCGGCCCTGTCCTGCCGGTGCTGAAATACACGGACATCGACGACGTCGTGCGCCGCGCCAATGACAGCGTTTACGGCCTTGCCGGTACCGTCTGGGGCCGCGACCTGACCCGTGCGCTGGACATTGCACGCCGCATCGATTCCGGGACCGTCTGGGTCAACCAGCACCTCGCCATCGACGCCAACCTGCCTTTCCGCGGGTCGAAGCAGTCCGGTCTTGGCGCCGAACTGGGTGAGGCGGGCCTCAACGAATACACGCAGGCACACATCATCAACGCGGTCGAGTTCGACGCGCAGCCCGCGCACTGACGAACAGGGGCGGGGTCCGGGCACCCGGCACTCCGCAGACACATCATCGGCGTCACCTCCTCCCCCGGCTCGTTTGCCGGTCGGGCGGGGTGTTGCCCGATCAATCAGGGGAATATGGCATGAGTTCGGAACTGGTCACTTGTACGGTCGAGGACGGGATTGCGTGGGTCTGGTTCTCGCGTCCTGAAAAGCGCAACGCGATGAGCCCGGCGCTCAACCGCAAGATGGTCGAAGTCTTCGACGAGATCGAGTTCCGCGACGATGTCTCGGTCATGGTGCTGGGCGGCGAAGGCACGGCGTGGTCGGCGGGCATGGATCTCAAGGAATACTTCCGCGAAACGGAAGCACAGGGCCTTGGCGGCGTGCGCAAGTCGCAGCGCGAGAGCTATGGCTGGTTCCGCCGCCTGCGCTGGTTCCAGAAGCCGACGATCGCGATGGTCAACGGCTGGTGCTTCGGCGGGGCATGGGGCCCGCTGTTCGCCTGCGACCTTGCGATCTGCGCCGACGAGGCGAAGTTCGGTCTTTCGGAAATCAACTGGGGCATCCTGCCCGGCGGCGGCGTCACCAAGGTCGCGGTCGACCTGCTTCCCATGCGCGATGCCATGTGGCTGACGCTGACGGGCGACCTGATCGACGGCAAGCAGGCGGCCGCCATGCGCCTCGTGAACGAAAGCGTTCCGGCAGACCGGCTGAAGGCACGCACGCGCGAAGTGGCCGAAATGCTGCTGCAAAAGAACCCCGTGGCCTTGAAGTTCGCAAAGGACGCGGTGCGGCGCGTATCGACGATGACCTACGACGAAGCCGAAGACTACCTTGTCCGCATGCAGGAAGCAGCGAACTTCCACGACAAGACCGAGGGCCGGAAGGAAGGCATTCGGCAGTTCATTGACGAGAAGTCGTACAAGCCGGGCCTCGGCGCGTACGATCTGTCGAAGCAGAAAGGCTGAGGTGCGGCGATGACCGAGGATGCAACCGGCTCGCTCGAC
>NZ_SUNC01000008.1:2500-5937 GCF_007570835.1 Croceicoccus sediminis
GCAGGCCTGTCGTTGATGGTGTGGATTCTCAAGCGTGAGGTAAGAGCATTTGGTGGATGCCTTGGCATGTACAGGCGATGAAGGACGTGGCACGCTGCGATAAGCGTCGGGGAGTTGTGAGCAAACTTTGATCCGGCGATTTCCGAATGGGGAAACCCACCTTCACCATTTCTCTCGATTTGTGGTTTTTGCCGCAGGTTGAGTGAGGTGGATAAGGTATCACCTTAGCGAATATATAGCTTTGGTGAAGCGAACCCGGGGAACTGAAACATCTCAGTACCTGGAGGAAAAGACATCAACCGAGATTCCGTTAGTAGTGGCGAGCGAACGCGGACCAGGCCAGTGCCTTCATTTCAACTAGCAGAACACTTTGGAAAGAGTGGCCGTAGCGGGTGACAGCCCCGTATGTGAAAGTGATGATGAAGGACTCGAGTAGGGCGGGACACGTGAAATCCTGTCTGAACATGGGGGGACCACCCTCCAAGCCTAAATACTCGTACATGACCGATAGCGAACTAGTACCGTGAGGGAAAGGTGAAAAGCACCCCGATTAGGGGAGTGAAACAGTACCTGAAACCGAATGCTTACAAGCAGTTGGAGCTCCTTTAGGGAGTGACAGCGTACCTCTTGCATAATGGGTCAGTGACTTAATTTATCATGCGAGCTTAAGCCGTTAGGTGTAGGCGCAGCGAAAGCGAGTCTGAATAGGGCGACAGAGTATGATGAATTAGACCCGAAACCCGGCGATCTAGGCATGACCAGGTTGAAGGTGCGGTAACACGCACTGGAGGACCGAACCGTTGAATGTTGAAAAATTCTCGGATGAGTTGTGTTTAGGGGTGAAAGGCCAATCAAGCCGGGAAATAGCTGGTTCTCCGCGAAATCTATTGAGGTAGAGCGTCGGATGTATGCCGATGGGGGTAGAGCACTGGATGGGCTAGGGGGTCGCGAGATCTACCAAACCTAACCAAACTCCGAATACCATCGAGTCTTATCCGGCAGACAGACGGCGGGTGCTAAGGTCCGTCGTCAAAAGGGAAACAGCCCTAACCTACAGCTAAGGTCCCCAAGTCGTATCTAAGTGGGAAAGCATGTGGGAATCCCAAAACAACCAGGAGGTTGGCTTAGAAGCAGCCATCCTTTAAAGAAAGCGTAACAGCTCACTGGTCTAAATAAGGGTTCCTGCGGCGAAGATGTAACGGGGCTAAAGATACGCACCGAAGCTTAGGGTTGCAGTTTACTGCAGCGGTAGCGGAGCGTTCCGTAAGCGAGTGAAGGCGAAGGGTAACCGACGCTGGACGTATCGGAAGTGCGAATGCTGACATGAGTAGCGACAAAGAGGGTGAGATGCCCTCTCGCCGAAAGACCAAGGGTTCCTGCTCAACGCTAATCGGAGCAGGGTTAGCCGGCCCCTAAGACGAGCCCGAAGGGGGTAGTCGATGGGAACCACGTTAATATTCGTGGGCCTGGAGATGTGTGACGGATCGCGGAAGTTGTTCATCCTTATTGGATTGGGTGGGCAGCCAAGTGGTTCCAGGAAATAGCCTCTCCATATAGACCGTACCCGAAACCGACACAGGTGGTCAGGTAGAGTATACCAAGGCGCTTGAGAGAAGTATCCTGAAGGAACTCGGCAAATTGCCTCCGTACCTTCGGAAGAAGGAGGCCCTCTTTCTGCGCAAGCAGTAGGAGGGGGCACAGGCCAGGGGGTAGCGACTGTTTAGCAAAAACACAGCACTCTGCTAAGTCGGCTTCAAGACGACGTATAGGGTGTGACGCCTGCCCGGTGCTCGAAGGTTAAGAGGAGGAGTGCAAGCTCCGAATTGAAGCCCGAGTAAACGGCGGCCGTAACTATAACGGTCCTAAGGTAGCGAAATTCCTTGTCGGGTAAGTTCCGACCTGCACGAATGGCGTAACGACTTCCCCACTGTCTCCAGGATATGCTCAGCGAAATTGAATTCTCCGTGAAGATGCGGAGTACCCGCGGTTAGACGGAAAGACCCCGTGCACCTTTACTGCAGCTTCAGAGTGGCATTAGGAAAGAGTTGTGTAGCATAGGTGGGAGGCTTTGAAGCGAGAGCGCCAGTTCTCGTGGAGCCATAGGTGAAATACCACCCTGCTGTTTTCTGATGTCTAACCACGCACCGTTAGCCGGTGTTGGGACCCTCTGTGGCGGGTAGTTTGACTGGGGCGGTCGCCTCCTAAAGAGTAACGGAGGCGCGCGATGGTAGGCTCAGGCCGGTTGGAAACCGGCTGCAAGAGTGCAATGGCATAAGCCTGCCTGACTGCGAGACTGACGAGTCGAGCAGAGACGAAAGTCGGTCATAGTGATCCGGTGGTCCCTCGTGGAAGGGCCATCGCTCAACGGATAAAAGGTACGCCGGGGATAACAGGCTGATGATTCCCAAGAGCTCATATCGACGGAATCGTTTGGCACCTCGATGTCGGCTCATCACATCCTGGGGCTGGAGCAGGTCCCAAGGGTTTGGCTGTTCGCCAATTAAAGTGGTACGTGAGCTGGGTTCAGAACGTCGCGAGACAGTTTGGTCCCTATCTGCCGTGGGCGTCGATACTTGAAAGGAGTTGCCCCTAGTACGAGAGGACCGGGGTGAACATACCTCTGGTGTACCTGTCATCCTGCCAAGGGTGCCGCAGGGTAGCTATGTATGGACGGGATAACCGCTGAAAGCATCTAAGCGGGAAGCCTCCCTTAAGATTAGGTATCTTCGAACCGTCGTAGACCACGACGTTGATAGGCCGGGTGTGGAAGTGCGGTAACGCATGGAGCTAACCGGTCCTAATAGTTCTGATCGCGCTTGATGAATCTGCACCATCAACGACAGTCTTGTACTGCTCGTTGACCAGGACGGTCATCGCAGCCAGATCAACCCACATCACTTAAAGAGTGCATCGATTAATATGCGACACGCCTGCTTCATTGCTTGGTGGCCATAGCGTTTGTGACCCACCCGATCCCATCTCGAACTCGGACGTGAAACCAAACAGCGCCGATGGTACTAACGCTCAAGCGTTGGAAGAGTAGGACGCCGCCAGGCATTGCAGCAGGCGTGAGCGCAAAAAAACCCATTCACATGACAATCAAAATGCCGCTGCCGGGAAACCCCCAGTGGCGGCTTTTTGGTCTCTCGGATAGGTCCCTCAAAGGACCACGGAGCCGCAAGGCTCCGCAAGGCCAAACGGCCGCCCGCAGCGCCGAAGGCGTGAGGAAAAGCCAAGTCGACGCATGTCGACGCCGGTGCCTGAGGCCAAGACAAGGTGACGCGGGGTGGAGCAGTCCGGTAGCTCGTCAGGCTCATAACCTGAAGGTCGTTGGTTCAAATCCAACCCCCGCAACCACACACAACCAAGCCCCCATGGCAAATCGCCAAGGGGGCTTTCTTGCGTCCAGAGCGTGAGTAACCGACCGGGAGGTAATG
>NZ_SUNC01000009.1 GCF_007570835.1 Croceicoccus sediminis
CGCGTCGTTCAGCCTGCCTGTATGAGGGCGTCGAGTGCGACGCAGCCTTGTCCTTCGGGGAAGACGACGACCGGGTTGAGGTCGATCTCGGCGATTTCGGGGGTTCCGCGAACGACGGCGCCCAGCCTTTCGACGAGGCGCGCCAGGGCGCCGATGTCGAGCCGGGGCGAGCCGCGAAAGCCGGTCAGCAGCGGCGCACCCTTGAGCGCGAGCAGCTCCGCCTCGATCGCCTCTGCCGACAGGTCGGGCGTGATCAGGCGTACGTCCTTGTGCAGTTCGGCCTGTACCCCGCCGAACCCGATCAGGATGACCGGACCCCAGTCGGGATCGGTCTTGGCGCCCACGATCATCTCCACGCCGCGCTGACCCATCTTCTCGATCAGCACGCCGTCGAGCACGAGTGCGGGCGCATAGGCTGCGACATTGGCGTAGAGCCGGTCCCAGGCCTCGGCCAGACCGGCGTTGTCCATGACGTTCAGGATCACGCCGCCCGCATCGCTCTTGTGGCTGAGCGCGGCGGACTGCGCCTTCAGCGCAACCGGAAAGCCGATCTTCGCACAGACCGCGTTGGCCTCTTCAAGCGTGCTGGCAAAGCCGCCTTCGGGGAAGGGGATGCCGGCCGGTGCCAGCAGGTCCTTGGCCCGATATTCGGGGATCGTCCCGCTGGCCAGGGCGTCGAGCGCGACCGGCTCCATCGTCGAGCGCTGCGGGGCAGGGGCCATCGCCTCGCCATAACGGCGGATGGCGCGAAAGGCCCGGTCGGGCGAGGAGAAATAGGGCACGCCCAGTTCGCGCAGCCGCGCGATCCATTCGGCCGGAACCTCGGCCCCGTCGTCCATCCCGGCGAAGATGACGGGCCGGTCGGGGCGCAATTCCTCTATCGCGGATACGACCGCCGGGAACTTGCGTTTGCTGGTCGGCACGTCGGTCTGGATGATGGCGAAGACGACGCTGCCATATTGCGGATCGCGCAGGAGAGCCTCCAGCGCGCGCCTGTAGAGATCGGGATCGACCAGCGCCTGCGCGGTGAGGTCCATCGGGTTCGACACCGGAATGAAGTCGGGCATCGCCGCGCGCAGGGCCGTGCTGGCATCATCCGACGGGGCAGGCAGATCCAGCCCGATACCCTCGCACAAGTCGAGCGTCAGCGCCTTGAACGCGCCGCTTTCGGTCAGCACGGCGGCTGCGCCCGTCGGCGGGGCGGGAACGCGCGCGGCAAGGTCGAGCACGTCGCCCAGTTCCTCGAGGTTGTCGACCAGCACGACGCCCGCATCGCGAACCTTGGTCCGCATCAGGGTCCAGTCGCCCGCCATCGCGCCGGTATGGGTCGCCGCCGATTCGCGTGCGGCGGCGGACTTGCCGGGGTGGAGCAGGACGATTGGCTTGCCGATCTCGCGCGCCTTTGCCGCCAGTGTCAGGAAGCGGGCCGGATCGCGGAACTGTTCGACGATCATGCCCACGATCTGGGTGTCATCATCGTCCAGCATCTGTTCGAGATAGTCCTCGACCCCCGATGCCGCCTCGTTCCCCGTGGAGATCGAATAGGACAGGCCCAGATCCTTGGAGATCAGCGTCGTCGCCTCGACGATTGCCATCGCGCCCGATTGCGAGACCAGCGCGACGTTGCGCCCCGGACGGCGCGGGACGGGCGGGATCTCCACGAAAGTCAGCGCGATGCCATCGAGGAAATTGACGAGGCCGAGGCAGTTGGGCCCCTCGATGACCATGCCGGTCTCTCGCGAGATGCGGCCGATCTCGGCCTGGGCCTCGATCCCTTCCTCGCCCCCTTCGGCAAAGCCTGCCGAGAAGATGATCGCAGCCCCTGCCTTGCGCCGGGCCAGCGCGCGCACGCTGTCCAGCACGGCAGGCCCCGGAATGGCGAGGACCGCCACGTCGATCCCTTCGGGCAGGTCATCGATCGCGCTGACGCAGGGCCGCCCGTCGATCTCGGCCCGCCTGGGGTTCACGAGGTGGAGATCGCCTGCAAAGCCCAGGCGATCAAGATTGCGCATGACCGAATTGCCCAGCGCACCGGGCGTAGGCGATGCCCCGACGATCGCCACCGACCGCGGTTTCAGGAGGCGGGAAATATCGGCTCCCACCCTGTCGAGCGAGCCGGTTGCATCCTCGGTCATCGCCGCACCTCAGCCTTTCTGCTTCGACAGATCGTACGCGCCGAGGCCCGGCTTGTACGACTTCTCGTC